>NZ_JBEPOI010000002.1:687500-3452500 GCF_040546695.1 Rhodococcus sp. OAS809 | reverse complement strand
GCGTGTAGGGCGTGACCTAGGCAAATCCGGGTCGCACATAGCCTGAGACGTGATGCGTAGCCGATTGAGGCGAATTCAGTGATCCTATGCTGCCGAGAAAAGCCTCTAGCGAGCTTTCACACGGCCCGTACCCCAAACCGACACAGGTGGTCAGGTAGAGAATACTAAGGCGATCGAGATAACTATGGTTAAGGAACTCGGCAAAATGCCCCCGTAACTTCGGGAGAAGGGGGGCCCTGTCTGGTGACGACATTTACTGTCTGAGCTGGGTGGGGCCGCAGAGACCAGTGAGAAGCGACT
Organism: Rhodococcus sp. OAS809; assembly: GCF_040546695.1. Lineage (NCBI taxonomy): Bacteria > Bacillati > Actinomycetota > Actinomycetes > Mycobacteriales > Nocardiaceae > Rhodococcus > Rhodococcus sp. OAS809. Next base: position 3,452,200 of record NZ_JBEPOI010000002.1, on the reverse strand, counting down.
GTTTACTAAAAACACAGGTCCGTGCGAAGTCGTAAGACGATGTATACGGACTGACGCCTGCCCGGTGCTGGAAGGTTAAGAGGACCGGTTAGTTCCTTCGGGAGCGAAGCTGAGAATTTAAGCCCCAGTAAACGGCGGTGGTAACTATAACCATCCTAAGGTAGCGAAATTCCTTGTCGGGTAAGTTCCGACCTGCACGAATGGCGTAACGACTTCTCAGCTGTCTCAACCGTAGACTCGGCGAAATTGCATTACGAGTAAAGATGCTCGTTACGCGCGGCAGGACGAAAAGACCCCGGGACCTTCACTACAGCTTGGTATTGGTGTTCGGTTCGGTTTGTGTAGGATAGGTGGGAGACTGTGAAACGGTGACGCCAGTTATCGTGGAGTCGTTGTTGAAATACCACTCTGATCGAATTGGACCTCTAACCTCGGACCATGATCTGGTTCAGGGACAGTGCCTGGTGGGTAGTTTAACTGGGGCGGTTGCCTCCCAAAATGTAACGGAGGCGCCCAAAGGTTCCCTCAGCCTGGTTGGCAATCAGGTGTCGAGTGCAAGTGCACAAGGGAGCTTGACTGTGAGACTGACAGGTCGAGCAGGGACGAAAGTCGGGACTAGTGATCCGGCACCGGCAAGTGGAAGCGGTGTCGCTCAACGGATAAAAGGTACCCCGGGGATAACAGGCTGATCTTCCCCAAGAGTCCATATCGACGGGATGGTTTGGCACCTCGATGTCGGCTCGTCGCATCCTGGGGCTGGAGTAGGTCCCAAGGGTTGGGCTGTTCGCCCATTAAAGCGGCACGCGAGCTGGGTTTAGAACGTCGTGAGACAGTTCGGTCTCTATCCGCCGCGCGCGTTAGAAACTTGAGGAAGGCTGTCCCTAGTACGAGAGGACCGGGACGGACGAACCTCTGGTGTGCCAGTTGTTCCGCCAGGAGCACCGCTGGTTAGCTACGTTCGGAAGGGATAACCGCTGAAAGCATCTAAGCGGGAAGCCTGTTCCAAGATGAGGTTTCTCACCCCCTCGAGGGGGTAAGGCCCCCGGCAGACCACCGGGTTGATAGGCCAGAACTGGAAGTGCAGTAATGCATGCAGGTGACTGGTACTAATAGGCCGAGGACTTACCACAAAGAAGCTACGCGTCCACTGTGCGGTATCTGAAACAACACACAGATACTGATGAGAAACCCTGTTTTCTCCATCCCCCAACACCAGAAACTGGTGTTGACGGGTGGTGAAACCAGGTGATCAGAAGAAGGTTACTGTGACAGTTTCATAGAGTTACGGCGGTCATAGCGAAGGGGAAACGCCCGGTCCCATTCCGAACCCGGAAGCTAAGCCCTTCAGCGCCGATGGTACTGCACTCGACAGGGTGTGGGAGAGTAGGACACCGCCGAACACACATTAGAGAAGCCCCCCAACCAGTACTGGTTGGGGGGCTTTCTCGTACCCAAAACACCCCCACCATCACCAACACCCGAAAGCACCGCCGCCGGCACCCCCGACTTCGAGCGAACAGCACTGTCGTCGCCTCAGATCGACCCAACGCACCGTTCACACCATCAAGGGCGGGAGCACAGCCGACTCACCACCCCGTCCGGGACCGAGTGAACGACACTCTCACCCTCTTAGGCGAGGGGAACGGTACGTTCACACCATCAGGGCAGGGCAGGGCAGGGCAGGTGAGCGGCTGGGCAAAGCCGGCAGGCGTTATGGCAGAGCTGCCTGCAGCACCTCGCAGAGCACGTCCAGCGTCCTCGAGTACTGCGACTGCATCGGCGTGCTGTAGCCGACGACGATGCCGTCACCGCCGACTGACGACACGTCGGGATGTCGGAAGACCGAAAGCCCTTCGAGCCCGAGATCGCGCGCCCGGGCCGCTGCAAGAACAGATTGTTCGGTGCCGGAGGGCAGACGGATCACAGCGTGAAGTCCCGCGGAGATCCCCTCGACCCTGACCTGGGGTACTTGCTGCGCAAGTGTCGCGACCAGTTGATCGCGTCGTCGTCGGTACGAGGTGCGCATCTTTCGAATATGGCTGTCGAATCTTCCGGATTCGATGAAGTCCGCCAAGGTCAATTGATCCGTTGAACTTACCCAGCGTTCGTAGGGTCCCTTTGTTGCGAGGACAGGTTCGATCAGCCTGTCCGGCAACACCATCCATCCGATGCGAATGGCCGGCGACAGTGTCTTGCTGACAGTGCCCAGGTACGCAACGTGCTGCGGTGCGATTCCTTGGAGTGCACCGACAGGTTTTCTGTCGTAACGGAATTCGCCGTCGTAGTCGTCCTCGATGATGACGCCGCCCGTAGTCGTGGCCCATTCGAGAGCGGTCGCGCGCCTCGCCGGTGTTAGGGGACCGCCGAGAGGGAACTGATGGGTCGGCGTCAGCAGAACACTTTCAGCAGATGTAGAGGCCAATTCGTCTGTGCAAGTGCCTGATTCGTCAACCGATATGGGAACTGTCAGCAGCCCTTCGTCGGCGAGCAACTGCCGGTGCAGGTGAAGGCAGAAAGCGTCGACCGCAATCGTTCCTCCGAGTGCGCGGGCAAGGAGGGAAATCCCGTGACCCGAGCTGGCACTGATCACAATGCAGCTCGGATCGACGCGAACGCCTCTGGTGCGGCTCAGGTATGTGGTGAGGGCGTTTCGGAGTTCGACTCGGCCCCTGGGATCAGTAGTCGCGAACGCGTCGGTCGGCGCGGTGGTCAAAGCACGTCTGGCGGACGAAATCCATGCAGTGCGGGGAAACGCCGACGCGTCGGGCGATCCAGGGAGAAGGCTGTAGGTCCAGCGTCGTCGAGTCGGTGATGGCTCGACCTCGCGGGTGTGTGTGCTGGCGAGCGTGGCGACCAGGGTCCCGGAACCAGGCCGTGTGACAAGCCACCCAGCTGCGGCGAGCTCGGCATAGCAGTCCGCAACGGTGTTTCGGGCAACTCCGAGGTCGAGCGCGAGGGTGCGGGAAGGTGGGAGTCTGGTGCCGGGCTTCAACAGTCCACTGTCGATCGCGTCGCGAAGGGTCTGAAGCAGTGCAGCGCGAACCCCGATTCCCTGTGGCAGCTCGATATGTAGATCGAACCCAAGATTGGCCCACGAATTCACCACCGGATTGAACCATGTTTCCGGGTCTTTCCGGGATTACCGTTTGAGTTATGACTACAGCAACAGGACAAAGACTGGATATCGCAAAGCTGGCGCCCGAGGTCTACAAGGCGATGATTGCGTTGGATGCCGCTGCGCGCAAGGGGCTGGAGCCGACGCTCGTCGAGCTGGTCCTCACGCGTGCGTCGCAGCTGAATCAATGCGCATGGTGCCTGGACATGCACACTCGCGACGCCCGAAAGGTCGGCGTCACGGAGCAGAAGCTCTACCTACTGAACGCGTGGGAAGAAGCGCGAGGGATGTACTCCGATCGTGAACGAGCCGCGCTCGCCTTGACCGAGGCCGTGACAGTCCTCACCGACGGTTTCGTTCCGGACGAGGTGTACAGCGAGGCTGCCGGCGAGTTCTCGGACGTGGAACTGGCTCAGCTCATCAGCGTCATTTTGACGATCAATGCGTGGAATCGCATTGCGGTTACCACGAGGAAGGCGCCTCCGGTCCGAGACTGATCCGAGGCTCGTGCTCCGCTCTCCGGCAGGGCAGGGTTCCGCCGTCGGAGATCTGGGTAATCGGCGCAAAGAGGACCAAAAGATTGGTTCAGGGTGTGAACAAAACCAACAGATTCTTTGAATGTGAGGCAAATCACATAATGTGAGTGGAGATTGTTCTGGGTCATCTACAAGTTGCCCGAATCCCGACAAAGCAGTCTCGGTCGGAAGTTTCCGGCGAAGGGGTCCGCATAGCGGGCCCCTTCTTTTGCGCGCGAGCTGAAAACGCCCCTTCCTGTGAGTTTCCCCAGAATGTCCAAGTTACCGACTGGCTAGCGTTGGCGAAATGTCGGGAACGTCGCGGTTGGATGAGCAGATTTTGGGGGGATCGCGATTGTTGTGCGGTTGGACAAAGGTTCAGTCACCTTCATGGCTAACTCGTCATCCGAATGTCCAAGCTGCGCCCTGTGTGCTCGACGATTGGGTGATCTTTCTTGAAACATGCACTACATTGCCATTCAGTAACTGGCTGATTGCCAAAAGTGATCGGCTGATCCTCTCGGAAGTGAGCGCTGGGTGGCGTGGTATTGGGAATCCAGGCAACCGTCCCGCTACCGAAATGTCTTGAAAGGGAAGCTTTGATGACTGTGTCTGGTTCACGGCGTAGGCCGCTTGTTCTCCGGCTCTCGCTAACTGCAGCTATTGCCGTAACGGTCGCCGGTAGTAGCGTTGCTTTTGCTTCGCCAGCTGTGTCCGCGCCGATGCCGGTGCGAACCGCGACCGCTCCGGCGTTCACCGCTGGGTTGTGTGAGGGCACCGAGTACACGCCCTCGGAGCAGATGCTCGACATCTCCGGCATTCGGCTGGATCACTACAACGACGGCAACATCGTGCCGATGTACGGCACCACCGATCGGGGTACCTCGGCCGCGGTGGATGCTCCGGTCTGCGGTGTCCGCGACGTCGACGGAATTGCGAAGTCGGAATGGATGTACTGCACGGACTTCGATCTCGATCCGTGTGCCGGTGTCGACGAGAACGGTTTGCCGGTTGACAAGCACAACGACGAGATGGGTGCGACGGTGCCGTCTTCGGGCAATCCCGATCTGTCAGCCGACGATCTCGCTGTCATCAGTTGGTTGCTGCAGAATCCCGCCAAACTCGACGGTGTCGTTTCGGGAAATGGCAGCGAGGATGCACGTTCGGCGCGGCAGACGCTTGTGTGGTGTGTCTCGGACTACGACAATCCGCTGATGGCCGATTTCAAAAGCCTGTGCGACAGGAACATCGGCGACGACGAGCGAGCTCGCATCGTCGAGATCATGAACGTCACGCAGACGCTCGACCTCGTTCGCAAGACACCCGCGACGGGGACTCTGAAGGCCGGCGAGACTGCCGTTTTCACCCTGAATACGAATATGTACCGGAAGCCGATCACTGTTCAGTCCTCGGCGGGCACCGAACTGACCGTCTGTGGTGACAACGCCAAGGCGACGTTGTCTGCAAATCAACTGACGGTCGACGGCCGCGGCGACGCACCGACTGCTGTTGATCTTTGCCTCACCGCTGCGGCCGGCGGGGACTACTCGGTGACTGCAAGCGTCATTCCGGATTCGGTCGAGAACCTGCACTGGAACACGGCAGGCGCACAGTGCCAGATCTTCGCGTCGTTCGACACCGTTCGGCCGGCTTCGATGAATGCATCTGCCAGCGTCGGATATGCAGCAGCACCCACGACGACACCGGCAACGAGCACGCCGGCAACGACCCCACCGGCAACGACCACACCGGCCACCACGACGCCTGCAACCCCGGTCGTTCCGATCGTGCCGATTGTTCCGATCGTGCCCATCGTGCCGATTGTGCCGGTCGTGCCTGTAGTTCCGGGTGCACCTGTTCCGTCGCAGCCGGTTGCAACTCCCGCAACTCCGGCGCCGTCGGCTCCGAAGCCGGCCACTGGCCCCCGCCCGGTTGCCATCGACGGTGGTGCTGCTGAACAGAATTCAGGCCGTAACGTCGCCGTCGCAGTGACGGGCCTCGGGCTTGTCGGAATGGCTGCTGCCGGAGCAGTTGCTCTCCGCTGCAAGCGATCCTGACACCAGGCACGTGTAGTAGACGTCGGCACCGATCACGATTCGTGTGATCGGTGCCGACATTGATCAGACGCAGGGGGCGTCAATTCGCACGAGGTGCCGGGGGCGCCTCATCCCGCAGGAGACAGTTCGATGACCATGTACGAGTCGGATCCCAATCCATCCAATCCATACGACGATCCCAACCACGATCAGCCCGCGAGTCCAGGCAAAGGGCGTCGTGTCGCGTTCATTCTGGCTCTCATCGCGGTGTTGGCCGCCGGTGCTTCCATGGCCTTCGTCGGCCTGCGATCCTCCGATGGCGATGCTGCGATCCCGCCGAGTCCGGGAGTTGTCATGTCGCACTCCGCGAATCCGGCAACGCCTACGGATGCGTTGATGACTCCCAACACCCTTTCGCTCGACCCGGTCGGTGTTCAGGCGCCGATCGTGGACGCCACCGTGCCGGAAGGAGTTCTCACTCCGCCGGAGAACGTCAAGAACGTCGGAATCTGGCTCGACGGTGCATCTCTCGATTCCGCCACCGGCACGACCTTGATTGCCGGACACGTCAATCTGACCGGCCAGGGTAACGGCGCGCTGTTCGACCTGGGCACGATCGAGCCGGGTGAAGTGATCCGTACATCCGACGCGACGGGTAAGAGCACGTCGTGGAAGGTGACTGCGGTGACGACGCGCCCGAAGGCCGATGGTGTGGAGGAAAGCGTGCTGGCCGGCCCGGAAGGCCCTCGTAAGTTGGCAGTCGTAACCTGCGGCGGCGAACTGCAATTCGAGGACGGTGTGGGCAACTACGCCGACAACGTCTACCTGTACGCGGATCTGATGGTCTGAGACACAGGAATGATTCCGACGGTCCCCGATCCCTCTTCGTAGAGATCGGGGACCGCCTGTTGGATAGTGTCGCAGGTATGGATCTTCACCTGTCTGGAAAGCGTGCGATCGTTGCCGGTGGTAGCAAGGGGATCGGTCTGGCAATCGCCAGAGGTCTGGCCGCTGAAGGGGTCGACATCGCGATACTCGCGCGCACTGAGCGAACCGTCGTAAGCGTTGCACGAGATTTGGTTTCGGAGTTCGGAATTCGTGCGATCGGAGTCGTGACGGATACGCGAGACGACGACGCGGTTCAGGCGTCGGTGCGGCAAGTGGTAATGGAGTTCGGCGGTGTCGACATTCTTGTCAATTCGGCAGCGACGCCGTTCAGCGCCGGAAAGCCGACGGATTTCGAGGCGACCACCGACGACGTCGTGCGAGACGAAGTCGAAGTGAAAGTGCTGGGGTACCTGCGAACTGCGCGCGCTGTGGCGCCGTATCTGATCGATCAGGGTTGGGGTCGGATCATCAACATCAGCGGTTTGGGTGCCAGACAGGCCACTTCGATCGCCCACACGATCCGCAACGTCAGTGTGTCTGCACTGACCAAGAATCTTGCGGACGAGCTGGGCCCCAAGGGAATCAACGTCACCGTCGTCCATCCGGGCGTGACGAGGACCGAGAGGTTGACCGCACGGATTACGCGCGAGTCGGAAGAATCCGGCCGCTCGCAGGCAGAGGTGGAGCGTGGTATCGCGACGAACTCGATACATCGGATCATCGATGCCGAAGAAGTAGCCGACGTCGTGACCTTCCTGGCATCGCCGCGAAGCATCGCGATCACCGGTGACGCAGTGGCAGCGGGTGGAGGAGTGCCGGGGCCGGTCTACTACTGAAATTGTGCGTACTGCTACCTGCCAGCGGTGGTGACGATCGTGTGAACGCGTCCGCCGCCGAGTCTCTTGCTTTCGTACATCGCCGAATCGGCGACTTTCTGCATGTCCGTGAACGCTGCTGCGCGGTCTTCTCCGGCGACGAATTTGTGGGTACGCACGGCGATTCCGACGCTCGACGTCGATGGTATCTCGTCGGTATTCGAGTGCATTGCCGGTCCGATCGAGTTGAGCATCGGTCCGATGGCTGGCACAGAAAGTCTTTGGACGAGGATGAATTCGTCGCCGCCGATCCGCGCGACGACAGCATCGGCGTGTGCCCAGGCGGATAACCGCTGCGATACCCGGAGAATAATGCGATCGCCGACGTCGTGGCCGTGCACGTCGTTGATCGTCTTGAACCGGTCGATGTCGATCGCGATAACGAGTAGTGCCGCAGATTCTTGACGCTGGAACCCCTCGAGTACCTTCTCGACGTGGCGGTCGAGGCCACGACGGTTCAAGAGGCCGGTGAGAGGATCGAGGTCGGAACTGGAAGCATCCATGCTGAGCATCGTCAGCACGATCTGTGAGATGAATGCGCAGACCACCAACGCGGTGATGACGACCAGTACTTTCGAAACACCAAGGGCTGGATCGCGATCCGGCCCGAACAGAATTGGCTGCGCAGCCACCGCGATCACAAGAAGCGAAAAAGCTATGTGCGCGATCTGCAACTTCGGGTTGTGGAAGTAGGCGATGTAGATGCCGACCAGAGCAAAAATGACACAGGTGAGCAATCGTGCGAGCTGGGAGGAATCTCCAACGACGGAGATCGTGACCGCGATGTCGCAGAAGACCACGAAACCGAACGAGCGACGCTTTGTGGGGCCGAAGACCCACCATGAGACTCCGACTACGAAGCACGAGATCACGACAACAGTATTGAAGAACAGCGCAATCGTGCTTGTCGGACCGGCAGGGCTGAATCTGTTCAGTAGTGCGCACACTCCCAGTCCGATGACAATGATGCCAAGTAATAGCCGGGTGGCGGTCGTGAGGCCGTTGTCGCGGAGATAGCGAGTGAAGCGGTCGTATTGATCGGGAAGAATCAACCACTCGCGGGTCAGCGTCCTCATCGACTTCATCTGCGATGTCATGAGTGCATCAGTCCTCGAAGGCTGGAGCGTGCGCCATTCATCGCGAACTGATTCCTCTTCTGTCTGGCACCTTGCAATGCTAACTGGATCGATGCCGCATCGGACCGAGATGTTCGGATCGGCGACCCGGATGTCTGCGTTGCGCCAGCGTGGAGTATAAATACATCTTGTGTCTATGTTGTATTCCGCTTCCGAAACCGTCTTCCGCGAAGTCAAGGAGCTGATCCTTTCCGGCGAGCTCGCCGGCGGGGAGCTGATCAGTGAGGGTGACATCGCTGCACGGACCAATGTGAGCCGAACGCCGGTGCGTGAGGCGTTTCTGCGTCTCGAGTCGGAAGGTTGGATGCGCCTCTATCCGAAGAAGGGGGCGCTGATCGTCCCGGTCGCGGATGGGGAAGCGGAACACGTAGTCAGTGCCAGACAGCTCGTCGAGACTCAGAGCGTTCGAGTGGTGTCGGTCCGACCGCACGCACGGGAAGCGCTTGTCGCAGCGTTGCGCGCGAATCTGATCGAGCAACGTGAGATTGCTGATCGCGGGGACGTGGCCGCGTTCAGCGCAATCGATGCCGACTTCCACAAGATGATCGTTGCCGCCGGTGGGAACCCTTTGCTCGACTCGTTCTACGCGAGTCTGCGCGACAGGCAACGACGGATGACAGCCCGGTCGATCTCACGCGACCCCGGCCAACTCTCGCGCATCCTTGCCGATCACACCGCGCTTACCGACCTCGTCGACACAGGCGATGCCGACGGATACAACACTGCCGTCCTCACACACATGCGCCAGGTCCACGGCCTCGGCTTCGAAGGAACTCTGTGATGAGCACCCAAACGATCGGCGCTGGGACCGCGGCCGAAACTCGTCTCGAGGGTGAACGCATCTCCGGCGGAAAGTGGCTGTGGCTGACCGTTGCCGCCAGTATGTTCGCCGCTGCCTGGGGCGGAAACGAATTCACCCCACTGCTGGTGATGTACCGACTCGACCACGGCTATTCGCCGGTGATGGTCGATTTCTTCCTCTTCGCCTACGTCGTCGGAATTGTGCCGGCCCTGCTGCTCGGCGGCCCGCTGTCCGATCGATTGGGTCGACGCCCGATCATGCTCCCCGCGCCGATCATCGCGATCGCCGGTTCGACGCTGCTCGCTTTCGGGGCGGACTCCGCCGCTGCTCTCATCCTGGGAAGAATCCTCTGTGGCATCGCCTTGGGGATCGGTATGGCCGTCGGCGGCTCCTGGGTCAAGGAGTTGTCCACGCAATCTTGGGATCCGACGGCGTCGGAAGGCGCAGGTGCTCGGCGAGCAGCGATGAGTCTGACCGCGGGCTTCGCCTTGGGAGCGGGTGCTGCGGGAATCTTGGCGCAGTGGGCGCCCATGCCGAGTGTGTTGGCGTACGTGCTGCACATCGCGATCACCGTCCTCGCCGCCATGGCGCTGTGGCATGCGCCCGAAACACGACCGGCACAGGCGAAATCCGACCGTCGCAGGTTGATCGACGACCTCAAGATCCCCTCGGCAGGTCACCGCAGATTCCTCTACGTCGTCGTTCCGTTGGCGCCGTGGGTGTTCGGTGCCGCCAGTGTCGCGTATGCAGTTATTCCGGCGCTCATGACCGGGCACAGTGGCGATGCGCCCGTGGCTTTTTCGGCTCTGCTGTGCATGGTCGCGCTGACATGCGGATTCGCGATTCAGTCGTTGGGGCGCAAGATCGACACCGACCGCAGTGCTCGTGGCGCCGTTGTGGCTCTGGTGTTTCTGGTGGTCGGTATGGCCGGTGCTGCTCTGGTTGCGTCGACGCTGACCGTGGCGATCGCGATCGTGGCTGCAGCGATCCTCGGTTGCGGGTACGGCATGGCACTGGTGTCCGGGTTGCTGGAGATCCAGCGAATCGCGGGGCCGGACGATCTGGCAGGATTGACCGCGGTGTTCTACTCGATCACTTACATCGGGTTCGCGGTGCCTGCGTTGCTGGCGATGCTGTCGGAAAGCATTCCGGCGCTGAGCTACACGGTGACTCTGCTGTTCGGATCAGCCGCCGCCGCTGCCTGCTTGATTCTGATTCTCTTCAAGTCGCGTTCACATCTTCCGAGCGCGTGAAGCCGGCCCGCCGACTCCTGCGAGAGTCGGCGGACCGGGGCGAAATCACGCGTCTACGGTTGCGGAACCGTTTTCCGAATTGTGGACCGAATTGTGTACCGAACCAGCCGGAACCGATGCGGTCTTGTTCAGGCCGTTGAGCAAACCGGTGATATCCACGCCTGAGCTTTCGAGAGTTTCGATGACACCGGCAATCACCTGGGGACTGATGCCCAGGATCGAGCCGATCGAACCCTGCGCCCCGTCGCTGCCGCCGACGATGGAGATCCGATCGATGTCGCCGACCGGCTTCGCTGCTGCTGCGGTGGCGTCGACCAGTGCTGCCAGAACGTCAGGCAGAGTGAGCAACTGCGCGGCCTGCGGGGTGTAGGAATTGAGCGCCTCGGCGATCTGACGCTTACCGGCAGCTTCGGCTTCGAGCTTGGCGCGCAAACCATCCGCTTCGGCCTGCTGTTCGGCGCGAACGGCGTCGGCCGCTACCTTGCGGCCGTCAGCTTCGGCTTCCAGACGTGCTCGAAGGCCGTCGGCATCAGCCTGCTGCTCGGAGCGAACAGCGTCGGCGACGAGCTTTCGTGCATCGGCCTGAGCCCCGCCGGCCTGCCTTGCTGACTCGGCCTGTGCCTGGGCGCGGAGGATCGCGGCCTGTCGCTCACCCTCTGCGCGTGCGATGGAGGCTTGGCGTTCGGCCTCGGCCGGTGCAATGACATCTGCCTGCAATGCCGCTTCCGATTGCTGGGCGCGACGACGCTCGACCTCGGTGCGAGCTTCGACGCGGGCCGCCTCGGCCTGCTCACGTGCGATGCCGACGGCCTTCTCGGCCGTTGCCTGCGCGAGTGGTCCGGCCTGGTCGGCTTCGGCGTTCTCGGCTTCGGTCTGTGCTCGAAGGCGAGCGAGTTCGACGTCGCGCTTCTGATTTGCACTCGCGATCGCAGTGTCGGCCTCGGCCTGCGCGACGGAGCCTGCCTGTCGCGCCTTTGCCGACTGGATCTGCGAATCACGCTCTGCTTCAGCAGTTCCGATCGCGGCATCACGTTTGACCTCGGCGATGCGGCGCTGACCGAGCGATTCGAGGTAGCCGTTGAAGTCGGAGATTCCCGCGATCTTGATGACATCGACTTCCATGCCGATGCGGGCGAGGTCGCCGCCTGCCTCCTCGACCACGCTGCGTGCGAGCGAATCGCGGTTGGAGTTCAGATCCTCGACCGTCATGGTCGCGGTGATTCCGCGCAGGCTGCCGGCGAGGATTTCGTTGATCTGCTGTTGGAGTTCGTCCAGGTCGGAGGTCAGGAATCGTTGCACCGCTGTCTGAACCGCTTCGTCGGCGGAACCGATTCGTACCAGGCCGACTGCCTCGACGTTGACCGGAACACCGTCGTTGGAGAGCGCATTCTTGAGATTGATGCTGACGTTGAACGGCTCGAGCGACATGATGTCGACGCGTTCGATTCCCGGAATCTTGAACCGGGCTCCGCCGCGGACGACTTTCGGCTTGCCTCGTCCGGTGAAGACCGCCACTTCGTTCGGCGGGACCTTGACGTAGTTCTTCACGTAGATCGCGGGGAGAACGATGAAGATGATTACTGCGACTACAACCGCAATGATGATGATTGGCAGCATGTATCGAGTCCTTAGATCGCGTCGTCAACCGTGACGACGTGAAGGTATTGATCGTCTACATCGGCGATGTAGACGGTGGTGCCGGTGGTGAGCGCCATCGGCTGTGCACTGACGGCCTTGGCCTGGACGCGATTGCCTTCGGCGTCGACGAACGAGACTTCTCCCCAACCTTCGGCTGCGATGGTGAGGGTGACCGTGCCCAACAGTCCGTGGTATGAATTGCGCCCGATGTGCGAATTATCTTGTTGTTTAAGGAGATAGGGGAGAAGAAGGCCGCGCGTGACGACAACGAGAACGGCGGCGAGTGCGAGTGCTGCAATCACCGCTACCAACGTCGGAGCGTCCGCGAGAGTGGCAGCTACGCCGCCGGCGCCGAAGCCGAAAAGTGCTGTGGCCAAAGTTGTCAGGCTCAGAAATGGCAGCCCGTCTGCGTGGCCGCCGCCCAGATCTGCAACCTCGCCGACGGCAAAGGCTCCGATCAGGGCGACGACCCCGATCACGAAACATATTGTGAATACAACAAACATCGATCCCCCGATCTACCTGTCGAGGAAGCGTGCCCTGAGAATTGTGTTGTCGGGGTCGTCCCTCGGCCCACCTCTATAGTAAAGGTAAGACAAAGCTAATCGGCGCATTCGGAATGTTTCGGCGTGGTGCTACGGCTGGGGGAAAGCGTCAAAGCCGAGGTAGCGGGCGTTGATTCAGCCATGCATCCCAGAGAGGGCGCAGTGGGGTGTCGGTGAAACGTGAAGCGAGATCGGTGAATTGCTCGGTGCTGACCGTGCTGTGCCGATGCTTCGTGGTCCACTGGCGGATCAGTTCGAAGAACTTCTCGTCTCCGAGAACGCCGCGCAGGGCGTGCAGAGTCAAGGCGCCCCGCTTGTAGATTCGATCGTCGAACATCAGGGCAGGACCGGGATTGGCGACGATCAAGTCCTGAGATTTACGCCCGAGCCCTTGATAGGCGTTGGTCGCGAGTTGGTTCGAGGACGGGCCACCGGAATTCTCGGACCAGATCCACTCCGCGTAACAGGCAAAGCCTTCGTGCAGCCAGATGTCGCACCACTGCCCGAGAGTGAGGCTGTTGCCGAACCATTGATGGGCAAGCTCGTGTGCGACAAGACGTTCGGAACCGCGCCTGCCCGTGCAATGGTTGGCTCCGAAGATCGAGAGTCCCTGCGCTTCGATGGGGATTTCGAGTTCGTCGTCGGTGACCACAGCGGTGTAGTCGGCAAAGGGGTACGGTCCGAACAGCTTTCCGAAGACCTCCAACATCTGGGGTTGGCGCCCGAAGTCGACGTCGAACGCTGCTCGCAGCCGAGGTGGGTGAACGGCGAAGACCGGTACCGGCCCGGCGCTCACTTGTCGGTGCTCGTACTGACCGATCTGAATGGTTGCCAGGTAGGTTGCCATCGGTTCGGTCTGCTCGTAGACCCACGTCGTCTGACTCGCACGGGTCTGCTTGCGGATCAGCTTGCCGTTGGCGAGGGCATAGAACGGGGAATCGGTGGTGATCGAGATGCGGTACGACGCTTTGGAAATCGGATGGTCGTCGCACGGGAACCAGGACGCCGCGCCGTTGGGCTGACTTGCGACCAAAGTTCCTTCGTCGAGTTCCTCCCAGCCGACTTCGCCCCACAGGCTCTTGATCGGCTCGGGGTTGCCGCTGTACGCGATGGTGACCGACAGGGCACCGCCCGCGGGGATCTTGGTAGACGGCGTGAGGATCAGCTTGTTGTTCAAGTGCGCGTACTTGGTGCCGCGGGCACCGTTGACGGACACCTTGGACACCTGCAGGTTCTGCGCGAGGTCGAAGCTGAACTTGGATCGGCTCTCGGTGGTGACAGCGGTGATGACAGCTTTGCCGGCGAGACGGTTGCTGAAGACCTTGTACGTCAGTTCCAGTTCGTACCGGGACACGCGGTACCCGCGGTTGCCGTTGAGCGGCAGGTACGGATCGATCGGCTCCTCGAGCATTCGGTTCGGCTTCACGACGCCACCCACGGTGCAATCGGGTTGCCCTGCCAGCGGGTGGAGGGCGGAACGGTGTCACCTCGCATCACCAGAGATGCAGGCCCTACCGTCGCTCCCGCGCCGATGCCGGCTGCGGGTAGCGCGACACAGTGCGGTCCCAGCGTTGCTCCTGCTCCCAAAGTGACGGTGTCCATGGACATGATCCGATCATGGAAGAGATGAGTTTGCACGACGCACCCCCGTTCCACTGTCGCTCCGTCGCCCAAAGTCACAAGATCTGCCTCGGGTAGCCAGTACGACTCACACCAAACGCCCTTACCGATCTTGGCCCCGAGTCCACGCAAGAAGATGTTCAGTACGGCCGTACCAGTCGCCGCGCGAGCGAACCACGGCGCCGCGACGGTCTCGACGAAGGCGTCGGCTACCTCGTTTCGCCAGACGAACGAACTCCACAGCGGATGCTCGACCTTGGCGATGCGTCCGACGACGATCCACTTGGCGGCGATGGTAATCGCGCCCGCCACTGCGCCGGCGACGAGCAGAATTACGCCGCTCAGCAGAGCCGCGAACCAGAATCCGACTGCGCCGACCAGTGCTTCGAGTGCAAACAGAACACCGAGACCGATGCCGAACGTGACCATGACGGGGATCAGTCGGCAGGTTTCGACCACTCCGCGGGCGATCTTGAGGCGCATGGGCGGATTGAACGTGCGGGCGGCGTCGGTGTCTCCGGCAGCCCTTCTCAGACGTACCGGTGGACTACCCAGCCACGATGATCCGGACTTGGCCTTGGACGGGGTAGCCGACAGAACCGCCACCAGACCGTTCTTGGGGACGCGTCGACCGGGGGCGGTCATACCGGAGTTGCCGAGGAACGCGCGCTTGCCGATCTTCGCCTGTTCGATGTGCATCCAGCCGCCGCCGAGGCCGTAGCTCGCAACCATGGTGTCGTCAGCGAGGAATGCGCCGTCGGCGACCGTCGTGAACTTGGGAAGGAGGAGCACGGTGGAGGCTTCGACGTTCTTGCCGATCTTGGCGCCGAGAAGGCGGAGCCATCCCGGTGTCAGCAGGCTCGCGTACAGCGGGAAGAGGAAGGTTCTGGCCGAGTCGAGCAGGCGTTCGGTCGCCCACACCTGCCAGCCGATGCGGCTGCGGACAGGGTGGTAACCGGGGGTCAGCCCGATCGAGAGAAGACGAACGGCCACAAGGGTGACGACTGCGAAGACGAGCAAACTCAGGATGGTCGCGACGGGAAGCATGATCAGCGATTGGAGCACTGCGCTCGCGAGCGTGTCGGTGTCGCGAATCCACCAACCGATCAATGCGATCCCGGCCATCAGCGCGAAGATCGGCATACCGGCCAGGAAGACCGAGGTGACGCCGTATACCGGCACCCAGCCGGGCGCGCGCTTCGGATGTTCGGCAGGCCAAGGATGATTCGCTTTCCCGACCTTGGTGGCGGGGGAGCCGGCCCACTGCTGGTTTGCCTTCACTCGGCCGAACACCGCAGATCCGGGTTCGACGACGGCGTCCCGACCGATACGCGCGCCGGGCAGAAGCGTCGAGCGTGAACCGACGGAGGCGCCGTCGCCGATCTTGATCTCACCGATGTGGATGACGTCGCCGTCGATCCAGTGGCCGGAGAGGTCGACTTCGGGTTCGACGGAGCAGCCGTCACCGAGTTCGAGCATGCCGGTGATGGGAGGAAGGGTGTGGAGATCGACGCCGCTGCCGATGTCGGCGCCGAGGGCGCGGGCGTAGTAGAGCATCCACGGTGCGCCCGAAAGGTTGGCTGCGCCACTGGCTTCGGTGAGTCGCAGCGCTATCCACAGACGCAGGTGTTCACTACCGCCTCGGGGATACGTGCCCGGTTCCAGCTTGCGCAGGAGCAGGCGCGCTCCGACGACAGCGATGGTCATGCGCCCGATCGGCGTGATGAACACGATGAATGCCAACAGGATCCACCACCACGAGACCGTGGGCGCCCAGCTGACGTCGACGAACCAGCCGAGGACGTTGTTCGCGATCGCCAGCCACGTCACCCACTGCAGTCCGGTGAGCGTCGTGAGGGGAACGGTGACGGCGATCTGCGCGAGCTGAGTTTTCAAGGGTGTCGGAGCGACGATGCGCGGCTCCACAGTTTCGGTGGGTGCCAATTCGTCGAGATATTCGGCGAGCGATCCCAACCGTGGATGGTCGTAGAGCTGTGCGACGGTCACTTCGGGGAACCGCTCGCGCAGGGCGGTCACCAACTGAGCCGCAGAGAGGGATCCGCCACCCACTTCGAAGAAGTCGTCGTCGAGTCCGGTGATCTGCGCGCCCAGGATCGATCCCCACAGGCCGGCAACCCAGGCAGCGGTGCCGTCGAGGCCCAACGCGGCCCCCGCATCTTCACCGGCGCCGGGCAACGGCCACGGCAGCGCATTGCGGTCGACCTTGCCTGACGTACGCGTCGGAAGTTCGTCCATCAACGCCAGACGTGGCACGAGGGCTGCTGGTAGCTGCTCGCTGAGCAGCGCATGAGCGGCCTTGAGATCGAAGTCGGGATCCGTGCTGGCGATGTATCCGACGAGGAGCTGGTTGCCGGCTGCCGTCTTCTTCACGGCTGCGGCAGCGCCGCTCACACCCGGCAGGTTCTGCAAGGCGTTGTCGACCTCACCGAGTTCGATGCGCCTGCCGCCGAGCTTGACCTGATCGTCCGCGCGGCCCTGGAACATCAGGCCGGTGGTCTCGAGCCGGACCAGGTCGCCGCTTCGGTAGGCGCGTTCCCACCCGAGAGAGGGCATCGACGCGTACTTCTCGGCGTCCTTCGCGGGGTCGAGGTAACGGGCGAGGCCGACGCCGCCGATCACCAGCTCGCCCACCTCACCGACCGCGACGGGATTGCTCTGGGCGTCGACGACGGCAAGGTCCCAGCCGTCGAGGGGGAGGCCGATGCTGACGGGGCTCTTGCCGTCCATCAGTGCGCCGCAGGCGACGACGGTTGCCTCGGTGGGGCCGTAAGTGTTCCAGACCTCGCGGCCCTCGACGGCCAGGCGTTCGGCCAGTTCGGGTGGGCAGGCTTCGCCGCCGAAGATCAGGAGTCGAACGGCTTCGAGGGCCTCGGCCGGCCACAGAGACGCAAGCGTCGGCACAGTGGAGACGATGCTGACGTCACGCGAGACCAGCCACGGGCCGAGGTCCATGCCGCTGCGAACCAGCGAACGAGGAGCCGGGACGAGGCAGGCGCCGTGGCGCCACGCGAGCCACATCTCCTCGCAGGACGCGTCGAATGCCACGGAGAGTCCCGCGAGGACGCGGTCACCAGGCCCGATGGGCTCGTCCTGGAGGAACATGCGCGCCTCGGCGTCGACGAAGGCTGCGGCATTGAGGTGAGTGACCGCGACGCCCTTGGGGGTGCCCGTGGATCCTGAGGTGAAGATGATCCAGGCGTCGTCCTCGGGTTCGGGTTCGCGAACCGGTGGATGTTCGAGCCGCTTCGGCGCCGTCCCCGGCTGGATTCCGTCGCCGGTGATGATTGCCGCTACCTGCGCCTCGCCGAACACCAACTCGGCGCGCTCTTCCGGATCGTCGGCGTCGACGGGAACGTAGGCGGCGCCCGCCGCGAGGATCGACAGGATCGCCACGTACAGCGAACGCGAACCTGACGGCATCCTGATTCCGACGCGGTCACCTGCGCCGACGCCGGCATCACCGAGCCAGCGCGCACCGAGCGCGATCTCGTCGAGCAACTCCGAGTACGACAGTGTGGTGTCGCCGTCGTCGATGGCAGGTGCTTCCGGGTTGGCCTCGGCTGAGGCCCGCACGATGTCGATGAGCGTGCGCGGCGCAGGTGCATGCGCCGACCGTAGGAATACGGACGGAATCCCGAAAGATTGTTCCGTCTCCGACTGCGACTGGAGTGGCAAACCCGTTGGTCCTGTTCTACTCACGAAACTTAGAGTCCTGCGAACTGTCGAGTTGAAAGTCTCATGACAAGTTTGCGAGTTGGTGAACAGATATGCCTAATGCAACATGCCGAACGTGCCGGTCAGTCCGTACTGGCAGCTTGCGCGTGGCCTTCTGCCGAGTCGGCGAACTCGGGTGTGTCGAACACCTCTCCGCCCAGTGGATCGACGACCTTCGATTCCTCGGAGAAGTCGACGGCGCCGGTATCCGGGTCGATGTTGACCGCATGGGCGGGGACTTCGTGGACCGCGACGAGCATGTGGGCGTCGGAGGGATCCGTCATGATTCCGCTTTGTGACGGGGTCAGCCCGGCGAAGGTCGACGAGATCTTCAGATCGCGGAGCCGCTTTTCGGTGGGTTGCGGAACGTCGGTCGATGCCGAGGCATTTGTAGAAACCCGCAGGTAGCGTGGTGCCGAAGCGACCTCGTATCGGAACGCCTTCAGCATCGACAGACATGCCAGCACCATGATGACCGAGAACGGTACCGCCGTGGCGATGGCAACGGTTTGCAGCGCCGTGAGCGATCCACTGCCACCCACGATGAGGAGAACTGCGGCCGCGGCACCGGAGAGGAACGTCCAGTAGACACGCGTGATCTTGGAGGTCTCCAAGCTGCCACCGGTCGCAAGGATGTCGATGACGATCGAGCCGGAATCCGCGGACGTGACGAAGAAGAAGACGATCACGACGATCGCGAGAACACTCGAAATCGTTCCGAGCGGAAGTCCGTCGAGAAGCGTGAACAATGACGTGTTGGTGTCCACTGAGCCGGATGCGTCGAGCATCGTGCCCTCGTTGCGCTGACGCAGAATGCCGGAGTTACCGAAGATCGTGAACCACAACGAACCAACCAGCGTCGGGGCCAGCAGCACACCGAAGACGAATTCGCGGATGGTGCGGCCGCGTGAGATGCGCGCGATGAACATGCCGACGAACGGTGCCCAGCTCATCCACCAACCCCAGTAGAAGATGGTCCATGCGCCCTGCCAGCCGTCTTCGGCGAACGGGGACGTGCGCAGCATCAGTTCGGGCAAGGCCTGGACGTATCCGCCGAGGTTCTGCACCCACGACTGCATGAGGAACAGCGTCGGTCCCAGAATCAGGACGAACAGTGCCAGCGCGGCAGCGAGCATCATGTTGATGTTGGAGAGCCACTTGAGGCCCTTGGTGACGCCGGAGACGACCGAGAAGGTGGCCATGCCCGTCACGATGACGATGATGGTGATGACCAACCAGTTGTCGGTCTCCACCCAGCCGAGGTAGTCGAGGCCGGCCGAGATCTGCTGGACACCGAAGCCCAGCGACGTCGCGACACCGAACAGCGTGCCGACGATGGCGACGACGTCGATGGCGTGGCCGATCTTTCCTTCGATGCGAGCCCGTCCGAGGAGCGGCTCGAGCAGCCAACGGATCGACAGCGGGCGACCCTTTCGGTAGGTCATGTACGCCAGACCAAGGCCGACGACGACGTAGATCGCCCATGCATGCAAGCCCCAGTGGAACAGCGTCAGTTCCATGGCTTGATTGGCTGCGGCGTCCGTGGATCCGGCGATCTGCCCGGCGACGGGTGGGGTCACGTAGTGCGAAAGTGGTTCGGCTACTCCGTAGAACACGAGCCCGATGCCCATGCCGGCGCTGAAGAGCATCGCGAACCACGAGAGCATCCCGAACTCGGGCTGCTCGTCGTCACGTCCCAATCGGATGTTGCCGATGCGGCTGATTCCGCAGTACAGCGCGAAGATCACGAAACCGGTGGCCGAGAGGATGTACCACCAGCCGACGCCGTCGCTGATCACGTTGTTGAGTGTTTCGAAAGCATCCGCGGCGGTTCCCGCGTAGATCACGGCAAAGGCGATCAGGGCAAAGATCACTATCGACGCGGGGATGAACACGGGTTTCCGTAGTTCACGCCACGCAGTTTTGACCGCAGTCATTCCACTCCTCGAACGTTCAGGCATTCACAGCGCCCCTCAGGGCGGCCACATGTCACGCGTAGGTGGGCGTTTCGCTCACACCATCGCAGGTCAAGACCGGGCTATTGCTTTGAAATTCAACGTAACGTCAAGTTTCGGTCAACTCAACTGGACGAAAGATGCTGCACTGTCGCGAAAGTTCTCACTGGATACCGTAGTTCCGGTTGTAAATCGTTGGGTAATAGTGGCATTGGGCCATGAGTGGAATGCTGAACGGCGAATTCGATTGGTACGGTGAGTTGAATCGGTCGAGTCGACGCTCACCGATTGACCACATTTGTCAAACTCGGCGAAACAGCCTGTCTGTCAGGTGGTTAACTCCTGGTGTGCTTGCCCGATCGTGGCGGTCAGGTGTCGATACCTAACTGTGATTGTGATGGTCGCAACTATCAGTGATGCGGGCCCTGTTCGCCCCGCTGAGCGTCGATCAGATCCATCGCATCCTTCAGACCCAAGCCCGGATGCAGTTCGCGTAGTGCCTTGCTTGCCGGAATACGGTCGTCAGTCGACGCGAGTGCGCTACGGACGTCGTCGGCGGGTACTTCGGTGGGGGCAGTTGTCCCTTCCCACCACACCGACTGAGGTTTGTTCCTGTTTCGCCAGGCCTGGACGGTTCCGTAGGCAAATCCGGCCGTCGCGAAAAGCCAGATTGCCAGGCGAACCCAATTACCGGTTGTCGGTTCCGTGGCCACTGTATGGATGGTGCTCGGACCGACTACGACTACGAGCAGGACGAGGCCAATCGTCTGCCACCATCGCTCGACGCGCCTGCTCGGATTCCACCACTCGGCCATCGATCGATACTCGCACAGTGCTGCGGTTTCGATGCGACGATGGAGATCATGGAGATTCGTGATGCGGTGGAGCGATTTCGAGGGGAATCAGGGACCTCGACGATCTTCGGAGAACCGCACCAGACCAGCGACGGATCGACGATCATCACGGTTTCGCGTCTACACCGGCGGTGGCGCCGCGACCCGATACCGGTGCCAGTGGGAGTGTTCTCGATCCACGAGGGTGAGCCGTCGTGGTCACCGGCCGTCGATCACACCAGGGCGGCTTTGATGGGGGGAGTTCATCGGGTTGGCGGCCGCAGTGATCGCAACTCTGGCCGTTCTACGTCGTCCGCCCTGGCCTGATGTGACGATTCAGAAGGGGTGACCCAGAATTACGCCGATCAGTTGGAACGGCATCGCGAGGAACATCGATCCGACGTAGAGCGGATAGCGAATCGGATCGCCGGCGAGGTAACCCTCGGCGAGCCAGGCCATGACGTCTGCTGATCCCATAGTCGTTACTTCCCTTCGCTGTTGTGGTTCACCGACATTTTCGGTCGTGGGAGTTGTTTTGTTACAGGCGAACTCGAAGGAGGAGTACATGCGAAGGCAGTTTCGACGCAGCAAACGTCGTCAAGCGAGATCCCCGGGGGCGGTGTCCTCTAACAGCTAAGTCTCGATACTTAGCACTGTGCTGTAGTGAAATCTGTGCGTTCTGCACATGTCGGGACAATTCGGTGAGCCCTACAGTCGCTGCATGACAACGACACCTTCTCCTCTCTCAGGCAAGACCGTCGTACTGATCGGCGGCGGAACAGGCATCGGGCTGCGAGTGGCGCAGCTTGCCGTCGACGCCGGCGCGCAGGTAGTTCTCGGTGGCCGAACCGCATCCAAGCTCGAAGCAGCGGCCGCGCAGCTGGGTGAGGCTGCGCACTGGTTCACCGTCGACACCTCCGACGACGACTCGGTGAAAGCGTTCTTCACCAACATCCCCAGCGTCGACGCTCTCTTCACGACGGCTGCCGATTACCAGGTCGGCTCGTTCCGTGAACAGAGCGTCGAGGAAGCGGCGTCGCCGTTCACCTCCAAGTTCTGGGGGCAGTACCGCGTCGTGCACGCTGCGCTCGACAAGCTGGCACCCACCGCATCGGTGATCCTCATGTCCGGCGCTGCCAGTGTGCGGCCACCCGCAGCTGCCGCGGCATACGTTGCAGCCAACGCGGCAATCGAGGGGCTCGGGCGGGGGCTGGCGGTCGAACTGTCGCCGATCCGCGTCAACACTGTCGCTCCCGGAACCATCGACGGGCATCTGTGGGCTCAGCGCCCGGCGGAGGTTCGGGAGGCCGCGTTCACCTGGAGTGCCGAGAACAACGTGCTCGGCCGCGTCGGGAACGAAGACGAGATTGCACAAGCGGTGTTCTATCTCTTCACCAACACGTACACAACGGGTTCCACGCTGTACCCCGACGGCGGGTACGCGTTGCGTTAGACCCGTGCCATTTGGCGACTGTGTGAAATGACGACTGTGCGAAATGCATTGTCGTAACACGAAGAAACGCCAATTCGCCCATAGGCGTGACCCCTGCCACATTCGTACCGTCTTCTCCGAGAACACTTCCCAACTATTCGAGGAGTCCGTCATGAAAAACACGTCAACGACCGCCGCCGGCGGTGAAGTGTCCGACGGTGACGACTACGCGCTCACCCGCGTTCCCGGCGAAGCACGATATTCGTGGTTCTCGGTGGCAGTACAGCGATTCGGTCAGGTATCGGCACTCGCACAGTTCTTGCTCGGTGCGACGCTCGGCTACGGTATGACGTTCTGGAATGCCTTCTGGGCATTGACAGTCGGGGCGGTGATTCTCGAGGTCGTCTGTATTTTCATCGGCATCATCGGGGTTCGTGAAGGGCTCAACACATCGGTGGTCGCACGCTGGTGTGGATTCGGGCACGCAGGTTCCGCGGTGATCGGTTTGGTGATCGGGGTCAGCCTGATCGGTTGGTTCGGCATTCAATCTGCTGTCTCTGCATCAGGTTTGCACGGAATCATGCCGTTTCTGCCGCAGTGGGCGTGGGCTTTGGCCTTCGGTCTCCTGATTACCGCGATAGTCCTTCGCGGGTTCGGATCCATGCAACTGATCGCCAACATCACCGTTCCGCTGTTCCTGATCCTGGTCGGTTGGGCCGTCGTCGCCGAACTGCGTAATCACTCGCTGTCAGATCTGATGACATCTGCTCCAGCCGGGCCGGAGCTCAGCTTCCTCGCCGGAACTACCATCGTCGCAGGCGGTTTCATTGCCGGAGCAGTGATCACACCTGACATGACGCGCTTCAACCGCACGGCAGGCGATGTCGTGAAGCAGACGCTCGTCGGAATAACGTTGGGCGAATACGTGATCGGGCTGACCGGTGTTCTTCTTGCCCATGCCGTTCGCAGTTCCGACATCGCCACGATCATTCTCTCGTCGGTCGGTTGGGTCGGCGTTCTGATCATCGTTCTCGGCACCTTCAAGATCAACGACTGGAACCTGTACAGCTCGGGGCTCGGCGTCGTGAACTTCATCGACGTCGTGTTCGGTCGACGGATCAATCGCGCAGTTGTCACAGCAGTTGTCGGCATCACCGGTTCGGTCCTCGCGGCTGCCGGAATCCTCAACTCGTTCACCGACTTCCTGATCCTGTTGGGCGTCGGATTCCCGCCGATCGCCGGGATCATGGTGGCGGAATACTTCATCGTCAAGACATGGCGCAAGGATCTGGAGGAGAGTCGAGCTGCGGGTACCCTCCCGAACTCGGCACCCACTTGGGTACCGGCCACGCTGGTGATCTGGATCGTCTCGGCGCTGATCGGTCATTACAGCACCTTCGGCCTGCCGTCGATCAACGCGGTGGCCTCGGCCTTCGTTCTCTACGTCGTCGCGGGTCGACTCGGCCTGATTCGCGGAGTTGGACGCACCGCAACCGAAGCGCCGCAAGAGACTTCGGGAAGATCTGCGCTCACGCACTAGAACGGCACACACTGTAGAAGGGAGTTCGCGATGCGAATCGGAATCGACGTCGGTGGTACGAACACCGATGCGGTCCTGATGCACGGGACCACCGTCATCGGGCATGTCAAACACTCGACCAGCAAGGACATCACCGGCGGAATCGGCGGAGCTCTGACGGCGCTGCAGCAGCAGTACTCGTTCTCTCCCAGCGCTGTTCAAGCAGTGATGATCGGCACGACGCACTTTCTCAACGCTCTCATCGAGCAACGCGGACTTGCACCGACAGCGGCTCTGCGATTGGGGCTTCCGGCGACCGCGGCGCTTCCGCCGATGGTGGGGTGGCCGCGAGACCTGGTCTCCGCTGTGCAAGGAAGGCGCTACCTCGCTCACGGTGGGCACGAGTTCGACGGTCGTCGTATTTCGTCGCTGGACCCCGACGAGATTCGCCGCCATGCCGCCGATATGGCTCGCAGCGGTACTCGTTCGGTCGCAATATCTTCGGTGTTCTCTCCGGTCAATCTCGAATGCGAAGCGGCCGCCGCGGAGATCGTGCGTGAGGAACTCGGCCCGGACGTCGCAATTTCGCTCTCGCACGAGATCGGTCGAGTGGGTCTACTCCAGCGGGAGAACGCGACCATCATCAATGCTGCGCTGCGCGAGCTCGCCGATCACATCGTCGACGGTCTTGCCCGATCTTTGGTCGAGCACGGCATTGTCGCGCCGCTGTACCTGAGCCAGAACGACGGAACCTTGATGGACATCGAGTACGCGAGGCGTTATCCGGTAGCGACTTTCGCTTCGGGACCGACCAACTCCATGCGAGGCGCCGCTGTGCTGTCCGGTCTGGCCAGCTGTGCGGTGATCGACATCGGAGGTACCACTACCGACGTGGGCGTATTGACCAACGGTTTCCCGCGAGAAGCCACCACGGAGGTGACGGTCGCCGGGGTACGGACCAATTTCCGTATGCCGGACGTCTTCTCGATCGGTATCGGTGGTGGTTCGCTGGTGGATGCAGACGGACTCACAGTCGGACCCGAATCTGTGGGATACGAATTGGGTTCACGGGCACTCGTATTCGGCGGTGACACGTTGACGGCCACCGACATAGCCGTCGCGGCAGGCTTGGCCGACGTCGGAGATCGCAGTGCGGTGGCGCACCTCGACCGCGGCCTGGTGTCGACGGCACTCGACCGGATCTCGCGCCGAGTCGCCGACGCCGTGGAACAGATGCGGACCACGTCGGATCCACTTCCCGTTGTGGCGGTTGGCGGGGGATCGGTACTGCTGGAGCGTGAACTCCCGGGCCTGGGAACGGTGATTCGTCCTGAGCGCTTCGATGTTGCCAATGCGATCGGCGCTGCGATCGCGCAGGTCAGTGGTGAGGTAGATCGAGTCGAAGCGGTGCGGGACGGGCACCGGCAGGTTTTTGCCGACGATGCTCGCCAGGAGGCGATCGATCGGGCAGTCGCCGCAGGCGCACGGCCCGAGTCGGTGCAGATCGTGGAGTTCGACGAGGTCCCGATTCCGTATCTGCCGGGCAACGCAACACGTATTCGAGTGAAGGCAGTCGGTGACTTGGCACTGCACAGTGGTTTGGTCTCCACCGGTCAGGAGGGCTCACGATGAGTTGGACACTACGAACGGCGGATCTCGACGACCTCGCCAGGGGCGCAGCCTTGTTGGGCACCGGCGGCGGGGGAGATCCGTTCGTCGGCAAGATGTTGGTCACGCAGGCGCTCGGTGAGGCCGGTGAAATCACAATTCTCGATCCGGAGGAGCTTGACGACGACGCGTGGGTGATTCCCGTCGCGCAGATGGGTGCCCCGACCGTCGTGGTCGAAAAGATGCCGCGCGGAACCGAACCCGAGCTGGCGCTGATCACGTTGGAGAAGCACACGGGTCGAACTGCAGATGCCACGATGCCGATGGAGTGCGGCGGAATCAATTCGATGATTCCGTTGCTGGTGGCCGCACGGCGCGGCCTGCCGGTTGTCGACGCCGACGGGATGGGGCGAGCCTTTCCTCAGCTCGAGATGGAAACCTTCTCGGTGTACGGGATTTCGGCGAGTCCGCTCGCCATGGCGAACGAGCACGACGAGGTGGCGATCTTCGACACCGGAAGTGACAACAGCAGATTGGAGGGCCTCGCCCGCGGGGTGACGTCGAGGTTCGGTGGGATGGCGCACATCGCGCAGTACTCGATGACGGGTGCAGATGTGAAGCGGACGGCGATCCCACGGACTCTGTCGTTGGCCATGACCATCGGCCGGTCCATCAGACTTTCACGTGAGCAGCGGGTGGACCCGGTGCAGGCGCTTGTCGACAGTCTCGCCGACACGCTCTACGGATACGGGCGAGTTCTCTTTCACGGCAAGGTGATCGATGTCGACAGGCGAACCGATGAGGGGTTCGCTCGCGGTTCGGTGCGGATCGCCGGCGTCGGAGACGAAGAGCTGGAAGTTCAGTTCCAGAACGAAAATCTGATCGCCGTCCAATCCGGAGTGATGGTGGCGATCGTGCCAGACCTGATCTGCATCGTCGAGGCCGATACCGCCGAACCCATCACCACCGAGGGCTTGCGGTACGGGCAGCGCGTTGCGGTCATCGGGATCGCGACCCCACCCATCATGAGAACCCCGGAGGCACTGGCGGTCTTCGGCCCGGCTAGCTTCGGGCTCGATCGCCCGTTCCTGCCGGTGGAGACACTCGAGCAACCTGTACTGGCAGAATAGCGAGCCGTGAGCAGGCTGCACGCGGTCCGGGAGGCCGACCTCGACGCGATCGCAGCGGGGGCGGTGGTCCTGGGCTGCGGCGGGGGCGGCGATCCACGCTTGTTCGTGGAATTGCTGCGTCCACTGATGACGTCTACTTCGGTGGAGGTCATCGCGCCGGACCAGTTGCCGGAGGAGGCATTGGTGATGCCGGTGGGAATCGTCGGATCGGCCCTGGCCTTGGAGGAGCAATTGCCCTCCGGGCGTGAGTTTGCAGATACTGCAGCAGCTTTGACGCGCTGGACCGGGAAGCGTCCGACCGCAGTGATGACTTTCGAAGGCGGTGGACTCAACGCTCTCTCCGGCATTGCGGCGGCGTTGGCGTTGGGAATTCCCGTGGTCGACGCGGACCTGCTGGGTCGAGCGATGCCGCGGCTCGATCACTTCTCTCTCGCCGCAGCCGGGTTGGAATTGTGCCCGGTCACACTCGCCCAGCCCGGCGGCCTCATTACCGTCGTCGACGGAGTGGATGTGCTCGGCGCCGAGGTAGCAGTGCGGTCGTTGATCGGGAGAACCAGCGGTTGGGGCGCTCTGGCGATCGCGTCGATCGATGCGCGGACGGTGCAGGAGGCGTGCATTCCGGGAACTCTCTCCCGAGCATACGAACTGGGTCAGCACATCGGGGCCCTGGGCAGTTGGCAGGAGATCGCGGAGAGCTCCGGGGCCCTGGTAATGGGGACTGGCCGGGTGCGTGCGGTCCGTCGTAGTCGTCCGGACACCGGCGATCGTCGGGGCAGCGTGATTCTCGAGCACGGTTCTGCGGTGATACGAGTCGAATTCGAGAGTGAGTTCCTGACCGTCGCGTTGGACGGCGAGATGATTGCAACGTGCCCGGACATCGTGACGTTGCTCGACGTGCGGACCGGCGCCTTCGTCTCGTGTGAATCCGTGCACCAGGGGCACGATGTGGCCGTGTTGGTTCTTCCCGGTCCACAGTGGTGGGCGGACGAAGTGGGCAGATTGAAAGTTGTCGGCCCGCGGGCATTCGGGATCGACCACGACGCAGTGCTGATGGAGGCGCGATGAGCGCGAGTGTTTCGGCGTTGCTGAACAACCCGGCCTTTGTCGGGCTGTATCGACTTGCCGGGGAGGGTGATCCCGTCGTGACGACAGTGGGAGCACTCACCGGGGAATCGGCACAGTCGGCCGAGGCCGTGTCGGGTGCGGCGAGTTCAGGATCAGTTCTGGTGATTCTCGATCGAATCGACATCGGGGAGTGGAGATTCGACGCTCTCCTTCGGCGCACAGCGGCGACCGGCTGCCAGGTGGTCGCTGTGCACAGCGCTGCGGCGGAGGATGCGAATCTCTCGTTGCTTGCCGATCGGCTCGGACTGGTGGTGCTCGGAGTATCCGACCCGTGGCAGTTCAGCGTGGATCTTCGTGATCTTCTCTCGAATTCGCGGGCGGTGATGGCCGACGCAGTACTGCGGGCGACACACGCGGGCCAACGAGCCGGAGGAAGCGTCGAGAATCTTCTGTCGGTGCTACTGAACACCTTTCAGCGTTCATTCTTTCTCCTGGACACGTCCGGACGTCCGATGACCGGCGCCGACCTGTTGTCAGACGCTGATCGAGCAGCTGCCGGTATGTTGTCGGGTCGCGGGGCGCCCACCACGGTCGAATTGGACTCCGGCGGGGTCCTGATTGCGTGCCCGGTGATGTCCGGCGCAGCCCGAGAGCCCTGGCTGGCGGTGCTGCTCCCGGTGCGTCAAAGCGTCGAAGAGGCTTCTCTCTCAGTGGTTCTCGACGTGGCCTCGTTGGCTGCCGGGCACCGACTGGCCGTTGCGCGCATGGTCGACGAGCGTGAAGCGCGCCGGCGTAGCGCGTTGCTCGGTGAACTGATCGACACGTCAGCAGACGCCACACCCGGACTGCTCCGGCGCGCACTCGACGCGGGTTGGATGCTGGACGGATGGCACATCGGCATCAAAGTCCTGGCGGTCGGTGAGGTCGACCTGGTGGCAAGACGCAGCGAGGTTGCAGATGCTCTCGCCGCCGAGGGAATCGACGCCAATGTCGTGGAACAGGCTGACGGCTGGGCGGCGTGGACGACTCTGCCAGGCGAGCCGCGACCGGAGGCGATCACCAGGATCGCCGAGTGCATCCGTGCAGCTCAGGCGAGGTTGGAACCCACGATGGAGACCTGGGTAGGTGTGGGACGCGCACACGACGGTCCGGCTGGAATCGGTTCGTCCCTGTCGGAGGCCGGGGATGCCGCTCGGCTCGCCGGTTCCCGATCTCAAACAGGTCGATTCCTGCACGTGGACCGCCTCGGGCTGGCGCAGTTGCTGCTGGCGTGGACGCGAACCGACACCTTCCAGCCTGCGGCTGCGGCATTGCTCGCACCGCTACGCGATTCCAATGGAGAGTTGCTCGAGACTCTGTCGACGTACCTCGACGAAGAATCGTCTCTGGCTCACACCGCAACCCGAATGGGCTTGCACCGCAACACGGTATCGAGTCGGATCGATAGAATTCAGCGCCTTCTCTCGGTCGATCTGGCCGATCCGGAAACCAGGCTTGCGCTCCACCTCGCCTGCCGGACGATCGCGCCGTGACGACGGTCTTCGCAGCTTCGTCTTGACAAGCGCGGGAGGTTCCTGCCATCCTCGTTGCCAGGTCACGAGTACCAGTGTTCAGCCCCGGCTTGCTGGTCGGCAACCCTCCTCCGCGGTGGGGTGCTCCGGGTGACGACCCGGCTGCGTTCGAAAACGAATGCGGCAAGCGCGGACTCTTCCGGGGCCATCTCCCGACGAACGAGTCCTTGAACGTGAGGATTGTCTTCGATGACTGCTGTATTGAGTGCCGACACCTGCTACACCACCGCGATTGCCAAGGTTTCGGGTGCCGACCTGCAGGTTCCATTGGTTCAGGGCGGCGAATGCTCCTACGCCAACTTCGACTACGCGGCCAGCGCGCCGGCATTGGCCCAGGTCACCGACCGTATCGCCGAATTGTTGCCCACGTACGCCAGCGTCCACCGCGGTGCCGGCTACGCGTCCCGGATCTCCACGCTCACCTACGAGAACGCTCGTGAATCCGTTGCTCGTTTCGTGAACTGTGCCGACGATCAGGTTGTCGTCTTCACCCGGAACACCACCGATTCGCTGAACCTGCTTGCGCAGTGCGTCCCCGGCAGCACCGTCGTCCTCGACGTCGAGCATCACGCAAACCTGTTGCCGTGGAACGACGCTCGTATCGTCACCGCCGCAGACACCATCGAAGAAACGATCGAGCGTCTGATCGGTGAACTGTGCACCAAGCCTGCCGCGCTGCTCGCAATCACCGGGGCCTCCAACGTGACCGGTGAGATCCTGCCGATTGCACGTTTGGCTGACATCGCTCACCGTTGCGGCGCACGTATCCTCGTCGACGCTGCTCAGTTGGCTCCCCACCGTCGCATCGACCTGCAGGAATGCGGCGTCGACTACGTAGCGTTCTCGGGCCACAAGCTGTACGCGCCCTTCGGCGCCGGCGTTCTCGTCGGCCGCCGTGACTGGCTCGACGAAGCTCAGCCGTACCTCGCCGGCGGCGGCGCCGTGCGTGAGGTGACCATCGAATCCACCGAGTGGGCTTGCGCGCCCGCACGCCACGAGGCGGGTTCCCCCAACGTGCTCGGTGCGGCAGCCATCGCGACCGCCTGCGAAACCCTGCACGCCCTGGACTTCGACGTGATCGCCGAGCATGAGAAGGCGCTCACCGCCCAGCTCACTGACGGCTTGTCCGCCATCGAGGGCGTCTCACTCGTGCGACTGTGGAACGACGCTCCCGACGCCGTCGGAATCGTCACCTTCACCGTCGACGGATTCGAAGCGGGCGAGATCGCCGCATTCCTCTCCGCCGAGCACGGCATCGGAGTTCGCGACGGTCGCTTCTGCGCACATCCGGTTCTCGCGCGCCTCGGCCTCTCCGGCGGTGCAGTTCGCGCCAGCCTCGGCCTCGGTAGCAGCTCGGACGACGTGACGCGGTTGGTCGACGCCGTGAACATCCTGGTTTCGAATCAGCGTGATTGGAAGTACGCGAAGACGGCAGGTGCGTGGAACCCTGTGCCCGAGACCCGCCCCTTCCTCGGAGCCGCAGACGACAATGCCGGCGCAGCCGAGTGCGTCTGAGCTGAGCTCGGTCCCCGAAAACTCGAACGGACAACTAGCATGGCAGCCATGGCACCAGCGGATTTTCCCGCCACCCCTTCGAGAGTGAGCATCACTCTCGGTCAGTGGTGCCGTCGCCATGTCGATCTGTGCCGCACCTCTTCAGGAATGTGTTCGAGCTGACGATTCGTCTCGCTCATCCCATACTTTTCTGATTTTCGGAGGTCTCACATGTCTTCACTCGCTTCGCATTCTCTGCACGTAGCGGTCGAGTTGACCGGATCCGGTCACCATCCGGCCGCTGAGGGCGCACCCGGCAACCTGCCCATCATCGGCGGCGACTACTGGGTGGACCTCACCGAGGGTGAAAAGGCTCTCGATTTGGCTTCATTCCCTACCAATGTGGTTCGGATTCGCGCTGCGGATCTGCGTGAGGCACAGCTCGAACGCGCACGGATACGCGCTGCCGTCGCCGAAGAAGGACGCGATCCCGACAGCGTCGCAGTGCTGGTCGATCTCGAGATTCTGATCGCGCCGGAGGCTCGCTCCGCTCGTAAGGAGCTTGCGCAGTTGGACAGCGCGTTGACCTCGCCGCGGGTTCCCGTTTCGCTTCATTACGTCGGAACGCCTTCCGGTCTCGGCAGTTTGATCGCCGATATCCGAGCTGCGGAGGTCGCCGACGGCGTTACGTTGCTGCCTCTCGCATTGCCTCGAACGCTCGAGCATCTGGTGGACAGCACCATTCCGTGGCTTCAGGATCGCGGACTTGTCACACCGTCCACCGCAGTCGACGAGGTTCTCGGGCGTTTCGGACTGCCGCCCCGTCAGCGCACGCTTGCATCCTGATCGTCACCGATTGCATCTGCGTACAGGTGGAACAGCGACGGTAATTCGTCGGCACCGTCCACCTGTGCCAGAAGCGTCCAGCACTGCGCAGTGATCGACCGAGCCCTCGTGCCGATCCAGTTGGTGGGCAGTAGTTCCGGCGGCAACAGCGGATCCGGTTCCATGGCTCGCGTGAATTCCGCCGCGAGTTCGATGGTCATCGTGACAGCATCGGTACCCGGACTGTTCTGCAGTTTGTGCAGGCGTGCGGTCGCTATGTCGAGTAGCCGTTCGTATCCGTCAGCGATCTGGTCCAGTGGCCACAACTGCGCGGCAATCTTCACGGGGTCTTCGAGAGTGCCCACTTTCAGATCTCGAGTGGTGAGAGAAGACAGGTGCTGTTCGACGTCGAGTTCGGCGGCCGCATCGCGAATATACGGTTCCCAGGCGTGCGGCGAGACGTACAGACCGCCCTGGACGAGCGCGCCGCCGAGGTAAACGACCTTGGTGCGCAGCGCATCTCGCCCTTTCCGTGACGACTCCGGAATTGCGAATCCGGCCAGGTGCCAGTACCCGTCCCACGGCGTCACAGTGTCGCGGTCTTGTCGATAGGCCAGCCGAACGAATTCGACGTCGGGTTCCATCTCGCGCAGGGCTTTCGGCGTTGCTCGTAGCGTGGCCTGCCGCCCGCGACCTTCCTGAGTGAACTTCCCCTCGGTGACCAACCGCTTGATGCACAGCCGAACCTGTTGATCAGTTTTGCCGAGGGCGTCGGCGGTGGCATAGAGGGTGTGCCCGTCGACAGTTCCGTCCGTGCGCAGTAGTCCCTCGATCAAGATCCTCGTGGGTACATCGAAGTCCCTGTCGGTCATCGCCATGTCCTTTCCTCGCTTCTCGACATCTTCGCCCACAACTGTACTATCGAATGCAATACGATCGTTTCAAATTCGTACGTTAGGGCGGGAAGATGGCAGCGGAATCGATGAGCGAGGGCAAGAGTAAGCCTCGTTTACGCAGGTGGATGGTTACTTCCCTGGCGGTGGTCGTTGTTCTGATCGCGACTCTGGTGGGCTGGACGCTGTACCAGAACACCTATGACATCCGTGAGGAAAAAGTGACGATCACCGGGGGATCGGTGCCGCTCCAGGGAGTCCTTGCACTGCCCGAACACGGTGACGGTCCCTTCGGGCTCGTGGTTTTCGTCCACGGAGACGGCCCGGTCGATGCAACACATGAGACGTTCTATCGACCGGTGTGGGAGGCGTTCGCAAAGGCGGGGTACGCGTCACTCTCCTGGGACAAGCCGGGGGTGAATGGGGCACCGGGCAATTGGCTCGACCAGAGCATGGACGATCGCGCGGCAGAAACGGAAGCGGCAATCGAGTGGGCGCGGGGACGTTCGGATATCGATCCGTCTCGGATCGGTCTGTGGGGTGCAAGCCAGGCAGGGTGGGTGATGACCAAGGTGGTGAACCTCGACCCGGACGTAGCGTTCGTCATTGCCGTGGGTCCCGCGATCAACTGGCTCCAACAAGGCGAATTCAATACCCTAGCCGAACTTTCCGAGAGAAATGCGTCGGCCGACGAGTTCGAGAAAGCGCGGGTCGATCGTGCGAAGAACTTGGATCAGTTGGCCCGTGATGCATCGTTCGACGATCTCGTGGCCTCCGGCGAGGCCGACGGTCTCACCGAAGACCGGTGGAACTTCATCCGAAAGAACTACCTCTCGGATGCGCGAGCCGATCTCGAAACCGTGAAGGTTCCGGTGCTCTTGATCATCGGCGGACAAGACGTCAACGTCGACGTGGCTGATACCGAAAGGGTGTATCGCGAATTGTTGGACACTCCAGGGCAATTGGTGGTCAAGAAGTACCCCGACGCTACGCATTCGATCGTGGACAAGGATCTCGAAGACTCGGAAGTGAGGTCCGCTCTGGTGGCCGTCCTTGCTCCCCGTTCGATCTTCGCTCCCGGCTATCTAGCGGATCAGACTGCATTTTTGGAGGGAATTCATGGCTGACGGAATCACGGTTGTCGCACTGGGTGGTGCCGGTGCCATGGGCTCGGCAGCAGTTCGTCTGGCCGCAACATTGCCGGGAATCAGCAAGGTAGTAGTCGCGGATCGCGATATCGATGCTGCGAAGCGTCTTTCAGTTGAACTGGCGCAGGCGTCAGCGGAAGTCGAGGCGCGCCGCATCGACGTCACGGACGGTCGCACGCTACGTGAATTGCTTGACGGCGCAGACGTGGTCGTCAATACGGTCGGACCGTTTTTCCGTTTCGGCGTCGGCATTCTCCAGGCAGCGATCGGGACCGGGACTCACTATCTCGACATCTGCGACGACTGGGAGCCGGCCGTCGACATGCTGGAATTGGACTGTGCCGCGAGGGGAGCCGGAATCTGTGCGGTAGTCGGCATGGGCGCAAGTCCCGGGATGAGTAACCTCCTGGCCGCGATGGCAGTCTCGCGATTGGACGTGGTCGACGATCTGTATACAGCCTGGCCGGTTGATGTCGAGGGCGAGGACGAGTCGGTGGACACATTGAGTGCAGCCGCCGTTCACTGGATGCAGCAGATCAGCGGCCAGGTTCCGGTGGTTCGTGCGGGGCGAATCGTCAACGAAGAACCGTTGCGTTCCATCGCACTCGAACTGCCCGGCGGACGTCGGGGGAACGCTTACGTGGTCGGGCATCCGGAGCCGGTGATGTTTCATCGGACCATCAATCCTGCGGGGCATTCGGCAAATCTGATGGTCATCACACCGGAAACCGTGGCGTTTCTCGACGTTCTCCGCGCCGACATCGACAAGGGGAGAATCGATCTCGACTCGGCCGCCGAAGAATTGGGCAAGCCTTCGCTCGGACGGATGATCCGTGCTGCGCCTCGAATGCTCACGCGCGCCGGCCACGGATCCCTGCCGTTGTTCTTCGCCTCGGCGACAGGAATGTTCGACGGAAGAGCGATGCGCGTCGTGGCCCGGATTGCCGACGATTCACCGGTGTCGGAGTTGCTGTCGGACATGGCCGGTGCAACCGGAATCCCCTTGGCGCTCGGCCTTGCTCAGGTGGTGTCCCGGCTCGCCGACGGAACGATTTCGGATCGGATCGGTGTGCACTCACCCGAGAGCGTCGTCGACCCGGAAGTTCTGTTCACTGCGCTGGCGCGGTTGTTCGATCGAACCGACTGGAGTGAGATCGTCACCGTCGAATCCGAGTTCCGCTAGTCAGTTCGCGGCGTGTGATCCGATGCGACTGCGGATTTCGGTCTCGACGCGATCGGCGTCCTTGGGGCTGAACGAAGGCGATCCGTGGCCGGCGAGAGTGAGTACCACCGCGGTCTCCTTCCACGGGCGTGAAAGATCCAGGCTGTACCACGAGCTGAAATCTGTTGTTCCCCAGATTCGTAGGCGTCCGCTCAGCCATGACATGACTCCGAGGTCGACGGATTCGATCTGCGAGTACAGGACGAACTTGCTGACAAACGGAAAGTAGTAGTGGCGGATCGTGACGCCCTGATCGTCGATCCGGACGGTTCGGTCCTCGTAGATTGTCGATGTTCCTGCACTCACAGTGATAACCCGGTTCCTGCTGGTCGATGCTCTCGATGGCTGCCTGAAAACCAACCATACAGTCTCTATTGGGACAGGCTGCGAGCGCGGGCGTCAAGCGCTGGTGGGCCTTGAGACGACGAGATCACTCACCGCGATCTGAGCGTTGCCGATTGCCGCCTGAACCGGTTCGCAACTACTCGATGCTCTGGCGAGCGCAAGAACTGCGGTGAGTAGGGCGGCGTCGGGCTCTCCTTCGAACGGTCCGCTCTCGACATCGAACTTTCCAGCTCGCAACTGCTTTCGGGCGTTGATTCCCAGTTGTGAAATGACCTCGTCCATCGCGGTCAGGCATTGGGCGAGCGCTCCGATCGACCAGTAGAGATCGGCTGCAACGACGGGTGTCCCCGACGCCACGGTACCGGCGCGGCGCAATCGGTTGTGGGTGTCGAGGAGTATCTCGGGCAGTCCGTGGTCTGCGCAGTGTTCCATCCCGCCGCCTCCGTAAGGTGTAAAGTTAGGTTATTCAATTACGGTAAAGCAGGGAGGTAAGGGATGCAAGTAGTTTTAGACGATTACGTCGCCGGTGCGTCGTTTGCGACCGACTTGGTCAATACCTCGCCCCGCGTGTGGGTGGAGGCAGGTGACGCGTTGGCTGCCCCTCAGGCGCTTCACGATCTACTGGACGAACATGGACTCTCGCCGGATGCGCTCACCAACGGACGTCGGCTTACCAGCGGTGAACTTGCTGAGGTCAAGGAACTCAGAGAGGGGGTTCGTTCGATTCTCGATGCTCCGACTTCTGATGAGCTCGTTGATCGCACTCATCGACTCCTGCAGACCGTCCCGCATCACGTCCGACTCGTGCCTGATGCCCGGTCCGACTATCGATGGAATGCGGTACCGGACAGCAGAATCAATCTCACCGGCGAACTTGCGCTGTTGATCGGCTACTCGTTGCTGGGGACTCTGCGCACATTGGGG
The DNA here is from genome assembly GCF_040546695.1 of Rhodococcus sp. OAS809. NCBI lineage: Bacteria > Bacillati > Actinomycetota > Actinomycetes > Mycobacteriales > Nocardiaceae > Rhodococcus > Rhodococcus sp. OAS809. The sequence continues at coordinate 3,416,078 of NZ_JBEPOI010000002.1, read as the reverse complement.
TACGAACGATTCCGCCCATGCGCCTCGCCGACGTGCAACGGGGTGTTCGTCGATACAAGCCGTGGAGGGCGACGCCGCTACTGCATGCCGGCGTTGTGCGGCAACCGAATCAACGTCGCGAATCACCGTCAACGGCAGCGTCGTACTTAGCGTCTGCGCTTGCCCGGTCGATAGTGACAATCGAACAGAGTACGGCCGACTGTATGGGGAACTTCAACGAGATACAGACCACGTCAGTCCCGCACGATTGTCGCCATGGCAACTCCTAGTAGATGGCGGCTCGTATGAAAGCCCGTTCTGTCTCCGCGACAGCAGTTATCAGCGTTGGCGTTTTCACCCTGGCCGGGTGTGGCGGCGCATCCAGTCCCGAAGGTTCGGTCGGTGAGTATGCAAAGGACGGCAGTTTCACGACTGTCATCAACGCCGATCCCGGAAATCTGCACCCTCTGATCACCAACCTCACGTCGACTCAGATCGTGAACGCGTACTCGTACGATTCGTTGATCGACATCGACGCGCAAACACGCACTGTGCGTCCCTATCTGGCGGAGAGCTGGAGTGAAGAAGGGAACACGCTGAAGTTCGTGCTCAAGAAGGGCATCACTTGTGCCGACGGCACTTCCTTCACCGCACAGACCGCGGCCGATGACATCAACTGGGTCATGGATCCTGAAAACGCTTCACCGCTACGCGGATCCACTGTGCCGATGTCGACTTCGGCCTCAGCGGACGGTGACGAACTGACGGTGACTACCGCCGAGCCAGCGCCCTTCCTGCTCTCTCGAGTCGGCGCGTTGCGGCTTCCGTGCGCTGCGACGCTCGAAGACCCGGCCAGCATCCGTTCGAGTAGCAACGGAACGGGTCTGTTCAAGGTCACCGAAGTTGTTCCGAACGATCACATCACGATGGAACGCCGCGACGGTTACACCTGGAGTCCGAACGGCGAGACCACTTCAGACACTCTCGGGGTGCCGAAGACAGTGACGATCAAGATTGTCACCGATCCCAGTACGACGGCGAATCTTGTTCTCACCGGCGGAGTGAATGCCGCAGCGGTGACCGGTTCGGACGAGGAACGAGTCTTGGCCGCGGGTCTGGATTCGAAGACTTACACCACGTTGTCCGGTGAGTTCATCTTCAATCATTTCGCGTCTCTACCCACGGCGGACCGTGCTGTACGGCAGGCGCTCGTGCGGGCAGTAGACCTGGACGACTACACCGAGATCACCACCGGTGGTAAAGGAACCCGCGCACGTGCCCTCGCGGTTTCGGAACCCCTTGCCTGCGACTACAACAGTGTTGAAGGAACGATTCCCGAGTTCGACGTCGACGCAGCCAAGAAGACCTTGTCCGACGCAGGTTGGAAGGCGGGGGCCGACGGCGTCCTGACGAAGGACGGGCGACCGCTTGCCCTCAACGTAATTTTCAACAACTCACGCGATACGAACTCTGCCGCCGCGGAATACGTGGCAACCCAGTGGGAAGGACTGGGCGCGAAGGTGAAACTGACCGGTGGTGACTACAGTTTTGTCATCGCCAACACATTCAGCACCACCGACCTGTCGTCGTGGGACGTTTCCATCGGTTTGACGCTGGGGAGCGATACGCCGAGTATCTTTGCGAAGTACTTCACCGGCCCACCGAAGCCTGAAGGAGTGAACTTCGCTTCCCTCGACAACAAGAAGTACATCGAATTGTCCACTGAGGCTTCGCTTCTTCCCGGTGACGAGTCCTGCAAGGTCTGGGAGGAAAGTGAGCGGGCATTGTTCAAGGACGTCGACCTGCTGCCGGTATCCACGACTCCCGCTCACATGTTCTTCAACGGGGCAACGTCGATCTATCCGCCATCGAGCGGAATCCTTCCGGGCTCGGCGATCCGTGTCCTGAAGTAGGACCCTCGGCAAACGCTCACTTTCGGGTATTGATCATCCGAAGAGCAAACCGAAATACCACCGCAGCACCCGCACCTGCAGCCAGGCCGGCGACGACATCGGCAAGAAGGACACCGACGCCTATGCCCAGGACGGCAGCGGCGGCGACAGCAAGGGCTACGTCAGCACGAGGAGCGGCGATCGCGGCATCCTTTCCCCGAGTATCGAACGAGCACCCATCTCAACGGAGCATGTCACGAAACTGTCGTCCGCAGGTGTATCAACAGCAAAATGTGTGAAACGCGTCGGCCCCGACGGAGTTGGACTCCGCCGGGGCCGGGCTGTGTGTACAGCGCAGTGTGTATTGCGCGCTGGCTCAGTGTGTCGGAACGGATTCCTTCGAGGAGGTCGGGGACGTATCGGTGTGCTGGCTACCAATCTCCTTGCGGGAGTTGGAGCTGTTGAACCGAGGGAGGAAACCGGCCAGGACGAGTGCGACGACGGCGGATCCCGCAGCGAGGGCCATGACGACGCGGAAAGCGTTCTCCGACGGCAGCGTTGCCCCACCGATGGACATGGTCATCTGGGCGATGACGACACCCGCGATGGCGCTGGCGAATGATGTACCGAGGGAGCGCATCAGGGTGTTGAAGCTGTTGGCTGCACCGGTCTCGGACGGAGGAACAGCCCCCATGATGAGAGCGGGCATCGCGCCGTAAGCCATACCGGTACCGGCGCCGATGATCACTGCGATCACGATCAGTTCCCAAATCGAGTGCATGGCGAAAATGCCGATGCCGTAACCGATTGCGACGACAACGGCGCCGAGCATGAGCGTCACCTTGGGGCCGTGCGAATTGGTGATGCGTGAGGACAGCGGAGAGATCAGCATCATGATGATGCCGGAGGGAGCCATGACCAGACCTGCGGTGAGCATCGAACCGCCTAGGCCGTAACCAGTGACTTCAGGCAACTGGACTACCTGGGGAAAGACCATGCTGGCGGCGAACATCGCGAATCCGAACACGATCGATGCGAGGTTGGTGAAGAGCACCTGGCGGCGGATGGATACGCGTAGATCCACCAGCGGCTTGGGGGTGCGTAGTTCCCACCAAGCCCAGAATCCGAATATCAGGATCGCGGCGCCGAACAGGGAAAGCGTGAGCGTGCTCGTCCAACCCCAGTCGCCACCCTTGGAAATGGCCAGTAGTAGAGCGATGAGGGCGGCTGAGAGCGAGATTGCCCCACCGAAGTCGAACGTGCCACCTGTGCGAACCGTCGATTCGGGGACCAGGACGACAACAAGAACGGCCGCAAGAGCGCCGAGCACGGCTGACGCCCAGAACAGGACGTGCCAGTCGGCGTACTCGGCGATCAAAGCCGCGATCGGAAGACCTAGAGCGCCACCGACTCCCAGTGAAGCGCTCATCATCGCAACAGCGCCGGCGAGCTTCTTGGGCGGAAGCACGTCGCGCATCACACTGATGCCCAGCGGAATGACGCCGGCAGCAAGGCCCTGCAGGATTCGGCCGGCAACGAGGGGGATAACGCTCGAACTGAGTGCTCCGACCACCGAACCGGTGACCAACAGCGCCATGCTGATCAGGAGTAGACGCCGTTTGCCGAACATGTCGCCCAAGCGGCCCATGGTCGGGACGGCGACGGCAGCTGCGAGCAGCGTGGCGGTCACAGCCCACGCGGTATCGGACGCCGGCGCGTTCAGGTACTCGGGCAGATGCGGGATGATCGGGATCACCAGCGTCTGCATGAGCGAGACGACGATGCCGGAAAACGCCAGAACAGCCACCACTGCGGTGGTGGCTGGCGACTTCGTTGTCTGTGGCGGCGTTGTCGGTGGTGGTGAAGTGGTTGACGACATTGCGGTAACTCCATCGGAGGAAGAACGAATAATGGTTTAAGTCAGTTGCTTGAACTAAAGTTAAATCAATTGACTGACTTAACGGAAGGCTGTGTCTCCGATCGTGACGAATATCTCCGGTGCCGAGCAGCTTCGGATGGTCGAGGATGATGGTGTCCATGACTACGAGGACTGAGGACGCGTCGGCCGATGTCGGCGGCGCCGCAAATTCCGCGCGCTCTGCTGCAACCCGAGACCGCATTCTCGCCGTCGCCGAGCAGTTGTTCGCAGAACATGGAGTCTTCGCGGTTTCGAACCGTCAGGTGAGCGAGGCGGCAGGTCAGGGCAACAATGCTGCCGTCGGATATCACTTCGGAACCAAGACCGATCTGGTCCGCGCGATCGTGAACAAGCATTCCCAGCAGGTCGAGAAGAACCGTGGCGAACTGCTGCGTGAGATCGAAGGGTCCACAAATGTTCGTGACTGGATTTCGTGTCTGGTTCGGGCGTCGACCGATCACTACGCCGAAATGGGTGGCCCGACCTGGTATGCGCGGTTCAGCGCGCAGATTCTCACCGACCCGGTCCTGCGGAAAATCGTCTACGACGAGGTACTGGCCTCGCCCACCCTGCAGGAGACGCTTCGGGGACTCTCTGACTGTCTGGCCGACATGCCGATGAGTGTTCGACGCGCCCGCGCGGACATCGGACGCAATGCGATCGTGCACATGTTCGCCGAACGTGAGCGCACGCTTGCCGAAGAGGGGCCGGACGCGGTCACGTCATGGGAGGACTTCACGACCGATCTCGTCGATGCGCTGGTCGGACTTTGGACTGCTCCGATCAGCCGCTGACCGGCCGTTTGTCCGCGCTAGCCGCCCGCCCCGGGGCAACCCTGCGGGATGGATCTCGCGTCGGCGGAAGATCCAGGAGCAAGCCGACTCCGGCAAGAATGATGACAAGACCGCCAACGAGCGCGAAGGTAACAGGCTCGTTCAACCACAGCACTCCGATGGCTGATGCCGAAATCGGAACGAGAAGAGTGACGGCCGATGCCGCGACTGGACCCGCCTGACGAATTATCCAGAAGTAGACCAGGTAGCCACCGGCGGTAGCCCCCAGCCCCAGGGCTACCACGGCGATGAGTGGGCCGACGGTTATGGGCCCCGGAGGGGGAGCGACGGCGGACACCGGCACCAAGAGGGCGACCGCGGCAAGTTGTTGGCCGAGGGCCAGCGGCAGGGGTGGAGTGTCCTGGAACGACTTTCGTGCGTAGACACCTCCGACTGCGTACAGCAGCGCCGCGGTCAAAGATGCGCCAATGGCCAGCATTGCGCGACTGTCGATCGCTGACGGAATTCCGCCGACAAGCACCGAGACGCCGACGATGCCGATCGCGACCCCCGAGAGTTTTCGCCAGGTGATCTTTTGTCGAAGCCAGAAAGCGGCGACGAATACGGTGAACATCGGAGTCGTGGCATTCAGGATCGACGCCGTCGACGAGTTGAGGCCGACGATCGCAGTTGCGACAAGTGTCAGGGGCCCAGCGACGTTGAGGGCAGCCAGCAGTAGGAATGCAGGAAACCGATGACCGACCGCGCGCCAGGTCGATCTGCTGGAAGCAGTTATCAGCGCGAGAACCAACGCTGCAACAATGAAGCGGCCGTGCGTCGTGCCGACGGCGCCGAGAGTTGGTGCTGCCACAGCAACCAGGGGGAACGAGCTTCCCCAGAGCATGCCGACCAACAGCAAAGCTCCAACTACGGCGAATCGGCTGCTGCCGATTGCTTTCCAGTTCTTCATTGCGCCTCTTCGTCGACGACCTCGCGGACATGGATGGCCGATGCCTGACCTACCGTATACCCCCAGTAGGTATAATGCTTCTTGTGTCATGATGCTGCAGACGAGCGGGGATCCAGCGACGGTATATTCCCTATCCCGCAACGGTTTATACGGCGAGATGTCAACTGAACGCACCCTCAGGCTCAGTAAAATATACCTATAGGGGGTATACTGGCGGTTGTATAGGGCTCGCTTGCGGGCCACATCCGTCCCGCAAAAGAACAGGAATCCCAATGAGCAGTTGTGGCTGTGGCAACACCCCGAAGTCTGACGCCAAAGGCGATGTCGGCGCTGTCGGTACGGCGATGCCGACCGGTGGGAAAGACCTACTCAACTCTGGCAGTAGTGAACTCGTCGAATGTCGGGTCATGCCCGGCAGTGTGATCGAAAAGGCGCGTGCCGAAGCGGAAGGCCTGTTCCGTGACTTCGAAGGAAATCGGTACTGGTTCTGCTGCAAGGGATGTGGTCCTCGATTCGACGCAAATCCGAGGAAGTACGCCGACGTGAGTTGAGCGAAAAGTGGTGGTGCAGGCGATGGCTGCACCACCACTTTCGTTGAGGCCCAATCGAGGTTCGGGCAGACCGTCGACATCAGACGGTGCGAGCGCATGCGCACTGGGTTGCCGCCAAGGTGCATTGGCCTCGCGTGGTTTCATACGTCGCCTGTCCGGGCAATTCAGCAACTGTCTCCCGAGGCCAAAGTGCAAATCCTGCAACGGCTCCCACTGCGGCAAGCGCTGCAAGGATGCTCCAGGTGACCGCAAATCCCGCGCTCGAACCAACCCATCCGGCGATCGGATAGGTGACAAGCCAGGCAAGGTGCGACAGGGAGAACTGGGCTGCGAACACCTCCGGTATGCCTGCGGGTTCGACGGAGCGCCGAAGTACTTTTCCGGTCGGAGTGACGATCATGGCCATGCCGGCGCCGACGAGCGCCCACACTGCGGCAGTGAGCATCCACGTGAATACACCGGCCACGGCGAGGGCTGCTGCCGCGCCGGCGCTGACAACCAGGACAACGGAACCTGCTGTCATCACGGTACGTTCAGCGGTTCTGTCGAGAACGCGTGGAAGAAGAAGCGCGGTCACCAACGTGCCGGTGCCTGACGCGGCAAGCATCCACGCCACGTCGGATTGGGTTCCACCGAGCTCGTCGCGGACGTAGTTGACGGTGTTGACCACCACGATCGATCCGGCTGCTGCCACCACGAGATTGAGTGCCATGATGCCGCGCAGTCGCGGCGTGGTCACGAAGATCCGCATCCCCGACGCGATCCGATCCCACGCCTTGCGGTGAGTACTTCGGCGAGCGTTGGGGATTCGGGTGGCCAGCACGAGCAGTGCCGAGACGGCAAAGCCCACGGAGGTGGCGACGAACAACAGGTTGAATGTCATGAAGGACAGAGCGACTGCGGCAAGAACAGGGCTGAGCAGACTTTCCATCGTGTAAGCGACCTGCGATGCCGACAGCGCGCGGGTGAAATCGGCCTCGTCGGTCACGATGTCAGGGATGACCGCTTGGAACGTGGGAGTGAACGCTGCCGACGCAGCTTGGAGAACGCCCACCAGCACGTAGATGTGCCAAATCTCGCTGACGAAGGGCAATGCGATCACGACCGCTGCGCGAATGGCATCGAGGGCAACGAGGAAAGCCCGTCTCGGCAACCGGTCTACGTACGCCGCCGCGAGTGGAGCGATCACGACGTACAGGGACATCTTGATCGTCAGCGCGGTGGCCAGCACGGCTCCGGCGCTCGGTCCGGCGAGTTCGTAGGCGAGTAGACCCAGGGCAACCGTCGCCAACCCGGTGCCGAACAGCGCGATGATCTGGGCGCTGAAGAGCAGGCGATAGTCGCGAATCAAGAACAGACGCAGGCTGTTCCGTTCCGGTGCGGACTTAGCGATCCGGTTCATCTGGTTTCACTCCCGCGACAAGATTGAAAGCTCCGGTCAGGACATTGAGGGCGACGATTCCGACTACGTCGGCGATCTCGCGATCACCGTAGCCGTGCGCTCGAAGGCCCGTGATGTGTTCGTCTGAAATCGAGGCAGGCTCCCGATAGACGCGAAGTCCGAGGTCGATCATTGCCGCGATGGCGGGATCGGCCGAGGTGCCCGCGCGGGCACGCTCGATCTCGTCCGCCTCGACGCCGTTGGCGTGCGCGGCGGCCACGTGGGCTTCGAGGCAAACAGCGCAACCTTGCTGGACCTGCACAGCGATAGAGATTCGCTCGGTGATCTTGCGGCTCAGTTTCGCTCGCTTCATTGCTCGGCTGAGTTGCAGATAGCCGCCCAGCACAGCGGGCGAATGAGCCATCGCCGCGACCATGTCACCGACCTGTCCGTGACGGTTGACGAGTTCGGCGAGAAGGTCTTTCGATGCACCGACAGCGGTGGTGGGCGTGAGAGAAGCAAGGCGCGACATAACGAGTCCTAAGTGGTTCCGCCGGTGGTGGGTTCGGCTGGTGACAGCCGGCCGAACCCACCACCGGAGTTGGTCAAGAATTGACGGTGGATTGAACGGGTCGAGGATCGTCGACCTTGGTCGACCGCATCACGATCGCGGTGATTGCTGCGCCAACCACTGCGATGGCGGCTGCTCCGAGGAACACGGCGGAGAAACCGTTCGTCAACTCCGTCAGGTCACCGAGTTGATCAGCGCCGAACACTGCTGCGATCGCGGTCATCACCGCGAGGCCGACAGCCGAGCCGACCTGGTAGCTGACGTTGACGATGCCGGAAGCCAATCCGCCCTCTTCCGGGCGCGCAGCCGAAATCGCCGTACCGAGTGAGGGAATGAACGCCAGCGTCATACCTGCCGCAGCCACGAGCGATGCCGGCAGTACGTCGACCCAGAAGTTGCCGGTGGGCCGGATCAACGACATCCAACCCAAACCGATTCCCAGTACAAGCAATCCGGTCACGATCATCGCTTTTGCACCGAAGCGTGCCATGGCCCGTGGTGCCACGACGACCATGCCGAGCATGACGAAGATCGTCATCGGCAGCAGCGCCGCACCGGCCGGGAAGGCGCTGTATCCGAGCACTTGCTGCAGGTACAGGTTCAGGAAGAACCACATCGGTATCCAGGCAGCGCCGAGGACGAGCTGAGCGATGTTCGCGGCACCGAGGTTGGGCGCCTTGAAGATTCCCAGACGCACCAGAGGTTCCCGACGCTTGGACTGGATCAACACGAATGCACCCAACAGAGCGGCCGAAACGGCGAGCGCCAGCCACGTCTGCCCGGATCCCCATCCGACATCAGGTGCTCTGACGATGCCGAAGACTCCGACAGCAAGACCTGCGGTGACAGCGAGTGCGCCGAGGAAGTCGATCGACCCGGTACGTGCCGGTGCGTTCGGCATCAGGAGGGGAGTAGCGATCAGCGCGATGACAGCGATGGGAATGTTGAGGTAAAACACCCAAGGCCAGCTGGTGTATTCGGTGATGACGCCGCCGAGGAACACGCCGGCCGTACCGCCGGCCGGGGCGGCAGCGCCGTAGATGGACAGCGCCTTGGTCATCTCTTTCTGCGTGCTGCCGAACAGCATCATCAGCAAGGTGAGCGCCGACGGCGCGATGAGTGCGGCACCGGCACCCTGAACTGCGCGGCCCGCAAGTTCGACGGCGACGTTACCGGCGGCACCGGCGACAACGGAACCGATCAGCAGGATCAGCCAACCAGCGGAGAACACTCTGCGGGCGCCGAACAGGTCGGACAGGCGGCCGCCGAGGAGGAGTAGCCCGCCGAACGCGATGACGTACGCATTGAAGACCCAGGTCAGGCCTTCTTGGGAGAAGCCGAGATCGCTCTGCATCTGGGGGAGAGCGACGCCGATGATGGAGGTGTCCATGATGACCATGAACTGAGCGGCGGCGATCAACGCCAACGCCCACCACTTACGGGTGGATTTCGGTTGTGTGGACATTCTGAGTTCCTTACCTGTACGGGGTATAGGTGATGCTTGTGTGGTCAAGGGGTGTCGTAAGCGGGCCTGGGTGACATCGGCGCAGCGCTTCGTTGGGGTGCACGGGGAAATGCTGCTCTTGGAACTCATTCGGCCGGCGCTCTGCGTGGATGCGCATCGGATCTCCTTCGAGTGAATTCAGGGTGTTCGAGTAGTTCGTTGGATACCCTAGGGGGGTATGGTACAAATTGCAACAGGTTCGATGTCAAGGAGTGCAGAACCTGACGCAGACGGCAACGAAAGTGCTGCCGACCCAAACTTTGGAGGGCAAGATGTTCAGCGACAACGGCTACACACTGGAATTGGCAACGTCGGAGGCGACCGTCGGCAACCATGTCCCCTTGCAGTTCCGGATCCTGGATCCGGTTGGAACTCCCTTGATCCGGTACACGGACACCCACGACAAGCAGTTGCATCTGATCGTGGTCGGTCTGGACCTGACCGGATTCCAGCACGTGCATCCCGAATTGGACGAGAACGGAAACTGGCATGTGTCAGTCGATTTCGATCATGCGGGAGACTATCGAGTGTTCGCTGATCTCACTCCGGACGGTGGTGACGGAATCACGCTCAGTGCGGATGTGCGCGTCGCCGGACCCTATGATCCTCGGCCGTTGCCCGCTGCTGCTGCCGCCACGACGGTCGACGGCTATACCGTCTCCCTCGAAGGCGCGGCCCATGCCGGCCAGACATCGAAGCTCACGCTCTCGGTCAGTCGTGACGGAATCCCGGTCACGGACTTGCAGCCCTACCTTGCCGCATACGGGCATCTGGTCGCGTTGCGTGCCTCCGACCTCGCCTATCTCCATGTCCATCCGGACGGCTACCCCGGTGACGGTGTCACGCCGGCTGGACCGGCAATCACCTTCTACGCCAACATGCCGAGCGCCGAGGATTACCGGTTGTTTTTGGACTTCAAGCACGGCGGAGTGGTGCGTACGGCGGAATTCACGCTGACGGCCGACAATGCGACCACGCCTGGGGCCGAACACTCGAGCCACGCGCACCACGGGCACTGAAACCGAATGCGTTTCGCAGCAACGGGAAAACGGGCATGGGCAATCGCCATGCATCCATCTGTTCGTGCCGTAGCGAAATGCGTGGCGATGTGCGCAGTGATTGCTCTGCAAGACAACGGAAGTCGAAGAGTCTCCGCACATCGCCCCGGTAACGAGAATTGTTGCGAAGTCACGCGTTGACGAACAGGAGGACATCGAATGTCGGAAGCGACAGAAGTGGGCAGTGCGCCAAGCAGTGCTCCAAACAGTGCCCAAGGCAGTGATGCGACCGGCGATGCATGCTGCACGAGTGATTCGCACGGCTACATCACCGCCAAGGGCGACTACCTGGCGCGTCTGCGTCGCATAGAAGGTCAAGCTCGCGGCCTGCAGCGCATGGTCGACGAGGACAAGTACTGTATCGACATCCTGACGCAGGTGTCGGCGATGACCAAAGGCCTCCAGGCGGTGGCCATGGGCCTGCTCGAGGACCACATCGGCCACTGCGTCGTCAAAGCCGCTGTTGCCGGTGGGCCCGAGGCGGACGCGAAGATCAAAGAAGCGAACGACGCGATTGCGCGATTGGTCCGCTCATAGAATTGTGATGAACATTGATACCTTGGTGCGCATGTTCAGTATCGAGATCCGTCGTACATTCGCTGTGAGGCAGGGGCTTCCGGCACCGGTGCGGGACGCGAAGAACTTGCCGCCGCTGATGCCTGCCGACGGATTTCGCGTGACGATGCGAGTGGCGTTCTCGTTCGAGGACGACCAACTCGGAGAACGTGGATGGTTTGTCGACACGGACGCTCTGGACGAGTCCGTCATTCGAGAACGTTGCGAAGTGGGCTTTCACTGAACTTGCGTCCAGCATTCCTCAGCTGACCTACGTCGAACTCGACAACGAGACGATCGGTGTGGCAACAAGATACGTCAGATCACAATGATCTGACGTATCTCGTTGACGCACCGCGTTCGGTCGACCGGCCTACTGGTAGAGGCGCAACGCAGAACCGATGAAGGTCTTACCGAATGCGAGTCCGGCCTTGTTGAAGTAGAAGCTCAAGACCGTATCTGCAAACGGGACTGCGGACACCGTTTTGGTGATCTGTGACTCGGCGTCTGCCCACTCCGCGCATGCTGCGTCGCCGGTCAAACCGGAGGCCTTGGCAACGGCTGCTTCGTAGGCGGGGTTGTTGATCGAAGAGAAGTTCTTACCTGCTGCCGGAGCCGGACCGGAGAAGAACGGGACGAACCCGCTGGGAACCGAATTGTTGATCTGGATCCACGCGATGTCCCACTGGTTGTTGTCCTTGCCACTGAGCATGACGTCGACAACCTTGGTCTGGTCGGCTCCTGTCACCTCGACGGTCGCACCGAGGTCGGACCATGCCGACTGGGTGAGCTCGGCTGCCGCGCTGCGCGCATCTTCGCCGGCAGCGTAGAAGAGGCGGAGGGTCAGCGGCTTTCCGTCCTTGCTTCGTTTGCCGTCGGAGCCGGCGGTCCAACCTGCAGCGTCCAGTGTTGCCTTTGCTGCGCTGAGGTCGAAGTCCGGAATGTTGCCTGCGACAGAGTCGTACACACAGGCTCGGGGCTCGACGGAGACAAGACTTGTTGCACGGGTGCCCTGGCCGCCGGTGATGACTTCAGCGAGATCGTCGAGATTGACAGCCTGGACGAGAGCTTTTCGAACGGCGGGATCACTGGTCGGATTGTCCGCAATCTGATTGAAGTACATCTGACCGGCGGGAAGTGGGCGCTGGACCGAGTCGAAATTGGCGGCATCGATGCGATCCTTGTCCGGACCGGCGATCGGAGATGCGCTCAGTTCGCCTGAGAGCAGCTGGTTTGCTGCGGTGCTGACATTGGGTGCCATGACAGCAATGACTGTCTTGGGGACACCCGGTGTGTCGGAGGTGGTGTCGTCGGGCCCCCAGCTGTAACCGTCACGACGCTCGAACGTGTAGTGGTCATTGGCCGAGACTTCGGTGACTTCGAACATGCCGGAGCCCAGCGACTTGTTGTTCGAGGCGGTCGGATCTTCGAGACCGGCATCGCACATGATCGGGAGGCGACTGGATGGTGAGGAGGAGGAACGGGGTCGGCGCCGGAGTGGTTACCGTGATGGTGCGGGTGGCGAGATCGGCAGTGGCCGAAGCGCCGACGGGAACTGTGGTGCCGCGTTGTTGTGAACCCTTGGCTGGATCGGCTACGAAGTTGATGTTGTTCGCGACGGTCTGCGCAGTCAGCGTCGACCCGTCGGTACAGGTCACGCCTTCACGAATGGTGAAGGACGCGGAGGTCGGCGTTTCTTCCCACTTCTCGGCCAACCATGGTTTGAATTCACTGGTTTCAGGATCCTGGTAGACCAGGGAGTCGTACGCCAGCTTCGAAATTTCCGCGGTTGCCGCAGAGCCGGACATGATCGGGTTGAGTGCACCCGGATCGCCTTGCAACGCGTACCGGAAGGTTCCGTCAGTCAGAGGCTCACCGCCGCCGGAGCCCGAGGACGTGCCTCCCGAGCTGCAAGCCGACAATACGAGCGCGAGCCCCGCGGTCGCGGCAAGCGTCGAATAGGAGCGGTGTTTCATTGTGCCTCCGTGAAGGAGCCGGGGCCCGGGAGTGAATCGTGAGGGCGCAGTCGAGTGTGACCGCTAAATCTTGGCGTAGGACGTGACGGGCATCTCGGTCGATCCTCACGAAAATCAGGCGGATTTTTGTTCGATTTCACGAAGGTTGGAGTTCTGGTTCAGTTCACGGGGAGTCGAGGTCACTTCGTCGTGGCCACCCGGTCTCCGTGAGCACGGTTGCTGGAACTGACCTCAACGGGGAGGTGGGGCCGAGACCGTGGAGGTCTGCGTCGTCGTCGATTTCGGACCAGAATTCGTCCGCCGAAACATCAAGGCCGAGAACGATCCACGGCGGTCCGGCTTCTTGGAACGCGTACGAGACGGTTCCGGTACGCGGAATTGTCGTATCGAACAGTCGGTCTCCGACGGGATAGCCCTGCTGCTCGCCGACCAAAGTCAAGGTAGTCGGTTCGAAGGATGCATCGCGCAGAATCTTCTCGACTGCGCGGTCGAAGCTCTGCTGGACGCTGAACTCTTCGTCCGAGTTCGAACCGGTGAACTCGGGGAAATGCGCACAACACAAAACGTATGGGCCTGCTGAGTTGCAGTAGAGACGAAACACGGGAAATCCACCGGCCACGACGTGACGTTAGCAGGGCGTCGAAATGGAGAAGTTGCTGTTTCAGCAAAGATGGTTGCGTGAGTTGTGGAAGGTCGTTCATCCTGGGTGCATGAGCAACGAACACCACAATCACCACGAAAACTCCGATACCACTGAGAATCCGTACGCCAAGGCGGACGCACAGTTCTGGAACTCGCTGTACGAGGAACGCCCCGCGCGCTGGAGCGGAAATCCCAACCCACAGTTGATTGCCGAAGCCTCCGACCTGGAACCGGGCACGGCACTCGACGTCGGTTGCGGCGAAGGTGCCGACGCTTTGTGGTTGGCGCGTCGCGGGTGGAAGGTCACCGGCACCGACATCTCGTCGGTTGCGCTCGGCCGCGCCCAGGCTCACGTCGAGGGCGAAGGCGTCGACATCGAATGGCTGGAAGCCGACCTGACGAAGTGGGATCCGCAGGGGCGCTCGTTCGATCTGGTGTCCGCGCAGTTCTTCCACATGCTCGAACCCGCGCGCGGGGAATTGTTCCGTGCTCTCGGAGATCTGGTCGCGCCCGGCGGGCATTTGCTGATCGTGGGCCACTCACCTCACGAGTCGCCGACCGAGCACCATCGGGCCATGCTCCATACACCCGAATACGTGGAGTCGCTGTTCACCGATGGTTGGAAGGTGTTGGTCTCGGAGTCGCGGGAACGTGATCTTCCCGCGAACCCCGAGATGCATCACACGACGGATACCGTTGTGCTGCTTCAGCGATTGAGTGCGAGCACCGACAGCAACTCGTAAGCGACGTGGGCCGCTGCGATACCGGTGATCTCGGCGTGGTCGTACGCCGGCGCTACCTCGACGATGTCGGCGCCGACCACGTTGAGTCCTACCAACCCACGCAGTGTGTTCAACAATTCGCGAGAGGTCATGCCGCCCGCTTCGGGTGTTCCGGTGCCCGGAGCGTGGGCGGGATCGAGTACGTCGATGTCGACGGAGACGTACACCGGGCCACCGTCGAGGCGCTTACGCATGCGCTCGACGATGCTGGCGACACCGTCGACCTCGTAGTCGTCACTGCGGATCACCTGGAAGCCGAGGACGCGGTCGTCTTCGAGGTCCTTCTCGCTGTAGAGCGGTCCACGGATGCCGATGTGCTGCGAACGCTCCATGTCGATCAGGCCCTCTTCGCTGGCGCGGCGGAAGGGGGTGCCGTGGGTGAAAGGCTGACCGAAGTAGGTGTCCCAGGTGTCGAGATGAGCGTCGAAGTGCAGGACGGCGATCGGGCCGTGATCGCGGGCCAGTGAACGCAGGATCGGCAGTGCGATGGTGTGGTCGCCGCCGAGCGTGAGCACGGAGGAACCGTCGGCGCGCAGGTCGGTGACGGCGGACTGAACCGTCGTGAGAGCTTCCTGAATGTCGAAGGGGTTGACGCCGATGTCGCCGAAATCGGCTACCTGCTGATTGGCGAAGGGCGAGACCTTGAGAGCCGGGTTGTACGGACGCAGCAGCTTCGACGCAGCGCGGATGTGGCCCGGACCGAACCGGGCACCGGGGCGGTAGCTGACACCCGAATCGAAGGGGATGCCGAGGATCGTCACGTCGGCGCGCGAGACCTCGTCCAGGCGCGGGAGACGCGCAAAGGTGGTCGGCTCGGCGTAGCGGGGGACGCGCGTGGCGTCGACGGGTCCGATGAACGATCCGGGGTTGTTGGTAGCCATGTGCAGAGGTCCCTGCTCTCGATTCGGCGCACACCGGGCGCCCTTCAGTGATGTAGCTCTCTGAGCAAGTATGGTTTCTTCAAGAGGCTCGGTTGTCAACCCCTGTTTCCTGAAAGGGACACGGCGGTCGTGAAGGAGTGGGTTCAGTGGCCAAGGCGAAGGAAGCGGTCGAGCCGGTCGGACCGCGCATCGGGGCGAGGCTCAAGGCGGCACGTCAATCGAAGCGGTTGACCCTCGACGACCTGGCCGAGGCCTGTGGTGTGACCAAGGGGTATCTCTCGAAACTCGAGCGCGATCACGTCAACGCGTCGGTGGCGACCCTGATCAAGGTGTGCGCGGTGCTCGAGATCCCTGTCGGATCCCTGTTCGAGAATGCGTCCGCCGGTGAAGTAGTCCGCGCCGACGCCATGCCGCAAATCAGCTTCGGTGGCGAAAAGATGACGGAGTACCTGCTCACGCCTACCAACGAGCGTCGAATTCAGGTGCTGCTCGGCGAGCTGGAACCAGGCGGCGGAAGTGGTCGGGAGTTCTACAGTCTGCCGATCGACGTGAACTTCGTGCACGTGCTCGAGGGCGGCTTGCGGGTCTCGTTCGAGGGCGGTCGGACGGATCCGAACGGTGAGGCCGTCGATGCCGAAGACGTCGTACTTGCGGCGGGCGATTCCTTCACATTCACGCCGACCCACAACCATAGTTTTCAGGCCGAAGGCTCGGTTCTGGCGAAGGTTCTGTGGGTCTTGAATCCGGCATTGCCGGAAGGGCCCCGCGCGTCGTCTTCGTGAGACTCGAATCCGTGAATGTTGATTCTTAGGAAACAAGAGTTGACATGATTGGCGGCACCCGTCACGCTGGTAGTTGTCCCCGTCACACACACCGTCGAAAATTGGCGTCACGGAACTCCTGAAGGAGCGCACCATGCATGTCGATTCAGTTCGAGTTGGCCTGTTCCAAGGTCCGCTCACCACCCCGGACACCTTTGCGTCGGTGGAGTTCAACCTCGCTGCAATCGACACTGCTGCCCGCGAGGCTGCAGCATCCGGTGCGAAGATCCTGCTGACGCCGGAGATGTCCGCAACCGGCTACGACATCGGCGAACTGGTGTCGCTACGCGCGGAACCGGCCGACGGCCCCATCTTCGATTCCGTCGCCGCGATTGCTCGAAGTGCCGGCATCGCAGTCGTCTACGGCTACCCCGAACTCGACGGGGGAGATGTCTACAACAGTGTGCAGGTGGTGGACCGCGACGGCACTTCGCTTGCGCACTACCGCAAGACGCACCTGTTCGGCGCGCTCGACCGCGAACATTTCCGGCCAGGTGAGACCCTGGTGGTCGGGTTCGATTTCGAGGGCATCCGCTGCGGGTTGTTGATCTGCTACGACGTGGAATTTCCGGAAGCGGTTCGGGCCCATGCCGACGCCGGTACCGAATGGCTCATCGTGCCGACAGGGTTGATGACTCCGTACGAACACATTGCGCAGCAAGTGGTTCCGGCCCGCGCATACGAGAGTCAGATGTTTGTCACCTACGTCAATCGCTGCGGCGCCGAAACCGAGCTGACCTACTGCGGTCTCTCGTGCGCCATCGCGCCCGACGGTGCCGAGTTGGCGAGGGCCGGGTTCGGCCAGGAATTGCTCTTCGCGGATATCGCCGCCGCCACCGTCTCGCAATCGCGCACCCTCAACACGCATCTCGACGATCGACGCCTCGATCTGTATCCAGACCTTTCTGTCACGACTGTCTCCAAGGAGAACCGTAGATGACCATCCCAGTAGCTCCGGACAGTTCCTCGGAACCCGGGAAGCAGCCGCCCCTCACGATGTTCGGGCCGGATTTTCCGTTCCCGTACGACGACTACGTTTCCAGTCCGGCGGGACTCGGCTCGGTGCCCGATCTGGCACTGGGTACAGAAGTTGCCGTGATCGGTGGCGGACTCTCCGGCATGATCGCGGCCTACGAGTTGCTCAAGGTCGGTCTCAAACCGATTGTCTACGAAGCTGATCAGATCGGTGGCCGGATGCGGTCGGTCGAGTTCGACGGGCACCCCGGGGTTGTCGCCGAGATGGGCGCAATGCGTTTCCCACCATCGTCGACGACGTTGTTCCACTACCTGAACGAACTGGGTCTGCAGACCGAAGAGTTCCCCAATCCCCTTGCCGAGGTCACGCCGAGCACCGTCATCGATCTCAAGGGCGAGAGTCACTACGCGCACACTCTCGAGGATCTGCCGCCGATCTACACCGAGGTGGCGCAGGCCTGGCAGCGCACTCTCGAAGAGCATGCCGATCTGATTCCGTTGCAGCAGGCCATTCGTGACCGCGACACCGCAGAAATCAAGCGGATCTGGAACGACCTCGTGGTGCGCTACGACGACCAGACGTTCTACGGATTCCTCGCCGCGTCGAAGCACTTCAAGTCCTTCCACATGCGGGAAGTGTTCGGACAGGTCGGATTCGGTACGGGCGGTTGGGATACCGACTACCCCAATTCGATCCTCGAAATCCTTCGTGTGGTCATCACGGCCGCCGACGACGACCACCGCGGCATCGTCGGTGGATCGCAGCAGCTGCCGATGCGGTTGTGGAACCGCGCCCCGGCGCACATGGCGCATTGGCCTGCCGGTACTACGGTCGCTTCGCTCAACGACGGTGAGACGCGTCCCCGCGTCACCGAACTCCGGCGTACCGAGCCCGGCAACATCACGGTCACCGACTCCGAAGGTTTCATTCGCACGTATGCGAGTGCCGTTGTGACAGTGCAGAGTTGGATGCTGCTGAACAACATCAGGTGTGACGACGATCTGTTCCCGATCGACCACTGGACTGCGATCGAGCGAACTCACTACATGGGTTCGACCAAGGTGTTCGTTCTCGTCGACCGCCCGTTCTGGAAGGACAAGGACCCCGTGACCGGCCGTGATTCGGTGTCGATGACACTGACCGACCGTATGAGTCGCGGCACCTACCTGCTGGATCAAGGCGAGGGCAAGCCAGGCCTGATCTGCTTGTCGTACACCTGGTCGGACGATTCGCTGAAGCTGCTGGCGCTCGACGCCACCGAGCGCATGAACATCATGCTGCGCTCTCTCGAAGAGATTTACCCCGGCGTTGACTTCCGCAGCCACATCATCTCGAGCCCGGTGACGCTGTCGTGGGAAACCGAGCGCGACTTCATGGGCGCATTCAAGGCGAACCTTCCGGGGCACTACCGCTACCAGGAGCGCCTGTTCTCCCACTTCGTGCAGAATGATCTCGAACCGCGTCATCGGGGAATCTTCCTCGCCGGTGACGACGTGTCGTGGACCGCCGGCTGGGCTGAGGGCGCGATCCAGACCGCGATCAACGCGGTATGGGGCGTCGTCAACCATCTCGGCGGCGCTGCGCCTGCCGAGAATCCCGGACCCGGCGACGTGTTCGAGGAGCTTGCTCCGATCAGGTTGGGCGACTGAGCTCACCGCAACTGCCGAAATGTCGTGCCCGATGGGGGTTGGTACTCCTATCGGGCACGACCTCTTTCCGGTGATCCACGCAACACTGGAAAGTGTTCGGATCCAATAATTTCCAGGAGGGTGTTCAATGGCGAGCACATCATCGGCGACCAAGACCGCAGCTGCAGAATCGAGACCGGCAGGCGGTGATCGATCCGGTGACCCGGCGCTCGAACTGGTCGCCGAATTGGCAGCAGCGGGCCAGCGACTCGTCTTCCGTCAGGGTGACAACCTGAACAGTGACGATCTGACCTGCGTGGTGCTGTGGCCGTCCGGAGAGCCCTCCCTCTCCGATCTGTGCGAGAACTTCGAGTCTCTCGGACTCCGAGTTTCGACGCACCGCCCGCTTCCGACCGTTCTGGGTTCGGCGCATTACTTCACCTTCGAGCCGAGCACCTTCGACGGCAGTGCGCTGGAGAAGATGGCGGACGCCTTCGAAGCCGTCATCGCCGGACAGACCCGGATGGATGCGTTCTCCAGTCTGATCGGACGAGCAGACATCACCTGGCGCGATGCAGAGTTGCTGCGCGCTGCGTGCCGTTTCCTCGCTCAGGCTCGTATCGGTTTGTCCGAGAGCTACATCGTCGGAGTGTTGGCAGCGAAGCCACTCTTCGTACGGCAGGCGATCGAACTTTTCACCGCGCGTTTCGACCCCGCCGTGGCGGGTGTGCGTGAGACAGCTGTGGCTACCGCAACGGCAGCTATCGACGAATCAGTCGACGGTGCAGACACTCTCGACGAGGATCGCGTCTTGCGCGGCGTGCGTTCGTTCCTGCAGGCGACTCTGCGCACCAACTGGTACCTGCGCGGTGAGAGCGGCGAACCGCTACCGTACGCGTCGTTCAAGATCGACTCGCAGTTGCTCTCCACTCCGCAGAAGACCGTTCCCTTCCGCGAGATCTACGTCAGCGCACCCAATGTCGAAGGCGTGCATCTGCGTAGTTCCTCCGTCGCCCGTGGTGGCCTGCGTTGGTCGGATCGATACGAGGACTTCCGCACCGAGGCTCTGAGTCTCATGAAGACCCAGAGCGTGAAGAATTCGCCGATCGTTCCTTCGGGAGCCAAGGGCGCGTTCGTGGTTCGGGGCACGTCGTCACCGACTCCGGCGCAGGTGCAGGAGTCTTACAGCACCTTCATTCGCGGCCTGCTGGACGTGGTGGACAACATCGTCGACGGCGCTGCGGTACACCCGGCAGAAGTAATCGAGTACGACGGTGAAGACTCCTATCTCGTCGTGGCAGCAGACAAGGGGACAGCGCGGTTCTCCGACGTCGCGAACGGCATCGCCGTCGAGCGTGGTTTCTGGCTCGGCGACGCTTTTGCTTCCGGCGGTTCGGCCGGCTACGACCACAAGGCGATGGGCATCACCGCTCGCGGCGCCTGGGTAGCGGTACGACGCCACTTCGCCGAGCGTGACCTCGACGTCGACACCGATCCGTTCACCGTCGCGGGCATCGGTGACATGTCCGGCGACGTGTTCGGCAACGGAATGTTGCTCTCGCACAAGATCCGTTTGGTCGCGGCATTCGATCACCGCCACATCTTCATCGACCCGAACCCCGACACCGAGACGAGCTTTGCCGAACGCGCTCGCCTCTTCACCGTGCCGCGCTCGTCCTGGGACGACTTCGATCGCACCGTGATGTCGCCGGGCGGTGGCGTCTGGCCGCGGAGCGCGAAGTCGATCCGCCTTCCGCTCGAGGCGCGTGCGGCCCTCGGAATCACCGAGGAGAACTTGACCCCGCAGGAACTGATCCGAGCGGTCCTGTGTGCTCCGGTGGACCTGTTGTGGAACGGCGGCGTCGGTACCTACGTGAAAGCGTCGACCGAAAGCAACGTCGACGCGGCCGATCCGTCCAACGACGCAGTTCGCGTCAGCGCTGACGAGTTGCGTGCGACGGTGGTCGGTGAGGGCGGCAACCTCGGCTTCACCCAGCGTGCCCGCATCGAATATGCCGCTGGCGGTGGTCGAATCAACGCCGACTTCATCGACAACGCGGCCGGCGTGGCTACCTCGGACCGTGAGGTCAACATCAAGATCGCACTCGCGGCGTTGGACTCGACCTCGCGCAATGAACTACTTGCGGCGGCCCAGGACGAGGTTGCCGCATCGGTACTCGAGGCCAGCGAAGATCAGACCCTCGCGATCAGCCTGGCCGAGCACCGCGCTCCCGCCCTACTCGATCAGCACGAACGGTTGATCGAGAACCTGGTCTCGGCGGGTGCGATGAAGCGCCTCGAAGAATCATTGCCGGACGCCAAGGCGCTGGCGGTCAGGGCGCGAGCCGGGCAGGGCCTACTCCGTCCGGAACTTGCTGTGCTGGTGGCGCAGTCGAAGAACGTGCTGACGGCGGAATTGGGGGCGTCGACCGTCCCGGACAATCAGATCTTCGCCGATCGTCTCCCGCAGTACTTCCCGCTCTCCGTCGTCGAGGCCGCACCGGACGCAGTCCGCGCACATCGGTTGGGCCGCGACATCATCATCACCTCGGTTGTCGACGAACTGGTCAACCGCGTCGGCCCCGGCGTGTTGTTCCGGCTCGAGGAACACCTCGGAGTTCGCAGTCCGGAAGCGGCTCTGGCCTACGCCGTAGTCAGCGAAGTGCTTGGAACGGAGGACCTTCGACGTGAAATCCTGAACTCCGATCTCAGTGCCACCGAACAGCTGAAGGCTCTCGATCGCTTGCAGCAGTTGTTGGAATCCGAAATGAGCTGGGTGTTGCGCCGCCCGGGTGCTGCCGGCCGGTTCACCGTGAACCCGCGCGCCGACATCGATCGGTGGGCAGCCCCGGTGCGGGAACTCACCGACGGTTTGTCGGCAAGCGAGCGCATCGAGGCGTCTTTCGGAGCGCTCGCCCTGGCAGACATTGCACTGCAGGAGAATACGACGGCCGCGGCCGCAGCCGCGATCTATCGGGAACTCTCCGACGCTCTCGATCTGGGCGATGTTCTCGGCGGCGTCGACGTCGCCGTCGGTGCCTCGCATTGGGAGGTCATGGGCAGCGCTGCCGTCCATGCCAGGTTGACGGCGCGTTTCGCGGACCTCGTGTCCGGTGCGCTCGGTGAAGGTATTCCGGAGGTCGTCGAGTTGTGGACCGCCGCCAATCCGCAAACGGTGCGCCGGTTCACGGCTTTGATGTCGAGCGTGAGCCGCAGTGGAGCGCTGGACACCGCCCGTCTCTGCACGGTCGACGCCGAACTCGAACTACTCGTTCGCGGTGCGTCCAGTTTCGCTTCGGTACACGCCGCGGAGCGTTCAGCGGCCCTCCCAGGCGAGTAGCGATAGCAGCAGTTCGGCTCTGACCCTGGCCTGCCCGAGGTCGCATTGCAGCAGTTCCTCGATGCGTGCGATGCGACCTCGGAGGGTGTGCCGATGAACACCGAGTTCGGCTGCAGCCGACTCCCATTGGCCGTTTGCCTCGAGATAGGCGCGCAAAGACGCGGCCAGTGCGGTTCCGTGTGCCTGGTCGTGTTCCGTCAACACCGGGATGGTGTCCGCAGCCATGGCGATCAATGCCTCACGGGCAGACTCGGATGCCAGAATCGTCGAACCACTCAGAGCGTCGAACTCGAGAATGCGCGCCGTAGCCGTCGTGAGGTTGGCCGCGGCGCGGGCCTGGACGAGTGCGCGGGGTGCGTCGAGAAGACGGTGAGGGGTGCTGATTCCGGCACGCACGGCTTTCGCTTCGGTGGGGGAGAGCTGCGCCAGTAGTGTTTTGGCGGTGTCGATTGTGTCGGTTCCGCGGAGGAGGACGGTCAGCGAACCGTCCTCGGATTGCGCGAACAACGGCCGGCCTGCTCGCGCGAGAGCGTTGTCGAGTTCGCGAAGAACTGGGCCGAGTCCGGATCCGCGAACGTGGACGACACGAATGTTGCCGTGCGTGTCGCTTGCCTCGTCCAAGTACGACGGCACACTGTCTTCGGGGATTCGGCCGTCGAGTAAGAGCCCGAAAGCCATGGCGTTGAGTCGAGTTCGCTCGGCCCGTAGTCGAACCGGTTTCGCGAGTTCGAGAGTGAGCAGCGAGACCGCATGCCCGAGCAACACTCTGTCGATATTGCTCAGGGGCCCGGCGCCCGCCATGGCGAGGTAGCCGTGCCAACTGTCGGTGACGCCGACGGGGGACAGTGTCAGCGTCCGTTCGGGTGTGCTCTGCGAGATCGACGCCGGAGCGTTGGGATCGCGGGTGGTGGCCGCGACCGCGCGAACCTCGGTGATCAACGACTTCTGGTTTGCCGGATGCACCGCGGTGATCCGATCACCGACAAACGCCACCGAAGTTTTTGTGGCCGTGGCCAGTTCACGCACGATCGCCGACACGCCACCGCGCAGTGCAACGCGGGTGATGCGCGTCTGTACTTCTGCCGCGCGGAGTACCGATTCGTATTCCTGCTGGCTCAGACGGGTCATCACCGCGCGCGTGACCGCCGCGAACGGGGTCGTGAACGGCACTTCCAGCAGGGGGAGCCCGCGACTGCGGGCGGCGGCAATCAGGTCTGCGGGCACACTCTCGTGGGAAAGGCCGGTCCCGAAACCCAGAGCCGATACTTCTGCGGCGGCCAGACGGTCGATGTACTCGCTGTAGTCGGTGGCGTCCGCGCCCACCAGTGCCAGCCCGGTGGTGAGCACCAATTCGCCGCCGGAAAGCCACGGGGTGGGGTCCGTCAGCTCTGTGGCCTGCGCAAACGTGACGGGGTGGGTGGCAGCTGCTCGGTCGGTGAGCAGAGCCAGCGAGAGGTGTTTCTGGCGCAAGAGCCACGAGATCGGAACCGTCACCTGATCAAGGCTAGCTGTCGTTGCCGATATGGAGTAGCCCTGGAGCTCCGGGTATCCATTTCGGCAGTGCTTGCGATGCTTCGCGCGTCGCATACTCGAATGCAATACACAACCGAGAGGGTGGTCACATGAGTGCAATCGAATACCGGCTTCCGCAGGAGCGTCGCATCGTCACGGAGTTCCCGGGCCCGCGCTCGGCTGCGCTCGCCGAACGCCGTAAGAAGGTCGTCGGCGCCGGCGTCGCATCCACCCTCCCGGTCTACGTCGCCGACGCAGACGGCGGAGTCATCGTCGACGTCGACGGCAACTCGCTGATCGACCTCGGTGCCGGTATCGCGGTGACCAGCGTCGGCGCCTCCAACCCGGCCGTCGTGTCCGCAGTTCAGGATCAGGTCGCGCACTTCACCCACACCTGTTTCATGGTCGCTCCGTACGAGGGCTACGTCGAGGTCGCCGAGCGTCTCGCCGAACTCACCCCCGGTGACCACGAGAAGCGTTCCGTGCTGTTCAACTCCGGCGCAGAAGCTGTCGAGAACGCAGTCAAGATCGCCCGTCACGCAACCGGTCGCGACGCAGTCGTCGTCTTCGACCACGCGTACCACGGCCGCACCAACCTCACGATGGCACTGACCTCGAAGTCCATGCCGTACAAGAGCGGCTTCGGTCCGTTCGCCCCCGAGGTCTACCGCGTCCCGATGTCCTACCCGTACCGCGAGGGCCTCAATGTCGACGGCTCCAAGATCACCGGTGAGCAGGCCGCACAGCGCGCCATCACGATGATCGAGAAGCAGGTCGGCGCTGCCAACACCGCCGCCATCCTCATCGAGCCCATTCAGGGTGAGGGTGGATTCATCGTTCCCGCAGAAGGCTTCCTCCCGACGCTCGTCGCGTGGGCCAAGGAGAACGGCGTCGTCTTCATCGCCGACGAGGTTCAGGCAGGCTTCGCTCGTACCGGCGCCTGGTTCGCCAGCGATCACGAGGGCATCGTCCCCGACCTGGTCACGCTCGCCAAGGGCATCGCAGGCGGCATGCCGCTCGCCGCTGTCACGGGCCGCGCCGAGCTCATCGACGCTGTCCACCCCGGCGGCCTCGGTGGCACCTACGGCGGTAACCCCGTCGCCTGCGCCGCTGCATTGGCGTCCATCGACCAGATGCGTGAGCTCGACCTCTGTGGCCGCGCACGCACCATCGAGTCGACCGTCGTCGGCCGAATGAACGCACTGGCAAAGGAACTCGACGTCATCGGTGACGTTCGCGGTCGCGGCGCGATGCTCGCCATCGAGCTGGTCAAGCCCGGTGGGCAGGAGCCGGACGCCGACATCACCAAGAAGATCGCCGCCGAATGCCTCGCTGCCGGCGTCGTGATCCTCACCTGCGGTACCTACGGCAACGTCATCCGTCTGCTCCCGCCGCTGGTCATCTCCGAAGAGCTGCTCGACGACGCGTTGACCGTCCTCGAGACCGCTATTCGCACTGCAGCACAGGGGAACTGACATGTCCAACGTCTCGGATCTTCTCGACTCGGTACCCAAGGGTCTCTGGCTCGGCGGCAAGCTCGTCCCGGCCGAGAAGACCTTTGCGGTCTACAACCCGGCAACGGGTGAGGAACTCGCCCAGGTAGCCGACGCCACCGCTGCCGACGGTATCCGTGCGCTCGACCTCGCCGCTGCGGCGCAGGAAGACTGGGCGGCCACTCCGGCACGTGTACGCGGCGAGATTCTGCGCACCGCCTTCGAATTGCTGCACGCCCGCGCCGAGGACTTCGCGCTGATGATGACCCTGGAAATGGGTAAGTCGTTGGCAGAGAGCCGCGGTGAGGTCAACTACGGCGGCGAATTCCTGCGCTGGTTCAGCGAGGAAGCAGTACGCATCGGCGGACGTTACACGCAGGCTCCGGCCGGCAACGGTCGCATCCTGGTCACCAAGGAAGCCGTCGGACCGGTCCTCGCGATCACCCCGTGGAACTTCCCGCTCGCCATGGGCACACGCAAGATCGGACCGGCGCTGGCTGCCGGTTGCACCATCATCGTCAAGCCCGCCGAGGACACGCCGCTGACCATGCAGCTCCTCGGTCAGGTGTTCGCCGATGCCGGTCTGCCCGACGGTGTGCTCTCGATCCTCCCGACGTCCGACGCGGCTTCCATCAGTGGACCGCTGATGGAAGATGCGCGTCTGCGCAAGGTCACCTTCACCGGCTCCACTGGCGTCGGAAAGTTGTTGGTGCGCAATGCTGCTGACAAGCTGCTCCGCACGTCGATGGAACTCGGTGGCAATGCACCGTTCATCGTCTTCGACGACGCGGACATCGACGCAGCTGTCGACGGCGCAATGCTCGCGAAGATGCGTAACGGCGGCGAGGCCTGCACCGCGGCCAACCGCATCTACGTCGCCAACTCGGTGCGCGAGGAGTTCACCGACAAGTTCACCGCCAAGGTTGCGGCCTTGAAGGTGGGCGCCGGTGACGCCGAGGACACCAACATCGGACCGCTGATCAACACCAAGCAGCTCGCAACCGTCACCGGACTCGTCGACGACGCCGTGTCCAAGGGTGCTCGCGTTCGCACCGGTGGATCGGCACCCGAAGGCCCCGGGTTCTTCTTCACCCCGACGGTTCTCGACCAGGTGCCCGCCGATGCGCGCCTGCTGAAGGAAGAGATCTTCGGACCCGTTGCGGCAGTGGTCGGTTTCGACACCGAAGACGAAGCGATCGCGGCTGCGAACAACACCGAGTACGGTCTCGTGGCGTACTTCTACACCCGCGACATCGACCGTGCAATGCGCGTCTCGGCCAAGCTGGACACCGGCATGGTCGGCGTCAATCGCGGCGCGATCTCCGATGCTGCCGCGCCGTTCGGTGGCGTGAAGGAATCGGGCTTCGGCCGTGAAGGCGGAACCGAGGGTATCGACGAGTATCTCGATACCAAGTACGTAGCGCTCTAACTTGCTGTGCGCCTTTATTAACCGCGGGCGGTTAATAAAGGCGCACAGTTGTCTATTGACCCAACGGAGTCGGGCGGTAGTACTTGCCCTCGTGGTAGAGCAGCGGTGCGGCAGCGGATTCGTCGTCTTCTTCGGCGTGAACCCGCGTGACGAGTCCGATGACCAGCGTGTGGTCGCCGACAGGGATCAACTGGTCGACCTTGACGCGCATCCAGCTGGGGGTGCCGTGCAGCACCGGTTCCCCGGTGTCGAGCACTGCCCACAGTGACTCGTCTGCAAAACGCTGATCGGCACTACGCGCAAAGCGCTGGGCCAGATGCTGCTGATGTTCGCCGAGAAGGTGGATCACCAAGGACTCGGCTGCCTTGAGTGCATTGATGCTCGACGACGTCTCCGCGATGTTGAACGAGACGAGCGGCGGCTCGAGGGAGACGGACGAGAACGAGGTGGCGGTGAAACCCACCGGGCCGGTACCCGAATCGAGGGTCACGACGGTGACACCGGCGGGGTGGCGGCGAAGCGCAGCGCGGTAGTCACCGGCGCAGATGCCGGTGGACAACTCGGGCGTCGCTGCTACTTCGGGGACGTCGGGGGTGGTGTGGCTGGAAACGGCATTCGGCTTGTCAGACAACGGGAACTCTCCGGCTGGAACTCGAGGTGTGCGGTGTGGTCGAGGTGACTGCGCTCGGCATACACAGACAGGCGTCGGTGCGGCACAGATCTACGTGCCGTCGACGCCAGTGGTTGCCGGCCGGGGTCCTGGTTGCAGTGCACATGGTGCGTCCAACTATAGGTGGACGCACGTCTGAGTGGTTTCGGACCGGGTTGGCTGAAGTGCTTCAGTCCATGTCGACGGCGAGGCCGGCGGTGATTCGGAGGAGTTCGGAGTACGTCGTGCGAAAGACGGTGTTGGGGTGCCCGGCGGCTGCCCACAACTCGGGGTACTGCTCGAGGGCGGTATCGATGTACGTCGGCAGGTTGGTGGGATGCCCGAGCGGAGCGACCCCACCGATCGGCTGGCCCGTCGCGGACTTCGCCATCTCCAGCGTCGCCCGCGTGAGCTTGCCTTCGAGGCGTTCGCCGGTGGCCTTCAGATTCACCTGATGTGCGCCGGAGACCAGCAGCAGGACCGGATCGTCGTCGAGAAGGAACACCAGTGACTTGGTGATCGCGCCTACCTCCACCCCGACGGCCGCCGCTGCCTCGGCCGCGGTGTGCGTGGCGTCGGGCTGCGTGACGATGACGCCGTGGTGACCCCGCGAGATCAGTGTTTCGGCGACGTGCGAGGCGTTGGGGTGGAGGAGGCTCGTCATGAGTTCAGACTAGGACTAGTCGGCGTTCGCCACAGCTGGAGTCGGCGTCGTGTCGGTGGACTTTCGGTTGCGACGGATCGTAAAGCCGAACAGCATGACCGCACCGATCAGTGCGTACAGGAAAAGCGTCAGAGCAGGCTGGCCGACGCCGACGTTGTTGAAGTAGACGATGCTCCGCACGCCTTCGGTGCCGGCGCCAGGTGTGATCCATCGGCCGATGGCGGCATAGAACGAGGGAATCACGTTGGAGCCGAATGCGCCTCCCGCACTGGGATTGCCGAGAATCACGAAGACGGCGATAGCCAGCGGGACTGCCAGAACGCCGATGGCAGCGCGCAATCCGAGTGTGAACATGGCGGTGCCGAACACCACGGCTGTTCCCAGGATCCACAGCGGGAACCAGTGGCCCGCGAAAGTTCCGAGCACGTGTGAGGTGATGAGGGCGCCGAGGGCTCCCGAGATGATCGAGTAGATGGCGATCACGCCCGTGTGTGCGCTTGCCTGGCGGAGGGTCTTCGGCGCACCGATGAACAGTCCGATGGCTGCCGCAAGGAGATAGCCGCCGACGACCCAGCCGACCGAGAGGTAGAAGCCGGAGAGGCCGCGGTTGTCGTGGGCTCCGACGGGGATCTCGTCGCGGACGACGAACTGTCGGTCCTGTGTCGCCTCGACCTTCGTGAACACCGCTTCGAGTGACGTCGCGATGGAGCTGCCGCCCGCGCTCGCGGTGATCAGGGTGTCCGGCCCGGCCGGGTTGACGACAAACGCGCCCTGGATCTCTCGGTCGTTGATCATGCGGCGAGCGGTCGCCGTGCTGTCGACCACCTGAGCGTCGAGCGGGCTGCCGTCGATGGCGTTGAGTTTGTCGGCGATCTGCTGATCCATGCCGTCGGGTGTGCCCTGATCGGCGATGACCGCGATTTCGATGTCTCGCGGAGTCGGCTGATGGAAGGCGGCGACGTAGCTGAGGATGAAGCCCATCTGCAGCAGGAGCACGCCGACGAACAGCGCGGCCATCACCTTGGGTGCGCCGTATTTCACCAGCAGATTGTCGTGGTGGTGTTCGTCGTGGGTGGAGCTGTTGTCTGGTGCGGCGTGTGCCGGATGCGTAGTGGTCACGAAAGAGTCCTGATCTTGTCGAAAGTAAAGAGCTTGTCAATACCCGAGGTATTGAATACTCTAGGTATCGTGACTGAATCTCGTCAACCGGACTGGACGCCGGTAACCCGCCCCGGACGTGACGTGGTGCGGCAAAGACTGCTCGACGCTGCGGCGGAAGAGTTTGCGGAGCGCGGATTCAGTGCTGCACGTCTCACTGAAGTTGCTCGCCGAGCGGGCTTCACCAAGGGGGCTGTCTACTCCAACTTCGAGTCGAAACAAGATCTGTTCGCCGAACTGTTCGCGCAACGGTCTCTCGAACTGGCCGGCCGTGTGCTTGCCGAGATCGCCGGGATGAACCCGGCCGACGCGGCGGGCAAAGGTGGCGAGGCCATTGCCACGTGGATGGTCGACGACCCGGGGTGGTCACTGCTCGTCCTCGAATTCGGAGTGCTCGCCGGACGTGATCCGCAGATCGCTCAGGCGTACTTACGTGAGCGTCGCCACTTGCGCAGTCAACTCGTGGAGTTGATCGGTGAACGTGCCCGCGAATGGGGAGTGGACGATTCCTTCGATGTGCGGACCACTGCAATCTCGTTGATGGCCTTGATATCCGGGCTCGTTCTTGAGCACTCGGTGGATCCGGAAGAAGTTGATCAGAGCGTGATGGGTGCCGCCGTGACGGCACTCTTCGCCGGCGCCGTCGCACGGGCAGGATTGTCCGCCGTCTGAGTTGCTCGGTTGACAGGCAACAGATTTGAGAACTACCCTCTGGGTGCAGTACCTCGTTAGGTGAGGCTTCTGCACGAACACAGGCCACTGATCTCACGACGTCGAGAGACGCCCAAGGTTAGGACAGATCTCCCCGGCTTAAGGGGTGATCCAAAGTGGCTTCCCGTTCTTGATCGGGACACGTCGTGCAGTGCCAAAACTCGGACGTGGAGGTGTTTTCGCAGCTTGATGCCGGTTTCTTCCGGCGAAGGCGAGAGTACGTCGATATTCGGTTCTCCTGGCGTGTGCTGTGCGCATGTACTTGTGTGGCGTCATCGGACGCCCCGAACTTTCAGGAGGTGACCATCGTGGACGACCCGCCGAGTCGATATTCGACCCATCCTTCTGTTCTTGCCGACGATGCTCACCCCGGTCTTTTGCTCGTCAGTCACTGACTCTTTGCATCCTCGGCTTCATCTGCGCGGCGTTGCCGCGACCGCTGACGACTTCCATTGTCGCTCAGCGCATTCTGCTGCCCTCATGCACTGGCATGGTCCGGCGTGTTCAGGCAGCCGAGGAGATTCGTCATGTCATTTTCCGTTCTCGCATTGCGGCCACGGCCCACGAGAAACATTGCACAACAAACACATTCAACAGTCCTGGCAAAGGAAAGCGCACAGGAATTGGTCGACTTCTCGGCCTCGGACACGCGCACCGTTCTCGCGGATCTGACCACGACGGCCAACGGCCTTCGTGACGATCAGATCGACGATCTTCGTCGGCAATACGGGCGCAACGATGTCCGCCACGACCGCCCGGCGCCGGCAATCGTGCAGTTCGCGGGAGCCTTCAAGAACCCGTTCATCCTGATCCTGGTATTCCTCGCCCTGATCATGGTCGGGACCGACGTGGTCTGGGCGGACCCCGAGGACGGTCCTTCCTACGAGGGCATCATCACTCTCGGGTTGATGATCTTTGTCAGTGTCTCACTGAGGTTCTGGCAGGAATACCGTTCGAGTCGCGCCGCCGAGGCGCTCAAGGCGATGGTTACGACGACCGTCGCGGCCACCCGCAAGATCAACAACACCGTGGTCACGGCTGAGATTCCGATCGAGCAGTTACTGCCGGGGGATGTAGTCCAGCTTGCCGCCGGCGACATGATCCCGGCCGATGTCCGCATCATCCGGGCCAAGGATCTACAGGTCAATCAGTCCATGCTCAGCGGTGAATCGATGCCGGCCGAGAAGTCGGCGGACCCGTCGTCGGGGATCGACGTCGATCGGCTGCTCGAAGCCGAGAACATCGGGTTCATGGGTACTTCCGTCGTGTCGGGCAGTGGCACCGCCGTCGCGGTACACACCGGCAAGCGGACCTACTTCGGTGCCATGACAGCACAATTGGCGTCCAAGCGGCCCGAAACCAGCTTCGACGTCGGGGTGCGCAGTGTCAGCTACCTGCTGATCAAGTTCATGCTGATCATGGTTCCCGCGGTGTTCATTATCAACGGACTGACCAAGGACTGGAGCCAAGCACTACTCTTCGGCGTCGCCACCGCGGTGGGGTTGACTCCGGAAATGTTGCCGCTCATCGTGACGGCGAACCTGGCCAAGGGTGCGCTCCACATGTCGCGCAAGAAGGTGATCGTCAAGCAGATCAACGCGATTCAGAACTTCGGTGCCATGGACGTTCTGTGCACGGACAAGACCGGAACTCTCACCGAGGACCGCATCGTTCTCGGTGAGCATCTCGATACTGCCGGACGTAAGTCCGAGGACGTATTGCGGCTAGCGGCGGTCAATTCCGTGAATCAGACCGGATTGCGCAGTCTTCTCGACGACGCGGTGATCGAGGCCGCCGGTCCCGAAGTGGTCGAGGAGATCTCGCGTCGCCACGGGTTGGTGGACGAGATTCCCTTCGACTTCAAGCGCCGTCGACTCTCCGTGGTGGTCGACCACGGAGACGCCGATCTGATCGTAACCAAAGGTGCAGTGGAAGAGCTCCTTTCGGTCTGTGAATCGGTGGAACTGGACGGGGTGACCCACCAATTGACACCGGGATGGCTGGCCCGAGTCGACCGTCTGGTCGCGGAGCTGAACGGTCAAGGTAAGCGAGTGCTTGCGGTGGCAACCAAGACAGTCGTCGAAGAGCAGCGCCGCGAGTACTCGACGGCCGACGAAGAGGGCATGACCCTGGTTGGACTGCTGGCCTTCCTCGACCCGCCGAAGGAATCTGCGGCCGGGGCGATCGAAGCCCTCGCGAGCCACGGAGTCGTGGTCAAGGTAGTGACGGGTGACAACGAACTGGTCGCCGAAACCGTCTGCGGCAAAGTCGGTATCGATGTCGGGACCGTGGTCTCCGGCGCCGAGATCGAAGCGTTGAACGACGACGCCCTCGACGAGTTGGTGCAGCGGACAACCGTCTTCGCGAAGACGGATCCGATGCAGAAGGCACGCATTGTCGAATCGCTGCGCCGGGTCGGCCACACGGTTGGTTTCCTCGGTGACGGTGTCAACGACGCACCCGCACTTCGGGCGGCGGACGTCGGCATCTCCGTCGACACAGCGGCGGACATCGCCCGCGAATCCGCGGACATCATCTTGCTGGAGAAGGACCTCGGCGTACTCGAACAAGGAGTCATCGAAGGGCGTCGTACCTTCGGAAACATCCAGAAGTACATCAAGATGACTGCGTCGTCGAACTTCGGGAACGTCTTCTCGGTGCTCGTCGCCAGCGCCCTGCTGCCGTTCATCCCCATGATTCCCGTAGTTCTGTTGTTGCAGAACCTGATCTACGATCTCTCGATGCTCACGATCCCGTGGGACCGTGTCGACGACGACTTCCTCGCGAAGCCCCGCAAGTGGGAGACCAAGAGCCTTCGCCGGTTCATGGTGTTCATCGGCCCGATCAGTTCGATCTTCGACATCTCGACGTTCGCGCTGATGTGGTTCGTGTTCGCCGCCAACTCTCCCGAGCATGCAGCGCTGTTCCAATCGGGTTGGTTCATCGAGTCATTGATCTCGCAGACGCTGATCGTTCACATGATCCGCACCCGCAAGATCCCGTTCATCCAGTCGCGTGCATCGCTGCCGGTACTGCTCAGCACGGGCGCTGCCTGCGTCTTCGCGCTGGTGTTCCCGTTCACGTCCTGGGGTCATTCCCTCGGGTTGGTTTCACTGCCGTGGAACTACTTCCCGTGGCTGGTCCTCACCCTCGGGGCATACTGCGTCGTCACGCAGGTGGCCAAAGGAATGTTCATCCGTCGATTCGCGACCTGGCTCTAGGAGTTCACCGTGGAAATCCACGTCATCCTTGTGCGGATAGCGCTCGGGCTCGTCCTCGGCGCTGCCGTCGGGATCGAAAGGCAATGGCGCGCAAGGATGGCGGGTCTGCGAACCAACGCGTTGGTGAGCTTGGGTGCGACGCTCTTCGTCATCATGGGCGCGTACGGGTTTCAGGGCCCGGACGCTGATCCGACGCGCGTCGCAGCGCAGATCGTCTCGGGGATCGGTTTCCTCGGTGCTGGAGTGATCATGAAGCAGGGTGCGTCGGTCACCGGCCTGAACACTGCCGCCACTCTGTGGGCCACTGCCGCCGTCGGCGCACTGGCAGGCGGCGGAATGTACTGGGTCGCGGTGTTCGGTGCCGGCGCAATCATGTTGGCGAACACGCTGTTGAGGCCGTTGGGTCGGATGATGGATCACCAGCCTGCCCGAACCGGACGCGAAGAACCACCCGCGGACTACACCTTCGAGGTGACCTGCCACGGTGACGCCGAAGCTCACATCAGAGGTCTTACCGTGCAGTCCATTTCGAGGCCCGAGTTTCAGCTCCGGTCAGTGCAGTCCTTCGACATCCCGGACAGCGACCGCGTGCGGGTGGTGGCCGAACTGGCTGCCGCGGAGCGAGACGACGGACTCCTGGAATCCGCCGTCAGCCGACTTAGCCTTGAACCGTTGGTGACTCACGTTCGGTGGGAGGTGGAACCGTCGAAGTAGATTCAGGCTCGCTGTCAGTCAGCGCGCGTGTTCTTGCGGCGCAAGTGAGTTCCCCGGTGCAATGTTCGCGCAGTTGGACGGTGCAGGCTTGCCGTTCAAGCGGTCGTCGACCCAGGCGAGCGCACCGGGGAGCCAGAGCATGGCGCCGAGGAAGTGGCTGATGGTGTCGTACTGGTCGTACTGAATCGCCAGGCCGGCGTCGCAGTACTTGCGTGCGAGGGTGCGGACGTCGCCCGTGATCATCACGCCGTCTCCCGCTCCGACACCGGGGCCGCCGGGTTGGGTGCCCTCGATGGTGCCGTTGGCCGCCTGCGCGATGAACATCGGAATGGTCGGTGTCGCCGCGGTGCCCATGTTGATCTTGTTCACGACATCGACGTACTCGGGAACAGTATTGGGATCGGCGTACTCGGGTTTGACCAGATCCTGCCAGGTCAGTCCGGGATACTGTGCCAGCACATTGCCGATGGACGCGTCTTCGAGTCGAGCCATGACGTCGCGTCCACGGTCGCTGAGATACTTCCCGAAATCGATGTCGTACGAACGCGCAACGCCGACGACTGCCATGCCGACAACGCCACCCCACCCGATGCTTCCGCTCGCGTAGCGAAGGTTGTTGGCCGGATTGACCAGCACGCCGCCCTGCGCGGCGCCGATCAAGTTGTCGTTGATCTCCGGTGCATACGCGGGAGCGAGGATCGAAGCCCAGTTGGTGGCGATGGCTCCGCCGGAGTATCCCATGAGCGCGATCTCTGCGTTGTCGGTGATTCCGGTTTCCGGGACATCGCGGGCGGCACGCAGAGCGTCGAGCGTCATCATCCCGTATTCGGGTCCGGCAGCGAAGTTGGCGGCCGGGCCTTCGGTGTCCGGGACGACGATCGTGTAGCCCAATGCGAAGAGCGGCCCGAACAGCGCGGCTTCGATGCTCGTGAAGGTACCGCCGATGTTGAAGTTGCGTCCGCTGGGAGTCCAGTCGCCGATCGGGGTGTTACCCGCGATGGCTCGCGACGGGCTGTCGTCGGGGTTCAGCGAATCGTA
The DNA here is from genome assembly GCF_040546695.1 of Rhodococcus sp. OAS809. Taxonomy (NCBI): domain Bacteria; kingdom Bacillati; phylum Actinomycetota; class Actinomycetes; order Mycobacteriales; family Nocardiaceae; genus Rhodococcus; species Rhodococcus sp. OAS809. The sequence continues at coordinate 3,381,291 of NZ_JBEPOI010000002.1, read as the reverse complement.
AAAGGACTGGTACGAAACAACTTTGTTCGGTTGGGCGTTGGCCGGGCGCAGGATCGAGGTGACGTTGGCGGACGGCTGTCCCAGGGCGTCGGTTGATCGGTAGAGAACCTGCACTGCCTGTATCGGGGTCGGGATGTTGAGCACGGTGTACGGCACGGTGCGAGTCTCGAGGACCGCACCCGGAGCGTACGACGAGAGGGGTGCCGCGCCGTCGTAGCTGTAGAAACCGTCATCGGGGGACTTGGCAAGGACTGGCTGCGCGAGCGCTACCGGTGCGCCGACGCCTGTCAGTGCAAGCGCGAGTACTCCGACAACTGCGCGAGATAAGACCCTTGACGACATACTCGTCCTCCACATTGGTGTGCCACGCCCCACCCTGAGATCGTGGTGTGACGACCACCATATATTACTCGTGGGTAATGTGGGGATCGGTCAGATCGGTCGTCGTATCGAGGTCTCGACGTAGGAAGATTTCGGAGGACTCGCCTGGGAGTAACAGAACTCCCGCGTCGGTGTATCCCATTGCGCGATAGAAGTTCTGGGCTGATTCGTCGGCGAGTGTGGAGGTGAGGACCTGCGAGTGTCCCGCGCGGCTCATGCGTTTTTCCCAATCTGTGACCAAAGCGCGCCCGATGCCTTGGCCGCGGTTCGAAGACAGGACGGTCAGCATGTTCATGAACGGAATCTCGTCCCAGAACAAGCCCCAGCGCAGCCATCCGATTGGATTACCGTTGTCCTCGGCGATGAGTATCCGGCCGCGTTGGACCACTGACGCGAGTTCCTCGGCAGCGACGTGCGAGTCGTGCTCACGTAAGAACGGCAAGTCTGTCTGCGCTGCGACGCGAATGTTCACCACAGAAGTCAGTATCGCCGTTCAGTCGGAGTTGATGGCGTTCGGCTTGGACAGGTAGACGACTCCGGGGATTTGGCTGGGGTCCGGCGGCAATTGGGAGTAGCCCGCTCGGGTGTACAGGCGAATGTTCCGCAGGCTCCTGCTTCCGGTGAACAGCTCGAAACGGGTGATGCGCTCCGGAGCGTTCTGTTCCACGTGCTGCAAGAGGCGTCGGCCGAGGCCGTTGCCCGCCAAGTCCGGCGCCACCATGAGGCGACCGATCTGCCATGCGGTTCCGTCCGCGGTTCCTCGCACGGCCCCGACGAGTCGGCCGCCGCGTCGTGCGGTCCAGACAGTCGACTCCTGAACCCAGGCTCGGACCGTGGGTAGGTCCTCGTGGAGCGGGGGTATGTCCATGCTGTTGTTGGAGATTGCTTCCGAGACCCAGCAACAGCGTTGTAGAACAAGGATTTCCGCGGCGTCCTCGTCCGTTGCGCGCTCTATGACTATCTCGTTCATGGTTTCCCTTACGAATAGGTTTTTCGCACCCGCAGGGCAATTGTTCAGCCGCAGGCTGAATTTGGCGCGCGGCTGAACAATTGGCGCGCGGCTGGGAATGCAGAGAGTTTCAATTCAGGCATAACAAACAAAACGCCCGCAACCAATTGGTCGCGGGCGTTTCGTGAAAAGAACGTCAGACAGTTGCCGGAGTGTTCTCGTCCAACTTCGGATCTTCGTTCGCGATTCGCTTGTTGCGAATGAGGCTGCTGATGAAAGCAGCGCCGATCAAGAAGACACCGACCAGGCCGGTGATGATCTCGTTGATGTGAACGCCGATGGACACCATCAAGATGACGGCCAGAGCGCCGATGGCCCAGTGCGCACCGTGCTCGAGGTAGACGTAATCGGAGAGCGTGCCCTTGCGGACCAGGAAGACCGTGATGGAACGGACGAACATCGCGCCGACGAAGCCGAGGCCGAGGGCGATGATGATCGGGTCTGCAGTGATGGCGAATGCGCCGATGACGCCGTCGAAGGAGAAGGACGCGTCGAGGACCTCGAGGTAGAGGAACAGGAAGAAGCCGGCCTTGCCGGTTGCCTTCGCGAATTCGGTGGGACCACCGGACTTGGTGGTCTCCTCTTCTTCGCCTTCTTCCGGCAAGTTGAACAGTTCACCCAATCCGTTGACCGCGATGTAGGTGATCATGCCCAGAACGCCCGAGATCATGACGGTGGAGACCTTGTCGTCAGCAGCGAGGAAAGAACCACTGAGAACCAGGACGATGCCGGCCACGACGACGGAGAGCTGATCGAGCTTGCCGATGCGAGCGAGCGGCTTCTCCAGCCAGGACAGCCAGGTGATCTCACGCTCTTCGAAGATGAATCCGAGGAAGAGCATCAGCAGGAACATGCCACCGAAGGCAGCGATCTGCGGGTGAGCGTCGGTGAGGATGGTTTCGTAGCTCGGCTCGCCGTTGGCGAAGTACGCGGCGTCGTCCGCAGGCGGGTTCAGTGCGAGGTCGAGTGCAGCTACGGGTCCGAGACCGGATGCAGCCCAGACGATCACGAGCGGGAACACCAGACGCATACCGAAGACGGCGATGATGACGCCGATGGTGAGGAAGATCTTCTGCCAGAATTCACTCATTCTTTGCAGAACAGTGGCGTTGATGACGGCGTTGTCGAAGGAAAGCGAGATTTCCAGAATCGACAGGATGATGACGAGGAACAGTGCCTCGGGTCCGCCGTAGATGAACGCAACGATCATCGCGAGGATCGAAATTGCGATGGATAAACCGAATATTCGCAGTACCACGGAGCGTGGCCCTTTCTAGTTGGTCAATGCAGAGTGGTTACTGCAAGCGGTCTCTCACCGCATCCGAACGTGAAAACGGGGAGGGTTCCACAGACTACTGCGGAACCTTCCCCGAGTCAGCTCGTCGAGAGCGAAGATCAGACGTTGACGCCGTAATCGCGCGCGATGCCCGCGAGGCCGGACGCGTAGCCCTGGCCGATTGCGCGGAACTTCCACTCTGCACCGTTGCGGTACAGCTCACCGAAGACCATGGCGGTCTCGGTGGAAGCGTCCTCGGAGAGGTCGTAACGAGCGAGCTCGTTGCCGTTCGACTTGTCGACGACGCGGATGTACGCGTTGCGGACCTGGCCGAAGGACTGCGAGCGAGCTTCTGCGTCGTAGATCGAGACGGGGAAGACAACGCTCTCGACCTCGGCAGGAACCGCTGCGAGGTTCACGTCGATCTGCTCGTCGTCGCCTTCGCCTTCGCCGTCCGTGTTGTCACCCTTGTGCTCGATCGAGCCGTCGGGCGAACGGAGGTTGTTGAAGAAGATGAAGTGCTGGTCGGAGAGGACCTTCTTGTTCGAGCCTGCGCCGATTGCGCTGGCGTCGAGGTCGAAAGCAGCTCCGGTGGTGGAACGTGCGTCCCAGCCCAGGCCGACGACCACTGCAGTCAGGTTCGGGGCCTCCTTCGTGAGAGAGACATTGCCGCCTTTGGTCAAGCTGACGCCCATTCAGGGGTCCTTTCAAGAGGAGAGACAAGGCCCACTACGACGCGAAGTCGTCTTGGGAGTGTGTTTACCTCCACCACCCTAACCGCAGTTCCGGTGTGTTCGCCGTAACAGCAGAATTACGAACCGAGAAGCGAAGTGCTGGACCCGTAGGATTCAATCGTGGTGGGAAGATGGTCGGAGCGCTTCAATCGGGGGGCAAGAGTGGGGGAGTCGGTCAGTCGTGCGCGGGAGGCGCAGACGGCCATGGTTTCGGCGTTCCTCGACATGGACAAGCGGCAGACCATCGCGTCGGCAGCAGTCGACGCTTCCGCCGAGCTGTACCCCGAGCGAGGGCTGCGCGCTGCGTGGGAACCCGTTCGGGATCGGTGCTTCCAGGCTGCGTCGGACTACCTCGACACATCCGAGCGCTATGGCAACGATCAGGTACTTCACCAGAACCCGAACGGTGCTCGGGCGGCGTTCGAAAAGTCGGTAGCCGAACTCGTCGAGGCGGCGAAGGGCGTCGACGCCTTCTACAACGGGCATCGTGCGCACCTCGAGCAGGCGACGGTCACGATGTCCGCCATTCCCGTCCTCGGCCAGCAGGCCCGAACCCTGGCGAACGCCGTCCGGGAAAAACTGGCTGCCACCGATCAGCGCTATCGCGAGTACCCGTCGGTGGTGACGGCCTCCGAACACCTCGACGACGCGGTTGCAGCGCTCGACAATGCGCGCTCATCCGGTCGCGCCGACGCAGTCCGCACGCGGGCCGAGAGTGTCCGCGAAGCGGTATCGGCGCTCGAGGAAGCATTGGCAGAAGCCCCGTCGACCCAGCACCGTGCCGAGATGACGATTTCCTCGGTCTCGACCAGGTTGTCGGCAGTGCGCACTCGAGTGGACCGCCTGGATCCGGCGTACTCCGCATTGCTGCGCGAGTTCAACGCCGCGAGTTCCGCTGACCTCGTCGACAACAGCAGTCGCAGCCGAGCGCATATCGATCAGGCCGACATCGATCTCAAGGAAGCGAAGCAGTCGCTGGCTGCGGGAAACCCCGAACATGCACTGGCTTTGATGGCCGAAGCCCGCGTGCACCTCGCCGACGCCGAAGCGTGTGCCGACGCCGTGACGGACCGTCTCGCTACTCTGCGTGCAGTTCGGGCAGATCCGAGCCAAAAGGAACGTGAGGTTCGTTTCCGGCTGAAAGACGCCCAGATGTTCGCTGTTAACCAAGGGTTGGTGGCGGAGTGGGGCTCTGTACTCGATGCTCAACTAGCAAGGATCGAGCGAGCGAGTGCGTCACTGTCGGGAACTCATCCGGACTACTGGTCGTATGTATTACAGCTGGACTCGGTATCGACGTTCATCACCGAAGTTGTCGAGAAGATGCGGGCGCGAGCCGGCAAAAACTGAATGGTCGGGCCGATCGGGGGATCGGAGTTGCCCGACGCGTTGTCACAGGGGGTCGTTTCATGGACTTGATTGCGGTTACAGAGAGAAGAGAAATGCAGCACTTTCAACATCTCGAGGATGACGTGCGGGAGCAACTGTTCCTGCATGCGCCTCGATCGTTCGCGGATTCCGACGAGAGGGATCTGCTCGCGATTGCTCTGGGTGCAACTCTCTACGTTCCTGCCACCCGGGCCGGGTTGGCCGACATCGTGTCCAAGCGTGCGTCCGAGGGCGTCAGTTCGATGGTGCTCGATCTCGAGGATGCCGTCGCCGATCACGAGGTCGAATCGGCGCGAGCGAACGCGGTCGAAGCTCTCGACAAGATCGCGTCCACCGACGCCGTCGGCATGCTGCTGTTCGTGCGGGTTCGTGAAGTCGCGGACATCCACAAGGTCGCCGCGTCGTTGACCGAGGGGCGCGCCGCGCTCACCGGGTTCGTAATCCCCAAGTTCGGCAGCGAGTCCGGCCCCGTGTTTCTCGACGCCGTCGCGGACGCATCCGAACTGCTGGGTAAGCATCTCTACGCGATGCCGGTGCTCGAATCACCCGCGCTGGTTCACCGCGATACACGTGATCTCGAATTGCGCACCATCAGTGGGATTCTCGCGCAGCACCGCGATCGAATCCTTGCCGTCCGCATCGGCGCCACCGACATGTGCAGCACCTTCGGCATCCGCCGGGACCGCGATCTGACCATCTACGACGTGCGCGTGGTGGTCGACGTCATCGCCGACATCGTCAACTATCTCGGGCGCGCGGACGGTTCGGGTTTTGTAATCACCGGGCCCGTGTGGGAGTACTTCGCCGATCACGAACGCATGTTCCGGCCGATGCTGCGCGCCACTCCGTTCGAGGAACACGACGCCGTCCGGTTCCGTCAGCATCTCGTCAGCCGCGACCTCGACGGTCTGCTCCGTGAGATCGCGCTGGACCGAGCCAACGGAATCCAGGGCAAGACGGTCATCCACCCGTCGCACGTCGCAGCGGTCAATGCACTGTCCGCTGTCACGCACGAGGAATATCACGATGCCCTCGACATTCTCGGTGCCGACGCCGGGGGAGTTCAGGCGTCCGGCTACCGGAACAAGATGAACGAGATGAAGCCGCACCGCAATTGGGCCCATCAGACTGCGCTCCGAGCTCACGTGTTCGGTGTGACCAACAAGGGAATCACGTTCGTCGAGTTGCTGACGGCGTTGGTCGATCGATGACAGAGCTTGTCCAGTCCAAGGACGTTCCCTGGGCTACAGCAGAATTCGGCTTGGACCTCGTTCACGGTGATTCGTCACTCGGGCATTCGGTGCCCGATCTGGTGATCCCGGGACTTCGGCGGAATCCGCGTCGCGCTCATCTGCTGGTGTCCACCGTGCTGGGAAAGCACGTGCCCACCGAGCCGTCCGTGGTCATCGGCGCTGCCGACGACCTCGGCGATCTGGTGCGGACAACCCTCGGTGAGGGTGTCGACGTCGTCGTTCTCGGGTTTGCCGAAACCGCAACAGGTTTGGGCCACTGCGTCGCAGCTCGCCTGCACGCTCACTGCTACCTGCACTCCACGCGCCGAGACGTACCAGGGGCTACGACGCTCGCCGGATTCGAGGAGGGGCACTCGCACGCCACGAGCCATCTGATGCAGCCGACGTCCGCCGAACTGTTCGAGAACGACCTGCCTCTGGTCCTCGTCGACGACGAGATCTCCACCGGCGCCACCGCGATCGATGCCATCCGGGCGCTGCACGGGCAATGCCCGCGAAGCCGCTACGTCGTGGCCTCGCTGGTGGACATGAGAACCGAGGAACACCGAGTCGCCGGCGAAGCCGCGGCGGCAGAGTTGAATGTACGAATCGACTACGTCTCTCTCGCTTCGGGTTCGACGGTCTTGCCCGACGGCCTGACCGAGCGCGTCACGGCGCTGGATGCTCCGGATCTCAATCCGATCGGTGACCGCCGTGGCACGCTGGCACGGATCGATCTGCCGTGGCCGGCACATGTCCCCGATGGTGGCAGGCACGGCTTTCTCGATGGCGACACCACGGCATTCGAGTCAGCCGTCGAGGCAGCGGTGTCCATTCTCGGATCGTCGATCGACGCGTCGCGTGCTGTGATCGTGATCGGTCACGAGGAGTTGATGTACCTGCCACTGCGCATCGCTGCAGGCTTGGAAAGCTCTGGGCGAGCGGTTCGGTACCAGACCACAACTCGCTCACCCGCGTACGTCGTCGACGTGCCGGGATACCCGCTGCGTCGCGGGTTCACCTTTCCGGCACCCGAACTGGGTGAGAACGACCCTCGATACGTCTACAACGCGCAGTGGCCTGATGCGGCGGTCGACGCCCTTGCGTTGCTGGTCATCGACGAGCCCGCAGACACCGATCGGTTGACGGCGATGGACGGAGTGATCGAGGTGTTACGAAACTCCGGCACCGACGTCCTGGTCGCCACCGTTCGCGGGGCCGATCCGTCGGCGCTGCGAGAATCCAGAGCAGGGAGCTCGTCATGAACGAACCATTGGTCGGGCCCGAATTCGGTTCGTACGCGCCGGGCGAAGTGAAGTGGCTGCTCAAGGATCTTTCGCACGTGGATCTCGAAGCGGATGTATCCGTGCGCGAGAAGCGTATTCAGTCGGGTGAGGCGCACTATGCCGAGTCTCTTCCCATCGAGTACCAACCCGATCAGGCATACCGGGATCTGTTCGAGACGGTGCTCGCCGAGAGCGCTCCACGGTTGGCGCGCGCGGTCGGGACCGTGATGGACTTGGTCTTGGCCGAGCGGGGGAGTGACATCACGCTAGTCTCACTCGCCCGGGCCGGAACACCGATCGGGATTCTGATGCGGCGCTGGGCCCAGCAGACCCGCGGGCTCACGTTGCCGCACTATGCAGTGTCTATCGTCCGCGGCAAGGGTATCGATTCCGTCGCACTCGATTATCTTGCGCACCATCACGACTCGGAGAACGTCGTCTTCGTCGACGGCTGGACAGGTAAGGGCGCCATCGCCCGCGAACTCGACACAGCGTTGACGGAGTACCACGAGGCAGGCGGAGCGAAGTTCGACTCCGATCTGGCTGTTCTCGCCGACCCCGGACACTGCGTGCGAACGTACGGAACCCGCGACGACTTCCTGATCGCGTCGGCGTGCCTCAATTCGACGGTGTCCGGCTTGGTCTCACGAACAGTCCTCAACGACACCCTCATCGGGCCCGGCGATTTCCACGGCGCCAAGTTCTACGCCGACCTTGCCGACGTCGACGTTTCCAACAGGTTGCTCGACGTGGTCTCGGCCGAGTTCGATTCGGTTCGCGGCGACGCAGCGGATTCTCTTGCTGCAGTGCTCGATTCCGATCGGACGCCGACCTGGGCCGGTTGGGAGTCGGTGGAGAAGGTGCAGGCCGAGTACGGGATCTCGACGGTCAACTTCGTCAAACCCGGTGTCGGAGAAACAACCAGGGTGCTGCTGCGCCGGCTTCCCTGGAAGGTTCTGGTGCGCGAACTCGAAGCCCCGGAGCACGCGCACATCCGGTTGTTGGCACAGGCCCGTGGGGTCCCGGTCGAGGTCGTCCCGGATCTCGCCTACTCGTGTGTCGGCCTGATCAAGGACATCACGTGAGCCGTGTGGACACCGCTGCGTCCCAGGTCCTGATCGCCACGGATCTGGACCGCACGATGATCTATTCGCAGGCCGCGATCGGCGGCGATCCCAGTGGCTCCGACCTGGATTCGGCACCGAGCCCGCTGTGCGTCGAGTACTACAACGGCGGTCCGCTCTCGCACATGAGCGTCGAATCGATCGAACTGCTGATTGCGCTCAGCTCGCGGGTTCCGGTGATTCCGACGACGACCAGGACCATTGCGCAGTTCCAGCGGATCGATCTTCCGGGCGGACCGTGGAAGTACGCGATCACGAGCAACGGCGGAAACATCCTGGTGGACGGCGAAGCCGATCGCGACTGGCGAAACGAGATCGACCGGTCGACCCGTAAGGCCGGCGCCGAGTTGCCGCAGGTTCAGGCCGAACTGGAATCGCGGATCGACTCGAGCTGGGTCAGCTCCATTCGTGTTGCCGACGACCTGTTTCCATACCTGGTCGTCGATCTGGCCGTGATGCCGAGTGAATTCGAAACCGAATGGAATCACTGGTGCGTGACGCGGGGCTGGAATGTTTCGCGTCAAGGCCGGAAGATCTACACGATGCCCGACGCCGTGTCGAAGTCACGAGCGCTGGCAGAGGTGCGCCGCAGACTGGTCGAGTCGGGTGATCTGGATCAGTCCGCCGTCGTGATCTCGGCTGGTGACGGCGCATTGGATGCGGACATGCTCGAATACTCCGATTTCGCGATCAGGCCCAGGCACGGTGAGCTGGAAGAACTGAATTGGCAACGGCCGACCGTTACTGTGACAGAAAGGTCCGGTATCGCAGCGAGCGCGGAGATCTTGCGGTGGTTCTCTTCCGCGCTCGGGTAATACACGCTCTCTATGAAGGGGATTTAGTTGTCTGTATCGCTTGCCAAAGGGCAGAACGGCCCGCTGGACGTCTCGGATGTAGTTGTCTCGGTTCAGCTGGCTGCGGCCGCTGACCTGTCTGCACTCCTCGTGACGAGCAACGGAAAAGTTCGTTCCGACGCCGACTTCGTCTTCTTCAACCAGCCGACCGGACCCGGCGTGCAATTGGTACCCAACCCGGGTGGCATTGCCTCACTCCGAGTCTCACTCGCCGGCGTACCCGCCGATATCGAGCAGGTTCGCGCCGTCATCACGCTCGACGACGCTTCGTCGAACTTCGGGCGCACTGCTGCACCGACCGCTCGGGTCTCCGATGCGGCCGGGAACGTGTTGTACGAGTACGTGATCGACGGCCTCACCGCCGAGTCCATCGTCATCGCGCTCGAGGTGTACCGACGCCAGGGTGCATGGAAGGTGCGCGCCGTCGGCCAGGGTTACGCCGGTGGATTTGCCGCGCTGGTCACCGATCACGGTGTGTCCGTCGACGATGCTCCCGCGCCGCCGCCGCCCACTCCGGTCGCGGCTCCGGCGCCGATCACCCCGCCGTCGTCCGTCGCTCCTACACCGCCGGCATACAACCAGCCGCCGCAGCAGCAGCCTTCGTACAACGCTCCGCCGGTTCCGCCGGCCCCGCCCGCGTACAACCAACCGCCCGCCTACAACCAGGGACCGACGCCGCCGGCCTACCCGCCGGCGCAGCAGCCTGCGTACAACCAGCAGCCGACGTACAACCAGGCACCCCCGGCGCCTCCCGTGCAGAACCAGCCGCCGGCGCAGCAGCCCGAGGTGAGCCTGGTCAAGGGACGCCCCGTCAGCCTGACCAAGGGACAGAAGGTCACACTCCGCAAGGAGGGCGGCGTCGCGCTCACCATGATCCAGATGGGTCTGGGTTGGGATCCGATCAAGAAGAGCGGCCTGTTCGGAAGCCGTACCGCCGACGTCGACCTCGACGCTTCGGCACTCCTGTACGCCGACGGCAACCTCGTCGACGTCTGCTACTACGGTCAGCTGACGTCCAAGGACGGCTCGGTCCGTCACATGGGTGACAACCTCACCGGCGACGGAGACGGCGACGACGAGGTCATGCTCGTCGATCTGCAGCGGGTCCCGGCTCACGTGACCACCGTGATCTTCACCGTGACCTCGTACCGCGGACACACGTTCGAGCAGGTCTCCAACGCGTTCTGCCGTCTCGTTGACAGCACCACCAACTCCGAGCTCGCTCGATACACGCTCCAGGGCGGCATGGCTTTCACCGGAATGGTGATGGCAAAGGTGTACCGCGTGAACGGTGAATGGAAGCTGCAGGCCATCGGTGAAGGTATCCAAGCCAAGCACGCAGGAGAAGCTGCGCCGCAGCTGGGCCGTTTCCTCACTGCTTGAGTCGAGACTGCATAGTCGAGATGAATCCGGTTCGGCGGTAGGTGATTTCGATCGCCGTCCGTCGAACCGGACATCGTTTCCCCTCTGTGCGTTAACCTCATGCGGCATGTCGAGCCGTCAGTCGAGCGGCCGTGCGCGAGAGGACTTGGCACAGTAGATGATCATTCGAGGGAAACTTCTCGGTCGGGCGGCGGCTGTCGCAGGCGTTGTGCTGGCGATCGTGAGCACCGGGATCGCGCAGGCTTCGGTGCCGCAGTCGGAAACGCTGTCAGGTGTATCCGGCACCGGGATCAAGTACGTCGCCCTCGGTGACTCCCGCGCCTCCGGCCCAAGGCTGGAACCGATGTACCCCGACGCCTGTTCGCGTTCGTACGAGAACTTCGCGGGCAAGATCTCTCGGGCACTCGAGGTCGCGGAGTTCGCCGACGTCTCTTGCAGCGCGGCACGCGCCGAGAACATCATCGACACTCCACAGCTGATTCCGAACTACTGGCCTGTCCAACTCGATGCCGTTCACCCGGACACCGACCTGATCACCATCTCGATCGGCGGCAACGACTCCAACAGCATCTTCCTCGGCCCCCTGTGCGTCGCTCCGGGGCCAGGAACCGATCGTGGATGCCGGTACGACCCGCTCGCGAATTCCGTCGCCCAGTCCGGAATCGACCGGGCTGCCGGAGAATTGGATCGCATCCTGACCGCGGTCACGCAGCGCGCGCCGAACGCTCGCATCTACCTGATCGGTGAGGGCGGCATGATCTCCTCTCGCGGATGCTGGCCGAACATTCCGTTCTCAGACGCCGACGCATCCTGGTTCATGGACTACTTCGCTCGCTACAACACGAAGTTCGACGAGGTCGCCCACGCCCACGGTGTGCGCACTGTCGACATTGCGGCGGCGAGCATCGCCGGCGGGCACGACGCATGTGCGAGTGCAGATCAGCGTTGGTTCGAAGGCCTGTTCTCGGAGTCGACGGCGCAGCGCTTGCACTTCACGGACGCCGGGATGACCGCGGTCGCCGATCTAGTGGTGGCGGACCTGCAAGGCTGACCGAGAGAGCCCGGTCATGGCATAGTTCGCTGCTGTGGGTATGACTTTTGTTCCCGGACAGAACGCGCCGCTGCAGGCGCCCGTGGTGACGTTTCGAGCCGAGAGCCAGACGCCGTTCGACGTGTCGGCGCTGGTAGCGGACGCGAACCTGCGGGCATTGACGTCCGCGGACTTCGTTTTCTACAACCAACCATCCACCGCTGGAGTGCAACTCGACCAGAGCGGCATCCGGGTGGAACTCGATCGACTTCACCCCGATGCCGCGGCCGTGTTGTGCATCGTCAGCGTGGATCCGGCGGCGACGGCCGCGGGCGCCTTTCGCACAGCCGGGCTCTCCGCCACCCTGAGCGATCAATCCGGTTCGGTCCTGGCCGAATTCGCGATCCCCACCGCAGGTACCGAGACAGCGGTCATCTGCTGGGAGCTGTACCGAAAGTCCAGTGCCTGGAAGATTCGGGCCGTAGGGCAGTGCTATGCGGGTGGTCTGGCGGAACTGATCTCGGTGCACGGCGTCGAGGTGGACGACGAGCCGGCACAACCAGCCCCGACAGCCGCGCCCGCGTGGGACTCCGCGGTGGAGCCGTTGGAGGTGGGCCGCGGCCTCGAGCGCGCGTGGATGATCTTCGAGGATGCCTCACGATCTGCCGCTTCCTTCGTCTCCAGCAGCGAGTACGCGCTTGCCCGTTTGGACGAAGATCTGACCGCTGCCGTCGCAGATCCGTCGTTGCGGAACTCGGCAGCGGGAGTGGCGGCGCGCGATGCCGCACAGAAGCGTCACGACGACCTCGTCTCACTCGCGCGGGACAATCACGCCCGCGACAGCGCTCAGCTTGCGCACGAACTCGGCGTGATCGACGGCGTGCTCCCACGGTCGATGGCGTCGTGGAAGTCGGTATCCTGGGCGGGTACAACCGATCCGGCCCAGATCACAGCCGTCAGCGACGGAATGCGTCTGGGTGAGCTGTCGGCTCCGGACCGCGGCACGCTCACCGTTCCCTACTGCGTCCCGCTCCCACTGCGTCGGCCCATCTGGGTGGACAGTACGTCGAGCAAAGCAGCGCTCGGTCTGATCAGTGCCGTCACCGTGCGCGTCATGGCAGCAGGCCCGATGCCGCTACTCGACGTCGTCGACCTGACCGGCTCGCTCACGCCACTGACCGACCGACTGGCACCGATGCTCGCGGGGCCGGTCATCACCACTCACACCGAGATCTCAGCGCGTCTGCGGGCACTCGCCGAAGCCGTCGACATGGGCGAACTCGCGCGAATGAGTGGCGTCGCCGACGGGCCGAGTTCCCTGCGCCTGTTGATCCTCAGCGATTTCCCGCACGGATACTCCGCCGAAGACGCACAGACCATCATGTTCCTCGCCGAACGCGGGCCGGCAATCGGTTTGTCCATACTGATTGTCGGAGAGGACGAGTCGAACTTCGCGGAAGAATCCGTCGCCGCACTGTCCGAGGGGTGCCAACATCTTTTGGCAGCAGGGCAGACGGAGGTTCATGATCCGTGGACCCGCACGCAATGGCACTTCACCCCGGACGTGCTCGACCCGATCTCCGAGTCGCGAATTCTGGCAGTGTTCGACCGCACCTAGCGGCCGATGGCGGATTGCCGAGCGCACAGGCAGAGTGGTGGTACGACCACGCGCGGTGTGTGGCGGCAATACTCGAGGAGACTCATGGCATTCTGGGATCAGTTGAAGGCTAAGGCTCAGGAGATGAACGGCCAGCTCAAGACAAAGACCAGCCAGTTCCAGAACAAGGAATTCAAGAACGCGAGCATGGCAATGTGCGCGTTGATCGCCGCCGCAGACGGTTCGATCGATCCGTCGGAGCGTCAGAAGACCGCCGCGCTGATCATGAGCAACGAGTCGCTCGCGGTCTTCCCGCCGGACGAGCTTCGTGAGCAGTTCGACTGGTACTGCAGCAAGCTGTCCTCGGACTACGAGTTCGGCAAGGTCGAGGCAACCGCGACCATCGCCAAGCTCAAGTCGAAGCAGGATCAGGCCCGCGCGGTCATCCAGATCGGCATCATCATCGGCGGCGCGGACGGCAACTTCGACGAGCACGAGCGCGGCGTCGTACGCGACATGTGTTTTGCAGTCGGAATCTCTCCGGCCGAGTTCGATCTCTGATCGATTCAGAGCATGAAAGCGGGTGCGGCGCGAAAGCGCTGCACCCGCTCTTCTTTTCAGTACTCGGGATAACCGTCCTCGGGTCCCAGCATGCGCTCGATCCTCGTCCGCGTGATCTTGGCGAGCTCGTCGACGCAGACCTTGCGCTCGACGGACCGTTCGTTGGACATGCGCTGGCCGATGTTCTCGAGCAGGTCGTCGGCGTCGTGGCCGTGCGAACACCACAGATACCGGAAGCCGAAGTTCCGCTCGTACTCCTCGCCGGCGCGATAGATGGTTGCCATGACGGCGTCGTCCGGAACCCAGATCGAGCATTGCTCGAGGTGGGACGGCACGCTGTTCTTGCGCACGCCTACGGGTGGATGGCATTGCAGGGCGCGTTCGACGTCCTCGTCCGAGAGGTTGAGAATCGCGTCCTCGGCGCGCGAGAGGATCTCCGCGTGATCGGCGAACGGACGTCCGTCGCTGACCCACCCGGCCCACGTCAGCGAGCAGCAGCACTCGAACAATGCGTGAACCGCCTTCTGCCGCGGTAGTTCGTTGAAGCGCTCCAACCCGATCGATTGATGTAGCAGCATGTGACCTCCCGGCCCGTTGTGCTTTCAGGCGCGCTCGACATGCCGCGCGGTAACCAGATGCGCGACCATATCGATAATTCACTGCTTCACCTGGGAAAGGAAGGTTTGCTCCCCGAGTTTTCAGGTTCTTAACGCGGCGTAACGAGCTGACCGACACGGTCTCCACCCGACAAGGTTCGCTGACGAAGCCGACTCAACCGGGCGCCGATGACCACAGGAGATGGCGAGCAATCTGTCCCGAAAAGAGGCCAATAACGTTGCGTCTGATGCAACTTCACGGAGATCGGTTGGCGATCCCGCCGTCTCCGAAAGGCGACCAGCGGCTTGACAGGGTCGGCTCTCGTTTGAGGCTCTCGGCGTCGGCCCCTGCAATGGGCAGGGAGTGTGTCTCGTTCGCTGGCAGTCGTGGAGGCTCCGCGCGAGTTCGCGGTTGGCTCGATTTTGTATCGGGCCGTAGATGTCATATCAAGAATCTATGAGGTCGAGGGTGGATACGGTGGGCGAGCGGAGGGGGATGTGGATCGTCGCCGCATTGTCGATACTTGCTCTGGCAGCACTCATCTGCGCGGTGGTGACGTTCAGCATTGCTGTGCAGTCGATCTCCGGTGGTATGGGTCCTGCTGTCGAAGCGAGGGTGCTGGACGTGGAGGACGGTGCCACGCTGGGCCGTTGTGTGCATCCGCGCACCTATACGGTGGGATGGGCGCAGGACGAGGTGGACCACATCGAATCGTTCGTCGAGTGCTCCAGCGCGCACGAATACGCTGTGGGGCAGACGGTCAGGTTGTGGCGGGGTTCGAGTGGTCACTTGGTCGGATCGAGTCCGACGCTGATCGTGGCTTTGAGCAGTTCGCTGTCATTGGCGACGGGAGCGTTGGCGGTTTTCTCCGGGCGGAAGGCAGTTCGGGCGTGGCCGGCTCGACGGAAGGGGCGTAGTGATGTGGGGACGTTGAACATGTGAGTCCGTATGGCGGCGGCGATGGCAGGGAAACCGGAATTTCACGTAACCGTCCTCGCGGCTACGCCATTCGAACGCAAGTAGCTCGGCGATTCTTTTTGTGGGGCGACGCAAGCGCTCGCGGCCTCGGAAGTAGCTCGTAGACGTCACGATCTTCCACAGTTTATCTGCGCCGTTGGTGTGTGAACGGCGAACTCTCCATGAGGTGCCGTGACTCACTCAGAGGTTTTCGTCCTGGACGACGGGTATTGATTGTTCGATGTAGTCGGCGTCGGGCGTCGCGTCGACGGCTGCGGGTACGCGGTCGTTTTCCATGGCGGTGGTCCTTACTGTGCGGTGTGTCCTTCTGGCTGTGCGGATTTCAGTGTTGTTTGCGCGTTGTCGCGGCGTAGTGCTGCGGTGCTGTCCTCGAGTTCGAGGACCCGCCTGATGCCGACGAGGTTGATGCCGCCGGCGATGGGGTGTTGCTCACCAGGCTCGCGGCGGGCACCCTCGAAGCTGCAGCGCCGGCCCCGCCGATCATGTTGCCTCGCTACTCGTATCGGGTTCCGGTGATGCGGCCTCGAGCCACTCAACGCTCCCCTCCGTTGCAATTGAAGTGAAGGAACACTGCGCGATTCGAATACTGCACGGCCCGTCGACCTCCCCGGTTGTCACTGATCCGGAGCAACAACGCATTCGAGGAGGCTTCAGATGATCGCTGGGGTGGGATTCGGTGGCTTCCATTGCCGTGGGAATGGCGGATAGCGCTCTCCTAGGTGACTCCATGCGAGCTCAAGCGGAACGCAGTTTTACTGACGCCCTGGTGAACACTTCGGCAGCCATGAAGCTCTTACGTCGACTGCTCAAAGGACTGGAGTTGTGCTGAGTGTGATGGTCACCGACAGACTGGCCAGCTACAGATTGGATGCCCGTATCTCTGTCAGCTGCTGAAACCGCAGGCGTCTATGTCACGCGAGCGATCCCTCGAGCAGATCGACGAGAGCATCGGTATGGGTTAGTTGCGGATGGTGCCCGGCACCCGGCAGCGAGATCAGCTTGATGTTCGGAAGTGACTCGAGCTGCGCAACCGCGGCCGGGTCGATTGGGTCTTTGCTTCCTGTGATGATGCGGACCGGGCCACTGAATCGCCTAAGCGCTTCTTGGAGTTCAGCACGCCACCGCTTCGATCCCGCACGGGCGAGATGCTCGGCCACGCTCTTGGAACTGCTTCGCTCGAGGTCACTGAGACTGGAAACGAGAGAATCCGCGCTCGCTTCTGATCCGGTCAGTTTGCGTGAGAGCCGTGCCGGGTCTGCGTGTCGCAAGTAGGCGCGTACGAGCGGCTTCAGTCTGGCCGAGGAACCCATCGGGGCCTGGAGGAAGAACGGTGCGATCAACGTGAGGGACTTCACCTGCGCCGGGAACCGGTCAGCCGCAACTACTGCAGCAGCCGCACCGATGGAGTGGCCGACGAGGTCAGCAGGTTCACCAGCTACTACCGCCGGCAGCCACTCATCCCAGTCCTGAACGCCGGCCCCGCTACTGAGGCCGAGGCCGGGCAAGTCGACGACCCGCCCCTCGATGCCGGCAGCTACCTCTGCCCACGTGTCCGCGTTCACGGGCATGCCGGGAAGAATCACCCGACTCGATCCTCGTACGCCGAGCTCAAATGTCCTCAGGCCGCCGACGTCGACGAATCGACGGTCGGCGGACATGACGGCACCAAACCGATGCGCTGCCAGGTAGTCGGCCCACCGTTCGAGGGACACCAGCACGTCGGGCATCAGGATCCCGTGTCTGTCGGCGAACTCGACGGCGGACTCTGTCGGATAGCGGTCGGCGGACATGAAGGTGAGAGTCTCGGGATCGGCCTTGGTGATCTGCTGCGGGAGCCGCTTGATGACGCCGATCGGAATCCTGACCCGCGGGACCTTCGCACCGAGATGCCGACCGACGTGTGTGAGCAGGTCCGCTAGCGGTGGGGTGTCGTCGTGGAGAACCCAGTAGGCCATGCCCTCAGCAGCGGGATCGACCGCAGCTGCCGTCATGAAGGCCGCCAGATAGTCGACCGTGACGATCGGGAGAAACGTCGATTCGTTTCCAGGCAACGCTGCTGCGGTGCCGTTCCAAATCTGCTCGACTGTGCTGGCCAGCCCGATGTGCTGGTCGGATTCCCCGGTGGCGCTGTCGCCGATCACGCTGGACGGATTGACAATGGTCCAGGGAACTCCGTGCTTGAGGGCTCGGGCCTGGAAGATTGCGTCGGATTCCACTTTTGACGCTTCGTAGGCGCCAAGGTCCTTGTAAACCGCGGTGCGGTGATCGTCGGGCCATGGAACCGTTGTGGGGTCTTGTCCGCCGACGCGGTAGCCCGACACATGGATCACGCGCTGCAGGTTGGGGAGGTCCTTGGCGAAGTCGATCAGCTTCTCGACGATGCCGACGTTCGCGCTGCGTGCCTCCTGGGCGGTCATTCCGAATCGGTAGGACCCGGCGCAGTTGTGGATCTCTGTGATGAAAGGGAACGCCGATGGGCCACCCGCGACGATTTCAGGAGCGTCGAAGTCGACGATCGTCGTGCTGATGCTCCGCGTCAGGCCATGCTCTCTGACCCATCGCTCGACACGGGCCCCGGACTCGGCGGTCCGAACTGCCGCCGTGACGTTCGTACCAGCCTCGGCGAGGGTCAGGACGAGGTGCCGACCGACCAGACCTGAGGCCCCGAAGACCAGGGCGTGACGGGAGACGTCGCGTGGAGTCATCGCGTTCCGCCAACGGTCTGGCAGCGCTGGTTGATGAGCTCCGCAACGATGTCAGCGGCCGAAATCAGGGGTTGCGTGTTTTGCGTAGCGCGAGAGACGATGACCGCCCCCTCGATCGTCGACACAACAACGGTCGCCAGGGATCGGGCCTCGTCGGGGACAACGCCGCTGGCCTCGAGAAACGCGGTTGTCAGGGCGATCCACGACTCAAAGGCAGCGGCGCACGCCTGCCGCAGACGCTCGTTCTCCGCGCCCATCTCCAGGGTGACGACAGAGACCGGGCAACCCCGCCGGAAGTTGCTCTCGCTGACGATGGTCGTCAGGGCCTCGATCGCGGCGCGTGCTGCCTCGGCCGCATCGACCCGGGAAATCGCGGCCTCTGCAATCAGCGTCCCGAATGCCTTCGTGGCGAGCTCAATCGCTGCGACGCCCAGGCCTTCCTTCCCGTCGGGGAAGTGGAAGTAGATCGACCCTTTCGGCGCTGCGGCGTGTTCGATCACGGCGTTCAGGCCCGTGCCGCTGTAGCCGCTGGTCTGGATGAGCTCGAGCATGGATTCTGCGAGCCGTGCCCTTGTCAGGTCTCCTTTGGATGCCATGAGCCAACAATAGACCGGTCTACATATTATTTTCAACCGAGAGAATGCGTCTACCAACCAGTCTCGTCGTGATCGACATGCGTGTGACCGCCGACGCCATCATCGGAGTGCCGGCGACCTAGGATCCGGCCAAGGCTTCGGGTCAGGTCCGCTTGCGGGTCGCGATCTCGTCGGAGAGCTGCTGAACGTGGGCGGCGTCCGCGTCCCGGGCAAGGGCGACGTAGTGGTCCATGACGGCCGGCCGGTAGCGCACGGGCAACGTCTGTCCTGGGGCGAGTCGTGTCAGCTCGGTGATCGTGAGGTCTTCGTCTGCGATACCGCGGAACAAGATGCCGTCGGAGGTCTCCACGTCGAACATCAGGACCACGCGTGGATTGCTGTTGACCTCCCGCCAGTCGACGAGAACGCCGAGCGCAAGCACCCCCGTCCGCAGTTCCGCATTGCGCTTGCGTGCATCACTGCTCATGAGCGGGTTCGGGGCGACGCCCGGAAAGTCGGGTCCGACGCCGAGTGATTCCCGACTCAGGTCAGGCCTGAGCTTCGACATCACATCGTCGAGCGTCATCTTTGAATCGTTGCGCTTCTTTTTCCAACCGAACATCCTGACCCCTCCATCACAGCGGCGCCGGAATCTCGGCCTGGAGCTTCGCTCTGATCGCGATTGTATGTCGCGGTCATTCTCGATCTCCGTCGCATCGTCCCGTCCACCTGCGGGTCGAAAGGCCTTTCAATCTGCACTCGCGCGTGCGGACAGACTTTTCGCTCACCAGTTGCACGCCAGTCCCTCTTGCCGGTGCAATTTCCGTCGTCAGAAGGCGAAATCCATGAAGGGGACCGAGATTGGCCCCCCAGACACGAATGGAAGGTCGCCATGACGAACGACGCCCCTCACCATCGCGCCCGCATTGGTCGCCCGCCACCTCGGCCACCACAGCCCTGGATGCAGCGATGTTCGACAGCAATCGCGAGCGGGCTTGTGAGCGGTTAGTGGGAGTGGGCGTCAACCGACGTGGACGTGTGGCCGGCGGGACTGGTCGGGTTCGGCGCGGCGGAGGACCTCACGGGTCACGGGAGCGGTTTCGCCCTCACCGATGAACAGGAAGCGGAGCAGGTACATGATCGGGTTTCCCTCCGTCCACTCGAAGTAGACGTCGGGAATCACGCCGGTGATGTCTCTCGTCCGCAGGAGAACCGCCGCAATGGTGTTGGGGACGGCAGGGCTGTCGACCCAGAGAATCCGGTGCTCACCGCGCTGTCGGCCGTGGACGAGGAGGTCGGTGCTGAATTCGGAGGAGTCTGTGACGTTGACTTCGATGAAGATGATCGACTCCGCCTCCGGGATGTTGCTTTCGGCGCGCTGCTGCGATTCCTTCTGCCGATACTCGTCCTCGTCGAGACGGTCGACGTCGTGCGCCACCATCGCGAGGTAACCCTTCTCGGCTGCCTCGGCGATGAATTGCAGCGCGGTCTCGTCGAATTCGACGGAGGTTGCCCGTAGTTCGAAGGCTCGCGAGATCCGGGAAAGGAAGGACACCACCATGATCGCGGCGATGAAGAACGACGCCACTTTCACACCGTCTGGACGTTCGAAGATGTTCGCGATCGTCGTGTAGACGAACAAAACTGCGACAAAACTGAACCCCACGAACAGTTTTCGCTGACCGTGCTTACGAGCGGACAGTGCAACGGCGACGGTCGCCGACGAGATGAGCACGAGGACACCGGTTGCGTACGCGGAACTCTGAGCGTCGACACCGGCGTCGAAGTAGATCGTGACAGTGATGGCGATGACGCTGAACACGAGGACCAGCGGACGCACGGCGCGGGCCCATGACGGCGCCATGCCGTAGCGGGGGAGATACCTCGGAACAAGATTGAGCAACCCTGCCATTGCCGATGCACCGGCAAACCAGAGGATCAGAATCGTGCTGAGATCGTAGACGGTTCCGAAGATCTCACCCAGATAGTCGTGGGCGAGAAAGGCAAGCGCGCGACCGTTGGCAGCGCCTCCGGGTTGGAACTCGTTTTCTGGGATCAGGATGGTGGTGACCAGGCTCGACGTCAGCAGGAATCCGCTCATGATCAGCGCCGCAGTGGTGAGCAGGCGCCGTGCGCCTTTGATGCGGCCACGCGGATTCTGTTCCGTGTCGTGCGGATCGCCCTTGATCTGCGGCATGACCGCGACGCCGGTTTCGAAGCCGGACAGACCGAGAGCCAACTTCGGGAAGACGATCAGCGCGATCAGGATCATCATCGCCGGGTTTCCGTGCTCGGTGGTCATGGCGCGCGTCCAGTCGGTGACCAACGACGGCGCGGTCGCGATGTGCCACAGACCTACGGAGATGACCACCACGTTCAAGGCGAGATAGACGGCGACCAATCCGACCGCGATACCGATCGCTTCGGTGAATCCGCGGAGGAAGACCGCAGCGAGGAGCGCGAGCAGAACCAGGGTGACGGCGACGGTGTGTCCGGAGAGAAAGGTTGGAGCAAAAGGGTTCTCGACGAGGTGCGCCGTGGCATCGGCAGCCGAGAGCGTCATAGTGATGAGGAAATCGGTGGCCGCGAAGCCGAGAAGCACGAGAACGAAGATCTTGCCGCGCCACTTGGGCAGCAGCTTCTCGAGCATGGCGATCGAACCCTCGCCGTGCGGACTCTCGCGAGCCACTCGCCGGTAGACCGGTAGAGCGCCGAAGAGTGTCAGCAGGATCAATACGACTGTCGCGATGGGAGCCAACGTGCCGGCCGCCAGTGCCGCGATACCGGGTTGGTAACCGAGAGTGGAGAAGTAATCGACACCCGTCAGGCACATCACCTTCCACCACGGGTGGCGCTTCTCCTTTTTCGGCGCCATCCGGTGGGGCCCCAGATGTCCGGCGGGTTCCTCGGTGATGTCCGCGAGCAGCCAGGCCTCGGTGCGTTGTTTCACGGACGGAGCCGTGTTTTCGGCCGGGACCTCGTTGTCGGCTGCGGTCACCACGGCGTCACGGCTTCAGATAAACATCGTTGAGCGTGACAGTCCGCAGGTTTCGGCTCCGGATGATGTCCACCAGATGCGGATACACGTGGGTCACGGGCAGATAGTTGAGGTGCCCGATCACGATGGCCCCCGGATTGAAGTACTGGTTCGCCATTTGGAGGATGTACTCCTCGGTGATCAACGAAGAATCCGACAGTGATCCGTACCAGAGGGTGGGCACGGTGTAGCCGACGCTCGCGGCCACGGAATCGACTGTCGCGTTGTGCCTTCCATACGGCGGCCGAAAGTACGGCGCCGCGTCCACGCCGTAGGTGTTGCGCAGGAACGTGCCGTTCTTCGTCAGCTCGTCGGCGATCTGCTGCTTCGACACGGACGTCAGATCCGGGTGCGAGTAGGTGTGATTGCCGAGCTGAATTTGTCCGCTCTCGACCAGCGGTCTGAGAAGTCCGGCGTTTTCGGTCCACGAGTTGTATTGCCCGTTGACGAAGTACGTCAAACGGATGCCGGTGTCTTTTGCGAACTGTGTGTAGAGGCGCACGACTTCGGAGCTGGCTCCGTCGTCAACCGTCAGGGCAAACAGATCCCCACCGCCGGGTAACGCGGTCAACGATCCGCCGGCGGGCAGCGGCACCCGGGCAGACGGCGGTGGAGGCGGCAACAAGGCAGGCGGGAGATCCGGGACAGGGACGGGGTCGGTTGGTTCGTCGGCTGCGGCGATTGCCGTCCCGACCGAACGTGACGAACAAGCGGTTCCCATGGTCACCGCGGCGGTTCCGGTCAGAGTTGCTGCTGCGAGGGCACTGAGGAAGCGTCGGCGGTCCACAGGGCGGAGCCTAGAGCAGATTTGCCCTATTCGGACTTCATTCTCAGCGTTTTTTCAGCCAATGACCAGCCGTGTCCGGTATCGACAGGTTCTACTCAGGAACGCTGGATAGCGTGTCGGCCGTGGAACCGCGACCTCGACACTCGGCAACCAGACACAGGCGTAGGCGTCAACCGCAGCGGTCGACGCTCTCGGTAGGGCGCAAGCTGGCGGCGGCGTCCCTGTCGACGACGATTCTGGTGGGCGTCGGAATCGGCTGGTACGTGCAGTCGGATTTGACGTCGGGGCTGTACCGGTCGGATGCGCTCTCCGCCCTCGGTGACGACGCCGGCAGTTCGCTCGACGGGGATACCAACATTTTGTTGATCGGGCTCGACAGTCGCAAAGCGATGGACGGCAGCGACCTGCCGGCTGAGTTCGTCACCGACAAGCTGCATGCGGGGGACAGTGATGTGGGTGGGTACAACACGAACACGCTTATCCTGCTCCATGTTCCGGGCGATGGTGGCAAGGCCAGTGCGGTGGCAATTCCACGCGACGATTACGTCGCGGTACCCGGCTACGGAATGGCCAAGATCAAGGAAGCGTACGGAATGGCGAAGGCTGATGCGGACGCCAAACTGATAGCGGACGGGGTGACGGATCCTGCTGCACGAGAACAACAAGCGCGTGAAGTCGGAAGACGGTCGACACTGACCACCGTGCAGAATCTGCTCAAGGTTCCGATCGATCACTTTGCCGAAGTGAACCTGATGGGCTTCTACGACGTCGTCTCGGCTATCGGCCCCGTTCAGGTGTGCCTCAACAATCCGGTGCAGGATGACTTCTCGGGCGCCAACTTCCCGGCCGGAGTTCAGACTCTCGATGCGTCACAGGCACTTTCGTTTGTCCGTCAACGCCACGGCCTGGACAACGGGGACTTGGATCGCACCCACCGGCAGCAGGCTTTCATCAGCGCGGTGATCGCCAACTTGAAGGGCTCCGGCGTCATCGGAAACATTCCGAAGATGACGGCACTGGCCGACGTGGTGAAGAAGGACGTGGTGATCGATTCTGCCATGGATCCCGTCCGATTCGCTTCTCAGGCAAGCGCTCTCGCAGGTGGGAACATCGACTTCTACACCCTGCCCATCGAGGGATACGAGACCGTCGACGGCCAGGACGTCAACATGGTCGATCCGGCGCGTCTGCGTAGTGAAGTGTCGCGGATCTTCGCGGGAGGTGACTCGGCATCTGCACCTGCGATGGACACTGCTGTCTCGACCGGGAACGAAGTTGTGGACATCCGCAACGGAACCGCGACGGACGGGTTGGGTGCCGCGTTGGCAGCGGCGACGAAAGCGTCGGGAGTCGAAGTCGGAGAGGTGAGCACCGCAGCTGCGACGGCAAAGTCGGTGGTCAGCTATGGAGTCGGCGCCAAAGCCGTCGCAGAGGCGCTGGCCGAGCAGTTGGGCGTGGCCGCAGTGCCTAACGAGCAGGCAGCGGCCGAATCAGTGTCTGTACTGATCGGTGAGGACAATGCGCAGACCGTGTTCTCGGCCGCTCCGGCGCAGTCGGACTCGTCGGTATCCGCCGGCACCGTTCCCGATACGGGAGCGCAGGGATCACCCATCCGGGCCGACGCGAATGGCGGCATTCCCTGTGTGGACTGACTCTCAGGTAATTCGCACCAAACTCACGCTGACTTCTTCGATCTGCGGGTCTACATTGGAGAAGTCGAACTCAGTCGGGTACTTCACCTTTGGGGTACCTGACTGAGATTGCGTAGTTGAAAGGATCACCGACATGGCTACAACAGCAGCGGTACAGAATCCGACACGCTCACGTGCCAGGACCATGTCCTTGTCCGAGTACGTGGCCGAGCATCCGGCGCAGCGCGTTTTCCCACCGACCAGTGAGCGGGCGGCCAGGATGGCGATGCTCATCATGTTCGCCCTGATGGCCGTCACCCTCGTCGTACTGGTACTTGACGAGGCAGGAATCTTCGGATGAAGGCAGCGGTCTTCGGCTGAGCCCGACCTTTAGTTACTCTTGAGTAATGACTGAACAGAAGAGCTGGAATGCGTTCACCGTCGAGCGCGAAGACAACATCGCCCAGGTGACGCTGATCGGGCCGAGCAAGGGCAACGCGATGGGGCCGGATTTCTGGAGTGAACTCCCCGAAATCTTCGCCGACCTCGACGCCGACCCCGAGGTGCGTGCAATCGTCATCGCCGGTTCCGGCAAGCACTTCTCGTTCGGACTGGACCTGCCGGCGATGAGCGGTGAATTCGGTGCCGTCCTCGCGGACAAGGCTCAGGCAGGCCCGCGCACCAAGTTCCACGACATGATCAAGCGCATGCAGTCGGGCATCAATGCCGTGGCAGATTGCCGCAAGCCCGTCGTCGCAGCTGTGCAGGGCTGGTGCATCGGCGGCGGCGTCGACCTGATCACGGCGGCGGACATCCGCTACGCAAGTGCCGATGCCAAGTTCAGCATCCGCGAGGTCAAGGTCGCGATCGTCGCAGACATGGGCAGCCTCGCGCGTCTGCCCGCGATCATCGGCGACGGACACCTACGTGAGTTGGCTCTGACCGGCAAGGACATCGACGCAGCGCGCGCCGAGAAGATCGGCCTCGTCAACGACGTTTTCGACGATGCCGACGCGGTACTGGCAGCGGCGCGCGCGACCGCCAAGGAGATTGCGCTCAACCCGCCGCTCGTCGTCCACGGGATCAAGGACGTGCTCGATCACACCCGCAGCGCGAGCGTGAACGACAGCCTTCGCTACGTCGCAGCCTGGAACGCGGCGTTCCTGCCTTCGCAGGATCTGACCGAGGCCATCACCGCCGTCTTCCAGAAGCGCCCGCCAGTCTTCCAGGGTGAGTAGGAACTGCAAGGGTGAGTAGGAACTGCAAGGGTGAGTAGGAACTGCAAGGGCGAGTAAAAACAGCACAAAAATCCCCGCACATCTTCCGATGTGCGGGGATTTTCGTTAGGCCTGAGAACTCGAGCTCAGTGACCGCCGTTGGCAGCGAGACGCTTGATCGAAGCCTCGATCTCGGCCTCTGCCTCGGCGCGGCCGACCCAGTTGGCTGCCTCGACGTGCTTGTTCGGCTCGAGGTCCTTGTAGTGGACGAAAAAGTGCTTGATCGCATCGAGCTCGAACTGTGAGATGTCACCCAGATCCTGGATGTGATCCCAGCGGGGGTCACCGGCCGGAACGCAGAGGACCTTGTCGTCTCCGCCGGCCTCGTCGACCATCTTGAACATCGCGACTGCGCGAGCCTCGACGATGACGCCGGGGAAGACCGACTCGGGGAGCAGGACCATGGCGTCGAGCGGATCGCCGTCCTCACCCAGGGTGTTTTCGATGAAGCCGTAGTCGGCCGGGTAGCCGAAAGCTGTGTAGAGGTAGCGATCGAGTTTGACGCGACCGGTTACGTGGTCGACCTCGTACTTGTTGCGCTGACCCTTGGGGATCTCGATGGTGACGTCGAACTCCACGCCGATTCCTCGCTGTCGTGTCGGTAATGATTCGTCGGAAGGATATCGGGTCAAGGATAAGGTTGCCTGACCACCCAGTAGGCAGAGCACAGACGGAGGGGCGTTGGCGGGCCAAGGAAAGAAGAAGATCGGCTCGTTGGAAGAGAGTCGACGGCGTAACTTCCGCATCCTTCTGGCGGTCGGTGCAGTGGTTGTACTGGCCGTCGCCGGAGTTGTCGTCGTGAAACTCGGTACGTCGAACGACACCGCGGGCAGCACGACCGTGACTACGTCGCCTCAGCCTGCGCTCGTGACGCCGTCACCCCAGGTGGTGCCCGTCCCGACGGACGCACCGATCCCGAGCGCGTCGGGAATCGCAGCGGCGATCGGCCCGGCCGTGGCCAACCCGGATCTGGGGAAGTTCACCGGAGTAGTCGCTGATGCGCTCACCGGAAACATTCTCTGGAGCACGGACCCGTCGACGCCGATGACGCCTGCGTCCACGACGAAGGTGCTGACCGCATCGGCGGCACTGCTGAAGTTGCCGCTCGACCACCGGCTGTCCACGACGGTGGTTCCCGGAGCGAGCCCCGGGCAGGTCGTTCTGGTCGGCGGTGGTGACCCGACGCTGACGGCCACGCCGAAGGGGCAGAGCGGGTATTACGCCAATGCTGCTCACATCGCGGATCTCGTCGACCAGATCAAGGCTGCCGGTACGCCGGTGACCAGCGTCGTGGTGGACTCGAGCTTGTTCAAGGGCGACAACATGGCCACCGGCTGGTTCCCCGCGGACATCGCGGCCGGCTACATCACCCCGATCGAATCGGTGATGATCGAAGGTGGTCGGTACGACGGCACTCAAGACGAGTCGCCGCGTTCGGAAACTCCCGCGTTGGACGCGGGCAAGGTGCTCGCTCAGGCGCTCGGTGTCGATCCCGCCAACGTGAGTCTCGGCGCGGCGCCTGCCGGTGCCAAGCCGATCGCCACCGTGCAGTCGGCGCCGCTGAGCGACCGGCTGCTGCAGATGATGGAACATTCCGACAACGTGCTCGCCGAGACCATCGGGCGTGAGGTCGCGATTGCCTCCGGAATAGAAGCCTCGTTCACCGGAGCAGTCGACGCGACCGGCAAGACCCTGCAGGCGGCCGGGTTCGACTACACCGGAGTTTCGCTGCACGATTCCAGCGGACTGTCCGTCGACGATCTCATTCCCGCTCAGGTACTCGATCGCGTCATGACGGCTGCGGCCGGTGACGGTGATCCGAAACTGCGCCCCCTGCTGGACTACCTTCCGGTGGCCGGCGGAACAGGAAGTTTGTCCGACCGCTACGCGTCCGGAAACCGAACTGGTGCGGGTTGGGTGCGAGCCAAGACGGGAACTCTCTCAACGGCCAGCGCGTTGTCAGGGTTCGTGGTCGATCAGAACGGGCGAGTGCTCACCTTCGCACTGATGTCCAATGACCGGCCGCCAGAAGTGAGCCGTCCTGCCCTGGACGCGATTGCCGGAGCATTGAGGAATTGCGGGTGCCAATAGTGGCCGAAAAGACTCCACAAGATGATGACGCCTCGGCTCCGCTCGGTGGTGCCGTCGACTGGAGTCTTGCCGCCAAAGCCGGGATAAAACTGGCGCGCGGCGGCCCCGCGATGTCTCGCTACACGGCCGAGACGGCAACCGCAGAACTCGCCGAAGCGTCCGAGCGCGCAGAACTGCCGGTTCGTGAAGTGACCGGGCTGGCCGACGGTCTACCGGTCCCGGCTGCTGACGTGCTTGACCGGGCCGGGTGGATCACGGCGGCCTCGCGGTCGATGGCACATCTCACCGGCGCCGACCCTGACGGCAGTGGCAATCTCATCGTCGGAAAGCCGGCGGGCCTGCAGGCCGGTGCAATGCTGGCGTACCTGTCTTCGGCGATCCTCGGGCAGTACGACCCGTTCACCGGCGAGCACGGCACCCTGCTTCTGGTCACACCGAACATCGTCTCCGTCGAACGGTCCCTTCGGCTGAACCCGAGTGACTTCCGGTTGTGGGTCTGCCTGCACGAGGTCACGCACCGGGTTCAGTTCTCGTCCTCGCCGTGGCTAGCGGAGTACATGAAGGAATCCGTCGAAACGCTTGGTGCGACGGTGGACGAGTCGATGACCGACGTTGTCGGGCGCCTTGCTGCAGAGCTGCGCTCGCGGAAGGAACCCGACTCCAGTGACGGTGCGACGGCGGGCGGCATCATCGGGCTGCTGCGCGCCTCGCAGGCGGAGCCTCAGCGTGACGCGCTGGATCGGATGCTTGTACTCGGCACCCTCCTCGAAGGGCATGCAGACCACGTGATGGACGCCGTCGGCCCCGCCGTGGTGCCGTCGGTGGCAACGATCCGCGCGGCCTTCGACAAGCGTCGGCAGCGCAAGTCCAACCCCGTGCAGCGGATCATCAAGATGCTTCTCGGCATGGACGCCAAGATGGCGCAGTACGTGCGCGGCAAGGCCTTCGTCGACGCGGTGGTTCTCAAGGTCGGCATGGAGCAGTTCAACACCATCTGGACCGGGCCCGAGACCTTGCCGTTGCTCGACGAGATCGACAATCCCGACGCGTGGGTAAAGCGCGTTCTCGGCTAGATGCTGCTGCCTGAGACGCCTGCCCTCCTGGCGCTGCGACAGGCCGTGCGGGCGTGGACGCTCGCATTCGAGCCGCGGCGCCGTGTGGTCGTCGCCCTGTCCGGGGGCGCCGATTCATTGGCGTTGACCGCAGCAGCGGTGGCGGAAGCCGATTCGGTCGACGCGTTGATCGTGGACCATCGCCTGCAAGTCGGTTCCGATGCCGTCGCACGCTCGGCCGCAGACCAGGCGCTGGCGCTGGGTTGCCGGACCGCGACGGTCCTGACCGTCGACGTAGCCGATGGTGGGAGTCTCGAGGCCGCTGCGCGTGAGGCTCGGTACAACGCCCTGCGCGGCGCCAGAACTGACCTCCCGGTTCTACTCGGACACACGCTCGACGATCAGGCCGAGACCGTGCTTCTCGGACTCTCGCGCGGGTCCGGTGGGCGATCGATTCAAGGTATGGCTGCATTCGACGCTCCCTGGGGACGGCCGCTCCTCGGCCTCCGGCGATCGGTGACCAGGGCGGCCTGCGTCGACCTGGGAATCACGCCGTGGGAGGACCCGCACAACAACAATCCCGAGTTCACTCGCGTGCGTCTGCGGCACGAGGCGTTGCCGCTGCTCGAAGAAATTCTCGGCGGGGGAGTTCCCGAAGCATTGGCCCGAACCGCGACGCAGTTGCGTGAGGACGGTGAGGCGCTCGACGAGTACGCCGAGGCCCTACTCCTACGGGTTGTCGTCGACGGGGAAGTGGAAGTGGACACACTTGCCGAAGCGCCCACCGCAATCCGTCGACGCGCTCTGCGCGCCTGGCTGCTGCAGGGCGGCGCAAAAGCATTGACGGACAAACAGTTACGCGCAGTCGACGCCCTGGTGACCGACTGGCGGGGGCAAGGCGGCGTCGCGATCGGCGGCGGAACACCGGAGGCGAGGTTGGTGGCGGCCCGGCGACGTGGCAGGCTGATCCTCGGATTCGAAGACCGACGAAGGGTTTGACGCGTGTACGAGGGCGACATCGCATCGGTACTGATCTCCGAAGAACAGATCCGTGCACGAACGGCGGAACTGGCTGAGGACATCGCCAAGCGTTACCCGGCAGGCGCCCCCGAAGGGGATCTCCTGCTGATCGGCGTCCTCAAGGGAGCGGTCTTCTTCATGACCGACTTCGCCCGCGCCCTGCCGATCCCGTCGCAGATGGAATTCATGGCCGTGAGCTCCTACGGATCCTCGACCTCGTCTTCGGGTGTCGTCCGCATCCTCAAGGACCTCGACAAGGACATTGCCGGTCGCCACGTGCTGATCGTCGAGGACATCATCGACTCCGGTCTCACGCTGTCGTGGCTGATGCGCAACCTCAAGACACGTAATCCCGCTTCGCTCGAGGTCGTCACCCTGCTCCGCAAGCCGGATGCGGTCAAGATCGACGTCGACGTCCGCGACGTGGGCTTCGACATCCCCAACGAGTTCGTCGTAGGTTACGGCCTCGACTACGCCGAGCGGTACCGCGATCTGCCGTACATCGGCACCCTGGACCCCGAGGTCTACGGCGGCTGAGCCTGCTCGCCGGTAACACCACTGACTCGTCCACCGATAGCGTCGCTGTCGCCTTCGACCGTGGAGGCAGCTTGGACGAGCACGGAGGTATCGGGCCTGATGGGTCTCATGGACGGGTTGATCGGTAACGCTGGAAAGATCGATCCCGCTGCGGCGCACCACGAATACGCGCGTCTGCTCGGACACGGGGAGCAGGTTCATGCGGCGTATCAGTTGGTTCGCGACGCATTTCTGTTCACGAATCGGCGACTCTTGATGGTCGACAAGCAGGGGCTGACGGGTCGCAAGATCGAGTACCACAGTGTGCCGTACCGGTCGATC
The DNA here is from genome assembly GCF_040546695.1 of Rhodococcus sp. OAS809. Lineage (NCBI taxonomy): Bacteria > Bacillati > Actinomycetota > Actinomycetes > Mycobacteriales > Nocardiaceae > Rhodococcus > Rhodococcus sp. OAS809. Next base: position 3,350,827 of record NZ_JBEPOI010000002.1, on the reverse strand, counting down.
ACCCACTTCGCGGTCGAGACAGCCGGAACCTTCGATCTCGACGCCGAGCTGAAGATATGGATCTCGGGGAACGCGACACCGATCCAGAAACAGTTCACCAAGCAGGTCGACATCTACGAAGTCCAGGCGATCCTGTCGCATTTTGTCGTGTCCTGATGTGCAGCTGAGCTCCCTCGCCAAGACGTACTGTCGGTCCCATATGAAACCGTTGGGTCGGTTGGGATCGACGAGGCGAGGGAGTTTTGGTGACAACTGCCAACAGAGATGCAGAAAGATCGCTCGACGAGGTCGTCTGGGACGCGATCGACGAAGACACGAATCTGCCTGATGCAGCGAAGTATCTCGTTCTTGCAGCACTCGAGGGTGATGATGCGCTCAGCAAGCAGATTGGCGGTACGGAGCAGCTCAGAACCCGACCCGAAACCGCCAGCGGCCCAGCAGAAGAACCAGTTGGAGCATTCCTTACATCTATCTCGGTCGCCGGCTTCCGCGGCATCGGACCGAAAGCCGTTCTCGATCTGCATCCTGCGCCTGGCATCACGATCGTCAGTGGACGCAACGGGTCGGGTAAGTCGAGTTTTGCGGAAGCTCTTGAATTTGCAGTTACCAGCTCGAGCTACCGGTGGAAAAACAAGGCGAAATTATGGGCTGACAGCTGGCGAAACCTGCACAGCCCGGATCCATGCGAGGTGCGCGTTGGGCTGACCGTCGAGGGTTCCGAACCGACCGTCGTCGCCGTCGACTGGCCGATCGGTGCCACGTTGCACGACAACGAAGCGTGGACCCAGACGGGCAAACAGAAGCGCACTGTCGGTACCGATGAACTCGGATGGAAGTCCGCCGTCGAGCTGCATCGGCCGATCTTGTCTTACGACGAGATCGGAGGGCTGGTCGAGGACAGCCCGTCCACGCTGTACGACGCACTTGCAAAGCTATTGGGACTGGACGAGATCGCGGACGCCGAGAAACGGCTCACCGCCGCGCTGAAGTCTGCCAAGACTGCGCGTCAGTGCGCGAATGAGGAGCTGCGTCAACTCAAGGAAATTGTCGCCGAATCAGCAGACGAGCGTGCACAAACCGCCGTCACTCAGTTGAAGAAGCGGACTCACGATCTCGACGAGGTGCTTGCGCTCGCCACAGGCTCTGGTTCGGCTGTTGCGTCCACCCTGTCTGGTCTGCGCAGGTGCGCGAATCTGGCGGTCCCACAGAAGCCGGCGATCGACATGGTTGTCGCCGATCTTCGGGTTGCGGTCGCCGACACCGTCGAGCACGCTGGCGATGCTTTGTCGGTAGTGGAACAGCGCAGCGATATCCTCGATAGAGCCATTCAATTGCACAGTGAGACAGGCACAATCGAGTGCCCGGTATGTGCGGCGGGGGTGCTCGACGACGCCTGGGCTACGCAATCCCGAACGCGCCTCGCGGAACAGAACAGCAAGCTGGGGAAGTATCGGAAGTCTCGACGCGATCTTGACAACGCATGTCGGGCAGCAAAGGAATTGCTGAACGAGCTGGTGCGTCTGGAAACGGTCGAGGGTCCGGAATTGGAGTCGTTGATCCGGTACCGAGACTCAGTGGCCGCTGCCCAAGGTGCGCCGACCGGGGTAACCGAGCTCGCCGAGCACATCGAGAAGACCTTGCCTGCGTTGATCGACGCTGCGAACGCCGTGCGCGAAGAGGCGGCGGTCGCAATCGCCGAGCAGGAAGACACATGGGCTCCGATCGCGGGTCGTTTGATGACGTGGGTCAACCTCGAGCGTGACGCACGATTGAGTGATGACACCGTCAAAGCCCTGGATGCGGCGAAGAGGTGGGTAGCCGCCCATGCGGCAGAACTGCGGAATCAGAGACTCGAGCCGATCGCGGAGCAGGCGCGCGAGATTTGGTCGGAGCTCAGGCAGGAAAGCAACGTCGACATCGGGTCGATCAGCCTGGAAGGCAGCAATACTCGACGCAGGGCGGTGCTGAAAGGGTCGGTGGACGGAGTACCGACCGAAGCATTGGCGGTGATGAGTCAGGGGGAGTTGCACGCTCTGGCGCTTGCACTGTTCATTCCACGTGCGACCACACCGAACAGTCCGTTCCGCTTCATCGTTCTCGATGATCCGATTCAGGCGATGGACCCGGCCAAGATCGACGGGTTCATCCGAGTTTTGTCGAAGCTGTCGGAGACACGGCAGGTCATCGTGTTCTCCCACGACGACCGATTGGCCACTGCGATACGGCAACTTGCGGTGAATGCGCGACTGGTCGAGGTTGCACGTGAGACCGGATCGCAGGTCTGTGTCGCAGAGACACTGAACCAGGCGACCCGCTATGTGGACGACGTCCGCGCGCTGGTGCTCGACGAGAACGTTCCCGACGAGGTCAAGCGCCGAGTGGCACCAGGTTTGTTCCGGTTGGCCTTGGAATCCGCGGCGCAGCAGGTGTATTACGCGAAGCAACACAAGGCGGGCGAGGGTCGGGTCGACACCGAGAACCGGTGGACGTCGGTGAAAAAGACGCGGGCCAAGATCGCGCTCGCGGTGTACGGCGATGCCGAGAAGCCTTTGTCGCAGTGGCAAATTCTGCGAGAAGGGCGCAAAGCGACGCTCAATATTGCCAACGCCGGCTCGCATGTCGGGGCCGACATGTCGATCACGAGGAGCGAAGTGAATGACCTCAGGAAGACGGTCGACGGGATCCTCGCGGAATGACAACACAGATGCCGCCGGCTGTCGTGCTGCGAAATGCGGAGCTACTGCTCGATGGAAGTGTCGGTGCTGCTGGAAGTTCGGCACGGTTGGCTGCTTTTCTGGCCAGACAGGCATTGGAGGAACTGGTAGCCGAACGGTGTATCGCGCTGAATGCCGAAGCGCCGCAAGCAAGCATGCGCTCGCGATTGGTGATTCTCCGTTCCCTCGACACAACGAAACGCGCCGACGCCGCAGCAGTGGCATGGAACAGATTGAGCAATGTCTGTCATCACCATGCGTATGAACTTGCGCCGACCGTCGCCGAGGTGCGGCATTTGTGTGGAGTTGTTGCCGTCCTGTTGGAGAGCGGCTGAGTATGTGTGCGTCAGTGGGATGACTCCGTGACTGCCAAGTCCATTGTGAGTTCACGTACCAGTGACAACGGAAGAGGCACCCTAGTTTCCACACCACCCGTTTCTGCATTGTCCGCAGTACGCGTATCTCCCATGACGACGCCGAACCAACGATCTCGATCTTTGACCACTCGATACATACGTTCATCGTGGGTGCCGCCGAGGTATGGCTCGTACACGATCAAAGGTCCGCCCGCCAGTTGCGCGGCCGAGCCGAGTCGATCCAGGCGACCCGTTCGTTGTTCGAGCGTCGCGGGGTTCCAGTCCAAGTCGTGGTGAATGACATGTCGGCAGGCAACGTGCAAATCCACACCCTCAGACATCACGGAACTGGCGATGAGCACATCGGGGAAGAACGGGGAGTTGAATGACGCCATGAGCCTTTGTCGAGTCTTTTGAGCTACTTCACCATTCGCGAGCCGCACATTGGGTGCAACCGTGGTGTGAAGGGGTGAGTGCTCTGCTGGATCGATTTCGTCGTCCGCGGATTCGTCGACTGTGATGTCGCCGGTTCGCGTTGTCAGCAGAATATTCAGAATGCGTTCGCGGTCCTCCGGGGTTCTCTTGGAAAGAAACTCGGCAAATGACTCGATACGCTTTCGTAGTGGAATGCCACCCGGAGGAGCTGTTTCGAGTCCCTTCATCAGTTCTTCGACGGTCATCGAAGGGGAAATGGGCGTGAACCGAACGAGGAAGGAATCCGTGCGAAGAAATCTCACGACTACTTCGCCGAGTTGGTATCGAGATTCTTTATCGAGAAGGTCGGCCCATTCCTCGACAGTATCTCGAATGCGTTTGTTTCCAGAGGAATCGCTACGTAACAGGCGATTGCGCAATCGATTGACGGCTTCGCCGACTGCTGTCGGATCAGTGGCATCGACGAACAGTGCGCCCGCTGCTCGCTCGGTTATGCGCTTCTGTAGTGCTCGTGCGATGTGCAACCGAAGTGCGCGCCCGGTTTCTCGGTAGAAACAGAAGATCAGGACCTTGTGGCCCTCGTCCCATAAACGGAGTGTAAGCTCCACTGTGGCAGCAATTTTCGGATGGCGCGCGAGGCTCTCTGGATTGTCGGGGAGTTGTTGTTCGATACGATCCAGATACCACTTGACGGGGCCTGTCGTGGGCGCGGTGCGCTTTGCGCCCTCGACATCGTCGATATCTGCCGCCCCATTTGATCGAGTTCTGCGATAGGCCTCGAACGATGATGCTATCCCGTAAGAGAAGAGCGATCGGGTGGAGCCTGTCGAGTCGCCAGACAACCGTGCGACAGCATCTGCGCGACCTGCAAGCAGGAACGGCAAAGCCGCGGCGCCGTCGATCGGCAACCCGAGATCGCCGGCCCTACTGTCGAGGACCGCCGCACCGGCACGATAGCGACGACGTTCGGTGTCGTTGGACTTCAGATGGCGGATGACCCACGGGCGCAATGCCTCTGCGGCGCAGTCTTTGGCCTTACGCGCATCGATCCCGCTTGTTACAGCGGCACGGGCCGAACGACTCAAACTCTCGATGTCGGCATTGTCGAAGCTCGAAAGCGATTTCAAACTGGAATCCTGTACGGGGTCAATGGCTGTCCAACGCTGCTCGAACCGTTGGGCGGCTGATCGCGCAGTGTCCAATGCATCACCGAGTTCGCTGATCGAGTCTTCGAACGCGACGCGGTCGACGGGGTTCGGCCATCGAATACCGTCGAACCGCCTTAGTACACTGAGTAATTCGTGATGTCCGAGCTGGAACGGGGTTGCAGTCAGGAACAACATGCGCTCGAACATTCCGCCGAGTGGGCCCCGGAGTGCTTCGGCATCTCCTTGGGCCTCTTCGTTCGCGAACAAACCGGATGTGGCGTTGTCGTTCTTGACGTGATGGGCTTCGTCCAACACGAGCAATGGGAGGGTGACATCGAGTTGGCGAAGCCCGTCAGCCCAAGCGCCGCGCATCGCCGTCGTCAAAGCTTTCTTGGCTCCGGACAACCGATCGTCGAAATTGATCGATTGCTTCATTGGTAGCAGTGTGAGTGCATCGCGGAGTGGTTCGAGGATGTCATTGTCGATGGCATCGACAAACGCGGCGGGAACCGGGTCGTCATCCAATGGTGCAGCCCCCGAGTGCTTGTTCCACAAGTCCATCCAGTTGCTCTCGGGCGTTTCGAGAAGGCGCGTAACAAGGGCTTCGTCGCGGAAGCGTTTGTCTGAGAGGAGGAATGATGCATGCCGAGCGATCGCCGGCCGTCGCCTCTGTAATTCAGCTCTTCTGCGGCCCGCACGTCGAAGTAGTGCGAGTCGGACGAACGGATCATTTGTCGTTCTTGTCAAGGCTCCGTGCGTCAGAAAGATGATGTGACGTCGGCGTTCTGGTGGATCATCGAGAAGCTTCAAGAACTCGATTCCGTGTCGAATGGCTCCCGAGACACGAATGTCCGACGCGTCCGGCAAGCACTTTTCGGCGAAGACATTCCACTCTCGAGGCCATTTCTCGGCGACGGATGGTGGCACCATCACCACGACCGGATGCCGGTGGCCGGTTGCTCGAACGACCGATGCTGCGACTGCCAGTGCCACAAATGTTTTCCCCATGCCGACTTCGTCGGCAAGTACCAGACCCGGCTGATTCGCGAATCTACGAAGAATCTCCTCAGCGGTTTTCTGCTGGCGCGTCGAGTCTGCTGTGGGGAGGTTGTCGTTCGAGAGGTCGATGTCCGGGCTCAAAGTCCACATGAGCGCCGTGCCTCCTTGAATGCGTCGGCAACGTATTCGAGCATGTCACTCTCCAATTCATCGGAATTCAGGGATCGTTGTCTGTCCTCGATCTTCGAAAGTGCCTCGGCGAGAACACTCTGTGCGACAGCGCGATCCAAAGATTGGAGAGCGCATTTCCAGTCGACGGTCCCGACCGTCAGTGCGATCTCAGCGAGAAGGAAATGAGTCTCGGCGGGTGCTGCGGTCCCTGTGCCCGACGAACCCCCATCGAGAGCTGTCTGGTCAAGTACGAGGAGCCTACCGATCTCGACTGGCCCGACCACACCGAACAGGCGATTTCGCAATACCTCGAGCGAAGCAGCACGTGTGCCGAGTCGCTCACGCAACGCCCAGAGGGCTGCAGACCGCGCGCGTGTGCGATGCAGCAGTAGACCGCTCGAATCGAATCGGCGTAGGGCGTCGGTTGCATCCGTACCCGCCAGCTTTCGAGCTTCGATTCGCCGGAGTTCATGCTCCACCGCAGCTGGGAGCGGACGGGTCGATCCGAGGGCGTCCAGTAAGAGTTGCACAGGAAGGTCCTCAAGTTCTGCGGGAATCGGCAGCTTGCTCGTGTCGTCGACGTTCGCTACCCATTGGGCTGATACCGGGGTTCCGTCAGCCGTCCAACCGACGTCGAGGAATGAAGGTACTGCGGTTCTGTCTACCGTCACAAAAAGTTGTTCAGGTTGCAATTGCTTCCGCCACAACTCTTGGTCCACAGCGCACTCGAGGCCAAGTGCGTGCACAGACCACGAGTCCGGCTCTTGCTCCGTTCGATCGAACGAAAGCGCCAACTGTGCGGAATTCGACGTCAGTTCGATTGTGCACCAAGAGAAGAAGAGCGGAAGTGAAGGAAGGTTGCTGTCGTCGTCATCAGTGTTCACCGTTTCGATGGCATTCAAGTCGACGGATTTCTGTGTACTGACCAGTGCGCGCAAAGCTCGACCTGTGGGCGACGTACGCGGGGCGCCGACCCACACATTGAGTTCTCGGTGGCCATGGGTCGTTGCGAGCCCCCAACCGGCCGTGGTTGCGTTCGATGATCCTATGAGTGCCGCGACCCACTCGTCGTTCTCCAACACAAGTGCCTTGGCATGCAAGGTGCGTTGCTCGGCATCGAGTGGCGCCAGTGCTCGCACTCGATCCACTTGTGAGGCGAGCTCAACCGGTGCCATTACCGCACCCACACGATCAAGGCCGACGACAGCGGTCACGCTTCGCGCAGTCTTCGGCTGGCCGGTGAGTAGCGATCGAACCGAGGTCAATGCCGTCGTGCTCGTTGCGGCATCCCAGAAGGGTGACAGTACGGATGCCCGCAGTGGTTTCTTCGATGTTCGCCACACAGCCTTGTAACCGTCGAGTGGGGAAGAACCGGGAGCTGAAGGCGCGACCGCGAGGTGCACTGCGGTTTCTGTCGGCAAGGCAGGGGAATGTTGCTCGATGCGGCTGGTGATGCGGTTGAGCGTGTCCGTTGCCCGATCCGTCGTCGAACTAGCTGCACCAGGCAACAATTCAAGGTAGCTGCGCAGTTCGCTCACTATGCCGAGAAGGACTGGGCGTGGTATCTGGCAGCCTTGGGTGATGTCGAATGCAAGCGCCGCCTCGATCTTTTCTCGGTAGCCCGCAGGGGTGAGGTTTGCCGAGCCGACGACGATGCGCGCATGGCGTTCCCATATGAGTATTACGACTTTGGCATGTAGTAGGCCATTGCCCGTCGAAACCGGTATCAGGTCCCATCGAAGATTGCGTCTGTCGGTGCGAGTGCCTCGATCGACCAGGACTGAGATGGCCGCGGTTTCACTAAGTCGAAGCTCCTCTTCGAAGGTTGCGGCAATCGAGCTGATCTTGTCCCCCTCGCCGGTTACCGCAGATAGCGCAAGAAATCTGCTAAGGCAATCATCCGTGAAGAACTGAGGGTCGAATGTGAATGTTGTTGCCAGACATGCCACTGCAGATCCGCTGCCTGCCGGCGCGGACCAGTGGTCGAGCATTTTTGTGGTCATACGGCGGTATCTCGTAAGAATCGACGCAATGCGTTTATTCGGATGGGATGAATGAATGGTCCGTCGAGCGATGGCCGGGTTCGTTCCTCGTATCCGGGCCGCACCAACCAGCCGTTCTTGTACGGCTCGAACCATGGCCGCTTGCCCAGTGGCGGCTTCGACGCTTGTATCGCGCCATGATGATTCAGAACCAGTTGGGCCAGATCGGCGGGTGTGTGTTCGTCGGCGAAACCGGTGAAACGCGCATCGAATTCAACTGTGCCCGTTGTCGCGGAGAGCGTCTCGAACGCGCGCTTGTGGAGAGCCGGGAGATTTCCTGCTGCGCGGACGAAGGTCGGATCGTGCTTCAACGCGTCGGCTTTCAATGGCGTCGTGCCCAGCGAATACGAAACGTGGCACACCGTACGGAAGCAAGTGTCGAGGTAGCGCGCAAAGTTCTCGTATGCGATGACGGCGTTGATCGTCTCGCGAAGTGCGGGCGACGAAGCGCGAACAATCTCCGAAATCACATCGCTTTCCGTCAGGGTTTCGTCGTCGAGTGAAGGTTCCAGCAAGCGCGCGAGTTCACTGCGTAGCGGGTGGCGTTCTTCGGACAGGCCCCGGAGTAAGCTGCGTTCACCTGCTCCCGGGCCGTCGGGATCTAATGCCTGCGCAAGTGTGCCGACTGTCCTACCAGTAGGAGCAACATCGCAGCGAGATGACTCGAAGCTTCGACGTAGGGCGTTGCGCAGGTCGCGACGTAGTTCGCCACCGTCCGTTCCTGCGGTCTCATCGACGAAGCCAGGAAGGTTGGCTTCGCGTTCCCACATCGACACCAATGCTGTTTGCTGCGACCCCGCCGTCAAGCTCGAAGTAACGATGTCGAGCGTTTTCGCGAGCGGCTTGTACACGCCGTGAAAACCGAACACCGACGGACCTTTGAGGTACGAGTTCGCAGACAGGCGATCTCGGCGCCCGACCACCGCCCGTGCTTTCTGCATCCCGGGGACGCCACGCAGTGCACTTTTAGAACTTCGCGCAAACGCCTCCAGAACTATCCATTCGAATGCGATTTGGGGTGTTGTCACGCCGTCTGCGGCACGTGTGGATTCGAAATCGTCACAGACGATACTGCCGACGGCCATGGCTGTCATCAGGCGAAACCGAGTCATTCGCGCGCGGAAGTCGGGAACCAGTTTGTCAGACAACTTTTCCGAAATGGCGCCGAGACCCATTGGGTCCAGGCTCCCTTCTCCTGCGACCGGCGGATCGAACTCTGAGAACTGGGGGACCGTGAAGCCCGTGAGCGCTGAGGTCATGAGCACACCTCATGACATGTTGGTGCGAGCGGTGTGTCCACGAGATGGTTGTACCAGCACTGCAGTCTTGGCGTGGGGGAACGTTGGCGGCACTGGTCCATCCCAGCCGCATACCGTGTACGCATCCAAAGATCTGAGTGACCGGATAGCGTGAGCGCGACGTAACCGAGGAAGGCTCGATGTGGTCGACAATGACAATGTAATTCCGGTGTGGACGCTTGCTACAAAGCAGGCGGAGGTGCCCGCTATTCCGGACGAGGGAACCATGACGCCCGACCGACTGGCGGAGTTGCGGACAGTCCTGGCGGTGTTGGCCGAGACCCCGATCGCAACACTCGAGGCGCATCCGCTTCCGAAGTCGATCGACCTCGATCGAGGGATCTCCCTGGATAGTGCGAGTCCACTGGCTACCCATCTGTCGCAGCTGATCAGCCAGACATCCAAAGCTTCGTCGAGTTCAGCGGTCGCGAGTGGCGAGACGTTGTACCGCATGGTTGTCCCGGCAAAAGTCGCCGCGCAAGTTGGCAGTGGGCTGGTGAAACCGATGACGTCCAAGGCGGCGGCGGGTGGCGTGCACAGTGCGCTTATCGGATCTTCGGGGATTGCTGCGCAGGCCTCGTTCGTGCCTGTTGCAGGACAGGCAGCCGCGGTTGGTGCCGCTGGCGGGTCCGCCGCGACGGCAGGTCTTGCAGCAGCCAGTGCGGGTGCACTGACAGTCGCGGCTCCCCTGGTGTTGATGGCAGTCGCGGTTGGTGTCAGCGCCCACGCCGACCACAAGCGTGAACTCGCAATCGAGAACATCACCAAGTTACTCGAGAAGCTCCACGATGACGCGTTGCAAAAGGAACGTAACTCCCTGAACGGATGTCGGGGCGCGATCGACACTGCGACTGCGATTCTGCTCGATCAGGGACGCATCGGCGCGTCAGTTGGACTGGACTCCGCCGTACACGCGATCAGTGTCGGTATGGCGGATGCCGAAGGGCGACTGAAGAAATGGCAGCAGGGACTCGACGCATTGAAGACCGGTCGCGTCGAGCTCGATACTCTGCGAAAAGCGTTCACCGGAATCGACGAGGACGGTGGCGAGTTCCGCGCCCACCTCGAGCTTGCCGCACTCGCTATCGCGCTCAAGAAGCGTGTGATCGTCCTTCAAGCTGTGGAGCACGCTCAGATGGACGAAGCCAACCCTTTCGAGAGCTTCACTCGCGCGTTGAAGAGCGATCAGCAGCGTGTCGCGAAGTTGGAGTCGGGCATCGCGTCACTGCTCATGGGACTTTCCGAGCTGAGGCTTGACCGATCCCACGGTGTTCGTGATTTTGTGTTCAAGTCGAGTGAAGTCGACAAGATGCTGCGGACCGCATACCTGTTGCGGGAGTTGGGAGATGGGGTCGCAATGTCGGACAACGAATCCGACGTGGCGATCGAGATCGCAAGACGGCGTGATGGATCGGTTGTCGTCTTTCCCGCCCTGGCCGCCTAGTCCGAGCTGACTCGCACCGCAAATGAGCACGTAGCAGCCACTGGGTTCGTCGGTGGCTGCTACAGGTCCAGCCTCAGAGCGTCAGCAGCTTCTTCTGGACTTTGCCCATAGCGTTGCGCGGCAAGCTGTCCACCAGACAAACCTGGCGTGGGCGCTTGTGGATCGACAGTGATTCGGCGACGAAGTCCGAAACCACAGCGCAGTCGGCTACGTCGCCGACGATGAAGGCGACTATGCGCTGGCCGAGATCGTCGTCCGGCATACCGACGACGGCGGCCTCGCGAACGCCGGGGTATGCCAGAAGTGCCTGTTCCACCTCGCCGGCACCGATGCGGTATCCACCGGACTTGATCATGTCGACCGACTCGCGACCTACGATGCGGTGGAATCCGCTGTCGTCGATCACCGCGATGTCGCCGGTGCGGAACCAGCCGTCTTCGGTCATGGATTCCGCTGTCTTCGAGGGGTTCCCGAGGTACTCGTCGAAGAGAACGGCGCCCGCAACTTCCAGTTGCCCAAGCTGCTCTCCGTCGTGCGCCGACAATTGGCCGTTCTCGCCGCGCAACCTCGTCCTGACTCCCGGAACGGCGTGCCCGACCCAACCCGGGCGACGTTCGCCGTCGTGCGTCGTGCTGACGGTGATGAGGGTTTCACTCATTCCGTAGCGCTCGACGGGAGCCAACCCGGTCAGCGATTTCATCCGCTCGAACAATGGAACCGGAAGTGGTGCACTTCCGGACACGAGCAAGCGCGCGGATCGCAATGCTGCTGCCGCCGAGGGATCACCGCACACGCGTGACCAGACGGTCGGAACACCGAAGTACAACGAGCCACCCGCTGCGGCATACGAATCCGGAGTTGGTCTGACGGTATGAATCAGCGGCGAACCCACGCGCAAGGCGCCCAACACGCCGAGAATCAACCCGTGGACGTGGAAGAGGGGCAGTCCGTGGACGAGTGTGTCCTCTGGCGTCCAATTCCACACATGAGCGAGCGCGTCGAGATCCGCTGCGATCGATGCTCGCGAGAGGACAACGCCTTTCGGAGCTCCGGTGGTTCCCGAGGTGTACATGATCAGTGCAGTAGCTGCCGCACTCGGTTCGGGATAGGACGTCGCGGATCGCGCGTGAATATCGATGGGAATCAACGGGATACTCGAATCCGTCGGCCCTTCTCCGAGTATCAGTTCGGCCTTGGAATCGGCGATGATGTGCTGACGTTCGAGCGGGCCGGAGTCGGGCGGGATCGGGACCACGGCAACACCGGCGATCAGTGCGCCGGCGACGGCGACCACTGTCTCGAGGCCGGCGGCGGCTTGTACTGCCACTCGCTGTGCACCATGGATTCGATCGGCGACCGCGGTGGCGGCGGCAAACAAGTCGGCGCGAGAGAGGGTTGCGCCTTCGCCGAAACTGACCGCCGCTCCGTGATCGTCGAAGATGCGGGGGTCGAGGGAGCGCAGAAGTGTGGATTCGCTGTTCATCGCGAGTTCCCTTTCTTTGAGCGAAGATTCAGACGGACCAGGGAACAACGAACAGCAGCCAGGCGAGAATCGGCGTCACCACCATGATGGTCATGCCCCACCGCATCGTCAGCCCGAACACCACGTCGCGTTCTTCCGGAGCGGCGTTCGCGACCACCAGCGCGCCGTTGGTCGAGAACGGACTGCAATCGACCAGAGACGAGGAGATTGCCAGCGCGATGACCAGACCGGTTGCATTGACCTGACCGGTCATGAGGAATGGAATTGCCAAAGGGATGAGTGCGCCGAGGATTCCCGTGGTGGATGCAAACGCCGACACGATCGCGCCGATCAGACAGATCAAGAACGCCGCGAGAAGTGGAATCCCCACGTGTGCAACCGAATCCCCGAGCCACTGGACGGTGTTCTGGTTCTGCAGAAGAGCGACGTACGTGACGATTCCGCCGATGAGGAGCACGGTGCCCCAGCTGATCTTGTCGACGGCGCCGCGGGCGGAGGCAGGGAAGATCAGGGTGAGAAGTACCGCGACGGTCAGTGCGGTGAATCCGACGTCGAGGTCGAACACCAAGGCGCCGAGTGCAAGCGACGCCAGTCCGAGCAAGGTGAGTCGGCGCTCGAGGTTGAGTGCTCCCTCGTGCGGAGCGGCCCCACCCGAGGACTTGCCGCCACCCTTCGAGCTGTCACCGGAACCCGAACCGGTGATGGTGTCGCCACCGCCAGACGCGTTGCCGACTGCGTTGACGAGCACGCGCTCGGAGGCGCCGCGCGCAATCAGTGCGCGACCGCCGAACGAGACGTACGCGATGGCAGCAACAACGGCCGCGGCCGCGAAGGTCGAGACGAACAGCAAGGCCGGGCTCGACGGGAGGCCGTTCTGACGCATGACGTCGTTGGTGATCACGCCGAAGATTCCGATGGGGGAGAAGCTGCCCGCCGTTGCGCCCTGGACGACCATGAAGCCCATCAGCATGGGGTGGATTCGGTAGCGGGTGGCGAAGCCCATTGCCACGGGCGCGATGATGGCGACGGCAGCGGGACTGACCGCGCCCATGGCGGTGACGGCCGCGCACACCGCGAACATCGCCCACGGCACGAGGGCCACTCGTCCTCTGACCGCGCGGACTGCCGCGTGAATGATCCAGTCGACCGTGCCGTTGTTTCTGGCCAGCGCGAACAGGTAGGTGACGCCGACCAGAATGACGAAGAGGCTGGCCGGGAAGCCGTCGAGGATCTCGCTGGTATCGACGGTGAAGACCAGTGTTCCGACGACGAAGGCAGCCACCAGGGCGAGCGCACCCATGTTCACCGACCTCACGGTGGATATGACGAACACCAGGACAAGTACTGACAGGGCTATGACATTTGCCATCGAACTCTCAATCCGTTCGCGACCAGCTTGTGGTCTGCATCACTTGGAATTGGCCTAGCCTCTCTGCCACTGCTCCATTTGTCAAGTACACTCCGAGGCATGAATTCGACGTCATCGCCCGGCTCGCGCTCGGGCCTGCCCGGACGATTGAAGCGTCCGCGCCTGTACGAGCAGTTGGCCGAGCACATTTCGAATTTCATCGAGGCTCAAGGCCTTTCGCCCGGCGATCGGCTTCCTCCCGAACGCAGCCTGGCTGCCGAACTCGGCGTGAGTCGCGCGTCGCTGGCTCAAGCGCTCGTGGCCCTCGAGATTCGGGGCAGAGTCGAAATTCAGCACGGTAACGGAGCGGTGATTCGTGAAGCTCCGACGCCCGACGCGGGCCGCTCTGCGGACTCGGGAGTGCGGCTACAGGACCGAACCGTCGACGAACTGACTGCCGCCAGGGAGGCGATCATGGCCGGCCTGGCTCGGGCGGCGGCGTCGAATCCCAACGCTGCGCTTCGGGTCGCGATGTTGACCGACGACGGGACCGCGAGAAACTTCGCCGAGACATGGCGCTGCGTCAGGCACCTGGCCGGTGGCGGCTTACTGGCTGATCTCGACGACACCATCGCCAAGCAGGCGGACGTGCCCGAGTCCTCGGCGCGACTGTCCGCGCGACTCGATCAGCTCGCGCACCGGATCATCGACGGTGACCAATCGGGCGCCGCTGACGCTGTTGCGGGAATCCTCTCCGACACGGCCTGACGAATAACGACGGACAAGCGTCGGAAAAGCGCACGATAACCACTATGAGCATGTTCGCTCACAGGAAACTGTGCTGCGACGTAGCCCGGGAACCTGATCGGCAATGCGCACGTTGAACACAGTGACGACCGTTCCAACCAAGCGGCACGGCCGCTGGCGGGCATCGATGGGGCCGATCGCGGTAACCTGCAGGTGTCCGGTTGGCAGCCGGAAGGCGACCTGGCAGACCCGCACTCTCGAAAGGACCGGCCACATCGGCCGACCTGTATGAACCGTAAGACTGTGTTCCGTAACGTGCTACTCGTAGCCGTCGTGCTGTTGGTGATCTATGCCTTCAGCTACTTCAGCAACGACACCCGCGACTTCAAGACCGTCGACACCTCGGTCGCGATCTCCCAACTCGACGCCAAGAACGTTGAGTCGGCGCAGATCGACGACCGTGAGCAGCAGGTTCGTCTGTGGCTCAAGAACGGCAACGACGCCACCGACGGTAAGACGCAGATCCTGGCGAAGTACCCCGCGAGTGCGTCGGAGCAGATCTTCGACAAGGTCGAAGGCGCCGGAGCGGACAAGTTCAACACGACGGTCACTCAGGAGAGCTGGCTGACGTCGATCCTTCTGTTCGTGCTGCCGATGATCATTCTGTTCGGCATCTTCTTCTTCGTCATGAACCGGATGCAGGGCGGCGGTGGTCGCGGCGGAGTCATGGGATTCGGTAAGTCGAAGGCCAAGCAGCTCACCAAGGACATGCCGAAAACCACGTTCGCCGACGTCGCCGGTGCGGACGAGGCTGTCGAAGAGCTGTACGAGATCAAGGACTTCCTGCAGAACCCGGCTCGCTACCAGGCGCTCGGCGCCAAGATTCCGCGCGGTGTGCTGCTGTACGGCCCTCCCGGAACCGGTAAGACGCTGCTCGCTCGCGCTGTCGCAGGCGAAGCCGGCGTCCCGTTCTTCACCATCTCCGGTTCTGACTTCGTCGAGATGTTCGTCGGTGTCGGTGCTTCGCGTGTTCGCGACATGTTCGAGCAGGCCAAGCAGAACAGCCCCTGCATCATCTTCGTCGACGAGATCGACGCCGTCGGTCGTCAGCGCGGCGCAGGCCTGGGCGGCGGACACGACGAGCGCGAGCAGACACTCAACCAGTTGCTCGTCGAGATGGACGGCTTCGGTGATCGCACCGGCATCATCTTGATCGCCGCAACCAACCGCCCCGACATCCTCGACCCCGCACTGCTGCGTCCGGGACGCTTCGATCGCCAGATTCCGGTCGGCGCCCCCGACCTCGCCGGTCGCCGCGCGATCCTGCGCGTGCACTCGCAGGGCAAGCCGATCGATCCCAACGCCGACCTCGAAGGTCTCGCCAAGCGGACCGTCGGAATGTCGGGTGCTGATCTCGCCAACGTCATCAACGAGGCTGCGCTGCTCACCGCACGCGAAAACGGAACCGTCATCACCGAAGCCTCGCTCGAGGAATCGGTGGATCGTGTTGTCGGTGGACCGCGGCGTAAGAGTCGCATCATCAGCGAGCACGAGAAGAAGATCACGGCGTACCACGAGGGCGGTCACACGCTGGCTGCTTGGGCAATGCCTGACATCGAGCCGGTCTACAAGGTCACGATCCTCGCTCGCGGTCGCACGGGTGGCCACGCGATGACCGTGCCAGAGGACGACAAGGGTTTGATGACGCGTTCGGAGATGATCGCTCGTCTCGTCATGGCAATGGGTGGACGCGCCGCCGAGGAGTTGGTGTTCCACGAGCCCACCACCGGAGCGTCGTCCGATATCGACATGGCGACCAAGATCGCCCGCGCGATGGTCACCGAATACGGCATGAGTGCCAAGCTCGGCGCGGTTCGCTACGGACAGGAGGGCGGGGATCCGTTCCTCGGCCGTTCGATGGGCGTTCAGTCCGACTACTCACACGAGATCGCCCGTGAAATCGACGAAGAGGTGCGCAACCTCATCGAGGCAGCGCACACCGAAGCGTGGGCAATCCTCAACGAGTACCGCGATGCGCTCGACCTCATCGCTACCGAACTGCTCGAGCGTGAGACGTTGACTCGCAAGGACCTCGAGAAGATCCTTGCCGGCGTCGAAAAGCGTCCGCGCATCACGGCTTTCAACGATTTCGGTGGGCGCACGCCTTCGGATCGTCCGCCGGTGAAGACTCCTCGCGAACTCGCGATCGAGCGCGGCGAAACCTGGCCGGAGCCCGCTGCCGCACCTGTTCTCGTCAAGGCAGGTGCACCCAACAGCGGTGCCCCCAACAGCGGTGCCCCCAACGGTGGTCTCCCCAACAACGGTGGTCTCCCCAACAACGGCAACCAGGGACCCTCGAACGGCTACGCACAGCCTTCGTACCCGCAGCCGAGTGCTCCGCAGCAGACTCCGCAACCGGGAACACCCGACTACGGAGCGCCCGCCGGATGGTCGGCACCGGGGTGGCCTCCGCGTGAGAACCCGTCGCCGACGTACCCCGGACAGCAGTCGGGTGGGTACACCGGTGGACAGAATCCGACCCCGCCGAACCAGTCGCAGGGCCAGTACGGTCAGCCCCAACACGGTCAGCCCCAGCCCGATCAGGGGCAGTACGGCCAGCCGCACCCGGGGCAGCAGGCGTACCCGGAGCAGCCGCATCCCGGCCGCCGTTACCCCGCGCAGCCCGATTACCCGGTGCAGTACCCGGACAGTGGACCTTTCGCCGATCCGAACCGGGGAAACCCGTCGGGTGAAAACCAGTGGCAGAGCCCCGCACCGGAACAGCCGCAAACTCCTCCGCCGCACCATTCGGCTGAGGACGAGGGACCGAGCACCGTTCGCTGGGACGGACCGGACGGATCTCGCTGACCTTGCGCCACTAGGCTCTGCGGCGGGGGACCTGTGAACAATTCTCGAGGAGAGTTCGGTTGTCGGTGAATGATGTGGCCAGTGAACTGGTGTCGCTCGGAACGGGCCGCCCGTTCGATCAGGCGCGGGCAGAGGCTGCCGTACGGGAATTGTTGATCGCGGTCGGGGAAGATCCGGAGCGCCCAGGCCTGCTCGATACGCCGGCCCGGGTTGCGCGCTCGTACAAGGAGATCTTCGCGGGCCTGTACTCCGAGCCCGACGACGCGTTGAACACGACTTTCGACGAGGGTCACCAGGAATTGGTGCTCGTGCGAGACATTCCGATGTTCTCGACGTGCGAGCACCACCTGGTGTCCTTCCACGGTGTTGCTCACGTTGGCTACATCCCGGGAAAGTCGGGCAAGGTCACCGGTTTGTCGAAGCTCGCGCGCGTCGTCGACCTGTACGCCAAGCGTCCGCAGGTTCAAGAACGCCTGACCAGTCAGATCGCGGATGCTTTGATGCGCAAGCTCGACCCGCGTGGAGCCATCGTCGTCATCGAAGCCGAGCATCTGTGCATGGCGATGCGCGGTATCCGCAAGCCCGGAGCCAGCACGACCACGTCTGCGGTTCGTGGGCTCCTGCAATCCAGCGCGGCCTCACGGTCCGAAGCGCTGGACCTCATCCTGCGTAAGTGAGCAAGATGTCCGCGGCTCCCGTTGCAGGCAGCGATCCGGCCCGGATGGTCGTGATGGGGATTCTGAACGTCACCGCCGATTCGTTTTCCGACGGTGGTCAATTTCTCGATCGTGACGCGGCGATCGCTCGCGGACTCGAACTGCAACGCATCGGCGTCGACATCGTCGACGTCGGCGGCGAGTCGACGCGTCCCGGAGCCACCCGCGTCGATCCGAAACTCGAGGCGGACCGAATTGCCCCGGTGATCGAAGAACTGGTGGCAGCCGGAATTCGCGTCAGCGTCGACACGATGCGTGCTTCCGTCGCCGCCGCCGCGATCGAAGCGGGCGCAGGCATCGTCAACGACGTATCGGGTGGTCGCGCAGACCCCGACATGGCCTCCGTTGTGGCCGACGCCGGAGTGCCCTGGATCCTCATGCATTGGCGCTCGGCCGGTGACTATGTCCATCGTGGCAGCGCCGATCACTACGACGACGTGGTCCGCGATGTCCGTGACGAACTGCTGTCGCAGGTCGATCTGGCGTTGAAGGCGGGGGTCGATTCGTCGTCGATCATCCTCGACCCCGGCCTCGGGTTCGCTAAGAACGCCGACCACAACTGGGCACTGTTGCGTGCACTACCCGAGTTCAACGCGACCGGATTCCCGGTACTGGTCGGCGCTTCCCGAAAGCGGTTCCTCGGGTCTCTGCTCAGCGATCCCGACGGCAATCCGCGTCCACCTGGTGGCCGCGAGACTGCGACGGCCGTGGTCTCCGCCCTTGCAGCGCGCGAAGGCGCCTGGGGAGTTCGGGTGCACGACGCACAAGCTTCGCTCGACGCCATTGCCGTGGTCGACGCCTGGAACCGTGGACGAGAAAGGGCCTGACATGGGGGACCGAATCGAATTGCGCGGACTGAAGGTTCGCGGCAATCACGGAGTGTTCGACCACGAGAAGCGTGACGGTCAGGACTTCTTCATCGACATCACCGTATGGATGGACTTGGCTCCCGCCGCGGCGTCGGACGACCTGACGCAGACCCTGCACTACGGCGAGTTGGCGGAAGCCGCCGCAGCGATAGTCGCCGGCCCGTCGCGCGATCTCATCGAGACCGTCGCCGCTGAGATCGCCGACGACGTCATGAAAGATTCGCGAGTCGAGAGCGTCGAGGTTGTTGTCCACAAACCGTCGGCACCGATTCCGCTGGTTTTTGCGGACGTCGCCGTCGTCGCACATCGGACCAGATCGGCATGACGCGCGCTGTTCTGTCGATCGGTTCCAACATCGGCGACAGTGTGGCTCACCTACAGTCCGTTGTCGACGGGTTGGGCAGCGCCGTCGTTGCTGTCTCACCGGTCTACTCGACCGCGCCGTGGGGTGGCGTCGAGCAGCAGGATTTCTACAACGCGGTGGTGGTGGTCGACGATCCCGAAGCCGATGCCGCTGAATGGCTTCGCCGCTCGCAAGCTCTCGAGGAAGCCGCAGACCGGGTGCGCGAACAGCGGTGGGGGCCACGGAGCCTGGACGTGGACGTAGTCGACTGCGAAGGCGTCGTCAGTTCCGATCCCGTGCTCACACTTCCGCATCCGCGCGCGCATCTTCGGGCATTCGTTCTCGTTCCCTGGCTGGACGTCGAGCCTGACGCGACGCTGATCGTCGACGGCCAGAAGTTGCCGGTGGCACAAATTCTCGACGGCCTCGATCGCACTGAGCGCGAAGGTGTCCGCACTACCGATGTGGTGCTTGCGCGGTGACCGAAAACGACAAGGGTTTGAAGCCGACCCGGATCAGTGAACTCGCGGTACTCGCCGCAGTGGCGGCCGTGGCCACCTGGATTCTGATTCGCGTGTTCTACGGTTCGATGCCGCCCATCCCTGTTTATGCGGGAGCGTCGCTGTACTTCGTGGCCGTTGCCGAGGCCGTCTTCGCTTTTGTCATTCGTTCACGCGTCAAGAACCGGCAGGTCGGCGACGGGCTCAGACAGCTTCATCCGATCACCGCCGCCCGAGCGCTGGCATTGGCCAAAGCATCCGCTTTGGTCGGTTCAGCTACCGTCGGTGTCTGGGTCGGAGTGCTGGTGTATCTCATCCCACAGCGCTCGGTTCTGCAGGCTGCAGCCTCCGACACGCCGGGCGCGTGGGTGGGGTTGGGCGCCGCAATTGCGCTGGTAGCGGCAGCTCTGTGGCTCGAACATTGTTGCAAGACGCCGGAAGATACACCTGACGAGCCTGCGCACTGACAGCCTGGTCGGCAAATCACCCACCGAGGTACGTGGCGACCCCGGTCTCGGCAAGTACCCTGGCAACCATGACAAATTCTGGTCGATCGAAGTCTGCGCGCCGAAGCAAGCGCAGCGCGAGCCAGATGATCATTGCTGCTCTTCTGGCACTTGCTGTCATTGCTTCGCTGTTTCTGATTTTCAGCAACAGCGTTCAGCTTCTTCGGGTGGGTCTGGTCGTCGCTCTGTGGGCAGCCACCCTCGGCGCTATCGCCATGACCAAGTATCGGCGTGAGTCGGCACTGGACAAAGCCAAGGTTGCCGATCTGCAGACCGTGTACGAACTGCAGCTCGAACGTGAAATTTCTGCTCGACGCGAGTACGAACTGAGCGTCGAAGGTCGCGTGCGACGTGAGGTGACCGCGGACGCGGAGGAACTGGCCGGCCTGCGCGCCGAATTGGTGGCGCTGCGCCGAAACCTCGAAGCACTGTTCGAAGGTGGGCTGCTGCCCGAACAGACCGCGCTCAAGACCGATTCGACGCGAGTGCCGGAACTTGGCGGTAGTTCGTACGGCGCGTACCAGCCGGCACCGTCGGGGTTGTACGTTCCCGGCGCCGGCCAGAGCGGGCCCAGCCAACCGGCACCGAACGTCGGCGGCTTGGCTTCGCCCAACGACGATCCGGTGACTGCTGAGACAACCGTCGTGTTCGCGGAGACGTCGTGGCGTGACAGCAGCTTCGTGGCGCCGCGCGTCATCCCGACCCAGAAGTCTCGAGAGACGCAGAAGCCACAAGAGACGCAGAAGCCCCAGAGCGGGAACCAAGCACCGAGTTCTCCGGTGAGTTCCTCGCCGACACGAACGGTGAAAGACGTTTCGGTGAAGAAGGATTCGGAGCCGGTCGCGCCGGTCGAGCCTGAAGTCAAGGCTCCCGCCCAGGCCCCGAACATCGAAGATGCCGTCATCGAAGACGCTGTCGTCGAAGAGGTGCCCGAGGTTGTTCCCGCGGTTGTTCCCGAAGCTGTCGCGGAAGCTGAACCCGAATCCGCTGCGGAGCCTGACGCGGAGCCGCGACGTCGTCGCCGTGCTGCCCCGGAAGATGCCGCCAGTGGTGCTCATTCCAACGGATTGACCGTCGCCGAAATCATGGCAAACCTGAGTTCGAACAACCCGTCCGAAGGCTCCGGTCGACGCCGTCGCCGAGAGGACTGAGTCGCAGATCACTCGCCCGGCCATGGCATGACGGTTCGGGCGAAGGATATCCTCGGACGCAGAACGTCTGGTACCCGCCGAGCGGGACTGGAACGAACGAGAGGAATCCGGTGACTTCCTTCGGGATCACTAATGGACCTGCACCTGCGCGATTGACGGTAGGAATTGTCTCAGCAGGCCGGGTCGGAACAGCTGTCGGTGCCGCATTGGAGCGAGCCGGTCATGTTGTCAGCGCTTGCTCCGCCGTCTCCAGCGCCTCGGTTGCCCGCGCTGTGAAGCGGCTTCCCGATACCGAAATTCTTCCGGCTGCCGACGTCGCAGCTCGTTCCGAGTTGCTGATTCTCGCCGTTCCTGACGATCAGCTTGCGGATCTTGTTCGAGGTCTGGCGGCCACCCATGCCGTCAAGCCGGGCACGCTCGTCGCCCATACGTCCGGTGCCAACGGGATCGCGATCCTGACTCCACTCACCGAACTGGGCGCACTACCCCTGGCTATCCATCCGGCGATGACGTTCACCGGTCACGACGAGGACACCGCACGGCTGTCGTCGGCATGCTTCGGAATCACCGCTGCCGACGACATCGGTTACGCGATCGCGCAGTCACTGGTCCTCGAGATCGGCGGCGAGCCCGTCCGAGTGCGCGAGGAGAACCGCGCGCTCTACCACGCCGCACTGGCTCACGGCAGTAATCACCTGGTCACGCTCGTGGTCGACGCCGTCGAGGCCCTGCGAGCGTCGTTGCAAGGTGACGAGCTGCTCGGTCAGCAGTTGGTCGACGGCGATCCGGGTGGAGTGGCCGAGCGAGTCCTGCAGCCGCTGCTGTCGGCGGCCTTGGACAACGCGCTACGACGCGGTCCCTCGGCGTTGACCGGCCCGGTGGCACGCGGCGACGCTGCTGCTGTCGACACACATTTGCGCGTACTGACAGACCTGGATCCGGAGCTCGCTGCCGGCTATCGGGCGATGTCCTTGCGATCGGCCCAGCGGGTGGGCGCCCCCACCGAATTGTTCGACATCTTGACTGAAACGGGAGGTGACCGTCGTGAGTGATCTGCAGGGCGGATACAAGCGCGGCGAACTGACGGTGCACCACGATCCGGACAAGCTTCGGCGCGTCTCGCGGGCACTGCGAGGTGTCGGGCGTCAGGTGGCGCTCGTTCCGACGATGGGTGCGCTGCATGCCGGCCACATCGAACTGGTTCGTCAGGCCAAGGTCACCGGCGCCGTCGTGATCGTTTCCATCTTCGTGAACCCGCTCCAGTTCGGTGCCGGCGAAGATCTGGACGCGTACCCGCGCACTCTCGATGCGGATCTCGACCTGTTGCGCGCCGAGGGCGTCGAATTGGTGTTCGCGCCGAGCGCCAAGACGATGTACCCGCGTGGTCAGCGCACCACCATCGTGCCGGGCCCGTTGGGTAGCGAACTCGAAGGCGGAGCGCGCCCCACTCACTTCGCGGGAATGCTGACGGTAGTGGCGAAGCTGCTGCAGATCGCGGCACCCAATCACGCGTACTTCGGTGAGAAGGACTACCAGCAGCTGACGCTCATCCGTCAGATGGTGTGGGATCTCAACTTCGATGTACAGATCATCGGAGTTCCGACGGTTCGCGAGTTCGACGGCCTCGCGTTGTCCTCTCGCAATCGCTACCTCGACGAGAACCAGCGCGCGGCAGCGGTCGCGCTGTCCGCCGCTCTGATCGCCGGTGCACACGCGGCGGCTGGGGGAGCGGAAGCAATCCTGGAAACCGCACGCGCTGTTCTGGCAGCTGTTCCGGAAATCGAGGTCGACTACCTCGAGGTTCGGGGCGTCGATCTGGGCCCCGCGCCCGAGCGAGGTGACGGTCGACTGTTGGTGGCCGCCAAGCTCGGAACCACCCGTTTGATCGACAACGTCGGTGTCGCGGTGGGAACCGGCTTCCTCGAGCGTGACACCGACCCATCCGCCGACGCCATCGACGACCTGCTGTCTCACTGAGCACTTTTCACGAGTAAGGACCTGGATATGTTTCGCACGATGATGAAGTCGAAGATCCACCGCGCCACCGTGACTCACGCCGACCTGCATTACGTCGGCTCCGTCACCGTCGACCAGGATCTGATGGACGCCGCAGACCTCCTCGAAGGCGAACAGGTGTGCATCGTCGACATCGACAACGGTGCGCGTCTCGAGACGTATGTCATTGCCGGCGAGCGCGGAACCGGTGTCATCGGAATCAATGGTGCGGCAGCGCATCTGGTCAAGCCAGGCGACCTGGTCATCCTCATCGCCTACGGCGTGATGAACGAGCAGGAAGTCAAGGAGTACTCCCCGCGCGTAGTCTTCGTCGATGCCGACAACAAGCAGATCGAACTCGGTTCCGACCCGGCTCACGCGCCGGAGGGTTCGGGTCTGATCACCCCACGCATGCTGTCGACGCTCGAGGCCTCGCGCGAATCCAGCCTGGTGTAATCCATGCTGCTCACGGTCGACGTCCGGAACACCAACATCGTTCTCGGTCTGTTCTCCGGGACTGGTGAGTATTCGAAGCTGTTGCAGGACTGGCGAATGCGAACCGATCCTCGGATGACTGCCGACGAGTTGGCGTTGACCTTCCGTGGGCTGTTGGGTTCTCATGTCGATCAGATCACCGGCGTTGCGGCGCTGTCGACAGTGCCGTCCGTCTTGCGTGAAATCCGTGTGATGCTCGAGCGGTACTGGGGTCACGTTCCCCATGTGGTGGTCGAACCGGGTATTCGCACCGGTGTGCCACTGCTGGTGGACAACCCCAAAGAGGTGGGAGCCGACCGGATCGTCAACAGCCTTGCCGCTCATCATCTTTACGAGGGGCCATGCATTGTCGTGGACTTCGGTACGTCGACCTGTGTCGACGTCGTTTCCGCCAAGGGTGAGTTTCTGGGCGGCTGCATCGCGCCCGGACTCGAGATCTCGACCGATGCCTTGGCGTCGCAGTCCGCTGCGCTGCGCAAGGTCGAATTGGTGCGCCCGCGTTCGGTGGTCGGCAAGAATACCGTCGAATGCATGCAGTCCGGTGCGGTATTCGGCTTTGCGGGCCTCGTCGACGGATTGGTCAACCGCGTCCGCGACGAACTACCGGAGTTCGGTGGTGACGACGTCTCCGTGATCGCGACCGGGGACAGCGCACCGCTGATCATTCCCGAGTCCGACACCATCGATCACCTCGAACGGGACCTCACCCTCGAGGGGCTGAGGTTGGTCTTCGAGCGCAATCAGGCGCGTCGTGGATCCGGTCGACGACCCGTCGCCTGATCGATGGTTTCGTTCCAGCGGTTTCGCGATTGCAAAAGTTATGCCACAATGGTGCTCGTGAATCGCTGCATGGGTGCTCAGGAGTGTTGTCGAGGCTGACCGCTGCCTTGACCAATTCACATTCCTTGGAGCTAGCTCGTGCTATCCACATATTCTGCAGATCTCTCTGTTTTGGCCCCGACTCTTACTGCTGACCGTGCTGTTTCCGCAGGTCGTAGCGCTAACCGTGGGGCGTCCGGACGTCGCCCGAGTGGTGCGTCGTTGCCTACCCGCCTTCGCCCGGCCGATCTGCTGCGTCTGACCGACGAGGGAGCAAACGGCGTGCTCGACGGCCGTTTCGATCACCTCATCCCCGACACCTTCCCGACGCTCGACCGTTGGTCCACCCGCTTGCACGCGGACGACGACGTCGATGTGTGGCTCATCAGTTGGGTGCCCGAACGCAACACCGAATTGCACGACCACGCAGGCTCGTTCGGTGCCTTGACCGTCCTCAGTGGTTCGCTCACCGAATTCCGTTGGGCCGGTGACGCCCTGGTGGAACGCCAGCTCGACGCCGGCGATCAGGCTTCGTTCCCGCTCGGATGGGTTCACGATGTCGTGCGTTCGACGGATGCTCCCGGTGCTCCGATCGAAATCAGCTCTGATGCACCGACTCTGAGCGTTCACGCCTACTCGCCGCCGCTGACGGCAATGTCCTTCTACGAAGTGACGGATCACCGGACACTTCGCCGCACCCGTACCGAGCTGACCGACCTGCCCGAGGGGGGCACCAAATGACCATCGACCAAATGCTCGACGACGCTCGCGCACAGATCGATCGTATGTACGTCTTCCAGCTCACCGAAGCCTTCCACCGCGGCGCGATCTTCGTCGACATTCGCCCGCAGGCGCAGCGCGCCATCGAGGGAACTCTTCCCGGTGCACTCGCGATCGAGCGAAACGTGCTCGAATGGCGCCTCGACCCCACCAGCAGCGCACACCTCGCGTTGGCCACCGACCACGACGTCGAGTGGGTGATCGTCTGCTCCGAGGGTTACACCTCGAGCCTGGCCGCAGCGTCGTTGCAGCAGTTGGGTCTGCACAAGGCCACCGATCTCGTGGGTGGATACCAGGCGATCAAGGCCGCCGGCCTGCTCGGTGCGCTCAGCGGAGTGCGTCATTGCTCCCGCGAGTTGGCGGCTGTGTCAGCTCATTGAGGTATTTGCTGTGCGCCTTTATTAACCGCGGGCGGTTAATAAAGGCGCACAGCGGGTCTGGCGGTACATCTTCGGGCTCATTCCGTGATGACGGGTGAACGCGGTTGTGAGGGCGAAGGGGCTCGAGTAGCCCACTTCTCGCGCGATCGACGACACCGTTCGTGCCGGGTCTGCGAGTAGATCCGCCGCCACGGACAGTCGCCACTCGGTCAGATAGCCGACAGGTCCGAGCTCCATGAGGCTGGTGAACCGGCGGCGCGAAGGCCGCTCGCGAGCTGCCGGACTCCTGGGCCAGGCTCGCGACTGTCCAGGGGTGTTCCGGCCGATTGTGTATGAGCCGCAAGGCATGCCCGATGACGGGATCCTCGTAGGCCTTGATCCATCGCGGTGATCGATTCGGGTTCTCGGCGAACCACGTACGGACCGCCGATATCAGGACAAGGTCCAGGAGCCTGTCCAGCAACACTTCCTGTCCTGGCCTGTCGGCGGCGATCTGTTGTTCCAGAAGGTTTGTCATCGGCGCGGTTTCGATGCTGCGTCGTACTACCGCGACGGGTGTCAGGCTGTCGAGGATCTGACGGCTGACATAGGAGTCCAAACGGTATGTGCCCGTGAGCATGACGGTCTGGCCACTGGTCGAGTTGCCCCAGGTGCGAACGCCGAGAACCGACATGTCCTCGAGCGGTGTGCCGTCGACCGCAGCGCAATTCTGTGCTTCGTCGATCAGTACGTGGACTGGTGTGTCCGGGTGATCGGCGACCGTATACGGATCGGGGCCGCGCAACAGTGCAACGTCGCCGGCCTCGAGATCTTCTGTCTGGCCGGTGTCGGAGACGACGACCGCGCTGCCTCGAACCAGAACCAGCACGGTGATCGGTGCGTGGTCCTCGATACGTAATGACCACGGTGGATCGAGCAGCGAGCGCAGTAGAAAAGCGCCCTCCGCCCGCGATCCGGCCAGCATCATCGACAATGCATCCATGCTTCGACCGTAGACGCTGGCGTATGTTTTTGTGACCTTCGGCTATGGATCGTATTGACGCTCCGCGGTCGAATGAGTGCATGACGACAACAAGCGACATTCAATCGGCAGTAGTGATCGGTGGTACCGGCAAGACCGGTGCGCGCGTTGCGCAGAGGCTGACGGCGGTGGGAATCCGTACCCGAATCGCATCGAGAACATCCGGGGCGCGTTTCGACTGGAACGATCAGACGACGTGGCAGCCAGCAGTGTCCGGCGTCGACGTGGCATATGTGACGTATGCGCCAGATCTGGCTGTTCCGGAATCGAGCACCCACATCGAGGAGTTCGCGGAGCTTGCGTACCGCGAAGGGGTTCGTCGCATGGTGCTCCTGTCCGGGCGCGGTGAACCGGCGGCGCAGAAAGCCGAGCAGGTTCTCGCCGACAGCGGTCTGGAATGGGCTGTGGTGCGGGCCAGTTGGTTTGCCCAGAACTTCAGTGAGGGGTACCTACTCGATCCGATTCGGGAAGGCCACCTGGCACTTCCGGTCGGTGAGGTGGGGGAGCCGTTCATCGACGTCGACGATCTCGCCGACGTGGCGGTGGCCGCATTGACTCGAACCGACCTCCTCGGCCGAGTTCTCGAGGTGACAGGTCCGGAGTTGCTCACTTTCGCGGCGGCGGTGGATGCGATTTCGACGGCGTCGGGTCGTCTCGTGACATTCGAAAGAATTGGACTCAAACAGTTTTCCGACGGCATGGCGGAGGTCGGCGTCCCGAGTGACGTCGTGGAGTTACTCAGGTACCTGTTTGCCGAGGTTCTCGACGGACGAAATCAAAGTGTGACCGGCGTCGTCGAAGAGGTCCTGGAACGACCCGCTCGAGATTTCACCACTTTTGCCGCCGAGGCTGCTCGAACGGGGGTCTGGTCGTGAAGAAATCCGAGATTTTCTTGGAGCTGCTGCTCGGGGTGACTGCCCTCGGCGCGCTCGTCGCCGGTGGTGCGTTGTTTGCCTTCTCGTCCTTCGTGATGCCCGCTCTGCGGTCGGTCGATGCACATACCGCGATCACGTCGATGCAGGCGATCAACGTCGAAGCGCCGCGTAGTGCGTTGATGCTGCCGCTGGTCGGATCGGCGCTCACCGCGATCGCCGCTGGAATCTGGGCAGCGATCTCCAGACCGGACGGCTGGGTCCTTGCTGTCGTCGGTTGCGTCGGGGTGCTCGCGTCCTTCGCGGTGACCGCGATCTACCACGTCCCTCGCAACGACGCGTTTGCCTCGGTCAGCACTATCGACGCGGCCGCATGGGCGTCGTACGAGGCGGGTTGGACTATGTGGAATCACGTTCGGGTCGGGCTGTACCTGCTGTCGGGAATCGTGCTCGCGGTGGCCGCGGTGCTACCAGCAACAAACGCGGTGGACACGGCCCAGTAGTCTTGTACCCCGTGAGTGATGTAGAAGCCCAGCCAGTCGACGACACCCCCGAGCAGCTCCGTATCCGGCGCGAGAAGCGTGAACGGATCCTCGCGCAGGGGCAGGAGGCGTACCCGGTTTCGGTCGATCGCACCCACACGCTCGCGCAGATCCGCGCGGAGTACCCGGAACTCGAGCCGGACACGGCGACTGGCGTGCTGGTCGGCGTCGTCGGCCGCGTCATCTTCATGCGCAACACCGGCAAGCTGTGCTTCGCGACTCTGCAGGAAGGCGACGGTACCCAGCTGCAGGCCATGATCAGCCTCGCCGGCGTCGGCGAAGAGGCACTGGCTGCCTGGAAGTCCGACGTCGACCTCGGCGACTTCGTCTTCATCCACGGTGAGGTCATCAGCTCCCGTCGCGGCGAGCTCAGCGTGATGGCCGATGCCTGGCAGATCGCATCCAAGTCGCTGCGCCCCCTGCCGGTCGCTCACAAGGAGATGAGCGAAGAGTCCCGGGTGCGTCAGCGCTACGCGGATCTGATCGTTCGCCCCGAGGCTCGCGACAACGCCCGCAAGCGCGTCGCTGTTGTCCGTGCGCTGCGCAATGCACTCGAGAGCCGCGGCTTCCTCGAGGTCGAGACGCCGATGCTGCAGACGCTGCACGGCGGCGCGGCAGCTCGCCCGTTCGTCACGCACTCGAACGCCCTCGATATCGACCTGTACCTGCGTATCGCGCCGGAACTGTTCCTCAAGCGTTGCGTCGTCGGCGGTATCGAGAAGGTCTTCGAGATCAACCGCAACTTCCGCAACGAGGGCGTCGACTCCACTCACTCGCCCGAGTTCGCGATGCTCGAGACGTACGAGGCCTACGGCACGTACGACGATTCCGCGAAGATGATTCGTGAACTCGTCCAGGAAGTTGCGCAGGAAGCATTCGGCACGCAGGTCCTCACCCTCGCCGACGGTTCCGAGTACGACGTCAGTGGCGAGTGGCAGGTTCTCGAGATGTACCCGTCGCTGTCGGCTGCCATCGGCACCGAGGTCACGCCGGATACAACGGTCGACGAGCTTCTCGCTCTGGCGGAGAAGGTCGGCCTCGAGGTTCCCAAGGACAAGGGCTACGGCCACGGCAAGCTCGTCGAGGAGCTGTGGGAACACCAGTGCGGCGATCAGCTGTACGTGCCGACGTTCGTCCGTGACTTCCCGGTCGAGACGTCGCCCCTGACCCGTGATCACCGCAGCAAGAAGGGTGTCACCGAGAAGTGGGACCTGTACATCCGCGGATTCGAGTTGGCGACAGGCTACTCCGAACTTGTCGACCCGGTCATCCAGCGTGAGCGCTTTGTCGACCAGGCGCGCCTCGCGTCGGCAGGCGACGACGAAGCGATGGTGCTGGACGAGGAGTTCCTCGCCGCGATGGAACAGGGCATGCCGCCGACCACCGGCACCGGCATGGGAATCGATCGACTGCTGATGGCTTTGACTGGTCTCGGTATTCGCGAGACGATCCTCTTCCCGATCGTTCGTCCGTCCGCTCGCTAGCTTTACTTCGATCAAGGTTCGGCCGCACATGTTGCGGCCGAACCTTTTTCAGTTGGGGCGCTCCCAAGGTATTCGATAGTTCCCAACGACATTCGCCTGCGGCAAAGGATTCATCCATGCGCGGTCGCCCGAGTTTCGGACTCTCGAATTGTTGCGATGATTTGGTCGATCGTGCCCTGGTTGAGTGCGTCAGGTAGTCCCTGATCCGACTGGACAAGGAAGACCATGACCTCGGCTGTGGAGTATCCGGGTGTGGTGACGACATCGAATTGTGCTGAGGGCGGATAGCATTCGTTGTCCGCCGGGATATTTGTGACGGTTGCGGCGTGCCGGATCGCC
Source organism: Rhodococcus sp. OAS809 (assembly GCF_040546695.1). Lineage (NCBI taxonomy): Bacteria > Bacillati > Actinomycetota > Actinomycetes > Mycobacteriales > Nocardiaceae > Rhodococcus > Rhodococcus sp. OAS809. Next base: position 3,320,962 of record NZ_JBEPOI010000002.1, on the reverse strand, counting down.
GGGCGTCCGGAGATGGTGAAATTCGTGGGTCCGCCGTAAGCGATACTGGCGAGAGTGCCGTTCTTGGAGGCGAAGATTGCGCTCGGTAGAGGTCTTTTCTCGAGCCGTCGTCTGTCATGATTCCCCCGTCTGGATGCATCCCCCGATGCGTCGCGAGGAGTGTATCGGCACTGTCCTTGTCGCAAGACAAGTCGACCGGCATACCCGGCGGCGAGAAGTCCCAATCATCCTGACGAGCCAAGACAGGACGTTTGTCCAGGTGCTATTGTCGCTGCTTATCGAAGGATCTGGGGAGGAATGGTCGTGGTGAAAAAGGTTGTTGTCACGATGGTTGACGATCTGGACAAAAAATCGCCCGCGGACGAAACTGTGGAGTTTTCCGTCGACGGAGTTGCTTACGAAATCGATCTCACCGCCGCCCACGCCGCGGAACTGCGCGATGCACTGAAAAAGTGGATTCCTCATGCGAGAAAGTCGAATTCCGCCAAATCAGTCAACGGAGCGGTGACCAAATCCCGTCCCGTTGCGGACCGCGATCAGAGTGCCGCCATCCGCGAATGGGCCAAGGGTGCCGGCTTCGAGATTTCGGCCCGCGGTCGTATTTCCACCGAGGTGCGCCGAGCCTACGAAAAGGCCGTCTGAAATGGATCGCGAATGGATTCGGGCGCATTTTGCCGAAACGGATTGATAACGCGTTCTAGTTTGTTAGCGTCTGCACGGTTCGCATCTCTCGTAGAGGAGTCGGTCGTGCACAGAAACAGGTTGTTCGGGGGCGTGGTTCTTGCCGCTCTGATGCTCGTCGGGTTCACCTCCGTGGCTTCGGCTCAGGCCCCGTTGCCCGTGCCCAATGCCTTCCTTGCCGGTGTTCCTCAGGAGTTGGGAAATCCTGGCGGTTCAGCTCCTGGATCCAATGACTTTTCGTGTAAACCGACTGCCGAACATCCCAATCCGGTTGTGCTCGTTCACGGAACGGGTGGAAACAGGCAGACCAACTGGGCCACCTATGCGCCGTTGCTCGCCAACGAGGGCTACTGCGTCTTCGCGCTGACATACGGCAACTTCCCCGAGCAGCCGTGGCCGTTGTCGGCCATCGGTGGAATGCAGGAAATTCCTTCCAGCGCAGCGCAATTGTCGAATTTTGTCGATCAAGTACTTGATGCCACGGGTGCTACATCGGTAGATCTGATCGGACATTCCCAGGGCACCATCATCAACGGGTACTACGCGAAGTTCCTCGGTGGTGCCGACAAAGTGGACAACATCGTCTCGGTGGCGTCGCTGTGGAAGGGAACGCTCGGAAACGAGCAGGCAAGTGTCGGCCGCAGCCTTCGCGAACTCGGGGTATCCGAGGCAGCGCAGGCCGGATTCCCGATCTGCAAGGCATGTCTGAACATGGGGGCAGGCTCGGAGTTCATCGAAAATCTCCGTGCGGGAGGCGTTTACGCGCCGGGTGTTCACTATACGAACATCACGACCCGCTACGACGAACTGGTGCTGCCGTATACAAATGGGCTGGAGCCTGGGCCGAACGCCACCAACATCGTCGTCCAGGACGGTTGTGAGCAAGACATCTCCGATCACCTCGCCATCGCGGCATCGCTGCGCGCCGCGACTTTTGCTCTCAATGCACTCGACCCCGCGCATCAGCGGCCGGTACCGTGCAACTCGGTATTGCCCGTCGTGGGTTGATCACTTTGCGGAGGCCTTCGGTGGGGATTCGAACATGCGTGGGCGCTCTCGCTGTGGCGGGAGCCGTGGCCGTGTCCGCGCCGTCTCTTGCGTCGGCGAACGAACCTCTTCCCGTTCCGTCCGGTTTCCTCAGTGGAATCGCCCTCGAAGCGACCAGCCCGGGCGGATCGGCCCCTGGCACCAACGACTTCTCGTGCACGCCTTCCGCTGCTCATCCTGATCCAGTCGTCCTGGTGCACGGGACGGCGGCCAACCGTCAGACCAATTGGGGCGTACTCGCACCCGTACTAGCCAACGAGGGATACTGCGTTTTTGCGCTCACCTTCGGGAATCGAACGGACCAGCCGTGGCCGATTTCCGCAGCCGGCGGTCTCGCACCACTCGGAGACAGCGCAGGGCAGCTGTCGGACTTCGTCAACGACGTTCTCTCTGCGACGGGTGCCTCGAAGGTCGACCTGATCGGGCACTCCCAGGGGACGACGGTCAGTGCCTACTACGCCAAGTTCCTCGGCGGTGACACGCACGTTTCCAAGATCGTCTCCATCGCTCCGTTGTGGGACGGCTCGGAGGTCGGCCCGCCGGAAGGCGTCGGGGGACCGGATTTCGACAACGCCAGCTTCGTCACCGAACTGCGCGACGCGGGCGTCTACTCCGATGACGTCGAGTACACCAACATCGTGACTCGGTTCGATCAAGTGGTCGTTCCGTACAGCAGCGGAATACTGGCCGCGTCGAACGCGTCGAACATAGTTGTTCAGGACGGTTGCGAGCAGGACCTGTCGGATCACATCGCGCTGGTGGCGTCGCAGCGAACGGCGACTCTGACGCTCAACGCGCTGGATCCGTCGAATCCGCGTGAGGTGCCGTGCGCTCGGGTACTCCCGATATTCGGCTGATCAGGCGTCGAAAATCGCTGTTCGCTTCAGGCGTACAGGAACCGGGAAACGATTCCCTCAGCTGCGACGTTGTGAACGGTAAGCAGTCCGGCTTCCGCCGCCAATCGGGTGGAGGAGCAGCAGGTGGACTTCGCGCCCTCTAGAGTAATAAGTGGGGTCGTGCAACCTTTGTCGATTCGTGGACGTCAGTCCGCTGACCGGCGAGGCGATCAGTCTGTAGTGCCGGAGCGAAACGCGGCGACCAGGGACGAGACATCCGGTCTCGAACCTGCCCGCCGGAGAGTGTGAGGGAGAGCGATGTTCGAGAGGTTCACCGATCGCGCGCGGCGCGTTGTTGTCCTGGCTCAAGAAGAAGCCAGGATGCTCAACCACAACTACATCGGCACGGAGCACATCCTTCTCGGCCTCATTCACGAGGGCGAAGGTGTCGCAGCCAAGTCGTTGGAGTCGTTGGGTATCTCCCTCGAGGGAGTCCGCAGCCAGGTCGAGGAGATCATCGGCCAGGGCCAGCAGGCTCCGTCCGGTCACATCCCCTTCACACCGCGCGCCAAGAAAGTCCTCGAGCTGAGTCTGCGCGAAGCGCTGCAGCTCGGACACAACTACATCGGTACGGAGCACATCCTGCTCGGTCTCATCCGTGAGGGTGAGGGCGTAGCAGCCCAGGTTCTGGTCAAGCTCGGTGCCGATCTCAACCGCGTCCGCCAGCAGGTCATCCAGCTGCTGTCGGGCTACCAGGGCAAAGAGCCCACCGAAACCGGTGGCACCCGCGGAGAGGCCGGCACGCCGTCCACCTCGCTCGTGCTCGACCAGTTCGGTCGCAACCTGACGCAAGCTGCCCTCGAAGGCAAGCTGGACCCGGTCATCGGCCGCTCGAAGGAAATCGAGCGTGTCATGCAGGTTCTCTCGCGTCGTACCAAGAACAACCCGGTTCTCATCGGTGAACCCGGTGTCGGTAAGACCGCTGTGGTCGAGGGCCTGGCTCAGGCAATCGTCAACGGTGAGGTCCCCGAGACCCTCAAGGACAAGCAGCTGTACACGCTCGACCTCGGGTCGCTCGTGGCCGGCAGCCGTTACCGCGGTGACTTCGAAGAGCGCCTGAAGAAGGTTCTCAAGGAGATCAACACCCGCGGCGACATCATCCTGTTCATCGACGAGCTGCACACCCTCGTGGGTGCGGGCGCGGCCGAGGGCGCTATCGACGCGGCCTCCATCCTCAAGCCCAAGCTTGCTCGCGGTGAGCTGCAGACCATCGGTGCCACCACGCTCGACGAGTACCGCAAGTACATCGAGAAGGATGCTGCCCTCGAGCGTCGTTTCCAGCCCGTTCAGGTGGGCGAGCCGACCGTCGAGCACACCATCGAGATCCTCAAGGGTCTTCGTGACCGCTACGAGGCTCACCACCGTGTCTCCATCACGGACGGTGCTCTCGTGGCAGCGGCGACGCTGGCCGACCGCTACATCAACGACCGCTTCTTGCCGGACAAGGCGATCGACCTCATCGACGAGGCGGGCGCGCGAATGCGCATCCGTCGGATGACTGCACCGCCGGACCTGCGCGAATTCGACGATCGCATCGCCGACGCGCGTCGCGAGAAGGAGTCCGCGATCGACGCGCAGGACTTCGAGAAGGCTGCGAACCTGCGTGACAAGGAGAAGACCCTCGTTGCTCAGCGCGCTGAGCGTGAGAAGCAGTGGCGTGCGGGCGACCTGGACGTCATTGCCGAGGTCGACGACGAGCAGATCGCCGAGGTTCTGGGCAACTGGACCGGTATCCCCGTCTTCAAGCTCACCGAGGAGGAGACCACTCGTCTGCTCCGCATGGAAGAGGAACTGCACAAGCGGATCATCGGCCAGGAAGAGGCGGTCAAGTCCGTCTCGAAGGCGATCCGTCGTACGCGTGCAGGTCTGAAGGATCCCAAGCGTCCCTCGGGCTCGTTCATCTTCGCCGGCCCGTCCGGTGTCGGTAAGACGGAGCTCGCGAAGTCGCTCGCCAACTTCCTGTTCGGCGACGACGACGCCTTGATCCAGATCGACATGGGCGAGTTCCACGACCGCTTCACCGCTTCACGTCTGTTCGGTGCCCCTCCCGGGTACGTCGGATACGAAGAGGGTGGCCAGCTCACCGAGAAGGTGCGCCGCAAGCCGTTCAGCGTCGTGCTGTTCGACGAGATCGAGAAGGCACACCAGGAGATCTACAACACCCTCCTGCAGGTGCTCGAGGACGGCCGTCTCACCGACGGTCAGGGACGTACCGTCGACTTCAAGAACACGGTGCTGATCTTCACGTCCAACCTCGGTACGTCGGACATCTCCAAGGCAGTCGGCCTGGGCTTCAGCTCGGGAACGGGCACGGAGTCGAACTACGAGCGCATGAAGCTCAAGGTTCACGACGAGCTGAAGAAGCACTTCCGTCCCGAGTTCTTGAACCGTATCGACGACATCGTCGTCTTCCATCAGCTCACGAACGAGCAGATCGTTCAGATGGTCGACCTGATGCTCGCTCGCGTCGAGGCGGCACTCAAGAACAAGGACATGGCCATGGAGGTCACCGACAAGGCCAAGTCGCTTCTGGCCAAGCGCGGATTCGATCCCGTACTGGGTGCACGACCGCTGCGTCGCACCATCCAGCGCGAGATCGAGGACCAGATGTCCGAGAAGATCCTCTTCGGAGAGATCGGACCCGGCCACATCGTGCTCGTCGACGTCGAGAACTGGGACGGCGAAGGCTCGGGCGAGGACGCGAAGTTCACGTTCACGCCTACCAAGAAGCCGATCGACGTGCCGGACGCACCGCCGATCGAGCTGACCAAGGCCGGCGAAAGCGAAAGCGCAGCAGAGTAGTACAGCAGAGTAGGTAACGAACGGGCGGCACCTCACCGGTGCCGCCCGTTTCGTGTATCACGGGAGAGGGCGTACACATGAACGACATCGAACTGGGTCACCTGCGTCGTTGCGTCGAATTGGCAACGGAAGCATTGGATGCGGGCGACGAACCTTTCGGTTCCGTCCTGGCAGCGGCCGACGGAACATTTCTGGCGGAAGATCGAAACCGGATCGCGGGCGGCGACAACACTCGCCACCCCGAGTTCGAGCTGGCTCGGTGGGCGGCCCAGTATCTGACGCCGGACGAGCGTTCGACGGCAACGGTGTTCACCTCGGGAGAGCACTGCGCGATGTGTTCGGCCGCGCACGCGTGGGTGGGCCTCGGACGGATCGTCTACATCTGCTCTTCGGCCCAACTCGGCGACTGGCTCGCGGAGTGGGGTGTGTCCCCGGCGCCGGTGAAGTCTCTGTCCGTCAACGAGGTTGCGCCGAACGTCCCGGTCGAAGGCCCGGTGCCGGAGTTGGTTCCGCTGGTGCGAGAACTGCATCGGAAGTTGCATTCGCAGAGGGCTTGACGGGCACACACAAACCGGGCGGCACCTCGCTGGAGGTGCCGCCCGTTTGCGTGTGAAGTCAGGAAACTGCGTCGACCGCTCGAACCTTCTCTCGCAGTTCACCCTTGACGACCTTGCCGCTTGCATTGCGCGGCAGTGCTTCCACGACGACGATGTCCTTCGGGTGCTTGTAGCGCGCGAGACGATCGTTGAGGAAGCTGCTCAGCTCCTCGATGGTCAGGTCCACGGCTGAACCTGGCGCCATCGCGACGATCGCTACCGGCACCTCGCCCCACTTGGTGTCGGGGCGACCGACGACGGCCGCTTCGACGATCAATTCGTGTTCGTAGAGAACGTTTTCCACCTCCGCGCAGTAGATGTTCTCTCCGCCGGAGATGATCATGTCCTTCTTGCGATCCACGACGTAGACGAAGCCTTCGTCGTCGACTCGAACGAGATCGCCGGAGTGGAACCATCCACCGTGGAAGGCGTCAGCGGTGGCGGTGGGGTTGTTCCAGTATTCGCTCATCATCGTGGGCCCGCGGTAGACGATTTCACCGATTTCACCGGGCGCCACGTCGTCCATGTTCTCGTCGACGACCCTGGCCGAGATGGTCGGGATGACCCGACCGACGGATCCGAGCTTACGAATCGCATCCTCGCCGTCGAGAACGCAAGTGATGGGCGACATCTCGGTCTGACCGAAGACCGCGACATTGAATGCGTCCGGGAAGGTTTCGGCCATTGCCCGCAGGATCGTATCGGACGACGGTGCGGCGCCCCACGAGATGTTCTTCAGCGACAGTGCTCGAGGTTGCGCCTTCTGTACGGCGCACACGGCCTGCCATTGCACGGGCACGAGGAACAAGCTGGTGACCTTCTCGGCTTCCAGGATGTCGAGTAGTTGACCCGGGTCGAATGCGCCGACCGGATGGATCACCGTGGTCGTGCCGAGTTGCAGGCTCGGCGCTATGGAACCGAGGGCTGCGATGTGGAACATGGGCGACGCGCAGAAGCCGATGGAATCGGCATTGAACAGGTGGAAGGCCCTGATACAGGTCAATGCTTGCGAAGACAGGTTGGAGTGGGAGAGCACCGAGCCCTTGGGGCGACCGGTGGTTCCCGAGGTGTACATGATGAGTGCAGGAGTGTCGTCCGGGATGTCGACGAACGCGTGCGACTCGCCCTCTTCGCTGATCAAGTCCTCGTAATTCAGGCTGTCACCCTCGGCGGGGGCGCCTACGGTGATGGAGATGTCGATACCCTCGGACGCGGCTCGCGCAGCTCCGGCCAACGGAGCCAACGGTCCTTCGGCGACAATGACTTTGGAGCCGGAGTCGTTTACCAGATAAGCGACCTCGGGTGGTGTCAGACGGAAGTTCACCGGAACAGCGATGGCGCCCAGTGCGTTGGTCGCGAGCACGACCTCGAGGTATTCGGGGCGGTTGAGCATCAGGATGAGCACGCGGTCGCCGAAGCTGACGCCGCGTCGGGCAAGAGCGTCCGCCAGCTTCTCGACGCGTGCGTCGAGGGTGCTCCAGGTGATGGAATCGCCCAGGAATCGCAGTGCGGTGCGATCGGGAATCATCTGCGCATGCCTGGCGATCTGATTGTTCCAGTTGGTGCGGCGTGAACGCTGCGCCTCGGAGACTGCATCGGTGGAGGCCATCGATGGGTTCCTCTCATGCGTGGGTGATTGTGTGACTCAGGCTACAGTGAGCCGTCGATTCGTACAGTGGTTTTGTTAACGAAAATTCGCAGTGATTACTTGAAGTGGGGCGCGCGTTTCTGCAGCATCGCCATCGCGCCTTCTTTGAAGTCCTCGCCAGTGAGAAGTTCTGCCTGACCGGTATTTTCGAGCTCCAGCGCATCATCGAGGCGGTCCAGTGTCGCCGCATTGAGTGCGCGCTTGGTGAGTTCGAGGGCGCGTCGGGGAGCCTTCGACGTGCGATCGACCACGGAGTCGACGAGTGCGTCGAACGCGTCGTCGGCGACGGTGCGGGACACGAGCCCGAACCGCTCTGCGTCCTCGGCGGAAACTCGCTCGCCCAGCAATGCCATCTCGGCCGCTCGGGCGCGTCCGATCGCTGCCGGTACCAACGCACTGGCGCCGCCGTCGGGCATCAGACCGATGTTGACGAAGGAGAGGAGGAAATAGGCGCTCGATGCGGCGTACGTCAGGTCCGCGGCTAAAGCGATGGACACTCCGACGCCGGCGGCCGGACCGTTGACCGCGGCGATCACCGGGACCGGGGCGCTGGTGATGGCGCGAATCAGCGACGTCGCCGCATCCATGACGACTTTCGGGTCTGCGGGGTTGACGGCCGCTGCGGCGAGGTCGGCGCCGGTGCAGAACGCTCGACCGGATCCGGTGATGACGATGGTGCGAACGGCCGGGTCTGCGCCGCCGTCGTGGACGGCAGCTGCGAAAGCAGTCATCGTGGGCAGATCGATCGCGTTCATCCGCTTCGGGCGGTCGAAGGTCAATCGCAGTACACCGTCGGTGATTTCGGAGCGAAAGCCCGTCTCGGCGGTGGCGGTCATGCCGCGCTCACAGCGGTGACGAATCCGGAAAGCCGTGAAGTGATGAGGTGTTCGGCCTCCGAGACCATGCGGTCGATCATGTCTGCGACGGTCGGGATGTCGTTGATCAATCCTTGGCTCTGTCCGGCGGACCAGATGCCTGCATCGAGGTCGCCGTCCTCGAAGACCTTGCGTCCGCGGGCTCCGGCTACCAGATGCTGAATGTCGCTGAACTGCGCGTCGCCACGTGCTTCGATGTCGACGACCTCGGCACTGATCGCATTCGCGGCTACGCGCGCGGTGTTGTGAAGGGTCCGGAAGATCAGCTTGGTGTCGCGTTCGGTGTTTGCGACAATCTGCTCTTTAACCGATTGTGCGACAGGGGATTCCACGGTACACATGAAGCGAGTTCCCATGTTGACGCCGTCTGCTCCGAGCGCAAGCGCCGCGACGAGTCCACGTGAATCTGCGATTCCGCCTGAAGCGATCACCGGAATCGTGAGTTGCTGCGTGGCCGCCGGAATCAGAATGAGCCCTGGTATGTCGTCCTCGCCTGGGTGCCCGGCGCATTCGAAGCCGTCGATGCTGACGGCGTCGACGCCCAGTCTCTCGGCTTTGACCGCATGTCGAACTGCAGTGCACTTGTGGATAACCTTCACGCCCGCGTCCTTGAAATGCGGAAGATGATCGATCGGATTGGAACCGGCGGTTTCGACGATCTTGATCCCGGATTCGATGATCGCCTGACGGTATTCGGCGTACGGCGGCGGCGTGATCGACGGCAGAATAGTGAGATTGACGCCGAAAGGCTTGTCGGTGAGATCGCGGGTTCGAGCAATTTCCTTGACGAGGTCTTCCGGTGTGGGTTGAGTGAGGCCCGTCAAGAACCCGAGGGCGCCGGAATTTGCCGTGGCCGCAACAAGTTCTGCCCGTCCCACCCACATCATGCCCCCTTGCACGATGGGATGGTCAACGCCGAACATTTCGGTGAAGCGAGTGCGAATCATCTGCTCACAACTACTTTCTTACGGTCGGTCATTCGGCATCGAACCCTCTTGCGGGCGAAGAAAACTTCACGCCGCAGGGAACGAGCCCGCCAGCGGACTACGTGCGAGGTTGTGCGAATCGTCACTAACATAACACCGCTGAGAGAGCGGGTGTCAAGACTCTTTTTCCGGAATCCGTCCGCCGCTACAACTGCGTTGTAGGGTTTCGGGTGAAGCAGTACCGGGCGCGAATTGCGACCTTCGCGACGGTTAACATGATCCGTTCGGACTCGCGCCCGTGGAAGTGCGGTGCAGCGGACGAAGGCAGTGCAAGAGAAAGCAACGGAAGTGGAGGGTCAGGTGCCCGGACAGACACGCGTCTCCGTGCGTGGCGGCGACCCTGCACCACGGACGCGTCCGAAGAATCGGAAGGCGCAAATCGCGGCCGCTGCTGCGGAAGCATTCAGCGAACGTGGCTACCACGCGGTGGGCATCGACGAGATCGCAGCGAAGGTCGGAATTTCCGGTCCGGCCCTCTATCGTCATTTCCCCACGAAATACGCCCTGTTCGTCTACACCGTGAACAACCTGACGCAGGCGTTGTTGGATGCCAGCGATCCAGCTGTGCACGGAAACGAAAATCCACGCGAGCAGTTGAACTCCACGATGGTGGGTGTCATCCGCGCGACGATCGAGAATCGGCGCCGGGGAGGGCTCTACCGATGGGAGGGCAGGTATCTGGTCGACGAGGATCGTGAGCAATTGCGGGTGGGAATGCGCACGCTCAATCTTCGGATCGCCGAGCCGCTGGCAGCGGTTCGTCCGGAACTCGACCCGGCGGATGTAGAACTCATCGCGCCCGCCGTGCTCAGTGTGATCGCCAGTATCACCGGTCATCGATCCGCGTTGTCCGCCAAGCAGATCGAAGCGCTGATTCTTGCGGCATGCTGGTCCGTCATCGGCGTCGAATTGCCCGCTGCCGAGGAGGACGGCGCGAGGGCAGGGGCGTCCGAACGCAAAACAGGCCTCGTACGGACGTCGAAACGCGAAGTGCTGCTTCAGGAAGCAGTGTTGCTGTTCTATCAGCGCGGCTACCACGACGTGAGCATCGAGGAGATCGGTGCCGCGGCGGGTATCAACGCGTCGAGTGTGTATCGGCACTTCGCGAGCAAGGCCGACCTTCTTGCTGCGGCCTTCCACCGTGCGTCCGATCGTCTGACTATGACGTTGGGCTCGGCGTTGGCTGAGTCGGAGACTCCTCTCGCGGCCGTCGAGACGTTGGCGAAGATGTACGTCGAGGTTTCGTTCGGAACCAGCGAACTGTTGGCCGTGTACTTTGCCGAGATCGGCAGCTTGCCGGATCGATCACGGACCGAGTTGCGCAACATTCAGCGTTTGAACGTCGAGGAGTGGGCGCACTTGTGTGTCGAGGCGCGTCCGGAGTTGACGATCGTCCAAGCGCGGTTCCTCGTTCACGCGGCGCTCGGACTGGTCTTCGACATCGGCCGAATCGTGCACTTTTCCTCGGAGAACTCCGCGCAGGCCCGCGTCGAGAAACTGCTGTCCGCGACGCTCCTCGGGTAGTCCCGCCCGAAACAGTAGGTGTGACTTCACGTATCGCGGGTAGGTTCGTGATCGCAAGGCGTTCACCGAATCATGTGAAGACGGAAGTAGGGACAGCAATGCCAACTCGTACCGCACGCACCGCCTGGAACGGCACCCTCGAGGCCGGATCGGGACAGGTGGAACTCACCAGCTCGGGCGTCGCCACCTTCGACGTGTCGTTCCCCAAGCGCGCAGCTGAGGAGGCCGGCGGAACCACCAGCCCCGAGGAACTCATCGCCGCGGCGCATTCGTCCTGCTATGCGATGCAATTGTCGGCCCTGATCGCCGAGGCCGGCGGGACCCCCCAGAGCCTCGACATCACCGCGGACGTGTCACTCGGCCCCGACACGGTCGGATTCAAGCTCACCGGAATCAAGCTCACCGTTCGCGCCGAGGTCGACGGCCTCGACGCCGACGGTTTTGCCAAGGTTGCCCAGGCGGCCAAGGAAACCTGCCCGATCAGCAAGGCACTGACCGGCGTCGACATCACGTTGGATGCGGCCCTGGACTGATCATCTCGCGCTCGGGCGCCCCCTCCGGCGCCCGAGTGCGGTGGTGTGTGACGACCAGGTAGCTCGCGAACAGGATCGGGAGCACCCACAGGTCCGAGGGATCGCGATAGACCAGGATCGGCAAGAGATCTCCGCGGAATCCTCCTGCGGTCAGGCGGAGAAACCCGATCACCCACTCGTATGCGTCGCCGATCGGCGGTATCACCTTCACGGCGGCGAAGCCGATCCCCGTGACTACGATGGACCAGGCGATCGCTGCTCGCCCCACCAGACTTCGCCTGAGCACCTCGAGAACCGAGAGCAGAAGCATGGGAAGCAGGAACACACCGGCGACGTCGGACAGCTTGCCCGTCATCGTGTTCCCGAATGCCCCTTTGAGTACGTGGTCGTTGATCAAGATGACGGCCACCGAGACCAGTGCCCACGGATTCAGCAGCAGATCGCCCGGACGATTCACGACAGGTTGATCGTTGCCGAGCCGGACGAGAACAGATCGCACTTGAACTGAAGGCGCAGACCGGTGGCGGCTTCGGGGACCTCGTACGCCAATTCGCCTCGCTTGGCAGCGCCCGGCGCGAGTTCTCCGTCGACACTCGACGTGCTGCTGTCGGTGAACGTGATGTTGTACGACTTGTTTGCCGAGTCCTGCAGTTCGAAGCACATCATCGACGAGACCGTCGACGGCTTGTCACTGTTGTTGGTGACCTCGGTGTCGACCACGACGTAACGGTTTCCGGGATCAGCGGTGATGAACTGATTGGTCGAGACGTAGGGATCGACGACGCCGTGTACCTGGACGCGCCAGTCGCCCAGTTCGACGACGTCACCGATTCCGAAGGCGGCCGCAGGTGCGGCGGAAGAACCGTTGTCGTCGACCTTCTTCGCTTCGTCGGTCTCGCCCGAGGCGATGGTTGCGAACAGGGCTGCGCCGACGGCGAGGAGGGCGAGGGGAGTGCGGAGTGATCGCATGATGTGCGCCTTTCGAGAGTTGGTATGGCACAAGTCAACGATGTGAGGACTGCTCACCGCTTCGGTCGAAAGATCGGTCCGCCTCATCCTTTCGGTCGGAGCCTGGCGGTTCGTCCACCCGTTCGGCTGATTCGAGGCGTCGGTGGCGGTGGATACGCTTGCTCGGTGATCACCACCAAAGGAACCGCTGTGCGACGACGCGTATGGACTACCGCCGCTGTCGCGTTCAGCCTTTTCTGTTCCTTCATGACGGTGGGCATCGCAAGCGCGTCGGGAAATATGCCACCGGTATTGGTCGGTATCGGGTTCGTCCTGGGCGTGGCCGGTGGGATATCGCTTGTGTGGCGCCATCAGTATCCCTGGGTGGTTCTGGCGATCACGCTGGTCGGCCCGTTGTTCTTCCCCACCGATGCGACGGCGGCGCTCATCGCATTGTTCGCCGTTGCTCGGATCGCGCGTGGGCCTCGGCTTGCTGCCGCTGCGGCAGCTGTCTTCGTCGCGTGCGGAATTTCGTTGACCTACGACGCTTTTCGCAATCGTGAGTACTCCGTTCTCACGATTGGAACGATGAAACCCAAGGACGGTTCGGCGGTTGTTCAATACGACGTCGCCATCTGGATCCCGTGGCTCGTCGCAGCCGTCATGGTCGGCATCGTCGTGGCGCTCTCGCTCCTGATTCGGACCAGAACCGAACTCGTCGAGGCCGAACACGTACGGGATCTTGCCACCGAGAAAACAGACGTGATGCGCGACGAGATGATTCGCACCGAGGAACGAACGCGGATCGCGCGCGACATGCACGACACGATCGCGGCCAGTCTGAGCCGGATTTCGTTGTTCGCCGGTGGGTTACAGGTCAGCGCGGCAGACAATCCCGAGAAGGTGGTCAACACCGCTGCGATGATCAGAACCACCGCGCACGAGGCTTTGGACGAATTGAAGGGAATCGTCGGAGTGCTCAGGGGAAGCGGTGATCGCCGCGAACACGGCGGGCACCAGGGGATCGACGCGATCGGCGATCTGGTCAACGGTGCACGCGCCGCGGGCATTCACTGCCGTCTCGAATCGGAGTTGCTCCCGGGTGATGTCGGAATGCTGGCGGGCCACGTCTGTTATCGCGTCGTTCAGGAATCGTTGACCAACGTCCAGAAGTACGCGAGCGACCAGATGCTCGTCATTTCGGTGACCGGGTCGCCGCACGACGGAATTCGTATCCTCGCACGCAACAAGCTGAGCGAGCTTGCACCCATGACGTCGATCGGTTCACGGTCCGGCCTACGCGGGTTGGCCGAACAGGCAAGAGAGATCGGCGGCAAGGTGGAGGCAGGCGCGCTGGGGGACGATTTCCTCGTCAGTTGCTGGGTGCCCTGGTCGTCGTAACCCTCCCACCCTCCGACTGTCGGGGGCTCTGGGTAATCTGAGCGCACTATGGACGCTGACTCCGCGCATCACAGTTTTGATCGTCGACAACGACGCCTGGGTTCGGCGCGGAATGAAAGACATCCTGGAAGCAGCGCCGGACATCGTGGTGGTTGCCGAGGCCGAGGACGGCGATCAGGTCGCAGCCAAGGTCACTCGTTTTCGTCCGCACGTGGTGCTGATGGATCTGAAGATGGCACGGGTCGGCGGCTTGGAGGCCACGCGTGAATTGATGACCATGAGCAATCCGCCGAAGGTCATTGCGATGACCGCCTTCGACGTCGACGACATGGTCGTGCAAGCGGTCGAGGCGGGCGCGCACAGTTTCCTGAGCAAGGACGCGGCCCCACAGGCGTTCCAGCAGGCAGTACGGGTGGTGGCGTCGGACCACTCGTTGTTCAGCTCCGATTCTCTACGTGCCATCGTGGCCTCGGCGCCGCGTCGGCAAGCACCCGACCTGACTCCCCTCGCTTCGCTCACCGAGCGTGAGCGCGAAGTGCTGACAATCCTGGCGACAGGCGCGGCCAACAGCGTCATCGCGGAGCGGCTGTACCTCGGTGAGACCACCGTCAAGACGCATATCTCCTCGTTGTTCGCCAAGCTCGGTGTGCCCAACCGGGTGAGTGCGTCGTTGATCGCGTTCCGGTGTGGTCTGGTCACGTGATTCTGTGACCTCGTGACGTGAGCCGGGACTAATCCCGGCCCTGTTCGTTGTTGCACCTTCGGTGACTGATCAAATCGTGATTGACCAAGACGTGACCATCGAAGTGTGGTCTGACGTCGCTTGTCCGTGGTGCTACATCGGAAAGACCAGGTTCCTTTCGGCTCTGGATCGTTTCGAGAACAAGGACCGCGTCAACGTCATCTGGCGCTCGTACCAGCTCGCTCCGGAGACCCCGGTGGGAGAGGGACGAACCGAACTCGACGCCTTGGTCGAGATGAAGGGGATGGCGCCTGAACAGGTACGTCAGATGTTCGCCCACGTCAGCGCGACGGCAGCCGAGGTCGGCTTGACCTTGGACTTCGACACCGTGATCGCCGCCAACACCTTTGATGCGCACAGGTTGCTGCATCTCGCGGGTGAGCGGCAGAACGAACTCCTCGAAGCGCTGTTCAAAGCGCACTTCAGCGACGGCAAGGTGATCGACGACCGTGAGGTGCTGGTCGAGCTGGCCGTGAGCGTCGGCCTCGACGCCGACGTCGTGCGCGAGCAACTGGGCTCCGATGCCGCAGCCGAGGCTGTTCGCGAAGATCTGTCCATGGCCCGCCAACTGCAGGTCAGCGGCGTTCCGTTCTTCGTCGCCAACCGTGCGGTCGCAGTATCCGGCGCTCAACCCGAAGAGGTGTTTCTGCAGTTGCTTACTCAGGCCTCCGAACCGGCCTGAGTAAGGCGAGCGGCACGAACTGCCGGGGCGTTCGAGAACGGCAACAGATGTGCACCGTCGTCGGGGCAGGAAAGCGTGACGTGCGCTGCATCGACGAACCGGTACGGCTGCGCTGCAACAACTCCGGCAAGGTTCTTGCGCAGACGCGACATCTCGGCCCGCGCGGTCACCGTGCGGGCCGGGTCACCGAAAAGATCCTGCGCCAACCGCGATGCGGTCAGTCCACGCCTCTCGGATCCGAGGAGAAACAGAATCTCCGCATGCCGCTGGGTCGGGGAGTAGGCCCATTCGCCCAACCCCGACGTGACGGTCACCGACATGTTCTCGGAATCGCGCAGATCGATATGCACCGTGGGCGCACTGATTTTCTCGCCGGTGGCGATCGGCCGGACCACCCACCCGCCGGGAAGTGGATCCAGTTCGCACAGACCCAAAGCGGGGAACCACGTCCTGCCGGGAGCCAGAGCCGCGGGGAGCAGCACGCGCGAGCGATGAGGTAGCGCATCGACCGCCGCTACCCAGCCATGAGTATCGATCACCAATGCCGGTGATCCGCTACGTGCAAGCATCGGCCCTGCAACAGAACGCAATTGATCGAGATTGTCCCGATGCTTGTCGCGTAGGTGTGATTGCGCGAGGCGTGCGACGGCGTCGACCAGAGCGAGTGTGGTGGGGTGGACGGTCTTGGCGGGACCACTGATGTCGACGACGCCGATGACACGGTCGTCCCGCGGATCGCGGATGGGTGCCCCCGCGCAGGTCCACGGATGATGGCTGCGCGCATAGTGTTCCGCCGAGAAGATCTGAACCGCCTGTCGTGACACCAATGCCGTTCCGATGGCGTTGGTGCCGACGCTGTCCTCGGCCCAGTTCGCACCCTCGACAAATCCCAGACGCGCAGCTTGGTCCAGTACTCGATGGGACCCGCTGCGCCACAGAACAGTTCCGCGAAGATCTGCGACGACCATGATGTTCTCACCGCTCGCGGTAACCGATTCGAGTCCACGCGTCACGTCGTCGAGCACGTCGTACAGTCCGGACTCACGACGACGGAGATCGAGTTCGGCGACGTCCATGGACGGTTCGACCCGGTTGTGTTCGGGGTCGATACCTAACTCGCGCAGGCGTTGCCACGATTGGCGGACCACGTCCCTGGGGCGGGCCGGTGCGCGGTCTCCGGCCATCGTCGCGTCGTACACCGCGGCGAGGGTCCTCGCGTAGTCGCGAGGATCCTCACCGGGCGGCATCGCGGGCTCGGGCAACCGCTTTTTCAGCGAAGACACCGCTTTCAGTGAAGACACCGCTTTCAGTGAAGACACCGCGGTCAGCGGTAGACGAGGCCGCCGTCGATGAGACCGGCCTGACCGGTCATGTAGTCGGAATCGGGCCCGGCAAGGTACGAGACGAAACCGGCGACATCGTCGGGGGTTTCAGCTCGACCCAGCGCAATTCCGCCGACGAACTTCTCGTACGTGGCGCCCTCTGGTGCACCGGTCAATTCGGCGAACCTCTTGTCGATCGTCACCCACATGTCGGTGCCCACGACGCCGGGGCAGTACGCGTTGACGGTGATTCCGTCGGACGCGTATTCCTTGGCTGCAGCCTGAGTGAGGGCCCTGACCGCGAATTTTGTTGCGCTGTAAACACCTAACATGGCGAACCCGTCGTGGCCGGCGATGGATGACGCGTTGATGATCTTTCCGCGCTGACCCAGAGCTTGGAACTTTGCTGCTGCAGCTTGAATTCCCCACAGGACGCCGTCGACGTTGACGCTCCAGATCTTGGAGACCTCTTCCGGCGTCGCGTCGGAGATCGGGCCGACGAGAGCGATTCCCGCGTTGTTGACGATGACGTCGAATCCGCTCAACTCACTGTGCGCGTGTTCGACTGCGGCGTGAACCTGCGCGCGATCGCTGACATCGGCGACAAACGTCGTTGCACGACGGCCGATCCGTCTGATCTCGTCGGCAACCGCATCCAGCTTGGTCTGGTCGAGGTCGACCAACGCGATGTCGGCGCCGTCGTGGGCGAGGCGGAGAGCGATTCCGCGTCCGATGCCTTGGCCGGCGCCGGTGACCAGTACTACCTTGCCCGTGATGCTCATGCAGATCTCCTCGTAAGCAGTGAACCAGTCGGTTGTGAACCGGTGAGTGATTTGTATGTGACGGCGACCACAATGCGGAAGGGTTGCACCGTGTTGCAATTCCGCAGAATGGGGCAGCGGTTGCAACCCTCGGCAACCCTCCCGATGTCCCGCGCGACGGCTCCATAGTTGCGCAACCACTTCGCGAATCATCTTGCGAGACAATCTGGGAGAGGGAACATGACCGCTACAGTCGACACACCCACGGAACCGGCCACGCCGAGCCGACAACCGTCACGCCGCTGGATCGGGTTCGGGATCGCGAACCTCGTGATCGTTCTCGTGCTGGCGGTTGCGAGTTGGTACCTGCTCGCCGATCCGACCACCAGTCCCTGGAGTTTCTATCCTCTGCCGTTCAACGCGGCGCTTTTCTGGGCAATCCTTTTTGTGGTGTTCATCGGCTTCAATTGCGAGTTCGCCGGCTTCGACCGACTCCCGCAGCCGGCGAAAGGCCTGGCGATCATGGTCGCAACCGCGGTCTTCGCCGTCGTGGTGACGTGGCTCCTGGCAAACGGCTTGGGGAGTTTGTACCCGGATTTCGCGGCCGATCGTGAGGGCGGCCTCGGATATTTCGCGGGTGCGCTGTTCGTGCTCTTCGGCTTCGGGACCTGGGTGATGGTGGTCCTGAACTGGCAGCATTGGCCGTGGACTTCCCTGGGGATGAAGCAGCCGTTGGTGGGTTTGTGTGAGATCGCGTTTGTCGCCGTTCCGACGCTGGCGCTGTACTTCGTGTTCGGTCTGCCGTCCGTGTCGCTGTCCGCCACGGATCCGTTGATGACCGTCGACACCGTACTCGGGTGGTTCTACTGCGTCGTGGTGGTCGTGATCCTGACTGGCCAGACGCTCGACAACTGGCCGTGGCGACTGTTCGGCGGCGGCGGTAAGACGGCGCTCGCAGCCACGATCGGTAACTTCGCCGTCGGAACCGGCTTGTACTTCGTGGCGCTTCCAGTGGTGAAGGCACTTTTGGGAAGCGATGCCGTTGCCGAGTTGGGCGGTGTGGTCCATCAGTTCCCGGCGCAGCTCGGTGTGTGCTGGGCATTCTGGATGATCTTCTGGGCCAACGCCTTCGGTAACAAACCCACGGGCTTTGCGGACGGGGTCAACCTGGCGATCCGCGCGCTGCTCACGTTTGTGCTCGCGGTGGTCACATTCTTGTTCTATTACCGCTTTGCAGCAGAGCACATTCTTCACGAGCCGGCAGTTGTCGACGGATTGCACGGCAATGCACTGGGTTTCGTGGACTGGGCCGTGTTGTGGACGCTGTTCTACGTCGTGGGATTTCAGTCGCTGGGACTCGGCAGATTCAAGCCTGCTGAGGGGTGAGTCGGTTGCCCGCACCTCGGTGCGGGTAACCGGTATCGGACGCCGGCACCGCGTCCACTGATTGCAACAGACTGCAACGCTTGTGACCGGGGCCACTTATGGGATGTGCTGTGTGTCACATTCACAAACAAGGAGAAGTGATGACGCAAACCATCGATTCCGCAGTCACCCCCGAGGTGAAGTTGACGGCGGTGACACCTCAGGAGCGCGTCGACGCCTGGCTGGCGGATTTCGAGTCGGCCCTCGCGGCTCGTGACATCGAGCGTGTGGCAGGCAAATTCGCACTCGACAGCTTCTGGCGAGACCTGGTGTCGTTCACCTGGAACATCAAGACCGTCGAGGGTCGCGAGCAGATCGCCGACATGCTCTCCGCGCGACTCGACGACACCGATCCTTCGGGATTTCGGACGACCGAGACACCCGACGAGGCCGACGGCGTTACGTCAGCCTGGATCGAGTTCGAGACTGCAACCGGTCGCGCGCACGGGCACCTTCGTTTGAAGGGAGATGAAGGTTGGACCCTGCTGACGTCGCTGCAGGAGTTGAAGGGACACGAAGAAGGCAAGGGCACTCGTCGTCCGCGCGGCGCCAAGCATGGGGCAGACCCGAACCGCATCACGTGGGCCGAGCAGAAGGAGATCGAAGACCGCGAACTCGGTTACACCACACAGCCTTACGTCGTGATCGTCGGCGGCGGCCAGGGCGGCATCGCGCTCGGCGCCCGGATGCGCCAACTCGGAGTTCCGGCCATCGTGATCGACAGCCACGAGCGGCCGGGCGACCAGTGGCGTGGACGCTACAAGTCCCTGTGCCTGCACGATCCGGTTTGGTACGACCACCTGCCATACATGCCGTTCCCCGACAACTGGCCGGTGTTCGCGCCCAAGGACAAGATCGGCGACTGGCTCGAGATGTACACCAAGGTCATGGAGGTTCCGTACTGGAGTTCCACGACCTGCACCTCTGCGTCGTTCGACGAGAAGACCCAGGAATGGACCGTCGAGGTCAACCGCAACGGCGAGAAGCTGACGTTGCGTCCCAAGCAGTTGGTGATGGCGACGGGTATGTCCGGCAAGGCCAACGTTCCGACGTTCCCCGGGCAGGACAAGTTCCTCGGCGATCAGCACCACTCGAGTAAGCACCCCGGCCCGGATCAGTACGTGGGCAAGAAGGTCGTCGTGATCGGGGCCAATAACTCCTCGCACGACATCTGCGGCGCACTGTGGGAGAACGGCATCGACGTCACGATGGTGCAGCGCAGCTCGACGCACATCGTGAAGTCGGATTCGCTGATGGATTTGGGCTTGGGCGATCTGTACTCGGAGCGAGCACTGGCCGCCGGCATGACGACACACAAGGCGGACCTCACGTTCGGTTCGCTGCCGTACCGGATCATGCACGAGTTCCAGATCCCGGTGTACGACGCAATCCGTGAGCGCGACAAGGATTTCTACGATCGCCTCGAGAAGGCGGGCTTCGAGCACGACTGGGGCGACGACGGTTCGGGCCTGTTCATGAAGTACCTACGCCGTGGCTCGGGCTACTACATCGATGTCGGCGCTGCCGAACTGGTTGCCAATGGAGACATCAAGCTCGCGCACGGCAATGTTCGTGAGCTGACCGAGAACAGCGTGATTCTCGAAGACGGTACGGAATTGCCTGCCGACGTGGTGGTCTACGCGACCGGCTACGGCTCGATGAACGGCTGGGTGGCGGATCTGATCGGTCAGGACACCGCCGACAAGGTCGGCAAGGTGTGGGGCCTGGGGTCGAACACCACCAAGGATCCGGGACCGTGGGAAGGCGAGCAGCGCAACATGTGGAAGCCGACGCAGCAGGAAGCGCTGTGGTTCCACGGAGGCAATCTGCACCAGTCGCGCCACTACTCGCTGTACTTGGCGTTGCAATTGAAGGCGCGTTACGAGGGCATCCCGACGCCGGTGTACGGACTGCAGGAAGTGCATCATCTGAGCTGAAATGGAACTGCTGTGCGCCCTTATTAACCGCCCGCGGTTAATAAAGGCGCACAGCAGGTTCAGCGAAGGGCGTACTTCTTTGCTACTTCGGTGTTCTTGGTTGCGCGCTCGGTAAGGAAGGCGAATGCCAACCCGAGTACGAGCCAGAGCGTCGCCTGCGTAGCGAGCGAGGAAAGTCGGAACTCCCACAGCAGAGTTGCCGGGAAGTCCTCGCCCACCTCGTTGATGCCGGGAAGCGAGACGTAACCGATCGCGACGATCACCAGGAACGCAGCCACCGGAGCAGCGATGCGCACGCTGAGGAACTCGTGCCCGGAAACTGCCTTTGCCGCCGCTGCTGCCGCGGTGACGGACAGCAGCCCGAGAATCACGGCGGCCAGCCACAGCAGTGTGCGCTGGTTGATGGTGTCGGGATCTCCGACGGCCGGCGGATTGGCCGGGTACTTGAAAAAGGGGACAGCCTCGATAGCCAGCCAACCACCGACGGCGATGGTGATCGCCAACAAAGGCCCGGACATTCCGGTGAGTCGTCGAGCGTAATTGGCAACGACCGAGAAGATCGCCCCGAGTGCCAGTCCGGCAAGCGCCGTGGCCAGGAACAGCCCGGCGCGCTGCCCGTCGCGGCTCACCAGTGGTTCTTCTTCGTCACCGTGCGAATGCCCAGCGGCTTCGCCGGAAACCTCACCGGTGGCGCTGTTGGCTTCTTCGATCGCAATGGCAGCGTTGACGTGCGGTTCACCCAGCACGAATGCAACTCCGCCGGCAAGGATGCCTGCGATCAGACCAGCCAACAAACCACGAATGAGAAGCTTCGTGAAATTGTCGGCTAGTGGCACGGCAGGCCCATCAAGTGTCGACCGTCGTGCATCAATTCATGCATGTACATGCCGGTGCGAGAGATAGCGCCCTGGTCGAATCCGACCAGGTAGAGAGCCAGCATCGCGAACAGAACTACTGCAGCGGCGAGGAAAGCAAGACGAGTCGAATCGATCGACGTATCGGGAGAATAGGCGAGAGCCATCGAAGCCTCCTGGGATTTTCGCGTCCCCTAGGTCCATGCGATGGCCGAAGTGTCTGGCTGTCGAAATTGTCGTGCCGAAAAAGGCACTTCACCTCGAATTACAGTGGCGCGACCGCTCCGGGCTTTCACCGGATTCCTGTCGGACCATCGCGTTTACATGCGAACTTTTGCACTACAGCCCGCACCGTGTCAACGCGTGAAGCCGAGATGACCGTCGATTGTGCCCGCCAAGGCAGGCACAATCGCTCGAGATCAGCTCTTTGCGGCGACGTCCAGGACAACTTCGAATTCGAGCAACGACGCACCCGAAGCGACGGGCTTCGCGCGCTCGCCGGAATGGGCTTCACGGGCGGGGCCGTCACGCCAATCGGCGAACGCCTGCTCGGACTCCCACTGAGTCACCACGAAGTAGCGGCTCTCACCGGCGGTGGGGCGGAGGAGTTGGAATCCGAGAAAGCCCGGGGAGTTCTCGACTGCGTGAGCGCGTGCTGCGAAGCGCTTCTCCAGTTCGGGGCCGGCGCCCTCGGGGACCTCGATTGCATTGATCTTCACGACTGCCATGCAAGCGACATTACCCGCGCACCTTCACCGCGTACCGTGACACTCGTGTTGCATGACGAAGGTGGAACGGGACAACCGATTCTGTTGTTGCACGGCCTCATGGGCAGCTCCCGAACGTGGCGACGCCATGTGCCGTGGATCCGCGAGTTCGGCCACGTCTACACCTTCGACGCTGCCGGTCACGGCAGGCCGGCGCCAGCGGCACTGACTACCGAGGCATTCGTCGAGGACCTGACATCGGCGGTTGCGTCCATCGAGGAGCCGATGATCGTGATCGGTCATTCGATGGGGGCTCTGCATGCGTGGTGCTTCGCCGCCGCGCATCCCGAAAAGGTTTGTGCGCTGGTCCTCGAAGACATGGCCCCGGACTTTCGTGGACGCACCGCTGCGGACTGGGCGCAGATGATCTCGGCGTGGCCGCAGCCGTTTGCTTCCGAGGAGGCGATGAAGGAATTCTTCGGCCCCGTCGCCGGCCAGTACTTTCTCGACTCTTTCGACCGCCGCGACGACGGGTGGTACCTGCACGGCGACGTGTCGACCTTCCGCGACATCTCGGAGGAGTGGGGCACGAGGCATTTCTGGGATCAGTGGAAGGCGATCGAGGTGCCGACCTTGCTGATCGAGGGAGAGTTCACCATCACCCCTGAGGGACAGATGCGAGAGATGGCCGAGAGGCCGGGAACTCGGTACGTACGTATTGCCGATGCAGGCCACCTGGTCCACGACGATCAACCGCAGCGCTATCGCGAAGTGGTGACGGAATTCCTTCACACGGTGAGCTGACTTCGGATCGACGCGCCCACCTGCTCCAGCTCGACGGCTCGCCTGGCCAGGAGTCCGGCAGCGAACTTCGCCTTGTCGCCGCGATGGCGGGGGACGACGTGCAGGTGCGAGTGGAACACGGTTTGGCCCGCGGCACGCCCGTCGTTGACGAGAAAGTTGACTCCGTCAGCGGCGACGTCGCAGCGGCGTAGAGCTCCGGCGATGAGCGTGCCGACGCGGAACATCTCTGCGCCTTCGTGACTTTCGAGAGCATCGAGGTTCTCTGCGTGACGCTTGGGGACCACCAGGGTGTGTCCGCGACTCACCGGCCGTGCATCGAGGAATGCGA
Source organism: Rhodococcus sp. OAS809 (assembly GCF_040546695.1). Classification (NCBI taxonomy): domain Bacteria; kingdom Bacillati; phylum Actinomycetota; class Actinomycetes; order Mycobacteriales; family Nocardiaceae; genus Rhodococcus; species Rhodococcus sp. OAS809. The sequence goes on along the minus strand of NZ_JBEPOI010000002.1, from coordinate 3,297,463 downwards.
GAGTTGTCTCGCTCTCGTGAACGAGAATCGCCGGCTCGGTCAGCGCGACGATCTTGCAGAAGACGCAGGAATCGGTGCTCATGCCTACAGAATGTAGTCCGAAATCAGATCCGACCCCGGACTACAGCAAGCGCAGTTGGCGTGCCCTCGTGATCGCTTCGTTTCGATTGTGTACGTCGAGCTTCTTGTAGAGAGTGCGCAGTTGAGTCTTGACGGTGTTGACGGACACGTACAGTTTGTCGGCCATCGCAGCCGACCCCATGCCGAGCGCCAGGAGTGAGAGGACTTTCTGCTCGCGTTCGGTCAACTCCACGATATGTACGAATTCCGGAAATGATTCCGCAGGCGACCTTTTCGAGAACTCGGCGAGTGCACGCGATTTCGTTTCGGCCATCGATTCGAGTTTCTCGACGTCCGCCGATGCGATGGTCGCGAACGAACGTAGAAGTCCGGTCTGATCCGCGATGCTGCACGCTCTGGACCACTCCTGAGAGGCGAGGCGTGGCTCACCCAGCTCGGAGTGTGCAACCGCTTGCACCAGAAGCGATTCCATCTGTGCCCGCGGATAGGATACGCCAGACCAGTCGAACTGGTGACACAGCGCCACCGCGGCCTCGTTCTGGCCGATCCGCTGACGTAAACGCGCCACCGACGTGAGCGTCCACGGATTGGCGGCAGGATCGATGATCTCCTTGGCCAGTGCTACGGCATTGTTCCCCTGTCCGAGAGCGAGCAAGAGATCGATCTCTGCGGATTGCAACAGAGGAAGCGCGAAAGATGTAGCCGTGTACTGCTTGGAATGTGCTTCGATCGCATTGTGGAGCAACAGTAGTGCCGCAGTGTGGTCGCCGGAGGTCAAGGCGAATTGGCAATGCGCATAGACGACGAATGCCCACAATTCCTCGGTGTCGGACGGAAGACCGAGTTCGGTCAATGCGAGACGTGCGTCGTCGAAGTCGAGTGTGTCGAGAGCAGTGAGCGCCCGTGCTGTCAGGCCGGCGATCTTGACCACAGGTTCGAGCCAACCGCCGGGGTCCGGATGCTTCTGTTCGAGTTCGGACCAGTGTGTGGCCTGCCGCGGCTCACCAGCCAGCGCCCAATTCAGGGCGGCACTTCCCGCAGAGTTACGAGCGATGAAGTCGACTCCATGAGACAGGGCGCCGTGGTACGCCATTCGAGCCTTGATCGTGGATTCTGTGAACCTGCCGCTCAATTGAAAATTGATCGCCCATTGAAGTCGCATGAGAGGGAGCTGTGCGCTGACCGCTTCCGGGTTGTTCTCCAGCGCACTGCGACTGAGATGAGACAGGCGCCTGGTGGTTTCTGCTGCGAGCCCGTACTCGCCTGCCATCCTGAGCATGATCGATTGAACGCAGGCAATGCTCAAGGCGTCCTTCGCGCCGGCTTCAGCGCCGAGAGCCCACAGTTCTGCCGGCGATTCGGGTAGCAAGTCGACTACCGTCGAGCGCTCGCTCGGATGCATCGTGAACAGTGCGCGCCCCGCCTCCACGGCAGAGTGTTTGTCCGCAGCTTCCGCCGGAATCCGTTGGAGAGCAGAGCGAACCGAGTCCAGATTGTGGACGATCATCGTCACCCAGTGTTGCTCGACGATGTCTACTGCCAGGGTCCAGTTCTGTGCCTCGACCGCGTAGTCCAGCGCCGACGCGTGATGACCGTGGTCGAGTCGGTTGTGTGCGAGGAACGAAAGACGTTGCGCCGGATCGACTCCAGCGCGCTTTTGGTGCGCGAGTATCGATCGACGAATGGCGGGAGGCAGCTCCCAGGTTTCTTCGGCTTCGGTCTCGACCCGTGACAACAACCCGGCTGTCTCCAGTATCGCCAGGCGCACGCGAATCTGATGAACGGTCTCGCCATCCTCAGGGTGTTGGGACTCGAACAGCATGGCGGCGATGTCGACGGTGATCGATCGCGCAAAGGCCGTCGCGAGCAGGAACTCGAGTTGTTCCACATGATCAGCGGTCATGAGAACGGATTTGTTCACGTAGTCGTCGATCGCCTGCGCGATGTTCTTCCTGATCATCTGCTCGCGGTTGCGGCTACCCGATGTCTGGACGGCGGAAACGGCGACACGAACCAGCGCTGGCAGCCCACCTGTCAGGGATGTGATTTGTTCGGCATCACCGTCAGTCGTGTGTACGTCAGCTTGTGCGAGCAAATGGGCGGTATCGGCTCTCGTGAACAACAGCTCACTCGCGCTTATCACCTCGTGGTCGGTGTCGAGCAGGTACGGCTCGGAGAACATGCCGAAGCCCGAGAGCGTGACCACGAGGTCCAGGTTGTGACAGAGGGCGAGGAGTTCGATCAACTGATCGTCCAACTCTGGTTCCGATATCAGATCCGGCCTGATCAGCACGAGCAGCACGGGGCGGCTGAGGGCGTTCAGGGATTTGGCGACAGCGGTGAAAGGATCGGCGAGATCGTCGACGTCGGGCAGTGCGATTCCGGCAGCGTGGATTCGATCGAGGACAACGGCCCAGAAATCTTCGAGTGTCGACGAGGGCCGTGGGGCCGAGACCCAGACGAGTATTCGTTCGGATGCCAAATGGGCGCGCAGCCACGATGCGATCAACGACGATTTCCCGTGGCCGTTCGGTGCACGGACGATGGTCAGCGCGGCACGTCGGTCAAGTTTGTCGAAGAGCGCTTGCCGGGGAATCGACGTCGCGAGGGTGCGCCTTTCGGGAATAGCTGCCCAGTCGTGGCCGTCCATCCCGAACATCAACGCGGACCCTTTCTGCTTTCGCGCCCCGCAATGATTGAAGAGTTTGGGCGGATTGTCTCGATCCATCTATCTACAGGGAGGAGCGTAGCTGGTGCGAATCCAGAGCGTGCCATCCCGGGCAATTCACCCGGGAATTCACCCCGGCTGAGAGAAGTTCACCCACACAATCACGCCGTCACCATTGGCTTTCGAGTCCCTCGAGCGACTTCTATTGAACGTAGCTCGGGATTCGCCAAATGTGGCCGCGAGCGCCTGTCGGAGGCCCGAGAGAGTCAGACATCGAAAGGAGCGTCGTGAGAACTCGTCTGTCAGAGGTGCGGTCGAAGGCCGTTGTCGTCGGACTCCGGCCGAGAGCGTGGCGCCGAGGAGTGCGAGGTATCGGCATAGTTGTCGTGACCGGAGCTCTGGTGGTCGGCGCTGCTGCGCTCGGCTTGCTGCCGATGCAGTCGGATGTTCGATTGGCGGCCGAGGGAGAGTTCGTGCCTCCCTTCACCGTCGAGCTGACGGCGATTGACGGTGCACCGCCCTTCGATCCCGCTGACGGTCCAGGGCTCGATTCGGGACCGTCCAACGGCATTGTCCGAGAGGGTGATCCGGTGACGTATGTCATCGACATCGGTGTCCGGGGCAACCCGCTCGCCGACGTGGTCGTGCAACTTCCGGTGCCTCGAGGTTTCGTTCTGCCGTCCGTGCCTGACTACTGCGAAGACGGCTCGGGTGTCGACGAGGTCGGATTACATTGCCTGATAGGCAATCTGGACGCGGACCGGTACTTCACCCGAACGGCGACGATGACTGCGGGAAAGCGGGAAGACGCCGACGGTCTACCGATCGCTGCACTGGTCACCGCAGATCGGGGGGCGGTTCGCGTGCGGTCGGGCGATGTCACGGTGCGGGTGGCGACCACCCCGGGAGTGTGTGATCCGTACGGGATTTCTGTTGGTGGTCAGAGAAGCCAGTGGGCTGCTGTCTCGGCAGATGGACGAATCTCAGGTCTGGTGACATCGGGCATCTCGGAGGCGGTGGTGATCGACGGCGTCGATCAATGCGGGCACGCGACAGCGCGGACGGTGAAACCGTTCGAGGGTCACTTCTCGTTTGTCGGACTGCTACCGGGGACGTATCGCGTCACGGTCGACGGCCGAGCGCCGGTGGATGTGGTGCTGGAACCAGGTGCAATGGCGGTCGGTGGCCTGACGTTCTGATACTGCTTCGCAGGAATGGCAACACTCGTAACAGTCAGTAGCAGTCAATGGAGGATCCAGTGCGTGAAAGCCTGGGCGTTGTATTCGAAAATCAGTCAATTTCAACAGCTCTCGTAGATGCGGACACACCCCTTCTGGGCTCGATCGACGAGTTCCGTCACCCCTGGGGTGCAGACGGGACTGTTCCCTCTCCGCAAGCGTCGGCGCGCGCACTCGCCTCCGCGGCCGAGGTCGCCACCGGTCGAGCCCTGCGCTCGAATCTGTGCCCCACCGTCATCGGAGTGATGTGCGAGCGTGCGGACGTGCGCGAACATGTCTCGGATTCGTTGTCCTCCAGTCCTTTCGAGAACATCGAGTTGGTCAACGGTCTCGACGCACGGCTTGCCTACCTGCGGACGGTCGACGCTCTCATTGGTGTTTCGCCGATTCTCGCGTTCTGGCCGGACGGCAGTGAGACCGTGATCGCGGCCGTCGACCCGAGAGCAGGCGTCGTGGACTCGGCGCATCGTTACGACACGGCCGAGTTGCTTGCGGACAGCTCGACATTTGCTGCGACATTGGACCTCCTCGTCGCCGAACGAGACCCTGTGCCCAAGATGCTCGTCGCGATGCTCGTGAAGGAAGACTCTCGGCAGCCGTCCGCGGAAGCCGCTGAACTGGCAGGTCTCGGCTTCCTGTTTCTCGGCGAGCGGACCCAACTGGCGATAGGGGCTGCGCTGGTAGCGGCCGATCGCGGAAGCGAAGTTCGGTCCGGTGGCGGCATGGCTGTCCGGCCCGTCAACAGGGTCCGGTGGGCGGCGGCAATAGTACTGCCGCTTCTACTCATGTTGACGGGGTTGCTGATCGCGCTGTCCCCAGACGGGTCGCGCGCGGTGTCCACGGATAGCCCGAACATCGGCGCCGAGTCGGCGACCTCCACCAGCGGGCCCCCGCCCGGCGCTGCCCTACAGATTCCGACACTTGCGCCTTGCGATCCAGTGGTGCCTGCCGTTCCTGCAGTACTTCGGCGTTCTGATCCGGAAGTCGCACCGCTCCAGACCGACGAACCCACAGCCGAAGAATGCACCCCGCTGCGAGTCGGCTAAGCCGTACCCTCTCCGGCCAGCGCAAACAGGCCGTCGTCGGTCTGCTCGACCAGTCCGTCGACCAGCAGTGAATGCAACGCACGGTCACGCTGACCCGGATCGGCCGGCCAGACGATGTCGAGTTGCGCGCGCTCGACCGGACGGTGACTCTCGCGAAGAACGGCCATCAATTTTCCACGAACCTGGCGATCTGTGCCCGCGAACTTCTGCACCTTCTTGGGTGGTCCGGTGTGTGCCGGTTTGCCCGAAGCGACCCACGCGCAGTTCGGCAAAGGGCAGTTCTCGCAGTTCGGGTTCCGCGCCGTGCAGATCAGTGCACCGAGTTCCATGAGAGCGGCGCTGTAGGTGGCGGCGCGCGCACGCGTCCTCGGCAGCAGCGCCGCGACGTCGGCGAGGTCTCGCGTGTTGGACGGGTTCCCGGGTTCCGCATTGCCGTGGACGGCTCGCGCAACTACGCGTCGTACGTTGGTGTCCACCACAGGCACTCGCTGTCCGTAGGCGAAACACGCGACGGCGCGGGCGGTGTACGAACCGATTCCCGGTAGCGAGAGCAAGGTATCGACGTCTTCCGGGACCACGTCACCGTGCTCGGCAGCCAGGACGCCCGCGCATTCGTGTAACCGCAGCGCGCGTCGTGGATAACCGAGTTTGCCCCACGCGCGAAGCACCTCTGCCTGGCTCGACGCTGCCATCGCCGACGGTACCGGCCAGCGCTCGACCCACTCTTCCCAGATTGGCGCAACGCGCACCACCGGCGTCTGCTGGAGCATGATCTCGCTCATCAGGATCTGCCAGGCACTGACGCCCTCGCGTCGCCACGGCAGGTCGCGAGCCGTCTCGGAGTACCACTTCAGCAGCACCGAAGATTCCACTGCCACTGCTACCGACACACTCCTCGAACCTGTGCTCCTGGTCGACGAAGGACACGTCGACTTGTGGACGCCACTTTATCGGCAGTCGCCGACAGTGATTTCTCGTACCCGAAAACCTGGGGTGAGTGGCATCGAGACCACTCACCCCAGGTTGATCATGATGCGTACTGAGCGTTCGCGGTCTCCACACGGGTGCTTGCGACGGTCGGCGAGGTTCCGGAGTATCGGCGAATGATCACGTAGAGGCAGATCAATCCGATAGCACCGGCAGCGGCGAGGAAGGAACCGACCTTCCATGCGTTGTCCGGATTTCCGTTGATCAGCATCACCATGATCATCGGCGCGAAACCTCCGATGATTGCGGAGATCTGATAACCGAGTGAAGCGCCGGAGAATCGAATCTCCGGTGGGAACAGTTCAGCGAATAGTGTTCCCTGCGTGCCAGTTTGGAGGGACATTGCTACTACGCCGACGATAACCGCGACGGCAAACGGCCAGATCGTGTCCGGGCTGGATCCACCGATCATCAGCCACATCGGGATACCCCAGAGCATCATGGCTGCGGTGCCGAGGCCGAAGACCAGTTTGCGACCGTAGAGGTCGGACAGATATCCCGCCAGCGGAACCAGGGGAATCTGTATTGCACATGCGATCAGGATGTAGGTGAGGACCGTCGACCGCGGTATTTCCAGGTAGGTGGTCGCGAACTGAACCGAACCGGTGATCATCGTGTAGAAGAAGATCACGCCGATGGCATTGGCGCCTGCTGCAGCGAGGACTGTGCCTGGATTCTTCTTGAGCACTTCGAGAATGGGGGACTTCCGAACGACCGGAGATTCGGCGAGTTTTTCTGCGAGTGCCTTGAACTCGGGGGTTTCTTCGAGATAGCGATGGATGAGGAATGCCACTGGAAGCATGACCAAGCTGATCCAGAACGGGATCCTCCATCCCCAGGAGAGGAACGAATCAGCCGCAAGAGTTGCTGTCAGGACCAGGAACACGATATTGCCCAGCACCACACCGATCGGAACACCGAGTTGGGCGAAGCTGCCGAAGAGCCCGCGGCGGTCCGCCGGTGCGTTCTCGGTGGCCAGCAATACGGCCCCGCCCCACTGTGCTCCCACGGCCAAGCCCTGGCAGATTCGCAGCGTCACGAGGATGGCCGGGGCAAGCCACACGACATTGGTGTTGGGGACGAAACCAACCAAGGAGGTTGCCACCGCCATGAGGACCACGGCGGCAACGAGCACCGGCTTTCGGCCGTACCGGTCACCGAAATGACCGGCGAGCACACCACCGATAGGACGGGCGATGAATCCGACTGCGACGGTGGCAAACGAACTCATTGCAGCGACCACCTCGCTGTCGGTGGCGAAGAACGTCGAGTTGAACACGAGCGCGGCGGCAGTCGCGTAGATGAAGAAGTCGTACCACTCCAGGGAAGTGGAGATAGCGGCTGCAAAGGACGCGCGCCGAGATCTGCCCGGGCGCTCCACCGCAGATTCGGTGTTGTTGGTCATCGCGATTCGCTCTCTGTGGGGTCGTTCAGTTGAGTTCGGTCAGGACGTGAGTTGCGGCAAGTTGGGTGTGCGGCCGACGACGAGCTTGTCCCGAGCGCCGGCACCAGACGGAATCGTGCTCGCCGGGTATTGGGTCGAAAGGTGGTGACGCAATATCCAAGTGCGAGTGGGTTCTTCGATACGAGAAGTCATATCTCGCCGCCATTGCCGTACCGGAGGCGCTCGCAAAGTCGGGTGGCGAAGGTGACCACGTCGAGGCCGCCGGCGACGTGTGCAGCGTCATCTCGTGGCAATGCGGAGGTGGTCATGTGGCCCGCACTCCTTCGTTCCGAATTTGCCAAACGATCGTTCGGCTGCGAGTCATCATTGACCTAGCGATCGTTAAATGTCAATAGTCGGGAAAAGTGCGTTTTTGCAGCGACTTTCTCCGCAAGGAGGGTGCGATTCGAAATCTGTTGCCAAACGATCGTTCGCCTGAGATGATGATTAGTCAGTGATGCAGGTCTCAGGAATGGAGATACCGATTCGAGCGGCGGGGGTGCGGACGAAAGTCGAGGCACGCTGGTCTCGCACATCGACGGCGTTGAGTGGCTTCAGCCAATGCGACCCTTCAGATCTTCTTTGGCGGAGGTGTCGCCCAGCTCAGCTTGATTCGATCATCGCGGTCGCCAATGCGCAGTACCGAGACGCGATATCTTCCGCATTCATCGGTCCGTCGACGCGCCACCACACACAGACTTGCTGCCCCATGTTGATGATGGCGCGCACGGCATCTCGGGGAAAGGGAGTGTGGAAAGCACCTTCTTCAATGCCGCGTTCGACGACGTCGCGAAACATGCTTTCCTGCTCGTCACGCAGGGTTACGACCAGACGGTGACCCGATTCGTCCAAGCTGCGCAATTCTGTCGCTCCTACGAGGGCGTCTTCGCGCCTGGTCGTATGGAACATGACCCAAGCGCGGACGATTGCTTGCAGTTGGTCTTTCGGGTCGCCGCCGGAGCGCAGCAGTGCACTGCGGGTCATGCTGATGGCGTCGTGGAGCGCCCGAATCATGATTTCTTGAAGGATTTCCTGCTTGGATTTGAAGTGGTGGTAGATGGACGCGACAGTGAGATCGGCGCCGGCGGAGATGTCACGCATGGACGTCCCGTGATAGCCGCGCTCGTTCATGTTTCGGACAGCGGAATCGAGTATGAGTTGCCGGACAACGACTGTCTTCGCCCCACTCATTGTTCGGTTTCCTTCTCATTTCCTCGGTGCCTGCGTCTTGCCCAGCTTAGAGCCGAACAGTCGCGGGACACACCTGATGGAAAGGAACCGTCTTGAACTGCCGATATGGGCAGAATACCGATTATCGTTCGCTGATCGCCACCCGGAGAAAGAGGTACCTGTGGAACACATATCGATGAGTATCGAAGACGGTATCGCCGTGATCACCCTCGATCGACCGGACAAGCTGAACGCATTCACCACGACGATGGAAAACGAGCTCATCGAAGCGTTCGACTCCACCGACGCGAACGACGCTGTGCGCGCGGTGATCCTGACGGGAGCGGGCCGCGCGTTTTGCGCGGGGGCAGATCTGTCCTCGGGGGCAGAGACATTCTCCGAATGGAGCGCCGAGTCGAACGGAACTGACGCGGACGGTGACGATCTACGTCGGGACGGTGACGATCTACGTCGGGACGGCGGCGGACGCGTCGTCCTGCGAATGTTCGATTCATTGAAGCCGATCATTGCGGCCATCAACGGACCGGCGGTCGGCGTGGGTATCACCATGACTCTTGCGGCCGACTTTCGCTTGGCCGCCGACGACGCCAGGATGGGTTTCGTCTTCAATCGGCGAGGACTCGTGCCCGAGTCGTGTTCGTCGTGGTTGCTGCCGAAACTGGTTCCGCTCCAGCGAGCCCTCGACTGGATCTACTCCGGACGGATCTTCACTGCTGCGGAAGCATTTTCGGCCGGGTTGGTCTACCGACTGCATTCGCGCGAAGATCTTCCAGGGGAGGCGACGGCGCTCGCGCATAGCCTGACCCGTGACAGCGCGCCGGTATCGGTTGCCCTGTCGCGTCAGATGATCTGGCGCATGCTGGGAGTCGAACATCCCATGGTCGCGCATCGCGTCGAGAGCATCGGAATTAATGCTCGCGGTGCTCAGGCTGACGTTCGTGAAGGTGTTGCGGCGTTTCTGGAAAAGCGAGAGGCGGTGTTTCCCGACCGTTGCAGTGACGCAATGCCAGATCTGTTCTCATCCCATCTCCCACGCCCCCGGTGGTGAGCCGCTACGACCTTCGAACCGTCGGCGTTGTAGCTCATGCGGTCAATCAGTGCGGCGGGTAAGTGCCCTCCGCTTCTCCAGGGGCGTTGTGGAGAACCAACGCCTACAGCTTCGAGTGAGGGTGCTCGGTTCGGAATAGCCGAGTTGGCGTGACACTTCGGAGAGGGACACGTCTCTGTTCGAGAGAAGACCGAGAGCAAGTTCGCGTCGTGAATCGTCGACGAGCGATTCGAACGCCTTGCCTTCCAACGCCAATCGTCTCTGCAATGTTCGCGGGTGCAGCATCATCAATGTCGCGACTTGCTTCAGTGTGGCTGCACCCGCAGGCAGGGAACGCACGATCAAAGCCGACACCGCGTCGTGGAACGCGACATCCGGATCTCGACCCGCCATGAAACGCACGGCGAAGTCGTAGGCCAACGGATCCACCCGGGGCAGGTGGCGCTGCATGACTCCGCGCGGAAAGGTCAACAGATTCCGATCCGAGCTGAACTCGACGGAACAACCGAAATGCTCTACGTACCTGCGTATTTCGGAGATACGTGGATGTTGAAACGAGATGTGCGTCGGATGGAAATCCGGGCCGGCCATCATCCGGAACGTCTGAAGCGTTACGCCCATCGCCAGTTCCACGACGTGGGACCGATACGGAAGTCGATGCAGCACGGTATCGAGTCCGTAGGACACCTCGGTGTCGCCGACTGTCAGATCGACCGCCAACGCCGGACTGTACACGTGCGCGTACCGGGCGACGTCATGCAACGCATCTCCGATCGTCTCGGCACTGCGGGCCACGATGGCAACCGGACCGAGAATGTCCGAGTCCTGTCTGCCTGCGAGCCTGAGTGCGAAGTCGGGCGACTCCAATTCATCCGCACAGAGTCCGAGCAGCGTGGACAAGGCACTGAACGGCAAGAAGTGGTCGTACGCGCCGATGATGGCCGGATCGATGCCCACACGGTCGAGGAATTCGTACGGATCTCCACCGAGTTCGGAGATCAACTCGGGCAGTCGCGTCAGCGACGAGGCACTGATCAGATCTGCCATGTGTCGAAATGTAAATAAATTGGCGCATGATGTCAATTTTCTCGTCGCCTGAGCAGTGATGATCAACACAGGTTGGCTGGTTCAACGTCGAGCGCCATCCCTGGAGGAGCCAGAAATGACAACACTCACCGACCGCACTGCACTGTTCATCGATGGACTGTGGAGAGCACCGGATACTTCCGAAATCATCCGAGCCGTATCACCTTTCACAGAGCAGCAGATAGGCTCGTTCCCCGCCTCCGTATCGACGGATGTCGACGCAGCTGTATCAGCGGCTCGAAAAGCGTTGCGACGGAATGACTGGGCCGATCTTTCCGCCGCAGAACGTGCGCGTGTCATCCGCAGGTTCGCCGACGAACTCGAGAAACGATCCGAAGACCGCGCGTCGGCGGTCACTCACCAGAACGGCATGCCTATCGAGCTCGCCCGTTTCGCCGAGGGGGCCGCACCCGTCCAGCTTTTGCGCTATTACGCAGGCCTCGCCGAGTCGATGCCTACCGAAGAGCGACGGGCCAGCCAACCGATGCCGGGTACGACAATCGTGCGACGCGAGCCGATCGGTGTCGTTGCTGCCATCGCGCCCTGGAACTTCCCGGCTGTGCTTTCGATGTTCAAGATCGCCCCGGCTCTTGCTGCGGGATGCACCGTCGTGCTGAAGCCCTCTCCCGAAACCACCTTGGACTCTTATATATTGGCCGAGGCCGCCATTGCGGCAGAACTTCCCGCGGGTGTCATCAACATCGTGACTGGCGGACCGGAGATCGGTCAGTATCTCGTGGCGCATCCCGGGATCGACAAGGTAGCCTTCACCGGATCCACTGCGGCCGGTCGACACATCGGCACGGTGTGTGGCGGTATGCTTCGCCCCGTTACCTTGGAGTTGGGTGGCAAGTCGGCGGCCCTGGTCCTCGACGACGCGGATGTCGAGGAGACGGTAACCGGTCTGGCAACTGCATCCCTGCTCAACAGTGGGCAGACGTGCTATATGTCGACTCGAATCTTGGTTCCCCGCAGCCATAGTCGGACGTACGTCGACGCCATTACCGCGATGGCCGAGGGTCTGCAGGTCGGCGACCCGATGGAACCGTCGACGTTCGTCGGCCCGATGGTGAGCGCAAGGCAACAGGAACGTGTGCTGTCCTTGATCGACCAGGGACGCTCGGAGGGCGGAACTGTCACCACGGGTGGCGGACGCCCCGCCGACCTCGACACCGGATTCTTCGTGCAGCCCACGGTGTTCGCCGATGTCGACAACGACAGCACCATCGCACGGCAGGAAGTATTCGGGCCGGTGCTGTCAGTCATTTCATACGACGACGTCGATGAGGCTGTCGCGCTTGCCAACAACTCCGAGTACGGCCTCGGTGGGACTGTATGGACCTCCGACGAGGAACGCGGTATCGCAATTGCTCGACGTGTCGAGACCGGCTCGTTCGGTGTCAACACCTTCAACCTCGACTGGGGTTCACCGTTCGGTGGAGTCAAAGCCAGCGGCCTGGGTCGTGAACTCGGTCCCGAAGGGCTCGCGGCGTACCAGCAGCTCAAATCCATTTTCCTCGCATCCTCGTAAGAATCGAGCCACCATGTCCGACGCAGGACTCGCCGGCGCTCGTGCGCTGGCAGAAAACACAGTGAAAATCGCCGAGCAGTTCGGCACGACCGAGTGGGAAGCAGACAGTGCGTGCCACGGTTGGCGCGTCCACGATCTCATCGGTCACATGGCGTTCTTCTTCAACTTCATCGCCGATCCGGATCTGGTGTTCCCGCCGAACCCCAGTGGAAAGTCCGAGCGGCTCAACGATGCTGCCGTCCGCGAGCGTGCCGATCTACCGCACGAGCAGATCCTGGACTACTACCGGGAACAATCCGAAGCGGGACTCGCGACGTTGGCCGCGCTGCAGACAGAGGAGCTTCGCAACAACACACTCGAGATGCTCGACCTCGGGACTTATCGCCTTCATCAGCTCAGTGACGCAGTGTCGTTCGACCATCTCGTCCATTTGACGTCGGATCTTCTGTCGCCGTTCGGACCGTTTCCTCACGGTGAGATCGACGTGGCGGCCGCTGTCGATCCGGCGATCGACTGGATGGTTGCGGGGCTCCCGCAGATGTGCGGCGAAGCTGTCGCCTCCGCCTTGACATCGCCTGTGGCACTGCGCCTCAACGGCGCCACCGAGCGCACTTTCGTCATCTCTCATGTCGATGGGGGAGTGACCGTCACCGAAGCTGACGACGTGCCGGAGAACGTCGCGACCACCCAGGCCACCGAATTCCTGCGGTGGGGGACCACCCGATCTGCATGGCGGTCTGCCGTCGAGGTTTCCGGCGACCGCAAGACCGTCGCCGCAGTCCTCGATGCCATCGACATCGTCTGACCCACAACGAACCCGAGATCCAGAACAAGAGGAAACAGCTATGTCTCAGTACTTGCAGGACAAGGTCATTCTCATCACCGGTGCAGGCGGTGGGTTCGGTCAACTCATCGCCGAGAAGGTGGCAGCGCAGGGCGCCAAAGTCGTCGGCGTGGACATCAACGAGGCGGGCCTGAAGACTGTATTCGACGGTATCGCGGCCGCGGGATTCACCGGTACCTACAAGATTGCCGACGTCACCGACATGGATCAGGTCATCGCTGCGGCGCAGCACGGCATTTCGGAGTACGGAGCGCTCGACGTACTCGTCAACAACGCAGGCGTCATGCCTCTCGCGTATTTCGCCGATCACGAACGTGCGTGGCAGAAGTGGCACAAGGCAATCGACATCAACATCAAGGGCGTCGTGAACGGAATCTCCGCCGTATACGACCAGATGATCGAGCAGGGACGCGGTCAAGTCGTCAACATCTCGTCGATCTTCGGAAACGCAGGCATCGACGGTTCCGGCGTCTACAGCGCGACCAAGGCTGCAGTCACCACGATCTCGGATTCACTGCGAATCGAAGCCAAGGGCAAGATCAAGGTGACGACGGTCAAGCCCACAGGCGTGACAGGAACAAACTTGGCGAGCTGGATCGTCAATGAGAACGCGATCCTGGGTCTCACCGGTCAACGTGCGGGAACCTACATGGAGAACGTCGGGCATCTAACCGACGGCACCCTCAGCCCCGGGCAGAAGGACGTCGACTCCATCGAATACTGGCTGATCAAGCCCGACGATCTGGCCGACGCTGTTGTTCACATCATTGATCAACCATGGGGTATCAGCATCAGTGACATAACCGTGCGCGCCAGCGGCGAGGATTACCTGTACTGACGACCTGATCGAAAACCGCTCCCTGCCAGTGTGGCTTCGCGAACATCGTCGAGGACGACGGCCCGGGGGCGTCCCGCGGGCAGACGCCATTGCCATGGTCTGCCTGTCGCCGTAGAGTCCTACTTAACGATCGTTAAACTGTTGCTACGGCGGATTCCGTTTGTCAACGAAGTCGCCGGGACCAGTCCGAGGAGTTTGAATGAAAGCAGTCCACTTGGTGGAGGCGACGGGGCCCGGAGGTCTGTCGTTGGTCGATGTCGACGAACCTGTCGATCCGGCACTGGTGGTAATTGATCTGCACACCGCCGGAGTGAGTTTCCCCGATCTTCTCGAGACCACGGGCAGCTACCAAACGGTGCGCGAATTACCCTGCGCGCTAGGGGTTGAGGGCGCCGGTACCGTTCGGAGCGCGCCACCCGGGTCCGGCTTCACACCCGGGCGGCGCGTGGCCGTGCTTACGGCCGGGGAAGGTGCGTGGCAGCAGACCGTTGCGGTCGCGCCGTCCAATGTCTTTGCTCTGCCTGATGCGGTCTCGCTCTCGGCCGGCTCGGGATTTCTCCTGAATTATCTGACTGCGCATTTCGCCCTCGACGAACGCGCGCGATACCGTGCCGGCGAGACCGTCCTGATTCACGGCGCGGCCGGTGGATTGGGTACGGCCGCGTTGCATGTCGCGTCAGCGCTCGGTCTGGAGACCGTCGCTGTCGTGAGTACAGGCGAGAAGGAGAAAATCGCCGCGGAGTCCGGGGCAACGCACGTCGTGTCGGTCGACGGGTGGAAGGAACGCGTCCAAGGGATTACGAATGGGCGCGGTGTCGACATCATTCTCGATCCGGTCGGTGGTGACCGCTTCACCGACAGCCTGCGCAGCCTTGCGCCGAACGGGCGCCTGGTCGTTTTGGGATTCACCGGCGGTGATATTCCCACGGTCAAAGTCAATCGACTTCTCCTGAAGAATATTTCTGTTACCGGTGCAGGATGGGGTGAATATCTGAAAACTGATCCCAAGTATCTGGCGCGTCAATGGCAGGAGCTCTACCCCCTGCTCGAGTCGGGAGCTCTGAGGGTGCCCGAGCCCACCCTCTACCCCTTGGCGCGTGCCGCCGATGCATTGAAGTCGTTGCGTGAGCGTACGGCGGTAGGAAAAGTCGCGCTGTCTCTCGAATGATCTCTACACGAACAACTTTGTGAACAAACGACCTTAGCGAACGAACCTTGGAGTAAACCATGTATCCCGGAGCGTATGTTGCGACAAACCCGGATAAGGCCGCGGTAATCGTTGCCGAGACCGGTGAAGCGGTGACGTTCGCGCAATTGGAATCGAATTCGATTCGGATTGCGCGAGTGCTCCACGGACTCGGGTTGCGGCGAGGCGACAACCTGGCCGTGCTCGCCACCAATAACGTTCAGGTCTTCGACATCTACTGGGCGGCTATGCGATCCGGTGTCTACCTGACGATGGTCAACTGGCACCTGACCGCTCCGGAAGGTGCATACATCGTTGAGGACTGCGAGGCAAAGGTAGTCATCGTCGATGCTGCTCTGGGCGAGCTGGCAGAGACGCTGTCCGAACTCGTTCCCCGACAGGTGACCAGGCTTTCCTTCGGCGGTCAACTAGACGGATACGACTCCCTCGACCAGGCGGCTGACATGGAGTCGGACATACCGCTCCCGGATCAACCGCGCGGCGCCGACATGTTGTACTCGTCGGGAACAACCGGCCGTCCCAAGGGCATCAAACCGGCTCTACCGAATCGCCGGATACAGGATCCCGGCGATCAGATGACGACAATGAACCAAAGTGTTTGGGGTGTAACCGAAGACGACATCTATCTGTCCCCGGCGCCGCTCTATCATGCCGCTCCGCTCCGGACGTGCGCGTCGGTCCAGGCGCTGGGTGGCACCGTAGTGATGATGAATCGGTTCGATCCGGAAAAGGCCCTGGAATACATCGAGCGTTATCGCGTCACGTACAGCCAGTGGGTGCCGACAATGTTCGTGCGCATGCTCAAACTGCCACAGGAAACCCGAGACCGTTACGACATATCGTCTCTGCGACTTGCCGTCCACGCAGCCGCACCGTGCCCTGTCGATGTGAAGCGAAAGATGATCGATTGGTGGGGAACGATTCTGGACGAATATTACTCCTCGACGGAACTCAACGGCATGACCATTGTTCACTCGGACGAGTGGCTGCGAAAGCCGGGCACAGTGGGGCGAGCCGCACTGGGAGTGCTCCACGTATGTGGGGAGAACGGCGAAGATCTACCCTCCGGCGAGGTGGGTACGCTGTACTTCGAACGTGACGAATTGCCCTTCAACTATCACAATGCGCCCGAAAAGACCAAGGAAGCACAGCATCCCGCCCACCCGACCTGGACGACTACGGGTGATGTCGGCTTCATGGATGAGGAGGGTTATCTGTTTCTGACCGACCGTAAGTCCTTCATGATCATCTCGGGTGGTGTGAACATATACCCGCAGGAGATCGAGAACGTGCTGATCGAGCATTCCTCGGTATTGGACGCGGCGGTGATCGGGTTGCCCGACGACGAGATGGGGGAGATAGTGATGGCTGTCGTCGAGCCAGTCCCCGAAGCCGAAGCCGGCGATGCGCTTCGCGACGAACTGCTTTCTCATTTGCGCGGACAGATCGCCAAGTACAAGTTGCCGAGGCGACTCGTGTTCAGTACGGATCTACCTCGAACTCCGACCGGAAAACTGGTCAAAGGGAAACTGCGCGAACACTATTCAGGGGAGGTATCCGTCGGATGAGTGGCCCGATGCACGGTGTTCGCGTGCTGGAACTCGCCGGGTTGGGGCCGGGGCCACACGCTGCGATGATGCTTGCAGATCTCGGAGCGGACGTAGTTCGAGTCGAGCGTCCGTCTGGTGGACTCGAGATCTCGCCACGGGAGCAGGACCAACTTTTGCGGGGGAGACGGTCGGTGGAAGCCGACCTCAAGACCGAGTCAGGCCGAGACCTGGTGAGAGCCCTCGTCTCGAAAGCCGATGTGCTCCTGGAAGGTTTTCGGCCCGGTGTGACCGAGCGGCTGGGTTTCGGTCCCGACGTGTGCACCGAACTCAACAGCCGGCTGATCTACGCACGTATGACCGGATGGGGCCAAGACGGCCCACTCGCGCAGCGGGCGGGGCATGACATTACTTACCTGGCGCTGACCGGAGTCCTGCACGCCATCGGTCCGGCCGAGAAACCCACGGTTCCGCTGAACCTCGTCGGGGACTTCGGCGGTGGCTCCATGTTCTTGATCCTCGGAATCGTCTCTGCCTTGTACGAGCGAGAGAGTTCGGGCAAAGGACAAGTGGTCGATGCCGCAATTGTCGACGGAACTTCGGTGTTGGCGCAGATGATGTGGTCGTTGCGAGGGAGCGGACAGTGGAGTGACTCACGTGCAACCAACCTCATGGACGGTTCCACGCCGTTCTACGACACCTACGAATGTTCGGACGGCAAGTTCGTAGCAGTCGGTGCCCTCGAACCGCAGTTCTACGCGGCGCTCCTCCAAGGCCTGGATATCGCGCCGGAATCGTTGCCTGAACAGATGGATCGAAGGGGTTGGCCCACAATCCGAGAACGGTTCACGGAGGCGTTTTCGTCGCGTACGCGAGACGCCTGGGCAGGGCTGTTCGAATCGACGGACGCTTGTGTTGCTCCTGTCCTGAGTCCCGCCGAAGCCGCGCTGCACCCGCATCTTGCCCAGCGGGGAACTCTTGTCGAGGCCGACGGAATAGTGCAGGCGGCACCCGCGCCGCGGTTCTCCCGCTCCAGGACTGCGCAGCCGTCAGGTGCTCGGCCACCCGGGGCCGACACCACCGTCGTGACGAAGGATTGGCTGGGCGGCTGAGGGAAGAAGTACAGGTGAGGAATGTCGCGACAGCCTCTCTCGATCGTTCTTACGTTGCCCCCCTACTCATCGTCGATGGATCGCGAAGATCAACTTTTGTAGCACAACTCGATCGAGTCTGACTGACAAGGAATTTCAATGACCGAAACGCGACCGGATGTCTACGCGAGCCAAGACGGCGGGGTGCTCCGCATAGTTGTCAACAGGCCAGCGCGAATGAACGCGTTGACTACCGAAACCCTGGAGAGACTTGCCACGATCTTCGTCGAGCACGCACAATCCTCGGACGTGCGGGTGGCGGTTCTCGAAGGAGAGGGCAAGGCCTTTTGCACGGGCGCGGACCTCGCGGACGTGACGTTGTCCGGTCCGCCGTCGGCGGACACGATCGATGCCGCCAATGCCTTGGTGCAGACCATTCGAGAGTTTCCGTTTCCGGTGGTCGCTGCGGTACGAGGCCCTGCCGCAGGTGTGGGTGTTTCGCTGGCTTTGGCGTGCGACCTCGTGCTCGCGGCGGAGTCGAGTTACTTTCTGCTCGCGTTCACCAAGGTGGGATTGATGCCGGACGGTGGAGCTACCGCACTGGTGGCAGCGTCGATCGGTCGCGCGCGCGCGATGCGCATGGCGCTGCTGGCCGAAAGATTATCCGCTCGAGATGCTTTCGACTGCGGCCTGGTCTCACACGTGTGCGAGGACGACGCCTTCGCGGTGGAATTGGCAGACCTGACCCACCGATTGGTCGTCGGGTCGTCCCCTGCTTTTCGGTTTACCAAGAAGGCGATCAACGACGCTACGCTCACCGAACTCGGTGATGCGTTCACACGCGAGCGCGTAGGCCAGATCGACCTGTTGGGTAGTGGTGATTTTGCCGAAGGTGTTGCGGCGTTTCAGGAAAAGCGCGCAGCAGTCTTCGGATAGACGAAGCGAGAACGGCGCTTACAACGACCGTGGTCCCGAACACAGGATGTTCGGGACCACGGTCGTTCTCGGTGCTGATCAACTCTTTGCGATGTCGCGACCGATTATCTCCTTCATGATTTCGGTGGTTCCGCCGTAGACGGTCTGGATTCGGCTGTCTACGTAGGCCCGGGCGATCGGGTACTCCATCATGTAGCCGTATCCACCGTGTAGTTGTACGCAGCGATCCACGACGCGCTTCTGAAGTTCGCTGGCCCACCACTTCGCCTGTGCTGCTTCGACTGCTGACAGTTGGTCGTCGTTGATGGCCAGGACTGCGTTGTCGACGTATGCCTGTGTCACGTCGATCTCGGTCAGCATCTCGGCGAGGGCGAATCGAGTGTTCTGGAAGTCGCCGATCGGCTTGCCGAAGGCGGTGCGGTCGAACGCGTAGTCTTTGGTCCATTCGTAGGCCGCACGCGCGGAACTGATTGCGCTCGCGGCGATCGACAGACGCTCACGGGGAAGACGCTCCATGAGATGAATGAGGCCTCCGCCCTCCTCGCCCAGGAGGTTGCTTGCCGGGACTCTTACGTTGTCGAACGACAACTCGGCTGTGTCTTGACCCGCCAACCCCACCTTGTGGAGTTTGCGACCGCGGGTGAATCCGTCCATCCCGCGTTCGACCACGAGGAGGCTGAATCCCCGCGACCCCGCTTTGCGATCGGTGCGGGCCGCAACGATGACGATGTCGGCGTGAATTCCGCTGGTGATGAACGTCTTCTGTCCGTTCAAGATCCAGTCGTCGCCATCTCGAACAGCGGAGGTCTTGATGCCTTGCAGATCACTGCCGGTACCCGGTTCGGTCATCGCGATGGCGCAGATGAGTTCACCGGCAGCCATACCAGGTAGCCAACGTGCTTTCTGCTCGTCTGTGCCGAGGTCGGCGATGTACGGAATGACGATGTCGTCCTGAAGGCCTAGTCCGGCGCCGAACGAGGTGGTGCCGGTACGGGCGATCTCTTCGGCGACCACGTACCGGTACCGGTAGTCGAGTTCACCCGAGCCTCCGTATTGTTCGGGGACGGCCAGGCCGACAATACCCATCTTGCCGGCCGCGAGCCACGCTGATCGGTCGACGAGCCTGGCTTCTTCCCAGCTGTCGTAGTGAGGCGTGATCTCGCGGGCAATGAACTCGCGCACAGTCTCTCGGTAGGCTTCGTGGTCGGCTGTGAACAGTGTTCGACGCATGGGTTGCTCTCCTGTCCTAGACGGAAACGCGTTCGGTCATCGAACGCAAGCGTGCCCCGATGATGGCCTCTGCTTCGGACACCATGCGCTGGACCAACTCGTCGACGGTGGGGATGTCGTGGATCAGCCCCTGTGATGTGCCGACCGTCCAGATACCGGCGTCGGGATTACCGGTTTCGTATACGCTTCGCCCACGCGCTCCTGCTACCAGGTCGCGCACATCCTCGAATTGTCCGCCGCGGGAGAGTATGTCGACAACCTCTCGGCTGACGATGTTGCTTGCCACGCGTGCAGTATTGCGGAGTGGTCGGAAGATCAGTTCGGTCTGTGTTTCGTCTGCAGCGACGATGGCTTCTTTGATGTTCTGGTGGATCGGAGACTCGGTGGTGCACATGAATCGCGTACCCATGTTGATGCCGTCTGCTCCGAGCGCCAGCGCGGCGACCAGACCACGTGCATCGGCGAAGCCGCCGGAAGCGATCATGGGTATCGAAATCTTTTCTGCGGCAGCTGGAATCAAGACCAAGCCTGCGACATCGTCTTCCCCTGGATGGCCGGCGCACTCGAATCCGTCGATACTGATTCCATCGACACCGAGATCCTGTGCTTTGACCGCATGCCGGACTGTTGTGCACTTGTGGAGCACTTTGATTCCGGCGTCATGGAAGATCGGCAGGTGAGGACCGGGATTGGAACCTGCGGTCTCGACGATCTTCACGCCTGAGTCGACGATCACCTGGCGGTACTCGTCGTACGGCGGTGGCGTGATCGACGGCAGAATTGTGAGGTTGACGCCGAACGGTTGGTCGGTCAGGTCGCGGCATCGGGCGATTTCGTTCGCCAGGTCGGCCGGCGTCGGCTGCGTGAGTGCAGTGATGAATCCCAATGCGCCGGCATTGGCAACGGCTGCGACGAGTTCTGCTCTGCCGACCCACTGCATTCCACCTTGGACGATGGGGTGGCGAACGCCGAACGTTTCCGTGAATGCTGTCGAGATCATGAAAATCCTTGTTGTTCTCTCGGGACGAATGGTCAGAGGTGGGATATTCCGGCGAGGTCACTGACGTATTCGCGTGCCCTCGTCGGATCGAAGGAGCGTGAGATCTGCAGTTTCTCGGCCTCGAGTGATCCTTCTGCGTGCGTGGCCAGGACTGACTGATATCCGCCGTAGTCGCGGGCGGTCAGATCCGCAATGAAGTTGAGTAGACGGAGACGCTTTTCGGCAGGAACTGCTGCAGCGTAGTATTTTTCGAGAACTACACGAATTTCGGGATTCTCCCAGTCTTCACCGCCGGGGCCGGTGGCGAGGAGGCCACCTGAGAGATCGGTGAGGATGGCGACCGCGTTGTGGAATCCATGTGCGAAGTGGTATTTGGCCATGTTGACGGCAAGCGGATCTGGTTGCCTGACACCGTGTGCTCCTGGCTTTGATCGAACGGCGGCGAGTTGAGCCAGTCCGCGCACGGTCTCGCTCCAGGTGATCAGTTCGGTGATCTTGCCCTTCACGTGGCCTGCCTTGTTGATGCCGTTGGCCTCGGCGATCAGTGAAGCTGCTCCGACCATGATGTCGAGCAGGGGCAACTTGTAGTTGATGGCGGTGAAACGGTGGTAATCGACAAACGCCAACGCGAGTGGTCCGGCAAGTTCGGGTTGACGGTTGAGGAAGACTCGATTTTTCGGTACTCGGACATCGTTGAAGACGGTGAGCGATTCGAGGAGTTTGTGTTTCGTGGAGATCGGAAATTCGAAGGAGTTGCGTTCTCCGGCTGCGTAGGGAGAGACGTACAGCTCGAGACCTGGTGTGTCGATCGGGATGGCGAAGGACACTGCGTAGTCGGCGTCTTCGGGGCCCATTGCGCGGGTGGGCAGCACGATCAACTCGTCGGCGTTCGCCGAGAACGAAGTGTGGCACTTCGCGCCGCGCACGGTGATGGAGTCGGCGTCCTCGTCGACGATGTGCAGGTAGAGGTCTGGGTCTGCCTGTTGGCGCGGTCCAAGTGACCGGTCACCCTTGACGTCGGTTTGCGCGACGGCGAGTGCGAGATCGCCGTCGCAGACCCGCTTGTAGAAAGCGCGCGCATTCTCGAGACCTTCACCGCTGGTTGCACGAAGAAGGGCGAACAGCGCATCGCTGCCCACCTCTTTGAGGACGATGGTTCCGCCGCCGCGCCGCGATACTTCCTCGATCAGGGCGCCGCGACGAATCAGGTCGTCCGCAGATGTCGGCGCCACGTAGAACGCGCTGACTGGGTCGCCGTCGACATCGGTGACCGCGAGGTCGGGTCGATCGTCGGCGATGTCGTAGCACAGTGCTGAATGATCTACTGCGAGAGTCAGTTCGGGTTCGGCGTAGACATCGGAAATCTTCTTGCCTCGGTAGAAGACTCGGCGATCGTCGCTGAGCCCTTTTCGGTACTGGTCACTGGATCGCACGGCCACTGGATACTTCCTTGATCTTCTGTCGCGGTTATTGCATTCAACTTAGATTAACGATCGTTAAGTAAGTGTGCAATCATCATGTGCTCGACGATTTCCGGCCATTGATGGCGCAGGTGACGAATCAGGCCGTGGTGAAGATCGATTTGGTCTGGAAGTATGCGGCCAGGCCTTCCGGTCCAAGCTCGCGACCGATGCCGCTGGCCTTGGTGCCTCCGAACGGTGCCCCGAAATCGAGTGTGTAGCCGTTGATCCCGAACGAACCGGTATCGACTGAGCGGGCTATTTCCATCCCGCGGTCGAAGTCGGCAGTCCACACGGTTCCACCGAGGCCGTACTCGGAGTCGTTGGCGATTGCGATGGCCTGTGCCTCGTCGGTGTATGGAATGACAGAGAGTACGGGGCCGAAGATCTCTTCGGTTGCAATCGTGTGGTTTGCGGAGACGTTACCGAAAACGGTTGGCTCCAGGAACCATCCGCGCTCGAGTGTGCGCGGTCGTGATCCGCCGGTCGTGATCCGTGCGCCTTCCGCAGTGCCTGCGGCGATGAAGGACTCGACACGTTCGCGCTGCCCGGCGCTCACGAGAGGGCCGATAAAGGTGGTGGGATCCAACGGGTCGCCCACCGGCAGCGACTCGACCATTGCGGTGACGGCATCGAGCACTTCCTCGTAGCGTCCGACGGGCGCGAGAATTCTTGTCGAGGCGTAGCAGGTTTGTCCAGTGTTGATCAACGATGCCGTCGCCAAACCTGCCATCGTCGCGTCGAGGTCCGCATCGTCGAGAATGACTGCGGCGGACTTGCCGCCGAGTTCGAGCGATACCGGACGCAGAAGTCGTCCGCAGGTTGCTCCGATGTGTCGGCCTGCCGGTGTAGAGCCAGTGAACGCGACCTTGTGTACACCCGGATGAGCGACGAGGTATTTGCCGATTTCGGGTCCGCCGGTGACGATGTTGAGAACACCGGCAGGAAGACCGGCCTCCATTGCGGCCTCGGCGAGGACGAACGCGTCGAGCAAGGTCTCGGGTGACGGCTTCAGTACGACGGTGCATCCCGATGCGAGCGCGGGGGCGATTTTCATCATTGCGAGAAGAGATGGGAAGTTCCACGGTGCAATCGCGGCAACAACACCGATCGGTTCTTTCCGAACGATGGTGGTTCCCGTTCCGGCCAGCGCGTGACGGGGTTCTTCGAGCTCGGTCGTGCGGGCAAGCGCGGCGTAATAGCTCAAAAGCCCTGAAGGTCCCTGTCCTTCAGCGACAGTGGAGATCGATACGGGCATTCCGTTCTGCTGGCTGACCAATCGGGCTGTGAGGTCGGCGCGACGCCCCAAGGCTGTGGCAAATCGATCCAAGGCGTCGGCTCGGTCGGCAGGCTCGAGTCGCGACCACGTACGAAAGGCCCGGCCCGCCGCCGCGACGGCAGAATCGACGTCGTTTGTTGCGCTGCCCGGCACGCTGCCGATCTTCTCTTCTGTACTGGCCGAGTGCACCGAGATGGCGTCCGAAATCGTCGGTGATTGCCAGGTTCCGTCTATGTAAAGGGCGGAGTGAGTGAGAATCATGCAGGCTCCTTGCGGTGGGTGGGTGTGCGGGGATCGGGGCGCTCACGTGGACGTAGGCAAACCGCCACACTCATGACTTAGCGATCGTTACATAAGTCATTTGACTCACAAGCTATGTTGCTCCGCCTGTGGATGTCAATGGTCGAGGTGTCCGGCCGTGCATGAGAGTGGTGACCTGATCGGCGGCTTCACTCACGAGCTTGCCCAGTGCGGCGATCCGCTCCCCGGTCAGTGGTGACGGGGCATCGACCAAGCAGAGGATCAGCGCCGGTGTCGAGTCCTGGGCGAAGGCGACGGCATTGACGGACAGCAATTGATAATTGCCGTCGAGGTCGAGTGTTCCGACCGCGACATCCGCGGACAGAAGACGTCGCGCTTCTCTCAGTGCGAGTGCTGCCCTCTGGCCGCCGACTCCCGGGCCGCGCATCTCGGCGACGGCGTCGGAAATTGAACGTTCTTGTTGGCGAAGGCATTCCACGGCGAACCCGCGCTCTCGAATGGCCGTGAGGATTGGCTCGTACTCCGACCGTAGAAGTGCGGCCTCCGTGTCCAATGCCTCCTTGCCGAGGAGAAACCATTCGTGGAGGTCGTTCTCGTCGAGCCATGCGGCAAGGCCTGCACCCAGTGGAGGTGCCATCAGCACATTGTCGCCGATGCGCAACCCGAGAGTTCCGCTGCGCCTGGAGATCGGTTGAATTGCCTCGGCGACAACGAGGTCGGCGCCGGATCGGATGAATCCGAGACAGGCCAGTTCGGATGTGTCGGCCAGTTCTTGCATGACGGTGCGTGAAAGATCGACGACATCGATTGCGCGGGAAGCGGCTTGGCCGACGGGGACTAGCGCCGGGCCGAGTTGGTAGGTCTTGCGGATCGGGTGGCGGACGAGCCAGCCGGCCTCGGCGAGAGCGACGACCATGGGGTAGCAGGTCGCCTTTGCGACGCCGAGGTGTCGTGCGATATCGGCGAGGCTCCGCCCCGCCGTGGGGTCGGATGCCAGCAGTTCGGTCAGCATGACGATTCGATCGGTTTGAGGGGAATTTCGTGCCATGTGTTCGCATAATGCCACTCTGGCGTCGCACTGTGACCCACGATACGGTGGAATGACTTAGCGATCGTTAATCAAGCGGCAAACTCCGGAAGGAAATACATGATTGTCAACGGTGGCGAATTACTTGCCAGAGCACTAGCTGAAGCGGGCACAACCGAGGTCTTCACCCTGCACGGAGGGCACTTGGATGCTTTCCTCGTAGCCTGTCGACGTCACGGCATCCGGCTCACCGACACCCGACACGAAGCCACTGCGGGACACGCTGCGGATGCATACGCGCGAGTGACGGGCAATTACGGCGTTTGTGTAGTCACCTCCGGCCCGGGCTTCACGAATGTCTACACCGCGCTGACCAATGCACTCCTCGATCGCACGCCGACTATCTTCGTCGTCGGTGCTCCGCCGATGCGTGAGACCGAGACGAATCCGCTTCAGGGTGGTTTCGATCAGATTGCCGCAGCTGTTCCGGTGACCAAGTGGGCATACCGCATCACCGATCCGGCACGCGTCCCCGAGATAGTTGCTCTGGCAATTCGTAAGGCGACGACCGGAATTCCGGGGCCGGTGCTGCTCGAAGTGCCGATCGACGTGATGTTCGGTGAAGCCGACGAAGACACCGTGAGATTTCCGGTGAACTACACCGTGAGTGCGAGGTCGGGTCCGACTGCTGCAGCGGTCGAGGTCGCTCTCGATCTGCTCGGTGAAGCGACGAACCCCGCCATTGTGATCGGAGGTGGCGTCACTTTCTCCCATGCGAGCGCGGCGCTGGTGGCGTTCGCGGAAACGGTGGACGTGCCGGTGTTCTACCCCGGGAAGTCCGATGGAGCGGTACCCGCAAGCCATCGACTGGCCGGCGGCGGACTGTTGGCGATCGGCTCGTTGCCTGCCCTTGGGTATCCGACCCCCGACGTGGTATTCGTTGTCGGTGCCCGAGCCGGGATGTTCACCGGCGGACGCACCAGCTTGTTCCCCGGTGCGCGGTTGGTCCAGATCGACGTCGACGCGTCCGAAATCGGGCGTATGCAGGACGTGGACGTTCCGATACTTGCCGACTGTCGAGAAGCGCTCATCGCTTTGAAAACTGCTGCTGATCAACGTCAATGGCCCGATTGGAGTGCCTGGGTCGATGCCGCCACCAGTGCGAAACATGCGCACCGGCATGGTTTCGAGGACGAAGCGACGGAAAGCGGTAAGGCGCATCCGTACTTTGCAGCGCGCGCGATCGTCGAAGCCTGCCCGCCCGGTACTACTTTCGTGATGGACGGTGCCGAGGCGCCGTCGTGGGGCGAGTTCTTCACTACCACCGAAGAGGTTGGTGGTGTCTTGAGGCTCGGCTACCTCGGATGCCTGGGTGTGGGGCCCGGTTTCGCAATCGGCGCACATCGGGCACGACCGGAATCACCCGTTGTGCTCATTACCGGTGACGGCGCGGCAGGATTCCACATCCAGGAATTCGACACAATGGCCCGTCATGGAATACCTGTTGTGACAGTGATATTCAACAATGCAGTGTGGGGGATGTCGATCCACGGCCAGGAAGCGGTGTACGGGGACGAAGGAATTGTCGTACCCGAACTCGCAGACAGCGCATACGAGAAGGTTGCCGAGGCCTTCGGTGGATACGGAGAGCGTGTTAAGGATGTCGCCTCCATCGCCGACGCTATGAAACGCGCGTTCGACGCGGGGGTTCCCGCATGTATCAACGTCGAGGTGGACCCGCACGTAGTCCACCCCATCACGACGATGATGCTCGGTGACGTCACGAGTACGGACGAAATCGTTGTCCCGTACTACGAGAACATTCCTCGCTGATGCCGGGGCGAATGGAAGGTGCAGTAGCCGTCGTGATCGGCGGAGCATCCGGTATCGGTTGGGCAACAGCGCAATTGCTGGCTGCCGAAGGCGTGAGCGTCGTGATAGGCGACATCGACATCGAAGGCGGGCGGAAACGCGCCGTAGAACTCGGTGGGCGAGCTGAAGCAGTCCGGGTCGACGTCGTCGACGAAGAATCGGTCAAGGGGATATTCGAGGGGGCCGAGGCGCAGCATGGTCGGTTGGATATCGCGGTCAATTGTGCCGGGGTGAATCTGCTGGGCTACATAACGGATTTGGAGGCGCAGACTTGGCGGCGCACCGTTGACATCTGTCTCACCGGAGGTTTCTTCGTGATCAAGCACGCGGCGCGTGCCATGACTGCCGGTGGATCGATCGTCTCGATCACCTCATTGAACGCACGGCAGGCGGCTGCAGGTTTTGCAGGATACTGCTCCGCCAAAGCTGGCCTCGCCATGCTCACCGAGGTTGCGGCACTCGAACTCGGAGACCGGGGGATACGCGTCAACGCGGTTTCGCCAGGTCTTGTCGAAACGCCACTTGTCGAGGGTCTCACCGGTGTGCCGGCTATTCAGGCGGACTTCACCGAGAACACTCCGCTCGGACGTAATGGGTTGCCACGCGACGTTGCCGAAGCGGTGTTCTTCCTCGCTTCCGATGCTTCTTCGTGGATCACGGGCGAGGTTCTCGATGTCAACGGGGGTGCCCACTTACGTCGGTACCCGGACGTGATGAAACACATCGAGGCGATGCAATAGCTCGTCGAGAGTTCGTCGGTTCTGATAGCGCCCGGTGTCGTCCACGCGCCCGGGCCGGAAGTTACGTCCAATCCAGAAAGGGCTTTTCACGATGTGCTCGCAATATCGCCTTGCCGATGAGTCTCGACGCCACGCTGCTGCACGACCAGACGCCCTCGCGTTGACAGGTCGAGACGGGTCGATGACGTTTGCCGAGCTCGACCTCCGCACCAGTCGGCTGGCCAACGTTCTTCTCGACCTGGGTTGTAGATCTGGAACCAGGGTGGCTGTGGTGGACAGAGGCTCGACTCAAGTCGTCGAGATCGTACTTGCGGCAGCGAAGATCGGGGCAGTGGCAATCCCGATCAATTGGAGGTTGTCCGGCGCCGAGGTTGCCGAGGTGCTCGCCGACGCGGACGCTCGTGTGTTGTTCTTCCACAGTGAATTCGAGGGTGTGGTCTCGGCGGTGCAGGCATCGGAAGGGGCGAAGCTGCGTGTCGTGAAGATCGACGGTTCCGAGGAGTTCGACTACGAAGCGCGATCGGCAGGCGCAAGTTCGGTCGATCCGGGATGGCGCGGAAGCCTGGACGACGTTGTACTGCAACTGTATACATCCGGAACGACGGCAAAACCCAAAGGTGTTCTCACATCCAACAGGAACCTGGAGGCATGCACGCGAACCGGCGGGCCATGGGGATTCGACGAATCCTCGGTCAGCTTGTGTGCGATGCCCCTGTTCCACATCGGTGGATTGGGTTGGGCGCTCGTGGGACTTGCGAATGGCGCCCATAACGTCGTTCTCCCAGAATTCACACCTGCCGGTCTGTTGGAAGTACTGGAAGGGATGAGTATCACCAATACCTTTCTCGTGCCTTCCGTCATCGGGATGCTGGTCGACGTACCAGGCGCGCGAGAGCGCAATTTCGCAACTCTCCGATCCATCGCTTACGGTTCCTCGCCGATCACACCATGGGTCTTGAAGCGAGCTCTCGAGACGTTCCGCAAGCCCCTGTTCCAGGTCTACGGGCTGACCGAAACGCATGGAGCAGTAACACAACTCGATTCTTGTGACCATGCGGTGGACGGCGAGAAGGTCGGACTGCTGCGCTCGGTCGGAAAACCCTACCCCTGGGTGGACTTGAAGGTGATGTCACCGGAAGGCGAGGAAGTTGCGGTCGGCGAGGCCGGCGAGATCTATGTCAGGTCTCCGCAAACGACCGAAGGTTACTACCGACGGCCGGAAGAGACTGCCGCTGCGATAGATACCGACGGGTGGTTCCATACCGGCGACGTGGGACGGGTCGACAGCGAGGGCTACGTCTACATCACCGATCGGATGAAGGACATGATCATCACGGGTGGAGAGAACGTCTATCCCATCGAAGTCGAATCGGTCATCGCCGACTATCCGGGAGTATCCCAAGTTGCCGTCATTGGAGTGGAGGATCCACTGTGGGGCGAGGCGGTCAAAGCCGTCGTAGTTGCTGCTGCAGGGCATCAACTCGATACCGACTCGATTTCAGGTTTCGTTCGAAGCCGACTTGCCGGCTACAAGTGCCCCAAGTCCATCGAGATAGTCACGGAACTTCCGTTGGGTGCTACGGGCAAGATCCTCAAGCGCGAACTTCGGGCGCGATATTCGACAGTATGAGAATCAACGTGCACGCTTGCGGCCGGGCTTGCATCCAACCGTATTCAGTGCGATGACGGCGTACTTCTGAGCTACCTCTTCCGGGGTGAGTTCTCCCTTGGCGTGATACCAGCGCGGAATCGACTGGCACATCGCGAGAAGTGCGCGGGTGGTCTCGGGCACGTCTGCTACTGAGAAGAGACCTCGTTCCGAACCCTCGGTGACTATGCCGAGCACCAATTCTTCGACGCCCTTGCGTACGACACGATATCGCTGTCGGTGTTCGGGGCTGAGGTAGCGCACTTCCCCCTCGAGGGCTGCCAACCGAGAGCGGGTCGTCATACGAAGCACGATCGCTTCGACGACGTTGGTGAGCTGTTGTCGAGGGTCGTCTCCGCCGTCGGCGTACGCGCTGTGGGCACGAGCGAGGACGTCACTGGTCGAAATCTCCAGCAGAGCAAGGAGGATCCCTTCTTTGCTCTGGTGGTGGTAGTAGAGGGCGGGGATCGTCACGCCGACGCGGCGTGCGATCTCGCGTATCGAAGTACCGTGGAACCCGTTGTCGTAGAATCCTTCGAGGGCGGCTTCCAGGATAGGAGTCAGCTCGAGCGGCTCGATCCGTCGCCAACTGGCTGTGGCGTCCTTCGCCGAATCTTTCGTGGCCATACGTGGTCCCCTAGCTATCGCTCGATAATGCTCGGGGAGATACTACGCCGCGACGAAGTCACAACAACTGCACGTTGCTCAGTTTCCACTCGCCGTCCTCGCGGACCAGCGAAAGTTGCATCCGGTTGCGGTCGATTCTCGGATCGGGGGAGTTGGTGTTCGTGATCGTCTGATCGAGGAACACGAGCACCTCGGCGTTGTCGCGATCACTGCTCGCCAACCCGGCTGAAATGATCTGAGCGGACGAGGTCGCCTGATACTGCACGATCATGTTCTGCAAGTTGGCTGCCACCTGGGCGTACTGACCGGCGAATTCGCCGACAGAATTGTCACGGACCACGGAGAGATTCTGATCGAGGTTCTGGAAGTTGTACGTCGCAAGATCAGTGGCGAATTGCCGTCCGCTGTCCAGGGCGCTGATACGCGCGTTTTCGTCGACCGATTTCTGCCAGGTCGCGAATGCGCCCCATCCGAGCGCCGCGACCACGACCAGGGCGCCGGCAACGATCGCTACGGTCTGCTTGCGAAGCCGCTTGGGCTTGTCGACGATTGTGGGCGTCTGGGGTTCGGTTGTCTCGGTCATTGCGTTCCTTGTACTAGTAGTGCGGCAAACGAGTTGTCACCGAGAACGGTGTTCTGACCACCGTTGAGGCCCAGACGAATCGACGTTCCGTCACCGGCTGCGACCGTTCCGAGGGCAGGATCGTATTCAGCAACCCCGTCGATCGTTCCAATTCCGGTGGGGACGTTCTGCGATCCGCGATTCTGGATCCGGCCCGACTGGTCCGCGCAGTGTTGGTTCTTGTCGAGCGTGGTCGGTGAGGTGTCCTGTACCGATCGCCGGGGCGTGTCGTAGATACAGACCGGTCCGAGTGCTGTGATCAGATCAAGCTGTGCCCGTCCGTCTTTGACGATACTTCCGAACTTCTCGAATCCTTTGGGCACCACCACCAACAAGGCATCGACGGCGGGCATCCGTGCAGTGACGATCTGAGTGGAGACGAGAGAATTGGCCAACAGCAGACTGAACGGCTCACGACTCTGTTCGATGAGAGGCAGTATCTGATTGTCGAGAACACTCGGGCTTCGATCGAGGAGTGTGCGCAGTTGCGGATCGGAGTTTCGTACCTGATCTGTCAATTGGCGAAGTGTGAGTGCAACTTCGGGAAGAGCGTCAACATTTTCCTCGTTCGCAGTGAACAGTGAGCGCGAGTTCTCGACGAGTGTGTTGACACGCGGTTGATCGGATTGGACAGTGCGCGCGAGCACGTCGAAGTTGTCGACGAGCGCCTGCAGATCCGGACCCAATCCGTTCAATCCCTCGCCGAGTTCGTGCGAGAGGGTTCGCAGGTCTGCCGGATCGACGGTGTCGGCAGCAGCGTTGAAATTCGCAATCACGGTTCCCAACGCGACCGGGATCGAAGTGCGCTCAGTCGGAACAACGGAACCTTCAACCAGATACGGGCCGCCGTCGGTCTGCGAGGACAACTGAACTTTCAATACCGGAACGGCGGTGTCCTGGCTGATGGCCACATGCGAATCGTTGGGGATCTGTTTGTCGGCGGCGATGCTCAACGTCATCACGACGAGGTCCTGGGCAGAGTCCACCTCCACCGACTCGACGTCGCCGACGGTGACTCCGCGATAGGCCACTTCCGAACCGGGAGCGATTCCGGCCGCGTTCTCCAATTCGACGATGACCGAGAAGGTTCCGGTGAACGGATCTCCGGCACCGACTTGCCGGAGTACGTACGTCGTGCTGACCACCGCGATGAGGAGAAAGGCGGCGATCTCGAAATAGACGGTTCGGTTCTTCATCGCGTTCCTCCTTGCAGGGGTGTCGTGATCGGCAGTTCCCGATCGGAGGCGGGCAGAGGTGGCAGTGGCGGTGCGGCGCCCGGGATTATCTCGTTGAGCACTCCGGTCACGGTGCCCTCGACATCGACGTCGAGGTCGATGTTCACGTAATCGCCTGGGCTGGCACGCTCGAGGAGCACTCTTGCGTTGTCCAGGTTGGCCATCGTCTCACCCAGTGTCGGCCCCATTGCCGAGAACTGGTCGAGGATGGGTGACAGTCGTCCGGTGATCTCGGAAATCTGGTCGGCCGACTGGTCGAGTACGGAATTGGTTGCGGTACTGAGCCGATCGGTTTCGTCGAGTAGATCGAGGAGCGGTTGTCGTTGGTCGGCGATCACGCCCAATGCGGGTGTGAGTGTGCGCAAGCCTTCGTCGATGGTGGCGCTCTCGTCTCCGATCAGAGCGCTGAGCCGGTTCAGTGAATCCAGTGCCGAATTGATCGATTCCTTTCGGTCGTCAAGTGTTCCGAGAAAAGTGTCAAGGCGTGCAAGCAGATCGCGGATCGTCTCCTCCCTGCCGTCGAGAATCTGATCAGCCTCACTGACGATGTTCTTGACCTGCGCCAACCCACTGCCGTTCAACAGGGTTCCGACGGCGCCGAGCAGTTGTGCGACATCGGGTCCGCGCACGGTCTCCGATCGCTCGATGGTGGAACCTGGTTCGAGAATGGGGCCCGCTGGATCGACCGGAACTTCGAGGTTGACGAACGCATCGCCGATCGGGGTCGACAGTTCGATCCGAGCGCGGGTGCCGACAGGTAGTTCGATGTCCGACGCGATTTCGGTATGTACCACGGCTGCAAAGGTTTGCGCGCTCATCGACGTGACTCTGCCGACCACTGCCTGGCCGATCCGCACCTCGCCGCCGACGGGAAGTAACGACGCGTCGACGAATTCCATGTTCAGCGGGTACGACTCTCCTGGCAGACCGCGTCCGAGGGGGAGGTGCTGGAAGTTGAGACTGCAGCCGGTCAATGGCGCGGCGATGACAAGTGCCACGACAACGCTCACCACGGACTTGTTCGACGCCATCAGTTACCCCCACCGAGGATGCGTGCCAGGTCGGAGCTGCCTGCCGAAGGAAATTCGATGGGATTGACGATTCCCGGCCCTGTGCACAGCGGTATCGGCATCTCCTCGCACAGTTCTCTCGTCGTGTCGAACTGTGAGAGATCGGTGGCGACGTTCAATCGTGCTCTGGCTCGGCCTTCTTCGGTGACGAGGTTGGCGACGTTCTCGAATCCCGTTGGTGCCGTTTCGATGATCTCGCGCAGTTGATCCTGTTTGGTCGCGACTGCACCGGCCAACTGTGCGAGCGTACCCAGATCGGCGGTGACCGCCTCGCCGTGTTCGGCGAGTAGCGCTGAGACCTGTCCGAGCAACGTGGTCAGGGAATCGAGCGCCCCGCTGATGTCTTCTCGCTGGGCGCTGAACGTGCGGGCGGTGACTGTCACCGAGTTCGACAGGGAGTCGACCTTGGTCTGGTTGTCCGCGATCAACTGCACGAGGGTGTTCAGGTTCTTCACCAGTTCGGAGATGTCGGGACTTGCACCCGCCAGTACCGAACTGGCCTGTGAGATGGACCGAACGGCATCGTTGAATGCTTGCCCGTTGCCGTCCAACGCGTGGGCGCCTTCTCCGATGAGGTCACCGATCCCGCCGCCGTCGGCGCCAGGGCCGAGCGCCACCGTCAATTCGTTCACCGATGCGGTGAGTTGGTCCCACGTCAGAGGGGAGTGAGTGCGTTCGAGAGGGATCACCGCGCCGTCGATGAGGAACTCACCGTCCTCGTAGCCGGGGCCGAGTTCGATCGTGCGGTCACTGATGACCGTGGGAGACAGGACCCAGGCCTGCGCGTCGGCGGGTATACGTGTTCCGGATGGCAGGCTCAGCGCCACTCGTACCCGGGACCCTTCCGGCGTGACGCTCTCGACCCTCCCGCTGGGAACTCCCAGAATCGTCACTGTGTTCCCGGTGAAGATAGCGTCGGTCGAGGTGAATTCGGCGGTGAGAGTGAGTCTGTGTTCGTCACGCGTGACGAACAGGACGGCACCGATCGCGCAGATCACAATCGCTGCCAGCACGGCGAGTTTCTTGACGGTCGTGGTCATCGACACCCCTGAACGAGCCCGACGACGCACAACCAGTTGTCCGGGATGAGGGTGGAGGGTGAGTTGAGGTCGAGCCAGTTGCCGTTACCGGTTGCGTTGGTGACGTAGCGGACGCTGGGGGCGAAGTTGTCGAGCAGTGTGGTCAGTGATTGTTCGTTCTCGGACAGAACTCCCGTCACCACGTGGATGTCTCCCATGACCGAGTCGATCAAAGCCTGGTTGTCGCCCAGGAACCGGGCAAGTGTGGTGCTCAACTGATTCAGGTCTTGTACAAGCGCATTCAGCACATCTCGCCGGTCGGCGATCGTGGACATCACCAGATCCGCATTCCCCAGAAGGGTTTCCAGAGTGTCCTTCTGCTCGATCAGTGTTGCGGTCGTCTGCTGCGCTCCGGTGAGAAGGGAACGGAGCGCAACGTCGTTGTCGTTGACTACTCCGGAGAGTGCGTCGATTCCCTCGAGTGAGCGGCGAATGAGTTCGGGATCGTCCGGTGAGTTGTCGGACACCACGGTCAGCATATTTCGCAGTTGTTGCAGATCAAGGTTTTCCGACGTGGATTGTGCTCCTCGACCGAGATCGTCGAGAGTGAAGGGAACGCTCGTGTTCTCGATGGGGATGGTCGAACCTGCGGGTAACGAGCGCGATCCGTTCGGAGTGACGTCGAGCGAGCGTCGGCCGAGCAGAGTCGAGATCTTGATGTCCGCACGGGAGTCTTCGCCGAGAGTGACGCCGTCGTCGAGTCGGAAGGTGACTTCAACCGAGTTGCCGCTGACCGCCAACGAGGTGACCACCCCGCTCGGGACTCCCGCGACGTTGACCGGATCGTCCTGCGTCAACCCGGTGGCGTTGGTAAAGACGGCGTGGTACTCGTTGGTCTTGACCTTCAAGATCAGTTGAGGGACAACGAGTGCGGCCAGAACCACACCGACTCCGACGAGGATGCAGATGATTCCGTTGCGGACCGGGTTCTTGACGGTGAGCCAGTTCATCGGCACACCGCCGAACGCTCGGGGCCGCCGAGGGTCACCGATTGGTCCAGCGCGCTGAGCCGGAAGTTGCAGATGTAGATGTTCGCCCAGCTTCCGTAGCTCATCGCGATCCCCAACTGGGTGAACAGTTGATCGAAAGCGGTGATACCGGTCGCCAGCGACTCACGATTGTCGACGACGACGCGAGCCGACTGATCGATCGAAGTCAGCGCGCCAGCCAAGTCCGGTTCCACGCCCGTCACAAAGTCCTGAAGTGAAGAAGTCAGTGCGCCTGCGGAATCCACTGCGGCCGAGATCTGTTGGCGGTCCTGTGCCAAACCGCCGACCAGTGTGTCGAGCGTGTTGATCATCTCGACGAAGTTGGGTCGATTCGTCGTGGTCACGGTAAGGACCCGGTCGAGGTTGTTCAGTAGTTGGTCCAAGATCGCGTCCCGGGACGTCAAGTTCTCGGTGACGGCAACAGTGCGCTCCAGCAGGCTTTCGATGGTGGAACCTTGTCCTTGGAATACCTGGACGACCTGTGCGGCAAGCTCGTTGACTTCTGCGGGGTCAAGTGCGTCGAACAGGGGACGGAATCCGCCGAGGATGTCGGTGAGGTCGATCGCCGGCTGAGTCTGTTCCACGGGAATTGTGGCCCCGGGGGAGAGGTAGTTGCCTGTTGCGCGTTCGGCCTGTCCGGGTTCGATCGAAATTGTTCGCGCTCCCAACAGGTCTGCGTACCTCACCACAGCGCGACCGTCGGACGGAATACGTTGTGCAGATTCGAGTTCGAAGCCGACGACGGCTTGGTTGTTCACCAGCTCGACGCTGTCGACGCGCCCTACTCGCACCCCGGCGATCTGAACATCGCTGCCGGTGACCAGGCCGGAGGCATTGACGAAGACGGCCCGGTACTGCGAACTCGACCCGGAGACTGGGTTGATCAGGGTGCTCACCACAACCACGGTGGCGAGAATCGACAGTGCAGCAAACAGTCCGAACCTGATCAGAGATTTCTTCACGCTCATCCGCCCACCACCGTCGTGCCGCGAAATACCGGCCCCGCCACGAGAGTGTCCAAAGCTGTACCGCCCTGGGTGAGAGCCGAGATCAGGGACTGTTCGGCAGGGCTGCCGACCGGGCCGACGGTTCCGCCGAACGCGGTCGCGGCGGCAGGACAGTTGGGTCCGCGGGTTCCGTCGTACTGTGGGCAGTCGGTCTTTCCGTACGGATACAGATCTGTGACGGACAGCCGTAGATCGGTGCTGAGCCACGGACCATGCGCCAACGCGGGCGGGAGCTTGATCGTGAGATTGCGCAGGCCGTTGTAGAAGGTGGTGATGTGGTCCGGCCGCGAAGTGATTGCGCTGGTGAGGGAATCGGCGTCGTCGACCAAGGTGATCATGCGGTCGCGATTGTCACCGATCAGACTCGTGGCAGCAGCTCCCGTGCTGGTGCCGGCACGCAGAAGCCCCGCCAACCCGTCGGATTTCTCGACGACGGTCTTGGATGTGGTGATGGAGTTCTCGAATGCGGCGAGCATGTCCGGCGCACTCGTCGAGAGACTGTCGGCGAGGGTGGCTATGTCGTCGAGGTCGTCACCGAGTCCGTCGATGACGGGCTGCGCACCGACCAACGCTTGGTGGACTGAATCGAGCGATTCGCCGATCTGGTTTCCCTTGCCGCTCAACGCGTCCGAGACTGCCGTGAGTGCGACGTTGATGTCGGCGGGGTCGAGGGAAGAAACGAGCGAGTAGATCCGTGAGATCGATTGGTAGAGCTGGACCGCGACTTCGGACTGATCGGATACCAATTCGGTACCCGGCACGAGAGCAGGACCACGCGAGAGTCCGTCAGGTTGAATCAAGTCTACGAAGAAGTCACCGAAGATGTTGCGGGGCATCAGTCGCACCTGACTTGTCGACGGTATGTCCTCGAACGCTCCCTCGTCGATCGCGAGTGAGACAGTCGAAGCGGTGGTGCCCGGCTCGATCTCGGCCACAGCGCCGACGACGACGCCGCGGTACTGTACCGAGGATCCGACTCGCAGCGCACCGGCACTGGCGGGGACGACAGCACTGACCTGCGGTGTGGAACCGGTGGAGTCCGTACCTCTGCTGAACAAGAAGACGTAGGCGAGGATCAGGATGACCACGGCGAGTAAACCCCGCAGTGCCAGGGTGATTCGGCTGGAATTCGTGACGATCATCCGGTCAGCCCGGGTACGTGAGGTTTGAGTCCCCACAGCGCAATGGTCATCGCGACGTCGGTGAATGCAAGGAAGACGATGCTGGTGCGCAACGCTCGTCCGGCGGCTCGTCCGACGCCTTCGGGTCCACCCGTCGCGGTGTAACCGTAGTAGCAGTGCACGAGGGTCACGACGACCGCGAACACCATGACTTTTATCAAGGACAACCAGATGTCGTTGGGAGAGAGGAAAAGACTGAAGTAGTAGCCGTACGTTCCCTCCGACTGGCCTTTGACCCGGATCACCGCAAGCGCCGTTGCCATGTACGAAGCAAACAGGCCGACCAGGTACAGCGGGACCACCGCGATGAGCGCCGCGATCATTCGGGTGGTGACCAGGTACCGCAGCGAGGGAATCGCCATGACTTCGAGCGCGTCGATTTCCTCGGAGATCCGCATCGCTCCGAGCTGCGCGGTGAATCCGGTTCCGACCTTGGCTGCCAGGGTGATTGCGGCAACGAGTGGTGCCACCTCGCGAGTATTCGCGATGGCGGACATCACGCCGGACAGCGGTGCGAGGCCGACGAGGTTGAGTCCGCGGTAGCCCTCGAGTCCGATCTGGGAACCGGCGAAGAACGAGATCGCGAAGATCACGACGACGCTGCCGCCTCCGGCGAGCAGGGTGCCCGAACCGAATGCCACCTGGGCGACGAGACGGGCGACTTCACGCCAATAGCGCTTGAGGGTTGCGGGAATCGAGGTGATGACACGCGCGTGGAACGTGAACTGATCGCCGAGTCGACTCAGGCCGTCGACGGTCCGCGAACTGACCCGCTTGGCACGAATTGCGATGGGCAGGTGCATCAATA
The DNA here is from genome assembly GCF_040546695.1 of Rhodococcus sp. OAS809. Classification (NCBI taxonomy): domain Bacteria; kingdom Bacillati; phylum Actinomycetota; class Actinomycetes; order Mycobacteriales; family Nocardiaceae; genus Rhodococcus; species Rhodococcus sp. OAS809. The sequence goes on along the minus strand of NZ_JBEPOI010000002.1, from coordinate 3,259,545 downwards.
GGCACCTTTCACCGAGACGAACAGTGGGTAGAACTGAGTAATTGCGAGGTTGGCGACAAACACGAGGACAAACGAGAGCACGACGGTCTCGTTGACTGCGTCGCCGACGCCTTGAGCTCCGCGCTTGACGGTCAGGCCCTTGTAGCAGGCCACGATTCCCGAGATGAGAGCAAAGGCAACGGCTTTGATGCCGGAGACGACGAAGTCGCTGGGTTGACTGAATTGAACGAGATTGCGCAGGAAACTCTGTGCGTTGCCGTCGAGTATCAGGACGTGAACGAAGAGGCTTGCGCCCAAACCGATTACGAGAACTATCGAGTTCAGTAGGAGGCAGACGACGGCAATGGCGATCATCCGGGGTACGACCAGGCGTTCGAGCACGGGTAGACCGAGCACTTCGAGTGCATCGATTTCCTCGCGTATCGTTCGCGCTCCCAAATCTGCGCAGATTGCGGAACCGCCGACACCGGCGATGATCAGGGCGCACACCAGGGGGCCGGCCTGTCCGATGATGAGGAACGCGACGACGGCACCGCTGTACGCACCCGCGCCGATTTGATCTGCGAGCGCACCGATCTGCAGTGCTACCCCGACACCGAGGGGAATCATCACCAGAGCGGACGCGACCGAGGTGACGTGGGCGAGAAACCACATCTGGTCGAGCGCCTCACGCCAGGCGAGGCGCTTGTGTCGAAGAGATGTGAACGCCGCAACGCACACGCGAACGGTGAAGGTGAAGAGCAGTCCGATCTCGGAGAGCAGGTTCGAGAACATGTTCGTCTTGGCGGGGGAGACAGCAGTTGTTTCCCCGGTTGTTCCATTCCCGGTCGTCGTAGCTTCGGTGCTCACGCCATCCCCCTCTCCGGCCGAATCGTTCTGGTCGGGTTTCTTCGATCACACTCGGGAGCTCGAAGTGCTCCAGGTCACGTTCGGAGACGGTATCAGGAAACTGACTCTGAAGTAAGTTCCATTTCGGCCACTTCATCACCGGGCGCGAATGTCGACGCGGAACTTTCGTTTGCGTCCACGCAACCTTCCCGGCGAGAGCCCGAAATGCGGCGGGTGCACAATGAGTGAATGCCACGATCAAGCCCCATTTCCGCTTGGAAGTCCCTTCGCGAAGGCAACGAGCGATTTGTCAACGACGCGTCCATTCACCCCAGCCAGGGAATCGCGGACCGCGCGAAACTCGTCGATGGGCAGCACCCCACAGCGGTGCTGTTCGGTTGCGGTGATTCGCGCGTAGCCGCCGAGATCATCTTCGACCAGGGTCTCGGCGACATGTTCGTCGTGCGCACTGCAGGTCACGTGCTCGACGATTCGGTGCTCGGTTCCATCGAGTACGCGGTTCACGTGCTCAACGTGCCGCTCATCGTCGTCCTCGGGCACGACGGTTGCGGTGCCGTGAAGGCAACGCTCGACGCCCTGGACGAGGGCGCAGTTCCCGACGGATTCATCCGCAGTGTGGTCGAGCGTGTTGCTCCGTCCATCCTGATGGGCCGCAACGAGGGCTTGTCCACCGTGGACGAACTCGAAGGCCGTCACGTCGTGGAGACCGGCTCGCTGATCATGCAGAGGTCGCGGATCATCGCCGACAAGGTGGACAAGGGTGCGTGCGCGATCGTCGGCGTCACGTACACGTTGTCCGACGGTCACATGCGAGTTCAGGGCGCGGTCGGCGACATCGGCGAGAGCGTCGAGACCGTCGAGGGTTAGATCTTCCGGGGCAGTGGTACCTGGCAGCAGACAATGGGTACCGACACGCCGCCTCAGCTGACGGTTAGTGGACCCTGCGCCAACTACCGTTGAGTCCGTGTTGGAACCTAATGGACCACTGCCCCCCGAGATCTACTGGCGTCGCCGGGCGCTGGCCATTGGTGCCGCCGTCATTGCACTGGCGTTGATCATCTGGGCGGCGTCCGCCCTCTTCGGCGGTGGAAGTGATACCCCGGAGGCCGATTCGGCCGCTGCGAGTTCCTCGCTGACGACGGACGTCTCCTTCACCCCCAACCCTTCCGGCTCCAACGCGCCGGACGGTGGCGGTGGCTCGGGTGGCGGCGCTGCCGGTGGATCAGGTGGCTCGGGCACGCAGGCTTCGGGATCGTCTTCGTCTTCTTCCTCTTCGTCGACCACCGGGGCTCCGGTCCCGGCCGGTCAGTGCGCCGACTCGTCGCTGGCAGTCAAGGCCACCGCAGACAAGGCGACCTTCGCTCCCGGCGAAGAGCCGTCGTTCACGATCGTCATCACCAACATCGGTTCGGCACCCTGTGATCGAGATCTGGCGGGCGGCCTTCAGCAGGTGCTCGTCTACAGCATCGACGGCAAGACCCGGTTGTGGTCCAACGTCGATTGCTACCCACAGCCCGCAGCCGACGTACGCAATCTCGCGCCCGGCGAGCAAGCTGCGTTCAAGGTCGCCTGGTCGGCCACGACGTCGACCCCCGAGTGCGCGACCGCGCAGAACCCCGAGCGCAATCCGGTGGGCGCAGGCGCTTACACGGTTGTCGGGCAGCTCGGTGCACTGCGAAGCTCCCCGGAGCCGTTCAACATCGCATGAGCGCGGGCAAGCCCGAACAGGCCCGCTAGTTGAAGGATCCGGTGATCGACGTCTCCGCGAGCCGGGAAAGTCCCTCACGGATGTGACGAGCCCACAGCCCGCCGATGCCCTCGACCGACTGCAGATCGGCAGCCGTAGCGGCCAGCAGCGACTGGAGAGTGCCGAAGGATCCGACCAACCGGTGGATCTGATGGAACTGCAATCGAGGTACACGCATCAGCACGCGATATCCGCGAGGAGTCATCGGAGTGTCGAGAGCTTCGATCGTGCCTGGATAACCGAGAACACGCGCAAGAGTCGTGAGATCGAGTAGATCGGCGTCGGTGACGCGATCGAGTGCGACGAGGACGTTGTCCATCGCCGCGGTGCCGATGGGTTCGGGACCGGCAAGATAGTCCCGAACGATGAGTTGACGTGCAATGTCGTTGTCGCCGACCAGTTCTTCGAGCTGCAGTGCCAACTGGCGACCGTCGGTGCCGAGCTCGAGGACATCCTGTTCGATTTCGATCGACACGCGGCGAACCATTTCCAAGCGCTGTACGACGGTCAACGCGTCGCGCAGAGTCACGAAATCCTCGATCTCGACGACCGACAGTTGCCGTGTCACTTCGTCGAGTCGCGCTTTGTATCGTTCGAGCGTCGCGACGGCCTGGTTGGCGCGCGAAAGTATGGTGGCCGAGCCGTCGATGACGTGCCGGATGCCGCCGACGTACACACTGACGATCGACATCGACTGACTGACCGAGACCACGGGATAGCCGGTCTGAATTGCCGTGCGCTCGGCAGCGCGGTGCCTCGTGCCGGATTCGACGGTGGGAATCTTGTGATCGGGAACCAGCTGGACGTTGGCACGCACGATGCGTGTGCCGTCCGTCGAGAGGACAACCGCGCCGTCCATCTTCGACAGCTCGCGCAATCGGGTCGGTGCGAACTCCACGTCGAGGTTGAATCCGCCGTCACACAGCGCTTCCATTTCCTCGTCGTATCCGAGGACGATCAGCGCGCCGGTACGGCCGCGCAGAATTCGTTCGAGCCCGTCTCGCAAAGCGGTACCCGGCGCCAACCTGGCGATGGTCTCTCGCAATGCCGACGACGACTGTGTGTCCGCCATCGCACTGATCATTGAGAAACTCCCTGCTGAGGTCGATGTCACTTCGGTCGGGTCCGATGCCTGCGCCGGACGGATCCCCGTTTAGATTACCTATCCATGACAATGTCACGTATTTGACGGCTGCCTGAGCGCCTCGATGAAAGTCGTTCGCATAACGAATTGGCACGACTCATCCGTAACGTTGGCCCCAGTGGTAACTCAAAGCGGTATGAATCAAAACCACGCGCTCGACGAGTTTGAGATCTGGCAGTACGCACAATCCATGTCGCAGAGGACCGTGATCGAGAGATCCGCGATGCTCCGACGATGCGCGCGTGACCTCTCGGCCGACCCAACCGAATTCACTCCTCATCAGCTCGCATCATGGCTTGCGAACCAGTCGTGGTCCGCCTCCACGCGAGCGACATACTTCGGACACTTGAGCGCGTGGCACAAGTGGCTGCAGAGAACCGAACGCAGGGTGGACGATCCGATGATCCATCTCGGCCGTCCGCGCCGGCCTCGCGGTGAGCCGCATCCAGTCTCGGATGAGCACATGCCAATCCTGGTTGAAACGCGAATGCACAAGAAGACCATGGTCATGGTGTATCTCGGGGCATTGCAAGGCTTGCGCGCCCATGAGATCGCCAAGATCCGAGGCGAGGAGGTGGACGTCGTCGGAGGGACGCTGAAGGTGCAGGGCAAGGGGGGAGTATTCGCGATCCTTCCTCTGCATCCCGAGGTGGCACGGCTCGCCGCAGACATGCCTCGCAAGGGCTGGTGGTTTCCCTCGCGGACCGACCCGAAGCGGCCAATGCGCCCGAAGTCGGTGACGAACACACTGAAGGCACTCATGGTGCGTGCGGATGTTCCGAACACCGGACACTCGCTGCGCCACTGGTTCGGGACAACGCTCGTGGATAGCGGCACAGACCTGCGCACTACACAGGAATTGATGCGCCACGCCTCGCTTGCCGACACACAGAAGTACGTGAGGGTGCGAGACAAGCGAAAGACCGAGGCAATCGGCAGGCTGCAGCTCAGGCCTGTCGCGTAGTCGACCGCAAAGCGGTCAGTTCAGACGATATTGGTGAATCCAAAAGGCTCGTCGAGAGCGGTAACTCTCGACGAGCCGTTGTCCGACTATTGAGGAGTCGAACGTGCATCAGCTTACCTTTGCGCACCCCCAGGGCGGTATCCGCCGAGGACCGCGACGGGCCGATAAGTTCACCATCCTGAGCAACGAGGTCGTCAACGACACTCGGCTCAGCTTCCGCGCCCGCGGCGTTTTGATCTGGCTCCTGTCCAAGCCTGTCGATTGGCGCACTCGGTCGGAGTCGATCGCTGCTCAGTCGGACAAGGACGGCCGAGACGCTGTCCGGTCCGCGATGCGCGAGCTGGCAGACCTCGGGTACCTCGTCCGAGTGAAGATGCAGGATCCGGAAACGGGCCAGTGGTCGACGACGTCCACGGTCTACGAGATTCCGGCCGATCAGGCAGATTCCCCGGCGCCTGGAAACCCGGTCGCCGGTGACCCGGTCACCGGAGGGCCAGGCGCTCTACCAAGGACTGATCTACAAAGAACTAACACCAACCAACCGTCACGCATGGCGGGTTACCGACGTGCCGATGTGGCGCCGGAATCGGTGGTGGTGGTTGATCCTCCGAAGATCAAGCCACCCAGCACTGAGCAGTTGGCTCTCGTCAACGAGTTGGCCGCAGCGAGCCAGAAGGCGGGCCTGACAGCGACGTGGCGCTACTTGAAACCGCAGAACGTCGCAGCGATCGCCGAGCTGGTCGAGACTCACGGAGCGGGCAAGCTGCTCGCTCACGCCAAGGGGCTCCACAACCCGGTGAACCCGACGCGTTTTGCATCGGGGTGGATTCCGATGTGGAAAGAGATGCCGCGACCGCACGGGGTGACCGAGACGGCTTGGACGTCGTGCGGTGATTGCGACCCCAACGGTTGGATCGAATCGGGCGGAAAGGTCCGACGATGCGCCTGCAAGGCCCAAGGACACCGAACAGTGCGCGAGGAGTGCAACGCATGAAGGTCACCCGATTCGACGCTGCCCTGACCTATGCACTCGCGGCGCTCGGTCTGTGGATCAGTTACACCGCGCTTGCCGACCTCGCATCGCGCGCCGGACTTGGGCCGCACCAGGCCGCCGCATGGCCTCTCGTTGTCGACGGGTTGATTCTCGCCGCGACGCGCGCCGTCGTGACGTTCGGCCGGCATGACGCGCGTCGGTATGCGTGGACTCTGCTCGGGTGCGCCGCAGCCGCGAGCATCGTCGGGAACGCGGCGCACGCACTACTGCCGGCGGGGCCAGTCCACCCAGGCATCGCGGCAGTCGTCGCAGTTGTGCCACCGGTCGCAGCACTCGCGATGACGCACCTCGCCGTCGTTCGCGCCAGGGTGCGTCAGGACGCTGAGGGGGCCGACGCACGTGATGCGTCGCTGCAGGTAGGCGCTGCGTCAATGGAGGATGCACTGACGCAAAAGGAGGGTAAACAGCGCGCTGGCGACGCGTCGAGTCCCGCGCCAGCCGCTCGGCTCGTCGCAGTGGCTGCGACACCCATTGCTGGCGATGCGCAGTCTGACGGCGACGTGCGTCAGCGCGTGCTCGACCTGCTTGCCGAGGGCAAGCTCAGCGGCCGGGCAATCGCGCAGGAAGTCGGCGTCAGTGAGTCGACCGTGCGCCGATGGAAGCCGGCCAAAGATGTAACTGCTGCATAATCCGACCGATCCGCCCACTGTTCCGGAGTCGTCTGTTTTGATTTCCGATAAGACCTGATGCGGATTCCGAAACAAGGAGAACGAAGTTGACCGAGAAGTCCCAGAATTCCGAAACGGCCAAGGGGCTCGCGCTGATCATCGGCGCTCTCGTTGTGATCGTTCTCGTGGTCAAATTCTGGCAACAGTTCCTGATTGTCGGCGCCGTCGCATTGATCGCATTGATCGTTTACCTGGTCGCCCGCAAGACTTGGCGATCTCGTCAGGCGCGACTAGCTGCAGCCGTCGCCGAGGATGAGCAGATGGCTCGACGGGCCCAAGAGCAGCACGAGCAGTACTTGCGGGGCGAGGACTCTGGGGTCTACGGACGGTTCACTCCCGCTGACCCGGACAAGCCGAAGGGTCGTTTACGTCGATTGCCGGCGTCGCCGAGAGAATGGCGAGACGAGAACCGCTCGTAAACCAGGTGGGGAGTCTGGTTTGATACGGACATGACGAATCCGACACCTGCGGGATGGCATTCCGACCCCACTGACCCCAACCTGATGCGGTACTGGGACGGCCAGCAGTGGACGGCGCAAACTCAGCCGAAAGCCCCGCCGGTGACCGAGAATGATTCCGAGATCCACCCCTTCGATGCGAGCATTCACACCTACTCAATGGTTAACAAGGTGATGTCCGCGCTGGCAATGATCAGCCTCATCCTGTTCGTGGTGCTGCTCCTGGCCGAGTCCATGTTGAGCTGGGTAGCGCTCGTCGCATGCGTGGTGTTTCTGGTCATTGGCTTCACTGCCGCCAAGACAGGCAATCGCATGTGGAAACAGGCGTACGGCGATCGCGCGTAACGTGTCGGTGCCCACGCCTACAGTCTGTCGCGCGGGGTCGGGAGGGTAAGGGAAGACCAGCTCGGCCCCGCGCAAACGACGAATAGCCCCCAACCTCGAAAGGTTGGGGGCTTTGTCGTACAGCGGTCACGCGGGTATAACTCGCAGGTAGGTCCCAGAGCCGGACGCAATTGTGCGGTTGGCTGCGACGCCGGAGTTGTTCCAGCCCTCAACGGTGAGGAGATCTCCGTCGACGACGGTGAGCGGGAACGAGTGGGTGAACGTCTGGCCTGTCGTCGATCCTTTCGTCCAGACGACAGTTCCGTTCTTCAGTACGCGCCAATCCTTGTTCGCCGTCCCGAGGACTGTCCACGCCGAGCCGACTTCGATCGTGGCAGTGCCGCTGCCTTTCACCTGCAGTGCGTTCCCGGTGACGGTCGAGTTTGAATCAGGAGTCCACGCAGTGATCGGTGTCCACGTACTGCCCGACGACAGTTGCTGGTCGCCGTTCTTTGTCATCCCAACCGCCGAGAACGACGAGTAGATCGTCTCCCATGCCGAGCCTGTCCAGCGGTGAGAGGACTTGATGTCCTTCCACGCGCTGCCAGTCCACATCGTCTTGCGTAGGACTTTCTTCCATGCGCTGCCGTTCCAGATGTATGCGGACATCGGTCACTCCGTCACGTGGTAGATGACGCCCGTGATCTGTCCCGTCGTCGGCAGTACGGTGACGAATTGGTTGGCGTCACCGCGCATCGCTGTCGTCGACGTCGAGCCGATCGCAAGGTTGGATGTCCCGTTTCCTGTGCCCGCGCCGATCGCAGCACGAGCGGCAGCGGCATCGGAAGCCTTGATGACGTTGCGGCCCACGGTCGTTGCATCAGTGATGTCGGCCGAGGACGTGTCAACCGCTCCCGTCCTGCCGTTCACCGACGAGACCGGGGAAGCAGGGTAGGTCTTCTCTCGCCAATTCGCCAGCGTGGACGAGGGTTCGGCGATGAGCTGCCAGTCGGTCCCGCGGTCGGTGCGGGTGCACCAGTCGCCGCGTTGTCCTGACAGCGCGAGCATGGCGGCCTGAGTTCCGACCGCACCCAGGAAGTCGGTCAGCGCGACGGCGGGAAGCTGTGCAGCGAGCACCTTGCCGGCGCCGTCGAGGTCCGCCTTCGTAGCGAGTTTTGCGGTCAGCCCAGTGACGTCACCTTCGGCGTGCGCGTGGGATGTCGGAGCCTTGCCGTCGAGCGCACCCTGCAGGCCGGTGACATCTGCGACGGCGTGAGAGTGAGCGGTCGGCGGGCGGGCGTTGGTCAGGCGAGGGTCATCGTTCGAGACGTCACCGGGATCGCCCTTAGGTCCGGGATCGCCCTGGATGCCCTGGATTCCCTGGTCGCCAGTATCTCCCTTGTCTCCCTTGTCTCCCTTGGGTCCAGGAACGACGGAATCTGCTCCCGTGTCTCCCTTTTCGCCGCGTGGCCCGACGTCGCCCTGATCGCCTTTCGGTCCCGGGACGATCGAGTCCGCACCGGTATCGCCCTTGTCTCCCTTCAGTCCTCGTTCACCCTGGATTCCGGGCGGGCCGGGGACCGTGGAGTCGGCGCCGGTATCACCTTTTGGTCCAGTTTCGCCGCGATCACCCTTGTCTCCCTTGGGGCCCACATCGCCCCGATCGCCCTTGTCTCCTTTAAGTCCTTGCGGACCAGGGGTTGCGACGATCTCCAGTGCGTTGTCGCGGATCTGCCGAGTCTCGTCGAGGTATTGCTTCACGAGCGAAACCACTGGCGGCTCGTAGACGTACGCGGATTCAAGGAGGTCGTCGAGCGCTACCTCTTCGACGCCACTGGGCACGGTGACCCGCTTGGGCGCGGAATCAGCTAGACCACTGCGGATCTCGACGACCAACTCGCCCGGTTCGACTGTGACTGTTGCGAGTCCTGCCACGACATCGACAGGGTACGGAGTTGTGGTGATCACGCGTCCGTTGATCGTCGACGAGCGGTGTGCGGGCGCCGACAGGAACACGGCGCGCGTGGACGAGACTGGCCGGCCGCCGATATCGGCGAGGTTGATCTTGAGTGCGACCATCGGTCACACCTCCTTCATTCATCCATCTCTGGCGGACGTGGCGGGGGCTCGTGACCCAGGTCGACGATGCGGCGGTTCAGCCGCGCGATGTGAGTTCGCATCACCAGGACGAGGCGGTCGATCTTATTGATGGTGCGATCTCGTGCGTCGAGTTGCCCTGTCAGCGTTGCCACGCGCCCTTCGAGGTGTGCAATCTCGGTGTCGTGTCGAGCCTGTTGTGATGCACGATCAGCGGCGCGGTCCTGTCGTTCCTGGGCCAGATCCGCTCTGGCTTCGTCCAATTCATCGTTCAGTCGGTCTATGTCGTCGAGCTTGACCTTCGAGCGCGTGCCGAGAATGCCAGTAAGGACGAGCCCGGATGCGGTGATCACGCCGCCGATCGCCGCAATGAGGTCGGGGTTCATCTGAGCCCCCGCTCGGAACATCCTCGCGCTGTCGCTACATGCCAGAGCGCAACGAATGATGCGATGGTTCCAGCGAGGACGGGCACAGGTGGCTCGGTCAGTAGAGCTGAGATCAAGATCGCTCCTCCATAAAGTCCCCAAATGCCCGCAGCTGCAATATGTCCGGGCACGAATCCCATTTTGCGCACTGCCGCGTAGATGAGGTAGAGCCCAGTGATGACGAAGGTGACCGTCCATACAGGCCCGATGCCCTCGATGTAGACCACCGCAGAGACTTGCCCCGGTAGCAGTGGCCTACGTACGAGTTCCTCGGGGCCGATATAAAGGAGTCCGACTGTGACCTGCATAATCCCGGTTGTCGCGGCAGTCAACCGCGCACCGAGCATGATCAGTTCCTGGCGCCGCGGCCGAGAGTCTGCTCGACCCTGGCCCGCAATTCGGCGATCGTCGGACCGGCCACCGAGGTGATCTGCTCTGCGCTCGGTAGCGGGATCGTGATCGACGGCGACGGCGACGGAGTTGGTGCACTGACGTTGTACTCGACCGGGACATCTGTCTTGTCGCCGATAATCCTGCCGCCCTTGGGGGTGTAGAGGGCAGCGAGAACGAAACCGACGAAACCGAGAACTTGCGAGGCAGATTCGAGGATCGAAGCCTGCTGTGCGGCGTCGACCTTGCCGTATGTGAACGCCACGGCCAGACCGGCTGCGAGCAGAATGTAAATGACCTTGCGCAGAGAAGGCCATGCGGTAGCAAATTTCTCGATCACTTGGCACCTCCGAGAATGCTGATGACGCGATCGAGCTTGTTGTCGAGGGCGTCGACCTTGGTCGCCAGTTCACGTGTGGCCTTGATGGATTCCTCCGCCTTGCGGCCGGCGTGGAATGCCTGATAGTCGGCGAAGCGGACCGCGGTCGGTAGATCGAGCTTGGCCGGCGGATTGCCGCCCAAGAATTCGGGTTCGACGAACGACTCGTACGTCACCGTCAGCCCGTCGCGGATCTCGGCGAGGGCTTCGACAACCGTGTTGTCTCGACCCGGGTCAACCTTCGACGGGCCGAGAATCGGCCAGCCGCGACCTGCAGGTCCGGATAGCTGGTCATTGATAAGTGCTGGGATATCCACGGGGGAGCCTCCTGGTTGAGGTGGGGTGGGGAGAATGGCGACCCCGGCATCGCCTGCGCGATACCAGTAGGCGCGCCGGTCCTCGATGTGGGTGAGACCGCCATTGACGGCAATAGTCGCGCCGCGTAGGTCGTCCTCGTCGGCGAACTTGTTCATGTTTCGCTCGACGGTCCAGTACCAAACGGCGCCGAGGAATCCGTACCGCGGATTGGCCAGTTCTTCGGGGGCATCGACAAAGAACGTCGGCGTGGGGACGTACCCGCGATCGTGTGCCCATCTCGACAGCCGCGTGTAATTTCCTCGGCCTGTAACTTGGATCGGCCCACGGCCTTTGAATCGCCGACCGTCACCGGGTCGGCTGTTGCCGAGATCCTGCCGCCACTCATAGGCGGAACCGTCTGCGATCTCCTGCATGTACAGAAGCCCGCCCGACTCATGGCCGAGCTGCGCACACCACATGGTCGCGCGCCGCTCGGTTGTGCAGTCGGCCAGGATCATTGCCTCGTTGAACGTCGGGCATAGTTCCTCGTAGCGAGCAATGGGAACGCGATAGTCCATGACCTTCGCCAATGTCTGTACGTCCATTACTTCACCGGTCCTATCAGTTGCTCAAGCGCAGGAAGCCACGGATCAGGGACCGGCGCAGTCGGGATCGGCGGAGGATCGTTCGGGTATCGACACCCTGTAAGCCACGGCTGTGGATCGAGCCTGTTCGGCCCCGGCGGGGACCATACGAACTTGTGCACCTCGAAATGCAGGTGCGGGTCGACCCCGCCGTTGGTGTTCGAGTTTGGATTGATGTACCCGATACGTTCACCCGCTCGAACCTGTTGACCGACGCGCACTTCGGGAATGATGTGGCCGTACACCGTCAAACCCGCCCCGGCCTCGACGGGATGGTCGATGTTGATCCACTGCCCGAACCCGGACGCTGGACCGGCGGCGGTGACCGTGCCGGACTGCGCGGCGTAGATCGCCCGGTTCGCAGAGCCGCCCGCGCATCCGAAATCCGTTCCCCAGTGAGTCGTCCCCCAGCGTGCTCCGAATCCGGAGGTCACGTAGAAGTCGTTCTCGACCGGCATACATCGGTCGGTCATGTCTCCCCCTCGTCAGTTGATTCATAGAGCTCAGAAAGGATGGGATTGAGTTGCTCGTCGCACGCTCTTTGCCAGTCGCCGTTCCATTGGGCAACCCAGTCCGGCTCGGGGCCGGTCATGAGTAGCGCCCATCCCTTTGGCAGGTCGCTGTAGTCGGCCGATCGAACGACCCGTGTTGCGCCTGTCGATGTTTCGATCAGCCAGAGATGAGCAGCGACAGGGCCGAAGTCGTCGAGTGCTGGTGCAACGAACTCGGCGACTTCATCGGCTGAGACGCAGAGTTTCCCGTCGATCATCATGATGTCGATGCCCCCAGCGCTGCCCACATGAGTCGGCGTTTGTCGTACTCAAACGAGCCCATCGGAACTGTTGCGGGCAATGAGGATTGGTTACTCAGTCGTGCGTGACGGGCTTGCGGGATTGTGCCGGCTTGCTCTGAGATGTTGGTCAACTTGATCGCGCCGTGACCTCGGGTCCGTTGCACTAGTCCAGGTGCGATCTGCAATGACGCCACAGCGAACAGCTGGTCGGGCTCCGCCATCAGGCTCAGCCCTGTCGCGATGTGATAGCGCTTGCGCTGGTCGACCAAGATCGCTTTGATATCGCCGGAGTCCCAGATCTTGATCATCCGATTGTTCGGCTGGTCGTAGCCGTAGATGCCGAGATACCAGGCGTCGATGCCGAATAGACCAGAGTCGGAACCGGTGATGATGCGCAGCACTTCCAGTGGTGTCGCGCGGTCCAAACCGCCGCGCATGAAAGCAAACTCGGCGGCACGCTTGTCCGGGTTGTATGCGGGAATCGTCGAGTCCCAGTTGCCGGTGTCGGTGTACGTGTCGACGATCTGCATGAACGTGTCCGGGAATGAGATCAGGTCTCGCCCGCCCGCAGAGGCCCAGGCGGGCGTTGTCACACCAGTGCGCGTGACGTTCTCGAGGTCGCTGATCTGCTGGCCGTAGCCGGTGATCAGGATGCCACGGTCGTTGATCTCCCGCAGTGGCCCAAGGCCGAATGAGCCCCGGCCAAGGAATGCGTCGGCGATGCTGCCGAGCAACTGTCCGATGCCGGAGAATCCGTTAAACAATCCGCCGAACAGCTTTCCGTGCGCCGTGTTGTTCGCGTCGTCGATCGGCTTCCGCATTCGGCGCTTGGCCTCGGCTTCGTCGATGTCCTGGAAGCCGCGCATCGTGCCGCGCTTGCCGTACGCGCTGTCGGGATACGGCCTGTCGGGTGCGACGCCCATCAGTAATCCACCTCGATTGTGCGGACCTGCGCCACGCCCTCGGTCGGCCCACTGTCTTCGGGAGGCCGGATAACGCCGCGCTCCTGCAGGCGCTCCGCCAGGCGAATGAGGTCGGATCCAGACATGGCGTCGAGGTCGATCGCGTCGCTGACAGGTGCGGGCGTCACTTCCGGTTCCGGCGTGTCGATGTCGACCCATTCGACCGCCCCAACGCCCATCCAGTGCACTGACTCCATGCCGCCGGGAATGATCTGCTTTCGGGTCTGCAACTCGGCGACGTGCCGAAAGCCTGCGTCGACGAGGATTTTCGACGCCTTGCGCAGGCACTCTTCGGTGGTGATCAGAGTGTCGCCGTCCGGGGTCGTGATTGAGCCCATGAGCGCCCAGAGGACATGCTCTTCAGGATCGTCCATATTGGCGGTTGCCTGAGTGGGGATTGCCATGTCAGATCACTCCTAGGTCATGTGCTGCGCCAGCAAGGTTGGCGAATTGACGCATTCCGCGTGCAGTCGGCGATTCGAGGTCTTCGGGCTCGCCGGTTGTGGCGTTCCACTTGTTCTGGCCGCGATCGCAGACGAGTTCAATCTCGGCGACTTGCTCGACGTAGATCTGGCCACGCTTGCCGACATCTTTGAGCGTTGAGCCGATTCGGTCACCGAGGAAGAAGTGACCTTGACCGTTGTCGCCAATGAGATACGGTCGGCCGTCCGCGAGTTCCATGCGGTGCGTGATGCGAGGGCGAGACTTCCAGAAGCCCTCGCGGATCTTCATGATCGAGCTAAGTGTGTACGCCCGGTCACCGCCCGAGACGATGTCCTCTTGGTAGTGCGACCATCCGTATTTCAGCGCTCGTACTGGGCTTTTCACTGACACCCATGCCGCTACGGTTCCGCTGTAGATCGGTTTGAGGAACGTGTCGGCGATGGTGCCGAGGGTTGGTTGGAATATCAACTGCCCAAGGTTGTTGAGCCCCAACTGAATGGCTGCCGAGATCCCCTCGTCAACACCCGGGAACGAGTGACCGCCGACAACCATCTGGACCGAACCACCGTGCTTGTGGCACCAGTCGGAGACTTCCATGCCGGAAATTCGACCCTCGCGGTAGACGACATACGGCGCACGCGGGTACGTCCATATCGAGCTACCTGTGACGTCCTTGTACGGATCGATGGGGTCGATGACCTCGGCGAGCGTCTCGTCGACGAGGTTGCTCGCAAGGTTGACGACGGTCCGCTTGAGGCCGTCCCAGATCGTGCCGCCCTGCGAGGTTTCGTCCCAGTAGGCCGACTTGTTAACGACGTCGAAGACGATCGTTCCGGGACGCAGGTTCGCGCCAGGCCATGGGGGAGGGTCGCCCTGCAGGTATCGCCGGGTGGTGACCATGAGTTGTGCGTCGCCGAGCGTCGGCTCGGCCATGTCGTGCCAGTACTTGAACCGACTCGACAGCACTGTCCACGGCGACGAATCATCCAGTAGTGAGCCGGGTTTGACGACCATATTCCAGTTCGACATGTCGAGGCCCTGGCCCCACTGCGCCGGGTCCATCGGGTCATCAGGAAGTGCCCACCAGTTGCCTTCCATCCGCATGATGTTGAGGAAGAGTGCCAACTTGAGCATGTAGATCGACGGACCGGCCAAAATGAAGGACCGAGGAAACTGGATGATGGCGGGCAGGAACGGATTCGACCAGACGAGAAGGTGCTTGAGTTCCTCGTAGTCGTCGAGGAACTGCAGCTCGACGAAGTTCTTCCCGTCGCGCGGTGCAGCTCGACGAGCCTGCTGCAGCCGGCCGCCCCACCGTGCACCGTCCTTGTCGACGGTCATGTGGACGTTTTGCTTCGGGCGGCCATATGGATCGACAGCCCACTTGGCGAGATAGTGGTTGGCAGGCAAGACAATCCGGCCGGGACCCGAGTTGTTCTTGACCCACTTGACCGCCATTTCCCACTCGACCGTGACCCGACCGCGATAGTTCATGTCGCCGTCCCACAGGCGAATCAGTGGAGGCTTGCGACGACGGCGAGCGCGGTTCTCCTTCTTGCGCTCGGAGTCGTCGAGGATCGCCTGCATGCGATCCATCAGTTCCTGGTCGTGCAAGAGCGGATTGTCGAGCAGTGGCGCGGTCATTCTTCACCGCCCATCACCATGGTCCAGTGACGTGGCTGGTACACGGCCACAGTCATGTTCGGCACCGTGCACTTGATTGGCACGTCAACCGGAAGAGTGTGCGGAGGGACAGCGAACTCGAACTCGACGGAATTCGCGCGGGCCCAGAACAGGGGGTTGATATTCGAGTCGTACGTTTCCTCGTCGGGATACGTTCGAATCGTGAGCTTCTCACCCGCCGATAGCGTGGGCACGTCGATCACGCGCCCACGCCACTCGTAGTCCTCATGTTCCGGATCGGTGATCCATGAGAAGTCAGGCAGCGTTACCTGGCCACCCTGCGGCGCGTCGATGACCCACTTGAGATACATCGGGCGGTTGGTCGGGTTCGACAGCGTGACATGCCCGTTGAGTTCGCCCGTCTTCGACTGGAAGACGTCGACCTCGTCCTTCTCGATATAGAACGGCCATCCCGCGCGCGTGGTCATGATCATCAAGCCGTACGCATTGAAACCGGGATCGACGATCGGTTCGAACGTCGGCGTCTCAACCTTGCGAAGGCCGAGACGCCGAATGCCTGACGAGGAGGTGGCGACGAGTTGGGTTTCTCGATCGAACTCCCACATCCCAGACCACCGGGACTTCACCTGCTGCCAGGACATATCCTCGGTGGCCGAGATGTGCACCGGCAGAATGACGTCCTGCATGTTGTGGCGGAAACCGTTGTAGGTTCCGCCCTCTTGCCTGGCGCCTTCGGTCCAGATTGTCGTCGTGGGCGTCTCCCATAGCCCCTTCGGATTGATATCGAGGACGATGCCCTCAGCGCCTGCTCCCGGGCCGTGGATGGTGGCCCGGTCGCCATTGGGTGCTTCGATCTCGAACAGGAGCAGGTCGCTCATCGAATCCCCCAACCGTGCGATGCAGAATCCTGCATTTCCTTGACCCTCAATCGTTGGATGACTTCTTCGGGGTTCTGGATTCCGTAGAAGTTGTTCGTCGCACCTGCGCGCGGATCGGGCTGCTTCTGTTGCCCGACAGAGAATCTCGTTCCCGAGTTCATCGCCTGCAGGATGGCTTGGTTCTGTCCCGCATGAGCGTCCGTGTCATTGACGACGAACTCACGCGCCGTGAGCCAGGCTGGAACCTTGTCCACGCCAGACGGACCGGAAACCGGACCGCCAGTTGCGAAGTGCGCAGCGCCCCTGAACTTCTCCAGTTCCGCGAGAAGTGCATTCGCCTCACCGGGAAGATGCGGAGTGCCGCGCAACCCCTTGATGACGTTGTCGCCCCAGCGGGCGACACCTTCGCGTGCGTCGAACATGACCGGACTGTCGGCGAGAATGTCTCGCCTCGACGCATTGCCGGGATCCACGGCCGTGACCTGTGCGCCCATGGCGCGCTGGTCGGCCGAAGGTTCGAGAAGGTACGGGTTCTGTTCCGCCTGAGCCTTCTCGAACATCTGCCACGCCTGCATTGCAGGAGGGATTTGATCGGGAATGCCGAACACTCCGAGCGCGTCGGACACAAGGCCCGTTACCGCATTCTTGGCGAAATCGCCTGCAATCTCGGACCACGACGTCGGACTGTTGCCGTCCTTCTTCATGCCGAGTTCGCTCAGCGCCTTCCGCGCCTTGAACAGTTCCGCATCGGCTTTGTCCAACTCGGTGTCTGTCGAATCAGGGTCGTCATACACCTCGTTGCGACGCTCGTTTGCAGCGTCTACCGCGAGTTGGGCGTCGATCCGATCAACCTCGGCGTCGGAGAACATCCGTGAGAGCGTCGGAGCCTGTGGGGCAGGTCCGTCCGCAACCCAACTCGCGACGTCATCCTTCTTCTTCTGAAGATCGACGACCTTCTGTTGCGCGATCTTGATTTTGCTGTTCGCCGCATCGAGATCGTTCTGCGACTTCTCACCCTTGGCTATTGCAGCCTCGACCTCGGTGCGCGCATCCTCGGCCAGTCGGACGTCGATCTCCGCCTTCTCGAGATCGAGTTGCTGCTTGTCCGTCCACTCGGGCTGCTTCGAGGCCGTGGCTCCTGCGCGGGACACTCGCCCACGACCGCGTTGTGTCGACGTGCCTGACTGGTTCCAGTCGAAGCCGGGGCCGATGGGCAGGTAGGCGTGATCCGTGAACGCGGAGGAGCTGGCTCCGACTGTTCCGCCGACCATGCCCCCGCCGTAGCCGCCACCCATCTCGACGTTGGTGTTGTCGGGCAGTGTGCCGGCCGTGTGACCGCCGTAGGGTCCACCGTTGTACCAGCCGAATCGGAGATCGCCCGGGCCGCCGTGGCCCATCATGAAGCCCATGGCACTGAGAGCACTTGCCATGTTGCCGGTCGCGAAACGCGCTGCGAATGGAGCGAGGCCGACTGCGAACCGCGCAATGGCTGCCATGGCGCCGCTGCAGTCTCCCCAGTTGACGCCGCCCCAGTTATATGGCGAACCGGTCAGGGGGCCCGATGCGCCGCCAATGCGGCCGTTGACGAAGTCGAGCAGGTCGCCCGATCCGACCACGCCGCCCGTCGCGTACCCGGGCAACTTCGGGAAGGTGCCGGCGTTGATTGCGGCGAGCTCGCGGTTGTACTTCTCGGACGACTGGCCGTTGATGATCCATTCGCCCTTGTCGACCCATGACGTCGGGATCCCGTTGTAGCCGATACCGAGGATGCCGTCTGTGCGATCCGTTCCAGGGCCCGTGGTGGGGAGCCTGGAGCCGGTCGAGTTCTTCGGCAGTCGCGAACCTCGTGAATTGAATACTGGTGCGGCGGGTCCGTATTGGCCGGTCGCACTGAACGCTGCTTGCGCTGCCGCGGTCCTGGGACACGTCGATCGTGAGCATTGCGGTGCGCGGTCGCGCAGCCTGATCGATCGCCGAGTTGACGACCTGCGCGTTGGCGATTGCATCCTTGATGAGGAGTTGGACGTCAGGCTCTGCGGTCGACAGGTCGATCTTCTGTAGTTCCGCAAGAGTGACGTTTCGACCCTCCATGAACCTGTCGAGGACGGCGCCGATCTGTGGATTGACAGTGGTTCGGTCGATCTCGCCAAGTCGGTCCCGAGTGTCCTTGTCGGCGATGAAGAACCGCGTCTGGTCGGCAGTAATCTCCGGAGTCGCAACGCCCTCGTCCAGTTGGCCGAGCGCGAGAGTTACAGCACCGATGCCAGCCAGCGCTGCATCCGAGTTCGCGGTGACATCGACTTCACCGGTGGTCTCATTGATCTTGAGAACCTGCAGGCCGAGACCCGTGAGCCGGTCGATCGCCTCCTGATCCTTGACGATCATGCTGATCGTCTTGCCGCCTTCGAGCTCCTTGGCCCGAGTTGCGACAGTGGCAATTGCCTCTGCAGCCGCGTCTCCACCGTCGACCGACAGTGCGAAGTCGATCCGCTTGTCGACGACCATTCCTTGTGCCTCCGCAAATTTGCGGACCTTTTCGATCGGAATGTCGTAGGTATCAGCCAGCGCTTGCAGACCGGCTTCGATCTCGCCGTACGCATCCTTGCTGCTCATGCCACTGGCGACAAGGTTCTTGAAATCGCCACCGAGGTCAACGAGGGAATCCCGAAGTGCCTTCGCGTTCGGCATATCGGGGTTCAGATTGCCATCGAGACCAATGAGTGCATCACCGAGTCCGCCGACTGGATCGACACCGGACTCGGCTGCCTTCGAGAGTTCGCGAACCGCTTCGGCCGTCTCGAAGAGTGCAGCCTGAGTGTCGGTCTCGAGAATGCCGAGCGCCCGAAGGATCGTCTGCATTCCTTCGAGCTTGGACTTCGAGTCGCCGGCCGAATCTGCAATCGTGCTGATGGCATCCGCAATCTGAATGCCCGCAGGACCGACGTCCTCCATCGCCATCTTGAGCAGCCGATACTCGGCTCGCTGCTTGTCGAGCCAGGCCACAGCTTCGTCGCCGCCCGCGGCCTCTAGCTTGTTCCGAAGCGAACCGAAGGCGCCCTCGGAGCCGGTGACCGCGCGCGTCAGGTCCTCATTGGTGACCTTGAGACTGTCGAGCGTCGACGTGATCGCCTTCGCGCCGTTAGCCGCATCCTCCTGCGCGATAGTCGATTCCACTGTCTCGCCGCGCGTGATGCCGATTGCCGCGGTGAGGGATTCCCAGCCTGCGATCGACTTCTGAACCATGCTCGGACCAGTGGAGGCGAGCTGCTGCTGCTCCTGGCGCAGGCCCCGCACATTCGCAGTGACCTGTGCTGTGACGGCTGCTTCGTCGCCACTTGCCATGGCCTTGAGCAGTTCCGCTTGCGCTGTTGCTGCGCCAGAGATCGAGTCCGCGAGGAGCCGATTCTGGTTGTTGGCCTTGGCAACTCCAGACTGGTAGTTCATGATGCCGACCGTGGCGATCATGAGAGCTGCAGAGAACGGGCCACCAAGCGCGTTCGTGATTCCTGCCGCGCCCGCCTTGACGCCTGTCATTGCGGCCGAGACCGTGCCCGCAGTACGCCCGAATCGGCTCGCGTTGGTGGCTGCAGTCAGGAAGGAGGTTTGCATGCGTGCAACAACCGGCGCGTGCTGGCCAAGGGCTGCAATCGAGGATCCGAAGCTACCCATGGCCACGGATCCGTTTCGGCCGGCCGAAGCCACTCCGCCTGTCGCAGTGACGACATTGCGCACGGCGGAGGCGAATCCCTGCACGCGTCCGGTAGCGGTTGATGCCGCGGCTCCGACCGGGGTGATGGCGCCCGAGATCCGCCCGATGAGCGCGGGGATCGTTTTGAAGGCCAGGAATGCCGCGGCGAGGGCTACGACTGCGCCCTGGTTGTTTTGCATGAGCCCAGCAGTGACGTTCAGAACCGGAACGAGCGTCGAGTTCAGAATCTGCGCAGAGGCGTCGAGGGTCGAGAGGAAGACTTGCCAGGTCGAGACACCCAGGGCCGCGGAGGCCTTGGACAGCGACGTGACGATCGTGCCCAAGGCGGGGCCGACCTCGCGCCCGGTCTCGACCAGCTGGTCGATCACATTGCCAATGCGAGACATCGACTGGACTGCGAGGTCAGAGTTCCGGAACTGCTCGAAGGCTTCAGCCCCCTCGCGACCGAATGTCTTCAGAGCCGGAAGGTACTTGCCGTTGATGTCCTTCTCGAGCTCGGCCATGATCGGCTTGGACTTGGCGTCGAGCTTGTCGAGAGCGTCGGTGATCGCCTCGTAGGCCTTCGGCGCCTGCCGGAATGCGGGGCCTGCGAGAGTTGCACCGAATCGGCCGAGTGCAGCGTTGACGTTCTCGATCGAGGCGCCGCCGGCAGTCAGCGCCGCGCCGCCCAGCCCGCGCTCCATTGCGTTCTGGAAGGTCGCAAAGTCGATCTTGCCCTTGGATGCGAGAGCCGAGACATCGGCTGCAGACTTGCCCATTTCCTTGCCGAGGAGCTGAAGGATCGGGATGCCTTTGTCGCCCAACTGGGCGATGACGTCGCCTTGAATCTTGTTGCTGGCAGCGACCTTGTTGAAGATGCCGCCCATTTCGCCGATCGACGTCCCCGCAATGGTTGCGGCGTCACCGGTGAGCTTGAGTGTGCGTTCGAGTTCTGCGCCCGGCTTGATGCCGCTGGCGACTGCGCCGGCTGCAATCGTGGCCGCATCGCCGAGACCGAACGAAGTGCCCTTCACTGAAGCGAGGGCGTTCTCCATGATCTTGTCGACAGTGGTTGCCGAGTGCCCGAGTCCGCGGAGTTTGTCCTCGGCGTCGTCGATCGCTGTCAGGCGGCCGATACCCTTGGTGATGGCACCGGCAATAAGCCCACCGGTGGCGACGGCTGCCGCCCCGACGCCAACTTTGAGGGTCTTACCCAGTCCGGCAGCGAGCCTTGAGCCCATGCCTTCGCCGGCCGAGTTTGCAGACTGCTGCGCGCCGCCCAGGGCACTTGTGACCTGCCCTGGGATTCGCGAGGTGTCCGCAACGATCGACAGGTATCCAACGCCGAGTTCCAACGGATTACCTCCTGCAGATACACAGAACGACCGCCCGTGACAGATGCCTCGGGCGGTCGTTTCGTGTGTGGTGACTATTGATTGGCGGCTTTGGCCCTGGCGAGTTTCTCGCGGATTTCGAGCGCCTTGGGATTCGAAGCCTTCGGTGCGCTCGTGGGCATTTCGCCGCGTTGACGTCGCGCGATTTCCTCGCGAATGTCGATGACCTTCTTCGGGGCCTCGGTTGCCTGAGCGACCCTCTTGTCCCGGTCGAGCTTGGCTTGTTCGCGTTTCGCGAAGCTTTGGCGCAGGATCTCAGCCATCGGCCGAGGCACGTGCTCTTCCTTCGCTCCGGCGAATTGCCACTGCAGGGTGCGGATCTCGTCCATGATCCCGAGCATTAGATCCGGCTCAGGATCGGTGAAGACGCCCATCGGATCGACAAGACGTCGATAGGCGCTGCGCCCTGGCAGGCGAGTGAGCCAGGCTTCGAAGTCTTGCCAGGACAACGTCCGCCCGAGTTCATCCAGTGACCTACCAACTGCCAGCAGGTCGGAGCGGATCGCCCCCTCTACTCCGTCGCGTCGGAGGAGTCGGAGGAGGCTTCGGATTTTTCCTCCGAGATCCCGGACTGCTTGTTCCAATACGTCCAAATCTGTTCCCGCTCCGCGTGGGACAGCTTGGCGACCGTCTCAGCGACATCGGGCTCGATCCACTGGATGTACTGATCCATGACGTCGAGGTATGTCGGATAGCGGAATTTGGCGTCCGAGTCGGGAATGGGGATGCGCTTCTCGTTGGCCTCGTTCCGTTTCGCCGAGATCTCAGCGAACTTCGCGGTGGTCCATCGGTCGACCTCGTCAGTAATCTCGGGCGGAATGTACCCGAGCTTGGGAAGTTTGATGAGCACGTCAGCCGAGCCCTTGATGGGGATCTCGATGTCCACAGTGGGAGCTTCGTGCGCTGCAGTGATTCGGAAAGCCATGATGCACCAGGCCTTTCAGTTGTTCCAATAGGAGAAATGCGACCGGGCCTTGAGGCCACCCGGCAAGGGCGGCCCGGTGCAGTGGGGTGTCAATCAACCCCTGCCGGGTGGGTTCATCAGGCGGTGACGGTGACCGTGATCGCCTTCGTGGCCTCTGCGGGAGTCGGGGTTGCCGAGTCCGTGACCTTGAAGTTGATCGACGGCGTACCGGCCGCAGTCGGAGTGCCGGACAGAACGCCGGAAGTCGAAAGAGTGAGTCCAGCCGGGAGCGTGCCCGTCTTGGACCAGGTCTTCGAGCCGGTTCCACCGGTGGCCGTGAGAGTCTCCGAGTACGGGGTGCCAACGACGCCGGCAGGCAGCGTGGTCGTGGTGACCGTCAGCGAGCCCGAGGCGGGGACAGCCTTCGAAGCGTCGTTGCGCAGCTCGACGCAGTTGACGCCCTTGCCGCCGATCTTGGACTCGTAGGTCTCGATCGTGATCTGGTACTGAGTGACGTTGGTGTGCACGTCAGTGACCTCGGCCAGTTCGGTGACCTGACCCTTCTCGATGACGTAGCGCTTGGACTTCTCGCCGTCGATCGTGTCGATGACCCACGACTGAATCGGCGAAGCCTCGCCCGTGTGGTAGATCGTCTTCTTCAGGCCATCTTCATCAGCGTCGTGAACGATGACGTTGTCGGCGCCGTTGATGGTCTCGAGCACGACCGGGTTGTCGTCTTCGAGAAGCGTGATCTTGACCGAGTGGTCGGTCTCGGTGATGACGGTGCGGAAGTTTCCGCCACCGAACATGCGGATCTTCTGCGTGGTCTTGCTGCGGTTGATCGCGATGCCGTTCTCGCCGACCGCGCCGTGATCGTTGCCGACGAAGATCGGGTCCAGCGCTTCGAGCGCATCGGTCGGGAGGCTTGTGCCCAATGGGCCGGAATGCAGAACGCCTCCGTCGATCGGAGGAGTTGCGACGTAAGAGTTGTTGACGTTGACCATGATTGAGTGCCCCTCTCAGGCATCGTTGCACCGGGCCGAAGGGGATTGCGGAGCGAGTTAGATCTTGAGGAGAATCTCGCCGGTGAATTGGAAGCGGACCTGGTCCGAAGCGTCCGGCCAGCTGTATGGCCCGCTGTTTTCTTTCCACCAGCGAATGAAGGTGTCGTGCGCCCAATGTCCGGGCGAGGACTTCAGTACGGCACGAACGACATTGGCCAGCTCTTCTGCGCCATCCTCGTCGTTGGCCCAGCACTCGAAGAGTGCGTAGACGTGATCGGTTTGACCATGGGTGGCCATGCCGCCGCCCGCGGTGCGCGAGACACGCACCATGCGCGGATGCACAGGGTTGGGGATCTTCGTGCCCACCCACACGTCGGAGAACTCTGCCGGCAACCGCTCGCGGACGAGTGTTGCCAGGACTGCCGTAGCTGGAGCGGGCCAAGTCAATGCCTCAGCCATAACTCACCTCACACTTCCGAGCACTCGGACGAGAGTGTTCTCAGAGGCGTTGCGCATACGAGCCGCCGCAGTTCGCGGGTAGACGATCGCGCGCCAGCGGCCCTGGGGCCGCCGAGCACCCTGCATCGAGGACCACTCGAACCCGGGACCGGCGGCCTCCGCCATTCGCGCGGCAAGACCGTTGATGGCGGCTTGAGTCTCGGGGGACCGGCGGACGTTGTAGAGCGCGTCGGGCGCCCACTCAATCCGGGCTTGCGTCATCGTCATTCACCACCTTGTCGACAACCTCGGCCGCGATCCACCCTTGTGGGTTATAGGCGGCGATGACCTGCTTTTGACTCGAGTCGGAGTAGATGAGGAGCACTCCGGTTTTGTCCTCGGTCGCGAACGTCGTGGTGTCGTAGACGGTTTCGCCGCCGATATGGCGGACGAGGACTTCTCGATCACTCATCCCTTGACCCTTCGGAGTTTGACGTCGACGATGCCCGGCGTGAAGTTTGGATGGGCGTCGTAATCCGAGACGCCCTCGACCTTGAACCAGCCCTTGCCTGGAAGTTCGATGCGATCGCCGACCTTCGTTCCCAGTGCGGTTGGCGGGTAACAGGTTGCGTCCACTTTGACGCGTCCTGCATGCCCTTCGACGGTCACGAAGTCGTCATTGACATAAAAGGCCCAGACCAGGATCGGTTCGGCGTCGTCGTGGACTTCGATCTCATTGCCGCGCGGGCTGGTTTCCGTCGACGGGAGCTTGCGTCTGAACTGCGCGGGTTGGGTGCAGATGAAAGCCGCGTCCTCAGCCATAGAGCGACTCCGGAGCGCCGAACGGGACAGAGTAGGCGCCTTGATGATGGGCTCTGGATTTGCACATGTCCTTCAACTGCGCGACCTGTGCGGGCGAGAAGAGGATTCCAGACTGCGCTTGCCGCGCGTCGATCGTTTGCTGGAATGGACCTGCCGACATCTGCGTGACGGCTCCATTCCCAGTGGAAGCGTTGTAGCGGATTGCCGATCGCAGAATGGCCTTCAGTGCTGCGCGGTGAGCGAATGACGGGCGTTCGATGCATGGTGCGATCTGTATAGCGATTCCGAGGGCGTCGTCGATCCATTCCTGCAGATCGGTGTCCGACTTGCCGGGGAGGTAGGGGCGCAGATCCTCGGGCGTGATGAATACGGGTTGCTCGGGCATCTACGCCCCTTCCTCGCTGACGGCTCAGGCCGTGACGGTTGCTGCACAGGTGGCAGTGAGGGTGCCAACCTTTGCGGTGATGGTGGCGGTACCTGCGGCGACGCCAGTGATGACGCCGGTAGCGCTGACGGTTGCCTTCGTCGGATCGGATGAGGTGAATTCGATACCCGCAGTCAGAGTGACTCCGGCCTGATTCTTGACGGTCAGCGCTCGGGTTGCTCCGACCGCAACCGACGTGGTGGCGGGGGTGACCGCAATGGACGTGGCAACGGAAGTGACTCCAGTGTCGACGTTTCGGGTCACAACAACCTTGGTTCCGTCAGGCTTGGTACTCACGTACACCTCGACGCGATTGCCTGTCGGGGTGTCGACCGGGACAGTCCCGACAACCTTGACCGTGTTGACGGTCTGATGGCCGGCCGCTGCGGCTGTGGCCTTGTCGGGGATGGCCGAGGAGACACGCTCGAGCTTGTCGTACGTGTCCGCGGGTGCATCACCGGGAGAGGTGGTCTGCGGAGCGTCGAGCGTGTCTCCGGTGAGGACGGTGGTCTTGGGTGGGGTGCGTGCAGCCATGATGGGTGATCCCTTTCTTGGGTCAGGCGCGCTTGACGCCGGTCAGGCGGGCAGCAGCCTTGCCGCCCTGGACAACGAATCCGCAGAAAAAGTCGATACGGGTTCGGATGGCGGGCTTTTCCTGCAACTCGCCGAGGGACTTGGCCTGCAGACCGCCATTCGAGATGCCCATGACGCCGTGTTCGGTGAACCCGTTCGCGAACTTGATCGCGTACAAGTCGGAGCCGGACGTTTCGAATGGGAGGATGCGTCGACCGCTCCAGTGCTCGCCGGGATCGATGAACGGCACACCGTTCCAGGTGAACTCACGTTTGCCGGTGATCTCGGAGTTGATGTAGTCCGCACCACCAACCTTGCGGCCGAGGGACTTGAGCTTGGCGATGATCTCCTGCGGGCTGTAGACGACATCGGGGGTGCCGCCATGCACCTGAGCGAACAGGGCGTCGAGATCGTCGAGGAAGAGATCGGAGCCGTAGCCGTGCTCGGAGTCGAGAACCTGCTTGTTGATCAGGCGCTTACGAAGGCCGTCGAACGACTTCGGGTCAACATCTGCGTCGCCGTTGAACATCGCGTCCACGTAGGTGCCGTGAGCCGAGATGAGCTTCATGCGGACCTGCTGGGCCATAAGCGAGCCGCGAGTGGCGCCGAAGGTGGCTTCGAGGAAGTTGTCGACGTCTGCGTCACCGCCGAGGATGCGCAGGCGCTCCTCCTGCATGTTGATGACGCCGGTCGATTCGATGTAGGCCTCGTTGACGGTGCGGAATCCCGTACCGGGCAGCGCACCTTCGGTGTCGTAGCTGTAGGCGTTGCCCTGAATGGCTTCGATCGGCAGGCGATCGAAGACGCTCGAGACTTGGTGCAGCGTCTCGATTGCGCCCCGTCGTACGGGGTCCGGCTCCACAGCGGCAGCCTGGGCGAGAGTGACAGCCATGTGCTGTCTCCTTTCTGAGAGTTGATGCCGCCGTGGGGCGGCCGGTTACTTGCTGTATTCCGCGTTGAATGCGGATTCGAGTCGAGCTGTGCCCGGCTTCGGTTCAGGAGATGTGCCGCGGCGACCGATTCCGACGTCCTGATGCGAGGCGGAATCGTTCGAATCCTTCAGGAGGTAGGGCCGGTCTCTCGTTGCCGCAGTGAGTAGTTCCTTGAGTGCGGCAGTGTCCACGTCGTCGTCCTTCATTGGGACGTCGGCGAGGTTGATGTAGAGGTGCGCTTCGCCGGGGTTGTGGAATCCGAGCTCTGCGGCCACACCACGAGATTCAGCCCGGACGAGACGCTCGGTCGCCTGAGTGGTGACTTCGTCGCGCCCCTCCTTGCGGGCCTTTTCTATCTCGCGTTCCTGTGCGGTTGCGGTCGCCGACTTCAGCTCGTCGCGCTCGGTCTTGATCGCGTCATAATCGGCGTATTTTGCGAACCGACCTGCAATGAAGCGGTCGACGTCGGCTTGGGTGAATTTCTTGCCATCGTCGCCACCATCGTCTGCAGGGTCGGACCCACCTCCTCCTGCAGGATTCGCTCCGGCGGGATCCGCACCTGGGGCTCCGGCTCCGTGACCACCCTCGTCTCGACGGGGGTGCATTCGGTGGGCACAGAATCGCGCTCGTCCGATAGTCAGCGGGTCGATCACCTCGGGTGCGATGACGGAATGGATCGTGTTGCGCATTGCATCTCCTTCACCCGCTGAGAGCGCAGCGGTCACGCGCACCCCGCTGTGAGCGGGGGAGTTTCTCCGGTCAGTCCGGAAGGATGTAGCCGTATAGCTTCATCAAACGCAGTGCATCCGATTTGCTTTCGGCTATGTCGTAGATGGCGGATGGAGTGAGGCGCGCCGACCGCCATTGCATGTAACGCTGGCCGGCCGACTTCATCTCGCCTTGACGTTGGACGTATTGGGCTTGACCCATTGCGCGGTAGGCGATTCCGCGGCGCGTGACGCCCTCGTTGGTGATCTTGAGAGTCTGGCCGAAGACGTCCGAGGTGGACATTCCGCGGTGGGCGTTGATCACCTGACTCGGGTCGGCGCCGTCGTCGAGTATCGATGCGATGTCAGCCTTGTTCAGGCCGGTAACCTTGCCGGACCTGATCGCCGCAACGACATCGACTGATGTATCGCCCGCTCGCGATTCACGTGCCGGTATGTGCACGCAATCGCAACCAGGATGGCGCTCGAACCCTTTGTTCCAGCGGAACCACTTGCCTGCCTGGACTGCGCAGCGATCACATGACGGAAGTCTCAGCATCCGGATGTATCCACTGAATCGACTGGAGGTCATCGCCGCCTGCGTG
Organism: Rhodococcus sp. OAS809; assembly: GCF_040546695.1. NCBI lineage: Bacteria > Bacillati > Actinomycetota > Actinomycetes > Mycobacteriales > Nocardiaceae > Rhodococcus > Rhodococcus sp. OAS809. Next base: position 3,231,893 of record NZ_JBEPOI010000002.1, on the reverse strand, counting down.
GCCTCTCGGCCGGCGTCCGCCACGAGCGTGGACGCGAACCTGACGAGAGTCTTCGTAGCCAATGCGGTGGCAATCTGCGCGCCAACGCCCTGCGCGATCGCGGATTTCGCTGGCAATACCGAGGCCGAGTACGCCATGGAGGCTGCAGAGTCGAGATCGATGGTGAAGGCCAGGGGATCGATCTGTTCGCCGAGCAGTTTCACGCCCTGCGCAGTGGACTGCGTCTCGACATACTGCTGACCCTGAGTCGCGCTGGTCTCCATGCCCTGCAGAATTGGCAGGACAAGGTCAACACGATGGGCGTCAAACCATCCACTCAAGTCGCTAAGGTCCGCTCGACGCCACAAAGACTGGACCGCGTTCGCAGCCTTGCGATTACGTCGACCCTGCTGCTCATAGAACCGTGTGCCGATTCGGAGTGGATCATCGTCACTCATCAGGCTTCGGGCCCGTCTCGACGGCAGCAAAGTCGCCTGCCATTACGCGCGCGAGGACTGTTTCAGCGTCGGCGAGCCAGCGCTCTACCGTTCGCGGTGTCGACCCGGGCCATTGCTCAAGGAACATTCGGATCGGTGCGCCGTTTGGAACCATCTGCGCTGCAGCCGAGGCGATCTGGTTGATGTTCTTTGGATCAGCATCGGACCAGTCGACTTCAAGGTCGCTGAGTGCGTCAGGGTCGCCACCGCGGGCGATCTCAACGAGCCGGAACACTTCCTTGTCGGACTCGCCGTAGCCGGTCTGCAAGTCCGTCACGAGTGATCGCAGAGTTGCCTCGGTAGCGACCATGAGATCACCGGAGACGTTCTTGAAGTCGCCGATCAGGTACTGCGGGGGCACCTGTGCGACGGCCGCGAAGGTCGCGACGAGCATGTCCAGCGCGGTGACGTAGTTCCCGAGATCCGATTCGGAAAGGTCGGTGATTTTCGTGTCGGTTCCCGGGAACACGAGCATGCGGTCGACGCCGACACGTCCGGGTGAGCGGATAATCGGCTGTTCGAGTCCATCTGCATCGAGGATCGCCTCGCCTGTCTCGGGATCGCGTTTGACAATCGGGTTGCCGTCGCCGTCGCGAACCACAGGGTCGTATCCGGTGGCGATCCGCTGACGGTATGCAGCGAACTGTGCGGCGAGCAGAAGATCGAAACGCACCGTGTTGACGGCCTTCTGCGGTTCCATCAATGCGTCGATCAGGGAGCTGTTGTTGCCCTCGGCGTCGATCTCGGGCTCGAATGTCACGAATGGCACGCGGCCGAGCGGATTCTTGCCGCGTTTGACTTCCGTGAGGTTTTGGGCGCCGTCACCTTCGTACTTCACCCAGTACTTCGGCGTGTAGAGCATCGCGACGGTGATGTCCTTGTCCTCGCGACGCTCAGTCCAATGCTTGGTTGCCCAGATCGACGTGAACGGGTCGGCTGGATCAGGTTCGATCCACACCGACTTCGGAGATTCGGGACGGACGATCGGCGTTGTCGCGTCGGCCTTGTTGGGCCAGACGGACATAATGCCGCGGTCGTGAACAATTCCGTCTCGGTAGACAATTCGCTGCCGACTGCCGAGGTTGTTTCGATCCCAGATGCGCCAGAGCTCTTTGTCGAAGTCCGCACCCTTCGCGGTGCGGACGCCGCCGGCGCGAAGTCGCTGGCACGTGGTTCGGACAGCGAGGCGGATGAGCGGCAGCGGTGCCATCTTCTGCAGCGCAAGGTATTCGACGTCGACACCCTTCGGCGCGTACGGGAGATTCCCCTTGCCTGTTGCGGCATCCTCGCGCACCTGCCACATCGGCAGCGCCGCGGCGAGTTTCGTAAGCCCGCTGCGGACGAGTTTGAGATCGGCCGCGATTTCCTGCTCCGTCGCCATGAGGCCTCCTGTCAGTTGAAGCCGTAGACGGCGTTCGAGATGTTCTTTTTCGGCTTCGGAATTGGCGCGTCGATGGACCCGAGCGCGAGGGTTCCCGAGACGAGCGGGGTGATGTCGACCGTGGTGTTCTTGCGGTTCCAGCCCCACAGGCCTTCAGCGCCGATGTTGCGTTTACGTGCGTCGGCCACTGCGGTGTTGAGCGTCGGCTGGTCGAGGTGAACCATCTCGCCCGACACGGCCTTTCGATAGAAGTTCGCGCACGAGGTGCCCATGTATTGAGCGCCGGTGACGATGACCGGGATGCCCGCCTCTTCGAGCGGTTCAATCAGTGGGGCCGCGGGGGACTGTCCGTCGATGACGACACCGCGGAACTTCTGTTTGCGATACACCGCCTTGACGTACTCGACGACCCAGCCCATGCCAGCGCGGTTTTCGAGCATTTCAACCATTGGCATGCCGTCGATCCGCCGACCGGCAGCCGAGACCGAGGAAGTCTCGTTGTCAGGCGCCACATCGATAGCGAGGGTGGGCATCGAGTCGATCTGCGAATGCCATTCCACGTAACTCGGACTGTCGAAGTCGATCGCATCGTTGGCCCACGTGACCATGTCGATCGGGCTGTGAGTGGCTGCAGCCGACCACATCCCGAGGCACTCACGTGCGAAGCCCTCGTCGGTGAAGTCGTCGCGGTCTTCGGCGATGGTTTCGAGGTCCAGCCGACCACCCAGTGCGGGGTTCGACTGCGCCTGTGCGTGAGGGTCGTCGTAATCGACGCCGTCAGGGCATGACCATTCCGACCAGAGCGATCGAAGTTTCTTGCCCTCCATCGTGAGCGTTCGATGGCGGGTGAAGACCTCGCCGTTGTTCTTCGGCCCGGGCGGCGTTCCGGTGTAGATGAATTGGCGGTTCTTGAGCGGAGCGGATCGCGTTGTGGGGCCAAGTGCTTCGAGCGCTTCGTCTGAGAGCTCCTGCGCCTCGTCCATCACGATGATGTCGATCGTGAAGCCGCGCGCGGATCCCTTCGATCGCGAGACGAACTCGATCGAGCCGCCGTTCGAGAGGACAATCGCCTCTTGGCCGTTGGTGCTTCGGAGTTCGACGACGAGCGCGTTCAGCTCGGGGAATCGAGCTGACGGATCGTTCGGCTTCTCTCCGAAAAAGTGCTTGAGCCGCTTGAATGCCTTGCGAGCGGTCTTGACCTCGTGAGCGGTATGGAGGATGTGCTCACCGAGCTCGACCATGCCGAACAGTTCGCGGATCTCGATGACGCCGTTCTTGCCGTTCTGACGAGGCACAGACAGCCCGCAACGCGAGCATGCCCATTTCCCGTCAGGCCGGAAGGCGAGCCAGTCGTCAAGAACGAGCGCCTGCCACCTGTCGGCGACCAAGCCGTACTTGGCGGCGAACGCAACTGCTTCAGGCCCGAAGGTGTCGATGTATGTCTCGGTCGGCGCGACCCGGATTCGAGGCATCTGAGCGCCGAGAATGGGGCGGTCGAGGACGGTTGATTGCACCAGCCACCCCCGCCCCGATTACGACGCCGGGACGATCCGCATACGTTTCGCCTTCACCGCGGCTGACATTTCCTGCATTGGAGTGAGCGACTCAGATGACGCATTCTCGACAGGGTTCTCATCGTCGTTCTCGTCCGCCATGCCGGCCGAGTTCTTGCCCGCCGCTTCACGAACCTTGAGCGATTCGATCTCGCCCGTGATCAGGACAAAGTGACGAGTGAGGGACGCGAGGTCACGTGCGCTGATCCCTGGCTTGTCGATGCTCCGTGCCAGCTTGTCGCGCAGGGCCTCCAGAGTTTTCAGGCGGTCACCTTCACCGGCGATCGCAGCCAACGACCTGGGACGAGCCATCGCAGGAACCTCCTCGCGAACCTTGGGGGCATGTGGAAATCAAGCGGGGGGGTATGGAAGGCCTCGCCGTGTAGCGACCTGAGGGCCGCCGAAAGGGGGGACCCCCTCCCCATTGCCACACACATACATATGAGAGGGACGGGGCGGGGCCAACGCTCATGCGGGGGCGTGTCTGCGTGTCCGACCTACGCGAAGGCGAGCACGCCCGTCTCAGGTCCACTCCCGACTGTTGCGGTTGACCACCCGCGTGGGTTTGTCACCCTGCTTCTGGTTGCAGACGAGGTGAGTTGGACGCAGGTTCGCAACCTCGTCCCCACCACCGTGGACGTACGGGATGAAGTGATGGGCGCTGGGGCTCATCGGGTCGGGCGCCTTGAGGTCGGGGTCGATCGGCCGGCCACAGAGGAAGCAGGCAGTTGCGCCTTGCAGCACTCGTGCTCGGTTCGTCCTGTACCTACGACCGCCAGTGCGTCCCATGGCTACACCTGCCTGTCCTGCCTACCTATGCCAGTGCCACTGCATTGGTGGAAGCCACATTCGAATCAGTTGGACGACAACCCAGAAGAACCCTTGACCCTCACGCATTGCGATCTCTCTTCTCTCGCTTGCGCTTCTTCGAGGTGGTAACTGCATTGGTGGTCCACTTGGTCGAGAGCTTCTTGGCTTCGACGCATGCCCATCTGTCGATGCGTGCCACTGTCCACCTCCCTCGGTCGGGGTCGTGGTCGGGCGTGGTGGCGATGGCGGGACTCGAACCCGCGACCTCTGGGATATGAGCCCAGCGAGCTACCGACTGCTCTACATCGCTATGCCCCCACCGACCATGAAGCGGTGGGGTGTCGAGCTATTCAGTTGTGCCCATCAGGCAGCGCAGCGAGACGACAGGTTGCGTCTCATGGGGCCTTGCTTGGATTCCGTTCTCCCCGCGTACTTCGCGGACGGGGCGGTGACCTGAACCTGAATGGGGGGTCTATGAGGGGGTGGGTCTATCAGGGGGTGGGGTACATATGGGGGACGGTCCTTGTGGGGGACGGTGCATAAACGCCCGGCCTCGGAGCACGCCGTCAGCGTGTGGTTTGACTGGGTGCGTCAACGAGACCGGGCGCGTTCTGGGTGGTGAGGGAAGGTGCGGAGAGACAGCTCACGCACTGCGATTCGGAGTCTACACAGGTCACAGCGTTGCGGCATCAACCCCGCTCTCGTCCGTGTCGAGGGCGGCAACCAGCGCTCTCACATCGCCGAGTCGGTAGAGCGCTGGATCTGACCGCCGCATCCAGTAGTCCGAGTGCGTGCCATCTGCCTGGCGCCACGCTTGAGGGGACAGCTTCTTGCGCTTGGGGTCGTTGGCCCATGCGTACAGCGTGCTCTTGGCGACATGCTCACCGAGTTCGTCGAGGAGCGGCAACAGCTCGGTGATGGTGAACAGTTGGTCGTTCACCTTGTGGAGCATCGCTTGCTCGAGATCCCTCACTCGATGATGCGTCCAGCAGCGCGGGCAGCTCACGTAATCCTCGCCGCGCTCGACGTACAGGTCGGCCGAGCAGGTGAATGGTTGCCGCTCCTCGTCGTAACTCACATGTGGGCATAGTCCCTTGTACGACAGTTCCGGTTGTCGATCAATCGCTCTGCGACACCGAGCAATCGCGTCGGTGATGCCGTCGTGCATCTCGGCAATGGCAGGCATCCATGCGAGATAGCCCGCGTGATCAGCGAGCCAGATGGCGGCCAGTTCGGCGTCGAGCGCAGTCTCGGTCGAGAGCCATGCCGGATCATGTTTGCGATGGCGTTGCGCGTGTACGGACTGCCGAAATTCGAAACTGTCCAGCGCAGTATTGAGTTCGTCCAGCTGTCCGGTTTCCTCGGCAACGAGCCTCGCCCAGGTCGTGATCTCATTCGTTAGAGAGTCGAGCGGGAATTGGGTTGGACGGCGGTCGAACCTGTCCAAACGGATCGGCAAGGCCGTCTCAGCACTCTTTCCTCGCGCCAGGCCACTACTCATCCGATCCAGGCGTGCTCGCGTGATGGTCATATCCGACACGAGACCTGGCACTCGGCGCAGTTCTGCGCGAAGGGATTCCAGGCACTCGCCGCACAGTGCAATATTCTCGCTCACCGTGCGGCCACAGTTGTGACAATCCGTCGTCATGAGACTCGTCCTCCGCCCCGCAGTTTGCCGATTTCGAGCTTGCCCTCAGCGATGAATCGCTCGGGACCGAAGATGGCGAAGTTTCTCCGGCCAGACAGCACATCGCCAAACGTGACGGCACGACGATGGAAGTAGACGCTCCAATACGGCCGATACAGACCAGATGTCGACTTATGAACGATCATCGGTGCCTCCTTCGTGAATTCGTTCGAGTCCTGCGCTGTCGGCCGGCGTCGACGGCCCACATTGGCGGTGTTGTGCTCGGCCGGGGGAGTGCGCGCTCTTGTGGTGTGCGGGTGTCGGGTTCGGGATCGCCGACGGTTATGTTCCAAGCGGACGGATCGAAAGGGTTCGGCATTTCGAGAATGCGTCTGAGCGCGCTTGCAAAGTCGGGCCATTCACGCGGGAACTGCATCTCAGGCGGAATTGCCGGGTCCGCGAACGAGAAGTCTTCGCCGTACCTGTACGGCCTGCCCTCGTCGATGATCACCTGCGAGGCTTCACCGCCCCTGGTGGCCTCTTCCCTGGCGAGCCTGTGCTCACGGTCGAGTGCATCGCGGAGTTGTTGTGCCCGTGCGCTGAATCGCGGATCTTCGGTGATGTATTCGGTAGTGAATCCGCTCTCCACGACGTCCACGACGACCACTTCTTGTCGAAACCCGTTGCTCGACTCGAAACCGACGCGGTCACCGATTCGCAGTTGGCGGCTGGGCGCAATTGGCCTGATTGGTTCACCTGAAGGGCCGACGCCGAGGTGGTATCGCTGAGGGAATGTGTATCTACTCCGTACATCCCGCAGTGCGTCCAGGGTCCACGGATTGCCGTCGTTGAATCTATAGTAAGGCCGCGAGGGTGCATCCCCGAGAATCCTTGCGGCTCGCATTCGCTCGATCTGCCGCTTCGTCGCCCATGGCCCGATGAAACCGGAGCCGGGACAGAGGACTTCGCTGTCGTCGTCGGCGTAGCGGTAGTCAGGATCGATCACCGATTCGGCATAGCCCGTTTCGCCCTCGCCGAGGTACTCCAATCGCCGAGACTCTTGCTGGTACGCCCGCCGCATCTCTTCCATGCGAGCAGTGATCTTGAGTCCATGCCAGTCTTCGCCGCAGTGCCAGCACCGATCTTGAGACGCGTTGTAGTCGTAACCAGTTCGCTGGCTGTAACCGCTGAGCTGCTCGTCGACCAGAGCGTCGATTTCGTCGATGATGTCCGTCATGGCGCCACCCATTCGTAATGCTCGCAGGGTGCAAGATCTCCGGGTCGCGAGTCCCATTCGAAGCGTGGAAACCTGGCCTCTTTGAGTACTTCCTGTTCGGTTTCCCTATCGCCCCATGTTGTCTGGACACTCGGGTCGCCCATCATTCCTCCGAGGTCCGAGCGTGAAGATACGACACAGAGATTGAGCGATGTGCGCAGTTCGTCACTGCGCTTGCAGTCGATCTTGACCCATGTCATTTCCGCCTCACCGCGATTTGCTCGGCGAGTGACTTGCACTCTGCGAGAATCTTTTCGACAGTCCAGTGCCGCGCCATAGTTGGATACCTTTCGGCCATCTCGGCCTCGAATCGGTGGTGCTCCTCTACGTACGGCGAGACGTGTAGTCCGACCCCTCCCCGTAGCTCGTCGACGCTCCAGACGTCGCCACCATGTGCCGTATCGAACCCAATCCAGCCTGTGCAAACTCCTGAGCCATAGGTGATTCCACCGTGGACTTCCAACTCCTCGACGTAAATCTCCATACCCTCCGGAATCCGCGCATAGCCGTTCAGCGCATATCCGAACGGAGACGCGTAGACGCACCAGTCGATGCCGCGTTCCGTTCCCGAATAGAGGTGGTCACGGCTCGGGAATGGCATTGCGAGGTCGATCAATCCGCACAGGCGGCGCATCTCGTCATAAGTGATTTCAGCGGTAGTCATTTCTGCCCCCATTCTCTGCCGCACTTGCAGATGCGGATTGTCGCGAACCGTGTTTCGTTGACCGGCTCTGCAATCGGATATTCGGGTGTGCTGTCAATCCACCTGTACGCGTGGCCGCCCCAGGCCTCAATCGTTGTCGCCGACTGATGGAGTTCGAGATACTCGGCTCTCCCTTGGCTCCAGGTGCGCCAATCTGCTGGGTCCCACGGAAGCGGTTCTCGCATTGCATGGCAGTCGAATTCACCGCAACTGGGGCAATGTGTCCAGGCCTCGAACTGATCGGTTGCGAGAAATTTCGCTTTGCTGCGTTGCTTACGTCCAGTCATGGCCTCGTAAACGTCAGCCTCGGTCAACGGCTTGCGAGTCGGTCGAGTGCTGAATTCCAGTAGCGTCCAAGCGATCATGGCGACCATGGCGAGAATCAGGATCACGCGTAGCCAGATCATCGGCTCAGCCCCGTCCAGTTCACATTCGGCGAAAAGTGATGCACCATTTCGGGTTCGTGCCAGCCGAGACGCATTGCACCCATCGTCGCGAGTGCCAGCGCGTCAGCCTCGTTGTCGTTGCGGACTTTTGCGTGCGGCCAGAGATCGCGCATGGCGTTGACGACCTCACGCTTGTCGGCCCGTCCGTCGCCCGTTGCGTACTTCTTGAGCGTGGTTGCGCCTACCTCGACGACCGGGATCTTTCGACGCGCCAGGAACTCGGTCACGCGGTAGTAGAGCGCGCATCGCTCTTGGAACTTCGCGGCAAATTTCGGCGCGGTGAACGGCAGTTGTTCGATGACGACGAGACGGACGCTCGGAGGCATCGAGCGGATGATTCGCTCGAACTGGTCGCCGATGCGGGTGCTCCGCTCGGCAAGGGAAGCCGATTCCGACCCGCTCACGCCAACGGTGACGAGTTTTGGGACGTTTGGGGTGTCCGTGGTGCCAGGAGAGCCCAGAATGGCGATTCCGGCGGCTGTGAGGCTCGGGTCCAGGCCGACAACGGTGGTCATCGCCGAGCCTCGCGTTCGGCGTCGAGCTGGCGAAGTCGCTTTTGACGCTCGGCCCGCTGGTTGCGAGCAGGGTGGGCCGGGAAGTTCTGCAGCGGATGGGACTTGCCGTAGCGGTCCTTGGCCGTGCACACCTCGCCGGCCTTGGCGCCGCAGTACGTGCAGATCACGGCGAGCGATTCGTCGCGGGTGATCAGATCCTCAAAGTTGTTCATCGTCGGCCTTTCGCTTCGCAGTCTCGGCAAGGGCTTCACGGACGAGCGCTACTCCTCGACGGTTGGTCTCGACTCGCTCGGGGTTGTGCTCGCAGACGGTCGTGCCGAAGTAGCCGTTCTCGTCACAGAGCTCGCACTCGTCGATCGCGTCCTGGATGAACTTGGCCCGGCGCTTGGCTTCGGACGACTGAGCGAGCTTGACGGCGTGGGCTTCGTTGCGGTCCCAGACTTCGCGAGCGCGCCGTGCTTCGCCGCAGGCATGGCACGGGCTCGTCGTCGGTTCGTCAATGTGCTGAGGGCAGTAGCGGGGTGGGGGTTCGGTTGCGCTCGCGCCGTAACCTTCCGTACTTACGTAACTACTCTCTGGTTGCTGGTTGTATGTCTGCTGGTTGCTGGTTACTGGTAGGAAACCGACCGAATCTGATTGGTAATCCGCACCCGGGTCCGTATTGCCAATGTGATTGGTATTCGGGACCGCATCGGCATTACCAATACGATTACCAATGTGATTGGTATTCCGATTGGTAATCGGGTTGGCAATACGATTGGTGTAATCGGCCGGATCGAGTGCCGGAAGATCGAGCAATCGGGCGAGCGCGTCCTTGGACATCGGGCTTGTCCATGACGAGAAATCCGACTGCGTTTCACGGGCCTTGTGGAGTTCGGTGATGACCGCTGCGCGCAAGGTTCGGGACGCTGCGCCCTGGTAAGCCTTCACCACAGACAGAGCCATCTTCGGGTTGCGGAGTAGCTCGTCATTACGGACGAGAGTGCGGACGAGTACCTCTTCGGTGTCGGGATCGAAGAGCGCGAATCGAGCTTGTTCGAGCACTGCGGCAGCGGCCATGATGCGATCGAGGGTGAGGTCTTTTGCGCGCTGAGTGAGCCGTACGGGGCGCCAGTCAGCGATGCCGCAGTACGAGAGCGACGGGTCGATCAGAAGGATGTTTGCGTAGAGGTGCTGCGCGTCGACGGTGAGATCGAGGTACTCGGGATCTTCCGCCATATTGAGTCGGACGCGAGCATATTCACGAGCCATGATTCGCGGCCTCCGTTCTTGAAAGTGGTTCGGTGGGGTTGAGATCCAGGCCGTTGACGTCTTGCCCGGACATGGGGCAGAGGTGGCCGGCCTTGTCGTGGTGTCGACGCATGCGCCAGTGGTCCGTAATCAGCACGGGGCGCCAGCACACTGGGCATCGGTCGGTGGTCATGTTGACCCCGCGTGAGTGTGAACGGTGATCATCGGGAACGGCTCGGCGGTCGAGAAGAATCCGCCCATCTGCCACTCTGCGGCGGTGCATGCGTACGTGACTCCGTTGCTGTCAACAAAGGAACACACTGCATTTGGATCGAGCGCATCCAATTCGGCCGCGCTGTTCACCGTGCGAGGCTTCGACCAACCAGCAGACAGGAGCACATCGGCAGCGCGAGCGCACTTTCCGCGCCAGTCGGGGTCTAGGCAGTCCTCCAGTGACTCTTCGCAAATCTCGGCGTGGATCGCCTCGGCCAGTTCGTCTCTCGCGGGTGTGGCCTGTGATCGGATCTCACTCACAACGACTCCTTCACGGTTGGTCATCGCTCATCCTTTGGTCGGCCGAACACGATCCACACGATGCCGATGATCAGCAGCACGGCTGATCCGACAATCTCGGCTGTCTCGGTCATCGGTCCCCCTCTGTGCAGATTGCGTCTTCGGCGATGCAGCGTGGGCATGTGCCGTCAGTTAGAGAGTCGGCGTGCCATCTGATTTCGCAGATGTCGCAAGCCTGGATGCTGGGCTTCCCCGGATCAGGCGCGGTCACGACGACACCACCGAAGGTGGTTCGATTCGACTCTTCGCGGTCAGGGAGAATCCGGCGGCGCAGTCCGGATGAATCCACCATCCTTCTCCGTCAGCGTCACGCCACACCGACAAACTGCGGACGCCCTGGTCTTCTCCACATACGCTGCAAGTTCCGATGTATTCGCTCATTGCTGTTCCCCTTCCAAAGCTGCGCGGAGTTCGTCTGCGTCGTATTCGTGGGCTCGTGCTGGTTCGACGCAGCCGTACTGGTCGCGTTCGCCGTAGCGGAGATTGCAGCTCGGGCAACGCACGTCGTCTCGGGCGAGGTGGCGTGCCCATTCGAGTTGGCGGCGTTCCTCGGCGCGGTACTTCTCCAGCTCTGCTTCGAGTTCGGCCGCCGTGGCCTCCGCCTTCTCGGCGCGTTGGCGTTGACGTTCAACCTCTTGCTGGGCGATGCCGACCAGTTCCCACACAGGTTCGGGTGGCCGTTCCGCTACGCCCCAGCCTTCGATCTCGGACTGCACCATGTGGCCACTCATGTGCTCCAACTCGGCGTACGTTGTGGGCCGTTCGTAGGTGAAGCCGGTCGGTGTCGTCTTCGGCCATTCGTGCCGCCCGCTGGTGTGCTGTTCCACCACATGTTTGGCGTGTTCGGTGGCGGTCTCGATCGTGGGTTCACTGCCGTAGGTGCCTTTGGTTCGCCAGTCGCATCCCGTGCAGCCCCACCAGTTCCAGTACGACTGCTTCAGTCGGTGCGCTGCGATGAGGTCGGTCAACCCTAGGTCAGGCGCGGTCACGACGACACCAACTTCGCTTCTTCGCGCATGTCAGCAATGGTCTCCCCGAGTATGGATTCCACTGTCTGCGCCGAGATTTCCCGGTCGGCGAGAATGTCACCATCGTCAGCCAGTAGGTCGACGATGTAGCGGTTTGGGATATCGTTCGTCGCTTTGAATTCGGGCAGCGAGTTCAGCTCGTTTCGGGCTTCTGCCTCGGTGCTGAAGTCTGCGCCGCCGAAGTGATAGAACGTGTCGTCAGCGCCGTTTGCTTCGACGATCTGAAGTCGGTAAGTCATGGTGTCTCCAATGCTTTGATGTCGTCGTGGATTTGGAAGAGTTGCATCAGTGCGACGCGGGTCTTGTCGTTGACGGCAGTGTGCGGCAAGACGACGCCCAGCAGTTCGGCGATCCGCGCTTGTTGTGCTTGGACTCGCTCGACAGCCGCAACCAGGGCGGGCACCGTAGTCCGGGCGTGAGCAATGATCGCGGCATTGGTCGCGACATACACGTGCGCGACCGGGTTGTGCTCGCCGTCAACATGGTCCGCGCCTTCCGGGATCACTCCACTTTCTTCCCCGACCACATAGAAGCCATCGTCGAGGTCCCGCCAGATCGCCCAACCGCCATCGGTTGCTGCTGCCTCCAGCGCTTTCGTGTGCTCAACATCCACCCCAGTCACGCCGCTCATGCTCACCCCTCCTCGGCCGCAACGAACGGGGCGAGGAGGTTGATGTCGCCACTGGTATCCGACGGAAACGGCTCATGGATCGCTGCGTCCGCATAGAAACGCACACCGCCTCGGTTGACCCAGTATGCGAGGGTTGGGTTGGGCCACCCACTGCGCCAGTACTTCACGCCTTCGGGCACTTCCTGCCATGTCTCCCACGGTCCGGTTTCGTTGGGGGCAGGGACAACCGGCGAGGGAAGAACTTCCAGCACCTCGATGTATGAGAAGCAGCTAGAGACAACGACGAACCGGTCATTTTCGGCTTCCCAGAATCCATCGTTAGACAGGATCAATGTGCCGATGTACGGATTCGAGTCAGGCCATTCGAGGGCACTTGACCATCGTGTGACGCTCGCTCGGATGCGGTCGCCAACCTCGGTGGGCAGCTCCGCTTTCGTCTCCTCCTCGGCGGGTTCGGCAGGGGTGAACGGGTAACCCCAGGCATAGTCGCCCCTACCGTGCCTGCCTTCATGTCCAAGTGGCTTGGCGCAGCGCTCCTTGAAGATGCTCATCGACTCGCACTGCTCCTCGGGTTCAGGGGAGGTGCCTGCACGAGGCAGCCAGTCAGTTGGAACGATGCGAGCGCCACGGCGACGAAAGACCAGGCCCGCTTCATTGAGGAGGCACATAGCGGATTCGGCTGCCTCTTCGGAAATTCCGGCCTTTCGCAGTGTCATGTATGCGTCAGCGCCGAGCCAACCATCGTGACCCACTTCCTCGGCAGGTTCGGCAGGGGCGGGGCGATCGTTGCCGTCGTCATCGAACGGACCAAGTTCCGTGGTGAACGGGTGGTAGTAGCTGACCCCCGCATGGTTGGTCTCGTTGACGTTGCAGATCGTGCACGGAGCCTCGGCGGGTTCGGTTGCCGGGAACAGGGCGTCGACCGCTGCGATGAGCTGGTTCACGTGATGCCGCTCGTAATTGCGGTACCCCCGCAACGTCTCCCGTGCCGCCCGCACGTCTTCCACCTGTTCGACGGCGAGTGCCATACCGCCAGCAGGGATGAGACGGCCGGCGGACTGGAGGTGAGCGAGGACTGCTCGGATTCCTTCGAGGACCGGAAGTTGGGAGGGGCGAGCATTCTTTTCGCCGCGTCGGAATGCCACACCCAGCTCGTTGAGGAAGCTGAACCGTTCGGTGTCGACGGCTTCAATCCGGTCGATATCGGCCTGGAGGGTGGCCGCAAGGTTGGCGATCATCTCGTCGGGGATGTCGATTTGAATTCCGAGGGTGTCGCCGAGCTTCTGGAAGGTTTCGCGGATGAGGTCTTCTGCTTGATTAACCACTGTGGATAACTCCTGTGCATAAGCGGGCCGCCGCCAATACGACGGCGGCCCGGGATCTACTGCGGGGTTTGGTTAGTCGCCAGCGGAGAACTGCGGGCCTTGACCGATGCCAACGACGTTCGAGGGGGATTCGCCGTCTTCAGAATCGTCGTCGGAGTCCGGTTCCTCGGGAGAGTCGAAGAGGTTGGGTTCGGGTGCAGGCTCATCGTTGATCTTCGAGTCGATGCCGAGCGAGACTTTGTCGATCTTCATTGTGGCCGTGAGCCGTTCGCCCTCGGTCTTCATATCCTGCTCTTTGGTCTCAGTGCATGTGGCGACGACGGTGAACGTGACCTTCTCGCCTCGCTCGATACCATCGAAGGCCTCGGCAGACAGGCCGGAGAACCGGACGCGACGTTCCTCGATCAGGGGTTGAGCGTTCACTGTGAATCTCCTTCTGTTGTGGCGGATTCGCCGGGTTCTTGGATCTGGGGTTTCTCGAGCTCGGCAAGGCGCGCCTTCCACAGCTCGAACAGTGGGTCGCGATGGTTGGCCAGGTCGAATGTCTTGAGCTGTGCGGCAATCGCATTGAGTTCATCGCGACTGGAAGCCTGGGAGATTCCCTCTGCGATCTCGGTGGCCTGCTCGTTGGTGATGACTGGCGGACCATCAGGCAGAGGTTTGATTGTCACCTCGCCACGTCGGCCTCTCGATACCGTGCTCTTGTGGACCATCGGCTTGCCTTCGGGCAGGTGACTCATGTGCGAGATCCGTATGCCGCCAGTCTGCTCGCGACCGAATGTGACGTTCGGGTCGCGGTATAGGGCAACCCTTTTCCCGATCCAGTTATCAGACTCATCGCCCCATGCATCGAGAATGATGCGAATCACGGTGAGCGGTGGTCGCCACACCCTGCCTTCACCTTCAGTCAGCTCGATGTCGTACTTCTGCTCAGCCTTGCCGGGTATCACCTTCGCGATGGTGAACACCTTGGCCTTGCTGCCAACGAAGTCGTCTGCGTTCCATTGATCAGAGCGCGGCTCTGCAGTGATCTTCATAGTTCGAGCTCCACTTCGGGGGTGAGGTTGATGACGGTGCGCTCGGTCATGGGGAATCCGGCGATCGACTCTTCGTAGACCCGGATCATCTCGGCCGAGTTTGCTTCGAATGCGTCGACGGCCGCGAGGATGGCATCGAACCAACGCTGATCCGGGTAGACGCGACTGATCCACATCGGCATGCCACCGCAGTAGCTGATGTAGTCGCACCACTTGCGCTCGGAAACCAAGAGACCGCACTGCATCTGGGCCATGTTCTCAATCGGCGGGTGACCAGAGAGGACGGTTTCGAGGTGCTTCTTCTGCCGGCGCGACTTGGCCTCGATCAGTCCGTCATCGCCGACCAGGCCATCGGGCGAGTATCCGATCTTGACGCCGTTGTCCTCGCGGATCATGAAGCCGGTTTCGCGGACGGATACGTTGTAGTGCTCGGCGTACTTGGCTCGAGCCTTCGGTTCGTCCTCGATGCCGCGCATCATGTCGTCGCTGACGAAGGTGGGATCGGTCCATCCGGTGATGCGCTCGGCCGTGAGAAGTCGTGTCAGTCCGCGAGACTCGTCATTGCTTGCGGGCTTGAGTGTCTTCGACGTGACGAGTTTGCCTACGACAGATGCGGTAACGATCCCGCGACGCTGGTCGTGCCACTCGTCCGTTCCCTGCTCCAGTTCCGGCAGTTCAATCAAGGTTGGTGTAGTCATTCTCTTACTCCATCTGCAGCGCCTTGGAACTCATCAGCCGAATGCAGTGCGCTGTATCTCAATTCGTTGCCTGAGAAGCAATCGATTCGGATCTTGCCGAGTTCGTTGGATATTTCGATGCGGTCACTTCCGCCGCCGAGCATGTAGACGAATGGGTGGTTTCTCATCGTTGCCACTCCGGTGCGTCGTCGCGGGGGTCGTGCTCATGAAAGGGGTCAGGATCGGCGGGTAGGCATTCCTCGGAGAATGGGTCCACGCCTAGGTCGAGATGTTGATATCCAGTCACCGCCTGCTCCTGTCGAATTCGAGGTTGTCGGGATGGGTCGAGTGGATGATTGGCGGGTCGCCGTAGTGGACGTAGACGTACGTGTCATCGCAGTGTGAGATGACGCCAGATTCCTTCTCGCGGGTCGAGGGGTTTGTGTAGACAACTCGTTTTCCGGTATTCGCCTTGGCGGCAAGGAGAGTCACAACTCCTCCAGCCCCGCGTCCGGGTCCACGAACTCGACCGTGATGACGCGGTGATACGGGATCGTCCAGTCGTTCGTGTTCGGTGACTCGCCCCTGATTTCGAGAAGACCGCGCCGGAAGTAGACGCTGGAGTCGTCGGGGTTGATCAGCAGCCGGCCGATGATCGTGGCGACAGCGCCACCGGTGCCTCGCTCGTATGTGACCTTCACTCGACGCAATGGCTTGGGGCGGTAGGACTTCTGTGGCGCGCCCGGCATGTCTTTCGGAGTGTGCATCTCAGGCCCCGTTCTTGTGGTCGGTCATGTCGTAGGCGTGGTCAACCGCAGCGCCGAACTCGGGGGCGTGTTGCTGCTGGGTGGCAACCTCATCGGCAACGAGGTGGATCATGTCGTCGTCGCCACTAGGTGTGGTGATCTCGATATATGCGGTGGCGAGGCCGAGAGCCTTTGCGTTGGCGAAGGTGTCCATCGTCGTCTGAGTCCAGGAGTTGAAACCCTCGACCTGTGGCAGGTTTTCGACGATCTCGAAGATGACACCCTCGGCGTCCAGGTTGCTCATGACTTCGGCCATCCGACGTCGAGGGTTTGACGGTGGCGAGTCTCTAGTGCGATTGCGAGTTCGACTGCAGCTTTTGCCTTCTTGTGCTGGCCGTCCTGCGCCAGGCCGATTGCCTCTTCGTCGAGGGAGAGGGCCATGTCACGAAGGGTGAAGGAATTGCTCATGCCGACACCCATGTCGCCCATATGACGAATCCGAAAAATGCTGCAAGAGAAAGGCATGTGATCCAGGTCAGGAGCGCCGATCGCATGTCGTTGGCGACTGCCTGGACTTCCTCGGTGGTGAACTCGGCAGCCTCGGGTTCAGTTTCAGGCTCGTCGTTGAAGTCGCGGCGTGCGAGTTGGCCGGCAGCGATGGCTTCCGCTTCGACGTCGATACCGTGGTTGCGCGTGTACTGCTCGGGGTCACTCTGAATCTCCATCGCGACGTGATTGCGCCAGACTTCAGCGGCGATCTCCGGCTCGCGAATCTCGGGCAGTGGAGGGAAATGAATGGGGTTTTGGACATGCGTCATCGCGGATAGTCCTGTCTTGGGGGAATGAGTGGGGGAGAAATTGAGCCGGTGGCGCCGACGTCCGGTCATCTGGGCCGGGGTAACGGTCTTACTGGGGTGACGCCACCGGGGCTTTAGGTGCAGTCGTGATGCTCGGCGAGATGCTGCGCTGCATCGATCAGCATCTTTGCCTGATCCACTTTGCAGATCGGCCGGCCGTTGGGAACCTCGGCGACGTCCATGAAGGTGGCGGCCGGGTCATCGGGATCTCCGCCGATGATGACGACTGTGGTGGCATAGCGGAGTCGATCGAGAAGCTGCTCGTGACTGACTTCCATGCGGCCGTTCATGATTCGCTCCCTGCCGCTGCCCAGATTGCGGTGTCGAGCAGTCGGTTGAAGTTCCTGCGGCGGTAGGAGTCTCGCGCGATTCGGGCTCGCGAGCGGGACAGCCAGTCGTCGGGCGAATCGGTTTTGAGGTAGAGGCTGTCGAGGCGGTTGATCTCGGCGGTGAGCTCTTTGTCGGTCTCGGAGATTTCGTTCAAGACTTTGAGGGCTTCGTCGCGGGTCATGGCCTGGCTCCGAGAATGTGGAGTTCGTCGCCGTAGGCGGTATCAGTTCCGCCGCCGACGTACTCGAAGCGAAAGTATCCGCCGTAGTTTCGATCGGACTTCATGGCAGGCTTGACGCGCTCGACGGTGGCGATGGGGATTCCTTCGTAGGCGAGGGTGGTGGTCACAATGACAGCTCCTTGCTGGACGACGTCAGGCCAGTTCCGTTTGCCGCGAATTCCGCTAGCGCGTCGCGTATTTCAGTCCGGACAATCGCCTGGATGCGGCGCTCCATGCCGACCGTCGCGGTCTCCCCGGTAAAGCGGACGTACACCCTGCCGTCTCGTGAGACGGCCTCAAAACCCTCACGGAATGCTACGAAGTACCCTCGGCGAATCGACGCCACCACTTCATTTGACTTGCGGGAAGTTGAAACATTTCCTGGCCAGAGTGCCCACCGACTCGGGTTTGAACGAAGAAACTCGGCGAACTTCGCATACTCGTCTCGCGTGTTCCCTCCGCCGTTATTGAAGGGCGGAGGATCGGCAAGTGTGAACTTGGGGGATGGGCGATCGAGACTCTTGCGGTCGGGTTTAAGTGCCGTAGACTCGTGCATCGGACTTCTTTCTGGGGGTCGGCCCGTTCGGTGTTAGAGCACCGGGCGGGCATTTTTCTGGGGCTATGCGGGAATCTTGTGGCGGGTTGGCGAGTCGGGATACCAGCCGCGGACAGATTCACGGCTGACGATTACGCCAGTGAGTTCGCGAATCTCGTCGGCGACCGATTGCCAGCTCCGTCCGGAGCGGCGAGCCGAGACGACCAATGCCCGCAGCGACTTCCCTTTGAGCTGCACCTCAATGAGGTGCTGAGTTGCTGTGGCCATGGCAGAAACCTTGCAGTGCAGGATTTGGAATGTCAACCAAGGAATTACCTGCATGTGATCGTTCGCCAGGTCAGAGTGGCAAAAATATTGCAGGGCGATCGGTTTGTGTGGCATAGTCGTTGCCATGACTACTGCAACGAATATCTCGTGGAGACCGGCTGACACTCTCGCCAACCGCTTCAAGTTGATTCGTGCGGATTTGGGCATGAGTCAGCGAGAATTTGGTGACCGTGTTGGGATTCCTGCATCGCAGGTTCAGAGCATCGAGGACGGGTCGTCGCCGCGCGGCCTCGATATCAAGGTGAAGAAGATCGCCCTAGCGCTCGGTGTGGATCGAGACTGGCTTATGTGGGGCGGATCTCTTGGCGAGGGACCGACGAACGAAGGACCAGATGGGGGCGTTACGGTCCCTAGCCATGAGTAGTACCTGGACCCTGCCTGATGACCTGACTGTCCCGGAGCCGGTCGAATTCTTTCCGGCCGCCGGCGAGAAGCTGCCTCAGCACTGGTCGAAATGCTTCGGCTGCGGCGACGACCAGCCTGCGGGAATGGCGATGAGTTTCAGGGCTGGTAACGGACTGGAAGTGACCGGTCGTCTGGAGGTCGCCAAGAAGTATCAGGGCGGTCCAGGTGTCATTCACGGCGGCATTCTGTCGACGGCATTCGACGAGGCTCAAGGTATGGCATGTATGGCTCTCGGCTCGCCGGTGGTGACCGGGCACCTCGAGATCGACTTCGCCCGGCCGATCCCGTTGGGATCGGTGCTCGAATTCCGGGCTCGCATCGACGGTGTTGTACGCCGCAAGGTCTACACCAGTGCAGAAGCGGCGATCGTCGAAGGTCCGACAGCGGATCCGGACACGGTGGTGGGAACCTCCCGCGGACTGTTTCTGACCATCACCTCGGAACACTTCGCCAAGACCAAGGAGTTCGTGGACGGCGAACCGACGTCCCCGTTCGGCACCTCGTCGGTCTGACGAGGTAGTCGGCCGAACGACGATCACTTCACCGGCGTGAGCTTGGGGCGAGACGGGGCTTGTTTGCCGCCCATCAATCCGGCGTAGGCCAGTGCCTCGGCCAGATTCGCCACTTCGTTGACGCGCATGCCGGGAATGTTCGGGCCGGAATCGACCGGCACGATGGCGCTGGTGAATCCCAGTCGGGCAGCTTCGATCAGCCGTCGGTTCACCCCGGCAACCCGTCGAACCTCCCCGGCGAGTCCGACCTCGCCGAGGATGACGAGCCCCTTGGGGACGGGTTTGGCTTTCACGGCGGAAGCGACCGCAATGGCGAGAGCCAGATCGGCACCCGGCTCGGTCATCCGCATACCGCCGACGGTCGCGGCGTAGACGTCGGCCTTCGAGATCGACACTCCGACGCGGCGTTCCAACACGGCGAGAACCATGGCCACACGGGCGGTGTCGAGCCCGCTGACGGCTCGGCGGGGTGTCGGTAGCGGCGTGGCGGCGACGAGCGCCTGAACTTCACCGAGTAGAGGTCGCTTACCGTCCATCATCACGGTGACGGCAGTGCCTTCCACAGCTTCTTCACGGTGATGCAGGAACAGGCCGGACGGATCGCTGATCTCGTTGATGCCCTGCTCGCTCAGCTCGAAGCATCCGACCTCGTCGGCCGCACCGAATCTGTTCTTGACGCCGCGGACCATGCGCAGGGTGGAGTGCTTGTCACCTTCGAAGTGCAGAACCACGTCCACGAGATGCTCGAGCGAGCGCGGACCGGCGACGGCGCCGTCCTTGGTGACGTGGCCGATCAGAAGCACCGGAATTCCACTGGCCTTGGCCAGGGAGGTCAGGGCGCTGGTGACGGCCTTGACCTGAGTCACGCCGCCGACGACCCCGTCGACGTCGGCAGCAAGCATGGTCTGCACCGAGTCGACGATGACCAGTGTCGGTTTGACCTGCTCGATGTGGCCGAGGATGGTCGCGAGATCGGATTCGGCCGCCAGATACATCCGTTCGTGGACAGAGTTGGTGCGATCTGCCCGAAGTCGAACCTGACCGGCGGACTCCTCGCCCGTGACGTACAACGCTCGATCATCCGCGCTGCGCATCGCCCAGCGGTAGACGACCTCGAGAAGTAGCGTCGATTTTCCGACGCCGGGCTCGCCCGCGAGCAGCACCACCGAACCCGGTACGACGCCACCGCCGAGGACGCGGTCCAACTCACCGATCCCCGTGGGTTTGGCCTGCGTCGAGGTGCTGTCGATCTGTGTCAGCGGCGTGGCCGGCGTCGTAGGCAGCACGGCGCTTGATCCTGCTTTGGCGAGTGAGGCGCCGGCGCGACTGGCGACGGGTGCCACTACGGCGACCTCGGTCATCGAGCCCCACGAATCGCAGTCCGGACATCTACCGACCCACTTGGGCACTACCGACTGGCATTCGGAGCAGCGGTAGTTCGATTTCACTTTGGCCACCGGGACAGACTAGAGGCGGGGTCCGACATGGACCCCGCCTCTAGTGTGATTTTGAAGTTGTTCTGCGAGGCGCATTGTGCGCCTTGATAATTCGAGGCTCAGTGCCCAGCTTCTGCAACGTCGGGCGACTTGTCCGACTCGTTGCGCTCGAGCTGCGGGCCTGCGTCGACAGGTACGTCGACGGTGACCGATCCGGCCTTCTCGAACTTGAAGGTGATCGGGACGGTCAAGCCGGGGCGAACGCCTGCCTTGATGTCCTGCAGAACGACGAGAGAGAGCGCAGCGGGTGCGTCGTCGTTCTCTTCGTTGTTCTTGATCTGGGTCTCGGCCTCGGTCGCGGCGCCTTCGCCTGCGGGCAACTGACCGGCCTGCAGCGACGTCTGCGGCTTGATCGTCAAGCCACCTACCTCTTCACCTGCGATGACGCGTGCTGCGTAATCGGTGGTGATGCTGACGAGCTTGTCCGTGGTCTCGGCGCTGTCGTTCACGACGGTGAACGCGAGCACGGCGTTGCCGCCCGGCTCGATGCTGTACTCCTCGGACGAGGGGTAAGCGATGTGCACGTTGCGCAGTGCGATCTCACCGAGGTCGGCGCTGTTGCCGTTCACGGCGGCCTGCTGGACGGCGGTCTGGCTCACCTGTCCGGAACCGCAAGCGGACAGCGCGATGGCTGCGCCTGCAGCCAGTGCAATGGCGGTAGCGACTCGACGAGTCGGCTTACGGATAGCAGTCACGATTTGTCCTCCACGGCGTCAGGTTCGCACTCCACTAGGCAGAGTAGTAGATAAGGTCCCGCGGGCTGGCCGTCGGGTCGCCACAACGGTTGTCTGCGTGGGCTTTCAGTCCGTTACGCAGGGGTGCTCCAGACCAGTTGAATGCACGTACAACAAGCCCTGTCAACCCCTACGCTCGAGCAAGGATGCCCCTGACCTGCACAGTTGATGAGTGGTCGGTTCTTTCACGTGTTAAACTAGTGGAATCGAAAGGGGCACGGGACACATGATTTTCAAGGTCGGAGACACCGTCGTATACCCCCATCACGGTGCGGCGCTGATCGAAGCTATCGAAACCCGCACCATCAAGGGTGAGCAGAAGGAGTACCTGGTTCTGAAGGTCGCTCAAGGCGATCTCACAGTACGGGTTCCTGCAGACAACGCAGAGTACGTCGGAGTTCGTGACGTGGTCGGCCAAGAGGGCCTCGACAAGGTTTTCCAGGTTCTGCGAGCACCGCACACCGAAGAGCCCACCAACTGGTCTCGTCGATACAAGGCAAATCTCGAGAAGCTTGCCTCAGGTGACGTGAACAAGGTTGCAGAAGTTGTTCGTGACCTGTGGCGTCGTGAGCAGGACCGCGGACTGTCCGCTGGTGAGAAGCGCATGCTCGCCAAGGCTCGTCAGATTCTCGTCGGAGAGCTCGCGCTCGCCGAGGGCACTGACACCGAGAAGGCAGAGACCATTCTCGACGAGGTCCTCGCGGCCGCGTCCTGACTGCAACACAACAAAGCTGACAGTGGCAGTAGTAGCCCTGGTACCTGCCGCAGGTCGGGGAGTGCGATTGGGCGAGAAATTGCCCAAGGCATTTGTCGAACTCGGTGGGTGCACCATGCTTGCACGCGCGGTCGATGGACTCCGGAAATCCGGAGCGATCGACCGCGTTGTTGTCATTGTGCCGCCTGAACTGGTCGAATCCGTCGTAGCCGACCTCGGTCGTGCAGCGGACGTCGACGTCGTCGGCGGTGGTGCCGAAAGAACCGATTCGGTTCGAGCCGGCCTCAGCGCTGCCGGCGACGCAGATTTTGTACTCGTGCACGATGCCGCACGGGCATTGACACCGCCGGCGTTGATCGCGCGCGTCGTCGGAACTCTCCGAGCCGGCAGCTCCGCTGTCATCCCGGTACTTCCGGTTACCGACACGATCAAGTCGGTCGACGTACTCGGCGCAGTCACCGGTACGCCTCTGCGTTCGGAGTTGCGTGCGGTTCAAACTCCCCAAGGATTCTCCACCGACGTCCTGCGCAGTGCGTACGACGCCGGTGACGTCGCCGCGACCGACGACGCCGCTCTGGTCGAGCGTCTCGGTGTTTCGGTGCAGACGATTCCCGGCGACGCTCTCGCCTTCAAGATCACCACTCCGCTCGACCTGGTCCTTGCACGGGCGCTCCTGAGCTCGGAGACAGCGTTGAGTGCGGATTCACAGGACGGAAATTAGATGCGCGTCGGTCTCGGCACGGATGTTCATCCCATCGAGGTCGGTCGTCCTTGCTGGATGGCCGGGTTGCTGTTCGAGGAAGCAGACGGGTGCTCGGGCCATTCGGACGGCGATGTCGCCGTCCACGCGCTGTGTGACGCGTTGCTCTCTGCGGCGGGCCTCGGTGACCTCGGTTCGGTTTTCGGCACCGGCAGGCCCGAATGGGACGGCGTGAGCGGCGCTCGAATGCTTGCCGAGGTTCGCCGACTGCTCGAAGAGAACCAGTTCGCCGTCGGCAACGCCGCGGTGCAGGTCATCGGCAACCGTCCGAAGATCGGGCCACGTCGCGACGAGGCACAGAAGGTGCTCTCGGACATTCTCGGCGCGCCTGTTTCGGTGTCCGCGACCACCACGGACGGCCTCGGCTTGACCGGTCGCGGCGAGGGGATCGCCGCGATGGCCACCGCGTTGGTCATGACAACCGAACACGACAGGTAAGATCGCTGGTCGTGACCCTGCGCCTATACGACACCGGTACGCGGGCCCTTCGGGATTTTGTTCCGTTGGCCCCCGGACATGCATCGGTGTACCTGTGTGGGGCGACAGTTCAGGGCGATCCTCACATCGGACACGTTCGTAGCGGCGTCGCTTTCGACGTGCTGCGACGCTGGCTGTTGGCGCACGGCAACGACGTTGCCTTCGTGCGCAACGTGACGGACATCGACGACAAGATTCTCAACAAGGCCGCCGGCGCCGGTCGACCTTGGTGGGAGTGGGCGGCGACGTTCGAGCGGTCGTTCACGTGGGCCTACGACCAACTGGGTGTGCTGCCGCCGTCCATCGAGCCGCGGGCCACCGGTCACGTGACGCAGATGGTCGAGATGATGGAACGCCTGATCGAGAACGGCCACGCGTACGCGGCGGGCGGCGACGTCTACTTCGACGTGCAGAGCTACCCCGAGTACGGCGCACTGTCCGGCCACAAACTCGACGACGTTCATCAGGGCGAGAGTGCGGCCGAGGGCAAGCGCGATCCTCGCGACTTCACCCTCTGGAAGGCCGTCAAGCCCGGTGAGCCCTCGTGGCCGACACCGTGGGGACCCGGCCGTCCGGGCTGGCACCTCGAGTGCTCGGCCATGGCGGAGTTCTATCTCGGGGCGGCATTCGACATCCATTGTGGTGGACGCGATCTCGTCTTTCCGCACCACGAGAACGAAATTGCGCAGGCCAAGTGCGCCGGCGACGATTTCGCTCAGTACTGGTTGCACAACGGCTGGGTCACGATGAGTGGCGAGAAGATGTCCAAGTCGTTGGGCAATGTTCTCTCGGTGCCGAACGTGCTCAAGAAGGTTCGTCCGCAAGAACTTCGGTACTACCTCGGTAGTGCGCACTACCGTTCCAATCTCGAGTACTCGGACGAGGCGTTGGACGAAAGTGCGAAGTCCTACCAGGGGCTCGAGTCGTTCGTCCTGCGCACACACAAGCGTGCGGGCGGCGTCGCACTCGGTACGTGGACCGAAGGTTTCGCGGCGGCTCTCGACAACGACTTGTCGGTGCCGATCGCGTTGGCCGAGATTCACGGCAAGGCGAGCGAGGGTAATTCCGCGCTCGCTGCCGGTGATCTCGACGCGGCTCGGGTGGCTGCCGGCCAGGTGCGGGCCATGCTCGCGATCCTGGGCGTCGACCCACTCGACGAGCATTGGACGCAGTCCGGTGGCGACACCGAGACGGCAATGGAAGCTTTGGACGTGTTGGTGCGGGCCGATCTCGATCGTCGGCAGCAGGCACGTACGGAAAAGAACTGGGCGGTGGCGGACGAGGTCCGCGATCGCCTCATCAAGGCGGGTATCGAAGTAACCGATACTCCCGACGGACCCGAATGGTCCCTTAAGGCAGGGCAGTAACAATGGCTGGAAACTCGAGCAGGCGCGGCGCAGTCCGTAAGGGCGGCACCAAGAAGGGCCAGGTTGCCGGTTCCGGCGGTAAGCACCGTCGCGGTCTCGAAGGGCGTGGCGCTACGCCGCCCGCCGAGGCACGCACCAAGCATCCCGCGGCAAAGCGTGCAGCGCGCGCCGCACGTGCCGACGAGAAGCAGGGCCGCGGTGGCCGTCCGGGTCCGGGCCGCAAGGTTCTCGACGGTCCCGAGACAGTGCTCGGACGCAACCCGGTGGTCGAGTGCCTACGCGCCGGCGTTCCGGCGACTGCACTGTGGGTCGCCGTCGGCACCGAGAGCGACGATCGACTGAAGGAATCCGTTCAGCTCGCTGCGGATGCCGGCATCTCGATCCTCGAGGTCCCCCGCACCGATCTGGATCGCCTCAGCGCCAACGGTCTTCACCAGGGCATCGCCCTGCAGGTTCCGCCGTACCGCTACGCGCACCCGGACGATCTTCTCTCGGAGGCGCGCAAGCATGCCGAGCCGCCGCTGCTCGTCGCGCTGGACAACATCACCGATCCCCGCAACCTGGGTGCCGTCGTGCGCTCGGTCGCAGCTTTCGGTGGACACGGCGTCGTGATTCCGGAGCGTCGTAGCGCGAGCGTGAGTGCTGTCGCTTGGCGTACCAGCGCCGGCGCTGCCGCTCGTTTGCCGATTGCTCGGGCAACCAACCTCACCCGCACGCTCAAGGACTGGGCATCGAAGGGTGTTCAGGTCGTCGGTCTCGACGCCGAGGGCGACACCACTCTCGACGATTTCGACGGCAGCGGTCCCGTTGTGATCGTGGTCGGTTCCGAGGGCAAGGGCCTTTCGCGCCTCGTCCGCGAGAACTGCGACGCGATCCTGTCGATTCCGATGGCAGGTCCGGTCGAGTCGCTCAACGCCTCGGTTGCCGCCGGAGTCGTCCTGGCGGACATCGCCCGCAGGCGTCGTAGCAGCTGAGTTGTAACGGCTTTCGGGTGAGTCTGGCGGGGTTCTAGCTCCGCACCGACCAGGCTTCCCACAGTGCAGCGTAGGAACCGTCCGCGCCGATCAGTTCGTCATGTGTCCCGCTCTCGACTACGCGGCCACCGCTCATGACGAGTATGCGATCGGCGCGGACTGCTTGGCTCAGCCGGTGTGCGATCACCACGGCGGTCCTGCCGGCGACTGCGAGCTCGGCTGCCTGATCGAGTAGACCGGCTGCGGTGGTTCCGGCTTCGGCAGTCGCCTCGTCGAGGATGACGACGGGAGGATCGAGCAGAGCCAGTCGGACGAGGGCTATGTGCTGTGCCTGCGCCGCCGTCAACTGGTACCCACCGGCCCCGACCCTGGTCTCGAGTCCGTCCGGAAGCTCATGAATCCATTGAGCTTTCATCGTGTCGACGGCTTCGGCGATCTTCGCATCGTCCGAATCTGGTGCACACAACCGGAGATCGTCGGCGATCGTCCCGACGAACACGTGAACTTCCTGGCTGACGAGGACGACTTCGTGCCGAAGTTCGGCATCACTCAGGTCGTCAATCAGTGTGCCGTCGACGGTGATTCGCCCGTCCCCGACGGGAATGATGCCGGCAATCAGTTTGGCGAGCGTGGTCTTTCCGGCGCCGCTGCTTCCGACGACGGCGATTCGTTCTCCCGGTGCGATCGAGATCGAGATCGAATCGATCACCGGGGTGGAGTTGTCGTACGAGTAGGAAACCCGGTCCACCTCGACGCCGATGGGTTCGGACCGAGCCGAGGCAGGAATGCTCGTGGGCCGCCCGGGCATCGCGGTGACTCCGATCAGGCGAGCCAGGCTGGCACCCGCATCCTGCAATTCGTCGATGTTCGAGAGAAATACCGCGATGGGGCTGAACAGACTGTGGAAGTAGAGGGCGGCGGCGGTAGCGGCCCCGATGGACACCGAGCCTGTGGTCACGAGCCAGTAGCCGACGCTCAGGACGGCGGCCAGTCCGAGCAGTTCGGCGCCGTTGAGTTGGGCGAAGAAGTTGGTGCGCAGGCGAACTGCCTGCATGTCGAAGCTGATGGCATGCTCGGAGGTCTCGGCGATTCGGCCGATGTGCTCGTCTGTTCGCCGCAGGGCAGTGACAGTGCCTGCGCCTCCCAGAGTTTCGATGAGCTGTTGTCCCCGCCTGGCCTGCGCAGCGCGAGAGCGTCGGTAGACGGGTCCGGAGCGTCGGAGGAAATGACGAAGAGCGAAATAGTGAATCGGCGCAACGGCAACGATTGCCACGGTGAAGCGCCAATCGATCACTCCCACACCGACAAGCGTCAGTGAAATCATGAAAAGGGCAGACACGGTGGCGGGTAGTACTCGCGCGATGACGGTGTTTACCGCTTCGACGTCGCCCGAGACCCGGGAAATCAGATCACCGGTTCCGGCATCCTCGACCAGTGACGACGGCTGCGCGAGGGTGGCGGCGAACACGTCCTCACGAAGATCGGCCAGCACGTTCTGCGCGACATTCGCCAGAAGCTGTGTGCTCCACCAGGTCAGCGCAACCCCTGCTGCCGCTGCGCCGAGCATGAACGCGGTGATACGCAGGAGTGAGGCAAACGGTCTGCCCTCCGTGACCGCATCGACCATGAGTCCGAGCAGTGCCGGGGTGGACAGGCCGCAGGCCGTAGCAGAGAGAAGCACGACGGTCGTGAGTGCGAGCGCTCGCTTGCGTGGCCGAAGCAGTGCGATCAATGCGCGGACGGTCTGCTTGGTCGACGCGATCGGCAGGGCAGATACAACCGGAACAGCAGATGCATCCGGAAGGGTATCGGTCACAGCGACTCTCCCTCCCGAACGCCGTGGTCGATCGTGACGACACGGTCACACGAATGGAGCAGGGTCGGGCTCGAGGTGATCACCAGAATGGCCTTGTCGGGGAAGTTTCTCAGCGAGTGTGCAATTCGATGCTCGGTGACAGAGTCCACGGAAGTGGTGGGTTCGTGGAGGACCAGGATCGGCTGGGGTTGATGGAGAGCGCGGGCGAGGAGAAGGCGTTGGCGTTGACCTCCGGAGAGTTTCTTTCCTTGCTCGCCTACCTCGGAGAGGTGGCCGTCGGGCAGATGCGTCAACACGTCGTCGAGCGCAGATGACGTCATTGCCGACGAGTCGACGTTCGGTGCAGCCAGATTGTCGAAGACGGTGCCGGTGAACACGGTTCCTTCATGGGCGGAGACGAACACCTGATCACGAACTCCGTCCGGGCCGAGGTCGGTTGCATCGGTGCCGAATACGAAGTAAGAGTCGGGGGCGAGCGGGGTCTGATAGGCGAGTTGTCGTGCCAGTCGGTCGGCGGAATCGTCAGCGCGCACACCCACCACTTCTCCGCGGCGAGCTGAGACGACGGTTCCGTTGTCCGCCGAAATCAATAGGGCGTCTTCAGTTCTGGCAGGTTCGGTCGCGGCCGTGGGGGCCAGCGATTCGATCAGGTGTGGCTCGGCCAACAGTTCGGACAGTCTGCGCGCGGAACCTCGCTTGGCAGCGAGTTCGGCACCGAAGAACCCCAGCGTTTCCATCGGACCGGCAATCACTCTGCTCAAGCCGACAACGGTGACGAAGTTGCCCACGGTGATCGTGCCTTGATGCGCCATCCACGCGGCTCCAAGCGCAACCGAAGCCAGCACCAACGCGGAGACCCCGGAATTGAGCGCGGTCAGGCTGGACATTGCTCTGACCGTCCGGATCGCTGCCTTCATCGACTCCCGGCTCGCGTTGACGTATCGCGACAGGGCGGTGGGTTCAGCCCCGAAACCCTTCAGTACCCGCAGTCCCAGCGTGAAATCCGTTGCAAGCATGCCTGCCTCGGCTGCCTTCTTCTGCTCTGCATACACGCGCTCGTCCAACGGACCGCTGATCTTGTGGATGAATATGAGCTGCGCAGCGGTGATGAGTACGACGATCAGTGCGAGCGGCCACGAGACGAAGGCAAGCGAAATCACTGCCGCGGCGAGCCCCGCAAATGCCGAGCCCTGTTCGGCGACAACCCAGGAGAAGCCCGAGACGTGTGAGGCATCCGAGGTAGAGATGGTGAGAACTTCACCGGTCGAACGCTGAGCTTTCATCCCCCTGGCATCGAGTACTCGTCTGGCAGCATTCAGTCGTAGGTCGTGTTCGCCGTAGACGAAGACCTGCGTGTTCAGGCGAACTGCGATGCGCCACGACAGAGCGAGTCCCACGAACAGAGCACACAGCACCGCAAGCCACACGAGAAGTGCTGTGCTGTCGGACTTTCCGATTGCCCGGTCGACGACGGTGCCGATCAGCACCGGGATGAGGGCTTGAGCTACCTGATACGACGCCTGCCCGGTGACGGCTGCAACCAGTCGCGGGCCGCGTCCGGAGGAGAATGATCCGACTCGGATCATCTCCATCGGACCGGAACGAGTTTCGGGCAGCGCTGACACTCGTGAAACTCCTCGCCCAGATCTGAACACTCGTTGTGCAGTTCTACGGTAGAGCCGGTGCGAGTGCGGAAAGTGCTCGCAGATGCCAAGGGCTACGCGGCAGCGGCCAGATGGAGTATCGACACCCCATTACCGGGATCGGGTCTCGATATACCTGGCTGGTCGAAACAAAGTACGTTTGCGAAGAGAGCTGACAGAAGATGAAGAGCACTACCCGAATAGTGGCTGCGTTGGCCGCGATTGCCCTGCTCGCAGGCTGCCAGAGCAGCACCGAGTCAACAGCGTCGGAGGGCACGACGCAGTTGGCCGAGGCCGGCGCGCTGCCGGTCACCGTTGATCACGCGTACGGGTCGACCACCATCGAGACCGAACCTCAGCGGATCGTGACGATCGGCTGGAACAGCCAGGATTCGGTCCTCGCACTGGGCAAGACACCCGTCGCCATGGAGTCGTTCAGTGGGGCAGGCTTGGAGAACGGCATCCTGCCGTGGGACGAAGAATTGTTGGGCGATGTCGAACCCACGTTGCTCGACAGCACGTCCGGTGTGCCGTTCGAGCAGATCCTGGCGTTGGAGCCGGACGTGATCATCGCAGTGGTCTCGGGAATCACCGAAGACGACTACGCACGTCTTTCCCAGATCGCACCCACCATTCCGTTCAAGGAGACCGCATGGGCGACCACGTGGCAGGAACAGTTGTCAACCATCGGATCAGTACTCGGCCAACCGAAGCGGGCTGCCGAGCTGATCGAGGAAACTGACGATTCCATAGCCGACCTGGCTGCCGGATCCCCGAATCTGAACGGGAAAACCTTGACCTTCCTCTCGGGAAACATCGACGGCCTCACCAATTACTGCGCTGACGACGGCCGAGTCATCCTGATGTCCCAGCTCGGACTGAAGCAGTCGGCCGGAAGCGCAAAGCTGTGCGGCGACACCCAGGGGTCGGTGACTGCATCGCGCGAACAGTACAACGAACTGGACGCGGACGTGATCGTGCTCAACGACGCGAGTGGGCAGGGGCTCCCCGGATTGATGGGGGACAAGTTGTTTGCCGACCTGCCGGCAGTCAAGGACGGCAGGCTGATTCAGCAGCTCGGTCTGGCACGAGTCATGGCCTTGGCTTCACCCACGTCGCTGAGCGTCAAATATGCTTTCGCGGAACTGGTCTCGAAGATGAACGGGTTCTGACCAGTTAGGCTGACAACTCGCACGCGTCCGAGTAGTAGTTCTTCGGTGTGCGTCCGGTGACCTTGCGGAACACGCTGGTGAAGGCGCTGGGGGTTTCGTATCCGACGCGACGGCTTACCGTCGAAACAGGAACGCCCGCAGCGAGATAGGACATCGCAGCGCGGACGCGAACTTGAATTCGCCACTCGGTGAAGGACATCCCCGTGCCTTGAGAGAACACACGGCTCAGGGTACGGGGGCTTCCGCCTACCACATAGGCCCAATCGGCAAGCCCGCGTTGATCGGCGGGGTCGGCGATCAAGCGGCGTGCGACGGCGAGGGCCCGGGGATCGGCGGGCATCGGTACTGCGACATCAGCCGCCTCGATGGGCGCGAGCGTGTCGAAGACTACGGATTCCGCCCGCAAGCGAGCCTCGGTAGGCATGTTTCGCTGGTGCAGATGGATGAGCATCGTCTTGACGACGTCGTCGATGCCGATGATCGCGGGTTTTGTCCACGGGTGGGGGAACGACTCGGGCCGGAAATAGGTGAAACGAGCCTCGGTGGATGCGCCGAGCGTGATGCGCCGTGGAGTTCCAGCTGGAATCCACATGCCGACCGTCGGTGGTATCTGCCAACGAACGTCGTCGATGTACGCGCTCATCTCGCCGGAAGCGCCCCAGAGGAGTTCGTGTTCGGGATGGCGGATCTCACGCCACGCGCGCTTCTGATCACGCCCGATGGTGGACGTCGTCATCGAGAAGGGGAGCGGAACGTACCGGCCTGCCGGCACAGCCCAGTACGGAAATCCTGTGGAACTCATCGGTGGATCATACCGCGAATGACTTAGGTAATGCTTTCCTATTTGGTTCTTTGATGCAGGCGCGACGGAGTGTGATCGCCACAAAAGATCGAGGGTGGCACCGAGTCCGAAGACTCGATGCCACCCTCGAACACATTCCCCGACGGAGTGTTTACAGGTGGAGCAGGCGGAGCGAGTGAATCAGCTGCCGTTGGCCAGGACACCGCTGATGATGTCGGAGATGAAGCCGGCCGGGTTGTCGAGGATGGAGGATCCGGCCGAACCGGTTCCGCCCTCGCCGTCAGAAGAGCCGAAGCCCAGATCTGCCGAGCCCGATGCGGCCGCCTCGCCGGGGTTCTTGGCGCGGATCTTGGCGTAGACGCCGCTGATGTTCTGTTCGGTATTGAACGTCGAGATACCGATCGAGCTCGACATTTCCTGGTACGAGCCGATCGGTGCATCGTCGGCGACGAGGTACTGCGCCTCGATCGTCACGGTCTTGCTTCCGGTGGGTGAGATCAGCCACCCGGTGCTGGGCACATTCACGGTTCGGGCGGCAGTGTCAACCGAAGGCGTGACGGATTCGGTCTTCTGACCGCCGATCAAGTGCCACGCGTTGACCGTTGCCGTGCCCTGGATGTACTTGAACGTGGCGGGGTAGCGGTCGACGAACTGGTCGACGTAACGCTCGGGGTGGCCTGTTGTGGAGATGACCGTGCGCACGGTGACTTTGCCGCCGGGTGCAACTTCGCCGTCGCCCACGATGCTCTTGGTGATTCGGACGTTGGAGGAGTTGACCGTTGCCGCGGACGGGTGGGTGGCATCGGCGCTCGCGGTGCCTGCGGTCATCACGAGTCCGCTGGTGGCAAGTGCAGCGATTGCGATTCCGGTGAGTGTTTTGCGCATTGAAAAACGTGACATGAAATTCTCCGTTCGAGGGGTTCACGCTGACGGCGATGGGATGACTCTTCAAAGGTTGCGCCGCGGTAACCATTGAAACCTATCGGACGCTTGCCTATGTATCAGTTCGGCAGAATTTACGGAAAAGTCCGAATTGAGAGGACTTTTTCGGTGTCGATTGCCTGCCGTTAACTGATTGTCGACTATTTCGACGAAAAGCTGGGCGAATGTCCAGGTCGACTGTATCGTACTTCGAGAGTCGGGTTGCAACAAGTTCCAGTAATCAATGAATTCGGTTGTCCTGGAACCACACAGAGTGGAGATTGTTCGTGGCAAAGTTTGGATCCAGGAATCGTAGTCTGTCCACCGTTGGAGCTGGTTTGGGGGTGATTGCTCTTGCTGTGGGCGCAAGCGCGCTGGGTGCGGGAGTCGCGACTGCCGAGACAGCAACTTCCGGTGCCTACACATTTACTCGCACCGTGGACAATGCGTCGCCGAAGATCGGTGACACGATCACCTACACGACAGTGTCGAAGAAGAGCGGAATCGACGGGTATATCAGCAGGTTCACCGAGACGCATGCCGCATGCTTGACCTTTGTCCCGGGCTCGGCGAAGGTCACGAAGTTTCACGTTGGCGGGACGATGACCGAAACCACTGAAACGCCGGAACTGACAGCCACGACGCTCGAGGTGACCAGTGCCGGCTGGATCAACAACGGCAGCAAACCGGTGACCATGAAGACCAGCTACACGGTTACTGCTTCGTGTGCGCCGGGAACCGTGTACGGAAGTGGATTGGCGGTAGGTGCCACGGTGATGGGCAACGGATTCCAGTCGAGTGCGAATTTCGCCAACTTGGGCCCGTCCATCACTGTCCGCGCCGCGGATGTGGTCGATCCGGTTGACCCGGTTGATCCCGTTGATCCGGTTGATCCCACTGGCCCCGGAACCGGTGGCGGAATCGGATCGCTCGGCTCGTTGAGTGGTGGCCTCGGTTCCCTCAGCGGCCTGTTCGGTTCGAGCTAGGCGAGAGTTGTGAAACGGCGGGCCGAGACTGTCGTGGTCTCGGCCCGCCGCGGTTGTTCGGTGATCGGGTATTCAAACCATCAGGTGCTCAGCCGAATTCGATCGAGGTGTTGATTTCTTCCACCTGGTTGGAGGTCTGCATGTTCGTCGTGTCGGTGAACTGGTTTGCAAAGCTGACCAGGTAGACCGGCGAGTTGTCGTCGGCTTGGTAAGCGACGACCGTCATGACGGCGTAGAGCGGAACGTCCAGGTTTGGGGCGGTCCAGGTTCCGGAGAGGCGGAAACCCTGCTGTCCGTCGACGTCGATCTCGGTGTACTTCACCTCGGTCCACCCGTCGAGAGTGGCGATCGTTTCACGCGCAGCGGCAAGAACCTCGTCTTTTGTTGCGGTGCCCTGGTTTTCGACCGTCACCGTGGTGTTCGGCATGAAACCGCTGGGTTCCTGGCTGTTGCTGGACAACGCGTCCGTAACGCCGGCAGGGATGTTCTCGCCGTGAGTCCAGCTCGGCGGGAGGCTGACGCTGATGCTCGGCGCTTCGGGGTCGTCGCCGGTTTCGATCGTCGTCCGCTCACCGATGAACGGTGTTCCGTCCCGTAAAGTCGGCTTCGCGGCAGCGGCAGACGGTGAGGATGCAGAGCTTTCGGAAGCGGTGGTCTCACTGGTGTTGGTATCACTGGAGACGGCGTCGCCGCTTTCCGAACTGCTGCATCCGGACAAGACGAGTGCAGCAGTGATCAGTGACGCTATTCCGAGAGCAAGTGTGCTGCTCTTAGGGCTCATAGTGTGACAGTCCTTCAGGTTCTGGCGACGGCCGAGCGCCGCCGGCAGCATTGCTGGCGCGGCTGAGACTATCAGCGCTACGACGGCCGAGTAGTGGCCTTGAAGGTAATGGTGCTGCCGGGCCGCAGCTGTGCCAGCGACGCAATCCCGGCGTCGGAAACGACGGCGATGACCGGGTATCCGCCGGTCACGGGATGGTCGGCGAGGAACACGACGGGCTGGCCGCCTGGTGGCACCTGGATGGATCCCGTCACGACGCCTTCGCTCGGCAATTCCTCGGTGCGTGAGCGATGCAAAGGCCCTTGGCCCTGTAACCGGACCCCGACTCGGTTGGTGTGTTCGGTGACTTTCCACGTGGTGTGAAGGAGCGCGTGAACGGATGCGGCGGTGAACCAGGAATTTCGGGGGCCGAGCGTGATCTCGATCGGAACTGCGCCGAGTGCAGGTGCCGGCGGTGGAATCAACTCTTCGGTGGGCCACGTCCCTTCCTCGGCCCCGAGGAGGAGCAGATCGCCGGCGGCGAGCGGCGGCGGCCCGATTCCGGAGAGCGTGTCGGTGGATCTGCTTCCGAGTACCTGCGGGACGTCGACGCCACCGCGTGCAGAGATGTACGTTCTCAACCCGGTTGTGCTGTAACCCAATTCGAGAATGCTGCCACTACCCAGATGGATGCTCGCGTAGTCAGGTGCCGGCCGTCCGTCGACGGCCAGCGGCACCCGCGCGCCTGTCGCTGCCACCGTCATCGAACCGACGGCCCGCATAGCGAAACCCCCAGCGGTGACTTCGATGGTTGCTGCTCGAAAAGTGTTGCCTACGAGTCTGTTGGCGCTGTCGTGCGAGATCATGTCGACGGCGCCGGATCTTCCGACCCCGAGGGCGCCGTAGCCTCTCCGCCCGCGGTCCTGAACTGTGGCGAGCGGGCCGGTACGCGCAACCTCGAGCCAGGCCATGAATCCATTGTCCCGCAACAGCGCGGTGAAGACACCAAAATCATGCTTGCACCAAAATCATGCACGGACAAATGTGACTGTGGTGCCGGGTAGAAGCAGCGCCGGCGGGCGGCGCTCGGCATCCCACACCGACAGTTCAGTCGTTCCGATCAACTGCCACCCGCCTGGGGAACTACGCGGGTAGACGCCCGAGAACGGTCCGGCCAACCCGACTGCACCGGCCGGGACCTGCCTGCGCGGGTCCGATCGACGTGGAACTTCGAGCTTTCTCTCGTTGCTGGTCAGATACGCGAAGCCGGGGGCGAAACCGATGAACGCGACGGTCCACGACGCAGCCGTGTGAGCGTCGATCACACCGTCGACCCCGAGGCCGGTCAGCTTGCCCACCTCTACGAGATCGGGGCCGTCGTAGCGGACCGGAATCTCGACAGCAGACCCGCTCTCGTCTGCTGTGAGTTCGATCGGTACGGCCCCACGTACCCATTTCTCCACCAGTTGGTGCGCGGTGATCGTGTTGTCGTACTCGATCAAGATGGTTCGCGCCGCGGGAATCAGGTCGATCACTCCGGGGATCCGACTGGCGTCGAGAGCCCTGAAGTTGCCCAGCACACTCGGCAGTTCGTCGTACTCGACGAGGACTGCGGATTCACCGGCGGGCAGGATCGCGATCATGTGAACGGCGTGATCTCGACGTCGGAAGATTCGAGGAGAGCGCGGATTGCCACGGCCATGTCGACGGCTGCCGGACTGTCACCGTGCACGCACACCGATGCGGCAGCGACTTTCAACGTGCTCCCGTCGACTGCGTCCAACTCGCCGTCGACGACCATTCGCCGAACCCGTTCTGCAACAAGCGTCGGGTCGTGCAGAACGGCGCCCGACTCGGTGCGGGGGACCAAGGTGCCTTCCGCCGTGTACGCACGATCGGCAAAAGCCTCGGCGACCACGTCGAGACCGGCTTCGCGCGCCTCTTCCAGGAACACCGAACCCGGTAGTCCGAGAACAGGTAGCGAACTGTCGTAGGCAACGACGGCGGCGACCACTGCCCGCGCCTGCCGTCGGTGATGGACTATTGCGTTGTAAAGCGCGCCGTGGGGTTTGACGTACGTGACCCGCGATCCGGCGACACGGGCCAAACCGTCGAGTGCCCCTATTTGATAAATGACGTCGGCGGTGAGGTCTTTCGGGGACATGTCGATGAAGCGTCGGCCGAAACCGGCGAGGTCTCGGTAACCCACCTGCGCGCCGATCCGCACGCCGCGGGTGGCTGCGGATTCGCAAGTCGCCAACAGCGTTGTCGGGTCGCCGGCATGGAATCCGCAGGCGATGTTCGCGCTGGTGACAAGTTCGAGCATGGCGTCGTCGTCGCCCAGGGTCCAGGCTCCGAAGCCCTCGCCGAGGTCGCTGTTCAGATCAACGCTGTAGCCCATACCTCGATTCTAGGTAGGTATGGGCTCTCGGTGTTCAGGCGTGCGCCGGAATCCGTCCGGCATTCTTGCGACGTGCGGATCCGAAGAGTCGGCATATCAGGTAGATCACGAACGAGACCGAGGTGACGAAACTCGAGACGGGAACGCCGGGGGCCAGCGAGAGAAGGATGCCGCCGACGGCTGCCAGTTCGGCGAACACGACGGAGAGGATCGTGGCCTTGAGTGGGCTTGCCGTGACGTACGCGGCGGCCGCTGCGGGGGTGATCAGCAGCGACATCACCAGCAGAGCACCGACGATCTGTACGCCGAGTGCTGCGGTGATGCCGACCAACACTGCGAACACGATCGACAGTGCCCGGACCGGAACACCGCGAGCTGCAGCAACTTCGGGGTCGGTGCTTGCGAACAGCAAAGGGCGGTAGATGAATCCGAGTGTGCCGATCACGATGACCGCGCACAGCAGCAGAAGTTCGAGACCGCTGTTTCCCGGCGCCACGATCTGTCCGACCAACAACGAGAAGCTGGTTCCCGTGCGACCGTCGTACGCCCAGAGGAACAACACCGACAGGCCGAGGCCGAAAGCCATGATCACGCCGATCACCGAATCTCGGTCGCGCGCTTTGGCTCCGAGCAGTCCGAACAGCACTGCCGCGACCACGGATCCGACGATGGCACCGAAGCCGACGCCCACACCGACGAGAAGTGCGGCGGATGCGCCCGTCAGTGACAGCTCACTCGTTCCGTGCACCGAGAACGACATCTGACGGCTCACGATCAGCGGCCCGATGATGCCGGCCAACAATCCGAGGATGGCACCGGCAATCAACGCCTGTTGGACGAAGTCGTACTGCAGTAGGTCGACGGTGGCGGACACGTCGAGCATCCGCGACATCGCGTCGGTGAACTTGTTACTCACTGGTGGTGATCCTCATCAGAATGGTGAACGCCTTCTCCCGGGCGTAGTCCGCCTGCGCTGCCGAGCGCGTCGATGGCGTCTCCGGTGCCGATCACGACGAGGCGGCCACGAACCTGCAACACTTCGACTTCGGTGTTGTACAGATCCGAGAGAACCTCGGACGTCATCACTTCGGCCGGCGTCCCGATCCGGAATTTACCGTCCACCAGATAGAGCACTCGATCCACCAACGGCAGGATCGGATTGATCTCGTGCGTCACGAACAGCACCGCGGTGTCGTGGCTGCGCCGCCGCTTGTCGATCAGCGTCGAGACCAGGTGCTGGTTGGCGAGGTCGAGGCTGAGCAGCGGCTCGTCGCACAACAGTATCCGCGGGTCGCCGACCAAAGCCTGTGCGATCCGCAGTCGCTGCTGCTCACCGCCGGACATGGAACCGATGGGAGCGTCGGCGAACGACTGGGCGCTGACCTGTGCGATGGCGTCGTCGACGATCTTGCGGCGACGACCCCGACGCAGTAGGCCCGTACCCCACTGGTGACCGTCGACGCCGAGGCCGACCAGGTCGCGGCCGCGGAGCGGGAGGCCGTCGTCGATCGATTTCTGCTGCGGGATGTACCCGACGTGTGAGTTCCCGGCCCGTGCCGGCGTGCCGACGATCTGTGCACTACCGCCGCTGAGTTGTAGTTGGCCCAGCAGAATCTTCAGGAGCGAGGTCTTGCCCGACCCGTTCGGCCCGAGTACGGCGATGAACTCACCTGGCTGTACCTCGAGATCGAGCCCGTCCCATAATGTGCGGGCGCCGAAGGACAATCGAGCGTCCTTCAGCGTCACAGCGGGCACGGAGGCCTCTGAAGGCGCGGTGTTACCAGAAGGCACGGTGTTACCAGGGGGCACAGGAGTATTCGCGGAAGTTTCTGTCACAAGCCGATCGGTTCTTCTCGGAAATGGTGGGGCAAATAATTACTGGGCAGAGAGGGCGTTTGCGAGCGACTCCGCGGTCTGCGTCTGCCACTGAATGTAGTCCAGGCCCTCGGGGAGAGTCTCCGTAACCTCGACGACGGGCACTCCGGCGGTTTCGGCTGTGGTGCGCATGTCCTGGGTCACTTTGTCCTGCGTCTGGATGTTGTAGACCAGTGCGCGGGCCTGCTTCTCCGAGAGGAGTTGGCGGGTTGCGGCGATTGCGGCCGGTGACGGATCGTTGCCGTCTTCGATGGCGCTGGTGAACTCCTCGGGAGTTGCGTCCTTCAGTTCAGCTGCGACCAGGAGGTAGTGCGCGATCGGCTCGGTCTGAGCCACCGGTGCGCCCGCGTGGGCAGCGGCGATGGAATCGGTGATCGCTGTGACGCCGGCGAGCTTCTGGCTGTATGCCTTCGCGTTGTCCTCGTAGGTCGCCGCGTTGTCCGGATCGAGAGCGCTCAGCTGATCGGCCACCGAATGTGCGACGGCGTCGACGGTCGGGATGTCGAACCAGACGTGTTCGTTGACTGCGCCGTGGGTGTGACCGTCATGCGATTCGCCCGCGGTTTCGCCGGCGTGGATGCCGCCGTCGAGCAGGTTGTAGGCGTTGACCGTCTTCTGCTCGCCCTTGCCTGCGTCGAGGACGTCGGTGATGAACTGGTCGTAGCCGCCACCGTTGTAGACGACGAGCGATGCGTCGGTGATCTTGGCGGCATCGGCGGGAGTCGCCTCGAACGAGTGCGGGTCCGCGGACGGCTCGTTGATGATCGACGTCACGGTCAGCTTGTCGCCGGCGACGGCCTGCGCGACGTCGCCCCACACGTTCGTCGATGCGACGACGGTGATGCCGTCGTCCTTCGAGGAGGTTGAGCTGCACGCGGTGAGCGCGAATGCTGCGGCGACCGAGACGGCCGCGAGGGCGGTGGCGGTGCGGAATTTCGACGACGAACGCACGTGCTTTTCTCCTGAACAAAGGCTGGGCTAAATGCTATTGGAAACCGTTACCGTTACACATTAGCGCATAGTCGCTGGTAGTTCACCTTCGGTTCAGCCCCAACGCGCCGTCTGCGGGCACTACGGCTAACGTCCGTTTATGCCCCGGTCCCGTCAGCCACGCCGTCAAGCCACTTTGGCGTCGCTTGCCGCCGAGCTCAATGTGTCGAGAACTACAGTCTCGAACGCGTACAACCGACCCGATCAGCTCTCCGTCGAGCTGCGGGATCGAGTGCTCCAAGCGGCCAAGCGACGCGGATACCCCGGACCTGATCCGGTCGCCCGCTCCTTGCGAACTCGCAAAGCCGGCGCCGTCGGTCTCCTGCTCACCGAAGCACTCAGTTATTCGTTCCGCGACCCGGCCGCCATGAGCTTCCTGGCCGGTCTCTCGGAATCATGTGAGGACGCCGGCCAGGGCTTGCTGCTCATTCCGGCCGGGCCCGGGCGCGACGAGGTGGATGCTGCGGCCGTGGTCCAGCAGGCGGGCGTCGACGGCTTTGTCGTCTACTCGGTGGCCGACGACGACCCGTATCTTGCCGCCGTGCTCGAGCGTCACATTCCGATCGTCGTCTGCGACCAGCCCCGCGAGATTCCCGGTGCATCGCTCGTGGGCATCGACGACCGCGCTGCCATGCGCAAGGTCGCCGACTACCTCATCGGTCTCGGACACCGTGACATCGGCGTGCTCTGCATGAGGCTGGGGCGCGACCGGATGGACGGCGTCGTCAGCCAGGAACGACTCAAGTCCCCACACTTCCACGTCCAGCGTGAGCGGATCGAAGGAGTGCGCGACGCGATGGTGGCGGCCGACATGGACCCACTCTCACTCACCGTGATCGAGCGGTACGTCCACACATCGCAGTCCGGGCACTCGGCGGCGGCGGAAGCTCTCGCGACCAACCCCGAGATCACCGCACTGGTCTGCACCACCGACGTGCTGGCTCTCGGCGCCTTGGACTGGGCGCGCTGGCAGGGCATCGATGTACCTGGCCAACTGTCGATCACCGGATTCGACGGCGTCGACGAGGCGCTGCGCGAATCACTGACAACGGTGCGCCAGCCCCAGGAAGAGAAGGGCCGGCGCGCCGGTGCGCTCCTGATGTCGCCGTCCGGATCCGGCGTTCCGATAGTCGAGATGCTCGACACCGAACTACTGGCCGGGCGAACATCAGGTCGGATCAAGGGGTAGCGCTCACGCCAGGAGTTGGGCGCAGCGCAACAAGCCCAGATGGCTGTACGCCTGGGGGTGGTTGCCCAGTGAGCGTTCCGCGATGGGGTCGTACTCCTCCGCGAGCAGTCCGGTGGGACCCGCTGCCGCGACCAACTGGTCGAACAGCGCCTCTGCTTGCAGGCGTTGCCCGATCAGTAGGTATGCCTCGACGAGCCAGGCGGCACAGAGATGGAATCCACCTTCTATGCCGGGCAGGCCGTCGTCGTGATGGTAGCGGTATACCGTTGAGCCGCTGCGTAGTTCGGCCTCTGTGGCTACGACGGTTGCAGCAAAGCGCGGATCCGTCGGATCGATCAGCCCCGACAGTCCGATGTGCAGAGTCGCCGCGTCGAGATCGGTACCGTCGTAGGCTGCGGTGTACGATTGGACGTCGTCCTTCCAGCCTTTGTGTCGTACTTCGTCGGCGATCTGGTCACGCAGTTCCGCCCACTCGGGCAGGGCCTCGCGAGAAAAGCGGGTCGCAAGATCGACGGCGCGGTCGACGGTGACCCAGCCCATAACCTTGGAATAGACGTGGTGGCGCGGGTTGTCGCGAATTTCCCAGATGCCGTGATCGGGTTCGAACCAGCGCCGCTGCACTGCTTCGACCATGGCGCACACCAGTTCCCAGTCGCGGTCGCTCAAAGGATCGGGATCACCGGCCTTTTCGCGTGCATTCGCCAGTTCGACGATGAGCTCGACGATCGGGCCGAACACGTCCAGTTGAACCTGCTGATTCGCGGCGTTTCCGACGCGGACCGGCCGGGAGCCGGCGTATCCGGGAAGTGAATCGATGACGGCCTCTGGCGGTAGCGAAGTCCCGTAGAGCGTGTAGAGGGGGTGCAGACGCTCGGGTCCCGGCAGTGTTTCGAGCACGCGGTGGACCCAGTCGAGGTAGTTCTCGGCTTCGTCGGTGGATCCGACGCTCACGAGAGCTGTTGCGGTGAGGGCGGCGTCGCGCAACCAGCAATAGCGGTAGTCCCAGTTGCGGACTCCGCCGATCTCTTCCGGCAGGGACGTCGTCGCGGCAGCCATGATGGAACCGGAATCGGCGTGGACCAGCCCGCGCAAGGTCAGTGCAGAGCGTTTCATCAAGTCCGGCTTCAGCTTCGGGAGTTCGAGCGTCTTGGCCCAATCGGACCAGTAGGCCTCCGAGGTCGCTCGACGCTCGAGCTCCGGAACGTCGGACGGGCCGATTTCTTCTGTTCCGCAGCGCAATTCGAGGACGACGTCACCCTTGGACGGCTCGACGATGGCGTGGGCGGTCTGCTGGTTTCCGTCGGTGGCGATGTTCCACAGCACACCGGGGGAGCGGAGCACGTACGGCTCGTTGGTGCCGAGGACCCGAATGCCCTCGTCGACGACCTCGAGCGTGACCTGACCCTGGCCGAACTCGGGACGGGGTGCAAACGAGACGATCGCGTCGGCCTGACCGGAAATGATGCGGGTCAGGTCGGTTCGTCCCTGTGGGACGTCGTGGGGGAGGTAGTCGGTGACGGACAGGCTCGCCCAGCGGGTCTGAACTGTCATCGTGCTGTCGATGTACTTCTGGCTCAGCGGCAAGGCTGTGCGTCGAGGCCCGACCGAGAAGTGGCCGGCCCCGGTTCCGCCGAGAAGGTGTGCGAAGACGGCCGCTGAATCCGGTTCCGGGTGACACAACCAGGTCAGCGTCGCATCCGGGGTCACCAAAGCGACGGTGCGCGGACTGGCGAGCATCGAGAGTCGCTCGATGGGAGGAGCGTCGGCGCCGGAAAGCCACGTACGACGCTCGTCGAGCAGGAACGCCAGAGCGGCAGCGACGTCCTCGGTGCTGTCGACGCGATAGTCGGCGACGGTGTCCCCGCTGCCGACCTTGATTCCGATGTCCGGCCCCTGGAGCCTGCTGAACGCCTTTTCGTCGGTCACGTCGTCCCCGATGAAGACGGCAGCGGTTGCGCCGTCCTGATGGCGAATCAAGTCGAGTGCGTGGCCCTTGTCGGTGGCGATGACAGCCAACTCGACCACCGATTTGCCTTCGGTGACCTGAACGCCTGGCCAGAGTGCCGATTCGGTGCGGACGGCGATGAGCGCCTTCTCGGCGTCGTCGGCACTGGTGTTGCGTACGTGCAGTGCAACGCTGGCGGGCTTCTTCTCCACCGTTGCCCCAGGGGTGTCGGCGGCGATTCGGCCCAACTCGGTGACGATCTCGTCGAGCAGTTTCCTGGCGTCGGCGTCGATCGCGTGAACGAATCCGATGTCGAACTCGGAGCCGTGGCTGCCGACCAATTGCACTTCGGCGGGAAGTCGGGACAGCGCAGCCAGATCCTTGAGGGCGCGGCCCGAGATCACGGCAGCCGTCGTCGACGCGAGGCTGGCGAGAGAGCGAAGCGCACGCACCGTTTCCGCCCGGGGATACGCCTTGTCCGGATTGGCGACGATGGGTGCCATCGTCCCGTCGTAGTCGGAGGCTACGAGCAGACGCGGCGTGCGTGCCACGCCTGACAGCGCTCGGCGGAGTTCGATGGACAGATCTTGTGCGCTCACCTCTTCAAATCTAGGTGATGCAGCGACTCCTGGCTCGATACGTTTCCGGCCGATCAGTGCAAAAATGACAGATGCGACAAAGGATGTCTATTCGGGTTTCCGAGTTCCGTCACCGAGCAGCAGTTCAACCGTCAATTCCAGTCGATTGGCGACATCGGTAGCCGAAGAGCGTCGCGTGAGCCATGCCACCAAATTGGACAGCCACACATCGGAGATCACGCGCGCGATCGCCAACTGCTCTTCGGTTGGCTCCTCTTCGGTCATCGCTCGTGCGAAGAGGCGGTCCATCAACTGGCCCACCTGATCGACCTCGGCCGCTGCGGAGGCGTCGGCGAACATGAACGCGCGAGTCATCGCTTCGGTGAGGAGCGGGTCGCGCTGCATCGCG
This sequence comes from Rhodococcus sp. OAS809, assembly GCF_040546695.1. Lineage (NCBI taxonomy): Bacteria > Bacillati > Actinomycetota > Actinomycetes > Mycobacteriales > Nocardiaceae > Rhodococcus > Rhodococcus sp. OAS809. The sequence continues at coordinate 3,188,642 of NZ_JBEPOI010000002.1, read as the reverse complement.
CGGGTGATGAGGCTGAGGATCAGCTGCATCCGCTCGAGCGGGCTGGTTCCAGGTGGGATCTTGCCCTTGGAATCGATCTTCTCGAATTCGCGTGCCAGGGCGGACACCAGTAGGTGAACCTTGGACGGGAAGTAGCGATAGAGCGTTCCGACTGCGACGTCGGCACGCTCGGCCACGGCGCGCATCTGAACAGCCTCGTAGCCGCCCTTGGACGCCAAGGCGAGTGTTGCGTCGAGAATCCGCTTGCGGCGTTCACGTTGCGCGTTGGAGCTGAGATCGTCGTCCCCGAGCGTTGCAGAAGCAACCGCGTTGGAGCGGGATCGGGATGTTGTGGTCATCGACAAATTCCTTCGCGCCTTGACTCTTGGCCAGGTGTCATATTAGAACACGTTCTAAACAATTGTGTCACTTATCGAGAGGCGGGAACCAGTTGTGACAATCGCCACGACCGATGAACAGCGGGCGGTCCAGGAATCGATAGAGGCCTGGGCTCGCTCGGCCACGCCGATGGACATGGTACGCCGTGGACCAGCAGTTTCGTGGCGGGAGAAATGGTCCGAGTTCGCGTCTCTCGGGATATTTTCGGTCGCCGTTCCCGAAGCGGTAGGCGGAGCCGGGGCCGAAATCGTCGATCTCGCAGCAATGCTCGAGCAGGCGGCAATCGAACTCGTGCCGGGTCCTGTTCTCACGACTGCACTCGCAGCTCTGGTGGTGGGGCGTAGTTCGTCGCCCGCTGCCAAGCGATGGTCCGAAACGCTCGCCGACGGTGCGCTGCCGTGTGCCGTCGTATTGGACGAAAGTCCAGTTGCGGCAACGGCGAATGCGTCCGGCGGCATCGAGCTTCATGGCGAAGGAGGTTACGCCTGGGGCGGCGATTCGGGCGTATCGGTACTCGTGTCGGCGGGCGTCGTGTCCGAAGACGAGGGCTCGCGTGTCGTCTGGGCCCTCGTCGACGGAGACAGCGAAGGCGTGACCTACGAAGCGGTCGACACGATCGACAAGTCGCGACCACTGGCGCGAGTCTCCTTCGATCGAGTGACGGTCGACGCCGACCGAATCCTCGATGACATTGCGCCAGGATCGGTTTCCGACCTAGCGGCGGTACTGGGGGCAGCCGAAGCTGCCGGAATCGCGGCGTGGAGCCTGCGTACTGCGGTGGAGTACGCGAAGATTCGCGAACAATTCGGAAAGCCCATCGGCTCGTTCCAGGCGATCAAACATATCTGCGCCGAAATGCTGTGTCGCGTAGAGAATGCCGGAGCCGTCGCCTGGGATGGTGCGGTCGCTGCCGAGTCGGGCGACGAACTTCCGATCGCCGCAGCAGTGGCCGCCGCGGTGTCGCTGGATGCCGCTGTCGACACGGCAAAGGACTGCATTCAAGTGCTCGGCGGCATCGGATTCACCTGGGAGCACGAGGCGCACTTCTACCTTCGTCGAGCACTGTCGCTCCGGCAGATTCTGGGCGGATCGTCTCATTGGCGCGCACGCGTCGCGGAATTGACGATCGGCGGCGCACGGCGTCACCTTCAGATCGACTTGAGTGAGCTCGAATCCGACCGGTCCGAAATTCGCGAAGAGGTAGCGCAATTGGTGGCGCTGCCCGAATCCGAGCAGCGCAACGCGTTGGCCGAATCGGGCTACCTTGCGCCGCACTGGCCCAAGCCGTACGGCCGGGGCGCCAAGGCCGCGCAACAGATTCTGATCGAAGAGGAATTGGCGGCCGTCGGTATCGGCCGACCCGATCTGGTGATCGGCTGGTGGGCAGTGCCGACCATCCTCGAGCACGGCAGTGCGGAGCAGATCGAAAGATTTGCGACTCCGACGCTCAAGGGCGAGATCACCTGGTGCCAGCTCTTCAGTGAACCCGGCGCAGGTTCGGATCTTGCGGCACTGCGCACGACCGCGGAAAAGGTCGACGGCGGTTGGAAGCTGAACGGCCAGAAAGTCTGGACTTCGCTTGCGCGTGAAGCTGACTGGGCCATCTGCCTCGCCAGGACCGACCGCGAGGTTCCCAAACACAAGGGCATCACGTACTTCCTTCTCGACATGAAGACGGCTGGGATTCGAATCTCGCCGCTGCGCGAGATCACCGGAGATGCCCTGTTCAACGAAGTCTTCCTCGACGACGTCTTCGTCCCGGACGAGTGCGTCGTCGGCCAGCTCGGTGGAGGCTGGAAACTGGCCCGAACGACCCTCGCCAACGAGCGGGTCGCAATGAGCGGTGGCTCTTCGCTCGGCGGTGCGATGGAGGAATTGCTCGAGCTGGCCGGCGACCCCGATCCTGTGGTGGCAGACAAGCTCGGTGGGCTGATCGGAACCGCCATGGTGGGCTCACTGCTGGAATTGCGCACGACACTGCGGCAATTGGACGGTCAGGATCCGGGTCCGGCGTCGAGCGTCCGCAAGCTGGTGGGCGTGCGCCAGCGTCAGAATGTCGCAGAGTTCGCCATGGAATTGGGTGGCCCGGCCGGATGGGTGGAGGGTCCGCTCTCGCGTGAGTTCCTCAACACGCGATGCCTGTCGATTGCCGGCGGAACCACGCAGATTCTGTTGACCGTCGCCGCGGAGAGAATTCTGGGCCTGCCCCGTGATTAGACGGCGTGAGTAGAGGCCTTTAGAAATGTCCACGTTGGTGATACAACTAGAACACGTTCTACATCAGAGACAGGATTGCCAGCGTGGACTTCACTCCCGATGAAACCCAGGAAGCGGTAGCCGAGGTGGCTACCGCGCTCCTTGCCCGCGAACTGGAGCCGGACGCGCTCTGGGCGGCATTCGCCGATGCCGACCTGCTCACGTTGGCCCTGCCCGAGCGTCTGGGCGGCGAGGGACTCTCCGTCGCCGACGTCGGTTCCCTCCTCGTCGAGGTCGGCCGGGCCGCCGCTCCAATTCCGGCTCTCGCAACCCTCGGCTTCGGTGTACTCCCCATAGTCGCTCTGGGGTCCGACGCTCAACAGGACGAATTGCTCACCGGAGTCGGCGCCGGACGGGTGTTCACCGCGGCGCTCGGTGAGCCGGGTCAGCAGTTCCCGGCACAGCCGTCGACCACCGCGCAGCAGTCGGGCGACTGGTATCGCGTCAGCGGGACGGTGCTTGCCGTTCCCTTCGCGGCGAGCGCACACAGAATTCTTGTGCCCACCGACGCCGGAGTCGTTCTCGTCGATCCGACCGCCGCCGGCGTCGCATTGACGCCGACTCCCAGTGCGTCCGGCAGTCCGGAGTTCGCAGTCACCATGGACGAGGCAGTCGGTGAACTTCTCGGTGCCGGCGAGGAAGCCGTCCAGACGCTGTACCGGATCGCCACGGCAAGCATCGGAGCCGTTGCAGACGGTTTGGTGTCCGGCGCCGTCGATCTCACTGCGGCACATGTCGGCTCGCGTGAGCAATTCGGTAAGCCGCTCGCCACGTTCCAGGCGGTCTCACAACAGATAGCCGACGCGTACGTCACCTCCCGGACCCTTCATGTCGCGGCGTTGTCGGCGTCCTGGCGCGTGTCGGAGGGCCTGGACGCCCAGTCGGACCTCGACGTCATGGCGTACTGGATCGCCCAAGAAGTGCCCGCCACGATGCAGGTGCTTCACCACCTGCACGGCGGTCTGGGCGTCGACGTCACGTATCCACTTCATCGTTACTACTCGACTGCAAAAGACCTGGCACGCCTGCTCGGCGGTGCTTCGCAGCGACTCGACCTCGTGGGGGCCCGGTGTTCATCGATCTGACCGACAGTCAGCGCGCATTGCAAGCTGAACTTCGACGCTACTTCTCGACGCTGATCTCGCCCGAAGAGGCCAAGATCATGCGCGTGGAGCGGCATGGTCCTACCTATCGCGAGGTTATCCGTCGTATGGGCAAGGACGGCTGGCTCGGCGTCGGCTGGCCGGTGGAGTTCGGCGGACGTGGGTTCGGTGAAGTCGAGCAGCAGATTTTTGTCAACGAGGCTGTGCGGGCGGATGTCCCACTGCCTTCGGTGACGTTGCAGACCGTCGGCCCGACTCTGCAGAAGTACGGCAGCGAGGAGCAGAAGCAGAAATTCCTGCCCGCGATCCTCGCCGGTGAAGTGCACTTCGCGATCGGCTACACCGAACCGGAAGCCGGCACCGACCTTGCAGCACTGCGCACTTCGGCGGCACGAAATGGTGACGAGTACGTCGTCAACGGCCAGAAGATTTTCACCACCGGCGGGCATGACGCCGATTACGTGTGGCTCGCCGTGCGGACAGGGTCTGCCGATTCAAGGCACCGCGGCATCTCCATCCTGATCATGGACACCAAAGATCCCGGCTACACCTGGACCCCGATCATCACCTGCGACGGTGCGCATCATGTCAACGCCACCTACTACGAGGACGTTCGCGTTCCGGCGAACATGCTTGTGGGTGAGGAGAATCAGGGCTGGCGCTTGATCACGACGCAGCTCAACCACGAACGCGTCATGCTCGGTCCGGCAGGTCGTGTCGCAGGGATTTACGACCACGTCTTCGATTGGGCCAAGCGTGAAAACCTGCTTGATCACGTTGACGTACGGCGCGCGCTCGGCGAAATTCATGCGACGTACCGCCTCAACGAACTGCTCAACTGGCAAGTGGCGTCGAGTGATTCGGATTCGGTGGATATCGCCGACGCTTCGGCAACCAAAGTGTTTGCGACCGAGCGTATCCAGCGGGTCGGTCGACTGGCGGAAGAGATCGTCGGGCGGTACGGAAATCCGATCGATCCCGAAACTGCTGATCTCATGGAGTGGCTGGACATGCAGATCAAGCGCAACCTGGTGATCACCTTCGGCGGTGGAGTCAACGAGGTGATGCGCGAATTGATTGCGACCGCCGGCCTGAAGCTTCCTCGCGTTCCGAGATAGGAAACAAATCGTGTCAGATCCCATTCTCACTGCTGCCGAGCGGGTTCGAGAGGACGGGCCAAGCGCTCCTCGCGCCGGCCGGGACCCCGTGAACCTGCCGATGATCCGCAACTGGGTCGAGGCGATCGGTGACGAGAACCCGATCTACGTCGACGAATCGGCTGCCCGCGCCGCCGGACACGACGGAATAGTCGCACCGCCGGCGATGGCGCAGGTATGGACGATGCGCGGTCTGGGGGCAATTCGAGAAGCCGACGATCCGTTGGGCCGGATGACGGACATCCTCGACGAGGCCGGATTCACGTCCGTCGTCGCGACCAACTGCGATCAGATCTACCACCGCTACTTGAAGCCGGGTGAAGAAGTCACCATCTCCTCGGTGTTGGAAGACGTTGTGGGACCCAAGAAGACAGGTCTTGGTGAAGGATGGTTCTTCACTACTCGCAGCTTCTGGCGGGTCGGCGAAGAACTGGTCTCGGAGATGATGTTCCGGATCTTGAAGTTCGCGCCGCCAGTCAGCGAGAGTTCCTCCACTGACTTGCCTGCGGACCTGGACGCATCTCGAATGCTGCGTCCGACAGCATCCCTCGACACGCAGTTCTTCTGGGACGGTGTCGCCGCACACGAGTTACGTATTCAACTGCGTGCGGACGGGTCGGTACAGCACCCGCCGGTGCCCGCGATCTGGAAAGACAAGTCGGAGCAGACCGACTACGTGGTCGCGTCAGGTCGGGGAACGGTCTTCAGCTTTGTCGTTCACCACGCCCCCAAGGTTCCTGGTCGGTCGTTGCCGTTCGTCGTGGCCCTGGTCGAACTGCCCGAGGGTGTGCGGATGCTCGGCGAATTGCGCGGTATCGATCCGTCGAGTGTGTCGATCGGAATGGAGGTGGAGGCGATCTACCTCGACTTCCCCGGAGACGACGAGACCGGGGGAACTCCCTGGACTCTGTACGCCTGGCAGCCGGTTTCTGTGTCTGCGGTGTCTGCGGTTTCTGCGGTGAAGGAGTGACGATGACTTCGACGACGGATATCACTGTGGGAGAGGTTCTTCCGCAGCTTTCGATTTACGGCGACCCGACGTTTGTGGTCTCGGCGGCGCTCGCTACCCGCGATTTTCAAGATGTTCACCACGACCGCGATCTCGCACAGAAACGCGGCTCGAAAGACATTTTCGTCAACATCCTCACCGACACCGGCTTGGTGCAGCGATTCGTGACCGATTGGGCCGGACCGCGGGCTGTACTCACGTCGATCAAACTCCGCCTCGGAGTCCCCTGGTACGCCTACGACACCTTGACGCTCTCCGGAACGGTGACCTCCTACGACGAGGATCTCGTATCGCTCGCGGTGGTCGGCAAGAACAGCCTGGGAGATCACATCACCGCACAGGTCACACTGGCATTTCCGGCGTCGGGCTCGAATGGAGACATTGAAAACGGAGACATTGAATGAGCGCATTGTCCGGCAAGGCAGCGATCGTCGGAATCGGAGCCACGGATTTCTCGAAGGACTCCGGTCGCAGTGAACTGCGACTTGCCGCCGAGGCTGTTCAAGCCGCGTTGGACGACGCAGGTCTGACACCCGCCGACGTCGACGGTCTTACCTCGTTCACCATGGACACCAACACCGAAGTGGCAGTGGCTCGTTCGGTGGGTATCCCGAACCTCAAGTTCTTCAGTCGTATTCACTACGGTGGTGGTGCCGCTGCGGCGACGATTCAGCAGGCCGCCATGGCTGTTGCCACCGGCGTCGCAGACGTCGTCGTCGCTTACCGCGCGTTCAACGAGCGATCGGGTGCGCGTTTCGGGCAGGTGAACTCCGGCCTTGTGGCGCAGGTCAATTCGTCGGGAACGGACAACGCCTTTTCCTATCCTCACGGATTGGGTACTCCCGCATCCTTTGTCGCGATGGTCGCGCAGCGATACATGCACGTATACGGAGCGTCCAGCGAGGACTTCGGTCGAATCGCCGTCGCCGACCGTAAGCATGCAGCCACCAATCCGAAGGCGTTCTTCTACGGAAAACCGATTACCCTCGAGGACCATCAGAACTCGCGATTCATCGCTGAACCTTTGCATCTCCTCGATTGCTGCCAGGAATCCGACGGCGGCATCGCGATCGTCGTCACTTCGCCAGAACGAGCCAAAGATCTGAAGAACACCCCCGCCGTTATCGCTGCCGCCGCACAGGGCAGCGGGGCAGATCAATACATCATGACCAGCTATTACCGCGACGGTTTGACCGGCTTACCGGAGATGGGCCTTGTCGGCGATCAGCTCTGGTCACAAAGTGGGCTGCGCCCGTCGGACATGCAGACGGCGATCTTCTACGACCACTTCACGCCCTATGTTCTGATGCAGCTCGAGGAACTCGGTTTCTGTGGCAGGGGAGAGGCAAAGGACTTCATCGCCGGTGGCGCAATCGAACTCGGCGGCAAGCTTCCGATCAACACCCATGGTGGACAGCTCGGCGAGGCATACATTCACGGGATGAACGGTATCGCCGAGGGTGTTCGGCAGATCCGCGGTACTTCGGTCAACCAGGTCGACTCCGTCGAGAATGTACTGGTGACTGCGGGAACGGGCGTTCCGACATCGGGGCTTGTGCTGACTCGCTGATTATCGTGGGCACAGCTTCATCAAGCGTCACGGCCGGTTGGCACCGCATCGAGGTCTCCTTCGATGCGGTGCTCGGTCCGTGTTCTGTTGTCGCCAAAGAGGTTTGACCTCTCAGGTTTTGAAGGTGGTGTTCGCCGGCCTGGGTTGCTGCCCGGGGTCGATCGAGGGTGGCGGGATGAACCAGGGTTTGTTGTCGGCGCCTATTCGGATTTTCCATTTCCCGACGAACCCGGATTTGCGGTGCATCAGCCGGTGATGTGAACGGCACAGCAGGACCAGGTTGTTCATCACCGTCGGGCCACCGTTGGCCCAGTGCTTAATGTGGTGCGCATCGGTCCAGGCGGGTACGCATGTGCAGCCGGGGAAGGCGCAGCCCTTGTCTCGGGCGATCAACGCGACGCGTTGATCGGCGGTGACCAACCTCTTTCCTGGTTTCGCATCGAGCGGTGCGCCGTGATCGTCGAGCAGGACGGTGGAGAGGAAGCAGTCGCAGCCGAGGAGTCTGGTCTGTGACACGGACAGTGGTCCGAGCCAGGGCATGTGCCCGACATCAAGATCCGATACAGCCATTCCGTCATCAGAAGTGGAGGGTGTTGCGGCGCAGTCCCGGTGCTCCGCCAGATCGCGAGCGTTGATGTGCACGTTCACGTGCGGACGCTGACCACCATCGGTGCCGGTCTTGGCGCAATCGAGATAGCGGCGGATCAGTTCGGTGAACCCGTCGGCCGTGCGTTTCGCCGCCGACCGGGCATCGGGGGTTCCGTCCGGTGCCGGGGTGGGCATCGTCAGATTCGACAACGCAGACAACAGCATTTCGCCGGTGAGGGCGTCGAAATCACCGCGCATCACCACTCGACCGTTCAATGTCGACGCGATCCGCAACTCGTTCCGGTCGACGTCTTCGGCGGGTGGAATCTCATCCGATTCGAACAACCGCTCCAAGGTCGCGATCACGTTCCGCACCTTCGTGGTCGTGGACTCGACACCGGATGCAGCAGCCAACAGTAGGTCGATGCACTTCGGTAGCGCCTCCTCCGGCATGCCTTTCGGTGGTGATTCGCAGAACGCCACGATCAACACGGCATGCTCGAACGAGCAATCCCCGCCATCGAACCGAGCCGCCACAGCCGGAAACGGCCGCAAAGCCGCACCCAATGCGGCGATCTTCTTCCCGTCCCGAACCTGCAGCATCGTGTTGGCCGCCAACCACGAACCGACCCCGCGGCTGGCGATCACCTGATCATCCGGGCGCATCGAGAGTTCGTCGACCACTGCCACCCGCACAGCCTCGAGACGAAGAATCTCCGCGCTCGCCGACACCGCAGCCGCACGTAACTCAGCAGCCGACAACTGCCACAGACGTCCGCGTAACCCCACCGCAGAACCCGAAACCACGTCCGACAACAAGACACTCATTGAATCCCCCGATCCCCTCCCCAAATCATACTCGAACATGCGTTCGAGTCAAGAGGTGCTTTTGGGCTCGCTCTAGGATCGCTGGATGTTCACGTTGACTACGGAACGCCTTGTTCTTCGAGATTTCACTGCCGCGGATGAAGGTGCCGTCCATCAGTACGCGTCCGACCCTGCCGTCTGTAGATATGTTGATTGGGGGCCGAACACCCCCGCGGTGACCAGGGCATTCCTGGCGGACGCGGCACTCGAAGCTGCGCTCGTCGAACGTCGCACGTTCACCCTGGCCATCACGTCGAAGGCCGATGGAGCGGTCATCGGTTCGGTAGCTGTGTGGGAAGTATCCGCCGCGCACCGGCGGGCGGAACTCGGTTTTGTCGTGAACCCGAAGTTCCAAGGGCGAGGCTATGCGTCGGAGGCGGGGCGCGCGGTTCTGGAATTCGCCTTTGCTCGCTTCGGAGCGCAGCGAGTGCAAGCAACGTGTCGTCCCGAGAATTCGGCGTCGGCGTCGGTGCTCACCAAAATCGGAATGGAGGAGGAGGGGCGAATGAGGGCACACATGGTGATCCGGGGGACCGCGGTGGATTCGCTGCTTTTTGCTGCAACACGACCCGCCGCCGTACAGCCAGAGATCACGTCAGCTCACTTCGCGTGACCTTCCCGGGCCCTGGTGCGATACTCGAACCATGTTCGAGGATGCCTTGCTCATCGACGCGGCCGGCCGGCCCACTATGCAGCATCACCAGGCCTTTTCTCGGGACTGGGACCGCATCAAGGAGTGGTCCGACAACATCTACATGCCGTATACGGTCACGCCGATCGGAAGTCGGTTGAAGCCGGCTTCGGACATGTACTCCGCGGTAGTCGGCAAGATCGACGTCACCAGATTCTGTTACGGGATTCCGGTCTCCGTCGGTGAATGTTCGCCTGAGGCCGGAAACATTCTGGTTCTGACGACTATCAGAGGCAACGGTCGATATGCCCTCGGCGGAGGAACTGCGGTGAATACTGCCGTGGGGGAGACCTTTGTCGCCGACTGTAGCCGGACCGACTACTTCGTCGAATTCGACGAAGATCATCTGCAGCTGAATCTCACTGTGCCGCATCAGCTTGTCGCCGATCACGCCATGCAATGGTTCGGGTCGGTTCCCGACGACCGTCTGTGGCGGCACAAGTGCACCATTGGCGGGCGGGGCTCGAGTTGGCTGGCATTGATGGACTACGTCGTTCGCGCAATTGCAGAGTCGCCTGAGGCGATGTCGAGCGAAAGGCTGGGTGCCAGAGTTCAAGAACTCATCGCGGCTCAGCTTCTCGACGAGTGGGCGACGCAGGCCGGGCTGCAACTCGGCGTCGACGTCGCCTCCGCCGAACCTGCCTACGTGCGATCTGCAGAGGAGTTTATCGATACGTTTGCTCGCTCGGTGCCGACGGCATCGGAGATCGCGGCTGCGGTGGGTGTCAGTGTCCGGGCGCTCACTGCGGGATTTCGACGGTACCGAGACACCACGCCGGGGCAACGATTGCGCGCGCGTCGGTTGGAGGGAGTACGCGGCGAACTGTTGCGTTCCGACGGGAGAACCGTCTCCGAAATCGCCAACGCCTGGGGCTACGTCAATCTGGGCATGTTTGCGGCCACATACCGGAAACGGTTCGGAGAGTTGCCTTCCGAGACCCGGAATCGACTCTGAGGACAGTTGTTTGAACGGTCATGACGATCGTTTTACGCACTCGATGAACTGCCGTGATCCGTTGTTTCGTATCGGAGCGTTCTGCAAGGATTGAAATCGAACGTGACAGCAATCCCACGAGCTAGGAGTACGTCATGGCAACTCGACTCAATCCGTACATCAGCTTCAACGGCAATGCCCGTGAGGCGTTGGAGTTCTACAAAGAAATCTTTGGTGGCACGCTGGCGCTGAGCACGTTCGGTGAGTTCGGCAATCCCGGTGAAGGCGGCGACAAGATCATGCACGGAATGCTCGAAACCGATCAGGGATACACCCTGATGGGTGCCGACACTCCGCCCGGCATGCCGTACAACCCCGGCGACAACATCACGGTCAGCCTCAGCGGCGACGACGGCGACGTGCTGCGCGGGTACTGGGAGCAACTGTCGGGAACAGGTACGGTCAGCGTTCCGCTTGAGAAGCAGATGTGGGGCGACGAATTCGGCGCCTGTACAGACAAATTCGGCATTTCCTGGCTGGTGAATATCGGAGCGCCCCAGAGCTGACTCCAAGCTCTGCCCGGTTCTGCCGAAACGAGACAGTTTTCCTGCCGTTTCGAGGCAGAACCGGGTATGTGATCGCCGTTACATTCTGTTCGACAAGACAAGTTACAAGTCGGATGGAGAAATGCAGTGACGATCGAAGATATTGCGCGGAAGCCCCTTTCGAAGCAGCACCTCGACGACGTGCTGGCGCGAGCAACTCAGCGGGCTGACCGAGTCCCGGGTGTCGTCGCGATGATCACGGATCGAGAAGGCAACATCTACGAGGGTGCAGCCGGTGAGCGGGCTCTCGGTCACGGCGAACCGATGACCCTCGATACAACCTTTGCGCTCTTCTCCACCACCAAGGCGATTACCGGTACCGCTGTCCTGCAATGTGTGGAGGAGGGGTTGCTCGATCTCGATGCACCTGCAGCGACCTATGTTCCCGACATCGGTGAGCTGAAGGTCCTGGACGGTTTCGATGCCGGCGGAAACCCCGTTCTTCGGGAACCCAAGCGTGACATCACCACTCGCATGCTGCTCCTTCACACTGCAGGGTTCGGCTACGACTTCTTCAACGAGTCGTACAACCGGCTCTCGCAGGAACATGGGCAGCCCAGCGTGATCGCGTGTAGCAAAGCGGCGCTCACGACACCGCTGCTCTTCGACCCGGGTGAGAAGTGGGAGTACGGCACCAACATCGACTGGGCCGGACAGGTCGTCGAGTCGATTCGAGGTCAGCGACTCGGCGATGTCATGCGTCAGCGCATCTTCGAACCTCTCGAGATGGCCGATACGGCATTCACGATGAGCCCGTCGATGATGGATCGACTTGCGCCGATCCATCAGCGTGAGAGCGACGGAAGCCTCACTCCGCTCATCGGATTCGAGCTTCCGGCCGAACCCGAGGTGCACATGGGTGGTCACGGTTTGCACGGCACTGTCGGCGACTACATGAAGTTCATCCGTATGTGGCTCAACGACGGCGCGGGCACTTCGGGTCGCGTGTTGTCGTCGGAGACGGTAGCTGCAGCCGTTCAGAACGGGCTCGAAGGCCAGCACGTGGGGTTGTTGCCCGGAGTTCTCCCGACGCTGTCCAACGATGCGGAATTCTTCCCCGGTGTACCCAAAGGATGGGCATACTCCTTCATGACAAATGAAGAGGTGGCACCCACCGGTAGGCCGGCCGGATCGCTGGCTTGGGCGGGTCTTGCCAACCTCTATTACTGGATCGACCGGCAGACCGGCGTCGGCGGGTTCTGGGCAACGCAGATTCTGCCGTTCGCGGACGCTGGATCCATCAACGGATACCTGGAATTCGAGACCGCCGTTTACCAGTGATCGGCTGGATTCCCGCTGTCCGGGATCGACTGTTTCTTTCGGGCGGGTTCGGAGTACGCATGCAGTACAGCGCACGCTTGCATACGACGAACTAGGAGACGGCATGAACAGCCTCGAAGGCAGCTTCGAAGGAAAAGTTGCACTGATCACCGGCGCCGCACGCGGTCAGGGGCGCGCCCACGCTGTCGCATTCGCGGAGCGTGGCGCGGACATCGTGATCTGCGACCGGTGCGAGAACAGTGATGTCGTCGCCTACCCCCTCGCAAACGAGGAGGATCTGAAGGAAACCGTTCGTTTGGTGGAAGCCACCGGTCGTCGGTGCATTGCCGTCAAGGCAGACACTGCTGATCGCGACGCAATGGACGCGCTCGTTGCCCGCGCTGAAGCCGAGTTCGGCCGTGTCGACATCGCCGTCGCGAATGCCGGGGTGTCCGTGCCCGCTCCGATCACGTCGATGACGTCGGCGCAGTGGAACGAAGTCATCTCGTCGAACCTGACCGGTGTGTTCAACACCGTTGCGGCCGTGTCAGGTGGAATGGCGGAACGTGGTTACGGTCGCATCATCACGATTTCCTCGATGATGGGTCGCTCCGGTGGCACCCAGATGGCTGCGTACGGCGCCTCCAAGTGGGGCGTCATCGGTTTGACGAAGAGTGTGTCGCTCGAACTGGCAAACTCGGGTGTGACCGTGAATGCTATTGCACCGGGGAACATCTCGACGCCGATGATTCACAACGACATGATGTACGCGATGATGCGGCCTGACCTCGAATCGCCGACGGCAGACGACGTCGAACCCGTGTACGCGACTCTGCATGCGCAGCCGGTCGGTTGGCTGGATCCCTTCGAGATCACGCGAGTAGTCCTGTTCCTCGCCGCCGACGCGAGTGCCCACATGAGTGGCATCGTGGTTCCTGTCGACGCCGGAGTCGCCGCTCGCTCGAACGCTTGACGGACAAGACCGTTCGCGCGAAAGCGCGGACCGGGTGGGTCGTCGGCGTCCTGAGTCTGAGCGGCGTGGTGGTCGCGCTGCAACAGACCTTGGTGGTGCCGGTGCTGCCCGAGTTCGCGACGGCATCGGGAGTATCGTCGGCCACCGCTTCGTGGCTGGTGACCTCGACATTGCTGACCGGTGCCGTCGCGACCCCTCTCATCGGCAGACTCGCCGACATGTTCGGAAAGCGCGCGATGATGCTCGTCTGTCTTGCCGTGATGATCGTCGGCTGCATGGTTGCGGCGCTCAGCCAGAGTTTCTGGTTACTGATCCTCGGACGCTCGTTGCAGGGGTTCGCGACGGCACTTCTGCCCGTCGGAATCAGCATCATGCGCGATGTCCTTCCTCCGGAAAAGCTCAGTGGTGCAGTAGCTCTCATGAGTGCGACGTTGGGGATCGGCGGCATGTTCGGTATGCCGATGGCGGGGGTGATCTCGGCGCACTGGGGGCTACCCGCGCTTTTCTGGGTCACCGGTGGATTCGGGGTCGTACTGATAGTCGTCTTGCCTCTGGTGGTGCCGGAATCGGCTGTGAAGAGTCGCGGACGCTTCGACTTTCTGGGAGCCACAGTCCTCACGCTCGCTATGACTGCACTGCTGCTGGCCGTTTCGAAAGGAACAGAATGGGGCTGGGCAAGCCCCGAGGTTCTGGTTCTGATCGCGTCCGGCGTGGTCTTGCTCTGTGGATGGATTCCGTGGGAACTGCACACGCCGGCACCGCTGGTCGATCTGCGGACTTCCCTTCGCGCTCCGATTCTGGTTTCGAACGTCTGCGCAGTATTACTCGGTTTTGCCATGTTCATCAGCGCGTTGGCGGCAACGCAGGAACTTCAGTTGCCCCTGGCGTCGGCGGACGGTCTCGGACTCTCGGCTGCCGAAGCCGGACTGGCGATGATGCCGGGCGGAGTCCTGATGATCGGATTGGCGCCGGTGTCGTCGAAGGTGACGAGGCGATGGGGAGCGAAGGCCACGTTGGCCTCAGGAGCGATCGTCATCGCAATCGGATACGTCTTGCGTGTGCTGTTGACGCCGACGCTGGTCAATATCGTGATCGGCGCTGCCGTGGTATCGGCCGGTGTGGCATTTTCCCTGGCAGCCATGCCGACTCTGATCACCGAATCTGCGCCGATCCATCAGACCGCCTCGGCCAACGGATTCAACAGCCTGCTCCGTTCGGTCGGTACCTCCACCGGAAGCGCCGTTGCGGCAGCGGTATTGGCCGGTTCGACGGTGGTGATCGGTGCGAGCACTGTGCCGACCCTGCATTCGTTCGCGGTTTTGTACTGGATCGGAGCGGGCGTATCGGCACTGGCGGCCGCGGTGACCTTGGCAGTGAGGGTGGAGCGGACGGGGGCGGTATCGCGGCCCGAGTTACCAATTGCAGCCGAAACCGATGGCGCAACGAAGATCGGGTGAGTCGACGGACTCACCCGATCTTCGTCACCGTTATCTCCGACTGGAATCGACCAGGTACTCGAGATTCTGGTTGTACGGTGTGGCCGTCACCGCCGCGTGCGAACTCACCCGAGACACCTCGGTAGTGCCGCGAACGACAGAGGCCTTGATGGAACCTACTTTCAACGGGGCGATGCAGCTGCTCATCCCGGCCGGGGCATTGCAGGTGGTAATCGTGGTTCCCACCGTCACTTTGACGACTGCGGGAGCGGTCAAGAAGGTGAGAACCTCGACGGTATCGCGAGCGGGGGATGACCATTGGCGCAGTGTCATAGGGGCAGCAGAGCGATTGACGGGGACCGCGGAGACCGACTGATTGCGATAGACGAGATACGCGGTGTCGCGAACAATCGCGGGTGAGGCGCCGGAGCGGAAGCTGTACAGCCCGTAGGAACTCATGTCGAGTAACGCGCGCCCATGACCGGCGCTGGGTGCGAACGACGTTCCCTCGCTGTAGTCGTTCCAAGTGACGAGCTGTACCCATTCACTGTTGGACGCAATCGCAATCTGCCACATGTTCTGCAGATTCTGTGAATTCTGTGCCTCGTCGTAGATCGACTGACTCGGACGAACATCTTGGAAGGCGACTGGCTGCATCCATATCTTTCCCAAGGAGTGAGCGGCAGCAGCAAGCCCCATCGGAGAGTTCGGGTTCGATCCCGAGAGCGGATTTCCTGCCGGATTTCGGTTACCCCAATTCGACATCCCGTAGCTGATCGATGCAAAAGAATTCCGGTTGGCTGCTGCGTCGAGGAAAACCGGAACAAATGCCACATTTATTCCGTAAGAATTTTTCATAATAGTGATGAACTCCGACCACCAGCCCGCAGTCTTGTTTTCGGCAAGAAATGGCGAGATCACTAGTCGTCCGTCGCTCAATTTGAATGATGATGCCATGGTCGAATACGGTTTCATCTCTGCTGCCATTTGAGCTGCGGTCATGTTTTTGAACGCGCCGTTCATATCAGGCATGAGCATGATCTTGAAATTCGGATCGACTGCTGCGGCTGCTTTGATCAGGGCTGTGGGCACGGTGGAACCCCACCAACTGGTGTCGGTTGCCTTGGCGATGATGTCGACGGAGAATCCGTCGATGCCCGCGGCGATTGCCGAACGAACTTCGTATTCGAGGTCGCGTTGGCGCCACTGCGTATCGGCGATGGGTTGCCGCGGTGTCGGCCGATCGCGGAGGAATCCTCCGTAGCGAACGTGTTTGTTGTTCTCGCCGTTGACCGTAAGATATTGTGTCGCATAGTAATCGCCAGACGGATTCGCATTGTCGATCGAAACCGGATAGGGCGGGAAGTAGTGAGCGAAAACCAACTTTCCGTTCAGTGCCGACTTGGGTGGAATGTCGAAGGGCAGCGCTGCAGATTCAGGATTCGCCGAGAACGAGGCCGGCGTGTACGTCGGCGCGGAGCGCGGTTGTGTGTTGTACGCGGCGATCAGTGCGGCCGCGACAATCACGGCCAGGGTAAAGCAGATGGTCTCGAAGGAATATTTCGCCGTTTTTCGGATCCACGGAGTTCGGATGTATCGAGTTCTGATACTCATGGCACAGTCAGCCTTTCTCGATCCCCCGAAGTGTGAGTCTTCCCCGCGTGCACTGAATCGGTGATTCAATTCTTTTCGGCCTCTGTCTGATTTGTAATTCGAGATTCGACACCATAAGTCAACCGTCACCGGCCCGAGTGTCACTTGCTGTACGAGTGTAACGCTGCCGCGTTCATCATGAATACCTGAAAGCGGTCTTTGTTCAAGAATTTCGGGTTTTTCTTTCCGGTATATATCCGTCGAAAGGTCGGTGAAATTTATCGGCTGTATTGGACAGGACTGGGACGTGTGGTCTGTTCCGTACCTCGTGGCCGAAAGGCACCGGCGAAACCAGGGAGGTGATTGCAGCCGGGCAACTGACGAAATTTCCTGGAATGTGTCGGCCTCCTGGGTCACACTGGGGAACGGACTACCGACGGATTACCGATGCGGGAGGGCTCATGACCGAAGCGATTGTGGCCGAGGGGCTGGTCAAGAAGTACGGCGACGTCACGGCATTGGACGGCATCGACCTGGAAGTGCGCGAGGGTTCGGTGATGGCTCTGTTGGGCCCCAACGGCGCCGGAAAAACCACTGCGGTAAGGATATTCACGACGCTGCTCATTCCCGACGGTGGACGCGCCAAGGTTGCCGGGCTGGACGTGGTCGAGGATGCGCGGGCGTTGCGATCCAAGATCGGTGCTTCGGGTCAGTACGCCGCGGTCGACGAGTACCTGACGGGCTATGAGAACTTGGACATGGTCGGGAGGCTGTATCACCTCGGCGCCCGAAGCAGTAAGGCCCGAGCGCGTGAATTGCTCGAGCAGTTCGATCTCGTCGAGGCTGGAGATCGGCCGGTCAAGGGCTATTCCGGCGGAATGCGGCGACGTCTCGATCTCGCCGGCGCATTGGTTGCTCGGCCGCAGGTGTTGTTTCTCGACGAGCCGACCACCGGCCTCGATCCTCGGGCGCGACTCGGTCTCTGGGACGTCATCGAAGGGTTGGTGGCTCAGGGGACCACGCTGTTGCTCACGACGCAATACATGGAGGAAGCCGAGAGGTTGGCCGACCAGATCGCCGTCATCGACCGCGGCTCGGTCATTGCGCGCGGTACTGCAGATCAGTTGAAGGCGCGGGTCGGGGGTGAGCGCATTGAACTGAGTGTGCACGAGGTCGAGCATCTCGACATCGTCCGCGAGGAATTGCGCTCGCTTGCCGTGGGGGACATTCAGGTTCAAGAGAATGTCCGTCGCGTCACCGTTCCTGTCGACGACGGCACCGACGCGTTGGTCGCGGCGCTGAATCTTCTGTCGGCACGAGGCATCCGCGTATTCGACGTCGGCTTGCGCAGACCCACTCTCGACGATGTCTTCCTCACACTGACCGGGCACCAGGCTGAACTGGAGGATCAGAAATGACCGTGCAGATGGCGCTCGAAGACGGTTTGACCATCGCCAGGCGAAACTTGATCAAGATCAAGCGCGTTCCGGATCTGCTGGTGTTCACCACTTTGTCGCCGATCATGTTCGTGCTCTTGTTCGCGTATGTGTTCGGCAGTGCGATCTCCGTCCCGGGCACGTCGTATCGAGAATTCCTGATCGCCGGAATCTTCACGCAGACGGTCATATTCGGTGCGACCTGGACTGGTTTGGGGATGGTCGAAGACATTCAGAAAGGAATCATCGACAGATTTCGATCGCTGCCCATGGCTCCGTCTGCCGTGCTGACAGGCCGAACATCGAGTGACGTGTTGATCAACGTCATCAGTTTGGTGGTCATGTCGTTGACCGGTCTTCTGGTCGGGTGGCGGATTCACTCCAGTTTCCTCGAAGCGGTGGCGGGTTATGCGCTGCTTCTGTTCTTCGCGTACGCGTTGTCGTGGGTCATGGCGGTTGTCGGGCTTTGGATCCGGACACCGGAGGTATTCAACAACGCGAGCTTCATCGTCATCTTTCCGCTGTCGTTCATCGCGAACACTTTTGTCGAGACCACCAATCTTCCCGGCCCGCTCAAAGTGATCGCCGAATGGAATCCGGTGTCGGCGGTTACTCAGGCGGTGCGTGAATTGTTCGGCAATACCAATCCTGCGATGACGGTTCCGGATGCGTGGCCGCTGCAGAATCCGGTCATCGCGTCGTTGTTGTGGACTTTCGGTTTGCTGATCGTCTTCGTGCCGTTCGCTATTCGTCGGTATCAGAAGGCAGTCAGCCGCTGACCTGGTGATTCCGGCCGGTAGGGTGGATATGTGCCGGAGCCCGAACGCATCGACAAACGCAGCCTGAGATACGCCGGGCGACGTGAGGAGTTGCTCGACGCGCTGACCCGTTACGTCATCGACAACGGTGTCGGGGAGTTGACGGTGAGGCAGCTCGCCAAGGCCGTGGGTGTGTCGCATGCGTCGTTGCTCAACCATTTCGAGAGCAAGGAGAATCTGCTCTCCGAGGTCATCGAGAACATGCGTGGTGAGTCCATTCCGATTGCGGTGCCGATGAAACCGGGGGTCGATCCGGCGACAGTGCTGACTGCGTGGTGGACCGAACGTACGACGCCGGAGGTCCTGCCGCGGTTCCGGGTGATGGTCGAGATCTACGCCCTCGCGCTCGGCGACCGCGACCGCTACGGACGGTTCCTGGACCGTTTTGTGGGCGATTGGATCGAGGCACTGGAAGCCGGTCTACGACAAGCGGGTTGCCCTGAGGACGATGTTGCCTCTGTCGCTACTCTGTTGCTCTCGCAAATGCGGGGTCTGTCGATGGATCTTCTGGCCACCGGGGACCGGGCCCGCGTCGATCGCGCGTTCGGGCTTTTTGTCGACGGCTTTGCCGCCCGCGCTCGGGAGTGGTCCACGCCAGGATCCGATCGCCTTCAACACTGACCGATCACCACGGTCGACGCGGTCTCGCTGTAGGTTGCCACCCGAGTGAGAAACCCTCCCCGAGTGAATGTTTCAACAGTCATTTCGACCTGCTCCGTACTCGTCTCGACGAGAAGACAGCCACCCGGTCGTAGCCACGGCGCGGCGTCCGCGATGATGCGACGCTGCAGGTCCAGTCCGTCGGTACCGCCGTCCAACGAGACCAGCGGTTCGTGAAGACGGGCTTCGGGCGGCATCAGCCTGATCGATTCGGTGGGGACGTAAGGCGCATTGGCGACGACGACATCCACGCGACCGAGTAATTTCGTCGGCAGTGGTTCGAATAAATCGCCTTCGAGTACACGCTCGGGCGGTGTGATGTTTCGGCGAGCGCACCGCACTGCGGCCGGTTCCACGTCTACCGCGTACAAATCGACGGCGTCGAGCGTCGACTGCAGGACAGCACCGACAGCTCCTGAGCCGCAACACATGTCGACGACGACGCTTCCTGGGGTGACAAGTGAGCAGGCCTGCCGGGCGAGGAACTCGGTGCGCCGGCGTGGGACGAAGACTCCGGAGTCGATGTGAATGCGCAAGCCGCAGAACTCGGCCCATCCGAGGACGGGCTCGAGTGGTTCGCCGGCAACTCGTCGGTCGACCATCGCGTCGAGTTCATCGCGAGAGCGTGCGGTGTGAAGAAGTAGGCGAGCCTCGTCTTCGGCGAAGACGCAACCTGCTGCTCGGAGGATCGCGGCCACCGACTTCTGCTGCGAAGCAGGGAAGGTCGGGAGATCAGGTGCTGACATGAGAGAGCCTTTCGGCCTCCTGATCTCGCGGGGGACCTGCACGTATCGAACACCGCCACCCTACCCGAGCAGGCGTGTCACGACGGTCGATGCGGAGCGGAAATTTAGGTTGACCAAATGGTAAGGCTGTTCTATGGTCTGAACTCGATCAGCTGATGTGGGGCCGATCACCACATATGCACCGTCACCGCAATCGGTAGGAGAAGTACGTGAGTAAGCGACTGTGTAGGACGCTCGTCGGACTGAGTGCGAGTGCGTTGGTGGCGTTGACAGTTGCGGCGCCGGCCGGAGCGGAACCGAACGATGCTCCGGGTGCTGTCGTGAGTCAGGAGTTGCTCGGTCCCGACCGGGTGATCCCGGGTGCCGTGAGCGCAACGAAGGTGACGTACTGGTCGACGGGCCCGAAGGATGTGCCGATGACGAGTACCGGTGTGGTGTATCGCCCAGAGGGAGCTCCGCCCGAGGGTGGTTGGCCGGTCATCTCCTACGCGCACGGGACGGTGGGTGTCGCGGATCAGTGTGCGCCGAGCAGCAGTGTTCCACTCGAACGGACCGCGACGCATCTGGGTCACTGGCTGGAGCAGGGATACGCGGTCGTGACCACCGACTACGTGGGGCTCGGAACACCCGGTGTTCACCCGTATCTCGACGGTCGTTCCGCTGCACACAGCGTTGTGGACATGGTGCGTGCCGCTCGTGCGGTCGACGACGACCTGTCGAGCGCATGGGTTGCGATGGGGCAGTCGCAGGGCGGGCAGGCGACTATGTTCACCGCTTCGCTTGCCACTGCTTACGCGCCGGAGTTGGACTACCGCGGCGCTGTCGCCACTGGTGTCCCCTCGAACATCGAGAATCTTCTACCGCTCGGTGGTCCGGCTTTCCCGGCGCTTCCGCTCAAGGGTTCGACGGTCTACATCGCGAACGTTCTTGATGGACTGCGTGCTTCGCGGCCGGATATCGACATCGACTCGTATCTGACCCCGCTCGGCAAGACCATCCTCGACGACGTCGAGAACAACATGTGCTACACCGAGGCGCGCACGAAGTACGGCACCGTCACGCTCGGGCAGGTGCTGACGAAGTCGCTGGACAATCCAGTATTCATGGAGGCTGCGCGTGACCTGCTCACTGTGCCGACCGCAGGATACGACCGCCCGTTCTTCATCGGTCAGGGGTTGTCGGACATCGATGTTCCGGCACCGCTGACACTGAAGTTCGCGGCCGACCTTACTGCCAACGGTGTCGACTTTGCATTCCATACCTATCCCACTGATCATCTGGGAACCGTTCCGGCTTCGGTTCCAGACAGTACCCCGTTTGTCGCGGCACTGTTCTCTGGTCAACGGCCCTGCACCGGAAGCCTCTGCTGACCAACATCTTTCAGGCGGCACCAACTCCGCGCAGATAGATGTCGATCGGGATCCGAAGTTGCCGAACGGTTTCGGAGGAGCGGGGATCTCGGCTACGCGCTCCGAGGCAGTAGTCGAAGATCAAGCCCTCCAGAAGGCTCAGAAAATTTGCGGCGGCGACGTCAGGATCGTCAACGCCAACGATGTCGAAGACAGGCCTTGCCTTCTCCCGTGAAAACAGGCTGTCTTCGAGGAGTTGGTGCAATGCCGAATCTCGGGGAGTTTCCAAGAGCAGTGCATATCTCGCGATCAATTCGTGTCTGCGGTGCGAGAGAAGATCATCGAGATACTCGGCCGTCAGGGCAGCAGGATCGCTGGGCCTCTCGCGGAGTTCGTCGAATATCGAACGTGACCGGTGCACGATGTGCAATGCGGTTGCTTCGAGTAGTGCCTCGCGAGTGCGGAAATAGTACGACGTCGAACCGGCAGGAAGTTCCAGGGACTGATCAACCGCCCGATGGGTGAGTGCACGCGGGCCCTGCTCGGCGATGATCGTGACGGCGGATGCCGCGATGAGGGCTCTGCGATCAGGCTTCATGTCGTTCCTTGCTGTCGATGTTGCATGCTGCCGGAGTTGAATGTTGCCGGAGTTGAATGTTGCTGATGGTGCGTCGTGAGGGTCACATTGACTCGATTTGCCTTCGATCACTAGCCTCGACTCTACAGACGTAGAGGAGTCTTATGCTACTGGACAAAGAGCAGTTGGCGGCACGCGAAGCCCTCGACGCACTGCAGGCCCGGATCTCGGGCGGTGAGGTCGGGGGTGGGATCTATCTCTGGGGTAGCGTCGGCCGCGGGAAGACGATGCTCATGGACGAGTTCTACGACGGGCTCCCGGTCGGCAAGCGGCGCATTCACTTTCATCGGTTCTTTGCAGATCTGCACTCTCGGGCGCATGAACTCGGCTCGATGGGCGTGGCACTGGATCACGTCGTCGATGGAATCCGTGTGCTCTGTTTCGACGAGTTCCACCTCGACGACGTCGCCGACGCCATGTTCATGGCAAGGGTTCTCGACACAATCGTCGCGAAAGGCGTGACTGTTGTCGTCACGTCCAATGTTCCGCCGACCGATCTTCTTCCCAATCCGCTTTTTCACGAGCAGTTCGTTCCGTCGATCGAGTTGATCGAACGGACTCTCGAGGTGATCGAGTTGGGTGGCTCCGTCGACTATCGGACGGCGGGACAGCCAGGTGCCGGGGACTACCGTTTTGCGACAGGAGAATTCCTCCTCGGCTCGGGAACTACGCGGCCTTCGGGCGAAAGTGTCGAATTGATAATAGGCACACGCACATTGGAGTGCTCGGCGATTCGAGACGGTGTCGTCTGGTTCGACTTCGAGGTGCTGTGCACTGGTTCGACCTCGGCTGCCGATTACCTCGCGCTCGCCGCCCGCTTCGACGACTGGGTGATCTTCGGAGTGCCGGTGCTCGCCGAGGCGTCGGAATTTGCCCTTCGCCGTTTCGCGAATGTCGTCGATGTTCTCTATGACGTCGATGCGCGGCTGACGATCTACGCCGACGCTTACGTCGAAGAAGTGGCAGGCAGCCTCCGGGACGTGCCGGGGTTGGCGCGCCTCTACAGTCGTCTGTCGCTACTGGCGAGGTCGGCGGTGGGCAGCATCAGTTGAGGAGCAGCGTCAATTCCAGGTGAGATCGCCGGTCGCGGCGCTGGGCGTGAGTCCGAACATGCTGTGGCAGATCCGGTTGAGATGGGCGCTGTCGGTGAAACCGGCCTCGTGTGCACTGGTTGTCAGGCTTGCGCCACCGCTCATCACTTCCATGGCGCGTCGTAGCCGCAACCAACGAATGTAGGTCGAAAAACTCATCTGCAGTTGATCGTTGAAGATTCTTCCCAATCGGCCGGGCGAGATGGAGACCAGCGCGGCGGTGTCCGCCACCGTTATCGGCCCCGAAAGTCGCTCGGGCAGTATCGTCAGAGCATGCTCGAGTGCAGGGTGAAGAGCGCGTACGTTCGACGGCTGCTTGCTTTCGGACAGTGAATCGATCAGCCTCGCTGCGTATTCCAGATCCGAATCAGCGCCACGGTCCGTCATCGCTACTGCGGTCCGCCCACGGTCCGACCAGTCGGCCACACCACCGTGCTCGGATACAGGCGGCCTGATGCGCCGGCCCATTCCCGTGGTGGAGTCCACGTAAATCGCTCGTCCCCGCGCGCCCTCGGAGGCGGACAACGCGTGGACCGCCCCGGATGGAATGACCACGGACCGCACGACTTCACTGTGGCCGTCCCCGTCCGTGACCGTGACGTCCCCGTCGTCGATGATCATGATCTGAACAGCGGCGTGCGAATGCATGTGCGCGGATCCCACTGCGCCGGTGAACATGAGAATTCCGGGCTGCATGTGGACGGCGCCGGACCAGGTCATGTCGGAAATCATAGTGACGACCCTGACAGAGCTCGGGTCCGGTCATCCTCCGGTAGGACCGAGCTCAGTCCGAAGATCGTGCGCTGGGCCGATGTGTTCGCGAAGGGTTCACGAGAAGGTGGAATCATGAACAACGCACAAGCACCCGCAGTCCTGTCGGTCCACGCGCTGGGCAAGTCGTACGGCGACGTTCCGGTGCTCCGAGGTGTATCGCTGGAAGTGCGCGCCGGTACTGCCACGGCCATCATGGGTCCTTCAGGATCGGGGAAGTCGACACTGCTGCATTGCATGTCAGGAATCGTCAAGCCCGACTCGGGAGCAATCTTGCTGAGCGGCAGGCATATCGAGAACCTCGGTGAGAACGACCGCAGCCGGCTCCGACGGGAGTCGTACGGGTTCGTTTTTCAATCGGGCCAACTGTTACCGGAGCTTCCGGCGATCGAGAACGTCGCTTTGCCCTTGGTGCTCAACGGGTTGTCCATCGCCGAAGCCAAGCGGACGGCGCACGGCTTCTTCGCGCCATTGGGACTGGACGGTCTGCAGGACCGTCGCCCGGGTCAGATGTCGGGTGGTCAGTCGCAACGTGTGGCGATTGCGCGAGCGTTGGTGACCAAACCCGCCGTTCTCTTCGCAGACGAGCCGACCGGTGCACTCGACGCGCAGACGAGTTGGGAAGTGATGAGGGTGTTGCGTGATTCGGCTCAACAGATCGGTTCTGCGTTGGTCGTCGTCACTCACGATGCCGAAGTCGCTCGGTGGTGTGATCGCACGATGATGATGCAGGCCGGTTCGCTCGTCGGGACACAGGTGGCGGCATGAAGGCCACAGCGCGCGTTGCATTGATGACGGTGCGAGGTGAAGGCCGAAAGGCCTTGAGTACCTTCGCGCTCCCAGTGTCCGCATTTGCCGCCTCGACGACGTTGTTGCTGACGGTGCTCGGCGGCTACGGTGCATTTGCGGGCAGATCGAGCGAACCCGAAGCCGAGGCGTACCTAGCGCTCGCAGGGGTTGCTTCGGTGTTGATGATCGTTCCAGCCGTCACTCTCGGTCTGGCGGCGGCCCGCTTGGGCGCGCGCCGTCGCGACGAACGACTTGCCTCGCTGCGACTCATCGGATCCACCCCTCGCCAGATCGTTGCGCTGTGCGCTGCGGAATCGGGTATCCAGGGCTTGGCCGGTGCGTTGATCGGTGTGGTGGGATACCTCCTCGCGTTGCCGCTCGTAGCTCTCTTGAGATTTCAAGGTCGGACATTCGAGTGGAGTGAGCTTTGGTTAGGCGCACTTCCGCTGGTGGGCATCGTATTCGGAATGACCATCCTGGCTGCTTTGACGTCGATGCTCGGGATGCGCCAGGTGTTCGTGAGCCCGTTGGGCGTCACGGCGGGCAATCCCAGCGCCGCACCGAAGATGATCGTCGCGGTGGCTGGGGTGGGGGTTCTTGTGGGATGGAGTGCATTCGGGGGCTCCGCGGCAAGCATCGCGGCAATCCTGGTGGGCCTTGGTCTCTGCTTCGGCGTTGTTGCGTTGGTCGGTCCGTTCGTCATTTCGCTGCTTGGACGGATCATGCTCAAATGCGCCAAAGACGGTGCTTCGCTGATTGCGGCGCGTCGGGTCTTGGACAATCCGAAGGCTGTGTGGCGCACGGTCAGCGGTGTGACGATGGCCAGCTTTGTTGCCGCAGGCACATCTCTCCTCGCCGCGATCGGCAACGGGGAGGGACAGGATTTGCAGCCAGGGCAGGAGTTCCTGTTCGCGGACATGAGAACCGGGGTGTTGTTCACTCTCGGAGCAACATTCACGTTGGCGGCCATCTCGTCTGCGCTCACCCAGGTATCCGGGATCCTCGACAACCGTGAGCTGTATCGGAGTCTGACTTTGGCCGGCACACCTGTCGAGGTGATGGACAGCGCCCGCATGAGGCACGTTCGCACTCCCGTGGTGGTGATGGCACTGGCCGGCGCCGGCGCTGCACTGCTGTTCCTCTTCCCACTGGCAGGGGCAGCCGTATTGACCACTCCGATGGCGCTGGTTCAGTTGGGCGTCACCCTGGCTGTGGGGATCGCGTTGGTGTTGGCCAGTGCGTTTGCAGCCGAGCCCGTCATGCGACGGGTACTCGCGGGCTGAATCTCCGCCCCTCGTCCGTCAGTTCTGTCTCCGGAACGGTTCGGCCAACTGGCCGAGGTAGTCGTCCGGGTAGTCGGGCTTGGCCGCCATTCCGAGATCGTCACTGCTGAAGCGCTTTTCCGGATCGAAAGAATAAGTGCGGAACATGTGATCCCAGATCAGAGTGAACAAACCGAAATTGACGTCACCGATTCCCGCCCACTTCAGGTGATGGAATCGGTGGCCGGCGTTGAGGGCGAGTATCGGACGCAGGGGGCCGATGCGGTAGTCGGCATTCGAATGCTGAAGCAGGAGTTGGACAGCGACACAAACCGCGAGCGCCGAGGCAACTGGAACGGGCATCCCGAGGAGGATCAGTGGCAGGACGCCACCGGCGGTTTCGAAAGTCTGATGCACGGGGTGCTTCATCAGTCCGTTCATACCGTAGAACCGTTCGAGGCTGTGATGAACCGCGTGGAAACGCCACAACCATCCAACCTTGTGGCTGATCAAATGCACCACGGTGATGCCGAAATCGGCAACCAACACTGCGAAGACGACCTGAAGGACAAACGGAAGACCGCTCGGCCACAGCCCGTCGAACGGAATCACCGCGGCCATCAACGGGATTACCGCGACGCTGACCAAGATGAGGGATTCGTTGACAAACGCATGGACAGCGTCGCGAAACCTGTCCGGTCCCGGGGCATTCCACGAAGATTCGTAGGGAAGCGCCCGTTCGGCCGCGAACGAGCAGACCACTGCGAAGAGAATCAATGCCACCAGTGACCATTTCGGCGCGCCGGATGCCGCCAGCGCGATTGCGGCTCCGTTGATTCCCAAGAGCATGAACGGGACGTACCCGTATCTGACGATGAAGGTGAGCATGTATTCGATGGTGCACGGCGCGGGTGGTCCTCGACTTGTACGAATCGGTCGACTTTCAGTCAGCCGAACAAGCGGTGTCGCGTTACTTCGTCAGCACGGTGGCGAGTGCAGCGCTCAGATACGGAGTGATGTTCTCGACGACCCGTGTCACGATCGCAGTGGCGACGTCAGCCGGTTGCAGTGGCACCGACGGTGTCTGCGGCAGCGCCGGGGGAGCAGGCGGAGCGGGCTCGGACATCATCGGCGTGTAGGTGTTGTGCTTCGTGAAGTAGCCGAAGACCGAATCCACGAACACCTCGGGCGCATCACGCGGCTTGGGCATGTTGCAGATGCCGTCACCCTCGATGCAGACTTCCTGCACTGCGATGTCTCCGAATCCGCCGCGTGCTCCGGACATCGTCGCTCCCGGAACGACATTGGGCACTACGGTTTCGATGCCCCCGGCCGAGTTGCGAGGGTCGGCGTAGAGGACGCCTTCGACTTGCGATTGGGGAATGGATCCGTCACGTGCGATGTCCCCGAGAACGTCGCCGGCAATCCGTGCTCCCTGTGAGTATCCGGTGACGACGATCTCGCTGCCCGGGCACTGAGCGTGGAAAGCGTTGACTTCGGTGCGAAGCGTCTGGGCGCCGGCGGCAACGCTCTGGTCGTACGTCTGTTCGCCGAGCGGCCAGAAGCTGGCGGGGTAGGTCACCGGCTTGGAGGCGTAACCCTGGGCGACGTAGCGGTCGGTGACGGGTTGCGTCGTTTGTCCCGTCGGATCCCACGTTCCGCCGACCGCGAATACCGCACCGGCCGGGCACGACCCACCGTCATTCGGGTCCGCTCCGGCAGGTACCGACATCACAAGAGTCACCCCCGCTGTGACTGCAACCGTGCATGCCACTGACATCGCGTATTTCCTCATCGGGCCTGTCCCCATCTATCTACGTTCTCGTTCACTGGCGAGACAACCCGCGGTCCGACGCGTTTCGTTCGGTACTGAAGAGAATGGTGATGGGGCGATAAGTCCTGGAGGTAATCCGTGCGTAAACAGGAAGTTGCCGACCGGCGCTGTTTACTACCAGCGTGTGTGGGGCGTCACGGCGTCGGTACCTGCGGCGGGTGATCCGGCTCGAGGAGGGTTCCGATCTCCTTCCCCATCGACACGGCGTTGTTGAGGTCCGCGTTGGTTGTCGGCCCGAGTGTGGCGTAGACGACGATCGTCGTCTTCGAGTCGGGGTAGTAGAGCGCGAGACCGTTGTAACCGCCGTACGACGGGTTCATCACCAGCCAGCCGTCGAGGTGCCCGGTCCCGAAGGAAAAGAACTTGTCCGCCGTCATACTTCCCAAGCCCGCAGTCGTCGGCGCCATCTGCTGCTCGAAAGCCTTGTCGGATAGTAACTCTCCCGTTCCCAGCGCGCGCACCCACTTTCCGACGTCGGCGACAGGCGCGTTCATGTTTCCGCTGTGCAGGAACGCCGTCGGATTCCAGAAAGTGGAGTCTTCGAATACTCCACGTTCATTGGTGTAACCGTGCAGGATCGGTTCGTCCATCTGCGACGTGAGTACAACGCTGCTGTGATCCATCCCGAGTGGATCGAAGACGCGCTGCTGAAGTAGTTCGCCCAGCGGTTTTCCAGTCGCTTTCTCCATGACGTCGCCGAGCAGCGTCAGGTCGCTGTGCGCGTACGCCCAACCGGTGCCGGGTTCGAACAACGGCGGGCGGGAGTTGGCAAGATCCAGGATCTCTCGAGAAGTCCAGCCCTTCATCGGGTTGTCCGTGAAGAGTTTGAGGAACTGTGGATCGGTCACGTAGTCGGAGATGCCCGACGTGCTGTTGGCCAGCATTCGCGGAGTGATGGTGTCTGCGCGTGGAAAGTTCGGTTCCCACTTCGCGATCGGTTGATCGAGGGGAAGCGTTCCCTCTTCGTCGAGTTGCAGCAGGACTGTCGAGAGCATCGGTTCCATCGGTTGGCCGACGCGCAACTGCATGTCGGTTGTCGCCGGAACTCCGACAGGGGACTCTCCGACGGCGCCGAGAGCAACTTCGTCGTCGCCTCGCCACACCCCGAACACAGCGGCACTGAGGCCCAAGTCGGCCACTTGGCGGCGGACGATGTCCGTGATCTCGGTGGATTCCCGACTGCTCGAGGTGCTGGGAGAGGCGCTGCCCGTGTTTGTTACGGAGTCATCGTCGGAACTGCACGCAGCGGTTGCAATGGCAACGGTCAAGGCGATCGACAGAGCAGACAGCCGCACCCGAGCGCGGTGGTGGGAGGAAGTCATGCCTGCGATCCCTTCGATGTGGAAATCGAGCAACCGACGCCGAGCAATGTCCCAATTGGCCGAATTTACCGCAGTTGGAAGGAGGAGGGGTCAGATCGACCGTATAGGCGCAACTGCTGTTCCAGTGCAGTCCTCATTCGGGTGCCGCGTCCGGTTCCTCTCGCAGGTCCTGCGCTTGCTGAAGCTCGGCGTTGATGCGACGGGCTTCGGTGAGTTGGTCTTCGAGGATGATGATGCGGCAAGCCGCGTCGAGCGCCGTGCCGTTGGCTACGAGTTCGTGCGCGCGGGCTGCGATGCGCAGCTGGTAGCGGGAGTAGCGGCGATGTCCGCCCTCAGAGCGTTGCGGGGTAAGTAGTTTCGCGGCATCGAGGCTACGAAGGAAAGCTTGCCTGACACCGAGGATCTCGGCCGCATGTCCCATGCTGTACGCAGGATAGTTCTCGTCGTCGAATCTGCCGGAGGGGTCCCCCGGTGGTGTATCTGCCGGAATGGCTCGCTTCTTTCGCTGAACGGACGGGGCCCCCGGCGCGAGGAGCGCCGGGGGCCGGATGGGGTTGAACTTACTTACATAACTGCATTCTTTCGAACTTCCGGACTCGCACAAGACATCCGGTAGCCGCTTTGAAGGGGGGTGCCGGGTCCGACTACACACTCACACACGAATTCGGCCCCGGCACGTCCCTGCCCTGCGGTACTGCTTGCGGGTAGTTCATCTCTCCCGCATCTCTTGACTCGTTCCTTGCTACGAGAAAAAAGATACAACAGCCTCGCGAGAATGTCTACCCTGACCGCTGTAGATATTTTGTTGCGAACATTCTAGGTGTTGATATTCAGGAACAGCCTGGTCGCCGGGGGTGAGAGCGCTCAATGTGAGTCATAGGAGATGGATCTGGGACAATGCTCCGATGCGAAATACCCCGAAGTCCGAGTCGTTGTTGCGCGCCCGCGCGGAGAGGGAAGAGCGCACCGGCTCCTCCGAGCATCCAGCTGGTGGCGCGCCGAACCCCGGAGAGGACTCGTCGTCGTCCGAGCCGGGGGCACGCAGCGACAGCGCTACGATTCGGTCGGCTCGGTCCGAGCTCTCAACTCACGCCAGGGCAGTGGAAAGTATGCACGAGGCGATCCATCCTGATCGCGATTGAGGCAGCTGCCTCGTCGGGATGCGGGGGGACTCCTTCATCCCGCTCACTGCAACGCACGACGGCCGCCGCACTCCCGAAAGTAAAGGGAGTGGCGACGACCGTCGAGTTGTCAGAGTGTGCGCTCAGTACTTGAACCTCAAGGCAGCAACTGGTCCAGGAAGGTGTTGCTGAAGACCTTGTGCGGATCCAACGCGTTGAATGCGGCGTTGGCGGTGTCCCAGTTGTCGCTCGATGGGACGCCGTCGCGGTAGGTCTGGGGGAGGCCCTGGGTGATGATCGGGGTGTCGGTGTACGGCTTGTCGGGGCCGAACGCCCAGCCCTTGGACCACTCGGGGCGGAAGGTGGCGTCGTTGTTGTTGTAGTGATTACGCATCCACTGTTCCATTTCGCGGTAGAACGCGAACATGCCGGGGGTTCCGGGGACGCCGAGGACGTTGAGCCAGATGGCGGTGTCCCATTCCGGATGGTCGGGGCGCGGGCGCATGGCCGAGATGGTGGGGGCGCCTGCCGAGTCGACCTCGACATCCGACGGTTGATCGAGGCCGCAGCAACGGATTTCGACGGGGCCGTTGAGGGGGAACTGTCCGATAGAGCGGTAGTACTCCATGCGACCGTTGAACCACTGGGTGAAGTCGTGGATGACCTGGCCGATGTTGGCGCGCGAGGTGATGACGGCTCCGCCGCCCTCGGTCAGGCGCAGGGTGGTGGCCCGGATGTAGAACTGGACGTCCTTGGACCATCCCCACAGGTCGTTGGAGAACGTCGCGGCGAGTCCGGCAACGGTGGTGGCGTACATGATCTGCCCGAATGCCGGTGCGATGCCCGGGTTTCCGGAGTTGATCTGGCCGATCATGTCGGTGACAGGCTCCGGGAGGTTGTCGGAGAAGATGTAGTTGTACGGTCCGGTCACCTCACGCGAGAACGGCGGCTTGGTGGGTGCAAGTGACCACACCTTCATCCACGGGCGTTCGGTGAAGGGGTACCAGATTGCTTCTGCGCGACCGTTTTCGCGGACGAACTTCTCGAAGGTGCGTCCGGACGCTCCGCGGGCGCCGAAGAGTTCCTGCCAACCGATGTCGGTGTGGCTGACGCAGCGCATGCGGTAGTTGGGGGCGGCCTGCAAGGTGACGGAGGTGAGGAAGGTGCGTCCGAGGTGAGTCAGCAGCGGCTTGATCGCCGCGTCGCTACGTGCATACGTCTTCAGTGCGTACTCGCTGCCGTTCCAGACCACTGCGGTCAGGGACGTGACGAGGTTGGAGAGTGAGCCGAAAGTCTGTCCGGGAACGTGTGCTTCGCCTTCGGCGGGAAGAGCTGCGCCGTGAGCGTCGACGGCGAGGCAGCCGGCAATGGTCAACACACCCGGCGCCGGCAGGTTCGCGAACCCGAGGCCCTGTGCCTGCAGTGCGGTCGTGATGGCGTCGAGGGTCGCGCCGGGTCCTGCGGTGACGGTGGCTGGGCTGCCACCGGCGTTGACGGAGACTCCGGTGAGGTGGACCGTGGTGTCGGCGAGGATGACCTTGTCGACCGGCGCACCGTTGACGATGGTCAGCGGCGTCCAGCCGTGCATGGCACCGCGGGGACGAATGGTGTAGCCGTTGGCATGGCCCCAGTTCGCGAGGCGGACTACGTCTTCGGGCGTCTTGGGCGAACAGGTCCAGATCGCGTCGAGCATGATCTCCTTGGACCAGTTCTGATATGCCTGCTGGTACAGCGCGATGCCTTCGGGGAAGGCAGGCGGCGGCGTGAGGGTGGACACGGGACCACCCGCGGAGCCGGAAGAGCCGGCGGGGACGGCGTAGGCCGGCGTCCAGCCGGCGAATGCGGTCGCTGCCACGGCGCCGGCTCCAGCGGCCATGAAACCTCGTCGGGACAGTCGGAACTTTTCGTCTTGTGCCGTCATCTTCGGGCTACTCCATCGGGTTCGAGAACTACGGTGAGTTCTAACAGGTGGGTATCAGACAGGTTGGTATCAGACAAGAGTGAGAACTACGTCAGCCAGGGCAGGAGCTTCGCGCTCCAGTACAGAAGCTGAGATCAGGAGTCGCCCATTGTCTTTCCAGATCTGGATACTCAAGTTCTCGCCGGGAAATACGACCCCGGCAAAGCGGGCCCGAAATCCGGCTACCCGACTGCTGTCGCCGTCGAGCATGGTATCCACTGCGGTCTTGCAGACCATTCCGTAAGTACACAGTCCATGCAGGATAGGCGCTGGAAAGCCTGCCGCGGAGGCGAATTGCGGATCCGAGTGCAACGGATTCCGATCACCACACATCCGGTACAGCAAAGCCTGCTGTGGAAGCACAGGCGTCACCACTGTCTCATCTGCTTCGCGATCCGGAAGCGTAATCGACTCCGACGGACCACGTTCACCCCCGAAACCACCCTCGCCGCGGGCGAAAATGGACGAGCGAGCTGTCCACAGCGGGTTGCCCTCGGCGTCAACCGTGACGGATTCCTGCACGATCACCGCGGCCTTGCCCTTGTCCCAGACCTCGGCGATTCGAGTTGTAGTGCGGCCACTTCCACTTGCCGGGATCGGCTGATGGACAGTGACTTCCTGGCTCCCGTGGACTACCTTCGCCAGATCGATTTCGACGCCGGGGAACGACACCTTCGGTGCTTCGGTGGCGTGGAAGTTGGCGGCGACGGTGGCAAAGGTGGGTAGTACCTGAGGCTTTTCGTCGTCGAGGTATCGAAGCTCGTTCGGATCAAGCGGACGAGCACCTGCCCCCAGGGCCAAGTGGTAGTGCTGCACGTCCGACGGGGTCCACGAGAACTCTTGTGGCGCAAGCTCGGCGCCGAGTGCGATCTTCGGATCAATTGGCATGGTCGACCGCCGTCTTTTCAGCTGCAGGTGCTTCGGTTGTCTCGGCCTTCTTCGCACGCTCGACGATGTCGAGTACGGCCAGGTAGCCGAAAGTCATTGCGGGACCGATGGTCGCGCCTGGTCCGGCGTAGGTGTGGCCCATGACCGGAGCGCTCGCGTTGCCAGCCGCGTAGAGGCCGTCGATGACGCTTCCGTCTTCGCGTAGTGCTCGGCCGTTGACGTCGGTGCAGATTCCGCCCTTGGTGCCGAGGTCACCCGGAACCATCTTGATGGCGTAGAACGGAGCCTTGCTGATTTCGGCGAGGCTGGGGTTCTTCAGTCGGGGATCGCCGTAGTACGCGTCGTAACCACTGTCACCGCGTCCGAAGTCCTCGTCCTTGCCGTTGCGCGCGAAGCCGTTGAACCGATCGACGGTTTCGGTCAGCGATGCGACGGGAAGCCCTGTCTTCTCGGCCAATTCGGCGATGGTTCCCGCCTTGACCACGATGCCGGCCTTGAGCCAGCGGCCGGGGAAGGGGGAGCGGGGAGTGATACCGGCAAACGTGTAGCGGTTGCGGTAGCGCTGATCGAGAATCATCCACGTCGGGATGTTCTCGCCGGGGCCCTCGCCCTGACCGTACTCACCGCCGTACATCGCATGGGTTGCCTCGACGTACGGAGCCGCCTCGTTGCCGAAGCGCTTGCCCGACATGTTGACCATCATGCAGCCCGGGAGGGTGCGCTCGGAGAGAGCGAACCACGGTCCGCCGGTCAGCGGAATGGACGGGCCCCACCAGGCGTCGTCCATGAAATCGACTGCAGCGCCCACTTCTTGGCCTGCGCGGATACCGTCGCCGGTGTTTGCCTTCGCGCCGACGGTCCATTCGGTGCCGATAGGTGCGCGCTGGTACTTCTCACGCATTTCCTTGTTGTGCTCGAATCCGCCGGATCCCAACACGACTCCGTGGCGAGCGCGGATGACCTGCTCCTCGCCGTCGACGATGACGTTGACGCCGCGAACTGCGCCGTCTTCGGTGTACAGGGAGGTCAGCGGGGTGTTCAGCAGGATGGGTACTCCGGCGGACTGAAGTCCGAGTCGAATACCGGCGACCAGTGCCTGGCCGCGAACCAGCAGATCCTTCTTTGTGGCCTTGGCTGCGAGGAATCGCATGCCGACCTTCATGGCGCGCAGGGGTCCGCGAGGATTGCGCATCAGCAGGTTGAGCCACTTGTAGTCGGCCTGGGTGATGACGAAGTTCTTGGGGGCCTTGACGTAGTCGGGCTCGAGGTTCTTGCGGTCGGCGCCCAACTTGTTGCCGTCGAACGGGGTGGGCTCGACACTGCGGCCACCGAGGCGTCCGCCGGGTGCTTCCGGGTAGTAGTCGGAGTAGCCGGGAACCCACTGCAGCTCGAGCGGGCTGTTCTTCAACACGAACGAGAGCATCTCGGGACCGCGCTCGAGATAGGTGTCGATGCGTTCGGGAGCGACAACGTCGCCGATGATGCTGTGCAGGTAGGAACGTGCGGCCTCCGGTGTATCGGTGACACCGTCCGCTTGAAGTGCCTCGTTGTTGGGGATCCAGACCCCACCACCGGAACGGGCGGTCGATCCGCCGTAGTGGGCGGCCTTCTCCACGATGACCACACTCAAGCCCTGGTGGGCTGCGGTCAAGGCCGCTGTCATACCTGCGGCACCACTGCCGACGACGACGATGTCGTATTCCTGCTTGCTCATGTAGAACACGTTATAGAATGATGGGGGTGTCAGTCCATGCTTTCTGCCAGGAAGTATTTCCGGACGTTGTCATTGATAACGAAACACGTTGCAGTGAGATTGAGGATGGTGCGGTGTGACCTGGGATACTTCGGTTGACGTCCTTGTGGTCGGGTTCGGTGTGGCGGGCGCCAGTGCGGCGCTCGAAGCTGTAGCGGCCGGTTCGTCGGTTTTGGCAATCGACCGAGCACTCGGTGGTGGTGCCAGCACGATTTCCGGAGGAATCTACTACGCCGGCGGCGGCACCGTGATTCAAAAGGAAGCCGGTGTCGAGGACAGTCCCGAAGCCATGCTCGCCTACCTGAACCGCGAGGTCGGTGACGCGGTGACGCCGCAGACTCTGCGCCGGTTCGTCGACGAGAGCCCGGCGTCGATCGACTGGCTGCGCAGTCACGGCGTGCCGTTCGAGGCCTCACTCTGTCCGTACAAGACGTCGTACCCGAGCAACAAGCACTACCTCTACTTCTCGGGTAGCGAATCGGCCGGCGGGTTCCGTGACATCGCAAAACCTGCTCCGCGTGGTCATCGCGCCAAGGGGCGTGGCACGTCGGGAAAGATGCTGTACGGCCCGCTCGCGAAGTCCGCGGAGGCGAAGGGCGTCCAGTTGCTCGGCCAGACGCGAGCGGACCGGCTGATCATCGAGGACGGCCGGGTGATCGGCGTCGAAGCACTGACGCTGCGTGACGCACCTGCCGGAGTTCGTCGCCGTCACGCGACGCTCGGGTCCCTGTCCTCCAAGCCCGGCGTCTACGCACCGCAGTTGCGCACGATTCTCGACGCACTCATCGCGAAGATCGAGAAGAAGCACGCCAAGCGGATTCGCATCCAGGCACGCGGCGGCGTGATCCTGAGCGCCGGCGGCTTCGTGTCCAATCGCGAGATGATGCGCACCCATGCCCCCGCCTACAAGGGCGGTATCCCGCTCGGCACCTCCGGGGACGACGGCAAAGGCATCAACCTCGGTGTCGAAGCCGGGGGAGCCACCGACAAGCTCGGCAATGTGTCCGCCTGGCGATTCATCGTCCCGCCGAGTGCTTTTCTCGGTTCCATTTTGGTGGGTGAATCCGGTGCGCGAATCGTCGACGAGTCCCGTTACGGTGCCGCTCTCGGTCAGGCGATGGCGGAGAAGAGCAGCGGAATCGGTTGGCTGCTGGCAGATTCCGAACTCGTTAGCGAAGCGAAATCGCAGATAAGTGACCAGTCGATGTGGTTCCAGCGGGTACAGACCACCGGAATGATGCGTACTGCAGTGCGTGGCAACACCATTGCCGAGGCCGCCCGCAAAGCGGGGATAGACGTCGCCGGCCTTCAAGCCACCGTCGACGCGCATAACTCCGCTGCCGCTGCCGGACAACCTGATCCGATGGGCAAACCGTCGGACTTCGTCAGGCCGATACTGTCTGCGCCGTTCACGATGTACGACGTCTCGATCAAGCCCAACATGATGAATCCGTGCCCGATGCTCACGCTCGGTGGATTGGTGGTCGACGAATCGTCCGGCATGGTGAAAAACGAGGCCGGGGAGGGTATCCCTGGTCTGTACGCCGCCGGCCGTACCGCGGTCGGTATCTGTTCCAACTCGTATGTGAGCGGCTTGTCGCTCGCCGACTGCGTATTCTCCGGACGACGAGCCGGTCAGCACGCAGCCGCATTCTCCACAGTCGGAAAGGCCTGAACGATGCTCTCGACGCAGATCCGCGGCGAACTTGCCGACCATCTTGATTCGGCGGAACGGGATCGCGCTCCGATCAGCCCGCTGATCGCCACGTATCCGGACATCGACGTCGTCGACGCCTACGAGATCCAGCTCATCAACATCCGGCGTCGTGTTGCCGGTGGCGCAAAGGTGGTCGGGCACAAGGTCGGGCTCTCGTCACTGGCGATGCAGCAGATGATGGGCGTCGACGAGCCAGATTACGGTCACCTGCTCGCCGAGATGGAAGAGTTCGAGGACCGTCCGGTCGACACGTCGCGCTTCTGCTTCCCACGCGTCGAGGTGGAGGTCGCCTTCATTCTGGGAGCAGATCTGCCGGGCGCCGGGTGCACCGAACAAGACGTCATCGACGCCACTGTCGCCTATGCGCCGTCCATCGAGTTGATCGACAGCCGGATCAAGGACTGGAAGATCGGCCTCTCGGACACCATCGCGGACAACGCGTCCTCCGCCGGGTTCATTCTCGGCAAGGAACGAGTTCGCCCGTCGGACATCGACATCAAGGCGATCGACGCGGTGCTGACCTGCAACGGCGAGCGGATTGCGGAGGGGCGCAGCGATGCGGTTCTCGGTAACCCGGTCACCGCCGTCGCGTGGTTGGCGCAGAAGGTCGACACGTTCGGAGTTCGGCTCAAGGCCGGCGACATCGTTCTGCCGGGTTCGTGCACGCGAGCGATCGACGCTCATCCAGGCGACAACTTCCGAGCCGAGTTCAGCGGCCTCGGTTCCGTCTCTCTTCAGTTCACGTAGGAGTAGTCATGACCAGGGCAAGTGTGGCGATCGTCGGATCGGGAAACATCAGTACCGATCTGTTGTACAAACTGCAGCGTTCCGAGTGGCTCGAACCGCGATGGATGATCGGAATCGATCCCGAGAGTGAAGGATTGGCGCGCGCCCGCAAGATGGGACTCGAGACCTCCGCCGAGGGCGTCGACTGGTTGCTGAACCAGGCGGAGAAACCGGACCTGGTCTTCGAGGCGACGTCGGCATACGTGCACCGCGAGGCAGCACCACGCTACGAGGCCGCCGGTATCCGTGCCGTCGACCTGACTCCGGCCGCGGTCGGCCCGGCTGTGGTTCCGCCCGCGAACCTGCGTGAGCACCTGGACGCACCCAACGTCAACATGATCACTTGCGGTGGGCAGGCAACCATTCCGATCGTCTACGCGGTGTCGCGTGTCGTCGACGTGGCGTACGCCGAGATCGTCGCCTCCGTTGCATCATTGTCCGCCGGCCCGGGAACTCGCGCGAACATCGATGAGTTCACCAAGACCACCAGCCGCGGTATCGAGACCATCGGCGGCGCACAGCGCGGCAAGGCGATCATCATCCTCAACCCCGCGGACCCGCCGATGATCATGCGCGACACAATCTTCTGCGCTATCCCCGAAGACGCCGACCAGGCCGCGATCACCGACTCCATTCACCGCGTCGTCAAGGACATCCAGCAGTACGTGCCCGGCTACCGGTTGCTCAACGAACCGCAGTTCGACAAACCGAGCGTCGTTTCCGGTGGCTATGCAACGGTCACCACGTTCGTCGAGGTCGAAGGCGCAGGCGATTTCCTACCGCCGTACGCGGGCAACCTCGACATCATGACGGCAGCAGCCACCAAGGTGGGCGAGGAAATCGCCCAGAAGCTTCTGAGTGTGAAGGCATGAGCGACATGATTCATTTCGATTCGAGCTGGGACATCCGCGTCACCGACACATCGCTGCGCGACGGCTCCCACCACAAGCGTCATCAGTTCACCGTCGACGAAGTACGAGCCATCGTCGGTGCCCTCGACGGAGCCGGAGTGCCGGTCATCGAGGTCACTCACGGCGACGGCCTCGGCGGGTCCTCCTTCAATTACGGCTTCTCGAAGACTCCCGAGCAGGAACTGATCAAAGCTGCAGTCGAGACGGCGACCAACGCGAAGATCGCCTTCCTGATGCTGC
Source organism: Rhodococcus sp. OAS809 (assembly GCF_040546695.1). Lineage (NCBI taxonomy): Bacteria > Bacillati > Actinomycetota > Actinomycetes > Mycobacteriales > Nocardiaceae > Rhodococcus > Rhodococcus sp. OAS809. Next base: position 3,150,131 of record NZ_JBEPOI010000002.1, on the reverse strand, counting down.
CCGGATTGGGCATCAAGGACGACATCGTCATCGCACAGGACAACGGTGCGTCCATCTGCCGCATCGCAACTCACTGCACCGAGGCAGACGTATCCATCCAGCACTTCGGCCTCGCGCGTGAGCGTGGACTCGAAACAGTCGGATTCCTCATGATGGCTCACTCGATTCCGCCGGAGAAGCTGGCCAAGCAGGCTCGCATCATGGCCGACGCGGGTTGCCAGTGTGTGTACGTGGTCGACTCCGCCGGCGCACTTGTGCTCGAGCAGGTATCCGATCGCGTCGAGGCGCTGGTTCAGGAACTCGGCAACGACGCTCAGGTCGGCTTCCACGGACATGAGAACCTGGGCCTGGGCGTCGCCAATTCCATTGCGGCAGTTCGTGCGGGAGCCAAGCAGATCGACGGTAGTACCCGTCGGTTCGGTGCCGGCGCCGGCAACGCCCCGGTCGAGGCGTTTGTCGGTGTCTGCGACAAGATCGGAGTCAAGACCGGTATCGACTTCTTCGCGATCGCCGATGCAGCCGAAGACGTTGTGCGCCCGGCAATGCCGCAGGAGTGCCTGCTCGATCGTCAGGCACTGATGATGGGCTACGCCGGCGTGTACTCGAGCTTCCTCAAGCATGCCGAGCGTCAGGCCGAGCGGTACGGAGTGTCGTCCGCGGAACTGTTGGTGCGCGCAGGTAAGCGCAAGTTGGTCGGCGGACAGGAAGATCAGTTGATCGACATTGCGCTGGAACTCCAGCGCGAAGCAGCGGCTTCCTAGCCCATGGCAGACGTACTGGCCGGAAAAGTGGCCTTGGTAACCGGCGCGTCCTCAGGGTTGGGGCGCGCCGTCACCGAGATTCTCCACCGCAGGGGCGCACAGGTTTTCGGTATCGCCCGCGACAAGGAAAAGCTGCGACAGTCGATGGTCGAGGTGGTTGGCGCGGATGGAGAGCGTCGTTTCGCGGCGACGGACGTCTCGGATTCCGCTCAGTGTGATGCGGCCGTGCAAGCGTGTGTCGACGAACTCGGTGGTATCGACATCCTCGTCAACGTGGCGGGATCGCACTCGCTTCGTCACACGGCGGATATTGCGGATTCCGAATGGGCACATGACCTTGCGGTCAATCTGAACGGACCGTTCTTCCTTTCCCGAGCAGCACTGCCGCACTTGCTGGAACGGGGCGGCAACATCGTCAACGTCTCCTCGATTGCGGGACTGGAAGGGCAGGCGTACTCGGCTGGATACTGTGCTGCCAAGCACGGACTCATCGGACTGACCCGAGCGATGGCGATGGAGTTCACCGGAAAGTCTCTGCGTGTCAACGCAATCTGCCCCGGCGGCATGATGACTCCTCAAGTCACCGGATTCACCTTCCCCGACGGAGTCGACTTCGACCTCGTCATGAAGGTTGCCTCGCCGCGTGGCTTGATGGAAGCCGAGGACGTTGCGAAGATGGTGGCTTTCGTTGCCTCCGACGACGCCTCGGCGATACACGGGGCCGTTTACTCGGTCGACAACGGAAAAATGGCATGACCCCGTTGGTCTCGGGACCGATCTTCCAGATCTGCTGGGTGGTCGAGGACATCGAGGCTGCCGAACAGGAGTTCACTCGGCAGTGGGGAGTGGAGCGATGGCTACGTATGCCAGACATCGCCTTTGGTCCCGAGACCACAACGTATCGCGGGGAGCCCGCGGACTATGTCGTGCACGTGTCGATCGGATATGCGGGCAGCCAACAGCTCGAGCTGATCCAACCAGTGTCCGGACGCAACCTGTACACGGAGTTCCTGGAGACTCACGGCGTCGGAGTTCATCACATGGCTTGGGTTCCAGACGATTACGAGGCGACGTTGCTCGAGGCCGAGCGTCGCGGAATGTCGGTGGTGCAACAAGGTCGGGTAGAGGGCGCCGGCATGGAGTTCTCCTACCTCGATGCCGGGCCGTTGGGTGGATACGTCGAGTTGATGAAGCTCTCGCCCGAGATTCGGTTGATGTTCGCTTCGCTCATTCCTGATTGACGGCAAACACTTTCGTGAAGTAATCGGAAACGTTCTCCGGGTGACCACGGAATCCGAGGTAGCCGTCGGGGCGAATGACCAGCGCCGCCGTACCTTCGACCCCATACGCGGCGCACAGTTGCGAGGCGTTGTCCTCGATGATAGGCACCAGCGAGTCGACGGTCACGGTTCCCGGTGGCACTATCGCGTAGACGTCCAGCAAGCCGTGCGCTGATCGAATTGCGGCGTCGGCGACCTTCTCGAGGCTGTTGATGCTCTCCGCGGATCCGTCCGAAGTCAGCAGTAACGTGTGGTCGACTCCGGACAGCAAGTCGAACAACCGAATTGGATACTGCACACCGTCTCGGCGCATTCCGCGTGCATCGGGTGCACGCTCGCCCGGTTGAACGTGTGGACTCGAAGAATTACGCCCGGTGTTCAGCGGACTCTCCGAGTAGTCGATCAACAATTGAGCCTGGCGCCGCATTGCCGTGTCGATGGAAGACTCTCCCGAACCGATTCCTTCTCGAGCATTTCGGACCGTCATCCCGACGACTTCTTCACCGACCGGCCGCCTTTCGGCGTCGTAGGTCTCGAGAAGATCCGCTTCCGCAACACCTTTGACGGCGAGCGCTATCTTCCACGCAAGATTGTGGGCGTCCTGGATCCCGGTGTTCATGCCCTGCGCGCCAGTCGGGGGATGGATGTGCGCGGCGTCGCCGGCGACAAAAACGCGTCCGCGGCTGTAAGCGTCGACGATGCGGTGGCTGATGCGGAAGACCGAGGACCATCGCAGCATCGAGGCGGTTGTCGGTTCTGGGGACAGTCTGTCGAGCACAGCCTGGATGTGATGGAGTTCAGGTGTCTTTCCGGTTGAAAAACTGTGTTGTACAGCGGCTTTGTTCGACGATTCGTCCGGCATCAAATCGTCCGGAACGAGCATCGACATGCGGTACCGCTTGTGTCCGGGAAGTGGGATGCAGACGAGTAGATCGTCGGTGGTTCCGTCGTCGGCGGTGTGGTTGGCGCGGACGGAGTAGCCGCTGGGGATCGACCAGTCGACTTCGACGTCGCCGAGCATGTAGCTCTCGGCAAATGCGCCGCCCTCGAAGCTCAGGCCCAGCCCTTTGCGGACCACGCTGTGCGCGCCGTCGGAACCCACCAGGTACTGAGCCGTCACGGTACTGCCGTCGCTGAGGGTGCAGGTGACGGCGTCGTCGGATTGTTCGAATGCAGTGAGGCCGACTCCGCGTTCGACGGTTGTTCCCAACTCGGTGAGGCGCTCGGTGAGGATGCGCTCCGTCGAGTACTGAGGCAGACAGAGAAACCAGTAAGGAACGTCCTCGGGGAGGGTGAGGTCGACGCGGCCGACCTCGACGCCGTTCGTGTACATGATCTGACCGCGCATCAATGTCGAGGCGTCGAGTGCCTGGCGGAGCACCCCCATGTTCTCGAAGAGTTCGAGAGTGCGTGGCTGAATCCCGACGGCTTTCGCGTATTGCCGCGGTTCGTCGAGCGGGTCGACTATTCGGCATGAGATACCGCGTCTGCGCAGCTCGATCGCGGTGGTCAAGCCGATCGGGCCGGCGCCCGCTACCAATACGTCGGTATCCATCAGGACCCACTCACGTCGGGGACAGTCGGTCATTTCAGTATGGGTAAGCGAACTTTTGTTTTGGGGAAATTCGCGCAGATCGGGCATTTTGGGGCTTTCCGCACGGGGCGCAGACGTTGAGGTCGTGGGAAGATCGCGACGTGAAGGCAGGCGAGTTGCATCATGAGCCGCCGGGGTACCGGTGCCCGTTCTGTCGCTTCGCGCTGGGCGAGTTCGACGAGCACAACGCGTCGACCGACCTGGTTGCTCGAACCGACCACGCAATCGCTCGGATTTCCCCGAAGTGGTGGCCGGGCAACCCCGGCCACGTACTTGTGTCGCCGATCGAGCATCCGCGATACGAGGACGACCACCTGTATTCCCGGCATGGCGAGGCGGCCTACGTTCCGCCTGAGGCGCGAGCGCCTTTCGGCGCACTTTTGCGCCCTCGATTCCTTGAACGCTGATCTGCCGCCACATCCTAGTGATGTACAAATCTGCGTGTTTGTAAAACTTTTACCTCAAAAATCGTTGACAAAACGCCATCATTTGTCCACTCTCTATACATAGATGTTGTTCGTGTCGCGGATTACCGCGCAGGACGCACTCACTGATCCGAACGAGAACTGGAGAATTCGATGGCTGCGTTGGTGTACACCGAGCCAGATGGTCGGCTCGCAACTTGGAGAGACCGGAAACGCTACTTGTGGCTGTTGGCGCTGATTCCGTCATCGGCAACTTTCATCGCCGTGGGGCTTGTTACCGCCACCGGATGGAATGTCTTCTGGTGGACCGGCCCACTGATCGCGTTTGCTCTCATTCCCGTCATCGACATCCTGGCGGGTGAGGACGGGAAGAATCCGCCCGACGAGGTGATCGACGAACTCGAGAACGACCGCTTCTACCGGTGGTGCACCTACGCCTATCTGCCGCTGCAGTACACGGCCTTCTTCCTGTCCTGCTACATCTGGGCGCGTTGGGATTTGAGCGTTCTCTCCAATATCGGACTCGCAGTGACGATCGGTGTGACGGCCGGAATCGGCATCAACACCGCCCACGAACTCGGGCACAAGAAGGAGAGCGTCGAGCGCTGGTTGTCCAAAATCGTTCTCGCGCAGAGCGCTTACGGTCACTTCTACCTCGAGCACAACCGTGGCCACCATGTGCGAGTGTCGACTCCGGAAGATCCGGCGACCTCGCGCTTCGGTGAGACCCTCTACGGTTTCTGGCCGCGCAGCGTCGGCGGGGGATTGAAGTCGGCGTGGCATCTCGAGAAGACCCGCTTCGAGCGTTTGGGCACCACGCACTGGAGCATCAAGAACGACGTGCTCAACGCCTGGCTCATGTCGGTTGTTCTGTTCGGTGTCGCGCTTGCAGTATTCGGGATCGGCATCGCGCCGTACCTCGTGATCCAGGCGTTCATCGGGTTTTCGCTGCTCGAAGCGATCAACTACCTCGAGCACTACGGACTCCTGCGTCAGAAAACCGCAAGCGGACGGTACGAGCGATGCACGCCGGCGCACAGCTGGAACAGTGATCGCATCTGCACCAACGTCTTCCTTTATCACTTGCAGCGGCACAGCGATCATCATGCGAATCCGACACGGCGCTACCAGGCGCTTCGCAGTATGGAAGAGGCCCCTCAGCTCCCGAGCGGCTACGCCAGCATGATCATGCTCGCCACAGTTCCGCCCCTGTGGCGCAAGGTGATGGACCACCGCGTTCTCGAGCACTACCGAGGTGACATCACTCAGGTCAACATCGCGCCGAAGAAGCGGGCCAAGATCCTCGCAGCCTACGGGGTGAACGCATGAACGCCTACATCTGCCCGATCTGCGACTACACGTACACCGAATCGACCGGCGCTGCGCGAGAAGGCTTTCCGCCCGGCACGCCGTGGTCGAGTATCCCGGACGACTGGTGCTGCCCCGACTGCGGCGTCCGCGAGAAGGTCGACTTCACCCTCGTCACGCAATCCTGATCGAAATACCCACCGGTGAAAGGAAAACCGATGTCCGAGACTGCCACTGCTTACAAATTGTTCCGCTGCCTCCAGTGCGGGTTCGAATACGACGAAGCGATCGGCTGGCCCGACGACGGTATCGAGCCGGGTACTCGCTGGGACGAGATTCCCGAAGACTGGTCCTGCCCTGATTGTGGTGCCGCCAAAGTCGATTTCGAAATGGTGGAGGTGAACCGCTGATGACAGCGGTCAGCGAGCCCGACACACGCACCGTCGTGATCGTGGGCACGGGCATCGCCGGTTCCGGTGCCGCGCAGGCCCTGCGCAAGGAAGGGTTCGGCGGCAGCATCATCCTGATCGGCAGCGAACCTGAGGAGCCGTACCGCCGCCCGGCGCTGTCGAAGGAGCTACTGTCCGGGAAAGCGTCGTTCGATCGGGTTCGGTTGCGGCCGTCGACTTTCTGGACCGAGCAGAGTATCGATCTTCGGATCGGCGCAACTGTCACGAGTATCGACACAGATTCCCGCACAGTACTTTTAGCCGACGGTGACAGCATCGACTACGACGTTCTGATTCTTGCCACGGGTGGACGGTCCCGACGGTTGGAGAACGAAGATTCCGAGCGTGTTCACTATCTTCGAGATATCGCAGACATGCGACGCTTGCAATCCCAGCTGATCGAAGGATCCTCGCTTTTGGTGGTCGGCGGTGGCTTGATCGGATCGGAGGTGGCGTCAACGGCACGCGACTTGGGTTGCAGTGTGCAGGTTCTCGAAGCGCAACCGTTGCCCCTGTCCAGGCTGCTTCCACCGTCGATAGCGGAGAAGATCGCCGCGCTGCACGCCTTGGCGGGCGTCGACTTGCAGACGGGAGTCGACCTCGAGACGCTGACGACAGGTGCCGACGGTGTCACCGCACGCGCGCGTGACGGACGCGAGTGGACAGCGGACTTGGCCGTCGTCGCAATCGGATCCTTGCCCGATACCGATGTGGCTGCTGCTGCGGGTATTGCGGTGGACAACGGGATTTCGGTAGACCGATACCTCCGGACCTCCGTCGTTGATGTGTACGCGATCGGCGATGTGGCCAACGTGCCCAACGGTTTTCTCGGCGGCATGCACCGTGGTGAGCACTGGAACACCGCGCAGGACCACGCAGTTGCAGTTGCCAAGACCATCGTCGGGAAGGAAGAACCCTTCGAATCCGTCCCTTGGAGTTGGTCGAACCAATTCGGCCGCAACATTCAAGTAGCTGGTTGGCCAGGCGCGGACGACACCGTAATAGTTCGAGGAGACTTGGACTCCTATGACTTCACTGCGATCTGCATGCGCGACGGAAATATCGTCGGTGCTGTGAGCGTGGGCCGGCCGAAGGACATTCGTGCCGTGCGAACCCTTATCGAACGCTCCCCGGACATCAGCGCCGACGTACTCGCCGATACAAACAGGGATCTGACCGAACTTGCGGCGGGTCTTGTCGCCTCACCGGTGCTCTGAGTGCACTCGTGACTTCTGTGGCTTGCGTGTCCACCGTTTTGACACCGAGCACGGGCGATGGAAATCTTCCCGATATGTCCACCGCTCGTGCCCGTGTCCCGTACCACGAGGCAGCTCGTCAACTCCTCCGTGCGTCAGCGCTCGACGCCACACGCGAACTCTTGACCGAGAAATCGTGGAACGACATCACGATGGCGCATATCGCGGAAGCTGCGGGCATGAGCCGGCAGACGTTGTACAAGGAGTTCACGTCCCGCCAGGGATTGGCGTCCGGATACCTCATCCGTTTCGTTGACGAGTTCCTCGAAGAGGTGGAACGCGAAGTAACGCTGCATCATTCGGATCCGCGGGGCGCGGTCTCGGCAGCCTTCCGTGCCTTCTTCGACGCCGGTGCCCGGGATCCGATGGTGGTCAGCATTGTCGGTCCCCGGCCGCAGCACGACCTGCTGAGCTTGGTCACCACTGACGGGACTCCGCTGCTCGAACATGCGAGCGCGAGGTTGGCCGAGATCTTCATGACCAGTTGGGCGAACGTCGACCGCATCCATGCCGAGATGTTCGGCAGCACGATAGTGCGTCTGGCGATCAGTCACGTGACGTTGTCTTTCGGTACCCCCGATCAGATCGCCGAGAACCTGGGGGAGATGTTCGGGCCGTTCCTCGATCAGGTCATCGGTTCGGGCACAGTCGAAACGAGCTGAGCCGACAGGATCGATACGGTTTCCGGGCTAGGACGGAAGTTCGATCGAGCGTGATCGCCGTAGTTCTTTGGTGGGAAATATCGTCGTTATGTGTGAATCCGCGTCTCACTTCTCGGTAGCGTGCCGGGCGTAGATCGAGGTGCGATCCGCAGGGTGGCTCTCGTGAATTTCCGTCATCGGTGGAGGAATTCGAAAATGAAGAGCTGCAATAGATCTCGAGTGTTGTCGACCGTTGCGATAGTTGCATCGTTTGTCATGGCCGGGGCAGGTGTGGCAGTCGCCGACGAATCCTCGTCAGGGTCTTCCGGCAGCGGATCGCTCGGTTCCTCCGGTGCGGCAGCGGTTGATCCGTTGACCTTCGACGGTTGGGGCACGTGCCCGATCGAGGATCTCGAGGTGACGACGTGCGCCAGCGTCGTGGTTCGCGGAGGGACCATGAAATTGGGTGCACTTTCGGTGCCGATTCCGGACGGCAGTCTCAAGGTTGCGGGTGGGGTGAAATACGCGACAGAGCCGGACAACAGTTTCGTCGAGACCTTCGTCGCCAAGCAGGACGGGTCCAACGGGGTCTATTCCAACCCGATTTCGGTACCCGGAGGTGCTCTCGGGATCGATACTCCGCTGGGACTGACTCAGATCAGCGCGACGGTGGAATCGGTGGGAGTCCCGGATCTGAAGGTTCTCGAGCAGGAACTCACCATGCCTGTTCGATTGAAACTGTCTAATCCCTTGCTCGGTGACGATTGCTACATCGGTTCGGTTTCGAATCCGATCAATCTTCACTTGACCACAACCGGAAACCCTCCGTCGGAACCTATCGGTGAGTTCCCCGGTGCAGTGTTCCCGGCAGTCCCACATTCGGATGCGGTGTTTGCGGCGCCGGGAGCCAGCGGGTGTGGACCGCTGGGTGCGCTCAACTGGGCGGTGAATCTCCGTGGGGGAGTGCCGGCAGTCAGCGGAAAGAACTCGCTCACCACCTCGAGCGACGTCTACGCGGTGGCTGCACGAAAGGTGCGACCGCCTGCCTGACGGACGCGCGGGCGCTGGAACGTAAAACGAGGGCCGACCCGTGGGTCGGCCCTCGTTCTACACAATCAGGTCAGCTGACCTCGGGATCACGCACCGTGATGGTGCCGTCCCTAACCGCGTCGGCGATGCTGTCGTGCAGTTTCGGGCATCCGTCTTTCAATGCCGACGACTGCCCGGAAGCAATTGCCTCTTTGAAGGTGTGGCAACGCAGCGCCGGGTCGGAAGTCCACTGAACGCTGGTGTGTTTGTACGTGTTCTTGCGAACCAGTACGCACGCGCCGCATGCCTTGCAGTCGACTTCCTGCAGACCCGAGTCGAGGTATTCGTGCTTGTCCTCGATCGTCTGGGCTGCGATCGCCTCGAGCCGTTCCGTTTGCCCGGCAAAGTCCGGTGCCTTGGCCCAACGAGCCCACCGTGCGTCGGTTCCGATCGAGGCGCTCACGACTAGACCTCTGCTTCCTTCTTTGCCGCTTCTGCTGCAGCTTCCTTCTCGGCCTTCTGGCGTGCGAGGTTTTCCTCGACCTCGGCGTGCCAGGCTTCGTTTGCCTTGGTGGTGTCCACCTCGAACTCGAAGCGCTGCGTCATCTTCTCGGTGACGTCGGCCTTGTCCACGTAGAACTGCTCGTACCAGCGTCGTAGCTGGTAGACGGGGCCGTCTTCTTCGCAGAGAAGGGGATTCTCGATCTTGGTCTTGTTCTTCCAGATCGCGACGTCCTGCAGGAATCCCTCGCTGATGCCCTCGGTGAACTTGCCGGCCAACTTGTCGGCCATCTCGTCGGAGACACCCGTCGGCTTCTTCACCGTCACGCCCCACTGCAGCACGAACGAGTCCGGGCTGATCGGGTAGTGGCAGTTGATCAGAACACTCTCGACCTCGTATCCGCTGTAGCTGTTCCACAGGGGATTGACCATGTACGACGGTCCGTAATACGCAGCTTCGGAGCGAAGAAGCGTGTCGCCGCCGTACTGGGAGGCCATTCCGATGTCGGGACGACCCGTGGTGTTGAGGTACTGAGTGGCGATCTCACCTTCGAAGACGTTCTTGAAGTACGTCGGGAAGGCGTAGTGGATGTAGTAGAAGTGCGCCATGTCGACCACGTTGTCGATGATCTCGCGGCAGTTGGACCCCTCGATGACCATGGAGTTCCAGGTCCAGTCGGTCCATTCGTCGCTGTACGCGCCCTCGATACGAGGAATCACGATCTCTTCGGGCGGCGGATTGCCCTCGGGGTCGTTCCAGACGAAGAGCTGACCGTTCTGCTCGAGGGTCGTCCACGCGCGGGTGCGTGCGAGCGGAGGCACGCGGCGGGCATAAGGAATGCCGGTGCACTTGCCGTTGCCGCCCCAGCGCCAGTCGTGGAAGGGGCAGGCGATGGAATCGCCCTTGACCTCGCCTTGTGTGAGGTCACCACCCATATGACGGCAGTATCCGTCGAGAACTTTGATGTCGCCCTTGCTGTCGGCGAACACCACGAGCTTCGTACCGAAAGCCTCGATCGCGTGCGGTTTGCCGTCCTTGAAGGTCTTCAGTAGACCCAGGCAGTGCCAACCGCGGGCGAAACGAGTTTGCACCGTTCCGACGTCGATCTCGCGAATCTGCGCCATTGTGACCTCACATCCCTTCTAGCTGTTAGTAGAACACGTTATAGAACTCGATCCGGTTCCGCCAGATTTTGGGGGCACTTGTTACAGCATTGCGGCCACAAACGGGACCTTTGTCAGCGTCTCGACAGAAAAGAGAACGTGTTCTAGTCTCAAGTGTAAGTGAACCAACCGATCGAGGAAGACGGGAGCGTCGAAGTGGGTAACCATGACAGCCACGAGGTGATGCAGAGGCTCGACGCACTACTGCCGGCACTGCGCGAGCGCGCACAGGAGACCGAGGATCTGCGTCGTATACCCGACGAGTCCATCAAGGCTCTTCAGGAAACAGGCTTCTTCCGCTTGCTGCAGCCGAAGCAGTGGGGCGGATACGAAGCCGATCCGGTGCTGTTCTACTCCGCGGTCAAGAAGATCGCCAGCGCGTGTGGTTCCACAGGGTGGGTCTCCTCGATCATCGGGGTACACAACTGGCACCTCGCCCTCTTCTCTCAGCAGGCGCAGGAAGACGTGTGGGGCAACGACACTGACGTTCGCATCTCGTCCTCTTACGCCCCGATGGGTATGGGTGAAGTAGTCGAGGGCGGATACAAGGTCAACGGTGCGTGGGCGTGGTCCTCGGGTTGTGACCATGCCAGCTGGGCCGTTCTCGGTGGTCCGGTGTTCAAAGACGGCCGCGCGGTCGACTTCGTGAGCTACCTGATTCCTCGCGAGGACTACCAGATCGACGACGTGTGGAATGTGGTCGGCCTGCGTGGAACCGGCTCCAATACCGTTGTGGTCAAGGATGTTTTTGTTCCCAAGCATCGCGTGCTGAGCTTCCGGGCGATGAGCGAACTGACCGCCCCGGGCCTCGAGAACAACACCGCGCCGGTCTACAAGATGCCGTGGGGAACCATTCACCCCACCACGATCTCGGCGCCGATCGTCGGAATGGCTTACGGAGCTTACGAAGCGCACGTCGAGCACCAGGGCAAGCGTGTTCGCGCTGCGTTCGCCGGCGAGAAGTCGAAGGACGATCCGTTTGCCAAGGTGCGCATCGCCGAGGCATCCAGCGACATCGACGCCGCGTGGCGTCAGCTCTCCGGCAACGTCGCCGACGAGTACGCGTTGATCCTTGCGGGCGAAGAGGTTCCGATGGAACTGCGGCTGCGCGCTCGACGTGACCAGGTGCGCGCCACGGGCCGCGCGATCGCCTCGATCGACAAGCTCTTCGAGAACTCCGGCGCCACGGCGCTGCAGAACGGCACTCCTATCCAGCGTTTCTGGCGCGATGCTCACGCTGGTCGCGTCCACGCCGCCAACGATCCCGAACGCGCGTACGTCATGTTCGGAACCGGCGAATTCGGTCTGCCGATCACCGACACGATGGTCTAGAGGAGGCTCAGTGACAACCACCGAAGAAGCCCTCACCTACGAGTCCACTTCACGGTTCGCGCAAGTGCGCCCCGATCTGAAACTGCACTTCCACGAGGCGGGCGTCGGAAACGACAAGACCATCGTGCTGCTGCACGGCGGTGGCCCAGGCGCGTCGTCGTGGTCTAACTTCGCCCGCAACATTCCGGTGTTGGCGAAGAGCTTTCACGTCATCGCGGTCGATCAGCCCGGTTACGGGCAGTCCGACAAGCCGACGGAGCATCCGCAGTACTTCGTTCACAGTGCGTCGGCGCTCAACGATCTCCTGGACACGCTCGAGATCACCGGTCGCGTTGATCTGCTGGGCAATTCGCTCGGTGGTGGCGCTGCTGTTCGCTTTGCGCTCGACTACCCGGACCGTGCGGGTCGCCTCGTTCTGATGGGCCCCGGCGGTCTGAGTGTCAACCTGTTTGCGCCGGACCCCACCGAGGGCGTCAAGAACCTCGGAAAGTTCAGCTACCAGCCCACCCGAGAAAACCTCGAAGCATTCCTGCGGATCATGGTCTTCGATCAGAAGCTGATCACGCCGGAACTCGTCGACGAACGTTTTGCTGCCGCCAGCACTCCCGAGTCGCTGGCTGCGGCCAAGGCGATGGGTAAGTCCTTCTCCAGCGGTGACTTCGAGCTCGGCATGCTCTGGCGCGAGGCGTACAAGCTTCGTCAGCGTGTGTTGCTGATCTGGGGCCGTGAGGATCGGGTCAACCCTCTCGACGGCGCACTGGTCGCGCTCAAGATGATCCCGCGCGCGCAGCTCCACGTCTTCGGCGGTTGCGGTCACTGGGCGCAGCTCGAGAAGTTCGACGAATTCAACCGGCTCGCAACCGACTTCCTGCTCGACGGAGGTAAATGATGGGTATTCGATCTCTGGCGTACATGCGCATCGGGGCCACCGACATGGCTGCGTGGCGCGAATACGGACTCAAGATCCTCGGAATGATCGAGGGCAAGGGCGTCGACGCGGAATCGCTGTATCTGCGTATGGACGACTTCCCGGCGCGTCTTGTCATCGTTCCGAACGACACGGACCGTCTGCTCGTCTCGGGTTGGGAAACCGCGAATGCCGCTGAGCTGCAGGATATCCGTGACAGGTTGTCGGCAGCCGGTGTTCCGTTCAAGGAAGGCACGGCGGAGCAGCTCAAGGACCGTCGCGTCGTCGAGATGATCGCGTTCGAGGACACCTCGGGCAACTCCCTCGAGGTGTTCCACGGAGCTGCTCTCGAACACCGCCGGATCGTGAGCCCGTACGGGCACAGGTTCGTGACGGGCGAGCAGGGCCTCGGCCACGTCGTGCTCACCACCGATGACGACGATGCTTCGCTGCGGTTCTACCGCGACGTACTCGGATTCAAGCTTCGCGACTCGATGCGTCTGCCTCCGCAGATGGTCGGCCGGCCCGCGGACGGCGACCCGGCGTGGCTGAGGTTCCTCGGCTGCAACCCGCGTCACCACAGCTTGGCGTTCCTGCCGTTGCCCAACCCGACGGGCATCGTGCACCTGATGCTCGAAGTGGAGAACTCCGACGACGTCGGACTGTGCCTCGACCGGGCACTGCGCAAGAAGGTCAAGATGTCGGCGACTCTCGGTCGCCACGTCAACGACGAGATGCTCTCGTTCTACATGAAGACTCCAGGCGGGTTCGACATCGAATTCGGTTGTGAGGGGCTAGAGGTCGAGGACGAAAACTGGATCGCGAGGGAAAGCACGGCCGTGAGCCTGTGGGGTCACGACTTCACGGTGGGAATGAAGCCGTGAGTTCGCCTGACGCGTCGGTGAGTGCGGAGCAGGCGATCGATCCACGCCAGTTCCGCACGGTTCTCGGGCAATTCTGCACGGGTATCACCATCATCACGACAGTCGACGACGGTGAGCCTGTCGGGTTCGCATGTCAGTCTTTCGCGGCCCTGTCACTCGACCCGCCTTTGGTGTTGTTCTGCCCCACCAAGGGTTCTCGGTCGTGGGCGGCAATCGAGCGGACCGGTAAGTTCGCCGTCAACGTGTTGGCGGAGGAACAGCAGGCGGTGTGTGCTCGTTTCGGGTCACGTGAGCCGGACAAGTTCGCGGGCATCGATTGGACGCCATCGCCTCTGGGCTCGCCGATCATCGACAAGTCCCTTGCACACATCGACTGCACGGTGGAAACCGTCCACGACGGTGGCGATCACTACGTCGTCTTCGGTCGGGTTTCGTCGATGAGTGAGATCAAGACCGAACGCCCGCTGCTCTTCTATCGCGGGCAGTACACGGGCATCGAGCCGGACAAGACTGTTCCGGCTACCTGGCGTGACGATCTGGAAGCGTTCCTGACGACCACGACAGAAGATACCTGGCTGTAGGGGGCAAGCCCCCCTGTGCGCCTTTTTGGTAGTGGTAACTACCAAAAAGGCGCACAGGGCCGGAGGCCCTACAGAGAAAAACAGGTATGACAGAAGTCGTCACCGAACGGCGTCAACAGGATGCTACGACGCACTATCTTGTTCGATCGGCCGGCGCGCTTGACCGCCTCGATCACCGACGGCTGTACCTCGACCACCTGGTACCGGTCGGCCTCGACGGGCTCTCGTGAGAACGCCACCAAACCGAGCCGATGCAGGTTGTTCAGGTAGGCGCTGATGCGGTCCAGATGACGACAGCCCGCCAGTTCTCCGATCATCGACAGACCCTCGTCGATCATCTCCGAGCCGACTCCGAACGGCCGCGCCGTGCGTACGTCCACGCTCGGTTGCGCACCGGAGGTGGCCAACAGCCGAAGAATTCGGGCTTCGTCGGGTGCGATCTCGTCGAGGATCCGGTCGTAGGCCGGGTGCAGATCGTCACGATCGGTCACGTCCGCGGAACGGTCCAGCAACCTGTCGCCACGTGCCCGCAGCGCCGCGAGAGTGGCCTCGACGCTCTGCTTGCGATTGGTACGAGTTGCCATTGCTGCCCGTAGGTTCTCGGTCCGCGAGCCGTCTCCGTTGGAGTTCTCGGCCCGACGTTCGGATTGAACATTGGCCGATTCAGCGGCCTCTGCCGCGGCTTCGGCGGCAGCCTGAACGATCTGCCGCGTCGCCTCCTTCGCTGTTCCGAAAGCCCACCCTGTCAGCTTGATCGACGTGAGCGTCGTCGTGGCGGTCAGCCCGATGAGGCTACGGATCAGACGCTTTTCGACGGATTCGACCGGCGTGATGTCCGCAGCCCAGTCGTACGATTCCGCTTCGACGATCATGCGATGGTCGTGCTCACTCATGCTCATACTCCGAATATTGCGAGGTGTAGGAAACCGGCAAACGAGCCCAGCACGGCCCCGTGTACGAACAACAGCCACTCGTCCTGCTTGACGGCTGAGCGTAGTAGTTCGCTGAAATCTTCCGGTGAAAGGATGCTCATGCGTTCGGTGACGAAGACACGAATCTTCTCCGACTGGTTCTCGGCGAACTCCGCGTCCTCGAAGACCCTTGGGTACAGGTCGAGCACTTCGGTGGTGGCCAGGCCGGGCAGACGCTTGTAGCTCTGCGAACCAACGGTCATCTTGACCACCGACTTTGCCCAGCCGGCTGCGTCGTCGACGGATTCGCGCAGTACCTGATCGAGCATCCGCCGCGTTCGGTCCGAGCGGGGACCTTCGAGGAGTTCGGTGCCGATGTTCTCGAGCGTCACGACGTGATCGGCGAGGGTTTTTGCGTACCCGGCGATGATCTCGGTGCGGCGTTTCAGGAACAGTCCCTGCCGCCACGGCACCCAACGGCTGGGGGTGATCGGTTCGAAGATCATCGTGATTCCGAGGTAGTTCACGATGTACCCGATGATCACGCCACCGATGGGAAGCACCCACCACTGCGGAACCAGATGGAGGATTCCGACGAGCACGAAGCCCATCGGGAACCCGAAGTAGAAGCCGAAGTTCTGCATGAACCTGAGCTCTTTGTTGCCCATCGTGCGGAAGATGTCGTTGAGCAGTTTGGGGTGCGAAGAGAGGTAGCGGATCACCATCAGCTTCGCGTCGATGAACTCGTCGATGTCCTCTTCGATGCGGTCGGTGATCATGCGCACGCTGGCCGGCAGATCGTCCTCCACCTTGCGGAAGACGGCCTCCTTCACCGACGTCGGAAGGTTGTGCCAGAGCTGAGGATTCTCGGCCGTCATGATTCTGGTGACCACGCCGCGCACTTCACTGCGAGAAATGTTCACCAAGTGCTCGGCGATGCTGTCCGGGTCCAGGACGCGATAGAAATCGGCGATGCTGCCGACTTTCGCGAGGGATTTGTCGACGGCGATCGACGCCATCTTCTCCGCCCGCGAGGGGACGATGCCTTGCCAACCGAATCTGCCGTCGCTGGTGATCGCGGGGATCACCTGAACGCGCCGGGGGAGGAACGGGAAGAGCAGTTTGAGTCCGGGCACTTTGATCCCGTGGAAGTTGATCGGCGCAAAAAGCATCAGGACGCCCGACCAATTGGTGATGTACCCGATGATTCCCGTGAACAAAGGAATGGTGATCAACTGTTCGAGCAAGTGGTCCGGCACCGTCGCACATCCTCCTCATATCCGAGAACCTCACGTTCGGACATGATTGCCGAAACTTCGCTCTTCGTGGGTGTTTCGTTGGCTACTGCTGCGCCTTCCCAGTTGCGTCAGCATAGAGGCCCGACAATTCGGGCTGTAGGTGGGTAGGAAGTTGATGTAACCTCACGTACATGGTCAGTATTGCGCACAACACGACGACGCCGGTTCTCTTCCGGCGCATCGTTTAGCAACTGCTGACCGAACCCTTTCAGCCCCGGGAGTTATCGCCCCGGGGCTTTCCTGTTTCGTCGCTCCGTGTGCGTCTCCCCTTGAACGATTTGGAGACCTCTCATGAGCGTTGACCACCGCGAACTCGGGCGCGACCTGGAGTTTTTCGCCACCACCCCCATCGTCGGGGCGGGCCTCCCACTCTGGTTACCGGACGGCGCGATCATCAGGAACGAACTCGAAAAGTTCGCCGCCGAACAAGCAGCGCGATCCGGATGCCGGGGTGTCTATACCCCCGTTATTGCGAAGAAAGAGTTGTACGAGAGATCTGGGCATTGGTCCAAGTTCTCGGACGACATGTTTCCCGAAATGAAGATAGGCGGAGAGTCATTTCTCCTTCGTCCGGCTAACTGTCCCCATCACGCTCAGGTATTCGCCGCTCGCGGTCGTAGTTATCGCGAGCTACCTTTCCGGGTTCGTGAACTCGGCTCGATGTTCCGTAGCGAACTCTCCGGAGTTCTCAGCGGATTGAGTCGAGTCAGACAGATCAATCTCGACGACGCACATGTCTTCTGTAGTCGCGAACAAGTGCAAGCGGAAGTGATCGTCGCGCTCGACGCGATCGAGCGCTGCTACTCGACTCTGGGGATTGCCGAACGGAAGTACCGCCTCTCGATCAGAGGGGGAGAGGGGCAGTACCTCGGCACCGACGAGCAGTGGGCGGACGCCGAGGATCACCTTCGCGGGGCGCTGAATGCACGCTCGATCGAGTACGTGGAAGCGAAGGGGGAGGCAGCGTTCTACGGTCCCAAGATCGACGTCCAGGTGCGAGACGCGCACGGCCGCGAGGAAACACTCTCGACCGTGCAACTCGACTTCAATCAACCGGAGCGGTTCGACCTCGAGTACACCGCTGAGGACGGATCCAAGGCTCGCCCCGTCATGATCCATCGGGGCTTGCTCGGATCGATGGAACGCATGACTGCGCTTTTGATCGAAAGGTTCGAAGGGCGGATGCCGCCGTGGCTGGCACCCAACCAAGTCTCGATTCTGCCCGTCGGCGACCGGCACCAGGTTGAGGCCGAGCGTTTGCGGGCCGATCTCGAGGCTCGCGATGTTCGAGTGGCGATCGCGCCTGACGGATCGTTGGGACGTCGCATCCGCGAGGCACGCACTCACCGTGACCCGTACATCGCGGTGATCGGAGACAACGAGGTGCACGGCGGCACCGTCGACGTTCTGGTCCCCGCGCGTGGTGGGCGGGTGGTCGTCGATGCGAGTGTGTTTGTCGCTCAGGTGGTCTCGGGCATCAAAGAGCGTGCCCTGCTTCCGGCAGACTTCTAGCCGACGGGAAGCTCGTGGAGGGCGCGCACCAGTGGCGCGAGTTCGGGTGTCTTGCATGCCTCGTCGAGCGCGGCCTCGAGGGTGGCGTCGTGCGTCGGCCGTGCGCTTTCGAGAAGCTCGCGGCCGGCCGGCGTCAGCTCGGTGTAGATGCCTCGACGGTCGTCGGCGCACAGGATGCGCGTCAATAGTCCTCGATCTTCGAGTCGATTGACCAAGCGCGTCGTGGCGCTGCTGCTCAGTGCGGCAGCGCGAGCCAACTGAGCCATCCGCATGTGCCAGCCATCCTGGCGGCTCAGTGCGTCGAGCACGGTGTATTCGACCACGGACAGTTTGTGCTCACGCTGGAGCGCGCGTTCCAGTTCGGTGTCGAGGGCGCCGTGCAGTGCTGCGAGCGTGCGCCACCCTTGCGAACGGATTTCGACGGCGTCGTCGGCGATCCCCATGTGATTCTCCTTGTCCGTTTCCTGCGACTCCAGGTTACCAGCTTGCGCATGTAGCGCGCGCGTGCAACTATTTATAGCGCGCCTGCAACTAATGCACACGCCCGCTAACGGCTTACGCGTAAATCTGTGAAAGGAACATCGAGATGCCATTGGGTCTCATTGCCCTCGCTATGGGCGGGTTCGGGATCGGCCTCACCGAATTTGTCATCATGGGCCTCCTGCCCGAGGTCTCGGCTGATTTCGAGGTCACCGAGTCCGTCGCGGGCTACCTGATCTCGGGCTACGCACTGTCGGTGGCGATCGGCGCGATCCTCCTGACCGCTGCCGTCACCCGCTTCGAGCGCAAGAAGGTCCTTCTCTCGCTCATGGTGCTGTTCATCATCGGCAACCTGATGTCCGCGCTCGCTCCCTCCTACGAGGTCATGATGGGCGGACGCATCGTCGCGGCGCTGTGCCACGGTGCGTTCTTCGGAATCGGCTCGGTGGTTGCCGCCGACATGGTCGCGCCCAACAAGCGCGCCGGCGCCATCGCGATGATGTTCGCGGGCCTGACCATCGCCAACGTTCTCGGCGTTCCGTTCGGCACGCTGCTGGGCCAGCAACTCGGATGGCGCTCGACGTTCTGGGCCATCACCGTCATCGGCGTCATCGCCCTGATCGGAATTGCAGCACTCGTCCCGACGACGCCCGCCAGCACGACCGGTGGCGGATTGCGCGGAGAGTTGGGGGCATTCCGCAACAAGCAGGTATGGCTCTCGATCGCCATCACCATCCTCGGCTACGGCGGAATGTTCGGAGCCTTCACCTACATCGCCTTCACCCTCACCGAGGTCACCGGCTTCGCGACGTCCAGCGTTCCGTGGCTGCTCATCCTCTTCGGCTCGGGCCTGTTCGTCGGTAACTTCCTCGGCGCCAAGGCGGCCGACCGTTCGCTCACGAAGGCGCTGGTCTGGATTCTCGCGATCCTGACCGTCGTTCTGATCGTGTTCGCCGCCACCGCGGAGAGCAAGGTCATGACAGTGATCTCACTGTTCTTCATGGGCGCCTTCGGTTTTGCGACGGTACCCGGGTTGCAGATGCGGATCATGAACTACGCGTCGGCAGCACCGACCATGGCATCGGGTGCCAACATCGCCGCCTTCAACGTCGGCAACGCACTCGGGGCATGGCTGGGCGGAATCACCATCGCCGCGGGACTCGGCTTCACCTCCCCGATCTGGATGGGAGCGGCAGTCACTGTCGCCGGTCTGCTGGTCTTGCTCGTCGCGGCGAAAATCGACCGCCCGGCAGCGTCAGAGCCGTCGACGCCGAGCACCTCGCTGCACCCGACCGCCGCCTGAACCTGTCCACTGCGCTCTGACCCCATCGCGTGAACGTATCGCTCCCCTTGTCCAACAAGGGGAGCGATACGTTCACGCGGGTCAGGTGAGGCGGAATTCGGCGGTCACCCCGGAGAACGGCGAAATCGCGCCGCTACCCCGAGCCTTCGACGCACCGAAGTGTTGGACTCGATACGTACCCGCCGGAGTATCGGCCGGAACATCCCACGTGATGCGCACGACGGAACCGTTGCTCCCGACCCGGCGCCAGTGCAGTTTGGTGGACCAGTCGTTGTCGTCGGCGACCCGTGTCCAGGATCCGCCGGTATTGCGCTGGATCTCGTAGAAGGTCCCGTTTCGGTGAGTGTCGTTCTTGGGGTGGCCGGTGACGAACTCGACGGCAACCTGCCCACCCGGTGAGGTGTCGCCGGGTTGGACGGTTGCGTCGCCAAATTGTGTTCCCGGCAAGGGCTCGTCGAAGTCGACGCCAGGTCCGAAGCTGGGTTGGAACCCGGACAGGTCGGCCGGAGCGGGGCCGCGAGGAGGTTCGGTGCCGTCGCGCATCGCGGCTGCAAGGGCGGCATACCCCTGCTGATAGGCCGGCAGTGTGTAACGACCGAACATCGTCGAACCGCCCTCGTACTGCTGCGAATCGTATTCCTGTGGTGTGGTGCAGTAGCTCGAGTACGAGTTCGCGTATCCCTGGAAGATGACGTTCTCGAGGGGAACCCCAAGCTCCTCGGCGACGGTTCGACGCACTCGTAATCCGGAGACGATGGTGAATTCCGCAGGGCCACCGACGATGTAGAACTGACCGATCCGCAGGATCTGGATCTTGAGTACGTTCGGCACCCATCCTCCCGGTGGCAGCAGGCCGACCGGAACGACTACGAGTTTGGGCGCCTGTGCGTCCTGAAGCCATTGAGGCACAGGAGCATCCATACCGCCCAGGGCGTCGATCATGGGGTTTCGGGTGCCCTCGGGGAAGATCGGGATTGCCGGTCCGTCCTCGACGCTTCCGGCGCTCATTGCCGCGCCGATCGCGGCCGGAGCGGTGCGGTGCTCGCGTCCGTCGGGGGTGAATCTTCCGCTCACCACCTGATTTGCCATGTCCAGGTACATGATCCGACTGTCGACGCCACCGGTGACGGTGTCGGACGCCGCGTCGAAGGCAGTTCGAGCCGCCGCAACCTGGCGCAGCCCGATGATGCGTGCGTTCTCGAATTCGTCTTCGGTCGGTCCGCGTCCGGGCTCGAGGAAGAGGTTGGGTGACATGTCGCCGCTGTTGGTCTGCGGAAACGCAGCAATGAAGCTGGTGTCGCCGTCGAGGTAGCGCACGCCCTGGTCGTCGTGCTCCCAGAAGTACGCCGCGGCGCCCTTGTTGTCCCCGGAGATGAGATGGTTCTCGTTCGTGAGCGAGGCGCAGTGGGTGGCGAACCAGTTGATCGCTCCGATGTCCTTGCTGCCCCGACTGATCCGCATGACACGCATGTGGTGGTCGTTGCCACCGGGGTAGTAGGCCTTGTCCTCTTCGGGATTGAGGTCGAACGCCACTCGCGATCGGTTGACGCTGGCATCGGTGAGATCGGACCGCCCGAAACGGACCGTGCCTGGCGCCAGGTTCTCGTGCGCAGCGCTGATCGCCTCGACCATGCCGTTGACCTCGGCTTCGAACACCTGCAGTTCGAAGCCGATAACTGCGAGGTTGTACGCGTAGTTGTGCGAGGCCCCACCACATGCCGCGTGTGAATGGATGGCCGTCAACATGACGTTGCGTTCGGTGTAGATGTCACCGAACCTCCCGGCCAGTCGGCGCAGGACCTCGTCATGAACGGACTGGAAGATCATGCAGTTGTCGACGCACACGTAGGCGACCCGCGACCCGCCGGACTCGAAGATGAAGGCGCGTGCGCGCATTCGCTGGTGCAGGCCTTCGGCGCGTTGATCGAAGCTCGAGTAGCCCATCATGCCGACTTCGGCGACCGGTCCGGTCACGTCGGAAATTCCGACGCCCACCTGCAGTGACGCCGACGACTTGTCGGTGCGTGCGGGTGAAACGGTGCGTGCCGGCGAAGCTGCGACGGCCTGGTTCGTCGACAGAGCGGCGAGCGCAGGTGCGGCGGCAGCGCCTGCCAGTACGGTGCGTCGGGTGATCTGCACGAGTGTCCTTTCGGGCGGTCTGACGCAAGTTGGTCAACCGTCCAGGAGTGTAGCCCGAGTCACACGTGACCGAAAGGGGTGCCGTCGGCCGACACTCAGATTGTTGTGGCCTCCCCGAACGTCATCGCCAGGTTCTTGATGGTCGTGGTCATCAGGGCCCGGCGGGGGAGTCCCAGTTTCCGAAGCTCCGCCGCCATCGGGTGACTGCCCAGTTGAACCTCGGCTCCACCAGGGCGCGATTTGACGCCGGTCGGTGCCATGTCCCACGACGTGCACCTGGTGGCGCCGTCGAGATGTGAGTACGCGGCCAACGACATGTTGGCTCCGCCGCCCGGCACGCTGACGCCGGATTTCACACTCAACTGTGTGATGAGTTTGCCGTCGCGAGAGACCGATCCGCGCTTGACCGAGCCGACGTGCTCGGTGTCGAACTCGGCGAGCACCTTCGGGAATCCCCAGATTTCCCGGCCGGCGGCCTTGGTGAACTCGCCGTCCACCGGCAACTCGTGAATGAGTGCCCCTGCAGTTCCGGCAGCGAGCGAACGTAGATCTCCCAGCACCGAGGTTTCGGGAGGCGCAGTGTGGCTGCGCACCATGTACGTCACTCCGAATTCGTTGTACGGCCCCAGATCCCCGTCGATGTAGTCGACAAAAACCAGGCCGCACAGCGCCCGACCGGGACGGTACTGGAGCACCGTCAAGCCGGTGTAGTCGATGATCGACTGCGCGGTTGCGCTGGGTACCGAATACAGCGCCATGAAGGCCGACGCGGTGCGAACCTCGACCGGCATCTCGACCTTCTTGCCCAGAATCGTGTAGCTCATGGCGCGACCACCCCGCGGAGTCCGTCGGAGCCGTAGACGGGTTCGAGCATCGAGCGGAAATCCGGTCCGCGGCGCAGCATTTGGCCTCCGTCGACGTTGATGATCTGCCCGGTGATCCAGGTGGATTGCGGTCCGAGGAGGAAGGAAGCGAGGCCGGCGACGTCCTCGACTTCACCGACGCGTTCGAGTGGAGTGTTGGCCAGGTAGTCGTCGAGGATGGGGCCACCGTCGGTGATGAGCGCGACCAGATCCGTTCGGGTCAACCCCGGCCGAATCGCGTTGACACGAATGTTGCTGGCGCCCAGTTCGTCTGCCGTCAACCGCACCAGGTGGTCGACGCCGGACTTCGAGACTCCGTACGCGCCGAACCAGCGATGTGTGTTGCTGCTGGCGATCGACGAGATCGCGACGATGGATCCACCGCCTCCTGCCACCAGTGCCCGCGCGCCGTGCTTGATCGTCAGCATGGTCCCCGTGACGTTGAGGTCGACGGTGCGGCGCCACGCGTCGACGTCGAGTTGCGTGACCGGGGCGATGGTTTCGTTCCCGCCCGCGCAGGCCACCACTCCGTCGAGCTTTCCGGTGACGGAGACCGCCGCGGCGACAGCAGCGACGACGTCTGCCTCGATCGTGACGTCGGCAGGAGAGGCGCTGACCGATCCTTCCGGACTCGACTGCCGGATCGATTCGGCGGCAGCATCGAGTTTCTCCTTGTTGCGTCCGCAGATCGTGACGTGAGCGCCGGACCCAACCAGCGAACGAGCGATGCCCAGGCCGATGCCACTACCGCCGCCGGTCACCAGTATCGATGTGCCGGCGAAAGTGGGTATGCCCGCTGAGGCGGTGTCGTCGTCCATGCGTGTCTCCTGGTCGTTGCTCCGGCGGGCTCGCGTGCTGATTCTGGAGGTTTTCCGGTTCGGCTTCGGTGAAAACGCCCCACGCTATATAGGAACAGGTTCTACTTATTGAGGCAAGGGTTGTGCGAGAGGTGGAGTGATGGCTACCAGACCGACCTTCGATTTGATCGACGGACGCTTCTACAGCGGAGACCTCGGGAATGTGCGCGACGCGTACGCCTGGATGCGTGATCACGAGCCCGTGTACCGAGACGACGCCAACGGAATCACCGCGGCCGCGAGCTACGACGCCGTCGTCGCAGCCGAGCGGGATCCCGAACTGTTCTCCAACGCCGGCGGCATCCGTCCCGAAACGGGTCCATTGCCGCAGATGATCGACATGGACGACCCGCAGCACCTCACGCGTCGACGCTTGGTCAACGCGGGTTTCACACGTAAGAAGGTCGAAGCCAAGGCCGGCCGTATCCGGGAGATCTGCGATCAACTGATCGACGCCGTCTGTGAGAAAGGAGAAGCCGACTTCGTCGCAGACCTGGCGGCACCACTTCCCATGGCCGTCATCGGCGACATGTTGGGTGTCCGTCCCGAGGAACGCGCGTTGTTTCTGCGGTGGTCGGATGATCTGGTGAAGGCATTGGGAAGCAACGCTTCCCAGGATCAACTGCAGGCCATGATGGTTGCGTACGTCGATTTCACCGCGTACATGATGCGAACCATCGCCGAGCGGAGGAGCGACCCGGCCGACGATTTGGTGAGCACGTTGATTCACAGTGCGGTCGACGGCGAAGCCCTCTCCGATCAGGAAATCGTCAACGAATCCCTGCTGATCCTGATCGGCGGTGACGAGACCACACGGCACGTGCTCAGCGGCGGCATGGAACAGCTACTGCGCCATCCGGACCAGCGCCGGGAGCTAGTCGACGATCCCGATGCCATTCCCTTGGCAATGGAGGAGATGCTGCGGTGGTCCTCGCCGATCAAGAACATGGCTCGAACCCTGACCCGTGACACCGATTTCTTCGGCGCGCAGCTGAAGGCAGGTGAGAAGATGCTGCTGCTCTTCGAATCGGCAAATTTCGACGAGTCCGTGTTCCTGAACGCCGAACGGTTCGATGTCGGCCGCACACCGAATCCGCACGTGGCCTTCGGCTTCGGAACTCATTTCTGTCTGGGCAATCAGCTGGCCAGGTTGGAGGGACGGATCATGTTCGAGCAACTCTTCGCCAGGCTGCCGGACATGGAACTTGCCACCGACGCGCCGTTGCAGCGGCGTGCGGCCAACTTCGTGTCCGGGCTCGAATCGATGCCGGTGCGGTTTAACTCTTCTGCCCCGTCAGCCGGGTAGTTGGCAGTTAGGAGGCGCAGCATCTTCGGAGAGGGGGCTGCCCGCCGGATTGACGTAGACGACCTCGAGCACCAATGGTGTTGTCTGCGAGTTGTTTCCGATGTGCACATGATCTGAACCGCTCGGTTCGATCAAAGTATTTCCGGCGCTGTAGATCCCGTCGACGGAGCAATCGGATCGGTAGTGGCTCAACGTGCCCTGCGCGATCAGCGCGTAGAGCGTCCCGTCGTGGAAGTGCCAACCGGTGGAACCGCCGGGGTCGATGGTGATCTGGCGCAGGATGTAGTCCTTGCCGTCGAAAGTCACCTGCCCGAGGATTTCTCCGTGTACTCCCGTGCTCGGTGTTGCCGACGCATTGATCGGCGTCAGCGACAGTCCGATCGCTGCGGACACTGCAAGCAGAACCTGATGGCGTTTACGCATGAGCGGCCCTCCCAGACGGATGTACTCCTGAGTGTCCTCCGACAGTGTCCGATTTATCCCGGTTTTCGTGGATCTTGCAGGGTGACGGCAGAGGTATGCCCTTGAGAGGCGGTTACGCTCGTGTCATGCAGCAAGTCGCGACGAGGCGCCGGAGCCAGCCGCCGCCTGCGCGCTTCATGTTCGAGGCATTGATCGATCCGTACCGCCAGCCCGCCCGGCACTGGCTGGAACTTCTCGAGAGCGAGATCGCACCGGAGATCGTCAGGGCTGAAGAACCGGAGTTGGTGATCTGGTCGTCGATCTGGCCGGACCGACCCGACGCCGTCATCCGATTCGACATCGAGGCGGTCGGAAACAGCACGATGCTGCGTTGGACGCTCTTCTTGGACGATCCGATACCGCCCGAGGCAGAGGTTGTCAGCATGCGAAAGCGGCTCAACACCTTGATAAATGCGAATCTCAGGTTCAACTTCGGCCAATAAGTTGGATCACTGCCGCATTACTTGGTGTCGACTCGGCCGATCGGGTCGGCGTTGTCGCTGAATGCGGCCCGGGCCGCTGGCCAGCTGGTCTCATCGATGCGCAACGCGGTCCGAAGGTAGGCAGTACTCATCCGTTGGATGGCGGCGACCCGCTCTGGGTTCTCGTCAGTGGTCTCGGCGACTTCGTATCCGACGATTCCACCGAGTGCGTGCTCGGCACCGTAGAAGGTCAGGAGGTCGGTGGCTCCGGGGCTGTGCGTGTAGGCGTCGGTGAACCAGTCGGGTCCGCGGCTGGACATCTTGGACTGGTCGTGGTCGCCCGCGACGACGAGTGTCGGCGTCGTCAGTTCCTGGAACGAGGGGCGCATGAACGGGAAGTTCGCCTGCGCGAACGGATGCAGGTTCTCGCCGCCGAGACCGGTTGCCGCGAACAGGATTCCCGCGGTGACGCGACTGTCGGACATGTCCTGGCCGACCTGGCCGGCCTCGTCGAAGATCCTTGCTCCGAGGAGCGACTGAGCGGTTTGCCCGCCCCAGGAGTGACCAGTGGCGGCAACTCGACTGCGGTCGATGCGGCCGGCAAGCCCGGGCACGGCAAATTCGATGGTGTCGAGCTGATCAAGGATGCGTGTGAGATCCGCGATCCTCTCGGTCCAGATCGTCGGGAAAACCGGGTGGTCGAACCCGAAACCGTTCCGGCGCGAGTCCAGATGTGTCGGCTGGATCACCACGAATCCGTGGGATGCCCAGAATGCCGTGAGTGGCGAGTATCCATCGAGGTTCCAGCCGTTGCCGTGGGAGAACACCACAACGGGGAGGTTCGTGCCTGCTGCCGGAGCAGACACACGTACTTCCAGCGGGACAGGTCGATCGGGGGCGAACAACTCGACGGGGGCAACGGAGACGACCGGGGCGCCGGCGCCGATGATGCCGTTCAGAGTGTCGATCATTGATGAGGTCATGGCAAGTTCCTTGCTGAGGCTGCACCCTGCGATACTGTTTATCGGAGCGTCGCTCCGCAACATTACGGAGCGTTGTTCCGTAATGCAAACATATGTTGTGAGTCAGCGAGGAGTGCACATGGCTGATGCCCAGGACGAGCAGTCGCGCGTCGCCTCTCCCAAGCAAGTCGGTCGCCCACGTCGAAGCGAGCAGGCGCTGCTCGACGCGGCGGCAGCAGTGTTCGTGGAGTCCGGAGTCGACGCTCCGGTGCGGGAGATTGCGGCGAAGGCCGGCGTCGGCATGGGGACGATCTACCGCCACTTCCCGACGCGTCCCGAGTTGGTGGTCGCCGTATACCGACACCAAGTCGAGGCGTGTGCGGACGCGGGCCCACAGATGCTCGCGGAGAGTGCAACGCCCGAGGCGGCTTTGCGGGCATGGGTGGCTTTGTTCGTGGAGTTCCTGGTAACCAAGCATGGGCTCGCCGGTGCACTGCAAGGAGACAGCGCCGGGTCCGACGCTCTGCATATCTACTTCGTCGACCGCCTCGTTCCGGTATGTGACTCCCTCCTCGCGGCAGCGCTCGAGTCCGTTGGCACTGCTTCGCGGGTCGATGCGTACAACGTGCTCAAAGGCATCGGGAACCTTTGTATCGGTGCTGGGTCCGATGACCGGTACAAGGCCGAGGTCCTTGTACAGCTATTCATCTCGGGCGTACTCGCGCGGGAGGTTCGCTGACGCTCGGCAGTCAGATCAGCTCCGGATTCTCCGCGTACACCTCTTCGAGGATCGACATGTCGAACAGTTGGTCCGCTGTAATCTCCAGCCCAGCTTTCGACAGTGCCGCGATGTTCTGTTCGATCAGTTGTGGTGTCATCGTGAACAACCCGTTGGCTTTGGTATCTGCCGACACCACCAGATCGTTCTGTGCGGTGGCTTCCTTGATCTGCTCTTCGAGTTCGAGGTTCTGGTCCTTGCCGTAGACCTCGACGGCAAGCCGTGCCGACTCTGCCGGATCGGCGACCGCATCCTTCCATCCTTGGATCTCGGCCTTCAGGAATGCCTTGAGTTTGTCCCTCTCGTTGTCGATGGTGGACTGGAGAACCGTGAACGATTCGGCGACCAACGGCAGGTTGTAGTCCGCGAAGAGGAAGTGGGCGTTGGGGAAACCTTTGGCGGCCAGTGTGATCGGCTCGTTAATCACGTAGGAGACCCAGCCGTCCACCTCGCCGTTCGCCAAGGGGCTCGGATCGAACTGCGCGGGCACGATCGTCATCTGGCTTTCGGTCAGGCCGTTTGCTGCCAGGAGAGCTCCGAAGACGAGCTGATTGGAATCCTGGACGCCGATCTTCTTGCCGATCATGTCCTGTGGTGAGTTGATCGGTGCCGCAGCGGAACTGACAATCGCAAACGGATTCTTCTGGAATGTCGCACCGACGATCTTTGCCTCCAGTCCGTCGAGTACGGCGGGGGCTGTGAGCTGCGGTGCGGACATTCCGATCCACACCTTGCCGGTGTCCAGGCCGGCTTCGACGCCGGTGCCGGCTGCGCCACCTGCCACCAGGTCCACACTCCCGAACCCTGCATCCTTGTAGTACCCCTTGTCGAGAGCGAAGTACTCACCGGCGAACTCGATGTTCTTGATCCAGGACAACTGCACTGCAACTGTTCCGAATTCGGAACCGTCGTCCGTGGTTCCGCCACTCGAACTGCTGGAGTCACTGCTACACGCGAGCAATGACGCACTACCGGCGACTGCGATGCCGGTCAGCGCGGAGTAGCGGAAGAAGGCCCTGCGGTCCAGCTGGCGGACGGGCTTGAATGGCGTCATGAATCGGAACACTAGGGCCAGTCGGTTTCGTTCAGTTTGCTTGGGAGAGAGAGTTTGTTGAGGTCGTGTTAACAGATGTCACGACTTGCCCGCCGAAGGACCGAAACGAGACAGAGCGATGCTTTCGAAGATCCCGACCACGGCGTAGAGGACGATCGACACCACGGTGATCACCACGATAGATGCCCACAATTCGTTGTACTGGTAGCGCGGAATGGCTTTGATCATGCTCGAACCCAAGCCTTGGCCGCTACCGAGCCATTCGCCGATCAGTGCTCCGATCAAGGCGCCGGGTACGGATACTCGTGCAGCGGCGAACACAGCCGGAAGTGCGGACGGCACGGACACCATTCGCAATGCGGTCCAACGACTCCCGCCGTAGGCAGCGATGAGGTCTTGTGCCTGAGCCGGAGCGGCACGTAGACCGACCATGATCATGACGAGGGCTGGGAAGAACACCACTATCGCAACCATGACTGTCACACCCACGATTCCGCGGCCGAATATCAGGACGATGATCGGGGTCATCGCAACGAGAGGAACAGATCGTAGAAGCATTGCAACGGGCATGAAAGTCTGTTCGACAGTGCGGGAAACGACGAAGATCGATGCCACCACGAGCGCGGCAGTCATTCCGACGGCAAAGCCGACACCGGCGTCGCGCAGAGTGATGAACAGGTTGTCGATGATGCCCGAACGAGCGTCGGCGGATTTTGGGCCGGAGAACAGGTACTCCCAGACGTCGGCCGGCGTCTTTCCCACACGCGGGCCGACCTGGGGGAAGGCGTTGAGGAAGACCACCCAGATGACAAGCAACAGCGCCGAGGCGATGGCAATCGGGGCGAGGAATCTCGATGTTCCTCGTACCGAGGTCATTTCTGTGCTCCCGGAGCGCTGGTCCACGGCGTGACGAGCCGGGCGATCGCTGCGACGACGGCGTACCCCAGACCGGCGAGCAAGGCGGCGGCGATAGCCATTCCCCACGTTCGCGGGACGTTGTACGACGTCTGAGCGGCTGTGAGTGCGACGCCGATCCCGCTGTCCACCCCGCCGAGATACTCACCGAGAATTGCACCCAGTACGGCCGAAGGTGCAGCAATCTTGAGGGCAGCAAAGGTGCTCGGAAGTGCGCTCACAAGTTGAACTTTGGTGAACTTCTGCCAACGCCCACCGCCGTAGGCGGCGACGAGATCGAGGCTCGTCTTGTCGGCCGATCTCAGGCCGGCGAGTGTGCCGACCATCGTGGTGAAGAAGCAGTACATTGCGGCGAGAAAGATTGTGGGGGTCCGGCCGCCGAAGACGACCAGGATGATTGGGCCAAGCGCCAACAGCGGTGTGCAGTAGCTCAGGATCGCCAGTTGTGTGGCCAATCCCTCGATGGGCGGAATGAGAACGACAAGCACGGCAAGCGTGATCGCCAGCAGGTTTCCCCAGAGAAAGCCCTGCAGCGCACCGGAAGCCGTGACGGTGAAATTGGGTCCGTACAGCGACCAACCGTCGTCGAACATCGTCGAGACAACCACCCACGGCGTCGGAATCGTGCCTCCCGCAACACCGGCCGCCGCCAGAATCCACCAGAGAGCGATCAGTCCGCAGATGCCGACTGCACCGCCGAACCACGTTGGACGCTTCAATCGGATCCGGCGCGGCACAGATGGCTGCGCCGCCGCGGTCGCGACGTTCTCGATATCGGTAATTGTCATGCGACGCCTGCTTTTCCGAAGAGCAGTCCGGAGAGGTAGTCGTGGATCTCGTGGAACTCGGGTGTACGCATCATCTCGGGTGTACGCGGGCGCGGCAGGTCGATCGGCACGACTTCGAGGACGCGTCCGGGCCGCGGCGTCATGACGGCGACGACGTCGGAGAGGAACACGGCTTCGGCGATTCCGTGAGTCACCATCAACGTGGTCGCCGGTTTCTCGGTCCAGATCCTGAGCAATTCGATGTTGAGCCGTTGACGGGTCATGTCGTCCAGCGCGCCGAAGGGTTCGTCGAGTAGGAGGACACTCGGCTTGACCACGAGCGATCGTGCGATCGACACACGCTGACGCATACCGCCGGACAATTGGGCGGGCTTGGCCTTCTCGAATCCTTCGAGGCCGACGAGCGCGATCAGGTCGGCTATCAGGTCGGGGTCGGGATCGATGCCGGCAACCTGAAGGGGCAGTTTGATGTTGGAGGCCACTGTTCGCCACGGCAGCAAAGCCGAATCCTGGAAGGCGATTCCGAGTTCGCGGCGCTTGCGTAACTCGGCGGGCGACTGCCCGTTGACAAGGGCCGTTCCCGACGTCGGACTATCGAGGCCCGCAAGGATACGGAGAACGGTGGACTTCCCGCATCCGGACGGCCCGAGCAGAGACAGGAAAGAGCCTTCGCTGGTTTGAAGGGACACGTCGGTCAGCGCGGTCACCGACCGACGACCCATCTCGAAGGTCTTGCCGAGGCCGGAGATGTCGAGACCGGTTCCAGCGGGGCGAGGTGTGGTGACGGGACTGGTCATTCCCGCACAGTACGAACGTCCGGTTGCGGTCATGTTGCCTGCGCGTCACCGCTGCGTGAGGCTGGTTCGGCGTCTCCTGTCACAGCGCCGTGGTGAGATGGACGTCTGGACGGAGTGAGGGGAGCGAAGATTGCTGAAGTTGTACCGGGCCGAGCGTTCGGACACCTTAGTCTCGGCGTTGGCCACGCTCCTCCGTACCCCGCTGTCGGATCCATTCGCCAGGGAAACTGTTGCGGTGCCGGCCAAGGGCGTCGAGCGTTGGCTCAATCAGCGGCTGTCCTCCCAGCTAGGCACGTCCGGACCGTCAGCAGTGGACGGAATTTCTGCGAACATCGCGTTTCCTTCACCCGCGCGCCTGGTCGCGGAGTCCGTGGCCGCGGTCAGTGGAATCACGGCTGACGACGACCCATGGTCGCCGACGCGATTGGTGTGGACGGTTCTCGATGTGATCGACGAGTCCCTCGGCGAGCCCTGGTGCGGAGTCCTGGCGAAACATCTCGAAGGCCATCGTGAAGGTCGACGGTTTGCCTCCGCCACACATGTCACCGAACTCTTCCGCAGTTATGCCGCGCAACGCCCGCAGATGCTGATCGACTGGGCCGCCGGGCGGTTGACCGACGGACACGGATTGGCGCTGTCGGAGGATTTCGAATGGCAGGCACGTCTGTGGTGCATCGTCGCGGACAAGATCGACGTTCCGGGGCCCGCAGAGCGACTGGGGCAAGTGAGCCGCGCGCTGGTCGAGGACCCGGCCTTGGTCGACCTACCGGAACGTCTGTCGGTCTTCGGGCCGACCCGGCTGCCGGTCGATCAGCGAATGATCTTGAGCGCACTCAGTGCGAATCGGGACGTGCACATCTGGCTCCCGCATCCCAGCCCCGCGCTGTGGACCAAGATGAGCTCGCGCATACCGCCTCGAAGTAGGAGCACGATCCGACGTTCGGAAGACGGGTCAGCGCTGATATCCGCCAATCCGTTGCTGTCGAGTCTTGCTCGCGACGTTCGTGAACTTCAGATCAGCCTCGGTGCCGCCGAGTTCGAGTCGGTGCATCTTCCCGAACCAGCCGGCCCGAAATCCCTCCTGGCGACGGTCAAGGCCGATGTCATCGCAGATCGTGCTCCCAGGGTTGCAGCGGAACCGGATGGGACAGTTCAGGTCCACGCTTGCCACGGGCCGGCACGGCAGGTCGAGGTGCTCCGCGAATGTCTGCTCCGATTGTTCGAGGACGACCCGACATTGCAGCCGCGCGACGTACTCGTGATGTGCCCGGACGTCGAAACGTACGCACCTTTGGTTCGTGCTGCATTCGGGCAAGGCGTCCATGGCCACCCGGGGCATCTCCTTCGAGTAAGGCTGGCAGACCGCGGATTACGTCAGACCAATCCTGTCCTGGCCGTTCTCGGCTCTCTCCTCGAATTGGCCGACGGCCGGGCCACAGCCAGTGAGGTTCTCGACCTGGCCGCGACCGAGCCTGTCCGCACACGTTTTTCGTGGGGCGACGACGAGTTGGAAAGACTGCGGGAATGGACGACGGAAGCGGGTGCTCGCTGGGGAATCGGTAGTCGGCAGCGTGCCACGTTCGGCCTCGATGCATTTCCGCAGAACACCTTCAACACCGCCATGGACCGAATCTTGTTGGGGGTCAGCGCGGACGAATCGGAAAATGCCTGGTTGGATCTCGCGCTACCACTCGATGACGTGGACGGCACAGACATCGACCTGACTGGACGTTTCGCAGAGTTCGTCGATCGCCTGGCCGTCTCGCTTCGCGATCTTGCCGGCCCACATTCACCGGCCGAATGGCTTCGTGTGCTGATGCGGGCCCTGGATCTGCTGACCGACACAGCGCCCGCAGATTCCTGGCAGAGCGCGGGGGCCCACCGCGAACTGGTAGCTGCTGTGGAATTCGGCGGAGAGACGGTGTTACGTCTGGCCGATGTTCGCGCGATGCTCTCGCGCAGCCTCGCGGGCAGACCGACGCGTGCCAACTTCCGAACCGGCGAACTGACGGTGTGCACGATGGTTCCGATGCGTTCGGTACCGCATCGCGTGGTCGTGCTGATCGGACTCGACGACGAGGTGTTCCCTCGAACCGGTGGAGTCGACGGCGACGACATCTTGTCCCGTGATCCCGTTGTGGGGGAGCGTGATCTGCGCAGTGAAGACCGGCAACTGCTTCTCGATGCCGTGATGTCTGCGGGCGAACATCTGGTTCTGTTGTATACCGGTGCCGATCCGGTCACCGGTGTCGTCAGACCACCGGCGATCCCCCTCAGTGGCCTTCTCGACGTACTCAGTGCGACGGTGGGTCCGGAAGCGATCAACGGAGTGCTGACACGGCATCCGTTGCAATCGTTCGACAATCGAAACTTCGCGCCGAACAAGCCGTTCAGCTTCGACACGGCAGCGCTGGCCGGTGCGAGGGCTGCCTCCGGAACACCGGTCGAATTGCCGACAGTCTTGTCGGCCGAGCTACCCGAGGTGCATCCGAAGGAAGTGAACCTCGCCGACTTGGTGAACTTCCTGGTACATCCCGCGCGTGGTTTTCTGCGCCAACGCCTCGGCGTCCGGGTACCGGAACTCGACGACGACATCGCGGATTCGCTGGCAACCGAGCTCGATCCACTGTCCACCTGGGCTCTGGGTGACCGAATGCTTCTCTCGCGCTTGGCTGGACGCAGCTCGGCGGATTTCCGTGCAGCCGAGTGGCGCCGCGGTACTTTGCCGCCCTACAACCTGGGCGCCACGGTTCTGGGCAACGTCGAGTGGGTGGTAGACCAACTTGCCGGTCTTGCATTGCCACACCTCGAGGGCGACTCCGAGGCCGTCGACGTCGACATCGACCTCGGTGACGGGCGTCGTCTCACCGGAACGGTAACCGGTGTGCATGGCAATTCAGTGGTGGGAGCGTCGTATTCCTCACTGGCGCCTAAACATCGGATGACGGCCTGGATAAACCTGCTCGCCTTGAAATCACACGGACGACCCGGTCCGCTCGATGCAGTCTCGATCGGACGGGGTCGGGGAAAGATCGCAGCGGCACGGTCGGTGCTCGATGCGCCAGGCAATGCGGTCGAGATCCTGCAGCAACTGGTGGACCTACGCGAGCGGGGGCTGCAGCGTCCGTTGCCGATGTGGGCCGCTACTTCAGCCGAATATGCGCGCCGACGCTTTGGTGGCGAGTCGGTCGACGATGCGACAAACGGTGCGGACACCCAGTGGACCGGGCAGTACGGCGAGATGATCGATCCAAGCAACGCTTACGTTTTCGGAGAAGCTCGAACACTTGCGGAGTTGGCTGCGGATCCGCCGTCGGACGACGAGTTCGTCTGGGCCGAGGAACCGACTCGATTCGGAGTTCTCGCCCGACGGTTGTGGGATCCGTTGCTGACCAACGAAAGAGCGGAGTAACCCGTGGACTTCGATCTATTGGGGCCACTGCCTACCGGCACTACGGTGTTGGAAGCGAGCGCCGGAACCGGCAAGACCTACGCGATCGTCGGACTGGCGACCCGTTGTGTAGCCGAAGGTCTCGCCGACATATCGCAAGTTCTGCTGGTGACATTCAGCCGGGCCGCCACTCAGGAACTTCGTGAGCGTGCCAGGGAGAGGTTCGCGGGAGTGTCCGCCGCTCTGGTCGACCCGGAGGCGGCGAGGCGGTCGGATGATGATCTGGTGGCGTACCTCGCCACAGCTGACGACGAGGAGATCGGCGTGCGGCGTCGTCGACTCCTGCGCGCTCTCGCGGAGTTCGACGCCGGCACCATCACGACCACCCACAGTTTCTGTCAGAGGATGCTCGACGGGTTGGGCATCGCCGGGGAACGTGAACCGGACACAACTTTTGTGGAGTCGGTCGACGACCTGATCAGTGAGGTCGTCTCTGATTTGTACCTCAGCCGCTACAGCCGGACGGACTCGTCTCCACCGTTCTCCACGAAGGACGCGCTGGCCATCGCCCGAAGCGCAGTCGGCGATGGTCAGGCAATTCTCGAACCCGACGGCGAGGAGGAGACCGCACCCGGTCAGCGCGTCCTCTTCGCGGCTGCTGCTCGCCTCGAGGTCGAACGACGTAAGCGGACCAAAGGAATTCGCGACTTCAACGATCTGCTGACGCTGTTGCACGGTGTATTGACGGATCCGGAATACGGTCCCGTCGCGTGTCGTCGGGTGCGCGAAAAGTTCAAGGTTGTGTTGATCGACGAGTTCCAGGACACCGATCCGTTGCAGTGGGACATTCTGCGGTTGGCCTTCCACGGACACACCACCCTGGTCCTGGTCGGTGATCCCAAACAAGCCATCTATGCGTTCCGCGGGGCAGAAGTCCTGAGTTATCTCGATGCGGTCGATCAGGCGGATGCGCACCAGGAGTTGACCACCAATTGGCGTAGCGACCCAGGGTTGTTGGCGGCACTCGAACACCTCTACGGTGGTGCCGCACTCGGCAACGAAGGCATCGTCGCGCATTCAGTGGAGGCTTCGCACAAGAAGTCTCGGTTGTTCGGCCCGGTGCCGATGCGTGTACGCCATCTGCCCCGTACCGGAGCCGGACCGCTCAATCGTTCGGGATTTCCGGCCGTAGGCAGACTTCGCAGTCGCGTCGCGGACGACGTCGCAGCAGACGTGGTCGCGCTCCTGGGCGGCGATGCCCGCTTGGCAGTCGACGGTGATCCACGCCCGGTCGAACCAGGAGACGTCGCGGTGTTGGTGCGCACCCACAAGCACGTGGCGATGATCCGCGATGCTCTCGATGCCGTCGGTGTACCTTCCGTATTGACCGGAGGGTCCAGTGTTTTCGCGACACCCAGTGCGACCCAGTGGCTGTGGCTGTTGCAGGCGATCGAGCAGCCCCATCGCTCCGATCGTGTCCGGTTGACGGCCCTCTCGCCGATTTTCGGGCGCACCTCCGAAGAACTGGACAAGGACGGCGACAACGTCGTTGCAGAACTTGCAGGTCAACTGCGCTCCTATTCCGGGCTGTTCGCACGCGTCGGGTTTGCGGCTGTGTTCGAAAGAATCTCTGCCGAAACAAATCTGGAGAAGCGTGTACTCGCGGCCCCGTCCGGCGAACGAGATTTCACCGATCTGCGGCACGTCGCACAACTCCTCGGTCGCGTCGCGACCGAGGAAGCGTTCGGGTTGAGCGCACTGGTTCGCTGGCTTTCCGATCGGATCAAGGACCCGACGTCCGGGAGCGCCACCGATCGAAGCCGCCGCCTCGACAGTGACGCTGCCGCAGTGCAAATCGCTACGGTGCATGCCACCAAAGGGCTCGAGTTCCCGATCGTCTACGTCCCGTTCAGTTGGGAGAGCGTTGGCGGCTTCAACTCGCCGACGCAGCTGTTGCACGACCCGGAGGGACGCCGCATCCTCGACGTCGGCGGGCAGGAAGGCCCGGGGTACAACGCCAGAAAGACTGTTGCGGAGGCCGAAGAAGCGGGCGAAGAACTGCGGCTGCTGTACGTGGCGCTGACCCGGGCGCAGTGCCAACTCGTGCTCTGGTGGGCACCCAGCTACGGGACCTCCCGCTCGCCGCTGCACCGGTTGATGCTCGGACGTACACCCGGCATCGCCGAACCTGCTCGGGTAGTGAAGGTGCTCGACGACGGTACAACCGCAGCACGGCTCGCAACCTGGCCGGCAGCAGCGTCCGACGTGATCTCGGTGGAACCTGTTGGTCCCCATCCGCCCTCGCCCGTCCACTGGTCCAGAGCGGCTGCGGACGTGACCGAACTGGCCGCGGCGCGTTTCGATCGAGACCTGGACACTCTGTGGCGTCGTACGTCGTACTCGGCACTCACCGCCGGAGCGCACCACGCGGTCACGACCACGGGCAGTGAGGTCGAGGATCCCGAAAAAGACGACGAGCCAGAGGATTCCGTAGACCTCGGGAGCATTACCCCCTCGCCCCTGGAGGCGTTCCCTTCACCCATGAACGGACTTCCCGCGGGCGCCGCATTCGGCACGCTGGTGCATGAGGTGCTCGAGGTGGTGGACACGGCTGTGGCAGATCTGAGAGCGGAACTCGGGATGCGTTGCGCCGAGGCGGTCTCGGTACGGGCGGCCGAGGTCGACTCCGAAGCACTCGCGGATGCGCTGTATCTGGTGATGCAGACTCCCTTGGGATTCGGAACCTTGGCCACGATCGCGCCGAAAGATCGTCTTCCCGAACTCGATTTCGAACTCCCACTGGCCGGTGGCGACGATCCGGTGTCGATGAGTGTCACACTCCGCGGAGTGTCGGAACTGTTGAGGCGCCACCTTTCCTCCGACGACATTCTGGCGTCGTACGCCGACTATCTGGACCGTGTCGAGACGTCACCGATGCGCGGATTCCTGACGGGCAGTATCGACGCAGTCTTGCGGATCCCGGGCCCGTCGTTCGTGATCGTCGATTACAAGACCAACCGGATCGGTCGCGGCGATCTGACGGCTGCCAACTACACGCGTGAACTCATGGCGACGGAGATGATGCGCTCGCACTATCCGCTGCAGGCACTGCTGTATTCGGTTGCACTGCATCGGTATCTGCGGTGGCGCCTGCCCGACTACGATCCGCACCGTCATCTCGGGGGCGCGCAGTATCAATTCGTGCGTGGGATGCTCGGCCCGGACAGCCCGCCGGAATGCGGTGTCTTCGAATGGAAACCGCCTGCTCAGCTGACGGTTGAACTATCGGATCTGCTGGCCGGTCTTGATGCGTCCCACACAGTAGGGGAGAAGATTCGATGACCGAGGCGCAATTGGCGCAGCGCGCCAAAGGGATCGTGCGAATCTTCAACGAAGCCGGGGTTCTGGTTGCCGCCGATGTTCATGTCGCGACGAGAGTGTGCAGCCTGGGCGGTGAAACTTCCGAAGAAGTGATGCTGGCCGCGGCGTTGGCAGTTCGGGCCGTGCGATCAGGTTCGGTGTGCCTCGATCTACGACGGATGCGTGATGTGAGCGTCGACAATGCGACGGAGGAGGAACTCACGTCGTTGCCGTGGCCCGAACCGTCGGAGATCGTTGCCGCCCTTCGGCTGAGCCCTCTGGTGATCGGCGGAAACGCCGGACCTCTCAGACCGCTCCGGTTGGTCGACACGGACGACGGTGAACTCCTCTACCTCGATCGATATTTTCTGCAGGAGCAGACGATTCGGCGAGTGCTCGACGAGCGGGCGTCCACGTGGCCGCCCGCCGACCTGAAAGCGGTCCGAACGCGGCTGGATTCGCTGTTCGTCGACGAGAACGGGCCGACCATCGCGCCGGATCGTCAACGGATAGCAGCTGCTCTCGCCGCGACACAGTGGACCACCGTCATCGCCGGTGGGCCCGGAACCGGCAAAACCCATACGGTCGCACGTATTCTCGCTCTCCTGTCGGAGGAATTGGGTTCGAATGCTCGCATCGGTCTGGCCGCACCGACGGGTAAAGCCGCAGCGCGGCTGCAGGAGTCCGTACGTGAGCAGACCGCGAGCCTTGGCCTTCCCGAAGAACTCGCGGCGATGACCCTGCACCGCCTACTCGGTTGGCAGCGGGGGAGTTCGAGTCGTTTCAAATACAATGCGACCAACAGACTTCCCTACGATGTGGTCGTCGTCGACGAGACGTCGATGGTCTCCCTCACGTTGATGGCGCGCCTGCTCGAAGCCGTTCGCCCCGATGCCCGGCTACTGCTCGTCGGCGATCCCGATCAGTTGACCTCAGTCGACGCGGGCGCTGTTCTTGCTGATCTTGTCGCCCGCCCGGTAAAGGTCAGTGGAAATCCGACGCTGACACAGTTGGTGGGTGACGATCTCACGGCCACTGGTTCCGAAGAGGCATTGAGTGCGGATGAACAGGATCGTCTGCGGGGCGGGATCATTCAACTCTCACGCGGGCGCCGCTTCGACGGAACCATCGCGTCGTTGGCCAGGGCAGTTCGAGCGGGAGATTCCGCTGAGGTTCTGCGTATCCTGCGCAGCGGTGATCCAGCCGTCTCCTTCCATTCGCCCGAGGATGTTGACGCATTGCGCGCCGACATCGTTGCGAGTTCAGAGGTGGTGACGGCGTCGGCCGAGGTGGGTGATGCGATCGGCGCGCTGAAAGGCTTGGAATCGCACCGCCTTCTGTGCGCCCACCGTGACGGACCGTACGGTGTCGGGAGGTGGGCGCAGCAGGCGATGGAGTGGGTCGGCACGGCATCAGGGCAGTTTCTTGACCCGACGCGGTGGTATCCGGGCCAACCGCTGCTCGTGACGGCCAACGACTACGAGTCGAAGATCTACAACGGGGACGCCGGGGTGATCGTGCAGCGTGAGGATGGCGTGCCTATTGCCGCATTCCAGCGGGGCAGTGATGCGTTTCTGATTCACCCGAGCCAACTCTCGTCGGTGCAGACGGTTTACGCGATGACGATTCACCGGAGCCAGGGCAGCCAGTACGACACCGTATCGGTGATGTTGCCGGCCGAGGCGTCGTCACTGCTGACTCGGGAGTTGTTGTACACGGCGATCACTCGCGCCAGAAACCATGTGAGAGTAATCGGCACCGAGGATTCCGTGAGGGCGGGAGTGCAGCGACAGGTACTCAGGGCAAGTGGGCTGCGTCGGGAGATTCGTCCGTACGACGGGCCGTGAAAGTCGGATGTTGCGGATTCTCTTGGTCATTCGTTGTATACGACGAACACCTTGCGTACGGTCTCGGTGACCGTCCACGTACCCTTCCATCCGATTGGGAAGATTGCACTCGTACCGGCAACGAGATGTACGGGATCGCCGTCGTCCTCCTCGACGGTCATGGCGCCGGAGACGATGGTGATGATCTCGCCGCGGGTGAGGAACTCCCACCGCGACTTTCCCGGTTCGCTCTCCCAGACTCCGGATTGAATGCGGCCGTCGTCACTGGTGAATTCGACATCTGCACGAGTGATGATGTCTCCGCCGAGTGGCTCTGCACTGGGTTGGCCGAGCAGTGCTTGCTGGAAGATCCCACTTGCGCTGTTCAACTCTGCGGCACGGAAGGTAATGGTCACAATTCAATCCTGACTTTCGAAACTCATGTGAATCATCGGACTTGTCGATGATGTCGTGTGTCTGCTGGGTCGGGATAGGTTCACTTGTCGCATCTTTCGGCACTTCGCTCGTACAGATGTCGAAAGTGCGATCGGCGACCATTCAACCGGGGTTCAGAGACCCGTCTCACGCCGAAACGTGACCGAGCCAATGGCAAACGGCCCCGCGTCGG
Organism: Rhodococcus sp. OAS809; assembly: GCF_040546695.1. Classification (NCBI taxonomy): domain Bacteria; kingdom Bacillati; phylum Actinomycetota; class Actinomycetes; order Mycobacteriales; family Nocardiaceae; genus Rhodococcus; species Rhodococcus sp. OAS809. The sequence continues at coordinate 3,109,967 of NZ_JBEPOI010000002.1, read as the reverse complement.
TGATTTCGAACGAGGGTGATCGGTTGTGAGGCCTTACGTGGTGGACGCTGTCAACGAGGTGATGAAGCGCTCGGCTGCCGCGTCGACCTCGGCGTCGGGGGTGAGCAACCTCTGCAGCAACAGTCCTCGCAGACATGCGGTTGCGATGATGCTCTGCTGCTTTGCATCCACCACTGTGAATCCTTCGCGAAGGGCCGCCGCTTCGAGGAGGTGCGCCAAATCGTCGAGGTCGGCGGCGAAATCTTGAAATGCTTTGTGCTCGTAAACCGCAAGTCCGGCCAGGTGAAAAAAGGTGCGGCTTCGATCTTCGTGCTCGGCGTTCGAGTAGAAGCTCCAGATCGCCCTGCACAGGGCTGCGAACCCGAGATCTTTGCCCATCGCGGCGATGACGAGGTTGTCACGGCGGCGAGCTTCCGACAGCACGGCGCTGAGGAGTCCCGGTCGTGATCCGAAGTGATAGGTCAGCAGCGTGTGGTGCACTCCGAGTCGCTCCGCTACTTGGCGCATCGACAGCTTCGGGCTTGGGCCGGTTTCACCGAACTCGTCGAACAGTGCCTGCAACAGTCGCTCTCGACCCTCCCCAACCGGCGATCTCACGCTACCTCCATTGACGGGTTCACCACTGTTGAGTACGGTACCGCATATCGAATTCACCAGTGTTTAGGAGAGTGGTTTCCAATGCTCGGAGGTCCCTTTGACTGACGTATGGTTTGCCGGCGGCATGGTCGCGGATGGATCGGGTACCGACCCGGTCGAAGTCGACGTGTGCGTGAGCGACGGCATTGTCACCGCGATCGGACAGGCGCCGTCGGGTTCGACCACGGTTGACTTGGACGGCATGCTTCTAACTCCGGGGCTCATCGATGCCCATGTCCACCTGGGCATTTCGAGTCCGATCCGAAGGCAATTCGGGTTTGAGCTCTCGGCAGCCGAACTGGCTGCGGGCATCTTCGCCACCGCAGGCCATGCCCTCGACGCGGGCTTCACCACGGTGCGAGACGTCGGTGGCATCGACGGCGGAGTCGTCGACGTTATCGCGAGCGGCAAGGTGCGTGGTCCGCGCGTCCTCTCGTGCGGTCCTGTGCAGTGCCAGACCGGTGGACACGGCTACTACGGGGCCGCGTGGGAGCCGACCGTGCTGTGGAACATGCACCACATTCCCGGGCTCTGCGCCCTGTCCTTGATGTCGGGCAATGCCGACGAGCTACGACGCAATGTGCGCGAGTCGTTCCGCCGAGGTGCAACATTTCTGAAACTGTGCGTCACCGGCGGTGTCGTCGGAGGCCATGACCACCTCACCGACACACAGTTCACCGTCGAGGAAATCTCCGTGGCAGTGGAAGAAGCAGCGTCGCGGGGCACCTACGTCACGGTGCACGCGCACAACAATGCGGGCATTCGCAACGCAGTGCGAGCCGGTGTCCGGTGCGTGGAACACGGCACCGACATCGACGAAGAGACCGCCCAGCTGATGCGCGAGCATGACGTGGCTCTGGTCCCTACCTTCGCCGTGGTCGAGCAGTTGACGGACACCGAGAGCATGGACCTGGACCCTGCAATACGAGACCGCGCCGCCGGAGTACGTCAACGCATGGCCTCGGCACTCGCGGTCTCTCGCGCAGCAGGCCTGAGGATCGGCCTGGGCTCGGACCTCATCGGGCCGCACCAGCAGCGCCGAGGCGAGGAGTTGCGCTTGCGGGCCGAGTTGGAGTCGCCGATGCATGCTCTCGTTTCGGCCACCAGCGTCAACGCCGACATCCTCGGTATCGGGGACACCGTTGGAACTATCCGCGTCGGAATGCAGGCGGACATGGTTGCCTGGCAGCAAGACCCGCTCCACGACGCCAAGGTGTTCGCCGATCCGGACATGGCTGTTCTCGTCGTGAAGGCCGGCCACGTAGTGAAGGGAGAGGTTCGATGAGCGCAATGCTGCACGGATGTTTTGCAGACACGGAGTACTTCGAAATAACGGCGAAGTCGGGGTACAGCTACGGCATCTGGGTGACCACACCCCCCGGCTACGCGGACTCCACGGATCACTTACCGCTGATATACGTGATGGACGGCAACTGGGCTGTAGGTCTTACCGCCCCGCTCATCGTCACGCAGGCAGACCCGTATCTGACGATCGCCCCGTACATCCAGGTCAGCGTCGGTTATGCCGGTGAAGAAGCTGCCAACTGGGCACGACTACGCAACCGCGATCTCGTGCCGCCCGGGGAACCGGTAGGCGAAGAATTGATGGCTACTCTTGCCGCTGCTCGCGACTCGGGTGCAATGACCCAGGAGTATGTGGACGCCTACCTCGAGGAGCTGGCAGACACCCACGCGGACGTCTTCCTCGACTTCCTGACCAACGAACTCCACCCTCGCCTGTGCTCGTCGGAGCTACGTGTCAGCGAGTCCGGGCACGGACTCTTCGGGTACTCGTACGGAGGCCTTTTCGCCCTCTACGCATGGCTGCGCGACGCGCCCCCATTCGCGACCTTCGGTGCGGGTAGTCCCGGAGTTGTGAACGCCGACAGCCAGATCCACACACTGGTCGAGGCACTGCCCGAGCGTGGCGTGGGCTCAGTCGTGCCGCAATTGCACGTCACGCTGAACGAAGCCGAACTGACAGGGCCCATTCCGATCTATCGCGGACTGGCACGTAACGTTCTTGCTGTCGTGGAGCAGTTGCATGGCAATGGGTGGTCGCAGGATGTTTCGACCGCGTTGTTGCACGAGACGCACGTCACCGGGCTGCAGGCATCGTTCCTGAGCTACTTGAAAAAATGCCATGCACGCTAGCTGTTCGTCCCGGCGACGATGTGCACGCTGACACGTTCGACGGGCGATTTTCCGTAGACGCCGTTGAAGGAGAAGTCGGCTGTGGGTGTCCACCACGTGGTGGACACCCACAGCCGTGTCTATTCAGTTGTCGCGGCTATCGATTCTCCAAGCCGGACAAGACTTCTAACCCATGACCGTCCCGGTCGACTCGGCATTGGGTGCCCGAAGGCGGGAGAATGCGCCGAGGTCGATTTCGAGCCCGGTGTGCATCCCGACATAGGTCAGGGGATCAGCGTCGTGATCGTGTCCAGCTTCCACCTGGTCGATGATCCTGGACATGAGGCGCCCAGCGATGGGCGCATTTTTGAATTGGTTCCCGCTGGTGCCCATGGCGACGTAGAAACCTTGCCTGTCTGTCTTGTCATAGATCGGGGTCCAGTCGGATGCTGCGTCGTACACGCCGGCAATACCTTTCGGTTGTGACGGGACCTCCAGGGTGGGGAAACGCCTGGCGGCGCGGAAAACCTGCGCTTCGAACCGGGCAACAGTGCGATTCGGGTTGGCGGTATCAGGGTCGTCGATCCACTCGAGCGGATCGCAATCCGGTTCGGTTCCGCCGACAAGGAAACCGTTTCCAGGTTCGGCTCGCATGTAGGTTCCGAGATCCAAATCGGCGATCATCGGGCCGAGGATCTCGTCGTCGTTGTAGCCAGTGGGTGCGGTGACGTGATGAACTTCCTGGCGCAAGGGCCGAACCGAAACCTTGAAGTCGGCCCCGACGTTCGACAGCTTGTTGAACGCTCCTGACCAGGGGCCGGCGGCATTGACGACAATCTTGGATTTCACACTTTCCCCGTCGTGGAGCCCTAACTGCCAGATGCCGTCAGGCAACTGCTCGACTGCCACCACACGCGTGTTGTACGCGAAACCCGCACCGTGCGAACGTGCTGCCGCAGCAAGATTCGCGGCGGCCAGTTGCGGGTCGTCGACGAACCCCGCCTGAGGTGTGTACAGCGCTCCGAGCGTGGTTTCGGCATCTGCGAAGAAGGACTCCGAGTCGACTGGCTTCGGAGGATAGTATTTGCCGGCGTCGATACCGGGAATCTTCTCGACGAGTGTCGTTGCGTCCCAAAGCTGGTAATCGATTCCTATCTTCTCGAATAATCCGATCGTGCGCGCGTGGGGCGCGACGTCGACGTCGAGCAGTGCCATCCCGCATTGCCGAAACTTCGCAAGCGCGCCGTCGACTGTCGCGTTGAGATGCTCGTTCCAGTTTTGCCAGCAATGCAGCGACTCCCAAGCCGCAGCCATACCGTCGAATGTGGAGTAGTTGAACCGGATAACCGCACTGGATGCACTGGTCGAGCCGTAGCCCGGACCACCAGACTTGTCGATGACCAGGACTTCGTAACCTCGAGCGGCCAGTTCGTAGGCGATGGAGCTGCCGATCACTCCAGCTCCGACCACAACTGCATCGGTCTTGTCGGTAGGCACTTTCGGCCTCTCTTTCTACTGATGGCTTTGCCGGATCGAAAGCACAGCTGTTCGATCCGGCAAGCTTGGGTTCTGGTAATTCCGACGCCGTCGACTTCCTCTGGAGAGCTTCATCCCGACTTCTCGGATTCGGCTCTGTCTTAATGAATTTGGCACCTGAAAGTCCAGAGGTGTTCGTCGTCCTCAACTCTCTCGTGGCGGCCATCGGAACGCTATCGACAGCTGCGCAAAAAATCACAGCCGTGGCGCGTCCGTTGTCAGAAATGTTTCGTCGGGCTGCCCTGCGTGGCAGACCAGTTTTTTCGTTTCCGGAATCCCTCGCCACAGAATGGGAAGTGCGATCAAAGCGATGGCGGTCGCGTAGAAGGCAGGCGACAGATCGCTTCCAGTGGCGTTGACCAGTGCTGCGCACACCAGCGGCGCAGTTCCTGCAAAGAGCGCATATGCGATGTTGTAGGGGATTGCCGTGCCGGTGAATCGAGCATGCGTCGGCATCATTTCGAGGATTACGAGCAAAGCGGACGCGAGTAAGGAAAGCGCGATGACCAGAGCAGCCAGTGCAATGGCAATCGCGAAAATGTTTCCGGTACCGATGAGCATGTAGCTGGGCACCGAGACGAAAACTGACATCACCATGCCGATTCTGACGAGTGGCCTCCGGCCGATTCGGTCGACTGTGGCGCCGAAGAAGATGAACAGCGGTACTGCGAGAACCAAAGCGCCGGTTGTCATCAGCAGTGCAACCGTGCTCGGAACATCGGCTGAGAGAACCAGAAATGTCGGCATGTAGCCGAGCAGCATATGAGTAACGACACCGAGCGAGGCGAAGTACACGAAGGACGTGAGCAGAGTCCGCCAGTGATTGCGGAACAGATCTGCGAGTGGGCGGGTTGGAAGGGAATCGTTTTCTTGCATTTCCTTGAACGCCGGAGTCTCCTCGACGGCAAGCCTCATGAACAGGCCCACCATGGCGACAACGCCTCCGATGATGAACGGCCAACGCCATCCTCCGTCGGCGAAGTGCTCAGCGCCGACCGAGCTGAATGACAAGACTGTGACCGTGGCCAAGATACTGCCGACGAACGACGAAGAGCTGATAATCCCCGCGTACAAGCCTCGGCGGTGAGACGGCGCATGCTCGACGACGAAGGTTGCCGCTCCGGTGTATTCGCCGCCGGCCGAGAATCCTTGAACCAATCGGCACAGCAGCAGCAACAGCGGTGCTGCAACACCGATCGAAGCGTACGTCGGTAGGAGACCGATTGCCGCTGTCGAGCAGCCCATGAGCGTAATTGCCAGGGACAATGATCTCCGTCGGCCGAGGCGGTCACCAAGCCGTCCGAAGAATATGCCGCCGGCAGGTCTGGCCAAGAAGGCGACTCCGTAAAGAGCGAAGGTGGCAAGCAGTGCGCCACTGCCGAACTCCGGAGGGAAGAACACTGTCGCGAGAACTGCGGCAGTGAAGCCGTAGATCGTGAAATCGAACCATTCAACGATGTTGCCTGTCGCCCCGGCGATCAGGGCCCTACGGCGCGCCGATCGACGTCCAGGTGACGTCTCGGTTTGATGCTCTACAGGAGCATTTGCTGTGCCGGTCATGATGATTCCTCTCGGGATATGCTGAATGGCAACGGCTTTGCGATATCACGGTCACCGATGTCATTCGAGGTATTCGACATTGAAAGAGGTCGGTGGGATTCGATGTTGAACTGGCGACCGAAGGTCGTTTGTCGATTTCGGGTCGGAGGCGACTTCGTCTGAGGGAGATAGTGCCGGCCGGCCTCGCTCCCCATTACGCAAATCCCACGGCTGCAACAGATCTCGTCACTGCCACTTCTGCCGGTTTGCGGACCGAGTGAAGACGTCACGGGTCTCGGGTGCTTGGCATGAAGCGAGCCTATGGTGCGAAAGTTAGTTGCATCACTGTCATGTGTTCAATTTTCTACGTAGAAATTTGGGCATATGTTGCAAACCGGAGAGGGGGCTCGTACAGTTCGACCATGGTCGGAGAACTGCAGCATTTGGTGGACACTACCGGGCGCCGACTGGACCGTTCCGTTGCGATCGATGATGTACAGATTCGTCTGCTCGCGTACAACTCGCATGACAGTGCCGTCGATTCAGTCAGAATGAATTCCGTTCTACAGCGGAATGTTTCACGCGAGATCGTAGACTTCATCTACGCGAGTGGAGGCCGTGAAGCCCTCGATCTCTTCACTGTTCCCGTCAACGAAGAACTAGGGCTGACCCTTGGCCGGGTCGGGATGCCGATCCGGTACCGCAATGCGCTGCTGGGCTTCGTCTGGCTGTTGACTTCGGAGGGCGAAGTTGACGAGGATCAAGCCGAGGTCTTGAGGCGCACGGCTGATGCGGCAGCGATGATCCTCCACCGCGAACAGTTGCTGGACGAGTTGTCCCGAAGTCGGGAGCGGGAACTTACCCGAGACGTCCTGTCGGGCGAGCGGTCGCTGCGCGAGGACGCGGCAAACAGGTTGGCCGAGGAGGGCTTGTTGGCTGCGGGTCCAGCAGTCGTGGTCACTGTGTTGCTCCGTCCTGGCGACCAGTCGACATTGACCGAAAGAGATCGTCTGAGTGTTGCCGTCGGCGTCGATCAGCTTCGACGGAGGCTCCCGCGGAACAGTGCAATCCAACTCGACCGCCCCGACCACAGTCTGTTGATCGTATCGGTGGCCGAACGCTCGACTCAAACCCATCTGGACTCGCTGATCGTGGCAGCCCGGGAGCGAGTCTTGTCTGAAAGTGGGCGCCAGAACATCGAATGTTGGGTCGGTATCGGTGAACCGCGAACCTCGGTTGCACACGTGCGCGAATCCTACGAAGAGTCCAGACGTTCCGCAGATGTGGCCCAGGTCGTCAAGGTGCTCGGAAATGTTGTGCGTTATCGGGATCTCGGCGTCTACGGACTACTGGCCGAACTGTCGGAGGATCGACTCGAGAACAGTATTCACTCAGGTTTGCAGTCCTTGCTCAGCCATGAGGACTCAAAAAGTGAGGCTCTTCTCGCGACGCTGGAGAGCTTTTTGGACAATGCCGGTGACGTAAAGCGAACGTCAGAGGCGCTCTGTGTGCATCGAGGGAGCTTGTACTATCGCTTGCGGCGAATTCAGGAGATAACACGAGCAGACTTGGCAAACGGCGACGACCGGTTGGCCTTGCATTTGAGCCTGAAAGTCGCGCGGCTGTTGGATCTCCGATGATCCCGATCCGAGAAGAGGGGACTGCGGAAGAATCCAGCGGCTCAACGTAGTTGGCGGCTTTCGATCGTCAAGCATGATGGTTCTGGGGTGGGAAAGGAAGCGCGTCGTACATCGGCCGGGGTGGGTTGGCTTGACCTGCTGAGACGTTCATACGTTTGATCGGGCACCTTCTATCCTCCTGTCGGCAGATGCGGCGGAGTGCAACTTTTTCGGGCATTGAAAGTGCAGAATCGTCCAGATGGGTGTCGAGCTGCGTGAAGAACGCGCGTTTTTGCAAACCGAAATGACGACGAATTTGGTCTGAGTTCGGTCCCCCGGTACGCAGATGTTCGCGCGCGAACTGGACTATTTGTTGCCGACTGCAAATTGGGGATTTCGCATCCATTCCCGTTGGCTCCCTTTATCGTTGGATTGGATCAGATACCTGAGTCGGTGCGATTCGTATGCACCCCTTCACCGCAGGTCTGGTCTGATCTTTCCGAAGTCGGAGTCGCGGAGATACATGCAGTTGTTCGAGATCGTTCCCCCGAAATTGAACAAACGCGCCAGACTGGATTGTGGCCATCGAGGCTGTACGTCTATCCATTTGCTGGTTGCTGAGCCGGCTGGTCAGTACGACATTGAACCGGTGATGTTGCCGGCCTATCGCCAAACGGTGAAGTGGTTTTGCCAGGAGAACGACACGTTTTTGCCGGCATTCGAGACGACGACTCCGCGCGGATCGACCTCTGGCGGAAGGGGGACCGACCACATCATCTTTCCGTCGCGAGCCCTGATCGAATGCATGCCGGTGTAGTCGCTGAAGACGAAGTGATCGCCATCAGTCGCACCGCTTCGAACCCAGTACGCGTCTTGCCAGGGTGTTTGCCACAGTTGTCGGCCACTCTCGACGTCGAGACCCGAGATTGTGCGGGTCTCCGGCGACGTGACGAGGATTGTTTTTCCTACCACTGCGGCGATGGCGCTTCCTGTCCCGGCCGTCGCGGTGTTGACGATTTGTGAACTGCGCCAGAGTTCGTCACCCGACTCCGGATCGTAGGCGCCGTCGCCGAGAAACATCGGCACCGCCGTCGAGGGCTTACTCGGGTAGGACGACGATGAGTACGAGGGAATCGGTATCGCACGAATCGTGGATCCGTCGGAAGCCAAGAGGTTTTGGGTTCCGGCATATCCCGACCGGCCGCCGACACTGGTGAGGAACAATCCGTTCCCGGTAGGGACAAGCGAATCGCCCTCGAATCGGAATCGTTCGGCGCCGGACTGCAGATCGTAGATTCGATAGCGGTACTGCGGGTCCCCGCCGTCGCCCTGTTCCATCGCAATGACAGTGTCGGTGTGAGGGACCGTGTAGACGGCTCCGAACTTCTCACTTGGTTCGAAGGTACGCACGAAGTTGGCAGTCAAATTGGTTGTGGTGCCGCTGGCAAGAATTCGTGTTCGAACCGTTCCGTCCATCCTTTCGCCGGACGTGTACACGGTGTCTCCGGCGATGGTGGCGCCATTGAGATCGAAGTCGGTTCCGAGGTCGGACATCAGAGTTCCGGTCGCGGTATCGACAAAGATCATCCGTCGATCGCCCCAGCACGCGATGATCGTGGATTCGTTCTGCTGACTGCACTGGCCGATGACTCCGCCGATTCGCGTTTTCCACAGCGGACTTCCGTCGTCGGGATTCACCCCGACGAGTGTGACGGCACCGACTCCCTGACTCGACGAAGACTCGTCGGTCTTGGGAAGCGGATAAGCAGTCGCGGCCACCAGCACGTCACCGACTTGGTACGTGTTGCCGTAGCCGTAGTAGCTATCGAGCGTGGAAGGCATCGACAGCAGCACGTGCCCGGGGTTGTCCGTGAGCGCTCGGACATCGAGTTCCCAGGCTTGTTGCGGAGGATCGGAGAGGTCTACGTCGACAACGCCTTGCTCGACGATCGGACCGCCTGTCTTCTGCTTCGGCCATGCCGCATCACTGGAGTCGGAGATTACCGATACGACGATGAACGCGATCGCCACGAGCAATGCCAGTCCGAGTGCGACCAGTTTCCAATGTTCCTTCAACCGAAGCTGCATCGAAAGACCGTAACCGATCGATCAAACTGATCGGTTCGTTTCGCGGACGGCCGGCACGATGTCGATCGCGAGATCGAGCCCACGTGCTCGGTGTGACGAAGTGTGGTGGCCTCGTACGCACGAGACCACCACACCGACGGCGTCAGACGTAAGGCGAGTACGCCGGAAGATCCAACTGACCGTTGCCGGACAGCCCGATCACGATCACCTCGGGTTCGGTGACGGCACGGGCGTGAGCGATAGCGCCGGCAACCGCGTGGGTTGATTCCGGAGCCGGGATGATTCCTTCGGCGCGGGCGAAAATCAGACCTGCCTGGAGTGCGTCGTCCTGATCGACGGCAATTGCATCCATGAGTCCGAGGTTGACCGCGTGCGAGACCATCGGCGACATGCCGTGGTAGCGGAGGCCACCGGCATGGATGGCCGGCGGTACGAAATCCTTACCCAGAGTGTGCATCTTGAGCAGCGGCGTCAGGCCGGCGACGTCACCGAAGTCGTAGCGGTACTCGCCCTGGGTGAGGGACGGGCATGCCGACGGCTCGCAGGCGACCAGACGAGTCTTGGTGCCTTCGCGAAGGTTTCGTCCCAGGAACGGGAAGGTGAGTCCGGCGAGGTTGGAACCGCCGCCGGCGCAACCGAACACGGTGTCGGGGACGGCGTCGCCGGCTTCTTCGAGCTGGACCATTGCTTCCTGACCGATCACGGTCTGGTGCAGCATGACGTGGTTCAGCACGCTACCGAGTGAGTAGTGCGTGTTCGGATCCTGCGCAGCGACCTCGACGGCCTCACTGATGGCCATACCGAGCGAGCCGGTGGTGTCGGGATGCGACTTCAACAGTGCGCGTCCGGCTTCCGTCAGGTCCGAAGGCGACGGGTGACAGATTCCGCCGTACGCCTCCATCTGGATGCGTCGGTACGGCTTCGAATCGAAGGACGAGCGAACCTGCCATACCTCGACGTCGAGTCCGAGCAGCGCGCCCGCGAACGACAGCGACGCACCCCACTGTCCCGCACCGGTTTCGGTGGTGAGCTTGGTGGTTCCCTCGATTGCGTTGTAGTAAGCCTGCGCGACAGCAGTATTCGGCTTGTGTGAACCGACCGGGCTCACGCCTTCGTACTTGTAGTAGATGCGGGCAGGTGTGCCGAGAGCGCGCTCGAGTCGATGCGCGCGGAACAGGGGAGAGGGCCTCCACATGCCGTAGATCTCGCGAACCGTCTCCGGGATCTCGATGTAGCGCTCGGTTGCGACTTCCTGCGCGATGAGGTTCATCGGGAACAGCGGCGCCAAGTCCTCGGGGCCGAGCGGCTCACGAGTGCCCGGATGCAGGTGCGGGGGAACAGGCTCGGGGAGGTCAGCCGCCAGGTTGTACCAGTGCGTCGGCACTTTCGACGGGATGGAGACGCCCAAAGGCTCGAGCGAACGGTTGAGTGGGGTGGTGGTCAACTAACTCTCCTTCGTGGATTCGGTACCTGATCTTGGCGGTCGTAGCGACGACGCGTACGGCATTTGCCGGATCGGGGATCCTGAGAGGAGCCTGCTGGACCACCCGATATCGGTCCGGGCAGCACGCAGTTGCGGCTGACCGTCAGCGGTCGGGCCACCAGAGGTGCGCAGTGAGCAGGGTCACGAGCCGATCGTACATCGGCACTCGCACCCTGCTCACGTCGGGCGCAGCTACATTCTCGCCATCCTCCGTCGGCGCGGCTACATTCTCGCCATCCTTCGTCGGCTCAGCGAAAAATCATGCACGTCGTGGTTCCATGCGCCACCAACTTGCCGTTCTTGTCGAGGACCTTGCCCTCTGCGGTCGCGGTGCGCCCGCCCACGTGAATGACACTGCCGTGGGCTGTCAGCTCGTCACCGTCGAGAGGCACAGTGCGGATGTAGTTGAGCTTGAGTTCGAGGGTCGTGTAGCCGACGCCCGCGGGAAGCATCGTGTGTACCGCGCATGCCCATGACCGAATCGAGCAGCGTTGCGCAGATGCCGCCGTGAACAGTGCCGAGCGGGTTGCTGAAATCGGCACGCGGGGTCAGGGCGAAGCTCACGGATCCTTCGTTGACCTCGCGCATCTCCATGCCGAGGAGGCGTCCGATGCTGGGTCGGTCGTTGACCTGCGTTCCCATCCAGCGGAGAAGTTCGAGGCCTGTCATCTGCGCCGGATCGACGGTCGCGGTTGTCTCGTCACTCATTGTTTCATCCCATCACTATGTAGGTCGTCATACATAACGTAGCGTATGAGTCGACAGGTGTACCGACGGCCGAAGGATCTGTGACATGGCAGAGCTGAGCTCACGTGATCGCATGATTCGCAGTGCGGTTGAACTGATCAGCCGCAACGGTGTCGACGCGACGTCCTTCAGCGACGTCATCAAGCACAGCGGCGCACCCCGTGGGTCGATCTACCACCACTTTCCTGGCGGTAAGACCGAGTTGATGGTCGAAGCCGTGCGCGCGGCCGGTGCGATCATCACCAGACGGATCAGCTCGGCTGCGGCTACCGGTTCCACGGCCGACGTGATCGAAGCGGTCGGAGACATCTGGCGACTCAATCTCACACGCTCGGACTTCGCGATCGGCTGCCCGGTGATTGCCGGCGGGTTGGCGCGTGCCAGTGAGCCGGAAGTCGCGGAAGTGTCGGCTGAGGTCATGCTGGGATGGCAGAAGTTGATCGAATCGCAACTCGAAACTGCGGGTTATCCTGCAGTGCAGGCAAAATCGATGGCAAACCTGACGATCACGTCGGTCGAAGGTGCAGTGGCGGTGTGCCAGACGACTCGAAGTATCGAGCCGCTCGAACAGGTCATCGCTTCACTGCAGGGGCTCTCTCGTTCTGAGGCTTGGTCCCGCTGAGCCTTCGGGGGTTGACTTCGGTCGTCAAGTATCCGTAACTTCATGTAACGGCTAATTGGGCAGGAGTAGGCGATGACACATTGGTTCGACCTCGAACCGCGTCGGTGTCGATTTCTTCGACACGGCACCGCATATCTTCACGTACTCGATCGATCTCGCCGCCGAACCTGACGCCGTCTGGGCCGGTCTGACCGCCGACGAGCCTTTGTCGTGGTGCCGACTGCTCACAAAAGTGCACTACACCTCGCCGCGCCCCTACGGCGTCGGCACGCGCCGAATCGCGGAGGTGGGCGGTGGTGCGATGCAGATGCGCGAAAAGTTCATCACCTGGGACGACGAAACGCGTCGGCACTCGTTTTACGTCGAACAGTCCAATGTTCCGCTGTTCCAATCCTTCGCGGAGGACTACCGCGTCGACGAGCTCGCAGTGGGTTCGAGACTGCAGTGGAATTTTGCATTCTCGCCGCGTCCGAAGCTGTCGCTCGCGGTGCGTGGCGGGCTACCGGTCAACTCACTGATCTTCTCGAGCTTCGTGCGCGATACCAAGCGGCACTTCGGTTCTGCGCCACGCCATTGACTTTCTTCCCTTCATACGAGAGGCATCCATGACCACACTCGGAGAATCGTTGACTTTGCCCTGCGGGCAGATCCTGCGGAATCGGACCATGAAAGCTGCGCTCAGCGAGGCTCTGGGTGACCGCACTCATGGACCGTCCACTCGCTTGGAAACGCTGTACGGTCGTTGGGGCAGTGGCGGGTTCGGTTTGCTGATCACCGGCAATGTCATGGTCGATCGATCGCAGATCGCCGAACCGGGTAATGTCGTCGTCGACGACGATCGTGATGCCGAAGCACTGACTGCCTGGGCCAAGACCGCCAAGAACGGCGGCGCCGAGATCTGGATGCAGCTGAACCACCCAGGGCGGCAATCCAACCCGATTGCCAGCAGAGGTAGACCGGTCGCCCCGAGCGCGATCGCGCTGAAGATTCCGGGAATGGCGACGCCGCGAGAACTCTCGACCGCTGAGATCGACGAGATCATCGACAAGTTCGCGGAAACCGCTCGCGTCGCCGAGTCCTCCGGCTTCGGGGGCGTGCAGATACACGCAGCGCACGGTTATCTTGTTGCGCAGTTCCTTTCGCCCTTGTCCAATCAGCGGACGGACGAGTGGGGTGGAGATCCTGAGCGTCGACGACGCTTTCTGATCGAGATCGTTCGGCGCATACGCTCTGCCGTTGCTCCGGGATTCGCGGTCTCGGTCAAGCTCAACTCGGCTGATTTCCAACGAGGTGGATTCTCGGAAGACGAGTCGCGAGAAGTAGTGCGCGCGTTGACCGAAGAGTCGGTGGATCTCATCGAGATCAGCGGTGGCAGTTATGAATCGCCGGCCATGATGGGTAAAGCGCAGAAGCAGAGCACTCGCGATCGAGAGGCATATTTCCTCGAGTACGCCGAGACAGTCCGAGCGATTGCCGGCGACATTCCCTTGGCGGTCACCGGCGGCTTCCGCTCGCGATCGGCGATGGTCGAGGCACTGGCTTCCGGCGCGTGCGACGTGATCGGCCTCGGCCGGCCGACGATCACGATCCCCGACGCGGCAACCGTTCTCCTGGAATCGGATCGGGAACGATTGACCGTGCCGACTGTTGAGTTCGGAGCGCGGAAGTTGTTGGGGAAGGTTGCCGACATCTCGATGCTCGACGGTGCACTCGACCTGCAGTGGCATACCGATCAGCTGCACCGGATGGGCGACGGAAGCGAGCCGGATCCGGCTCGGCCGTGGTGGAAGACCCTCGGAACGATGGTGAGGCGAAACGGATTCGATGCGCTTCGCCCCACCAAACGAGCGGCTTGATCAGTTCGGTGCACCGATGTTGAGTTCATCGGGATGCGCGCCGACGCGGGTGCCGTCGTCGAGCGTATCGATTTCGCTCAGGTCGAGATCGGTGAGTTCGAAGTCGAATACGTCGATGTTCTGAGCGATTCGAGCATCGTGTACGGATTTCGGGATGACGATCAGGCCGTTCTGAAGGTGCCAACGGATCAGGACCTGCGCGGCAGTCTTGCTGTGGCGGTCACCGATTCGAGTGATGATCGGGTCGGTGAGCAGGGTGTTGGGCTTGGACGCCTTACCCCAACCTGCGTTACTGGTACCGCCGAGTGGGCTCCACGATTCGACCTTGATCCCGTGCTCGGCGGCCTTGTCGCGAATGGCGTGCTGCGTGAGGTGCGGATGCAGTTCCACCTGATCGACTGCGGGCAACAATCCACCGCGTTCGACGAGAAGCTGCAGATGATGCGGCTCGAAGTTGCACACCCCGATTGCCTTGGCGCGGCCCGATTCCGCGATCTTTTCGAGTGCGTCCCACGTGCGGAGGAGTCGGTCGTTGTCCTGCAGAGGCCAGTGGATGAGGTAGAGATCGACGTAGTCGACGCCCAGCTTGTCGATGCTGGTGTCGAAAGCCTTCAACGCCGGCTCGTAGCCCTGATCCGCATTCCACAGCTTCGTGGTGAGGAAGATGTCCTCTCGCGCGACGGACGAGTTGGCGATACCTCGTCCGACGCCCTCTTCGTTTCCGTAGGCGGCAGCGGTGTCGATGTGCCGGTAGCCGGCCTCGTCGAGTGCGAACCGTACTGCATGCTCGGTTTCGTCGTTGGTGGCCTGCCAGACTCCGAGGCCGAGTTGCGGGATCGTGGTTCCGGAATTCAGCGTGATGTCAGGAATGCTCATGGATCAAGGCTAGCGATCTCGAGCTGTCCTTGCCTGGGTCAGAGCTGCCTGGGTCAGAGCTGCCTGGGTCAGAGAGTGGTAGCCGAGTACCCATGCGCCGCTGCAACACTGTCGGACAGGAGCAGGCCGTCGTGTGTGCTCAGACCTGACCCCAGGCCGGGAACTGTCGCGACCGCGTCCTTCCACCCCTTGTCGGCCAAGGCGACGACGTACGGAAGCGTCGCGTTGGTGAGTGCGTAGGTGGACGTACGGGGGACCGCTCCGGGCATGTTCGCAACGCAGTAGAAGACCGAACCGTGAACCTGGTACGTCGGATCGGCGTGCGTGGTCGCGTGTGAATCCTCGAAGCAGCCGCCCTGGTCGATGGCGATGTCGACCAGGACAGAACCCGGCTTCATACGCGCCACCAGGCTGTTGGAGACGAGAGTCGGCGCCTTCGCCCCGGGGACCAGCACTGCGCCGATGACCAGGTCGGCGTCGAGTACTGCCTGTTCGAGTTCGAGGCTGTTGGACGTGATGGTCTTGACCTGGCCGTGGTACAGTTCGTCGATTTCCCGCAGGCGCGCGATCGACAGATCGAGAACGGTGACGTCGGCCTGCATGCCGTAGGCCACGGCGATGGCGTTCTTGCCGGAGACTCCCGCACCGATCACCACGACCTTGGCGGGGCGCACTCCGGGGACGCCGCCCATCAGAACTCCGCGTCCGCCGCCGTGACGCATCAAGTGATAGGCGCCCGCCTGCGGTGCCAGGCGTCCGGCTACTTCACTCATCGGGGCGAGGAGGGGCAGTGAACCGTCGGAACCGACAACTGTTTCGTAGGCGATGGAGGTGGTCTTCGACGTCAGGAGCGCGTCGGTGCATTCCTTCGACGCCGCCAGGTGCAGGTAGGTGAAGAGCACCTGATCCTTACGGAGTCGTGAATACTCTTCTGCAATAGGTTCTTTGACCTTCAGGAGTAGATCTGCGTCCGTCCAGACCTGATCGGCAGATCCGAGGATCTGCGCGCCCGCGGCCTTGAAATCCTCGTCACTGAACGAGGAGCCGACGCCTGCACCCGTTTCGATGACGACCTCGTGCCCTCGGCCGACCAGTTCGTGGACGCCTGCTGGGCTGATGGCCACGCGGTACTCGTGGTTTTTGATCTCGCGGGGGATTCCGACCTTCATGACACGGCTCCGAACTGAGTCTGTTGTTTCTTCGAATGGCAGGTGCCAAGCATGAAGTTTCGTCGCCAGATAGTGAAGAGAAGTGAAGATAATTCTCTACGCTGTATGCATGGTGCGTGAAAGTTCAAAAATCGGTATTCAGACGGCTGCCTCGCCGAAGCATGTTCGGGCTGCCGTGAAGTTGGACGAGGTCGACCGGGTTCTGCTCGAAGAGCTGGCGAAAGACGCGAGGATTCCGAACAATGCGCTGGCCGCGATCGCGGGAATTGCGCCGTCGACATGCCTCGGACGTGTGCGCGCCTTGGTGGACAACGGTGTGATCAGGGGATTCCATGCGGACATCGACCCCGCCGCTCTAGGAATGGATCTGCAGGCGATGATCGCAGTTCGACTGCAGGCCAACGCGCGGTCGCACCTCAACCGGCTCGGTGACGACTTCGCCAAGCTGGACTCCGTGCTCAACGTGTATTTCGTGGCCGGTGTCGACGACTACATGCTGCACGTCGCAACGACGGATTCGGCGCAGTTGCGTGACTTCGTCGTCAACAATCTCTCGGCACATCCAGCGGTTGCTGCGACCGAGACGATTCTGATCTTCGAACACGTCAGGCCTCGAGGCGGTACTGCCTGATTAGTTCTCACCTGATGGCGGGTCGACGCCCGGACCAGGCGTTCTCGAGGAGTTCGCTCAGGCCCGGCGGGGTGATCTCACGCGGATTCGGATACGCGGCGGAGGTGGCGAGTTCGACTGCATTTTCGATTTGATCGTGACTCATTCCCAGTTCTCGCAGAGTGGTCGGTCCGCCGCACGAGGTGACGAGGTCGAAAACGCCGGTGGCGGCGTCGGATGCGCCCAGAGCAGTCGCTATTCGCGACATCACATCCGGGACAGCAGGCGCGTTGAATGCCATCGCGTGGGGGAGGACAACGGTGTGGGTGGGAGCATGCGGCAAACCGAAGCTGCCACCGAGGGTGTGGCACAACTTGTGATGAAGCCCCATACCGACCGTGCCCAAGCAGGTTCCGGCCAACCAGGCTGCTTGCAGTAGTTCGGCCCTACCTTCCAGATTTTTCGGATCATCGACAATGCTCGGCAGCGCACGGGCGATCCCGGAGATCGCCTCGATCGCCATCAAGTCCGTGATCGGGTTGGACT
Organism: Rhodococcus sp. OAS809; assembly: GCF_040546695.1. Taxonomy (NCBI): domain Bacteria; kingdom Bacillati; phylum Actinomycetota; class Actinomycetes; order Mycobacteriales; family Nocardiaceae; genus Rhodococcus; species Rhodococcus sp. OAS809. The sequence continues at coordinate 3,092,507 of NZ_JBEPOI010000002.1, read as the reverse complement.
CGGTGGAGTACAACGCTTCAACCGCATGCGCCATCGCGTTGACGGCACTGGTGGCGGTGGTATCCAGCGGCAGATCGAGAGTGAGGTCGACGTCGTAGATGACGGTTTCCGGTCTGATGTGGGGAGAGGAGCGAGTTGTCTTGCGTCCGTTCTCTGTTTCACCCAACACCGGAGTGACTTCTGATCCCGCGTACGTTGTCGGAACGACGATCTGATCGAACCCCGCTCGTAGTGCCAATGCCTTGGACAACCCGGTTGCCGAACCGCCGCCGATCGCGACGACCGTGTCGACGTGATGGTTCTCGGCAAGTCTCAGCGCGGCTGTCGTGACTTCGATCGGAGTATGCATCACAGCGCCGTCGAAGCGGACCACCGCCATGTCGCCGAGAGATTCGGTCACGGCGGCGGCAACCGCGTCGAGTCGACGACTTGCCAGCACCATCACTCGGCTACGGCCGAGCCGCCGCACTTCTTCGGCGATCGTATCGATCATCCCTTGGCCGAAGACGATTCGAGCCGGTGAAGCGTCGTACGAGAAGGGCTTCATGTCATCCCTGCGAAACGGTGGCGTGCATTTCCCAGACGATGACCTCTGCCCCGGTATCGGAGCTGAGCTGCTGACCTCCGCCGCCGGACACGCGTACCGCGTCACCTTGTTCGAGCACTCCGACGCCTTCCATGGCGGCCTGACCGTCGGCGACAAAAACGTGCAGGAACGGTGCGTCGGGCAGGGTCACGGGCTGTCCGGGTTGCAGACGCGCAACGTGCATCGCGGCGTACTTGTTCTTGATCCGGATTGCCGAGTGATCGGCGTACGCGTCCATGCCCGACGCGACGGGAACCAGTCCACCGGCAAGCAATTCGGCGTCGATCTCCAACTGCTCGTATCCGGGCGTGATTCCGGCCTCGTCGGGGACGACCCACATCTGGATGAAGTGAACCGGGTCGCTGTGCTTGTCGGAATGCGCACCCGCCACGTCACCGAGTCGCCACGAATCGTTCTTCTCCGAATGCAGGATTCCCGTTCCAGCGCTCATCCGCTGGGCGAGACCGGGGTAGATGACGCCCGAATGCCCCATCGAATCCTGATGTACGAGAGAACCTCTCAGTACCCAGGTGACGATCTCCATGTCCTGGTGCGGGTGGGTGTCGAATCCCATTCCGGGCGTGACGATGTCGTCGTTGTTGACCAGGAGAAGACCGTGGTGAGTGTTCTTCGGGTCGTAGTGATTGCTGAACGAGAACGAGTGCTTCGAGTCCAGCCAGCCGGCATTGGACTTGAAGCGATCCCCGGATCGACGGATATCGAGGTTCGGCTGAGACAGAGTGGAGGTCATGGTGTGCCTTCCGAATGGTATGGGGGAGAGCAAGTTTTCAGAGGACGTGATTGCCGTACATCTCACCGAGTGGGTCTGCGATCAGTTCGAGTCGAGCGCCGTCGGGATCGCGGAAGTACAGCGAAACCTCACTGTGCTCGATCAGTTCGACGCCGGCCTCGGTCAGTCTGGTACGTAGCTTCGCCCACTTGGCAGGTTCGACGCTGATCGCGATGTGGTGGAGGCCGCCGAGTACTTCTTGGTACGGGCCCACGTCGAGTCCCGGGAAATCGAAGAAGGCCAGGAGGTTCCCGTTGCCGATGTCGAAGAAGAAGTGCGAAGACCCGGGATAGTCGCGGTTCTCGATCAGCTCGGTGAGAGGGAAGCCGAGGAGATCTTGATAGAACTTCACGGTTCGTTCGACGTCACTGCTGATCAGGGCCGTATGGTGCAGGCCGCGTGCGGTCGATGCGGGTCGTTTGTCGGCGGGGAGCAGATGTCGATCCCTGATCTCGGCCCGGCGTTCCTCGAACTGCACTGCGTTGTTGTCGCTCATAGCGCCCGCCTCTCGGTTGAACCTTCTCTTCGAACAGGTAGTTGACTGATCAACTACATTGAGAATAGATCATTTGATTTCGTTGTCAACTACTTCGGATATGCTGGTGTCATGGAATCGACGCGGTGGTTGAGCGACTCGGAGCAAACGGCCTGGCGGGCTTACCTGGACTCGACCCGACTGCTCCAGCGTGTTCTCGATCAGCAGTTGGTGCGAGACTCCGACATTTCGTTCACGGACTTCGAACTGTTGGTTGCTCTATCCGAAGCGCCTGGGCGGCAACTGCGCATGAGTGAGCTCGCCGATGCTGTGATGGCGACCCGAAGTGGTGTGACCAGGGCCGTCAATCGGCTGGTCGGTGCCGGGTGGGTGCGCCGGGTCGAGTGTGTCGACGACAAGAGGGGCGCTAATGCGGAGCTGACCGACTCGGGTGCCGAGAAATTGGCGTCGGCAAGCCCGGCGCACGTGGCCGCTGTACGGGAGAGCATGTTCGACCTGCTGAGCCCGCGAGATGTCGAGCGGCTGGGTGTGGTCTTCGGTGAGATGCGTCGGCACCTTCTCGAGGCCCAAGCAAGTAATTGACAGAGCAACGGCCCATGTCACGTAGTTGGTGAGGGCTGCGAACGGACTGCCATCATTGTCTGGTGACCCGTATTCGTATGTTCGCAACCGACCTCGACGGCACCCTGCTGCGCTCCGACCGAACGATTTCGGCGCGCACCGCGCAGGCCATGGAGAACGCGCGGCTCGCGGGGATCGAAGTTGTGTGGGCGACGGCCCGGGCCAGGCATTCGGTACACACGTTGGCGAGCTCGTGCGGATTTCGCGGTAAAGCTGTGTGTGCCAACGGAGCTGTCATTCTCGACCTGGCGGACGGGACTCCGGAGATCGTCGACACCGTTTCGATCGAAACATCTTTGGCTGCAACAGCTATGGAGCAGGTTCGTGCTCTGATTCCTGGCGTAGTGTTCGCGAACGTCGGACCCACGCAGTTCTTTGCCGAGCCGGAGTATGCCGCTCTGTGCGAGTTCGCGGACCATCACCGGCACCTGCACGAGATGGTGCTCGCCGATACGCTGCCGCTGGACGTGGAGCCGATGGTCAAGATCGTGGCCCGGCATGCCGAGGTTCCCAGCGCCGACCTGTACCGAACAGCGGTCGCTGCGGGTATCGAGGGTGTGGAGTTGACCCACTCCGGGGCCCCGTACATGGAAATGGCAGCGGCGGGCGTCTCGAAGGCCAGCGCTCTCGCGCAGTTGTGCGCGATCGACGGCATCGACGCGTCGGAAGTGGCCGCGGCCGGTGACGCCTTCAACGACGTTGCCATGCTGACCTGGGCCGGAACGGCTCTGGCGCCCGCCAACGCCAGAGCCGAGGTCATCGAGCTCGCCGACCGAATTTTGCCCACGAACGACGAGGACGGGGTGGCGAGCTACCTCGAAGAGCTGGTTGCGGGGAGCTAGTTCAGCTGCTGACGGCCTTGGGTCCGGTGCCGATACCGACTCCGCAGTCCGTCATGAATTCGGAGAAGACGCGGTCGAAGCGATCCGGGTAGTCAAGGTGCGGGAAATGTCCGGCGCGCTTGAAGATCTCCACCCGCCCCAGCGGTAGTTCGGCGCGAGCGTTCTCGGTGTGGGCGTTGGGGATGATGGTGTCTTCCTCACCCCACACCAGTAGTGCCTGCAGATTCTTGAAGTTGGCGAAATGCGGAGTGGCATTGACGGTTTGACCGTTGTAATTGATGACCGATCGTGCCGTCGCCAGAAATGCCTGACGCGTCGACGCGTCCGACACCGAAGCAAAGCTCTTACGGGCCTCACTCGCGCTGGCACCGAGCTTGAACAGGCCGACCTTGTTGAAAAGTCCGAGCGCTTTGTCTGTCACGTCGGTCAGCGTCCTCGACGCGAGGACGGGAAGTACCAGTTCGCTGCCGGGCAGAGTTGCTGCGCGCAGGAGTGGGCTCACCTCGGGGCCGAGTCCGCCGCTGGCTACCAGGCACAGTCGCTCCACACGCTCGGGGAAGAGATACAGCGTCTGCATCGCGATCCCACCACCGAGGGAGTGGCCGACCAGGGTGGCCGATGGAATGTCGAGGGCTACGAGAAGATCGCGCACAGTGGCGGCGTGAGCACTGAGTGAATAGTCGCCGGCAGGCTTGTCCGACGCACCATGTCCGAAGAGATCAGGGGCGATCACGCGGTAATGACGCGAGAGCGTCTCGATCTGCGGCTCCCAATTGGAGTGCGCGCCCAGTAGGCCGTGAATGAGCACCACAACGGGGCCACTGCCTTGGTCGACGTACTTGAGCTGGTCGCCGTGCAATACAACCGTCTGTAATTGGTCGGTTGCCATGATTGAACCTTTCGGAGCCGCCAGTGTCTGTGGCTGCTCGCGTGTTGTCGGACCGCACCCGCCCTGACGCGGATCCGCGGGTATTTGTGACCGGGAGTAACCCCAGTTCCCTCAGTATGCCCACCGAGGGGCCCGATGTCGTCGCCATCGGGCGTGTTGTGACGAACCGTGAGCCGTCGGCTGAGGGGAGACGTACAACTCACCGCCGCGTGTCGGCGCCGCTGATCAGGCGAAATCGACCAGTTTGCCGAAAGTGAGGTTGATGTCCCACGGTGTGACGCCCCACGTCTCGATCGCTGATACCGCGAAGATTCCGGCAGCCTCGATGGTGTCCTGTGAGGCTGGTGCCGAAACGGAAACGCCGGTTTGTCCGCTCGGAACCTCCGGCCAGACGCCGGTTCCGGCGGGCGCGGGGGTGGCCTCCATGACCGCGTTGGCCAGTCCCGATTCGTCGACGGTCGTGAAGAGGCAGTTCGGCTCGTGCGGAGCATCCCACCCGCCGAGTTCCGCGAGCCAGAATTCGCCACGTCCAGCAGCGGAGATCGCGACCGACGCGAGTACCGATTCGAGATCTTCCCAAGCGTCGGACGTCGGGGCCGACGCCTCGGTGAGCTTGAACGGTGCGGCAAGTGCAGTGCTGTCAGGGGAAGCGAAGCGCGGCTGCACAGTGAGGGCCTGGGTCTGGGTATCCAGAAACGCAACCTCTCGGAACTTGTTGTCCGGCAGGGTCGTACGGGCTACGAGACCGCGTCCCAACAGTGCGCCGAGCGCCGCGGGATCGTCGACGCTCCACAAGCGGGTCTCGTCCTCGGACCAGGTGCGGATCTTTCCGCCGACGACGGGACTGATCAGCACGGGCTCGAGGTTCGTAGTGCCTGTTGACTCGCTCACCGCTGGCTCCCCACCGCACGTCGTACCGCCGGACCGGTTCCGGGCGACGAGATAAGTATGCCGCCTCGCTGCTGTGCGCCTTTATTAACCGCCGGCGGTTAATAAAGGCGCACAGCAAGTGGTCACATATGCGTGCCGCCGTCGATGCGGATTTCCGTTCCGGTGACAAACGAGCCGTCCTCGGAAGCGAGCATCGCGATCACGCCGGCGACCGCGGACGGGGGAGCGAAACCCTCACCGATTGCCGGGGCCAGCTTGCCGAGCAGCGTGAAGTCGATGTCGGCCGGGAAGCCGGGATCGGAGGTCATGCCCGAAGCGATGCTGCCGGGTGCGACGGCCACGGCGCGAAGGCCCTGCTTGCTGTACTCGAGTGCAAGTGCGTGCGTGAAGGATTGGATTCCGCCCTTCGACGCTGCATATGCCGTCATATACGGGTGGGCGAAGGTGGCCGACGTGGAACTGAAGTTGACCACGACGCCTGCCCCGCTTTCGAGCAGTGCCGGCAGGGACTCCCTCGTCATGAGGAATGTTCCGGTGAGGTTGACGCCGATGACGGTGTTCCAGAAATCGAGTGTCATCTCGTGGGTGTGTGCGGAGCGCAGAATGCCCGCCGCATTGACCAGCACGTCGAGGCCGCCCAGAGCCTTGAGCGCAGCGCCGACCTGTTCGCGAACAGACTCTTCGCTGGAGATGTCGACCTTCACCGTGGTGAGGCGATCGGAGTGGCCGGCGTCCTTCGCGGTGTTCAGCGTCTGTTCGAGGCCGGTCTCGGAAATGTCGGCGGCGACGACGGTGCCACCTTCTGCCAGGATGCGGGCAACGGTGGCCTGGCCGATTCCGGATCCTGCGCCGCTGATGAGGACGCGCTTGTCGTCGAATCGATTCACGAGAAAACTCCGGTCTGTGGGATGGACAGCTGTCTGGTGACCGATTCTGCGCGATCCAGAGCTATTAATCTGCTGGGCATTCCACTGACTGGGCACCAGTGGTGCTTGTTCGCTCGCAATCCCGAGCGAACAAGCACCGACGTCTCCTAGAGGCCCGCTGCCTGCGCGAGGCTCGGCAGGTAGGTGCTCGGCTGACCGAAAAGCTGAGTGCTGCCGTGTGCACGCTTGAAGTACAGCTGAGCGTCGTGCTCCCAGGTGATTGCGATTCCGCCGTGCAACTGAACCGCTTCGGAGGTGATCTGCTGCAAGGCTTCCGAGCAGTAGACCTTCGCCACTGCCGCGTCGTCGGCCGACTGCGTCGCCACGGCGGCGTACGTCATCGACCTCGCCGTCTCGACCAACGTGTACATGTCGGCCATCCGGTGCTTGAGGGCCTGGAAAGAACCGATCGCGCGACCGAACTGCTTGCGCGACTTGGTGTATTCGACGGTCTGCTCGACGATCGCTGCGGCCGCTCCGACCTGTTCCGCGGACAAGGCGATCAGAACGACGGTTCGGATCCGATCGACCAGATCTTCGGACCACTCCAGTGGCCGACCACGAACACCGGAGAACGTGACCTCCGCCAGCGTTCGCGTCGGATCCATGGTGGGGACGCGTCGGCGGGAGACGCCTTCGGCCGCTGGATCCACTTCGTAGAACCCGTCGGCCGTGAGAACGAGCAGGGTGTCTGCGACGTGTCCGTCGAGGACGTACGACGCCGTGCCGGTCAACGCGTCTTCGGTTGCCTCGACGCCGAAGGTGCTCCAACCCGCGGCACCTGCCCAGCACAGAGCGAGCGTGCTCTCGCCGGACGCGACACCGGGCAGCAGTCGCGAGCATGCGTCGTTGTCACCGGAAAGCAGCAGTGCCTGTGCGGCAAGAATCGCCGAACCCAGCATCGGTGACGGGGTCAGCGTGCGGCCCAATTCCTCCTGGACCACGTGTACCTCGCCCAAACCTGCTCCGACGCCGTCGAACTCCTCCGGAATCGCCAACGCGGCGACGCCGATCTGCTCGCACAGCTTGCTCCACAAAGCGGCGTCGTAGCCGATCTCTGTGGTGATGGCGGCGCGGACGGCAGCGGAGTCGGAATGCTTGCTCAGGAGATCGCGTACCGATGCGCGCAATGCTGCCTGGTCTTCGGTGTCGATGCTCATGATGCAACCAGCGCTTCGACGACGCGTGCGCGATGCTCGGACGGTGTGCCCCACGCGGTGAGCAGCGCCCGTACCTTGGTGAGCCACAAGGAGAGATCGTGTTCCATCGTGTAGCCGATGGCGCCGTGAACCTGGAGTCCGACGCGAGCGGCCTTGTACGCAGCATCCCCGCACGCGACCTTGGCCGCAGAGATGTCACGCGAGGCGTCGGCCGACTGATCGCGAACCGACAGTGCGGCGCCGTGCAGCAGGGGGCGAGCCATCTCGAGGGAGACGGCAACCTCGGCCAGGTGGTGCTTCATGGCCTGGAACTGTCCGATGACCTTGCCGAACTGCTTGCGCTGCTTCGCGTATTCGGTGGTGACCTCGAGCAGTGTCTGGCCCAGGCCCTGCAACTGCGCGGCAGTGGCAAGAGCGCCCATGTCGAAGGCGGCCGAGAAGTCGGCGGAGCCCAGCGATTCGCCGGCTGAAACCTCGTAGAGCTTGCGGGAGAGATCCACCGATGCCTTGGCTTCGCCAGGGACGCCGAGTGATACGGCACCGTCCTGCGCGAGCAGAACCAGATCCACCGCATCGGCGTCGAGCGCGAACGGTGTGCGCGGGGGAGCTGCGACAGTTGCCAGCGAACCCTCGGCGAGAGCAGAGAGACGTTCCGGTGCAACGGAGGCCAGGAGCGTCGGCGCCACGGCGATGGTCTCGACCACCGGTCCGGGTACTGCGTGCCGACCGAGCTGTTCGAGCGCAACGACCAGGTCGACGGCGTCGGCGCCGAGTCCGTCGTGCTCTTCGGAGATGACGAGACCGTTGACGCCGGTCTCGGCGAGGCGCTGCCAGAGCTTCTTGCCCGGCTCGGTGTCACCGTCGTTCCACGAACGGATGACGGCGGGCATGTCGGACTTGGTCAGCAGTGCATCGATGCTTGCAGCGAAGTCCTGGTGGGAGGAGTCGAGCGCGAATCTCATCGGTCCGCCTTCGGTAGGCCGAGCAGACGCTCAGCGATGACGTTTTTCTGAATCTCGTTGGTGCCTGCGTAGATCGGGCCGGACAGGGAGAACAGGTATCCGTCCATCCAGTTGTCGGCCAACTCGGCTTCAGGGCCCTGAAGTTCGAGAGCAGTCTCGTGGGTGGCGATATCCCACTCGGACCAGAAGACCTTGTTGATCGAGGACTCGGCGCCGAGCTGTCCACCGTCGGCCAGACGGGTGACGGTGCCGAATGTGTTGAGTTGGTAAGCGCGAGCGCCGATCCAGGCGTCGGCGACCTGGTTGCGCAGAGCGCTGTCGTCGGTGCGTCCGCTGGACTTGTACAGCTCGAGCAGGCGGTCGACGGTGGCGAGAAAGCGGCCGGGGCTGCGCAGCGAGAGACCACGCTCGTTGCTCGCGGTGCTCATCGCGACCCGCCAACCTTCGTTGACGTTTCCGATCACACCCGACTCACCTGGGTTGGCCGGGTCGTCCGGAACGAAGACGTCTTCGAGGAAGATCTCGGCGAAGCCGGGCTCACCGTCGAGCTGATCGATCGGGCGAACGGTGACACCCTTCGACCGGAGGTCGAACATGAAATACGTGATGCCCTTGTGGCGCTGCGCATCCGGATCGGAGCGGAACAAGCCGAAGCCCCAGTCGGCGTAACTCGCGCGTGAGCTCCACGTCTTCTGACCGTTGAGCAGCCAGCCGCCGTCGACCTTCTTCGCACTCGAACGCAGGCTTGCGAGGTCGGAACCGGACTCGGGCTCGGACCAGGCCTGGGCCCAGATGTCGTCGGCACGAGCCATGCGCGGCATGATGCGAGCCAACTGCTCGGCATTTGCATGCTCGAACAGTGTGGGAGCCAACAAGAAGATGCCGTTCTGGCTTACGCGGCCGGGCGCGCCCGAGCGGTAGTACTCCTCCTCGAAGATGACCCATTCGAGCAGGGACGCATCGCGTCCGCCGAGTTCCTTGGGCCAGGAGACGACGGCGTAGCCGGCATCGGCGAGCGTGTGCTCCCACTGACGGTGCTCTTCGAAGCCTTCGGCGGTATCCATCGACTTCAGGGGAGTCGCGGGCACATTCGCTTCCAGGAACGAGCGAACCTCGTCACGGAATGCGGTTGTGGCGTCGTCGAATACGAGATCCACTAGTTTGTTCCTTCCTGCGGTGCGCGAGCACTGGCAGCCATAGCTTTGGCGTCGAGACCACCAAGCGAGTCTTTGCCGACTTCGGCGTTGTGAGCGTGAGCGAAGTGATGCAGACCGAAGACGGAGTCGATGCCGTTGCGCATCCCCATCTGATCCTCGCACTGATTGACGGCCTTCTTGGTCAAAGCCAGTCCGAAGCGCGGCATCTCGGCGATACGTCCGGCGAGCTCGAACGTCTCCTTCTCGAGATGCTTGCGGGCGACGACGCGGTTCACCATGCCGATTTCGTATGCACGTTGCGCGGTGAACCGATCGCCGGTGAAGAGCATTTCCTTGGCGAATCGTGAACCGACCATCCACGGGTGCGCGAAGTATTCGACGCCGGGGATGCCCATGCGGACAACGGGATCGGAGAAGAAGGCGTCGTCGGCCGCAACGATCATGTCGCAGACCCAGGCGAGCATGAGCCCGCCGGCAATGCAGGCGCCTTGCACCATCGCGATGGTGGGCTTGGGGATCTCCCGCCAACGGCGGCACATGCCCAGGTAGACCTCCATCTCGCGGGCGAAACGCTGGTCACCGCCTGGCTTGTCGACGTGATCCCACCACATGGTGGCCTTGTTCTCGTACTCGACGTGATGGTCGCGTCCCGGAGTTCCCAGGTCGTGACCGGCACTGAAGTGAGGTCCGTTGCCTGCCAGGACGATCACCTTCACCTCGTCGTCTTCGACGGCGCGCTGGAATGCCGCGTCGAGGGCGTACGTGACCACCGAGTTCTGGGCGTTGCGGTAGTCGGGTCGATTCAAGGTCACGACGGCGACCGAGTCACGAACCTCGTAGGTCACGACGTCGGCTTCGAAGGGAACGGTCATGATTGTTCCTCGCGCAGAACCGTTTTGAGGACCTTGCCCGAAGGGTTACGAGGCAGGTGATCGACGAAGCGCACCTCGCGAGGCACCTTGAAGCCTGCGATCTTCTCCTTGAGGAAAGCGATCACCGACTCTTCGGTGAGGCCGGCACCGTCGAGTTGGGCGATGTAGACGCGGCCCACCTCTCCCATCCGGTGATCGGGGATGCCGATGGCAGCAGACTCGTGGACGCCGGGCAGGCGAGCCAACATGCCCTCGATCTCGGCGGGGTAGACGTTGAATCCGCCGCTGACGTACATGTCTTTCAGACGGTCGGTGATGTCGAGATATCCGCGCTCGTCGAGGGTTCCGACGTCTCCGGTGTGCAGCCAGCCGTCGACGTCGATTGCCTTGGCGGTGGATTCCGGGTCGTCGAGGTACCCGAGCATGACGTTCGGTCCGCGAAGCAGGATCTCGCCTTGGTCGCCGATCTTGACCTCGAAATCGGCTGTCGCGCGGCCGGAACTGGTGGAGACGGTGACCGGGTCGTCGTCGGTGCGGCACATGGTCGCAACCACTGCCTCGGTCAAACCGTATGCCGTGAGGACGGCGTCGAAAAGCTCTGCTTGCATGCGCTCGACGAGAGCAACCGGCACGGGTGCTGCGCCCGTGATCGCGATGCGGAGCGAGGACAGGTCGTATTCGCTGCGGCGGGGATGATCGAGGATGGTCTGGTAGATCGTCGGGGCGCCGGGCAGGATGCTGATCTTCTCGCTGCTGACCAATGCGAGGGTGTCGTCGATGTTGAAGACGGACACCGGCACGATCGTCGCACCGTTCAACAGGCAGACCAGGATTCCGGCCTTGTACCCGAAGGTGTGGAAGAACGGGCTGATGATGAGGAAGTTGTCGTCGGCGGTGACCTCGGCGCATTCACCCCACGACTTGGCGACAGCGATGGACTGACGATGCGCGGTGATCGCACCCTTGCTGCGCCCCGTGGTGCCGGAGGTGAAGAGGATGTCGCTGACGTCGTCTGGCTGCACCTTCGCAGCACGCGCGTCGGCTTCGGTGCGGGCGGCGTCGGTGGCGAGCGCGAGGAAGTCCTCGAACTCGATGACGCCGTCACGGTCGTCGTCCCCGTCGATCGGTACCTGGATGACGGTGGGGATCCTCAGGTCCGGATTGGCGTCGAGCAACTGCTGGTACCGGTCGGCCTTGAGGAACGTGCCGACGACCACCAGGGCAGCTGCGTCGACGCGCTCGATGATGTCGAGTGCTTCGGTGCCGGTGTAGCGCGTGTTGATCGGGATGATGGCTGCGCCGGCGTACTGAGCGCCGAGCAGGGCGATCACCCAGTGGTACGTGTTGGGCGCCCAGATGACGACGCGGTCGCCTGCCTTCACCCCACGGTTGATCAGTGCGCCGGCGAAATCGCGGACGCGCTGATGTAGCTGTGCGAAGGTCAGTCGGGTGTCGCCATCGGCGATAGCCGCGCGCTCACCGAACTCCTCGGCGGCCCGGATGAGGGCTGATGGGATGGTTCTCGGTTGTTCGGTCACTGGACTCCTACCTGACACGCTACCTAGCAAGTGCTTGGTAGGTTATCTTACATATGTGGACCAGAGCGAGAGCCCGGACGGGCAGATGACGGACGACGAGTTTGCGGCCACGGTCGCGCAGTGGTTGGCCGAGAACTTGACGGGCAAATTCGCCCAGCTCAAGGGTAAGGGCGGCCCCGGCAGTGAGCACGAGTTCTTCGAGCAACGACTCGAGTGGGACAAGCACCTCGCAGCGTCGGGGTGGACGTGCCTCGGGTGGCCGAAGGAGTTCGGCGGGCGGGGAGCAAGCATCTCCCAGCAGGTCATCTTCCATCAGGAGTACGCGAAGGCCGGTGCGCCCGCTCGCGTCAGCCACATCGGTGAAGAGCTGCTCGGCCCGACGCTGATCGCGTACGGCACCGACGAGCAGAAGCGCCGATTCCTTCCTGGCATCAACACGGTCAGTGAACTGTGGTCGCAGGGCTACTCCGAGCCCGGCGCCGGTTCCGACCTCGCGAACGTCTCCACGACCGCACGCCTCGAAGACGGCAAGTGGATCATCAACGGCCAGAAGGTGTGGACCTCACTGGCTCACGTCGCGCAGTGGTGCTTCGTGGTCTGCCGCACCGAGGTGGGCTCCAAGCGTCACCAGGGGTTGAGCTTCCTGCTTGTCCCGTTGGATCAGCCCGGTGTGACAGTTCGGCCCATTCAGCAGCTCACCGGCACATCGGAGTTCAACGAGGTCTTCTTCGACGACGCCGTCACCGATGCCGATCTGGTGGTCGGGGAACCCGGCGAGGGCTGGAAGATCGCGATGGGGCTGCTCACCTTCGAGCGCGGTGTATCGACGCTCGGACAGCAGATCGGATTTGCCCGCGAGCTCCAAGGCGTCGTCGACCTGGCGAAAGCCAATGGCAGTGACCAGGATCCGCACATTCGCGAAAAGATCGCCCGCGCGTGGGTCGGACTGCGCGTGATGCGCGCCCACGCGATGCGCACTCTCGACGCGGTCGACGCCGGAACCGGTGGCGGAGAAGCGTCCGTCGCAAAACTGTTGTGGGCCAACTGGCATCGTGATCTGGGACAGCTGGCGATGGACGTGCAGGGTGCGTCGTCGTTGGTTGCACCGTGGGCGGATTCCGAAGGCAATGCCTCGGACATCACCGATCCCGAGCACCTCGAGCTCGACGAATGGCAACGCCTCTTCCTCTTCACCCGCGCCGACACGATTTACGGCGGCTCCAACGAAATTCAGCGCAACATCATTTCCGAGCGCGTGCTCGGTCTTCCCCGAGAGGCCCGTTAATGTCTGACACCAAAGCCGCGTCCCCGCTTTCCGTTGCGCCGGAGGAAACCCCGGGCCACGGACTGCTCGCGGGCAAGAAGGCGATCATCACCGCCGCAGCCGGAACCGGCATCGGTTTCTCCACTGCGCGCAGGGTGCTTCTCGAGGGCGGCGACGTTCTCGTCTCCGACTTCCACGAGCGTCGACTCGGCGAGACGGTGGAGAAGCTGAAGGCCGAATTCCCCGGTCAGCAGGTCGAATCGATCATCTGCGATGTATCGAGCACCGAGCAGGTCGACGCGTTGTTCGTCGGCGCCGCCGAGAAGTTGGGACGTATCGACATCGTCGTCAACAACGCGGGCCTTGGCGGTGAAACTCCCGTCGTCGACATGACGGACGATCAGTGGGATCGCGTTCTCGACATCACCCTCAACAGCACCTTCCGTTCGACGCGCGCCGCCCTGCGGTACTTCAAGAGCGTTCCCCACGGCGGTGTTCTGGTGAACAACGCGTCCGTTCTCGGTTGGCGCGCGCAGCATTCCCAGGCGCACTACGCCGCAGCCAAGGCCGGCGTCATGGCGCTGACTCGGTGCAGCGCCATCGAAGCAGCGGAGTACGGAGTCCGTATCAACGCGGTCTCGCCTTCCATTGCGCGTCACGCGTTCCTGGCGAAGGTCACCAGTGAGGAACTGCTCGACCAGTTGGCTTCCGGTGAGGCCTACGGCCGCGCCGCGGAGGTCTGGGAGATCGCAACGGTCATCGCGATGCTCGCCAGCGATTACTCCACCTACATGACCGGCGAGATCGTCTCCGTTTCTTCGCAGAGGGCCTAGCGTCCCCGTGCGCGGTTAAGGAGTCCCTGGACTCGCTGACCGCGCACAGGGGAAGGCCCTGGATAGGATTGAATACATGACGCCACCTCGAAATTCCGACGAATCAAACGGCAAGTCCGGGCGCCGCGACGAGCTGCTCGAGATCGCGGCGGGGCTCTTCGCCGATCGCGGAGTGCGCGCGACGACCGTCCGCGACATCGCCGACGCCGCCGGGATCCTGTCCGGCAGCCTGTATCACCATTTCGATTCCAAGGAGTCGATGGTCGACGAAATCCTGCACCAGTTCCTCGACGAACTCTTCGGAAAATACCGCGAGATCGTCGCGGCGGGGTTGGACAGTCGCGCGACGCTCGAAGCACTGGTCGTGACGTCGTACGAGGCCATCGACGCCTCACATTCGGCTGTGGCGATCTACCAGGACGAGGTCAAGCACCTCGTCGGGAACGAGCGCTTCGCTTACCTGGCCGAGCGCAACACCGAATTCCGGGACCTGTGGGTCGGCGTCCTCGAAGCCGGCGTCGCGGACGGGACCTTCCGCTCCGACATCGACGTCGAATTGGTCTTCCGCTTCATGCGCGACACCGTGTGGGTCGCGGTTCGCTGGTACCGCCCGGGTGGATCCCTCTCGGCGCACGCCGTCGCGGCTCAATATCTCGCGATCGTGCTCGACGGGCTCTCCGATCCGGCCACAACTTCAGACGCTATTGCTGAATCAACTTCAAGAACTATTGCAGCACAACGAAACTAGGAGCTAACGCTATGTCCGAGGTTTACATCGTCGACGCCATTCGCACACCGATCGGCAAGAGGGGCGGCGCGCTGTCCGGCGTGCACCCCATCGATCTCGGTGCGCACGTCGTCAAGGCACTGGTCGAGCGCACCGGTATCGACCCCAGTGACGTCGACGACGTGATCTTCGGTTGCGTCGACGCCATCGGCGGCCAGGCCGGCAACATCGCCCGTATGTCCTGGCTCGCAGCGGGATTCCCGGAGCACGTTCCCGGGGTGACCGTCGACCGTCAGTGCGGTTCGAGCCAGCAGGCAGTGCACTTCGGCGCTCAGGCCATCCTGTCGGGCACCGCGGATCTGATCGTTGCCGGCGGCGTTCAGAACATGAGCCAGATCCCGATCTCGGCAGCGATGATCGTCGGTCAGCAGTACGGATTCGACACGCCGACTTCGGGTTCGGTCGGTTGGACCGAGCGCTACGGTGACCAAGAGGTCTCGCAGTTCAAGGGCGCCGAAATGATCGCCGAGAAGTGGGACATCAGCCGCGAAGAGCTCGAGAAGTGGGCCCTGCAGAGCCATGAGCGCGCCAAGGCTGCAATCGCCGCAGGTCGCTTCGACAACGAGATCGTTGCCATGGGCGACGCGACCGTCGACGAAGGACCCCGCGAGACCAGCCTCGAAAAGATGGCGACGCTCAAGGTTCTCGTCGAAGACGGACGCATGACCGCAGCAGTGGCCAGCCAGATCTCCGACGGTGCGAGTGCGCTGCTGCTGGCGTCGGCGGAAGCGGTGGAGAAGTACAACCTCAAGCCCCGCGCCCGGATTCATCACCTCAGCGCACGCGGCGACGACCCGATCTTCATGCTCAGTGCGCCGATCCCGGCCACGAAGCATGCTCTCGCGAAGGCCGGCCTGAGCATCGAGGACATCGACATCGTCGAGATCAACGAAGCTTTTGCCCCGGTCGTCCTGGCCTGGATCAAGGAGATCGGCGCAGATCCGGCCAAGGTCAACGTCAACGGCGGCGCGATCGCACTCGGTCACCCGCTCGGCGCGACCGGCACCAAGCTGATGGCAACCCTGCTCAACGAACTCGAGCGCACCGGCGGTCGTTATGGCCTGCTGACCATCTGTGAAGGTGGCGGCACCGCGAACGCGACGATTATCGAGCGTCTCTGACGCCTTGCTGTGCGCCTTTATTAACCGCCGGCGGTTAATAAAGGCGCACAGCAGTTAGTTGTTCGGCACATCCGCAACCTTGATGTCGAAGTTCGCACTTTCACCGTCAACGCTGGTCACGGTAGCTGTGACGTCGTATTCGGTGCCCTGCTCGGTCAGGATGCACGTGATCGATGCGCCGACTTCGGCGTCGAGGTTCTCCGGACACGTCACGTCGTCGGGTGGCTCGCCGATCTTCTCGGCTAGTTGAGTGGAGATCTGACTTGCGACTTCGGACTTGTCCACTTGCGGCGTCCCGACGCTTGCCGAGCAAGCTCCCGTGGCCAATGCCGCCGAGAGCAAGACGATTCCCACTGCAGGCCTCTTTGTCATGTGAACTCCCAGGGTGCGCCGGTGCTCGCTGCTGCCACCTCAGGGATTACCGCATTCGGGACTGTTCAACCGAGTTGCGCGACGCAGTTTTGCGAGGTCAGCGTCGGCGGACCGTCAAGTTGAAGCCTTCGGGCATCAGGGTGAGCCGTTCGGCTACCTTCAACTCGTAGTCCGGATCGGCCTCGATCGTGTATTTCTGCAAGATGGTGCCCAACACGAGGACCGCTTCGTGAATGGCGAATTGTCTTCCGATGCAGGCGCGTTCACCCGTTCCGAATGGCTTGTACACGTGCGCCGGCCTGGCTTTGATGTTGGCAGGCAGGAAGCGATCCGGATCGAACGCCTCGGGATCGTTGCCCCACACCGGATCACGATGAAGTGACGGGATGAGCACGAGCATCCAATCGCCCTTCTTCATCGGATACTTGCCGACGAGCGTCGTGTCTTCGAGCGCCGCGCGGCCGTAGGCGGGAGCCGTCGGCCACAGACGCAATGATTCGTCGAGGACGCGTCGTACGTATCGAAGTTTCGCGATCTTCTCGAAGGCGGGCTCCTCGCCCTCCCATACCTTGTCGACCTCGGCTTGCGCCGTGGCCAGCACGTCAGGGTTTCGTGACAGGTAGTACAGCGCGAACGACAATGCGCCGGAGGTCGTTTCGTGTCCGGCGACGAGGAAGGTCACGACCTGATGGCGGATGTTCAGTTCGTCGATACGGTTGGGATCGTTTTCGCGTGCCGCCCGCAGCATCAGTTCGAGAAGATCTTCGGGCCCCGGTTCGGTGCTTGTCCGCCGGGCACGGATCACTTCGTCCACAACCTCGGCCATGTACGCCTTGCGGACCTCGTCACGTTGATCGGCGCGACGTGCGAGCACTCGCCCGAGGGCGGTCGACTTCAGGAACGTCGTGCGCTGCGAATGGGAGAGTGCGCCGACCATTGCCTTGACGAACGGATGCTGTTCTTCACGTTCGAAGGAGTCGAATGAGTAGCTGAATCCAGTGCGTCCGATGGTCTCCAGCGTCAGCTTGGTCATGTCTGCGGAGACGTCGATGGGGGAGTCACTTTCACGACTGTCCCAATGGTCGACCAACTCGCCGGCCACGTCGAGCATGGTGCGGTGGTACGAGCGCATCGCAGTCTGGCTGAACGCCGGTGCCAGGAGATTGTGCGCCTTGCCCCAGTTGGGTTCGTGGTTGTACGCCGTGAACAGGCCGTCGCCGCCGATTCCGCGGAGTGCTTTGACTCCAGGTGCAAGGTGCTTCGCGAACCGGGACTCGTCGGACAGTTCTGCCACCATGTCCGCGCCCGAGGTGAAGACGAAGCGATTTCCCAGGACATTTCTCTCGAAGATCGGGCCGAGTTCGCGGCCGATGCTCACGGAGTTCTGCAGCGGTGTCCGGATATTGATCCCGAGAACGTCCCCGAGGACCGGCAGGCGCCACGCCGGATGCGGGATCCGAGCATCGGTCGTCGCCTCTGGAGTGGTGTCGACGCTCATTGTGTGTCCCCCGGGGTGAGATCGCTTACTGAATTGATGTCTAGTACGCAAAGTACGCCTTACTGAATCGGTGTCAAGTAGTAATCTGACTTGCCTATGGTCGCACCACGAAAACGCCTGGACCGAGAGCAGCGGCGCACGCAGTTGCTCGACATCGGCGCGCAACTTTTTGCCGATCGCTCGTACGAGGACGTGTGGATCGAAGAGGTCGCCGAGATTGCGGGCGTCTCGCGCGGGTTGATGTACCACTATTTTCCGACCAAGCGAGACTTCTTCGCCGCAATCGTCGAGCGCGAATCGCAGCACCTGCTCGAGGTGACCGCACCCGATGCGACGCTACCGGTGCGCGAACAGGTGGCAGCCGGGTTGGACGCCTACTTCGCGTACGTGAAGTCGCACAGCAGGGGAGTGCGCGCCATCAACGTCGGGACGCTCTCGGCCGAGGCCGGTATCCGGGCGATTGTCGAGCGCGAACTCGAACAGCAGCAGATTCGAATCCTCGATGCACTGGGATTCGAGGGCGAAAGAAGACAGCTCGCTGCCGTTGCAGTTCGGGGATGGATCGCGTTCGTCCGAGCTGTCTGCCTCGACTGGCTCGATCAACCTTCCATACCGCAGGAAGAGTTGAGAGTGATCTGTCTGCGGACCCTCTCCGGAGCGTTGGGCATCGACCTCGAAACGTGAAAAGCCGACCGCGCGGGAGCGGCCGGCATTTCCACGGACAAGGCTGATCAGTCGAGCGTCGAATAGAGATCGTCCCAGCCCTTGGCGACGTACATGTTGGTGTAGATGGACCCGTAGTACGTACTTCCTTGCAGAACGGTGACGTTCCCGGCCTGCACAGCCGGAAGTCGTTGCCACAACTTGTTGTCCGAGAGTTGATCGAAGGTGGTGTCACTGCTGTCGGTGACAGAAACCATGAACGCGTCGCAGTCTTGCAGACGATCCATCTCTTCGATGCTCAGTCGTCCCTGATTATCGAAACCGGTTGTGCTCAATGTTCTTCCGCCGATATCGGCGAGCGTCATGTCGGTGGGTTGACGATTCTTCTTACCCGTTTCCTCCGACACGGGCAGGCTGTCGATGTAGATCGTGGCCTTGTCCGGACTGTAGGACAAGCTTGCGACGGTTTTGCCCGCGATCGCCGAAGCGTGTCGAGTGCGAATGTCGGTGATCAGAGCGTCGTAATCGGTGATCAGGCGATCCATGGTGGGTGTTCGGCCCAGCCAATCGGAGAGCCGGGTCAGGTTCTCCCGCCACGTCTGCTTCGATTCGGTCGTCAGGACAGGAGCGATGGCTTGGAGCTTTGCAGCGGGCCAGTACTCGTTGTCGGCGTTGACGCAGATGATGAGATCGGGTGCGAGTCCGAGGATCTGCTCCAGATTGGGCTTGTCGCTGAGGTATTCGGCCGAGCCGTCGGCAGGAACCCACTTGGTGACGGGCGAGATGTTGTATCCGAACACCGGTAGTTCCAGGGCAATGGCGAGCTCGAGGTCGGTTCGGGCGTCGACGGCCAAGACCCGCTTCGGGTTGGTAGGTATGTCGTAGGTCCCCAACGGCGTGGTGACGGTGCGCATTTGAGCGTCATCATCGGTACCTGAACCGTCGCTGGAACTGCAGGACGACAGAATAGTTGCGACTGCTGCCATCCCGGCTCCGATGCCGAATTGGCGACGGGTAAGTGCGTCGACTAGCTCTTGCCAGACGCGTTCGTCCGGCACGGTAGGTGTGTTGGTCAGCATTTTTTCGATACCCTTCGGTCTGAGTCCGTATCGATCGTAGGGTTGGCGATACCAGATCACCTATATCGAAAACCGCCTGATATTAGTCGATTTCGGCCATGGTCCGTGACTTTCGGGTGATGGCGGCGCCGAAGGCTGCAGCGAGCGGGAACATCAGAACGCCGTACACCGCGGCCGGCACTGCCAATTGCACGTTGTCGAGGAGACTGACGGCGATGGTGATCGCCAACGTGCTGTTGTGGATGCCGATTTCCATGGAACTGGCGATGGCCTGACGATCCTCGATGCCGAATATCCGGGGAACGACGTAACCGATCGAGAGGCTCAGTAGGCAGAACAAGGCAGCGACGACGCCGATGTCGACGAGATAGTCCGCGATGTTCTCGCGCTCGGAAACAACCGTTCCGACGATCACCAGTGCCAGAACCACCGCGGATCCGATGCGGACGGGCTTGTCCATGCGCTCGGCAAAGGCGCTCGAGCGCAATCGAACCCACATTCCGAGGGCGACAGGAATCAGTACGACGGCAAAGACCTGAAGTACCTTCGTGAACTGCAGTCCGAGGGTGCCGTCCGCGTCCCCGGGTTCGAAGTAGCCCAACGCGAAGTTGGTGATGAGCGGAAGGGTGACCACCGCTATCACCGAATTGACCGCAGTGAGTGTCACATTGAGAGCGACATCGCCGCGGAACAGATGGCTGAACAGGTTTGCCGTGGTGCCGCCCGGTGATGCGGCGAGGAGCATCATGCCGACGGCGAGCAGTGGGTCGAGGTCGAACAACGTGACCAGACCGAAGGCCGCGGCCGGGAGCAACAACAACTGACAGATCAGGGCAATCGAGACGGCTTTCGGCGCTTTTGCCACGCGGGCAAAATCTCCGACCGTCAAGGAAAGCCCGAGGCCGAACATGATGATGGCGAGTGCGGCGGGTAGGCCGACGGAGGTGAGTGCAGAGTCCATGAGTTAGTGGCTACTTCCAGTCACTGGGGGAATTTCACTGAAACTACCGTGATGCCCGGATCTGCGTGGCAGTTTGGATACATTGATGTATCGAACCGTGACGGCGTCGGTGAGCAGGGTTATCGTCGAATTATGTGCCGAAACATCACTGAACTTCGTGGACTCGAGCCCGCTGCTACGCCGGAGGAGATCGAGGCGGCCTCTCGCCAATACGTACGTAAGGTGAGCGGAATAGCCAAGGTGTCCGACGCGAACCGAGACGCCTTCGAACAGGCGGTGCGTGAGGTGACCGAAACGACGACGCGCCTGCTCAGTGCGTTGCCGCCTCGCAGACAGCCACCTCAGACCGTCCCTCCGTTGCGTCGCCCGGAAGTACAGGCCCGGATCGCTGCTCGTTCGTCCTGACCCGAGTGGATCTCACAGATATCGACGTATGGGACGTCGAAGCCTTGGATCAACTGTCTGCTGGGTTGGAAGGCGTTCTGGTCGCTCACCGCGTTCGAGACATCCGTCGACGGCTGGATACGCTGCGCAAAGAGGCCGTCGCCGACGACTTGCATATTCGTCAGGATGGGACCGTCTCTGCTGTTGCGCCCATCGCCGACGGTCACCCGCTCCACGTGCACGCCCAGTTGCTCGAGGTCGCAGTTCGAGAACTGATCGGTGAGGCACTGCTGGTCAGCGCGGATCTTCATCATGCGTTGTCTCTGCGGTCTCAGGTCGGCACCGACCTCCGTGACAAAGCTGTGCGTGTGGGGGAGGAGTGGCGAGCGTTCAGCCCTGATCGGCAGCGTCAGATGTTGCGTCATGCACCAGGCCTGATCGCCAACCTCGACGGCATTCCTGCTGCGATTCGCAGCCCGGCCAACCTCGATCGAATTCAATCGGAACGAGCACGGCTGCAAGATGATTCAGTCCGAATCTCGCAAGAACTTCACCGCGAGTTCTTCGGCGGCAGACTGAGTAACACCGGGGCGGGCCAGTGGTACGCCGAACGCAAACTCGAGGATCTGGACGCGCTCGACGAGTTGTTTCGCGCCGAACCTGATCGACGGTTACTGCTCATGGACATGCGCTCGGGCGAACGCGGCTTCGCTGCAATTGCGATCGGTGATCCGGACACAGCGGATCACATCTCCGTGACGATTCCCGGACTGAACACCAACGTCAAGGACTCGATGCGCGGAATGGTCGGCGAGGCAACGCGATTACGAGCCGAGGCGATGCGGCAACTCGAACTGGCCGGCCGAAAGGAAAGCGTGGCCACCATCGCCTGGATCGGATACGACGCGCCACAGGTGATCGGGCCGGGAAAGTTCGACATCGGTCGGGCCAGCTTCGACGTCAGTCGATCGTCCAAGGCCGGCATAGCCGCCGACGCATTGGGTAGCTTCTTTCACGGTCTTCGTGCCGCGTCGGTCAACGACGGAGTCCATATCACCGCGTTGGGCCACTCCTACGGATCCCTCGCGACTTCTCTTGCGCTGCAACGCGGGGCAAGCGCAGCGGTCGACGACGTGGTGTTCTACGGTTCACCCGGGGTGCGAGCCAAGGTGGAGTCGGACCTTGGTATCGCCGACCGGCACGTCTACGTCATGAAAGCGGAAGGCGACAGTATCGCGGGGTTCGGCCGTTTCGGTGGCGATCCGACGCGCACCGAGTTCCATCGGTTGTCCACGGCCGAGGGGATCACCCCGGATGGAGTGAAACACGAGCGGGCGTTCGGGCATGCGGAGTACGCGAGGACAGGGGACAACGGAGAACTGCGGATGTCGGGATACAACCTCGCGGTTGTGGTTGCCGGACTGCCGGAGCGTGCTGTTATTGATTGATCGTGCCACCTGAGCGACCGCATGAATCGACTGGAACTATTTCGTGTATAGAGATCTGTCCGATACCCCGACCCCGACCACATCGGCGTCGCTCGCCGTACTTTAGGCGTCCCCTGACGACCCGGAACGGCGCGCCTGGATCAAATGGGCGCAACAACGGGGGACAAGTGCCGATCATTTAGGTCAACTCAGCAAAGTCTCGCTGACATGGAATCTCCTTACTTACCAAGAGAAGTCAGTCGTCGACTATGAATTCGAATCCTCCTGGAGGCATTTCGTAGACGATGACGTTGTTCTCGACTCCCGTGACGATCGTCAGGTAAAATCTGGGCACTCCGTCTATCTGGACGTAGGAGTTCACGGTCACCCCGCGCTGGCGCGGGACCTGCGGAAATATCGCCTCGCCGCCCTGCACATGCGAACCGGGGTGGAGGGACTGCGCAGTGTCGAGGACAGATTTGCGGACGGCGTCGAGGTCGATGAGGTCGTCATCTGAATTGACCAGCGAAGGCTGAAAGTCCTTCAGCGGAAACGGCAGGTGCAGCGGTATCGGGCTCGGCTGGGGATGTGGGATCGGCTGATCCGAAAAGTCGACGTCCCAGACCAGCACGCCGTCAGTGACTGTCGGCATCAAGTACGAGTGCTCGGATCCTGACTCGATACTTCGACGAACCGAATCCACGTAGTCGGCCAGAGAGCCGAAAAGGGAGCCGCCTTCGTCGGCGGCTTCGGCGGCGAAATAGCGGATGCAGCCGTGGTGTAGGCCACCTCGGGTATCGACATAGAGAAAATCACCGGCTCCGTCCTCGGCGAACGGAATGTAGGTAGGGAGGAACATCTCTGCAGTTTCACCTGCGTGTTGTGCTCGAACGGTGATGGGCCAGTCGGGTCCGAGGTAGTCGATAGGATGCAATTGTTCACGGCAACGTCTGTGCGTGGAAACCACATGGTCGAGTGAAAGCAGTTCCACTCCTGGTAGGGCTTCGCCGACGAACTGGTTGTCGTCGGAGCGGAAGGGTTGGCCGTCATGCAGGGCGAAGAACTCGCGTAGGTCCTCCGGCCATGGATTAGTGACGCGTTCGGCGGTTTCCCGATCGGACCGAGTCCGAGGCGGACGTACCGCAGCGGCGGTGACCGGTGCACGGTCGCGGAGTACCTCCATGAAGGCGAGCCATGCGTCGGTAAGAGTCATGGTTCGAATCTATCGACAGAAATCCCGCTGCGAGATCGAACGCGGCCGTCAGATGTCATGGATCCGTGAGGCCGGGATAGCGTGCATTCATGAGCGTTGAAGAGCACTGGCGCAGACTCAACGGTTGGTGTCAGCGGGAAGCCCCGGTAACGGCTGCCGCTATCGACCCGCCCGCGCCAGTGGACGTCCTGAAATCCGTGGAAACATTTACGGGCAGGACGTGGCCGGCCGAGCTACGGACGTGGTTCGGTTTGCAGAACGGAAACCCCGACGGAGGGCACTCGGCCCTGATATTTCCGGAGTTTCAACCGTTGCCTTTGGATCGTGTCGCGTCTGTGTGGGAATCGATGACGACAGAGTGGGGAGAGACGACAACAGCCGCCGGTGGCATCGCTTTGCCTGATCAGCCAGCGGGAACGGTGGCTGACACCTTCTTGGCGGCATACATTCCCATAGCTGCCAACATTCGGGGCGATCTCTTGTTCGTCGATACGCGGACCGGTCAAGCAAGCGGATGTGTACGCGAATTCCTCGGAGACAGCGCCGACCAAGGGACAACCTGGCCCTCCGTCGCCGCGCTATTGGAGGACGTCGTTTTTGCGTTGGAGCACGGACAGCCATGCGGCGGTTGGATTCCGAGTGTCGACCAGGGCTGGTTGAGTTGGGATTTGCCCTAGGCTCACGACTTACGAGCGTGGAGCGTGACGGTGATTGAATACTGATGTGAGCACTGCACATCCACCGTTCCAGGGCGCGAGCCGGGTTTACAGTGGCACCCATGCGTCTGAGGCATTCGGCCAGGGGGTTGGTCGTTGACGACCAGTCCCGTCTTCTGCTTTACCGACTCATCGCGCCCGGGGGCGGGCTGACGGTCTGGTGTCCTCCGGGCGGAGGCTTGGAAGGAGACGAAACCCCGTCCGAGGCGCTCGCGCGCGAATTGGACGAGGAGATCGGCTTGCGCGACTACGGCGCAGCCACCCATGTGTGGCATGAGGAGATCCGTGATCCGGCGATATTGCCGGGTTGGGGTGGTGCGATCAGCGACTACTTCCTCGTGCCGGTGGCGACCGCATTCGAGCCCTGCGGGTCGTTGGGGCGCGAAGCGCTGGCCGCCGAGCTGGTCGAGCACTTCGAGTGGTGGAGTGTTGACCGCCTTCTGTCACACAATGGTCGAGAAGTGTTCGGGCCACGCGATTTACCCGAACGATTTGCACGCCTGGTCAAGGATGGGCCATCGAGTGCGCCGGATCGATTTGTTCGGTCGCCGTGAGGGATGCGAGGTAGCGATTGAAAACGAACATTTCGGCATCGAAACACGGCTACGCTGGGGTTATGGAGCACTACGTGCGTAAGGACCCCATCCCGTACGCTTCTACGGCTGCGCCGGTCAGTTCTCACAACCGGTTGGCAAGGACGGCCCAAAAATTGTGGATGGCTCTTCGAGGGATGATGGGGGATCGGAAGGCGAGTCGATATACCTCGCTCGCTCCACGGCATCCCGACGGATCACGCACCGCTGTAACATCTTTCAACAGTAGTGGTGGTGGGAAATAGGTATCGGTATACAACACTGCCCGGTGTTCGTCGAATTCTCGACGAACACCGGGCAGTGACGCACTACTCGAACTGGGGTCAGCGGAGGTACTGTCCGCACACCGGCCACGCGCCGGCGCCCTGACCGGCAAGGACGTTTTCAGCAACGCGGACCTGTTCTGCCTGGCTGGCGTTGGCGGCGCTGCCCGCTCCGCCGTAGGCCTCCCACGTGCTCTGGCTGAACTGGAGTCCGCCGTAGTAGCCGTTTCCGGTGTTCGCGGCCCAGTTGCCCGAAGATTCGCATTCTGCGACACCCGACCAGTCGTGGGTGGCTGCGGATGCGGTGCCTGCGCTCAGTCCGAGGGCTCCGGCCGCGAGGGCTCCGGCTGCGGCGACAGAGGCAAGTGCACGGGTAACGGTGGTCTTGGTCATTTTCGGTAAATCCTCTCGAGTCCCGCCGACGGAGGACGGTGACCGTCTCAGCTCCGCTCCCACCACTAGGAATGTTGTCGAGTCCGAACCGCGGGGTGGGACGGGCGGTGGCGATTCGGTAATGCCCGGTTGATCGGGCTGTCACCAACCATAAGAGATGATTACGGATTGGTCACGGGTCGGCGTGTCGACACATGTTTGTGCAACAGAAATGCATCAAAGAGTGTTTTCCCAGGTCGCATGGCGATATGCCACCTCTCCCGGCGTTACATAAACGAGATAAAATGTGATGTAAGTCACCTGAAACGTGCCTCGACGGCGTCGATATGCGGCGAATGTGACACTCGATCAGCCCGGTTTGTCGGCTTTTCGACCCGGTTTCCAGTCGTGCTGGAACCCATGTCCAGCCGTGATCTGTTGTCGACCGACCGGCCCGATTTACCTGTAGGGCAGCAGAATTGACAACGAATAACGCGCCGCTGGCTCAGACGAGATTCTTGCTCGCCTTGATCCGGCGGCGAATGTCGCGCATCTGAATGGTGTTGCCGGCCTGACGAACGGAGCGTGGGATGAACCTGTTGACGAACGACACGAAAATGAAGAGGTGTTCGAACCGGCGGCGGTCGTCTTCGGTCCACTCGAGATCGAGTTGGTCGCGGTAGATCGGTGGAAGGAATCCGACCGTCAGGAACCGCAACAAGTTTCGGAACACCAGGCGTATCGGCCACGCGATCATCTGTAGGTTGACCAAGTCGATCAGGTACTGCTTGGTGCGTTCGTCGATGACGACGCGTTCGCAACCGAGGTTCCAGTAGCGCTCGAAGTCGGCACGTGTGGCCGGCCACATCTCTTCGGTGACCTGCAGCGTCGTTCCCAAAGTTGACGCGGACTTGTAGAACGACTCCGCCTGTTCTTCGGACATCTTGCCGTGCAGCAACTGATGACTGTCTTCGAAACCGATGAACAGGCATGCAGCAACCCATAATTGGAGTTCGCGATTGAAGGCGTTGTACTTGACCGGGCTGTTTGAATCCGACTTCACATGTCGGTGCACCGAGTTCACGGCCTCGCGGTAAGCCTTTCGCTCTTCCTCGTCACCCAGGATCGCGACCGTCAGGTACTGCGTCGTGGTTCGTGCACGCTTCCACGGATGCGCTGTCAGAGCACCCGATTCGACCTTGCTCTCCATGACGCCGTACGCCACCTCGGGCCAACCGAGTTGCAGGATGACGTTGGCAGCGGCTCCGGCGAACGACCAGAAATCGAGTGCGTCGGTGATGTGTGCGGGCTTACGTGCCCACCGTCTACGCTCGGCCGTGATGGTGATGCGTGTCTGATCGGTGCGAAGCGACGACTCGGACTTTTCCGAATCCAGGTAGTGAGTGGGCATGGATCTTCCTCCGCGTGTGGTGAGTTACTTGGTCTCGACGTTGCTCACGAGCCACCGGTCGCCCGAGCGGACCAGGGACACGACCATGCGGTACTTCTGTGTGTTTCCCTCTGGCGCTGCGACATTCTTGGCTTGTTGGTCGACGAACACGAGCACCTTGGCCGACGAATCGTCCAGTGATCCGATGCCGACGTCTGTCGCCGTCGCGCTCGCCTGGCCTTGGCCCCCGGCAACGACTTCCCTCAGGGAATCCACCATCGTTCGGTAGGTGCCGGCAAACTCGTCGGTCGACATCGAGGCGATGGTGTCCTTGTTGACATCGAGGTTCTGATAATCGAAGGAGGACATGATGGTTGAGTAATCCCGTGCGGTGTCCAAAGCCTCCTGCCGCAGCGTGTCTTCCTGATTCGCCGAGTACATCTGGAATCCGAGCACCGCCAATGCTGCGACCAGCGCTACCGCCATTAGTGAGATCAATGCGTTGCGTGGCTCCTTCAGGCGGTGAAGTAGCGACGGAGAAGTCGGATGTTCGGCCACCTCGGCTTCTGTCTCGTCGAGTAGTGCGTTGTCACCGTGTGCCATTTCCCAGTCCTTCCAACATCAATCTCCAGTAGTTCAGGGCGTCGACTCCGGTCGGGACGAGAATCGGATCTGCGACGACGGGCGGTCCGATCGGAGTGCCCGGGACGGTCGAGTTCTGCAAACCGAGGTCGTTCGGACGCGGAGCATTCTGTGCTCCGCGTTGGACGAGGTCGTCGGCGGGGGGACAGTACATCGCCAGACTCGGACTGGTGGGAGACAGATCGCCGACCTCACGCCGAGGGGTGTCGTAGTTGCAGACCGGCCCCTGGGTCGCAACCAAGGCAAAGTCGGCGCGATCGCCTTTGACGATGGATGCCAGTTTGGCGAGACCTTCAGGAATCGTGACAAGTCCGGTTTCCAGGGCCTCTGTGCGGTCGGAGATGATCGGTGCGACAGTGACGAGATTGGCCAGGACCGCTCCGAAAGTGTTGTGGTACTTGTCGAACAACTGTTGAGCGCTGTTCAGGGCGGCGGGCGAATGATCGGTGAGGTAGATCAGCACCGGCGCATTGGATTCGAGTTGTTCGGTGAAGTTCTTGGCAGCTGCCATTCCCCGGACGAACGAATCCGATTGTGTCGCCATGGAGTCCACCAACGTGGAGGTTCGCGACAGCAGCGCAGCGAGTTCGGCCGACTGGTCGTTCAACTGCCCCGACATGGTCCCACCGTTGTCGATCATCGTCGCCAAGCTCGGGCCGAGCCCGTTGAACGAATTCCCCAGCTCGGTCCCGATGTCGCTGATCGCTTGTGGATCAATCCCTTCCAAGACACCGGACGCCTGAAGCATCAACTGGCTCATCTGGACCGGTTGCTGATCCGCGGGCATGGCGATCTCGTCGCCGTCCCTAAGATACGGGCCGTGGTCTGTGTTGGGGTAGATGTCGACATTCTGAATTCCGGCTGCGGTCCCCATCGTCACCTTGGCGACGCTGTCGGTAGGTATCTCGGTGTTGTCGTTGAGTGAGAGTTCCACCCGAGCCGTGCGGGTGCCTGCGTCGAGTTCGACTTCACTCACTTTCCCCACCTGTACGCCGCGATACGTGACGACCGTGCCCTTGGTCAGTCCGAAGGCGTCGGACATGTTGGCGTGCAGCCGGATTTGACCCCCGAAACCCTGAGGGCCGACCACGTAGACGATCCCGAAAGGGATGACCACAGCAGCGATCAGAGCGAACAGGACAAGTTGAACAAGCGCAAGGCGACTCAACGCGGACCTCCCTGAAGTAGATCGGTGAGAGTTCCCGCTGGTGCGATCGATTGACCGGCCATACCGCCGCTCCAGAGCTTGTCGATCGTTCCCGGAATATCCAGGGCGCCGTCGAAAACGAGGTAGTCACCCTGCACTGCACCGGTGAAGTTTTCGAGCAACCCGTTCATGTTCGTCAGCGTCTGGCCGATCTCCGAGTTGAACGAATCCAGAGTCCCGACAACGGTCGACGCATCGTGCAGCATCGCGTCGAGGCCGTTGGGAGACGAGTCGAGAATGGTGTTTGCGTTGGTGGCGAGCTGAACGGTCGAGTTCAACAGGCTCGCAATCTGATCCTTCTGTCCCACGAGAATCGACACCACCTGTGGAACGGAATCGAGGTAGTTGTCGACAACTACGCGTTGGCCGGCCAGTTGGGAGGAGACCCGGGCAGCGAGGTCGACGGCCTCGTCGAACTCGCTGCGGTGACTGCTTGCCTCTGCCATGAGCGAGGTGAGGGTCTCGGTCAGAGAACGAACTTCACCGGAGCGCCCGGAAAACGCGGTGTTCAGCTCGCGCACCACGGTATCGAGTTGGTCGATGCCGCTTCCGGTCAGAACCGTGCCGAGGGTGGCAAGCGCACTTTCGACCTGCGGACCGATCTCGGTGCGAGACTCCGGAATTGTGTCTCCGTCGCTGAGCGTGGAGCCGGACGGAACTTCCGGCACCAAGAGTCTGATGAACGGATTGCCAAGTGCGGACGGGAGTTCGACGGAAGCTTCGACGTTGTCGGGCAATGGCGTCGCGGCGTCCAGACTCAGAGTCACATCGGCTCCGACGACATCGGCTGACAGCGCGGATACTCGACCGATGACTTTCTGGCCGCTGCGGACGTCTGCTCCCAACACCAGGCCGTCGGCGCCGGCCAGCTGCAGCGCCACGTTGTACGCGTCACCGTCGGCCGAACGACCGAGGGGTAGGTCTTGAATGCCTGCGCTACAGCCGCCGAAGGCGAACACGGCCGCAGAACCCACACCGATGATCGCGATACCGGCGATTATTCGAACTGATTGCCGCGTCAATTGCCACCTCCGGGGACGGCTCCGCCGGAAATCGCGGAGGCGATGCCGAGCGGATCAGAAGTGCTGAGGGGGAAGGAAATCGGATTCGTGAACCCGGCTCCGGTGCAGATCGGCAACTTGTAGGTGTCGCACAGCGGTTTCGCCACCGCGAACTGAGTCAATGCAGTCGAGACGTTGAGCCGAATGCGCCCGCGCTGATCAGGACCGATTGTCTGGGAGAGGTTCTGCATCATCAACGGCACCAGGTCCATGAACTCGGCGAGGCCGGGTTCTTTGGCAGCCAGAGTGTCACCGAGAACTCGCACGTTGTCGGCTATGGCACCGACATCATCGCCGTGAGTTGTCATGAAACTGTTCAACTGGTCGAAGACCACCTGCAGATCCTGCAGAGGCTGTGAGATGTCCATGTTCTGGCTCGCCCATTGATCACCCAGGACGCCGAGGTCGCCGACAAGTTCGTCGAGGCTGACCTGCCGTGCGTCCAGAGCATTCATCAAAGTGTTGAGATTGTCGACAAGGGCACCGATGTCTTCCGACCGAGCGCCGACAACTCCGGTTGCCGTGCTGAGGTTGCGAATTGCGGTGTTGAATTGATCGCCCTGGCCCTGCCACCCGGCGGCGCCGCGGCTCACGAGATCGCCGAGATTGCCCCCATCCCCGGCAAATGCGTCGGCCAAAGTGCTGACGCTTCCCATCAAGCCGTCGAAATCTATGGGGGAGTGGGCACGTTCGATCGGAATCTGGTCGCCGTCTTTCAGTGTCTCTCCGCCGGTGTACGCCGGGCCGAGTTCGATGTGTCGATCGCTGATCACCGATGGATTGAGGACATAGGCCGAGGCGTCGGCGGGCAGGTCCACGGAGTCGGGCATCGACATCGCTACTCGAACAGAAGTTCCGCGAGGTTCCACCGACGTGACCGTCCCGACGCCGACTCCGAGGACGGTGACCTTGCTTCCCTCGTAGATTCCGCCGACGTAGCTGAAATCGGCGTAGACGGTCTTGGACTGATCTGTTCGTCCGAATATGTACCAACCGGGCAGGGCGATCGCCAAGGTCACTACCAGCATGGCCGTGACGGCTTTTCGTGTATTCACTTGCAGCCCTCCATGATGCCGAACGCGCAGAGCAGATTGTCCGGGATCACGGCCGCCGGCGCGTTGACGTCGGTCCAATTGCCGGTGCCGGTTGAATCGGTGACCGAACGCAGCGCGGAAGGAAGACGAGTCAACAGCAGGTCGATCTGATCTGCGTTGTTCTTCAGCGTGGTGGTGACCGCGACGAGGTTGTCGGTCATGGCTCCGAACTCGTCCTGACGATCGACGAAAGTGGTGGAGAGCTTCGAGATGATGATTGTCAGGTTGTCGACCAGCTGAGTCAGTGCGTCCTTGCGCATCGCAAGAGTTCGAACGATCGTCTGAGCCTTGGCCGCAGTACCGACGATCGAATCGGTTTGTGCCGCAGCCATGTCCGACAGCTCACGAGACATGATGAGAATCTGGTCGATCTGTTCACTGTTCTGCGCGAAAGCCGCCGAGGCGCCGCTGATTCCGGCCAGAGCCCGGCCCACCTGATCGGAATCAGTGGGAATCACCTGCGAAAGGGTGTTCATCATGGACTCCATCGCCTGTAGGTCGACGCCTGTTGCCGCAGTGGTGGCATCACTGCTGACGTCGTCGAGGCTGTACGGCACGGTTGTGCGGGAGAGCGGGATGACCCGCGCCTCGGAGTCGTCGACCACTCCGGCCGGCACGATCTCCAGGTAGCGCTTGCCGAGGACCGTCTTGAGCCTGACCGTCGCCGTGCTCTGGTTTCCCAAAGGCTGGTCCTTGTCCAAGCGGAAGTTGACGACGACGTGGTCGCCGGCAAGGTCGATCGAATCCACTCGGCCCGCGGGAACCCCGGCCACGTAAACCGGATCGGTGTCGGAAAGCCCGCTGGCATTGGCTAACTCGGCTGTGTATGCCGACGTGCGTACGTTGTACCAGAGCTTCGGAATGCCCAAGGCGGCGCCGAGTCCCACCACCAGAACGAAGATTCCGAGACTGCCCAGGGCGAGAGCGGTGCCGCTACCGCTGCGACGGCGATCCCCTTTGAACAGGAAGAGCATGATGCCGACGAACACGTCGATCAGCTTGACCAGGAACATCATGAGCACACCGGCGAGTGTGTCGGACCGAAGATGTTGGCTTCCATGTCGCCTGCCTTCAGAGTGAAATTGCACAGATACAGGCTGATGAAACTTCCGTAACTTCCGATCCGGTTGGCGGCGTCGGCGAACTGGGGAAGGTTGACGAGAAGTCTGTTGAACTCGTCGGTGCTCGCAATCCAACTCCCGGTGACACTTTCGAGTTGTTGCACGGTCTGACCGAATGCGCCGTTCGACCCGGCCATGATCTGAGCCAACGACGAGACAGTGCGGTTTCCCTGATCCAAGAGCGAGACCAGTTGATCGTTCTGCCCGACGACGGAAGTACTCAGATCGTTCAAACCGTCCAACAGACCGACCAATTCGGGTTGACGCTCGTCGACGGAGGTGAGAAGAGTGTTCATGTTCGTGAGTAGTTGCGCGAAGACGTCCTGACGGTCGACCAGGCCGGAACTCATGGTCGCGATCTGGTCGAGCAGGGTGGTCATTGCCTGGCCCTGGCCGTTGAAGGTTTCGACAAAACTTCGCGTGAGCGTGTTGACCTGCTCGGGCTGCAGCGCGGCGAACAACGGTTTGAACCCGTTCATCAGGGCCGTCAAGTTGATCGGCGGTGTTGTCTGCGCCAGCGGTATCGTGTCACCTGGTTCGAGCTGTCGTGCGGATACCGTTGTTGCGCTGTCGTCCTGCGTCAGTGCCAGATATCGAGCACCGAGCATGTCGCCGTAGCGCACGGCGGCACGGACATCCGACTCGAGGGAATATCGCGACTCGATTTCGACGTCGACGATCGCCTTGCTCGTCCCGCCTCCGTTGTCGGCGAACGCAACCGAGTCCACGCGGCCGATACGCACACCCGACATGGTGACCGGGTTGCCCGGGTTGAGTCCTTCGACGTCGGTGAACTCGAACGAGTACGAATCGGTGCTTCCGCGAACCGGGACCGACAACGTGTTCGCCACGAACGACGCGCAGGCGACGCCGGTGAGACAGAAGAGTGACAACCGAATTACCTGGCCAGGACGGACCTTCACGGGACGGTCACCTCGTTACCTCTGACCATCGGCCCCAACATCAGT
Source organism: Rhodococcus sp. OAS809 (assembly GCF_040546695.1). Taxonomy (NCBI): domain Bacteria; kingdom Bacillati; phylum Actinomycetota; class Actinomycetes; order Mycobacteriales; family Nocardiaceae; genus Rhodococcus; species Rhodococcus sp. OAS809. The sequence continues at coordinate 3,059,748 of NZ_JBEPOI010000002.1, read as the reverse complement.
GTTGTTGCCGGGTTGGGGGTATCCGAGGGTTCCGGCGATCCGCCCAGTAGTTGATCTTCGAGGTACCGCAGGGTGGCCGCTTCGGCTACGCCGCCCACGACCGGGGCACTGACGGGTTGTTCAGGCGTCAGGTTGGAGCCCGAACACTGTGCTCCGCGCGAGTCACCGTACTGCGGGCAATCATCACCCGTGTATGGGAGCGGTTCGGCGAACGTGGCAACTGCTGTGATGTCGAACTTTCCGGTGGCGAAGACCCGAGCGCCCGCGGCGCCGAACGTACTGGCATTCGCGAGGGTGGAACGCAGTCCTCCGGGATTGGCCGCGGTGGTTGCGAGTATCTTTCCGGCGGAATCGATCACAGTGATGATGTTTCGGTTGTTCGCCCCGACAAAATCGTCGACGGTAGCGGCGAAGACTGCGGCCGCGCCGATCGAGGACTCGAGATTCGCTCTGTTGGCGACCATGTCGTTCGAGACGGTTGTGGCGGCTGCCAAGGTATCGAGAATGTCGGGGGTCGCACGGTCCAACGCGTCGACGACCGACTTGAATTCGGGTGTCGATTCGAGGAATTGGTGTGCGGCGGGTGTCAGTACGCCGGACGCGGCACTGAGATTGTCTATCGTGGCTCCGATCTCGGCTCCGTTTCCGTCGAGCGCCTGGCCCAGCGCAGTCAGGGCTGTCTGCAACTTCTCGGGCTGCATCGCAGTGAGGACGCCCACCAACTTGGTGTACACGTCGTAGAGCGCAACGGCTTCGGGACCGTCGTCCATGTGGATCTCGTCTCCGTCCGCCAGAGTCGTCTGGCCCTGCTCATTCGGACTGTCCACGAGCTGCATATAGATGTCGCCGAAGAACGTGCGTGGAACAACGCGAGCCACCACGTCAGCGGGAATCTTCGACGCGTCATCGGTCTGAATCTGCAACTGCACAACGGATTCGGCGGTTCCTGATTCGATTTCGCCGATTCGGCCGACGTTGACGCCGTGGTACCGAACCGGAGCTTCACCGCTGATGAGACCGGCTGTGGCTGGAACAGCGACGAAGATGTCGGTGCTCTGCTCGAGATTTCCCGAACCGCGTAGAACCATTGTCACGGCGGCGGCGACGGCTACGACTATGGCGATCGCGCCGCGAAGGGCGTACACGATCTTCGTGCGTGTAGTGAGTCTGTCCACGGCTCAGACCCCCATTCCCGGGATCTGGGGCACGAGGCCCCACAGCGCGAAAGTCATCAGTACGTCGAGGATTCCGATCGCGAGGATCGCAGTCCGGAGCGCGCGCCCGGCCGCTTGCCCGACGCCGGCCGGACCACCGGAGGCATAGTAGCCGTACGCGCAGTGAACCAGCGCGACAACAGCGGCGAACACCACGGCCTTGAGACCCGAGTACAGGAGATCCTGCGGAGAGATCGCCAGATGGAAGAAGTAGTCGTAAGTACCTGCCGATGCGCCGTTGAAGAACACGACGACCAGTCGGGTCGAGAGGTAACTGGCCAGGAGTCCGATCATGTAGATCGGGATGACACAGATCATGGCAGCGATCACCCGGGTACCCGCGAGGAAGGGGATCGATCGGATCGCCATCGAGTCCAGCGCGTCGATTTCGTCGGAGATACGCATGGCCCCGATCTGGGCGGTGAAACCCGTTCCGACCTTGGCGGCCAACGCGATCGCGACGACAACAGGGGCCAGTTCACGGGTGTTGGCAACCGCGGACAGCATGCCGGAGAGCGAGGTCATCCCGACAAGCTCGAGGCCCCGGTGGGTCTCGACGCCCAACATCATCGCCGCGGCCAGCGACATCGCGAAGACGATCCCGATGGTGCCGCCGCCGGACAACAAGGAATTCGTGCCGAAGCTGACCTCGCTGATCTGACCGAGTACATGCTTGCGGTACTTGGTGAGCGCAAAGGGGATCGATGCGATAGTGCGGACGTAGAAAGTGACGTGCTGACCGAGGGAGACGAGGCCGTCGCCCGCGGTTCGCAGGGGTCTGCTCGCTTGACGTGCTCGAACACGGAGATCGACGAGCGACATCAGAATTCACCGACTGCCGGGACGATTACGGTGTAGAGCGCGGACAACACTGTGTTCACGATGAAGACGAGCGCGAACGCGATGACCACGGCCTCGTTGACTGCGTCGGCAACGCCGCGTGGGCCACCTTTTGCATGTAGACCTTTGAAGGTGGCGACCAAAGTCGAAGCGATGCCGAAGACCGCAGCCTTCACCAAAGCCATGACGAAGTCGGAAGATCGCCCGTACTGACTGAACGTTGCCATGAACGTTCCGGCCGGAAGATGCTGGACGTAGATGTGGTACAGGTAGCACGCGATCACACCGCCGAAGGTGACCATCGAACACAGTGCAAGGGAGACGATCACTGCCGCAACCAATCTCGGTGCGACGAGGCGCTCGATCACGTCGATGCCCATCACTTCCATCGCGTCGATCTCTTCCCGGATCTTTCGTGAACCCAAATCCGTGCAGATCGCCGATCCTGCGACACCGGCCATCATCAACGCGCACACCAGCGCCGCGGCCTGACCGACGATGATGAAAGCTACGACAGCTCCGGAATATCCACCGGCTCCGATCCGGCCGGCCAGTTCACCGACCGAGACGGCGATGAATACACCGATCGGAATCATGAGAAGCAGCGACGGGCCGGTGCTGACGCGACCGATGAACAGGGTCTGAGTAACCGTCTCGTGCAATGAGAGTCGTCTGCGCAGGATTGCCGTGAACAGGCCGAAGAGTGCCTGAACCGAGAATCCGATCAGATAGCCCCCCTGTAACGCTACGTCTCGCACCGGGCCCTTCGCGGCTGGCAGCTCGTACGTCATCTAATTGAATTCCTTTGCAGATCAACAGTGTTCGGCACGGAGTTCGAACTGTTCGAGCGCTGGCGGTCGAGCGAACTGCCTGTGAAGCATCTCACACATATATGTGTCCAAGCAAGCATTATGTGAACCGAAATTCTCGTCGAACTGTCAGCCCTGTTGACCGAGTTTCCTTCATTGACGTGGAGATATCGGAACTGTTCATATCGACATCCTGTTTATGTTTACGAATATTCCGAATCTGTCAGTCGGATTGCTTCGTGGATGCGGGCTGGATGCTTCGAGCGGTGACCCTACCCACTGCTGGTGGCCACAGGCAACGTTTTGTTAACGAAGATTCTCGGTGGAAGCAACGGGGGAGGTGGCGAATGGCGAGTGGTGTGTTCTGATCAAAGGCCGTGTTACCTGCATGTATGAAACTCTAGACGCGCGATGTGCTGAAATCGGTGTACGAGTTTTCAGAATCATGCTTATGCTGATTCTCGTCTGATGAGCAGGCGGATCGAAGTGCTTTGTGCGTGAGGGCTGGAGAGTGGGGTACACGGTGAGCCTGAACGATCAGTTCGTCGACGCGCAGACGTCGAATGGGATTGTTCGGCAGCCGAGGTCCGACTCCGTCAAGAGGCGACCGAAGGACCGCAAGGCGCAGATCGCGGCTGCAGCGGCAATCGCGTTCAGTGAGCGCGGATATCCTGCTGTCAGTGTCGACGACATCGCGTCGGCGGTCGGTATTTCGGGTTCGGCGCTCTATCGGCACTTTCCGAACAAGTACGCGATGTTCCGCCACGCGGCACTGGAGTTGACCGGAGCGCTCGCCAGTGCCCTCGATGCCGTTTCGGTTGCGCCTGCGGCAACCGATGCGCAGCGGTTGCGCGAAGATCTGATTGCAGTGATACGAACGACGATCCGCAATCGGCGTACGGCCGGAATCTATCGTTGGGAGAGCCGGTTTCTCGACACCGATGATCGGAAATCCGTTCGAGCGCAGACCAGTACGGTCAATCGCCGAGTAGCCCGGTATCTTTCGCGTTCCGAACCCGCGATGACGGCGAGGGACGAGACCCTTGTCGTGGCAGCGATGTTCAGCGTCATCGGCAGTATCACCGTCCATAACCTGTTGCTGCCCCAGCGAGCGATGGAGAAGGTTCTGCTCGACGCGTGTCTGGCGATAGATCAAGGTGAGGGTGCAATCACCGCTAGCCGCTTGGAGCAGTCCTCGTTACCTCGAATCGTGACCACGAACAAACGTGAACGTCTCTTGCAGGAAGCCGTGCGCCTCTTCGACTCTCGCGGGTATCACGACGTCAGCATCGAAGAGATCGCCGCGGCCGCCGGCTTGAACGCGTCCGGTATGTACCGCTACTTTCCCAGCAAGGCAGAGCTTCTCGGCGCCGTGTTCTATCGAGCTGCAGATCGCTTGGACTTGGCGACGGCAGCGGTCTTCGACTCCGCGACTTCGCACGAACAAGTGCTCCGGTCACTGTCGGCGATGTACGTGGAGTTGTCGTTTGCACAGCACGAATTGATGTCGGTCTACTTCTCCGAGATGAACAACCTTCTGCCGAGTCATCGAAGCGATCTGAAGAATCGCCAGAAGCTTTACGTGGTCGAATGGGCGCGAGTGCTCGGCGAGATTCGTCCTGAGCTGTCGGCAGTAGAGGCGAAGTTCGTAGTTCACGCTGCGCTCAACCTGGTCCCGGATGTCGGCCGCATGATGAAGTTCGACGCTGCCGCAGAGAACGCGGCCATGTTGCAGGTGTTCATGTCGGCAGTACTGTTCGGCCGTCGGGCTTCGGCCGCCTGAAGCGTGTCGGTGAGTGTGCGTAGTCTGGCCCACTATGAGCGAAGTCGTGTCACTGGCAGCTGCCCGTCGCATAGCGCTTGCCGCTCAGGGATTCGGCAAATCGCATCCCACGACGGTGACGCGTCGCAATCTGGTCGGCGTGATGGACCGGCTGCAGGTGCTGCAGATCGACTCGGTCAATGTCTTCGAACGCAGTCACTACCTACCCGTTTATGCGCGATTGGGCGCATACGACAAATCCAGACTCGATCAGCTTGCCTTCGCCCCCGGTTCGGGATACCTCGAATACTGGGGCCACGAAGCAACGTTCTTGCCGGTGGACATGTGGCCGTTGTTCCGTTGGCGGATGGACCAGTTTCGCGCCAAAGCGTTGAGTGACAAGGACGGGTGGGCTTCCGATCGGAGTGTCTTCCTCGATTGGTTGCGGCAGGAGTTGCGCGACAACGGTCCGATGGCGGCGAGCGAGATCGAACACGAGGCGAACACACGGCGCGGTCCGTGGTGGGGGTGGTCCGACGTGAAGGTCGGGCTGGAGACGCTGTTCCGTTGGGGCGAGGTGGTCTCGGCGGGGCGCGCCGGTTTCGAGCGTCGTTACGGCCTGGCTGAGCAGATGCTTGCACCCGAGATACTCGACGCACACGTCGAGCGGTCGGAGGCGATACGCGAACTGGTGCTGCGGGGTGTGAAGGCACACGGTCTCGGCACCCTCGACGACATCGCCGACTACTTTCGTCTGCCCAGCGCAGAAGCACGAACGGCCTTGCAGGAACTCGAAGACGCCGGCAGCGTGCGCCGGGTGTCCGTCGACGGCTGGGAGCGTCGAGGCAAGGCAAGGGAGGTGTGGATCGATCCGCGAGCGAAGCGTCCCAGGTCCATCCGTGCGGATGCGCTGTTGTCACCCTTCGACCCGGTAGTGTGGGCACGCGATCGAGCGTTGCGGCTCTTCGACTTTCACTACCGGATCGAGATCTACACTCCGGCGCACAAGCGAGTTCACGGATACTACGTGCTCCCGGTGTTGATCGACGACAAGATCTGCGCCCGAGTCGATCTGAAGAACGACCGTCAGAACCGTCGACTGCTTGTCCGCGCGGCGTGGGCCGAACCCACCGCGGACGCCGACACTGCGCCGCGGTTGGCGGAACTCCTTCGGAGAACTGCGCGTTGGCAGGGCTGCGACACCGTCGAGGTGGAGAACAAAGGTACGTTGTCTCAGCAGTTGGCCGCCGCTATGACGTGAGCCTTCAGGTCGCGAGGACGATTGTCATTCGGGAACTGTTATGCGTCCGTCGGTAGCTGCCTGATTGATGGAATTTCTCAATGCGGAACAACTTCCGGATCGAATTCTCGGCGGTTCAGCATCGTCGCGGTACTCCAAACATGCCGTGCGCGAATCTGATCGCCACTGGGTCGACGTGTGATGCCAGCTGTTCTTCTCCACGAGGACGTATGTTCCGCACCGCTCGCAGTCCAGCGGTTCCATGGTCATTGCCCTACTCCTGCGGCGGCCCTGCGTGCGATGTTGTCAGCGACTTCCTGCTTCCACACTTCGATGGGTTTGCTTGTGTCCATCTCGAATTCGAAACGGTCGACCATGTCCGGGGTGATGTCGGCGACGTCCACGTAGAACTGTTCGTACCAACGGCGTAGTTGGTAGACCGGGCCGTCCTCGGTGCAGAGCAGTGGATTGTCGATACGGGTCTTGTTCTTCCAGATCTCGATGTCCTGTTCGAATCCGACGCCGATGTACCCGATCATTGCGTCGACAAGTTGATCGGCGAACTCGGCGGGCATCTCTGCGGACTTCTGGACGGTAATGCCGTACATGAGTACGAATTTGTTCGGGCTCACCGGGTAGTGGCAGTTGATCAGCACCGAATCGGTCGTGAAGTTCTCGTAGACGTAGCGCAAGTCGTCGATCATGAACGACGGTCCGTGGTAGGCCGCTGTCGAAAGATTCGATACCAACTTCGGTACGTCGGGGTCGGTCCAGGTCACGATGTCGTCGCGGTTGATGCCGCTCTGCTCCTGGATGGCGACGTGTCCTTCGAAGACGTTCTTGAAATAGGTGGGGAACGAGAAGTGCACGTAGAAGAAGTGCGCCATGTCAACGACGTTGTCGACGATTTCTCGGCAGTTCGTATCGATGACTATCGACTTCCAGACCCAATCGGTCCACTCGTGCTCCGCAGACTTGATGATCGGTATGGCGACTTCGGCAGGAGGCGGATTGCCTTCGGGATCGTGCCAGACGAAGAGCAGCCCGTCTTGTTCGAGCGCAGTCCAAGCGCGGGTCTTGGCAAGCGGGGGGACACGTCGAGCATAGGGAATCGCGGTGCACTTACCGTTGCCTCCCCACCTCCAGTCGTGGAAGGGGCACGCGATCGAATCGCCCTTGACCGTGCCCTGACTCAGGTCGCCGCCCATGTGACGGCAGTACGCGTCGAGGATCCTCAGTTCGCCATGCGAGTCGGAGAAGACGACCAGTTTGGTACCGAAAGCTTCGACGGGATGCGGGTTCCCGTCGCTGTAGTCCTTGGCGAGGCCGAGGCAGTGCCATCCGCGGGCAAATCGAGTGGGAGGTTCTCCCTGGTCGATGATGCGAACCTCTTCCGATTCATTGACATCCGCAATTGTCCATGTTCTTCCTTTCGTGAGTGCACCCGGTGGGCTGGACCGAGCGACGTTGTACGACAGTCGAAGGGGTGTAAATCTCTGGGCAAGTCACATACGTTGCGACGAGATGTTGCCGCCGTCGACAACCAATTCCGTTGCGGTGATGTAACTTGCTTCGTCGGACAACAGGAAGCGGACAGCGTGTGCGATTTCCTCCGGGCGACCGAGCCTGCCGAGGAGGATGCGTCGTTCGAATGCCCCGTCACCCAATGCGTCTACGGTCGGCTGAAGCAGAGGGGTCAGAATCTGTCCGGGAGAGACGCAGTTGATCCGAATGCCGTCCGGGCCCAGTCGGTCCGCCAGCGATCGGACCATCGACAACATCCCACCCTTTGCAGCGGAGTAGACAGGGTTGATTGCATTGCCCAAAGTTGCGTTGATCGAAGCGATTCCGACTATTGCCGAACCGGGATTGGCCGTGAAATCAGGCATCAACTGTTGAACCAACAGGATGAGCGGACGTAGATGGGTGTTGATACCCGTCTCCCACACGTCGAGCGTCACTCCTTCGAGGGATCCGATATCGACGACCCCGGCGGAGTGAACAAGTCCGCCGATGGAGGGAAGTGAGGAACGGGTTGTGGCCAATGCGGCCGCGTAGTCGTCCGCTCTCGTGAGATCGATTCCCACTCCGATGGCGTCGATGCCGAATTCGGAGGAGATCACTGCTGCCTGATCGACCGCTTTTGCCTCGTCGATATCCCAGAGAGCGACTGGTCGTCGGATCGCCGCGAGCGCGCGGGCGGAGGCCAATCCGATTCCGGATGCGCCGCCGGTGATGATCACGCCTGTCGACGGGGATGAAGCATTCATGTGTCCTCCTGATTTTGAAGCGTTCTGCTCGGCGCCGCATGATCTGATGGGCTCCGGTCATCACTGTGACGAGGGATGGATTCGGGCTCAACGAACATGACCGATCATCGGTATAGGTGCTGGTGAGAGCCCATGCAGATGCATCTCCCGCTGCGTGGGAAACGTACTGGCGTCGTGTGTCCACGGAAGCTCAGATGGGCGGAACGAATGTTGGCTGCCGAAGCGGCGGGCCACCGGAACGGAGACATCGATGTTGGTCGGACCGATCACCGAAGAGTCCATCCCCATGTCAACTCTCGACAGACTGTCGGTGGTGGTGGACTGCTTTCGTGACGCGCCTCGGCTGACATTGGGGGAGGTGGCGCGCCGAACCGGGATTCCGCGATCGTCCGTGCACCGGATGCTACTGAAACTCGTGAGGATGAACTGGCTACGCCGCGAAGGACTCGAGTACGAGATAGGCGACAAGCTAGGAGATCTGGGCGCGCTCTCGCTGTATCGAAACAAAGTGGATCGAGTGGTTACGCCCCTACTTCAGCAATTACATTTCGTGACTGGACACGCCGTGCACCTCGGGGTGTTGGAAGGAAACCATGTGCGCTATATCCAGAAGATCGGGAGCCTGATGGTCCCCGACCTTCAGACTCGCGTCGGCTCACGTATCCCAGCGCAAGCGTCGACCATCGGGAAGTCACTGTTGAGCGCCGGCAACAGATCGGTGGCATCGTCGCACAACGCCAATGGCGTTCGCCAACACGCAGTTGCGTTCGGAATCTGCAATTCCGGGATGGGCTGTATCGGCGCGCGAATCGGGGTGCTCGACCACATGCCAGTAGGTCTCTCGATTTGTGGGCCCTTGATTCGCGGCACGATAGACAAGAGGAACGCCGCTCCCGTACAGATGGCGGCAGCAGCGATCTCGCAGTATTTCGGAATGATCGACGGGTTCGAGCAGGAGAAGACGGGATAGTCCGACAAACGCAAAGAGTGCGCCTCCTCCGACTCCGCGAAAAGCGCAGTGGGGGAGACGCACTCGGATGAATCTGCGTCAGCGAAGAGCCGCAAGCGCGTCGATACGCTTGGCCGCGTCCTCCATGATGTTCTCGATCAGTTCCTTGCAGCTGGGCAGATCGTTGATCATGCCGACAACCTGACCCGAGGCAAGCACGCCGGCTTCCGTATTGCCCTCGACCAGTCCGGCCTTGAGCAACATCGGTGTGTTGGCTGCCATGATGATCTGCATCAGCGTGCGGTCACCCGACCGCTTCATCGCGAGACCGTCCTTGGCGAGGGTCGACCACTTCATGCCCGTCATGGCCTTGAACTTCGTGGCATTCTTGGCCGCTGCGATCAAACCGGTTGCATAGCTGGAACCTTCGAGGCTGTTGACCAGGTCGGTGTTGAGCACACGATGAGGCATGCCGTCGACCTTGCGGGAGACTGTTGTATCCGTCAGTCCGCGCTTGAGATACTCCTGCTTGACGGAATCGGGAACCGAAGAGTCGCTGGTGAGAAGGAATCGCGTTCCCATCGCGACACCGGCAGCGCCGTACGCCAGTGCGGCAGCCAGCCCGCGGCCGTCGAAGAATCCGCCACCGGCGATGACCGGAATATCGACCGCGTCGAGAACCGAGGGGAGAAGCAATGTCGTGGCCACACCGCCGGTATGGCCACCACCTTCGCCGCCTTGGACGATGACGGCGTCCGCGCCCCAGGACGCAACCTTGACCGCGTGCTTCGCGGCACCGATCGAGGGCACGACGACGATGCCGTGGTCCTTGAGCTTGGCGATCAGTTCCTTCTTGGGAGCCAACGCAAACGACGCGACCTTGACGCCTTCACGGATCAGCAGATCCGCGCGTTGCGGGGCGTCAGTGGCGTCGGCACGCATGTTGACGCCGAACGGCTTGTCCGTGAGCTGCTTCGTCTTCTTGATCGCGTGCTCGAGCTCGTCGTACGTCATCGTGGCCGAAGCCAGGATGCCGAGACCACCGGCGTTAGCCGTTGCCGACGTGAGAGCGGGACCGGAAACCCAGCCCATACCCGTCTGCACGATCGGGTACTCGACACCGACCAGTTCGGTCAGCGCGGTCTTCAGGGTGGGGGTCATGCCGAGACCTCACGGTCCCGGAGGTTGCGCGGATCGAGGGTTTCGCGGATGAGGTGAAGTTCTTCGGCGGTGGGGTCACGGGTGATACCGGCCTCGGCGAGTCCGGCAACCTCGAACGAGGTGTTCTCGGTTACCTCTTCGGCGGTGACGCCGGGGTGAAGGCTCAACGCGCGGAGGGTGTTTCCCGGTCCGCCGAAGTCGAAGACACCGAGGTTGGTGACAACGCGGGGGATGTTCAGGTACTTGTAAGCCGGATTCTCGGGATCGATCTGGTCGTAGCCGACACCGCACACCACGTCGACCTTGTCGACGAACACTCGCTTGGAGTGCTTGGGGACGAAGTAGCTCGTCGCGTGGTTGATGGTGTTACCCGGGGCGCCGCGCACACCGAACATCTGACGCGTCGGCTGCTGAAGCGGGCCGAAGGCGGAGAGGTTCTGGTTGCCGTGGCGATCGAGCTGATTGGCGCCCATGACTACGTGACGGCGGCCGGAAGCGACGACGTCGAACACCTTGCGGAAAGGCATCCATCCTTCGACGGGGCCCTTTGTTCCGACGGCCGGAGTGTCCTCGAGAATGAGGGCTTCACCATCGGTGATCAGCAGGTCGGGCTCGGTGGTGAGTCGAGCCAGGCGAGCGCCGATGGTGGACGACGTCGACATCGGGCTGGCCATGATTTCGCCTGCACCGGAGAAGATTTCAGCGCAAGCGAGAACAACGTACTCTGCGCGGGTGACGGTGGATTCGCTCATTTTGCCTGCTCCCCTGCCTTTGATGAATCGGCAAACTTCTTTACTGCGGCTTGGTAGTCCTCTTCGCTGCCGGAGAGGAAGGTGTCGACGAACGCCTGCCACGACTCGGGGGTCTTGGCGGACTCGGCGTAGTGACGCTGGAACTTCTCGTCGCGGCCGTAGCTTTCGCCGGCCAACGTGAAGTGCGCACCATTGGGTGCCTCGACGACGGCGTCGACCATCATGCGGTTGAGCAGAAGGTTCTGCAGTGGAACGGATTTGACCAGTTCCTCGGTCTCGACGATGCGTTCGACGGAGACGTAACGCTTTTCGGCCGCCATGCAGTACAGGTCGTCGAAGTACGGGTCGACGCCGTTGTACGCGGCATTGCCGTGCTTGTCACCGAGATTGAGGTGAACGAACGACGCATCGAGGTTGAGCGCAGGCATCGCGATCAAGGTCTCGGAGCGGCCGTCGGCCTCGGGGTACGGGGAGGTGACGGTCTTGAGTTCGTCGCCCCAGAAGTTGCGGACGTCCGAACCCAAGCCGGCGCGGATCGGGAGGAAGGGAAGGCGAGCGGCAGCTGCTTCGAGGCCGCACTTGACCATGCCCTCGTCCATCTCGCGGACTTCGATCTCACCGGCGGTGCGTGCCTTGGCAAACCACGGGTCGTAGAACGGCGCGGAGTCGAGGGACACGAAACCGTAGTACGCCTTCTTGACCTTGCCGGCCGAGCACAGCAGTCCGAGATCCGGTCCGCCGTAGGTGACCACGGTCAGGTCCTTGATGTCCGAACGCAGAATCGCACGCACGAAGGCCATCGGCTTGCGGCGAGATCCCCAGCCGCCCAAGCCGATCGTCATTCCGCTGCGGAGTTCGCCGACTACCTCGTCGAGCGACTTCGTCTTGTCACGCTTGCTAGCCATGTTTGTCTCAGCCTTCCTTCTGGGTTGCGTTCTCGCGCGGCTTGCCGGTGGCGACGAACTCGTCGCGGTGTTCGTCGGACACGCCGAGGAGGTTGAGTTCGAAGGTGTAGCCCTGCTCGAGGCGGTAGCTGCCCTTGACGTCCACCGGGTCGATGCCGTTGATGGCTTCCTTGGCGCACCGGATGATGCGGGTGTCCTTGGCGGCGATCTTCGCGGCGATCTCGCGAGCGCACTCGTCGAGCTTCTCGCGCGGGACCACGTCGTAGACGCTGCCGAACTGCTTGAGTGTGTGCGCGTCGACGCTCTGTGCGGTGTAGTAGAGCGTGCGCATCATGTGCTGTGGCACCAGCCTCGAGAGGTGTGTGGCAGCGCCGAGTGCGCCGCGGTCGACCTCGGGGAGGGAGAAGATCGCGTCGTCGGAAGCGACGATCACGTCCGCGTTGCCGACGAGTCCGATGCCGCCGCCGACACAGAATCCGTTGACGGCCACGACGACGGGTACAGCACAGTCGTAGACGGCCGCGAAGGCCGCGGCGCAACCGCGGTTGGCGGCGACCAGCGCGTCGAATCCCTCGGTGGCCTGCATCTCCTTGATGTCGACGCCGGCGTTGAATCCGCGTCCCTCGGCTCGCAGGATCACCACGTGAGTGTTGAGATCCTTGCCCGCGTCGAGGATGGCGTCGGCAAGCTCGAACCATCCCTTGGACGGGATTGCATTGACCGGCGCGTAGTCGATGGTGACCGTGGTGATGCCGGTTCCGTCGGAGGAGGTGCTGATGCCCATATCGGGATTCCTTACGTCTGTGTACCAAACCAAGCGATTGCTTGGTAAGTTAGCACACAAGCGGAGCCGACAAGCCCGAGCAGAGTGCATTAGGAGACAAATATGAGTGGATTGGTCGACGGACGCGTAGTCATCATCACCGGGGCTGGCCGCGGTATCGGACGTGCGCATGCATTGGCATTTGCTGCCGAGGGCGCCAAGGTCGTCGTCAACGACATCGGTGCGGGTGCCGACGGTTCCGCGACCGGTGAGAGTCCGGCCGAGCAGGTTGTCGCGGAGATCATCGCCGCCGGTGGCCAAGCAGTGGTCAACGGAGACGACGTCGCCGACTGGGCGGGCGCCGAGAATCTGATCAAGACCGCGATCGACACCTTCGGTGGCCTGGACGTACTCGTGAACAACGCAGGCTTCCTGCGGGACCGCATGCTGGTCGGTATGAGCGAAGGCGAGTGGGACGCGGTGATTCGCGTGCACCTCAAGGGGCACTTCGCGCCGCTCCGTCACGCTGCTGCCTACTGGCGCGCCGAGGCCAAGGCAGGCAAGACCGTCGACGCACGCATCATCAACACCAGTTCGGGTGCAGGACTGCAGGGTTCGATCGGCCAGGGCAACTACGCTGCGGCCAAGGCCGGCATCGCCGAGATGACCATCCAGGCCGCCGCCGAGCTCAAGAATTACGGCGTCAGTGTCAACGCGATCGCGCCTGCTGCGCGCACACGCATGACTGTCGGCGCGGGCGGGGCGATGGCAGAAGCGATGGCAGCTCCGGAAGAGGGCTTCGACGCCATGGCTCCCGAGAACATCTCGCCGCTGGTCGTCTGGCTCGGTAGCGCCGAGTCCAAGGACGTCACGGGCCGGGTGTTCGAGGTAGAGGGCGGAAAGATCACCGTCGCGGAGGGCTGGCGTCACGGCCCGAGCGAGGACAAGGGAGATCGCTGGGACCCGAAGGAGATCGGGCCCGTCGTGGCAACGCTGTTGGAGAAGGCGGAGATTCCGACGCCGGTGTACGGGGCGTAGGGCCTCCGGCCCTGTGAGTGGTTAAGGAGTGCAGGGACTCCTCAACCACTCACAGGCGGCGTGCCGCCTACGCGGGCGCCCGAACCACCAACACGGTGCCGGGGAACTCAGCTGCGAGTTCGCGCCGCGAATGCTTCACGCAGGCGGTGCCGTAGCCTTTCTTGCGAGATTCCGGCGCGATCCAGATCGCCACGTTCACCTCTTGGCCGTCGAGTTCGCCGAATACCAGGCCGACGCTCTTCGGGCCGTCGCCGGAAACGTCCTCGGCGACGAACCAGGCAGCGCTCTCGTCGTCGATCCGACCGAGACCGCCGACGCGCTCGGCTTCGATCCGATCCTCGCTCCACGGCTTGCCGTCTTCGCCGAGCTGCTCGGCCGAGCGAATCGTGAACAGTGCCTTGTCTTCTGCGCTGTCGCTGAACGGACGCAGGGTGAAGTTCTGCCCGCTGCTCGCGGGACGATCGAGCGTCGTCCATTCGAGAGTGGCGTCGAGATTCTCCAGCTCGCCCTGGATGCGATCGCGCGCTGCCTTGGTCAGTGCGCTGAACTTGAGGCTCAGAACTGCTTCGGCATTTGCTTCCGACGTGCCGAGGAGTTCCGCGACGGTGGTCAGTGCCTCCTGGTGGTCCTTGCTGTCGACCACTGCGTCCAGCACCTCGTGGCGACGCTCCAGCGCACGCACGAGGGCTGAGGTGATCTCGCGTCGGTCCAGGATTTGATCTTGAATATGCGTCGTCATATATGCGACTCCTTGCTGTGTTCGAGGCTCTGTCGAAACGCCGTGCGGACCGTACGAGTCAATAGTGCTCCAACTCGCCGGTTATGGCACGCGTTCAGCCTCCGGTGCGGCGAACGAGCCGTTCGTAGCGCTGGCGGGCGGCTTGAGTGCTTCCGAGTCCCAGCCCGAAAGCGATGTCCTGCCAGGTCATGCCCCGTTCGCGGGCAATCCCGAGGAACAGTGCTTCCAGCTGTTCCATTTCGGCTCGGGCCTTGGGGATCAGAGTCAACGCGGCCATGACGTCGGCATCGTCGACCTCGGGTTCGTTCGGCTGCGGTGTGTCGGTGCCACCCGCAAGACGAGCCACGACGCGCACCGCGCCGTAGGGCTCGAGCATCTCCGGATGAGATTGCCGCGCGCGCTGGCTTGGGGTCGCGCCGTGGCGCTCGCTGATTCGAAAGAGTCCGGCGTACTCGCGATGTGCGCGTTCGCGGCCGGAATCGATCGGTCTGAACTGGTCATCGGTCATGAACCCAGGGTGGCACGAACCCGGGTCAATGTAAACGTTTTGTTGTAAACAGTTCGTTTAACTCTTCAGTGGCTCGCACACGATGACGGGAATGACCCGGTCGGTCCAGGCCTGATAGTTGTCGAAATCCGGATACATCGCCCTCAACATCGGCCACAGCCGAGCACGCTCGTCCTCGGTCGCGACGCGGGCTTTCATCGAGCGGATCCGAGACTTGATCTGCACCGTCACCACCGGGTCTGCCTTGATGTTGAGGTACCACATCGGGTTCTTCGGAAGACCGCCTTGCGACGCCACCAGAATCACGTTCTCGCCGTCCTCGAGGAACAGCAACGGACTGATCCGCTCCTCGCCGGATTTGCGACCGGTGGTGGTCAGCAGGCAGATCGGCAGCCCGCGAGGGAACGCGCTGCCGACCCGCCACTTGCTACCCAGCCGCCCGTCGGTGGCGCGATACATCGCGACGTTCGCCTTCGACATCCACTTGATGATCTTGACCGTCGCCGGAGCGTCGAGTCCCTTGGGTTTGGCTGGGGGAGTAGTCATCTCAGATACGCTCGATGATGGTTCCGGTGGCCAGTGCGCCGCCGGCGCACATCGTGATCAGAGCCGTCGAGCCGTTGCGACGCTCGAGTTCGTGCAGTGCGGTGGTGATCAGGCGAGATCCCGTGCTGCCGACCGGATGGCCGAGAGCGAGCGCGCCGCCGTTGACATTGACGTTGTCGAAGTCAGGTTCGTGAACCTGAGCCCAGGACAGTGCGACGGATGCGAATGCTTCGTTGATCTCGAACAGATCGAGATCGCCGATCTTCATTCCGCTCTTCTCCAGGACACGGCTGGTTGCCTGCACCGGTCCGTCGAGGTGGAATTCCGGTTCCGAGCCGACCAGCGCCTGGGCGATGATGCGGGCTCGCGGCTTCAATCCGAGCGCGCGAGCCTTGTCCTCGTCCATGAGCAGGACTGCGGCCGCGCCGTCGGAGATCTGGGAAGACGTTCCGGCCGTGTGAATCCCGCCTTCGAGGACGGGCTTCAGTCGGGCAAGGGACTCCGCCGTCGTATCGCGCAGGCCCTGATCGCGATTGACGACCTTGGTCTCGCCCGTGAGGTTTCCTTCCTTGTCGACCTGGGGTGCCGAGAGTTCGAGAACCTCGCGGTCGAAACGTCCTTCCTCCCAAGCCTGCTTGGCCAGCGCCTGCGAGCGGACGCCGAGGGCTTCGACGTCGTCGCGGGTCAGTCCGCGTCGACGCGCGATGCGTTCTGCAGCTTCGAATTGGTTGGGCATGTCGATGTCCCACGTCGCGGGTCGGCGCGGTCCGGCCTGATCGCCGACGTTGGCGCCGAGGGGAACCTGGCTCATGGCTTCGATGCCGCAGGCGATACCGGCGTCGATGGCGCCGGTGGCGATCAGACCGGCGATCAGATGGTTCGCCTGCTGGGCCGAACCGCACTGGCAGTCCACGGTGGTTGCGCCGGTCTGCCACGGAAGTCCGGCGTGCAGCCAGGCCGTGCGCGTGATGTTGTTGGACTGAGCGCCGGCCTGGGTGACGCAGCCGCCGATCACCTGCTCGATCAGCAACGGGTCGATTCCCGACCGGTCGAGAACTCCCTTTTGTGCAGCTCCGAGGATCTCGGCGGCGTGCAGACCGGCGAGCCAACCTCCGCGCTTGCCGATCGGTGTACGGACAGCCTCGACGATTACTGGTGTGCCCACAGCGGGCTCCTTTCCTTGTAATGAAAAAGTAGAACAGGTTCTCTGCGGGAAGCAAGACCTGCCGACGTTTCCTTTCCTAGTAAGCAGGCTTGTGTTTCAATGAGAGTAGAACGTGTTACACATCACGGATCCCCATCACCCCTGTGATGAAAAGGCTTAGGGCAGGAGACATCAGTGGCACAGCCCGCATTCCCCGAGGGAATCGACTTCACGGACCCCGACATCTACGCGGAACGCATGCCGTTCGAGGAGTTCGCCGAACTCCGGAAGACGGCCCCCGTGTGGTGGAATCCGCAGCCCCCGGAAATCGGTGGATTCCAGGACGAGGGCTTCTGGGTGGTCACCCGTCATGAAGAGGTCAAGGAAGTTTCGCAGCGAAGCGACATCTTCTCGACCCACGAGAACACTGCGATTCCTCGCTTCGCCGACGACATCCCGCGTGAGAACGTCGAGATGCAGCGATTCATTCTCATCAACAAGGACGCTCCGGAGCACACCAAGCTGCGCAAGCTGGTATCTCGTGGATTCACCCCGCGCGCCATCAACAGCCTGCGCGAGGAACTGACCGAGCGTGCCGAAAAGATCGTCACGACCGCGGCTGCCGGCGGTGCCGGTGACTTCGTGGTTCAGGTCGCGTCCGAACTTCCGCTGCAGGCAATCGCCGAGCTTCTCGGTGTGCCGCAGGAAGATCGAATGAAGCTCTTCGACTGGTCCAACCAGATGACGTCGTACGACGATCCCGAGTTCGACATCGACCCGCAGGCAGCCTCGATGGAGATTCTGGGATACGCGTACCAGATGGCGGATCAGCGCAAGAAGTGTCCCGCCGATGACATCGTCACCAAGCTCATCGAAGCTGACATCGACGGAAATGAGCTCTCCCCAGAGGAATTCGGCTTCTTCGTGATCCTGCTTGCGGTCGCGGGTAACGAGACCACTCGCAATGCCATCACACACGGCATGGTTGCCTTCCTCGACAATCCCGACCAGTGGGAGCTGTACAAGAAGGAACGCCCCAAGACGGCGGCCGACGAGATCGTTCGTTGGGCGACCCCGGTGACTTCCTTCCAGCGCACCGCGCTCGAAGACACCGAACTCGGCGGACAGAAGATCAAGAAGGGCGATCGCGTCGTGATGATGTACGCGTCGGCCAACTTCGACGAGGACGTCTTCGAGAACCCGACGAAGTTCGACATCATGCGTGACCCCAATCCGCACCTCGGATTCGGCGGCACCGGTGCGCACTACTGCATCGGCGCCAACTTGGCCCGTCTGGAAATCGATCTGATCTTCAATGCGATCGCCGATCACCTACCCGACATCACCAGGCTCGGGGATCCCCGACGCCTTCGCTCGGGCTGGCTCAACGGCATCAAAGAGTTTCAGGTTGATTACAAGACATCGGGCTGCCCGGTCAAACACTGATCCGGACATATACTGACCTGGTAACCGGCGAGTAGGTTCTGTGTAAGTTTTCGGGAGTTGCCTCTGCACTCTCGAACACGCAGAACTACAGTAGACGTTCCGGGGAGCCACTTGTTGGCAACCTGGAACTGCGGCGGCGTCTGCGGGATCCCTCATCTCCCGTAGGCGCCGCCGTTTGTAGTTCAATCTCCAATTCAGCCGCCGTACGGTTTGGTGATGGCTTCCAGGAAATGTCCCGACGGGTCGAGGAAGTAGACCCCACGCCCACCGTCGTTGGTGTTGAAGCCGGTACTCGACTGGCGCGGATCGGCCCAGTGATCCAGTTTCAGCGCCTGTATCCGCTGGTAGATGCCGTCGAAGTCATCCTCGGAGACGAGGAAAGCATAGTGCTGAGACGCAACCTCGGCGCCTTCTTCCACCTGTGCGAAGTCCAACGTCACGCCGTGCTCGAGTTCAACGCCGAGAAAGTAGCCGGCTTCGACCGGGCCTGGAAGGCCGAACATGTGAGTGAAGAACCACGCAGACTCTTGTCGGTCTTTTGCGGCGATGATGGTGTGATTGAACGAAATGGTCATGAGTGACCCCTTGCGGTACGACGCCTCCATGCCTGACGCAGTCCGTCATCGACACGCGACGTTGGGAACCAGGAAACCATTTCGAGCTTCTCGGTGCAAGTACGACGGGCTGATTCGAATACGACGAGCGCGGCCCCGGTCGATGACCGGGGCCGCGCTCGTACTGTGGGTTCTCAGGCTTTGCGTGCCGTCTTCATTGCACGGTCCACTTCCCAGAATGCTCGAAGCGACGCGATCTTGCCGTCGTCGTTCACCCGGTAGACGAACACGCCCTCGGCGTCGATGATCGAGCCGCCGATGGTGGTTCGGATCTTGCCGATGTTGACGTTCTCGTTGCCGCACACCAGGGAATCGTCGATCAGAAATTCGAGCTTGTCCGCGTTCGCGATCGTCATGTCGTAGAACTTGGAGATCGCTTCGCGCCCGTGATGGCCTTTGCCTTCGGGATCGAAGCCCGAAGGCCCGACCGGATCTTCCACCCAACCGTCCTCGGCGAAGAGGTCCAGCCAGGCTTCCTTGTTCTTGCCACTCGCTGCGGCGCGCGAAGCGTTACCCGCGACGCGGGCGGGGTGTTCGTCGGTCATCGCGGCTCCTCAGTTGATGTACTGCTCGGCGAATTTGCGCATCGAATCCTGCTTTGCCTCCAGTGGGGCATCGAATCCGATTCCGTCGAAAACCCAAGGCACGGTAATGATGTCCGTGACGCCGGCATCTTCGAGCTCTGCGTAACCGTCCTTGCCGAAACGGTCGATGCACACCGTCTGGATTTCGAACGGCTCGTTCTCGCGGCCGTACTCGGCGCGCAGTTCGCGTAGTCGTGCGATCACACCCACCAGGTCGTCGAACTTGATCATCGCCGAGGTCCAACCGTCGCCGACTCGCGCAGCACGCTTGAGTGCGACCTCGGTGTGGCCGCCGACGTAGAACGGAACCGGCTTGGTGGGGGCCGGGCTCATCTGCAGGCGATCGAAATCGAAGAACTCACCGTGATACTCGACCATGCCGCCGCCGAGGATCAGTTTGAGGACGTCGATCATCTCGTCCACACGTGCGCCCCGACGCTTGTACGGAGCGCCGCACCACTCGAACTCTTCCGGAGCCCAACCGATTCCGACGCCGAAGCCGAAACGGTTGTTCGTCAATGCCGCCACCGAACCGACCTGCCGCGCGAGCAGGACGGGATTGCGGCTACCCAGCTTGAGCACCTGGGTGTAGAACTCGATCTTCTCGGTCACCGCGCCCATTGCAGCCGCGGCGATGAGCGGATCGACCCAGGGGGTCTCGGCATTCCACATCCGAGACCCGTCCGGGGTGTACGGGTAATCCGCCGCCTGTGTTTCCATGAAGAACAGTGAATCGGGGAGAGCGATCGACGAGAAGCCGCATTCCTCGGCAGTTTTGGCGATACCGGCTAACTGGTCCAAGGGGTTCATGGCAACCCCGACGGTGTACTTCATCTTCGGCCTCTTCCTGATCGGCGTGTGTGCTGCTGCTTACGTGGTGGGACGTTCGGAGCCGACGACCCACATCGAGAAGTACTGCGAGCCACCGCCGTAGGCATGGCCGAGAGCCTTGCGCGCGTCGGCTACCTGGTGATCGCCGGCGCGGTGCATGACCTGCATCGCCGACTCGGCAAATCGGATCATGCCCGAGGCGCCGATCGGGTTGGAGGAGAGAACACCGCCCGAGGCATTGACCGGGAGCTTGCCGCCGATCGCGGTTTCACCTGCCTCGGTCAGCTTCCAGCCCTGGCCTTCCTCCGCGAAGCCGAGGTTCTCGAGCCACATCGGCTCGAACCACGAGAACGGGACATAGATTTCGGCGCAGTCGATCTCGTTCAGCGGATCGGTGATTCCCGCTGACTTCCACAGTGCTGCTGCAGCGTCACGGCCGGCTTGCGGATTGACCTGATCGCGTCCGGCATAGAAGGTCGGCTCGGTGCGCATGGCCGTCGCGTGGATCCACGCGACCGAACGACCCTCGGCCTCGACCTGTGCGGCCGCTTCCTCGTTGCCGATCACCAGAGCGCACGCGCCGTCAGAGGACGGGCAGGTCTCGTCGTATCGGATCGGATCCCAGAGCATCTGAGATGCCTGTACCGATTCGAGAGTGATGTCCGGCTGCCGCAAGTGCGCATACGGATTGAGGCTGCCGTTGAGCCGATCCTTCACCGCGACGAGGTAGCCGATGTGCTCCGGTGCGCCCGATCGACGAATGTACGAACGGACGTGCGGGGCGAAGTATCCACCGGCACCGGCGCCGACGGGCATGTTGAACGGAACCGGTACGGACAGCGCCCACATGGCGTTCGACTCGGACTGCTTCTCCCAGGAAACCGTCAGAACCCGCTTGTGGACACCGGATTTGACCAGGCTGGAGGCGACGATAGCCGTCGAACCGCCCACCGAGCCGGCAGTGTGAACACGCAGCAACGGCTTTCCGTTGGCGCCCAGAGCATCCGACATGGCGAGTTCGGGCATCATCGAACCCTCGAACAAGTCGGGGGCCTTTCCGATGACGACGGCGTCGATGTCGTCCCAGCCGACGTTGGCGTCGAGCATCGCGGCGTCGATGGCTTCACGAACCAAGCCCGCCATCGAGACATCGTGACGCTTTGCGACGTAGTGAGTTTGGCCGGTGCCGAGCACGGCCGCGAGTTGAGGCGTTCCGGCCATCAGTTCCGTCCCTCCAAGACTGCTACCAGGTTCTGCTGCAGCACAGGGCCGCTTGTTGCATGGGCCAGAGCGCGATTCGCCTGGCCGTCGAAGATTGCCTTGGCGGCGTGGCCGATTCGTTCCAGACCACCGGCGAACAGTGGGTTGCCGCTGAGCGGACCGCCGGACGGATTGATCGTGGTGGCGTCGGTCAGGCCGATCGCTTCCTTCAAGATCAATTCCTGGTGAGTGAACGGTGCGTGCAGTTCGGCGACGTCGATGTTGCCGACCTCGCCGCCCGTTGCCGCCTTGGCTGCGGACGTAGTGGACGGTGAGGTGGTCAGGTCACGTGCACCCAGGTTGGGGGAGTCGATGCGATGCTCGAGTCCGGTGATCCACGCCGGCCGCTCGCAGAGATCGCGGGCGCGGTTACCCGAGGCCAGGACGATTGCTGCCGCGCCGTCGGTGATGGGCGCACAATCGTGTGCGCGCAACGGATCTGCGAGGAAGGGGCTGGCGAGAAGGGCCTCGATGTCGACCTCGCCTGCGAGCTGAGCCTTCGGATTGCTCAGCGCGTGACGACGGCTACGAGCGGCAACCTCCGCCATGTCCTCGTGCGTCCACTTACCCGCGTCGAGTCCGAGTCGGGCTTGAAGTCCGGCGATCGAGACGGAGTCCGGCCACAGCGGAGTGACGAGGTACGGATCGAGCTGCATGGACAGGATCTTGCGCAGGTGCCCGGCGGAGGACTTGCCGAATCCGTACACCAGCGCGGTCTCGACCTCACCGGTCAAGATCTTGATCCACGCTTCGTAGAAGGCCCACGCGGCGTCCATCTCGACGTGAGATTCGTTGATCGGCGGGACCGCTCCGATGGAGTCGATGGCCGAGATGAAGGAGAACGCTCGTCCGGCCAGGTAGTCGGAAGATCCGGAGCACCAGAAGCCGATGTCTGACTTGGTGATTCCCAGATCGCTGTAGAGCTGCTGGAAGCACGGGACGAGCATCTCGACGCCGTTGGTGGTGCCGTTGGTTTCGCGGACGTGGGGTGCCTGAGCAAAGCCCACGACTGCGATGTCTGCAGAAGTCATTTCAGGAGCCTCACAGGTGGTGTTGGAAGGTGGAGTACTCGGCGTCGGGTTCACCTGTCGGCCGGAAGTATTCGATGTTCTCGAGGGTGTAACCCCACTCTTCGCGAGGCTTCCACTTGGCTTCGACGCGCATGCCCATCCGTACGTCCGCGGCATCACATTCGAGAATCAAGTGCAGGAACGGAATGTCAGCCCCGTCGAGAAGCACGTAGGCGGCCACGTAGGGCGGTTTGATTCGCTGCCCGAGGAACGGGACGTTGACGATGCAGAAGGTGGTGACAATTCCCTTGTCCGGCAGTTCGATCTGCTCGCTCGTCGGCTTCCCGTTGGTGGGATTCGCGCCGCGCGGTGGGATGTAGATCTTGTCTTCGGGTCCGCTGCGACCACCGATGAGCTTGCCTTCTGCGAGACCGCGGAGGTAGAAACTCTCCTCGGCCGAAGCGGAATGCATGAAGTGCAGATCGACAGGCGTCGTGATCATGGTGACAGGATCGGCGCTGGAATCGACTGTCGCGATTCCATTTTCGCTCTCACCTGGTTCGAAGCACTCGATGTCCTTGATCTGCCCGATCCGCTCCGACGCCCAGCGAGCACGAACCCGCAGGCCGGTGCTGATGTCGTCGGGGGAGTCGACGTCGACCGCGTGGAGCATGGACGTGTCCGCGCCGTCGAGCTTGATCAGGGCCCACGCGAAAGGCTTCGTCAGGGGTTGACCCTCGATGGGTTCGGGCATCCACGTCCAACTCACGACCGTTCCGCCGTCGGAGACTCCGACGAAGTCGGTCAGTGGCTCGGCCGTGTCCGGATCGAATTCCGGTGGCGGCACGAAGACACGACCGTTCGACCCGCGTGCGCCGATCACCTTGCGATCACGCAGGGCAGTCACGAACGCGCCGATGGTCGGTCCCGTCGATCTGGTGTAGTCGAAATGGAGATTCAATGGTGCGCTCAGGGGCTTGTCGGCCACCCCGCTCTTTCCGATGGTCACAAGATCGAGTAGAACAGGTTCTAGAGATTGTGGCAAGAGTCACTTCTGATCACCGGCAATGTGGAGGCCTGCGATGAAGCTTGGGTTGCAACTTGGATACTGGGGCGCACAGCCGCCGGCAAACGCCCCGGAACTGATCGAGGCCGCGGAAGGCGCCGGATTCGACGCGGTCTTCGCGGCGGAGTCGTGGGGCTCGGACGCTTTCACCCCGCTCGCCTGGTGGGGATCGCGCACCGAGAACGTCCGTCTCGGGACCTCCGTCGTACAGATTTCGGCGCGAACACCGACCAGCTGTGCCATGCACGCGCTCACTCTCGATCACCTCAACGGTGGGCGAACGATCCTCGGGCTCGGCGTATCCGGACCGCAGGTCGTCGAAGGTTGGTACGGCCAGCCGTTCGAGAAGCCGCTCGCGCGCACCCGCGAATACGTCTCGATCGTGCGCCAGGTCCTCGCCCGTGAAGCGCCCGTCACCAGTCCCGGTCCCCACTACCCTCTGCCGTATGCGGGACCGGGCAGTTCGGGACTTGGCAAGCCGCTCAAGCCCATTACGCACCCGCTGCGTGCGGACATCCCGATCTGGCTCGGCGCCGAAGGGCCGAAGAACGTCGCGCTCGCCGGTGAAATCGCCGACGGCTGGCTGGCGATCTACTACACCCCGCGCCTGGCCCCGATGTACAACAAGTGGCTCGACGAAGGCTTCGCTCGCGCCGGGGCCCGTCGTAGTCGCGAAGATTTCGAGGTGGCCGCCACGTGCCAGGTCATCGTGACTGACGATCGCGCCGCTGCCATCGCCGCTCTCAAGCCGATGACCGCCCTCTACGTCGGCGGAATGGGCGCCCCGGAGTTGAACTTTCACGCGCAGGTCTACAAGCGGATGGGCTACAAGAAGGAGGTCGACGAGATCGGTCGCCTCTTCATGTCGGGCCGCAAGGACGAAGCTGCTGCCGTCGTCCCCGACGAGATGGTCACCGAGACCATGATCATCGGCAACGTCGACGAGGTGCGCGCAGACGTGAAGCGTTGGGAGGAAGCCGGAGTCACGATGCTGCTGGTGACCTGCCGCGACGCCGACCATGTGCGAGAGCTCGCGGCCGCGGTGGGTGGTTGAGCGAGGCACCCCCCCATTTTCGAGCGGTACCCCCTTTTTTCGAGCGAACGGCACGTTCAGCGCATCTGAGGCGCTGAACGTACCTTTCGCTCGCCCAAAGTTATCCACAGGCGCACCGAAACCCCAGTTCGCCGCCGGGGCCCGCGCTGATGCTCGAGTCATGCTGCAACCATGCGGCGAGGAACATGGGGCGATGATCTGGACGCGATTTACCGCGTCAGTCGAAGCGGAGTGATCCGAACGGCGGAGTTGGCGCGATTGGGCGTGTCCAACTCCGCAGTGCACACCCGGTGTCGGGTAGGTGGACCGTGGCAGCGCATATTGCCGGGGGTCATTCTGCTCAGAAACGGTCAACCGACGCCACGTCAACGCTCGATCGCTGCGCTCATGTTGAGCGGTGACGATTCCCTGCTGACCGGGCGATCAGCCATGTCGGAGTACGGATATCGAACGCACTCGGGGGATGTGCAGGTGCTCATCCCCATCGACCGTCGAGTTCAATCGGTTGGGTTCGTCACGGTGGAGCGCACTGTTCGACTGCCCGAGCCGGAGATTCGGAACGGTCTGCGCTGTGCTCCGCTGCCGCGAGCGTTACTCGACGCTGCGAGGCGGTACAAGGCGCTCGATCCCACACGGGCACTCATCGCTGAGGCTGTTCAGCGCGGCGATGTCTCGGTGCGCGAACTTGCGAAGGAACTCGAAGCGGGTAGCAGTCGGGGTTCCGCGCTACCTCGGGTCGTGTTGCGCGAAGTGAACGCGAACGTCCACTCGGTTCCGGAGGTTCACGCGCGAAAATTGTGGCAGCGGAGCGGGCTGCCGGAAATGTTGTTCAACCATGAGATCCGGGATGCCAACGGGGACTTCATCGCAGTTCCGGACGGATGGATCGATTCGGTTGCCTTCGCGTGGGACATCGACTCCTTGGAATGGCATGCCGCACCGACGGACTACAAGCGCACGGTGGAGCGTCGGACGCGTATGCAGAATGCGGGAATCATCGTGTTGCCGACGGTGCCCAGTGCACTGCGAACGGACCCTGATCGCGTGATCGAGGACCTGCGTGCGCACTACAGATTGGCGCAGTCACGTCCCCGGCCGCAGGTGTTCGCGAGGTCGAGATGGGTGAAATTGGACGAAACCGGCTGAGCGAAAGTGCCTTTCGGCGCACTGAAGGCGCCGAAAGGTACGTTCGCTCGAAAAGGGGGTGGGTGGGACCGAGAGCGGACAGGAAAGGGGGCTCAGCCGGGGGTCGGTCAGACGGGGGTGGCTCAGACAGGGGTGGGTCAGACACCCTTGAACTGGGGCGCCCGCTTCTCACCGAAAGCCCGCGGGCCCTCCTTGGCGTCGGCGCTCATGAACACCTTCATGCCCAGCTGTGCGTCGATCTGGAAGGCCTCTTCCTCGTGCATGCCCTCGGTGTCGCGGATGGTCTTGAGAATCGCCTGCACGGCGAGAGGGCCGTTTGCACTGATCAGGTCCGCGAGCTCCAGCGCCTTGTCGAGGGCCTGGCCGTCCGGGACCACGTGGCCGATGAGCCCGATCTCCTTGGCCTCCGGAGCCTTGATGTGACGACCGGTGAGCAGGATGTCCGCCGCGATCGTGTACGGAATCTGTCGCACCAGGCGCACTGCGGAACCGCCGAGCGGGAAGAGCCCCCACTTGGCTTCGGAGACGCCGAACTTGGCGCTCTCACCCGCGACGCGGATGTCGGTGCCCTGCAGGATTTCGGTTCCGCCGGCGATAGCTGCACCCTCGACGGCGGCGATCAGTGGCTTGGTCAACCGACGACCCTTGAGGAGGCCTTCGATCTTGGACATGTCGACGCCACCGCCCGCGAAGGAATCTCCCGGCGGCTTGGCGGACATGTTCTTGAGGTCGGCGCCGGCGCAGAAGTCGCCGCCCGCACCGGTGAGGATGGCGACACGAATTTCGGGGTCGTTGTCGACCTGATCCCAGGCGTCGACCATGATCGCTATCATCTCGCCGGTGATGGCGTTCTTACGCTCGGGGCGATTCATGGTCACGATGAGAACGTGGCCACGCTTCTCCACGAGGCAATGCGGCGCGGTTTCCGAAATGTCTGATTTTTCGGTCGTCGAAGTGGACACTGATGGCTCCTGGCGGGTCTGTGAGCTGGCTCTCAAATTGGGTCTTGCCAGAAACGGTAACACGTTCTACTTTGAACTCGTGGCCCTTAACATCGCAGACTTCGTAGAGCACGCAATCGACCTCGTTCCGGACCGCGTTGCGCTGGTCTCGGACAACCGCGAGATGACTTATGCACAGTTGGAGGACCGAGCAAACCGCCTCGGTCACTACCTGCGTGAACATGGCGTTCAGCCGGGTGACAAGGTCGGCATCTACTGCCGGAACGTCATCGAGGCGATCGAGGCCATGGTCGCGGTCTTCAAGATCCGGGCCGTGATGGTGAACATCAACTACCGGTACGTCGAGAACGAGTTGCAGTACATCTTCGACAACTCCGACATGGTTGCGCTCATTCACGAGCGCCGCTACTCGGACAAGGTCGCGAACGTCCTGCCGAACACTCCCAAGGTCAAGTCCGTCATCGTGGTCGAGGACGGCACCGATCTGGACTTCAGTGCTTTCGGCATCGGCTACGAGGACGCACTCGCGCAGAGTTCGGGTGAGCGTGATTTCGAAGAGCGCAGCAACGACGACATCTTCATGCTCTACACCGGCGGCACCACCGGAAGTCCCAAGGGCGTCATGTGGCGTCACGAGGACTGGTGGCGTGTTCTCGGCGGAGGCATCAACTTCGTCACCGGAGTTCCGGTCGAGGACGAGTACGAGATGGCGAAGGTCGGCGCCGCCAACCCGAGCATGATCCGCTACCCGATCCCCCCGATGATTCACGGCGGTTCGCAGTCGGCGGTATTCCACAGCCTCTTCGGCGGCGGAACCTGTTTGATGCACCCGGAATTCGACGCCCACGAGGTGTGGCAGAACATCGACAAGCACAAGGTCAACCTGATCTTCATCACGGGTGACGCGATGGGCCGTCCGATGCTCGACGCACTCATCGCCGGAAACCCGGAGACCGGTGAGCCGTACGATCTTTCGACGCTCTACGTGATGGCCAGCAGTGCTGCACTCTTCTCGCCGAGTATCCAGGAGCAGTTCCTCGAACTGTTGCCCAACCGCCTGCTGACGGACTCCATCGGAGCATCCGAGACCGGCTTCGGTGGACTCGCCGTGCTGAGCAAGGGCCAGAAGCACACTGGCGGTCCGACGGTCAAGATCGACGCCTCCACAACGGTTCTCGACGACGACGGCAACGAGGTCGAACCCGGATCGGGCAAGCGCGGCATGCTCGCTCGCAAGGGCAACATCCCGCTCGGCTACTACAAGGACGAGGTCAAGACGGCCGAAACCTTCCGCACCATCAACGGCGTTCGCTACTCGATCCCCGGCGACTATGCGCAGGTCGAAGCCGACGGCACGGTCACGATGCTCGGCCGCGGTTCGGTGTCGATCAACAGCGGCGGCGAGAAGGTGTACCCGGAAGAGGTCGAGGGCGCTTTGAAGGCGCACCCGGACATCTTCGACGTGCTGGTGGTCGGTATCCCCGACGAGCGCTTCGGTCAGCGCGTTGCCGCAGTGGTCCAGGTACGCGAAGGCGCGTCGCCGACGCTGCACGACATCGCCACCGCAGCACGCAAAGAGATTGCCGGATACAAGGTTCCGCGCAGCGTGTGGTTCGTGGACCAGATCAAGCGCAACCCGGCAGGCAAGCCCGACTACCGCTGGGCGAAGGCCGAAACGGAATCGCGCGAGGCTGATGATCACAACGGAAACGGCGCTCCTGTGGCGTCCGCAAACGAAAGCGTGGAAGCCTGATGCGTTCGGATCTCGCCGACAAGTTCGGCATCGAATACCCGATTTTCGGATTCACTCCTTCCGAGCACGTCGCGGCCGCGATCACCCGCGCGGGAGGTCTGGGCGTGCTCGGTTGCGTCCGGTTCAACGACCCGGAAGAGCTTGAAGCCACACTGACGTGGATGGACGAGAACACCGACGGTAAGCCGTACGGCGTCGACATCGTCATGCCGGCCAAGGTGCCGACCGAGGGCGGCGCCGTCGATCTCGACAAGCTGATTCCGGAGGAGCACCGCGCCTTCGTCAACCGCACGCTCGACGAGCTCGGTGTGCCGCCGCTTTCCGACGACGTCGAGCATGCGACCGGCGTACTGGGATGGCTTCACTCGGTGGCGCGGTCACACGTCGATGTTGCTCTGGGACACCGGATTGCGTTGATTGCGAATGCACTGGGATCACCGCCGAAGGACGTCATCGATCAGGCGCACGAGAAGGGCGTACCGGTAGCAGCGCTGGCCGGCGCCGTCGAGCATGCGCGTCGTCACGTCGAGAACGGTGTCGACATCGTGATCGCGCAGGGCTACGAGGCAGGCGGTCACACCGGCGAAATTGCGTCGATGGTTCTCGTTCCGGAAATCGTTGATGCACTGGGTGATTCAGCTGCTGTGCTGGCTGCCGGGGGTATCGGCAGCGGCCGTCAGGTGGCTGCCGCACTTGCACTCGGTGCGTCCGGAGTGTGGATGGGCTCGTACTGGCTCACCACGTCCGAATACAAACTCGGCAGTGCATCGGGCGAGGGCCCGTCCGCTATTCAGCGTGCACTGTTGGGCGCGACGTCGGCCGACACCGTTCGTTCGCGCATCTACTCGGGTAAGCCCGCTCGGTTGCTCAAGACCAAGTGGACGGAAGCCTGGTCGAACCCGGGAGCACCGGCGCCCTTGCCGATGCCGCTGCAGAACCTTCTGGTCAGCGACGCTCATCAGAGAATCGCTGCATCGGAGAACCCGGAAGTTGTGGCAATGCCCGTCGGTCAGATCGTGGGACGGATGAACGAGATCCGCCCGGTCGCCGAGGTCATGGCAGAGCTGGTATCCGGGTTCGAGGACGCGCGAACCCGACTGGATTCGATGAAGTAGTAGATGACACGTGCGTGTGCCCTCGGCCGAGTTTCGGCCGAGGGCACACGTCGTTTCAGCCGGCGAGGTCGTCCGGTCCGACGGTGTCCGACAACCATTCTCCGCGGCTGAGGGCGCCGTCGTCGCGGCGGCGTGCGATCACGAAAATGACCAGGGCGGCAGCGAGGACAACTGCGAGAACGCGCGAAGGCGTCAGGTTCGGGTTCTTCATACCCGTAATTTTGCCGGAAGAACGGGCGCGATGGTGAGCCAGCGGAGCAAAATCACGTGTTTCGAAATTACTGCGCTTCGGACGCATGGAGACTGGCGATCCGCTCGCGCAGGCCACCGAAGTGCACATCGAGAGTGTGCGCCGCCTCGACTGCATCACCCGTACGGATCGCATCGAGAATCGCACGGTGCTTCGACGCGATGTCGATCAGTGGCGTATCCGAATGCCCGATGGCCTGCTGTATCTCGCTGTACACCTGCCAGAAGACGTCCATCAACTGACCGAGGACCTGGTTGTCGAGAGGGGAGTACAGGCGGGAGTGGAAGGTCGCATCGATGTCGGAGAAGTTCTTCCCGGCAGCGGCACGGACCTCCATGCCGGTGACGAGTTCGTCGAGGTCGGCGTGGTCGGCCGACGTCATCTCGGCCATCGCCGCACCGATCAGTCCGGTCTCGAGTGCCTGACGAATGTCGACCAGTTCCATCGCCTCGTGCCCGGTGCCCTGCAAGGACAACCGGCCACGGAAGGTCAGGCCGTCGGCGAGAGCGTCGAAGTTGCTAGGGGCGACGAACATTCCGAAGCCGTGACGGATCTCGACGACGCCCAAGGCCTGCAGAACCTTGAGCGCCTCCCGGAGCGTGTTTCGGCCGATACCCAATTCCTCGGACAGTTCGGCCTCGGTGGGCATCGGGTCGCCGGGGGAGAGCCTGCGTTCGAGGATCAAGTTCATGATGTCCGTCTGAAGTGCGCGCATGCGGTTTTGCGCGCTGAAACGAGCGCCCTGTGTGCCACTCCGGACAGACATCGATTCCCCTTTTCTGATACGAACGTCCTTCATCCTATGTCCGGTCATCCGCTCCATTGGTCAACCCACGTCAACGGTGCGTTGCAGGAGGCTGGGCGCCGCACCCAGCAGTTTGGCCGTGTACGCATCCGACGGGTTGTCGAATACTTCCTGGGCCGTTCCCTGCTCGACGATCCGCCCGGCGTTCATGACGACGATGGTGTCGGAGACGTACCGCACCGTCTGTATGTCGTGCGAGATGAACACCATGCCGAGCCCCAACCGAGCCTTGATGTCGCTGAGCAGATTCAGGATCTGCGCTCGCACCGAGACGTCGAGCGCCGACGTCGGCTCGTCGGCCACGATGACGTCAGGTTCGAGCGCGAGTGCACGCGCGATCGCGACACGTTGCCGCTGACCGCCGGAGATCTGGCTCGGGATGACTTCGAGCGCAGATTGGGGGAGTCCGACCAAACCGACCAGCTCGCGAACTCGGGCGGTCCGGCTCGCGCGGTTGCCGATGCCGTGGACGTCGAGTGGATCGGTGAGGATGTCGGCCACCGTCATTCGGGGATTGAGCGCGGTAGCCGGATCCTGGAAGACGATCGAAATCGCCCGGCCGAACTCCTTGCGCACGCCGGCCGACCGGGTCAGAGCGCTTCGGCCGCGAAAGACCACGTCGCCCGACGTCGGTTTCTGCAGTCCGACCATGACTTTGGCCAGAGTGGACTTGCCACAACCCGACTCGCCCACGATGCCGATCGTCGTCCCTCGTCGTACGTCGATACTGACATCGTTGACCGCGTGAACCGTGCCCGGTTTGAACAGTGATCCCGAACGGGTCTTGTGGACGACGTGAATGTTCTTCAGTTCCAGGATGGGTGCTTCAGCTGTAGTCATCGCACGCTCTCCAATTCCGATTCTGTACGTACGGGAGTCGCGGACTGGCTGGCGAACCAATGCTCGGTCCCGTCGACCCGGACCATCTCCGGCTTTCGGAGGGGGTCGGAGTCCGGGCGAGTGGAACGCTCGGCGAAACGGTCACCCGGCGCGAAGTTTCCGGGCGAGGGAACAGTTCCCTGAATCTGATGCAGCCGCGGCGCTTCGTCCTCGATCGAGAGAACGGCCCCGAGAAGGCCCTGGGTGTATTCGTGGCGGGGATCGACGAGCAGATCACTCGTGGGCGCCGACTCGACGACCTGACCGGCGTACATCACCGTGATCTTGTGAGCGAGTGAAGCAACGAGTGCAAGATCGTGGCTCACGAAAACCATGGCAAACCCCAGCTTTTCCCGAAGGTCGTTGAGCAAGTCCACGACCTGGGCCTGGACGGTGACGTCGAGAGCGGTGGTGGGCTCGTCCGCGACGATCAACCGCGGACTGCGGGTGAGCGACATGGCGATCAGAACGCGCTGACGCTGACCACCGGAAAGCTCGTGTGGGTAGCTGGAGAGAGTGCGCACCGGATCGAGTCCGACGAGTTCGAGCAGTTCCTCGGCTGTGCGGGTACCGCCGCGCTTGGTGAGCTGCTTGAACTGCGCGCGGATTAGCATCGCCGGATTCAGTGAACTCAGCGCATCCTGGTAGATCATGGCCATGTCGTGCCCGCGCAGCTTGTTTCGCTCCCGGTTGTTCAGCTCGAGGACGTTGACTCCGTCGAACAGGATCTCGCCGGTCACCACTGCCGTCTTGGGTAGCAGACCCATGATCGCCAGCGAGGTGAGCGACTTTCCGCAACCGGACTCGCCGACGAGTGCCATCGTCTCGTTCGGGCGGACGGTGAAGCTCACGTTGTCGACAATCGCCGTGTCTCCGTAGCGTTCCGGGAACCGGATCGTGAGATTGCGGACCTCGAGGAGTGGCGCGGCATCGCCCTCGTACACAAGACGATCGGAGCGGGACCGCTCGGTTTCCGCCAGGATCTTCAGGTGCGTTTCGAGAGGAGTCGGCTCGGCGGCCGGCTCGAGAACATCTTTCACGACGCTCGGATCGGCGAAGTCGTCTATCAACTCCGGAGTGTCGGTGACCGATGCGGCTTCGTCCTCCAGAATGAGTTCGTTGGAGGTCTCCTCCGCTGCAGCGGTCTGCGCTGCTTGGAGCGCGGAGGGCGTCTTCTTGGTCTTCTTCAGACTCGGATCTGCCATCGCGTCCGTCAGGCCCTCGGCGAGCACGTTGAGGGAGAGCACCGTCAGCAGAATGAGCAGGCCGGGGAACACCGTTGCCCACCAACCACCGAGAAGCACCATGTTCTTGCCGTCGGCGATCACCGATCCCCACGACGGATCCGGGGGACGCACACCGGCGCCGATGAACGACAGGCTGGCTTCCAGCACGATGGCGTCGGCGACCATGACAGTGCAGAAGACGAGAACGGGCGCAGCACAGTTGGCTACGACGTGCTTGACGACGATGTGTGAAGTTCTTGCGCCGATGACCTTTTCGGCCGCGACGTAGTCCTCGCCGTACTGAGCGAGAACGTTCGCGCGAACGACGCGAGCCACCATCGGTGTGTAGAGGAACGCGATAGTGACGATCAGAACCGGGATCGAACCACCGAAGGCCGCGACGAGTACGGCAGCGAGCGCAATGCCCGGGAACGCCATGACCACGTCGAGCACACGCATGATGGTCTCGTCGACGCCTTTTCGGCTCGTTGCGGCCACCGATCCGATGAGAGCGCCGGCGCACAGTGCGAGGAAGGTGGAACCGAGACCGATGGTCAGCGACCAGCGTCCGCCGTAGAGCAAGCGGCTGAACAGATCTCGACCGAGACTGTCCTGACCGAACCAGTGCTCGGCGCTGGGGCCCGCGGTACCCACCGCCTGTTCGAGCGGGGTGTACTGCGTGATCAGCGGCGCGAAGAGGCAGGCGAGCACGATGATCGCGAGAACCGCCATCGACAGCCAGGCCGAGAGGGGGAAGCGAGAAAAGGTGATGCCGGGTCGCGAAAGCTTCTCGGTGAGTTTTCTTCTCATCATGCTGCGCTCCGAAGTCGTGGATTGACGAGCAGGTAGAGGATGTCGACGGCGAGGTTGACGACGACGAAGCCGACCGCGATGACGATGACAACACCCTGAACGACTGCGGGGTCACCGTTGGTGACGCCGTTGATCATGAGCTGACCCATGCCGGGCAGGCCGAAGATCTGCTCGATGACCACAGCGCCACCGAGGAGATAACCGACTCGTAGACCCAGGACGGTGAGCGGGTTGATCAGCGCGTTACGCAACACATTCCGTCCGATCACCACGTGATAGGGCAGGCCGCTGCCGATCGCGGTCCGGACGTAGTCCTTGTCCAACTCCTCGACCATCGACGTGCGGATGATGCGCGTGAGTTGTGCTGCGACGGGCAGTGACAGGGACAGCGCCGGGAGCGCCATGTACCAGAGCCAGTCGCTGACGGAGTCGCTCGGATTGACGTAGCCACCGGTGGGGAACCATCCGAGTTGAACAGCCAGATACTGAATCATCAGCAGTGCCAACCAGAATGACGGTGCCGCCACACCACCGAGGGAGATCAGTCGGATGACCTGATCCGGCCAACGATCGCGGAACAGTGCGCTGGTGACGCCGAAGATCAGCGAGAGCACGATGGCGATCACCAGTCCGAGAACCGTGAGCTGAATGGTCAGTGGCAGAGCGGTGGAGATCGAATCCAACACCGGGGTACCGGAAATCAGACTGTCACCCATGTTGCCGCTGACCAGATCGGTCACGAAGTGAACGTATTGCAGCGGAAGCGGATCGAGCAGTCCGTTCTCTTCCTTGAACTGCTGCAACTGTTCCGCAGTCGGGTTGCCACCGTTGAACGCCGCGGTTGCGGGATCGGTGGGCGCGAACTGCATCACGATGAAGACGAACGCGATGATGCCGAGGATCAGGGGGATCAGTATCAGTAATCGCCTGATCAGCATGGGGAGGACTCTTGCCATCGGGGGATCTCTCAGTTGTGGGAAACGGCCGAGCGGGCGGGTATCAGGCCGGCTTCGCCTGAAGCAGGTTGACGCCGGGGTACGGCAGCGGAGTGACGTCGGCGATCTTCTTCGGATCCCACGCAGTCAGGAGTTCCTGATGGAGAACCGGGTAGTAGACAGCATTTTCGGCGATCTGGTTCAGGTACGACTGCACGAGGGTGCTGCGCTTTGCCGGGTCGGTCTCGCGGGTGGCTTCGTCCATGGTGGCGTAGATCCTCTGCGCTTCGGGGGTGTCGTCCCACTTGGCGTAGGTCTTCGTCCACAAGCCGCCCTTGCTGTACGTGTAGCGGACGAGAAGGTCGACGTCGCTGCCGAATGCCTGCGGGTTGGACGTACCGGCGGCGATCTGGAACTTCTGGCCGCTGTTGAGCTTGCTCACCATGGCGCTGGTGTCCTGCGGTTCGAGCGTCGTGTTGAATCCGACTGCGTCCCAAGACTCTTTGATGGTCGGCAAGCAGTCGGCCAGCCAGCTGACGTTGGTGGAGAGCAGTGTCAGGTCGAGGCCACTGACGCCGGCGGCAGCGAGGAGTGAGCGGGCCTTGTCCGGATCGTACGAGTAGACGGTGGACGCTCGCGCGTAGTCGGGGTTGCGCTCGTACAGGTAGCTCGTGGCCGGTGCTGCCTTGCCGCCGAGGGCGATCTCGATCATCTTCGGGGTGTTGATCGCGTAGAACATCGCCTGGCGAACACGAACGTCGTCGAACGGTGCCTGAGTGGTGTCGAAGAGCAGGTACATGAGGTTCATGCCCGGGTTGCCCTCGACGGTGCGCCCACCGGAGGTCAGAGTGGGGACGTTGGCGACGGGGATGTTGTCGGCGAGTTGTGCACCGGCATTGTTGCCCGAGACGCGCGCGATGCGTGAGGAGGTGTCGACGATGGAGAGCCAGTTCATGGTCGCGAAGTTGGCCGGACGCGGCCCGTTGTACGCCTCGAAGGCCTCGAAAGCTGTGTTGCTCTTGGGGGTGTGGCTCTTGAGCTTGTACGGACCGGAACCGACGACCAGCGTTCCGGACTTGGCCTCGTCCCAGTGGCCGTCGAAGACGTGCTTGGGCATGATCTTGGCGATCGAGAGACGCTGTGCGGCAGCGCTGAACGGGTAGTTGAAGTTCAGGGTCACCGTTTGGTCGTCGACCTTGGTGACGGACTGCAGCCAGGAGGAGAAGAAGGAGCGGATCAGTACGTTCTGCTGTGGATCGAGGATGCGATCGAAGGTGAAGACGACGTCGTCCGAGGTGACCGGAGTGCCGTCGTGCCAGGTTGCTCCCTCGCGGATTTTCATGGTCCAGCTCGAGGCAGTGGCGTCGGTCGGGACGGCCTGTGCGAGCGCCGCATACGTCTCACCGGTGCCTGGATCGTTTTCGAGCAGTCCCTCGTAGACGTGGTTGACCGCTGCCATGAGGAAACCGGATGCAGTCTGCATCGGGTCGAAGCTCTGGTCGTTGCCGTATCCGATGGCGGTGGTCAGATCGCCGGTGCTCGCGGAACCGCCGACAACCGAGGTCGACGACGGCCCGCCGCCACAGGCCGCGAGAGTCGCGGTGATACCTGCTGCAGCTCCCAGTAGCCCGGTGTACCGGAACAGGTCTCGGCGGGTGAACGCGGAGCTCAGCGGTCGTTCGTTCTTCAAGGCGGCCTCCAAGGCGGGGAGCGGGACATCAAGGGAGTGGATAGGGGATGTCCTATGTTCGACGTCCGATGTTGCGTAACTTACATTGTGGATCAGAAAGCGTCTAGAGAATCTTCGGAACTGGCGGCGCCGAACTTCGACGTTTCGCCGGTTTCGAGCCAAAAATAGTGCGCTCACCTGCATGGATGAAGACTGTGTTACCGGTGTCGAATTGACGAGCGATGACGCCGGCCGTATAACATAGGACATCCCTCATCCAATCTTTGGAGACTTCATGACCCGATACAAAGTCGGTGTGGTCGGTTGCGGATTCTTCGGTAGTTCCCTCGCTCGCGAGCTGGCTGCCCATCCACGTTTCGAACTGACGATGCTGTGCGACCGTGACTTCGAGCGGGCCAAGGACGTCGCCGCAGAGTTCTCGGCAACCCCGACAGACGATCACGACGCGGTGGCCGCTCACCCGGAGTTGGCCCTCGTTGTCGTCGCGACGCCCAATCACGCGCACGCCGAACCTGCCATCGCGGCGCTCGAACACGGCAAGGCAGTTTTTGTCGAGAAGCCACTCGCCGTCGAACTGGTCGATGCGCAGAACATGATCGCGAGCGCCGACGCGAGCGGTTCGCCGTTGATGGTCGGGCACATCATGCGGATGATGCCGGGTGTACGACGGCTGGCGGGCCTGCTGACGTCGGGGGAGCTCGGCGAGGTCGCTGCGATCGAAACGTCTCGCTCACGATGGATCGACACCGACGGCGCAGATCCACAGTGGTGGAAGCTCGACAAGAGCCGAACGGGTGGAGAACTGACTCACGAGATTCACGAACTGGACCTGATGTGCTGGCTCGGCGGCGAGGTGACTGCCGTGTCGAGCATCGCCACCGCGGACGACGGCTTCCGCAACACAGTGGTGTCGTTCGCCGGCGGCGCGATCGGCAGACACACCATCTCGACGCGTTCACACACTTCGTCGTGGCAGCTGACGGTCGATGCCACCGAAGGTTCGGTCCACGCGGACTTCCACACCGGCCGGGTCAGCCGAGTGCGCGGGGGACAGGTCGTAGAGTCGTGGCCGATCTTCGACGTCGACGCCGAGAACCAATCGTTGATCGACGCTGCGAGCAGGACGCAGAAGTACAACTCGGGAAACGGAGGATCCTCGCTGTGGATGCAGGCTGCGATTCGTCACGAAATCGACGAGATGGCAGCAGTTCTCGACGGCAAGGCTGATCCCGACTCGCCGTTGACGTACGCACGTGAACGCGCACTCGTCGTCGCCGAACAGGTGCGACTCGGTGGCGGCGAACCGGCAGCGCTCTCGGGAAGTGCCAAGTGACGGTGCGTGTAGCCGTCATCGGTAGCGGCGGAATCGCGCGGGACCACGTCAGCGCCTTGGCGCGCATCCCGTCGGTCGAAGTCGCCTACGTATTCGGCAGTGACTTGGACCGGGCCGCATCGGTTGCGGCGTTGGCGCCGGGCGCGAAGGCCAGTACCGATCTGGCGAAGATTCTCGCCGACCCGAGCGTGCAGGCGGTCAACGTCGTCGGGGCCACTCCCGACCACGCACCCGTGACGATAGCCGCGGGCCGCGCGGGAAAGCATGTGCACGTGGAGAAGCCGGCCGCGCTGACAGTCGCGGACTTCGACGCGATGGTCGAGGCCACCGAAGGTAACGGCACCTCACTGATGGTCGGACAGACCGTACGATTCCAGCCGTCGATCACCTCGATCGGAAACTCGGTTGCACAAGGTGCCATCGGCGACCCCCGGTTGATCCATCTCAGTTGGTACACCGGCCATGTCTGGCCAGGGGGCTGGCGAGGCTGGCAACACGACAAGGAACGTTCGGGTGGTCACCCCGTTCACAACGGAACTCACGCACTCGATCTGGTGACGTGGCTGATCGGTCGTCGTCCGACCCGTGTGTTCGCTCGTAGTTTCCCCACCTTCGCGGCGGGGATGCCCGTGCACGACAGCTTCCATCTGACCGTTCGCTTCGAGGACGGATCGCTGGCTCTGATCGAATTGGCCTACGCGCTACCACAATCGGGAAAGATGGTGCGTCG
The DNA here is from genome assembly GCF_040546695.1 of Rhodococcus sp. OAS809. Lineage (NCBI taxonomy): Bacteria > Bacillati > Actinomycetota > Actinomycetes > Mycobacteriales > Nocardiaceae > Rhodococcus > Rhodococcus sp. OAS809. Next base: position 3,021,606 of record NZ_JBEPOI010000002.1, on the reverse strand, counting down.
GATCGTGGTGTCGGGGACTTCCGGCACGCTCGCGCACGACACCGGCGACGACCCGGGACTGATGACGGACACGACCAACGCGCCGCCGTCGTCGATCGAGGACGCGATGTCGCATCAGATGCGTCACTGGATCGCCACTCTCGACGGTTCCGCGAGCCCGATAGTCGAGAACTGGCAGGTGCGTGCAGCTCTCGCGACTGCCATCGCTGCCCAGCAATCGCTCGACACCGGCCGCGCTGTCTCGATCGGAGAAAACCAATGACCGGCACCGGTTCGATCCGCGTCGGATTTGTCAGCGGCGTCAGGCATGCCGGCTCCTATGCGGACCTGTTGCGATCCGATCCTCGAGTGAGCCTGGTCGGGGCCTCCGACGAATCCTCGGTCCCCGATTGGATTCGTGAGGACGGGATCGCGATGGCAAAGGCCGCAGACATCGAGTGGATCGACGAACTCGGCGAGTTGCTCGACCCCGAACGGATTGACCTGGCGATCATCTGCAGTGAGCCGACCAGGCATGCGCGGCTTGCGATTGCCGCATTGAACGCCGGACTCGACGTCCTGGTGGACAAGCCGGTGGGCGTCGACGAGGCGGAGGCCGCGGCGGTTCAGCAAGCCGCACGGTCGAACGGGCGAATCTGCACGGTGGTGAACCGCACTCATTCACCTGCGCTCCGGCGACTGCGCCGATGGATCGACGCCGGAAATCTCGGACTGCCGCGCCACATGGACATCGAGTTCCTCGCAAGCGGAACACATTTCGCGACGTCCGTCGAGCGTCCCGAACTGGTGGTGGATCCCGCGCTTTCCGGCGGGGGAGAAGTAGTGAACTTCGCCGGTTACGCCGCCGACTACCTCCGATACCTCACCGGCCTGGACGTCACCGAGGTGTACGCCGAGACGAGCACACTCTACGGCGGGGCCCACCAGCAGTTCGGCGTCGAAGACACGGCGTTGATCTCGCTCGCCCTGGAAAACGGCGTCACCGCGACGGTGACCGTCGGAAGAATCCCCGCAGCACCGGGTTTCGGCGCGAATACCGCGACGGTTCGCGTCCTCGGATCCCACGGATACGCGAGTTCCGACGACGACAAACCCGCGGTGACCCACTTCGCGGCCTCGGGAGACGTGACCGCACTACCCATCGGCGGCTTCGGTTCGGACAACGCGGTGTCGAGCTTTCTCTCTCACGTGCTCGATCGACTTCCCACACGGACCGAACCCGACTACACCGTGGCAGACGCCCGCGCGTCGATGCGCGTGATCGATGCTGTCTATCTGTCCGCGTCGAGCGGTCAGCCGGTCTCCGTTTCTCCCTGACAGCCGCACCCACAACTCAATCCGACAACCAACATATGGAGACCCCATGAGCACGGAAACCACCACCTTCAGCGGAATCGTCCCGCCGATCGTCACACCACTGACGCTCGAGGGCGAGGTCGACACCACGTCGCTCGAACGCCTGCTCTCACTGCAGATCGAAGCCGGAGTCGACGGCTTGTTCGTCCTCGGTTCCTCGGGTGAGGTCGGTTACCTCACCGACGCTCAGCGCGCCCAGGTGGTGCAGACGGCCATCGGTCACGTCGGCGGCCAGGTACCGGTCCTCGTCGGAGTGAACGACATGACCACCAACCGGGTCATCGCCGTTGCCGAGCAGGCGCGTGAAGCGGGCGCGGATGCCATCGTCGCGACGGCGCCGTTCTACGCGATCACCGATGCAGCCGAGACGGCAACGCATTTCCGCTCCATCCACGCCGCAGTGGATCTTCCGTTGTTCGCCTACGACGTCCCGGTTCGTGTCCACAGCAAGCTCAGCCCGGCAATGCTGGTCGAGCTCGGTCGCGAGGGAGTCATCGCCGGCGTGAAGGATTCGAGCGGCGACGACGTCAGTTTCCGTATGTTGCTCCGTCAGTCGGCCGGGCTCGAAAACTTCGCCGTCTTCACCGGGCACGAGGTAGTCGTCGACGGATGCCTGCTGATGGGTGCTTCGGGCGCAGTGCCCGGCCTGGCCAACGTGGACCCGCACGGCTACGTACGACTGTGGCGCGCTGCGCAGGCAGGAGACTGGGCCGCAGCGAAGGCCGAGCAGGATCGACTCACCGATCTGTTCTCCATCGTCGAGGCGCCGACACCGGGTCGCGTCAGTGCCGGTGCCGCGGGTCTTGGCGCGTTCAAGACGGCTCTGGCCCTGCGCGGCGTCATCACCGGCAACACGATGTGCGCGCCGATGCTCTCGCTCGACGAGTCCGAGACCGCAACGATCAAGGTCGTTCTGGAACAGGCCGGGCTCCTCTGACATGACATCTGGGCAGAAGCGATGGATCGGTATCGACATCGGCGGCACCAAAGTGGCTGCCGCGGTCGTGACGTCCGACGGAGACGTGATCGACACCGTTCGTGCGGCAACACCGACGGCGGGTAGGGAAGCCGTTCTCGGGACCGCTACCGCGTTGATCGACCGTCTGAGGGCGAATCACACGGTAGCCGGAATCGGAGTCGGTGCACCGGGAATCATCGATCGGGTGCGTGGCCGCGTCGTCTTCGCCTCCGACATTCTGTCCGGATGGAGTGGCGCCGAGGTTCGCGGAGAACTCGAGGCACACTCAGGCCTACCGGTGACGGTGGACAACGACGTGCGCGCGATGGCCCACGGCGAGAACATGATCGGCGCCGGACGCGGTCGAACCTCTGCACTGTTCGTCTCGATCGGTACCGGAATCGGTGGCGCGTTGACCGTGGGCGGTCAGCTGTACCACGGTGCCCACGGAACAGCCGGCGAACTCGCGCATCTGTTGGTTCCGGTCTCCGGGGCGATAGGTTGCGGTTGCGGCAGAACCGATCACCTCGAGGCAGTCGCGTCTGGCCCGGCGATGGCAGCCGAGTACGCAGCGCGGGCGGGTGTGCCCACTCAACCGTTACAGGCAGTGGTGGCGCTCATGCACTCGGGCGATCCGATCGCCCGTGCCGTGGTCTCCGACGCCGGTACTCTGCTGGGCCGCGTCCTGGCCGGCGTCGCCACCGCATTCGATCCCGAGGTGATCGTCATCGGCGGCGGTGCAGCCCAGATCGGAGCCGACCTCCTGTCGCCGCTGACCTCCGCTTTCCGGGTGGAAGCGATGGGCCCCATTGCCGAAACTGCCATTCTTCCTGCCCGTTTGGGCACCGATGCGCCGCTCGTCGGCGCTGCGCTACTGGCCGCCGCAACACGAATCGAGGTAACACCGTGACTGTCGAAGAATTGCTCACGATCATCAGCGGGAAGCTGATCGTGTCCTGTCAGGCCGGACACGGCCATGCCCTGCGCGACACCGGGACCATCGAGAGGATGGCCCGCGCCGCGGTCGACGGCGGAGCAGTGGCGATCCGCTGCGGCGGTGTGGGCGGAACCCCGGATGTCGCCGCAGTCGTGTCGGCAGTGAAGGTACCGGTGATCGGTTTGACGAAGATCGGCTCGGAGGGCGTGTTCATCACGCCGACAAGGGAATCAGCCCTCGAAGTCGTGGACTCGGGTGCGCAGATCGTGGCTGCCGATGCCACACTGCGGCCACGTCCGGATGGGCTGACGTTTGCCGACACCGTCGAAGCGGTCCATGATCGCGGCGGCCTCGTCATGGCCGACTGTGGAACACTCGAGGACGGCGTCGCTGCCGCCGCGGCGGGCGCCGACATCATCTCCAGCACACTGGCGGGATATACCGAGAACAGCCGACGGCTGGCCGGCCCGGACCTGGAGCTGATCTCGGAACTGCGGCAGGCACTTCCAGATGCAGTCCTCATCGCCGAGGGGCGGTACCACAGCCCGGAGGATGCGGCACGCGCCATCGCCCTGGGTGCAGACTCGGTGGTTGTCGGAACCGCAATCACGGATCCGGCGTTCATCACGTCGAAATTTGCAGCCGCAGTATCGGGCGCCGGAAGGCAGAGGGTGTGACCCCGACGTCGAAGGCTTTGAAGTGCAGGACTGCTGAACGGATTCGACTGGAAACTTTGCTCGTAGACTCCTCGACGCCGATACGGTGGGTCTTCACCGGCGACAGCATCACTCAGGGATTGACGCACACCGACGGTCATCGAAGTTACGTCGAACACTGCGCCGAGCGCATCCGTGGTGAGCTTTCCTTGTTCAACCACGTCCTTGTCAACACCGGGGTGAGCGGCAATCGATCCTCCGATGTGCGTGCGGGTTTCGCACACCGCATCGAGGTGTTCGAACCCTCGGTGGTGTTGATCATGCTCGGTACGAATGACGCATTGGATGGCGAAGAAGGACTGGAGCGGTTTCGAGACGACCTCTTGGACACGATCTTCCGGACACGAGCGATCGGTGCGGTGCCGATCCTGCAGACGCCGCCACCGATCGACGTCGAGAATGCGCCCACCAGAGCGGGATTGGTTCAGTACGTCGAGGTCGTGCGGCAGGTTGCCGCCTCGACGCGCGTGGTGTTCGTCGACCACTACGCGCAGTGGACGGCCCATTCTCCCGAGGGCCCACCGCCGGCTCTCCTGGCTGACGCATTCCATCCGAACGAACAAGGGCACTACGTGCTCGCGGACGCCGTGCTCCGTGAGTTGTCGATCGCGGATACCGAAGTTCCCGTTGTACCGCAGGTGATGTCGTGATGCATCGTGGACAAATTCTTCGTGGACAACTGGTGACCGGTGGGCAACTGCTTCCGGACGGTGTCGTCGAGATTTCCGGTGATCGTGTGGTGTGGGCCGGGCCCGCGTCGCAGCGAACCGACCCGTTACCCGAACGGGCAGCTGCGGGGACAACGATCATCCCGGGGTTGGTGGACGTTCACTGCCACGGCGCCGGCGGATTCGGTTTCCCCGAGGCAGACGAGTTCGGATCCACCGTGGCTGCCGATCACCACCGGACGAACGGCACGACCTCGGTGATCGGCTCGCTCGTCTCCGCGCCGCCGCAGATCCTGCGCAGTCGCATCGAGCTCCTGGCAGGACTGGTGGACGAGGGCACGCTGGCCGGAATTCACCTGGAAGGTCCATTCCTGTCGGTACTCCGTTGTGGCGCCCAGGATCCCGACAGCATTCTCGACGGCGACCCGGCTCTGCTCGAGTCGCTGCTCGAAGCCGGCCGCGGGCACATCCGCTCGATGACGATCGCTCCGGAGACAGCACACTTCGGCGAACTTGCCTCATTGCTGGAGCGTCACCGGGCCGTCGTGAGTATCGGACACACCGATGCGTCCAACCCGATTGCGACACGTTCGATCGCACACTCGGCGCATGCACCGCTCAGTGCCACTCACCTGTTCAACGGTATGGCTCCGATGCATCATCGCGCTCCCGGCGCAGTGGCGGCGTGTCTTGCCGCGGCCGCGAAAGGACAGATGGTGGTCGAGTTGATCGGGGACGGAGTACATCTCGCCGACGAGACGGTGGCGACGGTGTTCGATCTGGTCGGTCCGCATCAGATCGCGTTGGTCTCCGACGCGATGGCTGCCGCCGGAATGCCCGACGGCCGTTACCCACTCGGGCCTCTCGACGTCGACGTGATCGATGGCGTGGCGCGATTGGCCGGCCAGGGGGAAACGGCCATTGCCGGCGGGACGAGTCGGTTGATGGACATAGTCCGCCGGGCTGTTAATCACGCCGGCGTCGATCTGCTTTCGGCTGTCATCGCAGCGACGGCAACGCCTGCTTCGCTGATGGGGCTGGCCGGAATGGTCGGCGATCTCGTGCCGGGTTGCCGCGCCGATCTGATCGTCACCGGTCCAGAACTCGAAACCCGCGCCGTCATGGCCGCTGGGAACTGGCTCATGAACTACACCGAAAGCTGAGGAATCAACCGATGGAAATTGTCATTGTCGACAGTGCGGAGGCGGCCGGCACCGTTGTTGCCGACATCTTCGAACACGCGGTGCATTCAGGTGCACGGACTTTGGGCCTGGCGACAGGATCTTCACCGCTCTCGGTGTACCGCGAACTCGCGCGCCGTCACCGCGAGGAAGGGTTGAGTTTTGCCGGCGTGCAGGCGTTCCTGTTGGACGAATACGTCGGCCTGCCGGAAGGCCACCCTGAGTCGTATGCCCAGGTGATCCGCACCGAGCTGGTGAATCACCTGGACCTGGACGCGGCAAGGGTATTCAGCCCCGACGGAACCGCGCCGGATCCATTTGCCGCCGCGGCAGCCTACGACCGGGCGATTGCGTCGAATGGTCCGGTGGACGTACAACTTCTGGGCATCGGCGGCAACGGTCACATCGGTTTCAACGAACCGACGTCCTCACTGAATTCGAGGACCAGGGTCAAGACGCTGACGGAACAGACTCGAACCGACAACGCCCGATTCTTCGAGAGTCCGGACGACGTACCACGGCACGTGATCACCCAGGGCCTCGGAACTATCTGCGAAGCAAAGCATCTGGTGATGATCGCGACCGGCGAGCACAAGGCCGCTGCGATTGCCGCTGCCGTCGAGGGGCCGCTGGCCGCGGTGTGCCCGGCATCGGTCCTCCAACTGCATCCACACGCGACAGTGGTGATCGACGAGGCAGCGGCATCACAGCTTCGGCTCACCGAGTTCTACAAAACGGTGTCGGCGCACAAACCGCTTGCTCAGCACTACTGAGACATCGGACTAGACGGGCTCTCGCGTTTTCTCGAGTCCGAGTGCCATTTCGGGAGTGAGTAATTGGAAGTCGGATTCCCCACGCCGACGGATCCACACCGGATCGGAGGTGTTCCAGCGTTCGGCGCTCTGCGTTCGAGTGACCACCTTGAACGTCGCCGTTCTCGGGAACTCACTACACACTCGGATCAAGGTCGGCTTCTGCTTCGGCCCGAGTTCCGGCCGGGAATCGATGTATTCGGCTACGGCTGCCGGGTCGAAGTTGTCGACATCGCCGACCGGAATCACCGACGCCATGACGCGGTCGCCGACGTCGCTGTCGGGGACTGCGTACACGGACACCTGCGCGAAGCCCGGGTAACCGACCAGGGAGCGTTCGATGGGTGCGGCACCGATGTTCTCGCCGTCCACTCGCAGCCAACCGGAACTGCGTCCCGCGAAGTAGACGTAACCGTCGACGTCGGTGTACGCCAGATCGCCACTCCAGTACTGGCCGTTGCGCATTCGCTCGGCGTCGGCTTCCGGGTTCTTGTAGTACCCGGCGAATGTGCCTGGGCCGGTGACATTGACCAGTTCACCAGTTGCCTCGTCGGCGTTGGTGATCCGGCCGTCGGCATCGAAGACTGCAGGCGGGCATGGCGCTCCGGTCTCGGGATCGAGGATCTTGACGCCGTCCGGGAGCAGTCCGAGGGCGCCTGGCCGGGGAACCGGTGCCGCGGAGATCGAAATGCCGCCCTCGGTGGAACCGAACCCGTCGATGACGCGAGCGTCGAAGCGCCGGACGAAGGTGGCGACGGCGGGCGCCGAACCCTCGTTGCCGTACATGATCTTCAAGGTGTTGTCCCGCTCGTTCGGCACCTCGGGGGTGGAAGCGATGAAGGACAACGGCTTTCCGACGTAGTTGGAGTACGTGATTCCGTACTTGTGAACGTCGGGTAGAAAACCCGAAGCGGAGAACTTGCGTCGCATGGCAATTCCCGCACGAGCGTGCAGCGCGACCGTCCACGCCGCCATCATCGCGTTGGAATGGAACATGGGCATCGCCATGTAGACGACGTCGTCGGCGCCGAGCCCGAAACGATCGGCAAGCATGACCCCGGGAGAGGCCAACTTGTGGTGCGTGCACCGAACCGCTTTGGGATCACCGCTGGTTCCGGAAGTGAAGATGAGCATCAACAGATCGTCGGGCTGCGCCGTCGATGCGTAGGCCGGCGTATCGGAGAAGGGCGCCAACAATTCCGCCCAGGCCGGAGAATCCACGTTGATCACCCGGACGTCGCCGAGATCGACGTCGTCGAGTAGATGTGCCTGGTTGTTCTCGGTGAAGATGACCTGGCAGTCGGAGAGCGCAATGTCTCGCGCCAATGCCGGGCCGCGCCTGGTCGTGTTCAGCCCGGCGGCGACCGAACCCGAGAACGATGCCGCTCCGAGCAGCAGCGAGAACTCGGGGACGTTCTCCATCAGAAGTCCGAAATGCCTGGGGCGCGTTCGATCGAGCAGCGTGTCCAGCAGCGCTGCTCGATCGAACGAGCCTTGAACGTGCTCGCGCCAGGTGATGACCTGGTCCTCGAAACGGATACCGCGGTCGTCGATCTCGCTGACTCCGAGGAGTAGATCGGAAACAGTGGGGCTCTGACTCATAGCTGCATCATCATCGATTCGTCTCGGACCAGGTCATGGATTTCCACTCGGTGGGACGCACTCAGGCAGGGACTGCGGCGAGTTCCTTGCCCAGTGCGCGAAGCTGATCTGTTGCGTTGCCGAGCAGGAACTCGTGATGCTTGGCCGCGAGGAAGTAGCGGTGAACCGGATGGTCCTCGTCCAGACCGACACCGCCGTGAACGTGAACAGCGGTGTGCCCGACGCGGTGTCCCGCATCTGCAGCCCAGAACTTGGCCGTCTGTACAGCGCCGTCGGAAGGAAGTCCTTCGCTCAGACGCCACGCGGCAGCCCACAGAGTCAGACGAACACCCTTGACGTCGATGTATCCGTCTGCGAGGCGCTGGGCCACTGCCTGGAAACTACCGATCGGTCGACCGAACTGCACACGCTCGGTGGCATATTCGGCGGTCAGCTTCAACGCTTGATCGAGCACTCCGTACTGGTAGGCGGTCGAACCGAGCTGAATTCGCTCGACGATCCACGCCGCGATGTCCGATCCCTGGGCAACCGAGCCGAGAACACGATCGGCCGGGATCTGCACCGAATCGAATTCGACGAGACCCGCGCTCGAGAAATCTGTGGTCGATTGCCTGGTAATGCTCACGCCCGCGTCCGACGGTTCGACGAGGAAGACCGCGACGCCGTCCTCGGTGATGGCGGGGACGAGGAACAGATCTGCGAGCGGTGCACTGTCGACGGTGATCTTGGCTCCGTCGATGCGCCAACCTTCGGCGGTCTTCTCGGCACGCGTGACGGGGTGGGCCGGGTCGTCGTTGTATTCCTCGGCGAGGGCCGCGGTGAGTACCTTCTCGCCGGCGGCGGCAGCGCTCGCCCATTCGTCTCGCTGCTTGTCCGAGCCGAATTCCGCTATCGCTGCGGCGGACCCGACGATGGACGTCAGGAACGGAACGGCTGCAACACCGCGTCCGAGTTCGGCCAGGATGCTGCACTGCTCGAGGACCCCGAATCCGTCTCCGCCGACCGACTCCGGAAGGGCCGCACCGAGGACGCCGGCCGAAGCCAGCGCATTCCACAAGATGGCGTCGAAGCGGTCTTCCGCGGCGTCGAGTTCACGAAGGCGATCGTTGGTGACCAGTTCGGTGACTACGGATCGTGTCAGGCCGGACAGGTCCTGCTGGGCCTCGGTAAGGGTGAATTCCATGATCGTGGGTCCTTATCGCTTCGATGCGGGAAGCCGCAGAGCTGTCATTCCGATGATGTCGCGTTGCACTTCGTTGGTACCGCCGCCGAACGTCAGGATCAGCGACGAACGATGCATACGTTCGATGCGGCCGCGCAGAAGAGCGCCGGGGGAGTTCTGCCTGATCGTGGCGGAGGATCCGAGGATTTCCATCAGCAAGCGGTAAGCCTCGGTGGCGAATTCGGTACCGAACACCTTGTTGGCGGACGCAGCTTCGGGGCCGGGAGCGTGATCGGTTGCGGAGGCGATTTCCCAGTTCATCAACTTCAGGTACTCGGCTTTGGCATGCACGCGAGCCAGATTGATCTGCACCCATTCCTGGTCGATCATGCGTCGGCCGTCGGGCAGCTTGGTGTTCTGTGCCCACTCGCGGACCTCACGCTGCGCGGTCAGAATCGGTCCGGCCGAGGTGAGGGCAACGCGCTCGTGGTTGAGCTGATTGGTGATCAGTGCCCAGCCGCCGTGTTCCTGACCCACGATCGACGACGCCGGGACCCGTACGTCCTGGTAGTAGGTGGCGCTGGTGTCGGGGCCGGCCATGGTGTGAACCGGTGTGTAGGAGAAGCCTTCTGCCGTGGTGGGGACGATCAGCATGCTGATTCCCTTGTGCTTCTTGGCTTCCGGATCGGTGCGGCACGCCAACCACACGTAATCGGCGTACTGGATCAGGCTGGTCCACATCTTCTGCCCGTTGATGACGTAATCGTCACCGTCACGGACCGCCGACGTGCGCAGAGAGGCCAGGTCGGTGCCGGCCTCGGGCTCGGAGTAGCCGATCGCGAAGTGGAGCTCACCGCGAGAGATCTTGGGCAGGAAGAAGGCCTTCTGCTCGTCCGTACCGAAATGCATGATTGTCGGCGCTACCGAATTGATCGTCAGGAACGGCACCGGCGCACCGGCGATGGCGGCTTCGTCGGTGAAGATCAGCTGGTCCATCGCGGAGCGTTCCTGTCCGCCGTACTCTTTCGGCCAACCCAGGGTGAGCCAGCCGTCCTGGCCCATCTGCGCGACGACTTCGCGGTACACATTGCCTTCGCCGTACTCACCCGTCGTGGCGGCGAGCGCTTCACGCCGCTCGGGAGTCATCAGTTGTGCGAAGTAGGCACGCAACTCCTCCTGGAGCTGTTGCTGCTCAGGGGTGTAGGTGATGTGCATGGTTACCTCTCCATAGAGATACGAATCAAAGCGTCAACCATTCGATTGACACAGGTTCTATCGATGCGTTCATCGGCGACAAGGGGCGCCCTCGCCGTCTCCGGCGGATCGTTCGACGTCCGTTCTCGGTACTTTTTCGAATCATTGCACACGACTGAAACAGGTTCTAGTGTTATCGCCAGGAACGGTGTGCGGCACAGCCCTGCGGCACTCGTTTCGTATCCGTGTTCGTGTGAGCAGTTGTGAGTAGAGAAGAGGAATCGCCATGGAGGTCAGGGTTGATCTGGACCGTTGCGAGGCAAACGGTGTGTGCGTCGGGATCGCGCCCGATATTTTCGACCTCGACGACAACGAGGAGCTCGTGATCAGTTCTGTGCGCCCACCGGAGGATCGCTGGGAGGATGTCCGTTCCGCGATCGCTCAGTGCCCGCGCGCGGCACTGACCGAACATCCGTGACGATGGTTGCCCAAAACAAGAACACGTTCTAAAGTTGCGAACTCGTGGGTCACGGCAATCGAGCCGGCTAACTCGACACACGACCGCAGAGAACCGGGAGAGCGCTTCGATGAATGCTGTGAACAGCCCAGAAACCAGTCTCGAAGGCAAGGTCGCCATCGTGACCGGTGCCGGATCGGGGCTCGGAAAGTTCGAGGCCATCGGTCTGGCGAAGGCCGGTGCTTCGTTGGTCGTCAACGATCTGGCCCCGAACGAGGCCGTCGAAGCGACGCTCGAGGAAATCCGTGGTCTCGGTGCCAAGGTCGAATTCGTGGCAGGCAACGTCGGTGAGCGTTCTACTGCCGACGCACTGATGGAAGCAGCGCAGGGTCAGTTCGGCAGTGTCGACATCGTCGTCAACAATGCAGGGGTCGTACGCGACCGGATGCTGTTCAACATGTCCGACGAAGACTGGGATCTCGTACTCGAAGTGCACCTTCGCGGCCATTTCCTCTTGTGCCGCAACGCCGCTGCCTACTGGCGGGCGAAATCCAAGGAAGCCGGGGCGCCGGTGTACGGGCGCATCGTCAACACTTCTTCGGAGGCGGGTCTCCTCGGACCGGAAGGGCAGCCCAACTACGGCGCTGCAAAAGCCGGAATCACGGCGCTGACGTTGTCGGCCGCACGTGGGCTATCGCGCTATGGCGTACGGGCCAACGCGATCTGCCCGCGGGCACGGACGTCGATGACCGAAGGCGTGTTCGGCGACGCGCCGGCCGACGGCATGGATCCACTCTCGCCCGAGCACGTGGCTTCGCTCGTCTCGTACCTGGCATCACCAGCGGCCGACGCCGTCAACGGTCAGGTATTCGTGGTGTACGGACCGATGGTTGCGCTGATGGCGGCGCCCGTCGTCGAGCGGCGGTTCGACGCCGAGGGAGATTCCTGGTCGCCGGAAACGCTGTCCGCGGTGATGGGTGACTACTTCGCTGACCGTGACCCGGCAAAGATGTTCTCGGCATCGGCGGCCCTGCGCGCGTTGGGCTGATCGACGGCGCTGATTCTCGGGTGCGCGACACGTAGAACCGTTGTTCACACTCAGACGGTCTACGTGTCCACTTCCTGGTAGAAATAGCGTGTTCACGAGTCGGTGGGCGCGGCAGTTTGCCTGCGTTCTGTAACGAGACCAACGGTCTCGAAAAAACTGGACTGTGTTCCAATTTTGCATTCCTGCGAACGATGCGATATTCGATCGGCGTGCCCAGTCAAGGCTCTTGCATGGCTGAATTGCGAACCTGGTGCCGAAAGGCGCCGATCATTCAAAAGTATTAATTTCCAGGATATTTCGGCGAAAATCACATCGAAAAGGGATGCTTCCCATGTCTCCGATCTTCCGGTTTCGGATCGGCGCCGTGAGGCTACTCCTTAGAGTTGGACACTTGTTTTTGACAGGTGAACACGTTCTAGTTAATATGACCTGAGTCACAAGCTGTCGGGGGCTGGACTATGAGAACAGACAGTACTGCGGCAACCAAGGACGAGGAGGGCGAATGGTAGACCTCGTCGAGGTGCCATTACGAGCGGTCGGTGGCTTCTTTCAGATGTCCGCCCAAACCTTGAGGGCAGTCTTCTCCCGCCCTTTCCAGCGGCAAGAGTTCATCGATCAGGCCTGGTTCGTGGCCCGAGTCTCGATGGTGCCGACGGTGCTGGTCGCAATCCCGTTCACGGTGCTGGTCAGCTTCACCATCAACATTCTCTTGCGCGAGATCGGTGCAGCCGACCTCAGTGGTGCCGGAGCTGCCCTCGGCACCGTCACACAGGTCGGCCCCATCGTCACAGTGCTGATCGTCGCCGGCGCCGGCGCAACCGCCATCTGCGCGGATCTTTCGGCCCGAACCATCCGCGAAGAGATCGACGCCATGAAGGTGCTCGGGATCAATCCCATCCACCGGTTGGTCGTTCCCCGAGTGCTCGCGTCGACAGGTGTGGCGCTGCTTCTCAACGGACTGGTCTGCACCATCGGCATCCTCGGCGGTTTCGTCTTCTCAGTGTTCATCCAGGACGTGAACCCCGGCGCGTTCGTCAACGGCATCACACTGCTCACCGGATTCGGTGAGCTCATGCTCTCCATGGTCAAAGCAGGGCTGTTCGGCATGATCGCCGGCCTGGTTGCGGCCTACCTCGGACTCAACGTCAAAGGCGGCGCCAAGAGCGTCGGTGACGCGGTCAACCAGACCGTCGTGTTCGCGTTCATGGCGCTCTTCGTCGTCAACGTGCTCATCACGACCATCGGTATCAAGTTGACGGCCGGATGAGGCCCACGGCAGTCGGAGAGATCGAAGTGGACAGAACGACAAACGACAGACGGGAGGAGATCTGATGGCGTTGGCCGCAGCGGGACGCTTCCCGCGCACACGTCGACAGATCGGTTCGCTCTCTCGCAGTATCGACAGCATCGGTGATCAAGCGCTGTTCTTCGCGAAGGCTCTCGGTCACGCTCCCAAGGCGCTGATGCGCTATCCACGTGAAACTCTGCGACTGATCGCCGAGATCAGCATGGGCACCGGTGCGCTCGCCGTCATCGGTGGCACCGTCGTGATCGTCGGATTCCTGACACTGTTCACCGGTGGCACCATCGCCGTTCAGGGCTACAGCTCGCTGGGCAACATCGGCGTCGAAGCACTGACGGGCTTCTTCGCCGCCTTCATCAACGTTCGCATCGCAGCGCCGGTCATCGCCGGAATCGGCCTCGCCGCAACCATCGGCGCCGGCTCCACCGCGCAGCTCGGTGCGATGCGCGTCTCCGAAGAGATCGACGCGCTGGAGACGATGGCGATCCCGTCGATTCCGTATCTGGTCAGCACCCGCGTCATGGCCGGCATGATCGCGATCATCCCGCTGTACTCACTGGCGGTCATCGCGTCGTTCGTCGCCAGCCGCTTTGCGACGGTGTTCCTCTACAACCAGTCCGGCGGCGTGTACGACCACTACTTCACGACCTTCCTGATACCCACGGACATACTGTGGTCGTTCGCCCAGGCGATAGTCATGGCGCTGGCCGTCATGCTCATCCACACCTACTACGGCTTCAACGCAACCGGTGGCCCGGTCGGCGTCGGTGTCGCGGTGGGTAACGCAGTGCGCGCCTCGTTGATCGCGGTCGTCACGGTCACCCTGCTCATCTCACTCGCCATCTACGGCGGGTCCGGCAACTTCAACCTGTCGGGATAGGCGGGCAAGCGATGACCGTACCCAGATGGCACAAGAAGTTGGCCGCAGCCGGCCTGGTCCTCGGACTCGTGGCGATCGTCGCCGTTGCTCTCACCATGTTCTCGGGTGGGTTCACCAAGAGCACGCCCATCACCGTGACGTCCACGCGTGCCGGCCTGGTCATGGAACCCAATGCCAAGGTGAAGTTGCGCGGAGTGCAGGTCGGCCGCGTCGAGTCGATCTCACTCGTCGGGGACCAGGCAAACCTGAAGTTGGCGATGGACCCGGGCCAGATGTCGAAGATTCCGTCGAATGCCCGGGTGGAGATCAAGACCACCACGGTGTTCGGTGCGAAGTACGTCAACATCGTGATCCCCGACGATCCGTCGACCCAGCCGATCCAGGAGGGTGCTGTCATCGCTTCGGACAGCGTCACCGTCGAGTTCAACAGTGTCTTCGAACATCTTTCGGACGTACTCGCGAAGATCGAACCGGAAAAGCTCAACGCCACACTCGGCGCGATCTCCACCGCACTCAACGGGCGCGGCGAGTCGCTGGGTGAGGTTCTCGAGCTCGGTGACACCTATCTGAAGAAGATGAATCCGGTTCTACCGCAGCTCCAGGAAGACTTGGTCGGCGCCGCCGATGTCACCAATCTGTACGCCGACGTGGCACCGGATCTGATGCGCATCCTCGACAATGCCACCGCGACAAGCGGATCGATCGTGGCCGAGCAGGCAAACCTCGACTTGCTGTTGCTCAACGTCACCGGCCTCGCGGACACCGGCAACGCGTTGTTGACCGACAACGAGCAGAACCTGACCACCGCCCTCGACACTCTGACCGCGACGACGACCCTGCTCGACAAGTACTCGTCGGGTCTGACGTGCTTCATCGTCGGATTGAACGACGGTCGGATCAAGTTCGAGCCACTGGCAGGCACCGGGGACAAAGCGGCGCTGATGCTGAGTGCGAGCTTCATGTACGGCGCCGAGGCGTACCAGAATCCGCAATCTCTCCCCAAGGTCGCGGCCTCCGGCGGACCCAATTGTTATGGTCTGCCCGAATTCGATCCGAAGGTCGACGGGCATGCACCGTTCGCAGTCACCAACACCGGCAACGTGCCCTTCGTTCCCAACACCGAACTGCGCGTTACCGTGCCGACCATTTTCCAGTATCTCTTCGGTGACTCCTACGAGCAGGAAGACGGGAAGTGATGAGACCGACCACGGTCAAGCTGCTGATTTTCACCGTCGTCATGGCGGTCATCTTCGCCGGACTGGCGATCGTCTTCAGTCAGGTGCGCTTCAGCAGCAGCAACGGATTTCACGCCACCTTCTCGGACGTCTCGGGACTCAAGTCCGGCGACAAGGTCCGCATCGCCGGTGTTCCGGTCGGGTCGGTCACCGGAGTGTCCATCGGTGACTCCAACCAGGCCGAGGTCGAGTTCGACGTCGACACCAAGTACTCGCTGATGAAGAGCACCAAAGCGACTGTGCGCTACGAGAACCTGGTGGGCGATCGCTACATGGAACTGCTCGAGGGCGCCGGTTCCACCGAGACGCTTCCGTCGGGAGGATCCATTCCGGTCGATCAGACGTCGCCCGCTCTCGATCTGGATCTGCTGCTCGGCGGATTCAAGCCGCTGCTTCGTTCGCTCGACCCGCAGCAGGTCAACGACCTCTCCGGGGCCCTGCTGCAGGTACTCCAGGGCCAGGGCGGAACGCTGGTTTCGTTGCTGGGAAACACCAGTTCGTTCACCAGCACGTTGGCGGACCGAGACCAGCTGATCGGGGACGTCATCACCAATCTCAACGACGTACTCGGCACCATCAACGACAAGGGCGATCAGTTCTCCACCACGATCGATCAGCTCCAGCAGTTGGTCAGTGGATTGGCGAAGGACAGTGGCCCGATCGGCAGCTCGATCACCGAGATCGCCGGTGCCACGGGAGATCTCGCGTCGTTGCTGCAGGCGACACGTCCGGACATCCAGACGCTGATCGGGGAGACCAACCGAACGATGACGCAGCTGGACCTGGGCAAGGACGACATCAACACCGCTCTCGATCGTCTGCCGTCCGACTACCGGAAGCTGATCCGAGTGGGCACGTACGGAGCATTCTTCCAGTTCTATCTGTGCGCCAACACTTTCAAGTTCTCCGGACCCGACGGGACGACGATCATCTTGCCCACGGCAGTTCAGGACACGGGAAGGTGCGCAAAAGTCTCATGACCCCAACCCGTGAACGTAATCCGGTACAGATCGGTGTCATCGGTCTCGTCCTGGCGGTGGCAACCGTCGGTGCCGCGCTTCAATACGATCAACTCCAGTTCATCAACGGTGGCATTCGCTACTCGGCGTACTTCCAAGATGCCGGCGGCCTGGTCACCGGCGACGACGTGACCATGGCCGGCGTGAAGGTCGGCAAGGTCAGCGACGTCGAACTCGACGACCAGAAGGTGTTGGTCACCTTCACCGTTCAGGACGGTGTCGCCCTGGGCGAGCAGACAGCGGCTGATATCAAGACCAACACGGTTCTCGGGCGAAAGTCGTTGGCGGTACGGCCGGAAGGATCCGGACTGTTGCGGACGGACACGCCGATTCCGGTCGAACGCACCAACTCCCCGTACTCGCTCAACGACGCTCTGGGTGACCTCGGGACAACGGTGTCCGAACTCGACACGGAACAGATCAACGATTCGCTCAACGCGATCTCGGACACCCTGGCCGATACTCCGCCAGAACTTCGCACCGCATTGGACGGAATGACGCGGCTTTCGCAGAGCATCAACTCACGCGACGAGAGCCTGCTCCAATTGCTCTCGCGGGCCGAAGATGTCACCAAGATCCTTTCCGACAGAAGCGGTCAGATCGATTCGTTGCTGGTCGACGGCAACAAGTTGTTTGCCGAACTGAGCTTGCGGCGTGACGCGATCAGCGAACTGATCGTCAACACCGGCGCAGTCTCACGTCAACTGTCAGCGCTCGTGCAGGAGAACGAGGCCCAGATGGGGCCGACCCTCGAGAAGCTGAATTCGGTCGCCGAGGTTCTCCAGCAGAACAAGGACAACATCGCGGGAGCGCTCGACGGACTCGGACCGTACATCACCGCGCTCGGTGAGACCGTGGCCAGCGGCCCGTTCTTCGACGCCTTCATCATCAACATTCTGCCGAGCAACTGGTGGAAGACCCTGGTGGACACCAGCGTCGCGCCCGAGCAGGTTCCGGGCGACCTGGAAGACTTCTTCCCCGGTATTCCACCGACGATCAGGGGGCCGGGAGAATGACCGAGACCATGACTTCACAGGATCCACAGGGCTCCACCAACCCACGAAAGAAGTGGGTGCTGATCGGAGCGGGTGTGCTGGTCGCGCTGCTCGTGGCGCGGTGCGGCCTACCTCTTCATCCCTGGCCTGGGCAAGACCAAGATCTCCGCGCACTTCGTCTCGACCACCGGTCTCTACGAGGGCGATGTCGTGCGAGTGCTCGGTGTCAACGTCGGCAAGGTGACCAAGATCGAACCGCGTGATCGGGACACGTACGTCGAGATGAAGATCGACTCGAGCGTCGACGTTCCGGCAGATGCCAAGGCGCTCATCGTTGCTCAAAGCCTCGTGTCCGCACGCTTCGTGCAATTGACCCCCGTGTACTCCGGCGGGGAACAGATGCCCAACGGCGGCGAGATCCCGATCGAGCGCACCGCCGTTCCGGTGGAGTGGGACGAGATCAAGACCGAACTGACCAAACTGTCGGACGCCCTCGGACCGGAGGGTCTGGACGATCAGGGTTCCCTCGGTCGATTCATCGACACCGTGGGAACGAACCTCGACGGTAACGGTGAGTCGATTCGGTCGACGCTGCGCGAACTCTCGGCCACGATGCACACGCTGTCCGAAGGCCGGACCGATTTGTTCTCCACCATTCGGAACCTGCAGGCGTTTGTCACTGCGTTGTCCTCGAGTAACGAGCAGATCGTGCAGTTCAGCGGTCACCTCGCTTCG
Source organism: Rhodococcus sp. OAS809 (assembly GCF_040546695.1). Taxonomy (NCBI): domain Bacteria; kingdom Bacillati; phylum Actinomycetota; class Actinomycetes; order Mycobacteriales; family Nocardiaceae; genus Rhodococcus; species Rhodococcus sp. OAS809. The sequence goes on along the minus strand of NZ_JBEPOI010000002.1, from coordinate 3,003,348 downwards.
GTGACAAGCGTTCTCGCAAGCAGCTCCGACGAGTTGGGTACCGCCCTCAGCGATCTCGACCTGGCCGTCGGCGACGTCCAGCGGTTCGTCAAGGACAACAGCGAGGGACTGAGCGAATCGGTTGCGCGTCTCGCCGATGCCACTCAGGTACTGACTGACAAGCGCCCGGAGATCGAGCAGGTTCTGCACTCCGGACCGACGTCGCTTGCCAACTTCTATCAGATCTACAAGCCGGCTCAGGGCAGTATGACCGGCGCAATTGCACTGAGTAACTTCAAGAATCCGATCCAGTGGATCTGTGGTTCCATCGAAGGTATCGAGAGTGGTAACTCCCAGAACAGTGCCGACCTGTGTAAGCAGTACCTCGGGCCGGTGCTCAGCACGATGATCGGCAACTACCCCGGATTCCTGTTCAACCCGGTCGCGGGCGTGCAGGCTTTCCCGGATCAGATCGTCTACACCGAGCCGGGATTGGAAGCGGCAAGTCAGAATCAGCCGGAAACCGTCGCAGGACCGATGTCAGGTGCTCCCATGACGAGTGTTCCCAAGGATCTCGCCGAACTCTTCAACATGGGCGGAGGGAACTGATGCGGGTAGCTCGCAAGACCACGGTTGCCGTGTTGGCCACGGCAGTGGCTCTCGGCGCCAGCGGTTGTGAATGGAACGGTCTCAACTCGGTGCCGATGCCAGGCACTCAAGGCCGGGGCGAAGGCGCATACGAGGTTCAGATCGAGATGCCGAACGTGACTACGCTGTCGCAGAATTCGCCCGTCCGGGTGGATGACGTGGCAGTGGGAAGCGTTTCGAACATCGAGGTTCAAGGCTGGCACGCTCTGGTGACGGTGTCGCTGAATCCCGAGGTTCAGTTGCCGGCCAACGCGACGGCAAAAATCGGTCAGACCAGCTTGCTCGGCTCTCAGCACATCGAGTTGGCGCCGCCGGTAGGGGAGGAGCCCGAGGGCCGACTCGAAGCCGGTGACCTGATTCCGATCGAGCGGGCGGGCGCTTACCCGACGACGGAACAGACGCTGTCGTCGCTGTCGGTGGTACTGAACGGCGGCGGTCTCGCTCAGGTTCAGGACATCACGAAGGAACTCAACGCCGCTCTCGGTGGGCGTGAAGATTCGGTTCGCGACCTCCTGCCTCAGCTCGATCAGCTGGTCGGCAGTCTGGACAAGCAACGAGGCGACATCGTTTCGGCGATGGAAGGACTCGATCGACTGTCCTCGACCGTCCAGGCACAGCACGACACCCTGAACAAAGCGCTCGAAGGTATTCCGCCGGCACTCGAGATTCTTGTCGCTCAGCGTCAGGACATAACCAACGCGTTGACCTCCCTCGGTGGTCTCAGCGAGGTGGCGAGCCGTGTCATCCAGGAGAGCGGCGACGATTTCGCGACCAACGTTCGGGCTCTTTCGCCGACTCTGAAGGCCTTGGCGGATTCCGGTAACGCTCTCACTCAGGTTCTCGGAGTCCTCTTGACGTTCCCGTTCCCACAGAACGGAATCGACAACGTCATCCGCGGTGACTATGCCAACCTGGCGATGACCATCGACATCTCGCTGCCCCGACTCGACGCGAACTTCCTCACCGGAACTCCGTTGGCCGGAACACTCTCCGGCCCGGAAGGTGTGTTGGGTAAGCAGGCCGGGCTCGCCGGACAGACAGGCAACCCGTTGAGCGATCCGCTCAAGCCTGCCGCACCGCCGGCCCAAGCTCCCGCCGGACAGGCTCCCGCTGCGCAGGCCCCGGCAGCGGATCCGAATACCATTCAGATTCCGGGACTTCCGCCGATCAACATTCCAGGACTTCCTCAGGGGGCACCGGCACCATGATGCTCACAAAGTTCGTCCGTATCCAGCTCACCATCTTCGCCGTCTTGACGGTCGTCGGTTTGATCGTGATGGCCACTCAGTACGTGCGTGTTCCCGCTATGGTCGGTATCGGCCGATACGACGTCACCGTCGAATTGCCCGCCACCGGTGGGCTGTACAAGAACTCGAACGTCACCTACCGCGGTCAGACCATCGGCGTCGTGAACGCGGTGGAGTTGTCGGAAACGGGCGTGAATGCGCGTCTGTCTCTCGAGAGCGGCGTCAAGGTGCCCTCGGACGTCGACGCTGCGGTCAAGAGTGTGTCGGCGATCGGCGAGCAGTTCGTCGATCTGATTCCGCACACCGACAGCTCCGGAGCGATCGTGGTCGACGGGCATCTGGAAAACGGATCGGTGATTCCCGAAGACCGAACCAGCATTCCGCAGGATGTCGGCGCGATGCTCGATCAGGCAGATGTGTTGCTGCAGAGCATTTCCGACACCAAGCTCAAGACTGTCATCGACGAATCCTTCAAGGCGTTCAACGGTGCCGGCCCGGATCTGCAGAAGCTGATCGACTCGGCTCGGCTGTTCGTCGAGGAGGCGAACAACAACTCCGACGCGACCAAGACCCTGATCGAGCAGGCCGGTCCACTCCTGGACACTCAGGTGGTCAGCAGCGATGCCATCCGTTCCTGGACAAGCAATCTGGTGACGTTCACCGATCAGCTCCGAGCCAGCGACCCTGATCTGCGTGCCGTCATCCAGAAGGGGCCGGCGGCAGCGGCGGAGGCGAATGCTCTTCTGCAAGACATGCAGCCGACATTGCCGATTCTTCTGGCGAACCTCGTGTCCGTCGGACAGGTCGGCGTGATCTACAACAACGCGATCGAGCAGATTCTGGTCATCTACCCGCCGCTGGCCGCAGCGCTGGTCACGGTGGCAGGCTCCGGCCCGGCTGCGGATGGTGCACTGGTGGACTTCCACATGGAGGTCAACGACCCGCCGCCGTGCACTACAGGATTCCTGCCCGCAGAGCAGTGGCGCAGTCCGAAGGACGAATCACCGATCGAGACGCCGTCGGATCTCTTCTGTCAGGTTGCCCAGGATTCGCCGATCGCCGTGCGCGGCGCGAGAAACCTTCCCTGCGAGGAGTATCCGGGACGTCGTGCGCCGACGGTCGAACAGTGCCGTTCCGGCTACGTACCGATGGGCACGAACCCGCAATCCGGGCCTCCGGAACCGATTACCGCGACTCCGAGCTCGTACACGTCGACGCCTTCGGTCTCGGCTCGTCGGTACGATCCGATTACAGGCACGTACATCGGGCCGGACGGAAGGACGTACTCGCAACCGAACCTCGGTGGCGGCGACGTCAGTCTCGAACAGTTCATGAAGGGTCAGCAGGGTTGATGACAGACGAAGATCCACAGGCCGGGCAGCGGGTGCGCCGTCGCGCGTCCCGCAGCGCCGGACCCACGGGTGCGGATGCAGACGCTGCCGCGGTAGTAGTGCCCACCGAAAAGAAGTCGGCCGAACAGAAGCCAGCCGAGCAGAAGCCGGCCGAGCAGAAGCCAGCTGAGCAGAAGGCGGCTGAGCAGAAGGCGGCGGCGCCAGTTGCTTTGGGCAAGCCCGATACTCCACCTGAGAAGGTCGTCAGCGGTGATCAGGTCGCGACCAAGGCTGAGCCGACCGGTACCGCCGAAACCCCCGCAGAAACTGCTGTGGACACCCCTGTTCGTTCGAAGCCCAAGGCCGGGTTGGTAGTCGGGATCGCCATTGCTTCGGTGATCGCCATCGCTCTCGCAGCCCTGACGGTGTTTCTTCTCGTCGACCGGAACAAGGCGTCCAATGCCGACGAGGACCGAGCCCGCTACGTGGCCGGTGCCCGGACCACCGCACTGAATCTGACGACACTGCACGCGGATACGGCGGCTGCCGACCTCGACAAGTTCCTCGCCGGCACCACCGACGAGTTCAAGTCGCAGTTCGACGGACGCAAGGATTCGTTTGTCAACGTCCTCGGGCAGGCCGGAGTTCAGACCGACGGCGAGGTGCTCGAAGCCGGGTTCGAGAAATCCGACGGCGATTGCGGGACTTCATTGGTCGCGGTGCGTGCGATGCAGAAGAACGGCGACGAAGCGCCCGCTGAACGCAACTACCGACTCCGAATCACCATGTGCGACGTCGACGGGCAGTTGCTTGCCTCGAATGTGGAGTTTGTGCCATGACCCCAGAAGTGAACCCCGAGACGTCCAAGCAAGTTTCGCCGAAGCCGAAGCGCGCCTCACCGCTCGCCATCATCCTGTGCGTCATCAGTGCAGTGGCCATCGCGTTGGCGGCAGTGTCGGCGTATCTCTACTTCGGTCCGGACGGAACGCGTGACACCGCAGCGATCGATCAGACCAGAGACGAAGTGGCACAGGCCTCTTCCGATCAGGCGGTAGCGATGTTCCAGTACGACTACAACAACGTCGACCAGCAGTTGCATGCAGCCACAGACGGTTTGACGGGCGATTTTCAAGGCACGTTCACCAACCTGATCGAATCGGTGATCATTCCGGGAGCCAAGGAAAAGTCGCTGACCGTTCAGGTCGTCGTCCAGGGCGCCGCGGTTCTCGACGCCGAGGCGGACAGCGCGACGACGATGCTGTTCCTCAATCAGATCACGACGTCTTCGGAATCGCCCGAAGCCGTTGCCAGTGGCAGTCGCGTGAAGATGAGTCTGGAGAAGCAGGACGGGCGTTGGCTCGTGAACAACGTCCAACCCTTCTGATCAAACACACGAAGGCTGGAGCCGGGTACGAAAGAGGCTGGGGCCGCGGAGATTCACTCTCCGCGGCCTCAGCCTTTGTGCACTGTCCTCAGTGGTCTTGTGCTTCGGCCGGGGCGATCAGCGCCGGGCCTGCGGCACCGCCGTGTGCGAGCGCGTCGAGGAACGAGCGCGCCCAGCGGTCGACGTCGTGCGTCAGGACCTGACGACGTAGCGCACGCATGTGGCGCCGGCCGTCCTCGCGCGGTTGATTGAGGGCCTTCTCCATCGAATCCTTGACGTCGTCGAGGTCGTGGGGATTGCACAGAAATGCCTGGCGGAGTTCTGCTGCGGCACCGGTGAATTCGCTGAGCAGCAATGCACCACCCAGATCGCTTCGGCAGGCGACGTACTCCTTGGCGACGAGGTTCATGCCGTCACGCAGCGGCGTGACGAGCATGAGATCGGCGGCGACGAAGAACGCGACCAGTTCGTCGCGTGGGATCGGCCGATGGATGTAATGGACGACGGGGCGGCCGACTTCGCTGAACTCGCCGTTGATTCGGGAGACCTTCTGCTCGATGTCTCCGCGCATCTGTACGTAGCTTTCGACGCGTTCGCGGCTCGGGGTCGCCAGCTGCACCATGACGGTGTCGGCGGGATCGATGCGCTTCTCCATGAGAAGTTCGTGGAGCGCAGCGAGCCTGACGTCGATGCCTTTGGTGTAGTCGAGGCGGTCGACGCCCAGCATGATGTGCTTGGGGTTTCCGAGTTCTTTGCGAATCTGCTTGGCGCGGTCTCGAATTGCCTTGGTGCGCGAGAGCTCGTCGAGCTTGCCGGAGTCGATGGAGATAGGGAAGGCGCCGACGCGGACGCTACGGAAACCTACTTGCACCACACCGAGTTTGGAGCGGACGCCGACGGTTCCACGTGAAGTCTGTTGCCCGGCAAGGCGTCTGGCCAGGTACAGGAAGTTCTGTGCGCCACCCGGAAGGTGGAAGCCGATGAGGTCGGCGCCGAGGAGGCCTTCGACGATCTCGGTGCGCCACGGCATCTGCATGAACAGCTCGACCGGGGGAAACGGAATGTGCAGGAAGAAGCCGATGGTCAGGTCGGGGCGCAGCATCCGCAGCATCTTCGGTACCAACTGCAGCTGGTAGTCCTGGATCCAGACTGTCGCGCCCTGTGCCGCTGCCTTGGAGGTGGCTTCGGCGAATCGCCGGTTCACCTCGACGTAGGCGTTCCACCATTCGCGGTGGTACTCGGGTTTGACGATGACGTCGTGATAGAGCGGCCAGAGGGTGGCGTTGGAGAATCCCTCGTAGTACTCGTTGATCTCCTCGGCGCTCAGCGGCACGGGGTAGAGCTCGAGTCCGTCTTCGACGATGGGGTCGAGCTCGGCGTCCGCCACCCCCGCCCAGCCCACCCACGCGCCCTGATTGCTGCGCAGGATCGGCTCGAGAGCGGTGACCAGTCCGCCGGGGCTTCGCTTCCAGCGGGTGGTGCCGTCGGGAAGCCGTTCCAAGTCGACGGGCAGGCGGTTCGCTACGACAACGAACTCAGCCTGCCCGGACACGGCTTCACCGGTCGAAGAAGCAGGTGCGCTGTCAGAAAGGGTTGAACTGGTCGAATCCGGACTGACAGGCACGTCGTTCCTTCTCGGTCGGTGAGGGAAAGATTCAGTCGAGCTTGGCGGCGGGGGAGATACCGAGCATCGAGAGCAGCATCCTGCACTCGTCGGCATCTTCCGCGTAGGCAGCGACGACGCGCTGTGCCTGACGAGCAGTTTCGTCCGCTACGGGCTCGAGGTCCTCGTCCGCCGATCTCGGTTTCGACGGTCGTGTTCTCAGCCATCATGTTCCTCTCGTGCTTGCCTGCACGGCGCAAGCAATGGTTCTTACTCGCGACTCTATGAGAACTGGGCGTGTCGACGCTAGTTGCTCATGTATTAGGGTCGACTTACTTATCTCTGTACTCAACTTTATCGCTTCCATCGATGCTTGGAGTTCCATGAGTTCGACCCCCTCGAGTGTGACCGTCGACTCGGACGAGCCGGATAGTGGCAATCACAGCGGTGCTGCGATTTTGCGACGCGTCCTCGTCCGTAACCGTGGCCCGCTCGCCATCGGCACGGTTCTGGTCTGTCTGCACCAACTGACCGAGACGGCGGTGCCGATCTCCATCGGTGTGATCATCGACCGTGCGGTGGAGACTTCGGACACCACGGCCCTGATCGTCTCCATCGTCGGTCTCGCGGCTCTCTTTCTCGTTCTAACGGCCGCCTGGCGCTTCGGCGCACGCTTCATCGTCACCGCGATGCAGCAGGAGGCTCATCGCCTCCGGCTCGAGGTGGCGCACCGCGTCCTCGATCCGCGTGGGGTGCGCACCGATCTGCGTTCGGGTGAATTGCTGACAGTCTCGACATCCGATGCCGAGCAGACTTCGTGGATCGCGGACATCGTCCCGCGCGCCGCTGCGGCCCTGACAGCTGCGGTGGCGTCGGCGGTGGCGTTGGTGTGGATCGACCTCTGGCTGGGGCTGGCCGTTCTGATCGGAACGCCGGTCATTCTCGGTCTGCTGCAGTTGGCGGCGCCTCTCATCACGTCGAGGGCCACCGGTCAGCAGGCGTCGATCGCTCGGGCGTCGGCGATGGCTACGGATCTGGTCAGCGGATTGCGTCCACTGCGCGGTATCGGTGGTGAGAAGACCGCGTCGGCTCGCTATCGCACAGTCAGCCGTCAGGCGCTCGCGTCGACGATCGGCACGGCCAAGGCGACCGGTATCTACACCGGCGTTGCCGCGACCGTCAGTGCGTTGCTCGCAGTCGGTGTTGCGGGCTTCGCCGGATACTTCGCTTTGCAGGGCCGGATCACGGTCGGTGAACTGATCACCGTGGTGGGGCTTGCGCAGTTCATCATCGAACCGCTCGGATTGCTTGCGTCCATCCCCGGATACTTCGCGGTGGCGCGGGCGTCGTCGGATCGACTGGCATTGGTCTTGGACGCGGAGCCACTGCGGGGCGCGGGTTCGCAGACCGAACTCGAAGGCACCGACCTGACCCTCGACGGAGTCGAGTACAAGTCGCTCAAGGGCATCGACTTGCACCTGCCTGCGGGAGAACTGCTGGGCGTCGTGGCTTACCAGCCGCAGGACGCCGACGCCCTTGTCGCGGTCCTGTCCGGTCAGCTGGCGCAGGACGCGTATCGCGGAGTGGTGAGGGTTGGCGGAATCAGCCTGTCCGACATGGACTTGCGATTGGCACGTCGGACGGTGTTGGTGGAGCCGCACATCACCGATCTGTTCTCCGGGTCGCTTGCGTCGAACGTCACCGCGGGCGCCGGTGATGGCGCTGCTCTCGACATCCAGAGCGCTCTGGTGGCGTCGGCAGCGGCGGATGTCGTCGATGCACATCCGGACGGTCTCGACCTCGAAGTGACCGATCGGGGCGCCAGTTTGTCGGGAGGCCAGCGGCAACGCGTCGCCCTCGCGCGCGCCCTGGTGGCACAGGCACCCGTGATGGTCCTGCACGATCCGACGACGGCGGTGGACGCGGTGACCGAGGCGTCGATCGCCGAAGGAATCGCAGAACTGCGGCACGAGGGTGCCGGTGGCATCCACACGACGGTATTGATCACCAGCAGCCCAGCCTTGCTGGCCGTGACGGATCGAGTGATCGTGTTGAACGACGGAGTGATCGCCTCGATCGGCACACATTCCGAACTCTCTCGCGGCGACGCGAACTACCGAGGAGCGGTGCTGCGGTGACGGCCACGGACATGACAACCAAAATGCCGGCCGGGGAGAACGCAGAGAAGGTGACAGAGCGCGAGTTGTTGCCGATCGCGAGTGGTCGCCAGACCTGGAAGTGGTTGCGGGCGGCGCTGACCGAACACCGGATGCAGAGCCTGCTGGTCCTGATCGTCGCGGCTTCGGCGTCGGCGATGGCCTTGGTGCCGATTTACGTCTTCGGCGTCCTGGTCGACCGGGTCCGGGACAACGCGCCCACGTCGACGATCGTCGGGGTGGTCGTGATCATCGCCGCTGCCGCAATCGTGGGCGGTGTGTTCACCGGTGTGGCTGCCTATCTGATCAAGCGGCTCGGTGAGACGATCCTGGCGGATCTGCGAGAGCGGACCGTGGACCGGGCACTGCGACTGCCGATCCAGACCGTCGAGAAGGTCGGTAAGGGCGATCTGCTCTCGCGTGTCGGCGACGACGTGTCGGTGATCGCCAAGGCCGTGTCCGACGTGGTTCCCGGCATGATCGCGGCGGTTCTGCTCGTGGCTCTGAGCATGGTGACCATGCTCGGACTCGACTGGCGACTCGGTCTGGCCGGAATGGTCGCGCTGCCGATGTACGCGCTGGCGCTCAAGTGGTACCTGCCACGCTCGGCTCCTGTTTACGCAGCCGAGCGGGTAGCGATGGGCGCTCGTTCACAAGCGCTGATCAGCAGTCTCCAGGGTGCGAAGACGGTCCGCGCGTACAGCCTCGAGAAGGAACACCTCGGGCAGATCGATGCGGCGTCGGCAAAAGCGCGCGATCTGGCAGTCGGAGTGTTCGGCCTGTTCACGAGGTTCGCCGGTCGAGGTAACCGCGCCGAATTCGTGGGCCTGTCCATGATTCTCGTCGTCGGATTCCTGCTGGTCCGTGAGGACGTCGTGACAGTCGGCCAGACGACGACTGCTGCCCTGCTGTTCCATCGCCTGTTCAACCCGATCGGCTCACTGCTCTACACCTTCGACGAAGTGCAGTCGGCCGGCGCAAGCCTCGCGCGACTGGTCGGCGTCGTCGAGATCGAGGAAACGGAGCCTTCGACGGATGCAGGTTCCGTTCCGGCCGACGGTTCGCTGCGTCTGGATGACATTCGGCACAGCTACGACGGTGGTCATGAGGTTCTCCACGGAGTGAGCCTCACACTGCGTGCGGGGGAGCGCGTGGCGCTCGTCGGTTCGACCGGAGCCGGAAAGACGACGCTCGCGGCGATCGCTGCCGGTTCGATCACTCCGACGTCGGGCCGGGTGTCGATCGGCGGTGTCCCGCTTGCCGACCTCGACGACCTACGACGCCACATCGCGATCGTGAGTCAGGAGGTTCATGTCTTTGCCGGACCTCTGATCGAGGATCTGAGATTGGCGGCTCCCGAATCCTCGGACGAGGACGTTGCCGCGGCACTGCGTACGGTCGGCGCGTACGAGTGGGTGGAGGCTCTCGACGAGGGAATGCTGACCGTCGTCGGCGAAGGCGGGCACGAGATGACAGCGGCGCAGGCGCAGCAGTTGGCTTTGGCGAGACTGGTGTTGGCCGATCCCGCCGTCGCCGTACTGGACGAGGCAACAGCGGAGGCGGGCAGCGCCGGAGCGCGGGAACTGGAAGCGACTGCCGACGCCGCTACGGAGGGCCGCACCACTCTGGTTGTCGCACACCGGCTTACGCAGGCTGCGGGCGCCGACCGAGTGATCGTGCTCGAACACGGACAGATCGTAGAAGAAGGCCCGCACCGCGAACTGGTGTCCGCGGGCGGGCGTTACGCACAACTGTGGGCGGCCTGGGAAGGTCGCGACTGAGGGGTTTGTACTGGGTTTTGTACTGAGGGGGTCTGATCCGGCGATCAGGTGAGGTACCCGCCGCCGTGGGGGAAGAACTCGGCGGCGGTGTACTCGCTGCCGTCGTCGAGTCGGACGCGCTCGATCCGCAGTCCCTTGTTCTTGCCCGACCACGCGTCGGGGCCCGCGACGATCACCATGCCGTCGTCTTCCTGGATGAACACTCGGCCGGGGGTTCCGCCGTAGTGCCCGCGTGAGACGGACGCCTTCAGGATGCGGATGCGCTGGCCCTTGAACTCGGCGAAAGCGTTGGGGTACGGATCGGACTGTGCCCGGACGAAACGCTCGATGACCTCGGCGGGCCAGGACCAGTCGACGTGGCTGTCCTGCGGTGCGCGCTTGTGGAAGAACGTGGCCTGCGATCGGTCCTGCGGCGTCCAGTCGGTACGGCCGGACGCGATCAGATCCAGGGCGTCGAGTGTGATGGGGCCGATCATGTCGATCGTGCGGTGGAACAGATCGGTGACGGTGTCGGTCGGGCCGACCGTCGTCGAACGCTGCAGCACGATGTCGCCCGCATCGAGTTCCTCGTCCATCAGGTGCGCCGTGAGCCCGACTTCTTCTTCGCCGTTGATCAGAGCCCAGATGAGCGGGGAGAATCCCGTGTACTTGGGCAGCAGCGAATCGTGGATGTTGAGGGTGCCGTACTTGGGTGCGTCGAAGACCTCCGCAGGCAACCAGGTACGCCAGTTGTTGGCGACGATGATGTCGGGAGCTGCTTCGGCCAGCGCGGCTTTGAAGGCGTCGTCAGGCTTGTTTGCCACGTGAACGGGTACACCGTTCTCGGCCGCCAGATCTGCAACCGAGTCCGCCCACATCTGTTCGTAGACGTGTTCGCTCTTCGGGTGTGTGATTGCCAGCACGACCTCGTGATCGGAGTCGATCAAGGCCTGCAGGGTACGGTGGCCCCAGGTTTGGTATCCGAGCGTAGCGACTCTCAACGGGGGTCCTCCTGGACGAGCATGGGCTGGGGTTGCGGTCACACGACCGCCCATCAGCTTAGGCTATCCAACCAAAATTGTTGATCACACGTACGAGGAGGAAGGCTGACATGACGGTCGCCACAATCAACGGAATCCCCATCAATTACCAGGTCAAGGGTGATGGAGATCTGGTGGTGCTCATCATGGGGACCGGCAGCCCCGGCCGCGTCTGGGATCTGCACCAGACCCCGGCGCTGGTGGCCGCCGGCTACCGAGTCTGCACCTTCGACAACCGCGGAATCGCACCGTCCGGCGAGAGCCTCGGCGGCATCACGATGCCCGACATGGTCGCAGACACCGCCGGACTGATCGAGCACCTCGGTGGCGGTCCGGCCCATGTCATCGGCACCTCGATGGGCGCCCGGGTGGCGCAGGAACTGACGCTCGCCAGGCCCGATCTGGTTCGCAAAGCAGTGTTCCTCGCCGGCCACGCCCGGATGGATCATTTCCAGCAGGTCCTGACCGAGGGCGAGCGCCAGTTGTTCGACAGTGGCGTCGCTCTGCCGGCCAAGTACCGTGCCGCAGTGACCGCGGTGATGAACCTTTCGCCGGCCACGCTGGCAGACGATCACTCGGCGCGCGACTGGATGGATATCTTCGAGTTCACCGGCGGCGCAACGTCACCGGGTGTTCGCGCACAGCTCGGTATGGACCGCGCCTTCGATCGACGGGGTGCGTACAAGTCGATCATGCGCCCGTGCCTGTCCGTCGCTTTCGCCGACGACCGCATGATCCCGCCCTACCTCTCCCGCGAGGTGGCGGACTGCATCGCGACGGCGTCGTACGAAGAGATTCCCGACGCCGGGCACTACGGCTACCTCGAGCGTCCGGAAGCCGTGAACAAGGTGCTGATCGACTTCCTGGCGAAGTAGTTTTCCGCACGCGAGAAAGGGCCTGACCTGCTAACTGCAGGTCAGGCCCTTCTCATGTTTCAGGCCAGTGCCAGGAACAGCTTCTCGAGTTCGGCCTCGGTCATCGGTTCCTGACCTTCCGCGCTGTCACCGCTCAGGCATTCACGCAGCCCGGAAGCGACGATCTTGAACCCTGCTCGGTCCAGCGCCTTGGACACGGCGGCGAGTTGCGTGACGACGTCCTTGCAGTCGCGGCCGTTCTCGATCATCGAGATGACCCCGGCAAGTTGGCCGTGGGCACGACGCAGTCTGTTCAATACGAGCGCAATGCTCTCTTCGTCGCCGGTCATGGTGGCCCCTTCTCGAGTGTTCGTGCTGCGGTCAAGGGTACCCCTGGGGGCATGTCACTGCTTGATTCAGTGTTTGATCCGACTGCGGTGTCAGATCAGCGAGTCGACGGCCGCGCGCAACTTGACGGCTGCGTCGGCTGCCGCGGACTCGAGGCCGGGTTCGCCGGAAACCTGAACCATGAGAGCAGGGTTCATCGCTTCGACGAAGAACGAATTCTCGGTAGTCGTATCTTCGCGGACGACGACGTTGCACGGCAGCAGGAGGCCGATCTGACGATCCACCGAAACTGCCCGATGGGCCAACGGCGGGTTACAGGCACCCAGGATCAGGTACTTTTCCATGTCCTCGTCCAGCTTCGCCTTGAGTGTTGCCTGCATGTCGATCTCGGTCAGGATGCCGAAGCCCTGCTCGGCGAGAGCGCCACGCGTGCGGGTGACGACGTCGTCGAAGGTTCCGGTGACCTTGGTTGCGATCGCTATCGGTTCTGTGGGTGTTGTCATTGCGCACTCCTCGTCGTGGGCTGTCACTGTCGCCGGCTTTGATTTCTCTTGTCCCCATCATACCCCTGGGGGTATCAGTAGGACAGTGATGTCGGGTACACGATCAGCCATGCGAGAAGCTGATGTTCGGCAGGACGCGACGCAGCCATGCCGGCGCCCACCAGGCTGCCCGGCCGGTGAGGCGTAGGAGAACGGGCAGCAGCACCAAGCGGACGAGCACTGCGTCCAGGAGGACAGCTACGCCGAGAATGATGCCCATTTCCTTGGGTGGCAAGGGATCTGCGAGCGCAAAAGTGAAGAAGACCGCAACCATCACCGCTGCTGCCGCCGCAATGACCCGACCTGAATGCGCGAGGCCGTCGATGTGTGCGATCGCGGGGTCGCCTGTGCGTTCGTAGTGCTCCTTGGCACTCGAAAGCAGGAACACGGTGTAGTCCATCGCGATCGCAAAGATCATGGCGAAGAAGAAGACCGGACCCCACCCGTTGAGAAACCCCTGGGGATCGAAGCCGAGCAGGCCTGCTCCGTGGCCGTCCTGGAAGATCAGCTTCGCGATTCCGAATGCGGCCCCAGTGGACAGCAGGCTGACCAGCGTGCCGATCAAGGCGATCAAAGGCGCCTGGAGGGTGATCAGCAGCAACAGGAATCCGAGCGTCAGAATCACGACCACGACGATGGGAAGGTAGTCGTCGAGTGCCTGCTGAAGGTCGAGATTTTCGGCCGGAGCGCCGCCGACGAGCGCCGATTCCGGCAGTTGCGACCGAAGGTCGGCGAGGATGGTTTCCATCGCAGGATCTGACGGGTCGACGGTGGGAACTGCTTGCAGCATAACAAGATCGGACCCGTCGGCAGCTTGTTGCGCTGGCGTGACCATGGCCACGCCGTCAACGCTCATGGTAAGACGTGAGGTGTCGGCTGCATCGTCGGCGGACGTGACGATCTGCAACATCCCCGGGGCGCCGTCCCCGAATTGCTGCTGCACCAGTTCATAGCCCTGGCGAACCGGGGCGTCCTCGGGAACCACGGCGATGGAGGGCATTGCCACCTTCAGTCCGAAGACCGGAACAACGAGTGCGATCAGGATGAGTAAGGCGCCGAAGCCGAATGGCCACGGGTGCTTGTGCAGCAATGATGCCCAACCTGCGAACATCGGGGAGCGGTGCTGCTGGCGCTTTGCATACGGTAGAGAACCGCCGTTGACCTTCGCGCCGATCCTGCCGAGCACGGCAGGCAACAGGGTGAGTGTTGCGGCGAGAACGAAGATCACAGCGAGCATGATTCCGACAGCCATCGTGCGTACGGCCGGGGCTGGAACGATGAGAACCGCAGACAAACTGACCAGAACTGTGAGGCCGGAAAGGACCACAGCCTTGCCGGCGGTGTCCATGGTTTGAGCCACGGCGGCCCTTGGATCCGGATCGGCTCGCAATGCATCCCGGAACCTGGCGACGAGGAAGAGTGCGTAGTCGATGCCCAGCGCGAGAGCGAACATCATCGCGAAGTTCATGGCCCACACGGAAATCGGCGTGATCTCGTTGAGGATTACAAGCCCACCCGCCGAAGCGACCAGGCCCGCAAGCGTCAGCAGTAGTGGTAGACCCGCGGCAACCAGGGAGCCGAAGGCCAACACCATGATCGCGAGAGTGACGGGCCACGACATCATTTCGGCTTTGATCATGGCTTCGTGATTGGCCTTGTTGAAATCGCTCCACAACGCCGACGCACCCGTCGGGTACACCTCGATCGTGTCGGTGGACAAGCCCGTGAGCTTCTTGCCGAGTTCGTCTACCGCGCTGACCATCTCGTCGGTACTCGCGTTGGCGCCCGCGACCATGATGCCGGTATGTCCGTCCGGGCTGATGGTCATACCGGGCTGCGGGGCGATCACTTCGCCGAAGCGAGGGTCCGCGGAAAAGATTTCCGTTACCGCGGCCAGGGTTTGCTGCATCGACGGATCCGTGATGGGTAGAGAATCCGAGTGAACGACCACCTGTACTGCGGCGGAGGAATTTCCACCGAAATGCTGCTCGGCCAACTCGCGAACTTGCACGGATTCGGATCCGTTTGCCTGCCAACCCGCGCCGGCCAGAGAGGTGAAGACGCTGGGTGCTGCGGCGCCGAGTGCGATCAACGCGATCAACCAGACGCCGACGACGAGGCGGGTGTGAGTCGCCATCGATCGACCGAGACGCGCAAGTATGCCGTCGGCTCGGGTGGGTGGGTCCGCGGTGACTGTTCTGGTCGCTGACATCTTCACTCCTGATACGGGTGGGGGTATTCCTGTCCGTCACCTGTATACCCCCAGGGGTATCGATCTGTCACATTCGAGGGTTCTCTATGCTGCTGGGGGCACCGTCCGATCTGAAACGGTGAAACGGATATGGGAGAGCAATCATGGACGCACGCGACTGGGACGAGCGATACCGAGCGGTGACGGAGCCATGGGGAGTCGACCCGGCGGGAACCGTCGCAACAAGAATTTCCGATCTGAGACCGGGCACCGCGATCGATCTGGCCTGCGGCGACGGCCGTCACGCGCGGTGGATGGCTGGGCAAGGTTGGTCGGTGACTGCGGTCGACTACTCGTCGGTGGCGATCGATCTGGCACGGGCGAGTGACGGGGACAAGGCTGTCGACTGGCAGGTCGGCGACGCGACCGAGTGGCAGCCGGAAGGGCTGGTCGACCTGGTGTTGGTCAGCTTTCTTCACCTCGAGGTCGACCATCTGGCCGCAACCTTGAAGCGCGTCGGGGAGTGGCTGACGCCCGGCGGACGGGTCCTCTATTTGGGGCATTCCATCGAGAACTTCCATCGTGGTGTGGGCGGTCCACCCGAACCGACCATTCTGCCCGGTATTTCCGATCTCGCTCGCGCTGCGGAGGGATCGAGGGTCTATGCCCTCGAACATGTCGTTCGGCCGCAGGACGGTAAGACGGCAATTGACGTTTTGCTCGAATTCGGTCCGTGGGAACAGGTCTGACCAGGGCGGGAGCGCACCTTCACGTTCCTGGGTAGCCTACCCTAAACTTGCGAGGGTGTTCGTCGTTCGATGAGCATGAACGACGATGATCGGATTCTTGATGTCTGACCACTCTCAGGTAGCTCACCCGGCGGTATCGGGCGGTGCCGATCTGGACGCAGCGCTCCCGGCGACGGCCGCTCAGCGTGAGGTGTGGGTTGCTCAGAACGTGGATCCGAGCAGTCCGGTCTACAACATCGGACTTGTCGTCGAGGTCGACGGCACGATCGACGTCGAGCGCGCGGCAGCGTCGATCGAGGCCAGCGTCGGACGCGTCGAAGCGCTGTTCGTGCACTTCGAGGTCGATGCCGACAACCAGCTGATCCAGGTGCCGATTCCGGATGCGCGCTGGGACGTGGAAATTCTCGACCTTCGGGCCGAGGCGGATCCCGATTCGACTGCGCAGTCGTGGATGGACACCGACATGGCTCGGGTCTTCGGTCCGGACGATCTGCTGTTCCGCCAGGTGCTTCTGCTGACCGCTGACGACCGAGTCATCTGGTATCAGCGCTATCACCACAGCGTGATCGATGGGTACGGCATCTCGCTCATCGTCGCCGACGTCGCCGAGCGATACGACGATCCGAATCTCGGGACTGCCGCGCCGCAGTGGTCACTCGACGCCGTGGTTGCAGCCGATCTGGATTACCGGAACTCTCCGCGATTCCAGACCGACCGTCAGTACTGGGTCGAACGCGTTGAATCGGGACCGGAAGCGACGCGTATTCTGCATGGGCAGGTGGATGATTCGCTGCCGCCGATCTCGGCGATACTCACGCTCGACGCTGATCGCGCGGCACAGCTCTACCGCTATGCGGCCGACGCCGGGATTCGACGAACTCGCCTGCCCATGGCGGCGCTGATCGCGTACATCGCACGAACCACCGGAAAGCACGACGTTGTCGTCTCGGTACCGATGGCCGCTCGGGTGGGGCGGGACATGCGTCGCACTCCTTCGATGGCGTCGACGATTTTGCCGCTGAGTATTCGGGTAGAACGCTCGGAAAGCATCGGCCAGTTGGCAACTCGTCTCGACACCGCCCTGGTCTCGATTCTCAAGCACGGGCGGTACCGAGGTGAGGATCTTGCTCGCGACATTCGGGCGATCGATCCCGACCGTCAGGTCTTCGGCCCCGGCATCAACTCGATGATGTTCGAACACACACTCACCTTCGGCGGATGCCCGGTGCGCGTGCGTAATTCGGTAACCGGTCGAGTCAGTGACCTGGATCTGAGTGTGCGCGGTGGTCAGGACGGGGAGCCGATCGAGATCGACGTCCGCGCCCCGGCCGGATTCGACAGGGAGTTGGCCGATCACACCGCGAGAATCGAACAGTTCCTCGATCGATTCGTAGCCGAGCCGCAGCTTCCGATCTCGGCACTCGACCCCATGTCGCTCGCGGAGAGAGAACTCGTGCTCCACGGGTGGAACGACACCGCAGAGCCGCAGCCAATCACGACGGTGCCGGATTTGTTGCGCAGCAGCTTCTCTGCCGATCGGGGCGCTGTCGCCGTGGTCGACGGCGACGTCCGGCTGACCTACGGCGAACTCGAAAGTCGGGTATCACAGCTCGCCGCGCACTTGATCTCTCGCGGTGTCGCGACCGAAACCGTTGTGGCGATCGGGCTTCCGAGATCCGCCGAGATGGTGGTGGGGTTGTTGGCCGTCATGTGTGCCGGTGGTGCCTTCGTTCCGCTGGATCCGTCATGGCCTGCCGAACGCCGCGAATCGGTACTTGCCGACGCGGGCGCCACACTGGTGCTCACCTCGGACGGTGTAGACGACTCCGTTCCGGTCGATCTCTCCGCGTGGGCGTACGAGGACGGGCCCTCGGACCTGTCCGAGACAATGACCTCCGACATTCGTATTCACGGTGCCCAACTCGCATACGTCATCTTCACGTCCGGTTCGACCGGACGTCCGAAGGGCGCCATGATCCGCCACGAGGCAATCTGCGCAAGGTTGCTGTGGCAGCGGGAGCGGATTCTCGGGTTCGGGTCCGGCGATGCCTCCTTGTTCAAAGCCCCACTCTCGTTCGACATCTCGATCAACGAGATCCTGCTCCCGCTCGTCTCCGGCGGTCGATTGGTGATCGCGAAGCCCGAGGGGGAACGCGACCCGCAATACCTGCTCGACCTGATCGCCGGAGAATCGGTCACTTTCGTCTACCTGGTCTCGTCGATGCTCGACATCCTTCTGGATCTGGCGAACGGGACCGATCAGCTCGATTCGTTGAAGCACGTGTGGTGCGGCGGTGAGGTTCTCACGCCTGAACTCTTCGATCGGTTCCGCGATCAACTGTCCACGACGCTGTATCACGGCTACGGCCCGGCCGAAGCGACCATCGGTGTCTCCCATGTGATCTACCGCGAGGACGCGGAACGAATCGCCACATCCATCGGTCGCCCGAACCCCAACACTCGCCTCTACGTGTTGGACGGCGACTTGCAGCCGGTTCCGATCGGCACCGGCGGCGAACTCTACGCCGCGGGCTTCCTGCTGGGACGCGGATACGTGGGTGCTTCGGCGCTGACCGCATCTCGCTTTGTCGCGGATCCCTTCGTCTCAGGTGATCTGGCCGGATCCCGGATGTACCGCACCGGTGACTTGGCCCGATGGGCCCCGGACGGCACCCTCGACTTCCTCGGACGCACGGACAATCAGGTGAAGATCCGCGGCATGCGCCTGGAACTCGAGGATGTCGAAGCCGCCGTGATTTCGCACCCCGCAGTGCGTCACGTGGCAGTTCTGGTGCGCCAAGCACCAACCGGTGCAAAGTATCTCGCCGCCTACGTGAGCGCAGCGTCGGGGACGAACCTCGCGATCGACTCACGTGAGCTTCGCGAGTGGGCTGCGAGCAAGCTGCCCGACTACATGGTCCCGACCACCGTCACCGTCCTCGACAAGTTTCCGCTCACGGCAAACGGCAAACTCGACCGTCGCGCGCTACCCGAGCCCGATCTCGCCGAACTGAGTGCACATGTCGTTGCGAGAAACGAAGTCGAACAACAGTTCTGCACGTTGATCGCGTCGGCAGTCGGCCTCGATTCGGTCGGCGTTACCGACGACTTCTTTGCACTGGGCGGCGACAGCATCGTCGCGATCTCACTCGTGACAGCGGCTCGTGCTGCCGGTTTGTCGATCAGTCCTCGCGAGGTGTTCCAACTGCGCACCGCCGAGGCTATGGCGCGTGCCCAGTCCTCCCGAGTGGCTGAGATCGTCGACCACGCGGACCAACCGATCGGCCACGTAGCCACGACGCCGATTGCCGCCAGGGTTCTCGGAGTGTCGGACGCAGTACGAACCTTCCACCAGCGAGCGCTGATTCAGACGCCGTCAGCCTTGACCTCCGAGCATGTCCAGGCGGCGCTCGACGCCCTGGTGGCGCGCCACGATGCACTTCGTGCGACGTTGACTTCCGAAGGAACGCTGCTTGTTCCGGAGACAAACGAAGCGGCTGTGGTCTTCGAGACCCGTGCACTACCGGCACCGCTCGAAGAATGCGGACCGCTGATCGTCGCCGAGACCGAGCGAGCTGTCGGCCGTCTGAATCCAGCCGACGGCACGATGGTCAGCGCTGTTCTGTTCCGCCCTGTGACCGGTCCCGGACGGCTGTTGCTTGTCATCCACCACGCGGTGGTCGACGGCGTCTCGTGGCGCATCATCCTCGAGGACCTCGCGCGCGCCGGCATCGCAGCGATGAATGGCGACGAACCCGCACTCGCTCCGGTCGGCACGTCGGTGCGAAGGTACACCGAACTCGTCTCGGAGGCGGTCGGAGCCGGGCGACTGGACTCGGAAATCGAGTTCTGGGACTCGGTGACGTCCCCACAACGGGCACCTCTCGGCCGTCGGGCACTCGACCCGGCAGTTGACCTCGCGCGCACCGCTGCGGCGCGGTCGATCACCCTACCTCCAGAACTTGCAGATCAGCTGTTGGGCAGTGTCCCACGGGCGTTCGGAGCCGATGTGAGCGAAGTGCTGGTCACCGCACTTGCCGTGGCGCTGACCCGTTGGAGCGGTGCCGGATCGGTGACGATCGACCTGGAGGGGCACGGACGCGACGAAGACATCGTTCGCAGTGACGGCGCTGCGCACGTCGACCTGACACGAACCGTCGGATGGTTCACCACAGTGTTCCCGGTGGCGCTCGAGATCGGTACAGCCGCTCCGGATCTCGAAGCGAGCGGCGAGTTGGCGGGGGTTCTCAAGAGCGTCAAGGAGCAACTTCGACGCGTCCCCAACGCCGGCTTCGGGTACGGAGCATTGCGATACCTGGGCAGCTCGGATCAGTTGCGTAGTTTCGCAGCGCCTGAGGTGGTGCTCAACTACCTGGGACGTACTGCCGCAGCGGAGGGGGACTGGTTCCCGGTGTCGATGGACGGTGCTGCCGATCCGTCCATGCCGCTGGGACACGCGTTGTCTGTCGACGTCGTAGCCGAGGACGCCGCCGGTGGACCACGACTGCGAGCCACCCTGACCTGGGCGTCGAACATCTTCCTGCGTAGCGACATCGACAGGTTTGCGCGGCTGTGGTTGGACTCGCTCGAGGCCGTGTCCGGGCTCGCAGCCTTCGGCGGAGCCACACCCTCGGACTACCCTCTGGTGGCGCTCGCTCAGGCAGATGTGGACGGGTTGCCGAAGGCTGAAGAGATTCTCCCACTCACTCCGCTGCAGGAAGGGATCTACTTCCATTCGGCGTTTGCAGATCCGGGGGCGGATCAGTATGTCGTGCAACAGGTTGTGGAACTGACCGGAGCCGTGGACAGTGCGGCGTTGCGCCGCGCGCTGCAATCCGTCGTCGATCGGCATGAGGCGCTGCGCACCGGATTCTCGGTCCTGGGTGACGGCCGGGTCGTGCAGGTGGTGCACCCGAGCGCTGTCGTGGAGATGGCGGTAGTCGAGGTGGCCGGCGCCGATGTCGATGAACTGCTTTCCGCCGACCGCGCGCGCGGGTTCGACCTGGCGCAACCGCCGCTCGTCCGTTACACGCTTGTCCGTGCCTCTTCGGAGAAGTACCTTCTGCTGCAGTCGATTCACCATGCGGTCGCAGACGGATGGTCGGTTCCGGTGATGCTGCGGGAGCTGATGGCGTCGTACAGCGTTGGCGACTCCGGCGTGGTGCTCCCGACTCCGGCGCCGTACCGCAGCTATCTCGAATGGTTGGCCCGCCACGATCACGAGGCCTCGGCAGCGGTGTGGAGAGAAGCGCTGAACTCTCCCGGGCCCGCGGTCGAACTTCCCGCGCCGAGCGCGGGCAGCAGCGGCGTCTGTGCCACCCGAGTCGAGCTGTCCGACAGTAATACTCGCGCACTGGCGATCAACGGACGCTCCCATGGCCTGACGCTGAGTACGCTCGTGCACGGCGCCTGGGGGCTGGTGCTCGGCCGAATGACCGGCCGAACAGACGTGCTGTTCGGATCGACCGTATCGGGACGCGGTGGAGACCTGCCCGGCATCGAGTCCATGGTGGGCTTGTTCATCAACACCGTGCCGGCTCGGTTGCGGTTCGATCCGGCAGAGACAGCCGCGCAAGCGCTTTCCCGTTGGCAGAGGGAACAATCGAAACTACTCGACCATCAGTACCTGGGGTTACCCGAACTGCGACGGACCGGCGGACTGGAGCAGGACTTCGAATCACTCGTCGTGTTCGAGAACTATCCACTCGGTGACACGGCAATCGCTGATCGGACGAACTCGGTGCGACTGACGGGAATTCGATTCGACGAGCGACCGGCCTACCCGCTGACCCTGATCGTCGTCCCCGGCGATCGATTGGCGTTGGAGCTCAAGTACGACGCTGCTCAGGTGGACGGCGATGCCGCTGCGTCGCTGGCCGAAACTCTCGCAGTCGTACTCACCGAGCTCTCGCGCGATCTCGATCAGGTCATCGGCCGGATCGCGCTGGCACCCGCACAGCCGGGGAGCGTCGGCACGGCCTTGGATCGGCCGCGCGCAACGCTGACCGAGCTGCTGAAGGATCAAGCCGGGCGTACGCCCGAAGCCACCGCAGTGATCTTCCGTGAAGAGTCGTTGACCTACGCCGAACTTCACTCTCGTGCTGATCGTTTTGCGCATCTGCTGCGCGAACGTGGCGTCGGACGCGAATCGTTGGTAGCGGTTGCCTTGCCTCGCTCTCTTGATCTGATGGTCGCGATACTCGGCATCGGAAAGGCCGGGGGAGCATACGTTCCCCTCGACACCGGCTACCCGGCGGAGCGGCTGACGTACATGCTGGGTGACGCCGATCCTGTGTGCGTCGTGGTGTCGGAAGACTCTTCACTCGATTCGGGTTCGGTTCCGCGGGTGACGGTATCGGAGTCGGCGCAGTTCCCCGCCGATCCGCTGAGTGTGCCAGGATCGCCCGCGGATGCCGCGTACATGATCTACACTTCGGGTTCGACCGGTCGCCCCAAAGGCGTTGTGGTCAACCACGAGGGTGTGGTCAACCGATTGCTCTGGGCACAGCAGATACGTCCGATGGACGTCTCCGACCGGATGCTGCAGAAGACCCCGTCGAGCTTCGACGTCTCCGTTCCCGAATTCTTCTGGCCGTTCCTGGTGGGGGCAACTCTCGTGATGGCCGAGCCGGACGGGCACAAGGACCCTGGCTATCTGGCCGACGTCATCGTCGAACATTCCGTGACCCGAGTGCATTTTGTTCCGTCGATGCTCGACGTGTTTCTCGCGGAGCCGAAAGCAGCACTGTGCTCTTCGCTCGAGATCGTCAACTGCAGCGGTGAGGCACTGCCCGTTCACGTTGCACGCAAGGTCTCCGAGATCCTGCCGAATACTCTGGTGGACAACCTCTACGGCCCCACCGAGGCCGCCGTCGACGTCAGTTGGCAGCCGTCGGTGCAGGAAACTCCGGCAGACGCCGTCAGCGTCCCGATCGGCGCACCTGCCGCCAACACCGGCCTGTTGGTTCTCGATCCCTACCTGCAGAACGTCCCGGCCGGTGCCACCGGTGAGCTCTATCTGGCAGGGCCACAACTGGCGCGTGGTTACCACGGACGTGGGGGATTGACCTCCGAACGATTCGTGGCGAATCCGTACAGCGACGGCGGCTCGCGGATGTACCGGACCGGTGACATCGTGCGGTGGAATGCCGACGGCGTTCTCGAGTACCTCGGCCGTGCCGACGAGCAGGTGAAGGTTCGTGGATTCCGAATCGAACTCGGCGAAATCGAAGCGCAATTGGCGCTGTGTCCCGGAGTCACGGCAAGTGTCGTGATCGTCCGAACCGACGGTCCGAGCAACCGCGCACAGGTGGTCGCCTACCTGGTCGGAGATGCTGATGATGTTGCGGTTCGAGCTCAGTTGTTGTCAGTGCTACCGGAGTTCATGGTGCCAAGTGCCTTCGTGCGGCTCGAGTCGCTGCCGCTGAGCCCGAGTGGCAAGCTCGACCGAAAAGCACTACCTGCACCGGATTTTGCGGCACAGGTGGGCGACTTGACGGGAGTGGTTTCCTCGGGCGTTGCAGACCTCCTCGCCGGGCATTTCGCGACGGTTCTCGGACTGCCCCGTGTCGGGGTGCGCGACGATTTCTTCACTCTCGGCGGCGACAGTATCCTGGCGATCCGACTGGTCAACCTGGCTCGTCGTGATTCGGTAGTGCTGACCCCGCGTCAGATCTTCGAATTGCGCACTCCCGCTGCGATCGCTGCAGCGGTGGGTGATGTCGCCACCTCGGATGCCACCGTCACGGCCGACATCGGCGTGGGTGAGCTGGTTCCGCTGCCGGTGGTTCACCGCTTGTCCGAATGGACGGGTGGTACCGACCGCTTCAACCAGGCAGTTCTGATCCACTCTCCGGCAACATCTCTCGGTTCGATCACCTGCGCATTGCAGGCCGTGCTCGATCACCACGACGGACTTCGCCAAACCTTGATCCGACATGACCGCGGGATGTGGTCGGCGCGGATCGAGGAACCCGGTAGTGTCCGGGCAGCGAACCTGGTCGAACGCGTTGATGCTCGGGGACTGGATGACTCCGAGTTGCGAAGACTCGTCACTGAGCACTCTGAAACTGCGACCAGTCGATTGGATCCGTCTGCAGGGCGGATGGTCTCGGTGGTCTGGTTCGATTGCGGCGCTAAGAGTCTGGGCAGACTCGCGATAGTCGCGCACCACCTGGTCGTGGACGGGGTTTCCTGGGGAACCGTGCTCGAGGATCTCGCGATGGCCTGGGTGGCAGTCGAAGCCGGAGAGCCCGCCGCACTGGATGCCGTCGGAACTTCGCTCCGTACCTTCTCCCGTACGGTGGCCGAACACGCATACAGTGCTCATCGATTCGCCGAACTCGATCACTGGCTGACCGTGACCGCTCCGGGCGCGCAGTTGATCCCCGACGCCGCGGGCGATGCCGTCGTATCCGGAGGCTCGAGGCGCACGGTCACGGTGGACGGAGCAATCTCCGAGGCAGCACTTGGATCGGTTGCGGCAATGGTGGGTGCCGAGGGAACGGATGTTCTGTTGGCAGCGCTGACGATGTCCGTCGATCGCTGGCGCCGCTCCACCGGCCGCAGTGAGCACGAATTGCTGGTCGATCTGGAAAGGCACGGCCGGGAGGAGTTGGTGGCGGGCATCGATCTGTCGCGAACAGTCGGCTGGTTCACCACGATTGCCCCGATGCGACTGCACGGCGGAATCGACCCGGTGGACACGCTACGCGAGGTGAAGGAGAGCCTGCGGGCGGCTCCGGACGGCGGTATCGGCTACGGGATGCTGCGATACGTGAATGCCCGCACGGCATCGACATTGGCGGGGCGCTCCGAATCTCAGATCCTGTTCAACTATCTCGGACGTACGACGACAGCTGGATCGACAGCATGGTCCTTGGCAGCGGAATCCGAAGCCTTGTCCACCGATCCCGACGCAGACATGGGAGGCCCGTACCGACTGATCGTGAATGTCGTCAGCGTGGATTCGGGGCTCCGCGCCGAGTTTGCCTGGGCAAGTGAAGATTTGTCCGAGGAGGACGCGCAGTCACTCTCCGACGGCTGGGTTTCGGCCCTCGGCGATCTGGCGGCTGCGGCCGCGCGTCACGCCGGGCCTCCCATTCTGACCCCGTCCGATGTGACGTTGCTCGACCTGAGTCAGACCGAGATCGACGCGATAGCCGATGCGAGTCCGGCAGGTGTCAGCAGCATCCTCCCACTCTCACCGTTGCAGGAAGGCCTGTACTTCCAAGCCGGCTACGCGGGCAGCAGCGACAGCAGCAGTGGTGGGGACATCTACACGGCACAGTTCTCGATGGACTTCGGGCACACCCTCGATGTCGACAGGTTGGCTGCGGCCGCCCGGACACTTCAACGACGAAATCCCACGTTGCGAGCGGGTTTCGTGAGCGAAGGGCTGAACGAGCCGGTGCAGTTCTTCAGCGCTGGACTCGATGTTCCGGTCGTCGTCCACGATCTCCGTGAACTCGACGACTCGGTTGCTCGTGAGCGTGCCGAGGCCGTCGCTGCCCAAGACCGAGTGACGCCATTCGACCTGACCGCGCCGCCGCTGTGGCGTATGAGTGTGCTGCATCTGCCCGGCGGCCAGGATCGTCTGGTGATCAACAGGCAGTTCCTGCTGTGGGACGGCTGGTCCAACGGCCTTGTCGTCAGTCAGCTTCTGGCGCTTTACGATACCGGCGGCGACGACAGCGCATTCGGCGAACCCGAGGGGTCGTTCGAGACATACCTCGCCTGGTTGGCCGATCGCGACGGTGCAGCCGCCGACGAGGGGTGGCGCGGAGCGCTCGCAGGACTCGAGGAGCCGACGCTTGTTGCCGAGCCTGCGCCCGGCGTCGAAGTTCAGCTTCCGGATCGCCGCGATGCGGTTCTGTCGGAAACGCTTTCGCGTGCGTTGCGTGAGCGCGCTGCCGCGTCCGGCGTCACGTTCAACACGGTACTGAATGCAGCGCTGGCCCTCGTGCTGGCGTCGGCCACCGGTCGACAGGACGTCGTCTTCGGCTCCACGGTTGCCGGAAGGCCGCCGGAGGTACCGGGAATCGACACCGTGGTGGGCATGTTCCTCAACACCGTTCCCGTTCGGCTGCAACTGGATCCGAACGAGAGCGTCGAGGAACTTCTTCGTCGGACACAGGCGGATCGACTTTCGCTGATGCCGTTCGACTACCTCGGTTTGGCATCGATCCAGCGTGTTTCCGAGCATCGTCAACTCTTCGACGTGCTGATGGTCCTGCAGAACTTCGTGGACGAGAAGCAAGTCCACGCGCTCAACGCCGCTCACGACGTGAGTGGAAGCGACAGTATCGATCACACGCACTATCCGCTGACCGTCGTGGTCACACCGGGTGCCACCGTCAACGTCAAGTTCGAGTTCCATCCGAATCTGGTGACCGCGCGCCGGGCCGAGGACCTACTGGGTCACTTCGTCGACCTGCTGCAGAGTTGGTCGCAGGACATGACGGGATCGGTTGTTGCGTCTCCGGTTCCCGCAGTAGCGCAGCAGACGCAGATCCGGGAGTTGCCGGAGCGCACCATTGCCGACCTGTTCGAAGAAGTCGCGTCGGCGCAACCGAACGACACGGCACTCGTGTTCGGGAAGCGCCGGATGACCTACGCCGATCTCGACGGCGAGATCAACCGGATGGCGCGGTTGCTGATCAATTGCGGCGCCGGCCCGGAAAAGATTGTCGCTCTTGGCCTACCACGTTCGGTGGACATGGTCGTCGCGCTCTTCGCGGTATTGCGCACGGGTGCTGCCTACCTACCCCTCGAACTCGACCATCCGGCCGAACGGTTGGCCGTGATGATCGACGACGCGGATCCTGTCGTGTTGCTGACAACCGTTTCGGCCTCACCGAGGTTCGAAGGTGCGGACGTCCGCACTATCGTGATCGACGAACCCGATACAGCAGCAAGGAGACTGACGATCTCGGCGCGGGCACTCTCCGCGTCGGAACTCGGAGCATTCGCCCCGGGGGCACCGCATCGACTCGACCACCCCGCGTACGTCATCTACACCTCCGGTTCGACCGGCAAGCCCAAGGGCGTGATCACCGGTTACCGCGGCTTGACGAACATGCAGTTCAACCACCGCGAGGCGATTTTCGAACCCGTGGTCGCCGCGGCGGGCCGGCGCCTGCGGATCGCGCACACCGTGTCCTTCGCCTTCGACATGTCGTGGGAGGAACTTCTGTGGCTCGTGGAAGGCCACGAGGTGCACATTTGCGACGAGGATCTGCGTCGTGATGCCGAGGCACTCGTTGCATACTGCGACGCACTGGACATCGACGTCGTCAACGTGACACCGACCTACGCGACGCACCTGATCGACAGCGGGCTTCTCGACGACGGTGTGGGACACCACCGCCCGCCGTTGGTCCTGCTCGGCGGTGAAGCCGTTCCGGATTCGGTGTGGAACAGGCTGCGCGACACCGAGGGAACCGTGGGGTACAACCTGTACGGTCCGACGGAATACACGATAAACACGCTCGGTGGCGGAACGTTCGACAGTGACACCCCGACCGTCGGCAAACCGATCTGGAACACGACCGCGCATATTCTCGACGGCTGGCTGCGCCCGGTCCCCGATGGAGTTGCCGGCGAACTGTACATTGCCGGAGCCGGTTTGGCTCGCGGCTACCTCGGACGCTTCGCGCTCACGTCCGAGCGCTTCGTCGCAGATCCGGCTGGGACCGGAGGACGTATGTACCGCACCGGGGATCTCGTGCGGCGACGCGGTGACGGCAACCTGGACTTCCTCGGCCGCACCGACGATCAGGTGAAGATCAGAGGTCACCGCATCGAGCCGAGCGAAATCGTCTCCGTTCTCGAATCCGACGAACATGTGCGGCAAGCGGCAGTGGTGGTCGACGTCGGGGCAGGTGGAGTCAAGAGGCTCGTCGGCTACGTGACACCCGTGCGACTCGGCGCCGGGCACGACTACCGCGCGCAGGCGCGAGTTCTCCTACCCGACTACATGGTTCCGGCCGTGGTGATCGAGGTGGAGACACTACCGATGACCGTCAACGGCAAGCTCGACGTCAAGGCACTGCCCACCGCTGATTCGGTGCTGGGGGAGCGGAGTGGGGAGTCGATCGCACCGCGTAACCACACGGAAGAGGTCCTCTGCGACCTCTTCTCCGACGTACTCGATGTGGACGATATCGGGGTCGACGACAACTTCTTCGACCTCGGTGGGCACTCGCTTCTGGCCACCAAGCTGATCAGTCGAGCTCGGATCGCCATTCCGAACAGTCTGACCATGCGTGATCTCTTCGAAGCGCCGACGGTGGCGGAACTCGCGGAACGTATTGCGGCCGAGCAGGGATCGACGCGACCGGTACTGGTAGCGAAGCCGCGGCCGGACCACCTTCCTCTTTCTGCCGCTCAACAGCGATTGTGGCTGATCGGACAGATGGAGGAGAACTCCGCGGCCTACAATTTCCCGATCGTGCTCCGTTTGGACGGCGCACTGGACGCGGACGTCTTCGCCGCGGCGCTCGGCGACGTCGTGGAACGACACGAATCCCTGCGTACGGTGTTCCGGTTGGTGGACGGATCGCCGGAGCAGATAATTCTCGAATCGGCGACGATTCCGGTCGAGACAGTTCATCGAGACGAATCCGGTGTCGCCGGTGAAATTGCCGTGGCAGTGGGTCGTCCGTTCGACCTGTCTGACGAGATTCCGATCCGCGCACGTCTGATCCGGGTGGACGGTGCCGAGGTGGACGGTGCCGTAGTGGTCGTGATCGTCCTGCATCACATCACGACGGACGAATGGTCCGATCGGCCATTCCTGCGCGATCTGATGTCTGCATACTCCTCTCGGATCCAGGGCGAAGATCCAATTTTCGAACCGCTTCCGGTTCAGTACGCGGATTACACTCTGTGGCAACGGGAATTGTTGGGCAGCCCCGACGATCCGTCGAGCATCCTGAGCACGCAGTTGGACTTCTGGGCGAAGAGTTTGGACGGAGCCCCCGAAGAACTGCTGCTTCCCGCCGACCGGAGTCGACCGGCCAGACCGAGTTTCTCCGGTGGTGCAGTGGTGACACGGTTGGGCGTGGAGACAACTGCTGCACTGCGAGATCTGGCGCGCGAGAGCCAGAGTTCGATGTTCATGGTTCTGCACGCGGCGTCGGCGGCGTTGCTGACTGCGCTCGGAGCGGGTGAGGACCTTCCCCTCGGCGCTCCCGTCGCCGGACGTAGTGAGCAGGGACTCGACGAACTGGTCGGCTTCTTCGTCAATACGATTGTGCTGCGCACGGATACGTCGCGTAACCCGACGTTCCGGGAGTTGGTGGATCGCGTTCGCGAGGGAGATCTCGAGGCCTTCGCCAACGCTGACGTTCCCTTCGAAACGGTGGTGGAGCGCCTCAATCCGTCGCGTACTTTGGCACGTAATCCGCTGTTCCAGGTCATGGTCGGCTATCACAGCCGGGAGGAGACGGGCGGCGATTCGTTCGAACTCGAGGAGTACACAGCCAAGTTCGATCTGGTGTTCAACTTCACCGAGTACCTCGGCGACGAAGGCTGCATCGACGTCCGGCTCGAGTACGGCAGCGACCTCTTCGATCGCGAAACGGCACAGCGAATTTCGAACCGATTGGAATCGGTGATCGCGGCCGTCGTGGAATCGGCCGACATCGAGATCGGTGATATCGACATCTTCTTGCCAGGCGAACTCGAACAGGTTGTCACCTCGTTCAACGACACCGCCGTCGACGTGCCGGAAGAGACGTTCTACGACGCTTTCGCGCGTGGAGTCGTTGCTACGCCCGAGGCGATTGCGGTGCGCGACGAGGCGGGGCAGGCCACGTACCGCGAACTCTCCGAGCAGTGTGATCGGATCGCCGGCGTGCTGTATCGCCGCGGAGTGTCGGTCGAAGACGTGGTGGGGCTTGCCGTCCCGCGCTCGGTGGAAATGGTCGCGTCGGTCCTCGCCGTGCTCAAGCTGGGGGCCGCGTATCTACCCCTGGATTTGAGTCACCCGAGCGAGCGCATCACATACATGCTCACCGATTCCCGCGCCTCGGTACTTCTGTCCACTGCGGAGGAAAGCTCGCGGATCGAGGATGTGGTCGGCGTCGAGCGAATCCTCCTGGACGATCCGCTGATCCGTGCGGAACTGGACGAGGCAGTGATCGTCGAAACTCCCCGGCCACCAGTTGGCGTCAGCCACGCTGCCTATGTCATCTACACCTCGGGATCGACCGGCAAGCCGAAGGGAGCCGTCCTCTCCCATGACGGTATTCCGAGTCTTGTTGCCACAGCCGAGGTTCGGATGCGACTGGTATCGGGTTCGGTGGTGATGCAGTTCGCTTCGGTCGGCTTCGACGTCGCGGTATTCGAGCTGGCGATGGCACTGTGCACGAGCAGCACCCTGGTGATCGTGCCGCAGAATGCACGAGTTGCCGGTCCGGCGCTGACCGATTTCATGACGAGCAATCGTGTCACCCACGCGATCATCCCTCCCTCGTTGCTGGCCGCTCTGCCGGCAGGATGTGAAGTGCCGCAGGGCTGCACCGTGTTGGTCGGAACCGAGACGGTGCCACCGGAGCTGATCGGGCGATGGGCGGAGCGGCTGAATTTGCTTGCCGCGTACGGACTCACCGAAGCCACGGTGAACAACACACTGTGGCAGGCGGAACCCGGTTGGAACGGTCCCGTGCCCATCGGAATCCCTGACCCCAACGAACAGGCGTACGTGCTCGACGATCAACTCCGTCCGGTTCCGCCGGGAGTATCCGGCGAGCTGTACATCGCGGGACGCGGCCTGGCGAGAGGCTATCTGGGCCGATTCGATCTGACGGCGCAGAGATTCATCGCCGATCCCTTCACCGCGGGCGATCGCATGTATCGCACCGGGGACCGCGCGCGGTGGCGCACTGACGGGAACATCGACTTCCTCGGCCGCGTCGACGATCAGGTCAAGATCCGCGGTTTCCGAATCGAGTTGGGCGAAATCATCGGAGCTCTCAGTGCCCATCCTTCGGTGAAGCAGGCAACGGTCGTCGCGGATCGGCAGGGCGAAATCACGCGCCTGGTCGGCTACGTGTCACCGGAACCCGGTGTCGTCGTCGACACGACGGCAGTGCGGAACCTCGCGGCACTGTCGTTGCCCGACTACATGGTTCCGACCATGGTTGTCGCCCTTGACGGTCCGCTGCCGTTGACGCCCAACGGAAAGCTCGACCGCAAGTCGTTGCCCACTCCGGACTGGTCGGAGCTGGCGGGTGATGTTGCTCCTCGCACGGCAGTGGAGTCCACGGTTGCGGCTGCGTTCGCGGAAATCCTGCAGCTACCGAGCGTCGGAGTCCACGACAGTTTCTTCGAACTCGGCGGCCATTCGATGGCTTCGATGAAACTGGTCGGTCGCATTCGGGAAGCGTTCGGCGTGGACGTCAGTATTCGAGACGTATTCGACGCGCCGAGTGTTGCGGAGTTGGCGGCCGTCGTCGCGCGTTCGGAAGGTAGGCGTCCGATCCTGGCGCCGGCGGTGAAACGTCCCGAGACGATGGGTCTGTCTGCGCCGCAACGTCGTCAGTGGGAGTTGTTCCGCGCGTCCGGCGCGCAACCGCAAGCAAGCCACGCTCTGGCGCTGACCCTGAAATCGAAGATCGATCCGGAGATTCTCGGGCACGCCTTGGACGATGTGACTTCGCGGCACGAACCCCTGCGGACCACCTTCGTCGAGGTCGACGGCATCGTCGTGGCAAGAGAATCGGTGCGTCCGACTGTCGATGTGGTCGATGTCGGCGCCGGCGATGTGGGTCGAGTGGTGTTCGAACTGGCTCAACTTCCGATGGATCTGCGTGAGCAATCACCGTTGCGGGTTCATCTGGTGCTTGGTGAAGACGGCTCTAGGACACTGCTTCTCGTCATGCACTACATCGCCGTCGACGAGTGGTCAGTAGTGCCGCTGTTGGGAGATCTGGTCTCTGCTTATGCAGCCCGGTCGCAGGGAGATCAACCGGTTTGGGACGAGCTTGCATTGACGTACGCCGATTACACCGTGTGGTCGGACGAGCTGTTGGGAGACCCCCGAGACGTCGACAGCCGTGCGTCGAAGCAACTTGCATATTGGCGGGATGCGCTCGACGGAATACCGACCAGTGTGAATCTTCCGTTGCCGGAAGGTGACTCGGAGCCTCGAGGTGACGTGATCGCCGTCGACATCGACGCGGGTCTGCACGCCGGAATCGACGCCCTGGCTGCGCGCACCGGCACGAGTATGTTCATGGTCCTGCAGGCCGCACTGGCCAGCGTTCTCACGAAGGCCGGCGCGGGTACTGATCTTCCCATCGGTTCATTGGTTGCGGGCAGGTCGGATCCCCGTCTCGAACCGATGATCGGATCGTTCTTCAATGTTGTTCTCCTGCGCACGGATACGTCCGGTAGTCCGACGTTTGCAGAATTGCTGGCTCGCATCCGGGAAAACAATCTGGAAGCGCTGAGCAATCAGGACGTCTCATATGTGTATGTCGAGCAGGCGCTGGGTAATCCGGCGTCCATGAGACCTCAGGTGATGGTGATCCATCATCAACAGGCGGATTTGGACGGGCTCGGCGACTTCGGTTCTCTCGTACCGATTCCGGTGGGAGTGCCCCATGCGGATGTGACGTTGAGTTTTTACGAGCCGGTGGGCGATGGGCCTGTCTTTGCAACTCTCGGGTTCCGTGCCGACCGCGTCGATGCGGGTGCAGTCCGCGTATGGGCAGGTCAGTTGGTCGACGTGATCGAGGCTGCAGTCGCCGCCGAAGGGGATGACGCGAGCGAGGGGGCGAAACTATGACATACGTCGCATCGCTCCGTGGGGTCGACCGCTATACGGGGGCTCACAGTGTTGATACCCTCACCTCATTAAGGGTAGCCTTTGCTACTTACTTCGGGACATCGATTGGCGGCCGTACCAGGTCGTTCCGTCGGGGATGGACTACCTGTAATGAGTGAATCACCAAGAGACTCCAGCGCCGAACCTGCCATTGTCGACATCGTCGGCGTCGGGTTCGGTCCGGCCAACCTCGCGTTGGCCATTGCTGTCGAAGAACACAATGCAAATTGTGCGGCCGTTGATCGGGTGAACGCGCGGTTCTTCGAAAAGCAGTCTCAGTTCGCGTGGCATCCCGGGATGCTGCTCGACGGTGCCACCATGCAGATCGCGTTTCCGAAGGACCTGGTGACGTTCCGGAATCCACAGAGCGGATACAGCTTCTTCTCGTATCTGTTCGAGCAGGGTCGACTGGTCGACTTCGTCAACCACCAGACCTTCTTCCCCACGCGCCACGAATTCAACGACTACCTGTGCTGGGCAGCTCGACGAGTCGACGCGGACGTGCAGTTCGGTACAACCGTCGACGGGGTCGAGGGCATCAAGAACTCCGACGGCGTTGTCGATCGCTTTGCGGTTCGCACCGCCGACGGTGAAACGGTGATCGCGCGCAACATCGTTGTCGGAGCCGGACTGAAAGAGCGGATCCCGGAGTGGGCGACGCCTTCGTCGCGGTGCTTCCACAATCACCAGTTCCTCTTCCATCTCGAAGCAATGCCGGAGCCCGTACACAACCGGTTCGTCGTTCTCGGCGCCGGCCAGAGTGCCGCGGAGATCGTGGACTACCTGCACGCGAACTACCCGAACGCCGAAGTTCACAGTGTTTTTGCCCGCTACGGCTACAGCCCGGCAGACGACAGCCCGTACGCGAACCGCATCTTCGATCCCGAAGCCGTCGATCAGCTGCACGGTGCAGACGCCGCGGAACGACGCCGACTTCTCGATTTGCACCGCAGTACCAATTACTCGGTCGTCGACATCGAACTGATCAACAAGCTGTATGCCACCGAGTATCAGGAAATGGTTCGTGGGCCGCGGCGACTGTTCATGCGTCGGGCCTCGGAGATCACGAGTGCCGTGGAGACCGAATCCGGCATCGAACTGGCTGTCCGTAGCAATCTCGACGGCTTGACCGACACGCTGGCGTGCGACGCACTCATTCTGGCCACGGGTTTCACCCCGGCACCTCTGGACGATTTGTTGGGTGAACTCGTGCCGGATTCGTCCGTTCCGCGTAACGTCAGTCGGGATTATCGACTGGCTGTAACGGAGGACGTGACAGGCGGTATCTATCTGCAGGGTGGGACAGAACAGACTCACGGATTGACGTCGTCGCTGCTGTCGAACGTGGCAGTGCGGGCGGGGGAGATTCTGGCGTCGGTGCTGAGCCACCAGAACCGAACTGGTGCGCTTGCTAGTCTGGGCGCACAAGACACGTACGTAACGAGTGAGGCGAGATGAGCACTAACCCTTTCGATGACGAAGACGGCCGCTTCTACGTGCTGGTGAACGACGAGGACCAGCACTCGCTGTGGCCCACGTTTTCCGAGGTCCCCGCCGGCTGGCGAGTGGTGTTCGGTGAAGACAGCCGCAAGGCGTGCCTCGAATACGTCGAGGCCAACTGGACCGACATGCGTCCGAAGAGCCTGCGTGAGGCCATGGAAGCCGATCAGGCTGCCGGTGGAAAGCACGCAGTCGAGAGCTGATTCTCTCACCGCTCGGAACCCCCGAGTGAACAGAAAAGAGCTGGGCACCGTCAGGTGCCCAGCTCTTTCTGCTTGAACGACGCCTACTTCTCGGTGACGGGAACTCGACGCCTGCGCTTGCGGACCATCGGGCGACGTAGCGAGTCCACGCGCATCAGAATCCGTGGACGACGCAGCGTGCGCGCTCCCCATTCGCCGAGCGTGACGCCCGCGGCCAGGGCGCAGCCGATGCCGAAGGCCGACAGCAAGGCAGTCAATCCGATCAGTACCTGGTCGTTGAGCAGCGCGTACAGGCCTCGGTACAGCGACAGACCGGGGAGCAGCGGAGTGATGCCTGCGACCGCGACAACCAGCGGAGGCGTCAGTGCGCGGCGAGCCATCAGACCACCGGCAAGACCGACCACGGTTGCGGCGATTGCGGCGGCGATCACGGGACCGACGTCGAGTGTCTGCACGAAGATCGACACACCACTGCCTGCCGCACCGCCCAGGAACGCCGCGGTGAGTGCACGCCTCTCGGCGTAGCAGGCGAGCGCGTAGAACACCGACGCACACGCACCGGAGAGCATGAGGATCGGCAACTGCGTGATGGTGGAGACTTCCACATTGATCGGTGGAAGCGTCGAACCCAACATCCCGGTCATTCGCAACGAGATTGCGACGCCCGCGATGATGCCGCCCGTCATCATCACCACTTCGAAGAATCGCGCGACAGCTGTAATGGGTGCACCCATGATCGCGTCCTGGACCGAGCCCACCAACGACAGCCCGGACAGCAGAACGACCACTCCGGCCGCGATGACCAACGACGGCCGGATACTGATCCCCAGCTGGTCCTGAAATGTATAGAGCGTGGCGGCGGGCGCAGCCGCGATGAGACCACCGACAACCTGCTGGAAGAAGAACGGCAGGCCGAACCGGTTCAGTACGCGGTTGACTCGATCGATGACCATCGTCGTCAGAAACGCGACT
The DNA here is from genome assembly GCF_040546695.1 of Rhodococcus sp. OAS809. NCBI lineage: Bacteria > Bacillati > Actinomycetota > Actinomycetes > Mycobacteriales > Nocardiaceae > Rhodococcus > Rhodococcus sp. OAS809. The sequence goes on along the minus strand of NZ_JBEPOI010000002.1, from coordinate 2,968,007 downwards.
GTGGCAACGAGGAACCCGCCGCCGAGCAGGACGGAGACCGAAGGCCGCCATCGCAGCCCAGGCCATGGTCGCGGTCCATCGGTTGTACGGGTGCGGCGCCGTCGTGATGGCTGTGAGCGCGTCGTGCGCTTGGTCCGGTGTGATCGCCTCACGGCGGATACGACGTGTCAGACGGTCGACGGCCGCCAGCCGCGTGAAGTCCATCGAGCGGTAGTGGACGATGCGCATCGTGCTCGCCGGCGGTCGCGTCGGGCCGCGATAGGCAGAGAGCACAATCGAGTTGTAAGTGACGTCGACGTCACACTGGGCAAGGCCGTACGTGGCGGCGATGAACTGCACCTGCTCAGCGGTGTCCATGGCCGCGGTTCCGGATGCGAGGAGGACTTCGCCCACCCGAACCGCGAGGTCCAGGACCTCTGCGACGACGGCGTCGTCTGTCAGGTCGATCGGTTGAAGCGGTGCGGGAGCCGACGTGACCGTGTCGACGGTGGCTTGCCGGTTTCCCGTCAGGCGTGTGAGTACTTCGGTGAATTTCGCCATCAGGGGGCGGAGTGGGAGTTGCGCATGGGGCCCACGCTATCTAACGTGACCCGCGCGCGGCCACCGCGACGGCTTGGATATGATGGCTCCGCAAAGTCAGTCGCGGCAACGCGTCGGTCTTCGCCTCCTTAGCTCAGTGGTAGAGCACTCGCCTTGTAAGCGAAAGGTCGTCGGTTCAATCCCGACAGGAGGCTCCGAAAGAGGAGGCACTCATCAACGTGGTGGGTGCCTCTGTATTTGCTGAGGTGCCGATAGGCGCCCGGTTCAGTTGGTCTCGGGCTTGTTCGTAGCCTGGCGCGGGTCGATCGCGCCGTCGATGTACTGCTGGGCGATCACTCGCAGTTTGACGTTGCTGCGCTGCGAGTCCTGGATGAGAATGCGGAAGGCTCGGTCGGCGTCGACGTGGTGGGTGCCCATGATGATGCCCTTGGCCTGTTCGATGACGCCTCGCGATTCGAGTGCTCGCTCGAGGTCCATTGCGTGCTTTCTGGCGATGTCGAGGCGCTGCGAGCTGTGCAGCGCGTAGGCCGAGGTCACGGCGAACAGTTGGAGCAATGCCACGTCGGCGCCGGTGAAACCTCGGAGGTCGTGGCTGTAGAGATTGAGGGTTCCGAGCGGGCGTTCCCGGCCAGGCAGTGGCATGGACAAGAAGCTGACAGCGCCGACTGCCTTTGCCGCGCTTGCGAATTGAGGCCACCGGCTGTGGGCTTCGCTGGCATGTGCGCGGACAACGGTTCCCGTGCGTGACGACGTCACACTCGGTCCGTAGTCCAGTCGGAATTGGATCGAGTCGACGGTGCGAACAAGTTGGTGGGTGGCGGCGACGGTTCGGAATGTCGTGTCCGAACCGCCGATGGTAATTCCGGCCATGTCGGCGTCGGCGATGAGATCGACGGCATGCCTGCAGACTTGTTCGAGAAATTGCTCGGCCTGGGCATGTGGATCGAGGTGCGCGTACAGCGATTGCAGGGCGTCCGAGGCGGCGTCCAGGCTGTCCTGCGACGCGGAATTTCGGCCCCCGGTAGGGCCGCGGTGTCCTCTGGCGATGCGCGGCGCCGTCATTGTCTCAACCACCCTTCCCCATCACGTCGCAGGCATGTCCGATTCGTCTCATTGTTGCACCGGACTAACTGTTGTGCACTCTGTTTCGGTGGACAAGTGTCTGATGGGGCGGACGGTTATGTGAAGTGGACTGCGTATGCCCAATCGTGATGTTTGATTCGGCCGTTAGCGGGTAGTGCGCCGATCTTGGAATTATGTTGTCCTGCAACAGTTAACGTGGAAACTGCGACCGGGGTACAAGTTTTCTCCGCAATGGCGCGCAGGTCACGAACTTGGCCTATTGTCAGCGCCAGCGCACAATCTTGTACGCGTAACCCGTAGACAGTGAAGGGGATACGACGATGAACGGACTGATCGCGGCTCTGAACAGTGGAATGACCGTTGGCTTGGCCAACACGATCCTGACTTTCGGCGGAATCATCATCAACCTCAACATCGTGATCAACAACTGACCGCGTAATCGGGGAGTAACCGTTTGTTATGCCGATTCGATCGGAAGGTCAGGCCCTGGGCGGTCGCTCTTGCTCTTGAGCCACCGATTGGGAAGTTTGCCGGCAAGTTCTCCGAGTGGACCGACTGCAGCGCTGAGGATTCCGACGGTTTCCTGAAGGACCTCGATGCTCGCGCTCATCCGCTCGAGGTTGGGGGCGAGGGAAGTCAAGGTGTCGGACAGTGCAACGATCTGGTCAAGCGGGCCGCCTTCGGCGATGAGCCGTTCGAAGGCGCCGTTCTCTGCCAGGAGTGTTTCGAGGATGCCGTTCTCGGCCAGTGCGCGATCGATGACACCGTCCTTGGCAGTCAGGCGTTCGACGGCACCGTCTTGCGCTGTCAGGCGTTCCAGCGGACCGTCCTCCGCCATCATTCGGTCGAGGAGACCGTCCGGCGCGAGCAAGCGTTCCAATGCGCCGTTCTCGGCGAGCACCCTATCCAGCGGTCCGCCGGGGGCAAGAAGTCTTTCGAGTGGTCCGCCGGGAGCGAGCAGTCGTTCGAGAGTGCCGTCGGGTGCAGTCAGTTTGTCGACCGGACCGCCGGGAGAGAGAAGTCGATCGAGTGGCCCACCGGGGGCCAAGGCCTGCCCGATGGGCCGATCGTCAGCGGTGAGTGATGACAACTGCTGGATCATCTGCATGGGTCCGCGGGGGCTTGCCAAGCCGGCAGCACCCGCCGTCACCGCGCCGGTATTACCGACGGCGATACGAACTGTCGTGACCGTCAGCTCGGCGATTCCCAAACTGATCTCTGCGGCTGCAATGCCCGCGCGTAGGGGAAGCGTGAGCATCTCCAGCAGTTTCATGCGTTAACTGTAACCGGTAACACACAAACACTCACCAGGATCGCCGGTCAGTGAAGGACCTTCAGACCGACGACACAGCCGACGATGCCCAGGATCAGCAGTATCTTGACGATCGACGTGGACTCCGCGCCGGTGATCATCGCATATCCCACAGTCAGGGCGGCGCCGATGCCGACCCAGATCGCGTAGGAAGTCCCGATGGGAAGGGTACGCATTGCATACGCGAGGCCGGCCATACTGACGATCAGGCCGAGGACGAAGACGATGGTAGGCGACATCTTGCTGAATCCGTCGGACTTACCGAGGGCGGTAGCCCAGACAGCTTCGAAAAGTCCGGAAATGACGAGCACGATCCATGCCATGGTGAACAACTCCCAAGGCACCGTCTTTTCGCTGGCCGGGTACGGTGCGCTCGTCCGGATGTCGTCGTTGACCACCCAACCATAGCAACAGAATTCTGCGTTCCGACCCGATCAACTGGCGATTTAGGTCACCACCGCCGGTCGAACCCGCTTCAGATGGATGCTCGTCACGGCCACCACGATCGTCGCCGTCGCAGCGAGAACAGCCAGAGGAATCGGCGTGTTCACGGCGGCCGGTCCGTGTTCGACGAGCGGACCGGTAGACCACCCGAATTCCCGCGAGCCCGGGTCCAAGAAGGTCGGTGAAACCGAGAACAACGTAAAAGCGACGGGCAGCATCGCCCCGCTCGAGACTGCTCCGACGGCAACAGGCATGCATGACGTGACGGCCAGTCCCAGCGCAAGCGGGAGGATGAGGACGTAGGCAACCGTGGTCGGGGCGGCATCCAGCAATCCCGAGAGTGCAGTCACGGCAAGGAGTCCCAGCCCGAGTTGCGGCATCGGTCTTCTCCAGCCGACGACGACGCCCAACGCCAGGGCAGCAGCTCCCGCGGGCATCGCCCAGGTCCAGTCGGATGGAAAGGAAATCGAGCTGACCGAAACCGCGCTGACTGCCAGTCCGACGAGTACGAAACGACCGTCGTGTGGCGGCAACCGCCAAGCCAGTGCGACGGTAACGGCAACCGCCAATACCACCGCGATCACCCATGACCCAGGTGATGTCGTCGAGCCCAACCACACATAGAGAGCCGTGAATACCAGGGGCAGAACAACTCCCAGCTTCACCAGGCGTGCGTCGATGTCGCCCGGCTCCTGATTCGGTCGTGCGAGTGCGGCGACTCCACCCACGAGAAGAGTTGCGGCGAGCAGAATCCAGACGGGAACCGTGGACGGCACGGGGTAGGAATCGCCCGGAAGTGTGAGCGACCACCTGGGGACGCGATCGCGCCATAAGTCCGCTGCGCCGAAGTACAGGGTCGTCGTGGTTACGCCGAGTCCGAGAGCGGTTTGTGCTCCGCGGTGACCCTTCGTCGGAAATGCCGCTGCCGCGAGGAAAGCGCCTGCTCCGATTGCGTTCAGAGTCACCGAAATCTGGGCGGAGGCGGGGACGAATGCAGGTAGCGCGATGGCGAGGGCGCCGACTACAGCGAAGGCACTCGCGAGACCGCCACGTCCCCAGCGATGCAGTAGCGCTACGCCGACGGCCGCAACCACCGCGGCAGTTGCTCCCGCCCACTGCGGCGTGATCACCACCGAGATAACGCCGGCGTCGGAGAAGGAGAAGTCGTCAACTCGGGACTCGGCCACTGCGTACGCGGCCACCACACCGCCGACCAGCGCGGACGCCACAGGACCGTAGAGCTGAGCGATTTGAACTGGGCTACGTTGCAGCATAATTCGTCGAATTCTTGCACAACTCGCCGATACGACTTATCGTCACATCGCCGTGCGGATCCATCCACACCGGTTCCCTGTCTCGAAGTCGAGGAACCAGCAGATGGCGTCCTCGACTCGGCCACTGAACGAAGTCGTAGCCGGCCAAATTTGTCTGAACTGCGTCGGCGACCCACACCGCAGCGTCCGCGAATGCAGTCTCCATCGACAGTGCGTTGAAGTAGCTGAATCCGCTGATGTCACGTGTGCCTTGCCAGCCGATCGAAGCCTGGATCCTTGCCGGGATCCTGCTGTCAGCTTTTCACCTGCACCCGGCCGTTCACAGGAAGCTCCCAGGGAACATACAGCGGGAATCCAGTGGCAGGGGAGAAGATGGTTCTCGTGACCGACAAGACCCCCGAAGCCCGCATCCTCGTTGTCGACGACGAACCCACCATCGTGGAGTTGCTCTCCGTGAGCCTCCGATTCCAGGGTTTCGAGGTGGCAACTGCTTCGAGCGGCGCCCAAGGCCTGGACGTCGCACGGACATTCCGTCCCGACGCGATCGTTCTCGACGTCATGATGCCCGGGATGGACGGCTTCGGTCTGCTTCGACGCCTGCGCGCCGACGGTGTGGACGCGCCCGTCCTGTTTCTGACGGCGAAGGATTCGCTCGACGACAAGATCAGCGGCCTGACCCTCGGCGCGGACGACTACGTGACCAAGCCGTTCAGCCTCGAAGAAGTCGTGACGCGGTTGCGGGTCATCCTGCGCCGCGCCGGTCGCGGTGTCGCGCCGGAGCAGTCGCCGCGGGTGAAGTTCGCCGACATCGAACTCGACGACGACACCCGCGAGGTCTGGAAGAAGGGCGAGTTGGTTGCACTCTCGCCCACCGAGTTCACACTGCTCCGATACTTCATGGTCAACGCCGGGACGGTTCTCAGCAAACCGCGGATTCTCGACCACGTCTGGAATTACGACTTCGGTGGGGAGGTCGGAGTTGTCGAGTCCTACGTTTCCTACCTGCGGCGCAAGGTGGACACGGGGGAGACACCGCTGATTCACACATTGCGTGGGGTCGGCTACGTGATGCGTGAACCGCGGCAATGATCGCCGCCGCGGAAAACGATCAGCTTCCGAAGCGGGGTCGTTTCCGTCTCCATTCACTGCCGCTGCGCTTCACCCTGGTTGCGGCCTTGCTGGTGTTGGCCGCGCTGGGTCTGTTGGCGTCGGGTGTAGCGGTCACTTCTGCTCTCGAGAACTCACTGACCCAGCGAACCGACAAAACGCTGTACGAAGCGGTCGACGGTTGGGCAAAGCCGCACAGCAGAGACCTGCAGCCGCCCAGTGATGTCGGCCCGGGCACCCGCCCACCCAGCCCCTTCTTCGTTCGGACCGTGACCCCGGACGGACGGGTGATCATCCTGAACGACAAGTCGACGACGACCGAACCCGACCTGTCGAAAGATTCCACCAACGGCCCGATCACCGTCGGATCGAGCGACGGTTCGGACGTGAACTGGCGGGTTCTCACGACGGTCCGCGACGGCACGACCACGACTATCGGTGTGCGACTGACGGATAACGAGCAGACCGTCGACGACTTGGTCGGCCTGCAACTCGGCATCGGCCTGGTTGTCCTGCTGATCCTCGGCGGCGCAGCGTATTTCGTGGTTCGTCGGAGCCTCCGTCCGCTTGTCGAGGTGGAGGAGACTGCCGCTGCCATTGCCGCCGGCGACCTTCATCGACGTGTTCCGGAGCGCGATGACCGCACCGAGGTCGGTCGACTGTCCGTGGCGCTCAACGGAATGCTCGCGCAGATTCAACACGCATTTGCCGCGACCGAGGCTTCGGAGGAATCGGCCCGGCGTTCCGAGGAGAAGATGCGTAGGTTTGTCGGCGACGCGAGCCACGAGTTGCGCACACCCTTGACGACTATTCGTGGGTTCGCCGAGTTGTATCGCCAAGGCGCCATGACTGATACGGAAACGCTGATGAACCGGATCGAGGGCGAGGCGTCGAGGATGGGACTTCTGGTCGAAGATCTGCTCATGCTGGCAAGACTCGACGAACAGCGTCCACTCGAGAACAAGCCTGTGGATCTGCTTGCAGTTGCGGCGGATTCGGTACAGGCGGCACGAGCGATCGCACCGGATCGAACTGTCGAACTTCAGATGACCGGCGGCCCAGGCCTGCCCGAAGTGCATGGTGACGAGGCCAGACTGCGTCAGGTAGTTGCCAATCTGGTGGGCAACGCGATCAAACACACTCCGCCGGATGCGCAGGTCACCGTTCGTGTCGGTACGACCGAGAACTCCGCGGTGGTCGAGGTTTCGGATACCGGTCAGGGTTTGAGTGACGAGGATGCCGCGCGGATCTTCGAGCGTTTCTACCGCGCCGACACCTCTCGCACCCGTGAGACCGGGGGCGCCGGTCTCGGCCTGTCCATCGTTTCGGCGTTGGTTGCAGCGCACGACGGAACCGTCAGCGTCGAGACCTCCCTCGGGCAGGGGACGACGTTCCGCGTCGAATTGCCGCGTGACCCGAAGGACGACTGACGCCGGATTACCGCAACCGGTCCCCTCAGAAGTAGGTGTGCACCGTACCGACGACGCGGTAATCCGAATCGACCTCGGGAATCAGTGACCACTTGTCGAATGTTGTGCAGGGATGCGAGATTCCGCAACCGAGCAGATCGCCGACCTTCACGTCGAAGTCAGCCGGAACGTCGACGTACGCGTGCTGGTCGTTGAGTGCGGTGATCGTCAGCTCTCGCGCTGATCGGTTGGATCCGTCGCGTCGGCGCCACAGGACTATGGGAAAGCCTGCGTCGGAACCGACATCGCGGCGGCCGAAGCCCAGGATCACCCGTCCGGGTTCAGGTATGGAGAGCACTACGCCCCAGACCTCTGCGGCTCCCTGCAGAGTTCGCGGACCGTCAGCCCACGGCGAAGTTTCGGCATAGAGACCGTGATCATGGGTGATATAGCAACCGCTGCGCAGCACGATGCGTACACCGTTGTCGAGTGCCCACCGTCCGGCCAGTTCGCGCACAACGAGATCGTGAAACGCACTGCCGCCGAAAGTGACCAGTGGCTGGGGAGCCTTCGCGGAGTTGTTCTCGAACAGGTTCTCGGCCACACAGATTTCCGTGAAAACCCGCGCGGATTTGAGATACGAATCGACGGAGATACGGCGGGCTGCTACCGAGGCTCCGGGCATCATGCCCTCGAACCCCTCGACTCCGGTGAGTATCAACGAAGGTGCCTGCGATGCTGCGCGTGCGACGTCGAGTGCTTGCTCGACAGTGCGAGCGCCCGCGCGTCCGCTGTCGTAGCCGAGTTCGACGAGAACCCGGATACGGCTGGCCGGTGAGACTTTCGCGATCAACTGTTCCATCAGGCGGACGCTCTCGACCGAGTCCACGAGGGTGGTGACGAAGAAATCGGGGACGGTGGCCTGGGCGTCGCAGATCCACCGAATACCGGCGGGATCGAGAACCTGGCTGGCGATGATGATGGTGTCCACACCGAACTCACGCAGAATGCGTGCCTGCGCAACGGTTGCGGCTGTCATCGCCCAAGCCCCGGCGTCGAGTTGCCGTCGAACCAGTTCGGGGCTCATCGTGGTCTTCGCGTGAGGCGCCAGATCCACATCGTGGTCGGAGCAGAACTGCGCCATGAGGTCGACATTGTGCGCGATCGCTGCACGGTTGAGTGTCATCACGGGTAGCAGGAGGTTGCCGTCGAGTGCCGAGATCCCCAGCGGCTCGAGGTCGGAACCGTCGCGACCTTCGAGGTCGGTGCCGAAGGCCTTGTGCTGCCAACCGATCGGGGGGTTCGCGAAATCCGTCATGGCATCGATTGTGCCGTTGATTGCAGACGATGTGTTCATGTGTGGTGACTTTCTGTCAGAACTATGCAGGTCAGAATGAGATCCGGCTACGAGCGGCGTACCGGGCGACCAGGCAACGCGTCCTGGACCACGACACCGTCTTCGACGACGGGTACTCCGCCGACCAGCACGCGGCTGATACCGGTGGAGGGGCGGGTGCCGTCGATGTACGTGGCGTTGTCGGTGATTCGCTCGGGGTCGAAAACGAGGATGTCCGCGTCGCTACCGGGGCTGATCCGGCCTTTCGTCGCCATCGAGGGAACCGACTCCTCCAGAATCTGCGCAGGGATCAACGAGCAGCGCGCGATGATCTCCGACAGCGACAGCAGCCGACGCTCGCGGTACAGCGTACGAATCGCACGTGCGTAGGTGCCGGCGCCGCGGGGGTGGCCGAGTGCCTTCTTCGGCAGTGGCCACTGCAATGAGTCGGCAGGCGAACGGCCGGGCCAGGTCAGTGGCATCGCGTCGCTCGCGATGGCGGCGCGATCGAAAGTCATCGCCCGTTCGAGGAATTCGCGCTGCACGGTGTCGTTCTCGTCGAGGAACTCCACCAGCACCAACCCACCGGGGTCGGTGGCCCGAAGATGTTCCAGCTGCTTGCGGTCCGCGATACGTTCACCGGTGGGTACGAATGTCAGCGACCGTGGTGTCAGATTCATCAGGTGCAGCTTGTCGGGATCGAGAAACGCAGCTCCGACGGCCGTCGACCCGGAACCGTACGGATACGCCTCCGTCGTGACGCGCGATCCGGCTGCCTGAACCTGCGCCACCACCGACAGCGCGTGGTCGACGTGCATTCCCGAGGTGCTGTTGACGTGGCAGTAGTGCATGTGTGCGCCGGTTTCGGCTGCTGCACGGGCGATTTCGACGGCACCATCCACCGGGCTCGACGGATCGGCCGAGATGAGAGGGCGCGCATGGGTATAGGTGGGAACGCTGGCTCGGGCCGCGAGATCCGCCACCTGTAGGTACTCCACCGGATCGGATTTCGGCGCGTACCCGACCACCACGCCGATGCCGAGAGCGCCTGCGGCCAGATCGTTTTCGAGGAGTTCGAGAATGTGGGCGCGCTGGGAGGCGGTGGGCTCGCCCTGCCAGCTCGGGGAACCGAGATGGTGCAGGAGCGTTCTGATGTCGCCGTCGGGATCGGCCCCTGAGAGTTCGATCATTCGGGCGTGCGCCCACGACGTCGCGTAGCCGTAGTTGATCGGGCGGCCCTCGGCGCCGGCCCGGGCATATGCCTTTGCAACAGGAATGATGCCGGCTTCCAGTTCGAGGGCCGTCGTGACTCCGTCCAATGCCTGAAGTCGCTGCTCGGCGATTTCCTGTCCGTGGCTGTGCAGGTCGATGAATCCGGGGCAGATGACCTGACCGGTCACGTCGATCGTCTGCCGGGCTTCGATCGCGTCGCGACCCCACGCCGAGACCTTGCCGTCGGTGATCGCGATGCCCCGAACCTCGTCGGTCCCCGATGCGGGATCGACGACACGGCCGCCGGTGAACACGATGTCGTGGACCTGCATCAGCGCTGCACTCCTGTCGTTGGTCGAACCGCCTGGCCCGGCGAATGTCCCGATGGTTTCACGGCTCGGGTATCGGATTCTGGTGTGAACGTCCCAAATGGAGGCCGACTCACCGTTCGAGCGGACAAGAAACGGATGCGCTCGAGTGTGAAGGTGAAAGCGAAGTTATCAATTCAGCCGATTGAGATCGATGGAGGACAGGAATGCACGTCTATATTTCGGTGGACATGGAGGGTATCGCGGGTATCGCGACGCTCGATCAGACGATCCGCGGCGGTGGCGGCTACCACCGTGCGCAGATGCTCATGACCGCCGAGACCAATGCCGCGATCGCCGGTGCGTTCGACGCCGGTGCGACGAGCGTCCTGGTCAACGACAGCCACGGAACGATGGACAATCTGCTTCACGCCGACCTGGATCCACGGGCGCGTCTGATCTTCGGAACACCGAAGATGCAGTGCATGGCGGAGGGACTGACGTCCGATCACGACGTCGCTCTGTTTGTCGGCTATCACGCACCAGCCGGTGGGCCCGGCGTCCTGGCGCACACGTTCTCGAGCTTGTTCGCCGACGTCCGCCTCGACGGCAAGTCCGTCTCGGAGACCGACGTCAACACCCTCTACGCTGCCACCCAGGGCGTTCCCGTCGGCCTGGTGACGGGTGACGACATCATCTGCGGCTTGGTCGACGCGGCCTCGCCGACAACCGAGACCGTCGAGGTCAAGAAGGCACATGGATGGTCGGCAACCAATTCGCTGCCGCCGTCGCTGGCGTGCGAGCAGATCCGAGCAGGAGCCGAGCGCGCAGTGCGTAAGGCCGACACACTGAAGCCGGTCGAGCTGCGTGACGAATGGACCCTCGAGATCGTTCACCCCACCACCACGGGAGCTGAACTCGCCGAGGCTGTTCCCGGCTCGCGACGGATTTCGGATCGTACGATTTCGCACACACTCGGCAGCGTCGACGACATTCTCGGTCTGATCACTGTCAATGCCCGGCTTGCAGCCGCAGGCGTCTCGACGATCGTGGCAGTCGCCAATCGCACGTGATGAAGTAGCGACTCCATCGCGAAATGCCGCCGACGCCGTGTGCGCCGGCGGCATTTGTCATCTCTTGGGGCAGAACATGTTCCGACCGACCAAACATTGCTTCGGCTATTGGTGAAACGGACCAATGCGGTAGACGTGTTCGCTGTCACACTTCATCAGTCTTTTCAATGTTCCAGTCCATGCGGCACAAGACAATTCGGGAGGCTTGATGAAGGCGGAACGCGTCACAGTGGAAGCACCGTCGCGGGCGAGCGACGGTTCGGTTCGAAAAATGATGGACAACAAGTCGATTCGTCACACGACCACCGTTACGGTGGGGCTGCTCAGTACCATCTGGTTGATCGACATGGTGGATCGCGTCATGATCGGGCTTGCGCTTCCGATGATCGGCGACGAATTCTCGCTCAGCAGTACGCAGTTGGGTGGCGTGGTCTCGGTATTCGCGATCTTCTACATGCTCGGGCAGGTCCCCGGCGGAATGTTGGCCGACCGCTTCGGACCCAGGCCACTGTTGATCGTTGCTTTGATCCTGTGGTCGGTGTTCACAGCGTTGACAGGGTTCGCGTGGGGTCTCGTCTCGCTGATGGTCATGCGTGCGATGTTCGGCATCAGCCAGGGGCTCTTTCCAGCGGCGTCGTTCAAGGCTTTGGCTGAGCGGACGCGTCCGAAAACCAGAGCGACCGCGATGGGTTTCATGCTCGGCGCCAACAACCTCGGCCCCGGCATCGCACCGCTGATCATCGCGCCGGTCCTCATGGCCGTGGGGTGGCGTGACGCGTTCTGGCTGGTGGCGATCGTCGGCGCAGTGATCGGCACGGTGGTGTGGTTGGTGCTGCCCGCACCGTTGGACACGGAAATTTCGGAAGATCCCGAGGCAGCCTTGCAACCTCTGGCGAGCGAGCACTCTCGCGCCGCCGTGTTCAAGTCCGCGTCGGTGTGGAAGTTCGCGATTCTGTTCTGCCTGGCCAACATGTCCGCGTACGGGCTGATGACCTGGGTGCCGAGTTATCTGCTCAACGACAAGGGACTCTCGCTGATCGACACGGGAATCTTTGCCGCAATTCCCTTCATCGTCACGGCGCTGGCCACGATTGTGGGCGGGCGGTTGGTGGACAAGTACTTCCACGACCGGGCCAGGATCCTTCTGGTTCCGTGTATGGCCACGTCGGCAGTCCTTTTGTTCCTGATGACCACCGCTGACACCGTCGCGATGTTCACGTTCTACGAGACGTTGGCTCTAGGCATCAGCGGTCTGTGTTCGATGTCGATCTTCGCGATGCCGTTGCGGGCACTTCCGGCCGAATTCCTCGGTTCCGGAATGGGTTTGATCAACGGTTGTGGTCAGTTCGCCGGTTTCATCACCCCGCTCGTGATGGGATGGATGGTGGACCAGTTCTCGTACATGGCTGCATTCGGAGTCCTGGTCGGAGCGACGAGCGCTGCCGCATTGGTGGCCATGATCGTTCCGCAGACCCCGGCGAAATTCTGACAAGGAGACCGAAGATGTCGGCAACGGACGGCACACGAAAGATCGAAGACGACGTCGTCACCGATTTTTCCGGGAAGATGAGTTACGGGGCCTACCTCGGACTCGACACCCTCCTGGATTCGCAGCACCCGGTGAGCGAGCCGGAACACCACGACGAACTCTTGTTCATCATTCAGCACCAGACCAGCGAGTTGTGGCTCAAACTGTTTCTCCACGAGATTCGGGCGGCCAGAGCAGCGATCGCTGCCGACGATATTCGGGTTGCGTTCAAGCGGATCGCACGTGTCAAACATATTCAGGCCACCTTGACCGAGCAGTGGTCGGTGTTGGCGACACTGACGCCGGCGGAGTATGCGGAGTTCAGGGGCGTTCTCGGCAACTCGTCGGGGTTCCAGTCGTACCAGTACCGCGCCGTGGAATTCGTGCTCGGAAACAAGAACGCGGGCATGCTGAAGGTGTTCGAATCGGATCCGTCCGCCCATCGATTGTTGGAGACCCTGCTCGGGGAGCCGACACTGTACGACGAGTTCTGGCGGTACCTGTCCAGGCAGGGGTACGACGTTCCGGCGTCGGCTCTCGAACGAGACGTCAGCGCGCCCTACGTGCGAAACGACGAACTGATTCCGCTGGTCAAAGCAATCTACGAGAACGTCGAACAGCACTGGACGGCGTACGAGGCGTTCGAGGAGTTGGTCGACCTCGAGGAGAGCTTTCAACTGTGGCGGTTCCGGCACCTTCGGACGGTGCTGCGGGTGATCGGCATGAAGAAGGGGACCGGCGGTTCGAGTGGTGGTGCCGGGTTCCTGCAACGTGCGCTGGAGTTGAGCTTCTTCCCTGAGCTGTTTGCCGCCCGAACAGAGATCGGTACCTGACACACCTGCTTGATGACACACAGTTGCTTGTCACACCCAGCTGTTCGTGACGCACGACGAATCCGAGCCCGAAGGACAGGAGTCTTGGACAAGATCCGACAGGGTCGCTTCGGCCAAGCTTGACTGCGAAGTTGCAAGTCGGTGACAGGAGAGCGTCGGAGTGGACAAGAAATCAATGGTGGCAGACCTGGCGGCGTTGGTAACCGCCGAGTCGCCCAGTTCCGATCTCGGCGCAGTCGATGCATGTGCGGACGTGGTGGCCGAAATCGGCGAACGCCACCTCGGAAGCACCCCCGAACGTATCCGCATCGACGGGCGCCAGCACTTGCGTTGGTCGTTCGGCGCGGAGCCGAAGGTGATGCTCCTGGGCCATTTCGACACCGTCTGGCCGCTCGGAACGCTCGCAGAGTTGCCCTGGTCTGTCACCGACAACATCGCCACCGGACCCGGAGTCTTCGACATGAAGGCCGGCATCGTCCAGCTCTTCCACGCGCTCGCATCGCTTCCGTCGCTCGACGGGGTGGTCGTGCTCCTCAATTCCGACGAGGAAATCGGCTCCCCGACCTCGCGCGCACTGATCGAGGAGCAAGCACGTCAGGTCGACGCGGTGCTGGTCCTCGAAGCCGCAGCCGACGGCGCAGTGAAGACCGCGCGCAAGGGTATGTCGCTGTACTGCGTCGACATCGAGGGACGCGCTGCACACGCCGGACTGGAACCGGAACGAGGTGTGAACGCTGTAGTGGAGCTCGCACATCAGATTCAGGCCGTGGTGGAGCTCGCGGACCCGGCGGCGGGAACGTCGGTGGTTCCGTCCGTGATCAGTGGCGGCACGACCACCAATACTGTTGCAGCGCAAGCGCAACTGTGGTGTGACGTTCGCATGTGGTCGGCGACGGAACAGGAACGCATCGACCGTTCGATCCGTGCACTGACACCCGCGCTGGCCGAAAGTCGAATTTCGGTGTCCGGAGGCCCCAACCGTGGACCACTGGAATCAGTGTCTTCGGAGAAGCTGTACTTTCTCGCTCACCAGGTCAGCAGTGAGAGCGGCTTGGGGATGCTGCGCGACTGCGCCGTCGGCGGTGCATCGGACGGAAATTTCACTGCCGCAGTAGGAACTCCCACGTTGGACGGCCTCGGTGCCGTCGGCGGTGGCGCCCACGCAGCGACAGAACACGTAGAGATAGATCAGATGATCCCGCGCGCCACCTTGTTGGCCGGTCTGGTGACTCGAATCCTGGAGGGAGGACTGTGACTATGACGTCGCCGAACAATGTCCAACGCAAGACCGTTCAACCATTCGGAGGTGTATCGCCTTCACGGATGCGGCAAGCAATCAGCCAGGCCGAGCAGGCCGCCCTGCTTGCATGTGTGACTATCGAAACCGTCACCGGGCATGCCGAGTTGGAACAGGTATTCGGTCTGTTCGAGAAGGTATGGCAGCCGGAGAGCGGTAACCCTCCCGTCCATCGGGACATGATGAAAGCGCTCGCACACTCCGGTAACTACGTCGCCGGCGCGTTTCGTGGCGGAGATTTGATCGGCGGCTCGGTTGCATTCTTCGAGGAACCGCAACACCGTTCGTTGCATTCGCACATCACGGGGATCCTCCCGAACGTGCAGAACGGGCACATCGGCCTCGCGTTGAAACTGTTCCAGCGAGCGTGGGCACTGGAACGGGGAATTCTCCACGTGCGGTGGACTTTCGACCCGCTCGTCGCGCGCAATGCCTACTTCAACGTCTCGAAACTCGGTGCGTTCCCGATCCAGTATCTGCCGCGTTTCTACGCGCCGATGAACGACAGTCTCAACGGCGGCGCAGACAGCGACCGATTGCTGATCGACTGGGAAATCGGTAGTAGCAAGGTTGCCGACGTCGTCGCCGGTTCGGGAGAAGTCCCGACTCCCGAGTCCTTGGGGGCGAGCGAACTGCTGTCCGTCTCCGAAGCCGGCCTGCCCGTGTTGAAGTCGACCAAGAATCGATTCGTCACGGTGGCTACACCGAATGACGTGTACACACTGCGTAAGTCGGACCCGGCGGCGGCGAACGACTGGCGCCTGGCAGTCCGCGAGACTCTCGGTGGTGTGCTCGCCGAGAACGGAGTGGTTCTCGCAGTTACCAGAACCGGAAAGTACGTGCTGGACCGTGCGCCGGGAACACAGGCAGGCAGGACAACAGCGGAGGTTACATCGTGAAGATCGACGGAGTTGAATTACGCCGGGCGGCAATGCCGTTGAAAGCGCCGTTCCGTACCTCGTTCGGCACCGAGACCACCAAGGACGTGTTGTTCGTCAAGGTAGTCACCTCGGAGTCGGAGGGCTGGGGCGAGTGCGTGGCGATGTCCGAGCCTCGCTACTGCTCCGAATACACGGACGGCGCCGCCGAAGTCCTTCGTAAGTTCCTGATTCCGTCTCTGGGTCAACTCACCGATCCCGACGTGCACGCACTGAGCGCGACGATGGAACAGTTCGCCGGGCACCCCATGGCCAAAGCGGCACTGGAAACCGCATTTCTCGACGCCGAGTTACGGGCTGCCGGGACGAGCATGTCTTCGTACCTGGGCGCGGTGGTCGATCGCGTACCCGCGGGTGTCTCGGTGGGTATCAAGAATTCGATCGACGAACTGCTCGAAGAGGCAGGCGGGTTCCTCGATGCCGGATACCTGCGCATCAAACTGAAGATCGAACCGGGCTGGGACATCGAGCCGGTTCGCGCAGTCCGCGAGAGGTTCGGCGACGACGTACTCCTCCAGGTCGACGCGAACACCGCGTACACCCTGGCTGACGCCCGCCATCTCCAGCGGCTCGACGACTTCGACCTCCTGCTGATCGAGCAGCCGCTTCCCGAAGAGGAACTGCGCGGCCACGCCAGGCTGGCCGAGATGATGCGGACGCCGGTCTGCCTCGACGAGTCGATCACCTCCGCGAAGGTCACCGCCGACGCGCTGGCAATCGGTGCGTGCAGCGTGGTGAACATCAAACCGGGACGTGTGGGCGGTTATCTGGAATCGCGTCGTATCCACGACGTCTGCAAGGCCAACGGAATTGCCGTGTGGTGCGGCGGAATGCTCGAGACCGGAATCGGCAGGGCCGCCAACGTCGCGCTTGCCGCGCTCCCCGGATTTGCCCTACCAGGCGATACATCGGCTTCCGACCGGTACTTCGCCGAAGACATCACCGAGCCGTTCGTACTCGACAACGGTTACGTGAAGGTTCCGGAAGGACCGGGCATCGGCGTCGAACCGATCCCCGACCTGCTCGAAGCAATTACCACGTCGGTCGAATGGATCGGCATGGATCGGCTTTGACGAATCACTATGACACACTTCGTTCACCGGACGAAGGAGTGATAGACGTGGGCACCGTACGACCTCGCATCAGTTTGGTGCGGCTTCTCGAAGACGTGGGAACTACGGTGCTGAATCCGGTTGTCGGCGACCCGGAGGCGGTCCAGGAGATCGCCTCGGTGGTCATTCACGACCCCGACGACGACTCACCCTCGACACCGGACTCCATGGTGCTGCTCGTCGGCGTCACCGGAGGCGAACGTATCGCGGAGTCCGTGGCCGGCCTGGCCGAGCGCGGAGTACGCGTGGTGGTCGCGCGAGTGACCGCCGAGGTCAGCGATGCGGACCGCGAATCCGTCATCGCCTCGGGCGTCGTGCTGTTGGCCTTGGCGCGAGGAGTCTCGTGGGTTCAGCTGACAAGCCTGCTTCATTCGGTGCTCTCGGCCCGAAACGAAGTCGGGCACATCCACTCACGCGGAGGCGGCCCGGCCGGCGATCTGTTCGCCTTCGCCAACGCTGTCAGCGCACTTCTCGATGCGCCGATCACGATCGAGGACCGCAGCTCACGGGTCATCGCCTTCTCCGGCCGCCAGGAAGAAGGAGACGGTCCACGTATCGCGACCGTTCTGGAGCGGCAAGTTCCTGACCAGTACATTCGAGTGCTCGAAGAGGCCGGGGTCTTCGACCGGCTCTATCGCAGCGACGATCCGGTGTGGGTCTCGGCCGAGACCCTCGGTACCAAAATGGGTCGTATCGCCGTGTCCATCAGAGCCGGCGACGAGTTCCTCGGCTCCATGTGGGTGGCAACCGGTGAGCCGATGTCCGACGACCGGATGCGTGCTCTGCGCGATTCAGCTGGGTTGATCGCGCTGCAGATGTTGCGGTTGCGCGGCGGCGCCGACGCCGAGCGCCGACTGCGCGCAGACCTGATCGCAACCCTTCTCGACGGTGGGTCAGGTGCGGTCGACGCGATGAATCGCCTCGGCCTCGGGACCGGCCCCGCACTCGTGATGGCTTTGGGTCGTAGGTCTTTCGAAGGATCGTCGAAGCCGGACGATGCCGCCCACGTGGTGCGACTGACCGACGCTCTGGCCATGCACCTCGGCGCCGTCCACTCGCAGTCGGCGGCAGCCTTGGTCAACGGAACCGGCTATGCGGTGCTGTCTGTGCGAGGGCATTCCCCGGCCGAAGCCGAGTTGCAGGCGTTCCGTGTGGCCTCGGACTTCCTGGACCGCACCGGAGCGTCCGGCGACACGATCATCGGGATCGGCCGGGTCGTGACCAGACCGGCGCAGCTGAGCCGATCGAAGCGCGACGCCGAACATGCCCTCGAAGTGTTGTTGGCGGGACGAGCGTCGGGCAGCGTCGCCACCTTCAGTAGCGTCCACGTCGATGCCATCCTGTTGGAGATCGCGTCGGAAGCTGCAGCCGAAGGGTTCTCGGACCTCGGACCGATCGAGGCGATCGCCAGCCACGACGCCGCTCATGCGACCTCGTTCGTGGACACTCTCGATGCGTGGCTCAACGCGTTCGGTGATGTCGGTGACGCCGCGGCGTCATTGCACGTGCACCCCAACACCTTTCGGTATCGCCTCAGCAAGTTGAAGGGTATGGCCGCGTTGGATCTCGACGACCCCAACGTCCGCTTCCGGTTGATGGTGCATCTTCGTCTGCGCGGTCCACGCTAGCTCGAAAGCCGAAAAATGCGGGTCGCACTGATTTCTCAGCGCGACCCGCATTCTTTGTCAGTGGGTTCGGATCAGCTGTTGTTGCGAAGTGCTTCGACAGCGATGCGGCCGACGGTTCCGATGGAGGCGTCGATCTTCGGGGCGCGGTGGGTGAGCTCGTGGGACTTGGTGAAGACACCGACGGCGTAACGCTTGCCGTCCGGGTACGCCACGACGCCGGCTTCGTTTCGTACCAGTCCCAGCGTTCCGGTCTTGGCGGCGACAGTGACCTCGTCGGGGAAACCGGACGAAAGGCGGTGCGGCCAGACCTGCTTGCTCATGATGGTTCGGACCTCTTCACAAGCCGATGCGGGGCCGGCTTCATCCCTCCAGATTGCAGCCAGCAACATTGTGATCTCACGAGGAGTACTGGAATTGGAGCGGGCGGGATCCATGACGGAAATTGTCCGAAGAATTTCGATGGGGGGCATTTCCAGCAAGGTGCCCTTGTCGACGCCGAGGTCGTCGTAGACCGTCTTGAAGAGGCCTCGGCAGTCACGGACCAAGTTGGTCTTCTCCAAACCGAGCCCGCGCAGCGTTGCGACGATGTTGTCGAGTCCGAGACGCTCGTACAAGAAATCCGTGGCGGCGTTGTCGCTGAAGCTCATCATGAGCAGAGCGAGGTCTCGCCAGCTTGCAGTCACGTCGTCGGCGCAGCCGCCGATACCGATGCCGCCGGAGCGGAACTCGGCGGTCACCGTGGCGTGCTCGGTCGGATCAAGGGTGCCTGCCGCTACTTCACGGGCGTACTGAAGCACAACAGGAATCTTGAAAACGGAGGCGAGGATGACACCTTCGTCCGCGCCGTAGCCGAACTCTTCGCCGGAATCGATGTCGCGTGCGTGGACGTAGGCATCGGTCTTCGCTTCGGCGAGTACAGCAGCGATCTCCTGCTGTGCGCTCTCAACGTACGTGGCGGTTTCGGTCATTCGAGAAGCCCTTTCGTCGGTATCCATGTATCTGGGTTATTCGTGGATCTGACGATAGTGAGTCGACGACGGGGGGTCTTGTACGAATCGACGAAGGTTGGCGCACGGTTCGGTGCTGTTGCGCCGAATCATCCGGGCGTCGGGGTGTTCTCCGGATCAGGACGCATAAGTTTCGAGGCGACATCCGACCAGTTCGGCGACGGCGCTGCGTCGCTTGTCGGAGACCACGCCTGCCAACAGGAGGGTGAACAATTCGTCGATACGGTCGTTCAAATCGCTTCGTCTGGTGAGAACGTTCGAAACCAGTTGAACGCCGGTGAATGCCGAGATCACCACGCGACCCACCGATTCCGGCTCCACATCGTCGCGGATGTCGCCTTCGAGCTTCGCGGCCTCGGCCAGTTTTCGAAGCTCGCGGATCCACACGACGTACGGGCCTTGCGAACCGTCGGCAGAGGCCAACTCGAGGGTAAGTCGGATTCCCGCACGAACAATAGGTTCTGCGACGAGTTGGCGGCCCATCTCGTGGCACACCATGACGAGCTGTTCCAGTGCCGGTGCGCCTGTGGCTGCAACTGCGGTGAAGGCACTGATCGAGATCTGGTGCTGTTCTTCGATCACCGCCTGAGCCAGTTCGTCTTTGGACGAGAAGTGAAAATAGACCGCGCCCTTGGTCATCTGCGCCGCGGACACGATGTCATTCATGCTCGTGCTGCCGTACCCCGTGACTTCGAACCGATCAGCAGCACCTTGAAGAATCTGTCGGCGACTGATCTTGGCACGTTCCTGCATTGCTCCCTTGTCCTCCGACTGTTAACACGTGAACCAGTTTTAGGGCCCTAGGTCCCGGACCAGCGACCCACGGTAGCAGCGAATCTCGTGCTCGCGCGACAGCGCGAAACGGACTGTTCGGTGTGCAATCGCAGGTCACGGTCGGTAGGAGCGACAAATGCGACCGCCGCAACCTCCGTTGGAGGCTGCGGCGGGGAGTCCAGTTATCGGCCAGCGAAATTCGGTCGAAGGTATGCGATCAACGAGTCGAGACAGTTGCCTCGAAGCCGAGGTCGCGTAGCGCCGACTTGAGTTTGGTCTGTGCCTCGTCGAGAGATTCAGGTGTCGGCGAGGTGTCGGCGCCACTGATGTCGAAGTTCCCCATGTCGTATGCGGGGAAAACATGAACGTGAAGATGCGGAACTTCCAGACCTGCGATGAGGAGACCCGACCGAGGCGCGTCGAACGCCTTCCGCACGGCTTGGCCGAGGTTGCGGGCAACATCGGTGACCTTGGCAAAGAGTTCAGGATCCACGTCCTGCCACTGATCGACCTCGGCTCGCGGAACCACAAGCACGTGGCCCTGCGTTACCGGCGCGATGGTCAAGAACGCGACGACGTCCTCGTCCTCCCACACGAAACGTCCTGGTAGATCCCCGTTGATGATGGCACTGAAGACTGAAGGCATACCCCGAGATTAGCCCGCGTCCGGTTGCCAGGAAACTCCCAGGCTGGACGCAGGTTCGTCGGAGCCGGCCCGACAAATCTAGGACGCATGACGACAGAAGCCATGCAGACCGCGGGCAGCACGGACGCAGAGGAGGTCTCCGCGACGACTGTAGTGCTGGACGTGGTCGTCCCGGTATACAACGAAGAGGCAGGCCTCGAGACGTGCGTGCGGCGCCTGCGCCGGCATTTACGCACGCAGGTGCCATTCTCTGCACGAATTACCATCGCGGACAACGCCAGTGTCGACGGCACGTTGGCACTGGCACGTTCCCTCGCCGAAGAATTCGACGACGTCCGGGTCGTCCACCTGGATGCGAAGGGTCGTGGTCGAGCACTGCGGCAGGTATGGAGCGACTCCGATGCCGACGTGGTCGCGTACATGGACGTCGACCTCTCGACCGACCTCAACGCCCTGATGCCGTTGATTGCTCCGTTGCTCTCCGGACACTCGGACATTGCCATCGGTTCCCGGCTGGCACGATCGTCCCGCGTGGTGCGCGGCCCCAAGCGTGAGTTCATCTCACGTAGCTACAACCTCATCCTCCGAAGCGCACTGCATGCTCGCTTCTCCGACGCCCAGTGCGGATTCAAAGCCATGCGCGTCGATGTTGCACGGCAACTACTTCCGCTGGTGGAGGACACCGGGTGGTTCTTCGATACCGAATTGCTGGTGCTGGCCGAGCGAGCGGGCATGCGGATTCACGAGGTCCCTGTCGACTGGGTGGACGACCCGGACAGTCGGGTGGACATCATTGCCACGGCAGTTGCCGACCTCAAAGGTGTGGTCCGTGTCGGGCGAGCACTGTCTACTGGTTCCCTTCCATTGGCCGAGCTCAGGGCAAGTTTCGGACGTGAACCGTTGGTTCCCGGAGTTCCACGAGGAATGGTCGGGCAGCTCTCACGCTTTGCCGTGGTGGGAGTCATTTCGACGCTCGCGTACGCGCTGCTCTACCTCGCTCTGCACTCGATCATGGGTGCGCAGTGGGCCAACGCCGTCGCATTGCTGGTGACCGCGGTATTCAACACCGCCGCCAACCGGGCCTTCACCTTCGGGATCCGAGGGTCGGAAGGATCCGCTCGTCACCAGATGCAGGGCCTGCTCGTGTTCGGGTTCGGTCTACTGCTCACCAGCGGATCGTTGTTCGTGCTCGACGTCATGGCGCCCGACGCTTCCAAGCACGTGGAGCTTGCCGTACTCGTCATCGCCAATCTTGTTGCCACAGTCAGTCGATTCATCGCACTGCGCTGGGTGTTTCGCACCGCACAATCCGTAGGAGCCAATCGATGACCGCCACTGCAGAGACACTCGCCGCGCCGCTGCCAGCGCCGGAACCGCAACGTCAGGTGCGCTGGGAACCGTGGGCACTGGGAGTGTTGTTGGTGGGCACCGGAGTCGCCTACATCTGGGGCCTGGGTGCGTCCGGATGGGCCAACTCGTTCTATGCCGCTGCGGTACAGGCAGGTTCGGTGTCGTGGAAGGCTTTCTTCTTCGGCTCCTCGGACGCTGCAAACTCGATCACCGTCGACAAGCCGCCCATGTCCCTGTGGTTGATGTCGCTGTCGGTTCGCATCTTCGGACTCAATTCCTGGGCGATGTTGGTGCCGCAGGCACTCCTCGGGGTCGGATCGGTTGCACTGTTGTGGGGAACGGTTCGACGGTATTTCGGTGCGGCCGCCGGCCTCCTCGCGGGCCTGGTACTTGCGCTCACACCCGTAGCGGCGCTGATGTTCCGGTTCAACAACCCGGATGCTCTGCTGGTGCTCCTGATGATCGCAGCAGTGTGGGCGATGATGCGCGCCGTGCAGGACGGCCGCACCCGCTGGCTCGTGTTGGTCGGTATCTTCTGCGGATTCGGTTTCCTGACAAAGCAATTACAGGTCATGTTGGTGGTTCCACCGCTGGCGCTCACCTATCTGATCGCCGGACCGCCGAAACTGGGTAAGCGCGTACTCCAACTGTTCGCGGCACTGGGCGGACTGATCGTCTCCGCCGGAGGGTGGTTGGCAATCGTCGAACTGTGGCCGGCCGACTCGCGTCCGTGGATCGGTGGTTCACAGAACAATTCGATTCTCGAACTGACGCTCGGCTACAACGGGCTCGGACGCTTGAGCGGCAACGAGACCGGAAGCGTCGGCGGCGGCGGAATGCGCGGTGCTGGTGATGCTGCGGCCGGCGCTGCTGCGGGCGGTTTCCCCGGCATGGGCGAGGCCGCAGGTGGTATGGCCGGGGGAGGTATGGCACCAGGTGGTGGGGCCGGCGGTGGTATGTGGGGGAGTACCGGCATTACCCGACTGTTCGAATCGGCCCAGGGCGGACAGATCGCCTGGTTGATTCCTGCTGCACTGATACTTCTGGTGGCTGGAATCGTGCTGCGAGGCAAGGCACCCCGCGCTGACACACAGCGTGCGTCATTCATCGTCTGGGGGCTCTGGCTGTTGGTGACCGGACTGACCTTCAGTTTCATGGCGGGAATCTTCCACGCCTACTACACCGTTGCGCTGGCGCCGGCGATCGCCGCGCTGATCGGTTCAGGATCGGTAGTGGCGTGGCGTCATCGTGACGTCCTCTGGGTTCGCATCATTCTGGCGGTGTCCTTGGCCGCAACCGTCGCGATGGCGTGGGTACTGCTCGGACGCTCGCCTTCGTTCGTACCGTGGCTTCGCTGGACCATTCTGGTGGTCGGCATCGTCAGTGCCTTGGCAGTGCTGATTCCGGCAGTGACGCGAGGTCGATTGGCTGTAGCAGTGATTCTCGCAGCGATCTTCACCGGTCTGGCAGGTCCGACTGCATACGCGATCGACACGATCAACACTCCGCATACCGGTTCCATAGTTTCGGCCGGACCGAGCGTCGAAGGTGGAATGGGCGGGCCCGGAGGTGGCCGCGGAGGCTTCGGTGGATTCGGTGGATTCGGTGGCACGGCTGATGGCGGTAACCGTCGGACTGACGGGGCTGGGACCGGAATGCCGGGCACGCCCCCTGTAGGAATGGGTCAGATGCCCGGTGGTGCAACAGTTCCGGGCGGTACCACGCCGACCACCGACGGGACGCGAGGCGCAATGGGAGGCGGTGCCGGTGGTCTACTGCAGGGCAGCACGCCGGGAGCCGCTGTTGTGTCCACTCTCGAAGAGAACTCCGACCAGTTCACGTGGGTAGCCGCGGCAATCGGGTCCAACAGCGCATCGGGTTATCAGCTTGCGACGCAGTCACCGGTCATGGCTATCGGAGGGTTCAACGGGAGCGATCCGTCGCCGACGCTCGCGCAGTTCCAGCAGTACGTGGCAGAGGGCAAGATTCACTTCTTCATCGCTGGCGGTGGGATGGGTGGCGGTATGAACGCCGAAGGCACCGCTACCGCTATCTCGACGTGGGTGACCGAAAACTTCACCGCCACAACGGTGGACGGAGTAACCCTCTACGACTTGACGGTTGCAGGCTGACCATAATGAACGCACGCCAGGTCCGCATCGGAGGTGCTTCCTCCGATGCGGACCTGGCGTGAAGTTGTATGCCTGAGGTTCGTCCTCAGGTTTTGAAGGTGGTGTTCGCCGGCCGCGGTTGCTGGCCGGGGTCGATCGAGGGTGGTGGGATGAACCAGGGTTTGTTGTCGGCGCCGATGCGGATTTTCCATTTCCCGACGAACCCGGATTTGCGGTGCATCAGCCGGTGGTGCGAACGGCACAGCAGGACCAGGTTGTTCATCACCGTCGGGCCGCCGTTCGCCCAGTGCCGGATATGGTGCGCATCAGTCCAGGCCGGTACACATGTGCAGCCGGGGAACGCGCAGCCTCTGTCCCGGGCGATCAACGCCACTCGCTGTTCGGCGGTGACCAATCGTTTTCCTGGTTGCGCATCCAACGGCGCGCCGTGACTGTCGAGCAGGACTGTGGACAGGAAACAATCACAGCCGAGGAGTCTGGTCTGCGACACGGACAGTGGTCCGAGCCAGGGCATGTGCCCGACATCGAGATCCGACTGAGACTCTTCACCATCAGCAGTGGAGGGTGTTGCGGCGCAGTCACGGTGCTCAGCGAGATCACGCGCGTTGATGTGCACGTTCACGTGCGGGCGTTGGCCACCATCGGTACCGGTTTTCGCGCAGTCCAGATACCGGCGGATCAGTTCGGTGAACCCGTCCGCCGTGCGCTTCGCCGTCGACCGAGCATCCGGGGTTCCATCGGGTGCCGGGGTGGGCATCGTCAGATTCGACAACGCCGACAGCAACATCTCACCGGTGAGAGCGTCGAAATCCCCACGCACCACCACCCGACCGTTCAATGTCGAGGCGATCCGCAACTCATTGAGATCGACATCCTCGGCGGGCGGAATCTCATCCGATTCGAACAACCGCTCCAAGGTCGCGATCACGTTCCGCACTTTCGTGGTCGTCGCTTCCACACCCGACGCAGCCGCAAGCAGTAGGTCGATACAGCGAGGGAGCGCGGCGTCTGGCATGCCTTTCGGTGGTGATTCGCAGAACGCCACGATCAACACGGCGTGCTCGAAGGAGCAGTCCCCGCCATCGAACCGAGCCGCCACCGCCGGAAACGGCCGCAAAGCTGCACCTAACGCGGCGATCTTCTTCCCGTCCCGAACCTGCAGCATGGTGTTAGCCGCCAACCACGCACCCACTCCGCGACTGGCAATCACCTGATCATCCGGGCGCAACGACAGTTCGTCCACCACCGCAACACGCACAGCTTCGAGACGAAGAATCTCCGCACTCGCCTCGACAGCAGCAGCGCGCAACTCGGCAGCAGTCAACCGCCACAACCGTCCGCGCAACCCCACCGCAGAACCAGACACCACATCCGACAACAAGACACTCATTGAATCCCCCGATCCCCTGCCCAAATCATACTCGAACATACGTTCGGGTCAAGGGTCGATTTCGCAGGGGCTAAGCGCTGATACTGTCGAGGTCGTGGACCACGTCGCAGCAGGCGCCGAGTAATTCGCGATCATGGCTGATGAGTAATACACCGACGCCGGTTTCGGCGGCGCGACTCTCGATCAACCGAATGAGCGCGGCCGTCGTGGCGGCGTCGAGCATCGCCGTCGCCTCGTCACAGATGAGGTATTTCGGTTGTTGCGCCAGCGATCTCGCCAGGCAGGCGCGCTGTAGTTGGCCGTCGCTCACCTGGTGTGGTCTGCGCGACAAGAGATCGGGAGTGAGGCCCACTTCTGCTGCCAGCGCGGCCACATCGATTGACCTACTGGCAATGTCACCGGGTTGGCCGATGATCGAGGCGAGCGTCTGCCGAGGGTCGGTCGATGCGCGAGGTGACTGAAACAGCATGGACACCGTGCCGCGTAGTGCCGCGGGTACCGAGAATTTGGTACCCACAACGGGTGATCCGTCGATCCGCACTTCGCCTGACCACGGTGCATCCAGCGAAGCGAGAATCCTTGCAAGTGTTGATTTTCCGGTGCCCGAAGGCCCGGTCAGGCCGATCAGCTTTCCCGACGGAATCTCGAGCGAGACGTTCTCGAGAACTGGCCGGTTGCGACGGTAACCTCTGGTGATTCCCAGAGCTTGCAGACTCATGTCAGCCCACCTTCCGCAGCGTTCGGTACGTGCGGTCACCCAATGTGACGAGTTCGGTCGGGCCACCGGATTGTTTCGACTCCGGGCGTCGTAGGTGATAGACGCACTCCTTGGGGAGATCGGTGAGTTGCGGTGGCGATCCCGGCATGGGAGTCAAACCTCTGGAAGGTAAGGCGCCGAGAAGGTCTCGGGTGTAATCGTGAAGCGGATCTTTGAACACCAGCGCGGCCGGACCGGTCTCCATGATGCGTGATGCGTACATGACGGCAAGTCGATCAGCGACACCGCTGCGGGTGAGGGATGCCAGGTCATGGGTGATGAGCAGGACCGCCGCTCCGGCGTCCGCGCACTCTCGAAGTAATCCCATGACGTGGTCGGTGAGTTCGCGGTCGAGGTTGGCGGTGGGTTCGTCTGCGACGATCACCGACGGATTCCCGGCCAGCGCACCGGCAATGGCCACGCGTTGCGCCATGCCGCCCGACAGTTCGTGCGGGTAGCAGTCCAGGGCCGACGGTTCGAGTCCGACGCGAAGTGCCAAGGCATCGCAAGTGTGATCGCTGCCGAGTGCGTCGATCGTCTCCTGTAGCTGCGATCGCGCAGTGCGGACGGGGGTGAGATGTGTTGCGGCGGATTGTGGAACGAGAGCCACGTGCCGCCCACGGAACGCGGCGCCGGAGAAGACGTCGATCTCGAGGTCCGGTGTTCCGACGGTGACCGTTCCGGTTCGAGAAGCATTCGGCGGCAACATGTTCATGACCGAGGTGGCGATGATCGACTTGCCACACCCCGATTCCCCGACAAGTGCGGTCACCGTGCCAGCTTGAACGTCGAGGTCGATGTCGCTCGCAGCGTGAACTACCGATCCTCCGAGTAGAGGGATCCTGACGGTGAGAGATTCGATGCGCAGGCCGTGGTTCACAGTCGCAACTCCGAAGGTCGAGGGGGCGTGAGCATCGACCGCAGGGCCGAACCGGCGACGGCAACTGCGACGGTGGCGATCACGAGAACTGCGGCGGGGAATACCAGCGTCCACCAACCGCCGAGGAGCAGAGAACCGCGTGCCTCTTCGAGAAGCGTCCCGAGACTGGGCTTGTGCGGGGGAAGGCCGAATCCCAGGAAGGACAACGTCGATTCGTGCCAGACGGCGTGGGGCAGCAGGAGAACGACTGCGATCAAAGCCTGTGGCGCCGTCGCCGGCACGAGGTGGCGCATGATCACGTGACGTCGACTGGCTCCCGCGAGAATGGCGGCGTCGATGTAGGGACGGTCGCGCAGACTCAAGATCTCGGAGCGGATGATCCGGGCCACTTGGGTCCAGTGGGTCAGTGCGATCGAAAGCACGATGGCGGCAATGCTTCCACGGAACATCGCGACGATGACGATGCCGAGCAACAGGTGGGGGAGTGCGTTGACGGCATCGGTGCCGCGCATGACGAACCTGTCCACCCAGCCGCCGACCAGTCCGGCCGTAGTGCCAACGGCGACGCCGATCACCGTGGCGAGCAGCGCGCAGGCGAGTGCGATCAGAAGTGAGGTTCTGATGCCTGCAGCTATGCGCACGAATAGATCTCGGCCCGCCGAGTCAGTTCCGAACGGGTGATCGAACGACGGAGCCAGGCGAGCCGCCGAGAAGTCTGTGACTCGGTCGTCGACGTCGGCCAACCATGGGACCAACGCCGCGTACAGCGCCACGAGGATCAGCACGCCGACGGCGATCTTGAAGCGTCGTTCAGCCATCGGTACTCACTCTCGGGTCGAGTACTGCAACGAGGACGTCGGCAATCAGTGAGCCGAGCATGACCGTCAATGTCGTACCGACGGTGAGGAACGCGAGCAGTGCCATGTCGAGGTCACGGGCTGACGAGACGATGGCGCCGGCGATCCCTGGCCAACTGAAGACCTCTTCCACCAGCACTGCCCCGACTATCAGCTCGGGCAGTCGCACGCCGACGATGTTCACGAAAGGCGCCAGTGAGGTCGGCAGTATGTGGCGTTTCGTGATGGTCGGCGTCGGGATTCCGCGTGCTACGGCGCCCGCGACAAATCCCTCACTTTTCGAACCCACGACGGATTCTCGGACCGCGAGTAGGAGCCACGGCATCTGCGAGATGGAGAGGACCGTCACCGGTAGGACCAAGTGCCGGATCACCTGTCCCGGTGTGGGATCGGCACCCCCGTCGGTCAACCCGGCGACCGGGAGCCAGCCGAGAGTCAACGCGAAGAGCGCGATGGCACCCAGCGACAAGACAAACGGCGGAAGTCCTTGGACCACGACGCTCAGCCCGGACACGGTCTTGTCCAAGAATCCTCCACTGCGGATTCCGGCGAGAACACCGAGTGTCAGCGAGGCGAGAATCGCGATGAGGAGTGAGATACCGACCAGCAGCAGGGTCCATGGCAGACGCTCGAAGATAACTTGGGAAACAGGCTGATTGAACGATCTGGAGATCCCGAGATCACCGGTGAACACGCCCTGGAGCCAATTCCAGTACGTGCTGTACCAGGGGTTGTCGAAACCCATCTGATCGGCGATCAACGCTTTGTCCGCGTCGCTGGTCGTCATGTATCGCGTGCCCAGGTAGCCGACAAGTGGATCGAACGGTGAGATCGCGGCGGCGGCAAAGAGTCCCGCGGACACCACGGCGATCACCGGCACGATGAACAACGCCCGCCGACCGACCATCGTGAGGATGGCCTTTCGGCGGGAGTTGCCACGGTGGTCGAGCGATTGCCGCGCGTCTACCCGAACGTCGACCGCTGTCATTGCCCTCTGGCCCACGTCTGCAGTGACCACCACGGGCCCCAGGTCACACCGTGTGAGTGTGGCTCGAGTACAGGTCCGGACATCTGCCAGTCGGAATCCTTCGAAACGTACGTATGGTCGAGGAATACGAGGATGACAAATCCGGGATCCTCGACGTACGCCTGCTGCACGTCGCGATACGCGGCGTCACGCGTTGCCTGATCCAGGCTGCGGCGTCCTACTTCCAAGCCTGCGTCGACTGCTGGATTGGAGTAGTCGCTGGCGTTGTCGTAGATGCTGCCGACCCCGGGCGCTATGTACTTCGAGTTCAGCGCGTCGTACGCCTGCGTGTCTGGATCGAAAGGTTCGTCTCCACCACCGAGAAGCGTCGAATCCTGGTTGATTCGAGGGTCTATGCGGTCCCAGGAGAGCGCTTCGAGATCCACCTCGATGCCGACAGCGAGAGCATCGGAGGCAAATGCCTGAGCGAGATCACGTCGAACGGTGTCGACGGAGTTGTACATGATCGTGAACTGCGCCCGCTGACCGTCTTTCGAACGGATTCCGTCGGCACCTTCGATCCAGCCCGCTTCGGTGAGAATTCGCTCGGCCTCGGCCGGGTCGTAGGCGAAGGTTGCGTTCGGGTTGTACGAATCGCCGTAGACCTCGGGGATCGGGGTGGCGGCGACGCGGCCGTGTCCGCCCAGGACGTTGTCGATCATCGACTGGCGATCGGCGGCGAGGTTGAGCGCCATCCGTACGGCTTTGTCGCCTGCCACGGGATTGTTCGTCGGAAGTGAGAGACCGCGCCAGTCCGCTGACTGATGGGCAGTCACCGACATGTTGTCTTTGCCCGAGAACGTATTGGCAAGCAGTGGAGGGAGATTGGTTCCGTCGATCTCGCCGGATACCATACGTTGGGCGCGGGTGTTGTCGTCCGGAACGTAGAGGAGAGTGAGCTTCTTGATCTCCGGTGCACCGTCCCAGTAGTTCTCGTTCGCCTCGAAGACCGCTCGATCCGGTGAGAGATCGACGAGTGTGTACGGACCCGTACCGACAGGCGCGGTGTTCAACGGCGATTCGGCGGCCAGTCCGGGTGTCGCGAGGGATTCCGACGGGACCATGCCGATCAGCATCTTCGTCAGCAGGGGCGCATACGAGTAGGCGAGACGAAACTCGACTGTGCTGTCGTCGACGGCCACGACGTCGCTGATCATGTCGTACGACGAACGCGCTTCGGAGGCGGAAGCCGGATCGAGGATCGCCTTGTACGTGGCAACCACGTCGTCGGCGTCGAAGGTCGACCCGTCGGAGAAGGTGACGCCGTCACGTAGCTTGACCGTCCAGACTGTCGCGTCGGCATTGGCAGTGGGCATCTCCGCGGCCAGAGACGGCTCGAATCCCGGCATGCCGGTCCCTCCGGTGAGCCGGACGAGGCCGTCGTACATCTTGGCCTCACCGGCAGCGCCGAAGCCTGCGACCGGGTTGTAGCCGCCCAGCTCGTAGCCGTCGGCCAAGACCAGGCCGTCGTTGTTGCCCGAGGAGTCGGTGCCAGTCGGGCTACTGCACGACGTGATCAGAAGTGCGCCGATTGCGGCGGTTGCGGTGAGCGTCAGAACGCCTGGTTTGTGGAGTTTCACGGGTGTCCTTTCCTTGGTGGACAGGTGTACGAAAACATCTGTTCACCTATTCAGGTATTCATATGATCTCATCTCGAAACGGATATTTCGCACAAAGGCCGATCGCTGGGACCTTGGCCCCGCCAGTGGCACTCCGAGAGCCCTGTTATCGCAGGCCGTAGTCTGTTCACCGTGCGCGTACTAGTAATCGGCTCCGGAGCCCGTGAACATGCCCTCCTTCTCTCTCTTGCTCGCGATCCAGGTGTCACGGCCCTGATCTGCGCGCCTGGCAATGCCGGGATCGCAAAAATCGCCGAGCAGCACCCCATCGACGTCGCTTCGGGTGACGCGGTTACCGCGCTGGCCCAGAAGGTCGAAGCCGACCTCGTCGTCATCGGACCCGAGGTTCCGCTGGTCCTCGGTGTCGCAGACGCGGTGCGCGCAGCAGGTATCGCCTGCTTCGGGCCTTCGGCCGACGCCGCCCGCATCGAGGGATCGAAGGCTTTCGCCAAGGACGTGATGGCTGTCGCCGGCGTCAAGACCGCTCACAGCGAGATCGTCGACAATCCGGCCAAGCTCGACGAAGCACTCGACCGCTTCGGTCCCAACTGGGTGGTCAAGGACGACGGACTGGCCGCGGGTAAGGGCGTAGTCGTCACGACGGATCGTCTCGCCGCGCGCGATCATGCCGCAGAACTGCTCGAGACCGGACACCCGGTTCTCCTCGAGTCCTTCCTCGACGGTCCGGAAGTTTCGCTCTTCTGCCTCGTCGACGGCGAAACCGTGATCCCGCTGCTCCCGGCTCAGGACCACAAGCGAGTAGGCGACGGAGACTCCGGACCCAACACCGGCGGCATGGGCGCGTACACCCCATTGCCGTGGCTGCCCGACGAGATGGTCACGCAGATCGTCGACGACGTCGTCAAGCCTGTCGCTGCCGAGTTGGTCGCGCGCGGTAGCAGTTTCTCCGGCCTTCTCTACGCCGGTCTGGCGATCGGTGTCGACGGCCCGGCCGTCGTCGAATTCAACTGCCGGTTCGGTGACCCCGAAACTCAGGCCGTGCTTGCTCTCCTCGAAACGCCGCTGGGCGGTCTACTCAATGCGGCCTCGACCGGAACACTCGATTCGGTCGGTCCGTTGCAGTGGCGCGACGGTTCCGCTGTCACGGTCGTGATTGCCGCGGAGAACTACCCGTCAACCCCACGCACCGGCGACGTGATCACCGGAGCCGACGCCGACGGAGTCCTGCACGCCGGTACCAAGAAGCGTGAAGACGGTGCCGTCGTCTCGGCCGGCGGGCGTGTGCTGAGTGTTGTCGGAGTGGGCAAGGATCTGACCGAAGCTCGCGACGACGCCTACGCAAAGATCGCCGACGTCAAGCTTCCCGGCGGTCATTTCCGCAAGGACATCGGGCTCGGCGCCGTCGAAGGTCGCATCTCAATTCCCTGACTCGTTCTTTCGGAGGGCCGGTGAACTTTCTGTTCATCGGCCCTTTTCATGGAAAATCAACGGTTCCTTGAAGTTACCCACGAGTATGGACTTCTCGTTCGGTTTCTCCCGGTATATCTCAGCGCGGGGGTCACGGAAAGAGAAGGGCACACTTGAGCATTCGCGCTGGATCCAACGAACGGCACGCACGTACCAATTCCACGCTCTCGCGTAGAAACTTCTTGGCAGCAACAGGATTAGCTGTGGGGGCCGCCGCACTCTCGTCCTCGTGGACCACGGCGGCCGCTGCGCCCAGACGAGCATTGAACGACGGAGACCGTGTCCCCGCGCTCGTGATCGGCAGTGGATACGGCGGTGCCGTTGCGGCACTTCGCCTGACACAGGCCGGTATCGACACGCACATGGTCGAGATGGGGAAGTCGTGGACCACACCAGGGTCCGACGGCAAGATCTTCTGCCCGATGCTCTCGCCCGACGGTCGGTCCTTCTGGCTCAGAGACCGTACAGTTCAACCGGTTTCACACTTCTCCGGCGGCTCGGTGGACAAGAACATCAGCCGCTACGTCGGTGTTCTCGACGCCGAGGACTTCGGCGGGATCAAGGTCTACCAGGGCCGAGGGGTCGGCGGTGGGTCGCTGGTCAACGGCGGTATGGCCGTCACACCCAAGCGTAACTATTTCGAAGAGATCCTGCCCGGTGTCGATTCCAACGAGATGTACTCGACGTATTTCCCGCGCGCGAACGCTGCGCTCGGAGTCAACAACATCGACCCGGCCTGGTTCGAATCGACCGAGTACTACAAGTTCGCGCGGACGGGGCGAAAGACCGCTGAGAGATCCGGTTACACAACAACGTTCGTGCCGAATGTCTACGACTTCAACTACATGAAGCAAGAAGCTGCCGGCCAGGTCACCAAGTCCGCTCTGGTCAGTGAGGTCATCTACGGCAACAATGCCGGAAAGAAATCTCTGGACAAGACGTACCTCGCTGCGGCATCCGCCACCGGCAAGCTCACCATTTCAGCTCTGCACGTCGTGACCTCGGTTTCCCCGGCCGCGACCGGCGGTGGCTATCAAGTGGTGATGAACCAGATCAACGAGCAGGGCAATACCGTCGGCACCAAGACAGTGACGGCGGACAAGGTCTTCTTCGCGGCCGGCAGTATCGGGACCAGCAAGCTCCTGGTCGCGATGAAAGCGCAAGGGCAGCTGGCGAATTTGCCGGGTGCAGTTGGACAGGAATGGGGTCACAACGGCAACGTGATGGTGGGCCGCGCCAATCACATGTGGGACGCCACCGGTGCGAAGCAGTCGGCGATCCCCGTGATGGGTATCGACAACTGGGCCGACACATCCGCTCCCGTCTTTGCGGAAATCGCACCCTTCCCGGCCGGTACCGAACTGTGGGTCAGCCTGTACTTGGCGATTGCCAAGAATCCGCAACGTGCTCAGTTCCAATTCAACTCGGCAACAGGCAAGGTCGGATTGAACTGGCAGCGCTCGCAGAACCAGCCGTCGATCGACATGGCGAAGAAGCTCTTCGACAAGATCAACAAGAAGGAAGGCACGATCTACCGGACCGACCTCTTCGGCCCGACGCAGACGTGGGGCGATCAGTTGACGTACCACCCCCTCGGCGGTTGTGTGCTCGGCAAGGCGACCGACGGCTACGGTCGTCTGCCGGAGTACCCGGGTCTGTACGTCATGGACGGATCCCTCGTACCGGGCAATGTGGGAGTCAATCCGTTCGTCACCATCACCGCTCTGGCCGAACGGAATATCGAGAACATCATTGCGAACGACATGAACTAGGGCGGTAACTCGTCAGCAGGTGCGGTGCGGTGCGGCAGGTGCTGCACCGCACCGCTTCTGTATGTCCCGGAGTGTCATCGCGGCGCGTGATCTCGCAATGATCGATTGACTCGGTCGAGGATACCGACGGCAGTGGTCAATGTGTCGAGGGCGCCCTCGTCGAGGGACGCCAATTCTTCGGCGAGAACGCCGATGCGTAGTTCGGATCGACGGTCTCGTCGCGCGCTTCGCTCGTCCTTCACGAAAAGTGTGCTCACTCGGCCGTCCGTGGGATCGGGTCGCCGTTCGATCAGGTCTTTGTCGGAGAGTGTGCGCACCAGCGTGCTGACGGTGTTCGGGCGTCTGGAGAGACGATCGGCCACGGCCCCGATGCGAGTGCCCGGGTGTTGTGCGACATCGTGAAGTACTTCGGATTGTGCCTCGGGCAAAGTCGCGTCGGTGCCTGACGTAGCCATGTATTCCCGCAGCGCTCGACGCAATTCGAACGCCGCAGCGATGAGTGATCTCGATGCTTCTTCCGCGGTGGGCACGTGATCAGAGTAGCGATCGACCCCGTGTGATCCACGCCCTGGAACTGTATCTGACACAGATATAGTTTACAGTTCTTCAAAGGGTAGGGTCACCTAACCATGACGGAAGATGAAGCTGTCATGCTTCACGACGTACGGGACACGATCATGAATTTTCGAAAGAAGTCACGCAGTGTAATGCTGATCGGCGCACTGACATTGGTGGCAGCTCTCAGTGGCTGCTCGAGCGAGGACGCGTCGCCCACAGATGCCGAGATCAGTGCGTCAGCTCCGGCGGACTCTGCGTTTGTCGCTCCGCGAGAAGTCCCGGTTGGAATGGGGAGCGGAAAGTCGGACGGCGAGTTCCCTCGTACCGTCTCACACTTCAAAGGGGACACCACGATCGAATCGCAGCCCGAAAAGGTTGTCGTCATCTCGACCGGGCAAGCAGATGCACTCCTGTCGCTCGGTGTCGTGCCCGCAGGTTCGACGCGTGGTGACGGTGCGGACCTGGTGCCTCCGTACTTGTTGTCTGCGTACCCCGAATTCCGTACTCAGCTAAGTGATGTCGTTGACGCAGGTGGACGCTTCACACCGAATTTCGAAGCGATCGTCACGCTCGATCCTGACCTGATCTTGATGAATGTTGCAGGAAAGGACGCTGATTCGCTGTACGACCAGCTTTCCGCCATCGCACCCACGGTGGCAACACAGGGAACCGGCGTCTACTGGAAGCAGGACTTCCTGCTGGTTGCCGACGGGGTAGGTAAGACGCAGCAGGCGGCGGCACTGCTGGATACCTTCAATACCGATGCCGCGGCCCTCGGTGCTTCCCTCTCGTCGCCGCCGACGGTGTCGTTCACGCGCCAGAACGGAAATCGTCTGCGCATCTTCGGTATTCCTTCGTTCACCGGCAGTATCGCGAAGGATGCCGGCTTGACCCGTCCGCAGTCGCAGCAGTTCGACGACACTTCCCGAGACATCAGTGAAGAAGAGTTGAACGTGGCGGACGCCGACTGGATCTTCTACGGCGTGCAGGGCGGGGACCCGGCGACATTGACGAACGCGCCGTTGTGGGCGCAGTTACGTGGTGTGGTCGCCAACCACGCCGTCGCTGTTGACGATGACGTCTTTTACCTCAATACCGGGCCGACTGCGGCTCGTGAAGTGCTGAAGGTTCTGCAGAGCGCATTGCAGCAGTAGTCGATTCAGCTTGGTTGTGAGTGCCGACGAATCGGAAGAGGGCTCCACCCACCGTGACTGCAAGCGTCGCGAGAATGGCTCCGGCGATGACGTCGGTGAGCCAGTGCGCACCCAAGTAGAGGCGAGTCAGCGCGACGACGACGGTGACCGTCACGGCGAGGAGCATCAGAAGGCGTTTGACGGCCGGTGTTCGGTCGACGCTCACAACGAGAACGGCAATGCCGAACAGCGCTGCTGTGCCCGTCACGTGACCGGAGGGGAACGAGTGGCCGGTCTCGAGAAGAACCTGGATGTTGGTCGGCGGACGTTCGCGACCGACGAGCGCTTTGATTACCGTGCTGGCGACCGCCGCCCCGCCAACGGTTCCGATCACGATCAAGCCCGGAACGACCGAACGCGCTCGCCATGAGAT
The DNA here is from genome assembly GCF_040546695.1 of Rhodococcus sp. OAS809. Lineage (NCBI taxonomy): Bacteria > Bacillati > Actinomycetota > Actinomycetes > Mycobacteriales > Nocardiaceae > Rhodococcus > Rhodococcus sp. OAS809. The sequence goes on along the minus strand of NZ_JBEPOI010000002.1, from coordinate 2,931,810 downwards.
GAGCACTCCGCAGGTGATCCCGAGTAGCGCGGTGGCGACCGGGCTACCGAGATCTGTGACGGCGACCGCGATCTGGTTCAGGGCGCCGCTCCGATGATCGACCATCCAGTCGGTCACCGGCCCGTCGAAGCTCGTCAACCACCCGCTTCCATACACCTGGATCGACAGCGTCACCAGTGCAAGCACGAGTCCGCACGTGCGAAGGGCTGTAGACCGAACGCCGGAAGCTCGGTAGATCGAACCGAACGCGAACAGAGCTGCGGCCACCACGATTGCGGCAACCGCGATCTCTGCGGTGGTGCTCTCGGTCAGGACTTCGGTGACCACGTTTCGCACGGTCGACACAGTTGCAGGCATGAATGCAGTGTGACGAGCCGAAGCTGAAGAAACGCTGAACGGAACTCGGCTCTGGGTCTACCGTCTGCTCTACTGGGTGCATCCGAACAACTGCGTGGCGACGAAACGGGGCCGGTGGTGCGAGTACTGGTGGTCGAAGACGAAGTGCGCCTGGCCGAGACGATCCGGCGGGGATTGGTGGCCGAGGGATTCGTGACCGCCGTCGAACTCAACGGTGACGACGGATTCGCGACTGCGTGCAGTGACGAATTCGACGTGATCGTTCTCGACATCATGTTGCCGGGCAAACACGGGTACGACATCGTGCGGGATCTACGCGCCCGGGAGATCTGGACGCCGATCCTCATGCTCTCGGCAAAGGACGGCGAATACGACCTGGCTGATGCATTCGATCTCGGCGCCGACGACTACCTGGTCAAGCCATTCTCGTTTGTCGTGCTTCTCGCTCGGCTGCGCGCACTGGTGCGTCGCGGCGCTCCACAACGTCCGGCGATACTCTCCGTTGGAGACCTGTCCCTCGACCCGGCCAAACATCAGGTGAGCAGAGCGGGAATCGAATTGACCCTGACGCCAAGGGAGTACAGCGTTCTCGAATTCTTGATGCGCAACAATGGTGTGGTGGTCACGAAGACCGAGATCGTTCGCTCCGTCTGGGACACCAACTACGAAGGTGACGAGAACATCGTCGAGGTGTATATCGGTTACCTTCGTAAGAAGCTCGACCTCCCGTTCGGAACTCAGAGCATCGAAACGGTCCGAGGCGTCGGGTACCGCTTTGTCGGCACTGCCTGATCGTCAGTCGTTCGGTACCGGAATCGTCACCTCGAATCGACTTCCACCGCCCGCCCTCTCGCTGACGGAAATGGTTCCGTGGTGCGCCGCAACTATTTCCGACGCGATGGCGAGTCCAAGTCCGGACCCGCCTCCCTGCCTCGACCGCGGCTGGTCCAGGCGGACGAAGCGTCCGAAGATTCGTTCGCGTTCTGCTGCAGGGATTCCGGGCCCGTCGTCCTCGATCACGATGTGGGCTTCGTTTCCGGCTTCGGAGCACTCGAGATACACGAGGGTCTCCGCATGCCGCACTGCATTGTCCACGAGGTTTCGCACCATCCGCGTCAATGCTCTCGGGTCTCCGGAGACCCGAACCGGAGCCACGGCAGCGGCGACCGTAACTGCGGAGATACCGTCGATCCTTTTCTGCTCGGCGAACAAGATGTCATCGAGGTCGACGTCGACGACGATGCCGAACTTTTCGAGTTCGCTTTCGTCAGAGCGCGCGAGAATCAACAGGTCTTCGATCAACTGCCGCATCCGGCGCGCCTCGGGAAGTAGTGCGTCTTCGATCAGCGCGTCGTCGAGGAGATCCGGGCGTCGGTGTGCCAGTTCGAGGGCCGTCGTGATCGTGGACAGCGGACTGCGTAACTCGTGTGAGGCATCGCTGACAAATCGTTGCTGGGCCAGCGCACCTTCGTCGAGGCGCGCCAGCATGTCGTTCATTGTTGTTGCCAGTCGGGCTATCTCGTCGTTCCCTGACGGGACAGGCACTCGTTCACCTTGACGCCCACTCGAAATCGATGCTACCCGAGCGCGGATGCGTTCGACGGGAGCGAGGGCCGAACCGACGAGGCGGTAGGTGGCAAACGCTGCCAGCCCCAGGACCAGAGGTCCGACGATGGCCAGCAGAACGGCAACGGTCGTCACCACGGTTTCAACCGGTTCGCGGTCGGCGCCGACGAAGACGGTGACTGGTCCGGTCGCCGTCTGAGCGCCTCGCCCGATCAGCCAGTAGTCCTCGTCGTCGGACTTCTTGACCCTTCCGAGAGCGTCCGACTCGTCAGGGCCGAGAAAACGTTCGGACAGGAGGTCGCTGTCGGTTCCAGGTGATTGGGCGACTATTCGGTGATCGGCGTCGACGATCTGCACGATTCCGATCTGACTGTCTGTGGACAGAAGCGAAGGGTCGAGATCGGCCGGGTTTTTTCCGTTGAGCTGCTGGACCAATTGCGTGGCGCGAGCGTCGGAGCTGTTCAGCGCGGACAGATGCAGGGAGTTTGCCAGCACGAAAACCAGTGCAAGCCCGGCGATCACCAGGCAGAAGGCGATCACGAGTGTCGATGCCACGGTCGAACGGGCACGCACGCTCCACCGGGAGGGGTGCAGAATCGACTCGCCGATGAAGTTCATGGCGTCCAGTCTGTACCTTCTCGGCTGTGCATTTACGAAGACGGGTGACGCGGTCCCGTAATCGGACCGCGTCACCCGTCTAGAGGATCAGGCCACTCGCTTGGCGGTGCGGCCGCCGAATTCGAGCATCACGGCGCGACCGGTGTCGTCGGTGACGAAGCGGCCCAACGCCCGGGTGGTGTCGGCGCGAGCAGCGAAGTCACGGTCGTTGAGGAAGGCGATCGGGATTGCCGGCGGCCAGACGATGTCCTCGTATTCACCGAGATCCTGCGCGCTGCCCATCCGGATGCCGATTCCCTCGTCACCGGGGGCGACGGTCATCGTCAGTGAGCCGGCCTGATACTTGCCCAGGACTGCGTCGACGGCAGCGGGTTCGGGCTCGACCACGTCCAGGGATGCCGGCGTGGGTAGTTCAGTGAGGTTGGCCATGCACCAGTCGACGATCTTCTTGCCGATTCCGCCGCCGAGTGCGTTGGTCAGCACGGTGACGGCGAAGTTCTTCTCGGGCACTGTCATGAACTCGGAGACCTGGAGGTTGCTCACGTTTCCGCCGTGCCGCACTACCTGAGTGGTTCCGTATCGAGTCAACAGCCATCCCAGGCCGACTTCTTCGAACATCATCGCGGCGGGACGCTGCGGCTTCTGCATCAACAACCGGGTGGACTCGTCGAGTGGCTGTCCTTCGCCGGGGTGTTCGCCCGACAGTGCGTAACGTGCCCAGACGAGTTGGTCTCGCACCGAGGACCACATTCCGCCGCAAGGGATCATGCCGCGGTCCAGTCCGGTTTCGTTGGACACGAACGGCACACCGTCGCGGATGTAGTGACCGAGTGCGAACCGGTGGGTCATCACGTCCCAGGGCAGGAAGGCCGAGTTCTTCATTTCGAGGGGGTCGAGCACGCGCTGCTTGACCAGCTCTTCGAAGGTCAGTCCGCTGATCTTGGCCACGACATGTCCGGCGAGAACGAATCCGGAGTTGCTGTAGGAGAAGACTTCTCCGACGGGAAATTCTTGTCGCAGTTCGTTCAGCCGTGAAACCGAGCGTCCCAGGGCGTCTTCGCCCCAGCCTGCCGAGAGGCCCGCGTCGCCGGTGAATCCGCCGGTGTGGGTGAGGAGGTGACGCATCGTGACTGTGCGCGTGGCTGTTTCGTCGGCGAAGGTCAGTTCGGGGACGTACTCGACCAACGGGGTGTCGAGATCGAGTAGGCCGTCCTCGACGAGTGCCATCGCGGCTGTTGCGGCGAACACCTTTGTGGTGGAGCCGATCATGAACATCGTCTTGTCGGTGACCGGGAGTTGGGTTTCGACGCTCTCGATGCCACTGGTGACGACGATGTCCTTGTCGCCGTGAACGATGCCGACCGAGACGCCGGGGATGTTTGCCTCGACCCTCCACTGATCGACGAGTTCTTGAAGCTGTTCTTGCATCTTTGATTCCTCGAGTTCGCTGGCGTTCTGTGTTTCGGCGTTCTGTGTATCGGCGTTCTGTGTTTCCGTCATCGTATGTGTATCGGTCATCGTCACGCGTTAACCCGTGGTAGGAAGCGGAATCCGACGTACACTCCGTCTCGGTGCGGCCGTACCGTCGTCCAACCCGCGGCCCCGGGTTGACGGGTGGTCCAGGTCCCCGGGATCTGCGACGGTACGAGAGTGGCTACCGTTGCAGGCTTCTTCGGAGCTGTCTCGTCTTCCTCGGGATTCGGGATTACGTCGCCGATGACGGTGATCACGGCCTCGTCAGCGGACTCTCCACGACGGAACTCGATTGCTATTCCGCCCGAGCTGTACTTTCCCAGAACCGAATCCGGAATCGACTCCACACTCGCGGGGTTCGGGGCGAGGGCTTGCGGAGGTTCGAGTCCGACCAACGCGGCCGCGGCTTCGGTGAAGAGATCACGGTAGAGGCCGTCGGCCTTGCCGCCGCTGGTCAGCAGTGCGATCGCGACATTGTGGCGGGGGAAGATGCGCAGATACGCGTGCTGGCCGATGGTGCTGCCGTCGTGCCCGAAAATCTCTTCGCCCGACCAGGTTTCGTGGAACCAGCCCAAGCCCCAACCCGACTTGTCCGGGAACAGTTCGCTGATGTCGATTTCGGGTGTGCGCATCGCGGCGGCTGACTTTTCCGACACGATCCGTACGCCGTCGACGCTCTGTCCTTCGAGAAGACCGAGTTCCGCGAACGTGAGTAGATCTCCGATGCTGGCAGTGATGCAACCCGCGGGCCCCATCGAGCGCGTGATCGGCCAGACGGGCATCACGACGGAGTTCCCCGTATGACCCGCTGCCACAGAGTATCTCGGTGTATCTCCGGTCAACGTGAGTGTGTGCGCGAGGCCGAGCGGATCGATGATCCGCTCCTTGAGGATGTCGTCCCAGATGCCGCCGCGAAGAACCTCGACGATACGAGCTGCAAGGACGTACGCGGAGTTCGAGTACGCGAAGCCGTCCTCGAGTGGATGAACCTGACGGAAGTCACGCAGGCCCTCGACGTAGCGTTCGACGACGTCGTCGCCGCGACCCTTGTCGATGAACAGGTCACCGTCGATTCCGTTGCGATGGTTCAGAAGTGCGCGAACCGTGATGCGGGCAGCTGTTTCCTCGTCCTGCAGTGCGAAATCGGGCAGAATCGACCGGACGGTCGCGTCCAGGTCGAGCAAGCCTTCGTCGACAAGCTGCATGACCAGCATCGCGGTCCATACCTTGGTGATGGATCCGATCTGGAACAGGGAGTCGGTGGATACCTCGACCCCGGTGTCTGCATTGATCACGCCGGAAGCCACCGTCGTACGGGTGATTTCCTTGCCGTTGGAATCGAGTGTGAGAATACCGAATTGAGCACCGGTGACGCCGTAACGCTCACACAGTACGTCCAGCGAACGCTTCCACGCGTCGGCTCCGGCAGACGCGTTGGCCAGGCCGGTCTTGGGCAGCTTCGCGGAGGTGTATCGCTTGACCCATTCGATGAGCCGCGTGCTGTAGTCGATTCGGTGCGAGATCGAGCCGTTGACGAGGAACCCGTGGCTTGCACCGGGATACGCCACCAGACGGGTGGGTACGTGCTGCTGGCGCAGTGCGGCGAACCAGGCCTCGGCTTGACCCAGCGGGCACCGCTCGTCCGACTTTCCGTGAAGGATCAGCGTCGGGGTCACCACGTTCTTCACGGCGGCGAGCGGTGAGGCTGCCAGGAGCCCCGCGGAGTTCTCGGGAACAGTCGTGCCGGTGGCGAGTGACGCGAGGTGCGGACCGAAATCGCAGACTCCGGCCATGGCGTTGAAATCGCAGATCAGCCCGCCGGCAACCGCAGCGGCAAAACGATCCGTCGCGGACGTCAGGTGACACGTACTGTATCCGCCGTAGCTGTACCCGGTGATCGCCAGACGGTCCCCGTCGACAAGTCCCTCGGCGACAAGCGCGTCGATCGGCTCGAGGAAGTCGGCTTGGTCGGAGGTACCCCAGGCGCCGTTGACGGCGTACATGAAGTCTGCGCCGTACCCGTCCGACCCACGTGGATTGAGGGTCAGGATGCGCCAACCCTGGGCGGCGAGAACCTGGTGGGCGGGGTGATAGGTATCTGCAACGCCGGTCCACGCGTTGTGCGGTCCGCCGTGAATGTCGAGCAGAAGGGGTGCGGCACCACTGGTTTCGGGAGCGGACAGCAACCAACCATGCACGGTGCGGCCGTCGGAGATGGTGAACTCGCGTTCCTCGGCGGCAAACAGTGTCACCTCGGGGAGTGCTTCTGCGGTGAATTTCGTCAGCGTGGTGACCGCGCCGCTGTCGAGATCGACGAGTGCGACCTCGCCGAAGGACTGCTGCGTGGTGACGATGACGGAGGCGACGCGGGCGTCACGGGCAACGGAGAGCGCCGAGACGACCTCGTTGGGATTGGCGACGAGGGATCGAGAGGTGCCGGTTTCGATGTCGGCCGCGTACAGATGCGTCCATCCACGATCGCGTAGGCAGAACACGATTTCGTCGCGAGTATTCGACAGTGCCGGTGTGCCGCCGGGGTAACCGGGTGCACCGGGCATCACGTTGCGATCGAGATGAGCTGTGAGGGTGACGTCGACCGGTGTCTCGGTTGGGCCGGGGACGGACAGCCGGATCAGGTCTGCAGTTCCGACACGGACCTCGGGAGTGCCGATGGCGACGACCGAATCTCCCTGCGGATGCCACAGTGTGGAGCCCTGCACTCCGGTGGCATGACCGAGTCGCTGCGGGGGAACCGACAGATCGTCGACGAGGATGCGGTAAGCGCTGAACGTGAGGTTCAGATCGCTGTCCGGTTCGAGATTCGCGGTGAAGGCAAGGGCCGTGCCGTCGGGCGACCAGGACGGAACGTCGGCATTCCAATCACCGTCGGTGAGCCGTCGAACTGCCTTCGTCTCCAGATCGACGGTGTGAAGGTGGCGACGGAAGGTGCCGAGCCAACCGGCACCGTCCACCTTGTATCCGAGTCGGTCGGTGACGATGGGAGCATTCGGATCGGCGGAGTCCGAGCGTGAGACCACAGCGGCGAACGCGATGGCATTTCCGTCCGGGCTCCAGGCTGCTGCACCGGCGCCGAGGGGGAGTGATGCTGATGTGGTGAGAGTTTCGGCCTCGCCACCGGCGAGCGGGATCAGGTGCAGCTGCGCGGAGTCGCCGACCTTACGCAGGAAGGCAATCGAGGTTCCGTCCGGAGAGAACCGAGGGGCAGAATCGGCGGGCCCTGCGGTGAGGCGGCGAGCCTGGGAATCGCGGGACACCGCCCAGAGCGATGTAGTTGCCTTTCCGGCAACAATTTCCGAGCGAACGAAGACGACCACGGTGCCGTCGGGAGAGATTGAGGTCTCAGTGGGTGTGACCACACGGTGGAGGTCGTCGAGAACAAATGGACGGTCAGTCATGTAGATCCTTCGAATCGGAGAAATAGATGCAGACGTAAAGCTTTGTCTTCCGGCTTATTTCAGAACGCGAATGCCAGGGCCGGCCAGGGTGCCGCCAACTGGTGCATACAGGGCCGTTGCGCCGTTGAAGAACATGAAGTTCGGCGACGTGGACACCGGAATGACGTCGGACGAGGTGAACAGTGCTTGTTCCGCTTCCTTCCACACCGAGCAGGATTCCTGCCCGGGCAGAACCGAGGCCTTCGCCGCCAGTTCGGCGTACTTTTGATTGTCGATCGATGCGAAGTTGACACCCGACGGTGGGGTGGGGCCGGCGAAGTACGGAACGAAGATGCTGGGGGTATCGCTCTGGACGGTCAGTCCGATCGAGATCGACCATGACGTCAGGTCTTTCGCTGCGAATGTGTTGGAAATGATGAAGTTGTTGTCACCACCACGAAGCTCTACCTTCGCACCGAGCTCCTGCCACTGCTTCATCGCGTATTCTGCTGCTGCAGAGGTGGTGTCGCGGTAGTTGGCAAAGATGACCGTCAATTGCAGCGCTTGACCGTCCTTGGTCAGGACACCGTCGGATCCGGGCTTCCAACCGGCGTCCGCAAGAGTCTTTTTCGCAGCGGCCATGTCGAACTTCGGAACTACACCGGTGACGCTGTCGAAGTCACACGCCCGCGGATCGACTACTGCCAGTGCCGTAGCTCGTGAGCCTTTGCCACCGGTGTTGATGTCCGTGTAATCGTCGAGATCGATCGCTTGCACGAGTGCGGTGCGTACGGCTTCGTCCTTGGTGGGGAGAGCCGCATTGTGGTTGAAGATGAACTGTCCGCTCAGGGTGTTGGACGTCATCGACTCGAGGCCTGAAGCTTCCACACGTTCGATATCCGCGCCGGCAACCGGGGCCGCGTTGACCGTTCCGGTGAGGACGAGATTCGCCGTCGTCGCGGCGTCGGTCACGACCTTGATCGTGACCGTCTTGGGCACTCCGAGCGTGTCCGACGTGGTTTCGCCGTTCGGCCCCCAGTTGTATCCGTCGCGGCGTTCGAGCGTGACGTGATCGTTGGCCACTACTTCGGTGATCTTGAACAGTCCGGTTCCGTTGCTGCTGCCTCGAACACTGGCAGGGTCGTCGAGGGCTGCCTGGCACGCCATCTTGAGAGCGCCGATGCGCTCGAGGAGGAAGGGCGCGGGTTCCGTTGTCTTGATCGTGAGCTCGTCACCATCAGCGGTTGCTACCGCAGTTTCGGGTACGGATGCTCCCAACCACGGCGAGCCGTTGGTCGTGTCGACGACCCAGTTGATGTTGTTTGCCGCTGTCTGGGCAGTGAAGGTCGTGCCGTCTTCACACGTGATCCCCTTTTTGAGGGTGAAGTTCAGCGAAGTTCCGTTCTCGCTCCATTTTTCGGCCAGATACGAGCCCGCTGCGCGGGTTTTGGGGTCGATGGCCAACAACGAGTCGTTCGTATAGCTGTTGATCGCCTGCGTGGCAGTCAGATTGGTGATCAGGGGATGAAGGTTGCCGGGATCGGTGTTCACGATCGTGGTGAAACTGCCGTCCTTCGCGTAGTCGCCGGAAGAATTGCCGCCAGGATCAGAGGTGCTTCCGCACGAGGCAACCGTGAGAACGCCGATCGTGACCAGAGCCGCAGTGGGCACTGAGCGAGCTTTCATCTGATGCACCTTTTGATCGAAGGAAGTCGTTGATCAATGTTGCGCGAGGGACGTGGCCCAGGTCTCGTTGAATCGACTCATGCTGAGCGCCTGAATCTGTCGGATCGTCACAATGGGTGGCCGTCGTTTCTTGCCGCACCACGGTTCGACTACCGTCGGAGTGTGCGCTCAGAATCTCGTCGATCAGATATCCAGACGTTCCATGTCATGGATGTATGGAAGGCCGCGACCGAACGTCAGCGGACACATGGTGACGTCCTGACCTTGGCGGCAGGTCAACCGTCGACGCCCGCGCCGGCACCGGTGCTACGTGCGACGCGAGAGATTCTGGGCACCGAACTACTCGGGTATACCGAGACTTTCGGGATCCTGCAGCTACGCGAGGCTATTGCGCGCTACCACAGCGAGCGATCGGGAATCGCCGTCGACGCCGAAGACGTGGTGGTGACGACCGGTTCGTCCGGGGCGTTCACCTTGCTCTTCCTGGCCGCGTTCGACGAGGGCGACACCGTGGTGGTTGCTCGACCCGGATATCCCGCGTACCGCAATACCCTTGCCGCTCTCGGCTGCAACGTCGTCGAACTCGACTGCGGGCCGGCAACTCGATACCAGCCGACAGTGGAAATGCTCGAGGCTTTGCCGTCGCCGCCTGCCGGTCTGATCGTCGCGAGCCCGGCAAATCCCACGGGCACGGTGATCTCGCCCGAGGAGCTCGCTGCATTGGCGACGTGGTGCGAGCAGCACGGAACTCTTCTGATCTCGGACGAGATCTACCACGGCATCGGATACGGCGATCAGCACACGTCGAGCGCCTGGGAGACCTCACGCGAATCCGTCGTGATCGGCTCGGTGTCCAAGTACTTCTCGATGACGGGTTGGCGACTCGGGTGGATGTTGGTGCCGACCTATCTTCGGCGCCCGCTGCAGAGACTCGCGTCGAACATGACCGTGTGTCCGCCCGCGATCTCTCAGTACGCCGCCGTCGAGGCGTTCTCGGACGAGGCGAAGGTCGAGTTGGACGGGCACGTTCAGCGGTACGCCGTCAATCGTGAACTGTTGTTGACCGGGTTGCCGAAACTGGGCATCACCGAGTTGGCTCCCGCCGACGGTGCGTTCTACGTCTACGCGGACATCGGCCATCTGTGTGGCGACGAGGGCGCCACCGCGTGGTGTGCCCGGTTGCTGACAGATACCGGGGTCGCGCTGGCACCTGGAATCGATTTCGACACCGTCCACGGAAACCGGATGGTCAGACTCTCGTTCGCAGGTGCGACAGCCGACATCCAGGAGGCACTGGCCCGCCTCGAGAAGTGGCTCGGGTAACAAACAGCAGGGTCTTCGAGCTGTTTCGCCATGCGGAGGTGCCCTCTGCTGGCACGATGTCGTGGTGTCTTCTGCAGCTACGCCCAAGGGCGAACGACGTCGCCAAGCTCTGGTGGCGTCCGCTGCTGAACTTTTGCTGGAGGGCGGGTTCGACGCCGTTCGTCACCGAGCGGTGGCAACCAGAGCTGACCTTCCACTGGCTTCGACGACCTATTACTTCGACTCACTCGACGATCTGATCGCGTGTGCCGTCGAGCTCAACGGCAACGCCGACATGGAAGCGATGCGCGCCAGAGTGGCTGCGGTGACCCAACGTCGGCGGGGCGCGGAATCAACCGTCGAACTGTTGGTCGAGCTGCTGCTCGGAGACGAAGAGAAGCGGCCGGAGAGCCGCGAGCGTTTGATCTCGCGCTACGAACGATTTGTGGCATGTGCCCGTCATCCCGCACTTCGTGACGTGCAGTTGCGCCTACGAGCCCAGCTCGACGACCTGTTGACCGATGCGCTTCGACGCTCGGGCCGGTCGGCTCCCGAGGGGCAATTGCGCCGTCTTGTCGCGATGGTCGACGGTGCGATGATCACGGCTCTGGGGGAGTACGACCCGGACCCACGGGGGTTGGCCAGGGGAATGCTCTTGGAATCGATCGACGTGATGGCGCCGCCGGTCTAGCTCGGTCTCTATCGGGGGTAACGGCACTGCTCGGCCACCGTTAGACTGAGGCCTCGTGAGCCGCATCCCGAATGTCCTTGCCAACCGCTACGCCAGCCCGGAGCTTGTTGCTCTGTGGTCTCCCGAGTACAAGATCGTGCTCGAGCGTCAATTGTGGGTGGCGGTGTTGCGTGCGCAGGCAGAGCTGGGCATCGACATTCCGGCCGACGCCATCGACGACTACGAGCGTGTCATCGACAACGTCGACCTCGAGTCCATCGCGGACCGCGAGCGGGTCACCCGCCACGACGTGAAGGCACGCATCGAGGAATTCAACGCACTTGCCGGGCACGAGCAGGTCCACAAGGGCATGACCAGCCGCGACCTCACCGAGAACGTCGAGCAGCTGCAGATCGTGCGTTCTCTCGAACACGTCTACAACCACGGCATCGCCGTCGCCGCCCGTCTGGGTGAGCGCGCTGCCGAGTACTCGTCCATCGTTATGGCCGGCCGCTCGCACAACGTCGCAGCTCAGGCCACCACCTTGGGCAAGCGTTTCGCTTCGGCCGCCGACGAGCTGCTGGTTGCACTGACGCGTCTGCGCCAGCTGATCGACCGCTACCCGCTGCGCGGGATCAAGGGTCCGATGGGTACTGCTCAGGACATGCTCGATCTCCTCGACGGCGATGCGGCCAAGCTCGATCAGCTCGAAGCGAAGGTCGCCGCGCACCTCGGATTCGCGCACGTACTGACCAGCGTCGGCCAGGTGTACCCGCGTTCCCTCGATCACGACGTCATCTCCGCGCTCGTCCAGGTCGGCGCGGGCCCGTCGTCGTTCGCACACACGATCCGCCTGATGGCCGGCCACGAGCTGGTCACCGAAGGCTTCCAGCCCGGCCAGGTCGGCAGCTCGGCGATGCCGCACAAGATGAACACCCGCTCGTGCGAGCGCGTCAACGGACTTCAGGTGATCCTGCGCGGATATGGCTCCATGGCAGCCGAGCTCGCGGGTGCACAGTGGAACGAGGGCGACGTCTTCTGCTCCGTCGTGCGTCGCGTCGCTCTGCCGGACGCGTTCTTCGCGATCGACGGCATGTTCGAGACCTTCCTGACCGTGCTGATCGAGATGGGTGCCTACCCAGCCGTCATCGAGAAGGAACTGACCAGGTATCTGCCGTTCCTCGCCACGACGCGCGTGCTCATGGCCGCCGTCCGCGCCGGCGTCGGACGCGAGACCGCACACGAGGCGATCAAGGAGAATGCCGTCGCAGTTGCGCTGGCGATGCGTGAAGAGGGCAAGGAGCCCGACCTGCTCGATCGCCTTGCCGCCGACGACCGTTTGCCGCTCGACCGCGTTGCACTCGACGAGGCCCTGGCCGACAAGGCTGCTTTTGTCGGTGCTGCTTCGGCTCAGGTCGATGCCGTTGTCGCCGAGGTGCAGAAACTTGTTGACGCCAACCCCGAAGCTGCGGCGTACGCGCCGTCGCCGATTCTGTAAGGGCTACGCCCCGTGCGCCTTTTCGGTGGTCACCACTACCGAAAAGGCGCACAGGGTCGGAGACCATGGACTGCATCTTCTGTTCCATCATCGCCGGTGAGGCCGAGGCCAGCGTCGTCTACGACGACGCGAATGTCCTTGCCTTCATGGATATTCGGCCGTTCACATCCGGCCATCTCCTGGTCGTGCCGAAGCGCCACGCCAGTGGATTGTCCACGCTCGATCCCGACGACGGTGCCAGGATCTTCGCCGTCGCGCAGAAGATCGCCGCGGCGATGCGTACCGGATCTCTCCCCGTCGACGGAGTGAATCTGCACCTCTCCGACGGAGCTGTTGCGGGGCAGGAAGTCTTCCATGTTCATCTGCATGTCATTCCGCGAAATCGCGGCGACGGCTTCGGCCTGCGCGCCCTACCTCGCACGCCCAATCGGACAATCCTCGACAGCACGGCTGCCGTCATTCGAGGCGCACTAAACTAGAGGTTCACCCGGTGTGGGTGATTCGCGCCGAGGTTTCTCCCAGCACCATCTGGGTATGGCCGACATCGAACTGACGTATTCCTCCGGACTTGTCCCGAGGGACGGAGAGCTTCCCGCTCGCGAAACCATCGCAACGGTCTTCGACGAGCTCGACTTCCAAACAGCAGTGCAGGCGTACTTGTGGGCCATACCCATCGTGTCCTGGGCTCAGTGGATGGACGTGCATACCAACATCTTCGGAGCAACTGCCTCCGATATCGTCGTCTACCGCTCATATCGTGACCGACTAGGCCTGATCACCGCCAACGCGACGACTCCGTACATCTTGAACTTTTTCGATCTCGGTGCAACGGGGCCGTTGGTGATCGAATTGCCGCCAGGGCCGACCGCCGGGGGCATCGCAGATTTCTGGCAACGAGAATTCGCGGTGCTCGGTGAGATGGGCCCCGATGCAGGCAAGGGTGGCAAGACCCTGGTAGTCGGCCCAGGTCAGAGTGTCGAGGACACAGGTGATTACACCGTTGTCCACTCCCCGATGATGCACATCATGTTCGGCTTCCGCACGCTCGATCCCGACCCGGCGCGCTCGGACGCGTTGGTCGACGCCGTCCGGGTGTACCCGTACTCCGATCGTGAGAATCCGACTCCGACGCGTCTGGTCTCACCGGACGGCAAGCCCTGGAGCGGAATTCAGCCGCGAGACCTTCGATACTGGGAACTCCTGCACGACATCGTGCAGGACGAACCTGTCGAAGAGCGCGACCGCTTCCCGATGGCGTGGCTTCGGCAGCTGGGGATTGAGAAGGGCAAGCCCTTCGCCCCGGATGATCGAGTGAGAAAGATCTTGCGACGGGCCGTCGAAGTGGGGGAGGTGTTCGCCCAGGCGAATGCGTTCGTCAAACGCTTCCCCGGTTCGCGCTACTGGCCGGATCGCCAGTGGGACTTGGCGATTGTCCTGGACAACTCAGCTCAGCGAGGGGACAACTACGACGAGTTCTACGAACGCGCGTCGTGGTTCTACGAGGCGGTCACCTTCTCCGAGGCGATGAAGAGTACGACGCCCGGACTCGGGCAGGCATATCTGGGTAGCTACGCCGACGCCGAGGGGCACTGGTTGGACGGAGGAAAGAGTTACACACTCCACGTACCCGCCGATGTCCCGGCAAAGTTGTTCTGGTCCGCGACGGTCTACTCGGTCGACACACGCTGCCTTGTCGACAACCAGCAGGGCCGAGGCGACCGTGGCTCGCGAGATCCCGATCTTGTTGTCAACGAGGACGGTTCGGTGGATCTCTACTACGGACCTACAACTCCGGTAGGGAAGGAACCCAATTGGGTTCAGACCATTGCGGGTCAGCACTGGTTCTCGTACTTCCGCTTCTACGGACCGCTCGAACCATATTTCGATCGGACTTGGAAGCTTGGTGACATCGAGCCGGCCTAGAGCGTGGTCTGTCTCACGGACTGCCGATCAGTTCGACAACGGAGTCCAGAAGGACACTGCGCCAGCACAACCAGTCGTGGCCGCCGTCGAAGATCCGACACGACACTTGCGCTCCTGCGGCCTCCAGCGCCTGTGCGACCGCTGCGCTGTGCCCGACCATGTCGGACTCGTGCTTACCTACTTCGAGGACAACGCGTAAACCGTCCGGTACGCCGTCGCGCTCGATCCGTGCGGCTATGTCTCCACCCGGCGGGCCGTCTTCCCCGCGCTTCAATCCGGTTGGCCACCAGAACGAACCGGACCCGCTGGCGACCAGCGCGAAGTGTTCGGGGAATTCGAGTGCTGCGAACATCGAAGCCAGGCCGCCGAAGCTCTGCCCCGAGACCACCGTTCGCGTTCGATCAGACGAGAAGGGTGTGACGGCGCGCACCTGCGGAAGCAGTTCGTCGACGACTGCACTCCAGTAGTCGCGGTTGCACGGCAATTCCTGCGAACGGCGTTGATTGTCAACGGAATCGATGGCCAGCAGAACGCAGGATTTCAGTTTGCCGGTCTGGACCGCACGATCGAACGCGGCGCCTGCCGGCATGACCTCGGCCCAGTGACGCCCGTCGAGAAGTATCACGAGCGGCCGTTCTTCGAGCGGTGTCAATCCGTCGTCCACGGTCTCGTAGATCCACACCGGCCGCTCGACGTCCAAAGTCGAACTAGCCCAGGTGAGCTGTATCGACTTCCTGAAAACTGGAGCATCCCAACCGAACTGGACCGGCGCCGAGGGCATCTCGGCGACGGAACGCCTTGTGTCCACACCTGCGGAAAGCGGATTGAGTGGGTCGGCAATTCGGTGCTCGAGCAACCCCAACCAGCGGGTGCGGCGGGTCGAGTCTTCCTTGCCTGCTCCCGGATAGTCGAACTCGTCGACTACGGACTTCGGTACCGGGATGATGCTGTAACTGCTACGCCAGGTGTTCGAGACTTCGGCGGTGTAGAACCACACCGGACTGTCGCCGAGTCGCTGCATCACGCTGAGTTGTTCTGCGTGATGGTCGGTCAGCGAATTTGCATCCAGGTAAACGCGCTCGACCTCGGTCTCCTCGGGCTGACGCCAGAGGAACGTAACTCGAACAGTCTGTGTATCAATGCTTTCGATGATCGGCGTTCCTTGTTGCACTATCCGATTCCAGGACGTCTCGATGTCGGGCGAGGCTGCGAGGGTAGCGGACAATTCGGTCACCGCCTGAGTTAGCATGAGCACAGCCTAACCTAATTTGATGGGCTTTTGAATTCGAGGAGTGGTCCGCCAGTGGGCGTCACAATGAAAAAATCACGCACCCTGAAGGTGCTCTCCGCAGTCTTGGTGGCAGGGTTCGCCCTCGTCGGTTGTAGTTCTGCGGATGCCGATTCCGATGCTGACTCAGCTGCATCGCAGGGTAATTGGCCGCGTACCGTGGAAACGCCGAAGGGGCCGGTGGAGATCACGTCGAAGCCGGAGAGGATCGTCTCGACCAGTGTGACGCTGACGGGCACGCTGTTGTCGATCGACGCTCCGGTGGTGGCTACCGCATCGACGGGACCGAACACCGACGTCTCGGATGCGCAGGGGTTGTTCACACAGTGGGGCGACATAGCAGAAGAACGCGGACTTGCAGTGTTGCCGATGGGCGGTGCGAACGCGGAATCCGTTCTGGCGCAGAACCCGGACCTGATCGTCGTCTCGGCAACTGGAGGTGACTCCGTCGTCGATCTGTACGAACAGTTCACGGCCATCGCGCCGACAATCGTGGTGGACTACGGCGGAAGTAGTTGGCAGGAAGTCGCCGCTGTGCTGGGTAAGGCGACAGGTCTCGAAGACAACGCGGCGGCCACGGTCGCGAAGTTCGACAGCGCAGTAGAGGCCGCGAAGGCCAAGATCACACTTCCCCCGCAGCCGACCACCGCGCTCGTCTACTACGAGGACGGCAGCGGCGCCAATATCTGGACGCACGAGTCCGGGCAGGCGAAGTTGCTCACGGCGATGGGTTTCACGGTCGCCGACATTCCCGAGTCCGCGAAGAGCAGTGAATCCATGGGTAAGCGCAAGGACATCATTCAGGTCTCGGCGGAGAACCTCTACGACGGTATCGCGGGCAACACCCTGATCCTGGTCAGCGCCGACGACGGTGCGGTGAAAGCGGTCGAGGCACTTCCCCTGTTGGCCCAGCATCCGGCAATTCGTGACCACCATGTCTATGCCGTGGGTCTGGACACCTTCCGTCTCGACTACTACAGCGCAACCAACATGGTGAACCGGTTGGTCGAGCAGTTCAGCTGAGCCATAAGTACTAGGCCTTTCACCTTCAACTAGTGCTTTGGTAGGAGCCGGGAATCGAACATTCCCTTCACGTTCGCCGAATGTGGGACCAAGTGGTGCGCGCATGCCACCATGAACGTCAATCATCGGATGCGGAATGGGGAGTGGATGTTCGACTCGGCTGGTCAGAATGCCCCGGGGCAAGCCCTGGCATCGCGAGGGCGGGGACGTTTCAACCTGAACAACCCGGCCACGGCGGCCGTGATCGTCGGCCTGCTGAGTGTGCCGTGGGTGTTCGGTCTCGCCAGTCTCAAGACTGAACCCGAGACGAGCAATCGAGTGCTGAGCGATCCGGGAACCGTCGTCGGCATCATGGGTTTCCTGACGGTGTTGACCGTTGTGGCGTGTGCGCGCCGGCGGTACCCGATCGCGTACTACCTCCTGACGTTGGCAGGATCCGGCGGATTGATGCTCTTCCTCGGCAGTCGATCGCTGGGGGCCACGCCGCTTTTCTGGTTCGCGATCATGGCAGTGTCCATCCGAGTGACAGGCATGCGCCTGGTCGGACTGCTGGTCCTCGGAATGGCGATGGACGTGATCTTGGCGATGTATCTCACCGAACGGGACGGGCTGACGGTCGCCGAGGTTCAGGTGGGGGAGTTGCCTCACTTGTTCCTCGAACCGGCGGCAAACACCGTCACGAGTTTCCTGGTCGTCGCAGCCATGGGAAAGATTGTCGCGCGCCTGCGAAAACAAGCAGTGGAGAACAGTCAGGCAGTAGCGGATCTGCACCGGGACCGCGAACGCAAGATCGCGAATGCCGTTGTCGCCGAACGGCAGGACATGGCACGTGAACTGCACGACGTCGCTGCCCACCACATGACCGGCATGATCATCCAGGCTCGTGCCGCCGACAAGTTCTTCTCGAGCAATCCCGAACAAGCACAAGCCCTTCTGGGGGGCGTCATCGAGCAGGGTCAGCGGGCCCTCAACAGCTTGCGGCAGATCGTGGGGATACTTCGCCTGGGTGAGGAAGACCCCGATTTCCCGACGCCCATGGTCTCCGACATCGACGAGTTGGTGGACGACTGCAAGCGCACCATCTCGTCGATCTCGTTGGAGAAGGTCGGCCGCTTCGACGACCTGGACAGCGGAGTCCAGTTGACGTGTTACCGCATCGTGCAGGAGGCGTTGTCGAACGTCCTTCGCCATGCGCCGGGTAGCGAGTCCAAGGTGTGTCTGAGTCGAGAAGCCGGTGCGGTGAGGGTACGGGTGGTCAATACTCTCGGGAATGCTCGCCCGGCCTCCGACGGGCAAAACCTCGGAATTGTGGGAATGCGCGAACGCGCGACGCTCATGGGTGGTCAACTGGACGCCGGACCGAATTCGGAAGGTGAGTGGGCTGTGCAGGCACTGGTGCCGGTGAACGGGAGGATCAACGCATGATCGATGTCCTTATTGCAGACGACCAGCAGGTGGTACGGCAGGGGTTCGAGCTGTTTCTCTCCGGTCACCCCGAGATTCGCGTCGTCGGGCATGCCAAGACGGGAGTCGAGGCGTACGAGCAGGTGCGTGCACTGCGTCCGGACGTCGTGCTGATGGATATCCGAATGCCGCACGGCGACGGGTTGACTGCGACCCGGGAGGTCCTTGCCGAGTTTCCCGGGACCCGCGTCATCGTGATCACCACGTTCGATCTCGACGAGTACGTTTTCGAGGCGCTCGACAGCGGTGCCGCAGGGTTCTTGCTCAAAGACGCCGATCCCGAAGAGCTCTCGTCGGCAGTGTTGACCGTGGCCGAAGGTGGTTCGGTGCTCTCGCCGAGATTGACGTCGAGACTGATCGTGGAGTTCGCGAGGCGTAAGCCGGCACCGATGTCCACGGCGCGCTCCGGATCGGATCACGGTCTCAGTGCGCGTGAAATGGATGTGGTGCAGTTGCTGTCACAAGGCTTGGGAAACAACGACATCGCAGATTCCCTCAGCCTCGAACAGAGCACGGTGAAGTCGCACATCAGCAACATCTGCAAGAAGCTGCAGGTGCGTACCCGTGTGCAGATCGTCATCTGGGCGTACCGAAACAACGTGATCGCCGTATCGCGCTGACGCACGGGACGCTGCGGCGCATCCGCCGCGGCACGGGCAGAGAAGTACACGTGCCCCGGGTCCGATCCCTCGTCGAACCCGGGGCATCCGTGCCACTCAGCCCAGCAGTTTGGCTTTGAGCGTCATGACAGTCGCCGGGCTCAGACCCAGGCCCTCGGTCAGGTACCGATCGACCGACCCGTAGGTCTGGTCCAACTGGGCGAGACCGGCATCGAGATAGCTTGCCTCGACACCCAACAGGGGCTCCATGTTGACGGCCATCTGTTCGCCCAGGCTCGCCGCGATGCCCGCGCGCGTGGCCTTCATGCCTTCGGCTGTGTACTCGTTGGTCAGCAAGTAGTCGTTCATGATCACCGAGCGGTCGACACCGGCGATACTCAGCAGCAGAAACGACGTCCAGCCGGTGCGGTCTTTGCCTGCGGTGCAGTGGAAGACCTGTGCACCTTCGGTTTCCGCGAGACCCGTGAGCAACTGCGCGAACCCGGCTCGCTCCGTCGCTCCGGTGACGAAGGCGCGGTTCATGTCCTGCATCATCGATCGTGAGTCCTCGGGGGACTTGATCTTCGCGATCATCTCGGCGATGTTCCCGGACAGGATCGGAATGTTCTCGTACGCAACCCCGTCGGGCAAGACATCGGGCTTACCGGCGATCTCGGGTTCCGTGCGCAGATCGTAAACCTTTGTCAGTCCCAGCTTTTCGAGATTGCTCATGTCATCGCCCTTGGGCGTGATCGCGTTCGCGCGGTAGAAGACTCCCTTGTTCACGGGCAGGCCGAAAGTTCCCGAGTATCCGGCGCCGGTGCCTGCGATGTCGCGGAAATTGTCGATCCCGGTCAGCCGCGGCGCATCTGGGGTCTGCTCGGAACTGCCGAAGTTGCTGGATCCGAAATCCAGCGAGCCGAACAGCGGAGCCGAGGGGCCAGGTTCGGCCTGCGCGATCGAGGCGCCGAAACCGGTGATGAGAAAGCTACTGGTCAACGCAATGGCCGCGGCAGACCGTAGTGAGCAGGTACGGGTGGATCGGGACATGTGTGAGCCCTTCGTCGAGCGGAGAGAGTGGCGAGTCGATGAGGTATCGCGAAGGCAAGGTAGCGAGTTCGCGTGTCCGATTCGAGAGGAATCTTGCTTTGCTCCCTCTCAGTGGGAGGCGTGCTGCTGTGAGCGTGGGCGGCTCGGGAGGCGCAGTTCATTCCTCGGGACCTGTGTTTGTGTAAAGGTCCAGTGCCCTGATATTGGTTAGCCTCACCAAATCAATTCCGGAGCAGTCCGGTGCGTTCAGATGGAGTTCAACATGCGGGTTCAAGGTCTGTCGCGGTTTCGCCGCGCAGTGGTGATCGGCGCAGCAGCTGCGCTGGCGGTCGGCGTCGCCGGCTGCAGCAACTCCGAGGAGGCGTCGTCCGAATCGTCGACGACAGCCGCGAGCTCGCAGACCCGTGTCTTCGAGGCACAGAACGGATCCATCGAGATCCCGAGCGACCCGCAACGGATCGTGGCCTGCGGATACGCAGTTCTGCCGCTGATTCAGGCGGGAGCGAACCTGGCAGCAGTATGCGAGTGGACCCGTGAACTCGGCAACATGGACGACAAGACCAAGGCCGCTTACGAAGCTCTGCCGAAGGTCGCGCCCGACGGCAACGTCTCCCAGCTCAACTACGAGGGAATCGTCGCTGCCGAGCCCGATCTGATCATCATGGGTGTTCCCGCTCGAGTCGAAAGCCAGCTGGACATGGCGCAGCTCGAGGCGGCCGCTCCCGTCGTCTTCCTGGGACCGACGGTTCCTGCTGATTGGCGAGTGCTGGGCGAGCAGTTCGCCGATGCCGCGAATGTCTCCGACACCTACGGCGAGTTCAAGGACGACTACGACGCCAAAACCGCCGAACTGGCCGCGAAGTACAAGGACAAGCTCGGCTCGTTGACCTTCGGCGGCGTGTGCAACGTCTGCAAGCCGGAGGCCGGCACCTTCTCACGCGAGTACGCGTCTTCGTACACGACCAATCTCTTCGACGGACTCGGACTGCAGTTCCCCGGCACCCCCGCAGACCCCGCCGACATCCACGTCGAACAGGTATCCATCGAGAAGATCGGCGAAAATCTCGGAATTGTCGACGTGATCGTCTACGGCCTCAACGCCGACGGCTCGATGTCTCCGCAGTTGCAGGAGCTGGTCAATTCCGAGCTGTGGAAGGAATTGCCCGCAGTGAAGGCCGGCAACGTCGTCCAGGTCCAGCATTCGCTGGCCGCGACCTATCAGACGGCTCTTCTGACGCTGGATTCGATCGACGAGGGCCTGTCGAAGCTTCCCGCAAACCAGTAGTTCATCGACTGTGACGGTGGCCTCTCGCCTGCTGGCGAGGGGCCACCTGCATATCCGGATGAGCAGGGCGGACAGCTCTCCGATCGGCGAGGACGCTTACCTGTCCCGGCTACCGGGGTTCTGTACGAACTGCGAACGCCCGATAGGGTGACCGGGTGCGTCCTACACTTGATTCCTACACTCATCTGGCCGGTGGCAAGGTCCGTGACCTTTACACGATCGACGACGAGCATCTGCTGCTTGTCGCGAGTGATCGGATCTCGGCCTACGACCACGTGCTCAGCACGCCGATCCCGGACAAGGGTCGCGTGCTCACCGCGATGAGCGTGTTCTTCTTCAACGTCCTCGGTGGCACCAACCACCTGGCCGGCGAGCCCGACGACGATCGCATCCCGGAAGAGGTACTCGGCCGCGCTCTCGTCGTGCGCTCCCTCGACATGGTTCCCGTCGAATGCGTCGTTCGTGGCTTCCTCACCGGCTCCGGCTTGGTCGACTACAACAACACCGGCGCAGTGTGCGGCGTCGCGTTGCCCGAGGGCCTCGTCGAGGCGTCGCGTCTGCCCGACCCGATCTTCACCCCGGCGTCCAAGGCGGCTCTCGGGGATCACGACGAGAACATCAGCTTCGATCAGGTAGTGGAGAAGGTCGGCCAGAAGCTGGCAGTGCAGCTTCGCGAGGACACTCTCGACGTCTATGCCCGCGCCTCCAACTTCGCAGCCGATCGCGGAATCATCCTTGCCGACACCAAGCTCGAATTCGGTCTCGACTCCGCTGGAAACCTCGTGCTCGCCGACGAGGTGCTCACCCCCGACTCGTCGCGCTACTGGCCTCTCGAAGGCTACGAAGCGGGCAAGGTGCAGCCCAGTTTCGACAAGCAGTTCGTGCGCGACTGGCTCACGAGCCCCGAATCCGGCTGGGACCGTAGCTCGGACACGACACCGCCGCCGTTGCCGCAGGAGATCGTCGACGCGACCCGGGCACGCTACATCGAGGCGTACGAGCGCATTTCCGGTCTGTCCTTCGACGATTGGGTCGGTCCCAGCGCATGAGCCTGATCCCGCCGGTCGCAAAGAAGGTCCCCACCGAACGTACCCATCACGGACACACGTTCGTCGATGACTACGAGTGGCTGCGGGACAAGGACAACGCCGAGGTAGTCGCATACCTCGAAGCCGAAAACGCGTACACCGACGAGCAGACGGCCGCGCTCGAGCCATTGCGCGAGAAGATCTTCCAGGAGATCAAGTCGCGGACGCAGGAAACCGACATGTCGGTGCCCACTCGCATGGGTAAGTGGTGGTACTACTCGCGCAGCGTGGAAGGCAAGTCGTACACCGTCCAGTGCCGGTGCCCCATCGCCGGTGAAGACGACTGGACTCCGCCCGACCTGACGCCCGGCGTCGAGCTGGCCGACGAGCAGATCCTCATGGACGGCAACGTCGAAGCCGAAGGGCACGAGTTCTTTTCGCTCGGCGCGTTCTCCATCAGCGAGGACGGCACGTTGCTCGCGTACTCGGTGGACATCGTCGGCGACGAGCGGTACACCTTGCGGTTCAAGAACCTCGAGACCGGTGAGATGCTCGCCGACGAGATTCCCGATACCGCGCCTGGCGCCACCTGGGCGATCGACCACAGTCACGTCTTCTACATGACGGTCGACGACTCCTGGCGTCCGGACACGGTGTGGCGTCACAAGCTGGGAACGCCGCAGAGTCAAGATGTTTCGGTGTTCCACGAGCCCGACGAACGGTACTGGGTTTCGGTGGGGTCCACCCGCAGCGAGAAGTACCTCATGATCTGGGTCGGTTCCAAGGTGACCAGCGAAGGCTGGATGCTGGAATCGGCGAACCCGGAAGGCGACTTCCGCGTCATCATCCCGCGTCGCGAGGGCGTCGAGTACGGGGCCGAGCACGCCGTGATCGGGGGAGAGGACCGCTTCCTGATCCTCCACAACGACGTCGTCGACGGCATCAAGGCCGAGAACTTCGTGTTGGTGGAAGCTCCCGTGTCGGATCCGACGAACATGACGACGCTGATCGAGCACAGCGCGGACGTTCGGCTGGAAGAAGCCGAAGCCTTTGCCGGACACCTCGTCCTGAGCTACCGACGCGAGGCGCTCACTCGGGTTGCCGTGTGGCCGTTGACGGATGACGGCTACGGCGAACGCCACGAGATCGACTTCGACGAAGAACTCTTCAGCATCGGCATGGGGTCCAACCCGGAATGGGCGCAGCCCACCATCCGGCTCGGATTCACCTCATTCATCACTCCCGGGCAGGTGTACGACTACTACGTCGCCAGTGGTGAACTGGCACTGCGTAAGTCGCAGCCCGTTCTCGGAGACTTCGATGCGAGTAACTACGAGCAGCGTCGCGACTGGGCAGTAGCCGACGACGGAACCCGCATTCCGCTCTCGATCGTGAGGCGCGTAGGTGCGCCGGAAGGTCCCGCGCCGCTGCTGTTGTACGGCTACGGTTCCTACGAGGCGAGCATCGACCCGTCGTTCTCGGTTGCCCGCTTGTCGTTGCTCGATCGCGGTGTCGTCTTCGTCGTCGCACACGTGCGCGGCGGCGGCGAGATGGGCCGTCACTGGTACGAAAACGGCAAGACGCTCACCAAGAAGAACACCTTCACCGATTTTGTCTCTTGCGCAAAGCATTTGATCGACACCGGTGTCACGTCGGCCGACCGGATGGTTGCCGACGGCGGTAGTGCAGGTGGATTGCTGATGGGCGCTGTCGCCAACATCGCTCCGGAACTGTTTGCCGGCATTCTCGCCAATGTTCCGTTTGTCGACCCGTTGACGTCGATTCTCGATCCGTCGCTGCCGTTGACGGTCATCGAGTGGGACGAATGGGGAGATCCGCTGCACAACAAGGACGTCTACGACTACATGCGCTCGTACAGCCCGTACGAGAACGTGGAAGCCAAGGACTATCCCGCCATTCTTGCGATCACGAGCATCAACGACACCCGTGTTCTGTACGTGGAGCCGGCCAAGTGGGTCGCAAAACTGCGCGCCACCAAGACCGGTGATGCTCCGCTACTTCTCAAGACCGAGATGAGCGCCGGACACGGCGGTGTCAGCGGTCGGTACGAGAAGTGGAAAGAGGTCGCGTTCGAGTTCGCCTGGGTGTTGGACACCGTGGGCGCGAACTAGCTTCTGTGTCAATCAGGTTCGGTGACTGTCAGGTTCTGTGTCAATCAGGTTCTGCGGTAACGAACCTGAGGGCGCCCAGCGCGCCCGTACTCGGTCTCCCGGGTGAGCATGCCGTCGTCTGCCAGCTTTTCCAGGTAGCGCCAGGCTGTCACCCGGGACACGCCGACCGATGCTGCCACCTCTGCAGCGGTCACGGGTCCCTCAGAATCCCGGACAGACGCTGCGACGAGTCCGAGTGTTTGAGACGCAAAGCCTTTCGGTGCCGCTGCTCGATCGTCGGACGTTCGTAGCGCGGACATCGCGCGGTCGATGTCGTGTTGACTGACCGCAGACTCTCCAGCGGGAAGCGCTGCACGATATTCGAGGTAGCGCTCGAGCTTGTCGCGGAATGCTGCGAAAGTGAACGGCTTGAGAAGATAGAGGACGATCCCGCGAGCCACGGCGCTTCGGACCACCTCCAGATCGCGCGCCGAGGTAACCGCGATGATGTCCGGACTGGGCCGCAAACCGCCCAGGGCGGAAGCCACGTCGAGACCGCTGGCGTCGGGCAACCCGATGTCGAGCAGGACCAGGTCGATGGGCTGGTCGGTGGCGTTGGCCGCCGTAACTGCACGCACGGCGGCGTTCCCGGAATGAACCACGCCGTGGACCACGAATTCCGGCACACGCTCGACGTACGAACGGTGCGCCTGGGCGATCAACGGTTCGTCGTCGACTATCAGCACACGGATCATCGCGGTGCTTCCACCTCGCGCAGCGGGATACGGACAACCAGCATGGAGCCCATCGCCGGCTCGCTGGTGAGCGTGCCGCCGTGCCGTTTCACCACTTGAGAGACCAGTGCGAGACCGAGTCCGCGAGAGCCGGATTTTGTGGAGTAGCCACGGCCCTTGGCCTTTTCGAGTGCTTCGGGTGTCATTCCCGGGCCGCTGTCGGCGACGGCAACAACCATCATCGAATCCTCTTCCATTACCGTCACTTCCACCCACGGAGACTTGCTCGCGCGCGATGCGTCAATAGCATTGTCCACGAGATTGCCGACCAGCGTGACCAACTCGCGTGCATTGAGCGAAGGAACCGGACCGAGCGCGGTGTCTTCGGTGATGGTCAGGTCGACCCCGCGTTCGGCCGCTTCACTCATTTTCCCGAGCAGCAGTGCGGCGAGCGCCGGCTCGTGGACCGCATTCATCAGACGATCTATCAACTGTTGGGACACTCGCAATTCATTGGTGGCGAAGGCCACTGCGTCTTCGTTCCGGCCCAACTCGACCATCGTGATGATCGTGTGCAGACGATTTGCACTCTCGTGGGCTTGCGATCGAAGCGACTCGGCAAAACTGCGTACCGAATCCAATTCCCCGAGTACGTTCTGCAATTCGGTGTGATCGCGAATTGTCAGCACGGTGCCAATTCTGTTGCCCTCCCACTCAACCGGGTGTTGGTTGACCACCAGCACACGCTTGTCGGTGAGGTGCACTTGATCCTTCGCGGGAGAGGCGTCGTCGACTCGCATGGTCTCGGGGATGGACGAAAGTGGCACGGGCCCGTCCGGTAGATCGAGGAGGCGACGCGCTTCGTCGTTGACGATATCCACTCGCGCATCTCTGCTTCGGCCTCGCCCGATCACCACCAGACCCTCACCGATGCTGTGCAGGACGGCGTCGTGGTGTTCGTACATGGTGCGCAGTTCATCCGGCGCCATCCCCAGGGTCTGTCGCCGGATACGCCGACTCACCAGAAGTGAACTCAGGAGGGCGGCAAGAAGACCGCCGCCGGCAACGAACAGGATGACCGGAACACTTTGGGCGAACTGCTTGGTGATCTGCTCGCGGGTGACACCGGCAGAAACCAGACCGACCAAGGTTCCGCCGGAATCGTAGACAGGAGTGACTGCGCGGATCGACGGCCCCAGCGACCCGGCGTACGTCTCTGTGAAGGTCACGCCGGCAAGTGCGCGGTCGATGTTCCCGGTGAAGAGTTGACCGATCAGCTCCGGGCTCGTGTGGGTGAACCGAGTGCGATCAGGCGCCATCACCACGATGAAATCGACGCCGGTTGCCTGTCGGATCTTCTCGGTCTGTGGTTGCAGAATCGCGGTCGGGTCCGGACTCGTCAGGGCTGCCGCCGTCGAATCCGACAGGGCGAGAGTCTGCGCTATCGAGCTCACCTGCCTGCGGATCGCGTCGTCGCTGTCTCGGCGTTCGTCGACAACTGCGAGCGCGGCCCCCACACCGATGACCAGCGCCAACAACGCCAATTGCAGGAGCAGGATCTGCCTGGCGACGCTCATACGTCGGCCGGTCTTTCGTTCGACCATCGAGCGCCTCCTGAACGTAATGAACACAAACTTCCGGGCCCACCTGTTTGCAACAAGAATTCTCCACGACTCGAAGTGATCCCGATCACTTCACAGATATCCGATCCAAAGGACACCCCATGAGCAGCACGGCAACAGGGACAGTAGACGGTTCCCCACAGCCCGAGGGCACCAAGGCAAAGCGCGACAAGACGCATTGGCTCTACATGAGCGTCATCGTCGCGGTCATCGGCGGCATCCTCGTCGGTTGGCTCGCACCCGAGTTCGGTAAGTCCGTCGGTGTACTCGGCACGTTGTTCGTCAGCCTGATCAAGATGATGATCAGCCCGGTCATCTTCTGCACCATCGTGCTCGGCATCGGCTCGGTTCGAGCGGCGGCCAAGGTCGGCAAGGTCGGCGGCCTCGCACTCGCCTACTTCATCGGGATGTCCACCATCGCACTCGCGATCGGCCTGGGCGTCGGCAACCTGCTCAACCCGGGCAGTGGCCTGAACATCACGCCCAATGCGGCCTCCGTGGCCAAGCTTGCAGATCAGGCCCACAGCGCGGGCGGTACCTGGGACTTCATCGCGTCCATCATTCCGACGTCGATGCTGTCCTCCCTCACAGCCGGCAGCGTGCTGCAGACTCTGTTCGTCGCCCTTCTGGTCGGCTTCGCGATCCAGTCGCTCGGCAAGTCGGGTGAACCGATCCTCAAGGCCGTCGGATACATCCAGAAGCTCGTGTTCAAGATCCTGACGATGATCCTCTGGCTCGCCCCGATCGGTGCTTTCGGTGCCATCGCCAGCGTCGTCGGCCAGACCGGTTTGAACGCCGTCGTCCAGCTCGGCACGCTGATGATCGGCTTCTACCTGACCTGCCTGATCTTCGTCTTCGGTGTTCTCGGAACGCTGCTGCGCGCGGTCACCGGATTCAGCATCTTCAAGCTGGTCAAGTACTTGGCCCGTGAGTACCTGCTCATCTTCGCCACGTCGTCCTCCGAATCGGCACTGCCGCGTCTGATCGCCAAGATGGAGCACGTAGGCGTCGAGCGCACCACGGTGGGCATCGTCGTTCCCACGGGCTACTCGTTCAATCTCGACGGCACCGCGATCTACCTGACGATGGCCTCGATCTTCATCGCCGACGCCATGGGACAGCCACTCGGTTTCGGTGAACAGCTCTCGCTGCTGGTGTTCATGATCATCGCCTCCAAGGGCGCTGCCGGAGTCAGCGGCGCCGGTCTGGCCACGCTGGCAGGCGGACTGCAGAGCCATCGCCCCGAGCTTCTCGACGGCGTCGGACTCATCGTCGGAATCGACCGCTTCATGTCGGAAGCGCGAGCGATCACCAACTTCTCGGGCAATGCGGTTGCGACTCTCCTGGTCGGCGCCTGGACCAAGACGATCGACAAGGAACGCGTCGTCGAGGTACTCGACGGGAAGATTCCGTTCAACGAAGCCACGATGCTCGACGACGAGGACGAAGAAGAGCAGCACAAGCTCGAAACGGCTCCGACCGGCACCAAACAGTCGTTCGTGAGCCATCACTAGAAACGTCCGCTCTGCTGAACGTTTGACTGCGCTGCAGGCGCGGAACCCGATCTACGATCAGTGATCCTGGTCGTAACGATGAAAGAGACCGCCGCACCAACCGTGCGACGGTCTTTTTCTGTTCGTGGCTAGGTGTACCAGGTCGGTTCGGGAATCTCGCCGGTCAGAAAACGACTACCGACTTCACGGCGCTTGTACGCGAGCGGATCGTGAAGGGTATGCGTCCGGATGTTGCGCCAGTAGATGTCCAGGCCGACGTCGTTGGACGTGGCTCGGGCACCGGTCAGTTCGAAGATCTTGTTGCTGATCTCCAAGGAGACGTCGGCGGCGCGAAGTTTTGCGGCCGCAATGCGTACGGCGAGGTCGCCGCGAGCCTGCTCGGTGAGGTTTTCGCGAGCGTCGTGGAGCACGGCGTCGGCCTCACGGCTGACCTGGTCCACGAAGGCCTCCGCTGCCCACAGCTTGGATTGCAAGTCGCCGTAGCCCTCACGGAGGTACCACTCGTCGGTTGCGATTTCGCGGTTGTCACCGCCGTACGGCCATGGACGCGTACGGGTTCGGGTGTACTCGGCGGCAGTGTCCAGTGCGCCACGAGCGATCCCGAGGTAGAAGTTGGCGAACACGATCTCGATCGCCGGGAAGTTCAGGGTGTTGTAGACCAGAGGTTGGAATTCCTTGTCGACAAAGCCTGCCGCACTTGCCCAGTCGACCTCGACGTCGTTGATCTCGACACTGCCGGAATCGGTGAGGCGCTGCCCGAGATTGTCCCAATCACCGCGGAAGACTATGCCGTCCTGAGCAGTCGGCACGATTGCGAACACATGCGTCGCAGTTCCGTCGATGATTCCTTCGAGCACCGTGAGGTCGGTGACTCGGCCGCCGGTGGAAAACGACTTCACACCGTTGAACACCAGGGTGTCTCCGCGGTCCGCGACGGTGAGGTCGGTGTCTCGAGGGTTGACCGCGCCGCCGAAGAAGAATCGGTTGCTCGTGTACAGCTCCTCGACAGCGGAGATCTGCGGATCGGTTCCGACCAATCTGGCTGCCCATGCCCACAGGTAGTGGTATCCGAGCAGTTGTCCGATGGAGCCGTCGGCGCGGGCGATCTCCCGAACCACCTTGTAGGCGGTCTCCCATCGCTGCCCGCCGCCGCCGAACTCGACCGGGCCCAGGAGCGTCACAAGACCACTGTCCTTGAGCAGCTGAACTTCTCGGAACGGTGGTTCGCCGGCTCGGTCGCGGGCGAGTGCGTCGGCGGCAAGGATGTTGCTCACCTCGCGAGCCCGGTCGATCCAGCCCTCGGATGTGTCGGGAACGCCGACGAAGACTTCGGTTTCACTGGTCACGGTCATGCCTGTTCATCCTTTTCGGTCGGTGCGGTCCCGATGGCCCACACGTAAATCGGTTCGGTTCCGTTGATTTCGTAGTCGCCGACAACTTTGGATTTGAAGACGACCGGATTGTGGCTGGCGACGGTGCGGGCGTTGCGCCAGAATCGATCGAGATCGAGGTCGCGGCTGACTCCGGAAGCACCGAGTGCGTCGAAGATCTTGGCCGTGGCCGGCACGACGAGTCCGATCGAGGCGACTTGCCCTCGCCCCGAATCGATTTCGGCTGCGATGTTGGCGGCCTTCTCCTCCTCCGGCGAGCCGAAGAATGCGGCTTCGTAAGCCCATTGGGACGACTGTGCTGCGTGCAGCGCTACGGCCTCGGCTGCAAAGGCTGCAGAGGACACCTCGCCGACAACTTGCTGGATCTGCGAATCCTGCGCGTATCTCGGAGCGTTGCCGTGACTGAAGGTTCGAGTGCGAGAGGCAACTCGACGAGAGATCTCGATCGTAGCAGCCTTGGCGATGCCGGCGAGAGTGGCGAGGTGGAACAATTGGTAGAACGCGGTCTGGTATTTGAATCGCGTCGAGAAGTCGAAGATGTTCTCCGGCTGTACAATTGCGTCCTCGTAGACGGACGAACCGGAGCCAGTCGTCTGCTGGCCGAACCCGTTCCAATCGTCACTGTGTGTGACACCGGGTTGTCTCGCCTCGACCGCCGCGATCACGAATGCGCCGGTGTCGGTGCGCTGCGAGTACAGGTCGATCCAGTCGGCGAAGATGGAACCCGTGCTGTAGAACTTTGCCCCGTTCGCCAGGAAATGGTCGGCATCGGGTGCGGGCGAGACCTTGGTGTTGGCTTCGCCCAATGCAACGTCGCCGATTTCGGTCCACGCGTTGCCGACCAACTGTCCCTCCGCAAAGCGTCGGAGCCAGATGTCACGCTCCGGGCCTGGGTCGGCGACCAGTCGGTCTTCGACAAATGCGAAATGTCCGCGCAGGGCCTGGGTGATATTGGAATCGGCGCTCGACAGCTCGACTAGTAAGCGGATCAATTGCGGGATGCTCGCACCCGATCCACCGTGTGTTGTCGGCACCCGAACGGCGCCGAAGCCTGCATTCTTGAGCGCGTCGATCTGTTGGAAGGGAAGCACGTGATCGCGTTCGCGTTCGACGACGCCTTGTGCGATGTCCGCGAAGATCGGACGGAATTTCTCTGCCAGTGTTTCGTAGTCGACCTCACTTTTGATCGGATCAGCAGACCGGGGTACGGCATTCGGCGTCAGTGCGGTGGTCATGGGAAGAATGCAAGCTGTAAACACCAGGGGCGTCGATCCTTCATCGCGACCTGATTCGAAGTGTTGTCAGTCAGCGCAAATCTCGGTTCGATGGCCTGCCGGGCACTCTTGTCGAAATCGAGTGGTCAGTGGGGTTGCTCGCGAACGTGCTCGACGGTCCATCCGCTCCATTGGACGGTCCCTCCGGCACCACAATCATGTCGGAACGGCAGCCCTGGAGGACCGGAGCGAACGACGACGCGAAAGTCTCTCCCCTCCAACCGAAGATCGACAGTCGTGTGTTCTCCGTCGACACTCTCGCTGATGCTCTCGAGTGCGTCCGTGGCGACGATGTCGGTGGCGCGTCGGACAGCATGTTCGGCTGCCTGAGCGGCCTGTGACAGTGCCGCCCGGCCGCGCAGGTGCAGCAGCTCCAATTCTCCGGCTAGGTATTTCTCGGCAGCATCGATTGCGGAGTTGCCGTCCAGTCGGCTGAAATAGACTGCGGCAGGCCACGCAATCATGTTGGCCGCGAAACGATCTCCGCCGATGTGACTGCATTCCCACACATCTGCGATCTGTGCCGCGTTCAGCGCCGAAACGACCGGGCGGCCGAGTTCCGCGCAGCACGCATCCTTCTTTCCATGCGTGCAGACTGCGAAGAGCGGTTCCGTGCGGGAGCGGCCGAAGTCGGGTTCCGCTCCGGTGGCCATCGATTCGAACGGCAGTACCGACAGGTCCTCGTATCGGTCGACCGCCCCTTCCCGCATCCATTGGCGTGTGCCGTCCGTCCAGGCGAGTACACACGTCGGGGTGAGCACCCGGCGGTTGCGGGTCCGCCGGATCACCACGACACGGATACGGCCCTGCGCTGCGTAGATCTTTTCGGTGAGCGCGACGGGGAGAACGTCGTCAGGGGCGGACGCCGGCCAGGGGCCGGGATGCTCGATCAATACCCACAGATGTGTCATTCCGGCGCGACCGACCATAGGTTCGCCGGCGGTCGACGACTGCCGTGTACAGGCGTGAGGGCGTCGACTGGTTTGCGGATTGGCGACAAATTCCGAAAGGCACTGCATAGATCCTTTCCCCAGGACACCGTCGCTGTGGCGGGGGAGGGAAGACATGATGAGGCTCCAGTCTCGTAGGTTAGGCTCACCAGACTATTGGATGGTGAATCCTTTGCTCAGCCGCGGTGAATGCACGTGGCTGTGACGGTCGGAAGCAGTCGGTAACAGGAGTTTGTGAATGAAACGCAGTAACTCGCGGACGAAGTACGTGCTGGGTGGTTTTGTCCTCGCCGCCATAGTGGCAACGACAACGGCGTGTGGCAGTGACGACAAGACGGATACAGGCAGTCAGTCTGCCGACACCGTGCACGCGGTCACCCACGCCCGCGGAACTACCGACGTACCGACGGATCCGCAGCGAGTTGTCGTGCTCGAGCCGGTTCAGCTCGACACGTCGGTAGCGCTCGGCGTGATTCCCGTGGGCACCGCGGTACTCAGCGAGACGACCGGCGTTCCGGCGTACCTCGGTGAGAAAGCGGCGGAGATCGAGATGGTCGGAACCGTCGCGGCACCGAACCTCGAGAAGATCGTCGCACTGAGCCCGGACCTGATCATCGGAACGGAATCGCGGCACGGCGATATGTACGAGCAGCTCGCTGCCATCGCACCGACCGTCTACATGGCAACTCAGACCGATCCGTGGCAGGACAACGTCCAGTTCGTCGCAGAGGCGTTGAACAAGACCGATCAGGCAGGTGAACTGCTCGGTGACTACACGGCACGCTGCGAGGAAGTGGCGAGCAAGCACAGCACCGAGGGCAAGACCGCTCAGCTGATCCGCCCACGCGACGACGTTCTGACGCTGTACGGACCCACGTCGTTTGCCGGAAGCACTCTCGAATGTGCTGGACTCACGATTCCCGCACGCGACTGGGAGAACTCGATCTCCGTCGACCTCTCCCCGGAATTCGTCGCCGGAGCCAACGCCGACCTCATCCTGGTCACCTCCGCGAAACCGGCCGATGCCGGCACGATGCCGAAGGCCGTCGCAGACAACGCCGGATTCTTCCCGAACCCGCATCTGGTGGACATGTCCTACTGGATCACCGGCGTCGGACCGCTCGGCGGCCTCACCGTTCTGGACGACCTCGATCGCATTCTCGGAGCGTCGAATTAGCAGTGCGCGAAGGAGCAGTGCGCGAGAGAGTCGCTAAGTTGGAGCCTATGACAACTCCAGTACAGAACATCGCGATCAACACCCTCGGTGGCGTGCCCACCTCTTTGGGTGAATACGACGGCCGCGCCGTCCTCGTGGTCAACGTCGCGTCCAAGTGTGGACTGACCCCGCAGTACTCGGCGCTCGAGAAGCTGGCCAGCGAGTACGCCGATCGCGGTCTGACCGTGATCGGTATCCCGTGCAACCAGTTCATGGGGCAGGAACCGGGTACCGCCGAAGAGATCGAGACGTTCTGCTCCACTACCTACGGCGTCACGTTCCCGCTTCTCGAGAAGATCGAGGTGAACGGCGAAAACCAGCATCCGCTGTACGCCGAGCTCACCAAGGCGGCCGACGCCGAAGGCGCTGCGGGAGACATTCAGTGGAACTTCGAGAAGTTCCTGATCGGACCGGACGGCACCGTCGTCAACCGCTTCCGTCCGCGGACCGAGCCTGACGCACCCGAGGTTGTCGCCGCGATCGAAGCTGCGCTTCCCAAGAACTAGAGGTTTCCAAGAACCAGTAGGTGCGCTGAAAACTGCCGCCGGATGATCATCCGGCGGCAGTGTGCTGTTCACCCACAGCTGCCACTATCGGAGTATGTCCGCAGAACTGATCGTGTCGGTATCCGGAATCAGAGACGAGACATGTTATCTCGCTGCCGGATTCGCAGACGAGATGGACACTCGAGGTGTCCGCTTGTCGCTCCTGGTGGCGCCGCGACTGAAGGACAAATACCGACTGGCCGACGACGCGGTGACGACGGCTTGGCTGCGTGAGCGTCGCGAGCACGGCGATGCCATCGTTCTGCACGGCTACGACCAGGCCGCGACCAAGCGTCGCCGAGCCGAGTTCGCCACTCTGTCGAAGCACGAAGCGAAACTGCGACTACTCGCTGCGGACCGCGTTCTCGAGCATGCAGGCCTTCGGACCCGGGTGTTCGCACCGCCGCGCTGGGTGGCATCGCCCGGTGCCATGTCGGTGTTGCCGGAGACGGGCTTTCGCACGATGGCAGGCCTCGGGGCAGTGCATGATCTGACCCGCGGAACCTTGCAACGGGGAAGGGTTTTCGGGATCGGCGAAGGCTTCAAGGCCGAGCCGTGGTGGTGTCGCGCATTGGTTCTCGGAGCCGGGCGTGCCGCCAAACGTGGGGGACTGGTCAGATTGTCGATCACGGCCAAGCAGTTGGGAAACGAGGGCCCACGTCAGGCCGTCCTCGACGCCGTCGACCTTGCCCTCTTCCACGAAGCCGACTCGCAGGTGTATCGGTGGAACTCCCCGTCTCAGGAGCTCGGCGCTGCCTGAATTCGGCAGTTGGCAACTATTTGATAGCTACGAGACTATGTCGTCTGTCCGGGTTGTCCGAGCGGGCAGACTCTTCGCGTTTCTCCACTTCCTTGCTGGTAGTAGTGCAGAGTGGGTCAAAATCGCATAAAACGGACGATTAATTAGAGCGCTGGGTCAGCCAGCTCTCCCACTGCTAGAGTGCGTGCAGTTAATCTGCCGCTAGTAGATGGGATTGGGATCTCGCCATGCGCACGAGAGTGTTCTCCAAGTCGGCCGAGGGTCTTGTCGCCGTGGCTGTGGGCGCAGTCGTCTGTGCTGCGTTCGTTCCGGCGCTCGCGTCTGCCGCTCCGACCGGCGCGGTTCACACGCTGCCGACGGGCAGTGTCGACGGCGGGTCGAGCGGATCGAGCGGATCGAGCGATGGCGTCCGCACCGCAACCGTCGACGATGAAGGTGAGCAACTCACACTGCGCCTTCACAAGATGAACCTGCGGGGATCCGAGTTCTCGATGGCTGTGCAAGACAGCGACGGAGAGCTGACCGATGCGGTGATCCCGGCGCCCCGTTCGTACATCGGCAGCGTGGAAGGGCGTCCGGACGCAATCGTCTCGGCCATCGTCGACTCCGCCGGAACACTGCGCGGGCAGGTGATTTTCGATCGTGGTGTTTCGATAGAGTTCGTCGGATCCGAGGTGGTCGGTCGCAGCACGGCGCCGATCGACGCAAAACC
This sequence comes from Rhodococcus sp. OAS809, assembly GCF_040546695.1. Lineage (NCBI taxonomy): Bacteria > Bacillati > Actinomycetota > Actinomycetes > Mycobacteriales > Nocardiaceae > Rhodococcus > Rhodococcus sp. OAS809. The sequence continues at coordinate 2,896,756 of NZ_JBEPOI010000002.1, read as the reverse complement.
CAAGTGGCCCACCGCGGCCATTGCGCCGGCCTCGGCCGCAAGGGTCGGCAAGACGGTCAAGCAGTTCGTGGTCGGACTGGACCTCAGTGGCGAGTGGTACTCCGCGCACGGCGCAGGCAGTGCCGCCGTCGCTCTGGATCGGGCCGAGGAATCAATGGCCCGCACCGCTGCCATCTGGATCAGAGACGTCGGGATTCGGCCGGTCCTCGGTCGAGTTGTCCTGCGGGCAGATTCCGCCGGCGATCCGTACTCGAGCAGTTGTGAAAATCTCGAGCAGTTAGAAGATCTGTGGTCCGATCAGGTCGGGTCGAGTGTCGATCAGGCGACCGTCGTGTGCGCATCCGGTGGCGGAAATGCCTACTACTCGAAGTTCGAACTCGACCACAGCTACGCGCATGTCGGTGCCGAGTCCGACGGCAACTTCAGCCGCGTTCTCCGCCACGAGTTGGGCCACAACTTCTATGCCGACGACTACCACGGCGGCGGCGCCGAGGGATCGACCATCATGAACGGTAACGACCTCTCGCGCTTCGACGGCACCGAATTCGCTGCCATCGTCGATGCGGCGGAGGTTGCCTCGGCTCGACTCGACGACGTCGGTCGGTACACGGCAAGCCCGATCCCACCGTACGCCGCACTCGACACCGCGCGGGTCCGCTCAGGCGGCACAGTCACCGTCGACGCCGTCGCGAATGATCATGACAGCAACGGAGATTCGATCAAAGTGACCGGCGTCGGGGCGACGTCACTTCTCGGTGGCACCGTGAAGCTCGAAAACGGCGAAGTGGTGTTCGAAGCCGGAACGAAGGCAGGCACCGACAGGATTCTCTACACACTCACCGACGCAGCCGGTGGCACGAGCACCGGCTGGATCATCGTCGATGTGAGTGCGTGAGAACCGAATCAGGCGACTTCGACGCTCGACTCCTCGTCGAGAACTCGGAACTCGGTGCCGTCGGCAGCCATTTCCGAGTAGCGACCGTAGAAGATGCCTGCGGCCTCGTCGCGGATGATCGCTTGATGAATGGGAACCGCAACGCGCGGCGCCACCGCGCGGAGGTAGTCGATGGCCTCCGAGATCTTGAGCCACGGTGCGGCGGCGGGGAGGGCGAGAACGTCGACCTTCTGTTCGGGGACGTAGAGGGAATCGCCGGGATGCATGAACCGTGCCGGGTTGGTGGCGTCACCGAGGAGGAACGCGGTGTTGTCGATCATCGGTAGGTCCGGATGGATGATTGCGTGCTCTCCGCCCGTTCCGGTCACCTCGACGTCGCCGATGCTGAACCGGTCGCCCGGCCGGACGCCGGCCCAGCGCCCACCGAGCTTTTCAGCCGTCTGCGGATCGCTGTAGAGCACGGCGTCGGGATTCGCTTCGGCCAGTTCGGGCAGCCGCGCAGGGTCGGCGTGATCGGGGTGTTGATGTGTCACGAGGATGGCGTCGAGGCCGGTGATGCCTTCGAATCCGTGCGAGAAGTTGCCGGGATCGAAGAGGATCTTCGAGCCGTTCAACTCCACGAGCACACAGGAATGGCCAAAATGTGTCAGTCGCATGATTTCGAGTATGCGCCGCCCCGAAGGGACTCGCAGGCGGGTTTCACAGGTGGTGGCCGTCACGCCCCGATCACTCGATGCGAACCATCTCGGGTCCGCCCGGTAAACTGGCCATCACCCGAGCGTTTCACTCCGGGTTCGCGCACTAGTACCGAGGAGCAGCACGTGGCCCGTGTCGTCGTCGAAGTCATGCCCAAGGCCGAGATTCTCGACCCCCAGGGACAGGCAATTGTCGGGGCACTGTCTCGCCTGGGCTTTGCAGGAGTATCCGATGTCCGTCAGGGCAAGCGGTTCGAGTTGGAGATCGACGGCAGTGTCGAAGACGCCGAACTCGAGAAGATCGCCGAAGGCCTGCTGGCCAACACGGTGATCGAGGATTGGACCGTCAGGCGAGTCGAGGCATGAGCGCACGTATCGGAGTAATCACTTTCCCCGGCACGCTCGACGACATCGACGCGGCTCGGGCAGTGAACCTGGCCGGCGGTGAAGCTGTCGAACTCTGGCACGGCGATGCAGACCTCAAGGGTGTCGACGCGGTCATCGTGCCCGGCGGATTCTCGTACGGCGATTACCTTCGTTGCGGCGCGATCGCACGTTTTGCTCCCGCGATGGGCAAGGTTGTGGAAGCAGCCAAGGGCGGCATGCCGGTCCTGGGCATCTGCAACGGTTTCCAGATCCTCTGCGAAGCAGGTTTGCTGCCCGGTGCCCTGACCCGTAACCAGGGTCTGCACTTCATCTGCCGCGACGAGTGGTTGACGGTCGAAGCCAACAACACGGCGTGGTCCTCGCGATACGAGGCCGGCGCGCAGATCCTCATCCCCCTCAAGTCGGGTGAAGGTCGCTTCCAGGCGTCCGAGAAGGTTCTCGACGAACTCGAGGGCGAAGGCCGCGTCGTCTTCCGTTACTCGGAGGAGAACCCCAACGGCTCGCAGCGTCGTATCGCCGGCATCTCCTCGGCCAACGGCCGGGTCGTCGGTTTGATGCCGCACCCCGAGCACGCCACCGAGGCTCTCACCGGTCCCAGTGACGACGGATTGGGCTTGTTCTACTCGGCCCTCGACGCGATCGTCACTGCCTGATCGCCTGCTGATTTTCACCACTGAACGCCGACCGGAAATCCGGTCGGCGTTCAGTCGTATGTGGGCCCGGTACCCAGGGCTACTGGCTGTAGGAACTGAGGAAGTTGCCGAGTCGCTCGAGTGCCGTCGAGAGATCGTCGGTGTTGGGGAGAGTCACCAACCGGAAGTGATCGGGTTCGATCCAATTGAACGCGCGACCGTGGCTGACAAGAATCTTCTCCGATTCCAGTAGATCGAGAACGAACCTCTCGTCGTCGACGATGCCGAACTTGTCGACGTCGAGCTTGGGGAACAGGTACAGCGCCCCGTCGGCCTGTTGGCAACTGATCCCGTCGATGCTGTTGAGCGTGGTGTGTGCGAGATCGCGCTGGGCCGTCAGCCGACCTTGTGGAAGCAACAGGTCCTCGATGGACTGGCGTCCGCCGAGTGCAGTCTGGATAGCGTGCTGCGCCGGCACGTTGGCACACATTCGCATGTTGGCCAGCAATTTGATGCCTTCGATGAAGCTCGACGCCCGCTCGAGTGGTCCGGTGATGGCCAGCCATCCGGCTCGGAATCCGCACACGCGGTAGGCCTTGGACAGTCCCGAATACGTCAGACACAGAACGTCTCGCCCGGTCATCGTCGCAAGGTTTGTCATGGATCGGCCGTCGTAGACGATCTTTTCGTAGATCTCGTCGGCGAAGAGCATCAGATCGTGTTTGCGCGCTAGATCCACGAAGCGTTGCAGCACCTCCGTCGAGTAGACGGCGCCCGTCGGATTGTTGGGATTGATGACGACAATCCCTCGGGTGCGCGGCGTGATCCGAGCTTCCAGATCGTCGAAGTCCGGTGCCCAGCCTTGGCTTTCATCGGTGAGGTAGTGCACGGGCGTGCCGCCGGCAAGTGAAACCGAAGCCGTCCACAAGGGATAATCGGGAGCGGGAATCAGGATCTCGTCCTCTGGATTGCAGAGGGCCTGCATCGTCAGGGTGATCAGTTCGGACACACCGTTTCCGAGATAGATCTCGTCGACGGTGACGTCGGTGATACCCCGCGTCTGGTAGTACTGGACCACCGCAGTGCGCGCCGAATACAGTCCGCGAGAATCGCAATATCCCTGCGCGGTAGGGAGATTGCGGATCATGGCCATCATGATTTCGTCCGGAGCTTCGAACCCGAAGGGGGCCGGATTGCCGACGTTGAGTCGCAGGATCGTGTGTCCCTGATCCTCGAGTTCTTCGGTCTTGTCGAGAATTCGCCCTCTGATGTCGTACCTGACATTCTCGAGCTTGCGGGCCTGATCGATGGGTGTGTTCACGCGGTTACGTACCTCTCCGGTTCGGGTGGGTGAGTTGTGTTTCAGATGAGAAGGGCGCCTCAGGGTTCGGTCTGGAAACGGACATTGATTCGCGATAGCGCTGGCGGCGAAAGAAGAGTAGCGCTACTATGATTCGACATGTCCAATGATAGCAGTTCGAGGATTGTCGCAGCCTTGCGTGAGTGGATCGCGACGGCTCCTCCAGGCGCGAAGCTTCCGTCCACTCGGTCGCTCGTCAGCCTGCACGGGGCGAGTCCGGTCACCGTGCAGAAGGCGCTGCGAACACTGGTATCTCAGGGGGTTGTGGAGGCTCGTCCCGGTGTGGGGACCTTCGTGCGCGCAGCGCGCGTCGTGCGACCCAACGACTACGGGTGGCAGACAGCGGCGCTCGGATCGCCGAACTATCGTCTGCAGTTGCCCATGGCGCTGCAGTCCACCTCCAACGACGTGATCGCGCTGCATTCCGGCTATCCGGCCCGAGAGCTGTTGCCGGAAGGTCTGGTTCGTGCAGCCTTCACCAGGGCGACGCGAACCGACGCCGTGTTCAATCGGCCCCTCGCTGCCGGGCTTCCGGAACTGCAGTCCTGGTTTGCCTCCGAATTGGGTTCCGCCACTCCTGCCGGGATCACTCCGCCGGGGCCGAACGACGTGGTTGTACTTCCCGGCAGTCAGGGTGGGCTTGCGACGTCCTTTCGCGCGTTGGTGGGGGAGGGGCGTCCGTTGCTCATGGAATCGCCGACCTACTGGGGAGCGATCCTGGCCGCCGCGCAGGCTGGAGTCACGGTCATTCCGATTTCCAGCGGCGCCAACGGTCCTGATCCTGAAGAGCTTTCGCGTGCATTCGAACAGACCGGTGCCCGTGCGTTCTACGCACAACCGAGCTTCGCGAGTCCGACCGGAGCGCTGTGGTCGCCGTCGTTGGCTGACAAGGTTCTCGACACCGTCCGTCGGCACGGCGCATTCCTCATCGAGGACAGTTCGGCGCTCGACTTCGGAATCACCGCAGATCCCAGCCCCATCGCTGCACGAGACGACAGCGGTCACGTCGTCTACCTTCGTGCGCTGACCAAGAGCGTGTCCCCATCGGTGCGAGTTGCCGGATTGATCGCTCGGGGTCCGGCGTACGAGCGGATTCTGGCTGATACACAGGCAGATTCGATGTACGTCAGCGGGATGCTGCAAGCGGTAGCGCTCGACGTCGTGACCCAACCGGCCTGGCGAACGCACTTGCGCAGGCTTCGTCACCAACTCGAGGCCAGACGCGACCTCCTCGTCTCGAGTCTGCGCGAGCATGCGCCGGACGCTCACCTCGATGCCGTACCGAAAGGCGGACTCAACCTCTGGCTTCGGCTCCCGGACACCCACGAACCTCGAACGTGTAGTGCAGGACTGCCGGTCGGCCGGCGTCATCGTCGGAGCCGGTGACGATTGGTTCCCGGCAGAACCGACTGGAAAGTTCTTGCGGCTCAACTACGCCGGACCGAACCCGGGTGAGTTCCCCGACGCCGCCCGCATTATCGGCAGAGCAATCACGCAACATATGTAGAACTTCACCTCGCTGGTGGTTGACCTTAACTTCCGTTGAGGTTTTATCGTCGTGTGCATGAACAAACAAGCGATGCAGCCACCGGCCAACCAGCCGATCGGATTCTGGACCGCGCGAGCCGGTGAAGCGATTCGCGCGCGCACGCGCGGAGCACTCGAAGCGATCGGCGTCACCCAGCCGGGGTGGTGGGTCCTGCACCAACTTTCGCTGCACCCTGAAGGGGTGGAGCGCGCTGTCCTCTTGCGGACGATCGGTCCGAACGAATCCACCGACGTGATCGATGACGCCGTCGACTCTGCCCTCGAACTGGGGTGGGCGCGCGAAGACGGGTCTGTCCTTCGCCCGACTGATGCGGGCTCCGAGCAGTTCGATCGCGCCGCGCGGGTACAGCAGATGCTGCAGGAAGAGCGGATGCAGGGAATCACCGAAGAGGAGTTTGTCACCACCATCACTGTGCTGCAGCGAACCATCAAGAACGTGGGCGGCGACGCCTGGCACTGGTAGCAGACATTATCTGGGCCCGCTGCCGGGTAGAGCGGCTTCGATCAATTCGACGGCACGGGACACACCGCCCGCCGCTGCGAGTTCTTCTGCCAACTCCGCGCTGCGTCGGCGGAACTCGTCGGCGCTCACCAGAGTCAGCGCCTCACGAAGCTCTACTGCCGTGACGGTAGCGCTGTCGACGCGTACTGCGACACCGGCGTCGACGAGCGAGTCGGCGTTGCCGAACTGATCGACGGCTTGCGGCACTGCGATCATGGGTGTCCCGGTCACCAGTCCCTCGCTGGATCCGCCCATACCCGCGTGGGTCACGAACGCGTCGGCCTGCTGCAGAATCGCGAACTGCGGTACCCAACGGTGTATTTCGACGTTGTCGGGCAATGGTCCGAGATCTGAGATCTGCACCTGCTTTCCGATCTGAAGGACGACGTGCCAGCCGTCCATCTGGCCGAAAGCCTCGACGCAGGTGCGGTAGAAATCCGGATGATCGGTGAATGCTGAACCCAGCGAGATCAACAAGAGCTTGCGTTCGGGATCCGGGTTCACCCAAGGTTGACTGCTCGGTTCGAGTGCGGGGCCGACGAACGTGTAGACGTCGCAGTTCACGCGATCGGCGTTGGGCTGCATCGATTCTGCGATCAGCACGATTGCACGGGGTGGGCGTCCGGTGAACTCACGTGGATCGACCTCGACGCCTTCGGCGCGGAAGAACCGGGTCTCCCGATCGAGCAGGTCGACGCCTCTCGGATCGGAACGAATTTCGTCGTACATCGGTGCGGCGTCGGCTTCGTAACCGTCCCAGGCAACGTACGTCGGCGACAACTGGATGATGGGAACGCCCCACTGCTGAGCCAGTATTCGTGCCGGAATGCCGGCGATGTCGTAGAGAAAGAGGTCAGGGCGATCGTCTTCGTAGATTCGGCGTAGCTGCGGCAGCATCGACTCGTAATCGTCCTGGAAAATCGTCAACTGATCGATCAGATCCCCGTCCCAGCTCTTCTCGGGTTCGGCGCCGTCGGGAGAAGGGACGAGGCTGGGCAGCGTGGAGACGTACGGTGCGAATTCGGCCCCGGTCGCCTCGATGATCTCACGCATCGACTCGTCGTTGGCATAGGTGACGCGGTGACCGGCGGCGACGAGACGCGCGATGATCGCCAGGCTCGGATTGACGTGGCCCGGTGCCGGAATGCTCACCATGGCGATATGTCTGCGGGTCATCGATCACTCCTGCCGTCTGACTGTTCTGGAACAACTCCGGATACCGGACCGAGACTATCCACCAGGATGGGTAACGGCATCTGATTTTTGCCGGGGAAGTACCGTGCGCACTCGAGTAGGACTACGCATCCGAGTGCCGGGATGGGCGAGCAGACTTCGAAGCATGAGCACACCGACAACACCCTCGAAGACCACTGCAGCCTTCTATCTTCAGGCCGGAATAGCCTTTGCCGTCAGTTTTGTCGGCACCCTCCTCGGAATTGCGTATCTTCCGATCGATGCGTGGCAACGCGGATTTCTCGGAATGTCCTTGCTGTTCTTGGTCACCAGTACGTTCACGTTGGCAAAGGTGATTCGTGATCAGCAGGAGGCATCCACAGTCAGGGTTCGAGTGGACGAGGCTCGACTCGAGAAGCTGATCGCCGAGCACGATCCGTTCAAAGCGGCAGCCTGAAACCTGTCGGCAAGGTGAGGATCAGCGTGCTGCCGAGAGGTTGCTCGTTTCGGAGCGCCGACAGATCGCCGCCGTGTGCGAGCGCGAGGCTGCGCGCAATCGTGAGCCCCAAACCGGAACCGTCGGATCGATCACCGCGATGGAAACGGTCGAAGACTGATTCGAGTTGGTCTGCGGGAATTCCGTCACCGGTGTCGGTGACGGACACCGAGAGGTGGTCACCTTCCCGTGCGAGTGTCACCGTCACCGAACCTCCGCTCGGAGTGTGCCGCAACGCGTTTTCGAGCAGATTGGCGAGGATCTGTTCGATTCGTTGGCGATCGACCTCGGCCGTGATCGGTTGCGGAGACAGAGCGGTCGTCAATTCGACTCCACGCTCGGCGAAACGTGGCGCCGCTGCTGCCGTTGCGCTGCAAACGATGTCGTCGATCTTCTCATCTCGGCGATCGAGTTCGAGAGCGTGTTCGTCGGCCGCGGAGACGTCCGCCAGATCGCAAGAGAGCCGACGCAGTCTTTCGAGTTGATCGCGCATGACCGACCATGAAGAGTTGTCCGTGGGGAGGACGCCATCCTCGATGCCGTCCACGTACGCAGCCAAAGTCGATACCGGAGTGCGTAATTCGTGGGCAAGATCGGCAAGCAGGCGTTTGCGGACCCGATCCGAATGATCAAGGCGTGCCGCCATGTCGGCAAAGGCAGTTTCGAGACGCGTGAAATCTGCGTCCACGTCAGACCTGTCGATAGTCACGTCGAAGTTCCCGTCGGCGACGCTTTGCGCCGCCTCCGCGAGCGTTGTGATCGGGGCCGTGATGCGTCGGACGATGTAGACCGCGGCGATGCCTGCACCCACCAATGCGACCGCGATCCCGCACAACAGTGCGATGGTCATGGTCTGAGCGAACGCTTCTTCGGTGTGGGTACGGACATTCGAGTCTTCGATGCCGGCCATCATGAGGTGGTTGTGAAAGAGTGGGGCAGCCACGGCAATGGCAACGGCGGCGATGGCGAGGCAGGAAACGAACAGGACGACAAGCTGTGCGAGCAGCAGTTTTCCGCGTAGCCCGAGTTTCTTCATGACGACCCCGTTCATGACGACCGCGTTCATGACGACCTCAGGGAGTATCCGACGCCCCTGACGGTTCTGATGAACCGAGGATCGGTCGCGTCGTCGCCGAGTTTGCGGCGTAATGCACGGACATGGACGTCGACGATGTGTTGGTCCCCGAACCAGGGCGACCCCCACACCGAGGCGATGATGTCTGCTCGACTCCAGGCGGCGTCAGGTCGGGTAGCGAGGGCGGAGAGCAACGCGAACTCGGTGGGTGTGAGATCGACCGGGCGGTTGTCGACATGCACGGTGCGGGCGAGGACGTCGATGTCGAGACCGGGTGGCGTCGGCAGCGCTTCCGGCAGCATGCTCGACGCACGTGGCCGTCTGAGCAGTGCTTTCACTCGCGCAACCAACTCGCGGGGGCCGAAGGGTTTGACCACGTAGTCATCTGCGCCAGCTGCCAGTCCGGTCACCTTGTCCGACTCGTCACCGCGGGCGGAGAGCATCAGGACGTACGCGTCGGAAAACGTACGGATCCGCCGGCAGACTTCCAGACCGTCGAAGCCCGGGAGCATCAGGTCGAGCACGATCAGCGCGGGCTCGAATTCGCGCACCGAACGTACTGCGCTCGGCCCGTCGTGGGCGAGGCGCACGGTGAATCCTTCGCGTGTCAGATAGTTGGCGACAACCTTGGCGAGGGCAGTCTCGTCGTCGACGACAAGAACGCGCCCCGGTTCCTCGCCAGGTCGTAGTTCGGCGCTCATCAGACCGAGGTTAGTCGACTGCGTGTCTGCATTGCTGTCGCGTGGTGGTTTCCACTCGACTGTGAAGATTCGATGAAGGAAGCCTGTTCGAGCCGGTTATCGGGCTTCGCGGTGGATTTTCGCCGGTAACGTGGCAACTGTGCATGTGCAGCACTCTTGTCAAATCAATTGTGGTGCAGTGCATATCGAACAGAATCAATTCTCGGGAGTGAAAACATGTCTTTGACGGTCAGGAAGAGCGCCGCGCGGTTCGTTCCGGTTGTGGCAGCGGCAGCACTGTTGATTGCCGGATGCTCGGACAACTCCGGGGAGAGCATCAACCATTCTTCCGAAACAACCAGCGTCGCAGCACAGTCGGAGATTCCTGCGGGTGTCAATGCCGCCGACATCGAGTTTCTCGAAGGAATGTACCCGCATCACGCGCAGGCATTGGACATGGCCAGAATGGTCGACGGTCGAACCGACAATGCCGAACTTCTCTCTCTTGCAGCGCAGATAGAGGCAGCGCAATGCCCGGAGATGGCTCAGATGACCGAATTGTTGACGGAGTGGGGACGCCCCGAGCCTTCGTCGAGTTCGATGGAGGGCATGGATGAGTCGGCGCACGCGGGACACGGCGTCGGGATGGCCGAGATGCCGGGAATGATGTCGGCCGACGACATGACCGCCCTCACCGATGCCAGTGGCGCGGAGTTCGACAAGTTGTGGCTGACGATGATGATCGAGCACCACAAGGGTGCCATCACCATGTCCCAGACCGAACTCGACAACGGGCTCGACCCGTCGGCGGAGAAGATGGCAGAAGCGATCATTGCCGGTCAGCAGGCGGAAATCACTCAGATGGAAGCGATGTTGAAGGGGAGTTGAACAGGAGGCCTTGGCCGCGTGACCTTGCTCGGGTGGCTACCTGGGCATACGTTCGAGGCTGATGGCTTGACCGGTGCTGTGCTGCAATCACACGCGAGGGGATGACCGCCACATGGATCACAGTCAGATGGACCATGGCCAGATGGACCATAGCGAGATGAGCCATGGCCAGATGGAGCATGGGGCACACGGTGGTCACGGGGATCACGTCGCACAGTTCCGGACGTTGTTTGCAGTCATGCTGGTCATCGCGGTTCCGGTCGTTGCGGTAGACGCGATGTTCGCTGATCTGGTCGGGTACACACTGCCGGAAAACTCTCTGGTGGAATGGATCTCACCGGTACTCGGCACGGTGATGTACTTCTGGGGTGGCAAGCCGTTCCTCACCGGCGCTGTTGCCGAAATCCGTTCTCGGCAGCCGGGAATGATGCTGTTGATCGCGCTCGCGATCACCGTGGCCTTCTTCGCGTCATGGGCTGCGAGTCTGCACTGGGTGGATCACACTCTCGATTTCTGGTGGGAGCTCGCGCTTCTGATCGTGATCATGTTGTTGGGCCACTGGATCGAGATGCGTTCGCTCAGTCAGACATCGAGCGCCTTGGATTCACTTGCCGCTTTGCTGCCCGACGAGGCAGAACGGGTGGTGGGGGAATCGGTGGAAACCGTGCCCACCGCAGCTCTGGCGACCGGCGACCTGGTGATAGTTCGTCCCGGCGCCCGTGTTCCCTCGGACGGAACGGTGGTCGAGGGAAGCGCCGACATGGACGAATCCATGATTACAGGCGAGTCGAAGACCGTCCGCCGGACTGTCGGAGATCAGGTGGTGGCCGGCACGGTAGCCACCGACTCGGCACTTCGGCTTCGAGTCACCGCCGTGGGAGAAGACACCGCGCTCGCCGGTATCCGGCGCCTGGTCGAACAAGCCCAGAACTCGTCGAGTCGCGCGCAGGTGTTGGCGGACAAGGCCGCTGCTCTGCTGTTCTGGTACGCACTGGGCGCGGCAGTGCTGACCGCGATCGCCTGGAGTATCTGGGGCACCCCGGAGAGCGCAGTCACCCGGACGATCACCGTTCTGGTGATCGCCTGCCCGCACGCGCTCGGGTTGGCGATTCCACTGGTCGTCTCGATCGCGACGGAACGGGCGGCTCGGGCTGGGATCTTGATCACCGACCGCATGGCCCTCGAGGCGATGCGTAACGTAGACACCGTTCTCTTCGACAAGACCGGCACTCTCACCAAGGGGGAGCCCGCAGTGGTCGGTGTACGCGGTGTCGACGGGTATTCCGATGACGACGTTCTCAGCGCAGCGGCTGCCGTCGAGTTCGACAGCGAACATCCACTCGGGCGCGCCGTCGTCGCGGCGGCGCGGGAGTTGTCGCTCGAATTCACTTCGGGTTCCGACTTTCAGGCGCACAACGGGATCGGGGTTGCTGCGGACGTCGCCGGTGCACACGTCGGTGTCGGCGGACCGGGGATGCTGCGATCGGTCGGGGCCACCGCGATCCCGGGGACCGAAGAGTGGCTCAGTGACGGGTCGACCGTCCTGCATGTAGTGCGTGACGAGAAGGTAATCGGCGCATTGGCATTGGCCGACGAGATTCGCCCGGAATCAGCATTGGCCGTCGACGCCCTCCATGCTCGCGGTGTGCGGGTGGCCATGGTCACCGGAGACGCGGAGGCCGTGGCCCATTCGGTGGCTCGCAGGCTCGGGATCGACGAAGTTTTCGCCGAAGTGCTTCCGCAGGACAAGGGAGCGCAGGTATCTCGGCTTCAGGCTGCGGGCCACCGCGTGGCGATGGTCGGTGACGGGGTCAACGATGCGCCGGCACTCGCCCAGGCGGATGTGGGCATCGCGATCGGTGCCGGAACCGACGTGGCGATCGCGTCGGCGGGAGTTGTTCTGGCCAGCGATGATCCGCGTTCGGTGAGCTCGGTCATCGAGCTCTCCCGCGCCACCTACCGCAAGATGGTTCAGAACCTTTGGTGGGCAGCGGGATACAACGCGATCTCGGTTCCCCTCGCTGCGGGAGTACTGGCGCCCGTCGGGTTCGTGCTGCCGATGGAGGTCGGAGCAATCCTGATGTCGGTATCCACTGTGGTCGTTGCCGCGAATGCCCAGTTGTTGAGGCGCTTGGACTTGCGGCAACCACCGGTGACCGCGTTGGAGTCGAGAGTGCTCACATCGCAGTAGCGAGAGGTTGAAGGCGGACTACTGTCGGCTCAGGAACGGAATGAGCGCACGCAGTACAGCATCGGAGTCTGCGACTGCGCTTGCGTGGTCAGCCCCTTCGATCACAGTCAAGGCACTGTCCGGGATCAGCGACGCGAGATGCTCGGTATCCGGCAGGCGCTCGCGATCTCTCGATCCGACGAACAACAACGCCGGTGTGGTGATCCGTTGCAGCACGGCGTCGTCGATGCCGTGCTCCTTCTCTGCGCGGCGCATGTAGGCAGCGAGCGCGATGGCATCATTGATTCGGAAGGCAGTCGCGGTCTGAGGATCCACCGGTTTGCCGCGCCTCACGCCCCAACCGGTCAGAAATCCCTCGATACCGCCGCTTTCGAGTACGTCGATGCAACCCGGGAAGAACAATGCGTCGAACGCGCCCGTCATCGGTCGGCTGCTACCGCCCCCGACGGTCAGCGATCGCACCCGTTCGGAGTGCTCGACTGTCAGCGACATCACCGAACGTCCGCCGAACGAGTATCCGAGGACGTGTGCCGGCTCGAACGGAGACTCCGTGTCGAGGATCTCCAGGAGATCGCCGACCACCAGATCCATTGCATACGAATCGGAGTCGTGTGGTTTGTCACTGCGTCCGTGACCCCGCATGTCGACGAGGATCAGACGATATTGCTCCTGAAGTGCCTTGACGTACCCGAAGCCACGCCAGATGGAGCGCGACAACGCTGTGCCGTGCACCATCAACAGGGGTGGGCCATCGCCCACGATCTGATAGGTGATCCGCGCACCGTCCACCGGATTTCTCACGTCGTGCAACACCCGTCCAGTATGGGTGCCAGTTGCTACGCACGTGAACTCGAGTAGTCGTCCGGTCCCATTCGACGGATGGCGTGGACTCTCACGAACAGTCGGGCCGTCAACTCGGCCTCCCCCAGAGCTACCGGTCACTGCCCGGCGGGGCAGTACCCACTGTTCCAAGCAATGCATCGGTGGAGGGGTCTGCAGTGCTGACGCCTGCGGCTATGCCCCGAATCAGAGCCTCGAAATCAGCGGCGACGATGGTGACCTCCTCGAACTCCGGCTCTCCTCCACGGACAACCTGACCGTCGGGTGCGAGCGCCAAGTATTCGTACCCATTGCGGACCGACAGCAGGACCGGGAGGTGAGTGGACCAGAAGGCGTTGATCGCCGCGCGTTCCGCCGGCCCGGAAGCGACCGCCAGGCTCTCGTGCCGGAACGCATTCCAGGGAAACGCCTCATCGCTGACGCCAACGCCACCGGCATAGTTCTCCGCCGAGAGAAACCACACCTGGTCGTCGGAACTGGCAAGTACGGAGAAGGAACTCGCCCACACTACGAGTTGGTCACAACCGCCGACCAGTGGTTGCGGAACTGGGGCAGAGGCCGATCGAGTAGGTTCTTCGCGAACCCAACCTGCGAGCGACAGCGCGGCGGTTGCGTCGAGGTGAAGGCACATCGCCCCACGGTAGGCCAGACCGTCGAGCACCGATAGCGTCAACCGTCGGCCTACTCGGGATCGATGTCTCGAATACCATTCTCGTCCATGCTGATCCACCGCGTTATGCCGATGCCGCGAAGGAACGGCAGATCGTGACTCACCACCACCATGGCGCCGCGAAAATCGGAAAGTGCCTGCGTGAGGTGGGCGAGACTCGGTAGGTCCAGGTTGTTGGTCGGCTCGTCGAGAAGAAGCAGCTGGGGCGCGGGCTCGGCCAGCAGGATCGTGGCTAACGCCGCACGCAATCGTTCACCGCCGGAGAGTGCGGATGCCGATACGTCGGAATCCGTTCCCCGGAAAAGGAACCGTGCCAACTGCCCGCGAATTTCCTCGGCTGTCGCGTGTGGCGCGGCCAACGCGACGTTGTCCGCCACCGAGAGGTCCTCGTCGAACACGTCGAGACGTTGGGGGAGCGCACGAGAGGCTACGAACGGAGTCGACGCGGCGAGTGCATCGAGCAACGTCGTCTTGCCGATTCCGTTGCGTCCCACTATCGCAATCCGCTCCGGCCCGGTGATCTGGAGCGATACCACTTGGCCGCTCCGCAACGTCACCTCGTCGAGCCGCGCAACCTGCTGCCCCGGATGAACCTCTGTAGCAGGCAGATCCAGACGAATCTCGCGATCGTCTCGAAGGAGTTCCTCTGCCTCCGACAGGACAGACTTGGCCTCGTCCACCTTCCCGATATGGTTGAGGGCCAGCTTTCCCGCCGAAACTTGGGCCTGACGTTTTCGTGTCTGCGCGATGATCGGCGGCATCCGCTTGTTCTCGAACATCTTCTGCCCATAGCGCTTACGTCGGTCCAGTTTCGTTCGAGCGTCGATCAGCTCGCGGCTCTGCTTTGCCAGATCGGCCTTGGCGTCGCGAACGGTGGCGAGTGCGTTTTCCTGCTCAGCGGTCACGACCTCCTGGTAGTGCGAGTAGTTGCCGCCGAACACGCGTAGATCCCCCCGACGTAGTTCGATCGTGTACTCCGCGGTGTCGAGCAGTTCCCGGTCGTGGCTGACGATCAGCACGGTTCCCGGAAACTGTTGGACTGCAGCATGAACTCGTGATCGAGCGTCACGGTCCAGGTTGTTGGTCGGCTCGTCCAGGAGCAGTACCTGTGGATTCTTCAGCAGCGTTGCGGTCAGGCCGAGTAAGACGGTCTCTCCGCCGGAGAGGGTGCCGACAGTTCGGCTCAATGCTGCGGTATCCGGAACCACCTTCTCGAGGCCGAGTCGATGCAAGGTGGAGAGAGCGCTCTCCTCGATATCCCAGTTGTTGTCCACGAGCGCAAAGTCGGATTCGGAGCCGTCGCCGGTTTCGATGCGGTGCAAAGCGTTTCGGAGTTCGTGGATACCGAGGATGTCATCCACCCGAACGCTCGGATCGAGTGTGATGTCCTGACGGAGGTAGCCGACCTCGCCGGAAGCGGTCACGGATCCGGATTCCGGTGAGAGCTCTCCTGCGATCAATCGCAGCAGAGTCGACTTTCCCGATCCGTTGAGTCCCACGAGACCGACACGGCCACTGGGGAATACAAAATTGGTGTGGGAAAAGACTGATTCGCCGTCCGGCCAGATGAAGGTGAGATCCGAGAGCGACAGAGAAAGATGGGATTGGGTCATGAGTACTCCAGAGGGTGCTTGGACTGTGCGCCCGGCTCAGCAAGTGCTGATGGGTGCGAGTGCCTTCGCGTGATGAACCTCTAGAGGAGCAACGGCCCGTTTCCTGTTCTGTCGGGAATGATTCGTGTTCCAGGTTAGTACACTCGAACGGTCCCGTGCAATCGAATTATTCTGTGCTGTCGGTCTCGTCAGTGTTCGGTGCTCAGATTTTCGGGCCTTCAGATTTTCGGACCCTCGGATCGGAGGTCGTCGACCTTCGACATCGCTTCGCGGAGTTCGGTGAGCCATTGTTCGCTGTGCTTGCCCGCCAACCGGACTGTCCACATGAGGGCGTCCGCTCGCGAACGAGCAACACCCGCGTCCACCAGAGTGTCGAGAACCTTGCGTTCGGGCTGACGTAGTCGTGTCATCACCGGAACTGCGAGATGTGTGAACAGGACGGTCTTTTCGTCCAGACGTACACCCCAGGCGACCTTGCGCCCGTAGCGAGCCTCGGCCTCGTCGGCGATGCGCATCCGGTCGGCGCGCGTGGTTTCGCGAAAGCGTGAGATCCTTCCGTCCGCGGCGGCCTCGCCACCGTCGACTGCCGGGAGTTCACCGATCACGACGATTTCTTCGCGGTCGACCTGGACGTCGGCCGTTCCGGTGAACCAGTCATCTGGAAGTCGACCGGCAAACCAGTCGGACGCATCACTCGCGTCGGGAACCGACGCCTGTTGCCAACCTCCGGGACGGCCGAACCTGCGGTCGCCGGAGTTTTGTGAGTTCTTCATGGCGTTCTCCTCGGAGAGCTGGTGGAGTGTGGCGTGCGGTTATTGCACTGATTACATGATTACACCGATAGTCGAACTGGCGCCACAAATTCGGGCATGATCGGAGTCGTGCGCCTTTCACACGCTCGTCAGAGCTTCCGAACTTTCCGTCGTCCCGTGGCTGCCGTGGCTCTGGGGGTATTGGCCGCAGGATCGGTAGTTGCCTGCAGTTCTGGCCCTGACCAGCCGAAATCAGTGGCAGAGGAGTTCGCCTCCGCGCTCACGTCCGATGACGTGCAAGCGGCGGCAGCCCTGACCACCGATCCGGCGGCGGCGTCGACTGCGATTTCGGCTCTGATCGACGGGCTGGGCAAGGACGAGGGAACATTCACCGTCTCCGACGCCACCGAGTCCGGTGATTCTGCGGGGACGTTCACACTCGATGCGGCGTGGAAGTTCGGTGAAGGTCAGGACTGGAACTACTCGACGCAGGGAAACGCGTCGAAAAGCGGGGACAACTGGCTGATTCAGTGGGACCCGGCGCTGTTGGCTCCGGACCTGACCTCCTCGACGACCTTGCGCTACACACCCACCACCGGTGCTCCGCCGTCGGTGCTGGACGCGGCGGGCCAGCCGATCATGGAGCAGCAGGTGGTGACGCTGGTCAATCTCGATTCCGCCGCGGTGCCCCCGGTGGACACGGCAGCCGTGGCGGCCCTTCTCTCGCCCGTCGCACCGACGATCACGGCGGCATCGCTGAGCGGCGATCTTGCGTCGGCAAGTGGGAAGCCGGTCACCGCAATCACTTTGCGGGCCGAGGATCTTGCACCGATCGAGGAGAGGTTGGCGGCGATTCCCGGAGTGAGCTTGGCGCCGCAGGCTCGGTTGCTCTCGGTGGACAAAACTCTGGCGTCGCCGACTTTCAGTGGGTTGTCCGATCTGTGGCAGGAGGGGCAGGACAAGTCCGCGGGCTGGGCGGTACAGCAGGTGAAGCAGAACGGAACCGTCACCACCGTCGCCGGCCAAGACGGGCCGGTTGCTCCGAACATCGCGACAACGATCGACCGACCGATGCAACTCGCGGCCGAGAATGCGCTCGCCGGGGTGACACAACAGGCGGCGATCGTTGCGCTGCAGCCGTCGACCGGAGCGGTGTTGGCGGTGGCCCAGAACGCCCCCGCCGACGCACAGGGCCCGATCGCTCTGACCGGCCTGTACCCACCGGGTTCGACGTTCAAGACCGTGACGACGTCCGCGGCCCTGCAAGCCGGCGTCGCTACACCGGACACCGTTCTGCCGTGCCCGGGTACCGAGAACATCGAGGGCCGTCAGATTCCCAACGACGACGAGTTCGACCTCGGATCGGTTCCGCTGCACACCGCGTTCGCGAAGTCGTGCAACACCACAATGGCGAGGATGGCCGTCGGTCTGCCCGCCGATGCTTTGCACAAAGCGGCGCTGCAGTTCGGGCTCGGCGTCGACTACGTCACCCCCGGACTCACGACGGTGACGGGCAACGTCCCTGACGCGAACACCCCCGCCGAACGCGTCGAGTCCGCGATCGGACAGGGCACGGTGACCGCCACGCCCTTCGGGATGGCTCTCGTGGCGGCCTCGATCGCCAACGGAACGACACCCGCGCCGATGTTGGTCAAGGGACAGCCCGGCGTGGCAGATCAGACCGTTGCACCGGCTCCCGCGGAGGTGACCGAACAGTTGCGGGTGATGATGCGCGAGACCGTCACCGGCGGTACGGCGACGTCGTTGCAGGACATTCCGGGGCTTCTCGGCAAGACCGGCACGGCCGAAACCGAGGGTGGCCCGGCACATGGGTGGTTTGTCGGAATCAAGGGAGACCTCGCATTTGCGGTATTCATCGCGGGTGCGGACAGCTCTTCGCCTGCAGTGCAGGTAGCGGGCACTTTTCTGCGCTGAAACCTGTTTTCCGTTGCAGTTGGATCACACCGTCGTAGCTCAACCGTGACACGTTCGTAGGCATCCCGTGCTTGTTACTCGTGTGACAGAAGTAAAGAGTTACATGCATGGGGCCCGGAGGACAGCACAACCGTCGTGGAAAATATGTCGTTGCGTCGATAACTGCTGTCGTTCTGACAGTGGCGCTCGCGTCGTGTGTCATCGGTGGGGAGAAGAAATCCGACGCCGCCTCGGTGGTGGAGGACTTCGTCACCGCCCTCAACAACCACGACGCCGAAGCTGCCGCGGCGCTCACGTCGTACCCCAACGCGGCGCGGCCGTCGATCCAGCAGATGTTCGACGGACTGGCCGCCAAGTCCACCGACTTCGACGTCGCTCAGGTCATGGATCTGGGTAGCGACTCCGGACTCTTCACACTCGACGCGTCCTGGAACTTCGGCGAAGGCAAGGACTGGAGCTACCAGTCGCAGGGTGAGGTTCGTGATCTGTCGGTCGGCTGGCGTGTGTCCTGGGACCCGTCGGTCCTCGTCCCCGACCTCGGCAACGGTCGCACCGTTTCGTACACCCGCACGGACGCAGCGCCGCCGAAGGTAGTCGACAGCACCGGCACCCTGCTCATGAACGAGCAGACCATCAACGCGATCACTCTTGACCCGGCCACCATGCCGGACCCCGTCGACACCACTCGTCGCCTCGCCACGGTGCTCGAACCTGTCGCACCGTTGGTCACTTCGGAGTCGATGTTGGCCGACCTCGCCGCAAACCCCGGCAAGCCCGTCACCGCCGTACTGCTCCGCGATCCCGACTACGCCTACCTGGAAAGCGATTTTGCGATCCCCGGTGTCGTCGTGGTCAAGACACCCAAGCTGATCGCCTCCGACCGTCGCATCAACTCGCCGTTGCTGGACCCACTGCGGACCGTGTGGCAGGCCAATCGCGACGCCACCGCCGGCTGGGCGGTCAATCTGGTCGAGCCCAACGGATTCCCGATCAAGCAAGCCGGCTTCCAGGGACCTCCCGGCCCCGACGTCGCCGCGACCCTCGACTCGCACGCTCAACTCGCCGCGATCGAAGCTGTCGTCAGTGCAGGTACTCCTGCGGCCATCGTCGCGATCCGCCCGTCGGACGGCGCCATTCTGGCTGCCGCACAGAACAATCAGGCCATCGAACAGGGCCCGATCGCCTTCACCGGGTTGCGCCCGGCCGGCGGTGCCCTCGATCTGGTCCGTCTCGCATCGTCGATGCAGAACGGCGTCGACCCCGGCGCCGTGTCAGCCGAGCAGTTGGCCGACACCGGGCAGCAACTCGGACTCGGCAACGGCTTCCACATTCAGGGACTCGAACAGCAGACAGCAGTGCTTGCCGCGAACCGCCCCGGCGTGGACCAGGCGATGAACAACGTCATGGCCAACAAGACGTCCAACGACGCGAGCGCGCCGACGGTAACTCCGTTCGGAATGGCGATGCTCGCGGCATCGATCGCCCGCGGCAGTGCCCCGATGCCGATGATGGTCTTCGGACAACCGGCTACCGCCGACGTCACGCCGACGGCATTGCCCGGCGACGTCAACAATCGTCTGCGTGACGCCATGCGAGGCGCCGGCGGACTGGCTGGGTACCCGGACATGATGGCGGCCGGTGCAGCGAGCGGTGACGATCGCTGGTTCTACGGATCACGCGGAGACTTCGCATTCGCAGTGTTCGTCGCAGACGCCGACGGCGGCGATCGAGCAATGCAGATGACGGACAAGCTCTTCCAGGAACTCGGCAAGCCTGCCGACAAGTAGTACCGGGCACCGCGAGTAGATTCCTGGTTCGTGAACCTGCTCGATTTCCTTTTCCTCGTCGTAGCGGGATTCTTCAGCGGTCTAGTCGGTTTTGTCACCGGTCTTGCATCGATCGTTTCGTATCCGGCGCTGCTGAGCGTCGGGCTCTCACCGGTCAGCGCGAACATGACCAATACCGTCGCGTTGGTGGCCGTCGGCGTCGGAGCGTTGGCGAACTCGTCCCGTGAAGTTGCCGATACCGGTCCGAAACTTGTTCGCTGGTCTCTCTATTCGGCGGCCGGTGGCATCATCGGTGCCCTCATCCTGTGGCTGGCACCGGAAGGCTCGTTCGAATCCGTTGTGCCGGCGATGGTCGTGTTCGCCTCGCTCGCGCTGCTGCTGCAACCGAAGATTCGTGAGTTGTCCGGCGGCGGTGACCGCCCCGGAATCTACTCCGCAGCACTGTTCGCCGTCGCGGTTTACGGCGGCTATTTCGGTGCCGGTGCCGGAGTCATCTTCCTGGCTGCGACGCTCATCCTCACTTCCGAAACGGTGTGGCGTGCAACGATCCTGAAGAGTTTCTTTCTCGGCATCGCCAATCTTGTGGCTGCACTCATCTTCGCCTTCTCCGGACAGGTGCATTGGGTGGCCGCGTTGGCGATGGCGCTCGGCGCGTTGGCCGGAGGTTGGTGTGGCCCGCCCGTCGTCAAGAAAATCCCGCCATCGGTACTGCGTGTGGCAGTAGCGATAGCGGGATTCGTGTTGGCTCTGTGGTTGTGGGTGAAGTGAGCCCGTCTACTTCACGCCCTGCATCAGCTTCTTGATCCACGGCGAGGCAAGAGCAAGAATCACTCCGATTCCGATCGACGAGAAACCGATGATCAGGAAGAACGGGCGACTGTCGTCGATGTCGAAGTAACCGGCCAAGGTTCCCGCCATCGAAGAACCCAATGCAACGGACAAGAAGAACAACGCCACCATCTGAGTGTGGAAATGCTCGGGCGCGAGTTTGGTTGCAAGGGAAAGGCCGACGGGGGACAGGAAGAGTTCGGCGAAGGTGAAGAGCAGAAGCACACCGGCAAGGCCGAGGAGCGGTGCACTGTTCGGTCCGCCCCCGGTGATCGGGATGAACGCCAGGAACGCCAGACCCATCGTGCCGGTACCGAGCGCGAACTTGATCGGCGACGACGGCTGACGGTCACCGAGTTTGGTCCACATCGCTGCGAACACCCCGGCAAAGATGATGATGAACACCGGATTGATCGACTGTACCCACGTCGGCGGGAAGTCCCAACCGAAGAGATTGCGGTCCAGGAGCTTGTCTGAGATCACCGGCACGGTGGTGAACTGCTGCTGAAACAGCGACCAGAAGGCCGCGCTCGCGATGAACATCGGGATGAACGCAAAGACTCGACTGCGTTCGACCTTGGTGACCTTCTTGCTGGTGAGCATGAGGAGGAAGTAACCGACCGACGCGACGATCGTGAGTCCGACAACGACGTCGGACATGTTGTCCGCCGTGATCAAGCCGGTGACGGAGGCGACCGCGACGACGACGATCGCGGCAATGCCGATCCCGATGTAGAGTGCGCGCTTGTCCGCGGGCAACGGGTTGCCTGGTTCGGCACCGATTCCGTGAAGATGCTTGCGGCCCAGCGTGTACTGGATCAGGCCGAGCGCCATGCCGACGGCAGCGAGAGCAAAACCGGCGTGGAATCCCCAGGCGTCCTGGACGGCTCCGGTGAGCAGCGGACCGACAAGACCGCCGATGTTGATGCCCATGTAGAAGATGGAGAATCCGGCGTCGCGGCGAACATCCTGTTCGGAATAGAGATCTCCGACCAGAGAGGTCGCATTGGCCTTCAAGCCGCCGCTGCCGAAGGCGACCATGACGAGGCCGACGCCGACACCCCACATGCCGGGAAGAACCGACAGTGCGATGTGGCCGGCCATCACCAGCGAAGCACTGTAGAAGAGCGTGCGCTCGGAGCCGAGCAGTCGGTCGGCCACCCACGCCCCGAGAATCGTCGACAGGTAGACGGTGCCGCCGTACGCGCCGACGATGCTGGTCGCTGCCGCCTGGCTGATGCCGAGGCCGCCGTCGCTGACGCTGTAGTACAGGTAATAGATGAGGATGCCTTGCATCCCGTAGAAGGAGAACCTCTCCCACATCTCGACGCCGAACAGGTTCGCCAGCGCAAAGGGTTGGCCGAAGAACCCCCGGTCTTCCTTCTCGCTACGTTCGACGGGCTCCGTAGTGTTGCTCATCCGAAAAGTGTCCTACGTGCTCGGGCATTTCGGGTGGTTCCGAGCCGTGGAGTTTGGTTACGACTTGGTGCGGATTTTCACTACCAGCGGAGCGAGTGCGCGCCAACCGAGAAGGAACGCGCCGAGGACCAGCGTCGCGACGACGATGAAGCTGAACTGGGTGCCCTGGCCACTCAACACTCGCAGGATCATCCCGATGACGACGGCGCCGAGCCAAACGACAACGCCGGTGGGAACAAGGAGAACGGCGTTGAACTTGTCGCGGTAGAGCGCGAACGTGGCAGCCCATCCGATCACCAGGCCGGTCAGGAAGGGCCAGGATGTCTTCGCCAGACCGGCGAGCGCATTGGCTTCTTCGTGGGTACGGCGCCCTATCGCGCAGAAGATTATGACAAGAATGGCGTCGATCAGCAGGAATGGTGCGTACTTCTTCACGCTCACACCATACGACTGTGCGCCTTTATTAACCGCGGGCGGTTAATAAAGGCGCACAGTGCTGTTAGGCCTGGAGGCCGGCTTCGATCTCGAGGGTGATCGTGATCTTGTCGCCGACAACTGCTCCGCCGCCTTCGAGGGGCATCTCGATGGAGATGTCGAAGTCCTTGCGGTTGATGACGGTGGTGGCCTCGAATCCGGCGACGGGGCCCTGGCCCATGCCCGGGTTGACGCCGTTGAACTCGAGGTTCAGCTCGACCTCGCGGGTGACGCCGTGGAGCGTGAAGTCGCCGGCGAGGACGAAGTCGCTGCCCTTGGATCGCACTGCGGTGGACTTGAAGGTGGCCTTCGGGAACTTCTCGACGTCGAAGAAGTCAGCGGACTTGATGTGGCCGTCGCGCTGCTCGTTCTTGGTGTTGATGGAGTCCACGGAGATCTCGGCCTCGACGGCAGGGGTTCCGTCTTCGGCAACGGTGATCGTTCCGGAGAACTCGTCGAACGTTCCACGAACCTTGGAAACCATGAGGTGGCGAACCGAGAATCCGACAGTGGAGTGGACGGTGTCGATGACCCAGGTTCCGGCGGTCAATGCGGGCAAGGTTGCGGTGGTCATGGAAGCTCCTGAATAAGTAGTTGAATGTTCAAGTTCTTGTAGCTTCAACTATGGACCCCGGGAAATCCTTCCGCAAGATCATGTGAGCTGCATCACAGTGTTTGTGCTTGCGCCATAGACCGCGTGAAGCGCCGACGCTGTCACCGACTGATGCACCGCAATGCCCCAGCGTCCTTCACCGTTCACCACGCACTCTGCAATGGTGACTGCCGAATTCGCACTCCCGGAAGAATTCGGGTTGCGGGGCAGTGAATGCTGGGTGAGCGAGACGACCTCGACAGCCGAGCCCTGTTCGGTCAGGATTTTGCTCAATGCCTCGACTGGGCCGGACGCACTGGCCGCGGCGGTGACCTCGCGCCCGTTGCGATCGATGGCAACGAACAACTGATCACCGTCGGCGGTGTGTTCCAGTGAGTACCGACGCACTCCTCCGTTGTACCCGTACTCGCGCAGCAGCAGTCTCCACAGTTTGTCGGCAGTCATTTCGGTGCCCGAGTCGTCGGTTTCGAGCTGCACCCGCGAGGCGAAGTCGATCTGCAGGCGCCGGGGGAGTTCGACCCCGTACTCGGTCTGCAGCAGATATGCGATTCCGCCCTTGCCCGACTGGCTGTTCACACGAATGACCGCCTGGTAGTCGCGGCCGACGTCGGCGGGGTCGATCGGCAGGTAGGGGACCGCCCACGGCGCCGATCCCGGATCGACGCCGGCAGCCTCCGCGCTCTCGTAGTGATGCGCGAAGCCCTTCTTGATCGCGTCCTGGTGGGTTCCGGAAAATGCCGTGTACACGAGATCGCCGCCGTACGGGTGGCGCTCGTGGACGGGAATTCGGTTGCAGTACTCCACCGTTCGACGGATCTTGTCGATGTCGGAGAAGTTGATTTCCGGATCGACGCCCTGTGCATGCAGATTCAGCCCCAGTGTGACCAGGTCGACGTTGCCCGTCCGCTCGCCGTTGCCGAACAGGCATCCCTCGACGCGCTGTGCGCCGGCCAGCACTGCCAGTTCGGCGCACGCAACGCCGGTGCCGCGGTCGTTGTGCGGGTGGACCGAGAGGATCACCGAATCGCGTCGGGCCAGATTCTGGTGCATGTATTCGATCTGATCGGCATAGATGTTGGGGGTGGCGATTTCGACTGTGGCAGGGAGGTTGTGGATGACCGGGCGATCGGGACTGGCGTCCCAGAGTTCGGTGAGACTGTTGCAGACCTGCAGGATGTAGTCGGGTTCGGTGAGGTTGAAGACCTCGGGTGAGAACTCGAATCGCCAGCCGTCGTGGCCTTCGCCGCCACGAGCAACGTCTTGCGCGGCGCGGAAAATCATGTCGTGCAACTCTTCTCGCTCCTTGCCGAGAACGACGTTTCTCCACGTCGGCGCAGTCGCCGTGTACATGTGGACGACCGCGTCAGGCAGCCCCTCGATCGATTGATACGTCCGTTCGATCAAATCCGTACGCGCGGCAGTGAATACGACGATAGTGACGTCGTCGGGAACGAGATCGAAGCGCACCAGGTCGCGAACGAAATCGAAATCGGTCTGACTCGCGGAGGGGTAGCCGACCTCGATTTCCTTGTAGCCGATTGCCACCATCAGTTCGAACATTCGACGCTTGCGTTCGGGGTCCATCGGTTCTGCGAGGGCTTGGTTGCCGTCACGCAGATCGACGGGCACCCACAGGGGCGCCGCGGTCGTGCGATTGGACGGCCACGTCCGCTCGAAAGTCGGAATGTCGACGCGATCCCACGCGGCGCGATAGCGCTCGGACGGCATGGGTGACGGCTTCTGGTTGTTCCAGCGGTTGGCGCGGGTAGTACTCATCTTTGGTTTCTCCTGCGGTCGAGTCGAGAGACCGGCATGGCGAAACCCCGCGGAGGGGTGCCGGTCTTTCAGGCCCCGCCGCGGCAGTCGAGAAGGAGTGCTCCTGTAGCCATGCGGGCTACACTAGAACGAAATTACTTATCAGACAACCTGAGGAGTTCACGTGTCCCCGATCGTCGAGCGTCGGCTGCTCACCGACCAGGCCGCGGAGTTGCTACGCGCGCGGATCGTGAGCGGTGAATGGGAAGTCGGCGCCAAACTTCCAGGTGAAACCACTCTTGCTGCGCAGTTGGGTATCGGGCGGTCCACTATCAGGGAAGCAGTGCGGACTCTCGCGGGCCTCGGCATGCTCGAATCGCGGCAGGGCGCCGGGGTCTTCCTACGGAGTACGACGCCTCCGGATCAGTGGCCCCGAGTGCTCGAAGCCGAGGCGATCCTTCACGTCGTCGAGGTGCGCAACGCGGTCGAGATCGAAGCAGCTCGCCTCGCTGCGCAGCGGCGCGATGCCGTTGACGTCGCGGCTCTGCGGCAAGCGCTCGACGGTAGAACTGCCGCAGCGCACTCTGGCGACGCAGCGTTCGTCGACGCCGACATCGCCGTCCACCGAGCAGTGGTGGACGCGGCACACAATCCCGTGCTGTCGGAACTCTTCGAGACCTTTGTACCGCGTCTGCGGGCTGCGTTGATCGAGTTGATCGCGGTTCTGGACCTGCATCCCCACAGCCAGCCCGACGCGGACGAACATCGAATGTTGGTGGACGCCATCGAAGCCGGCGACGCGGAGGCAGCCGTTCGGATCAGCCGGGCACACCTCGACGACATGGCGGCAGCGTTGCGACGCTAGACGCCCGGCTGTTCGCGGCGTTCGAACTCGAGGTCCATCTCGAGGTCTTCGTGGTGGGTTGCACGGAAAGTGATCAAGAAGACGATCCAACCGACGACAGCGACCATGACGAGGCTGACCATCCGATACACGAACACCGACGCGATTGCCTGCGCTCCGCCGGCCCCTGCGATCGTCAGCGCGGTGACCAGAGCAGCGTCGACGTAACCCAGCCCGCCGGGAACCAGCGGAATGCTGCCGACTGCTTTTGCGGCGGCGAAAGCGATCAGGAGCCCAGCAAAAGAGGGCTCCGCGCCAACAGCCCAACATGCGAAACCCAAACAAGCGACATCGGCGACACGATGGATGGCCGACCACCCGAATGCGATGACCGAGTCGGTGCGGCTGAGCTCGACCGTATCCAGTTGCTTCAGGATCTCGGACCAGCGTCGCATCCCGTGGCCGAGCGGATTCTTGCGAATTCGGTTGTAGCGGGCTAGGACTCGATGCCCGATTCGCTCGATACTGCCGGGATTCTGGGCTATGTATCGCAACGCCAGGAACAGTGCCGCCATGCCGATGATCGAGATCGTGAGCGTTATAGGGCTGACCTTGGTGCCGAAGGCAAACGCGCCCGCGGCACCCAACAGCGCCAAATTCGCCGCAGCGATCACTCCACACACCGCCAACTGCCAAGACGCGACAACTGGTGTAGCGCCCCACTTCCGAGTCTGCTTGTAGGTGAATGCGGTCGAGAAGACCTGGCCGGCTGGCAACGTCAGCGCCATCGCGGTGCTGGCGTAGATGACCGAGAGGTTCTTGAGGTGACCGGCAATCACACCGGCGGCATTGAGAAGACGTTGCTGAACGGACGCGTATCCGCTGAGCGAAATGAGTTGCGCCGCGACGCACGCGGCCACCCAACCCCAATGGATTTCGGTCAAGGCTTGCCAGGACTCACTGAGCTTGGACCACAGAATTGCACCTTCGACGATCAGAAGAGCGATCAGAGCCACCCCGAGCAGCCACTTCAGCCACCAGAAGCGCCCTCTGACCCGACTGGTCTCGGCCACGGGCGAGCGTGGTCGTCTCAGTCGCCGTGGGGTGTTTCCAGGCTGAGCCATCGACTCACCCTAACCAATTTGATCCGGATCGACCTCTGGATACTTTTCCGGCCACGCCAGATGCGTCAGTCGTCGGCGCCCACGCAGTTGGACTTGCTCTCCGAGTTCCCACTCGGCCTGTTCCTCTTCGTCGGCGAAGTACAACGCGCTCGTCGACGCCAGCACCCGGCTGGGCCGAAGTTTCGCGAGCTCGGTGAGCCGTGACGCCTCGTTGACCGGATCACCGATCACGGTGTACTCGAAACGTTCGGCAGCACCGATGTTGCCGGCGACCGCGAGCCCCGCGCTCACACCGATTCCGACGTCGAGGCCGGTGATGTCGTTGAGCTTGAACCGCAGCTCGCGAGCCGCAGCGAGGGCTGCCGTCGGAGCGTCGGGTCGATCGAGTGGTGCACCGAAGATGGCGAGCGCTGCATCACCCATGAACTTGTTGACAAAACCATGGTGACGATCGATGACGTCGACGACCACACGGAAGAACTCGTTGAGCAGTTCGACCACTTCACCCGGCGGGCGCTCGGCCGCGGCACCGGTGGATCCGACCATGTCGACGAACAGAACTGCCACGAATCGAGTTTCGCCGCCCAGCTCGGTACCGAACTTCAACGCGCGCCGGGCCACATCCTCGCCGACGTGCTGACCGAACAGCTCACGCAGCAGACGACGCTCGTCGGACTCTTTCATCATGCGGTTGAAGCCGACCTGCAGCCGGCCGATCTCACTGCCGTCGAACACCTCGACGCGTACGTCGGTGGCGCCGCGCTGCACCCGCTCGATGGCGCGTCGCAGTTGGCGGATCGGATCGGAGATCTGGGTAGCCGTCAGCATCGACAGCGCAAAGGCCTGCACGATCGCCATGATCGAGATGAGCAGGATCGCCCACGCGAGCGAGTCGGGGGAGAACTCGAGATCGGTCGTGAGCTGCGTCGAGCACAGCAAGATGATGCCTGCGACGGGCATCAGCGTGCCGAGACCCCAGGTCATCGCCAGCCGGGTTCCGACGCCAGGCGCCATGGTCCGATCGAATTCGCCCTCGCTCAAGGCCTGGGCGGCGACCGGACGCAAAATGCGCTCGCCGAGCATGTAGGTGAACCCGAAGGTCGTGGTCGCGGCCATGCAGACCGTCACGATCACGGCGATCGCGAGTCCGGGCATCTCGGTGATGGTCAGGAACACGAAGATGATGCCGCCCAGAATCCACAGCACCAGGTGGACGATGGCCTGGCGAAGCGGCGCGTGCAGTGCCGCCATCTGCTCGGACCTCGTCGGTGGACCCCCGCGCAGCCGCCAGCGAATGACCGACTTCAACATCATCGCCGCCGCCGTGAGGCTGACGGCGCCGGCGAATGCCAGGTACACGCCGAAGATCGCGAAGTTGCGGACCCGGTCGGCAACTATCGCGTCGGACTCCTGGATCGGCACGCCGTACCGGACGAAGGCAAAGACCAGTACCGCGCCGATCAGATTGGCTGCGAGCATGGAGAGCATATAGAGGGGCCACCGGCTGCGGATGGTCACCGCTATTGCTCTGTATGAGGCCCGCACAGGGTTCAATTTAGCTGGCAGAGGTCGAAGTGTTGGTACGCGCGTCCGATTATTCGTCCGCTCACCTGTGTCGGCCGGGCCGGTTAGGCTCGCGATGTGAACGCAAACAGGGGGCGTGCGGAGCGAGCATCGAGGATGAACAAACCCATCTCCGCCGACGCTCGGGCGGTGCATCCCGGCGTGCGCATCGCTGCGGAATGGTCGTGGCGCCCCATTGTGATCTTCGCCGGACTGTTGGTTCTCGGGTACGTCGTACTCCGCCTCGAAACCGTGCTCATCCCGGTGGGGCTGGCTCTGCTGGCATCAGCTCTGCTGATCCCGATTGTCGATCGGCTACAGGTGTGGGGTGTTCCCCGCTCGGCAGCCGTCATCGTTGTTCTGCTTGCCTCGATCGGACTGGTCGCGGGAATCATGACGTTTGTCGTCGAGCAGTTCATCGACGGGTTGCCCCAGCTCACCGACCAGTTCACGGCCAGCGTCACGCAAATTCAGAACTGGCTCACCAGCGGTCCGCTGCACTTCAGCGAGGATCAGATCCGCCAGGCAGGTGATTCGGTCGTCAAGTCGGTGCAATCCAATCGTGAGTCCCTGACCAGCGGCGCTTTGACCACGGCGACAGTCATCGGCGAGATCTTCACCGGGGCATTGCTGACGCTGTTCACTCTCATCTTCTTCCTCTACGGCGGCGATCAGATCTGGCAGTTCGTCACCCGGATAGTTCCCACCGACGCGCGTCGTCGCGTACGGATCGCCGGTTCTGCAGGGTTCGGGTCGCTGATCGGCTACGTGCGCGCCACGGTCGCGGTTGCCGCCGCCGACGCGATCGGTATCGGTGCCGGCCTGGCGATCCTCGGGGTGCCGCTCGCCCTGCCGCTGGCGTCGTTGGTGTTCATCGGCGCGTTCATTCCGATCGTCGGTGCATTTCTGACCGGTTTTCTCGCGGTGCTTGTCGCTCTGGTCACGAAGGGTTTCCTGACGGCGCTGATTGTCCTCGGCATCATCATCGGCGTCATGCAGCTCGAAGCGCACGTGATGCAACCGCTGTTGTTGGGTCGCGCTGTTCGCCTGCATCCGCTGGCAGTCGTTCTCGCCATTACAACGGGCATCGTTCTCGCTGGAATCGTCGGCGGGCTCTTGGCTGTTCCGATCGTCGCGGTCCTGAATACCGCTATTCGTTCCCTCCTCGCCGACGACCCGGACATCGCGTACGCCGAACTGCACGTCGAAGATCCGGAAACCCCACTGTTCCCCGCCGAACCCGACGAGCCGCGCGCCGAGCCTCGCATCGTGAACCCCACTCCTCCCGATGACTGAGCCCACCCGCCGTCGTCGGCTGCACTATCAGCCGACCGTTCGCGAGGCGTCGGGCGTCGACACCGACCCTGATGCCCCGCTGTGGCGGGCGGCGCAGGCATTTCGGCTCGTCACGCTGGTGTACGCGATCAGCTACCAGTTCGCCTCGGCCTCCGACTACACCAACTCTCGGCTCAGCTGGTTCTTCGTCGCTCTGATGGCCGTGTGGACCGGGGTGTCGGCACTGTTGCTCGGGACATCCGGTGCTTTGTTCGGGAAGAAGCTGCCGCGGTATCAGGTGGTGATCGCCGATCAGGTGGTCGTCATCTTGCTGATGGCGTCGACGAGGCTGGTCTCCGACCACGAGTGGTATCAGAATCACCAGACGCTGCCCACCACGCTGTGGGCCACCAACGCGGTCATCTCCGCGGCAATTCTCGGCGGGCCGTGGCTCGGTATGGCGTCCGGAGTTGTCATCTCGGCGGCCAGCGCGATCATCCGCGACCAGGTCAACCTGGACCTCTGGCGCGATGCGACGGCTCCCGTGCTCGTATCGGTCGGCCTGGCGTTGGGCTTGGCCACCACCACCGCTCGGCGCTCGCATCGACAACTCGAGCAAGCCGTCCGTCTGGCGGCGGCCACCGAAGAGCGCGAGCGTTTGGCACGCGAAGTACACGACGGCGTTCTGCAGGTGCTGGCGATGGTGCGCAGGCGAGGTGCGGCACTCGGCGGCGAGGCAGCTGAACTGGCTGCTCTGGCCGGTGAGCAGGAGGTCGCCTTGAGAATGCTGATCTCCGAGCAGGTTTCGGGCGCCGCGGCAGACGTCGGCGGACAGACAGTGGATCTGTGTCCGCTGCTGACCACGCAGGCAAGCACGTCGGTGTCGGTGTCGACGCCCGCGCACCCCGTCGTGATCGAGCGTGATCGAGCCATCGAACTGGCAGCCATCGTCGACAATGCTCTGTCCAATGTCGGGCTGCACGCCGGGCCCGCGGCGAAGGCATACGTATTGCTCGAAGATTTGCCGGACGAGGTGATCGTCAGCATCCGCGACGACGGCGTCGGAATCCCCGAGGGTCGCTTGGCGCAGGCCGAAGCCGAAGGCCGCATGGGAGTATCGAAGTCCATTCTCGGTCGAGTGCAGGTGCTCGGCGGCACTGCAGTCCTGCAAACCGGGCCGGGGGAGGGCACCGAATGGGAGATCAACGTTCCGAAGGGGAAAAGTGAGCGTGGCTGACGAACATGGCGAGAATCCGGTGACGGTGATGGTCGTCGACGATCACCCGATGTGGCGCGACGGTGTCTCCCGGGACCTCGAAGCTGCCGGCTTCACCGTGAGCGCCACGGCGGAGGGTGTCGAGAGTGCGCGCCGCCGGGCCGCCGCCGTGCAACCGGCGGTGGTTCTGATGGACATGAACCTGCCGGACGGAAACGGTGCCGACGCCACCACCGCAGTTCTCGAGGTTTCGCCGAAGAGCAAGGTACTGGTGCTTTCGGCCTCTGCCGAACGTGACGACGTCCTCGACGCGGTCAAAGCCGGAGCGTCGGGTTACCTGGTCAAGAGTGCTTCGGTGGCGGAACTGCTCGAGGCCGTGCGAGCGACTTTCGACGGACAAGCCGTCTTCACCCCCGGCCTCGCCGGATTGGTGCTCGGTGAGTACCGCCGGATGTCGACGGCACCGGCCGACGATCGCGCACCCGAGCTGCCTCGGCTCACCGACCGTGAGACCGAAGTGCTCCGTCTTGTCGCCAAGGGGCTGAGCGCAAAACAGATCGCCACGAGGCTCTCGCTCAGCCACCGGACCGTCGAAAACCATGTGCAGGCAACGCTTCGGAAGCTTCAGTTGGCCAATCGCGTCGAGCTCACGCGATACGCGATAGAACAAGGTCTCGAATAACGTTTATCCTGGAAATCATGGAGGCCAGGAATCTACGCGTATCCGATGCCGAACGAGAGCATGTCGGCGAGCTGCTGCAGAAAGCTGTCGGTCAAGGGATGCTCTCGCTCGGTGAGTTCACCGAGCGCATGGACACTGCCTTGGCCGCAAAGACACGAGGTGAGCTCAACTCGGTTCTCGCCGATCTTCCGGGCATCACACTGATCTCCGACTACGACCCACCCGCGTATCCCAATGCGGGTCAGCCGATGTACCAAGGCCAGCCCTACCCGGCGCCGACGTACCAACCCCAACCGCCGCCGGTTCACCCGAGCCCGCCTTACCGCGCTCCCGTCGGGGCTCCGGTTGTAGGTACTTACGGAGCGGCAAATGCTGCCGTGATCCGTGGACGAATGGCGACGGTGACGCGGAACGGTGCCTGGATCGTTCCACCAGCTGTCGTGGTCGACACCAGAATGTCCAGTGTGACTATCGATTTCACGCGCGCGGTGATGCAGACGCAGGTCGTGAACATCTCGATCGACGACTACGCCAGCTCGATTTCACTGATCGTTCCCGAAGAGGCGACGGTGGACATGAACGGTGTCGAGGCAGTCGGCGGAAGCGCGTCGAACAAGGTTCGGTCCGGCCCACAGATGGGCCCGCTGCATCTGGTGGTGCACGGCAAGGTGCGATTCGGCAGTGTCACCGCGAAGCATCCCTTCGGTACCACGATTCGAAAGATGTTCGGCTCCTGACCTTTCAGTGATACGCGCGGGTCAACATTTCGGCGACGCACACGGGCTTGTCACCGTGTTCTCGTTCGAACGTCTGCGTCACCGTGATCTGGACACCGCCGTTGATCGGTTCGACTTTGCTCAACGTCGCGCGCATGCGGACACGAGAGCCGACCGGAAGCGGAGCAGGCAACCTGACCTTGTCGAATCCGCAGTTGAGAGCAAACGCAAAACCTTCGAGCGAGAACATTGCGTACGAGAACTTGGGGCCGAGTGAGAGCGTGTAGTTGCCGTGCGCGATGGTTCCGCCGAACGGTGACTCCTTCGCGCGATCCACATCGACGTGAATCCACTGATCGTCGCCGGTGACCCGGGCGAACTCGTCGATGGACTCCTGGGTGACATCGTGCCAGTCGCTGACGCCCAACTCTTGGTTCAGGTTGGCGCTGAGGTCTTCTGCTCCGGTGAGTACAAGCATGAATTTTCCTTCGATCGGTAGGTGCTGACAGTCGGTCAGTGACTTTCGATGCCGAATCCCACACCGTGTGTCTGTGCGATCTCGGCGGTGGCAACGAGATCGAATTCGATCCCGAAGTCTGCTTCTACCCGCGCTGCAACCGATTCCGCGGCGGAACCTGCTTCGGCCAGTAGTTTCGGCATCAGTTCGAACAGGTCTTCCATTCCTCCGGGCGTGATGATTTCGAGAATCCGCGCTGGAGCGTCGTCGGGATTCCACACGGCGTGCCACTGGCCACGCGGTTTGAAGATCATGGCGCCGGTCTCCGCGTAGACGACCTCGTCTCCGACCAGCGCTGCGACGCGGCCACTTTGAACCACCGTGTACTCGTCTTCCCGGCTGTGGCGATGGACCGGTGAGGTCATCGAATGCGGAGCGATGCGGTGTTGTACAAGAGAGAAACCGCCCTCGGTTTGATTGTTACGAACCATCATCCGGACGCCGGTGGCCGCGAGGGTCCCGGCGAGGTCTTCGTCCGGTCCGAGGACGGTCGTGGTGGTGTTGTTCGGGGAATTCGGTGACATCGATTCAGTCCTTCGTCGTCGTGAGCGTCGTTGGCCGCGCTCCGGTTTGTTGATTCCCGAATCATGTACCAATCGGTCTAGTGATGCAAGGTTTTGACAATTTATGCACTTCAAGTGTTGTCGATATGTGTACTGATCGGTATATTGAACGTATGTCTACGAGGGATTTGTTGGTCGATGCCGCTGCCGATCTGTTGCAGCGGAAGGGTTACGCCGGAACGGGGGTGTCGGAAGTTCTCTCGGCTAGTGCGACTACCAAAGGTTCCTTGTACTTTCACTTTCCCGGAGGCAAGGAAGAACTCGCAGGCGAGGCTCTGAGACGACGTGGCGAGGCAATGGCCGATTTCATCCGGCACCTGCTGGAGAGCTCACCCGATGCAGCCACCGCGATCTCGGCATTCGCCGCCGCATTGGCTGCGCGTTTGTCGGATTCGGACTACGAACGTGGATGCGCCCTGGCTACGGCAACACTGGATGCCGCAACCGAATCCGAGGTCATCCGCGGTGCTTGTGCGGACGGGTACAACTCGTGGCTCGCACTGCTGGCTCAGCGCCTCGAGGCAGACGGTTGGTCCCGCGAAGACGCCGAGTCCGAGGCAATTCTCGCTCTGTCCGCACTCGAGGGCGCGC
The DNA here is from genome assembly GCF_040546695.1 of Rhodococcus sp. OAS809. Lineage (NCBI taxonomy): Bacteria > Bacillati > Actinomycetota > Actinomycetes > Mycobacteriales > Nocardiaceae > Rhodococcus > Rhodococcus sp. OAS809. The sequence continues at coordinate 2,862,457 of NZ_JBEPOI010000002.1, read as the reverse complement.
TGGTCCTTGCTCGGGCGCGTCAGGATCCCGCTCCGCTTCACACTTCGGGTCGGCTTCTGTCCGAACGATTGCGGAACGCGGCACCTCGGCGTTAGTGCCCTGTCAGTCGATGATGCAGTCAGTCGAAGGTGTCCTCAGTTGAGTACGAGAAGTCCTCAGGCTGATCGAGTAGTACTACTCATCTGATCGGTTCGGCCACGCAGCAAGCTCGAAGCCATGACCACACCGAGCTCTTCCGCCGTCGATCCGCGACTGGTGACCGCCCTCTCGGCCGAGTGCGACAGCATCGGCCGGCAGTTGCGTCACATGGGCCAGAACCTGTCGATCCTGCAGACTCAGCTGGCCTCGGCTACTGCGACCCCGCCCATGGCGGTAGTCCCGGCACCCGCAGCTCCGGTGCCACAGGTGCCGCAGATGCCGCCAATGCGTTCTCAGCAGAGCGTGCCCGCGTGGCAGCCGCCGACGTATCCGGTTGCCGCACCTCGCCAGCCCTGGTGGCAACGCGACGGTGTCATCAGTCGACTCCTGGCCGCGGCCGGTGTTGCCGTCACACTGATCGGCGTCGTGATGCTGCTGGTACTTGCAGCGCAGGCCGGATTCTTCGGACCTCCGCTGCGGGTGCTCGGCGGTGCGCTCCTTTCCGGCGCCTTGGTGTTTGCCGGGGTGCGGGTCCACGGACGACCAGGGGGCAAAGTGGGGGCAATTGCCCTGGCTGCCACCGGTTTTGCAGGGATGTATCTCGATGTCGTCGCAGCCTCCGTTCTCTACGGTTGGGTGACGACACCGCTCGCGGTGGTGATTGCCTTCGGAATCGCCGCCGCCGGCGTTGCCCTCGCCGTGAAGTGGGATTCCGAATCGCTGGCGCTCATGATCGTTCTGGGAGCAGCGCTGCTGGCTCCCGTGTTGACGTCGGGAATATCGTTGACCCTCATCGGTTTCCTCTTCGCGATCCAATCGGCGACATTCTCCGCCCAGCTCGGTCGTGACTGGAAATACCTGGGCATGGCGCGCACCGCACCGGTGGTTCTCGCACTGCTCGCAGCGATAGCGTCGGAGTCCATCTTCGGCGAATCCGGTAACAGTGCAGTGCAATTGGTGATCAGTGCCGGCGTGGTTGCAATCGTGGGGGCCGGCTGCGCGATGGTTATGCAGTGGACGGGTTCGCCCTCGCGTGACGGCATTGCAGGGGCGTGGTCCACCGCTACCTTTGTCGTCTCGTCCCTTCCGCTGATGTGCGTCGGAGCCGTGCTCGGGCGCACCGAATCCGCAGTGCTGTACGGAATTGCTGCGGCACTACTTCTTTCGGCTGCAGCGGCGGCCAAGCCTTTGCCGACGCAACTGCGATTCGGACTGGGCGCAACCGGCGCCCTCGCATTGTTGCTCTGCTGCTTCTCCGGGGCGACTGAATCTCTGGTCGTACCGCTGATCCTCACGGTCGGAATGATCTTCCTCGGAGTCTCGCTGTATGCGGGTTCGCGCTTCGTCTTCGCCCTCGGAACCGTCTTTGCGGCAATCGGATCGATCGGATACCTCACGACGGTTCCGCCGGAAGCGTTGACGACCGCTCGCGCCGCGTCCAGGCAACTCGGTGCGATGACGGCGCTCTCGAGCCTGACGGCGATAGGCGCGCTGGTGATGCTGGTCTGGGCGATTCACCGACTGAAGTTGATTGCCGATTCCAACGCGGCGGTTCTATGGGCGGGCGCAGGGTTCGGTGCCCTCTACGCGGTGACGTGCGCGCTCGTCTCATCCGGCGTCGAAATTTTCGACAGTGCAACCGGTTTCGTTGCCGGGCACAGCGTTGCAACCATCGTCTGGATGCTTGCCGCCACGTCAGCGCTGGTGCTCGGATTGAACAACCGCCAGCACGCTCGCGTCTTGCTCGGAGCCGGGCTTGCTCTCACCTGTGCGGCCGTGGCAAAGCTGTTCCTCTTCGACCTGGCCACACTCAGTGGGCTGGTGCGCAGCGTTGCCTTCCTGGTGGTCGGCTTGCTGCTCCTGCTGGTCGGGACACGTTATGCACGAGCCTTCGCCAAGCAGGAGCAGGAGCAGGTCAGCTTCGCTTCTGGCGAGCGATGAGCTCGCTCACGCTGATGGCGCCTGCGTCGTCAGGCCGGTGCCTGCCGGTGGCGTTGTCGTCGCCGTCAGGGGTGGCGTCCGAGACTCGGGGCTCGTTGGTAGGCGAAGGCGAATCCGTGAAAACCCCGTTACGACGCTCCGGAGCGGTCGGTGGAGGCGGCGACTGGGGGGTCGCCTCCACCGAGGTCGGGGCTGAACCGTTTGTTGCAGAGCCGTTGGTAGCACCGTTTGCGGAGCCGTTCCGGCTCGCGCCGTTGGAGCCTGAACTGCTGCTGGCAGCACCGTTGGTCGCCGAACCGTTTGTCCGCGAAGGCGTCCGGACCACCGGCAGTGGACGTGAGGCCGGGGGAGTCTGTTCCCGGGCCCGCAGGTCCGACAACCAACTCTCGATGGGACGCTCGGCCGGCGCAGCGGGCGTGGGGTTTCTGCGCTTGTCGCTGGCATTCGGTTGCGGCCGGTACGAGGGATTGGGTACCGGTGCCTCGATCAGGTTCTGGGGGGCGCTGGCTGCACTCCCGATATCGAGACGACGTCGCGGTGCCGGCTTCTCCGCGGCGGGAGCCTCCGTGTTGGGTGCCTTGATCGCCATTTCGCTGAGCGGAATGGGCTCGGTGAGAGGATCGGGAACGCGAGGTCCGCTTTCCGGCTGTGCAGCCGGGGCAGGCGGCGGCATGACCCGCGAGGCCGCTTCGATCTTGCGCGGCTGCCCCGGTCCGGCGATCGCACCGACAGGCGCGATCTGCGGGACGTTCGCGAGTACCAGCTCGTTGTCGAGGATCGGCTCGCCCAGCCCGATCTTCTGCTGGATCCGCTTCATCCAGGCCGGAGCCCACCAGCAGTCGTCGCCGAGCAGTTTCATGGTCGCGGGGACCAGGAACATTCGGATGAGAGTCGCGTCGATGATCAGCGCGGAGATCATGCCGTAGGAGATGTATTTCATCATCACCAGATCGGACAGGCCGAATGCGCCGGTGACCACGATCAGAATCAGTGCGGCAGCGGTGATGATCCGGCCGGTATGTGCCGTGCCGATACGGATGGATTCGGTAGTACTCGCGCCCTGCGCGCGCGCTTCGACCATGCGGGAGAGCAGGAACACTTCGTAGTCGGTCGACAAGCCGTAGACGATCGCGATGATCAACACCAGGACGGGAGACATGATCGGTCCCGGCGTGAAGTTCAAGAGACCGGAACCGTGCCCGTCGATGAAGATCCAGGTCAGGATTCCGAGCGTCGAACCCAGTCCGAGCGCGCTCATCAATGCGGCCTTGATGGGCAGGACGAGCGAGCCGAACGTCAAGAACATCAGCAAGGTCGTCAGCAGGATGACGGATACGACCATCAGCGGCAGACGATCGAGCAATGCGTCGACGCTGTCCTGCTCGATGGCCGGAGTACCGCCGACCAGCACAGTTGTGCCCTCGGGCCAGTCCGCGGACCGCAGATAGTCGATGGTGGGACGTGCCTCGTTCCGCTCCGTCAGACCGGCCTTGAGGACGTTGACACCGTCCTTCGTCGCAACCTCCGGGGTGAACTTCTCGACCAGACCCGGCGCAGCATTTGCGGTCTTGGAAATCTGACCGAGGGTGGTGTTGTCGGCTCCCTCGATGACGAGTCGAACGGGCTCGGTGCGATTGCCGGGGAAGAGTTCGTCGAACTGCGCCTGCGCGACACGCGTGGGGCTGTCCGGGGGCAGGTACGTCTCGTTGATACCGCCGAACTTGATGCCCGTCAGCGGAATGATCATCAGCAGTAGAGCCGCGACGATCGGGACCGCGACCTTGAGCGGATGCTGCATGACCCAGCGGGTGAGCTTGCCCCAGAAACCGTTCTCGATTTCCTCGTTGGTCTTGGTCTGGCGCAGCTTCTTGAAGGTCAGCGCGTCGATCCGCTTGCCGAGAATGCCGAGAATCGCGGGAAGAATCGTGATGGACGAGATCGCGGCAAGCATGACGGCAGCAATGGCGCCGTAAGCCACCGATTTGAGGAAGCCCTGCGGGAACAACAGCAGACCGCCGAGGCTGACGGCAACCATGGTCGCCGAGAACATGACCGTTCTACCCGCCGTCATGACCGTTCGGCGTACAGCGGTCGGGGTGTCGTACCCCTCGGCTATCTCTTCTCGGAAACGGCTGACGATGAACAGTCCGTAGTCGATCGCGAGACCCAGGCCGACCAGAGAGACCACGGGCGCAACAAACGCGTTGACCTCGGTGAAGTTGGTGATCAGTCGAATGATGCCGTTGGCGCCGATGACGGTCAGACCGCCGACGATCAACGGGAGGGCAGCAGCGACGACGCCACCGAAGACGAAGAACAGCAGGACACCGACAGCAGGAATCGCGAGCATTTCCATGCGCTTGATGTCGTTGGCCATCGTGTCGTTGAGCGAATTCGCGACAGGTTGCAGGCCGGCGAGTTGCACGTCGACGCCGTCGATGTAGAACTGCGACTCGACGTCGCGGAAGTTGTTGGACACCGCGGTGTCGTTGTCTCCGGCGATCGCGATGCTGGTGACCGCGTGTTGCTTGGTCTTGTCCGCCAGGGCCGCCACCGAGAGACCGTTGTCGACCTTGAAGTACGAGCCGTTGATCTTCATGATCTGGTCGGGGTTGTCGGCGACGAGTCGCTGCAGATTGTCGATGACCTTCGCTTGGAACTCGGGGTCGTCGACGGTCTTGCCCTCCGGCGCCGTGTACAGCGCCAGAACGTCACCCGTCGTGCTGCGTCCGAACGTGCCGTCAGCGAGTTTGGCAGCCTCTACCGATTCCGACCCCGGATCGTCCCAGCCGCTCTGGCTGAGATGATCCTGCAGGCTCAGGCCGTACGCAGCGAGCCCGAGGAGCCCCGCCACCATGACAGCGATGACGGTGAAGCGGGCTCGATAGACGATGCTTCCCCAGCTGGCGAACACTGATCAACTCCTACTCGGCAACACTTTTTCGCCCGATGAGCAGGGCAGAAAGCGGTCGGAACGGCTGCAACCAGGCGCCCTCGTCGGGCAGGGTGTCCAGGCTTACCCGTGGCAGAGGCTCACGGAAGACACCTGGGATGTCCTCGAGATCGACGAAGTCCAAGATATCGGACGACACAGCCCAGCTGGCGTGTTCACGGAACCCGAGAACCTGGACCGGGATGCCGGTTGCTGCGATGTCCTCAAGAGGTTCGCGGAACGCTTGGCCGTCGGCGGACGCGACCATGATTCCGGCGAGGCCCTCGCCGTACCGGAGCGCGATGTGCTCGAGCATGTCCGAATCGACATCGCTGTCTTCATCGACCTTCGGCTTGGCGAACACCGCGAAACCCACGTTACGCAAGGCTTCGACCCAAGGACGAACGACGTCGGCGCTGCCGGACGCGATGTTGGTGAAGACGGTCGCTTCAGGCTCGAGCGTGCCGCTGTTCTGTGCGGACAGTTCGGCGGTGCGAGAGAGCAGCCAACGACCCAAAGCGTCGAATCGTGGCCGGTAGGCGGCGGTAGGCCGGCCACCGAGGATGGCGCCGAGGCCCATGTCGAGGTTAGGGGCGTCCCAGACCAGAAGCACCCGCTTGGGGTGGCGGGAGTCACGACCGAAGTCGAGAGGAGATTCCGACGACGTCACGTCGTCGGATAGCTGTTCGCTGACGCTCATGCTCTGATCTTCCCCCATATAAGCTCGGTGATTGCACTTCCGACCTTATGGGCTTTGTCCTCGAACTTGGTGACCGGACGCTCGTGGGTCATCGGAGACTCCCAGTCGAGTGCGGTCAGCAGCGGCTCGGCATTGCCGGCTTCTTCGATCCATTCGGCGTACTCGGCGTGATCGGTTGCCACGTGCAGCACTCCGCCAGGCTTGAGACGGTTGGCGATCAGCGCGAACGTCGGCCCCTGCAGGAGGCGACGCTTGTGATGTCGGGCCTTGGGCCACGGATCCGGGAAGAACACCCGGACGCCCGTCAGCGATTCGGGGGCGACCATGTTCTCGAGTACGTCCATCGCGTCACCGCGCAGTACGCGGACGTTGGGAATTTCTTCGCGTTCGACCTGCTGGAGAAGCTGCGCGAGCCCGGGGCGGTACACCTCGATCGCGATCAGGTTCACGTGCGGTTCCGCCTTGGCCATTGCGGCCGTCGCGGTGCCGGTACCCGAACCGATCTCGATGATCAGGGGTGCTTCACGTCCGAACCAGGCGTTCGCGTCGAGCGGTGTGTCCGAGACGTCGGCGCCGATGAGCGGCCACTGACGGTCCCAAGCCTGCTGCTGTGCGTCGGTCAGCGCACCCCGGCGAGAGCGAAAGCTGGTCACTCTCGGATGGAGACGGGGCCCCTTGGTGTGGTCCGTCTGCCCCGTGTCAGGGGTCTGCGGTGCATGCTGATCGGCTTCGTTCACGAACCCATTGTCACGCATGACCCCCGTTTAGCGCAGACGGGTCTGAAGTTTGAGTTGAGACTTTCCACGGAAAGTCCTGAAACCGTCGACTTCGGACTGTCGGCGAAAGGGTGGTGTCACCTGCCGTCCTTGCCGAGAACCTGACAGAATCTCACCGACACGATGGGGGCGTGGGGTGGGGATGAACACAGGATTTGCATGCAGTAATTGGTCACGAATGTTGCCCGCAGAATCGATCGACGACGCCTGCTCGGAGCCGATCGATCAGTTGCGCGCTCTGGCATATCGGCTGACGTCGATCGATTCGGGAGCCGCAGAGGTGGTTCACTCCGTGCTCGGATCGCTGACTGCGCCGCTCGAGCTGGTGGTCGCCGGACGGGCCGGGGTGGGGCGGTCGTCGTTGGCGCGAATCCTGAGGCGCGACGACCGGTTCTCGCGCAGAGTTGTCGGCGCACCGGTTGTGGTGACCGAGTCGAGGGCATTCGATGTCCCTGGAACGTCGAACCCCGATCTGGGTCGTCGTTGCGTTGTCTACGTGGTGGTCGACGCGGTCCGCGACGTCGACGGCCGAGCCATTGCCCGAGTTTCCGATCGTGTGGTCGTCGCTGCGAACAAGGCTGACTTGTTCGGTCCGCGCTGGGACGAGGCGCTGGGACGGGCCGCGGAAATCTCCGAGAACGTCGGCGTGCACACGGTTCCGGTGGAGACACTGACCGGGCGCGGCGTCGAAGAGTTGTTCGCGGCTCTCGGACCTGTTCTGGAGGCGCAGTGGTGGGGCCGGGTCGAGCAGATCGGCCCGGCGCTGAGGCGATCTGCCTCGCGCAGCATTGCGGGCAGGGACGAGATCGAGTTGTATCTGAGTTCGGACTCCGCGGTGTTGTTCGGCGCTGCGGCGGCGATGATGAGCCCCGAAATTCGAGCCCTGCTTCAAGGCGAGCCTCCCGATCCTCGTACCGCTGACGACGCGGGCACGTGCAGCCGGTGGTGGGGCGAGCTCGTGGACGAGTCGGAACAGTGTCCGCAACAAAGGGTCTCACTGATTCGACGCGGGTATGTGCGTCGGTGGGCGCAGCTCGGAGGCGATCGCTCTGCCCCGGCGGTGACCGATGAATAGCGTTTCGGTACTTCCGGATTCGGTGCTGCGCGTGGTGCAGCGATGGAATCCGGCATCCGATCCGGGTCGCCGGGTCGCCGCCGAAACATCCAGTGACACTCGCATTTACGTTGTCGGTCCACCAAGGTGTGGACGGGAAGACGTCGCGCAGATGTTCGATGCTTCGGATGACTGTTCGACAGTGACACGCGAGGTGGACGCCGACGTCGTACTTCTGGTCGTCGACGCCGCCAGTGTGATCGGACGCGAGGATCTCCTTCTCCTCGGCGACGCTGCGGCGAGCGGAACCCCGGTGGTGGTGGCGCTGACCCGCGTCGACGTCTATCGAGACTGGCAGGCGGTGCGCTGGCGTGATGCCGAGATTCTCGCTTCGCACTGCACCGCTTTTGCTCAGGCTCCGGTGGTCCCGATTGCGCCTGGTCAGGAGCAGTCACTCGTTGCGGTCGTGAGCCGGGCGGCACGGGAGAGGGAAGCAGGTGGTTCGGATTCCGGAGTCATCGCACAGACGCGCCGGATGATCGAGATGGAGATCCGGAATCTACGTGACAGTGTTCCTGGTGCCGAACTGCGGGCCGAGCGATCGCAGCTGCTCGCAGACCGTGACGGCCGGCGAGGCGAACGCCTGGTGCAGGTGCGAAGCCGACTGCAACGAGCGCGCGGGGATCTGTCACAACAAATCGCCGAAGCAACCCGGGCGACGGTCGCCGGGGCACGTGCCTGGGTCGATGCGGCCTCGCGAGCCGAATTGGGCAGCGTGCCGACGCGACTGCAGCACGAGGTCGACCATCACACCCGGGTGTTCGACGCCGCGATGGCGGCAGCGGTGGAATCTGCGGGGACGAACGGATACATGCCTTCCCCGCAGATTCCGGAGGGCCTGCCGGGCCGTCAGCGCGGAAACGAGGACCGGGTGACAATTCTTGTCGGCGCGTCCGCGGGTCTCGGCCTCGGCCGTATCGCAGTGACTCCGCTGGAAATGATTCCGGCCTTGGAGTTCGCAAGTATCCCCGTGACGTTGATTCTGGGTGGCGCCGCGGCGTGGTGGTTGGCGCGAACTCGCGGGCTGACGGCCGATCGTGCCCACTCCAGGTCGTGGATCGTCGAATCGATGTCGGCGGTTCGCGCTCAGTGGGAGCAGCGAGTGCAGAGCGTGCTGCTCGAGGCCGAGGCGGATCTGGGAGCGGCGATCATGGCGGAGAGTCGCGAGCAGTTGGCGTCGGCGCAGGCTCGAATCGTGGAGATCGACGGTGAACTTCGTGAGCTCGCCGCGGCCAGATCGGGTCAGCTCGCGTCGTGCGAGCGCGACCTCGCCGTTTTGAACACCGCCTACTGATCATTCCGCGAGTGCAGAGTTCTCCACAGTGCGGCAATTTCGGCCACGACTGATCGTCGGGGTCTGGTAATACTGAGCGGACGGTTTCGGTAGGGGTTGCCGAAGCAGTAGGTCACCATCCAGTAGGGGGAGTAATGGACGCATTTCTGATCACGGCCGGACACATCGACGGGCACGAAGCCGAAGCGCTCGATCCTGGGCGTATCGAGCCCGAGACCTTCGGGCCCGCGTCGGGACCGGTCGATGCCGGCGACCTGAACTTCGACGCCCTCGACTTGGACGGTGACGGAACGGTCGACAGCCGTGTCGTCCACTCCGACGACGCCGTCGTGATCGTGTCCGATTTCGATCGCGACGGTAGCGCCGATCGCCTCACGATGATCGAGTCGGACGGCGACTACTCGGCCTGGGAATGCAGTCGAGACGACGAAGGCGCCCTCGTGTGGCAGAAAATCGATGCCGGAGCGCTCTGAAAAGCTTCCGTTTATGTGCTCTGAGCGCCGGGTAGGCACCTGAACACACCAACTGAATCGTTTCTGTGACATTTCTGACCGCACCCGATTACCTGCAGGTGAACAGCCAGCGTTAACCTCAATACATAGGACACCCGGCGTCCGTGAAATCCACGTGAGTGGATGACGCGGCTGGACCCCGTCGAGAGGGGGACACCGGGATCGACTGGTATCGGGGCGCTGCAGTTCGCATCCGGTGTCACGAGAACCCGGTTCCGGCTCACCCCAGGAGAGTTTGATGACCTCAGCGACCATTCCCGGTCTCAATGGAACTGACGGCACGCCCCCCGCGCAGCACAAGGAACTGCTTGCATGGGTGCAAGAGGTTGCCGAACTCACCCAGCCTGATCGCGTCGTCTTCGCAGACGGCTCGGACGAAGAATGGGACCGACTGACAACGAAGTTGGTCGAGGCAGGAACCTTCACCCGCCTCAACGACGAGAAGAAGCCGAACTCTTTCCTCGGCAACTCCGATCCGTCCGATGTCGCGCGAGTCGAATCGCGTACGTACATCTGCTCGAAGGAAGAAATCGACGCAGGTCCCACCAACAACTGGATGGACCCGGCGGAGATGCGCACCCTCATGGGTGACCTGTACCGCGGTTGCATGCGTGGACGCACCATGTACGTCGTGCCGTTCTGCATGGGCCCCCTCGACGCCGAGGACCCGAAGCTGGGCGTCGAGCTCACCGATTCCGAGTACGTCGTCGTATCCATGCGCGTCATGACCCGCATGGGCAGCAAGGTTCTCGACAAGCTCGGCACCGACGGATTCTTCGTCAAGGCGCTGCACTCGCTGGGCGCTCCGCTGGCCGAAGGCCAGGAAGACGTCGCGTGGCCGTGCAACGACACCAAGTACATCACCCACTTCCCCGAGGATCGTGAGATCTGGAGCTTCGGTTCCGGCTACGGCGGAAACGCTCTCCTGGGCAAGAAGTGCTACTCGCTGCGTATCGCCTCGGCAATGGCGCACGACGAGGGCTGGCTGGCCGAGCACATGCTCATCCTCAAGCTCATCTCGCCCGAGGACAAGGCCTACTACATCGCGGCGGCATTCCCCTCCGCTTGTGGCAAGACCAACCTCGCGATGATCCAGCCGACCATCCCCGGGTGGCGCGCCGAGACCCTCGGCGACGACATCGCCTGGATGCGTTTCGGTGAGGACGGACAGCTGTACGCCGTCAACCCGGAATTCGGTTTCTTCGGCGTGGCTCCCGGCACCAACTGGTCCTCGAACCCCAACGCCATGCGCACCATCGACCAGGGCAACACGGTCTTCACCAACGTCGCTCTGACTGACGACGGTGACGTCTGGTGGGAAGGCCTCGAAGGCGACCCGCAGCACCTGATCGACTGGAAGGGCAACGAGTGGACGCCCGAGTCGGGCACCCATGCGGCTCATCCCAACTCGCGTTACTGCACCCCGATGTCGCAGTGCCCGATCATGGCTCCCGAGTGGGACGACCCGAAGGGCGTGCCGATCTCGGCAATCCTGTTCGGCGGACGCCGCAAGACGACGGTTCCGCTGGTCACCGAGGCTCGCGACTGGCAGCACGGCGTCTTCATGGGTGCAACGGTCGGCTCCGAGCAGACCGCAGCAGCCGAAGGCCAGGTCGGTACGGTTCGCCGCGATCCGATGGCAATGCTGCCGTTCCTCGGCTACAACGTCGGTGACTACTTCCAGCACTGGATCGACCTCGGCAAGTCGGCCGACGCGTCCAAGCTCCCCAAGGTCTTCTACGTCAACTGGTTCCGCCGCGGCGACGACGGACGCTTCCTGTGGCCAGGCTTCGGCGAGAACTCTCGCGTCCTGAAGTGGATCGTCGAGCGTATCGAGCACAAGGCTGCCGGTATCGACACCCCGATCGGCGTCGTTCCCACCGGATCGGCACTCGACATCGAAGGCCTGGACGTGTCGGACGCCGACATCACCGAGGCTCTCGCGGTCAACATCGACGAGTGGAAGGCCGAGATCCCGCTCATCGAAGAGTGGTTCGACTTCGTCGGCGAGAAGCTGCCGACCGGCATTCGCGACGAGTTCGAAGCTCTGAAGCAGCGGTTGGCCTGATAAACCGCCCCCGTATGTAGTGGCCTGATGCCGCATTGGTTCAATTTGATGAACCGATGCGGCATCGGTCGTCTGTATGCCCTTGCCTGTAGCCGTTAAGCAGTTCAGCCGTTATGCAGTTCAGCCGTAAAGCAGTGATCAGCGAGCGGGTCGACACACTCGATCCTCAGGAGGACCAGATATGAGCGGGATCTACAACAACGTGACCGAATTGGTCGGGCGCACCCCGATCGTGCGGCTCAACCGTCTGACCGAGGGCCTGGACGCACAGGTCGCCGTCAAGCTCGAGTTCTACAACCCGGCCAACAGCGTCAAGGACCGGATCGGCGTGGCGATCATCGACGCCGCCGAGAAGTCCGGTGCACTCAAGCCCGGTGGCACCATCGTCGAGGGAACCAGCGGTAACACGGGTATCGCACTCGCCATGGTCGGTGCTGCTCGCGGCTACAAGGTCATCCTGACCATGCCCGAGACCATGTCCACCGAGCGTCGCGTGATGCTGCGTGCTTACGGCGCCGAGATCGTGCTGACCCCGGGATCCGAGGGCATGGCCGGTGCGGTCGCCAAGGCCAAGGAAATCGTCGAGCAGACCGAGAACGCTGTCTCGGCCAGCCAGTTCGCGAACCCGGCCAACCCGGCCATCCACGAGGCAACGACGGGCGAAGAGGTCTGGGCCGACACCGACGGCGCCGTCGACATCTTCGTGTCCGGCATCGGCACCGGCGGCACTATCACCGGCGTCGGACGCACCCTTCGCAAGTACAAGCCCGAGGTCAAGATCGTGGGCGTCGAGCCCATCGACTCGCCGATCCTCAACGGTGGCCAGCCCGGCCCCCACAAGATCCAGGGAATCGGCGCGAACTTCGTGCCCGACGTCCTCGATCGCGAGATCTACGACGAGATCATCGACGTCTCGTTCCCCGATTCCATCGAGGTCGCTCGCGCACTCGGCACCAAAGAAGGCATCCTGGGCGGCATCTCGTCCGGCGCCATCGTCTGGGCAGCACTCGAGTTGGCGAAGCGTCCGGAAAACGCCGGCAAGCTGATCGTGGCTGTCGTGTGTGACTTCGGCGAGCGTTACATCTCCACCCCGCTGTTCGAACACATCCGGGACTGAGACTTGTGAGTATCCTCGGGACAATTCGCGAGGACCTGCAGGCTGCGCGCGGTCAGGATCCTGCCGCGCGCAGCAATGTGGAGAACGCGCTCGTTTATTCAGGGCTGCATGCTATTTGGGCGCATCGGGTTGCACATCGCATGTGGGCCGTCCCTGCGCTACGCGGCCCGGCGCGAGTGCTCTCGCAGCTGACACGCTTCGTCACCGGCATCGAGATTCATCCCGGTGCCACCATCGGTCGACGGTTCTTCATCGACCACGGCATGGGCGTCGTGATCGGGGAGACGGCCGAGGTCGGTAACGACGTGATGCTCTATCACGGCGTCACTCTCGGTGGTCGCTCGCTCGAACAGGTCAAACGTCACCCGACGCTGGGTGATCGGGTAACCGTCGGCGCTGGTGCCAAGATCCTCGGACCTGTCGTCATCGGTGAAGGTAGCGCTATCGGCGCCAATGCCGTTGTCACCAGAGATGTTCCGGCCGAATCCATCGCGACGGGTATCCCGGCGGTGGCGCGGCCACGGACCACCAAGGAAAAACTGGTGGACCCGAACAGCTACATCGATCCGGCGATGTACATCTGAAGCACTCCTTCTTCGATGGCCACCCTCGTGTAGACGGCGGGTGGCCATCGGCGTCTGTTCAGGCTCGCGTCAGGTGCCACCCGCGACGTCCCAGTACGACGGCAGTCAGAGCGCCCAGTGCTGCTCCGATCAGGGGATAGCAGGCCAGGACGAGCCAGCGTGGATTGTCCGATCGGGCGTCGAAAGCGATGTTCAACGACGACTCGTAGTCCCGAGCCATCTGTACGCCGCGCAGTGGTACGTAGGAACCCTGATAGACGATGGTCTCGTCAGGACTGGTCATCACGTCGATCAGACTGCCCACCAGGGGAATTCCCCCGACGACAAATCCCAGAACCGCCAGAATCACGATCAGTGCGCGCATCGCCCGAGCCTATCGCCCGGCAGGAAGTTCAGACTGTGATCGACGGTTCTTCGGGGGTCGAGAGGGTCAGGATCGCCCGCACGACACGTGGGCTCTGCTCGAGTGAGCGCTCGAGTTCGCGCAACGTGTGGGCCACACGGGATTCCGCGTAGTCACCGACCAGGTCGACGCTGGCCACCAGGTAGACCTGCCGCGGCCCGAGGTATTCCATGCGTAGGAACGTGATTCGGTTGATTTCGGGTAGTTGAGTGAGAGCTTCGACGGCTGCTGCCCGCAGCGTCGGTGAGGCCTCTTCGCCGACCAGGAAGCGGCGGTTCCGATCTATCAGAATGATTGCGATGACCCCGAGGAGAATGCCGACGAAGATGGAGCCGAGGGCGTCGGGGATCGGCGAACCGGTGACCTGGTGCAACAGAACACCGACGAACGCGATGACCAAACCGATAAGTGCCGCAGCATCTTCGGCGAACACGGCCCGAGTCGTCGGGTCGGATGTGTTGAGTGCCTGGGTCATGACGTCGCGGTTCACGGCGGACGCTTCGTTTCGGAGTTGTTTGTACGCCTGCCGGAACGAGATGCCTTCGAGGATGAACGAGACGCCGAGGACGGCGTAGGCGACACCGAAGTCGGACGCCGGTTCGGAATGGAACAGTTCCTGGATGCCATGAGTGATCGAGACACCCGCGCCGAGTGCAAACAGTCCGAGAGCGGCGAACATCGACCAGATGTATGCCTCCCGGCCGTAGCCGAGTGGCTGGTCTCGGTCGGGAACCCTTTTCGAGCGGCGGTTCGCGATCAGCAGCAGCACTTCGTTGCCGGTATCGGCCCAGGAGTGGGTGGCCTCTGCGACCATCGATGCAGATCCGGTGACGATGGCGGCCGCCGTCTTGGCACCGGCGATCAGCGCGTTCGCCGCAAACGCCAGTACGACTGTCGTGGTGCTCTCGTCGGCCGATGCTTCCGTTTCGGTGCTCACGATTCTCAGGCTAGGCGGGTGACGACGGTTTCGTGCGGTGACGCTCGGCGACGGAGTGCAGCAGTGTGGCGACGGCGTCGTGGAACTGCGTCAGGCCCGGCTCTTCGACGGGAAAGTGCCCGCACCCGTCCAGCATCACGAATTCGGTGGGTGCGTTGATGCGGCGGAGGAACTGCAGGCTCAGTTCGGGTGGCGTCCATCGGTCGTCGGCCGGGTGGGTGAGCAGAACGGGCGTCGTCCGAAATGCTTCGGGTGCGGTGTGCTCGAACGAGAAGTAGCTGCTGAGGAATCCGAGTGGCACCCGAACACCGCCACCGCGCGGATCGGTTGCGCACAGCGTTGCGAGCTCCCGATTGCTGCTCATGTTCGCCACGTCGGCGACCCAACGGATGGGCACGCGGATACGGCCCACCAGTCGTTCGGTGCGCCGCATCAGGGGAGCGCTGTAGACACCCATCGGGCCGAACCGCGCCGCGGCAGCTCTGGCCGATGGATCCGAGGGATCGAGCAGGCAGGTAGCGACGACGGCGTCGGCCAGACCGGTCCGCGCGGCTACCTCGTAGGCCAGCAGACCGCCGATGCTGGCTCCCAACAACACCAGCGGCCGATCGTCGGCTGCCTTCTCGGCCCGGACGAGATCGCAGAGGAGATCGACCCACTGCTCGTACCGGACGCCGGCGGGATCGGCTACGACGGTGTCGCCGTACAGCGGAAGGTCAGGGAAGAGGACTTCGGCTCCGAGTTTCACGCCGATCCCGGCGAACGGCCACAACGCGCCCGAGTAGCCGCCGGCGCCGTGGATGCCGAGAACACGAACCGGCGCGTCTGGAACCACGGCCCGTGCGACGTGGACGGTGTTGCCGTTCCACTCCCACCACGTCGGGGTCGGCGCCGGCATGTGGTCGGTGTACCGGTCGGGCATAAACTTCGAGTAATCGGCGCTGGTCACCTACACAATTCTCGGTATCGGCGTCGCGGCTGACAACTCGCATCGGAGGACCGTGTCGACTCGGCGGAAAAGGCCCTCCCAGCAGCGCTCGAGGGCTACCTACGACGCGATCCTGGAGGCAGCTACTCGCGTTTTCGCTTCGGAAGCCATGGCAGCGACCACCAACCGGATCGCTGACGAAGCAGGGGTGTCGGTGGGCTCGCTCTACCAGTATTTCGGCGACAAGTACGAGATCCTCTCGGAGTTGGCGAACCGTCACGTGAGTGCTGCGCGGGAGAGTTTTGCGCTCTGCCATGCCGACATCGTCGAGCGTGAGCTCACCCCGGACGAGGCCGTCCGGATGTTGGTGGAGTGCGCGGTCGAAGTGAACAGTAAGCCACGAGAGTTCTTTCACCTGCTCTACGATCAGGTTCCGCGTACGCGCGAGCTCATCGAGCAGGTCGAAAAAATGAATCGGCAACTGGTACTGGGTTTTTCGGAGTACTTGCAGAGCCGCGGTTTCAGTGCGGACGATGCGTTGCTGACGTCGCGGCTGACTGTGACTGCCGTGGACAGCCAGGTGCATCGGGTTGTGCTGGAATCGGATTCACCCGAAGAACTTCGAGTGCGAACGGAAGCCGTCGTACGGCACGCGAGATCGATGATCGGGTCGCAATCTTGATCCGGTGTCGAGAATGGTGACCGCGGTCCGTTATGGTTCTGACGTCATCATCGAGGTAATGGGAAGTCGGTGCAATTCCGGCGCGGTCCCGCCACTGTGAGGTCGTCCCTGCGTCGACCGTAGCCAGATACCACCCTCGTTGACGTTGTGTCATGCCACGAGGATGGATCGGTCACACCATGAATGCTGTTGGCGGAGCTCTGTCTCCACCTACCCACCTGCTTTCGCCGAAGGCTGGTGCGCCGCGAGGACGGCTCAGTCCGGGTATCGTGCTGCCCGCTCTGCTGGTCGTCGCCGTGCTCTCTGCTGTGTGCGCGTTGGCATTCGGATCCGAGATGCTCCCCGTGTCCACTGTGGTGGACGTGGTGCACTCGCGCTTTGGAGGCCCACCCGTCACGCGTTCCGAACTTGCGATCGTGTGGGGGATCAGAGCACCTCGGGTACTGCTCGGTCTGGCCGTCGGCGCTGGTCTTGCCGTCGCCGGCGCGGTGGTGCAAACCCTCGTCCGTAACGCTCTTGCCGATCCCCACCTGCTGGGAGTGTCGTCCGGCGCGAGTGTCGGTGCCACCGCCGTCATCACCACCGGACTGTTCGCCGGCGCGGGAGTGTGGGCGCTCAGTTTCGGCGCGATGATCGGGGCGTTGGGAGCTGCGATTCTCGTCTTCACCATCGCGACGCTGCAAGGCGGTATCACTCCACTGCGATTGGTTCTGACCGGCACCGTTACCGCATCCGCCCTGTCGGCGATCGCGAGTTTTCTGGTGCTGCGTACCAATGATTCCCAGGCCGCGCAGTCCGTATTGTTCTGGCTCCTGGGAAGTTTGGCCGGGGCATCCTGGGACAAGTTGTGGGCGCCGGTCATCGTTGTGTTCCTGCTGACGGCAGCGGTGTTCGCCCTGCACGGTTGGCTGGACGCGCTGGCGGCCGGGCCGGACGTCGCGGCTTCGCTCGGTATTCCCATCCGAACCCTGCGAAACGTGCTGTTCGGCGTGCTGGCAGCGTTGGTCGGCACGATGGTTGCGGTGTCCGGCGCGATCGCCTTCGTAGGCCTGGTCATACCGCACGTCACACGCATGCTTGTCGGAGCCAGACATCGAGTGGTGTTGCCGGCGGCAGCACTGATCGGCGCGTCGTTCCTGGTGTGGGTCGACGTCGTGGCGCGGACCTCGTTGCGGCCGACCGAGATCCCGCTGAGCGTGGTGACCGGGGTGATCGGTGCACCGCTGTTTCTCCTGCTTCTCGGCCGTCGGCGCTACCGATTCGGTGGCAGTTCGTGAGCGCCCGAGCCCTGGCGCTGACCGCGTCCGGAGTAGTTGTCCGCATCGACCGTCGAACCATCGTCAAAGGCGTCGACATCGCGGCCGACGCCGGCGCAGTGGTCGGCGTGGTTGGTCCGAACGGCTCGGGCAAGTCGACGTTCTTGCGTGCTCTCGCCGGTCTCGGGCCGATCGCCGGCGGTGACATTCGTGTCGGCGGCGAGTCCGTGCACGCGATGTCCGCGCGGTCGAGGGCCAAAGCCATTTCCTTTGTGGCGCAGGAAGAGCAGAGTCCCGCCGATTTGTTGGTTCACGAGTACGTGAGTCTGGGCCGCACACCACATGCAAAGCCCTGGAGCGTCGGTGGAAAGCACGAGAATGCCGTCGTCGATCGTGCTCTGGGCGAGGTCGGAATGATCGAGCACCGGTTCTCTTCGATGGACACGCTTTCCGGCGGTGAGCGTCGGCGGGTGTTTCTCGCCCGAGGTCTCGCGCAGGACGCCGGTGTGCTCATCCTCGACGAGCCGACCAATCATCTCGACATCCGGCATCAACTCGAACTGCTCGATCTGGTCCGGTCGTTGGACCGGACGGTGATCATGGCACTGCACGACCTCGATTTGGCTGCGGCAGTGTGCGATCGGGTGCTCGTGCTCGCGGATGGAGTGGCCAGGGCGTTCGGACATCCATCCGACGTACTCACCACCTCGGTGGTGGCAACTGTCTTCGGCGTCGAGACTTTCGAGCTCGTGAACCCCGCGACAGGCCGTTCACACCTCGTATTCGAATCACGAAATTCTCAACTACAACAATCATTTTCGGAGAGTGCACTTTGATACAGGTCAAGACTCGAGCGTCGTTCGGTGCGGTTGTAGCCGCGACAGCGTTGTTGACAGTTGCCGGCTGCTCGGCAACTGCACCGGTGGACGAAGCTGCAGACAAGACTTCGGTGACATTGGAGAACTGCGGGACCGAAAGCACTTTCCAGCTTCCGATCGAGAACGTCGTTGCGACAAGCAATGCGGCCAATATCGGCACCATTCTCCGAGTCGGCGGTTTGGATCGTCTCGCGGCCGTCGTGTTGAACACGAACAACGACGCGGTCATGGAGTCGATGTTCGGCCCTGGAATTGCGGACGTCCCACACCTGGACGGAACGATCACGATGGAGACGATTCTGGGTAAGCAGGCGGACCTGGTGGTCGGCTCCTACAGTGGCTTGTTCAAGGGCGCCTCCGGTGTGACGCCGGAATCGCTGCAGAGCAACAACATCGACTCATATGTGATCTCCGATAGTTGTCGGCAGAGTGCCGCAGCGGATTCCGCGCTCGGCACGATGGGTCCGTGGGATGCCCTTCGTGCGGACGTGACCAATTACGGAAAGCTGTTCGGAACCGAGGACACCGCCGCCGAGGCATTGACCGAATTGGATTCACGTTTGGCACGTCTGGAGTCCGCGCCAGATGCCGCCGACAAGCCGAAGGTTTTGATCTACGACAGCGGTGAAGAAGATCTGTACACCAGCGGAGGCAACGGAGCCCCCAACGGAATCATCGACGTCGCCGGGGGAACCAACGTGTTCGCCGACGTCGACAACACCTGGTTCAAGGCGAGCTGGGAGACCGTCGCGAAGTCAGAACCCGACGTCATCGTGATCATGGACTACAAGAAGAGCGCTGACGAAGTACAGGGCAAGATCGACGCGATCAAGAGCCGAGAAGGCCTACGCGATCTCGACGCCGTCAAGCAGAACCGCTTCGTCATACTCCCGCTCGCCATGTTCACCAGTGGATTCCCCAATATCTACGGCGCGGAAGAGTTGCGCGCGAAGATCGAAGAGTTCGGACTCGCTCCGTCGAGCGGGATCGACTGGACAACCGCGCCGTCGGCATGAGCAACAACCGGTGCTCGCGTCGGGTGATTGTCGTACTGCGGCCGACCGTCAGCGGCCTCGACGAGTCGGCCGCGCGACGGATGTTCGACGCTGTTCAGGCGGGCACCGACGCCGACGTTCGCGTTGCGTACCTCGATGTCGCTTCGCCGAGCCTTCACGAGGAACTCGATCGAGCCCATGTCGATGACGTCGACAAGGTCGTGTTGATTCCAGTTGCGGTGCCGAGGGATCGGTACCTGCTCACGTGGACAAGCAAGGCGGTTGCGAACTGGCGCGAAACCCGAATCGACGCCGAACTGGAAGTGACGCTCCACGAATCGGAAACGCTCGAAGGTGCCGTGGCCGCGCAGGTGATCGATGAACTCGGCGCGGCCGGAAAGCCGATCACTGCCAGTCCGGCGTCGTATCGCAGTCCGGCGTGGTCCGTGA
The DNA here is from genome assembly GCF_040546695.1 of Rhodococcus sp. OAS809. NCBI lineage: Bacteria > Bacillati > Actinomycetota > Actinomycetes > Mycobacteriales > Nocardiaceae > Rhodococcus > Rhodococcus sp. OAS809. The sequence goes on along the minus strand of NZ_JBEPOI010000002.1, from coordinate 2,842,752 downwards.
TCGAGCAGCACGATAGGCATCTGTTGGTGTGCAAGGGCCCTCGCTGTATGGCGTACGGAGCAGGACCGTTGCACCGGGCGATGAGCGCGGCGGCCAAAGGTACCTCGTCGAAGGTGACCGGAACCGGTTGTCTGAGCCCGTGCAACCTGGGGCCGTTGGTGATCGCGAACCCCGGCGGTACCTGGTTCGGTCATGTGGACGCCGGTGATGCCGAGGCCTTGGTCGCAGGTCAGGAGAATCAATTGGTGGATCACGTTCTGGACCGGTAGATATAGGTCGGCGAAACAGAGAACCCGCTGAGCGCGAAGTGCGCTCAGCGGGTTCTGTTGTCCTGTCTCAGGAACCGAAGGGAAGGGTTCCCGGCGGGATCTGGTATCCACTGCTGCCGACGGAGGCGCTGCCCCAGAGTGCGAGGAAAGCGTTGATGGCGTTGGTGAGCATATGAATGTCCTTTGTGAGATGACTGATTCGTTTTCGACGGTACCGGGTGGATCTGTGGATTCGCTGGGAGTTGGCACCCATTTCATGGGGCTGGCACCCGTTCCGGCAGGTCGGAACGGGTGCCAACTGTCAGCAAAGGGTGCCAACTCCCGGGTGGGTCAGCCCACGTAGCCGGGCGGCATGAGTACGGACTTGGTCTCGCAGAAGGCTTCGAGGCCCTCAGGTCCGTTCTCGCGCCCGATACCGGAGTTCTTGTAACCACCGAACGGCGATCCGGGATCGAAGGCGTACCAGTTGATCGCGTAGGTACCCGTGCGGATCTGCGCAGCAACTTCGAGTCCGTGATCGATGTCGGTGGTCCACACCGATCCGGCGAGGCCGTAATCCGAATCGTTGGCGATCTTGATGGCCTCGTCCTCGGAGTCGTACGGAATCACCGAGAGAACGGGTCCGAAGATCTCCTCGCGTGCGATGGTCATCGAGTTGTCCACGTCGGCGAAGATGGTCGGCTCGACGTACCAGCCCTTGTCCAGGCCGGCGGGGCGTCCACCACCGAGTACGACGCGCGCGCCTTCTTCCTTACCCTTGGCGATGTAACCCTCGACGCGCTCGCGCTGCTTCTCGGAGATCAGCGGGCCGAGTTGTGCTGCGGGATCGGACGGATCGCCGACGGTCATGAAGCCTGCGGCGGTCTTCATTCCCTCGATGACCTCGTCGTAACGCGAACGGGGAGCGAGGATTCGGGTCTGAGCGACACAGGCCTGACCGGTGTTCATCAGGCCGGACATGACGAGCATCGGCATTCCGGCGGCGATGTCGGCGTCCTCGAGGATGATCGCGGCGGACTTGCCACCCAGTTCGAGGGAGCAGCGCTTGAGGTTCTGTGCGGCGATGGCACCGATCTTGCGGCCGACGGCACTGGATCCGGTGAACGTGATCTTGTCGATGCCCGCATGAGAGACCAGATATTCGCCGGTCTCGGCTCCGCCGGGGAGCACGGAGATGACGCCTTCGGGAACACCTGCCTCGGTGAAGATCTCGGCGATCACGTGGACGGAGAGAGGGGATTCGGGTGCGGGCTTGAGCAGTACGGTGCAGCCGGCGAGCAGTGCGGGGGCCAGCTTGTTGATCGCCAGGAACAGCGGGACGTTCCAGGCCAGCACGGCGGCGACGACGCCGACGGGCTCACGGGTCACCTTGGTCTGCCCGAATGCGCCGGTGCGCTTCTCTTCCCACCCGAACTTGTCGGCCAGCTCGGCGTAGTAGCCCAGCGTCGCCATCGACGGGGTCTGCTGCATCATGCCGACCATGGCGGGCGGCTGGCCCATCTCGTTGGAGATGAGCTGGTTGATCTCCGCGCTGCGCTCTTCGATCAGCTTGGCGGCCTTGGCGAGGATCGCGCCGCGCTCGGCGGGGGTGGTGCGTGACCACGGTCCCTCGAACGCCGCGCGGGCTGCGGACACGGCCGCGTCGATGTCTGCCGGTGCTGCGATGGGACAGCTGCCGACGCGCTCCTCCGTTGCGGGAGAGAACACTTCGAGTACCTGGTCGGTGGCCGGGGCCACCCATGCTCCACCGATGTAGAGCTTGTCGTAGTCAGTCATCAATTCATTCCTCGGTGTTGTCGGTCGCCGCGAGGGCATACGCGTCGTCTGCCTGTGCGGTGTCGGTGAAACTGGTGAATCCGTATTTCTCGTGCGGTCCGATGGCGGCTACCTCGAAAAGACCGGTGCCGGTGTTGGTGTTCGTGCCTTCGGTGAGCGTGAAGGACGCGAGGTTGTCGACGGGGGAGAACATGCGTTGGAACGGTTCGATCTCGTGGACCTTGTGGCGGAGCCCTTGTACGACGAGTTCGCCCTGCCACATTCCGTGACGCCAGTCCTGTTCGAGCCCGTAGCCGGTGCCGATTCCGATGTAGTTGGCCAGCAGCAGTTCGCAGGCGACGGTGAGGACTTCACCGCCTGGCCGGTGGAAGGTGATGGTCGCTCCGGTGACGTCGCGGGTGTCGGGGCAGAACGTCAGTTCGTGTTCGGGTCGGCCGAGCCATTCGTTGTCCCTGGCTTCGTCCGGCCACACTCGCATGGCTTCTTCGACGATGCGCCTGCCTTGCTCGTCTTCCTGCATGATCACCGAGATCGTGAACTCGTCGAACTGCATGACCGCGTAGATCCAGAAGAAGTTCTGGATTCCGTCGACGGCGCGTCTGCCTTGCGGTTCGGCTTCACCGACCGGACGCACACCCCACGAGCGGTCGCGGTTACCTCGCCACGTCTTCGGGTCGATCGCGAAGTCCTCCCCGTCGACGGTGAGCGATCCGGTCCACGTGCCGGTCTGCAGGAAGCGTGAGGTGTCGAACGTGACTCGTTCGAGTTGACGGCGAAAGTGCTTGGGCTCGAGCGCCGCGGGGATGGTGGCATCGAAGGTGATGTCGAAGGAGAGATCGTATTCGCTGCCCGGTTCGAGGACGACGCGGAGCTTCTGCAGCCCTTCGAGCACTTCGATGCGCAAAGGCCCGACGGTGGTGTCGGTGCGGTCGGCGCCCAGAGCCTTCGACATACGAGCAACGATGTGGTCGTCACCGCGGCGCAGTACCGCGAAGGCGTCCATGACGCCGAGGTTGGGGTACTGGCCGAGTCCGACGATGAGGAACACGTCGGGGGATTCGGTGGGGTAGCAGTTGAAGTAGTAGCGGTCGTAGAAGTTTCGATCCGAGGTGGCTACGTGACGGATCGGTTCGGCGATCTGGTGAACGGGATAGTCGTCCATCGGTGAGAGCATGTCAGGCCAACCTCTCCCAGTAGGTACCGTCGAGCATCGCGGCGAGCGAAGCGCGGTGCATGATCATGTCGTCGGGGTCTTCGGGTCGCTGTGACTGGCCGAAAGCTATGGCGCGAGCCTGGATTCGCCACATGATGACCGCCTGACGCAGTGCGGCATAGGTAACGTAGAACTCCAGATCGTGTGGGGTGTGGCCGGTGATCTCGGCGTAGGTCTGCGCGAGATCCGGCAGTCGAAGGAAGTCGGGAAGACCGGGTAGGTTCGCCAGTCCGGCGATGTCCTCGAAGAACCTGTGCAGGAATGCCATCCAGCCCAGATCCATCTCCCGCGGGCCGAGAGTTGCCATTTCCCAGTCCAGTACGGCTACCGGCGCGAAGTCCTGGTACATGACGTTGCCGATGCGCGAGTCGCCCCAACAGAGCACTGCCGGCGAATCGTCCGCGGGATTGTTCTCCTCGATCCAGTCGAGGGCACGTTCGATGAGCGGTGATCTGATCCCGTCGGAGACCACCCACTCGTAGTACGCGCGCTGCTCGGCGATGTGCGCCGTGAATGCTTCTCGTGCAGTCGTTCCCGAATTCGGGAGTCGGAGGAAGTCGAAACGCTCACCAGGTTTGTCGATGGCATGCAACTGAGCCAGGACGTCGACCGAGCTGCGCTGCAGGGTCTTTCGCTGCTCGGGTGACGCTTCGGTGACCCACGATCCGAAGTTGTACGGCATGACGTCCGGTGGCACGTCGCCGGAGATGCGTTCCATCACGAAGAACGGCGCACCCAACGCGTCCGGGTCGGATTCCGACCAGTACACCGCGGGTACGGGCACTGCCGAGTGCTCGCGCACCTGAGCCATGGTGCGGAACTGGGATTCGAGGTCGTAGGCAGGAAAGACCGGCATGGTCGATTCCGTCGGCGCCACCCGAGCGACCAAGGGATGATGTTCGCCGTCCCAGGTGGCGTCGAAGAGGATGGTTTCGCTGGACATGCCGTTGGCTGCGGGCAAGGTGACGTCGGCGACGGTCACAGTGGATCCACTCGGCACCTTGCCGGCCATCCACCGTTCCAGGCGCTCACGGAGGTCTTCGGTGTCGCGGAGGGAATCGCTTGGTCGGGCGACCTGGGCGTGATGCTCGGTTTCATCGGTCGAAGAAGCAGTCGAGGCAACGTCAGATGAGGAAGCGTCTGGGCTCACGGTCACCTCCTTCCCGTAGGCGTCACGTGCAATGCCCGTAACGGTGTGAGTCAGAACACTAAAACACGTTACAGAAATTGGGAACAGGTGGCACCCGTTTAGTGGGACTCCCTGCGGATTTATCGGGGAAGAACGCGTGTCAGATAACGGCGGTGAGCGCGAGCAAGCCCGCACCGGTCAGAGTTCCGGCGCCACCCAGCTCGGCGGGAACGATCCGGAGCCCGGCGATGAACGACAAACGGGCATGTCGGGCAGCCGCGTCGAGCATCGGTTCCCACAGCGGTGTACCCGACTGGGCGAAACCGCCGCCGATCACCGCGAGGTCCACGTCCAGGAGGGCAGCCGCCGAGGCGATGGCACCACCGAGCGCCGTGCCTGCACGGTGAAGCGCGTCCACGGCGATCGCGTCGCCGCTGCGTGCACCCTCGGCTAGTTCACGGCCGGTGTTCCCCGACCAGCCCTGGCTACGAGCCCATCGCACCGCGGACGGTCCACTTGCCACCGTCTCGAGGCAGCCGACGCCCCCGCAGCTGCACGGTTCGGCAGATCCTGGAACGACGATGTGGCCGATGTGACCGGCGTTCCCCGTGCGACCCCGAGCAATCTCACCGCCGAGAACGATTCCTCCGCCGATTCCCGTCGAGACGACCAGGCTCAGGAGGTTCGGGGTGCCGCGTCCGGCGCCGTGGTGGAACTCCGCCAATGCCGCTGCGGCTCCGTCCATTGCGAGGGCGGTTCCGGCGTCGGGAAAGAGGCTGCGGACGCCCGCTACGAGCTCGAATCCTTGTGCCCACTCGGTGATGTTGATGGGAGCGACGACGCCGGCGACGGTGTCCACCGGCCCGGCGCACGCGATGCCGACACCGTCGACCTCTCGGCCGTCTGCGACTCGTTCGAGCAGCGCCGCACAGGATCCCCACGGGTCGGTCTGCGGCGTCGGAACGCTGTCGAATACGGGAACGCGGCCGTCCTCGGACACGACCCCGGCAGCCATCTTGGTACCACCGATGTCGACTGCGAGGCGCATGTCGCTATCGCTTTTCGAGAACCACGACGAGGTTGCTCACCAGGAACTCCCGCAGACCGGGGACTCGGACCATCCACCACGCCCACGACGGGTGGTAGCGCGGGATCGCGGCGAGCAATGTGCCCTGGCTGGTTCCACGGGCCCAGCGTAAGCCGTCCGTGGCGCCGACTTTGAACAACGACACCCCGAATCTGTTCTTCGGTTCGCGTCCGGTCTTGCGTAGGTACCGCTTGGCTGCGTACTCGCCACCCAGCGCGTGCCACGGTCCGGTTTCGTGGCCGCCGAACGGACCCCACCACAGGGTGTACGAGAGAACCATCAAGCCGCCGGGCTTGGTCACGCGCAGCATTTCCTCGGCCATCAGCCAGGGCTCGCTGACGTGTTCGGCCACGTTGGAGGAGAAGCAGATGTCCACGGACGAGTCCAGGAACGGCAGTGCCAAACCGGATCCACGCACCGCGCCGCCCACGGTCAGACCCGCAGCATGCATCTCCGACGGATCGGGTTCGACGGGAATGTAGCGGGCACCTGCGGCTTGAAAGACCTCCGCGAAATAGCCCGGACCGCCGCCGACGTCGAGGACAGTGAGACCGTCGAGGGATCGTCCGGTGTGACCTTCGTGCAGGTCCGAGATCAATTCGACGGAGTCGCGCGCAAGCGCGCCGTAGAAGATGTCGGGCGCGGACTGCTCGTGGCGGAAGTCGCTGAGCAGGCCGAACGAGCGTTTCAGGGTTGCCCGTCGGCCGAAAATGCGGGTCACTGCGGGCTTGGTCACGGGTAGCAACTTTAGCCACTGGGTCGCCCGGTCCACGAACACCGTCAGGATCGCGGCAATACGGACGCTCGAACAGTTAGGGTGTTCGGCAGGGTTACCGGCCGGTCAGGCGGGGCATCCCGCAGGATCGCCCGAACCGGGGTGGCCACCGACCAACTCAGGGAGTAACGCACGTGCGCGAGGTTCTGTTGCTCTGCTGGCGCGATACCGGGCATCCCCAGGGCGGTGGAAGCGAGCGTTACCTCGAGCAGGTCGGATCCCAGTTGGCCGAGCGCGGTATCAAGGTGACGCTGCGGACGGCGTCGTATCCCGGGGCGCCCGCGTCGGAGGTTCGAGACGGCATCACGATCAGCCGGGCCGGTGGACGTTTCAGCGTGTACCCCCGCGCTCTGGCCGCCATTGCCGCCGGACGTCTGGGTTTCGGATCGCTCAAGGGCATCCGCCCCGACGCGGTGATCGACACCCAGAACGGCATCCCCTTCTTCTCGAAGGCCGTGGCGGGTGCACCGGTCACGGTTCTGGTCCATCACTGCCATCGCGAACAGTGGCCGGTGGCAGGCAAGCTCGTCGGCCGGATCGGCTGGTGGGTCGAATCGCGATTGTCACCGCGCACCCATCGACGTAGTCAGTATCTGACGGTGTCGCTTCCCTCAGCGGAAGAATTGGTGGACCTCGGTGTCGAGCGCGAACGAATTGCCGTGGTGCGTAACGGTGCCGATCGGCTCCCCGTCGGCGTCGACGCGGGCGGATCGATCACCAGGGCCGAGCGTCCCACCATCTCGGTTCTCTCACGGCTGGTGCCGCACAAGCAGATCGAGGACGCACTCGAAGCGGTCGCAGCCCTGCGGCCGACGCTTCCGGACATCCATCTCGACGTCATCGGTGGTGGTTGGTGGGAGCAGAACCTGCGCGATCGCGCCGCCGAGTTGGGGATCGGTGACGCCGTCTCGTTCTACGGCCACGTCGACGAGGCTCGCAAACACGAACTGCTGGCGCAGTCGTGGATCCACCTCATGCCTTCGCGGAAGGAAGGGTGGGGCCTGGCGGTCATCGAGGCTGCGCAGCACGGTGTTCCGACGATCGGTTACCGCAGTTCGAAGGGTCTGACCGACTCGATCGTCGACGGAGTGACGGGCCTTCTGGTCGGGGGAGAGAACGCCGGCGACGGCGACATCGCCGATCTGACGCAGGCTGCCGGCACTCTGCTCCGCGACCACGAACTTCGCATGGTGCTCGGTGAGAAAGCTCGGGTGTGGTCGGGCGAGTTCTCCTGGGAGCAGACCGGCACCGGAGTGCTCGAGGTGCTGACCGCGCACAAGGACGGTCGGTGGGTCTCAGGACTGGCCGCGCCTCGCGAGTCGAATTCGGTTCTGGTTCAGTCCGACTGAGATCAGCGCGATCGCACCCATCAGTATCCACGCGAGATGCGCAGCGATGACGGCAGTTCGGGCACCGGTCGAGGCTTCCTGCGCGGCAATGTCTCCCGGTACTCGGAATAGCGCGAGATCGTCGTCGGCGAAGACCTGTTCCAAGCCGTCGAGCGTGGTTGCCGAGTTGCCGAGTTGACCTGGTGTCCCGCGCTCGATCAGTACCCATCCGACTCCGAGATCGGCTAACTGCGTAGGACTTCCGCCGGCCAGCAGTAGGTCCTCGACCCGAGTTGCCCGAGTCCCCTCGCCGCCGACAGCACCACCGGCAACCACCAGTTGGCCGGTCTGCAGAACGTCGAGGGGCAGGAAGCGTGGTGCAGGGTCGAGTACCGGCGCATCACCGCTGTAGGGGAACGCGCGCAACATTCCGGCGGGAAGCACTGCAACGTCACCGGTTTCGTCTCGCAGTTGCTCGGTCACCACGGTCCAGGACCCGGGGTAGTGCACGGGCTTCAACGCGCCGCCGACACCCCACACCAGATCCGGCAGTGCCACGATCGTCACCACGACGGCGGCAACCGAGAATGCCGGGCGGGGGAGGGAGAACCGATTGCCTGCCCACATCACCGCGGCGGCCGCAGCAAGTGCGTAGAACGGGACGGCCAGCGCGACCCACTTCTGCGCGTCACGCAGTAGACCGGCGCCGGTGAACACCTCGACCGACCATCGGCCGGCGTCGAGACCCCACGGGGTAGCGCTCATGGTCGGAGCCAGCACCGCGAACAGGGCCAGCAGTCCGAGTCCACTGACAACAGGATTCCGGCGTCGGCGCCACAGAGCGGGCATACCGGCGAACACCACGACAAGCAGAAGAACTGTTCCCACCAATGCGAAGAGTGTTGTGCGCGTGGACGGTACCGCTGCCGAGTTCCAGATACCGCCGAGACCGGCGAGGCTGCCCAGCGTCGCGAGTCCCGGTTCTGCTCGGGCGGCAAAGGCGGCGACTCCCGCCGGATCGGAACCGTCGCCTGCTGCTCCGGATACGAAGGTGGCGACCAACCACGGCGAGGCGGCGACGAGGAACAGCCCGATAGTGCCGCAGACACGCCGCATGGCCGAGGTTCGGCCTCCTGGGGTGGCTACCACCACCAGCGCGGCCGTCAGAGCGAGCAGAGCGCCGGTAGGTGTCAGACCCGCGAATGCCAGTGACGCGGCCAACGCCCACCAGGACCCGGGCGTGGCTCGGCGAACTCCGATTCCGGCACACACGATCCACGGCAGTGCGGCATAACCGGTCAGCAGGCTCCAATGTCCTTGTAACAGGCGCTCGGCCACGTAGGGGTTCCAGAGCATCACCGTCGACGCGACCAGTTGTGGACCGAGACCGGCCGTCGGCAGCAGGACGGCGACCATGCGCGCCGCACCCCAACCGGCGAGCCAGAGCGCCACGAGCAGGTTGAACTTGACCACCAGTCCGCCGTCGATCACGGTGCTCAACGCTGCGATCAGTGCGTCTTGGGGAACGGCGCGGGCTGCGGCGTCGGTGAGTCCGAGGGCGGAGTCGGTCAGGTACGAGCGCGGCGTGCTGACGGCGTCGCGCAGCAGGAGGTAGCCGGGGCCGAGCAGCGGTCCGAGGATCAACAGTGCCAGCGCCAGGCTGTACGCCGCAGGCAGGTAACGGCGGTATCCGGCTTGCACTGTCATGACGCGCACGATACGTGGTGCATCATTACTGCCATGCCTCGCCAACCACTCGATCGCGCCGCCGCGGCCGGGGTCGGCATGGTTTTGGTGGGATCGATGACGGCCAATGTCGCGTCGTACCTGTTGGCATGGTTGGCCAGCCGATGGTTGGGTCCGGTCGGCTACGGAGAGTTCGCGAGTCTGCTTGCCGCCCAGTTGGTACTTGCGGTTCCGGCTTTGGCGTTGCAGACGGTGGTCGCCCGCGAGGCGGTGCGTGGCAAGAGCACAGATGCGTTGCGGTCGTTGGGGTATCGATGCACCGCGATCGTCGCCGTCCTCGCGGTGGCGCTCACTCCGGCGATGGCGTGGCTGCTCGACACCGGAATCGTGGCGTCGTTCTCGGCATTGGTGACTGCGCCCATGTTGGTTCTGCTGGCAACGGAGCAGGGGTTGTTGCAAGGACACGGTCGATTCGGCACTCTCAGCGCCGTACTGGCCGGGGCCGGGGTGATGAAAGTCCTTCCGGCAGTGATCGTTCTGGCTTTCGGCGGCGGGGCAGGCGCGGCATTGGTCGCGGGCGCGGCCGGAACTGCGTTGCTGGTGGCGATAGTTCGAGTGGTCGACCGAACCGTCTCGGTGAGCGAGGACCGGCCGGTGCGTATCGGCGTCGTCTCCGTGCTCGCGGCGTCTCAGGTTCAGCTCGCGCTGATCGCGTTGTCTTCGCTGGACCTGCTGATCGTCCGCGTCGTCCTCAGTGAGTACGACGCCGGTGTCTACGCACTCGGCGCCGTCGCGACGAAGGTGGCGTTCTGGCTGCCACAGGCAGTGGGCGTCGTGCTGTACCCGAAGATGGCGAATCCGGCGCACTCGGCGCAGGCGGTTCGCTCGGCGTTGGCGGTGCTCGTCGGTATCGGCGCCGTGTTGGTTCTGGGGGCGGCGGTTGCCGGCCCGCTGGTGCCGATGCTCGTGGGCGACGCGTACGCCGCCGTGGCTCCGATGCTGTGGGCCTTCGCTCTGCACGGTGCAGCGCTGGCGGTACTTCAGGGTGCTTTGCTGTCCGCAATCGCGTCAGAACGCACGCGAGTGGCCCTTCTGGCGTGGGCAGGACTGGTTGTGGAGGCGACGGTCATGCTGGTGTGGGCGAAGACGCCGGGAGAGTTGATCGGCGTCGCCGTGGTGGTTGCGTCGACGACGGCGTTGGCGGTGTCCGTCGCCGCAGTGCGAAGTGCCGACCGCGCCCGGCCGGCACCTCACACCGGCGTCAGTTCTCCAGACGCGTGAACAGATCGTCGAAGTAGTCGAGCGTACGCATCGCGGTGTAGACGGATCCGTAGTTGATGTTCCCGCCCGTGTAGACGACGTTGTCGCCTTGTACTGCGCGGATACGGTTCCACATCGCGCGGTCGTCGGTGACGGGATCCACGCCGGGCGCGGTGGTGACGATCATTCCGTCGGCCGAGTCGAGGGCAGTCACGAGGTTTTCGGTAGAGATCTCCTTCTGTCCCTCGACCGGCCACTGGAGCTGGACGCCGAGGTCTTCGGCCACCTGTGTGGAGATGCCCTTGCGGTTGACGCCGTTGACCTTCTGATTCACGTAGTTCAGCAGCACGATCTGCTTGCTCGCCAAGCTCGGGGCGTGGCGTTCCTTCAATCCGGCTGCCTTGTCCTCGTACGCTCCGATGACCTGACGGACGTCGGGGTTCTCGGTGCGATTCAGCCAACTCGCCAGCTGATCGATGTTCTCGCGCCACGGGCGCGTGAAGTCCATCGGAAGCACAGGCGCTGTCTGGCTCAACTGCTGTAGCGGCCACATGTCGGAGGCCTCACCGATGTCGGTGCAGATGATCAGGTCCGGTTCCAGCGCGAGAATTGCCTCGACGTTGACCGGTGCCTCGAACACCTGTGCCGTGGGATCGGCCGGAACCCACGGCTCGGCGGCGTCGAAGCTGTACGCGATGACCGGCAGGCCCATCGCAACGGCTGGTTCGAGGTCGAGTCTGGAGTCGATGGCGACGACGCGCTTCGGGGTGACCGGAATGTCGTAGGTTCCGAGCGAGGTCGTGACCGTGCGCATCCCGGCCGAATCGCCCTCGGTACCGGCGGACGTCGCGCAACCGGCGGCGAACAGCCCGGAGAATGCAGCCGTGCCGACAACAAACCTCCGTCGCGTCAGATCGCTGACACAGATGTGCGAACCCAGAACTGTTGATGCGGGCATGTGGCTCCTCGTGTTCGGGGTGGTCTGGACTTCCAGAAAACGCTAAGCCCGCAACCACGCGGAGGGAACGACCCGTTGCGCCAATCCGTACGCCGATCCGGCAACAAAGCCCCGAAACGCAGCAGAGCGCCCCTTCCGTGTGGAAGGGGCGCTCTGCTTACTGTCTGAATCAGTCCTTGCGCAGATCCGGACGCGGAATCACCTGAGTGTCGTCCGAGGTCCAGTCGTGCTCACCCGGAGCCGGCTCGGGCGAGCCCTGGCCGCTGGGATTCTGGTTCGTTCCGCCGTGTGCAGCGCGGGCCGGAGTTCCGCCCTTGCCGCCGCGAATGCCGAGGAAGATACCGGCGATCAGCGCGATGACGCCGAGCACACCTGCCACGATCGGGACTGTGCGGCCGAACAGCGAGAGCTTGTCCATGCCGTCACGTGCCTGCTGGACCTGGTACTCGATGGTTGCTTCGTCGAAGGGCAGCGTGACCTTGAGAACCTCGACGTCGACCGAGTCCTTGTTGCGTCCGTAGTACTGGTGCAACTGCTCCTGGCCCTTGACGACGACGCCGGTCTTGGGCTCGACCCACAGGTCACGGACGTTGGTGTACCAACGCGTCATCGTGATCGGAGTAGCGCCACCGGGAACGCCCCAGGTGTCGGCGGGCAGGCTCAGCTTGTTGGTGGGGGAGTTGACGACCTTCGACAGGTCGACGGGATCGATCGTCTGCTGGAAGTGGTACACCTTCAGCCCGTTGATCTCGGTCTCTTCGACGAAGTCGATGTCCTTCGTGGCGCGAGCGTTCAGGTCGAAGTAGGGGTAGCTCTTCTGTTCCGTGTTGAACGGGAACTTGTACTGCAGACCGTCGCGGGAAACTTCTTCGGCGGGCTGGTCGCTGGACGTCTGGACGGTTCCGACCGGATCGTTGGTCGGCATCGAGCTGACGCGATCGAGCGTGACGCGGTCCAGGGTTGCGGTCAGCAGTCCGGTGTCACCCTGCTTGTCGGTACGACGGACGGTCTGGCCGGCTTCGACGGTGATGATGTCGGCGTCGGACGGGTCCTGCGTGGTGACGTAGCGCTGAGCGACGATCGGCACGTTGGTGTCGACCTGTGCCTTTCCGCCGAGGAGGGCCGCCGAGTTGAGGACGCTACCGGTGCCTGTGGCGACAGTGGTCACCTCGAGGTCGAGTGGCGTCTTCTCCAGCTTGCCTACCGTGTAGGTAGGAATGAGGATGGCGATGGCCAAAAGGAAGGCACCGAGGCCCACCAGAATGCAAGGAAGTATCCGGCTCGGCCCTGAGCGTTCCGCCATGCTGTGACTCCTAACCCGTTAAGTCTTTCGAGGTTCCCCAACCGGCACAATATGAGCTGCGCAGATCGCATGGGGCCCCCGATGGACACCATGTGTGGCAGAACACTAACAGTCCACCGGCCCGGTTTGTCGCATGAGGGCATGAATTGGCCAGGCATTTTGTTGTGAGTCCCTGGTGGTTTCCCTCAATCGGCCTGGGGTGCACACTTATCCGTGATGATCAGTTCCACGAATTCCCCTCAGACGGTCCCGCCACAGGCTCGGGGCTTCGTTCCGGCTTTGGACGGTATGCGTGGATTGGCGGCGCTCGGTGTCCTCGTCACCCATGTCGCGTTCCAAACCGGTGAAGCGCAGTCCGGCGCGATCGGGCGCGCGTTCGGTCGACTCGATCTCGCCGTAGCGGTGTTCTTTGCCTTGTCCGGATTTCTCCTGTGGCGCCCCCACGCGGCAAAGGCCCGCGGAATCGGGCAACCGCAGCCGACGGTCCGATATGGGATCTCGCGTGCAACGCGAATCCTGCCGGCGTACTGGGTGGCGGTGGTGCTGATCCTGCTGTTCCTGCCCGGAGCCGGCGGGGGCTACCAGGTATGGCTGGCGAATCTCGGGTTGGCGCAGGTGTTCGTGCCGTTGACACTCACCGAGGGCCTCACGCAGATGTGGAGCCTGTCGGTCGAGGTTGCGTTCTATGTACTACTGCCGCTGTTCGCGTATCTGATGGTGCGACTACGCGGAAACTCGGCTCGGTTCCGGCTACCGCTTCTGCTCGGGGTGTCGGTGTTGGCGCTGACGTGGGCTTTCATTCCGATCCCGACTCCGGACGCCATTCACCACGACAACTGGCTGCCGGGCTACCTGCCGTGGTTCGGCGCCGGCATGGTGCTGGCCGAGCTGGCCGTGGGCCCGTCGACGTGGATGCATCGCCTCGCGCACCGGCGGGTGCTCCTGACTTTTGTTGCGTTTGTGGCCTTCGTTCTCTCGTGCACCGATCTGGCCGGGCCCGAAGGTCTGGTGCGGCCGGAGCCGTGGCAGTACGCGATCAAGATTGCACTCGGCGCGATCATCAGTTTTTCGTTGATCGCGCCATTGGTGTTGCGCGATCAATCGCAGCATCGATTCCTGGCGAGCCCGCTGGCGCTGGCAATCGGACGCTGGTCCTACGGCCTGTTCATCTGGCACCTGGCCGTACTGAACGCTGTGTTCCCCGTGTTCGGCATAGTTCCGTTCTCGGGCAGCTTCTTCTACGTCCTGGCGTTGACGGTCGTCCTGAGCGTCGCTGTGGCCTCGGCCAGTTACGCCTTGGTGGAGGAACCGGCGCGCGTCGCGGTGACGCGCTGGGAGAAGCGCCGCCATATCGGTGAACCGGCAAAGGGCAACGCGGCCAACCCGGTCACGACCAAGGCCACCAACATCGAGAACTGAATCGCGAACGAGTCGCCCACATAGCCGCCCGGTGCTCGCCACGGTCCGGTCGAGAGCAGCGTGATGCCGATCATCGCGGCCACGCCGGCGGTGCCGACGAGAATGCGTGCGGTCCGAGCCGGGCCGAAGATTCGCAGCGCGGCAAGTCCGAGGATCGAACACACAACTGCGATCGCCGCTCCCACTCCGCCGCCGATGACGGTGGCCGCCGCGAGCACGCCCACCCATCCTGCTGCGACGCTGCGCCACGGTCGGGGTGGTGTGAGGGGCTTGGGCTCTCGGCGAGTGGGGACAAGAGCCGCGAACAGCAGCGGGATCAGCAACACGAGCCCGCCGAATATGCCGAGGCGGTACCAACGGTCGCTGGGGAAGTCGATGGTGACGGTTCCCGCGGTGCCTGCCGGCACGATCCAGCCCTGCTGCCAACCGTTCACGACCACCGGCGTCAGCTCGGAACCGTCCGGCGCCGTGGCGATCCAACCGATGCTGGTGCTCTCGGGATTGACGATCAGCTGATCGGCGGACGAGTTCGTGACGGTGAGTTCGCGGTGATTCGCCGTCCACGCGGTCGATTCGAGCGGTGTATTCCGCTGCGCGGCTGAAGGACCGACCGCCGCCAGGTCGAGATTGTCGACCGAGAATGCGGGGCCTGGTTCGACGACCACTTCAGGCTGTCCCGCCGGCAAAGTCGCCGAAGCGTCCAGACCGCACACACGTGCCTCGACGGGTGCGCCGGTCCGAAGTTGCGTCGCCGTCGCCGTGATCGAGGTGGGGAATTGCTGTCCGGCAACCGAAATGGTCGGGCCGTCGCCACAGGTGACGGTGACGGTGCGGTTGTCGAATGAGTCCGAGCCCTGCACTCCCGAACCGGCGATCGGGGTTCCGTCGGCACCGATGACGCCGACCTCGGCGAGGCCGGTGGGCTGCGCCTGGGCGAAGCCGAGCGCCGTCTGATCGAGGACCGGTTCCCAATCGGTGATGCTCAGGACGATCTTGTCGGTGACGAAGGGGGAGAGGGTAATTCGACTGGTTCGAGGCGTGTCGTCCGAGGGTTCGGGCAGCTCTCGCACCTGCGGCCCGTTGCCGAGATTCACCGCGACGCTGGTCGGCAGCGACGGCAGGGTGCCGAGTCCCCGGGTGATGTCCAGGCCGGTGACCAGGGTGGGCTCGGGAAGATTGAGAGTCAGCGTCGGTTTCGGGCCGCCCGGTTCTGTGGTGCTCTGCGGCGCCGACCACGTGGTGCGTGCGTCGCCGTCGGTGGCAGCGAAGGCAGATCCGCGTGTGTCACCGATGTCGCTCGAACCCGAAGCCGTGATTCGGCCTGGGACGGCAAGCAGATCTTCGAGGGCGTTGCCCTGACGCGCTCGGACAGTCAGTGTCGGTGTAACGACTGTGTTTTCGGGCACCGTGAGCGTGCGCTGGAAGCGGCTCGGCTCTTCCGGTATCGCCATGAATGCATTGCTGCACCGCACGCGGTCGGTCGAGTCCGCGCACGCGTTGCGACCGGGGAACTCCTGGCTCAGATTCCAGGCGTTCACGGATGCGCCCGTCGGCGTATTCGGCAGGACCGTGTCGAAACGGATCGGTACGGTCTTCGGTGCGCTGCGATCGGAGAAGTCTTCGACGGAGAGTTCGCTGATGCCGAACTGTGTTCCAGACGATCCGTTTTCGGTGTGAGTCGCTGTGATGCGTACCCACGGAGTGGTGCCGCCCGGGATCGAGACGGTGATGGGCTCACCGGGACGCTCCACCTTCACCGCTGTGCTGCCGTTCGGTGTCGAGACCTCGAGCCATTTGACGGGAGCTCCGATTGCCGCGGCACTGGTGGTCAGATGAAGCAACCCACTGGAAATCGGTGTGTCGAAGTCGATCTGCAACCACTGGCCCAGTGCGCGCTCGATGCCGTTGCTGAACCAGCCGGTGGCGGGATCGCCGTCGACCGTCGACGCGGGACTGCTCGACGGTGAAGTGCCGCCCAGCTGGGTGGCATCCGAGGCGGCGCTGGAGACGGTGATCGAAGCTCCGATCCAACGGCCTTCCACGAGAGGCGTGTTCGCAACCGGGTAGTCGGGCACCAGATTGTAGGTACGACGAGCGTCGTCAGGGGTGCGCAGGGCGGAACTGTGGTTGTCGACCTGACCGAAATCGGTTTCCCGATCGCGCGGTGTGTCGGTGACGGTGACAGAATCGACGGGCAGTCCCGCAGCTTCGGCGTCGGCGGCAAGAATCATCGGCCCGGTCCCCGGAACCAGCCCACTTTCGTGAAGTCGCACAGACGATTCCGGCCCACCTTGTATGCGCGGAACCTGGTTCAGGTCGACGGAGTACGGTCCGCTGACCGCCGCGGTGCCGTCGGGCGGGGTGACCTCGAAGATCTCGATGGCCGGGTAACCGGGGCGCAGATCGCTGTCCGCGACCAGCCCTTCGATCGGTTCGGGGCTGTTGTCCTCACCGAAGTGCGCGACTCGTTCGATTCCAGGAGAGCCTTCGACCGCCTGGTGCACGAGAATCGGCCTGGCCGAGCGCGACGTTTCGCCGTCGAGGTCGTTGCGCATCACCAGGTGGTGGATGCCCTGCCCCAGCAAGGTCTGTGCGAGGCCGTCCGACGGACGTCCGTCGGCGATGAGACGTTGCACCGAATCGAGCGCTCGGATGGCGCCGGGAGGGGTCAGCGGGACCGAGTCACGTACTGCCCACGGCGTACTCGCCAACGCCTGAAGCGGTTCGTCACGCGTCAGACCCCACACCTGGCTGCCGAAGGGCGCTCCCGGGACGACCAGGGCACGTTCGGCTTCCGATCCGGGGGAGGTGTTGTCCTCGAGCCACTGCGCCGCCTCGTTCCAGTACGAGGGGACGTCCGGATACGCACCGCGGGGAGCGAGCTTTCCCGTCCAGGCCAAGGCGGTCGAGAGGGTGAGGGCAACGAGGATCAGGCTGGTCAGTGCGACCATCGGTTCGCGCTCGGGATGGGCGAACGCGCGGCGCCATCGGGCGAGTGGAACCGATCCCGGCAGTGGCACTTTGGCCAGCAGGTGTGCGAGTCCGAGCACCAGCGGCAGACGGACCAACGGCTCGAGCTTGTGGACGTTGCGCAGCGGCGCGCCTGCCGAGTCGAGGAACAGGCGCACCGACTCCGACACCGGCGAGCTGAGTTCACCCACGTAACCCGCGGCCAGGCCGGTGATACCGACGAACAGGATGAGCGTCAGCCGGCCGCGAGCAGGCATGGACCGCATGCAGAGCCCGGCGAGGCCGGCGGCGGCAACCAGGCCGGTGGCGACGACTGCTGCGGGTTGGGTGACCAGGACGGCGCCGGCAATGCGTTCGGGGGAGACGAACGGGGTCCAACTGTCCGTGCCGCGAAGTATCTCGGCGAGCGATGCCCACTGAGTGGTGACACCGGCGGACTCGATGTAGTCGAGAAACGGTGGGCTGATCTTGCCGAGCAGAAGTAGCGGCACGATCCACCAGAGGGTGCCGAGAGCGACGAACAGCGCCCACCACGCGGTGAACGTCAGCCATGTTCGGTTGGGTTTGTGCGAGAGCCACCAGATGATCGCGACCAGGCAGGCCGCGGCGGTGGCGACGGCGTTGATCGAACCCATGAGTGCGACGGCAAGTGCGGATTGTGCGGCCAACCGCCTCAACCCCCGTGAGTGGTCAGGGAGTCCAGGGACCCCTTTTCCACGCACAGGGCCGAAGGCCAAAACCACCGGCAACAACACCCACGGCGCCAACATCATCGGCAGGGTTTCCGAGGAAATCGAACCGAGAGTGGTCAGCACGCGGGGAGAGAGAACAAAGGCAACCGCTGCGATGACGCGCGAACTACGGCTGCCGATTCCGAGAGCCTCGCCAACGCGGATGATGCCCCAGAAACCCGCGATCAGAAGCAGCGCCCACCAGATGCGCTGGGTGACCCACGGCGGAACGTTCGCCAACTCGCCGAGCGCGAAGAACGGCCCGTGCGGAAAGAAATATCCGTAGGCCTGGTTTTGAACCTGGCCGAGCGGGGCCTGACTACTCCACTGATGCGACGCGCGTTCGAGAAAACCGAACGGATTCTGCGTCAGGTCGTACTTGGTGTCAGCGGTGATCAGACCCGGCGATTGCAGAAAAGTGAGAAGAAACGCTACGACGGAGGCGCCGAACAGCCACCGCTTCGACAGGGGCTCTGCCGACGGGGCGGTGTCTACCGAAGACACCGCTGCGTCGGCGGAAGAACGGGAACTCGCGAGGCCTGCGCTCTCAGCGGCTGCCGTACTCAACCTGGTTCAGCACGGAAGAATCTGCGTTTCCGCTGCGGTCGATCTCGGGACGAGTGTTGTCCGACGCGGCGGCCGTGACACCGAAGATGACGCCGGCACCCAGAACGGCACCGATGACAGCGCTGGCCACACCGGGGACAAGGAACTTCGTCATCGCGGATCTCCCAATTGGTCGTTAGTCGGTCGTTCGCGGTCGGACGGACTTACCGGCCCGTACGAACTGCTCGGGTCAAGGTATCACCCGCACTCGAGAATCCGGACGATTACCCTCGTGACGTGCTGGTCAGTCGAGGGTTTCGGCGCCAAGCGCGGTCAACAGAGTGCGCAGTTTCGTAGATGTCTCGTCGAGTTCGTCCTGCGGATCCGATTCGGCGACAATTCCACCACCCGCGCTGGCCCAGGCGTTGCGGCCGTCTGCACTGATCTCGGCGCAGCGGATGGCAACTACCCAATCGCCGTCACCGGCCTCGTCGCACCATCCCACGGCGCCGCCGTAGAAACGCCGAGGTTCCTCGGTCTCGCGGATGACCTTCAGTGCCGCGTCAGTGGGTGTTCCGCACAGCGCGGGCGTCGGATGCAGCGCGATGGCGAGGTCGAGCGCAGTAGTGTCGTTTCGCAGCGTGCCGCGGATCGGGCTGGCTAAGTGCCAGACCTCGTGAGTATTGGTCAGTTCGGGAGTTGCCGGCACCGACAGATCACTGCACATCGGTTGCAGGACCTCGCGGATCCACGACGTCACGAAGGCGTGCTCGGCCAGATTCTTCGTCGAATGCAGAAGGCTTTCGCCTGCCTCGCGGTCTTGATCGGCGTCGGCGGATCGCTTGGTGGTCCCGGCCAACGGGCGACACGTCACGACGCGCCCGCGTCGACTGACCAATACTTCGGGCGTCGCGCCGACCAGGCTGTGGCCCTCGAATTCGGCTCCCGCAGCAGAGAGGTCGACGGCAAAGGTGTTGGCGACGGGATTGAGCGCCGCCATGCGTGCGGCGAGCGCGGTTGGGGAGATCGGGGTCTGCGTGCGAAGTTCCACAGTGCGAGCCGCGACAACCTTGTCGATCTCTCCACTGCGGAGGCGTCCGATCAACTTTTCCACTCGACGAAGATGCTCCGACGACGACGGGATCTCCCGGTCAACCCGGGTCGTGGGCAGGGCCTGGGGATCGCGCGGTTGCCACGGCCGCGACGCGATCGTCGCCTCGGCGGGTTCGTACAACGCCGTTGCGGCAGCCGGGTCGAAGGGGAGCGCTCCGACGATCAGCTTTGTCGTACCTGCCGACAGAGCGTGGGTGGCCGCGTCGGAGCTGTCGAAGCTGCGTCGTACGCCGCGGGTGACCACGCTGTGATCGGGGCGCGAGAGAACAAAACCGTCCATGGTGCTTTCGACACTAGTCGGCCACGGATCAGGAATGCGCGAAGGTCACTTCCCCGGAGGGACGATCAACACCGGCCGATGACTGTGACGCAGAACATGATCCGCGACGCTGCTCTGCAGTAGCGACCGCAAACCCGTGGTGCCGCGGGTGCCGGTCACGATGATGTCGACGTCCAATTCGTCTGCGGTTTCGCAGATTGCAGACCAGATCGCGGATCGGCACTCGGCGCTTCTGCCTTCGACGGTCAGGCCTGCGGCCTCGGCCAGTGCGACGCCCTCGGCGAGGGTGACTTTGGCGTCGGTGTACGCGATGTCCTCGACGTCGTCGTCGGGAACCCACTCCGGTTGCATCACCCCGGACAGGCCGGACATGCGAGCGGCCTGGCGAACCATGGGCTCCCAGGCAGTGACGAGAACAGCACGATTGGCGGAGAGGAAACGCCCCGCATAGTCGACTGCACGCTTGGCGTTGTCGGAACCGTCGTACGCGATGAGCATCAGACCTTGTGGCATCACGACCTCCTCGTCAGCGGGGAATCGGTTCTCTTCCAGGCTACCGTCCCGATGTGCCCGTGAGGGAGTGTATGGGTACCGGGTCCGTTACGGTCGAGGTATGCGGATCAAGTTTCTGAAGGCTGCGACGACCATTGCTTTGTGCGGAGGGTTGGTTGCGGGATGCTCGGGCGAAAACGGGACCGCCGATCCGGTTTCGAGCGCCCCGACCAGCACCAGCACCGAGATCACGTCGACGCCTGCGGCATCGAGCTCCGCACCCGTCGCCGCATCGTGCGGTAGTGACCTTCTAGCTTCGCTGTCCCTGCGTCAGAAACTTGCCCAGCTGCTGAACGTCGGCGTCACCGGGACCGACGACGCGTTGTCGATAGTGCAGAACGAGGAGATCGGCGGCATCTTCGTCGGAAGTTGGACCGATCAGTCGATGCTCACCAATCGCGAAGTGCCGCAGGTTGCTTCGGCGTCGAAGTTGCCGTTGATGGTGACGATCGACGAAGAAGGTGGACGGGTTTCGCGCGTCGCGGACATCCTCGGGCCCGATCCGTCGGCCAGGGAAACGGCGCAGACCATGACAGTGGAACAGACGTACCAGATGGCACTCGAGCGTGGACGCGGTTTGAAGGATCTCGGGATCACCGTCAACTACGCACCCGACGTCGACGTCAGCAGCCAACCCGACGACTCCGTGATCGGGGACCGCTCGTACTCCGACGACCCCCAGACCGTGGTTGCCTACGCCGGTGCGTACGCGCAGGGGATGCGCGACGCCGGAATCTTCCCGGTGATCAAGCACTTTCCCGGGCATGGCAGCGCGTCGGGTGACTCGCACCGGGGTGAGGTGACAACGCCGCCGCTACAGGATCTGATCGCGTCGGACCTGATTCCCTTCCGCGAGCTGTCGGGAACCGGAGTCGGCGTCATGATGGGGCACCTCGAGGTTCCCGGTCTGACCGAGCCCGGTACCCCTGCCAGCATCAGCCCCGCAGCCGTTGCGTTGCTTCGCGACGGAGTGGGTTACGGCGCAGCGCCGTTCACCGGCCCGGTGTTCACCGACGACCTCAGCGGCATGCAGGCGATCACCGACCGATACGATATTGCCGACGCGGTTCAGGCTGCGCTGGTGGCTGGAGTCGATCAGGCATTGTGGCTGACCACCGACGACGTTCCGCGGGTTCTCGATCATCTCGAGCAGGCCGTCGCGTCGGGTGAGCTTCCGCAGACGCGGGTCGATCAGGCTGTGGTCACAGTTGCCGCTGCCAAAGGTGCCGTGACCTGCTGAGTCGAAGTCAGGATTCGACGCGCAATCTTACCGTAGAGTAAGATCGACATTTACCCTGTGGTTGGAGGAAGCATGGCCGGCGGTACCAAGCGACTGCCACGCGCAGTGCGTGAGCAGCAGATGCTCGACGCGGCTGTGGACGTGTTCTCCGACAGGGGATTTCACGAAACTTCGATGGACACCATCGCGGCCAAGGCCGAGATCTCGAAGCCGATGCTGTATCTGTACTACGGCTCGAAGGAAGAGTTGTTTGCCGCGTGCATCCATCGCGAAGGGCTCCGCTTCCTCGAAGCACTCGCCCCGGCCGGCGCGCCGAACCTGACTCCGCGTGAACAATTGCGCGCCGCTCTCGAGGGCTTCCTCGGGTTCGTGGGCGCAAACCGCAAGTCGTGGATGGTGCTCTACCGTCAGGCCGTCGGGCAGCAGGCTTTTGCGGGAACCGTGCAGTCCAGCCGCGATCGGTTGATCGAGTTGACCGCGCATCTGCTCGAGTCCAGCACCAAGGATCCTGATGCCGCGCACGATTACGGGATCATTGCCATCGCGCTCGTCGGCGCCGGTGAGGCGGTAGCCGACCGGGTCGCGGGTGGGGAAATCGAAGTGGATGCCGCAGCGGATCTACTCGAATCCCTCGCGTGGCGCGGTCTGTCGGGCAAGAAGAAGTCCGAATAGCTCTCAAACCAATCTGAGCGAACGTACCTTTCAGCGCATCCAAGGCGCCGAAAGGTACGTTCGCTCAATTGGGGCGGGTGGGAACCCGACAAAACTCAGGTCAGCGCAGCGTCGCAGTGACGTGCGGGTAACCCTTCTTCGGGTGGCGCAGTGACAGATCCCAGCCGTCGTCGGTGCGATCAGCGTAGGCATTCAGCGTCGCCGGTAGCAGAATCGGCTTGCCGAAACGCACGCTGTAGGTGACCTTGTCCGCGACGGACCCCTCGACAGTCCGCAGAACTGCCGCGGCACTCCACATTCCGTGAGCAATGGTCTTCGGGAAACCGAAAGCCTTCGCGCCCAGAGACGAGACGTGAATCGGATTGCGGTCGCCGGAGACAGCGGCGTACTTGCTGATCGTGGTCTGGTCGACGCGGATGGTGCTCATCGGCATCGGCGGGACCTCGTCAGCCTTGGGCTCCGGACCGGGCTGGCCGGACAGGGAGGTCTTCTGCTGGTTCAGGAAGCTCGAGGTCTGTCGCCAGACCAGTTCCCGTCCCACCCGAATTTCGGTGATCACGTCGATCAGCAGGCCCTTGCGGTGCTCACGCAGGTTCTCGGCATGCACCGAGAGGTCAAGCGGTTCGCTGACGGAGATGGGCCGCAGTGATTCGATGACGTTCTCGGCGTGAACGGAGCCGACGGCGGCGAAGGGGAAGTCCTTCGACACCATCAGCTTCATCACGGTCGGGAAGGCCAAGGTGAAGGGGTACGTGATCGGCAGAGTGTCGCCGAACCGCAGTCCGGTCACGCGGCAGTACGCCGCCAGATTGTCGGTGTCGACCTTCAGTCCGGTGAGGGTGAAGGTCTGCTGTGGCACCGAGCGCGAGTTGGACTTGTTCCACGGCAACAATCCCAGTACCGCGCGGGAGTAGATGTCGAGGGTCTTCGGCTGCTCGGTGAGCGCGACGGTCTTTGTTGCCATCATGCGCCCAGGAGGCTCTGGCCGCAGACGCGAACGACCTGTCCCGTAACGGCATTGGAGGCCGGGCTGGCGAAGTATGCGACGGTCTCGGCGACGTCGACGGTCTCGCCGCCCTGCAGGAGCGAGCTCATGCGGCGGCCGGCTTCGCGGGTGGCGAAGGGGATGGCTGCGGTCATGGCGGTCTCGATGAAGCCCGGTGCGACGGCGTTGATGGTGATGTTCTTCTTCGCCAGGACGGGAGCTTCGGCGTGTACGAGACCGATGACGCCGGCCTTGGAGGTGCCGTAGTTGGTCTGGCCGCGGTTGCCCGCGATACCGGCGATGGAGGAGACGTCGACGACGCGGCCGCCTTCCTTGAGGGCGCCCTTCTCGACGAGGTGCTCGGTGATCTTCTGCGGTGCAAGAAGATTGACGTTCATGACCATGTTCCAACGGCCCTCGTCCATGTTGGCGAGGGTCTTGTCGCGGGTGATGCCGGCGTTGTGGACGATGATGTCCGCTCCGCCGTGACGCTCGAGGAGGTGAGCTGCGAGGACCTCGGCTGCGTCGGCTGCCGTGACGTCGAGGGCGAGGGACGTGCCGCCGACCTTGTTCGCGGTCTCGGACAGCGCTTCGCCGGCGGCCGGGATGTCAGCGCAGACGACGTGCGCACCGTCGCGGGCCAGGACCTCGGCGATGGTGGCGCCGATACCGCGGGCTGCGCCGGTGACGACGGCAACCTTGCCTTCGAGCGGCTTGTCCCAGCTTGCGGGCGCGACGGAATCTTCAGCGCCGACGACGATGACCTGGCCGTCGACGAAGGCGGACTTTGCCGAAAGGAGAAAGCGCAGAGTCGATTCCACGCCGGAGAGTCCGGTGGATGCCTTGGGGGAGACGTAGACCAGCTGAGCGGTGGAGCCGCGCTTGATCTCCTTGCCGACGCTGCGGGTGAAGCCTTCCAGAGCGCGCTGCGCGACATGCTCGTCGACGCTCGACGTTTCTTCCGGCGTCGTGCCGAGAACGACGACGCGAGCCGACGGTGCGAGGTTGCGGATTACGGGCTGGAAGAACTCGAACAGCTGCTCGAGCTCGCTGACCTGAGTGATTCCGGTGGCGTCGAACACGAGTCCACCGAAGCTGCTGTCGTGTGCCTGAGCCGCCGGGTAGTCGGAGAGCAGTACGCGAAGTGGTTCTGCGAGTCGACCCTTGCCGCCGATGAGGACAGGTCCGGCGAGTGCGGGTTCCCCTGCTTTGTAGCGACGCAGGTTCTCGGGCCTGGGCAGGCCGGCCTTCGACGCGATGAATGCGCCGGGGGCGGACGAGAGGAACTGTGAATAGAGGTCGGGAGCTCCCTTGCTGGCTGCCACGGTCCTACCTTCTGTTGTGTTTCGGGTTGTCTCTCACCGGGCAATCGAAAGAATGCGGCGATAGACAAGTAACTTACTACTGAGTAAGAATAGTCTTCAACAGGTAATCGCACCATCCTTGGAGACGCAAGTGACAAGCAAAGCCCGTTCAAATGCAAAGCCCGCCGCACCGCGCACTGCACCGGCCGCAGCCGCTGCAAATTCTGCAGGTCAGCGCCGTCCGGTTGCGATCGTCGGCGGAAATCGCATTCCGTTCGCACGCTCGGACAAGGCGTACGCACAGGCGTCCAACCAGGACATGTTCACTGCGACGCTCGACGGTCTGGTGAGCCGATTCAATCTGCAGGGCGAGAAGCTCGGCATGGTCGTCGGCGGTGCGGTGCTCAAGCACAGCCGTGATTTCAATCTCATTCGCGAGTCCGTTCTCGGCAGCGCGCTGAGCCCGTACACGTCGGCGTACGACCTTCAGCAGGCGTGTGGCACGGGACTGCAGTCGATCATCGCCGTCGGCGACGCCATTTCGGCCGGCCGCATCGATTCGGGCATCGGCGGCGGCACGGACACCACGTCCGACGCCCCGATCGGCGTCAACGATCAGGCGCGCGAGTTCCTGCTCTCCCTCAATCGCGCGAAGTCCACGGGCGACCGCATCAAGCTGCTCGGCAACGTCCGTGCGGGCATGCTCGGCCTGGAAATTCCGCGCAACGGCGAGCCTCGCACCGGCAAGTCGATGGGTGACCACGCTGCGATCACCGCCAAGGAATTCGGCATCAAGCGTGAGGACCAGGACGAACTTGCCGCTGCCAGCCACAAGAACATGGCAGCTGCCTACGACCGCGGTTTCTTCGACGACCTCGTCACCCCGTTCCTCGGCCTGACCCGCGACGACAACCTCCGTCCCGGTTCGACCGTCGAGAAGCTGTCGACGCTCAAGCCCGTCTTCGGTACCAAGCTCGGCGACGCGACGATGACGGCAGGCAACTCGACGCCGCTCACCGACGGCGCTTCTGCAGTGCTCCTCTCCACCGACGAGTGGGCAGCCGAGCGCAATCTTCCGGTTCTGGCGCACCTCGTCGATTCCGAAACCGCTGCCGTCGACTACGTCCACGGCAAAGACGGGTTGCTCATGGCTCCTACGTACGCGATCCCGCGTTTGCTGGCCCGCAACGGTCTGACCTTGCAGGACTTCGATTACTACGAGATCCACGAAGCCTTCGCTTCGGTGGTTCTGGCAACCCTGCAGGCCTTCGAGTCGGACGAGTACTGCAAGGAACGCCTCGGCCTCGACGGCGCATTGGGATCGATCGACCGAAGCAAGCTCAATGTCAACGGATCGTCCTTGGCTGCAGGTCACCCGTTCGCGGCAACCGGCGGACGTATTGTGGCTTCCCTCGCAAAGATGCTCGCGGAGAAGGGTTCGGGCCGCGGCCTGATCTCGATCTGTGCGGCCGGTGGCCAGGGTGTCACGGCGATCATCGAGCGGTAACCGCTCCACAATCTCCCCATGCGACTGAAAACTGCGCTCACCTGCAGTGATCGTCGCGAGGGGATGCGTAATCGGGGATCCGGCCACGAGGGGTGGCCGGATCCCCGAACTCTTTGCAAACTTTTTCGCGCAGGCGTGTAACGCTGCAGAATAGCTACCGATATTCATGACAGCCCCGTGTTGCTGCCTGACCCCCGACCTGGCAGCAGCGCGGGGCTCTCGTATGTCCGGATATCCTGTATTGAGTTGTCGGTGAGCGCCGCAGCGACGGTTGATGCAGCGAGGAGCCAACAGGTGAGTGACGAAGAGGGTCCGTCCGTCGAGAAGACGAACAGCGAGGACTCGTCCCTCCCGGAACAGGAACTCGAGTCGGTCGAGGAACCTCAGGCGGTCGAAGAGACCGAGTCGGTCGAGGAAACCCAGTCGGTCGAGGAACCCAAGGCCACTGAGGACACCGAGGCCGTTGTCGAGGCTGAATCAGTAGAACCTGAACCAGCCGAAGCACCAAGGCCTGTCGACGAAGAAGCAAGCGATTCCACGGAAGCGACAGTCGACGAATCGGCAAACGAGGTCACCACCGTCATCCCTGTCGTCCCAGCGGAGGACGCACCGCCGACGGAAGTGGTCGACTCGGCTCCGGCGACAGAAGCCATCGACGAGCAGACAGAGCAGTTCGAGCCCCCGGCAGTGGTGGTTCCCCCGAAGCCGCCGCGTCCCGAGTTCGTGCAGCAGTACGACACCCAGCAACTCGAACCCATCCAGCAGCAGTACGAGCCTGTTGTCCGAGAACCAGAGGTAGTTGCACCCCCGGCGCCGCAACAACCGGTGGCGCCCGCTTCGCAGTCTTCCCGCAAGTGGGTCAAACCGGCGATAGCAGTCGGCGCCATCTTTGCCGTCGCAGCGATTGCCTACGGAGTGGACATCTTCACCTCGTCCGGGAAGACACCACGCGGCACTCAGGTCGCCGGGGTGGACATCGGTGATCTCACGCCCGCCGACGCGGAGGCCACGCTGCGCGCCCAACTCGGCCCGAGGCTCGTCGAACCGGTAGCGGTACATGCAGGCGGCGTCGACTCCGAGATCGTTCCCTCGTCTGCGGGTGTGGACGTCGACTGGTCGGCGACGCTGTCGGGCGTGAACGCTCAGCCCATCAACCCGATCACCCGCATCACGTCGTTCTTCGGCTCCCGCGAGGTGCCCGTGGTGTCGGCAATCGACCAGGGTGCGTTGGATGCGTCGATGGCGCAGCTCGCGGCGAACAGCGATCGTGCGCCCGTCGAAGGTGCAGTCGTGTTCGAGAACGGGAAGGCGACTGGTGTTTCGCCCGCTGCCGGTCAGGCGCTCGAAACGCAGCAGGCGGGTTCGACCTTCGCCGCTGAATGGTCCGATGGTGGCGTCGTCGATCTTCCGGTCGACGAGGTTCCGGTGACGGTCACTCAGGCCGGTGTCGATCGTGCGCTGCAGGAGATCGCTATTCCAGCTGTCTCGGGTGACGTCGTGGTCAACGGCCGTGACGGCAAGGTCGCGACACTCGGCGTCGATCAGATCGGCGAGGTTCTGACCTTCACGCCCGACGGCTCGGGTGGGCTGACTCCGCAGTACAACACGGATGCTGCGATCAAGATTCTGACTCCGCAGTTGGCGTCGACGGAAGTACAACCCAAGGACGCGTCGTTCACCTTCGCCGGTGGCAAACCGTCGGTTGTGCCCGGTGTCGTCGGTGATCTGATCAACTGGCCGGACACGGTCAAGGAACTTCCGGTTCTGTTGGGCAGCACGGCTTCTCGGGCAACGCCCGCCGTGTACGGACCGGTCCCGCCGGCATTGACCACCGAAGCCGCGGAGGCACTCGGCATCAACGAGGTGATCGGCGAATTCACTACCGGTGGTTTCGAATACGCGTCTGGTGTGAACATCGGCCTGGCCGCGTCGGAGATCGACGGGGCCGTGATCAAGCCCGGTGACACGTTCTCGCTCAACGAGTACACGGGCCCGCGCGGTGCGGCGCAGGGATACATCGAGTCGGGGATCATCAACAACGGTCGCCCGGACAAGGCTGTCGGCGGCGGTATCAGCCAGCTCGCGACGACGCTCTACAACGCGACGTATTTCGCAGGTATGGAGGACGTCGCGCACACCGAGCACAGTTACTACATCTCGCGGTACCCCGAGGCTCGTGAGGCGACCATCTTCGATGGTGCGATCGACCTGCAGTTCCGTAATCCGGCGAAGACCGGCGTGATGATCGAGACGATTGCGACGTCGTCGAACATCACCGTTCGGATCTGGGGAACCAAAACTGTCGATGTCACGTCGACGACCGGCCCGCGGACGTCGCCGACGTCGCCGAACACCGTGACCTTGCCGGAGGGGCCTGGCTGTGTGGCTTCGAGCGGTGCGCCCGGGTTCACGGTCAGCGACACTCGCGTGATCACCGACCACGCGAGTGGCGCCGAGATTTCCTCGAACACCCGAACCGTCAAGTACGACCCGGTGCCGATCGTGAAGTGCGAGTAGGGAACTACTTGCCGACGAGTGGGCCGAGGGTGCGGCCCGCGAGGTCGACGATGCCTGGCTCTTCGCCGTTGGTGATCAGGTTGATCACGACGCCGTCGATGCCGTGGTCGAGGATGCGCGTCTGAACCTGCTCGGCGACGTCGTCCGGGCTGCCGACGAAATGGCGTTCGGTGGCCTTGGCGACCACGTCTTCCGGCGCCGTGGTGATGTCGAGGCCACGCTCCGCGAGAAACGTTCGCTGATGGGCGCGAGCCTTGTCGCCGTCCTCGTCGATCATCATGAACGTGAGGAAGCTGGTCTCGAGGGTTGCGGGATCGCGACCGGCTTCGTCGCAGCGTGCCGCAAGTGCTTCCATCTTGCGCGGCAGTTCCGACGGGTCGCAGATGATGTTGAGGTGATCCGCGAAGCGAGCGGCGAGGCCGAACGTCTTTTTCTCACCGCCACCGCCGAGCAGGATCGGCAGGTCGTCGCGGACGCGAGGCTCGTTGATGGCGTCCTTGACGTGGTACCACTTGCCGTCGAAGGTGGGGCGATCACCGCGGAGCATCGGCGCGATGATCTGCAGTGCTTCGTCGAGTTTCTGGAAGCGCTCGGTGAACGTTCCGAACTCGTATCCGAACGAATTGTGTTCGAGTTCGAACCAACCGGCGCCGATGCCCAGGATGGCCCGACCGCCGCTCACCACGTCGAGGGTGGTGACGGTCTTGGCGAGCATGGGCGGATTGCGGTAGGTGTTTCCCGTGACCAGTGCAGACAACTGGATGGTCTCGGTGGCCGTCGCCAGCGCGGAGAGCGCCGAGTAGGCCTCGAGCATCGGGGCGTCCGGCGCTCCGATTCCGGGGAGTTGGTAGAAGTGATCCATCACGAATGCAGTGTCGAAGCCTGCGGCTTCGGCTTCGCGGGCCTGCGCTATGACGGTGGGGAAGAGGTCCTTGACCGGACCGCCGTAGCTGAAGTTGGGCATCTGGTATCCGAGGCGAGTGCTCACCGTTTCGACGTTACTCGCGATCGGTTGACCTGGCACGATTTTACCAACTCTATGGATTCCGTTGTGCTGGGCAGACTTCCGGAAGTCAGAGAAGTTCTTCGGCCGCGTCGCGTCGCTTGGCGCGCTGCTGGTGAAGCTTGACTGCCGCGATTGCGATGCCGCCACCGACAATTCCGCCGACGAGAGCGCCGACCCAGGTAGACGATTCTTCGTAGGAATCGAATTTGAGACGCGCCATGATGCCGACTGCGGCGACGAGGTACAGCGCGATGCCGATCACGACCCGGGGGCGGTTGTAGTTGGACAATACGTAGACATCGACGTCGCACCGAAGTGCATAGATGATCGTGATCAACGAGCCGAACAACGCAACGATCAGCAGGGCGAGCGAGATCCACGCCCCTGTTCGGCCGGCGACCCAGGGCAGAATCGCCGAGCTGACGAATATTGCCCAGAAGACACTCTGGAGTCCCACCGCCGAGGCTTCGTTCCAGACGTCGCGCTGACGCTCGTCCTTGTAGAAGTCGTCGTCCAGATCTCCGACGAACCGCATTGCCTTCATCATGGTGCTCATGCCGTCTCCTCTGGAATTTCTGTGGTGAGTTCCGATTCGGGTAAGGGGAAGAGCGCTTCGACGGTGGTCCCCAGCGCCAGGGCCAGGCGAAGTGCCAGGTAGACACTCGGTGCATAGTCACCGCGTTCGACGGAGACGATGCTCTGTCTGCTCACCTGACCTGCCGTGGCCAGTTGCGCCTGGGTGAGGCCGGCGAGGCGTCGGTGCTCCCGCACGTTGTTGTCGCCGGCCTTTCCAGTCATGCAAAAAGTAAAGAATACTTGTCACTAGATGTCAAGTTTGCTTGTCATATGAGAGGCTGAAGAGCATGCGTGAACGATTTCTCGAGATCGCCTTGGCCAATCCGGTGGTCGCAACGATCGTGGATCGTGCGCCGAAGCTGGGATTGCCGGAGTGGTACCTGACGGCGGGTGGGCTCTTCCAAACCGTCTGGAATCACATCGACGGCCGTGATCTCGGCGCCGGAATCAAGGACTACGACCTGTTCTACTTCGACGCCGGCGATCTGAGCTACGACGCGGAGGACCGTGTGATTCGTTCGGCGGCAGAACTGTTCGCCGATGTGGATGCCGATGTCGAAGTACGCAACGAAGCCCGCGTGCACCTGTGGTACGAGCAGCATTTCGGGATTCCCGGCGTTCCGTTCACCAGTTGCCGCGACGCTGTCGACCACTTCGCTTCCACAACTTGCTGTTTCGGGATCACCAAGGGATCGGATGGGACCTTGGACGTGTATGCCCCGCATGGATACGACGATCTTTTCGACATGATCGTCCGCCCCAACCCGGTGCTGGCGCCGCGAGAGGTTTACGAGGCCAAGGCGGCACGGTGGCGCAGGGAATGGCCTGCACTGACCGTGGAGCCTTGGCCTGAGACCTAAACCTAGACCTCGATCGGCGGATGCAACCTGTCCATGGTCCATTGCCGATTTCGGCGTGCAGCAAGTGAACTGGCGCCGAGTGAGGCGACGAGAAGGCCGCCGAGGACGGCGATCGAGACCCACAGTCTCGAGTCGATACCGCCGACGGTGAGTTGTCGTAGCCCGTTCACCGCGTAGGTCATCGGGTCGAACGGGTGGATGATCTGGAACGGTTTCGCGGTGGTTTCGACGGGATAGATGCCGCCGGCCGAAACCAGTTGCAGCATCAGGAACGCCAGGGTGATGACGCGTCCGACGGAGACTCCGAAGATGGCGTTGAATGCCTGGATCAACGCCATGTAGGTGGCGGTGATGAGCATCAGGAACCCGACGGTACCGAGGGCATGCGTGGGGTGCAGACCGACGGCGAAGTGCACGACCAGGTACATCACGATCACCTGGCAGATGCCGATGAGCAATGCCGGCCAGTACGAGGCGAGGACCACTCGCAGCGCGCCGAGTCCGTTTGCGATGGGCCGGTTCTGGAGCGGCTTGAGCAGCATCCAGGTGATGATGCCGCCCACGAACAGCGCGAGGGGCAGGAAGAACGGAGCAAAACCGGTACCGAACGTGCTTGCCCGGTTCTCGTACGTCTCCTGTAGTTCGACCGGGCTGGAGAGGGTTTGAGCGGTTGCGGTTCGCTGCTGATCGCTCCAACTGGGGACCTGACCGGCGCCCTCGGTGAGTTTGGTCGCGAGTTCGGCAGACCCGGCACGGAGTTGCTCGGTGCCGTCTGCGAGTTTGGCTGCACCATCGGAGAGTTGAACGCTTCCGTCGGTGAGTTGAACCAGTCCACTACTGAGGGTTTGAGCGCCGTCGTTGACTTGCTGACCGCCGTCACGCAGCTGTACCAGGCCGTTGCGGAGTTCACCACCGCCGTTGGCCGCGGCGCTGAGCCCGGCTCGGAAGGTGCTCGACGGATCGTCGAGTTGGTAGGCGAGTTGTTGTGCACCGCTCTTGAGTTCGCCCAGTTGGCCCATGGTCGCTTCACCGAAACCCTGAGTGCGCAGTATGTCCTGGGCAGGCGCGAGGGCATTGGCGATCTGTTGGCTGACGGGATCCGGGTTAAGTCGAAGGCTGGCCACTGCCTGCCCGACCAGCTGTGCGACGTCTGCTTGTGTGTTCCCGAGGACACTCAGTTGGTCGACGACCTGGGTGACGCCACCACTGAGTTGGCTTGCGCCGTCGCCAAGTTGGACGGCTCCGAGATCGAGCTGCCCCAGACCGTCGGTCAGTGCGAGGACGCCGTCCGTGGCGGTGTTGATGCCAGTCGAGAGTTGCGCTGTACCGCCGGCAAGAGTGGCTGCACCGTCACGTGCGGTAACCATGTTGTCGGCCAGAGTTTTCGAGCCCGACGCCAATTCGCCGGCTCCGGCGTTGGCAGTGTTCACTCCGGCCGAGAGCTGGAGCGCTCCGTCGGCGGCCTGCTTCAAACCAGCACCCGCATCGGTCAATCCGACCAGAACTGTCTCGACGGACTGCGCGCCGATCTTGTCGCTGACCTGACTGAGGACCTGCTGGGCGGCGTTTTGGCCGATGATGGTGCCGAGGTAGTTGTTGACGTCGTTGAAGGTGAACTGCAACTGAGCTTTGTGGGGGTCCTTGGTCGTCGGGGAGGCGACGGCCTCGCTGAAATTCTCAGGCAATGTGAGAGAGAAGTAGTACGTGCCGTCCGAGACTCCCTGAGCGGCTTCCTGCTGCGAGACCAGGTGGAGATCGAGCTCACCGGAATCGAGCAGCGCTTGGCTTACCTCGTCGCCCGCGTTGAGCTCCTGACCCTGCACCATCGCGCCGCGGTCGGTGTTGACCAGCGCGACGGGGACCTTGTTGACCTCACCGAACGGATTCCAGAACGCCCACAGGTACATCGCGCCGTACAGCAGTGGCATCAAGATGATGGTGACGAGTGCGATCCTGGGCATCGCGCCGCGGGAGAACCGCTTGAGTTCGGTTCCGAGAGACATTCCAGCGAGCATCGCGGTTACCTCGCCCCTTCTTGGTCGGGATTGGTGACTTCTTGGAGCAGGGTGACGGCATCGATGGGTGATCCGTCTGGCAGCGGGTTGACGGTCGACGCGATGATGGTCTGGTAGCTCCCCATCTCGACGAGTCGCTCGACGAGGTACGCACGTTCGGAGTCGCGCCGCACTTGTTCGAGATCGTCGACGACAAGCAGGGCCGGCTTTTTCGTGTTCGCGACGGCGATACGCAGCAGGATCGCCTCGAGTTCCCCGAGATCGCTGACGTACCGGCCGAGCGCAGGTAACGGATGATCGCCGAAGACGGGAGCGCACACCGCTTCGAGTTCGCGGTCTCCGGCGCGTCCGATGAGCTTGTACCAGGGCGCATCCCAGCGAATTTGTTCGGTGATCAGATCGCGGACGGTGACGGATTCGGCAAGCTCGTCGATGTCCTCGAACCCGGCGACCCCGGCGATCTCGAAGATCTCGCGGGGACGCGTTCGACCGAAGACGGACAGTGAGCCGGAACTGGCTTTCATTCGTCCGCTGAGTGTCAGAAGTAAGGACGTACGTCCTGAACCGGCCGAGCCTTCGAGGATGGTCACACCGCCCGCACGAATCTCGAGATTGACGGGTCCGAACACCGGCCCCCATGGGCCGTCGAGCGCCAAGTCCGTGGCGGTCAATGCCAGGTCAGGGGCGTAATCGGGTTGTGCGTGCTCTGGTGCGACCACGATGATCACCTGTCTGTTGATCTACTCGGCCTGCGAAAGAACCGAGTGCTGGTTCAGTGGACGTTCGTGCTCACCCAATCACATCGGTAGCGGGCGAGCGGTCCCATGAATGGGATGTGTCGGACACGTTCGACAACTTGAAGACCGAACGGTATGTATTCTGTTGGAAACGGAACGGGGGAGTCGAGGTGCCGGTTCGTAGACGCGGTATGTGTGCGTTACTGGTCATGGCCACCCTGTCGGTTGTCTCCTGTGCCGGTGAGCGCGAGTCGCCCCCGTTCGTGTCGAGCGAGAGGCTTTTCGAGTTCACCGGTCGCAATGTCGGACCCGTGACCGTTCCGCCCTTGCCTTCCGATCGGCACGAGTCCGAAGCAGCGCCGTACGGAGCCATCACCCTGTCCGGTGGGTGGAGCGGCGCAGCCAATGTCTCGCTGCCCGGATCCGTCACGTGTTTCGAGCACAACTGGGCGGATTCGCTGCCCGCCGGTCACCGCCAGTGGGCCTACGAGGTGCACACCAGTTCCTTTTACGAGTACGACGGCGGCGGCGAGTATCCGGGACGTGATTTCCAGTTGCAGGTCTACGTGAACGAAAAACCGGAACCAGGTCAGCACGGGTCGGCGATCATGAAGTTCTCGGATCAGAGCGGACAGTTCGTGTCCTTCGGGGGCGGTGACGACAAGTCCATCGAAATCGTCAGTTCTCCGGACCGCAGGCGCGTGGCGCTTTCCCTGGTGGGAAGGGCGGCACGGCCCGGCGAACAACCGACGACGTCCGTACTGTCCGCACAGATCAGTTGTCCGACCGTCGAGCGCAGATGACCTCGGATTCCATGGACTGCTGAGCATGAAAATGCCGGCCCCGAAACGTTCTCGGGACCGGCACTTTTCATGAATCAGGAACGAATCAGAATGCGGCTTCGTCGATCTCCATGATGTCGTTCTCGGTGTTCGCGATGATCTCGCGTGAAGCGGTGAGCTCGGGCAGGACGTTCTTGGCGAAGAAGGAAGCGATGGCGACCTTGCCCTCGTAGAAGCCCTTGTCCTTGTCGGAAGCGCCGTTGTCGAGTGCTGCGAGAGCGATCTCGGACTGGCGGAGCAGCTGCCAGCCGATGAGCAGGTCGCCGACGGACATCAGGAAGCGGACGGAGCCGAGGCCGACCTTGTACAGCTCGGTGGGCTGCTCCTGAGCTCCCATGAGGAAGCCGGTGAGCGTGGCGGCCATGGCCTGGACGTCTTCGAGTGCGGTGGCGAGCAGTGCGCGCTCCGCCTTCAGACGACCGTTGCCGGCTTCGCTGTCGATGAAGGTCTTGATCTGTCCGGCAACGTGAGCGAGCGCGACGCCGCGGTCACGAGCGATCTTGCGGAAGAAGAAGTCCTGAGCCTGGATGGCCGTCGTGCCTTCGTACAGCGAGTCGATCTTGGAGTCGCGGATGTACTGCTCGATCGGGTAGTCCTGCAGGAAGCCGGAGCCACCGAGGGTCTGCAGGCTGTCCGTCAGGTACTGGTACGCACGCTCGGAGCCGACGCCCTTGACGATCGGGAGCAGCAGGTCGTTGACGCGGAACGCGGTGTCCTTGTCTGCGCCCGAGACGAGCTGGGCGACAACCTCGTCCTGGTGAGCTGCGGTGTAGAGGTACACCGCGCGCAGGCCTTCGGCGTATGCCTTCTGCATTGCCAGGCTACGACGCACGTCGGGGTGGTGCGTGATGGTCACGCGCGGTGCTGCCTTGTTGGTCATCTGGGTCAGGTCTGCGCCCTGCACGCGCTGCTTGGCGTAATCGAGAGCGTTGAGGTAACCGGTGGAGAGGGTGGCGATTGCCTTGGTGCCGACCATCATTCGAGCGTGCTCGATGACGTCGAACATCTGGGCGATGCCGTTGTGGACCTCGCCGACCAGCCAGCCCTGTGCGGGGATGCCGTGGCCGCCGAAGGTGACCTCACATGTGGCGGAGACCTTCAGGCCCATCTTGTGCTCGACGTTGGTGACGAAGACACCGTTACGCTCGCCGAACTCTTCGGTCTCGAAGTTGAAGTGCGTCTTCGGGACGAAGAACAGGCTCAGGCCCTTGGTGCCCGGTCCGGCACCTTCGGGGCGAGCGAGAACGAGGTGGAAGATGTTCTCGAACAGGTCGTCCGAGTCGGCCGAGGTGATGAAGCGCTTGACGCCCTCGATGTGCCAGGAGCCGTCGTCCTGCTTGATCGCCTTGGTGCGTCCGGCACCGACGTCGGAGCCGGCGTCGGGCTCGGTGAGGACCATCGTGGCGCCCCATCCGCGTTCGACGATGGTGGCTGCCCACTTCTTCTGCTCTTCGGTGCCGTTGTTGAACAGCACGTCCGCGAAGGCGGGTCCGGCCTGGTACATGTGCGCTGCAGGCTGTGCGCCCAGGATCAGCTCACCGATGGCCCACACGACGGAGCGGGGAACCGGCACGCCGCCGACCTCTTCGCTCAATCCCATGCGGTACCACTCGGCATCCCACAGAGCCTTGAACGACTTCTTGAAGGATTCCGGAAGTGCAACGGTGTGCGTCTCGGGATCGAAGACAGGGGGGTTGCGGTCCGCATCGGCGAAAGATTCGCCAAGCGGTCCCTCGGCCAGGCGTGCGACCTCTGCCAGCATGTTGCGGACAGTGTCGGCATCCAGGTCGCCCCAAGCGCCTTCGCTCAGTGGCTTCTCCAGTCCGAGAACCTCGAAGAGGTTGAACTCCAGGTCCCGAACGTTGCTCTTGTAATGGCCCATGTCTTCTGCTTCTCCCAGTGAGGTGGTGCGGTCCAGCACTCCTAGTACCGCCCGAAGTTTATTACTCGTCGGTAACTTAATACATGTTACTAGCCGTTCTTTGCATTGCCAACACCGGATTTGCGTCCGATGACAAGCGCGTCGACCGCGATTCCCGTTTCGGTGTGCCTGTGGGGATTTCCGGCGATCTCGAACTCGAGCTTTCCGTGGAACTCCTGCATCAATTCTTCTGGTGTGTAAAGGATTTCGGGATCTTGCGGCCCGCCGACGCCGTAGTCGATGTTGCTTCGGTCGTGACCCAAAATCATGAGGATTCCGTCAGGTTTCAGAGAATTTATGGCACGGTTCACAACCAGGGTGCGTTGTGGTGCGGGCAGATGAAGGTAAAGAAGCAGGGCCAAGTCGTATCCCTGCCCGTTCCTCGAGGCGTAATCCGCGACGGTGACGTCGCCGCATCGGTAGTCGAGCCGGTCGAGAACCGATCGGGGCGAGCGGGCCGCGATCGTGCGGGCTTTCTCGATCGCGACGGCCGAGTAGTCGATCCCGGTGACCTCCCAACCGCGGGTCGCGAGCCACAACGCGTTACGGCCCTCGCCGCACGCCAGGTCCAGTGCCTGGCCGTGGGGGAGGGCCGTCGCGTATTCCACCAGCAGTTCGTTGGGAGGAGCGCCCCAGACGAGCTCGGTTTCTTCGTACTTCTTGTCCCAGGCCGCCGCATCCATAGATGACGACGGTAGTGCCACTCAGTGGTTACGCACTCCGTCCATCGGGTTCTTGCGTAGAGCGGCGCGCGTCGGGATCGCGATGGAGACAAATCCCAGAACAGCGGTCACCGCGACGATGGAACCGTAGATCGCCGGTGAAATCGCCGGGATCGGCTGCCCGGACACCGCTACGGCAATGCCCATCAGAGGCGGCAGGGCGATCAGTGATCCGACCACGATGGCGATTCCCACCACCATCAACGACTCGATGCGCATCATTGCTCGGACCTGCCTCGTCCGCGAGCCCACCAGTTGAAGGAGCGCGAACTCGCGGGAACGCTCGGCAGTGGCGGCGACCAGGGTGTTCACGACTGCGACTGCGAGATAGCCGAGCAGGACGAGGACGGCGAGGATGCTGACCCACGACTGCATACGACGCTGATCTTCGCCCGCGGCCCCGAACTGGTCCTGGTTCATCGCGGCGATCGAGGGGAACGAGCGCAACGACTGCTGGACTTCGGCCGACCGTCCGGGTTCGGCAGCAACCAGAACGGTGTCGATCAGAGCGTCGGTGGAGTGCTGACGCAAAGTCTCGATCGGCATGGTCACGTCCCCGAATCCGAGGCCGCGACCATATTTTGCGACGACCATGGGATGTACCAGTGTTCCGTCACCCAGATAGAGGTCGACGCGCTGGCCTACCTTGGCTCCGAGGGTGAAGGCGCCGTCTTCGCTCACGGCAACGGTATCGCCGGTCAGAGCGCTGAGGTCGCCCTCGGTCACCGCGAGATCGAGGGTCGCGTCGGCGCTGGCGGCGTCGATGCCCTGGGCCGCGATCGCGCTGTCGGCTGAGCCGCCTTCCTCACCGCTGGGTACCGGGAGGACTTGACTGCGGACCACCGGGTTTGCCGCACTCACTCCGGGCACCGATGCGATCGACTCGAGGAGCGAGGGAGCGATACCGGCTGGTGCGCCGACGATCAGGTCGGCGGTGACGCCCTTGATCGACTGGTTGGTCGCCTCGGCGGCGACGGTGCTCTGGCTGAAGAACTGCACCGAGCCGAGCGCGATTGCGAGAGCCAACGGAACAACCGCCGACGAGAGCCGTCTCGAATTGGATTCGGCGTTGGCGGCAGCGAGAACTTTGGACGCCGACCCACTGCGGCGCAGCGGACCGCCGATCACCTTGATGATGCCGCGCACCAACAAGGGGCCGAGCAGCGCGACCGAGAAGATCAACAACAGTGCGCTCGAACCGGCTCCAGCGGCCGCCACGCTGCCGGGCAGGAAAGCAGGGAGGACGCAGGCGCTGAGGCCGGCGGCGCCGAAGATCAGCCCGGTGACGATGCGTCCGCGGCTCAGTTTCGCCGGGCCGCTTTCGGATTCGCGAAGCGCTTCGACGGGGTCGAGCTTCGCCGGTCGTCGTGCCGCGATCGCCGCTGCCGCGCGGGCAGTGAGTACGCAGATCAGGAAAGCTGCGATCGCCGGAAGCGGGCTGTAGGCCAGCGCGAAATCGGTGGGCATGACCCCGGCGTCGGCGAACTGTGCGCCCAGCACTCGGGCGAGCAGGTATCCGGGCACCGCGCCGAGAGCTGCCGCCGCAGCAGCAACGAGCAGCACTTCACGTCCGATCATGACGTGCACTTGCCGCGTGGTGGCCCCGATTGCCCGCAACAGAGCGAACTCTCGGCGCCTGGCGTTGATCGAGAGCGACAGCGTGCTGGAAACGACGAACATACTGACCATCAACGCGAGACCGGCAAACGACGCGCAGAGCACGATCAACTGCGTCCGCGCAGCACCGGCGTCGAGGAATTCGATGCCTCCGCGTGCAGTGCCGGTCGAGACCTCCGCACCGGTTCCGGCGAGTGCATCGCGGGCGAGAGCGGCAGCGTTGACGCCTTCGGGAGCGATCAATCCGACTGCGGTGACAGCGTTCTGGTGCGGCCACAACCGTTCGGCCTCTGCGTCGTCGAGGAAGACGAGTGCCGGACGGTCGGGTGACGGCACCGAAGCCGAATCAGCTGTGCCGACGACGGTGTACTCGTCCGTTACCGCGCCGTGAGCCAGCGTGATTCGCTCGCCGAGCGCGGCGCCCGTGGTCGAGACCACCTCGTCGCGGCTCTGCGGAGCGCGCCCCTCGGTGAGCGAGTACGGCGCCAATTGTGCTGTGTTCCAAGGATGTGCATCGAGTACGACGCCCTCGGCGGTGCTGACGGGGACGGAGATGTCGGGAACCACGGTGACATCGAGTGCGTCGAGCTTGCGGACCGTATCGCCGGCGAGGAGAACTCGCTCGGCAAAGGGCTGATCGGCGTCTTCCTTGACCTCGAGCGCCTGTGGCGCACTCACGACGGCGTCGGCACCGGCGTAGAGATGTGGTGAGACACCGCCTCGCACTCCCGATTCCAGCAGCACACCCAGACCGCAGGTGAGGAGCGCTGCGCAGAATACGGAGACGAACACGGCGACGAAACCGGAGCGATGCGCTTTCAGGTGCGCAAAGGTGTGCGCTTTCATCATCACCAGTCCCCGAGGTGTGTCATGCGCTCGGCGATCTGCTGCGGGGTCGGGCGGTCGATGTGCCCGACAAGTTTCCCGTCGGCGAGGAACAGCACACGATCGGCGTACGACGCGGCCACCGGGTCGTGCGTGACCATGACGATGGTCTGGTCGAACTCGGCGGCTGTCCGGCGCAACAACTCCAGAACCTGCTTGGCGCTACGGGAGTCGAGGGCGCCGGTCGGTTCGTCGGCAAAGAGTGCGTCGGGGTGGGTGACGAGGGCGCGTGCGATGGCGACGCGTTGCTGCTGACCGCCGGACAACTCGGAGGGTTTGCGCTTGCGGTGCGATCCGAGTCCGACGGATTCGAGGACGAAGGTCAGGTACTGCTTGTCGGCTCGTCGCCCGGCGAGGAGTAGGGGGAGCGTGACGTTCTGCTCGACGTCGAGAGCGCCGAGCAGGTTGTAGGCCTGGAAGACGAAACCGATGTGATCGCGACGGAAGATGCTGCGGGCCTTCGGCTTCAGTTGTGAAATTTCGGTGTCGCCCAGCCACACCGATCCGCTGCTCGGTCGGTCGAGGCCCGCGGCGCAGTGCAGGAAAGTGCTCTTACCTGATCCGGACGGGCCCATCACTGCGGTGAAGGTGCTGCGCGGCAGAGTGAGGCTGACGTTGTCGAGGGCGGTCACGGCGCCGCGGCCGTTGCCGTAGACCTTGCTGACCCCTTCGAGTCGCACGGCAGATGTTCGAGCTCCCGTGGCACCAGGAGCCGGCGGGGCGAGGACCGAGTGTCGATTCTTCATGGGAAGAACGCTATGGAGATTCGCCATTCGTCGACATCCAGCAGAGTCCCGAATCAATGGTGTAGCCAGCTGTAGTGGATCGTGCGGTGTGGTGCGGCATGCTGGGGCAGTGAAGAAGAGAACCAGGGCTGCGGTGTACGTGCTCGTCGAGGGCGCGGCAGCTGTGGTTTCCCTGTTCTTGCTGATGGTCGGTCTCATTCTGTTGTCGCTCTCGATTCTGATCGTCGGCTGGTTGCTGTTGCCGTCGTACGTGCGAGTGCTCCGGTGGTGGGCCGGCCTGGCTCGCAAACGCACCGCTGCGTACACCGGACGCCCTGTTCTGCAGCGATACCCACCGATGCCCAGCAATCCGACATTCGGGGACTGGAGCCGGTTCCTCACCGATCAGTCGACGAGGCGCGACGCGGCCTGGTTGTCGATTCATGGTCTGGGTGCTTTCGTCGCGGCGATGCTGACCATTGCTCTGCCACTCGGTGCGCTCAATGCGATTGCCGTCCCGCTGTACTGGCAGCAGATGCCCGCGGGCGAACCCGTCAACAACCCGTACCCCGTGACGTCGTGGCTGGGCGCTGCCGGAATGCCGTTGATCGGCATCCTGTACTTTCTGATCGCGTGGTGGTTGATCCCCGCGATGGCGAAATGGATCAGCTGGTCGACCACGACTTTGCTTGCGCCGGATACGCGTTCGGACCTCTCGAAGCGCGTCACCGCCCTGACGGCCAGCCGCGCTGCGGCGCTCGACGCGCATTCGGCCGAACTCAAGCGCATCGAGCGGGATCTGCACGACGGAGCGCAGAACCGTCTGGTCGCGGTGGTGATGATGTTGGGGATGGCCGAGCGGTCGTTGCAGAACAATCCGGACCAGGCTCTGCCACAACTGCATCGGGCCCAAGATGCGGCCACCGAGGCGTTGAGCGAACTCCGGACGTTGGTGCACGACATCTACCCGCCGATCCTCGACGAGTTGGGTCTGGAGGGCGCGATCTCGGCGCTCGCCGGGCGCTCCGCCGTGCCCTGCGTACTCGAGATCGACGAGCTCCGCCGTGCCCCGGCTGCCGTCGAGGCTGCTGCGTACTTCGTCGTCGCCGAGGCCTTGACCAACGTCGCAAAACACAGCGGAGCGCGCAGTGTCACCGTCACGGCACGGACGGAGACGTCGGACGACTCGTCGGGTGAGACGATGCTCATCGACGTGATCGACGACGGTCACGGCGGCGCGAACGAACGCCCGGGCGGCGGCGTGGCGGGTATTCGACGCCGGGTCGAGGCTTTCGAAGGAACCGCAGTATTGGAGAGCCCGGAGGGTGGACCGACAACGATGAGGGTGGAACTACCGTGCGGATTCTGATTGCCGAGGACGACGCTCTCCTGCGAGAGGGGCTGGCACTGCTGCTCCGCGGAGAGGGCTTCGAGGTGTCTGCCGTCTCCGACGCCGCACAGTTCCTCACGGTGTTCGAGGAGACCGCCCCCGACGCCGCGGTGCTCGACGTCCGGATGCCTCCTACTTTCACCAACGAGGGACTTCGAGCGGCGATCGAGGTGCGCAAGCTTCGCCCGGGCTTTCCCGTCCTGGTCCTTTCCGCGTACGTCGAGGATCGCTACGCCGGTGAATTGTTGGCAGGAGGCGCCGGCGGGGTCGGGTACCTGCTCAAGGAACGGGTCGGCAAGGTAGCCGAGTTCGTCGACGCATTGAACCGGGTCGTCGACGGCGGAACCGTGATGGATCCCGAGGTCGTATCCCAACTGATGAGCCGTCGACGCGCCGACGATCCGATCAGATCGCTGACGCCACGCGAGTCCGAGGTTCTCGGACTGATGGCGGAGGGGTTGGGAAATCAGGAAATCGCCAGGAAACTGGTCGTCAGCGACACCGCTGTGAGCAAGCACATAGGAAATATCTTCGCAAAACTCGGCCTGTCGGCTTCCGAAAGCGGGCATCGTCGTGTTTTGGCAGTTCTAGCTCATTTGCGCGCCTGATCGTGGATCTGGACTACATACCTGACCGAAGCGTAATGTGAGCCAGCCTCATGTTGTTGCCGTGATCGAACGGTGACCTGAGAGGCAGGGGCTTATGTCCTGTACGTAACGTGTGATGTCGAATGCGCGTCATCACCAGAAACCAACGAGGAGATCGATCAATGGGTAAGCCGATTGCCAGTGTGGCCGGAGGTCGGCAGTCCGTCCTTCTCGGGCTCGGCGTTCACCGCCCGGAGCGAGTCGTGACCAACGACGAGATCTGCGAGCTGATCGATTCCACCGACGAGTGGATCCAGACGCGATCGGGTATCAAGTCGCGCCGGTTCTCCGGCGAAGGTGAAGGCATCCTCGCGATGTCGATCAGCGCGGCGCGTAAAGCACTGGACGTCAGCGGCATTGCCCCTGAGCAGATCGGCGCCGTGATCATCGCGACGTCGACGTGGGACCTGCAGACTCCTCAGGCTGCGTCCATCGTCGCCCACGAGCTCGGCATCAAGGGTCCGGCTGCATTCGACGTCGCGGCAGGCTGCGCCGGTTTCTGTACCGCCCTTGCGGTGGCCAGCGACCTGGTTCGCGGCGGCACGGTTGATCACGTACTCGTCGTCGGCGTCGAGTTGATGAGCGAGGCCACCGAGCCCACCGATCGCAGCGTGCGCTTCATCTTCGGTGACGGCGCAGGCGCAGTTGTCGTCGGCCCGAGTGACACCGTCGGAATCGGCCCGGTCGAGTGGGGTTCGGACGGCAGCCAGTCCGACGCCATCGTTCAGGAGCCCAGCTGGCTCGACTACACCAAGAACCCGACCGGACCTCGTCCGTGGATCAAGATGGCCGGTACCGCGGTGTTCCGCTGGGCTGCCTTCGAGATGGGCAAGGTCGCCACTCGCACCCTGGAGAAGTCGGGGCTGGGTATCGAGGACATCGACGCTTTTGTGCCGCACCAGGCAAACCAGCGCATCAACGAGGTCATCGCTCGCAGCATGAAGCTGCCCGAGGGCTTCCCCGTCTCCAACGACATCGCCGAGACGGGCAACACGTCCGCGGCCTCGATCCCGCTCGCCATGGAGCAGATGCTGCGCGACGGCCAGTGCAAGCCGGGCGACAAGGCATTGCTTCTCGCCTTCGGTGCGGGCCTGTCCTTCGCCGGTCAGGTTGTCGTCATGCCGCCGTTGGCTGGAGCAGAATCCGCCTGATTGTTCCTTTCGCAAGGGCGCCTCGAACCCACGGTTCGGGGCGCCCTTCCGTTTCCGTCCGGATCGTCGAACGTCTGCGATGTGGCACTCTGGCGAGATGGTCGAGAACGTGGGGGAGTCCGAACGGGAGTCCGAACGTAATGGTGTGACGGGCGGCAGCTTGGCAAAGATGGGCGGGCAAGTGGCGCTCGCCAGCACGGTCAGTCGCATCACCGGCTTCGTCCGCACCCTTGCCCTTGCCGCGGTCCTGGGCATCGCCCTGGTCAGTGATGCGTACAACGCGGCCAACAGCTTCCCGAACATGGTCTATCAGCTCCTCCTCGGCGGGATTCTCGCCAGCGTCCTGCTTCCGTATCTGACGCGG
Organism: Rhodococcus sp. OAS809; assembly: GCF_040546695.1. Lineage (NCBI taxonomy): Bacteria > Bacillati > Actinomycetota > Actinomycetes > Mycobacteriales > Nocardiaceae > Rhodococcus > Rhodococcus sp. OAS809. Next base: position 2,798,674 of record NZ_JBEPOI010000002.1, on the reverse strand, counting down.
CAACGGAGCCGTGGGCGGACGCTCGAACGAGAGCAGACGCAGCGCGTTCTCACCGTCGGAGCGCTGGCTCTTGCGCTCGTGACGGTAGTGGCCGTGGTGTGCGCGCCGCCTCTGGTCTCGGCCGTGATCGATGATCCGGCTCAACGAGAGCTCACGACGCTCTTCGCGTACTTGCTTCTTCCGGAGATCTTCTTCTACGGCGTCACGGCGATGATGACGGCTGTGCTCAGCGTTCGATCGGTGTTCGGCGCGCCGGCCTGGGCACCGGTGATCAACAACGTCGTCCTTCTGGTGACGGTCGCGGTCTTCCTGTGTATCCCGGGACCGGTGGCTCTGACTCCCGAGTCGATGACCACCGCGCAGGTTCTGGTGATCGGTATCGGCACTCTGCTCGGGATCGTGGCGCAAACCGCCGTCGTTGCTCGAGCGCTGCACCGCAACGGGTTTCGGTGGTGCCTTCGCGTGCGCGTCGTACCGCACACCTGGCGACCGGTGCGCGTCGGGGCGCCGTTGCTCGGCTGGGTACTTGTGTACGTCGTTGCCGGCCAGATCGGTGTGTGGGTGACGATGAAGGTCACTCTCTCCCGTCACGTCTACTCGATGTACACGCACGCGGATCTGCTGTTTCAAGTGGCGTACGGCATTCTCGGTGTGTCGTTGTTGACGGTGCTGATGCCGCGGATCGCCAGGTCGGTTGCTGCGGGTGACGACGTCGGCGTCGTATCCGATCTCGGCCGGGGAGCCCGGTATTCTGTGGTGGCGCTGATCCCGGTGACTGTGGCGCTCATGGTGTTCGGTCCCTCGTTGACCACCTTGATCTTCTTCGGCCGGGTCGACGGCAGCAGTGCCCGGTTGATCGGGACGGCCGTTGCGGTCAGTGCATTCGGGCTGGTGCCCTTTGCGATGGTCATGCTTCAGCTGCGAGTGTTCTACGCCGACAACAACACCCGAACTCCCGCGGTGATCGCCCTGGTGATGGTGGTCGCCAAGACTGCGCTCGTCCTTCTTGCGTCACTGTCGGCGAGTGACGAAAGGCTGGTCCTGGCCGTCTGTGCCGCCGGCTCGTTCTCCTACGTGTGTGGAGCGGTACTCGGCCATATCCTTCTTCGAAAGCGATACGGGCTGTTGGGATTCCGTCGCGTGCAGGCCACCGTCGGAAGGATTTCGGCGGCGGCAATTCTGGCAGGTGGTTGTGCGCTCGCTTTGGTGGTGGCGGTTCAGAACCGAGTTCCCGAGCCCAGGCTTGCTGCTGTTATTTCATTGTCGGCGGGTGCGGCCGTCGGTGCCGTCGTCCTGTTGGGCGCATGCAAGGTCGTCGGTGTTCCCGAGATTCGCCGGGCGCGAGCCCTACTGCTGTCCTGAGGACAAGAGCGGTACCAGCAGTTCGTCCGGAGTGAGGGCGCCGTGCTGTCCACGGAGGCCGGACAGTCCCGATTCGACAGATCGACGTACGACGGCCACGTCCCCGGACGCAATGGCGATGACATCCCCGATCCGGCCGTGATACTCGGAATGCACTGCAGGCCCGAACAATCCTGCGACTATGCCCTCGGACCTCGTCCCGATCCACATGCGGTCACCCAGTTCGGCGCGCCAGCGGTCCGCAACATCTTGTGCAGCGCCTTCTCGGGTGTGGATGTGACGACATCTAGGTTCACCGGCAAGAGCGAGTACATCTTTGGACAGAATTGGAGTGTTGTCGAAGTCGATCTTGTTCTCGTCCGACACGTCGACCATTCCGTGGTCTGCCGTCACCAGCAATCTCACGTCCGGGCCGAGTGCAGCGGCGAGTTGCTCGACCAGTCGATCGACCAGCATCAGTTGGAAGATCCACGGCTCGGACTCGGGTCCGTAGACGTGGCCGAGTGCATCGATCTCGCTGATGTAGCAGTACGTGAACGTGCGGTCGGCAGATTTCGACGCCGCCACGGTGCGAGCGAGGAGGTCTCCGTATGCCTGGATTCCGGCGAACTGGGCACCGCGCATCCCGGCACGGGTGAGGCCGCTGCCGTCGAACTTCGACGGTACGACGGTTGTAACGGTGATGCCGGCCGCGGCGGCGCGATCGAACGTCGTGGCCTGCGGCTGCAGGGTTTCCGGGACGATGGAGTCGGTCTGAGATTCCTTCTTGCCCGCGCTGTGCCAACCCAGCCAGTTGAACACCGAATCGGCTTCTTCGACGTAGGACTGGTAGCCGGTGATGCCGTGCGCTCCCGAAGGCAGACCGGTCCCCAGTGAGACGATGCTGGTGGCCGTCGTCGTGGGGAAGCCTGCCCGGATGGGCGTTCCGATCAGTGAATTCAGGAATGGTGCATGTTCGCCGTTGCGGGCGAGCAAATTCGCGCCCATCCCGTCTACCAGCAGAATTACGGTCTTCTTGCTGGGCTGTAGATCGAGACGGTTCGCTTCGCCGCTCACTCCGAGAGAAGCGAGTACCGACGGCGCAAGCGTCGACAGAGTCGGCTGCGAGTACACATCGAGGAGAGGGGCGGGGGCGGGCATCCCATGAGATTAGGCGTTGGACGCAGAAAACTGCATACCTTCTGGGCGAGTGTTCAAATCTGTGCGGTCAAATCCGGACTTTCCAGATGATCAGCGCGCAGAGACCGCGGACCGGTGCGGCCTCCGCGCGGAGATTCATTCCATGATCGTGGAGATCTGGAACTTGGCACCTAGTGGATCGGCCACCGACGCGAGACGACCGAAGGGCGTGTCCTCGGGATCGCGCAAGACGCTGCCGCCGAATTCGACGACCTTGGCGACGGCCGCATCGGTGTCGTCCGCCCCGAAGTACACCTGCCAGAACGACGGCGCCTCTGCCGGGAGGAACGAGCTGGCATCCATCAAACCGGCGACGACGGTGTCGCCCTGCTTGGCCTGTGAGTACCGGAACTCGTCGCTGTCACCGATCGACTCGTAAGTCCAGCCGAACACGTCGGTGTAGAACGGCAGGACCGCGGCGTAGTTCTTGGACAAGGTCTCGTGCCAGACCGGCGCTCCGGCCTCGCCGACCAAACCGAAGCCGTGATGCTGATCTGCCTGCCAGATGCCGACGACGGCACCGGCCGGATCGCCCACGATCGCCATGCTGCCCTGAGGACCGACCTGCATCGACGGCATCATGATCGTTCCGCCCGCGGCTTGGGCCTTGGACGCCGACGCTGCCGCATCAGTCGAGGAGATGTAGGTGGTCCACACGTTGCCGTAGGGGTTTCCCTCCTGCTGGGGTCCGAGCCCGGCGATGGGCTGCCCGTCTTTGCTGAAGATCGCGTAGCCGCCGTACTGCGGGTCGTCGTTTGTGTCAGCCTGCCAGCCGAACACGTTGGTGTAGAAGGATTTGGCAACCTCGGTGTCGGAGCTGGTGAGGTCGATCCAACAGGGTGTTCCGTCGAGCGCTGTGCGTGCGGGCATCTGAAAACTCTCCTTAACCGAAACGGATACACAAGCAGGGGACGCGGAAATGTTTGGCCGAGGAAGGCCTGAATCTCACGCTACGCGCGTACCCCGACACATTCCCAGGGTTCGAGAGCTTTGGGGTATGTGACCGTTTCGCGTTCCCCGGTGGGCCGGACCTGCCAACGCAGACGACCGCCGAATCGTTCTTGATACTCCGAAGTTGATGGGGCACTTGCTCGATCGGCGAGGCCGTTCCGCGGGTGTAGTGCCGGTACGTGTCAGCTCCTGATCAGCCCCGTGCGATCGAGCCACGCGAGCGCATGACGGGTGAACTCGTCCGGAATCTCCAATTGTGGGGTGTGGCCGGTGTCGCCGAGAATGATGGTGGTCCAGTGTGGATGTGCAGCAGCGGCTGCCCGTGCGGCCTCGACCGGGACAAGCCGATCGCGATCGCCGTGCATCAGGAGCGTCGGAGTCGTGATCTCTCGCAATGTCTTTCGATAGGAGGCAGGACGGGCGAGGGTCATCAGCAGTGACCGTGCTGCCTGAAGGAATTCGGCATCCTGGGTAGGTTCGTTGCGGCGAATCGCCGTCAAGGCAGCGCCCGCGTCGAGGACCGCGGGGTCGGCTCGCGTCGGATCGGCAAAACACAATCTGGTCATCTGAGCGGCCAACTGCCGGTCTGACATCTTTCGGCGTCCGAAGCCGAGAACCTGCTCACCGACGTACGGCATCGAGTAGAGCGCGAATTGGGCGGCGACGGTCAGATCGGGAAGTTGGACGGGCAGGGGGAGCGCCGGATCCACCAGCACCAGGCCGGCGACTGATTCGGGACTGGCATGGGTCGACATTGCCGAGACCATTCCGCCCATGGAATTGCCGAACAGGACGGCGGGCTCACCCACCACTGTGTCGAGAAAGCGATTCAGAAGTACTGCGTTGGCGTCGACGCCGGTGTGTCGCCCACGGGCAGAGGTGAGTCCGAATCCGGCGAGGTCAAGTGCGTACACGCGCGTGCGCGCCGCCAGCGCCGGTGCCACCCGCACCCAGTTCAGGTGCGAGCCGCCCAGACCGTGAACGAGCACGATGGGCGGCGCTCCGCTGGGACCGCCGAAGTCGATCCAGTGAACGTCACCGCCGAGATCGGTGATGTTGCTTGTCCCGCCCCACGGGTGTGTGAGGGTGCTTCCGTCGGTGAGTTGGGCCGAAACAGCGGATTCCATACCTGCCAGGATGCACCGAGGTGTCGTCGTAGTCACGCACGCGTTCCGGTTCGGGATCCGAATATGTGTCATCGATCACGGATTCTCAAGAAGCTCAGGAAACGGGCAAAACGGAATTTGACTGGTGTTCAGCACTTTTCGAGGCTGTCGCCGCTTTCCGACGGCCGTGGCGCGCGTCCGGCGGAGGTCGGTTCGGGCATACTGAAAACCATGTGGTGGATGGTCGGGCTCATAGTGCTGGCCGCGCTGGTTTTGGCATCCGTTCTGGTCGGTTTCGTTTTCCGCCGCCCGATCGCCGAAGCCAAGTCGGCGGTGCTTGCCTTCGACGACGCCAGCTCTCAGCCCCAGCGCGACTGACCACCGTCGAGCGGAATTGTTGCTCCAGTCAGATACGCGGCATCCGGGCCGACCAGGAAAGCCACCGCGGTGCCGATGTCCGTCTCGCAGTCTCCGATCCTGCGGAGCGGAATACCGGCAACAAAAGCGGCAGCCTCTTCCGGGCGTGCATCTGCCCACCGCTGCAGCCCCGGCGACGACGCGTGGGGAGCAACCGCGTTGACCCGGATCCCGTCGACGCCCCATTCGCATGCTGCCGCGCGACTGAGGGCTCGGACGGATTCCTTCACGGCCGCGTAGCCGCCGTAGCCGGCAGCGTCCCAGCGGACGGCCACGGAGCTGACCATGTTGATGATTGCCCCGCCGCCGCGCTCCTTCATGAACGGGTAACAGGCTTGCATGGTTCGCAGAGTCGCGACGGGGCCGGACGTCAATCCGTCGGCAAGGCGCTCCGGAGTGAGGTCGAGGACGTTGCCGAGCGGGTTGAGGCTGGCGTTGTTGATCAGAATGTCGACGCCGCCGAACAGTTTCACCGTTCGCGCCACGGCTCCGGTGATGGAATCCGCGTCGGCGATATCCATGAGCACCGGTTCGGCACGGCCTCCGCGTTCTGCGATCTCGTTACATGTGACGACGAGTTTCGACTCAGTGCGGCCCGCGACCGCGACGGAAGCGCCCTCCTTGGCGAGCGCAAACGCAACTCCCTGGCCGACGCCTTGCCCTGCGCCAGTGATCAGGGCCACTTTTCCATCCAACTTGCCCACTGCTGTTCTCCTGCTCGTCATTCAACGGTTCCCGAAGCGTTGTCCGAATCGCGCATTGTTACTCGTGGGTTCCCGCTGGATGAGATGTGAGTTACGTCCCACTCAGCGGTGCCGCTTCAAATTTCGGCCGTCTTACGTATATTGTGAGCGCCGTTACACACCGGACGCGCGGAACGCGTACACACATTCCATGATGAGGAGTTAGACATGGGTTCTTCGGACGCAGACCTGGCATTGATCAAGCAGATTCAGCCGGTTATCACGGGTGTTGCTGGCCTGATCTCGGGCATCGGCGCAATCGTCGGACTGGGCGTTGCCCTGCAGTCCTTCAGCTGATTTTTCGCTGAGCTGATCCTCCGGCCCGTGGCCTGAAGGCATTGCCTTCGTGGACGCGGGCCGGAGGTTTGTCTGCACCTGAATATCTGTGTCTTGCAGGCACATTCAATTCTGTGATACGTCCATTGCTGCCGGAACATCCACACCTTCTTCGTAGACCTGGGGTCCGAAGTTCGGCAACGGAGTGTAGTCGAGCATCGCTTCCGAACCGCGGTAGTGGCGGAAGTAGTAGAGCGATCTGTCCGGCCGCACCAGGCTGTCCGGTTCGCTCGTCTTCCATCCCCAGTGGACGTCTGCTCGCAAAATCTCCGACAGCTCCAGTATGTTCTTGCAACCATGGCTCTGTAGCCCAAGGCATTTCAATTCCTCGACGTCTCGCAATTGCCCGTCGCGCGTCCACCTGGATTCGTAGACCAGAGCATCGAGAACGACGCGGTGCGAACCCGCTTGAGTAACGCCGGCAAGTAGAACCTCCCAGTCCAATCCTGGTGCGTGTTGGAGGTATTCGTCGGCGTCGATGAATGCTGCCCATGCGACGGTGTCGCGGTACCGGCTCACGTAATCGACGTACGCCTCTACCTGTCCGTGCACGATCCGACCGTCCGCGTCGCGCGGTTGCCAGTCGACGATCGTCACCGGAAGGTCGTGCAGTTCTTTGCGGAATGCGACCTGAACTTCACTGTCCGACATCGATCGGGTGAAGGCGCCGTAAGAGTTGCCTCTCTTGTCCTCGCTGCGGCCGTGCCAACGGTTGAGACTGAATGCGCTTGTCTTGCGGGTGGACCCGACGGAACCGGTGTTGTCGTAGAGAACAACCTCCCAGCCTTGCTCGATGTGGTGCAGGCACCAGTCCCTGATGAAGGGGAGATGTTCGCGGGGGAGCAGGACCGCAACCACGGCGCGGCGCCCGGCGTCAGAGCTGTTCGGATGATTCTTCGGATCCGTGATCACCCGACACACGATAGTGCTCTGCGTGGATGCGAGTTACTCAATGCTGCTCGTGGGAACGGTTGATCGTAGAACGTTGACACATTTGGCAATTTGTCTCATAGTCGAGTCATGACAACTTCTGTGTCACATTCGCCACGGTTTGTACCTTCCACCGGGGAGTCCTGGCGTTCGCCCTGGGCCATGTACGACGCATTGCGCGAGAACGACCCGGTGCACAACGTTGTGCCGGAAGCTGCGCCGCAGGACGACTACTGGGTGCTCACCCGTCACGAAGACGTCTACAACGCCGCTCGCGACTACGAGACGTATTCGTCGGCAAAGGGATTGACCACTGTCTACGGTGAACTCGAACAGATCGGGATGCAGGACAATCCGCCGTTCGTGATGCAGGATCCGCCAGTGCAGTCGGAGTTCCGGCGCATGGTGTCGAAGGGTTTCACTCCGCGTCAGGTATCGGCGGTCGAGCCGATGGTTCGCGAATTTGTCGTTGAACGTATCGAGGCGCTGAAAGCGCGTGGCAGCGGCGATATCGTCGTCGAGCTCTTCAAACCGTTGCCGTCTATGGTTGTCGCACACTATCTGGGTGTGCCGGAATCGGACCGTGACCAGTTCGACGGCTGGACCGAAGCCATTGTCGCTGCCAATTCGGCAGGTGGTGTGGCCGCGGCAGCGACGACGGCGCAGGCCGCCACCGGTGAGCTGATGATGTACTTCGCTTCGCTGATCGAACGCCGCAAGGTCGAACCGGATGACGACACGATTTCGCACCTACTCGCCGCTGGACTCGGTGAAGACGGCGACATGTCCGGCCTGCTGTCGATTCTGGGCTTCGCCTTCACCATGGTGGCCGGGGGAAACGACACCACGACAGGAATGCTGGGTGGTTCGGTGGCGATGCTGACCGAACGCCTCGACCAGCGTCAGATCCTGCTGGACGATCCCGCATTGATCACCGACGCGGTCGACGAGTTGCTTCGACTCACCTCGCCGGTCCAAGGACTGGCACGCACCACGACGCGAGATGTGGCCTTGGGTGGCAAAGTGATTCCGGCAGGACGTAAGGTTCTGCTGATGTACGGTGCGGCCAATCGTGATCCCGAGAAGTACGGACCCGACGCGGCGGAGTTGGACGTCTTGCGTCGACCGCAGAAGATCCTCACCTTCAGCCATGGCGCCCACCATTGTCTGGGCGCATCGGCAGCTCGAATGCAGGCGCGAGTTGCTTTGGAAGAGTTGCTTTCCCGGATTCCCGACTTCCATGTCGACATCGACGCGATGCAATACGCGCCGGGCAACTACGTGCGTCGTCCGCTCTCGGCTCCGATGTCGGTGACTCGGCCATGAGCAACGACTGGCTCGGCGAGGGGCGCGCCTTGGCGGCAGCCGAGAAAATCCTCGACAGCGCGGCACAATTATTCGTCGCGAAAGGCGTCAACGCGGTCGGTATGGCGGAGATAGCCTCTGCTGCAGGATGTTCCCGGGCCACCTTGTATCGGTACTTCGAGAATCGGCAGGCTCTTCACATTGCGTTCGTTCACCGCGAAGCTCGCAGGCTGGGAACTGCGATCGCGGAATCGGTGGCGACCATCGACGATCCGAGTGAGCGTCTGGAGACGGCCATACTCACTGCAGTGTCCGCGGTGCGTAGCACTCCGACGTTGGCTGCATGGTTCACCCCGGGTGATGCGAGTCTTGCCGGTGAACTTGCCAATTCATCCGACGTCATCAACGGACTTGGTGTCGCGATGCTCGGTGAACTCGGAGCAGGCACAGCGTCGCGGGCGCGCTGGATCGTGCGAGTGATTCTCTCGCTGCTCATGGTGCCGGGGGCGGACGAGAACGACGAGCGGACGTTGGTGCGTGAGTTCGTCGTTGCGCTGTTGATTGCTGGACGGGCCACCTGATCATCCCTTCCGGGTGATGCGCGAGGGCTGCGTGGGGATCGAGGATGAACCGATATCCCGACACAGGTCACCGCGAGTTCCCGAGGAGCGTAAGAGAAGATGACTACACCGTCCGAACTCGACCCCAAGCCCGCCACCGAAGCGACTCGCCTGGCAAATGCCCAGGTTCTCCGTGACCTTCCTTTCGACGACACCTTCGACTTCGAACTGATTTCTCGCGGTCTCGTGGCACCGCTCATCGATGGCGGACTGGTCAAAGGTGACAAAGGGCAGTTCATCTTCTCGTACGACGCCTACGGGTTCGCCGACGGCGATGCACCGGATACCGTCAACCCGAGTCTGTGGCGCCAAGCCACTTTGATGGGAAAGGGCGGTGGACTGTTCAAGCTGGCTGATCGTCTGTACCAGGTGATCGGCCAGGACTTGTCGAACACGACGATCATCGAGGGCGACACCGGGTTGATCATCGGTGACACTCTGATGTCCGCGGAAACAGCCGCTCTCGCGCTGGAGTTGTACTACCAGCACCGCCCGAAGGTTCCGGTCAAGGCAATCATCTTCACGCACTCCCACGGCGATCACTTCGGCGGTGTCAAAGGATTTGTCACCGACGAAGAGATCGAGTCCGGTGCCGTAAAGGTCTACGCACCAGACAGTTTCACGGAGGAAGCGATTTCCGAGAACGTACTTGCCGGCACGGCGATGACACGTCGCGGAATGTACATGTATGGATCGTTCCTGCGTCCGGGGCCACAAGGGCAGGTATCCGGTGGTCTCGGCCTGTCCACTTCGCACGGCACCTCGACGTTCGCCGTGCCTACCGACGTCATCACCGAACCGGTGCACGAAGAGGTCATCGACGGTGTGCGCGTGACGTTCATGCTCGCGCCGGGAACCGAAGCGCCATCCGAAATGCTCTTCTATTTACCAGATTTCAAGGCGCTCGGGTCAGCTGAGGACGTCACGCACACGATGCACAATCTATACACGTTGCGCGGCGCCAAGACTCGCGACGCCAAAGCGTGGTCGCACTACGTGCGTCTGGCAATGGAACTGTTCCCCGACGTCGAAATCATCTTTGCGCAGCATCATTGGCCCACGTGGGGCAACGACAAGATCTTGAAGCTGATGTCGGATCAGGCAGATCTGTACAAGTATCTGCACGATCAGACGTTGCGCCTTGCCAACAAGGGACTGACACCGGTAGAGATTGCCGACCAGATCGAGGTACCCGACGCGATCGGAAAGCAGTGGTACAACCGTGGGTACTACGGCTCGCTCAGTCACAACGTCAAAGCGATCTACACCTTCTATCTCGGTTGGTTCGACGGCGTTCCCGCTCACCTCAATCCCCATCCGCCGGTGGAGAACGGCAAGCGCTACGTCGAAGCCGTCGGCGGACCGGACGCACTTTTGACCAAGGGCAAGCAGGCGTTCGACGACGGCGACTACCGCTGGGCGGCCGAGCTGGTGAACCATCTGGTGTTCGCCGATCCGAGCAATCAGAAAGCGCGAGAGTTGTTGGCGAACACGTACGAACAACTCGGCTACCAAGCCGAGAACGGTACGTGGCGCAACTTCTACCTGGTCGGAGCGATGGAATTGCGGCATCCGCTGGCGCCGATGCCGTCCAACAACCCCACTGGCCCGGCCGTGGTCGCAGTGATGCCGCTCGAGCAGATGCTGGACTTCTGGGCAGTTCGCCTCGACGGTCCCAAAGCAGCCGATGTAGACCTGTCGTTGCGATTCGTGTTGTCGGACACCGCGGACAACGTCCTGGTCACAGTGCGCAACGGCGTGCTGAACTACGACATGGACAAGGCAGATGCTTCGGCCGCCCTGACTCTGACCTTGACCCGTGCCGTGTTCAACGAGGTGTATCTGGGAACGACCTCGCTCACCGAATCCATCAAGGCCGGAACGGCAAAAGCTGTGGGAGATCAGTCCGAACTGGAGACGTTCATCTCGCTGCTGGAGGACTTCGATCTGTGGTTCGATATCGTCACGCCGTGACTGGTCGACTCCATGATGTGGCCCGGGCGGGGGATCATTCGAAACGAGAAGGATCTCCCGCGCCGACCCGCACGATTTCGGGAACACCGGACGAATAGTCGACGACTGTGGTGGGTTCGGTTCCGCAGTCACCCGAGTCGATGACGGCGTCGAGTTGGTGGTCGAGGTCTTCCTTGATCTGCCAGCCGTCCGTCATCGGCTCCTCGGCGCCGGGCAGGAGAAGGGTGCTGGAGAGGATGGGTTCACCCAACTCTTGCAAGAGTGCCCGCACTACCGGGTGGCTGGGGATACGCACTCCGACGGTCTTCTTCTTGGCGTGTGCCAGCCGACGCGGAACTTCCTTCGTGGCGGGAAGGATGAACGTGTACTGCCCAGGCGTAGCCGCTTTCACCGCGCGGAACGCCGAGTTGGTGACGTGGACGAAGTGCCCGAGCTGTGCGAAATCGGCACAGACCAGCGTGAAGTGATGGTCCGAACGCAGATGACGGATCTCGCGGATCCGATCGGTGCCCGAGTGATTGTCCATTCGGGCGCCCAGGGCGTAGCAGGAGTCGGTGGGGTAGGCGATGACCGCGTCGTTGCGCAGCATTTCGACGATCTGGCTGATCGCGCGCGGCTGCGGGTTTTCCGGGTGAACGTCGAAGTATCGGGCCATCAACTCAGCTTAGTTCAGCTTGCAGATCACGAATGCCGTTCACCGTTGAGACTGTGGTCGGCGAGCAAACCCGTCAGCTCTTCGGCGTAGGCGAGTTGCTTACGTAAGTGTGTGCAGCTTTCTTCCGCCCGGGTGTGGCAGTCGGTGACGAATTCGGTTGCAGCGGTGCGCGTTGGCGCGTCCGAAGCTTCGTCGCCGAGCACTGCCAGAGAATCGAGAAGTTGTTTCATTTCTTCGAGACTGAATCCGAGCGGCTTCATTCGTCGGATTACCAGTAGCCGTTGGACATCGGCCTCGGTATAGAGGCGGAATCCTCCGGCGCTCCGCTCGGACGGAGTAACCAGACCGACCTCGTCGTAATGACGAATCGTCTTGATCGACAGTTCGGTGCGTTCGGCAACCTGTCCGATCTGCATGTTCGGCCCTTGGCCCGCATGTTCCGGCTCAGACATCACTCCCACTTTCCTCGCGCTGGGCTTCCATACTCTCAGTGACCGTCACCCAGGCGACCGGACAGGCGCAGGTGGCGCTCGGCCGATGCGTCGTCGAGCCCCACGATCTCGACATTCTTGCCTCTGGCCGCGTACTTGGTGGTGATGGCGTCCAGTGTCGCGACGGTCGACGCGTCCCAGACATGAGACTCGGACAGATCGATGACAATGTTCTTCGGGTCGCCGGCGTAGTCGAACTGGTAGATCAGATCGTTGCTGGATGCGAAGAACAGTTCGCCTCGAACCGCATAGACACGGGTGTCCTCGTCCGGATGCGCGACGTCGATCACTTCGGTGAGATGCGCGACGCGGCGAGCGAAGATGACCATCGCGGTGATCACTCCGACGATCACGCCGTAGGCAAGATTGTGGGTCGCGACGGTGACTACCACGGTGACCAACATGACCACTGTCTCGCCGATCGGCATGCGGCGCAGGGTCTTCGGATTGATGCTGTGCCAATCGAAAGTGCCGACCGAGACCATGATCATGACGGCCACCAATGCGGCCATGGGAATCAACGCCACCACATCGCCGAGGCCGACGACGAGTATCAGCAAGAACACGCCCGCCAGGAAAGTCGAGATTCGAGTGCGAGCGCCGGAGACCTTGACGTTGATCATGGTCTGGCCGATCATCGCGCACCCTCCCATGCCCCCGAAGAAGCCGGTGACGATGTTCGCGACGCCTTGGCCCCACCCTTCTCGGGTCTTGTTCGAGTGAGTATCCGTGACGTCGTCGACGAGCTTGGCCGTCATCAACGATTCGAGGAGTCCGACGAGCGCCATGGCCAATGCGTACGGCGCAATGATCGACAGTGTGTGCATGTCCAGGGGGACATCGGGGAACAGTAGCGTCGGTAGGCTCGACGGAAGCTCGCCCTCGTCGCCGACGTTGGGGACATCGAACGCGAAAACGACTGTGGCGGTTGTCAGTAGCACGATTGCCACCAGTGGAGCCGGGACGGCGTTCGTCAGTTTCGGCAGGAATACGAGTAGCAGAAGTGCGACTGCAAGGAGTGGGTAGACGAGCCACGGAACATCGATCAGGTGGGGGAGTTGGGCGATGAAGATCAAGATGGCGAGTGCGTTGACGAATCCCACCATGACGCTGCGCGGAATGAAGCGCATCAACTTTGCGACGCCCAGGAGGCTCAGCACGATCTGGAGAAGGCCGGCCAGAAGGACTGTCGCAATCAGGTAGTCGATTCCGTACTCGCGCGTCAGTGGAGCGACGACCAGTGCGACGGCGCCGGTCGCTGCGGAGATCATTGCGGGTCGTCCGCCGACGACGGCGATGGTCACTGCCATCGTGAACGACGCGAACAGTCCTACCCGCGGATCGACGCCGGCGATGATCGAGAACGAGATCGCCTCGGGAATCAGTGCCAACGCCACGACCAGTCCGGCCAAAACCTCCGTTTTGAGACGGTGAGGTGACCGGAGCGCGGCCCGAACCGAATTGTCGTTGGTGGATGAAGCGATGGTTACTGCCATGAGATTCCGTCCTGACGAGGTTCTCATACTCTACCCTCCTGTAAGGGTAGAGTATGACCGGAGATCTCGCTACGGTGCGAACTTCTGTCGAATTGTGTTTCCCCGCAGTGAATCTCGAATCGCGAGATTGATCGAGAGGGGAAAGGCCTGCGGCGGCGGTCAGATGTGACGACCAGTAACCCTTACCAAGTATTTACCTACTGTGTGGTTTTTGTTTATTGAAAAAGGGTCAACTCGGGCGCTGGCTCCGTTACAGTTCGGCGGCAAACGTCAATCAGGTTGTTCCGAGAGGACATCATGTCAAAACGCCTACTGAATGCTGCGCTCCTTACCGGCCTCCTTGCCGGTGGAACCGCTGTGGCCGTGATTCCGGCAACCGCGGCGCCCGTTGCAGAAACCACGTCGACAACGTTCCATGTCACGTGCCGCGCAGTTCCGAGTGCGTTCTCCGGTCCTTCGTCAGACGGAAAGCCTGCTACGGTGCGGGTTTCGGCTCCGACGGTAGTCGCGCCAGGTCAGGTCTTCGACATCGACGTGGATCCGGGTAGCGTCCAGATCCCGAACGATGTGAGCGGCGCAAGCGTCAAGAAGATCTCGCGTCTGAAGATTGATCTGCCGATTCCGACCAACGCGGAGTTCGTTTCGGCGACGGTCACCGATCCGGGCAATGTTATTGCCGGGAAACCTGCTTCGGTGATTCGTGTCAACGAAGACGGCACTCCCGCAGCGGACGGTCCGATACTCCGGTTGTCCGGCGCAAACGAAGCGATCGGCAACAGTCCGTCATCGTCGTCGGGTGCGCACGGCGGGCTTGCGATCAATGCTCAGTCCGGAGCCGAGACCAACATCGTCTTTCCGAAGATCAGAATCACCGTAAAGGCCGGGCCGTCCGGCGCAGTCGAAACCAATGTGCGGACTTCGGGTGCTGCAGGTACTTTCGGTGGGCCCGAGTCATTTTTGACCTTCCTCCCTCAGGTCAGTCACTGGCTCGCGGGAACCATCTGGGCGCCCACATCCTGCTCGCCGCGCGACGCTGAGACCGGCCCCCTCAATGCCGGTGCCGGCGCCCTGGCATCCACGAAGATCGACGGGGACCTGGGGCCCGTTGATCCTGAGCCAGGCGCGGACATCGTGACTAAGCTCGAAGGACCGGCTACCGCCGCGACCGGTACCAAGGTGTCTTTTGCTTCTCACGTCGATCCGGAAAACACAACGGGAACAGTACAGTTCATGGTCGACGGCAAACCCGTCGGTGACCCGCGGCCGGTGGTTCGCGGTATTGCGCGCCTGGATCTCACCTTCGGTAAGGCGGGTACCAAGTCCGTGACTGCAGTATTCACCGCTACCGGAGACGAGGCGAAGTACACGTCGGCGGCACACGTACTCACGGTGACCGGTGACACCACAGGTCCGGTCGATCCCGACCCGACCGATCCGGGCACTCCGGGCGGTCTCGGCAGCCTCGAGTCCGTTCTGCCGCAGCTGCCGACGGGTTCGCTCGGTGGCAAGTGATCACGGTCCTACCTCACTGAACTTTCAATGGCCGAGTTCTTCTGAAAGGCAACACATGAACCCCCGCACTCTGGCAGTTTGCGCTGTCGTACCAGCACTCGCGGCCGGACTCCTCGCTGTGTTCGCGCCGGTGGCAGCGGCTTCCGATACCGTGACGCGGACAGTTTCATTCGAACACAAGTGCCGGGTCGACGGCGCCACCGATTGGGATTCGTCGTTCTCCGACAACATGGAGGTAACCGCGCCCACGTCCGTGCGTCCCGGCGAACAGTTCACAGTGAAATTGCATCCAGGCACCATGCGTAGTTCGGATTCGGACACCGGTCGTATCAAGTACGACATCGCACTACCGCAAGGGGCAACCCTGGTTTCGTACTCCCTCGTCGGTGATTCGTCGTCCAACTTGACCGGCGAGACTGCGGTGCTGCTCCGGGTGGGCGCAGACGGAAACGCGAACCCGGCGGGTGAGTACCTGCGAATTACCGGTACCGGCAACAAGACAGTCAACGACGGTCCGAGCGCCAGCGACAACAACCCCAAGGAAGGGCTGCAAGTCAAGGCCAACACGGACTTTCGTTTGCCGGCAGTCGAATTGAAACTTGAAGCTCGGTCCGACGAGGGAAACGCGACGACGCACCTGCGCGCCGGGGCGACGAGCCCGAGTATCAAGATCAAAGACACGAGCATGAGTTTCGGTGAGTCCCGGTGGGTCAATGCCGCTGGGTATTGTGTTGCTTCGGGCGAGGGACGCAGCGCCCTCTCGACTACCGAGGTATTCACGACCAACCAGACCGAGACGACGGTCGCTGTCGCGCTGGAGGCACTGACGGGCGAAGACGTCAAGATTGCGGCGAGTATCGACCCGAACCCGGGTGAGGGAACGGTCGAGTTCTTCGACGGCGATACGAAGATCGGCAGCGCCACAGTCGATTCCAATGGCCATGCAGAACTGGTCTGGCCGTTCCGCGACCAGGGCGAGCATCGCATCACCGCAAAGTTCTTGGGTACCAAGAAGTTCAGTTCTTCGGAATCTGCGGACAAGACCGTGACCGTCACCGTGCCTGGTGTCATCGTCGTCGAGCCGGTGGATCCGACGGAACCGGAAACTCCTGGTGGAACCGGAAGCCTCGGGGACATCTTCTCGAAGCTGCCGACGGGCTCACTCGGAGGCTGAGTCACCCAAACGGCAGGGGAGCGTCGACGTTTCGGCTCGAATGCGGGTGTGTGATCGAATACTGGAATGACAGGTTCGAATCATGCCGAGAGCCGCAACGCCGGCGTTCTCTGATCTTCTCAATGGGAGTCTCCGTCACGGAAATCGGGCCAGAACCACAAAAAGGTAGCTCACCAAAACTCGTGCCCTTTTACTACCGTTAGTTGAAGAACTGCGCGAACCGCGGGTTCTTACATCAACAAGCCTTCGAACTCGCCGCTGCGGTTCAGGTATGAACAAGGTAGGGAAAATGCGCAAGGTTAGTTTGCTCGCGTCCGCTGCAGCAGTAGCTGTCGGTGTGGCAATGATCGGGACGTCTGCGGCCTCAGCAGCGCCGGGAACGATTCCCGGTCACGGGCTGTTCGACGTGCCGTGGGAGGTGTTGCCGGGAACCTACACGACGTCTGGGCCCGTATCAGCTGACATGCCGTGCATATACGGCCGAGCAAAAGTCGACGGCGATGGTGAATTGAATGTACTCGAGTTCGAAAGCACCCTCGAACCGGCGACAGTCACGATTCTCTTGACGGATTCTCGCTTCACCACCGCATATTGCTCTGATTGGAAGCGAGTGTCGTCAGTCGGATCGTTGGATCTCGGATCACTTTTCGGGTCATAGACGTCGCCGCTCTGATTCCAGATGGGCCTCTGGCCGTGGCCACGGACCTCTGCTATCTCGGCTAACGCTCGCCTCGCGGATGTGCTCGTTCGTCTCGAGTTTCCGACCACTCGTCGCATGAGTCCATGACCAGGGACTTTAGCCCTCGGTAATTACCTACCAATCGGTATATTCTGCGAAGGTACGGACTTCGTGAACCGATGTGAGTTGGCTCCGGGGGACGTGCCGGCCTCGCAGGACCGCCCGCAAAGTCAGCCCGGTGAGGCCACCGGAGTTCGCGCATTTCGACAGATTGCCGCTGGGTCCGTCCGCTACGAGGGGAGCGGACGGACCTGACAGCACGAGAGAGTGCCATGCCTGAACGTGGTCAAAGCAGAGTGGACGCGGGGATCATTGCCGTCGTCGCAGTCATCACCGGTGTGTTCGTCGCACTGACCGGTCACGGTCTGGTTGCAGCGCTCGCCACCGTAGTGGGCCTCGCGCTCGGAATGGCGATTGTGCGGTATCTGATCAAGGGCCGCTGATCACCGCAAGAGTTCAGCAGGTCGCGAGAATGTCTGCGATGGTGTCGTGTTCGGCTTGGGTGACCCACAAACCGTATGCCGCTTTGACTTCCACTTGAGCAGTCACGTACTGGCAGCGGTAGGCCTTGTTGGGTGGCAGCCAGGTCGCCGCGTCGGAATCCGACTTCTTCTGGTTCGTGGGCCCGTCGACAGCGCGCAGGTTTCGAGGGTCGTTGGCCAGATTGGTTCGCGTCTGTGTATCGAGCTGTTGTGCGCCCTTCTGCCAGGCGTCCGAGAGTGCGACTACATGATCGATCTGGACTGCAGAAGACGTGTCCTGGCCGCGGGTGAACGCGATGGTCTTGTTCGTGTACGGGTCACGGAGCGTACCGGTTTGGACCGAGCAGCTTTTGGAGCCGTCCTTGAATGTCAGGTCGGTGAGGTCACGCCGCAGGATGTCGTTGCGAGTATCGCAGCCGTTGTGGCCGAATTCGACGGTGACGTCGTCGGTCCAGGCGGTACCGAACAGCGCGCGGTCGTATCCGGTCTTGGGTGCGCGTCCCTTGACGGGGATCTGTGCCAGCAGTTCAATTGCGGCGGACGAAGGAGCCGAGGCTTCGGTCACGACCGTCGTGGTGACACCGGATCCGATTCCCGAACCGAGAGAAGATGTTTCGGGCGCGTCGGCGTTGGAATTGGCGCAACCTCCCAGCACGATCACGGCAGCAATGCCGATGGTGACGCCGGTGATGCCGCGCCTGTGATGTGCCGTGCGTGCCATGTGTGAGAGTCCATTTCTGCGAGAGATGAACTACAAGTATGTCATTCACGACAATTCGGGCCTAACCGGCACTGTCTGTCAGTCTGGTCGAAGGAACCATCGAGTCACCGGGACCGAGACGAGGACCCGCGGACCGTCACGAGTTTCGTCTGCGGCATCCCAGCCGTCGTACTTCTCGCCGAAAAGTCTCAGGAGGTCGACGAATTCGCCGACATCGTGATGAATTGTCGCGAGGCCCTGTGCGACCCACGGGTCGCCAGCGGATCCGTCGACTGCCAACGAGACCCGAGGATCGTCCAGCAGGTTCCGAACCTTACGATTCTGCTCAGCGCTCGGTATCCAGAATGTGTTCTGATGCAGTAAGAACCAGACCGGAGTCGTGTGCGGCGAGCCGTCGCTTCGGAGGGTGGTCAACCACACGCAAGGAGCATCCGCGATAGTCACGGTCCCAGTATCGCCGCCGGCGCGAGGTTCACCAATCGAGTGTTCGGAACGAACAATGCCCGGCCCTCGCCGTTGGCGAGGACCGGGCATTGTCGGGAAGGGAGTGGAAGCGT
Organism: Rhodococcus sp. OAS809; assembly: GCF_040546695.1. Taxonomy (NCBI): domain Bacteria; kingdom Bacillati; phylum Actinomycetota; class Actinomycetes; order Mycobacteriales; family Nocardiaceae; genus Rhodococcus; species Rhodococcus sp. OAS809. The sequence goes on along the minus strand of NZ_JBEPOI010000002.1, from coordinate 2,779,924 downwards.
CAGATCTCGATCTTGGGGGTCTGTTCGCCCAGCTTGTGGCGGGCCAGCGCCAGGTTCGCACGCGCACGGTCCAAAACGAGGTACACGAACAGCGTCGACAGTCCGGGCGTCTCGAGGACGCGAATGAGGTGGTACTGGTTGCTCAGGGTGATCAGGATGTCTTCCAGGGTGTCGGTAATCCCCAAGTTACTCATCGTGCGGAGCTTTGCTCGCACAACCTCGGAGTTGCCGGCGCCGGCGTACTCGAGGCTGAATGACGGGTTGCCGCTCATGCCGAGAACCATTCCGCTGTCGGCGTCGACGACGGCTGCACCGCTGGCACCGTCGATGCGCATCAATTCGCCGAGGATCTTGTCGATGTTGCTCATTGCTTCTCCTTGGTAGGGCCGAGTCGCGCGGGGCGACTCCAGGTGATGCTTCGGTGGTGAAGTCATCGGTACATTTCGAGGTGGAATCGTTGGTTGCGGCGTCGGGAGTGGGTCGGGCGGCAACTTTTCAGTTTGTGAGATTTGTGGGCTCGTTCCGTTCGGTGCAGATGGGCGGCCATTCGACGACTCGAATTCGTCGATGCGGTCTGCGGGTAGCCAGCCGTCTCCGGCGGGTGGGTTGAGTGGCCGTCTCGTATCCGTCTCGTAGTCCGGGGCCGGCGGCTGGAGTTGCGGATACACCGGTGCGGTCAGCGGTCGCTTGTACGGAATCGGCTGACCACCCGCGTCGGCGACGTTCGCGAACCAGGCGGCGTACCCGGGGTCGCTGCGATCGAGGTTTTGCCCGCGATCGTCGTCTTCCTCGCGGGAACCTCGTCGACGAAAAAGTCCCACTCGTTCCAGCCCCTTATAGACGAACTATTTCCGATCGGAGCGTTCCGGATGAACGCGGCAGACCGGACAATCCCACCCGTAGTTATTTTGCAGTTAAGTCACCGTAGCATGGGTTCGCGAACGGGGCATACAGTCCAATCCCGCAGTCGGGAGGGCGAGGCGCTCGGATTCGGCCGGATGCTCGGGCAATTGGCGCTGACGGGCGACGCCGGTCCGTTCGAGCGCCAGTGGCCCTCTGGCATCCTTGAGGGATGAAGAAAACGATCACCGGGTTCATCGGTGCCTGCTCGCTGGTGGCGCTGGTTGCCTGCGGTTCTGACGGAGACAAGCCGACCGAGGTCGGAACACTCACTTCCTCTGCTTCGGCGACCACCACGGCGACGTCGACGACGTCATCCGAGGCTCCGGCGACGTCGTCGGAAATACCTACCGAGACCCCTTCGGTCGACTCGAGTGCTCCGGCTGAGGTCCCGTCCGACCCGAATGTGAGTTCGGCGCTGCCACGGACCTACGCGCAGGCGTGCTCCGACGTTCTCCGGTACCTCGACGCATACCAGCCGGCCATCGACGAGTCCGGAGAGGAAATGGGCATGACGCGTGAATCATTGGCAAACGACATGCTGACCTCCATCCAGGCTTATCCCGAATGGTCGAGCCTGTCTGCCGACGAGCAGGCCGAGGTCACTCGCGGATTCGCGGCAGCGACCGCGGGAAGTTGCTGACCTACTTTCAGAACAACGATTCCTGAATCGCCACGCCAGGGGACTCGAACTCGCCGACGGTGATGGTTCGACCGACCAGTCCGGACACATCCGCGACGAAGCGTGGCGATTCAGGATCGGGGTCGATCCGCAGCGAGGCGATCGAACCGGCAAGGCCCTCCAGATACAAGGAATGTTCCCCGGACTCGAAAGTGTGCGGATACGCGATCAACGGTGCCGCATCGAAGACCACGTCAGCGCACGCCGGCGCCGTCCATTCTTCGGGAGCCTCCAGGATCTCGATTCCGTCGATGTCCGATCCGATGTCATTCAGCTCGTCTTTGATCGACGATACGAAGTGGTGCAACGACTTTCGTAGTTTCTCTCGATCCAAGGGACCTGTCAACGCTTCGATCTTCCGAGACGTACGTATTGCCTGGCTCAAGTGGAAGTGCTCCGAAACTCGGGCTTCGAGGGCGCGAATGCTGTAACCGTCCGTCGACCGCGCTACGAACAATGCGCAGACTGCCCCTTGTTCGGCGACTCGCGGATGCTTGCGGAACTCGGACGCCGTCCCCACCTTCATCTGGCCGCCGGCGAATACGTCGACGTAGAGCCATTGTGGTTGTGCGAGGTAGGTACGCACATTCGGATGAATGTGCGCGCCGCTGACGTGTGCCTGATGAACCGTGGTGAACCCCTCACGATTTCGGCATCGGTCGCATTGGCGTCCTGCGGTGACCGTCGCCCCGCGGTCGCACGGCGAGTGTCCTGGACCTTCGGCGGTGAGATCTCGCCAGCCGAGGCAGCGGCGGCCCTTCGTCTCGTCGACGGAGAATCGCAGCACCGAGTCGTGAGTGAAGAAGGTCGTAGCGGAAGTGGTGTCGTCGACGCATCGGATCCGCGGTGCTGTCGGGTTCGACCAATCGATTCCGCGAACAAGCAGGGTCATGATGAAGTGTCGATTCCTTCTGTAGTTCGCAGGTCGACACCTATGGTAGTCACTGCACATGCGGGTCAGTGCAGTGGTTGTGCCCCACGTTGTTCGAGCATCAGCGTCATCAGCCCGGATTCCTGACTCTGGGTGTTGATCATGTCGCGGGCGGACTGTTTCACCGGCCCGCTCTCGAGTAGGGCGTCGGCGGCCTGCGCCATGGCGATCCCGCCACGGTGGTGGCGTTCCATCAGTTGAAGGAAAAGGACCTCGGCGTCGAGCCCGCGAGCGCTGCTCAGTTTCTCGAGTTCTTCGGTCGTAGCCATACCAGGCATGGAGTCGGTCTCGGTGTCCAGCGTTGCCGGGTGATGACGAGAGTCGCCCGCGCCGCTCGGCGACGCCTCCATCCACGCCATCGGCGTTCTACTGTTCGGCGGGACACCGGCCAACCTCAGCCAACCGAGCATGACACCGATTTCCGTTCGTTGAACATCGTCGATCTGCTGGGCCAGTCTCGTCACCGCCGGGTCCACATCGGGACTCAGACGCGCGAGAATGAAGAGGGCCTGTTGATGGTGGGCCGCCATGTCGTGCACGAATCCGATTTCGGTTTCGCTCAGAACAGCTCTCTGCGTGTGGTTCTCGGGTGCGAACAGCGGACGTAGTGCTGCGCCGAGTACGAGCAGCATCAGTGCTGCAGCCACGAGTGCGACGGCTTTGACCGCTCGCGGCGCCGTCATGATCCCACGGTCGTCTTCTGGTCAGCCGGTGGTGTGTAGACACCGTTTTCGAGTTGCATGGCAACAAAGCCGTTGTCGGCGCACGTCGCCCACAACGTGGTCCCGCGCCATTCGGGCGGGGAGAAGCACCAATCGGTCGAGATGTCGCCGAGAGCGACCATGCCCGACCGCGAACTCAGTGCTCGGCCGGGGTCGAACTGGCCCTGCGCGATCGACTGCGCGATTGCCGGGGTGCTGAGAACGGGTACCCCGATGAGCGACGCGAGAGCGTGTGGCGAGTTGGCGAGTTCGAGATTGCCGCCGGTCCGAGCAGGTGGGTTGAAGTACGCAATTTCGTGGACGTCGAAGGGATCTCGAACATCGAAGACCCGAATCCCGCTCGAGATCCATCCACATGCCAGCGCCGTCGGGTCGACCGGGCGATCTGCCGAACAGTAGTGAGATTCGTACGCGAACAGCGATCCGCCGGCAGCAGACGCCAGCGCAGCGTCTTGATTCTCCGGCAGATTGATTTCGAGCTTCACCGAATTGACGACCGACGGTTCGTCGTCATCGGAGACGTCGATCAATTTGACTCCGCCGGAACCACCTTCGTCGACGGTGAACAGGTACGGCGAACCGTCGTAGGTGACCGGAATGCTGTGTTGGGTGGCCCACCCGTCGGTCCACGAGAGCTGGGACAGTTGGCGCACCCGAGGATTCGGGACGCGGCGCTGAACCTCACTGATGTCGAGGACATGTATTCCGCCGAGATTGTTCGACAAGTACATGCGATTTCCGTCGGGACTGATTCCGAAGCCGTGCGTCGACAACCCGATGAGGTCCTGCCAGACGACGCGTGGGTTGGCGGGATCGGTGAGATCGACGGCGCTCACCACGCCGGGAGCGGTGCCGGAAGACCAGTAGGTGTTCCCGTCCGGTGAAAATCCTCCCTCGTGATTGGTGATGGGCAGCAGCATCCCCAGATCGGTTCCTGGTCCGGGGTTGAGTAGTTTCGGGTGCGCGCAATCGGAGATGTCGTAGACCGACATCAGGCCGACGCCGGTCAAGAGCGGAACGCCCGTGCCCACCAGCAGCTTTCGCGCGGTGTTGACCTTGAGGCTCTCCCACGTTCCGGCCAGCATCGCGGGTTCGGTCAGCGTGGCGGTGAGAGCGGGATTGGCAGGATCCGATACGTCGAGAACTTGGACGCCCTGTGCGGGGCCCAGGAGGTTCCCGGGGAAGAAACTGCCGACGTACGAGCAGTGTTCGAAGTTGGTGGACGTGATCCCGCCGCCGCGACCCGAGTAGCCGCCGATCTGAGACATGTTGCAGCTGTAGCCGTCTCGGCTGCGTCCGCTGTTTCGGTCCTCGGCCGGAACATCACCCTGCAACCCGGTCTCGGGCATCGATCCCGGGCCGCATTCGGCGCGGCTTGCGGCGGTGGAAGCGACACCCGGATTCTCGTGGATCGAGCCCGGGGCAGTGGCGGGCTCAGCCGACGCGACGCACACGGGAAGGACGGTGATCAAGGCGACGAGTGCGATGGCAGATCTGGTTCTGATGGTCGTGAACGATTTCATCGAGTCCAACTCCCGGTGCGGGATTGCCTTTCGTATCTCACGGGCAGACGTATCTCACGGACAGGCAGCACGGAGGGCAGGCGCGTGTTCGAGCGCTCACGACGATCGGGTCGGGGTGTGAACCGGTGTCGGGCCGCAACCAACCGGACAATGCTGTCCGGTTGGTATCGTAGTGTGCGTGACATCGTCTGGCCGCGTCAATAGCGGATCTCTCAACAGAGGGCCGAGAGATGCGGCGCGCAATCGTGCGGCACTCGTCTCAGCAGCTCGTGAGGTGTTCGCCACTCAGGGTTTTGCTGCTCCGCTCAGCCTGATCGCCCGCACGGCCGGCGTCGGTCAGGGCAGCCTCTACCGGCACTTTCCCACTCGCGAAAGCCTCGCACTCGCGGTGTTCGACGAGAACATCGTCGAGCTGCAAGATATGGCTGCCGATCCGGATTCGACTCTCGACGATCTTTTTCGATTGTTGGTAGACCAGATCACCACCTCCATCGTGTTCGTGGAGGTCATCAAGCCCGTCTCCTTCGGCGACTCACGACTGAATTCGGCAGGCACCCGCCTGACCGATCTCCTCGAAGGACGCCTCGAGGAGGCGCGTCGAGCTGGGAAGATACGCGAGTCCGTGACTGCTGAGGACGTGATCCTGGCGATCGCCATGTTCGCCGCGATCATGGAACGGACTGCCGAGAGCTCGCGAAAAGAAGTCGCGCACTCGGCCTGGAACCTACTTGTGCAGGGACTGGCCGGGCCGGCAGCGGCGGGCTGAGTCGCGTTCGCCTCGCGTCTCGAGGTGATCGCCTAGGCTCGTGGCATGGCTATTGTCTGGACAGTTCCTCGCGCTATCGGCTCCACTTTGCTCGTTGCTCCGTTGATCAAGGAGTTCCTTGTCGAGGGTGACGGCACCCTCGATGCAAAACTGACTGCGGTCGGTACGGTCTCTGCATCTCTCGAGAAGCAAGTCGGCCGCACGTTCACCTCGATCAGCGCTGCTTCGGCGGCAATCTTTTCCGGTGCTGCCGGTTCCACCAGCGTGCCAGACGCACTACGTCTGGCCGTGATGCGCACTCTGTCCACCGAGGTCGTCGTCAGGAAGCCGGCTCCGCAGCCGTTCTCCGAGAAGGTCGGGAAGAGGCTGGGGCAGTATGTCTTTGCTTTGCGTGACCCGCGTAACGACCAGGTGTTCCATGTCGGGCACGGCACGGGAAATCAAGTATTCGCGCCGGTATTCGAAGCGCTCGGTGAACTCGCGAACCTCGAAGGAGCGGACGCTCCGGCCGAGTCGAATGCTGCTGTGACGGCAGCCAAGATCGCTCGGATCCGCGAGATCTACGACGCAGGTTCGGCGGTGGAGCACTTCGTACTCCTCCGCTCGGTCTCTGGCGCCACGGATTCGGCCGCCACTACCGACGAGGTCGTCCGAGGCATCGTGGAAGCCTTGCGGATCACCGACGCGGGAGAGGGTCTGACCAATCTCGCAGGCGATACCTCGGACAAGGACGCCCGAGCGACCCGCGTCGAGGAACTCGCATTGCGCTACTCGGCTGATCCCGCGCCGGAACTCCCGACGCCGAGCATCGTCCTCCGCGTACCGGCCTCCGCCCGTCCGGGAGCAACGCCGGAAGAGATCTACGAACTCGCGCGCGCCGAGTGGTCTGCCGGTGCGGCCGTTCGTGCCGAGATCGGAATCCCCGTTCTGGTGTTTGCCGACAGCATCATTCGTGGTGCCTTCCGTGCTCAGTCATGGGAGGTGTCCACCCGCAATGCCGACGGAAGCCAACTGTGGCGGTTCAACGGAACCGTCGACGACGAGCTTGCTGCCAAGTACGTCGGAACCGAGGTCACCCCGCACAACGTCGGCCTGAAGAAGTGGCCCGTCAGCGGTTGGGTCACGAGGTTGACTACCGCCCGTCCAGGTGCGGTCATGCCGGGACCTCGTAAGTCCAAGTAACGCAACAACTTCAGGTAGAAGGCACTGTGGGGGCGGGATCCGTTCGGATCCCGCCCCCACAATATCGTTGCCCGGGGTTGTCAGCCGAGCAATCCGCTTCCCAGATAGTCGTTCTCGGTGCATCCCGGCGGAATGAGATACACCGCAGAACCGATCGGCGTCGTCCACTCGTTGAGTGCGTCGAAGTCACTCAATCGCTGTTGGACCGGTAGATATTGCTCGGCGATGTCCCGTTGGAATGCTGCGAAGATCAATCCCGAATTCGAGGTCTGCCCGCTCTCGGGTGCGTCGTCGTAGTTGTATGCCCTGCGGAAGAACTGCTCCTTCTCATGCGTCTGGTGGGCTCGCGCGATGTGTGATCCTGGCGGGATCACCGGAATGCCGAACTTGTCCGTGAGTGTGAAATCCGCTTCGTCGAATTCGTTGGTTCCGTTGAGCGGAGCGCCATTGGACAACGTGCGCCCCATCGTGAGTTCGCGCCCCGAACGGTCGAGTTCGTCCCAGGTATCCATTTCCATGCGAATGCGTCGCAGTACCAACGAGGTTCCGCCCGCCAGCCACGACTGACCCGCGCCGTCGTGCCAGATCAGTGAATCGAAATCCACTGTTCCCGGAGCAGGATTGACGGTCCCGTCCACTTGGCCCATGAGATTGCGCATCGTGGTTCCCTCAGGCGTGGTGCCGCGAGCGTTGCGGAATCCCTTTTGCGTCCACCGGATGGTTGTCAGTGATCGGACGTTCTTGGTCAGAACTCGCACAGCATGAGCAATGGTCACCGGATCGTCGCCACAAATCTGCAGCAACAGGTCCGATCCGCCCCATCGATCGTCAAGTCGGTCGATCGCGTAGCTCGGCAACGGCTCGAACCAGTCCGGTTGACGTGCTTGCAATCCCAGCTTGGTGAACAGGCCAGGGCCGTAGCCGACGGTCACTGTCAAGCGTGCCGGATCCACAGCCAGTTCCCGTTCGGTGTCCGCCAACGCCGGGTTGCCCGCGGTGAGCCGTGACGCATCCTCGGACCACATCTTCATGATTCCGACGACGACTGCTCGATCGGTTCCAGGCAAGAGGTCGAACCCGATGAACGTGCCGTGCGCTTGCGGAGTGGTGGCGATCCCAGCTTGGTGGACGCCGTAGAACGGTTCCACCAGCTTGACTGCTTGCTGCTCGTGTTCGCTGCGCTCCACCACTGTGGTTGCGCCCCAAGTTATTCCCGCGACGCCGAGCGCGGCGGCGCCTCCTCCGAGAAGGCGCCGCCGGCTGAGTGCTCGGCTGGGCGGGTTCGTGTTCTCAGCCACCGTGATTCGGGTCGTAGTTCTCCTGATTACCGGAGAAGTCGCGAATCTGGGCTGTGAACGTGGTGCTGGAACCGTCGTCGTAGATCAAGGTGAGGTCGGTTTCTGCGCCTGGGAGCAGCGGCGCGGACAGGTCCATGAACATGAGGTGGTCACCGCCCGGGGTGAGGGAGGCGGACCCGTTGGCAGGGACCAGGAAACCGCCGTCCTTGGGACGCATCGTCATCGTTCCGCCGTCGCCGGTCACGACTTCGTGCAGTTCGAGTCGAGACGACGCGGGGCTGGTGGCCGAGACCACGCGTACGTCCTTGTCACTGGAGTTGACGAGTTCGGCGAACGCCGCGCTCATTCCTTCCGGCGCGGCCTTGACCCATTGATCCTGAACTGTGATGGATTGTGCAGCTTCGGTTTCCTTGTCGGAGTTGGAAGAACAGCCGGTCAGGGCGAGAGCTGCGGACAGTGCAACAGCTGCGAATATCTTTGTGCGAACAGTCATGTGTGTCTCCGTAATTCGTGAAGTGTCAGGTGGTGGCACGGCGTTTGAACGCCGCAATGCACAGGTCGATCAGCAGGAATGCGAGAAGGCTGATGCCGAGTAGCGGAACGAACCAGCCGACCAACGCCGTGATCGCGACGAGAGCAACGAGGCCGACCGGGGAGAGGTTGCGGATTCCGCCGCGGGCAGGAACCCGGCCGACTGCCCAGTCGGGGCCACGAGTGGGGCGTCGGCGCCACCACATGATGTAGCCCCGAATGACCACGCTGACCAGTGCGAGTGCCAGTGCGGCGAGTGCGATCTGGTTGGCAAGACCGAACAGCAGGCCCATGTGGAGTTGGATTCCCCAGGCCGAAAGTTTGGCTGCGAGTGGCCAATCCGAGAACCACAACTCGTCGGTGACCTTTTGCGTCGCTCCGTCGATTGCGATGGTGTTGTTGCTGTACACCCAGGGCTGACGTGTCTGGGCGACGGTGAACGCCGTCTCGGCGTTCGCGGGTATCGATACTTCGACAGGACCGGTGATCCCGTTGTACCTGGCGATACCGAGGACGGTGTCGACGCGTCCGACGTTGGTGTCCGTCAGCGTGCCGGTGGCGGCGGGGGCCATGTCGTGACCCTCGTGCCCGCCTGTCGCCGGAGGGGGAGCGTCGCCGAGAGTTTTCACAACTGAGGGCGTCGTCCAACTCAACGCGGTTCTCAGATTGCTGACGTTCTCTCCGGCGTAGGTCGACCACGTGAGGCCGGTCGCCGAGAGGAAGACCAATGCAACTGCTATCCAGATGCCGACGACACCGTGCCAGTTCAGGGTCCGGCTTCGTCCGGTGGATGCTCGGTCGATCGTGAGCAGTCGAGCGTTCCGGGCGGTGCGGTAACGACGGAACCAGAGGTAGACACCGCCGAGTGCGACCACCCACATCCACGACGCGGCCAATTCGCTGTAGAGGCGGCCGGGTTCGCCGAGATGAAGGTGGCGATGCAGTTGGGAGATCCAGGTTCGCAGCGGCAGCGAACCACTGCTTCCGTAGACCGCCAGCTCGCCGACCGGCTGTGCGAGTACCGGATCGACGAAGACGGCGAGCCTCTCCGATTCGCCCAGTGACGGATCGGTGAACAGGACTCGGGTGGTTTCGCCGGCAGCAGGGGACGGACGTACTGCCGAGACGGTCAAGTCGGGGCGGTACTGCTGAGCGGAACGGATCTGGTCGTTCAGTGACGCGATCTGTCCGGTGGTGTCGGTCTGGAGGTAGTCGCTGTAAACGAACTTCTCGATGGTGGGTGCCATCGCGTAGAGGCCACCGCTCAAAGCGGCGATGAGGATGAACGGTCCGATCAGGACGCCGGCGTAGAAGTGCAGACGCAGGATCAGTGGTCTGGCGCCGCCAACCTGCTTCTTCGGGGGAGAACTGTCGTTGGACGCGCGCGTCTGTGCGCGCTCCAATTCGGGTGCGGACATGCGTGTACTCGATCCCGCCGTGCGCCTTTATTAACCGCGGGCGGTTAATAAAGGCGCACAGCAAAGTGGCGCACGTAATCACGTGCGTGAAAGGAAAGGGGAGGTGAGTTACACGAATGCCGGTGGGCCGCGAGTGCCCAGGCCAGAGGTGAGAAGTTGACGCAGAACAACTTTGGCGCGGTATCGAGTACGTGCAGCGAACGGTGACGGTTCAGCTGCCCACGGGCGCAATAGAACGGCGACGATTGCCGCTACCGTCGATGCGGCCACGACGTATCCGCGTTCTGCGCCGCGGATCAGCACTGCGCACACTCCGACGGCAGCGATGTGTGCTGCGAGCATCGGAAGGGACAGGAGCAGGCCGTGTTGATGATCCGAAGCGATGGTCAACGTCGCGTGACCGATGGCCTGACCCGCAACGAGCATGAGGGCGAGCAAGAGCGCGGGGGAGCGACGGGTGTCGATGGACGTGACCACCGCGCCGACGCTCGCGCAGGCGAGGATCAGCAACACGACAGCGCTTTCGGACGGGGCCATGCCGCCACCACCGAGCGCGTGGGCTGCGACGGAAACCGCGCCGGAGGTGCCGCCCACGAAAGCACCGCGCAGCTGCGCGACATCTTTCGGACCCGGCGTCATACGCGAAAGGATACAGGCGCCTACTACCGGGCTTAGTAGGTGATCGGTCGGGATCGTTTCGGTGGCCGACCGACGAACGCGTTAGGTGGGGGATTTGTCCGATTCGCCAAACTTTGCCGAGGACCGGGTGAAACAAACGTGACGGTCATTTTCCGGTGCCAGACTTGGCTCTGGTCGCCGGCAACGGGTCGACGGCAGGGCAAACACATAGGAGAGTTTCATGAGGCGTCGATTCTTTGCGATATTCGCCCTGATGGGTGCGTTCGGTCTCTTCCTGTCTTCGGTGGCCTCGGCGGACCCGGTCACACGCTCCGTGTCGGGCACCCTTGTCAACTCGTGTAGCGATACTGGCGATCCGGTCGGGATATGGATGGTCGTATGGGATGGCTCGACGCAGATATCCTCGGCCACTGTCGGGGTGGGTGGCGCATACACGATCACGAACGTTCCTCCGGGCAATTACACGGTCAGTCCATACTCGCCGGCTGGATGCGGATCCGTACCCGACAGGACGGCGGTAGATCTGACGACGTCCGACGCGACCGGGATCGACTTCGAGTTGGTGAAGGTGTTCAGCATCGTCGGAACTGTCACTGGGTGTCCGGGTGCCGACGGGGTCGGGGCGTCTGACGTGACGTTGAATCTCCTCGATGCCGGCACGCAAATCGCGACGACAACGACGGATGATTCCGGTGACTACTTCTTTCAGTACAAGCCGGCCAAGGACGGCTATTCCGTAGAAGTGGTTCCCGGCAGCGGATGCGGTGCCGATCCAGCAGTAATTCCGGTGAATCTGAGCACGAATGACGTCACCGGTGTCGACTTCGCGCTCACTGCCGACGGCTGCGATACGGGCAGTTCGTTCGGAAGTGTGGATCTGTCGACGATTTTCGGAAGTCTCGGTAGTTCGGAATTCTGCAGCAGCTGAACACTTGTCCATGAAGGGAGGGCGATCGCCGAGGCGATCGCCCTCCCTTTTCTCGTTTGTTACCAAGGGATTTGCCCTGACATTGCGGAAGGCTGTTTCTAGCGGCAGATGAAGATATATGTGCCGCATATCGTTACGACGTTCGTATTTGCTGAGATCGGCACAAGCTTGGGGACCAAAGTCATCGAAGTGCGGGTGTAACGGTCTGTTGTGCCACGACGGTATTGAGCAGAGAACGGCAAGCCCGCCAGAGTGATAGCGTCCGAGAGGCTATGTCCGAAATGATTCCGAACTCGACCTAGGAAAACGGTGCGCAGCGATAACAACGGTTCGAATAACGGAGTCCTGGGGAACAACTCCGGAACGACTCAGGGCGACGGCCATTTCGACGCGTCCGACGACGGCTATGCAACGTCGATTCGAACCGTCACCTTCATACCACAATTCGACGAGCCTGCAGCAAAACCGTTGCCCAGTCAGCGGATGCGCCAGCAACGTCGTGAAGAGCCGACCGATTTCCGGACCTCGACGCCCAGGCCTATGACCTCCGTCGACGACCTGGACATCATCAAGCGGGCGAAGCGTCCACCCGAACGCGGTTTGGGCAGTGTGTTGTTCAAACTCACCGGGGGCCGGATCAACACTGGGCAGTCGGCTGCCGAACTCGAACACCAGGCTCTCGTGCGCCGTGCCAACCGAACGGTGCGCGGCGTGTACAAGATTGCTTTCATCTCACTCAAGGGTGGAGTGGGGAAAACCACGGCGGCCAAAACTGTCGGATCGACGTTCGCATCGATCCGTGGGGATCGAATCGTAGCCATCGACGCCAATCCCGACCTGGGGACTCTGGCTGATCGCGAACGACGTGAACATCACCTGACCGTTCGTGATCTGTTGGCCGACGGTGACATTCGTACGTACAGCGATGTTCGCTACTACACCTCGCAAGGCGACAGCCGACTCGAAATCCTTGCGAGTGAGGCAGATCCGGAAACTTCGGAGTCGTTCAACGAGCAGGACTACCTCGATACTCTCCGAATTCTCGAGGTGCACTACAACATCGTCATCACCGACTGTGGCACCGGAATCATGCACTCGGCCATGTACGGAATTCTCGACGAAGCAGATGCCTTGGTTGTCGTCAGCCCGACAGCTCAGGATGGTGCCCGTAGTGCTGCAGCAACGCTCAGTTGGCTGACCAAGCACGGATACGCAGAACTGGTGAGCAGGTCGGTCGTGGCGATCAATTCGACGCGGCCGGGTTCGTCTTCGCTCGACCTCGATCAACTCGAGGACGTTTTCGCTCAGCGTGGAGTGCGAGCGGTCAAGACGTTGCCCTACGACGATCACCTGGGCGAAGGCGGTCCGATCGACTTGAAGTTGTTGAACAAGCGCACGGCACGGGCATATCTGGAACTCGTCGCAGCAATTGCCGATGGGTTCCCGGACTCGGTGGGCAAGCACGCTTCTCGATAGAACGTGCTCGCCACCGAATCTGATCAGCAGGCTCCAGCGTTCAAGGGTGCCGAAGTATCGCGCCGTATCCGTCGGCGAGAACGAGGCGTTCGTCGATCTGTACCAACTCGGTGCCGGTCCCGATTGCGATGTAGGGGAGTACGCGATCGGCGGGCCCGATCAACTCTCCACTGGTGACTTCCTTGTCGTCAGGATCGGTGAGCAGCAGCGTCTCGACCTTGCCCTGTTCGAGGGCGTCGAGGACGCGTGCGGTCCCGTCGATGGAGAGGCCGGAGTCCCGGCCCTGCTCTGCGACGTAGCGTTCGGTTTCCACATCCATTCTGCGCAGTCGCTGCGTGTCGATCAGTTCACGAATCGACTTGGACACCTCGGCGGGTGTCGAACCGACTGAACGCGAACCCTTTTCGACGTCCACCACCCGTAGCGTCGACGGCAAAAGCTGTGCAAAAGCTTTGCGGGATTGTACTTCTCCGATGACAACCACCAGCGCGACCTTGTGTTCACGGGCGAGTGCCGCCGCGCGCTCCACAGCCTGAGTCAGGTTCTTCCGGATATTCTCCTCCACGAGGCTTTGGCTGTCGGTGTATCGCTCCTGACCGCCCACGTGTGCCTTGTGGACCGGGAAGCCGTCTCCGTCTACCGTTTCGCCGTACACGTCACGCCCGCGAGCATCGCGCACGCACAGGTCCGCGCCAGTGTGGTCGACCTTGGCGATGAGGAACGGTTCGGTGTCGTATCCGTGTGCGATCAGTGGAATCAGGTAGGGCAGTTCGCCCAAGGTCGCGATAGTGGAGCCGGCAGGTTCGAGCAGAATATCGTCGATCAGCACTGCCTCGGAAGTGGCGACGATCGCGCGTCCGGCGCGACCTGAGATGCCGTGATGGTTGTCCTTCACCTCGTCCAGTCGTGCGATCAGCGATTCCGATGCTCCCTGTTTCGTGAGTTGATTGCGCATCGAGCGCCATTCGAGTTCGAAGCGCTCGCGCGCATCTTCCCGGTTACGGACGTCTTCGAAGTACACGGAGGCAAACGGGCCGTCACTCGAACCGACCTTCTTCAGTCGCCCAGCATGCATGTCGGCTCCCTTCTGTAGTGGTCCTATGCCGCGTACCCGACAACCGGTGATTCGACACGACCGCTTTCAGTTCGCACGTTTGTTCGACTGCTGGTACTGTCTGTGAACGTGAGGGTGGTGCAGAGGGAAGCCTGCATCACCTTCACGCCAAGAGCCCGGGACCTGCCGCCGACTGCCTTCGGCGGCAGGTCCCGATTCTGCTTACTCGGCGTCGTCAGTGCCCTTCGACCTGTCGGAACTCTTGCGCCAGTGGGTGAATCGTTCCTTGATGTCCGACGCTACATCGCCGACGCCATTCCCCACGGCGCCCACCGCACCGCCCAATCCGCTACCGATGTCGCGCACCATGCGGATCAAAGGGTCCTCCGACTCGTCGAAGTTCTGCTTGTAGGTCTTGGCTGCATTCTTGAACTCGTCGCTGATCTTCGCTCCGTCGTCATCGCCGCGACGGGGGTAGTTTCCGCGCAGAATCGCGGCGTAGTCTCCGCTGTCCACCCACTTCTTGAGCTCGGCGGCGCGAAGCACCGAGAACGGGTGAGAGAGCAGTTCGATGTTGAGGAGCTTGAGTACACCGTCGCGGAGGTCGCCGCTGGCGTCGTACTCGGCGGCCTGGGCAAGAAACGCGTCGATGTCGATTTCACTGACTCGGGATCCGCCCGCCAATTTCATCTGGACGCGAATCGCGGTGTGTACGTCCTGCCCGCACAACAGTCCGGCACGATCACCGGACAGTTCTGACTTGCGCTGCCATTCCATGAGGGCGGCGATGATCGCGCGCAATGCCCACCCGCCGACGGGCAGCCATCCGATGGTTCCGGCCAGTCAATCAAATGCATCAGGATGGTCCGATACACAGCATGACCGGACAGCGCGTGGCCAAGTTCGTGGCCGATGATGAACCGCTGTTCCTCGTAGTTCATCACGTCCAATAGGCCGGTAGTGACCACCATGAACGGCTTGTCCATGCCGATGGTGAAGGCGTTGACCATCGGGGTCTGGAGTACGAACAGCTCGGGTGTCTCGTCGGCCTGCAGGATGTCGACGCAGTCACGGCGCAGGTCGTTCAGGTCGCTGAACTGCCGTTCGTCGACTCGCACCGACGTGGCGAGGTACATGAGGCGGTGCTGACGTTCTTGGAGCAGTCCGGACAGCGTCCGCAGGACAGTGTCGAACCCCCGAAGCGTCCGGAGCGTCACCAATGCAGCCCGATCGGCTGGGTGTTCCCACGCACGCGAGCTGATGTCCGGGAACTCGATTCGGGTGCGATCTGGTGCAGTGGTCATGGTGGCCCCTCACTTCGATGTGTGTCGACTCACCTCCAGGGTAACGACTAGTCGGTTTAGCGTGGATTTCCGGCAGCTCACTCGGTGGGCTGGGGGAGCGTGCAATCGGTGACTTTGGGGTTGACGCCGAAGTAGTTCAGCGGACCCGCGATGACCGTGAGCGCGATGGTCCCGACGCCGGCGCAGTTGGTCGGCGAACTGCTGTAGTAGCCGCGTTGGCCGGCCGCGACGGCCCCGACTATCAGCCAGATCAGAACGATCAGAGTCACAATTCTCATCATGGCGGGCTCGATTCTTCAAATATTATGGTGCCCAGCGAAATACCCGGTCAGAGTGGGTATGAAACGCTCTGCCGACGGGTATCCGCGGTGTATGCGGCTCGAGGCGGGCGTATCCGCCCGAGTGAACGCACTGAAGGAGCTTGTGATGATCATCCTCGGCGTGATCCTGCTGATAATCGGTTTCGTGGTGAACATTCCGATCCTGTGGACGATTGGTGTCGTCTTGCTGGTGATCGGAATCATCCTGTACGCGCTGGGCGCGGCCGGGCACGCCATCGGTGGTCGGCGGCATTACTACTGATCCGTTGTCGGCTCGTCGTGCGTATCCGTGCCAGTCGGCGCGGTCGGTACGGTGCGCTGAACGGCACGCGCAATCAGTTCCCGAAGGCAGACCTGGCGCAGCGTTCGCTGTTGCCAGTCGCTGCCGTTGCCTGTGACTGACTTGAGCTGCAGCGCCGACTCCACGCTCGAGTACTCGCCTCCCTCGTCGAGGGAGTCACGGACATGGATCAGGAGCCGGTGCAACAGTTCCGTGGCTGAAATTCTTTGTGAGGTAATCGGATCGATCGACGCTCCCAGGACGCCTTCCTTCGCGGACACCCAGGTTGCGAGGCGGAGGCTCTCGAGGGAAATGTTCGGAGCCTCGATGCCCCGGTCTATCGCGCGTAACGCAGTTGCCACCAGAGCCCGTCCAAGGGTTGCAAGTAACGCTGCATCCTCTGCTGTCGGCTGAACGTCGCAGACTCGGATCTCGACGGTCGGTAGGTGGCAGGAAGGTCGGATATCCCAGTAGGCCATCCGCTTGTCGAGCATCACGCCGCAATCCACCATCTTCGCAACCGCGGTGTCGAAGTCCCCGGTGGTCTCGAAGTACGGCGGCGGCCCGGCGACTGGCCACCTGGACCATTGGATCGCCCGCCAACTCGCGAAGTCGGTGTCGACTCCTTGGTGGACACGGGAATTGGCGCTCAGTGCCAACAAGGCGGGCAACCAGATGCGCACGTGATTGCAGACCTGCACGGCCTGTACTTGATCAGCGACGCCCACATGGATGTGGCAACCGCAGATGCTTTGTTCGGCAGCGAGGGCGCCGAAGCGTTCGCCCATCCGGCGGTAACGAGGCGAGTCGCTGATCTCGAAACGCGAAGGCCCCGAAAGAGGTGCGCCGACGGCCAACAGCCTGCAGCCGTTCAACTCGGCAGCTTTTGCCGCGAGCCGACGCATGTCGGTCAAGTGGGTTCGGAGTTCGTCGATGCCATGGCACACGGGAGAGTTGGTCTCGACTTGGCAGCGGGACAACTCGAGCTGAAGATCCAAACCCAGTGTCGACGCGGTTTCCGCAACCGCAGCATTGTCGGTGGACGGCAACCAGGAGGTCGGGTCGACGAGGATGAATTCTTCTTCGACGCCGACGGTCGGGGTCGTCGATTCGTGGCGGCCAGCGGTGGATTCGGTCGAGCAGGTGGCGCCCATGCTCGCGTCTACCCGGTCGGTCGAAGGCGGAAACCGACCCGAGGAAGCCCCGTTCTCGTCGGGAGAACGGGGCCTGTGGTCGGCCTTGCCAACATCTCGGAAGCGTCAACGAGTCCTTGCACACCGTATGAATCTGGGGACTGGCGTGCCTGGGAAAACGTACTGTGTCGGACTCGGTAAAACGAGACCCCAAGGCATGTCTCACCCCCTATTTCACCCTCGTGTGGACTTGTCCGCACACCCTTCGCCGAGTCGCGGATCATGACCTGGCGGCCTGCGGTGGTGCAGTCTCGGTTTTATCCGTGGGGCCGCCGTTATCGAGCAGATTCCGAGAATTACGAACCCATCTAAACTAACGTCCAGCATTCGGATGTGACGTTCTGGCGGAGTGTGGGGGGTCGGTGAGTCAGCAGATATTTGATCAGTTAATCGCGTGCACAGCATCCGGAGAAGTTATGGAACTTTCGAACTGGTATTGCGTTTCACCAGCGAACATCTTCAGTGGTCATGTGTAAAAGTCAGAAGATGGGAGAAAGTGCCTGGGATTGTGTTGCTACCGGTTCGTTATTGCAGACGAATGTCCACTATGTGCGTGGATGGCGACTCTTGAATGCGGGCAAAACTGCGTGTCAGCTGTGTCGGCGCTCCCTCTGCCTGGTGCTCTTGGATTGAGAGTTCCACCAGGAATATCGTTCGTGATCGACGCGCCCGGAAATTTTTCTCAAGATTTACCCACTTGCGAGTTGGGGAAATAAGCGGGTTGCGGAAGACCGAAATATTGCGGGTGGGAGCTGTTATTTCCGGTGATTTGCCCATATCTTGCTGAGTGACGTATTTGCAACCGAAGTGTCGCGCGGTCGAGAAATAATGCTTTTCATGCTTTACATTGGAAATTGCAAGATGCACGTTTCATCCTCAGTGTTAAACGAAAGGACGAACGCAATGGGTAGCTTGGAAGATTTCGACATCGCGGCACTTCTTCAGAAGGTCATCGCATTCTTCGACGGATTCTCGTCGGACGAGACCGAGCCCCCCACGGGCTAAGACTTAGCGAAGCCGCTGTGCATCCGGATGACACTGGATGTGCAGCGGCTTCTCTGTGTCCGGCGCCTTCATCGGCGAAGGCAATGAATCGGGGTGCATGGTTTCGGCCCGCCACTGGGCACTAACTGGTTGCATCCGTCTGGATCAAGAGCATCGCGTCGTCGACCGGATCGAAGTACAGAGCCGGGTCGGCAACCAGTGCAGCGTCGTCACCATGAGTTTGCATGGTGACAACCCAGGCACGATCGTCGTGTTCCACGTAATAGGCACCCGCGAGGACCCCGATGGAACTGCCGCCCTTGAATCCGCCGTAAGTGAACCATTTCGCGGACTCGTCACTGAGCGCCGGATCCTCGGCGAGAATGTCTCGAACCGGTGCGCCGCTCTCGGTCTTCGCCTTCTCTTGCAACGTGACCAACGCGGCACGCAGGTCGGCAGGCGAGGCGAACCAATCGATGTCGAAAGGCCATGCGGGGGTGGTGAATGTTGACGCCGGGATGTCCACCAGGCCGCCAGGTAGTGCCGCGAGTATCGCTCGACGCTCGTCCGGAGTTCCGTCGCGCCAAGCGATACGTTGTGCGCCTTGGCCACCCCAGCCGAGTTGGAACAGTGCGCGAGTCGGCTTGAGCGGGATGTTGAGCGAAGGATTTGCCATGCCCATCGGGGCGAATTCGGCTTCTACCTGCTCGCGCCCGACAGCAGCGATCAGCATGTCGGTGGCGGTGTTGTCGCTGATCGAGATCATCTTGCCGGCGGTATCTCGGACCGTGACTTCAGTTCCCGATGGCAGGTCCTGCATGGTCCCGCCGGGCATCGATTTGAGGTCGTCGGTGATGGTGAGCTTCTGATCCCAGGAGAGTGTCCCGTTCTGGACGGCCGTCGCGACCGCGCCGAGAACGTACAGCTTGATCGTTGACCCTGTGGGCTGTGGTGAGGTGTCGCCGACACTGAAGACTTCGGCGTTCTTTCCTTCGGTGACCTCGGTGACGGTCAGATTGGTCGGCGCGGGAAGCGCTTTGACAGCTGCCTCGAGTTCTTGCCAAGATGCGGCCGGCACATGAACGTCCTTGGTCGGTGTGATCGCCATTCCGAGGATCAGCCCGTTGCCGTCGACGACGACGTTGACGTCGAACGCACCGCCGGTGGTGCTGGTGATGGAAACTGTGCCGTCGGAGTCGCCTCCCTTGTAATTCACTGTTGTCCAAGGCTGTCCGGCTCGGATGGAGTCGAAGTCCGGAGGTGTCAGGATTACGGGTGCAGTGGGCCCGAAGTGTTCGGCGATTTCTTCCTGGGTCAACGGCGTGCTCGTGTTGAACGCACTGAGAAGCCAGGTGATCTGCTTGCCGACGGAGCTGTCAGGGATCGTGACCGTAGCGGGTGCCGCGGTGGGGGAGGTCTTTGTGCTGTTTTCAGAGGTTTGTGCGGAATCAGTCCCGGAAGTACATGCGGCGAGGGCGAATACCGCTGCGGAGGCAAGTGCTACCAGCGCGAGCGGGCGGCCTTTCCTGCGTGTGTGTTCGAGATTCATGGACTTATTTCATCAGCATCTTCTTCTGCGCGCGTCCGTCTGAGGTGTAGACATACTCAGCCTGAGGTACTGAATCGCTTCATCCTGGAGTACCGTCAACCACTTGTAGTGGTGACACGCGCCTTGCCGCTGGACAAATGGGGAGAAAGGCTGCACTCGAAGAACTTTCGTGATGACTGCGAGAGCTAGTTCTTGGTCGCGGCCAAAAAGGACGGTTGCGTTGACAGCGCTGCGATTTCTTCGGGGAGTTCGGGGATCCGACGATCGTACAGTTCTGCCAACTCGACCGAGCTGAAGCGTCGGACAGTCCAATTGTGTTCAGCCAACCACTGGCCCGGATCGGATCGCTTGTCGCTGTAGAACAGTTGCGAAATGTCCAGGTCTCCGAACGGGTCCTTGGCGAAGTACTTGGATCTGATGGCCGCAAGCTTGCTCGGGTCGGTTCCGGCCGGAAAGTCGTTCACCGCCAAGCGACTACCGGTGGCCGAGAGTTTGTCGATCCGCTCGAACAGGGCGTCGTGGGCCGGGCCGGGGAGATAGGCGAGCAGGCCTTCCGCCGACCAGGCCGTGGGTTCGTTCGGGTCGAAACCAGCCTCCTCGAGTGCGGCCGGCCAGTCGTTTCGCAGATCAGTAGGCACAGTGCGTCTATCGGTCTTCGGCTGGGCGTCGTGCGCCGCGAGCACTTCGGCTTTGAACTCCAGCACCTTTGGCTGATCCACTTCGAATACCGTCGATCCTGAGCTCCAATCCAGCCGGTACGCACGCGAATCCAACCCTGCTGCAACGATTACCGCCTGCCTTACTCCGGATTCGGTTGACGACGAGAAGAATTCGTCGAAGAACCTGGTTCGCAACCCCATGAAACCGCCGAAGGGGGTGTCCTCGAGGAGTGTGGGATCTTTCAGAAGAGCTGTGAAATGCGGCTCGGCTGCAGCTTCTACGAACCACGATGCGAACTTGTCTTCGATGATCGCGTCCGGACGGGTGCTCTCCAGTGCACGGAACGTTGCCACTGCCAGCGCGGTAAGTCCGACGCTACTGACGATGTCCCACGTATCTCCATCGCTCCGCATTGTCTGGGTGTCCTTCCGCTCTTGACGACTGAGCCGAACTCTCTCGACCCTACGCCCGTGTGACCCCTCGTCGCCTGGAACGGAACGGTCGGACTTGGAGCAGCAAATACACGCTGACCGGATCGAAAAATTCTGCAGTGCAGGGCGTTCGGTTTGAATCAGCATCCTGCCAGGAATTTGCCAGGTCAGTGCCAGTGAGCGGCAAGGATGCAGGACTTCACTGGGGTGTGCCTCAGGGCTGAGAGAGAGCCTCGAGAATCCTTCGGGCAGGGGATTGATCGTGGCATGACCATCCGCCGGAACCACTTCGTGGGACCGTTCGGTTCCAGTTGATCTCTCGGACCGCACAACGAATGTCCCGTCGAGAAAGAGAGATGTGAGCCCATGTTGCAGGAAGGCTCGCTGGATGTATTGGCCGCCGCGGCGCGGAGCGGTAGCCGTGAGTCCATGGCCAGTTTGTATGCGGCGTTTCGTCCGATGGTTGTGCTGCGGTGCCGCGCCGAGCTTGATCAGGCCGTTTCCGATTCCGCCGCGGATGCCGCGTGCGTCGCCGTTCTCACGGCAGTGTGCGACGGATCGGAGACGTATCAGCCTTTTCTACGCGTGCTGTACGCGAGTACAAGCATCGCGATTGCTCGGGCGGCATCCGACGGGTTCAGCGGTGGATCGCTCCCGCCTCCGACAACGCTCCCGATTGTCGAACGCGATGTCCTGGTGTTGCGGCTGATCGTCGGGCTCGATACAAAGGCGACCGCAACGTCGCTTGCCCGTACGACAGACGAGGTGTCACTCGACCTGCATCGGGCGCTGCGGCGATTGCGAAAGTTGTCTTCTCCGAATGCAATCAGGGAGAGCTTGGTATTCACCTGAGGGCGTTCGGAATGCGCAGATTCGGGCGGGAACGGATCCCTCCCTTACTGGCCGGCGATGTATTCGATCGACGGGCCGGCAGTCCAACCGCCGTCGACGGCGATCTCGGAACCCGTTGTGTACGAGGCATCGTCGGAAAGCAGGTAGGTGACCGCTCCGACCAACTCCTCCGGGCGACCGACACGGCGATACGGATTGTTGGGGAATGCGCCCTCTTCGAGGCTGATGCCCGTCGGTGCAGTCATGGGCGTCAGGACCATGCCGGGGTGAACCGAGTTGACCCGGATCTTGTCGCGGCCGAGTTCGACGGCGGCGATCTTGCTCAGCCCACGCACGCCCCACTTGGCTGCGCCGTAACCGCTGGTCAGAGCCATGCCCATCAGGCCGGCGGCCGAGGAGATGTTCACGATGGATCCGCCGCCGGCTGCCTTCATGAACGGCACCACCGTGTGGATACCGGTGTGCACGGACACCAGGTTGATCTGGATGATGCGCTGGAACGTCTCGAGTGGTTCCTCGGCGACTGTCTGGCCGGACGCCGAGATTCCGGCGTTGTTGACCAAACCGTTGATCGCGCCGAACTCGGATACCGCGTACTCGGCGGCGGACTTCCAAGACGCTGGATCGGTGACGTCGAGGTGAACGTAACGCACTGCGTCGCCGAGAGATTCGGCCACTGCTCGACCGTCGTCGTCGAGTAGGTCGCCGATGACGACGCGGCCGTTGCCCGCGACGATGCCGCGGGCAAACGCCTCGCCCAGGCCGCGTGCGCCGCCGGTGACGAGAACGACTTTTCCGGAGAGATCCTGAGTCATGATTGTTCCTTACCTGTTGGTGTTGCGAGATATGGCTTCGAGAACGCCCCGAGCGCGCGGGTGATGGCCTCGGGTGCGGGCGTCCGGAGGTCTGCCATCTCACGCAGTGCGGCGACTACCGCAAGTGTTGCCTGGCCCGAAGCCGCTGTGGTGTCGAGCGAGGTTTCCGGACGGTCGATCAGGCGTGCGACTTCTGGGCGAATCAGTTCCATCGTCTCGAAAGTTGCTGATTCCCAAACTCTCCGGAGTGCCGCATCACCGAAGATGATGGGCATCAGTGACCGGGTCATCGGCTCGAAGGACTCGCCGACCGATGCGATAAAGGCATTCTTCACAGCCGCTGCGAGCCCGAATTCGCGGGCTTGCGCGCTGAGTGCGGTGGCCAGACTGCGGTTTCCCTCGTCGAGCATCGGCCAGATGCTCTCCTCTTTGGTGGCGAAGCAACGGTAGAACGTTCGCTCGGAGATTTCTGCCCGCTCGGCGAGCTCCGCGATGGTCGTCGAAGTGTCGCCGCGTTCGACGAAAGCGGCAGCACAACTCTGCGAGACGCGGAGAAGTAGTGCAGTGCGGCGGGCTGTTGCCATATCCGCACTGTACCAAAAGTGGCAGAAACTGCCACAAATGGTGTCGGCCGGTCAGCCGACGTTACCTTCGATTCCGGAAACCTCCTGCTCAACTGCGTTCTTGAGGTTCAGGAGCGTCTTGCGGATGTTGCCGCGCTGAAAGTCGGCGAAGGTTTTTCCTCCGGTGGCAATTTTGTCAAACATGTCGGCGGCGAAGTCCGGCCAGCCGCGCCTGTCGTCGGTCCACGTTTCGGTAACTCGGGTTCCGTCGGGCACCGGCGAGAATCGGTACTGCCAGGTTGCGATAGAGGCGGGGATCCGGGGAGTACCGAGGCCGATCTTGTGAACACGGAATTCGAAGAGCTTCCCGGCCTCGGCAGCGGTGACTGTGCATCGCGTGGTCCACTGCGCGCGCCCACGCTTGTTGTGCCCGTCGAACTCCATGCCCAGGAAAAGCGCTTTCGCGGTCTCCCCGCAAGGTTGCGCCTATGTTTTCGGGACTCCAGGCACCCATACGAGTGGGATCGCTGATGACCTCGTAGAGGGAAAGCGCGTCGGAGCTGACGACGATGCTGTCGGAGACGGTAAGTTCGCGAGCCATTTCGGTTTCAGGTTCTTTCTGTCGAGCGTGTGTGAGGTGAGTATGACGATCGGTGGTTTCGCGAACAAGATGCGGACGTGGCGGATGAACCGTCGACCTGATCGGCGTTGAACTACAGGTGCGGTTTCAGTTGGATCTTGACCGCGCCTTCCTGCTTCTTCTGGAAGATCTCGTAGGCGTGTGGCGCCTGATCGAGCGGCAGCTGATGGGTGGAAAAGGTGTCGACACCGAGTGGGTCGTCGTCAGTGAGCAGGGGCATGATGTCCTCTACCCACTTCTTGACGTTCGCCTGGCCCATCCTGAGCTGAATCTGCTTGTCGAACATGGTCATCAGCGGCAGCGGATCAACCATTCCGCCGTAGACACCGATCAAAGAAATGGTTCCGCCGCGCCGAACGATGTCGATGGCCGAATAGACAGCGCCAAGGCGATCGATTCCTGCGTTACGCATCGCAGGCGCGGCAAGAGCATCGGGAAGGAGTCCGACGAACTGCTGCGCGAGCTTTCCGATCGGAGACCCGTGCGCTTCCATACCGACAGCGTCGATCACCGAATCGGTTCCGCGGCCGTTTGTCGCGTCTCTGATGGCATCGCCGATCTTGCTGCCGTAGTCGTCCAGGTTGAGGGTCTCGATGCCGCGTTCGGCAAGGCGCGCAAGGCGTTCGGGTACACGGTCCACACCGATTACTCGAAACCCCTTGTGGTGGGCGATACGAGCCGCCATGTCACCGATCGGTCCGAGGCCGAGGATTGTCACGGACCCACCCGGCGGAATGTCGGCGTATTCGACCGACTGCCAAGCGGTGGGGAGCACGTCGGAGAGGTAGACGAATCGCGAATCCGCGGGACCTTCGGGAACTTTGATGTGTGTGAAATGTGCTTGCGGTACTCGGAGGTACTCAGCCTGCCCGCCGGGCACCGAGCCGTAGAGCTCGGAGAAGCCGAACAATGCTGCGCCCGTTCCCTGATCGCGGACCTGCGTCGTCTCGCACTGTGTGTAGAGGCTCGAATCGCACATGAAACAGTTGCCACACGAGATCTGGAACGGAATCACGACGCGGTCACCTATCTCGAGATTCGTGACTTCCGAACCGACTTCTTCGACGATTCCCATCGGTTCATGGCCGAGAATGTCGCCTGCATTCATGAACGCACCCAGAGTCTCGTACAGGTGCAGATCGGATCCGCAGATATTCGTCGTGGTGACCTTGATGATCGCGTCGGTGGGTTCGACGATCTTCGGGTCCGGAACCGTATCGACGCTTACTTTCCGTTTGCCTTGCCAAGTCACTGCGCGCACTGGGATCGACCTCTCATCGTGGAAATGCTGTTCGCAGTCACCTGCCCGAAAGCACTGAAATGCAAACAAAATCGGTGAGGGTTGCGAGAAGTCCTGAGCGCGTTAGATTGAGATGGAGCTGGGTCCCGGTCTCTTTGCACCGGCTCCAGGACTGAGACGACGAGATGATGAGGACGATCGCATGACCGACAAAGACGACAACGACCAGTCGCCCAAGGGTGGGCACCCAGGACCCGTGGACAAGGGCGGCGACGGGGGAATGGCAACGCGAGAACAGGCGCCTGAACTGGTCGAGGAGACCTCCGGCGAGAAGTCTGACGACGAGTAGTTTCCTTTTACTCCGCGTTGGGTAACAACGGGGATAGGCCGCATCGGACCGTCCCGGAATCAATGCGGGCGAGGTTCCTCGAGGTTGAGCAGCCAGCCACGGGAACCGCCTTGAGCAGATCCCTCAACCCTGTTGTCATTCAACCCTGTAACAGCACGTGATCGAATCGGGTCCGCAGTAGTGTCGGGACCCGGAAGTCGTCAAGCGTTCGAATTATCAACTGTTCGGCAACGTCCCGGAGTTTCACGTTGGTCTCTTGAGAACGCCACACGAGTATGTCGAAGGCGCGATCGGCCGAAATGCCGTAGATCACCATGAGCATGCCTTTGGCTTGCTCGATTACTCCGCGAGAAGCGGTGATTTCGTTGACCAGCACGTCGACAGACGCTTTCACCGTGCTGTCGAGGGTTTCGGTGACGTCGATGTAGAAGCCTGAGCTGCCGACCACGGCACCCGACTCGTCCACGACGCTGTCGCCGACGACGATTACCGAGTGAGTGTCCCCTGCAGTGTCGATGATGCGGTGGCGGCTGCTGAACGGTCCGCCTGAAGTGCGGATGGCGTGCAGTGTCTGGGCAACGTGTCTTCGGTCGTCGGGATGCTTGTGCGAGAGCATCAATTCCGTCGTCGGAGCTACTTGGTCGGGTTCGTATCCGTGAATCCGTGCAACTTCGTCCGACCACTCCCACCGGTCGCCGTTGCGGTGATAGAGAAAGCCGCCCACCCGGTGTGGAGCCCCCGATCCTGACGTTCGCCCCAACCCGTCCTCATTCACCACACACGCCCCCTCGTTCTCGACCTCGTCCCAACCGGCGTACTCGCCAGTTAGTTATATCGGACAAATCCGGCGGAGGTGGTGTCCGTCCCATATTTCGGAGCATCGTCTGGATCGCTACCGCATGGGTCGGGGAAACCGGCGCTCAGAGTACTTGGCGACGGTCCCACGTCACTCGCGGTTGAAACAGTGTTGCCGCTCTGTCCATTCGGTGATCGCCGCCGCGATGGCCGCAGGCTGATCCTCGGGGGCGAGATGTCCTGCGGGACCGCACTGTTCAATCTCGAGATTTGCGATATTCGATCGGCTCCACGTGACTTCGTCAGGTCCGATCATGAGAAGTTCTGCGGGGCCGCTGAAGGTGAGAAGAAGTTTGGGTACGTCGGTGCTTTCTGCGAGCCAATCGCTGTACGCCGCCACACGTGCATTCACGTCACCGGGAGTTCCTTCGATGGGGAAGGATCGTGGCCACTCGAGAAGGGGTCGGCGACTCTCTCGTGACGGATAAGGGGAGCGATAGGCCTCGGCATCGGTTTCGGTCATTTTACCGAGAACCGTTCTGTGAAGCGCTATTTCGAGAAAGAAGTTCTCGTCGAGTACCTTCGTCTCTCCTGTGTCGGAGTCCCTCAGAGCTTCCACCCGTGCCCGTGCCTCTCCCGGGAAGTGTTCGTCCCAGGTCATCGGACGAAGGATCGTTTCGAAGAAGGCCACACCTCGGACGCGATCGGGGTGGCGGGCAGCCCAGTCCAGTGCAAGTGCCCCGCCCCAGTCGTGTCCGACGAGTACGACGTCGTCGAGTTCCATCTGGTCGAACCAGGCGTCGAGGTAGCGGGCGGTGTCGAGGAAGCCGTAGTTGATTGGCGGTTTGCCTGACCGCCCCATTCCGATGAGGTCAGGGGCAAGTGCGCGGCCTAGATTTCCTATCTGCGGCAGGATGTTTCGCCACAAGTGCGAGGATGTGGGGTTTCCGTGGATGAGTACGAAGGGTGTTCCTTCACCGCGCGAGCGGTAGGCCATGGTCGAGTCGAGCACGGGAATTGTGGGCATTGCGACTCCTCAAATAGTTTCCATATACTCTAATTGAGATAGTAGCCATGTATTCTATTTGTATGCAAGATCGAGAAACATGGACGACAGGGTCGCTGGTGTGGCACCTTGGCTTGCGCTGGCGGGCGGGGGTTGACCGAGCGATCGCGCACCTGGGGTTGACTCACGCCCAGTATTCAGTGCTCGCGTCTCTGCATGGTCTGGTGAGTGCGGGGGAGAGGCCGAGTCAGCGAGAACTCTCAGCGCACACAGGATTGCAGCGAATCTACATATCCAAGCTCGTGCGAGCGTTGGAGAAGAGCGGGTTTGTTGTCAGTGAACGCGATAGACGCGATGCGCGAGCCGTTCGCCTCGATCTCAGTGACGAGGGCAAACGAGTCATAGAGCTCGCTAAAGACATTGTCCGCCAATTGGATGCAAAGAATACAGAAGTGCTGACGAAAACCGGAGGGCGGGAACTCGCCGAGCTCCACCGCGCCCTTGACGCGTTACTCGACGCCACCGAAGCAGGAGATGGATAATGCGCCGGTCCGCTTCGTGGCGCAACCGAAGGCGATCGTGTGCGGACCCGGTCCACAGGACGTTCGTTGGGGGACCGACGGAAGCGTCGATCCCCCAACGAGATTTGCTGTCGACCTGTCGATCGTCACGGCGTCACGTTGATCGGCGAGGCCGACGCGAACTGCAGTGTGCCCGACATTGTTGCCGTGCCAGTGGCCGCGGCGGGGCAGACGGGCCCGGTGCCGGTACGCGTGTAGTTCACAGTGCCGGTGTTGCTTGCCACGACGCGCTGGTTGGGAATATCGAATGGCAGCGGTCCGATAGTGCTGGCCCCGACGGTGACTGTGCACGTGGATCCGGGCATCGTGACGACTGCGCCTCCTGCAGGAATGACCAGGGATCCCTGAGCCGATCCGGTGTCTGCCGAGACGTTCAATAGCCACGAGCCGGAGGTCGTGACCACAGCGGGTAGGCCGTTAGCCTTGCACCCGGTCAGGCTGGGGGTGCCGATGTTTACGTTGATCCCGCCCGTGCCGGTGGTGGAGTTACCCGGCGCCGCTGGGATGGTTCCGGATCCCGTCGTGCTGGAGCAGGTAAGCGTGATCGTGCCAGTCTTGATACTGAGATTGCTGCTCGAGGCAGTCACGGCTTGACCCGCTGGAGTGACGACGGTGGAAGCCGAAGCGGCGCCGGCTGCGACCGCGATCGCGGCTACTGCGGCAGCTGTGACGAAGGTGGTGCGGCGAACTGCATGGGACATCGATATCTCCTTGTTGTCGGTGATACTTCGTGAGTCGCCGGTGCTTGCTCTACTGCGTCCGCAGGCTGTCGGCGCCGATGTTGAACACATCGCTTGTGGTGGTCAACGAGTTGTGACCACTCGAAGACGGAACGTTGGCGCGAAGATTGACGGCCCAATTCAATGCGCCGAACAGTCCACATCCAGATGCGCCCGGTACCGCGAACGTCTGGTCGGCGTGCGTCACGTTTCTGACGGCGGCGGTATCCGGAAATCCTGGAACTTCCTCCAGGACACCATTTTCGGAAACTCCGAGTTTGAACATGATCGGGTTGCTCGCAGAACCCAGATAGCAGTTGCCGCCCAGCAAGGGGTTGGAGATCTTCAATCTTGCCGGAAGTGTGACACCGAGTTGGAATGCGTCGACTGTCGGCAACGCGACCGGTTCGACTGTTGCCTTGATGGTGGTCAAGCCGCCGGGGAACGGTATACCGAGCCCGAAGATTCCTCCTGGTACCTCGATGGGGCTGGAATAGACGCCTTTGGTGCCGTCAGTGGGAGGAATGAAGATCTGGTCGAACCCGAATTCAGCGTCGGGGTTCTCGCGATAGGCGACACCGCCGGCGATATTCAACGAGCCGGAAGGAATCGGTACTTTGAGCCCGTTGATGTTCATTTCGCCGCCTTTGACGACGACATCGACACAGGTGCTTGTCTCCGGATTGGCTATCGGGCATTTTCCCCAGCCCCCGAACGGCGCATTGGGCAGCGGGGCCGCCGTCGCGGTTGACACCGCCCCGAGAGTGAGGACTCCCGCTGCGACGACGGCGAGCGCGGCTCTGAATCGTATTGTGCGCATGGACAAGTGAACTCCGTTTCGAGGTGGCAATCTGTCGTCGATGACGGTTCTGTGGCAGTGGGTTGGATTGCTAGTTGGCACTACGTTCGGCAACGACGGCAGCGGGTTCGGGTGAGCCGGCCGGCTGGGGCCTGAGGCTGTCGGCACCGATGTTGTAGACGTCACTCGTCGTGGCGAGGGAGTTGGACGTGGTGGACGAGGGAAGCCCGGCGCGCCAGTTGACGATTGGATTCAGAACGCCGAACGGGCCACACCCGGAAGCTGTCGGGACCGCGAAGGGCTGTCCGGTGTGCCCGGTGTTTCGAACGACGGCAGTATCCGGGAAACCTGGAACCTCTTCGAGGACACCGTATTCGGTCACATCCAAGTTGAGTTGGACGGGGTTGTTGTCCGAGCCCAGGTAGCATTTGCCGCCGAGGAGAGGGTTCGCGATCTTCAATTTGACGGGTAGCTTCACACCAAGCTGAAATGCATCCACGGTGGGGAGTGCAGACGTCGACTCTACGGTGGCCGAAGCCTTGTTCAGTCCGAAGAGATTGTTGAATGGCAGGTCGATTCCGAGTGCGCCCCCGGGGATGTCGATGGGTTTGGCGTAGATCCCCCGACTGTTGTCGTTCGGCGGGATGAATACTTGGTCGAATCCGAATTCAGCCTCTGGATTCTCCCGGTATGCAACTCCGCCCGCGATGCGCATCGCCCCGGCGGGAATGCTGACGGAAAGCTTGCCGATCTTCATGTTTCCGCCGGTGACCGTGACGTCCATACAGGTGCTGGTCTCGGGATTGTCGATCGGACATGAATCCCAACCGCCGAAGGGGATCTCCGCTGCCGGGGCGGCTCCTGCAATGCTTGCTGACAAGCTTCCCACCGCAGCGGCGGTGGCGAACACAGTTGCGGTGGCGAGTGCGCCGAAAAGCCCACGCGACGTCGAACGTCGGGACATGTATTTCTCCTTTGGGTACAACCGACCAGTCGGGATTGATATGATGAGTGACGGTAGTCACGTGTGACTTGGATGTACAGACAATTTGAAACAATTCCGACAAAAGTATTACTGCGATCGCCTCCGCTACTACTTGTGGCTGTGAGGATTGAAATTTGTTGCAGTGCTCTGTGTCTCGTCATTCACCCACGAATCGCTGTGAGGTGCTTCGACCCGAAAAGGCGTTCGTCGACGGGAATATCGGACTCCTGTCGAAATCGAGGGGGCAATGTTTTGTCGGAGTCGCCAATGAGGGAAGTCAGGGCGAGTAACTTTGTCGAACAGCGGCTGATCGGTACTCCGGGCAGCTGCCCGAGAGAACGGATCGCCATGACGCTGATGCTGCCGCTCGACTCGATGTTCCTTCTGATGGAGTCACGGGAGCATCCCATGCACGTCGGTGGCCTGTCGCTTTTCGTTCCGCCGGAAGGGGACGACGGCGAATTCGCCAGGTCGCTCTACCGTTCGCTCACCGACGTCGACTCGATTCGGCCCCTCTTCCGTCGCAAGCCGGTGCAGTTCTTGTCGAACTTCGCGCCGGTGCGTTGGACGGAGGACGCAGACGTCGATCTCGAGTATCACGTCCGGTTGCTCGCGCTGCCCAAGCCGGGTCGAGTCCGCGAGTTGCTCGAGCTGACCTCCATGCTCCACGGCACGCTGCTCGATCGGCATCGGCCGCTGTGGGAGGCGTACGTGATCGAAGGTCTCGCCGACGGCCGAGTTGCCGTGTACATGAAGACGCACCACGCGCTCATGGATGGTGTGTCTGCTGTTCAGGCGTGGTACCGCAGCCTCTCGTCGGATCCGCACGATCGACATTCGATGCCTCCATGGGCGCAACGACCTTCTTCGGGGCGGGTTCGTGCCGGTCGCGGGCTGGACCTGCAGAGGCGGGTGGGCTCCGTGATCGAGACTGTGCAAGATGTGGTCGGGGTCGGCCCTGCGATAGTGAACGCTGCTGCCTCGGCAGTGAAGGACCACGTCGCACCGTTGCCGTTTGCTGCTCCGAAATCGATCTTCAACGTCCCGATCACCGGAGCGAGGCGTGTCGCCGCGCAGTCGTGGCCGATCGAGCGCCTGCGCAAGGTCAGCTGCGTTGCAGACGTGACGCTCAACGATGCGGTGTTGGCAATGTGCGCGGGTGCGCTACGGCGATACCTGATCGAACTGGACGAGTTGCCGGACAAACCGTTGATCGCGATGGTGCCGGTATCCCTTCGCAAAGGCGAAGAGGGTGAGGCTTCCGGCAATGCCGTAGGTGCGGTGTTGTGTGATCTGGCAACCGAATTGGCAGATCCGGCGGCCCGACTTCAGAGAGTTCACGACTCGATGAGTAGCGCCAAGTCCCTGATGTCGGGCCTGACGCCCCTGCAGATCACGGCGCTCAGTGCATTGAACGTCGCGGGTCTCGGGCTGCCGCTGATCCCTGGTTCATCCCGACTGATCACTGGGCGTCCAGTCTTCAATCTAGTGATTTCCAACGTCCCCGGCCCGACAACGACGCGCTATTGGAATGGCGCGAAACTCGAGAGCTGTTACCCGGCATCGATTCCGTTGGACGGGCAGGCGATGAACATCACCGTCATCGGCTACGCGGACACCATGCAGTTCGGGCTCGTCGGCTGCCGCCGCAATGTTCCGCACTTGCAGCGGCTCCTCGGCCATCTCGAGGAATCCTTGAGTGAGCTCGAAGCCGCCGCAGGCTGATCAATTCGACTCGCGCCTTCCGACGTCACGTCCGTTCACGACCAACTGGTGGACGTCCAGCTCCTTGTCGTCGAGGCCGAAGCTGATGATGCGTTCGGGGTGGATACGGATGATCGGCGCGTCGAGACCATGCGCAGCAGCACCTGTAGCATCCAAAGCCTCTGCCCGTCCACGGATTTCGACGCACCTGACCCGCCATGGATCTACGGATGCGATGTCGTCCACGACGAACGCGACCCGACCGTTGTCTGCGACATTGTGAAACTTACGGCTGCCCGTCATGTTGTAACCGCTGATGTCGATCGTGGCTGTATCCGGGTTGTAGTGGAACCCGACCGGACTGACTTGCAGCGTTCCGTTCCGTTGAACCGTCGCGAGGCGACCGAGAGTCTGTGTGGCCAGGTAGTCGAGTTCGATTCGGGTGAATGTCATGAAATCACGCTAGAACCTGAACTGCTGTAGAGGTCAAGAACTCCGAACGTACAACTCATTCCATCTCGTCGAGGGCCTCTTCTGCTTCGTCGACCCGCCACTCGGCCTCGCGAAGTTTCTCCTCGGACTCTCGAACTGCGACGCGGGCAGCCTTCTCGGTGTTCTTGGCGAACTGTCGTTCTTGTTCTGCGTGTTCGAGATCGGCGCGGAGTTCTTCGATGCGACGGTCGAGGTCGGACAGCTTTGACCTGGCATCCTCGAACTGGGCGGTCTCGGCCTTGACCCGTCGTCGGATCTTCTCGACGCCTGCCCTGGCTTCCTTCAATTCTGCTTTCGCCTTGGCTTGTTCGGCCTTGCGATCCGGAGCAGTGGACTTGGCCGGAGCGTGTTCTTCGGTGTGGATCGCAGGGGCGTCTTGTGCAGAATCCTCCTCCACTACAGCAAGTCCCGCCGGCCCGAAACCGCTGTAACTCGCAGCGGTCACGACCCGTCCGAGTCGAACCTGCGCGGCAGTCTCCTCATCGGCCAGGGCGGCATTGAGAGTCTGCGCGACATCGCGCAACGAATCCTCGCCGACGCTTTTTCCCCGTGAAGCGGCGATCTCACCGGATTTGTGGGCGAGACTCCGCACCACCTGCTGCCTCTGTGTCGTCAGCCGTCGCAAGTCCGGGCCCGAGAGATGGCGTTGAGCGTCGCGTAGCGATTCGCCAAGCGCGAGAAGTGCATCCAGATCCTCTGGTGCATCGCGCGAGATGAGATTGACCAACCACCCCACGGTGGTCGGCTTCCGAAGTTTTCCGATCTCTGCGGCCAGTGTGCGGTTGTTGTCGTCCCGGGCAGCCTTCACATGCTTTGTACGCGCCTCTACGAACTCGCCGGGGTCGAGGCCGTAGAGTTCGTCGGCGACATCATCGAGGGTCACGTATCAATACTGTCATTCGGCGAATCGTTCGAAGACTGTCTTCCAGTCGTTCTTGATGCTCACCACCGTCCACCCGTTTGCGCGCGAGACGTCGAGTGCGTGCTCGGCCCCGTCCACGTAGTCGAACTCGCGTTCCGGATCGTCATGGAGCACCAGAAGGCGAAGTGCCGGAACGTTCGGGTGTTCGGCGAACTTCAACATAGGTAGGTCACCGTTGCTGTTTCCGGCCGCGATGACAGGTCGTCGGCCGATTCGGTTCCAGATCTGTACGGGCTTGGCCGGCCCGTCGTCGACGACATCGGTTTGGGGCTGACGGAGAATTGTGCCGCTGTGCCCGTCGTCCTTCCACGTCAAGGCCACGCCGCTGCCGATGACGCGATCTCGGGGGATGCCGTAGACCTCCTGGCTGATCGGACGCATGAAGTCACGTCCGCCTCCAGAGACTATGTAGTTCGAGAATCCCTTGGCTGCAAGGTAATCGAGCAACTCCACCATGGGTGCATAGCTGCAGTGCAGATACTCGCGACCGAGAGTGGGGTGCGAAGCAGTGCGCAGGTAGGTATCGGCGTGGGCTTCGAATTCGTCGACTGTGACTTCGGCGAATGCCGCCAGGACACCGGCCGCGAGCACCTTCAGTGCGCTGTCGTCGCCGCGATAGTGCTTCGAGATCACTTCGTTCAACCAGGCGTAGTCCTTTTCGAACGCAGCCTGCCACGGGTGACGGTTGCGCAGAGACGGATCCTGGGCGGTCATCTCGACGAGGCGGCGCAAGATGAAGTCGAGTTGGATCGGCATCGGCTTCTCACACCACAGGGTTCCGTCGTTGTCGAAGACTGCGATCCTGTCTTCCGGTGCGATTTCGTCCGGACTTCCCTCAGTCGTCGCGCGTTCGACGAATCGCCGGACGGCCTGCTTCGGCGGGCCGTCTTGCCAGCTCGGTAGCGGGTCGCAGGTGTCCGAGGTGGAGGCTTCAACGAATTGACTGCTCATGTGGTCCCTGGCTTCCAGTGAGTCGATGACAAATCCGGCACTCTCATACTCGGATCTCCTGCCGAAAATGGCATCGCCCATTTCGGGCGACAGCGGTTCGGTGACCACAATCGGGGTATGCGATTCACCATGCGGCCGTAGAGGCTGGAAATCAGAGGACCTACAAGGAGCCAGATCATGGCCAACGCATTCAAAGGCGTCGTCAACCTCGATATTCGCGATTCGATTCCCGACTGGAGCCCGTACGAGCAGCCGAAGGCCGCCGCCGGCACACCGAATATTCTTTACATCGTTCTCGACGACGTTGGATACGGCGCCATGGGTTGTTACGGGGGACCGATCGAGACGCCGAACATCGACCGCATCGCGGGCAACGGATTGCGGTACGGGCAGTGGCACACCACAGCGCTGTGCTCCCCGACGCGATCGTGTCTGCTCACCGGGCGAAACCACACGACCAACGGCATGGCCTGCATCAGCGAGTGCGCGGTCGGTTTTCCCGGCGGAAACGGTCACATCCCTCCCGAATGTGCCACGCTCGCCGAGGTTCTGGTCGAGCAGGGATTCAGCACCGCGATGGTCGGCAAATGGCACCTGTGCGCAGAAGACGAGATGAATCTTGCTTCCACGAAACGGAATTGGCCGGTCGGCCGCGGATTCGAGCGGTTCTACGGCTTTCTCGGCGCCGAGACCAATCAGTGGTATCCCGATCTCGTCCACGACAACCACCCCGTCGAACAGCCGTCGACGCCCGAAGAGGGGTATCACTTCAGCGTCGATATCACCGACAGAGCGCTCGAATACATCGGCGACGTGAAGTCGATAGCTCCGGACCGGCCTGTATTTCTCTACTACGCACCCGGGTGCGCACACGCTCCGCATCACGCGCCCCGCGAATGGGCCGATCGCTACGCAGGCAGGTTCGACGCAGGG
The DNA here is from genome assembly GCF_040546695.1 of Rhodococcus sp. OAS809. Lineage (NCBI taxonomy): Bacteria > Bacillati > Actinomycetota > Actinomycetes > Mycobacteriales > Nocardiaceae > Rhodococcus > Rhodococcus sp. OAS809. Next base: position 2,744,807 of record NZ_JBEPOI010000002.1, on the reverse strand, counting down.
TACGAAGCCATGCGGGACGAGATTCTGGCCAGACAGAAGGAAATGGGACTTGTCCCGAAAGACACGACCCTGCCCTCACTCAACCCGATAGGCACTCCTGAGACCCGCACCGGGCCCGACGGCGAACCGTTCCCGCCGCTGGATTTCACCCGCCCCTGGGACACTCTCTCCGCTGACGAGCAGCGACTGTTCTCACGGATGGCGGAGGTGTACGCGGGCTTCCTCTCGCACTGTGACGATCAGATCGGACGCCTGCTCGGATACCTCGAAGAAATCGAGCAGCTCGACAACACGATCATCGTGGTGGTCTCCGACAACGGTGCCAGCGGTGAGGGCGGACCCGACGGATCTGTCAACGAGAACAAGATTGCGAACGGTGTACCCGACGACCTAGCCGAGAACCTGGCGAAGCTGGACGAGTTGGGCAGCACCGAGACGTACAACCACTATCCCAACGGGTGGGCGATGGCGTTCAACACGCCCTTCAAGATGTGGAAGCGTTACTCGTTCAACGGTGGAACCTGCGACCCATGCATCATCTCGTGGCCGGAGGGCATCGATGCCCGTGGCGAGATTCGAGATCAGTACCATCACGCCATCGACGTCGTCCCGACTCTGCTCGACTGCGTCGGCGTCGACTTGCCTGACACGGTGAAGGGGTACACCCAGCACCCGATTCAAGGCGTGAGCATGCGGTACAGCTTCGATGCCGGCAACATCCCCACCGCCAAGCACACCCAGTTCTATTCGATGCTCGGAGGACGAGGAATTTGGCATGACGGCTGGAAGGCCGTCACCACGCACCCGACTCTGAGCGGGTGGGGCCATTTCTCGGAAGACACCTGGGAGCTCTACCACACAGAGTTGGACCGAGCCGAGCTCCGGAACCTTGCGGATGAAGAACCCGGCAGGCTGGCAGAGCTGGTGGGGTTGTGGTTCCACGAGGCCGGTGCCAATCAAGCTCTGCCACTGGACGATCGGTCCGGTGTCGAACTCCTCACCACGCCTCGCCCCCAGTTGGCCCCGCCCCGAAACCGGTATGTCTACCGCCCGGGCGGAGCCGAGGTACCGGAAGCCGTCGCCGTCAACCTTCGTAATCGTTCATTCTCGATCGGGGCAGTTGTCGATTTGGCCGAACCAGGTGCGACCGGTGTGCTCTTCTCGCATGGTGGCAGGTTCGGTGGGCATTCGCTGTACGTCAAGGACAACCGCCTGCATTACGTGTACAACTTCCTCGGCAGTGAACAGCAGAAGATCGATGCCACCGAAGACCTTCCGATCGGCGAAAATATAATCTTGGCAGCAACTTTCGAGAAGGAAGGCGAGGATCCGCCGGGCACTGCGCACGGGGTGCTCGGCCTCTACTACGGCGATCGGAAAGTCGGTGAGGGCAGAATCCGCACTCAGCCAGGCAAGTTCAGCATCGGCGGCGGCGAAGGGCTCAATGCAGGCCGTGACAGCGGGGAGCCCGTAACCGACGACTACCCGGGTACGTCGCCATGGGCGTTCACGGGTGGAACGCTCAACCGGGTGGCCATCGACGTCAGTGGTGAACCGTACGTCGACCTCGAACGCGAAGCAGTGGCGATGCTCTCGCGTGAATGACAGTTCCGAGTGCGTCTAGTTCGAGCCGGGCGGAAGGTATCGCACGGTAGGTACTCCGCCGGGACCGTCCAGGCGAACCTCGGCGTCGACCTGGTAGACCTCGGCTATCAGGTCAGCGGTGAGGACCTCGGTCGGGCTTCCGTGGGCAACGATGGATCCCCGGTTCAGCATCACTATCGAATCGCAGAACATGGCGGCCAGATTCAGATCGTGCAATGCCATGATCGTGGTGGTGGGGAGGCGTCGCACGAGCGCGAGCAATTCGAGTTGATGGTTGATGTCCAGGTGATTGGTCGGCTCGTCGAGTAGCAACTCGTGCGGTTCCTGAGCGAGGGCGCGCGCGATCTGGACGCGTTGGCGCTCCCCGCCGGACAGGGTGTGCCACGACCGGTCCAGCATGCCGGCGAGGTCGGTGTGTTCGATCGCTGCCCGAACGGCGTCGCGATCGGAATCCGATTGCCCACCCCACAGTCCGCGGTGCGGTGTGCGTCCGAGTTCGACTACCTCCGCGACCGTCAGATCGATCTCGGTGTTGCTGTGCTGATCAACGGTCGCGATCCGACGCGCGACGTCGCGGCGTTTCCAGTCGGACAACGGGGTTCGGTCCAGGGTCACGACACCGGACGTCGGACGATTGTGCCCGGCAAGCAGTTTCAGCAGCGTCGATTTCCCCGAACCGTTGGGGCCGAGAAGCCCCACCGTACTTCCGGTTGTAGGCGAGACGTCGAGGTCGTCGACTATGAGCGCCCCGCCGACCCGCCAACTGACGCCGGCAGCTTCGAGTGTCATGGCCTGGCCTTCCGTCTCCAGAGGATGACGGCAAACGCAGGCACACCGACCAGCGCGGTCACCACACCGGCCGGGAGTTCCTGCGGCGCAATGGCTGTGCGTGCTACTGCGTCGACCCAGACAAGGAAGATGGAGCCGATCAGTGCGGACGCAGGCAGGAGTCGGCGGTGGTTCGAACCGACGAGAGCCCGCGCCGCGTGCGGGAGGACCAGGCCCACGAAGCCGATGGCGCCTGCGACGCTCACGATCACCGCGGTCATCAAGGCTGTTGCCAACAACAGGGTCACACGCACCCGCCACACGTTCACCCCCAGCGACGACGCCGCGTCCTCGCCGAAGGCAAAGGCGTCGAGTGCGCGGGAGTGAGTCAGACAGACCACGAGGCCGACTGCGACCACCGCAGCGCAGAGTGCGACGTCGAGCCAGTCGGCGCCGCCGAGTGAACCCAGGAGCCAGAACATCACGCCGCGGGTCTGCTCGGGATCGGCCGAGGTGATGACGATGAACGAGGTGAGCGCGGAGAACAGTTGGGTCGCGGCGACACCGGCCAGGATCACCCGATCCGGCGTGCCGCCGGCCGCATGGGCGAGCAGCAACACAAGGGCGAAGGAGATCACCGCGCCGATGAAGGCGCCGCTCGACAAGCCGATCACTCCCGACCCGACTCCGAGGATCACGATCAGTACGGCACCGGTCGAGGCGCCGGACGAGATACCGAGGACAAACGGATCGGCCAGTGGATTGCGAAGCAGCGACTGCATGATCGCACCGCACAACCCGAGACCGGCACCGCAGAGCGCGGCGAGCAGGGTACGCGGCAGACGGAGGTCCCAGACGATGCCGTCACGGATAGGGGTGACGTCCGCCGCGGTACCGCCGAGATGGCCGACGACGATCGAAGCCACCTCACCGACCGACAGACCGGCGGGCCCCAACGTGATGGCAACGGCGGCTGATCCGGCCAGCGTGACAACACCGATCATCCACAGCAGGGTGACGGTCGTCGGGTTGTCACGCAGCCGAACTCTTGTCGTCATCTCACGCCGTAGACCACGTAGTCGTCGAACAGTTGCCAGACCGTCCCCGACTCCCGAAAACCTGCTTGCGCGAGCGCCGCCAACTGGAAGTCGACGGCTGTGGGCGCGGTGGCGTCACGTCCGGCGAATCTGCGCTCACGCTCGTCGGTCAGTGCCCCGATGCCGTGAGTGGCCCGCAGCTCGTCCCACCAGCTGTCCCACTCGGGAGCGCCCGCAGCAAAGGCGGAGCGTTGCGTCTGCTCGTCGTGAGCCTTCGCCCATCGCCCGATGACAGGGAAGCGGCTGTCGAAACGAAAGTGATCACCGTTGAGCAGGACTCCGTCCGGACTCAGCAGTTCGCGGCACTGCCGGTACACCTCGACGAGCTGCTGCGGTTGCAACCAGTGCAGCGCGGTTGTCGACACTATCGCCTGAACCGGCGCAGCCACCGAATTCGGCCAATCGGCTCCCGCCAGATCTGCGTCGATCAGCTGCAGTCGGTCACCGAAACGCGTCGACGACTGGCGGGCGAGCTCCAGCAGCATCGGGTCGTAGTCGATCCCCACAACGCTCGCATGCTCGAACTTCTCGAGAATTCGGGCGCTCAGTGAACCCGGCCCGCAGGCCAGGTCGACAACCGTGAACGGGGTGTGCGCGTGCTGCAATTCGAGAACGTCGAGAATCACGTCGAAGCGCTTCTCACGGTCGGCGATGTATGCCGCCTGCTGGTCGTCCCACCGACGCACCAGTTCACAGATCTCCGCGGACATCTAGACCACACCCAACTGGCGCAGCCCGTCGGAGAGCTGTTCGATGCCACCGACATTGCGGATCGAGGGATCCATCGTCGTTCCTTCGAGGATGATGTAACGCTTGTTCTTCACTGCGGTGAGCTTGCTGGCGACCGGGTCCGATTCGAGGAACGCGATCTTGTCTGCGGCACTATCGCCGTCTCCACCGCGGTCGAGATCTGCGAGCACCAGCACGTTCGGGTCTCGATCGAGGACACTCTCCCAACCGATTTCGGGCCAATACTGCTTGTTGTCGTCGAAGGCGTTCTTCGCACCCACCGCGTCGGTCATGATTCCCGGTGCACCGCAGCACCCGGCGAAGTACGGAGTCTTCGTGGCTGCGTACCACCACGCCAGCGTCACGTTCTCAGCTCCCAGTGCCGCCGTGGCGGTGGCCGCGCGATCCTTCAAACTCTCGGTGAGCTCGACACCTTTGTCCTTGGCATCGAACAGTGTTGCCACGTCGTCGATTTCGTCGTACAAGTCGTCGAGCGTGAGGGCCTTGCTCTGCTCGGCATCCTGACCGGTGCACTCGCTGGGTGACTGATATGTCGCGACACCGAGGTCGGTGAACTTGATCCGGTCGGCGATGCCCTCCGAGGTGAACGTGTAGTTGAACGTCGTGTAGACCATGTCCGGTTCGCGTTCGAGGACACTTTCGAATGACGGGAACTCGGTGTCGAACGCCTGGACCTGACCACGCGCCTCGCGCAGTTCTGGGAGGACATCGTCATCGCTCATGGCGTACCCGGCCATCCGGTCCTGCACTCCCAGTGCGAACAGCATCTCTGCTGCAGGTTGATTTACCGCGATTGCCCGTTCGATCGGTCGCTCCACCGTGACGTCTCGGCCACAGTTCTGGACTGTCACGCGCGATTGTTCGGAAGAGTTGGATTGTCGGGCAGCGCTGTCGTCGGAGGAGCAGGCAACCAACGACGCGCTCAACAGGGCAGCGACGGCGGCGGCGGGTAGGCGAAGTCTGGACAGACGCATGGAATCTCGTTCTCGCAGGGGCTCGTTCGCGGAGCCCGTTACCGTGTGAACAGGCGCCTGTTGACCCCTGCTGCCAGCCGGTATTCGGACTCGAGATCGCCCCACCCGAGCGCCTTCCCAGATTCTCATCCAGTGGCGTAAGCCCGGGCGGTCACCCTCACCGCTGCGCGTCAGTTCCGGATTCACACCGGATTCCCTGACCCCCTGTGTGGAGGTCCGCTGGCACAGAGGAACTTATCACCGCAGTGCACCGCCGGTCAGGTCGGCTGGTGTGAGGCAATCAGATCTCGATGGCCAGGTCGTCGATGTCGGTGAGGGTTCCGCCGTCGGCGAGGATGCGCTCGTAGTTCTCGCGTCGACGGAGGTCGATTTCGGTGTTGCTGACGCCCTCCTTCCAATATCCGAATATCGCGACGTCGTTTTTGTCGAGTCCGACGGTCGATCGAAAGTGCTTCCGGATTGCGCGCATCTCGTTGCGTTCACCGGCGCCCCACACGACGTAGCTCGCGGGATTGGCGAGCTCGCGTGCTCGTACCGCCAGTGGGCCGTCGGGCTCGGCCGGATCTGCGCTCACGCGGTGAAGCTCCAGGCCGGGGAGGGCGGGCAGTTCGGCGAAGGCGACCTCGTCATCTGTTGTGACCCAGCCGATTCCGACGACGTCGGTAGGTAACTGCTCGATGATCGAGTGCAATGCGGGTATTGCGGTGCCGTCCAGAAAAAGTGCGATACGTCGACCAGGAACATCAGGGATCAAGAAGTGTGGCCGCGGACCGGTGAGGCCGAAGGTGTCACCGACGGCCAACGTTGCTGCCCACCTCATCATCGGACTGGTCTGTCCGTGCAGGACCACATCGACGACGATCGATCCGCTCGCTGAATCGTAGGAACGCACCGTGTACACGCGCGAAGCGTCGTCGAAGGCCGGCCCGAGATTCATGCGTACGGTCACATTCGGGCGTGACCAGGTCGGATCGTCGGTCGACTCCGTCAAACGAGCCGTGATCCGCAGCAGGTGATCGCTCGGTCGCTCCATCGCTTCGACGATCGCGAGAACGTCGTTGAGTCCGCGATTGTGGTCAGCGGTCCTTAGGACGGTCGTCGGGGGAGTTGTTGTGCGCGAGGCGTCTGCATGTGTCATCGACTGTGCTCCTGGATCGGGTTTTCGGGATGCCGCCAGGTTAGTGCTGCCTAAGTCGAGCGAGTTGTCCAGAAGTGACATCTGATTACCTGAATGATTCGGGTCTCGAAACGACGCGGTTGAGCGAGTGGTGCCGGCGCTGCTACCGTGCCTGTGATGTCCATACGCCGCTGTTCTCTCGCTTCCGGCCGTGCACTGCGCACGGCCCGATTCGGCGTAGCGACTTTCCGACGTGGGCGTAAGGCGATCGACCGCCGCCCGTCCGGTCTTGTCTGGATCGAAAGAGCCTTGGCCGCACCGGCCGGATCCGTCTGACATTCGCCACTTCGGCGAGCATTGCCTCGCCGAGATTTCGCAGTGCCACACCTGTTGCAGTGCTGCGCATTTCCCGTACCTGAAGTTTCTCGCGGGTGAGTTGTGAGTGTCGGCGCCACCGAGCCTGGAATGCCAGCCAACTCGTTTTCGTGAAAGGTACACAGCAATGAATCGTTTCGAAGGTCGTCGTATTCTCGTCACCGGCGCAGGATCTGGAATCGGGCAGGCCACCGCGCTGCGGTTGCTCGCCGAAGGTGGCCGCGTGGTCGCTGCAGACATCTCCGAGCAGGGTTTGGCGAACACCCGGAAATCGGCAGAACATGCTTCGACGGAGGATCGCCTCGACACCGTCGTCGTCGATATCGGTGACGAGAGTTCCGTCATCAAGGTTGTGGGTCAGGCGATTTCGACTCTCGGGGGATTGGACGTACTGGTCAACGCCGCCGGGATACTGCGTGGTGGGCACACCCACGAGACCTCGCTGGACCTGTGGAATCAGGTGCTCTCCGTGAATTTGACGGGCACTTTCCTCGTCACCCGCCAGGCACTGCCGGCTCTCCTCGCCACCGCCAACGCAGTCGTGGTGAATTTCAGTTCCACCTCCGCGGCCTTCGCGCACCCGTACATGGCCGCGTACGCCGCAAGTAAGGGAGGAATCCAGTCCTTCACTCACGCACTGGCTCTCGAATACGGCAAGCAGGGTCTGCGTGCCGTCGCGGTGGCTCCAGGCAGTGTGAAGAGCGGGATCACCGACACTACGGCGTCGTACTTGCCGGAAGACACCGACTGGTCGCTCTTCGGCAAGTTGTCACCGATTCTGAGCACTGATCTGGAGTCCGGTGGTGCCCCCATGGCCGGGCCGGAAAGTGTTGCGGGAGTTATCGCGATGTTGGCATCCGACGATGGTGCCTTCATCACGGGCACGGAGATCCGTGTCGACGGCGGCACACACGCCTGATTCTGAGTCCGTCTGACGGCCCGCACAGGCAGGCCGTCAGACGCGAGCCGTCATTCTTGCGAGCGAGTGATGGCGGGGACGACGTAGGACTGATCGAGCACGGCGGGCGAAGGTTCGTACATTCTCAGTACCGGTCGGAAATCCCCGCGCGGTGCGGGCAGCCAGTTTGCCTTCGCCGTGGGATCTTTCGGCTCCTCGTGGCTGATCGTGATCGTCAACGCACCGTCGGCGTCGTGGACGATTCCTGGAGTGCGGTCGCCGATCGAGTATCGGTCGACGGGGTTCGCCACGAGGAAGAAGTCCGGCACCGAGTACATCGTCAGCGACCAGAAGGCGCTCACCGGCGGAGTGGGGTCGAGTCTTATTGTGTAGGTCTGGTTTCCGTTCAACTGCTCGCCCTGATCGTCGACGTAGGTCATGATGTACGCCGCTTCGTAAGGGTGGTTGCCCCACAGCCCGCCCTTGGCAGCCGCGGCGCGTTCGACGATGCGCAACTTGGGATCGGCGATCTTGAATTGTGGATCGTCGATTGTGCCGACCTCGAAGTAGTCGAGGTTGTAGTCGAAGGCGTGGAATGTGAGCTTCCATCCGTTGACTTCGGGGCTGGAGCCTTTCGTGAGGGCCTCGAGCAGGTTCTTCTCACCGATCGTCAATCCGTCAGCCAACGCGGCTGCCTCGTCGGCAGAGAGTGAAGCGGCAGAGTGTGAGCTATAGGGAGAGGCCCCGGGCTCGTCGATTCCGATCGGGGAGAAGGAATCCTGGAGTTCTCGATCGCGTGGGGCCGGCGGAAACGCCTGTGACCAGATGCGGAGTTTCTCGAGGAACAGGAGGTCCTGGCTTACCCCGGGTTCGGGCACTGGGAGACCCGCCGAGTTTCCGGTGGAGTCGACGACGGTCAGTGTGGTGGCGTCCTGCAAGGCGTGCACCGCAGGGAGGTCGTCGTCGCCACCGCATGCCCACCGGCCCACGATCGACGCAATGTTCGTGGGAAATCTGATCACCGTGGTCTGGTCCGCCGGGGTTCCCGTCCAGGTGGGTGGGACGAGAAGGAAGTCTCCGCTCTTCGTGCCGGTGGCCCGATGCCCGACGTAAGCGAAATTGTTTGTCCAGGCGTCCACGAACTGGAGGACGTAGTAACGGCCATCGGTATCGGGGACGTGCAGCGCAACGGGGCCGACAGAGAGATCGATCTGCGCCATGGAATACACGGTGTCGTTGTTGATCGTGACGAAAGTGTCTGCCGGCCCGGCCAGTGTGCGGGCGTGGCTGAAGGTGTTGAAAGGTGCGGCGGGGTTCGCTCCGACACCGTTGTGAACATACCGATGGACCTGGTCGAGATTGAAAACGAGGGGAAATCCGTAGATATACGCCTGAGCTGCAAGCTCGGTGCGACTGGTGTCTGTCATCTCTGCCCTCTCGTCGTGCACGTCGGTTCGAAGTCCACCCTGCGGGAACCCTGCCGTCGGGGCATCACCCGCCGAGGGTGACGACGGTAGAGGGAGAAGACATGTCGGATCAGGAGAGTGCGGCATTGGTCGCTGTCGCAGACGAGTGGAACGTCGCGATGTGCTCGAACGACGCCGAACGGATCGGCGATTTCATGGCAGACGACTGGGTGATCGTCTCGGAATCCGGAGTGTCGACCAAAGCGGAGTTCCTGGGCTTCGTGGCCTCGGGCGACCTGACTCATGCGGCGATGGACCGCGTCGGGAGCGCTCGCGTGCGTTTCTTCGGTGACGTCGCACTGTTCACCACGCTGATCGTCAATACCGCGCACTACGGCGGCAGACAATACGACGCCGACGAGTGGACCACCGACGTGTTCGCGCGGCGAGACGGTCGTTGGCGCTGCGTGTTGAGCCACATCACGCCGGCGGTCGAGGCGAAGATCGAGGACGTGGAACTGTGAGGTAGAGATAAGAGAAAGGCTGATGTTTTAACGGAGGCGCTATTGGGTAGTAATACGAGTTTCGCATTTATGAATGTATTTATCGGATTTATCGATTGTGAAGTTTCTGTAGTAGCGTCAGTTGAGTAGATCATTTTGATACGCATACCGGATGAGGTTCTCACATGATTGTTCTCGGCATTATTCTGGCGTTGATCGGCTTTTTCACGGGGTTGAGCATTCTGACCACCGTCGGCATCATCTTGGTCGTCGTAGGTGCAGTTTTGTCCATCCTCGGTGCTACCGGGCGCGCAGTGGGCGGACGAAAAGTCTGGTATTGATCAATACTGCGCGAGTAGTTGAGAAGGCGGTACCCGATCTCTTCGGAGATCGGGTACCGCTTTTGTGCTCCAACTGGTTTTCGGTCTCTCTACCCCAAATTATCGATCTGAGCGGCATCGGGTAAACATGAAGGATGCTTTCTCGAGACCATGACGAAGAGAAATCTGCCGAGCGATTCAGATTCCCTCGCAGATGGAATCAGGTTGACGAATCGCGCCGCGGTTTGGTGTTGGCGTGGGTGGCCTTCACGTTGACGTTCGGCGGAGCACGTCTGGTGACGTGGTTGATCCAGATCGACACCAGGGACGTCGGCGACATCAGCGCCGGTGGCACTCATCTGCATCACTATTTATGGGGAATTCTGCTGTTGGCCGGGGTGGCGATCTTCGGACTCGTAGACCGAAGCCCTCGCGCAAGAACATGGATGGGCATCGCGTTGGGCATCGCACTCGGGCTCATCGTCGACGAGGCTGCGTTACTGATCACTCTCGACGACGTCTACTGGCAGAGCGACGGTTGGCCCAGCATCGCCATCGCTGTGTCGATCATCGGAGTGGTAGGAACCGGTCTCGCGCTGACCCGAAGCGGAGCGGAGAAGCCTCGAGGTTGATCCGGCCACGGCACGGGTACTCACTCCCGTGCCGGGAAGTCGCGCGGATCGTGAGGTGGCTTGAATGGATCCCAGTTCCGCGGACACCTCACCGGATTCCGACAGTGAAGTCAAAGCGGCAGATCCGATGGCGGAAGCCGAACGTGAAGCCGCAGCATTGGCGACGCCCGTCCGGCCGCTGGGCGAACCGGGGCCGAGGTTCGATCGTCGTTCACCGTTCTTCATCGGTCTGAGCGCGGCGGCCGGTGTTGCCGTGACGTACGCGGTGATCGAAGTGCTCCTGGCGGCGCGAGGCATGCTGATCCTGATCGTGGTCGCGCTGTTTCTCGCGGTGGGCATCGAACCGATGATCGTCTGGCTGGAGCGGAGACATTTCCGACGCTGGATCGCAGTCACCGTGGTACTCCTCGGAATTGCAGTGATGTTGGCGCTGTTTCTGGTTGCTGCGATCACCCCGCTGGTCGAGCAGGGACGTCAGTTCGCATCACACGCTCCCGAACTTCTGACACACATTCGTGACCGGTATCCGATCGTCAGCGACCTCGACGAGAAGTATCACCTCGAGGAGCACCTCACCACCCAACTGGACGGTTCGGGGTCTGCGCTCGCGACGGGTTTGCTCGGAGCGGGGCGGGCGGTGTTCAGCGCAGTCGCCGACGCTGGAATCGTTGCTGTACTGACGACGTACTTCTTGATCGACTACCCACGAATCCGCACGAATCTGTATCGGCTGGTGCCACATTCGCGGCGGCCACGAGCAATCGCCATCGGTGATCAGATACTGGCAGGTGTGGGTGGGTACGTCCTCGGCAATGTTCTGATCTCCGTGATCACCGCAGTGTGCACCTTCGCGTGGTTGTTGATCTTCGACGTGCCGTATCCGTTGATCCTGGCGCTGCTGGTCGCTCTGCTCGATCTGATTCCGATAGTCGGTTCCACGATCGCAGGGGTTGTCGTCGCCCTGGTCTCCCTGACAGTCTCTGTCCCAACGGCATTGGCGACAGTTGCGTTCTTCATTGCGTTACGTCTGCTCGAGGACTACCTGCTCGTTCCGAAGATCATCGGGAAGACGGTAGCGGTCCTGGCACTGGTGACCGTTGTCGCGGTTCTGTTGGGTGGAGCGTTGCTCGGTATTGTCGGTGCGTTGCTGGCGATTCCGGTCGCTGCGGCCTTGCTGCTGCTTGCAAGGGAGACGCTCTTTCCGCGCCTCGACGCTTCTTGACCGGCTTCTATCGGACGCTTCGCGCGCGACGCCGAGAACCAGGATTCGGCTTGGGGCACATCCGAGTCGGGATGGTTTCTCCCTCGGCGGTGATACGGAATACCGAGACTTTCTCGCTACAACCGTGATTCAGATCGACCGCGTATGCGATTGCGGCGCGATCCGAGACGAAATCTTCCATCACCGTTGTACCGTCCGGTAGTTCGATTCTGTAGTTTTCCATGACTTACACAACCTTCTTTCGCTAAGACGATCCTACCCGGCTCGAGAAGTGGCAAACCCGTGGAACACAACGTGCGACAGTCGTCTTCGTGCCTTGCCGGAGCAATGTTTCGACACCTCGCCTGCTGGGTAGTGAGAGTCGGTCAGCCGCTCAGGCGGTACGTATCGAACCACGGAGGATCCGCGCAATGAGCGCAGTATCGAAAGCGATGTACAAGCCACTCTCACTGGCGACCAGCGTCCTGGGCGGCATCTTGGCCGGCGCTGTCTTCCAGCAGGTGTGGAAGCGCATCGGTGACGACAAGAATGCGCCCGAGCCCAAAGACTTGAGCAGGTCGAGCAAGGAAGTCCTGATCGCCGCAGCCCTGCAGGGAGCCATCTTCGCTGTTGTGCGAGCCGCAGTGGATCGTGCGGGGGCAAAGGGCTACCGGGCCCTTGCTCACGAAGATCCTCGGTAGGAACGCCCGGTTCGGTTCGAGTTCAGTCGACGACGGCCGCGATTGCCTCGATCTCGACCAGTTGATCGTCGTAACCGAGAACGGTCACACCCATCAGAGTGCTCGGGGCGTCGTGATCACCGAACGCGTCGCGGACTACCTCCCACGCCGCAACGAGGTCGGCTTGATTGCTCGACGCCACCAGGACGCGGGTGTTGATCACGTCGGTGATGGACGCGCCCGCGTCCGAGAGAGCTGTTCTCAGGTTGTCGACGGCCTTGGCTGCCTGTCCTGCGTAGTCACCGATGGCGGCAGTAGAGCCGTCCTCGTTCAACGGGCAGGATCCGGCCAGGAAGATCAGTCGGGCCTCGGCGGGAGCCGTTGCTGCATAGGCATATTCAGCCACCGAAGAGAGTGACGTGGAACGGATCAGAGTTACCGACTTCGACATTATTTCCCCAAGGAATAGTAAAGTTTTGCAGCGAGTCTTTCACAGCACGCCAGGGGTTGCCAATTCATCGTCGGACCCATCCCTTCAGTCGGCAGCTACGAATGACTGTCAATGAGCCGAGAAGAAGAGCACACAGCACCTGTCGACGAGTGGCTGACGACCAAACAGGTTGCAGCACTGTTCCACGTCGACAGGACCACGGTGTCCAGATGGGCGAGGGAGGGCAAAGTCGGCACTCTGAGAACGCTTGGCGGGCATCGGAGGTACCGGCGATCGGAGATCGAGACGTTGCTGCGTAACCGCTCGACGACGCTCGATCACCAATAACCTCCGGCACGAAACAGACAGGTCGCCGAGCATGATGAGGGCTCGGCGACCTGTCTGGTCAGCAGGAAGTAATCAGGCCTTGGGGACGCGGATGATGAGTGCGTCGCCTTGTCCGCCGCCGCCGCAGAGTGCGGCTGCGCCGATGCCGCCGCCGCGGCGTTGCAGTTCGAGGGCGAGGTGCAGGGCGATGCGGGCGCCGGACATGCCGAGGGGGTGGCCGACGGCGATGGCGCCGCCGTTGACGTTGACCTTGGCGGGGTCGAGGCCGAGTTCGCGGGTGGAGGCGATCCCGACGGCGGCGAATGCTTCGTTGATTTCGACGAGGTCGAGGTCGGTGGGGTCGATGCCTTCCTTCGCGCAGGCTTTGGCGATGGCCCGGGCGGGTTGGGACTGGAGGGTGGAGTCGGGTCCGGCGACGACGCCGTGGGCGCCGATTTCCGCGATCCAGGTCAGGCCGAGTTCTTCGGCTTTGGTTTTGCTCATCACCACGACGGCGGCGGCGCCGTCGGAGATCGGGGAGGCGGAGCCGGCGGTGATGGTGCCGTCCTTGCTGAACGCGGGACGCAGTTTGCCGAGGGATTCGGTGGTGGTGTCGGCGCGGATGCCTTCGTCCTGGGCGAAGACGATGGGCTCGCCCTTGCGTTGGGGGATGGAGACGGGGACGACTTCGTTGTCGAAGAGGCCGTCTTTCCAGGCGCGGGCCGCGTTCTGGTGTGAGGCGGCGGCGAAGGCGTCCTGCTCGGCGCGGGTGATGTGGGCGGTTTCTTGTTGGTTGACCTGTTCGGTGAGCAGGCCCATGGCCTGGTCGGTGAAGATGTCGTGGAGGCCGTCGTAGGCCATGTGGTCGCGGAGGGTGACGTCGCCGTATTTGAAGCCTTCGCGGCTTTTTTCGAGCATGTGGGGTGCGCGGGACATCGATTCCTGCCCGCCGGCGACGACGATGTCGAATTCGCCGGCGCGGATGAGTTGGTCGGCGAGGGCGATGGCGTCGATGCCGGAGAGGCACACTTTGTTGATGCTCAGGGCGGGGACGTTCATGGGGATGCCTGCGGCGACGGCGGCTTGGCGGGCGGGCATCTGGCCGGCGCCGGCGGTGAGGACCTGTCCCATGATGACGTAGTCGACCTGTTCGGGTGCGACTGAGGACTTGTCGAGGGCGCCTTTGATGGCGATGCCGCCGAGGTCGGACCCGGAGAGGTCTTTCAACGATCCGAGGAGTCGACCCATCGGGGTACGAGCTCCCGCAACAATCACAGTGGTCGTGTCGGTCATGCCAGTTCAACTTTCAGTTCGGTGCCGGTTGCGGCGACTACGTCTTCGACGCTGACATCGGGGGCGAGTTCACGCAGGACGAGTGGACCTTCTTCGCTCACGTCGATGACGGCGAGGTTGGTGATGATCCGATTCACCACGCCCTGGCCGGTCAGGGGCAGGGTGCACGCGTCGACGATCTTGGGGTTGCCGTCGCGGTCGTTGTGCTCCATGACGACGATGACACGCCGGGCACCGTGGACGAGGTCCATTGCGCCGCCCATGCCCTTGACCATCTTGCCGGGGACCATCCAGTTTGCGAGGTCACCCGTCTTCGACACCTGCATACCGCCGAGGACTGCGGTGTCGATGTGGCCGCCGCGGATCATCCCGAACGAGAGGGCCGAATCAAAATATGCCGCACCGGGGTTGACGGTCACGGTCTCTTTGCCGGCGTTGATGAGGTCAGGATCGACGTTGTCCTCGGTGGGATACGGTCCGGTGCCGAGAATTCCGTTCTCCGAGTGCAGGACCACACGAACGTCCGAGCCCAGGTATCCGGGAATCAGTGTGGGAAGGCCGATTCCGAGATTGACGTACTCCCCGTCGATCATCTCTGCAGCCGCCCGCGCTGCCATCTGCTGGCGCGTCCAACCCGTCACTGTCACTGGTGCGGTCATCGTGAGGTTCCTTCCGAAGCGCTGACGGTTCGCTTTTCGATTCGCTTGTTCTGAGGGCCGGTGTGGACTACGCGCTGGACGAAGACCCCAGGTAGATGCACCGATGCCGGGTCGATTTCACCGGGCTCGACCAGACGTTCCACCTGCGCGATGGTGACCCGTCCCGCCATCGCGGCGAGCGGGTTGAAGTTCATCGCGGTCTTGTCGAACACGAGGTTGCCGTCGGTGTCTCCGAGAACAGCGTGCACGAGTGCGTAGTCGGCGTTGATCGCCTCTTCCATTACGTAACGCTTGGTTCCGAAGACGCGAGTCTCCTTCGGAGGCGATGCAATAGCGATCGAGCCGTCGGCGTCGTAGCGCCATGGCATTCCGCCGTCGGAGATGGGGCTACCCACTCCGGCCGGTGTGAAGAATGCGGGGATTCCGGTTCCGCCGGCGCGCAGACGCTCGGCGAGCGTTCCCTGCGGCGTCAGTTCCACTTCGAGTTCGCCGGCCAGGTACTGCCGGGCGAACTCCTTGTTCTCGCCGACGTACGACGCGGTCACTCGTCGGATACGGCCGGCGCTCAGCAAGATTCCGAGACCGTGATCGTCGACGCCGCAGTTGTTGGAGAACACCTCGAGGTGGGTTGCACTCGTAGCTGCGATCGCGTCGATCAACACGTCGGGGATGCCGCACAAGCCGAATCCGCCGACGGCCAGCGTTGCGCCGTCGACGATGTCGGCGACCGCCTCCGCTGCGGACTCGTACACCTTTGCTGTCATGTTCTCTCCCTGCCAAGCGTTCATTGAGTAGACACTCACTCACTTCGATATCCAGTGAACTATCTCCAGTTCACAGGTTCAAGGAATCTCGAACATCAACCGAGAACTGATCGACTACTGATCGTCTGAAGGAATTTCGTTCATTGAATGGACGCTAGGATGGCTGCATGCCAACTCACGGGCAATCGCCGGCCGTGGTCGCGCGGGTGGCTGCACTTCTGCGAGCCCTCGGCGCGTCCGAACCAACGGGCACTTCCACCACGGAATTGGGCAAGGTCACCGGCCTCGCTCGGCCCACTGCGCACCGACTGCTCACGTCCCTGGCTGCCGAAGGACTGGTCGACCGTGACGCACGAACCGGTCGGTGGTCTCTCGGCCCGGAGTTGTACCTCCTGGGGGCGGCGGCCGGAAATCGGTACGACATCACCGACCGGGCTCGCGACGTCGTCGACGAACTTGCCCGGGTCACGGGGGAGAGCGCCTTCCTGTCGGCACGCCGAGGTGACGAGACCGTCTGCATCCTGAGTCAGGAAGGCAGTTTTCCACTGCGATCTCACGTGCTGCACGAGGGGAAGCGATTCCCGTTGGGGGTCGCGTCGGCGGGGCTTGCCATCTTGAGCCATCTACCGGCGCGGGACGTCGACGACTATTTCGCCCGAGTGAATCTGGAATCGGAATGGGGTGAGATCCACAGTGAGGCATCACTCCGTGAGCGAATCGAGTCGACGCGTGTCACCGGGTACGCGGTCAATCCAGCCCTCATCGTCGAGGGAAGCTGGGGGATGGGTGCCGCGGTGTTCGATCGCAACGGTCGCCCGGCCTGGGCGCTGAGCCTGACCGGAGTGGAAACACGCTTCCGGCCCGCGCGTCATGCCGAGTTGGGAACGCTACTCCTCGAGTATGCTCATACGTTGTCGAACCGACTGAAAACACATGCAGTGAACTAGCTTTCGATAAACACGCTTTAGGCAGGAGCGTTCTTTACCTTCGTGCGCACGTGTGCCTTCTCGCCTTGCGGGCCGAACAGGTGCAAGATCTCCACCACCTGTTCATCGGCAGGCCCGAACCAATGGGGCTCGGCAGTGTCGAACTCCGCGACTTCCCCGGGGTGCAGGACAACCTCGTTCGCCCCCAGGATGAGACGCAGATCCCCGGCGAGGACGTAGAGCCATTCGTAGCCGGCGTGGGTGACGAGCTTCGGTGGACGCGGCCCGATCACCTGCTTGAAGACCTGCACTCGGCCGGGATAGCGCGTCAACGGAACGACGGCACTGCCGTTCTTGCGTCGGCTCGGGGTGAGATGGACCCGAGGATCGCCCGTAGCGGGGGCGCCGACGAGTTGGTCCAGCGCGACCCGGTGCGCTCGGGCAAGCGGCAACAGCAGATCGAGGGTGGGACGACGCTTACCCGATTCGAGGCGTGAGAGTGCGCTGACGGAGATGCCGGTGGCTTCGGACAGGCCCTCGAGGGTCAATCCGCGATCGCGTCGGAGCGTGCGCAGTCTCGGTCCGATATCGGTGATCAACTGCTCGAATTCAGCATCCATGCCGTCCATCTTTGCAGTTTCCGCAAAATTTCTACCGGCTTCGGACGCTGGAGAGCAACGATCCTTTCGACAGTCGAGTACGGCAGAGCACTTCGAGAGATGGAGTCCGACCATGAAACCTTCGAGCGGGATCGAACCGCAAGTGATCGGACTCGATGCAGGGCGGCGATGGGGCATCCTGGCGATCTGCTGCACGAGCCTGTTCGTCGTCGGGTTGGACACCACCATCGTCAACGTGGCCCTGCCGACGATCGGTGAGGGATTTCGCGTCGGAACCCGTGGTCTGGAATGGGTCGTCAACGCATACACACTCGTCCTGGCGAGCTTGCTGATCTCGTCCGGAGCAGTGGCCGATCGTTTCGGCAGGAGACGAGTCTTTCAGATCGGGCTCGTCGTCTTCGGGGTGGCGTCGATTGCCTGCGCGCTCGCTCCGTCCGTCGAGATGTTGATCGCGGCGCGGATCGTCCAAGGCGTCGGCGGGTCGATGCTCAGTCCGGTTGCCTTGGCGATCGTCGTCAACGTGATGACCGACCCGAAGGAGCGGGCCAAGGCAATCGGGGTGTGGGCCGCGGTCTTCGGCCTGAGTATGGCGGCAGGGCCGATCGTCGGCGGCGTGCTCATCGAAAGTTTCGGCTGGCGATCGGTTTTCTGGATCAACGTGCCGGTGATCTTGGCCGTGCTCGTCTTGACTGCTGTGTTTGTTCCGGAGTCCCGAGCGCAGCAGTCGCGACGACTCGATCTTCCCGGTCAGTTGCTACTGGTGATTCTTGTCGGCGGGGCGGTTGCCCTTCTGATCGAGGGTCCGCGAATCGGATGGTTCTCTGCCGCGGCGACGGCAGGGTATGTCGTTGTTGCTGCAGCGTTGGCCGCATTCATCCGCGTCGAATCACGCAAGCGCGAGCCACTGATGGATCTCGCACTCTTCCGCCGCAGACCGTTCTCGTCGGCTGTGGTCGGCGCTGTCGTGGTGTTCGTGGCGTTGAACGCGACGCTACTGCTCGGCACGTTCTACTTGCAGCACTCCCGCGGTATGAGTCCGGCCCTGGCCGGCGCGATCACCCTCCCGATGGCTGTTGCGGCAACGGTCTGCGCGCCGTTGTCCGGAATACTCGTCGGACGCTTCGGCCCGCGGCGACCGCTGCTGATCGCCGGTAGTTTCACGACGCTCGGTGGACTGTGCCTGGTCTCGCTCGACAACAACACGGCGATTCCGATGCTCTTGGCCGCTTACCTGTTCCTCGGTATCGGATTCGGGTTCTCGAATGCCCCGATCACCAACACCGCCGTCAACGGGTTGCCGAGATCGCAGGCGGGGCTTGCTGGTGGAATAACCTCCAGTGCACGCCAATTCGGTGCTGCTCTCGGTGTTGCGCTGGCCGGTGGCATTATCGGCGGCAGTGCACCGGTAGACGTCGCACAGGCATCGAGGCTGGGATGGATCCTGGTTGCCGGATGTGGGATCGCGGTCCTGGTGATTGCACTCGCATCCCGGAATTCCGAGGAACTCCCCGGCTGATCACCTCGCGTGTTCGTGGGAGCTTCACCCTGCGCGGGTGATTCCAAGCGCGTGCCCAACCGATACAGATGATGGGGTATCAGATCGTCGTATCCGAGCGGGGAGTGCCATGTGCCAGACACCTAAGGACGCAACACCGGCCACAGTCACGGCGAATCGCGAGGCAGTCGCACGGTATGCCATGGACGACCGGCAGGATTTTGCCGACGCGGATCGAGGGTTGATCGCTCCGTTGCCGGGCAAGGTTGTCGCCGATGACGGGCATACGGTCTTCGATCCTGATGCGATGGCATACCTCGGTGACGATGTTGCCGCGCCGGAGACAGTCAATCCGAGCCTGTGGCGTCAAGGACAACTGATGCGCCGAGGTGGTCTGTATCAGGTGACGGATCGCCTTTACCAGGTACGGAACAACGACCTGGCAAATTTGACGGTTGTCGAAGGTGGCGAGGGACTGATCGTCATCGACTGTATGGCGGGGGTCGAATCGGCGCGCCAGGGTATGAAGATGATTCGTGAGCACGTCAGCGACAAGCCAGTTTCGGCGATCATCTACACGCACACCCACATCGACCACTACGGCGGAGTCAAAGGGATCGTCGATCTGGACGACGTGACGTCCGGGCGAGTTCCGATCATCGCACCGGGCACGATCGCGTCGTTCGACAAGTTCGCGATCGGGGAAAACGTCGTCGCCGGAAATGCCATGGCGAGACGGTCCTTCTACGCCTTCGGTGGATTGCTCGATCTCGATGCCAAAGGGATGGTTACCTGCGGCATCGGCACGATCAGCACGAAAGGTCCACTTGTCTCGTATATTTCCCCCACTGACAGCATCACGGAGACCGGAACGAAGCGTGAGATAGCCGGTCTGGAATTCGAGTTCCTCTACGCGCCGGATACCGAGGCCCCGGAGGAAATGCACATCTGGATCCCAGAACTCGCCGCGCTGACCTGTGCGGAGAACGCCAATCATTCGCTCCACAACATCCAGACCTTAAGAGGTGCGCGCACTCGCGACGCTCGGAACTTCGCGCGGTATCTGGACGAGACTCTCGAACGGTGGGGAGACGACGCGGCTGTTCACTACGGACCGCACACGTGGCCGGTGTGGGGTAACGAGAACCTGGTGCCGTTCATCGAATCGCAAAGGGACACTTACAAGTACATTCACGACCAGGCACTCCGTCTCGCGAACAAGGGGTACACGCCGCTCGAAGCTGCCGAGGTGATCGAACTACCGGACGAACTCGGGCGCAAGTGGTACAACCGCGGATATCACGGCACTCTGCACCACGACGTTCGCGCCGTGTACACCAAGGAACTGGGAATGTGGGACGGCGATCCGGTGTCGCTTCATCCTCATCCGCCGGTCGAATCGGCGAAGAGGTTCGTCGATCTCCTTGGCGCGCAGAAGATCCTGGACGAGGGTAAGCGGGCATTCGACGCCGCGGACTACCGATGGGCGGCAGAGATCCTGCACAAGTTGGTGTTCGCGCAACCGGAGAACGCCGAAGCGAGGAACCTGCAAGCCGACGTCTACGAGCAGATGGGCTATCAAGCCGAAGGGCCGCAGTGGCGTGGGATCTATCTCTCGGCCGCGTTGGAACTACGCGAGGGCGCCCAGCCTGCCCCGTACGTCACGGCAAGTCAGGACAGTGTCCTCGCGATGCCCATCGACATCCTCTTCGACTTCGTTGCAATACATCTCATCGGCGACAAGGCCACCGACGCGGAACTGCGGATCGATTTCGTGTTCACCGATCGCGGCGACGAGGCATGGACTGCGTGGGTCAAGCGCGGTGTCCTCAATGCACGTAAGGGTGCGTCACCGAACACACAACTGACGGTCTCGGGCCCGAAGGCGGCGCTCGTGGGAGCGCTTCTGCAACCGGGCGCGGCCGCCGAACTGGCCAAGGCCGGGCAGATTTCGCTCGACGGAGACGAATCAGCGCTCGAGACGCTGGGAGGGTTGCTCGATACCTTCGATCCCAGTTTCAATATCGTCACGCCGTAACGAAGGGATAGCTTTCGATGTGTACACGCTTGGTCTACTTGGGGCCCAACGACACTGTGATCACTGCTCGATCGATGGATTGGAAGGTCGACCTCGGAACAAACCTCTGGGCATTCCCGCGCGGCATGACCAGAGAGGGCTGTGCAGGTCCGAACTCGATACAGTGGACGTCGAAATACGGAAGTGTTGTCGCGACGGCCTACGACATGTGCACGACCGACGGGGTCAACGAGGCTGGGCTGTCTGCCAATCTCTTGTGGTTGGTCGAGTCCGAGTACCCGACGTATGACGGTTCGACCCCGGGATTGTCGATCGCGGCGTGGGCGCAATACGTCCTGGATCGCTTTGCGACAGTTCAGGAAGCGGTCGAAGTACTCGCGTCGGAACCGTTCACGGTAGTGACCGCTGCCGTTCCCGGCGAAGACCGCCTCGCAACGCTGCACATGTCGCTCTCGGACGCCGGGGGAGACAGCGCGATCATCGAGTACGTCGGTGGACGCCCGACGATTCATCACAGCCGTGAGTACCAGGTGATGACCAATTCGCCGATCTTCGATCAGCAACTCGCCGTCAACGAGTACTGGAAGCAGATCAACGGGACCGTCATGCTGCCCGGAACAAACCGTGCCGCTGACAGATTCGCTCGGGCGTCGTTCTATGTCGATGCGATACCGCAGACGGACGATCCGCGGGCGGCGTTGGCATCCACCTTCAGTGTTATTCGGAATGTGTCGGTGCCCCTGGGTATTTCGACTCCCGATGAGCCCAACATTTCATCGACCCGTTGGCGCACCGTCGTCGATCACAAACGCACGCTCTATTTCTTCGAGTCGGCGATGACGCCCAATACCTTCTGGGTGGACGTGGCGTCGATGGATCTCGCGGAAGGGACACCCGTCCGAAGGCTCGGACTCGGACCGAACGAGAGCACCGTCTATTCCGGTGACTCCACTGACCAGTTCGAACGGGCGGAGGCATTCACGTTCGCGGGAGCATAAGGCTTCGGGGCGTAGTAAAAATCCAATCGTGAAACTTCTTGACATTTCTACTCCGTTCAGATGAAACTTTGTTGCATATTCGGGTTTCGTCAACGGAGGACGGCATGGGCATCACAGTGCAGACACGGAACGATGGTGCGCAGCTCAAACGGCGCAGGGCGCTCGTCGCCGGCTCCGTCGGAAATTTCATCGAGTGGTACGAGTTCGGTGTGTACGGGTTCTTCGCGACAATCATCGCGTCGAACTTCTTCAGCGCCGACGGTTCCGGCGACCTCGAAAGCCTGATCAAGACGTATGCGTCGTTTGCGTTGGCGTTTTTCTTCCGCCCAGTGGGGGCCGCGCTGTTCGGTCGACTCGGTGACCGCATCGGCCGACGTCCCACCCTGGTGATCGTTCTTCTGCTGATGTCGGCTGCGACGACCCTGATCGGTGTGCTCCCCACCTACGAGAGCGTCGGAATTCTGGCACCGCTTCTCTTGACGGTCCTTCGAATTCTGCAGGGATTGTCGGCCGGTGGTGAGTTCGGCGGTGCGGTGTCGGTGATGACCGAGTTCGCTCCGCCCGGACGACGTGGGCTGTACGGCTCGTGGCAGTCGTTCACCGTCGCACTCGGACTGCTCGCCGGTGCGGGTATCGCAGCACTCCTCGCCACTGTCCTCGACCCGTCACAGCTCGGTGACTGGGGCTGGCGTATCCCGTTCCTCCTTGCACTGCCGATGGGGCTGGTTGCCCTGTGGCTCAGGCTCCGGCTCGAAGAAACGCCGTCGTTCGAGCGTGCTCGATCAGTCCAGTCCGAACCGACAGCTGATGCGCCGGCGCCGGTAGTGCAGCCGACTGTCGGAGAGACGGCCAGGGCGATTCTGCTCGGAATCGGGCGGTTGATGGGGTGGTCTGCTGCCGGTTACACGTTCCTCGTCGTGATGCCGACTTATCTTCAGAGTTCGCTCAACGCGACTTTTCATCAGGCACTTGTTGCTTCCGTGCTCGCCAATGCGGGCTTCGCGGTGACCATTCCGATCGCGGGTGGACTCAGCGATCGCATCGGACGACGCGCGGTCATGCTCACCGGCACCGTGATAATTCTGGTCTTGGCTCTGCCGCTGCTCAACGTCCTGCAGAACGAGCAGACGTCTTTGACAGCCAAGGGATTTGCAGTGTTTGCCGCCGGCGCCGCAGTGGGACTTGTTGCCGGACCCGGACCCGCCATGCTCTCCGAGATGTTCCCCACCTCGGTTCGGTACACCGGATTGGGACTCGCATACTCCCTGTCCAACGCGGTCTTTTCGGGCTGCGCCGGTTTGATCATCACGTGGCTGATCAAGGAAACTTCCAATCTCGATATTCCGGCCTACTTCGTGATGGCAACGTGCGCCGTCAGTGCGATCGCCTTGAGTACCTTGCGAGGAAATGCCCACAAGCGGGCACTCGTCGACTGACCGCAGCTTTTCCGAATGCCGAAACGATCCGAGTAAGGGATATTTCATGAGAGTCATCGGCCTGATGTCCGGTACTTCGTACGACGCTATCGATGCTGCCGCAGCAGACATCCGGATCGACGGGGACACTCTTGTGCTCACCCCACTGGGCATGGTCAGCGAACCGTATTCCGGTGAGTTGCGGGCTGCGGTGGCGGCTGCGGTCCCGCCGGCGTCCACCACTGTCGGTCAGATCTGCCAACTTGACACCGAGATCGGACAGGCATTTGCGGCCGTCGCTGCGCGGGCGAACGAGGAACTGTGCGGTGGCAGTGCGGAATTGATCTCCTCACATGGTCAGACGATGTTCCACTGGGTCGAAGGAGCGCAAGTAAAAGGCACTCTCCAGCTCGGGCAGCCGGCCTGGATAGCCGAGAAGACCGGATGCACGGTCGTGTCGGACCTGCGCTCTCGCGACGTGGCGACGGGTGGTCAGGGCGCACCACTTGTCAGCGCATTCGACGTATTGTGGCTCAACGGAAGAACTTCGGGTTCCGTCGCGCTCAATCTCGGTGGCATCGCGAACGTCACTGCTCCGGGTGGCGTCCCGACATCGACGGCAGATGGTGCCGCAGTACCGATTGCCTTCGACACCGGCCCCGCAAATGCGCTGATCGACGCTGCGGTAAGCGAATTCACCGCGGGGGAGCAGTGGTTCGATCTCGGAGGTGCTCTGGGCGCAGCGGGCACACCGAACGTCGATCTGCTCGCACAACTACTGAGCGAACCGTATTACGCGCAGCCCGCTCCCAAGAGCACAGGCAAGGAATTGTTCCATCGGGACTACCTGCTCGCCGCACTGCGGGGCTACGAGTCGTTGTCTCTGGCCGACATCGTCGCGACACTGACTGCACTGACCGCCCGGACCGTCGCCGATTCCGTCAAAGCGCTGGCGGCTACCGAAGTGGTGGTGTCAGGCGGTGGCACCAAGAACCCGACGTTGATGGCGATGCTCCGTGACGAACTGGGCGACATCGCGCTTGTCTCTTCGGACGAGCTCGGCGTCACTTCCGACATCAAGGAAGCATTGGCTTTCGCGGTTCTCGGCTATCTCACCGCACACGGATTGCCTGGAAGCATCGCTTCGTGCACCGGTGCGCGTCACGCCAGTGTGCTCGGATCTCTGACGCCAGGAAGCCGTGGGCTGCCTAGAATCACATCGGTGCCGTCAGCTCCGAAAACGATGCGAATCGAGGCGTTATGACTTTGGACCGGAGTGCTCCGGCGTCCGTCGACCTGCTTGCTCGTATTCGTGCATCACTGAGTAGCCTCTCGCCTGCCGAGCTGCGGATCGCCGAAATCATCGAAGCCGACCCCAGTCTGGCCTCCACCCTGACGGTCAACGACCTCGCCGAACGAGCGTCGACAAGCACGGCGACAGTGGTCCGCACAGCCAAACGACTCGGTTTCGAGGGTTATCCACAGCTTCGTCTCGCGCTGGCGGCGATCAGCGGGTCCGGTACAGAGAACACGATTCCGCTCGGTGTGGACATCGTTGCTGCCGACTCGGCCGGTGAGGTGATGGCAAAGCTCGCCGAGTTCGAATCCGAACAACTCAAGGGCACGGCGCAATTGACAGATCCTGCTGCGCTCGAAGAAGTTGTGTCCCGGATTCGATCCGCCCGCCGCGTCGAGGTCTACGGCATCGGCGCCTCTGGCATCGTCGCGCAAGACCTCACGTTGAAGCTCTCTCGCATCGACGTCAACTGCCGGGTTCATCTCGACCGAGACGCGGCCATGGTCAGCGCCAGCTTGCTCGGACCGGACGACATCGCAGTGGGGATCTCACATTCGGGTGAGACTTCGGATGTCGTGGAACCACTTGCCCTTGCGCGTCGAACCGGGGCGTCGACGGCTGCGATCACCGGAGGGGTACGATCGACGCTCGCCGTGCAGTCACATCACGTTCTGCTCACTGCCGGTAGAGAATTCGGTTTCCGATCGGCTGCGATGGCAAGCCGCACCGGTCAGCTGTTGGTAGTCGACACAATTTTTGCGATGGTGGCGCACTCGCTGCCCAGCGCACTCTCTGCTCTGCAACGAAGCCATGATGCCATTGCTTCGAAGCGGCACTGACGAGGAGTCGTCGCTGTGAGTACTGACGAGGAGTCGTCGCTGTGAGTACTGACGAGGAGTCGTCGCTGTGAGTACTGACGAGGAGTCGTCGTAATGAATATCGATCGAGGAGGACTCGCCACAATGCAATTGGAAATGCTCTCCACCGAGAGACCCAACCCTCTGACCCGCGATCTCGATGTCATGTCGGTGTCGGGTCTGCTGACGGTGATGAATCAACAGGACGCAATCGTGGCCGGCGCGGTGGCAGCGGTACTACCCGCCATCGAAGCCGCAGTCGACTTGATCGTCGCGGCCCGAGCACAAGGTGGTCGACTGATCTACCTGGGAGCGGGGACAAGTGGGCGTCTGGGAGTTCTCGACGCAGTGGAATGCCCTCCGACGTTCGGGACCGATCCGGGCGAGGTGATCGGCATCATCGCCGGTGGCCCAGGAGCGTTTCTGAACGCCGTCGAGGGGGCAGAGGACGATCCGCGAGCGGCTGGGGTCGATCTCGACGCAATCTCGTTGAACGCCAACGACGTCGTGGTGGGTCTGGCTGCCAGCGGTCGTACCCCCTACGTCATCGGGGGACTCGATCACGCCCGCGAACTCGGCGCTGCAACAGTGGCAGTCTCGTGCAACCGGAACGCGGCAATGAGTTCTCACGCCGGCGTGGCCATCGAAGTGGAGACCGGCCCCGAGATCCTCACCGGATCGACGAGGCTCAAGGCCGGAACTGCGCAGAAGATGGTGTGCAACATGCTCTCCACGGCGAGTATGGTTCGCTCCGGGAAGGCATTCCACAATCTGATGGTCGATCTTCGGCCGACCAATGCCAAGCTTGTCGATCGTGCGAACCGGATCGTCGCGGCAGCCACCGGAGTCGATACCGAGATCGCTGCGGAGACCATCGACGATGCCGATGGTCATGTGAAGGCAGCGGTCGTCATGTTGTTGGCCGAATGCGACTTCGCCGAAGCAACCGAACTGTTGGACCGCGCTTCGGGTTCGGTACGTGAGGCCATCGTCGGAGCCGGCAAGAGCAGTGAGGAAGTCTGAATGGAAATCGTCATAGTTCCCAGTCCTGAGGACGGCGGGCGAATCGCTGCCGATATCGTGTGCGGCGCAATCGAAAACGGAGCGCGGACGCTCGGCCTCGCGACCGGATCGTCACCGCTGCACACGTATCGAGAGCTGATCAAGAGGCATCGAGAATCGGGAGTGTCGTTCGCGGCGATGAGCGCGTATCTTCTCGACGAGTATGTAGGTCTCACGTCCGATCAGCCGCAGTCCTACGCGCACACCATCCGCACGGAACTCGTGGATCACCTCGACATCGACAATGCGCGAGTGTTCAGCCCCGACGGCGGGGCCGCGGATCCCAGTGACGCGGCCCGGCGTTACGACGCTGCCATCGCCGAAAACGGTCCCATCGACGTGCAGATCCTCGGCATCGGCCTGAACGGACACATCGGTTTCAACGAGCCCTCCTCCTCGCTTGCATCGCGCACCCGAGTGAAGACCTTGACCGAGAGGACCCGCGCCGACAATGCACGGTTCTTCGCAGACCCAGCCGACGTACCGCATCATGTGATCACGCAAGGGCTCGGAACCATCAGTGATGCAAGGCATCTCGTCCTGATCGCGGACGGCGCCCGCAAAGCGCCCGCCGTCCGGGCCGCGGTCGAAGGTCCGGTCTCGGCATTCTGCCCGGCGTCGGTGCTGCAGCTGCATCCACACGTGACCGTCATAGTCGACGAGGCAGCTGCCGGCGAACTCCAACTAGCGGACTTCTACCGCTACACAACCGAGCACAAGCCTGCAGAGCAAGGTTACTGAAAAGCGGGCTGCTGAAAGCGGACTTGATCTCCAGCGCAGTTGAGGTCCTAGCCTCGGGGGATGATCAACGCCAGAGGTCCAGCGGTATCCCCGCCTGCGGCGCCCCGATTCTTCTCACCACCGCTCAGTGTCGCGATCGTCGGAGCGGGGCCGGCGGGAATCCACGCCGCCGGCGCTCTCGCCGAACTTGCGCCCGGCACCAAGACAGACGTGTTCGAGCGTCTACCGACGCCGTACGGACTGGTGCGCTACGGTCTCGCACCAGGGCACCCCGAGTCCGAAAAGTTCGCCCATTCTCTGCACACCACGCTGGTCGCGAGTGAGTTCCGGCTGTTCTGCAACGTGGAGATCGGAAAGGACCTTTCCGTCGATGACCTACGTTCGTCCTACGATGCCGTGATCATTGCAACCGGTGCGCCGCGGGATGCACCTCTCGACATTCCCGGCGTCGAGCTTCCAGGTTCTTTCGGTGGCGCCGAGTTTGTCGGTTGGTACAACGATCACCCGGACAGCTCGCCGCAGTGGCCGCTGAACGCGGAATCGGTCGCAGTGATCGGAGGTGGCAACGTCGCACTCGACGTCACCCGTATGCTCCTCGCCGAGGCGCAATCGCTGCAGGCCACGGACGTCTCCGACCAAGTTCGGGAAGGGATCGCCGGCAGTCGAGTTCGCGAAGTACACATCTTTGTCCGGCGCGGACCAGCCGACGCTCGCTTCTCCCCGAACGAGTTGCGCGCTCTCGGTGAACTACCCGGCGTAGATGTTGTCGTCGATTCTGTCGATGTCGTACCGGACCGGCATGTCGAGCGGATGACCAAACAGTTGGTGCACACCCGACTGGCAGTCGAGACACTCCGTGGTTTCGCGGACACTGCGCCTGCCGACCGAACTGCCCAGCGTCGAGTTCACCTGCACTTCTACCGACAGCCCGTGGAGATTCTCGGCAACGGGAAAGTCGAGGCACTCCGCGTCGAGCGGACAGTCCCGGACGGATACGGTCACGTCACCGCTTCGGGTATCTGTACCGACTATCCGGTTCAAGCTGTGTACCGGGCAATCGGATTTCTCGGGACGCCACTTGCCGGGGTGCCTTTCGATCACGGACGCGGCAATGTTGCGCACCAGGGCGGCGCAGCGGTCGACGAGAGCGGCTCGCCGATCGCAGGTTTGTTCGTGACGGGCTGGATGAAGCGAGGTGCCGCCGGGCTGATCGGTGCGGCTCGGCCTGATGCACGCCAAACCGTCGAAACCTTGCTGCGACAGTTGGATTCGGCATACGAGCGTCGAGCCGGCCACGGCCGGATCGCGGAGGTCCTCAGGGCCGGCAGAGTGGTGCCCGTCGATTGGGACGGATGGCTTCGCATCGATGCCGCCGAACGTGCCCTCGGTGTGAAGCATGGGCGTGATCGGATCAAAATCAAAGAGCGCGACGAACTCGTTCGCATCGGCACGGAGTCGGCAGTTCACGCCGAATAGATTCGCTGGGGTCTGGAGTACCACCGGGGTTACGCTGAAGTGAGTCACTCCGATTCATTGTGATCGAGGTGCGGAACAGAAGTGTCATGAATGAACGTGGTGCGCAGGCCAGTGACGCGACAATCGCGAGCGGGCCCCTGACCGAACGGGGCACCGTCACCGAGTTGCGCCCCTCAACGCTGCCGGTGATGCGTGACGGCCAGAACGGTGCAGACGGCCTCGGCCGCCTTGTGGCGGATTGGGAGGAGGGACGAACCCCGTCCGACCTGAGCGACTATCTGCCTGATCCAGCCAAGATTCGTCGGGCGGCGCTGATCGAACTGGTCGGAATCGACATGGAGTACCGCTGGCTGAAAAATGATTGCCCGAAACGGCTCACGGATTACTGTGCCGAGTATCCCGAATTACTCGAAGAACCATTACCGGCCGAGCTCCTGTACGAGGAGTTCCGGCTGCGGAAGCAGGGTGGGGAGGACGTCGCAGCAGCCGAGTACCTCAGCGAGTTTCCCTTGCAGGCAGAGAGTTTCGAGCAGATGTTCGACCGTGATTCGATGGCCGGTCGCGAAGACGTGATGATGTTGGGACTGTCGGGTTTCGACGAGTTCGAAATCGGGCAGCACCTGGACGATTTCGAGCTGGTGTTGGAACTCGGGCACGGCGCATTCGCCCGAGTGTTCCTCGCTCGGCAACTCTCGATGCAGCGGTGGGTTGCGTTGAAAATCTCGCGCAACGTCGGAGTCGAGCCTCAGACTCTCGCCCAGCTCGACCATCCCAACATCGTCCGGGTCTTCGATCAACGGTTGCTCGGGGAACGCGCACTGCGAGTCCTGTTCATGGAATACGTGCCGGGTGGGACCCTGCTCGACGTGGTCAAACTTGTCCGCGTGACACCGCAGGCGCAGCGGTCCGGACAACTACTTCTCGACGCCATCGACAAGACCCTGGCGAAGAAGGGAGAGATGAAGCCCAGCGAGACGAGCCTGAGGAGCGAGATCGCTGCGATGTCGTGGCCGGAGACCGTGGCCTGGATGGGGATGCGACTGGCCGATGCCCTCGAGTATGCGCGTGAGCACGGCGTATTACATCGGGACATCAAGCCGGCGAATGTCCTGCTCAGCGTCGAAGGCATCCCCAAGCTCGCCGACTTCAACGTCAGCTCGAGTGAGGAGGTCTCGACCGAGGACGCTGCATGTTTTGTCGGAGGCTCGCTTGCCTACATGTCTCCGGAGCAATTGGAGGCCTGTGCGGTGGGGGCGCCTGGCACACTCGACACCCGTAGCGACATCTATGCACTGGGCGTGATGTTGTGGGAACTCCTCACCGGGAGTAGGCCTTTCACGGACGACGGTACGGGGGAGAGCCCACCGTCGCCCAAGAAGGCGCTCGAGGCCCGCCGGCGCGGGGTGGATCCCGCAGCCGAGGCACGGCTACCGGACGACTGTCCGCCGGCGCTGCGCCGAGTTCTGGTCAAGTCTCTCTCGCCGGAGAGAGACGGAAGGTGGTCTGGCGGCCGAAAGTTGGCTCGTCAGTTCGCACTGTGTCTGGACCGGTCTGCTCGCAATCTGGTGGACCCACCGGAAGGGAGTCCACGTTCGACGTTGTGGAAGTGGGCGCTGCCGATAGTGCTTGCCGCGATCGGAATTCCGAATCTTCTTGCGGCGGGCTACAACTACTACTACAACAAGATGCTGATCATCTCGGGTCTCTCGCCGCAGGCTCAGCAGCATCTCGAGCAGGTTCATCTGGTCATCGGGGTGGCTGCGTTCTCTCTCGGTGCCGCAGCGATCCTGTATTGGTGTCGGCTTGCACTCACCGTGCCTCACGGACTGCGCAACGGTCAGACGTACAGCGCGGAGGTCTTGAACAAAGCGCGTACTGCGACGCTGAACGTCGGACATCGCGCGGTCGTGATCGCATTCGGTCTGTGGGTTCTGGCCGGTATCGCATATCCGGTCGCATTGCAGATTGCCGCCGGCGGAATTCCGCAGCGGGCCTACGTGCACCTGATGTCGTCGCTGGCGGTGTGCGGCGCCGTCGCAGTCGCGTATCCGTTCTTCATCCTGACGTACTACTCGGTTCGATGTCTGTATCCGATCTTGTTGTCACACGGCGAGTTACGAAGCGACGACGGACGCGATATTCGCTCGTTGGGTCGGAGCAGCACGCGTTACCTCGCAGTCGCGGCGTCGGTTCCACTGGTGGGAATCGCGGGGCTCAGTTTTGTCGGTTCGGGTGCCGGTGAGGAACTCAACGCAACAGTCCGTGCGTTGTGTTTGGGCGGGATCGCCGGATTCATCGTTGTGTATCAACTGTTTCGACGGATCGAAAGTGATCTCCGAGCACTGCTGCGCGTCGTGTCTCTCGAGGTGTCGGCGTCTCCGTAAGTGCCTGACAACCGTGTTCGAGTTCGGCCTATGTGGCAGTGCTCTTGCGTGCTCGGCTGCGACGAACTGCTTTGGTGGGAGGCGGAGACTTCTCTTCCGATTCTTCCTGAGGGTCGTCGCGCCAGTGAATCTCGATTTCTATCTCGACTTCGTTGCCGTCGACTTCGATCTCGAGTTCCCACCGAACCTGTTCCGGAACACTGATTTCGATCGAGTCCCCACCCGACCCCAGCTCCACTTCCGACCCACTGGCGAGGGCTTGGCCGAGGGCGATGAGTCGGTCGGCGACTTCCTGCCGTGAGAGTTCTGACTTCCTCTTGATCTCCAGTTTGGGCACGAGCACTCCTGACCTCGGCGGATTCTCCCTTTCACGGTAGTTGGACGAAGGGGAGATTGTCGGAGTTTGTGGAACCACACAGCAGGACGCGTCGACGCGCAACAAACCTGAAGGCGCTGTTGGGGGCGTGAGAAACAGCGAGGAATCCGGCTCACTTCCAGCACGGACGAATCGGTCGGGAGGGCCCTGTCAGCGATGATTTTCGCGAAAGTCTGGGTTCAGTCCAGAAGATTGCGCAATAGTGGAAAGGTGCCTTCGACGCCGGATTATGCAGCCCAACTGCGTAACGCTGAGCTTCGCGTGACTCGTCCCAGAGTCACGGTGCTCGAGGTTGTGCATGCACGCCCACACGCAGCCACCGAGACTGTCTTCGATGCTGTGCGGGCTGTTCTGCCGGGGGTGTCGCGGCAGGCGGTCTACGACGTGTTGCACGCTCTCACCGGCGCCGGGCTGATACGGCGGATCCAACCGTCCGGATCGGTGGCGCTGTACGAGTCACGCGTCGGCGACAACCATCATCACGTCGTCTGCCGGTCCTGTGGGGTCGTTGCAGATGTCGACTGCGCAGTCGGAGAGGCACCGTGTTTGACGCCGTCGGCGCACAACGGTTTCGTTCTCGACGAAGCCGAGGTCATTTACTGGGGCCTGTGTCCCGACTGCTCGACAACTCAGAGTTTGCGATCACAAACGTGATCGAAGTCCGTTCTACTCGCTCATGGAGGGATTACCGTGTCCGATAGTTGCCCGGTTGCTCACGACGGAAACACCGAGAGCACCAGCGAAAGTGAAAACCCCGCAATCCCGTCTCCGACGCCTACCGGGAATCGTCCGAGAACAAACAGCGACTGGTGGCCGAATCAGCCGGATCTCTCTGTCTTGCAGTCACATTCGTCGAAGTCGAATCCGATGGGTGCCGACTTCGATTACGCCCAGGAATTCGCCAAGCTCGATGTCGAGGCGCTAAAGCGCGACGTCATCGCGTTGATGACGGCGTCGCAGGATTGGTGGCCGGCCGACTACGGGCACTACGGCGGACTCTTCGTGCGTATGAGCTGGCATGCTGCCGGCACCTATCGCATTGCAGACGGCCGCGGCGGTGGCGGCCAAGGTGCTCAGCGTTTCGCCCCGCTCAACAGTTGGCCGGACAACGCCAGCCTCGACAAGGCGCGGCGCCTGCTCTGGCCCGTGAAGCAGAAGTACGGAAAGCAGGTTTCCTGGGCCGACCTGCTGGTGTTTGCGGGCAACTGCGCCCTGGAGTCGATGGGGTTCAAGACCTTCGGCTTCGGATTCGGCCGAGAAGACATCTGGGAGCCCGAGGAGATCTACTGGGGTCCCGAGGACACCTGGCTCGGCGACGAGCGTTACAGCGGAGACCGTGAGCTGTCTGGACCGCTCGGAGCCGTGCAGATGGGCCTGATCTACGTCAATCCCGAAGGACCCAACGGGCAACCGGATCCGGTAGCGGCCGCCCGCGACATCCGAGAAACGTTCGCCCGCATGGCGATGAACGACGTGGAGACAGCTGCGCTGATCGCCGGCGGTCACACCTTCGGCAAGACGCACGGAGCCGGACCGGCCGACCTCGTCGGACCGGAACCGGAAGGTGCTCCCATCGAGCAGCAGGGACTGGGCTGGAAGAGTGCCTTCGGCACGGGGGTGGGTAAGGACGCGATCACCAGTGGTCTCGAAGTCGTGTGGACTCCCACTCCGACGAAGTGGGACAACACCTTCTTGGAGATTCTGTACGGCTACGACTGGGAGCTGACCAAGAGTCCGGCGGGTGCGTGGCAGTGGATTCCGAAGGACGGCGCGGGGGCGGGCACCATCCCGGATCCGTTCGATTCGTCGGCCGGACGCACCCCGACGATGCTGACGACCGACCTGTCCCTACGCCTGGATCCGACGTACGAGAAGATCACCCGGCGCTGGCTCGATCATCCGGAAGAATTCGCCGAAGAGTTCGCCAAGGCTTGGTACAAGCTCCTTCACCGTGACATGGGACCGGTCACGCGCTACCTGGGACCTTGGGTTCCCGAGCCGCAGCTGTGGCAGGACCCGGTTCCCTCGGCCGATGATCAACTGATCGGGGACGCAGACATCGCGATCCTCAAGAGTCGACTTCTCGACTCCGGGCTGTCCATTTCGCAGTTGGTATCGACGGCGTGGGCGTCTGCCGCGAGCTTCCGCAGCACGGACATGCGCGGCGGCGCCAACGGTGCGCGAATCCGACTGGAGCCGCAGAAGAATTGGGAAGTCAACGAGCCCGCAGCTCTCTCCGCGGTGCTTCAGACTCTCGAGCGGGTTCAGCAGGACTTCAACCAGGCTGGAGGAGCCAAGGTTTCTCTCGCCGACCTGATCGTTCTGGGTGGTACAGCGGCCGTCGAACAGGCTGCGAAGAACGCCGGACAGGACATCACGGTCTCGTTCACGCCGGGCCGAACGGATGCAACGCAGGAGCAGACAGACGTCGACTCGTTCGAGGTACTCGAACCCCGGGCCGACGGATTCCGGAACTACCTCAAGGGAGGCGAGAAGATTCCGGCAGAGATTCTGTTGGTCGACCGCGCGTACATGCTGTCGCTGACCCCGCCCGAGGTGACAGTGCTGGTCGGCGGACTTCGCGCGCTGAACGCGAACTTCGGCAATACCCGTCACGGGGTGTTCACCGATCGTCGCGAGACGTTGACCAACGATTTCTTCGTCAACCTTCTCGACATGGGTACCGAGTGGAAGCCGTCGAAGACGGACGAAAACGTCTACGACGGCGTTGATCGCGTGACGGGCGATCCGAAGTACACGGCAACTGCGGTCGATCTCGTTTTCGGATCGAATTCGCAACTGCGTGCACTCGCCGAGGTGTACGCCAGCGCAGACGCCAAGCAGAAGTTCGCCGAGGACTTCGCCGCAGCCTGGACCAAGGTGATGGACCTCGACCGGTTCGACGTGAACTGATCCAGCAGATCGTCGACGACGCCCCGCGAGCTTGTTCTCGCGGGGCGCCGTCATTTCACGCGCACGATAGCGTGGTCGTGTGGCCGATCAATTTGCGCTGGTACCAGCGGTGTACGTGATGTTCTGTCGAAGCAACCCTGTACAACGGCGCGAGGTGCTGCTGCAATTGCGCGAGGGCACGGGATTCATGGACGGATACTGGGCTCACGCTGCTGCGGGCCACGTCGAACTGGGGGAGTCGGCGATCGACGCTGCCGTTCGGGAGGCTGCGGAAGAACTTGGTGTCGAGTTGCTTTTCTCGGAACTGAAGCCGCTGACCGTCTTGCATCGCCGCCACGCGGACGGGAGCGAACCGGTGGATCATCGAGTGGACTTCTTCTACGAATGCCGCACGTGGTCGGGTGAACCACGCCGGATGGAGCCGTTGAAATCTGCAGATCTGCGGTGGTGGCCGGTTGACGAACTCCCGGAGAAGTTGGTCGACCACGAGCGTTTCGTAATCGAAGCCCATCACTCCGGTCAGCTCGCACCCATCCACAGCTACGGCTTCTGACCGGGTGAGGTCCGATTCAGGCTTCGCTGGCAACGATGACCGGGCAGTGTGCTTTTCGAATCATCGCACTGCTCGTGGTGCCGAGAGCGGTGTCGTCGAACGAACCTCGTCCGCGCCGGCCCACGACGAGAAGCCGTGCCTCGGTGGAGAGTTGTTCAAGAATGGCAACCGAGGGGCCGTCGAACTCGATCTGACGGATCGCGACGCCAGGGTAGAGCGTGGCCCAACCCGACAGTTGCCACGTCAGCGGCGTCGAGTGCTGGGGCGAGTGCCCGGATGCGACGTCTCGACGCAGCTCGGCCTCTGGCGGCGCTGCGTGCACGACGACCAGTTCGGTGTTCGCTGCCTCTGCTTCCTTGAATGCGATGGCCAGAGCGCTTTCGCTGTAGGCGCTTCCGTCCAAACCGACGACAACCGGCAAGGCTGCCGCAGCGCTGCTTTCACGCGGTGTTCCGACTCTTGCGAACGAACATGTCGGTCCAGGTGCGGCGGGATCGTCCTGTGTTGCGACGATCAAGGCGGCCTCAGCTGTCAGCGCGGTGAGAATTGCGGTGTTCTCCCCGGAGATCAGATCGGTCCGGATCCGAAGATCTGGCGACACCGACTCGGCGATCTGAATGGCCTCCATGAACAGGCCGGTCGGCGATGCCGAGGTGTTCAGATCGGCGCTCGGAGCTACGAAAACGATTCGCATCCAGAGACCGTGGCGATGTGCGAACTCAGCCGCCCACGTGATCTCGCCGGGGCGCAGCGGGGATCCGTCGATGCACACGACCACCGCTCCGTCCGCGGACCACTCCGAGGTGATGAGATCAGTCGATAGTTCGGGCTTCATCGTGAACTCCTCGAGCTGTGTCTGTTGAATGCGAACTAGCTTGCAGGACAGTGCCGAACAGCAATCCTGCGACGACTATCGAGCACGCGGCAGTCGTCAGGGGCAACCACACGAGCGTCGTGACAGCGAACATGAGCACGAGCAACGGGGCGAGGAGATGGCCGGGTTTCGCTCGGCATTCGTGGTGCTGCTTTTCTGCCCAGGCTCGGTGCTTCGTGCCGTCATTCATGTTGTTTCACCTCAGTTCTCACGTCGGAAACCGACTTGTGACCAAGCAGTCCGACATGCGCCTCGTCGCGCATTCTTTCGACCATGTGGGGGTAGTGCAGTTCGAATGCCGGCCGCTCACTGCGGATTCGGGGGAGTTCGGTGAAGTTGTGTCGCGGTGGTGGGCAGGACGTCGCCCATTCGAGCGAGTTTCCGAAGCCCCAAGGATCGTCGACGGTCACAATTCGGCCGTACCGGTAGCTCTTGAAAACGTTCCAGATGAACGGAATCGTCGAGGCTCCGAGCACAAACGCGCCGATGGTCGAGATCGTGTTGAGAAGAGTGAAATTGTCCGACGGGAGGTAGTCCGCGTACCGCCGAGGCATGCCCTGGGCGCCGAGCCAATGCTGGACGAGAAATGTCGCGTGAAAGCCGATCAGGGTCAACCAGAAATGGATCTTGGCGAGCTTCTCGTCCAACATCCGGCCGGTCATTTTCGGGAACCAGAAGTAGATTCCGGCGTATGTCGCGAACGCGATTGTTCCGAAGAGGACGTAATGGAAATGCGCGACAACAAAGTACGAGTCGGTGACATGAAAGTCCAAGGGCGGGCTGGCAAGGATGACGCCGGAGAGTCCGCCGAACAGGAATGTGACCAGGAAGCCGACGGAGAACAGCATGGGCGATTCGAAAGTCAACTGCCCCTTCCACATGGTGCCGATCCAGTTGAAGAACTTGACTCCGGTGGGAACTGCGATCAGGAAGGTCATGAACGAGAAGTAGGGGAGGAGAACGGCGCCGGTTGCGTACATGTGGTGCGCCCACACAGCGATCGACAGTGCAGCAATTCCCAATGTTGCGTAGACCAATCCGGTGTATCCGAAGATCGGCTTGCGGCTGAAGACGGGGAAGATCTCCGAGACTATGCCGAAGAACGGCAGCGCCAGAATGTAGACCTCGGGATGGCCGAAGAACCAGAACAGGTGCTGCCACAACATGACTCCACCGGTGGCGGGGTCGAACAGGTGCGCTCCCAGGTGCCGGTCCACCCACAGTCCGATCAAGGCAGCAGCGAGCAGCGGAAAAACGAGGAGGATCAGCATGCTGGCGACCAGCGCATTCCACGTGAAGATCGGCATGCGGAACATCGTCATACCCGGGGCGCGCAGGCAGACGATCGTCGAAACGATGTTGACTGCGCCGAGGATGGTGCCGACGCCGCCGAGAGCGAGACCGATAATCCACAGGTCGGCGCCCATGCCGGGGGAGTGGAGTTCGCTGGTGAGCGGTACGTAGGCGGTCCAGCCGAAATCTGCCGCACCACCAGGTGTTACGAATCCGGCGGACGCGATCAGGCCGCCGAAGAGATAGAGCCAGTAGCTGAAGGCGTTGAGTCGCGGGAAACACACGTCCGGCGACCCGATCTGCAGTGGCATGAGGTAGTTGGCGAATCCGAAGAACACCGGGGTCGCGTACAGCAGGAGCATGATCGTGCCGTGCATGGTGAACAACTGGTTGTACTGCTCGTTGGACAGGAATTGCATTCCCGGAACGGTCAATTCCATGCGCATGAGTAGTGCCATCAGTCCGCCGATCAAGAAGAAGGCAAACGATGTCACGATGTACATCAGACCGATCATCTTGTGATCGGTGGTCCTGAGGATCTCGACCAGTTTCGAACCCTTCGGAGCGGTTCGGGGAATTGCATCGGCGGGGGAATCGACCTCACCGACCGGCCGGGGCGCGAGATCAACCACGATGGCCGCCTACGCACATCGACGTGACGAAAGACCGAGAATGCCTGGGACTGTGGAACATAACGCAATGATCGTGGCGACCGAGAACTCGGACGAGGGGAAAAGGTCCCTAGGATCGGAACAGAGGCATGGCGTAGATCACGTGGTCCGGTACGGTCGAGAGAGTTGTCTTCACGAGCCGAAAGAAAGCGAGATGGTCATGGCATGTCGTATCAGTGAACTGGTGCTCGGTTGCCGGGAACCCGAGGTGCTGGGCCGGTTCTGGTGCGAGGTCCTGGACTTCGTCGTGCTCGATCGAATGGACGACGGTTCGTTGGAGATCGGCCCACGCGAAGGGTTCGGCGGTCCGCAGCCGACGATCATCCTCAGTCGCAGAGACGAACCGGAGAAGGGCAAGCCCCGCCTGCATATCGACGTCAACGCCACCGATCGCGATCAGGAGGCCGAACTGGAACGCCTGCTGAGTCTTGGTGCGCGGCCGGCCGACATCGGCCAGACAGGGCACGAACAATGGCATGTCCTGGCCGATCCGGAAGGTAACGAGTTCTGCCTGCTCAAGGCCCAACTGGATCCGCTCTGACGCTCAACGATGCTGGATCGGCAACGGACTTCGCCTGGGGCTCAGCGGAACACGCCACACCAGTTCGGTGACACCGTTCTCGCTGGTGATGTTGCTCGAGCCTCCGCACTGACGAGCGCGGGTCGCCAGGTTGTCGAGACCGTGGATTCTGGTTGCCTGGTCGATTCCCACACCGTCGTCGACGATGCTGATGACAAGCTCCTCGGTGGCCCGGATGGTGACGTCGATGGCATCGGCATGTGCATGCCGCAGAGCGTTGCTCAAGCCCTCGCGCACAACGGCTTCGGCGTGCGGGGCAAGTCGAGACGGGACGGAACTGTCGATGGTTCCCTCGAAAGTGACGCTGGGAGTGATCGACGAGTGGCCGGACAGACCGTTGACGGCATCGAGTAGTCGCCGCCGCAGGCTTGTGGGAGTAGACATCTCGCTCGTATGGAGGTCGAAGACTGCGGTGCGGATTTCACGGACTGTTCGATCGAGTTGATCGACAGAGGTGTCCAATACGGTTCGAACGGTGTCCTCGTCGCCTGGACGTTGCAGCACCCCCTGCAAACTCAACCCGGTGGCGAACAGCTGTTGGATGACGTGGTCATGGAGATCCCGCGCGATTCGGTCGCGATCTTCGAGGACGTCGACCAGTCTTTCTTTCCGTTGCTGTTCTGCGAATTCGACAGTGACAGAAGCGATGTCTGCCATCGCCGTCAGTTGCTCGATCTCGTCCACTCCCCACGGGCGGTTGCTGCGGCGTGACGCGAAGAGAACACCGCCGCCGAACGAGGTCCCGGAGAGGGGGAGTGCGACCACTGATTCGTCGCCGGAAACATTCAGTGCCGGAACGGAACTGCCATGTGGTGCAGAGATCGGCCGCCGGCTCCGCGCAGCGTCGTCGATCACGGTCCCGGACAGATCGACGGCTGATCCGGTCGCGGGGACAGGCTGGGAATCAGCAGCATCGGCGACGTGGACTACCGGCTCTCTGCCGAGGTCGTAGCGAACGACGCACACAAGATTTCCATCCGTGAGGTGCCGCGTCGTCCGAACCAGTTCCGATAGCGTCTCGTCGCGGGATCCGCCGCTGAGCAGACGTGCATTGACGGCGGCGACGGCCTTGAGCCAGGCTTCTCGCGTCCGGGATTCCTCGAACAGACGCGCATTGTCGATGGCGATGCTCGCAGCATTTGCCAGAATCTGGAGTACAGCCTCGTCGCGGTCGTCGAATGCAGTCCGTTCCGAGCTGTCCGCGAGGTAGATGCTGCCGAACACCTCGCCCCTGACGAAGATCGGAACACCGAGAAACGTGTCCATCGGCGGATGATTGGTCGGAAACCCTGCCGAGGACGGATGCGAGGAGATTCGGTCGGTTCGAACCGGGCACGGTTCTCGAACGACCAGGCCCAGCAGGCCGTGTCCTTCGGGAAGATGCCCGATTTTGGCAACCTGCCCCTGAGTCAAACCGGAGTGGATGAATCGGGACAAGCGTCCGTCGGGGGATTTCACGCCGAGCGCGCCGTAGTCCGCTTCGAGGAGATGTCGCGCGACGTCGACTATCTGTTGCAGGGTTTCGTCGAGCTGGAGTGTGGACCCGACGGTCAACACGGCACTGAGCAGTTTGGGAATTGCAGTCGGGTTGAGAGCAGTCAGCTCCGCGCTTCCGGCGATGTCGCCGAAAAGGCTGAGCATGAGCGCGTCGCGGCTACCTGGCATGGTGCGTGCCCGTGGTGGCGGAGAAGGGCGAGCCGGACGGCGTCAGCAGGTGAGTGGTCGCCTGGCCGGAAGGATCCGGGTGCGAAGTGCCCGCACGAAGCTTTGTCGCCAGAACTGCGGCCTGCGTTCGACGTTCGAGACCCAGTTTCTCGAGGATGCGTGAGACGTAGTTCTTGACTGTTTTCTCCGAGAGTTCTGCGTGCGAGCTGATCTCTCGATTGCTCAGTCCCTTGCCGATCAACTCGAAGATCAAGAGCTCCTGATCGGTCAACAGGGCTGCCGCAGTACCCGACTCCTGTTCGGACCGGATGCGCCGGACCAAACCGATCACCGCCTGGGTGTTCAACAGCGACTTGCCGGTAGCAACCGTGCGGATCGCCGACACCAGGTCGTGGCCGCGGATGTTCTTGAGGACGAATCCTCGTGCGCCGGCGATCAGGGCGTCGAGCAGTGCGTCGTCGTCGGAGTACGACGTGAGCATCAAAGTGGCGGCGCTCGGGTAGGTCGACGCCAGTTCTCGGCACAGTTCCACACCGTTACCGTCGGGAAGTCTGACGTCCATGACAACCACGTCGGGTCGGCATTCGGGTATTCCGGCCGAGGCTTCGCGAACACACGACGCCTCGCCAACAACGTTGAATCCCGATACCTGATTCAACAGGTCTGCCAATCCACGACGGACGATCTCGTGGTCGTCGACCAGATAGATGCCGATCGTCACGGTGGTCACCTCTTCCAGCTCACGCCTGCCGTCGATGTTACCGGACGGTAATGTCCCGACAGGATCGGGTTGTCCGACCGATGGTCGACAAAAAACCCGCGTCGAAGGGTGCGAGACCGAGTCTCGATTGCACAGAGTCAAAGGTCCCGACCGTCACGAGATCTGAATCACCCAGATCTCGTGAGGCGGTGGGTGTGAGCTGAATGTGATTGCACCGGTGGCTGTTCGATCCGCTCAGTCGACGGGAGCGAGTTCGACGGAGACGTAGACACCCTTGCCTTTTCGGTGTGCGAGTGCCTCGCCGGGGCGATCGATACCGTCCAGTTGGAGAACGATCGGACCTTGTTCCGGGTAGAAATTGCGCCACCAACTCTTCTTGTCCGGCATGGCAACGCCGATCGTCACATGGTCGCCTTTTCGTTTGTAGGACACGGGCGCGCTGAAGGTACGACCGGACTTGCGTCCGACGTAGGTGATGACGGTCATGGAACGGCCCAATAGTTTGCCTACGATCGGAGCGCCGATCAGTGGTTGGACCACTACGTTCACGGCGGCGGATACACGTTGGAAAGTGTTCACGAGAAGCCCTTTCACGACGAATGCTGCACGAATTCGAATCCTGCACCGAAATGGTGCGTGCAGTAGTTCTATCCTGCTCGACCGGGATTGTCGCGTGGGCAGAAATTGGTACAAACCGGTGTGCCGAAGCGAGTAGCGTGGGGTACGTCGAGGGTCATTCGAATATGCGCGGTCAAGCCATGTCGTCCTCGACGCCAACCCGGTCTGTGGTCGAACGGCCGAGAACTGGAGCGCCTGTATGGCGTCGAACCCGTCCGATGTGTCGAATGCACGAGGGCAATCCGAGTCGACTGACGAGGATCAGAAAACACCGTCGATCTGCCCGGCGTGTCAGCACAGTATGGAATCCCACGATCCGCTCGGGGTTCGCTTCTGCGCAGTGACTGCCGACCGCGATCTCGATCGAAAGTGCATCTGCGCTGCAGATCGCGAGGAGATGCAGCACTATTCGCGCTACTGAGGTGCATCCTGCATCCCAATCGGAGACGCACCGACCTGTAGTCGCCGACAGTGCTGGATGCCCCGAACCCGCCCTCGTCTATCGACGATCAGCACGTGGTGGTGATGTGTGCGTAGTGCACTTTTACCTGTACGACGTGCAGGGCTGCAATGTGTATGTGCGCTGCCCGCCGCGCTCAGAGGTGACCGGATAGACCGCCGGTCGCGGTGTGTGCTCGCTTCGCCGAACGACTACCTGCTCCAACGCTGCCGTGCTTACTCGATCAGATCCACCTCCCAATTCGTTCGTTGAATCTGTGTATCGACCTCGCGAATCTCGCGGGCGAGGTCGTCCGCGATTGCCCGAAGTTCGGTGACGGGGACTGCCGCGACATAGACCAATTCTGATCGGAGTTGACGACCGTAACCTCGCTCTTCGCGCCCGGACGCGGCGTCCGCAGCGGCATTGACTGCAGAGTGTCTCAGACGCAGCACATCTCGATGGGCGAGTGCATCTGTGACAGTGCCGTTTCCGAGGATCGCCTGCGCATTGGTTCGATTGATCGCGCGCATCAACCGTTCGAGTTCGCTCAGAGTTGACGTCAGCTCTTCGAGAAGGACGGCGGCGTCTTCGGCGGGAACTTCTCCCTCCTGGTGGCGTGCATTGTCGACGATCCGCTCGCGCAAGTGCGCAACCTTGCGAGTGGTGTCACTGCGTAGCGCCAGTGCCTCTGCCAGTTTCATGGATGAAGCTCCTGCTCTGACCTGAATCGGGAACTCCAAGCTAGCACTCGGTTGACAACCTGGGTCGGATTCCATTGTCTTGCTGCGTTCTTCCCAGTTCAGCATTCGAATCATCTTGGAGACAGCTGGTGCTGCGTGTCCTTCGATGAAGCGATGCAGCCGGTGGAGCACGCTGCGCACGGTCTCGGGTCGACGGGGCGGGCGAGGTATACGATGGTCCGCCGTCGATCTCGCGGTTCAGACTGAAATAGTCGCCCCGCGACGAGTTAGAGTGCGCCTTTCCTATTTGTTCGTCTTCGGGAGGCCAGGGGGATTGACCAGCGACTTGTCGACTGCCTCGTTGGTGATCTTCCATCGCTCGAGAACTTGCTCGTATGTGCCGTTTTCGATGAGATGATCTATCGCCTCGCTGATCGGTTGTACCAAGCCGTTGTCTTTCTTGACCAGTACACCGATCTGGCCCAACGCGGCCTCACCGGCTCCGGAGAACTGACCGATCACTTCGTTCTCGCCAGTCTGTGCAGCGTGAAACTGCGATGACGGGTTGGGGCCGAAGTAAGCGTCGATTCGACCGGAAGACAGCGGCAGGTAGTAGTCAGTGGTCTTCTGGTACACGGTGATTTCAGCGGGAGCACGCCCAGCTGCGAGGTTGTCCTCATTCCACTTCACCAGCAACGCCTCCTGATTGGTGGCAGCGCCGACTCCGATCTTCAGTCCGGCGATGTCTTCCGGCTTCTCGAGTGAGAGATTCCTGTCCTTTCTGACCTCGAACGCGAGAGTGTCGAGGCGGTACGTCGCGAAGTCGTATTTCTCTTTGCGCGTCTTCGGTGACCGTCACGTTGGAGATGAACGCATCTGCGTCTCCCGAATCGATCCGCACCGAATTCTGCGCCCAATCCGCGACCTGAAGGTCGATTTTCAGCCCGAGCACCTCTGCAATCAAATACGCGAAGTCGGTCTCGGAACCGATGACAGTCTTGTCGTCGTCGGCATAGAAGCGCAACGGTGGAGCGGTTCCAGCGTTGCCGGTGATTCGGATCGTGCCCCGGTCGCGGAACTCCTGAGGGACCTTCGCTGCGATCGAATCAACCTTGTCGGTGCTG
Organism: Rhodococcus sp. OAS809; assembly: GCF_040546695.1. Taxonomy (NCBI): domain Bacteria; kingdom Bacillati; phylum Actinomycetota; class Actinomycetes; order Mycobacteriales; family Nocardiaceae; genus Rhodococcus; species Rhodococcus sp. OAS809. The sequence goes on along the minus strand of NZ_JBEPOI010000002.1, from coordinate 2,701,189 downwards.
ATGCGGTTCTGCTCGGCCGACAAGTTGATACTGGATGTTGTTGCACCGGAGTGTTGCCCGGTCGATTCTTCATCTGGGCTTCCGCAAGCGGTACCCAGGAGAGTAACTGTGGCCAGGGTAGAGATCAGAAGCGTTGCGGTGCGAGGACGGGTGAACATCGGGTTCCTTCCGGGAAGAGGGTTTGTCGAAGCAGGTTGTCGAGATCACGAAGTGTGGGCTAGCTCTTCCACGCATCCACGAAGTCCACCGAGTAGAGATCGGCTTGGATGCGCAGGTCGTGAACCGCGGGAGTCGTCGCGTAGATCAGCGAAGAGGCGTGCAACGGGATCGCCAGTGCCTGATCGGCAATCAGTTCCTGAATCTCCTTCAACACCACGTTTCTCGCATCGACGTCTACGGTCTGAGATTGTTTGACCAGCAATGCATTCAGCTCCGGAGTCGAGGCGATGCCTTTGGTCGAGCCGAGAGTGGGACTGAACACCAGCAGTACGTCACCGTCGGCGCGCAAGCTCTGGAAGTAGATCGATTCCCATGTGCCGTCGGTTCTCGCGGCGTTGTCCTCGGCAGTCGAGCGAGGTTGCAAGTTCACTGCAACTCCGATGTCGCGCAGCTGAGATTGGATCAGTTCGAACTGCGATTGGGGGAGGTGGTTGCGGTAGGCCAATTCGACGGTCAGTTTCTCACCGTCCTTGGTTCGGAATCCGTCACCGCCGACTGTCCATCCACTGGCGTCCAGCAGTGACTTCGCACCCGACGGGTCATAGGTGTACTCGGACGACAGATCGGTGTAGCCGGGCGCTTTCACCGACAAGATGCTTCGCGCTTTCTCGTCACTCGGTGTGTAGGTGGTGTCGATGATCTGCTGGGTATCGATGCCCTTCACCAAAGCACGCCGCACGTTCAGGTCCGCAAGTACCGGCGCGAACGTGGGGTTGAGCAAGAGCGAGTCGTTGATGCCGGCAGCAAGGGACGGGATGACAGTGAGTCCGGCGCCTTCTGCCCGGTCGACGTCTGTGCTCGGAATGTCGATCGCGGCGTCCAGTTGTCCTGACGTCAAACCGCCGATTCGCACCGAGGATTCGGGGACCACCAAAAAGGTGATCGAATCCAGATAGGCCTCTCCCTTGTTCTTGTTGAGTGAGGATCCCCAGTGGTACCCGTCCCGACGAGCGAGGACGACCTTCGCGTTGGTCTCCAGTTCTTTCTGTACGAACGGGCCGGAAGCGATAACGCCCTGGGCGCAGCGTTCTTCGGGCGTCTTCTTCAACGATTCCGGTGCGATGATGGCGAGCGTGTCGGAGCGGGCGGCTTGAAGGAAGCCCGCTGACGGTTCCGAGAAATTGAGTGCGACAGTGGAAGCGTCGAGTACCTCCGCTCCAGTGAAGTTTGCGAGATGTGACTTCGCAGTGGTCGCGAAGCCACTGTCTCCCAGTCTCTTCTGGCTTTCGAAGTTGTCCGCGACAACCTGCGCATCCAGACGCTCGCCGTTGCTGAAGGTCACGCCGTCCCGCAGCGCGAAGACGAATCGTCGACCGTCGTTCCGGACCTCCCAGGACGTCGCCAACCAAGGCACTATCTCCCCGGTCTCGAGGTTCTGGTCGACGAGTTTGTCGTAGAGTGGATGGAATGCCGTAGCAGTTTGACCGTTCAGGGTCTTGTCGATGCACGGTGGAAACGTATTGATCGCAAAGGTCAGATCGCCCCCTGACACGGGCTCGGAGTCGGCGCTCGCAGCTGGCGTTGCAGTGCTGCAGCCGGCTGCAACTGCAAGCGTCGACGCCAGGATGGCGACTCGGATCGGTATGGATGAAAGCCGCGACGTCGTCATGGGCTGAGTTCCGTTCATCGTGGGGAAGTGCGAGTGGTGTCGAAGATGTGGGACCGCAGGGTCGTTCCGGTGTATTCGCGCCGGAACACGCCCCGATCTTGCAGAAGTGGCACGACGGAACTCGCGAAGTCGTCGAGCCCCCTGGGGAAGTGGGTAGCGGTCAGGATGAAACCGTCAGCTGCTCCCGATTCGAAGAGGTGCGTCAACTCGTCCGCCACTTCTTGCGGCGAGCCGACAATCTCGGGAGTGAGATCATTGCGCGCGAACAACTCTGCGGTTTCGGCGATGGTGAGATTTCGGGATTCGATCAGGCGTGCCAATCGACGCGAGGGGCCACTACCGCGGTTGAGAACTTCGGCGATCGGAGTGGACGGATCGAACTGCGACAAGTCTAGTCCTGCGGAGTGGGAGACCCACTCGATTGCCGCATCCGGATGGATCAAGGATCGCAGGTACTCCTGCCGTTCCTTCGCGATGCTCGTCGTCTCGCCGACTATCGGTTGCACAGCGGCGACGAGGCGCACCGAATCAGGGTCGCGTCCGGCCTCTTCCGCGTAGCCGCGAATTGCCTTGCGCTTCGCTCGAAGATCTTCCTCCAACGGGTCGATCGCAAAGACCAGATCTGCCCACCGCCCACCGAATTCGCGCCCTCTCACAGATTCACCTGCCTGGATGAAGACCGGGCGGCCCTGAGGTGATTGTGGCAAGGTGAGTGGACCCTGCACCGACAAGTATTTGCCCTTGTAGTCGGCCGCGTGAATCTTGCTTGTGTCTGCGTAGATTCCGCTGTCGCGATCGGCAGATACGGCGTCGCCGTCCCACGACGACCAGAGTGCGGTGGTTGCTTCGAGAACTTCGTCGCCGCGCTCGTACAGTTCTTCTCTCGGAAGCCGATCGACTTCGGGAAAGTTGTCGTTAGCCGGACCGGGTGCCGTCATCACGATGTTCCAGGCCGCGCGCCCACCGCTGAGTATGTCGAGGCTGCCCAGAGTTCTCGCCAGGTTGTACGGGCTGTTGAAGCTTGCCGAAAGGGTTACGCCGAGACCGATACGATTTGTTGCGCCGGCCACCACTGCAGCCAACTGCGTCGGATCATGTTGAAAGCCGGTCAGCAGACCGTATTTGGTGTGGCCGTCGACGTAGTGCACACGCTCAGGTATCAGTATCAGGTCGAATTTTGCTCGTTCCGCTGCTTGCGCGTATCGCTCGTAGAGCGCTCTGTCCTCGAAGGCATTCTCCGAGTACGAATGCCGCCACATTCCGGCACTGTGCATACTCGGAAAGACCATGTAGGCGCCGAGGATCATCTGTCGTGTCATCGCTGGTCCGGATTCCTTGGTGTGTGATGGATGTCAGTGGAGACGGGTCGTTCGGGGTCGGCGCTCCACCCCGACCACGACGCGACGTAGACCGCGGAGCTGATGCCGACCGCTGCAAGCGCCAGTGCGTTGTGCGACGCGGCAACTCCGCCGCCGCAATAGGACACGACGGTGGCACCACGCTCTATTCCGAACTGGTGGAAGTATTCTCGTAACTCGCGGTCGGGAAGTAGGAATCCGTTGTCGTCGAGTAGGTCAGTTGCCGGCGCTGAGATAGATCCGGGGATGTGGCCGGCGCGGAAACTGCTCGATCCTCGGGCGTCGAGCAATCTGCCGGCCGATGCCGCGCGCAGGGCGTCTTCTGCGTCGGCGAGTGTCGTGCTAGTGGTGGAAGGTGGTACGGGAATCGAATCGTTTGTCGATGTGCGTTTCCGGGCTGTAACCCATCCGGACGATCCGCCGTCCAAGTACCGCACTGAACGTCCTGCCCAGCGAAGCGTGAACCACGCGCGGGCCGCAAGCAGGGGGCTGTCCGAACTGTAGACCACGATGTGAGCATCGGCGGATACTTTCAGATCGTTCAGTGTTCTTCCGAATGCGGCGAGGTCTGGCAGCGGTCGATTCCCGTCAGTCCCGCCTCCACTGCTTTGAAAGTTGTTGATCGACAATGTGATGGACTGCGGCGCAGTAATGATTCCGGCTCCGCCCTCGCTGTTGTCTCGCACCACGTTGACGACGACGAGCGTCCGATCGGAACGAATGAGTTCGCGGAGTTCGGTTGCGGAAACAATGACTGCGCGACGCTCGATTCCCCCTGCTTCTGACATGAAAGATATTGTGTAACAATTGCTTCAGTCAAGAAAGAGATAAGATCGTGGCAATCTTTACTCATGGCGCCACGGCTGCCAGCACTTGTCCGGCATCGATGACATCTCCCACCGTTACTGTCACCGCCGAGACGATTCCGGGTGAGGAAGCACGAAGGGCAGTCTCCATCTTCATTGCTTCTACGACCGCGACGACATCACCTTCCGACACCCGCGTTCCAGTCTGCAGCACTGCCAGCACGGTTCCCGGCATCTTCGATGTGATCTCTCCGTCGCTGAGATCGGAATCCTTTGCTGTATAGACTTTCTCGTCCACCTTCACGGTCCAGCCACCAACACACACCCATGTACCGGTGCCGACTCCGAGGCGCCCAGCGGTGGTTGTCAAACCATCGGCGACCAGACTGAGTGTCACCTCGTCGGTTCCACCCCTGACGACCACCGAAATGTTCCGGCCGTCGGCGGCGACAATCCAGTGGTTGCTTCGTTGTGAGATGACGGTTGTCGGCACGACGCGGCCGTCGGCAATGAGTTCGCGTCCGATCGGGTCGGATCCCAACTTGCGCAATGTCTCTCGATGTAGTCCGTGGGGGCCGGTCCACGACGACCCGGTGACCGGCGATTGTTCCTCGACGGAAGTCCACACCATCGCAACAGCAGCGGCGGTGGCCTGGAGCTCTGCAGAATCCGGGATCAACCGAGTGAGGTGCTCGTCGACGAAGGAAGTGTGAATGTCATCCGCGCGCACAGCCGGTTTCGCCAAGAGAAGTCGGAGGAAACCGATATTCGAGGTTCCACCGAAGTAACTCGAGTCGGCCAAAGCTCGGTCCAATGATTCCAGTGCGGTTGACCGCGTCGGACCGCTTGCTATGACCTTTGCGATCATCGGATCGTAGAACGGCGGAATGCTGCCGGCACCCTCGAAAGCACTGTCGATGCGAACCCCCGACGGCCAGGCTATGTCCACGGAATGTGAAGGTGCGGGCCGAAACCCGTTCGACGGATCCTCGGCGTAGATTCTGGCTTGCACCGCGAAACCCCGCAGCGCGATATGGCGCTGCTGTAACGGCAAACGGGCGCCGAGGGCGATGTCGAGTTGCAGTTCGACGAGATCGACGCCGGTCACTTCCTCGGTGACCGTGTGTTCGACTTGTAGGCGCGTGTTGACTTCGAGAAAGTAGTAGCGGTTTTCGGCGTCAACCAGAAATTCGACGGTTGCCGCATTCACGTAGCCGACGCCTCCGAGTAGTCGCAGAGCGTCGTGCTGCATGGCTCCCAGGACCGATTCGGGGACAGAACTTGCCGGTGCCTGCTCGATGATCTTCTGGTTCCGACGCTGTAGGGAGCATTCACGGGTGAAGAAGTGAACTCCTGTACCGAAGGAATCGAAGAGGACCTGAACTTCGATGTGACGCGGACGCTCCACCAGCGTTTCGATCATCAGGTCGCCGCGGCCGAAGTTCCTTTCGTTCAAACCGATTGCAGAGGTGATGACCTCTCGTGCGTCATCACCCGGATGTAGTCGAACCATCCCCTTGCCGCCGCCCCCGAACACCGGTTTCAGCAGCACCGGCACGTCGAGAGATCGAACGTGACCGAGGACGGTATCGGGATCGGCGCTTGCCTCGCCCCACGCGGTGAGAGTCGGGATGCCGGCGTCAGTGGCGGCCTTCTTCGCTCTTGCCTTGTCTCCGAGTAGAGCGATGGATTCAGCGGCCGGACCGACGAATGTCAGACCTGCAGCGACGACGGCTTCAGCGAAATCGGAGTCTTCGGAGAGGAATCCGTAACCCGGGTGCACGGCATCGCAATCCGCGGCCAGCGCGGCCGCAATGATTTGATCCGAATCGGTGTAGGACTCCGAGGGGATGTCTCCGTCCAGAAGCACGGTGTGATCGGCGAGGCGATGCCACTGTGCGTGTGAATCGACGGGGGAGGAGATCGTCACTACCGACATGCCGAGACGACGGGCCGTGCGCGCGATGCGCGTGACGATTTCACCCCGATTGGCGATGAGAAGTCGAGTCATGTTCTCACATCCTGAAGACGCCGAAGCGCGTTGTTCCGTGATTGCGGGGAAGCATGGACAGCGCGAGTGAAACCCAGGATCGCGTGTCGACCGGGTCGACGATCGCGTCAACCCATAGCCTGGATGCGACGTACACCGACTCGCCCTGCCGGTCGTAACCTTCGCGTATCGGCCGTTTGATTTCCTCGATTTCCTCTTCCGTGAGCGGAGTTCCGCGTGTGCGCGCAGATTCGATCTTCATCAATGCCATCACCGACGCTGCTTGCTCGGAACGGACCACGGTGGTCTTCGCGTTCGGCCACACGGCCATGAAGTCAGGACCTATCGAGCGTCCGCACATCGCGAGGTTTCCCGCCCCGTAGCTTCCGCCGATGACGATGCTGAGCTTGGGAACCCTGGCGCAGGCAACGGCATTGACCAGTTTCGCGCCGTGTTTGGCGATACCTTCCGCCTCGTACTGCTTCCCGACCATGAATCCGTTGACGTTGTGCAGGAACAACAATGGGATGTCTCGTTGTGAGCACAGTTCGACGAAGTTCGCGGCCTTCAGGGAGTCCTCCGAAAAGAGCACACCGTCGTTCATGATGACCCCGACGGTGTACCCCTCGATGTGGCCGGTCCCGCAGACGATGGTTCGGCCGTAATTCGCTCGGTACTCGACTAATTCGCTGGCATCGAGCAGGTGGGCCAGAACGTCGCGCGCGACGATCGGGGTTTTCGAGGAAGCCGGGATCACCGTGTCGAGCTGCTCGGGGGAGTGAAGAGGTGGTCGCGGAGATCGTGACGGCGCCCGTACCTCCCGTCGATCACCGCGGGCGACGATGTCGGCGATCATGCTCAGAGCCTCGATGTCGTCGTTGGCGATGTGATCGACGACGCCGCTGATCACCCCGTGCACGTCGGCGCCGCCGAGCTCTTGCGGTTCGACGTCGACACCGGTTGCAGCCTTGACCAACTGAGGGCCGCCCAGATAGACGGTGCCGGTACCGCGGACGATGACGGTCTCGTCGCACATCGCTGGGATGTATGCACCTCCAGCCGTGCAGGAACCCATGACTGCTGCGATCTGAACGATGCCGTCTGCCGACATTTCGGCGATGTTCTTGAACATCTCGCCGAAATGGTGCTCGTCGGGGAAGATCTCGTCCTGCATCGGAAGGAAAACACCTCCGGAATCGACGAGATAGACACACGGCAGCCTCAGCCGACGAGCGACGGATTGCAATCGCAGTTGCTTCTTGACGGTCAGCGGGTAGTAGGTGCCGCCCTTGACGGTGGCGTCGTTCGCGAAGATGGCGCAGAGTGAGCCGCGGATGAGCCCTACGCCCGTGACCAGACCAGCCGACGGGAGTTGCTCGTCGTACACCTCGAATCCGGCCAGTTGTCCGATCTCGAAGAACGGGGACTGCACGTCGAGAAGAGCATCGATGCGTTCGCGAGCGGGCAATTTGCCGCGAGCCCGGTGCTTGGCGACCGACCGCTCGGGTGCCCCGTGAACGGACAAGTGTTGCGCGTCCGCAACTCGCTCGCGAATTTCCTTGTATGCCAGTAAGTTTTGCTCGCGGGTACCGGGGTCGAGTTGTGCGGTGCGTTCAATGACGGGCATGGGACGTACCTACTGTCGGTTCGGAGGAAGCTGTGCGGAGGGAGAATACGAGCGCAGTCGCTGCTGCAGTGATCAGTGCGACGATTGCCGACCACACGCGTTCATCGGATGCGAGAGGTCCGACTACAGAGGCGATGCCGGCAATTCCCTGCTGTACGAGTCCGCAGTACGCGACGGCGATGGCTCCGCCTTCAGCAAAATGCGTCACTGCTGATGCTGCCGAGTTCGGGAAGAGAAGCGATTGCCCAAATGTCAGTGCGATGTATCCGAGCAGGAAGACCGCGAGCAACGGCGTGGAACCGAGTGGGGGATACCAGCAGAGCATGAGGACGAGGCCGGCAAGCAGCATGCACAGCGCACCTCGACGCATCAACTTCTCTGAACCGACGGTTGTGGCCCTTCGATTGACGTAAAGCGCGCCGCTGAAGTAGGCGGTTCCGTAGAGGATTCCGAAGGCTCCGAATGCCCACGGTTGCAAGTCGAATCGATCGCTGAACAGGAAGGGGCTCGATTGCTGCACAAGGACTATCGCGCCGAAACCCAGGCCCCCCGCAATGGCTGGTTTGTAGAACTGGGGTGTCAGGACTATGGCATTCCACCGAACAATGCGTTCGTTGTTGTCGCGGACTGTGGTGTTCTCGGTCCTCAGTGCCACCGCAGCGAGTGCTGCTCCGAGTACTCCGAGCACGCCGAAGCCGGTTCGCCACGAGGTGAACGACGCAAGAGCGCCGCCGATCAGTTGGCCACCGCCCAGTGCCACCACAAATGCCATCGACAACAGCGACAAGCGGCTAGCCAACTCCGAACCGGTGAACTTGTCCTTCACCATCATTCGCACGATGATGGCCGCACCTCCTGCTCCGATGCCTTGAACGATCCGGCCGATCAGTAGTACGGCGGCGCTCTGGACCAAAGCCAATGCAATGCAGGCGATCACGAACAATACCAAGCTGGACAACAGTGCCGTCCTGCGTCCGAGTCGATCTGCCAACCGCCCCCACACGACCACCGGAAGTGCGGCACTGATCACGAAGAGTGTCACCGACCACTTCACCACGGAATCTTCGATGCCCAGATCCGTCGCGATCTTCGGCAGTGAAGGGAGGTAGATGGTCGTGGCCATTTGTGCTGTCAACACGACGGCACAAGCCAGCGGTGTCACTGCGACAGTGCGGTCGTCGCTCATTCCGTGACACTTCGTAGGACGTCGGCGAAGCGCTCGATCGTTGCATGTGGAAGGTCCGCCCGAAGCATCAGTCTCAGCCCGGCTTTGCCCCGGCCGATGACAGGGAAGAAGACCGCCGATGTGTAGAAACCGCTAGCCAGCAGTTTCTGTGCTGCGGTGATGGTTTGTTCTTCCTCGTGGAGCGTGACGAAGCGGATCGGGAGTCCATCGCCCGATGCCGGCGTGTCGACGAGCGAATCGAACAGTTCGACAACCGTGCGGAGTTGCCGCTGCCGCTTGTCGACCTCTCCGCTGCGGTGGAGCTCCACGGACGCCGCAATAGCACCCAGCCCGGCTACGTTCACACGCTGCGACCACGTCAACGGGCCGCCGTAGCGAAGTGCGAGATCACGATTTCGACTGCCCCCGTTCCGGCCGAGTGCGATCGCACCGCCGGAAGCACCGAATCCCTTGTTCAGTGATGTCAGCAAGAATGTTCGATCATTGAGGCTGCCGATGAGATCCAGGACCGCGCCACGCCCGTTGTGTCCGATGACCGAGGTGCTGTGCGCCTCGTCGAGAACGAGAATCAGTCCGTATTTGGCCTGTAATGCAAACAGTTCGTTCAGGGGCGCCTTCCCGCCTGTGCTGTAGACGGTGTCCGCCACGTATGCCACCTGAGAATTTGTTCGGCAAAGACTTTCGAGTTCATCGACGTCGTCGTGCCGAATGGTCACGATCGTCGTTTCGTCGGCGACGCTCGCCTTCATGGCATTGAGGCAGAAGTGTGCGTTCTTGTCGAACACCATGAGGGGAGGTTCACCGCCGGTGAGCAACCCGGACGCGACGAGGGGGAGCAAGCTCCACGCAGCGTTTGCAGCGGATCCGAGGGTGAGCACATGTGCGTCAAGCAGTTCGCTCAACGCGGCCTCTGTGTCGTCGAGAAGGCTGGAGTGGACTCTCATCCGCGAGATGGAACTGTTCAACGTTCGTTCGCGCTCGAGAGCGGCGATCGCACCCGAACGAATTCGGTCGTCGGTGTCGAGCCCCAGATACGAGTACGTGGAGAAGTTCTCGAATTCGTATCCTTGGATCGTCCGGTGTTCGAAACCTGCGACGCGATCGGCGGTGATATCGGCCAGACCCTCACTGACTGCGCGATCCCAGAATGGGTTGCTCAAATCAGCAGCACGCCTGAGGTTGGAGTACAGATTCCTATCTTTCAAGCTCTCGGCAACCGTCATTTCGCGGCTGGTCCCTTCACTGGATTCGATAGCGGAATTACTGCGTTGATGCACTGAGATGCATCATCGTCAGTTGACATCGCTCATTGAGAACGAAAGACAATTCGATGTCAAGCATTACGGAATCGAGACGCCGAGAAAAAGGAAGAAACCCTATGGTTTGGAACTAGTTGAATCTGTAACTTAAGGCGTTGTTGCAGTTCAGAGACGGTGATGATTTATCACGATTTCCCGTGATAAATCGGATAATGCCGTGAGTCACAGACTTGTGTGCACTTCCGCGTGATGTTCGAAGAATATTATGATCCGCATGCGTCAAAGGGTTGGCACGGAAGCGATAAGGCTTCTGTCTCATATTTTTCGAGGATCTCGTGGAGGTTCGGCAATCAGGCGATCCTGTATCTGGAATCGATTTTCTTCTTAATGAATTTCAAAACGTGTTAGGTCCGCTTATCGAATTCTTTACTCGGAGTATGGATGATCCGGTAATGATTCATCCTCGTCGCGACCACTTGCCGCGCAGAAACATCAGTGCGGTAAGGGTGAGGCCCCATCCGATCGTGGACAGTGCGACGCCCACGCCTGCCTGTCCGGTGACATCAGTACTGGCGTCGATACTGAATGCTGTGGTGAATCCCGCAGCCGTGCCGGCAGCTGCAGTCAGGCCGCCTGCCTTCATCCATCGCGACCGATGTGCGGAAACGAAACACGCGAGGATCACCGTTAATCCGCAGGCAAACACCTGCCAGGGAGGAAACTGCGTCGGGGCAGGCAGGCCGGGGCCGCGGAATCCGCCTTTGTAGTCGGCTGACCAGCTGAGCCAGCCCACACAAGACAGAAGGCCCAGCGCAAAGGCCAACAGGCCGGTACGCCACAGTCCGAGTGGGCCCGATCCCGTGCGCCCGGCGTCGAGGGCGGTCGTGGAGTGCTCCACGCCAGTTCGTTCCGAACGCCAGATTGTCCAGATGATGCTCGCGCCGATAGTTGCGGGCACGCCGACGAAGATGAATGCAATCCAGAGAAACTGCGGCCAGGAGAACTCGAGATCGACAGTCATGGTCGGAGTATGCGCGTACTTCGAATCATGTGCGCCCATCTGTCAATCTGGCGAGTTGCGGGTCAACCTTCCTCGACCTTCTCCACATGTGTACTTGTAGGGTCCAGGTCGATATTCCGTGTGTTGATCAGTCGAAGCCTGGGAACCGGATCGCCCGTGGTGTCGTCGATCAAGATCGAGTGTGGCTCACCGTCATCGAAGGCGTGGCGCTCTCCCCACTGTCGCAGGCTAATGATCACGATGAACAGATCCATACCGCGTTCGGTCAGGATGTACTCGTTGCGGGTACCTTGCGCGTTCGGTTGGACTTCGAAGATTCCCTGCTCGACAAGGACTTTGAGCCTGTCCGTGAGAATGTTCTTTGCGATGCCCAGGTTTCGTTGAAACTGACTGAATCTCGATGACCCGTCGAAGGCGTCACGCACGATCAGCAGCGACCATCTGTCGCCGATGATGTCGGCCGCTCGGGCCGTCGGGCAGTGCGGGTCCGTCCATTGTGCGCGATCCGGCATCGAGTTCCTCATTGGTTGCGTTTTGAAACTGTATTGACGTAACCTCCAAATGGTATCAAAACGCAACCAAGTTGAGGTGGAAGTGACTGCACGTCATGCTGTCGAGAACGCGCGGGGCAAGTTGAAAATGTCTCGCGGACTTCGCCTATTGCTCGCAGTGCTCTGCGGGGTCTCGGTAGCCAACATCTACTACGCACAGCCGCTCCTCGGGCAAATAGGCTCGGATCTTTCCATTCCTCCGGCCGGCCTCGGTTTCGTAGTCGCACTCGCCCAACTCGGTTATGTGGTGGGGTTGATCGTGTTGGTGCCATTGAGCGATCTCGTGAATCGAAAGAAATTGATCGCAATCCAGATCGTCGCTGCTGCAACGGGAACGATGCTTGTTGCTCTGGCCACCACGAATCTGCAGCTGTTGATCGGGATGGCGGTCGCAGGCACGTTCTCGGTAGTTGTTCAAGTCATAGTTGCCTATGGTGCGGCAATCAGTGACCCGGACGAGCGGGGCGCAAACATCGGTGTCATCACCAGCGGCGTTGTCGTCGGCATCATCCTCGCTCGGACTGTCGCCGGCGCAGTTGCGGATCTGGCAGGCTGGCGGGCGGTCTACGCGGGATCCACTTTCATTTCGGTACTGGTCGCGGCCGTCGCGCTGACGATGCTGCCGAAAGATCCTCGTTTGCAACCCGATAGGCGTTCGTACGTGCGTGCAATGGGGTCTGTCGTGACGTTGACGCTTACGAACCGACTGTTTCGCACCCGGGCCCTGATCGCCTTGTTCCTTTTCGCGTCCTTTGGTGCTTTGTGGAGCGGAATGGCCCTGCCGTTGAGTGAGGAACCATGGCGGTTGTCGACCACACAGATCGGGCTCTTCGGAATCGCAGGATTGGTCGGAGCATTGGGCGCGGTCGGTGCCGGTCGGTGGGCCGATCAAGGCAAAGCGCAACGCGTCACCGGGGCGTCGTTGGTCGTTCTCTTGCTGTCGTGGGTATTCAACGCGCAGGCGACGCACTCGCTGGTGTTACTCGTTGTCGGTGTTGTTGCGTTGGACTTCGCCGTGCAGGCTGTTCATGTCACGAGCCAGAATCTGATCGTCGCGAACACACCGGAATCGTCGGGGCAGATCATCGGTAGTTACATGGTGTTCTATTCGTTGGGCAGCGCGGCTGGGGCGGTTTCCACCACTATGGTTTTCGACGCGGCAGGGTGGGGCGCTGCAAGTATTCTCGGCGGCGCCTACGCGTTTGCAGCCTTGATCGCATGGACGATCGATCGATTGCGGACCCGCAACACTCTAGGGAGTTGGGAGCCACGTCCTGGCCGCGACGACCAAGGCGTTCACACCGATGGTCAGGGTCGGCTCGATCACGGGAGCGTAGTGCGGAGAGTGGTTCGACGGCACGGTTCGCAAAGCCGGATCAGTCATGTCACCTGTCGTGAACAGTGAAGGGTCGGTACCGCCCAACAGCCAGTACGACAGTGGCGCAACGGCACTGGTCGCGAGAATGCCGACGTCTTCACTACCTGCTCCCGCACCGGGATCGAGAATCTTGTTCGTCCCCAACCATTCGGCAAACGCATCGAGTGTCTTGTCCAGCGCTGCCGGATCATTGACGACGATCGGAAAGTGCTCCGTCTCGGTGATGGTCGGTGGGGTGGGTGCACCGGCGGTGGCCGCTTCGCCCCGGACGATGCGGTCGACGCTGTCCAGGATGCGCTGACGCACACCTGCGTCGTAGCTGCGGATGTTGAGTTGCAGTTCTGCTTCGCCGGGAATGACGTTGGCGGCATCTCCAGCATGGATGGAGCCGACGGTGAGGACAGCTGTGGCAGTACTCGGGACCTCGCGTGAGATGACAGTTTGCAAACGCAACACGGTTTCGGCTGCCATGACCACGGGATCGACCGAGTTCTCCGGCATAGATCCGTGGGCGCCCTTTCCGACCAGTCTCACACGAAGTGAGTCCGATCCCGCATACGAGGGGCCGGCGTGCCCGGCGATCGTGCCTGCCGGTAGCGGCGATACATGTTGTCCGAGAACGATGTCGGGCCTCGGGAATCGCTCGAACAGTCCGTCGTCGACCATGGCTTGCGCACCCGCGCCAAGTTCCTCAGCCGGTTGGAAGACGAGGACAAGAGTGCCAGACCAGGTCGTCGTATCCTGAGAGAGGATCCGGGCCGCACCGAGTAAGCAGGTCGTATGCAGGTCATGCCCGCACGCGTGGCTGACCGAGACGGTCTTTCCCTGATCGTCGGTCGTTGTCACGGTACTGGCGTAGTCCAATCCGGTTTCTTCCCGAACCGGGAGGGCGTCCATATCCGCACGCAGCAGCGCTGTGGGGCCCGCTCCGTTCTTCAGGACTCCGACGACTCCGGTAGTCCCGACACCGGTGGTGGTGTCGAATCCAAGTGCTGTTAAATGTCTTTCCACCAGACTGGATGTTCGTTGCTCGTGAAACCCCAGTTCCGGATGGCTGTGGAGGTCCTTGTACAGGTCGATCAAATCCAGATCCACGGCGATCGTTTCGTGCACTGACGAGGTCATGAGTGTCCTCTCGGTAGCGTCTTTTTCAGGCTAACCGGGATGACGGGTCGGTAAACAGGACCTTAGGTCCCACGGTGCCGGTGATGCGGAGTCTGGTGCTACGGCACGTAGAACGATGTGACACCTGGGGTGATGATGGATCCGGCCACAGACAGCACGGCAATAGCGACTTGACCGGTCCCGGTCTGCACGATCGCCTCTGCTGGGACTCCGTTGAGACCGTCCGAGAGCCGAGCCAAGCCGGAGGCCCCGGTCGAAAGGTTCAGCCAGCGCACTTCGGACGAGAGCAGGCATCCCCACCGGCCTTCCTTGCCTCCGGTGATCGTCACCGTGCCGGGTTGTTCACCGACGACAGCTACGCAGCGGACGGCCGGCGCGTCGAAGCTGCCGTTCGGGTTGCCGTACGGCGCAGGGTTGATCTGGAATGGAATGGTCACCGCGGCGGATGCGAGCGCTACCGACGTCAGAGTAGAAGCGATTACGACGGATGTGCAGACGCTCAGTCGGCGAACGAGATTCATCACGGAGGCCTCCAGCCATGTCCAGGTGATTTGCTTGTCTTCCCCGACGTAACGTTTTGGTCGTAGCTTCCCTTCTTGCATCGCCGCATTGAAGACGACAGCCTCACCATATCCGGTTGCACAGGAGAATTCAGGTACTCGTCGCTATTCGCTACATGTGGCGGCCTCAGATGCCGTCCGTCGAACCGCCTCTGCCGTCGTCGAAGCACGTACTACGGCAACCGGTGTTCCGGCTGCGGGATCGAAACTCCAGTCCTGCCGATAGGACTGGAGTAGATCTGGATCTGTGATCATCGCACCTGGCGACAATCGCTGGGCGAGCGTGTTCAAAGCGTCGACATTGACCATGATCTGGTTTCAGCCTTCCGCTCCGAGATGTGAAACTCATTGTGTCCAAGGCATGTCCGTGGACCTGAGAGTTGAAAGTCAGTATCTCGAGTGCGGTTGAGATCCACCGAATATGGCGTACGTCATATGTTGCTGAGGTCGGTCAGTACCTGATCGAAGGCGCCGGTACGTCCAGGTGTCACTACCTTCTGAAACAGTGTCAGGACACATTCGTCAAGGGCGTCCGTTGCCGTGAGGGTTCTTCTGGCGACGGTGCTTCTAGCGGACCATCGGCCACGTTCCATGTGTGCCAATGCGATTCCGTCACGCCGGGCTGTTGCCTTTCGGCCCGATGAATGAACGAAGAGGTATGTTCTGCCCGCGATATCGACTTCGCACAGCTTGTTCTTGCGGCGCATGGCCTTGGGCTTCTGGTCGATCAGGGTCCCGATCGTTCCGTCGGACAATCGAAGTGATGCAGGTCGGCCTTTACGGAATGTGAGCCTGGATCGATCCTGCTCGGCTGTTGACGATTTCCTCTTCCGCCCGCCGGCAACGCTCTCAGATCCGTCGTCGGATGCGGGAATCAGTTCGCCTTGAACGTTCCCCGACGGATCGAATATCGATACGGCCGAACCACCTTCGGCGAGGTTGACGAACCAGCCGGTCTCTGTAGGGGTGTTCCATTTCATGTAGATGATTATTCTTCATCAGTGCCGAGGAACATCAGCCGACAGCCCGAGACGAGGATCGCGGTCAGGATTCGACAGTCACCTCGACGACGCCATCGTCGCCGTTGAAGCGAACTGCCGGCCAGTACCCGTCCATGAAATGCAAACCGCACGAGTCTGTCAGACGTTGACAATCGCTTCGACGGCCAGACGGTGAAGAGCCTGGTGCTGCTCGAAGACGTGGCGTAGGCGGGGAAGCATGCCGCGTACAAGGGCGCCGAGCGTTTCGTCGACGATGCCGAAGCTGGGATTTGTCCTCACGTGAGCAGCGTAGACATCGAAGAAGGCAAGCCGCGATTCTGCTGGGGCGGGCACAACGCCCGACCCGTGGCAGGAGCCGTTCTTCGCCAATCCACTCGCAATGTCCCGCTGACTGGGCATCCGGAACCTTCTGCGCCGCGACTGCCTTAGCGTTCTACGTCGATAACCACGTGAAGGGATTTGTTCAATGGCGAAGAATCAGGCACCCCCCGCGACACAAGCCAAGGACATCGTTGTCGATCTACTGGTGATCGGGTCCGGTACCGGCATGGCTGCCGCCCTCACCGCGAACGAGCTCGGCTTGTCCACGCTGATCGTGGAGAAGACGCAGTACGTTGGCGGTTCGACGGCGCGGTCCGGTGGAGCGTTCTGGATGCCTGCCAACCCGATCTTGGCGAAAGCCGGTGCGGGCGACACCGTCGAGCGCGCGAAGACATACGTGCGTTCGGTGGTCGGTGATACTGCCCCTGCCCAACGTGGGGAGGCATTCGTCGACAACGGTGCGGCCACCGTCGACATGCTTTACCGCACGACGCCCATGAAGTTCTTCTGGGCCAAGGAATACTCCGATTACCACCCCGAACTGCCGGGAGGTAGCGCCGCCGGACGTACCTGCGAGTGCCTGCCGTTCGACGCGTCGGTACTCGGCGCGGAACGCGGTCGCCTGCGGCCCGGTTTGATGGAAGCCGGACTGCCGATGCCGGTGACAGGTGCGGACTACAAGTGGATGAACCTGATGGTGAAGAAGCCGAGCAAGGCTTTCCCTCGCATCATCCGCCGCCTGGCGCAGGGCGTTTACGGCAAGTACGTACTCAAGCGTGAATACATCGCAGGCGGTCAGGCGCTCGCCGCCGGCCTGTTCGCAGGTGTGGTCCAGGCCGGTATCCCGGTGTGGACGGAAACGTCGTTGGTTCGGCTCATCACCGAAGATGGCCGCGTAACGGGTGCAGTTGTAGTGCAAGACGGACGTGAAGTGACGGTGACGGCTCGGCGTGGTGTCGTTCTGGCAGCCGGCGGGTTCGACCACAACATGGAGTGGCGCCACAAGTACCAGTCGGAGAGCCTCGGTGAGCACGAGAGCCTGGGCGCAGAGGGCAACACCGGCGAAGCGATCGAGGCAGCACAAGAGCTCGGCGCAGGTATCGGATCGATGGATCAGTCGTGGTGGTTCCCGGCGGTGGCAAGCATCAAGGGCCGCCCGCCGATGGTGATGCTCGCAGAGCGTGCGCTGCCAGGCTCGTTCATCGTCGACCAGACCGGTCGTCGATTCGTGAACGAGGCGACGGACTACATGTCGTTCGGCCAGCGCGTGCTCGAACGGGAAAAGGCCGGAGATCCGGCCGAGTCGATGTGGTTTGTTTTCGACCAGGAGTACCGCAACAGCTACGTGTTCGCAGGCGGTATCTTCCCTCGTCAGCCGCTTCCGCAGGCATTCTTCGACTCCGGCATCGCGCACAAGGCGAGCAGTCCGGTCGAACTTGCCCGCAAGGTCGGTCTTCCCGAGGAGGCTTTTGCCGAGTCCTTCGAGAAGTTCAACGAGGCCGCTGCTGCCGGTAGCGATGCGGAATTTGGTCGCGGCGGAAGTGCATACGATCGGTACTACGGCGACCCGACAGTGTCCCCGAACCCGAACTTGAGGAAGCTCGACACGAGTGCCCTCTACGCGGTGAAGATGACGCTCAGCGACCTCGGCACCTGCGGCGGTGTGCAGGCGGACGAGCATGCACGCGTGCTTCGTGAGGACGGCAGCGTGATCGACGGCCTGTATGCGATCGGCAATACTGCGGCCAACGCATTCGGTCACACCTACCCGGGCGCCGGTGCAACGATCGGCCAGGGGCTGGTTTACGGATACATTGCCGCTCACCACGCAGCCGAGAAAGTAGCTTCGACTCAGCAGTAGATCCACTAGGCAACAGATCGCCGAACGGGAGATCAGCACGCGTTTCCGATGCCGGGAACGTGCACTGGTCTCCCGTTCGGCTTGTAGGAGCGATGCCACCTGTATGTCCCATCTCGGTAACGCTGACGCGCCAGGTGACCAAGACGCGGTATCGTCTCCAGAAGTGACATGGGGCACTGGCGATTGTTCGAACAGATGCCATCTACCGAAGGCGCGCCTGATATCGACCGGTCGGGTCGAATGCGCAAAAACAGGTATGTACCCAGGTAATTCAACCGTGGTGTGGAGCGTCGTGAAGCGACAGCGTATGAGGTGATTCCTCATCCGCAACGCAAGGATCTCCATGTTCCACCCCCTTTCCGACCATCCGGGTAGACACCCACCCTGTCGATCTTCGAATGAGAAGCCTTCGGTTTGTTCCGGCATTCGTAGTCCTCGATCAACGATCGATTCAGGCACTGCCTCGATGTAGAACCCGTATCTCCTGTGCTGTCACCAGGAGATGCAGACCTGCGGGTCTATGCGCGCGCTCGCGTTCGAGAGCGGTCACCGTACCTCTCTCCATGGCGCGATCCGAACATCTCACTCCAACGGAGTCTTGGTGCGATACACCGAGTAGCTCAGCACGTATTGAGTGCTGTCTGCGGGTAGAGCCTGCACCTGCTCCGAGCACATCAGTCAAGGAAAACATGAGTAAGCACAGAAAACACAAGCCTTCCAGCACAAAACGATTCATCGCCGTAACTGCGGGACTGGGCGCCCTTGTGGGGGCCGGAGCAGTAGCCAATGCAGGTACCGCCGGTGCGCAGGGCTGGTCGGCGAGTTGCAATTGGGAGTGGCCGGTAAGCGGATCACTTTCGCAGGGTTACCACGCGGGACATGACGGAGTCGACTTCGCTGTCAACGTCGGCACCGCGCTCCACGCGCCCACATCGGGCACGATTTCTGTTGCCGGACCCAATGATCCGGGTGGATATGGAACGTACATCCAGTTGGAAGCGGACAGTGGCGAGCAGATTCAGATGGGCCACCTCTCCGAAACATGGGTCGGTGTGGGGCAACACGTCGAGGTAGGCGACGAGATCGGGGCAACGGGTAACACCGGTAGCTCCACCGGCCCACATCTGCATCTCCGCATTCACAGTGGAGGCGCCGTCGATCCCATGTCCTTCCTGAGTTCGATCGGGGCGTGCGATACCGGGTCGAGTATTGCTCCCGCGCCCGCGCCGGCACAGGACGTAGCACCCGAATTTGCACCGGAACCGGCGCCTGCTCCCGTTGTCTACTCTGAGACATCCGAATCTGCACCGGTAGAAAGCATTCCGGAGTCGGAGACTCCAGCGCCCGGCTCAGAGGTAGTCGTTGCAGCCGGTGATACATTGTTCGACCTCGCGACAGAACGAGGTCTCACCTGGCAGCAGGTGTGGGACATGAATCCGCAGATCGTCAATCCCGATCAGATCCTTGTGGGCGACGTGATCAACTTGTGAGAGTTGATAATTCGATACTGATCCGGGGATGAGTCAACGGCTCGTACACGACCGGTTTCAGTACCCCAGTTGACTCCGAGTTCCACTTCGTGCGCGTGAGCGCTGCAGCCGGGCCGTGCATTTCACGGTCCGGCTGTTTTGCGCGCTCCGAGAAGTGATTCCTACCGAAGTACTGATGTGTGGTGGTTCGCTTCTCGGGCAGCCACGGCCAATCAATGGGGATCTTGCCGATACTATTGAGCCCGTGAACCGGTCCGCGATCACCTCCCTACGTCGACGTTGGTCAGATGAGGGCGTCGATAATTTACGGGCGCAGCTGCTCGATCAGTCGCGGATCGTCAAGCCGCCCCACACTCTCGTCTCCCCATGGGCGGAGACCGATGACGGGCTGATCGATGTGCGTGGCCTGACAGCGGGTAGCGCTGGATTGGACATCCGGTATCTCACGTTGGAACGGATTGATCTGAGTTTCGCTCGGGGTCCGATCTCCGTCTTCGAATCCGAATTATTCGACTGCCGTTTCGATTTCGTGGCACTGACCGGACAGCCCCGTTTCAATCGCCGATTCGAACGGTGCAGTTTCCGGGGTGCGACGCTCTCTCGTCTGGCGCTCGGACCGAGGGTCGTCGATTGCGATTTCACTGGAGCCAAAGCACGCGGGCTCCGCTCCGTGCCCAATACTGTGTTCGAACGATGCGCATTCGACGACACAGACCTGACTGGTGCGCAGTTCGCCGATACCTCATTCGTGGAGTGCACTTTCGGCGGCGCACGATTCTCGGCGGCCACGAGTTTTGTGCGGTGTTCCTTCACCCGGACCGCTGTCGAGTTCTCCGAGGCGCAAGTGTCGCGAACAACGTGTGACGGCACCGCGATTCCGGATCAATGGGAAGGTGAGGCCGATTCAGCAGTCGCACTGGAGCGGTATGCCGGTCGATATGCCCGAGCACTTGGCGTGGGGGACACAGAGGGTATGGCCCTCGATCCTGAAATGGATGATTCGTAAAGGGGGCAGATCGATGACTCGCGGGGTCACGTTCAGGACAGTATTCGGTGGACCGTCGGTGCCGCTTGACTTCATCGAGGAGTTGACTCGGCTCAGACACCGGCTGAGGGGTATCGCGATGCAGTACGACTTCGATCTGTTTGTTGTCGTTGGTGGCGACATCTCCGTGGTGACCGATCCGACCGGGATCCGGCTTCCGCGTGTATTTCTGGGCAGGCGTACCGCTACGGCGCAGGTACAGATGAACACTGACGACGTGATGGGGGTGCCCGACCCGCGTGCATTTCTGTACACGACGATCCATGCGGCACTGACGGAACTGATCACGCGTGTCTCAGACCGCGACAACGACTTCGATGCGGACGGGGAGCGAGCGAAGATCGAGTTCTTGATCCTCGATGACATTGGCGAGCGCGAATCAAAGCTGTGATGGCAAATGACAAATGCTGCGCTCCCGAATTCGTCAGGCTGTTGTCACTCTCTGGCATCAAACACTGCGGTGACCACTTCACAGAAATCGCCGGGTGCCGGCAATGGACGAACCTCACTATGAGTTCTGCGGTGCGCGGTAGCGGTGACAAGTAGGTAGCGTTCAGCTGCGGCGTAGTCGGTGATCGATGTTCCGTCGGGCCCGGGGGTTTGAGTGATCAGGTCGAGGTATCGGCGGCGATAGAGGTATGCGTCGGGCTGGGTCAACAGGTACTCCGCGGCAGCGACGACGTCTAGG
This sequence comes from Rhodococcus sp. OAS809, assembly GCF_040546695.1. Taxonomy (NCBI): domain Bacteria; kingdom Bacillati; phylum Actinomycetota; class Actinomycetes; order Mycobacteriales; family Nocardiaceae; genus Rhodococcus; species Rhodococcus sp. OAS809. The sequence goes on along the minus strand of NZ_JBEPOI010000002.1, from coordinate 2,680,094 downwards.
CTCGGTGCGGCTCGTCTGAGCCGGGTGCGCGCCGGCTGGTACGCAGCTCTGGCGTGTTTGGTCGGCCCGGTGGCCGTGTAGTGCCCGTCGCTGTGGTCGTCGTCTCGGGCATTGTCATTCATATCGTCGCCTTGGTGTGAATGAGCTCGACGTTGCCGTTGTAGTAGCCGAGGACACGGTGATCCATCATCCGCCGCCACAGTGGTGGTACGGCAGCGCAGACGATCATCACCGCGTATCCGGCAGGGAGTTGCGGAGCGGTTGGAGCGCTGCGCAGAGATTGGTAGCGCAGACGCGGATTCGCGTGATGGTCACTGTGTCGTTGTAATTGGTACAGGAACAAATTGGACAGGAGATGATCACTGTTCCAACTGTCTTCGGGCCGGGCTTTGACAAAGCTGCCGTCTTGTCTTCGCGCACGGAGCAATCCGTAGTGTTCGAGGTAGTTTGCGGCCTCGAGGAACGTGATCCCGGCCAAGGCTTGCAGGAGCAGCCAGGGCAGTATCTGCCAACCGAATAAGGTGATCAACGTCCCGAACAGTGCGGCGCTCAGCGACCATGCCTGCACGATGTTGTTTCGAGGCGACAGTGCGGGTGAACCCTGCCGGCGCAGGCGTGCTGATTCGATCCGCCAGCCCGATTTCAGACCTCCGAATATGCTGCGGGGCAAGAATATCCAGAACGATTCCCCGAAACGAGCACTGGCGGGATCGCGCGGCGTCGCAACGTTGACGTGGTGACCGTGATTGTGCTCGATGTAGAAGTGCCCGTAGAACGATTGAGCGAGCACAATTTTCGCCAACCGCCGCTCGAGGCGGCTGCTCTTGTGGCCTAGTTCGTGTGCGGCATTGATACCGACGCCTGCAACGACGCCGACGGTCATCGCCAGTGCGATCTTCTCTCCGGTTGCCATCGGGGCGTGCGCCCAACACCATGCGGCGAAGACGAGGCCAGCGTATTGAAGTGGCACGAACAGGTAGGTACACCATCGGTAGTAGCGGTCGTCCTGCAATGCCGCGATCACGTTGTCCGGTGGGCTGCGGCCATCTGCGCCGACTGCGACGTCGACGATCGGGATGACGAGAATCAGGATCCAGGCACCGGTCGCCCAGAACAGGCCGAGGTGCAAATATTCGACCAGCAGCCAGGACAGGAAGGGACTCAGCGGGATCAGCAATCCCAACGGCCACCAGTAACGCTTCCGATCCCGCCATGCAGGAGCGTCGACACCTGCTTCGGCGCTCGCTCGAATGTCGTCGGTGTCTGTCATCGAAACTTCTCGAGCACGGGAAAGTGGAATACGGTCATTGCTCTCCAACGGTTCGTGCGGACTTTCGAAGTGGTGTGCTGCGGCGTCTCAGGCGGTTAGGCCAGGTCTGCGAATGCGATGATGTTGTCGTTGTAACTGCGTGCGGTTTCGTCGAAGGATCCACCGCACGTGATGATCCGGAGTCCGGGGTGGTCGATGTCGCCATATACGACGTCGGTGGGAAAGTCCTCTTTGGGGAAGTGTTCGACACTGGTAGCGGTGAACACTGCGCGACTTCCGTCTTCGCGGGTGACGATGATGTCGGCTCCTGTTTCGAGATTCCGCAGATCGAAGAAGACCCCGTCGGTGCCTTGCCAGTCGACGTGGCCGGCGATGATTGCCGGTCCGACCTCACCGGGGGCGGGAGCGCCGGTGTACCACCCTGCGTCCTTCCCATCCGGTGGGACCTCGAGCGCTCCATCGGTATCGAGTCCGAGATCGATGATGTCGGTGTCGACGCCGATGGACGGGATTTCGAGGCGCGCGGGGCGGTGGTCAGCAGTTACCGGCGCCCTTTCGGGCAGTGCAGAGTCAGTGGCGCGCGGCGCGGATGTGGTGTCTTGTCGAGGCGACGAGATTGGTTGTGAATTTCCGCTGTCGGATTGTCCACCGGCGCATCCGACCACCGTTACGAGTACTGAAACAGTAAGGGCGAGAGCCGTGATGGCTCGGCGAGTTCGCGGAGCCATCACGGAGTTTTCGTCTTTCATCTATCGACTCGTCCGACGGATGACGAGGGCCGACATAGCCACGACGCTGAAGAAGCCGACGAGCAGGGCGATCCACCCTCCACTGGACTGTCCGCCGCGTTGGGATTGTGTGCTTCCGTCACCGGTGTCGACCGACCCTCGTGGTACCTGCTGCACCTGAGGGGCTCGAACATTCGGGGATCCCGGGCCTACCGGTTGAGTGGTCGGGGCACCCGTTCGAGAAGCTGACGTCGTCGGCACCCGAGACGGGACGGTTACCGTCCCCGGAACGGTGGGAGGTATTCCCGGCAGTGGTGGGAGACCGGGAATCTCGGGTATGGACGGAATGTTTCGGCTGGTCGTGATGATCGGCGGTACGTCCACAGTGGTTGTAGTCGTGCCGTTCGGCCCTGGTGTGGTGGTCGTCGCTTCCACCGGTGTACCAGTCGTGGTTGTAGTCACCTCCGGCGGGACGACCGTCGTGGTTGTAGTCACCTCCGGCGGGACGACCGTCGTGGTTGTAGTCACCACCGGCGGGACCACAGTCGTGGTGGTAGTCGTCGCGGTGTCAGGCGGGACCGTAGTCGTCGTAGTGGTCGGAGTCGTGGTCGTGACAGGAGGCGCACAGGTCGGGATCGTAACGGTGTTCGTATCGAGAGTGACCGCGCCATTGATCGCCAACAGTCGACCCTCGACGGTTGCCTCGGTTGTTGCAGTAATGTCTGTCAGCGCCAACAGGTTTCCTCGGAAGACGGAGTTTGTACCCAGGGTGGCGGAACTTCCAACCTGCCAGAAAACATTGCACGCCTGCGTTCCGTTGATCAGTGCAACGGTGCTGGACGACGATGTGATCAGCGTTGATCCCGCTTGGAAGACGAAGACTGCATCGGGGTCACCTTGCGCGTCGAGGGTGACGGTTCCCGACAATGCGATCGACGAACCGGAGTTGTAGACACCCGAAACCAGTGTCCGACCGGTCAAGTCGGCTCCCGTCGGTTGTGTGGGTCCCTGACCGGCAAGAGTGTTGTAGGCAGTCAACACGTCGGGTTTCGCTCCCTGCGATACCGCGTCGCCACCATGATTGGTGCCGGTAATCGTCAGGTCCGATACACCGGTGATGGTTGGAGTCGGATACGTGCCGATATCGCCGCCGAGGGTTGTCGGTCCGGTGTTGGTGATTCCTGCTCCGGCAAGGACTGCAAAGGGCTCAGCGGTGCCGAGTCCGACAGCAGTCGCTTCCGCGCCGGCAGTGCCGGCCGGCAAGACGAGAATGCCGACGGAGAAAACGGAAATCGTTGCAATACCCGAGAATTGAAAGAACCGCGAGCGTCGTGTTGCGGTGGGTGCTGTCATGTTCTGTTCATCTTCGATCCTTTGAAGAAGGGACTCATGCGACGAAAGTGAGTCCGTACGTCCGCGCCGACTCCGGCGCCGGGACGTATCGATGAGCGCCCACGTAAATCCGGACATTCCGGGTATACGATGTGTGTATACGTTGTATGCATAGGGCGTATCCGAATAGTAAACCAGCCGTACTGTTCTGTCAACGCGTAGGCATACGATGTATGTTTTGTGGATGACCGGACACTCGCCAGATCGCACTAAGGGTTTGATTCCCGCCGCGGACCGCGAGGAGCCCCTCACCAGGGCGCTCGTACTCTCGACGGCGTTGGCGATCATCGACGAGGAAGGTGCCGACGGCCTCTCCATGCGCCGACTGGGCAAAGCGCTCGACAGAAATCCGATGACTCTCTACAGGTACGCGGCCAACAAGGCGGCCCTGCTGGACGGGGTCGTCGAGACCGTGCTCGAACAACTGGTCGTCGACCCGTCCGATCGCGACTGGAGGGGGCAGCTGCACGCAGTTGCGTACGGGTATCGCCGCCTCGCGCTCGCGCACCCCAACGTGGTTCCTTTGCTGGTCACTCGGCCGCTGTCCACCCCGCTCGGATTGCGTCCTCCCGGGACGTTGCGCTACGTCGAAGCGATTCTCGAACTGCTGATACGGGCCGGTTTCACTCCTGAAGACGCATTACACATCTACCGAGCAGTGTTCGGCTTCCTCAACGGGCACATTCTCAACGAGCTTCAGGAAATAGTCGAAAATCCCGAGGAGACGGACGACCTCTTGCGGCTCGGTCTGCATCGGCTTGCGCTTGCCGAGTTTCCGAGACTGCGGTCGATGGCTACGATCATGGCTCACTACGACGGGCAGGACGAACTCGAGCGCGGTCTGGCAATCCTTCTGGAGGGTCTGGCGACGGCATCTCCTCCGACGAGGGTTGAGGGCTGACCACTTTCAGTTTGGGTATAGACATGAGACGACCTCGACGGCCACACAATTCAGGGGACCGACGAGGTCGGTAAGCGTCAGCGCAGTCACTGACGTCTACATTTCAACCGTACGAGTCACGGTTGGCAGGGTGGCGGCGAGCTTCGTCCTTGTTGTGTGAGTGTTTCGTCCTGCTTCGCCCATTTCGGGCGGTTCCTGACCTGCTGCAGGTGATGGCTCTTCGGTTCGGCCGGAATGCTTCATCGAGCTGAACGTGTGTAGAGCGCCTGTAAATGCCTTCCGTCCGCCTCGGTGGACGGACGGAAGGCATCAATTCATTTGTGGGTGACCGTATTCGGCGAACACGGTCTGGTTTTGTCAGGGTTGAAATTCTTCGTTGGTGGGGTTCTCGGGCGGGGTGGCCGCGAGGATGCGCTTCCACCAGCCTTGCCGCTGCGGGTCTTCGTTCCAGACGACCGGTTCAGCCAGAGCTGCGGCGGGGGCCATGATTGGCGCGGGCATAGTGGACCTCCTGGATGAAAGGCTCTCGTACAGTCGATTTCGTGCCAAGCCGTTCAGGTCAGGCTTCGATCTGTCCTTGGGTTTTCACCTCGGAGTTTGCGGTGCGGGACGGCGGCCCCGACGAGATTTCGATCCGCCGCGGTTTCGCCTTCTCTGCGATCGGCAAGGTCACGGTCAACACGCCGTTGTCGTATGAGGCGACGATCCGTTCGGAATCGATGTCCTCGCTGATGGACAGCTGCCTTCTGTATGTTCCTGTGAAACGCTCACCGGCCAGCCACGTCACTCCCTCTTCGGAAATGGCGCTGCGGTGCGCGGTCAGGGTGAGGGTCGAGCCGTCTACCTGTACGTCCACTGATCCTGGGTCGACGCCGGGAAGATCGGCGTGAAGGACGTAGTGGTCATCGATCTTGTAGAGGTCCATCGGCATGAAGCGTGGACTTCGGCTGCTGCCGGTTCCGGTGGCAAGCAGGGACTTGGTGATCGCGTCGATGTCGGTGAAAGGATCGAAACGAAGCACAGCAACACACCTCCCGTATCGTCTAAGAAAGGTCACCGTCACCTCGACGGCGACCGAACTTACTGTGCGAGAACATGATAACCAGCCAAACTGGCACTCTGCAACCTCGAGTGCCAGATTTTTTCGGTGAACTTCGGTCCGATTTTCGGAAGTATCCGAAATGGCGCGATCAGTTCGCCAGGGATGTCAGAGGGTCCGGCGAAACACCTTGTCTTCGTCGACTGTGACGGCACCGGATGCGATGAGTCGTTCGAGGTGTAGCTGAGCTGTCCGTCGTTCGACGGCGTCGACGTACGGGGCCGATACGTGGGGGCGGTAGACGAGTCGATGAGCGACTATGTCTTCCAAGAGTTTTGGTTCGCCGAGGAATTGGATGAGACGGTCTTCGCGGCTCAGTAATTTGTCGCGGTATGCGGACAACCGGCGACGGAACTCGTCGCTGCCCTCGACCACGCCCTTCTGATGGAATGTTCCGTACCAGCGTGCGTCGATCGTTGCGACGTGGTCGATGGAGTCGAGGAAGTCGTTGACGCTGCTACCCAGGTCGCCGTACATCGGGCCGAAGGAGGTGAGGTCGATGTCGGCGACGTAGAAGAAGCCGTCGGGTTCGACGAGGACCCCGCAGTGTCCGCGGGTGTGCCCTGGCAAATGAATGACTGTCGCAGTGCGGTCGCCGAGGTCGAAGACGTGGCCGCCCGCGATCCCCGACACGTTCTCGTGGGTCGGGGGTATGCCGTATTGCGTAGCGATCGACTGCTGGACCTCGACTCGTTCGTTCGGAGGAAGGCCGTAATTGGTGAGCATCGTGTCGAGGGATGCGACTGCGGGTGCGTCGAGATGGTGCGCATAGGCCGGGGTGTCGAAATGGCGTAGTCCGGCGATGTGGTCCTCGTGCCCGTGGCTGACGAATACGAGGTCTGCGCCGACGGGATCGCGGTCGAGGGAGAGCGAAGGGTCGATCACGAGCGTGCTTTCAGATCCGTGCACTACCACGGTGTTCCCGTAGGGGACGGCACCACCGTTCTCAGGAACCAGTACCGAGACCTTGCCGAATTCTGCAGGTGTGAACATCTTTCGCCTTCCTCGTGACGATCGTGTCGTGACGACACCGGCTTGCAGGCTCGAATCAGTGGAGATGTTGTCGAGACGTCTCGACAGTATCCGTTGCCCAAGCGGCGAGGTGCATCGGATAGTGGCAGTAGATCCAGTCAGTGTGCAGTGCCGGCTATTTCGTCGAGAGTCCGTTCGACGGCTCGGGCGATCTTGCTTGCAGGTGGGAGATGCTCGGCATCGGCCTGGATTCCGATCCAGAATGTGTCGTTGTAGGACGCTGCGGTGAAGCCGACGCGGACATTGCCCGCCAACGGGCCCAGAGGCCAGAGTTCGACTAGCGCTGCCCCGTCGAGCGTGAGCGGGCCGCGCGGTCCATGGACGTTGGACACGACTGCACCGATCATGTGCTGCCGCTTTGCGAGCTTGTCGAAAACGCCGGCGATACGCGGTGACCGAAAGGTTGTTCCCGCAGCGCGTGCGAAAGGTTTGGCCGCAGCGGTTTGCTTCGCGACGATCGCGACTGTGCGTTGTGGGTCGGTTTCACGAAGTGGAAGGTCGATGATCATGAACCCGACGGCATTGCGTGCGCTACCGATCGCTGTGACTGCGACGGGTACCGATACCGCAATCGACTTGGGGATGGGCTCGCCGCATTCTTGGAGGATGAATCGCAGTCCGCCGCCCACCGCAACGAGATAGGCATCGTTCAAAGTGCCTCCCGCTTGCTGCGCGGCATGCTCGATCAGAGAGGTGCGGACGTTGACGGACGAGATCGATCTCGTGGGACCAATGGCGCCCAGCAACACCCGTGATCGGATTGGCCGGTGCAGGAAAGTACCGATTCGAAATCGGAGGAGGTCGAGGGAACCGGCGGCCTTCGGAGGGATGTTCGCCACGGGAGCGCCCGGGTCGGTACTTTTCGAATCAGGTGAGGCGAACAAGCGCTCGAAAAGGTCGCTGGCTCTGGCGCCGTCGAGAACCGCGTGATGCACTCGGATCACAATGCCGCACAGACCCGGTCGAGCTGCAGGAACGAAGGCGATGTGCCACAACGGTCGGGTGGTGTCGAGGGGTTGCATCACGAGTCGACCACAGACGGATTCGAAGTCGGGTTCTGTAGGCCCGCGTTCGTCAAGCGAGAGATGGAGGTCGAAGTCGATGTCGTTTTCCGTCCACCACCATGACCCGTTCCGCATGATCGGTCGCTGCCGCAGTAACGGCTCCTGCGCGATGTGAGCGGCGAGGGTGCGGTGAAGTCGCATTAGATCAGGTCGACCGTCTCGATCGACGAAGCCACCAGGAGCGAGCAGTCCGGCAATAGTGACCAGGTAGGGCTGGACGTGCACACCGAGCTGGAAGCTCGCAGCGTCGACGGGTGATATCGGCACGTCGGGTGTGGTGTCGACCATCTGCTGAGCCTAATCGAGGCGACACGGTGGACGGCGATGGTTTCGGCTAGCGGATCACCAAGTCGTGGTCGGTGGCGCTGAGCGTGATCGCGGCAATGGGGTTTCCGCGCATCCAGTCCTGCACGAACGCGTCCAGAGCGGGGTTCGATGCCCGATCCGCGTACGCGTCCGACGGGATCTCGATTGCCCCGACGAGGTGGCGCGGATCGGCATCGAGGCCGGATGCGCGGGGAGCCATCCGTAGTCCGTCGGCGGTGTGCAGGACGACCGGAAGAACCGTGCCATCCGGTGCAGTCACGGTCGCGGTCCGCGTGGTGGCGACCGGGTCGAAATGGTCCACGTCCAGTCGGTATCCGGACGGTTGTGCGTGCTGGCCGATCGCGTCGAGCAGACGCGGATCCACCACAGAGTACGGAAACCCGATGTCGATCAGAGCCTGACCGTCGATGGCACCGTCGCGGGCGGGCAGGGTCGTGGACAAGTGCCAGGGGGCAGCGGGGGACAGGGTATCCGTCGACCGGTCTGTCGGCGCGTTTTCGATCAGTGTGCCGAGGAGGGACGCGCCGGTCGGCGTGAACTCCCAGGCATCCCCGACGAGATCCTTGTGCCAGAAGCCGGATTCGGCGCCGCGGAGACCCTCGACGCGCAACTCCCGCCGGTTCGGGCCGGGACCGAGTGAGTGCACACTGATCGCGGATGTGACTTCACCGGGAATTTTGGGCTGGTGCACCCAGTCTGGGGCCGGAAGTCGGATCGCGGCGGTGCTGCGGTCGAGTGTTTCGGCCACGAGGTTGGGTGCCGACGGCTTGTCCGACTGATCTTCCCAGCTGTAGCGGAAGAAGATCGAGTCCGATCCCGAAGAATCGAAATCAAATGTGCGGGTGTATATGTCGCCGTACTTGTTCATCACGAAAGTGGTTGATCCGGCCGCCGACAGCGAGTCCGCCTGGAATCGCCCGCCGAGCGGGCCGCCGATCTCGTAGCTGTCGTCGTTGGGCAGCCACGGGTCCGCGTAGGTTATCCGGCTGCCGTCCCCGGTCAACGTGGGGATCATCGTCATCTTGGCGAGTCCGACGAAGTGAATCCGTCCTGCGACGTCGGTGAAAGTTTGGTTGTCCCAAGGCGACGAGACGCTCAGTGCCCACCCGTTCGGGTGGTCTCCGGGGAGTTGTCGGCCGGGACCGCTCCACAGCGGTGCGCCCCATGCCGAGGTCCAATTCCACACCAGCGGATCCTGGGATGCGTTGTCCATCGTGTAGATCCAGCCGTTGTCGTCGACCGCGACGAGTTCGTCGTCGTCCAGTGATATCCCGACCAGTCGTCCACGCAGGCACTCGGGCATCGGCACGAAACGCCACGGTTGAGCCGTTGATGCGCCTGGCTCTCGCGGCCGAGCGAGTAAGTCGTGGTCGACTAGCGCGAAGTCCCAGAAACGATTGAATTGCGTAGTTGGCGTGCGGATCTGGACCGAGCTGGGGGCGGTTGAACCGGTGAATGTCGGTAGGTTTGCCAACCCGACTCGACCTCCACCGGAGGGCGCACCTGGTGGCAGTTGGGCGGTTCCGAATGATATGCAACTGGCCGGCCCAGGTTCGGTGGGCGCGGCAGCGGCGAGGGGAGTGGACCACAGGAGGGCGGCGGAGAGTAGGACGCCGACGCTCGGCAGTCGCGGTCGGTGCGGGTGCGAAACTCCACTCGCGGTCTCGTTCACCGTCCGATTGTCGCATGATCGGCACGTTGAATCTGCGAATTGTGAGGTTTGTCCATCTGTGTCGGTTGCGGCGAGAGTGCCGATCGCTGCGTTGGTTGTTGTGAGTGGAACGAGAGTGCGTGTACTGCAAAGGTATTCGCCGTGTAGCTGAGTTTTGCCGTGACCTGCAGATACGGTGGGGTGATGAGAAGGCCGAAGTCGCTGGGTGAATGGTTGGTAGCTGACCCTCCGGAGTCGTCCAAGCCACCGGGGCCGATTCTTTTGGCATTCACCGTTGTTCCGCTCATTGCGTTGGTCTGCCGGCATTACGGTTGGTGGCCTTCGCCGTTCGGGGAGTACAGATGGTTGGATCCCTTCCTCGTCAGCGCCGCGGCTCTGCTCATCTTGATCGTGGTCGGTCTGGTGTGGGCGATCCGCACCCTCTATGCCCTTGGCCAGGACCGGCGGTGGTCGTGGTGGATTCTGTCCTCCCCGATCGCCGTCATCGCTGCAGTAGCTCTGGTGTTGTTGATGCCGCCGGCAACTTTCCTCGACAAGAGCGGAGAGTTCGAGACCATCGCGATTGGTCTTTTGGAGCAGCCTGAATCGACCGTGGAAGAGCTCGAGATCGGCCAGTTCGATATCAGTAGTGCCCATGTCGTGCGGCCGGATGAGGTCTACTTCATCGACAACGACAGCATGTTCATCACCTCGAGTGGGTGGGTGTACTCGCCCAGCGGCCCACCATCGGGGTTCGATGATTTCTCCGCAACTCACCTCGGCGGACCTTGGTACGAGTTCACGGCGGTATGGCGTGACTGATAAATCGAGTGGCCTGTAACGCAGGCCTGTAGCTACCATCGCGGTGTGGATACGTACACGGTGACGCCCCATGGGCGTGAGGGGGTTGTCGGCGTCGTCTTCGCCGGCGACAGATAGCGCATTTCGGACCCGACAGCACTTGGTGCTGATCGGGCCATGAGCTGTACCCACCTTCACCGAGCCACGATTGGTATACACCCATGATCATTTTGACCGATACATCTATTCGTTCCAGCCTCGTCAACGCGAGTCGTAAGGAGAAGTCCGATCTCACCCTGCCGGACGGCTTCGGCACCATCGACTTCGACGCTCTCGACTACCTGGGCTGGCGAGATCCGAAAATGGGCCGACGCGCCTACGCGATCGTCCCGACACTCGACGGGGAGACCATCGGAGTCTTGCTCGTTCAAGCCGAGGCCACTCCGCGATCGCGCGCCCAGTGCTCCTGGTGCCGCGACACGCGACTCCCCAACGAGGTCGTCTTCTACGGCGCCAAGTTGGCCGGGCCCGCCGGTCGACGTGGCAGCACGGTCGGAACACTGATCTGCCGAGACTTCCAGTGCTCGTCCAATGTTCGTAACGACCCCCCGCTCCCGTATGCCGGCTACGATGCCGCCGCTGCGCGCCAGAACCGGAAAGATGAACTGGTGCTGCGGGCTTCGAGTTTTGTCGAGCGGGTGGCTCGGCAGTAGAGCGGACCAAATCGGGGACGAGATAGCACCCTGTTGCGACGTTCGTCCCCCTTTCCTGACTCAGGGAGGGGGACGAGCTGTCTAGACGGGTTTGATCCGACGAGCACTTCGAGACGACGCGACATGTGGCGTCGCACATGATTGCGCGGTCACGGCGTTGCTCGACGCAACGTCGCCCAGGCTCCGGCGATGCACGCGATGGCAAGGGCCAGAGGGAGTAGCGCCATCGGTACCAGTCGGGGAGTATCGACAAACCACGAACCGATCGCCGGCCACCACCCAGCCCAGGTGATCGCGATCGCTGACAGGCCGAGCAAGCCGAAAAGCCCGGTGAGGGAGGCGAGTAGACCGGTGATCCTCCACCGCTGGTAGATAGCACCTGCCAGCATTGCGATCGAACTGGTCAGCAGCAGCGTCGCGAACAGTGCGAGCAACTGTACGGCGGTGTTGTCGGTGAAATAGCGTGCGATGCCGAACATGCGCATGTGCACACCCCAGCCGTTGGTGGCGGACTCCAGCACGGACAGCAGTTGCAGCGCGATTGCGAAGACTGCGGACTGTGCCAGCGCCATAACCGTGGTGGCAGTGAAGAACTCGCGGCGGGTCACGCTCAGTCCGAGCGCGAATGGGAACGTCTGCGTCATCGACTGGAGGTAGAACGCCAGCACGAAACCGTAGACCGAGAACACACTGCCGGTGAATCCTTCACCCTCCTCGTTCCCGACGATCGCGTAGATAGTGAAGCTGATCAGGAACGAGATCAACAGGATGCCCACCGGCCAGGCGATCAGCAACGGCCACGCGACCGTGTGCAGTTGTAGGACGGCACCGATCCTGGACCGAGCGGGCGTCTTCGGGACCGTCCGTGGCTCTGTCGTTGCGATACTCATACGGTGATCTCCTTGCGCTGCGTCGAAGTCGCGATGACAAGTTCCTGCAAAGATGCCGGTTCCACTTGGACTCCAGCCTCCCGCAGTCGGTTTCGCTCGGTCTCTGTCACATCGGCCTGCAACATGATTCGGCTGTGGGCGCCCAGTGTCTCCCGGCGCAGGACCCTGCCGGACGCAGCAACGGCATCCACCGCATCAATGGGACCGGATACCACCACGGCGCGGCTACGCAGTGCATCCGCGTCTGCGTCGACGACAATCCGGCCGCCGTCGACGACAATCACGTGCTCGAGTAGATTGGCTACCTCGTCGATCAGGTGAGTCGAAAGCACCACAGTGCGAGGATGTTCGGCGTAGTCCGCAAGCAGGCGATCGTAGAACAGTTGGCGTGCAACGGCATCGAGACCGAGATACGGCTCGTCGAATAGCGTGAGCGGTGCACGGGAGGCAAGTCCGATGATCACTCCCAACGCTGACCGCATGCCGCGCGAGAGCTTCTTCACCTTGCGGCACAGGGGAAGTTGGAAGTCGTCGAGCAGTGTCTCGGCGAACGCGTGGTCCCAATTCGGGAGTAGATGGCCGGCGGCGACGAGTACGTGCTTGACCTTGAGGTCTTCGGGGTACGTCTGGCTTTCCTTGACGAAGCACACGTTTGCCAGGACGTCGGCATTTTCGAAAGGGGCAGCGCCGAATACCTCGACGTCGCCGCGGGTGTGCAGGTCCTGCCCGGTCAGTATCTGCATGATCGTCGTCTTGCCTGCGCCGTTACGGCCGAGCAGACCGTAGATCTTGTTGCGGCTGATCTCGAACGAGACGTCCGCGAGCGCGTCGACATCCCCGTACTTTCTGTCCACGGAGCGCATCGAGGCGACAAGTTCAGTTTCGTCGAAACGCCTGACTCGGGGCTCGGTCGTTGTCGTGCTTGCGTTCATCGGTCCGCCTTCCTGTCGTCCAGCATGGATTTGAGTTCGCCGAGGGAAATCTGGAGCCGGTCGGCCTCCGCGACCAGCGGCTCGATGTATTGGCGCGCGAACGCTTCTCGGCGTCTGAACCTGAGTGCGTCGCGGGCGCCGACCGTGACGAACATTCCGATTCCCCGTTTCTTGTAGAGGATCCCCTCGCCTACGAGCTGATTGAGGCCCTTGGCTGCCGTCGCCGGATTGATTCGGTGGAACGCCGCCAGTTCGTTGGTTGAGGGCACCTGCCCGTCTTCCGGCAGGGAGCCGTCGATGATCGAGCCTTCGATCTGCTCGGCGATCTGCTGGAACAGTGGTCGTCCGTCGTCGATCACGATGATCGACGCCCGGTGTTCACTGGTTCATTACTCATGTAATGAACCATAGAACGTCGTGGAGCATGTTGGCAATGAGATCGCGGAATCTGGCACCGATGACGTGGGTCTCCGAGCGCTACCCATCGGGGCATTCATCGCAGAGGCTGATGGAACAGCTTGGATGCAGACCGGCTACGACTTCCAGATCCCGGGGCGTTGCGCACAGGCATTGAGCTTCTGCGGAACCGTGGAACCGCCGATCTAGGTGGTTGACCACGGGACGGGGCACCTTCGGGTGGCCGGTAGTTATCGCCTCAATGAATTCGGCCACCTCATCGAAGACGGCAACTATGTCGCGGGGGTCATTCTGCATGGACGTTGTCGATGGAGAGTTCACGTACGCGTTGACCGAAACACCCGTCAGCATCGGCAATTCGCCACCCAACGTGAACAGACGAAACCCGCGGCCTCGGCTTCGGGGCGTAACCCGGAGTCGTAGAACAGAAGCCGGACCGCACGCCGCGGTCGGGCTGTTTTTCGTCAACCCAAAGACGGAATTGCATCCACCGCAAGTAGGGACTTAGCGCCTCGTTTTGGTGTTTCTGTACTGATTCGCGATCCCGATACGTACGCTTCCGGCCAGGGAATCGGACACTCGACCAACAGGGGTATCAATGCCGAATGTGACAGTGAAGTTCGGGGGTTCAGACCCGGAAACAGCAGACCTCGCACGCCGGGCACTGCAACCAGTACTCGACAGCATCTACCGCACATACCGCAGGAAACCGCTCCCATTCGTCGAAGCCGCACTGAAACGCGCAGGCCGAGGGAGCTTCTCACAAGCAGGAATTGAACGATTCGCCGACTACATTTCAAGAGGCGACCGACCGATTCTCACCAAATAGTGCGGCCGCCCGTGATCGGGCCGAAGACCGAAGCGCTTCCACCGGCTACCTGGTCGACGTCCTAAAGTGGTCTGTGCCAACTAGGTACAGGTCCACCGTGGTCAAGATCAAGAGACAGTTCCCGCCCGCGTCCGAGATTGGTGGCTTGCCTCAACGTGGCAAGGGCACTCGAGCCAGCAGACGTATTCGATCAAACGGAGCTGAGAAGGCTGATTCAGCAGATGCACATTAATCGACCTCTGTGTGAATTCTGCTCACGGTGCACACTCGCGTGATCAAACCAGTCGGCGCTGTGACATTCGGTTGCAGATCCTATTCGGGGCGGCCTCGACCGACTATTTGGGACCTGTCAAACATAAGCTCCCCTTCCTGGCCAGGTAGGGGAGCTTGTGTTTGTGACCACCGCACGATCCACGCATCTTCTGATATGCAGGTTTCAGGCAGAGCTGAAAATGTTATCCACATGCGGTCGGCCGATCTTCTCTACAAGTCGGGAGCGGTTAGTGGCCCTGCGCCTTCTAATGAGAAGGGGATCGTGGAACCGTTCGCCATCGCCACGATCACGTTGACGATAGCAAAGAGGACGTTATCCATTTGAATTCACCTCCTCGCTCCGTCTAGGGCCCGGCAAGATTCGCTACTGCATACAGGGCAGATGTCCTGCTATCGAAATTGGGACCTGCAATGTAAGCGGGCGAGCCTGGACCGAATGAGGTGACTGTCCTGATATATCCGAGGCGATTCGAGGAGTTGTAGTCCACCAACCAAGGTCCACCAGAAGCACCTGCGCCAAAGTTGCCCGGTTTGGGAGTTGCGTGAGAAGCCGTAGCTCCGAACGTCATAACCAGGGAAGGCGCTGCGATGCTTGCGGGGAATAAGGTTTCGACTCTGGACACTTACGGCCTTCTATCGAATTGGGGCCAATCTGCCGGTTTCTAAAGATCGTCGGGAAGGTAGCACGACGCTAATGTGACAGTCCTCGAAACTGGGGTATTTCTTCGAGCTTTATCCGGCTCTCCGGATCCGTGCAGAGCGATGGTCGTGCATTGGGACTTACGGTTAGGGCTGCCCGGTACTGAGGAAGAATACGTACTTGATGCTTTTCGAAGGTGATTTTTGACGGACTTGGGTATTTTCACAGTTGTGATTGTGAGAAGATCTGCATTCTTGCGTGAGTTGTGGTCCTCGGCGTATGGGTGCGCTACGGCAGATCGTTTTTGCAATATTCAACTGATAAGCGGGCGGAGTCCGAGCGGAGGCAGTTTCCAACCCCATTTGTTGGTAGTCGCGCTCGAATCACTGATGGACGGCAAACGAACCGAGGTACCGGCGACCATCGGCTTCGAGGTCGACAGCACTCTCCTGACAGTGCGCGCAATGGACACCGATTCAGGCCGGGGCACGACCAGTCGGACGGCATCGATGAACTGCAGAATTCCGAGACGCGGTCCTCTAGCACCCCCATTTTCGGTGGATTCACATTGACTGATCACTGAATGGAGGGGGTTGTGTACCTGCCGTCTACCTGTCACAGGATTGGGTCCCAAACAAGCGAAGTCCGACTGCCCCAAAAAGGGCTCTGAACTGCGGAGAATCTGTGGAGCCGATGACGGGAATCGAACCCGCGTATTCAGCTTGGGAAGCTGATGTTCTACCATTGAACTACATCGGCGTCGCAGCCGACCGGACGTGTTTTCACCGCCGATCAACGTGCTTTCCGAACATTATCAGACGAGCTTTCAAGCGGCGGTGTCCCCGGCCGCCATTGATCAACACAGGCGTGTCGAAGTCGGCGCCTTCGGTAGATGATTTGTCCAAAAGTTGTGCGCAGGAACGCCTTTCGGGGTGGAGAACTTGAGACAGGTGGGGCTGGGCTCTCCCGTGGGAGTCCAGAACCCGCGCATCGTGTTCGGTAACCACAGTGTGATCGCCCCGGCGATGGGTCGGCACTGCCCGCAGAACCGGTAACCTCTACCTGTGCTGCTCTCCGATCGTGACATCCGTGCCGAAATCTCCGTTGGACGTCTGGGTATCGACCCTTTTGACGACTCTATGGTGCAACCGTCGAGCGTCGACGTGCGCCTCGACGGTCTGTTTCGGGTTTTCAACAACACGCGGTACACGCACATCGACCCGGCACTTCGCCAGGACGAGTTGACCAGCCTGGTCGAACCGGCAGAGGGCGAGCCGTTTGTGCTTCATCCCGGCGAGTTCGTTCTCGGTTCGACTCTCGAAGTGTGCTCACTGCCGAACGACCTCGCGGGCCGTCTCGAAGGTAAGTCGAGCCTCGGGCGCCTGGGCCTTTTGACGCACTCCACCGCCGGTTTCATCGACCCGGGTTTCAGCGGCCACATCACACTGGAGCTGTCCAATGTCGCAAACCTGCCGATCACGCTCTGGCCGGGAATGAAGATCGGACAGCTCTGCCTGCTCAAGCTCTCGAGCGCTGCAGAGTTCCCCTACGGAAGCTCCGAGGCCGGATCCAAATACCAGGGCCAGCGCGGCCCGACACCGTCGAAGGCGTACCTGAACTTCAACCGCGGCTGAACGAACGAACTTCGGGGGGAGTCGCATGATCGGAATTTTCTACGGTCTGGTTTTCATGAACTTGTTGTTCGTGACCAGCACCGTGTGTTTGATGAAGCCGTCCAAAGCCAGTGTTGTTGTGACCGTCTGTGCAGGGGTGGCGTGGCTGTTCTTCAATGGACCGCTGGAAGGTCAGGTCTTGTGGTCGTTGAACAGAGAACACGGTCTGACGGTCTCGGATCTGATGTCGCTTGTTGCCTTCGGCATCGCCGCTCGTGGTTGGAATCAGGTTCGCAAAGCCCGTGAAACCGTCGACGCAGATCGTTTCTGACCTGCGCGCTCACCTGGATTGACCGCCACGATTCGGACAGATGTTTCGACCTGGAGCACAACAGTCGTCGAATCGGGCACAATTACTGGTTATGTGGTGGATTGTCGGAGGCGTACTACTCGTATGGGTCGTGTGTTCCATTCCGATTGCCATCCTGGTGGGGCGGGGTATCGCGCGTCGGGACCGCGCGGAATTCGACGGGCGAAATCAACAGTGGGCCGACGAGGTTGTCAGGTCGATCGAGAAGCAATCGGAGCAGGACAATGCCGATCGGCGTAAGCCACCACTGATAAGCTGACCAGCTGGACTTTTCTGGAGGTGAGTGGGCATGGAACTTCCATCCGATACTCCCGACGACGTCGTGGCCGCGGCCGCCGGCGGACCAAGGGTTCCGCAGTTCGATCCCACAGTGGGGATTCCGGTAGTTCCGCCAGGGGGAGATGCTCCCCACCGGTTGGTGGTCATCGGCGATTCGCTGTCTCAGGGATTCCAGAGCGGGGCGATCTTCAATACCGATCTGTCGTATCCGGCGATCATTGCTCACCAGCTGGGCCGGCTCGACCAGTTCCGCTTTCCCCGTTACGGCGGCCCGGGCGGGCTTCCGCTCAACATCGAACTGTTGCTCCGCACCCTCGAGGAGCGCTTCGGCCCACGGCTCGACCTCTGGGAGGTGCCGCTCGCACTCTTTGCTGCGCGCGCGTTCATGGATCAGGTAGAGGACTATTGGGAACGCGGACCGGGCAGCGAAGCGCCGACATTCTCGACAATCAACCACAACCTCTCGGTGTACGGGTGGGATCTTCGTGACGCTCTGACCAAGACGGCGCAGGGCTGCGAGGATGCTCTTCACCAACCGCACGACGATTTGATCAGCCAGATCGTCGAGAACAACGGCGAGCGCGCCGCACTGCGAGTTCTGCCGCGAGGCTCCGACGCCGAGAAGCGTATGACCGCGTTCGACGCAGCAGCGGAGTTGGGCAAGGAAGGCATCGAAACTCTGATCGTCTTCCTCGGTGCCAACAACGCGCTCCGCACCGTCACCGAACTCCGAGTCGAGTGGAGCGGCAACAACTTCCGTGATCCGGGCGGCAAGCGCGACTACACGGTGTGGCGGCCTGAGCACTTCGCGTCGGAGTATGCCGAGGTGCTCGCCGCGATCCGCAAGATCAACGCCCAGCACGTCATCCTCTGCACCGTCCCACACGTGACCATCGCACCGATCGCCCACGGGCTCGGCGGCAAGATCGAAATCGGATCCCGCTATTTCCCGTACTACGCGCGACCGTGGGTGCGCGACACAGACTTCGACCCACAGCGCGATCAACACATCACCGGCGCGCAGGCGTGGGCCGTCGATACCGCAATCGACGTGTACAACGACGGAATCGAGCAAGCCGTCGCGAATGCCCGTCGGGTGGGGAAGGACTGGTACCTCTGCGATATTGCCGGGTTGCTCGAGCGCGTGGCCTCACGGCGCTACGTCACCGACGTCAATGCGCGGCCGTCATGGTGGACGCCGTACCCCCTTCCCAAGGCGCTGACCGACTTGCAACCCGTGCCGGACTCGCTGTTCCTCTCCGCCGACGGTCGCGGCGGCCGCGCTTCGGGCGGCCTCTTCTCGCTCGACGGCGTTCATCCCACGACAGTCGCGTACGGGGTGATGGCGCAAGAACTGGCGAACATCATGGTCACGGCAGGGGTCCAGTTCGACCGCGCTCAGATCGATTTCGACCGACTCGTCCGACGCGACACCTTGGTGCGCACTCCGCCGCAGAATCTCGATTCCACGCTCGGCGTCATCGGCTGGGCCGACGAGCATCTCGGCTTTGCCAAACGTGTGTTCGGCCTCTGACTTTCAGCTTGCCTTCGACATCGACGGTGCAACGATGCGTTCCGCGTACTCCCGCAGCAGTGCCACCAGGTCTGCGTCGTCGACGGAAAGTCTGCCGGTCGGACCTATCGCAGCCAAGGCGCCGACGACACACCTTTCCGCGTCGTGGATCGGGACGGCGACGGCGGAGCGTCCGACACGAATCTCGTCGACCTCACGGGCGGCCTCACCGCGCCGGATCCGCGAGAGCTCGAGTTCCAACGCGTCGCCGTCAGTGATGGTGTGTGCGGTGACCTTTCGCAGTGGGGCCTCGGCCAATTCGGGTCGGTTGGCGAGGAGCAGCTTCCCGATAGCCGACGCGTGAACGGCTGTGACCAGTGTCCGTTCACCACTGAGTTCGTGGTCGGGATCGCGATCGACGAGCCGAATTCTGTTTTCTGCAAACGACGCGAGGTAGACGCCGAACCGTAGCTGTTCGCGGAGTTCTTCGAGGAGCACCGAATTGTCGATGGGTGTGGGTTCGGCGGCAGCCCCGGCTAATTCACGGGTGCGTCGGCCTAGTGCGAAGCCGGAGAGGTCGGCGATCCGAACCAGGTAACCGTCGGCGACAAGGATGTTGAGTAACCGATACGCAGTGGCAGGTGGGATGTCGGCCAGGGCGGCAATGTCCTTGGCGGTGGCTCCCGATCCGAGCCTGGCCGCCGACTCGAGGAGGGCAAGGGCGCGCTGAACCGCTCGGGGTTCGTGCCCACCGAGGTCGCGTGGTCGGCCCACCATCAGCGGGCGCCGGCAGTCGGCTCGCCCACCAGCACGATGTTTCCGGCTGCGTCGGTGGCGAACACCCCAGCTCCTGGTAGTACGTCCTCGGTTTCGGGACTGTCGAAAGCTCCGACGTGCAGCAGACTTTTGGGGCTTCGGCGTCGCAGGTAGAACTGCCAGAGTGTGCCCGAAGTCAGGATCACGAGCACGGCGATCGGTGCAACGTACGCGTGGTCGATCGTGTTGGCATAAACCAGGTAACCGAGGACTATCGCTCCGGCACCACTGCCACACGACGCGGCCGCGAGAACGCCGGGAGTGTGCTCGCCGATCCGTGTCAGGAAGACAACGGATGCGATAGCCGTCAGTGCATAGGCCACGATGACGGCGCCGCGAACAGTCAGTCGAACGTCGTCGAAGATTTCTCCGCGCCCGAGAACGGCAAAGGTTCCGCCGCCCAGCAGGACGGTGCAGACCACGGTAGTCAATGCGAAGTAGGGCGTACGGAAGGCACTGTGAACCGAGGCGAACCGGCGGGGGAGTAGGCGCTCGACACCGAACGAATAGACCAGGCGTGACGCAGCATTGGACGACGCCATCGATGACGCCAGCCACGAGCACCCCAGACCGACGTTGAGCGCGATCACGACACCGGGGCTCACGCCCGTCGCCGTTCCGTGGAGATAGGCGTTGACGAGGGTGTCACTGCGCCCGGACCAAGCGGCCCAGCCCGCGAAGATGAAGAGCGATCCACAGATGATCGGAGTGAGAAGGACTGTGCGGGTGACGGTTACCAGCGGACGACGGGCCTCGGGGCCGAAGAAGGCCGCGCTCTCGAATCCGGCGAGAGCGAATACGGCAGCCAGGGCGGTGAGTAACAACCCGTGGCCGGAGGTGGGTGGAACGATCTGTGCTTGTTGACTTCCGGAACCGCCCAGGATCATGAGCCCGACGATGAACAGAAGTGAACAGCTTTCGACGACGAGGATCGCGAGCGCGGCAAATCTGACACTTCGCACGAGAGCGCCGAGAATCAGCAAGGCTATCCCCAGATAGAGCGCGATGACGTGAAAAGTCTTGTCCACGTGCACACCCGCGAAGCCGAGCAATGCGATTGCGGCCTGTCCGCCGTGATAGAGCGTCATCACCGCGCTGCCGACGTACTTGACCAGCATGGCGATGCCGGTGGTCAATGCTGCCCGGGTGCCCAGGCCACGAAAGACGAAGCTGTGCAATCCGCCCGACGCAGCCATTCGGCGAGTGAACTGCGAAACGCAGAAGGCTATGAGCGTCACCAGCACGGTGGCCGCGATGATGGTGATCATCCCGCTCAACAATCGGCCGTGTGTCAGCATGGTGACGGGCAGAACGACCATCGACACAGCAGGGGCAGTGGTTGCCACCGACTGGGCCAGCACTTCGGCGCCCGAGAGTTGCCGACGGCCCAACGCCCGCAGCGGTGATCGCGCCGGGGGCTGCTTCTCGCGCGTGGTGAAGGACCGCGCGATGGCTTCGGTGAGAGCGGACATGTCGCGTCACGCTAGTCCGGTTCTGTAACGCCGATATTGCGGGCATGCTTCCGCTGATCGCACTCGGGTGAGAGAGCAAGATGCGAACGCTCGCACGTTTCTCACTCGGTCCCCACCGACTGTTTCCTGCGCGTCAAGTTCCGGACCCAACGCTCCTGAAGTCTGTGTTCAACACCAACCACCCGGGTCACCGGGAGCACACTGGGGAGCTCGAATGCCATACACACGTAGATCTTTCATGCGCAGCCTGGGAATCACCGGCGGCGCCGGCCTGGCACTCGGTGCTATGTCGTCCATCGGCCTGGCGCCGGCAGTGGCGTCGACGCCGAGGCGATTTCAGGCACCTGCTGCGGGTGACCTGATCGGAAAGGTCAAGGGAAATCACTCCGTCGTGATCCTCGGCGGCGGACCGTCCGGGCTGTGCTCTGCCTACGAACTGCAGAAGGCCGGATACAAGGTCACCGTCCTCGAAGCACGCAACCGCCCGGGTGGTCGGGTGTGGTCGATCCGCAACGGCACCGAAGAAACCGACCTGAACGGTGAGACACAGACCTGTTCGTTCTCCGAGGGGCACTTCTACAACCTCGGTGCGACGCGTATTCCGCAAAATCACAACACCATCGACTACTGCCGCGAACTGGGCGTCGAACTGCAGATGTTCGGAAACCAGAATGCGAACACCTTCGTCAACTACACCGGCAACAAGCCGCTGGCGAATCAGTCGATCACCTACCGAGCAGCCAAAGCCGACACCTACGGATACATGTCCGAGCTGCTGCAGAAGGCCACCAATCAGGGCGCTCTCGACCAGGTCTTGAGCAAGGAAGACAAAGAAGCACTCTCGTCCTTCCTCACCGACTTCGGCGATCTCTCCAGCGACGGCCGCTATGTCGGATCCTCGCGTCGAGGGCACTCCGCGGAGCCGGGCGCCGGCCTCAACTTCGGAACCGAGATCGAACCATTCGGGATGAGCGATGTCATCCAGGGCGGCATCGGGCGTGCATTCTCCTTCGAGTTCGGTTACGACCAGGCCATGACGATGATGACCCCCGTCGGTGGCATGGACCGGATCTACTACAAGTTCCAGGACGCGATCGGGATGGACAACATCGAGTTCGGCGCCGAGGTCAGCGGCATGAAGAACGTGCCGGAAGGCGTCACCGTCGACTACGTCGTCGACGGCAAATCCAAGTCGATCACCGCCGACTACGCAATCTGCACGATCCCGCCGCACTTGATCAAGCGGCTGAACAACAATCTGCCCTCCGACATCCTGCTCGCGTTGGATGCAGCCAAGCCGTCGTCGTCGGGCAAGCTCGGTATCGAATACTCGCGTCGGTGGTGGGAGACCGAGGACCGCATCTACGGTGGCGCGTCCAACACCGACCGCGACATCTCCCAGATCATGTTCCCCTACGATCGCTACAACTCCGACCGCGGCGTCGTCGTCGCGTACTACAGCTCGGGTAAGCGTCAACAGGCTTTCGAATCGCTCACCCACCGTCAGCGGCTGGCAAAGGCCATCGCCGAAGGCGCAGAAATCCACGGCGACAAATACACTCGCGACATCTCGTCGTCCTTCTCCGGAAGCTGGCGTCGCACCAAGTATTCGGAATCCGCCTGGGCATCATGGGCCGGCGCGGGAGATTCCCACGGCGGCATGGCAACTCCCGAGTACACCAAGCTGCTCGAACCCGTCGACCGGATCTACTTCGCCGGCGATCACCTCTCCAACGCCATCGCCTGGCAGCACGGGGCCTTCACGTCCGCGCAGGACGTCGTGACCCACCTGCATCAGCGTGTTGCGCAAACTGCCTGACGTGCTTCGTTTCCCATCACTTTTTCTGGAGGTCTAATCATGAAATCTCGCAGCACCAAGGTCCTTGCAGCGGCATTCGCCGCCACCACGCTACTGGGCTTCGCCACTGCCTGCTCGTCTGACGAGGCGGACGCCGAGACCACATCGAGTTCGTTCGTCTCGAAATCGATTCTCGAAGCGGGGCAGGCAAACCCGATGATCGCTCAGGGCGTCGCGATCGGCGGCGACACCGCAATCTACAAGACCAGCGGCATCGGTCCGTCGGCAGGAAACAAGGCGGCGCCGGAAGGTTCGCCGGAGTCGTACATCGACGGTCAGTTCTCCGGCGGTGTTCTGCCGACCGGTGTCACCGTCACCGAGGCGCAGGGCATCAATGTACTCAAGAAGATCCGCGACAACCTCGAAGCTCAGGGATTGAGTCTCGAAGACGTCGTGACGATGCGCGTCTTCCTCGACAACGCGCCGGGATCGGACAAGGCCGACTACACAGGATGGAATCGCGCGTACCGGCAGTTCTTCGCCAACACCAATCTCGACACGGGTGACACCGAGTTGGTGCCGATGGGCACGGCCGAGCCGATCGCTCCGATCGAGCGAAACAGCGCCCGGCCCACCCGATTCGCCCTCGAGGTTGCCGGACTGCCCGTTGCCGGTTGGCTCGTCGAGGTAGAGGTCGATGCGGTGTACCCCGACGGCAAGGAACCCGCCTGATGGGCGCGCTCAGCCCGACTCACTGGGCGATCGTCGCAGTAGTGCTCGTGGTGCTGTTCGGTTCGAAGAAGCTGCCCGACGCGGCCCGGGGCCTCGGCAGGTCGATGCGGATCCTGAAGTCCGAAGTCGGTGAACTGCAGTCGGATACGGACCTCGCGTTGGAGCAGCGAGACTGACCCCCGTGCGCGGTTGAGGAGTCCCCACACTCCTCAACCGCGCACAGGTCTACTAGATCAGACCTTCGGAACGAGCTACCGACGGTGGTGACGGCGGACCCTTCACGAAGACATCGATCAGCACGTCCTCGTCCTGGTACGACGCGAACTGCGCCAACCCCGGGGTCTGGCGCACAGCCGAATGAACGGCGTCACCGTTTTGCGGATACTCCGGCACGACGTGACGCCAATGGGCGCACAGCAGCGTTCCGCCAGGCTCGAGATGCTCGACGACCTGCAGCATTGCCTCGATGAGCTTTTCGAAGGTCAGGTAGTAGCCGACTTCGCTGATGACGACGAGGTCGAAGGTTTCTTCGGACCAGTCGTCACCCAAGGCCCAGAGCCGAAATTCGGCGTCATGTCCGGTAAGCCTCGCACGAGCGCTCTCGAGTGCGGTCGGGACGATGTCGGTGGCGAGAACGCTGTCGCAGCGCTCGGACAACTTCTCGGTGAGAACCCCGATCGAGCACCCCGGTTCGAATGCGCGACGGTATCGAGGTTTCGGGAGCATAGCGACACTGAGTGCGTACTTCCGCTGCTCGTACCAGCGGGATTCGAAATCCCATGGGTCGGACTGTGCGGCATACATCTTGGCGAAGTAATCCGCGGGGAGTTCACGATCGCTCATACGAACACCGTCTCGTACGGCCTCAGTAATCGTTCCATCGCGTGGCGGGGGAGGATGGGTGCATCCGCGGGATGATCGGAAAGCGGAGCGATCTGTGAAGTGAACTCATTGGTGGCAGCAGATTTCGCAGCCTGAACGTCGGAGGGCAAGGTCACCTTTCGTGCTCTTTCCCACGGGACTGCCGCATGATCCGGCGCGGCCCAATGCCACGCCCAGATGGGATACTCGATCAATCGCGATCCAGTGTCCGCGCACGCCCTCGCCGCCGCGTCTCCGGTGGCTTCGTGGTCCGGGTGGCCGTCCCCGCGCCACGTGGAGGCGCACCAGGTATCCGCCGAGGAATCACCGAGAATCGAGCTGAGGCGGTCGGTCAACTCCTGTCGGTTCTCGCCGATCTTTCCGTCCGGGATGCTCAATCTAACCGGTGTGGGAATTCCGAGGACACGCGCTGCCCGATCCGACTCGGACCGTCGACGGCGTTCCATCTCGGGCTGAGTCACGGTCGGTGAATCGGGATGCGAAGCTCCGCCGTCGGTGACAGATACGACCTGAATACTGATGCCGGAAAGTATTGCCAGAAGAGCGGTTCCGCCCAGACCGAGTATTTCGTCGTCGGGATGGGGAGCGACGATGATCAATCGTGAGCATCCGGTGAGATCCAGTTCCGGAAAACTTCTTCCCCACTCCCGCCATGTCGATTCGGGAGTGCCGCCGTCGTCGACAGGTTTCTGCGCGAACAGTTTCGAGTTCACCACGGCCGTTTCCCCTTGGCTGCAATCCGGCCCAGCTCGGCGAGATCCTTCTCGGCGTGACTCTGCCGCAAGTAGACGGTGAGATCGGCTACCCGTGCGGCGTGCGCGGCGTCCATGCAGAGCGGTGCGGCGCCGAGAGCGCGTCCCACCCGATCCAGGGTCTCGGTAGCGGCGCGCTCGACAATTGCGCGCACACGGAGTGCCCGCTGCATGGCCTCGGCATTTTCGTCGAAGGGATCCGCATCGATCTCGGCCGCCGCGACTGCGAGCGCGTTGCGCGCTGCGGCGAGCGCTGCATCGACCGCACCGAGGTGTGCGAGTACGTAGGGGTCTTCGCTGCTTGCAGCCTTGTCGTACAACGGATCAGCGACGCCGCAGGCGCCGCCGTACCAGCATGCAGCCACGCCGATCGCGCCGTGCCAGAACCCCGGGCGGCTCAGATAGTCGCCTGCCGTCCCGACCGGTATGGCCGGAACCATGTCGAAGTCGACCGCGCTGGAGTCGCTTTCGGCCATACCGACGGCCTTCCACGAATCGGGAACGGGATGCACCCCAGGTAGTCCGAGCTCGACCGCGAAGAGGGAGGGGACACCGTCGACCAAGGCGGTGATCAGTGCATGCGTGCAGGTGTTGGCGCCGGAACACCACAACTTGCGACCGGTGAGCGTCCAGATCCCCACGTGCTCAGACGCATTCACCACAGGTTGGGGTGGCTCGGCCGCCCACACTCCCCACAGCTGCCCGGGTTCGGGATCCGGTCCGTCGAGTTCGGTGAGTATCGCGACGGCATCGGTGTGAGCCTCAGCCATCCGGCCGAGAACCACATTCTCCCGTGTGAGCTCTGCCAGGGAGGTCCACCGTGCGGCCGTCGCGCCGCCGCCGGGCAGCGGCAAGTACAGTCCACCTGCGTCCAGGAGTGTGTGTAGTCGTTTCATCGTGCCAGCTCCGCTTCTTCGTTATCGGCGGTCGTACCACCCAGGTTACGGATATGTCCGGCAAAGCCGCCCGGAGTTCGGCCGTCGAGACGCGCAGACGTGGTGACCGCAATGTCCTCTGCCCACGCGATACAGGCACCGGCCTCGCTCAACCGCCGGACGAGATCGACATCCTCGTCTTCTTCGAGATCGCAGAATCCTCCGACGTCCCAGTACATATCGGCGCGGACACCGAGGTTGGCACCGTGGACGTGACCGTGTCGACCATAGGGATGTGCGTGGTACATACGTTCGTACCGTTCGCGAACGGAGTGCGGATGGCCTTCCCAGTCTGCGATGCGAACGGTGCCCGCGACGACGTCCGCAGTACGCGCATACTCCAATTGGCGCGCAATCCAGGTGGGGCCGACCACCGAATCGGCATCGGTCGTGGCGAACCACGCTGAGGCCCCCAAATCCGAGCCGAACGCAGAGAAACCCGTCGCTCGCGAACGGCCGACGTTCTGATGCTCGACGCGGAGTACTTCCACCCCGTCGGGGATGACCCCCGCGGTTCCGTCCGAACAGTTGTCGAGGACGGCAACCACTCGGACGGGGACAACGCAAGCCGACGCCGCTGTTGCGAGTGCACGAAGGCAATTGGGGAGGTCTTCGGCTTCGTTGTGGGCGGGAACTACGACAAGAACCTGGTCGATTGGCACAGTGACGATCCTTTCCTCACCCTGGTACGGTCGGGTCTTCTTTCGTCCCGGTTCTCAACAGATAACCACATTTCGGACGGGTGCCGCCGCGCGACCGCCAGCAGCCGTGCAGGTCGAAAACTGTTTCGGTGAAACATCTCTGGATACGTTTGAGAGATGTGCCGGCGGGGTACAAGACGGGGTTTTGCGACTGTGCTTTCGGGTGCAAAACGGGGTTTTGCACCGAAGAATCTTCAGAACCGGCGGTGGCGCACCGAATCGACGAGCATCCGGGCCACCTCGTGCAGTTTCACGTTGGTGTGCTGCGATTGCTGAACGAGTCGGCTGAATGCTTCGTCGGCGTCGATGCCGTGGATGGCGATCAGCACGCCCTTGGCTTGTTCGATCTCGGCACGAGATTCCATGGCGCAGTGCAACTGTTCGATGTGCTCGTGTGCCTGACGCCAGCGTCGTGAATCTGCGATCGCCGCGCCCGCACCGGCGGTGAACAATTTCATCAACTCTTCGTCGAAGGGCTTGAACTCTGTCGAGGCGAATCCGTAGACGTTGAACGCGCCGAGAAGTTCGGTGCTTCCTTCGCCCATGGTGAGCGGCACGGACAAGTAGGACCGGACACCTTGTTTCCGGGCCTCGGCGGTGAATTCCGGCCATTTGTCGTCGTGATCACCCACCTTCGACCGAACCGACGACATGGTGCGCGCGGCGTCAACGCACGGACCACGATCGGCGGAATGCTGGGCATCGTCTATCGCGGAAAGGTAGTCCGCGGTAGATGCAGCAGTTCGTGGGCCATCGGCGGACAGCACCGTCACGCTGACAGCATCGGCATCCGGCAGCGCTTTGACCGCCGTCTCGGCCAGACGTTGGAGCATGGAGTCGAGATGCGCGTCCGTGTTCAGAGTGGACCGGAGTCCGGCAATCGCTTCGGCGAGGGTGTCGAGCGAATCTGCTGCGGAAGCAAACGCCGCGGCTCCCTGTGGGGTGTCCGCATTGCCTGTCATGATTCAGGTCTACTCCGCAAAGTGCGGCGATGTAACCGTTCCAGGCGGTCTTTGCTTCGATGTTGCATGAAATCCGAGGTTCCTGGGTAGCCGCACGCAGCGATGTGCGATGTCGCCTGAAAAAGAGGAGCCGATGATGATCCTGCGTTTACCTGGTGTGTATCCACCGCAACACGACACGTCGTTACTGGCGGATGCGCTGCTGTTCGAGCGCCTCACCGCTCGCAGTCGGGTGCTGGATCTGTGCACGGGGACCGGCGCCCTCGCTGTCGCGGCATCCGCGGCAGGCGCAGGCCACGTCGTCGCGGTCGACATATCTCGCCGCGCGTGTGCCAATGCTCGTCTCAACGGGATCCTCAACGGAACCTCGATCGACTCCCGTCGTGGCGACCTCACCGAGGCGGTGCACGGCGAACTCTTCGATCTGGTGATCTCCAACCCGCCGTACGTCCCTGCTCTTGCAGATGATCTCCCTACCGCTGGAATCGAACGTGCTTGGGACGCAGGAAAGGACGGACGCGCCCTCATCGACAGGATCGCAGCCACCGTGCACGAGGTGCTCGTCCCGGGCGGCACACTGCTTCTCCTGCAATCGGTGCTGTGTGGGGTCGACAAGACCGAGGCGATACTCGAAGAACACGGTATGGCCGTAGAGATTTCAGCCCGGAAGTACGTTCCCTTCGGGCCCGTGATGCGCGAGAGGCGCACCATGCTCGAGGCACGAGGGTTGATCACCACCGGTCAGGAAATCGAACAACTCGTGATCATTCGCGCAACGAAGTCTTGCCCTTCTCCCAACTCGATGTGAGGTGATCGCCGAGAAGATCGTCGAACGCCAGGCACGCTGCGGCGCCGAACAAGATGTCATCAGTGCGGTGCGGCTGCGAAGAAGCGAGACCGCCGGCAAGGTCCCGAACGGCGATCTGTTCGTGAACGGAATCCGCTTCCACGTGCTCGTCGTAGAACAGTGTCGCGCCCGAACTGAATCCGAGTCGGCGCAGTCCTGCGCTGTATCGTTTGCTCGGCAGCGCAGACGTGGTCTCGACAGCGCACAGGTGCCCGACCAGCGTTCCGAGATGGCGGCGATGAAAACCGAAGAGCGAGAGAGCATTCAACGACGCCAACGTTACCGCGGGAACAGAATCGATGTAGTGGCCGTAGCGGTCCGAAAGACCCACAGCCCGCATGGTGTCGGCAAAAAGACGCGAATGCATTCGCTCTGCGCGGCCGCCTCCGTACTCGTCGCTCTGCACTTCGACGAGGGCGGCCTTGACGGCACCGGAGAGGCGCGAAATTCCGAGGGTGTGCACATCCGCCTCGCGGAGCTGATTGAGCGAACGGTGAATCAGCACCTCCGAGAACTGATCGATCGTTGCATCTTTCGCCATGAAGGACGCAAGACCTGGGCCTGCACTGGGGGCGGTCATCGACCAGAGGTCGGCCACGACGTCGCCAGACGACTCCACTGTCCCCACGAGTTGCGCGATGGCGGACTCGAAACGCTCTTCGAGCCGAGACCGCACCGCGAGCAGGTCCGGATTCCACTCCCATTTGTCCGAGACGTTCTCGATTCCCTGCAAATGAAGCTCGTAGAGGACCGTCAGGGTCAGCTGAGCGTCGTCGTCACGAAGAATGTCGTAGGTGAGGTCGGTGGACTGTGCATCCTCGTACGCGTCAGCGGCAGCCGTAATCTCCCTCGGATCGGCCGAGGAGCGCAGAATGGAAACGAGAGTGGCGCTCAATGGGCCGCGGGCCTGTGGAACAGGCATGGAAGTGGGCACACCAGTGGCCGAATCGAGAACTGAAGAGGACATATGACCGCGTTTCCCGAATCGTCATCTGCCGAAACACCGAGTGTTCCCGGTAACAACACCACCATAACCGCCTGCACGGACGGCCCGCTGCTGGTGCGTGGTGACTTCGAGTTGCTCAGTGAAGACGGCACTCCGATAGAGAACAAGCGCTCTACGGTTGCATTGTGTCGATGTGGGCGGACCGGCATCGCGCCGTTCTGCGACAGCTCCCACAAGAAGAAGCGGGCGCGAGCGACGTAACCGGTGCCAATTGGGAACAAGCCCGACCCGTGAACCAAGACGACCCGGAAACCAAGAAAAGGCTGGATGCCGGCACCATGCGGTGCAGCGTCCAGCCTTTTCAGTCTGAAGTCAGACTGGGATCGAACTCAGATGGCGCGAACGTTCTGAGCCTGGGGGCCCTTCTGGCCCTGTCCGATCTCGAACTCGACCTTCTGGCCCTCGTCGAGGGACTTGTAGCCGCTGCCCTGGATCTCCGAGTAGTGAACGAACACATCCGGTCCGCCACCTTCCTGCTCGATGAATCCGAAGCCCTTTTCACCGTTGAACCACTTGACACTGCCCTGAGCCATAACCAAATTCTCCTGGATCCATCGAGCCGAGCCCTCCCATCGAGAGTCCGGTCTCACACCTGATCCTGCCATGCTCTTCTTTTTCTGTCTCCAATTACATGCATGGCGAGTTGCAGTATTTGACGGCTTTGTCCCGTTCCGGGACCACGTCGGAAGCAGGTGATTGTTCAACTATGCGCGTTTACCTGCTGTGATGTATTCGTCCCTTCGATGCAGCGCGAAATGACAACACCTGTGTTAAATCTGGATTCGCGGCGCAGAATGCCACCCCGATACCGAGGAGGGGACCAAATACCCAACTCGATCGGGGTCGAGATCAGTCCGAATCGTCGGGTTTGGTGTGC
Organism: Rhodococcus sp. OAS809; assembly: GCF_040546695.1. Taxonomy (NCBI): domain Bacteria; kingdom Bacillati; phylum Actinomycetota; class Actinomycetes; order Mycobacteriales; family Nocardiaceae; genus Rhodococcus; species Rhodococcus sp. OAS809. The sequence continues at coordinate 2,649,580 of NZ_JBEPOI010000002.1, read as the reverse complement.
CCGTCGAACGTCACATGGATGTTCTCGTGGGGAACCGCGCGTTGTGCTTTTGCTTGATCGGCGAAGGTGCGCCGATCGCCTTCGATGAGTTCGGTGTTGTCGGTGAACGGAGCCAACAACGCCCGCGGATGGAGTTTGTCGACTCGCACGACGTTGATTTCCGCACACATGACGATCGAGGCTGCAGCGAGGAACAAGAAGGCCAACAAACCCAGAACGATGGCAAAGACGCCATTGGTGGTGGAGGCACCCCGCACCACAGAGGTCACATAGAGGGCACCGAAGGACTGAAGTGCTTGCCAGAGAACAGCAGCGGCGATCGCTCCAGGTGCCACATCGGCTACCGAGAGCGGGCGGGCGCAGGTGAGCCGGAAAGCGACGATGAAGATGCCCGCATTCAAGACGACTACCGCAAGGGTCAGTAGGAAGCTGAACGAACCGCCCAGATGAAGCGCACCGCCGATGTTGGAGACAGCGGTGGTCCCCAAGATCGCGAGACCGATCGTGCCGAGGAGTAGTAGCCCTTGGAGACGCCCGCGGATGGGATCCGGTCGCATGTTTCGGGGCACCGACCACACCGTGTTCATCGCGTTCTGGCAAGCCAGAGCGACACCGAGGCCACCGTAGAGACCACCGACGATTCCGATCACCAGACCCGTGACACCGCCGCCGATCTGTTGCGCATTGCCCAGGTCGTCACCGATCACCGGAAACTGATGCAGCGCGGAGTCCAAGATCTGTTGCTGAAGCTCAGGGTTGCCCGACAGCACGAAGCCGAGAATGGTCGAGAGCAACAGAAGAAGAGGAAAGAGCGAGACGAAGCCGTAGTAAGCGATCAGCGCGGCTAGATAAACACCTTGATCGTCGAGGAACTTGTAGAGGACCGCTATCGGGAACCCCAGGGCCGGATGCTTCTGTTGCAAGGCATCGAGGCGCTTGGCGATTGTCATTCTCGGTCTCTCTCAGCTCGTCGGACAGCCCGACGAACCTTAGTCGCTGCGAGCGCCCGGCGCTCGACGCCGGTGCAGCCGTCGTGTCAGGAGGCTTCGAGTGACTTCTCTGCTTCGTCGAGCGCGCGCATTGCTCCCTCGACAGAGTTGGTGACCGGGAATTCCTCTTCTGCCCGCGCCGCGCGAAGCAAGCGTCGAAGCGGGTGTGACCCGATCGCGGCCCACTGGAAGTCGTGGGCTCGCGAACGGGAGTTCAGCTCGGCGAACAGTTCGAGGCAGACCGCACCGACGAACAATGAGTTGGACAAGTCCAGAATGACGCGAGACCACTCCGCAGCGTACGAGTTGAGAAGTTCTCGTAGTGCTGGGGCGGAGAGTTTGTCGAGGTCGACCTCGACCTGGATCAGGACTGTCGAGGGCGCTATCCGCCAGGCCGCGAAACCATGCGTTTCCACGATCGGCCCCAATTGTGTTGAGGGATCGATGGAATCGATCGGTGTGTGGTCGAGTTCATTCAGATTCATGGCAGATCCGGTCTGTGTGCTTTCATCGAAAGGCTGACGACCGATCTGGCGGCGCGGAAAGTTAATGCGTCCAGGCGTGGAAAGCTTTAGAGCTCAATGGAAATGAACAGTACAGATGTGCGCAGGAAATGCTCACCTGATCCAGAGCCTTGATGCGAACCGAGCGCCAGTGGCTTCAACCCCGGCTGTATTCTCAACCTCGGTACCGTTCAGTGTAGCTCGAGGGCGTGAATCGGTCCAGGTGAGAGGTCGAATATTAAGCGGTGCAATGTTTTTGGCTCGACGCTTCGGTATGGTGGAAGATCAGCGTCACCGGACGAAGGGAATCAGATGAACGACCGCGATGCACTCACGGCCATCTCGACCAAGCTCGACACACTGATCGGCGCGGAGACCAACGGTTTGCGGGACGAGGTTCCGCCCGGTTCCAGTGTGCAGCGCACCGAGCAGGATGGCGAGCACGGCCGGTGGGGGCACGATTACCGCCTCGCCAACAAGTATCTCGAGGCCCTGGACATCGGCCAGCCCGGCCTCATCGATCGAGACGAGCTGGAACGTCTTGCACAGGAATACATCTGATCCTCGAGACGTACCTTCAGAAGATTTCACCCATCTCGGTGCGTAGCTGCTTCAGTGACTGAGTGAGGATTCTGGATACATGCATCTGAGAGATGCCGACCTTTTCGGCAATCTGGGATTGGGTGAGATGGCCGAAGAATCTGAGAACGACGATCGTGCGCTCGCGCTCCGGTAGTGCCAGGAGCGCGGGCCGCAGGGTTTCGTGATTGTCGATCCGACTGATCGCTTCGTCGTACTGTCCCAAAGTGTCTATCAGAGTCAGACCACTCCCGTCGCCGGCGGAAGCGGTGTCGAGCGGTGTGGTTCGGTACGAATTACCGGCGGTCAAACCTTGTTCGACCTCGTCCGGTTCGATGTCGAGTTCCTTGGCGAGTTCCGCGACTGTCGGTGCACGGCCGAGCGTCTGGGACAAAGTCGTGAGCGCCCGGTTGAGGGCAAGGTGCCGTTCCTGAAGGCTACGAGGCACTCGCACGGACCAGCCGTGATCGCGAAAATGCTTGCGAACCTCACCCATGACGGTCGGGACGGCGAACGAGAGGAAATCCGATCCTTTGTCGACGTCGAATCGCTGCACGGCCTGTATGAGCCCGACGCGAGCAACTTGCTCCAAGTCCTCGAAAGGCTGGCCACGCCCCTGGTACCGGCGAGCGACGTGTGTGGCCAGGGGTAGGCACAGTTCGATGATCGAGGTGGTGATCTTTTCTCGGCTGGGATCATTCGGCGGAAGCGAGGCCATCGAGACGAACAGTTCGACAGCTGTTTCGTACTGGTCCTTCTTGTCCGGTGGGACAGCGGTCACGCACGCTCCTGGGGCAAGCCCTTTTCAAGCGTCATCGTCAGGGTGATGTGACCGTCCGCGTCGATTTCCGACTGTTCCAAGCGGACGGAATCGACCAGCGCTTCGAGAACGAACCATCCGAAGCTGTGCGACTTGTCGGGTATCTCGGAGTGCGCGATCACGGACACGACGGTCCGAAGTGTGCGGCCGACGGTGTCGAATCGGCAGGTCAAGTCGCTGGACGGTATCGCGTGGCCGATGAGGATGCTCGCGACTTCGTCCATCGCCAGAGCAAGGTCGGCTGTTCCGTCGACATCGAGTCCGGTGTTGTTGGCAACCGTTCGGGTGATTCCGCGCAGAGTGGGAAGTTGAGAGTACGACGCGCGGACGCGGAGCGAGGCGATGGAGTCGTGAGTTAGTTCGGTTTCGGTCGGACTCGACAGAGGGATCAAGGGGCTTCCTGTAGGTAGATGTGGCGTAATTCCGGCGGACCGAGGCAAGGACCGGTACCGGCCGTGCGTGCCAGCCATCTCTACCCCGGAAGTATTCATGGCCTTGGATTACCCTTCGCCCGGCGAACTAACCCTCTTTACCCGAACTAGAGGATGAATTGTGAGACACATCACCTGTGGTGCGGACGTACCGAATCCTCATCTTTCATTTTCGCGTCGTTCGGGTACAGCCGCTTCATGGACACCCATTCGGAAAGACAGATCCCCGTACACATACGACCGGAAGGTGTCACTGATGACGAGGTGAAGGCGGCAGGAGTGCTGTCGAACGCCCTTGAAACGGTGGAACGGGCACGCGGTGCTCTGTACGACTTCCATCAGCTGATAGGGCATGCCGATCTGATGCTCGACGAGGTCGTCGAGCTACTGCGATCCAGCGGCAACGACGACCTGGCCGATCAGGTCGAGGGCGAGTTGATGGGCCGGAACGTGGTCGAGGGGCGCTGGACTTTCCAGTTGGTCGAAGAGTTCGACGAGAACTACTGGTCGTTTTTTCGTGAATGCGAGAAAGTGGTGCGCGACAAGCTGGCAGGCGGAGTGCCGCACCTCTTCGAAGCCGAGATGAAGGAGCGACGCCGCACGCACGGTTTGCGGCACCACGAGGCCAGGCCCTGAGGTTCCTGTCTACTCTCGTGAGCTCGTCGCGGCACTGATCAGTGGTTCAGTTCGAGCTTTGCGCAACGATTCTCGCTCGGTCGCCGTCATGCCGCCCCAGATACCGTGGGGTTCCCCGGTCTGGATGGCGTGCACCAGGCATCTCTGCACGACAGGGCATCTGGCGCACACCAGCTTCGCCGAACTCTCGCGCTTCGCTCGCCTGGAGCCGCGCTCGTTCGTGTCGTCGTAGAACAGAGCGGGGTCGGTGTCGCGGCAGGTGCCGGACAGTTGCCAATCCCACTCGTCGGCAAGGGGCCTGGGAGATGTGTAGGAGCGCATGAACATGGACGTTCCCTTCGCTGCGTGACGAACTCGACTCGGATCGCGGATCCAGGTCGGGTGTTAAGGCAAAGCTCGGTCCCGCCGGCCTGAACCGGCGGGACCTTCGAGGCTCCTCCCTCGAGGGGGAAGATTTCGGGGGTACCTCTGGTCGGTCATTACCCAGCCGTACAACTTTTGAATCCCGGTCGTCAGGAATTCTTTTGATCCACGGCACGTCGTTCTGCTGCGGCGACAAGACCACCGGCGATGTCGCGCACCTTGACGTTCCATTCCTGCGACATCTGGACCAGAAAGTCGAAGGCTTGGTCGGCCGAGCACTCACGCTCGGCCATCAGTAATCCCTTGGCCTGCTCGATCAAGGGCCGAGAATCCAAAGCTCTTCTCAGTTCGTCATTTTCCGCGCGAAGGCGGGTGAGGACGTCTGACGCCGAACTGGACTGCTGAGCCAGCGGTCGTTGAACCTCGTATACACGATGAAGCACACCGATGACCCTGCCGTCATCATCGGTGACGGCGGAATTCACCGTATTCCAATATCGGGTGACAAACATCCCGCTCCCGCGCTCGTCGCGCACGTCGTAACGCTGAGTCGGCAGTGTGTCCCGAGTTCGGGACCGCATCGTGCGCTCGAATGACGCTGTCAACGAGAAGATTCCATCGGCAAACGAGTCGTCGGGATTGTCGGGGAAGGCTTCGAACACTTCCACTCGGTGCAATTGATCGAGGCTGCGACCGGATACGGCAAGGTATTCGTCGTTTGCGCCCTGGATACGAAAATCGCTGTCCACGAGCAGAAGAGAAGAACTGCTTGCCGCAAATCGATCGCTACGAACGATCGAGCGGAGAGTGCTCGAACTCATGATTGTGTCGTTTCTGTCCTGTCTTCGACGGTTGCGGCCCCTGATATTTCAGAAGTAGGTGATCGCGAGAACTCCGAGGGCGGTGCCTGCCACGATCGATCCGAACAACAAACGCTGCTGCAACACGAACATCTGATACTCGCGACGTGTTTGTGTCGACGTGCCGCGCGAGTCCGCAGACATGCTCTTGCCCTTTCCTGTTGTGGGGAGTGCGATTTCGGCCGACCCCCGATCGGCCGAAACCGCGGACGGTGCGTCAGTTCTGACGCGCCTCATTTGCGGCATCCTGCTCGGTGGACGCGCCTTCGTGTACGAGGCTGCCACCCGAGTTCTCGAGGTGAGCACGAACGAACCACTGGAACTTTTCCAACTGCGCCGTCTGGCCGATCAACATGTCCTCGGTGATCGGATCGATCTTGCCGACGCTGTCGATTGCGGTGCGACTGTCGGTGATGATCCCGGTGTAGACGAGGTCGAGCGCAGCGAGGTGCGCACGAGCGTCGTCGCGGCCGACGGAGTAGTCGTCCCACGTTCGATCGCGCTCGATTGCTCCCGCGGTGCCCTTGGGCGAGTTACCCAGTGCCGCGATACGTTCGGCCACATCGTCGGCGTAGCCGCGAACCAACTCCACCTGGGGGTCGATCATCTCGTGCACGCCGATGAAGTTGGGGCCCACGACGTTCCAGTGAACGTGCTTGAGCGTGAGGTGAAGATCGTTGTAGGCGCTGAGGCGTTCCTGCAGAATATCGGCGACGGACGAACCGTCTGCGCTGCTCAGTCCCGGTACGGTGAACTCGGACATATGTTTTCCTCTCGTCTTGATGGGGATCGCCCTCCAGTGGGGCGGTCTCGCGCCATCGTCAATCGGATCGCGTGTCGGTCAGGTTCAGTGCGCGAGTGCTACTGGCTCCTCTGTCACCGGGTCGCCGTACATCATCGCGATTCGGCGCTTGACCTCTTCGGTTGTCAAAGTCGCACTTGCGACAGTGATTCCGATGCCGGTGGTGCTCTCGCCCTGTGTGGGCGGGATGTCGATCGTCGTCATCTTGCTCCCGGTGAAGAGTGTGCCGTGAGGGAGTCGGCTGAACCACCGACTCCGACGTCTGGGTGTTCTGCGCCTTCGAGCTCCAGTTATGGCGCTTTCGGGTGCTACAAAATCTATATCAGCCGATGTAGATAATTGGCAAGGCTACTTCGATTCGCGGGCGAAGGAAAGCGCATTGTTCAATCTTGTCGAAATCGGCTTTGATCTGCCATTTCACGCCCTTTCTGCTCGACGATTCTTGTTGTCAGTGGTCCTGGACACGCTTGAATCTATGTCCTGGGCGTCAGATTCACTGCGTGATGGTGCTAAGGTCGGGTGACGCCGATTGAGACAGCCGACACCGAACTAGGAGGTTCCAGTGACGTCGGAATCCCAGACCCGGGCGCTGCGCGGCGTGTACGGGATCTCAGTGATGTCTGAACTGTCCGGGGTAGGACCTCAGACGCTGCGCCTTTACGAGCGAAGGGGCTTGCTCACACCAACCCGTACCGATGGCGGTACGCGCCGGTACAGCGAGGCCGACCTGGAGACGCTCGGACGAATCACCGCGCTGATCGACGACGGAGTCAATCTCGTCGGTATTCGTCTGATTCTGTCCCTCGAGGCCGAGAATGCAGTCTTAGCGGCTCGAATCAGCCAGTTGACCGCCGAGGGGGACTAGTGGTGCTGCTCGAGACGATGCCGTTCAGGATGGAGTTTCGGTGCGGGTAGGGTCGCCGAAGTCCGCGTCGGCGGAGATTTTGTTCCCTGCCGCTGCGATCTGTTCGAGCGCGGCGTCCAAAGCATCGACCAACCATTGATGCGACGCCTCCGCGAGGAGGCGATCCGGAGTGTCGGTGTTCTCGGATTGGAAGAACCGCACCAGCCATGATTCTCCGTTGTCGGGTCGATCGGAGAGTCCAGCCGCGGTATTGGTCGCCAGAAGGAACCGGTTGTATTCGAGGTCAACACGAATGGCGTACTCGCCGAACAGGTTCACCACGTTGGCCGGCCGATGAGTAGCGGCAGCGAGCGCAATGAGAGCGTCGTTGTAGGTTTCGGAGTACTTCATCGTGAGGGGCATGGTCGGCCTGTCTTTCTGGGCCGATGCAGCATTGCACGGCTATGTCGAGGAGATCAGTTCGCAGCCGCTGCTTGACGATGAACTGAAACCAATCCTAGCTCGAGTCTCCGAGCGCACTGACGCAAGCCCGTGAGGGTCAGTTGTTGCGCGCAAAGTTCGACTCACGCTCCGTGAGGAACTGATCGTCCGGAAGCGGTCCAGCTGGGGCAAGCGCAGTCAGGAACGACTCGGCCCACTGATGCACATCGTGTGTCATGACCTGTCGATGCAGCGCAGCCATACGTCGACGGCCTTCCTTCGGATCCTGATGAACCGCGGTCAGGATCGTATTCTTCACGCCGTCCAAATCGTGCGGGTTGACCAGGTATGACTGTCGTAATTCCATTGCGGCACCGGTGAACTCGCTGAGAACGAGAGCACCTCCGAGGTCGCCACGACAGGCCACGTACTCCTTGGCCACCAGATTCATCCCGTCGCGCATCGGCGTCACGAGCATGACGTCGGCAGCGACGAACAGTGCGATCAGTTCTTCACGGTCGACCGGCTGATACAGGTAGTGAACGACGGGGCGGCCGATCTGACTGTGGTCACCGTTGATGCGGCCCACCTGCTCTTCGATGACGCTACGCAGGTCGATATAGTGCTGCACGCGTTCACGACTGGGCGTCGCGAGCTGCACCATCGTGTACTTCTCCGGATCCAGACGATCCTCGTCGAGGAGTTCCTTCAAGGCTTGAAGCCGCAGGTCGATACCCTTGGTGTAGTCCAGCCGGTCGACTCCCAGCAAGATTTTCTCGGGATTTCCCAGCTCTTCCTTCAATTCGCGCGCGCGACGCAGGACCGAATCGCTTTTCGACTGGCGCTCGAGTTCGGCAGAATCGACGGAGATGGGAAAGGCGCCCACCTTGACGACGCGAGAATCGAAATCCACATGCCCGAGCGCACTTCGAACACCGACGCCCGCGGTCGTCGTCTTGAGGCCGAGAAGTTTGCGGGCCAAGAACAGGAAATTGTTTGCGCCACCAGGTAAGTGGAAGCCGATCAGATCGGCGCCCAGCATTCCCCTGACGATTTCCTTGCGCCACGGAAGCTGCATGAAGAGCTCGACCGGAGGGAACGGGATGTGAAGAAAGAACCCGATCGTCAGATCTGGGCGCAGCTCGCGCAGCATCGCCGGCACAAGTTGCAACTGATAGTCCTGCACCCAGACAGTCGCTCCGTCCGCGGCGCAACGCGCGGTTTCCTCGGCGAACCGCTGGTTGACTGCGACGTAGGTGTGCCACCACGACCGCTCGAACGTCGGAGCCACCAGAACGTCGTGGTAGAGCGGCCACAACGTGTCGTTGGAGAACCCCTCGTAGTACTCGGCGAGGTCCTGAGAGGTCAGCTCGACGGGAAACAGACGAAGGCCGTCAACCACTATCGGATCGACCTTCTCGTCCGCGACCCCCGGCCAGCCGACCCAGGCGCCATCCCGCTGTCGGAGGATGGGTTCGAGCGCAGTGACGAGCCCACCCGGACTTCGCTTCCAGTTCTTGCTTCCGTCTTCGTCGGTTTCGAGATCGACCGGCAGTCGGTTTGCGACGACGACGAATTCGGAGAGCTTTTCGAGATCGGTACTCACGCCGACATCGGCTCCGCCAGGGTCTCGTCCAGGACGGAGGTCGAGGACAGGTACGCGACTGCATCGGCTGTCGAGTCGGTGTACACGATGTCGGTGTCCATCTTCAGAAGAGACAGCGGACGCCTGACAGGGTGCGCTGCGACGAGCGTCCACGGCACGCCGAGCCTCCGTGCCTTGGCCGACAGAGTCTCGATGATGGAAAGACCTCCGACGGAGATGAACTGGACGTCCGAGCAGTCGAGTACGAACGGGTGTCGCTCACCGATCAGGTCGTCGACGCAGGCAGCGAAATCAGCTCGGGACCGGACGTCGATCTCGCCGCTGACCACGAGCGACTGAATGTTTTCGGCACAGGTCGTCGTGAAGGTGGGGGGACTGTCCGTACGCTCATCTGTAGTTCTCGAAAACTCGTTCATCGAAACTCCTGACGGATTGCTCGAAACGGTTCGTTCGAACGGTCTGGTTCGAAACGGTTTCGTTCGAAACCGGGAAACGGCACGGGAAGCAACGCACGAACCGTGCTCGTCTTCAACGGCTGGGTACTCAACCGTGCTGAGTGCCTACCTTACCGCATCGCGAAAACCCAGGTGAAAAGCGTTAGATCCGTACGGATTTCAAGGTCCCGTGAGCGTCGGCCCACGGGACCTTGGTCCCGATGGTTCAGACCTTCCGGGATCAGTCGGTGTCAGTCGCCGGGCCGGTGCTCGAGGCTCCGCCCTCGTCGGCCCACGTACGTTCGCCCGACGGATCGGTCTGAACGTCCTTGGGTGCGGTGTCGGAGCCGGTTCCCGGACCGTGGTCGGTGCCGGTGGTCTGCGGCTCGTCCGTCTGATCCGTGCGGTCGGTGGAATTCTGTTCACTCATGGTGCGCGTTTCCTTCGGGAAGTCGTTGTTCATGTACTTGTCGTTTCCTGCTCACCCGCGAGGGGTACTCAGTAGGGGGTAGTGCGTCACGTCGAGCCAGTACGTCACGTCGAGTCCATACCGGCAAAGTCAGCTGTCACCGAAGCAGGAGATTTCACGTGAACCATATGACCGTGACGACCGAACACCTGCGTGCACTGCTGGGCAGTGGCCCCCATTCGGAACTGGTAGCGGTCGGGGGCGAGATCGAGATCTACGTCCCCGATGAAGAAGGGTTCGGTCTCGAGGGTATCTCGCTTGTCACTCGCGAGCAGTTGGCCGAACGTCTACCGTCCTCACCCGACAATCCCGACGAAGGTGAACTACGTATCGCCGCAGAATCGTTGAGCGAGATGATCGCCGAACTCGGCGGTTGAACTCCGAAGTTCGGGGCAGCCGACGTCAGATCTGCGGGATCGGATCCGGAGGGTACGGGTTCGGTGGCGTCGGAGTCGGTGGCACGGGCGGCGGATTCATCGGATCGGGTGGTGTCGGCGCCGGTGGTGTCGGCGGCCCCGGGTCGGGGGCGGGGCCCGGATCCGGTGGTGGGGGAGTGGTCATGAGTGCCGGGTTCCCAAACACTTGCCGAACAAACACCTAGTGTTCGGAGTGGCTTTTGGTGTTCCCTTCGGCAGGTAGATCATCGACGATGTCGACTACGGCGACGTGGATGCTCTCTGCAGAGACCGGTGGGTCCGTGTCGCCGAGGATCAGGTGAACGACGTCCACGACGGTGAACCGAACCCGGTCCGACAGTTCGGCCAGATCCACTCCGTATGGCGCTGCCAGTTCGATACGTAGTGAACGTATTTCGTGGCCGTCGACGAAGAACTCGATGCTGCTCGGCGAGCAGTGGTGCCGAGAACGTATCTCGGCGGCCAAGTGGGTGCGGAGTACGTGATCGCTCACCGACACAGTGCCTAGACGTGGACCTTCCGACGCGTGTGCGTCGAGCGGCCAACCGGACGCCGAGGTCGACCGTAGCGCCCGGATCACCTTGTCGCTGATTCGATCCCAGCCCGGCTCGGGAGCGTTCCGCAGGACGTCGGATGCGTGCGCCATCAATGCGTCGGTTCGTGATTCAGTCATCGCCACCTCGTCATTCGTTCACTCAGGTTAGCCCGTGCACGATGGTGATGCCCGCGCACCGCATCCGGGGTGAGTCTTAGAATCTTGCCGATTTGAACGAACGTGAGCATCTCCACCTCTCGCAGCGTCCATGCCGCACGCTGGCGATAAGGCAGTTCACCCAACGCTTCTTCCAGTGCCTCGAGGAACGCGGAGTTCGAGGTCGTGTCGAACGGGCCGGCCTCGGGAGACGGCACGAGAGGATCGAGCAATCTGTCGTCGATCGGTTGAGCTCTCTTGATTCGATAGCTGTCCACGATCTTTCGGGAACAGATCGCGAAAAGCCATGTTCGCATCGACGATTCGCCACGAAACGAATCGAGTCGACGCCAGGCGGCCACGAAGGTGTCCTGGACTACCTCGAGAATGTCACCTTCGTCTGCGAGCATGCGACGCGCATAGCGGTGAAGTGCAGGTCCGTAGTAGTGCACCAGTGACTCGAATGCTTCTCGGTCGCCGAGTATCGCAGCGTTCACTGTCGCGGTGTCCAAACCGTCAGGTGCTTCGGTGAGCCCCTGTGTATGCGGTAACGCCACAGTCGCTCCTCTCGCGGAAATGCGGAAAACTCGGCTGCGTTCGAAGATTGTTCGCCCGGCCGGGGCGTTGAATGTTACGGACAGTAACTAACAAGTGTCAGTGATGCACGTCACCTGACTGGGGCATTCGGTTTTGCCTTCGAGTGACGACTACACAGGTAGATCGATCAACAGGAGGAGATGACAATGGTCAGCACGCAGGTTGCGACAGCATCTACGAAGGATGTTGCATCATCGAACGACTCGGCTCTCGTGAGTTCGCAAGGAAAGACGTCGATCGCCGACACCGTTGTCTCGAAGATTGCCGGCATCGCCACGCGAGAGGTGAGCGGCGTGTACGACGTCGGCGGCGGAGCGTCGCGGGTTGTCGGGGCACTGCGCGAGCGGATCCCCGGCGCGAGTGTCAACCACTCCCAGGGAGTATCGGTCGAGGTCGGCGAAAAGCAGGCAGCGGTCGACATCGACATCGTGGCCGAGTACGGCGTATCGCTCGCCGATCTGGCCACCGGCATTCGCCGCAACGTCATTGCGGCGCTCGAACGGATGACGGGTCTCGAAGTGACCGAGGTGAACATCACGGTTCACGACGTTCACCTCGACGAGGGCAGTGACGACGAAACCGGCGAGCCCAAGACTGCACGGGTGCAGTGAGTTCCGAAATCGCCGACACCATCGCGGCGGCTGTGACGGGGATACCTGGGGTCGCCTCGCTTCATGCCGGAATGTTCGGCGAGGTTGGCACGTACCTCCCCGGCCGCCGCGTCGTCGGCGTGCGGGTGACGGAGTCGTCGACAGACATCCATGTGTGCATCTTCGCCGACGCCGCCGTTCGAGATACGGCTTTACGTATCCGCCAAGCGGTTTCAGGAATCGTTACAGGCCCCGTGAACGTGACAGTGGAAGACGTAGTCGGTCGTGCGCACGATGCCTGAGCACTCTCGTGGTCCAGTTCCTGATCGCCGATCCGCACGCCGAGAGGCGATCAGGAGCTACCACCCCGACGTGGGCGGATCTGCCGACGCGCTCAATCGAGCGCTCGAACGCGTCGACCGGGACTTCGCGTCCCCGATCGGTGTGGGTGTGCGCAGGACACTGCGCGGCACGATGCGGCAGATAGCGAAACCCGCTCGGACCCAGTACACGCGTTTGCGCGCTCGGTTTCCGGGTGCAAAGACCTACACCGAGATCTGACAGGCACCAACGAACATCATCCACAACGGAGGATTCACATGACCACCTCGACTGTCGGCCTACTGGCAGGACTACTTCTCGGAGTCGCAGCTGCTGCAGGCGGTTTCACCGGATTCCTCATCGCTCTGGTTCTCGGTGTGATCGGATACCTCGTCGGTGGTCAGCGTGACGGCGAGTTCGATCTCGGTGTGATGCTGAAGGGTCGCGGACGTGGCTGAGACAGCTCGACCGGAGTCGTCTGTGCTTGCCGAGCCGGGCGATCGCGGAACGCTGACGATTCGAGACAGAGTCGCGCAGAAGTTGGTTCTCGAGGCGACGCGCGGGACCCCGGGGGTGCGTCATCACGCCGGCGGCATGGACAAACTGACCGGGCGTGAACTGCCGAGGGCGCGAGTGCTGGTATCCGGCAAGCGGGTACGGGCCAAGGTGGACATCGCGATCGAGTGGCCCGGATCCTTGTCGGTCATCGGTACCGCGGTGCGAGAGAACGTGACAACCCAGTTGCAGTCTGTATCGGGCCTGGACGTAGACGGCGTGGACGTGGCGATCGTGAGCGTTCTCTTGGCATCGACCACGCGTGACGCGGGAAGGAAAGTGCGATGACCGCCGACAAGGTCGCACCACCCACTGCCTCGAGGGCTGCTGCTCCTGTTCCCCTTGCGGCGCCCGGATCGGCCGTCACGGGATTCCTCATCGCCGCGGCGCTACTTGCGCTCGGCGTGGTCGGCGTCCGCGACGCGCTGGTGGATACCGGCGTGATCACCGGGTCGCAGTGGATACCAAGTGCTGCCGCATATGTGGACGGGCTCGCGTACCAGGGTTGGATGTTCCCGGCGGGGATCGCAGCCGTCGTTCTCGGCCTGTGGTTCGTCATCCTCGGACTCAAACCGCGACGAAAGACTGCCAATGCCTTGGTCGGAGTCGCGAATACGTGGATCGATCCCGCCGATGTAGCGGCGATAGCGTCTGTTCGCGTCGAGTCACTGGCCCAGGTTCGATCCGCTTCGTCACACGCGACCCGGCGCAAGCTGGAAGTGAAGGCCTCGGTCACGCCCGATGGAGCCGCCACCGCTGAATCGGAAATCCGTGCGGTGCTGGGGGACTTGGCCGGGTCGCTGTCACCATCGCCGCGAATCAAGGTTCGTATCCAGACGGGATCGCTGTCATGACTCGGACGGCGACGGCGATGGATCGCGTGGCGACATGCGTCGTGGGGATGCTCGCGATAGCGGTGGGAGTTGCAGCGATCCTGTGGAATCGCGACGTGATCAAGGATTTCCCGGCGCGTATCGAGATCCCGTGGGCTGAAGATCTTGTCGATCACTCGTGGTGGCCATGGGCTGTCGGAGCTGGGGGAGTATTGCTAGTCCTCCTCGCGTTGCGGTGGTTGATCGCGCATGTGCCGCTGCGTCGGGTGAAGGAGATCACGGTCCCTGGGTCGAACTCGCACAATTCCATCACCGCGGATCTGGGTGCGGTGGCGGAAGGGGCGAGCGCATCACTGGAGGACTTCGACGAAGTGTCGCGTGTCCGAGGAAAAGCGTTGCTCGATCGTGGAGTTCGCACGATCGATTTGCGAGTGACATTGAGACGTAGCGTCGTATCCGGATCGGAAACGTTGTCCGAGTTGATTTCTCGCGTCACTGACACGGGGGATCAAGTCGCTGCGGTGGTCGGTGATCCATCCGTCGCGACCAGAACTCACATCGCCGTGGAAAGCGCGAAACGCGATGAGCCGAGAACTCTCTGATCAATCGAGGTTTGAGCCTCCCGACGGCCGGGTATTGGTAGACCTCCCGATCGTGCACAGAGTCATGGATGTTGCTGTGGCACTGTGCGTCACGGTGCTCCTTGCGACCGTCACTTCGATGGCGATCGCGATCGTAGTGACGCTGATCATGTGCGCGTCGGTGAGTGTCGTTTCTCGTATGTGGTGAATCGCCAGTCATTTTGGTTCTGTCGTGAACACCTGATAGAAAGGTAAGCAGACAATGTGGCTGCTACTGAGTGCACGATCCCCCGCGTCGTGCGGCGGAGAGTCCGGTTGTGTGCAAACACAACCCGCGATCACGGTCTAGTTGCGCGGGCCGATCGCTCGGAACTCTCCCTTCACCGGCAGTCTCTCATTGCGCCGTCCCTTACCTCAAGGAGTCACAATGCTCTCACTCGGAATCATCGCCTGGATCATCATCGGTGGACTAGCGGGTTGGATCGGCAGCAAGATCATGAAAACCGATGCGCAGCAGGGGATCTTCCTCAACATCGTTGTCGGTGTGATCGGCGGCCTGATCGGTGGTTTCCTGCTTCGAGTCTTCGGCGTCGATGTCGAGGGCGCGGGCTGGATCTTCAGCTTCCTCACTTGCCTCCTCGGCGCTGTCATCTTGCTGTTCCTGGTCAAGGCAGTCACCGGAAAACGCTGACACATTTGTCCACGCAGTTCGAGTTCGACTGAATCCACGACCGAATTCCACGGCCGAACGCACGACCGAACCCAAGAAGGAGAAATACATGTCTGACTTCATCGACAAGGCAAAGCACCGCGCTGAGGATCTCATCGGCGAGGCGAAGGAAAAGTTCGGAAACGCCACGGGCAACGATGATCTGGCTGCCGAGGGTGTTGCCGATCAGGGCGAGGCGAAGGTCAAGAAGGCCGGAGACACTGTCAGTGACAAGGTCTCGGATATCAAGGACAAGTTCACAAGCTGAGTGAGCTTCAGCGCGGTTGATCGGCACGTCCGGTCAACCGCGCTTTTGTGTGCCTCCCCGGCCGTTGCGGCTACCGCGATACGCGAACTTGCGCGTTTCTGCGAGCCACTCCGGAAGCATGCGCATGTGGGCCGGTGTGTTCAGAATCGGATCGAAGGACGGCTGGAGGCAATCCGGGTGGTCCTCGACTTCGTCGAGACAGAGATGCCCGATCGGTATCAACTGAAGTTGAATTCTCGCGAGGTACACGGAGAAGTGCAGCGGGGAATGATCGACCGCAGCTTTCAATGCAGACAAAGAAGTGCCGGCCGGATGGACACCGCGCGGTGTCACGATCAGCCACGCCGCGGCACCGCCCGCGCGTGAGTAAGGAACCAGTGTGCTGTATCTCGCGCCGTTCCACGAGAAAGCCGGAGCTGGAAACATTTTCGAGAAGGTCGAAAGTCCTGATGTTGCGAGAAGAATGTCCCACGGGTTTTCATCTGCGCCGACATCGTGCAACCGAAGCGCCAGGCCGAGTACGTCGGGTAGGTCTCCGGGTGTTCCGAGGGCTTTCGACATTCGAGCGGTGACGGTAATCGTCGACGACTCCGATACCGGCCACCATGGGGTGGCCGGCTTCAATGTTCCCTTCAGCTCGATCCCGTGAGGGTGAAAAACCCTGGCCATGCGCAGCGATGATGCGAAGTGGAACGGCGCACCGACCAGCTTCCCGATCGCACTCTTGCCGGCGGGGATGATCGAATTGATCGTCACAGCTTCCTTTATCTGAGAATTCTCCGCCCGTGAAGCGCCCGGACTGGACGGACGTTCAGGCGTATTGACGGGCTTTTCAGTGGCGTCTTTCGACTTCCCAGTGGTGGTGATTGCTAATCATGTGACATGCCGTAACAAAAGTCTCGCCCGCCGGGATAATTAGCCAAACGCATAAATTGGTCGTTATGGTTTGTTTGTCCGTAACGGTGCGATCGGACCTGCGACCGTCGCGAACTGGCGAGATTGCTACTCGTGATTTGTGTTTGGTGATTGCGCGGAAACAAGAAATGTCGAGGAGACACGCTGATGGGCCACTCTCGAACCTGGCTGACGCGCGCGCTGGCAATGCCGGTGGCTGTCGCGGTCACTTTGTTGCTTCCGCTCGGCAGTGTCGCCTCCGCCCAGGATTTCGAGGACGACGCAGATACTTCGGTGGCCGCCGCAGCCACAACTCCGATCTCCTTCACCGAACTCGGACGAGGAACAGACATCGTGTTCTCCTCCGATGACGCACCCGTCTTGGTGACCGTGCCGGTGCCGGACGGACTCACCGCAACAGCCGTGACCGGAATCCTGACTGCCCCGACCGACTTCAGTAGGGGTTGGCTCGAAGTGACTGCGGACGGCAGATTGGTGAGCCGCGTCGACTTCGACGCCGGGCAGGCCGGAACCGGCCTACCGATTTCGGTTCCGTTGCAAGGTCTCGAAGTGGTCGACCGGAGCGTGACCGTGTCGATGATCGCTCACCTCGTTCCCGTCGACGACCGCTGCTACGACCGAACGAGATACCAGCCCCTTGCGCTCCGGGATGCCTTTGTCGCCTACGACGGTGCCGAGCAGCAGCCCACGACTGTTGCAACCTTCTTTCCGCCGATTTTGAGGAAGGCAACCATCTACGTCACGGATGGTTCGTCACGGTCACAGCAGAGTGCGGCTCTGCAGCTGAGTGCAGCGATTGTCAACAAGTACGGAAGTCAGCCTGACGCCGTGGTGGTGGAACAACTGCCGAACGGCCAGAGTCTGCCGTCCGCTGAGCCGGGACTGTTCGAGAGAGCTGTAGTACTCGGCAACAGTGGGGACGCCGGCATCGATCTCGCGGCTGCTCCGAATGGTGCACCAGTGCTGCGAATTTCAGGGGACGACAAGACCCTCGTTCCTCAGGTCAGTCTGTTGGCGGCGAACTTCGACGGCTACTGGGCGGCGAGCAGGGCGCTCGCGTCACCGGACAACACAGTTGCCCAGATTTCCCAGGACGCCATCACCGTCGGTGAGCTGAAGCTCGGAACGTTGACGGCTTCCGGTCTCAATCACATCGAGGTCGACGTCCCGTTCAGCCAGTCGCAACTGGGGCGTCCGATGAAGGACGTGTCGATCCGAATGATCGGTTCCTATGTACCGCTGCCGAATTCACGCAACGGAGAACTGTCGATTTCGCTGGGGGACTCACGGCTTGCTTCGCAGACGGTGAACGAGACAGGGCGCTTCGACATCGGCGTCGATGTTCCGAACGAACTCCTGCGTCGCGACCTGACCTTCGAAGTCTCGATGGATGTGACCGGCGACTTCCAATGCGGCACCAGTAGCCCGTCTTCGCTCACTGTCGATCCGGCAAGCACCATCACGTCCACTACCGGATTCCCGCCGACGCCTGGAGGATTCCAGGCATTACCGCAGTCGATGCTGCCCACACTCGATGTCGGTTTGAGTCACGGTGATTTCGCAGATCTCGTTCGCGCGCAGCGCCTCGTTGTCGCGATGCAGCGGTTGAGCTATCTGCCGCTGCAACCGCGTGTGCTCCCGTTCGGCGACGCGGCGACCAGTTCGCTGCCGGCGTTGTTGATCGCGGCGGACGGGAAGCTTCCCACTCCGGTGGCTCTACCCATGGACACAGCAGATCAAGGGCTCCTGCGCTTGCAGGGTCTGGAATTCGGTGGACAATACGGTGCCTTGCAGGTGGTTTCGGGTTCGCACAACGAAGTGGTGGCGCTGACCTCTGAGGGTGATGCGGCCGATGCCGACGGTCTGCTCAACTGGTTGGAAGGTGGGAAGGACCGGTTCGCAGAACTGACCGGCGATGTCCTGGTCGCGCCTCGGGGAAGTGAGCCCTTCGATGTCGGAGTCAACGTCGCCCCGTTGGGCACCGCGACCTCGGCCGAAGAGGAGACCGGACTGAGCGCGGTCACGATCGGCTGGATCGGATTCGGGACCGTGGTTCTGATCGCTGTTGCCGTCGGTGGTGTGCTCGTGGCTCGGCGTCGCGGACAGTGACCGTCACCGATCGCCCGGCCCTGTCCGTCGCGGTCCACGATCTACCGGGCCGCAAGCCATGGCGGATGTTCGTCGCGCTCTTCGCGATCTACACCGCGTTGGGCGTGTGGATGAACGCGGGTATCGGGTTCATCTTCACCGATTCGCTCAGCCGCGTCGCCGCGGTGTCGGCGATGTTGCTCAGCCGTGATCCGCACTTCGCGGCGATCGGGTTCGTGTTCACCCCGTTGACGGCGGCAGTCCAGATTCCGATGGGCCTGATGGGTCATTGGTGGCCGGATCTGCTGCGGTGGAACATCACTGCGGTCGTGATGTCCGCGGCCTTCATGGCTGGTGCTGTGATTCAGGTACGTGGGATCAGCCGCGACCGTGGGTGTGCGCGATGGGTCACCGTCGTCCTGACCGTGCTGTTCGCTGTCAACCCGATGATCGTCATGTACGCGGCGAGCGGAATGAGCGAAGCTCCGTTCCTCTTCTTCGTTCTGTGGGCGACACGTCGATTGATTCGGTGGATGCGAAGCGACGACGTACACGACCTCATCGGTGCCGGCCTCGCTTTCGCTCTGGCGTACCTCACCAGATACGACGCATTGGCCCCGCTGTTCGTCGCGGTGGTGCTGGTGACCGTGGTGAGTTGGCTTCGTTTCCGTCCGACTGCTGAGGAGCGCGGCGAGGGCGCGGGGCCTGGCTTGCGGCTCTGGGCAGCAGCCCTCGACGGTGCCGTAGTGCTGATGCCGGGATTCCTTGCCCTAGCCTTGTGGTCGTTTGCCAGTTGGCTCATCACAGGTCAAGCGTTCCAACAGTTCTCGTCGGTCTACGGGAACAGTTCCATCCTGGAGCAGGCTGGTGCCGGAACCGACTCACCGATCGCCCGTCTTGCGTTCTCGATTACCGAAATGGCCGTACTCGGCCCGGCGCTCCCGGTGCTCGCGGTCCTTGCAATCATCTACGCACTTCGGCGGCGCGACACCGAAGTGGTCGTGCCTCTTGTGTTGTTCGGCGCCATCCTCGGTGCCCAAACCTTGCTCTACGTGATGGGATCGACGTTTCCCCTTCTGCGCTTCTACATTTCGATCATTCCGCTGTGTTTCGTGTTGGTCGTCCTGATCGCACCTCGCGGTGCGCCGGTCGTCACGCGTCGACCGGGGGCTGCTGCGTCACGCTCGGTATCGACGTACCCCGAGCAGTCGGGGCCCTCTCTGCCCCTTGTGATCTCTCTGTGCTTGCTGGTCGGGTCGACGCTGGTCACGTTTGTCGCGATGGGTAATGCGCGGATCGCAGTGCTCGAGCATTCCATTGCCAGTGCGATCATTCCGGGCCGGCAGAACCTGGAGGAGCAGACGAATCTGCGCACGTTTGCGGCCGAGCGTCGCATCGCCAGATACCTGGACGACTTGGCTCTGCCGGAGGGGTCGGTTCTGCTCGACACCGTGCAGAGCTATGCCGTCGTGGCGTCGTCGAACAATCCTCGGCAATTCGTCGTGCCTTCCGATGCGGACTTCGTGCGCGTACTGAACAACCCCGCCGAACATCACGTCGAATACATCCTGTCGGTGCCGAACACCGGTCGCGGTGTGTCGGACGCGGTCAATCGGCGCTATCCGACGATGTACGACACCGGGGCCGGCGGTGTGGGAGCGCTGGTACTCGAGGTTCCCAACGACGGCGGCATGGACCCTTCGGCCTGGCGTTTGTATCGCGTCACCGGTGAACGGCAAACGGGTCGATGAGGCAATTCGTGTGGGAGGATTGTCCGTATGACGTGGATGGTTGTAGATGTCTTCTGAAGAAGTGCGTCCGCGTGTGCCTGGCACAGTGCGTCGCCGTATCGCTGCCGCTGTAGTCAGCTTTGCAACCGTCGCGGTGGTGACAGGAATGTTCACGACGCCGGTGGTTGCCGATTCGCCCAAGACGGTTCGGGTGGGAGCGTCGTCGAGCGGACTGACGCTCGACGGACAGCCATGGTGGCCTACCGGGCTGAATGCTTATCAACTGGCCACTGATTGGTCGGTGAACTTCGGCTGTGGCGCCATGGTCGATCTCGATGCCTACTTCGGTTCTCTGCCACCGAACTCCGTCACGCGTTTCAACGCGTTCCAGGCGCTCGCGGTGAACAAGGTGTCCGGGGAGATGGATTTCGGCCCGATGGACGCGGTGTTCGACGCTGCGGCGCGACACAATCAGTTCACGATTCCGGTGCTCTCACCCCAGGACAGCGGGTGTGATGACGGGCTGTTCAAATCCAGGGACTGGTACACCGACGAGTGGAAGGTCGCGAACCTGATCCCAGGTCGAGCCACCATGAGCTTCCAGGACTGGATGCACACCGCCGTCGACCGTTGGAAGAACGAGCCTTCCGTCGCGGCGTGGGAATTGGTGGGGGAGCCGGAACCGAGCCTGTGTACCGATGCCGCCTGCAATTGGTGGACAAGAACGTGCCCGTCTGATTCCGCGCAGGTGTTGCGGGAGTTCTTCGACACGGCAGGCGCCGAACTTCGGGCGATCGATCCGAACACCCTGATCACGGCCGGATACGTCGGGGGCGGTCAGTGCGGCACTGCGGGTGACGACTACCAGTACGTGAGCGAGTCCGACTTCGTCGACGTTCTGCAGTATCACGACTACGGAGCAGACGGGGTTCCGCTTCCGGGCGACCAGTGGAACGGACTGGCGCGTCGCATCGAACAGGCCGCGAACGTCGGGAAGCCGTTGTTGGTCGCCGAGACAGGCGAATTGGCAGGCAGTTGTGAATCACTGGCGACCAGAGCCACGAATATCGAGACGAAGCTGACGGGGCAGAAGGTGGCCGGTACGGCCGGAGCTCTCCTGTGGGCATTCGTGCCGGATCCACGGCCGAACGAATGCACGATGGATATCGGGCCTGACGATCCACTCTTCGACGTAATTGCTTCACTGGCAAGTTAGGACACTGCGAGTAGTCCACTGGGAGTTCCGCCCAGTGGGAGTATGGTCACGATTTGATAACAACCTGAACCTGGTGTTGCGGCGTGATGATCGTATTTCGTTCGTATTCAATGGTATTCAGTGGCATTCACCTGTGGATAACCGAACTTGAAGGCTGGTGAAGTCGCACGGGACCATCGATGCGACGCCTCCAGGACCTACGTCCGGGTCGGCTGGGGACGGTCCGGTTGAGGCGCTGAGTTCGGAAGTTGTGTCGTACCTGTCTCTTTGGTCAGTTGCTACGTCCCGCCGTGGTCAACGTCGAAATACGATCACAACCGTTCGCCGCGGTAACGGGTAGTGCGCGGAGTGCGGCGCGCCCCTCGTGGAAGTGACATCGAGGGGTGGTGTGTAGCTCTCGCGCGCAACGAATTCCGAGTTCGAGTCAACTTGCGGCGGCATCGGCCGCCCGGTAGACCTTGTGCGCAGGCTGTACATGCGGTGTGAGCTTCGGTCGTCGAAATGAGGGGACGACCGCTGCATGCGCGTAACGGTAAGTGTGTGAAACATCGCGTGAGCGGAGAGGTGAACGATGACTGGGTGCGCTGAACGGCCTTTCAAGACTGCTGTGGTTCCGGCTGCCGGAATGGGGACTCGTTTCCTCCCGGCCACCAAGACGGTTCCGAAAGAGTTGCTCCCCGTGGTCGATACACCCGGGATCGAGCTGGTCGCCAGCGAAGCGGCGCAAGCAGGCGCGGAACGTCTGGTGATCGTCACTGCGCCGGGCAAGGCATCGGTCGTCGGGCATTTCGTCGAGGACCTGGTGCTCGAGGGCAAGCTCGCCGCCAGCGGGAAGCACCATCTACTCGAACGTGTGCGTCGGGCTCCGGGCCTGATCTCGGTGGAGCCGGTTGTGCAAGAGTCTCCGCTGGGATTGGGACACGCTGTCGGTCTGGTCGAATCGGTGCTGGACGCGGACGAGGACTCGTTCGCGGTGCTGCTTCCCGACGATCTGGTCCACCCCTGCGGCATTCTCGACGCGATGGCGAAGGTACGTGCCGAGCGTGGTGGTTCTGTGCTGTGCGCGTTCGACGTCGCGCCCGATCGTGTTGGGGCCTACGGAGTATTCGACGTCCAAACACCTGTGGAGGGCAGCGATCCCGATGTGCTTGCCGTCATCGGCATGGTTGAGAAGCCGGCTCCTGAGGATGCTCCGTCCACTCTCGCCGCGGCCGGACGATACCTTCTCGATCGCGCCGTGTTCGACGCGCTCAGACGAATCTCACCCGGGCAGGGTGGCGAACTACAACTGACGGATGCGATAGCGCTGTTGATCGCGGAGGGGCATCCGGTTCACGTCGTCGTCCATCACGGAACCCGCCACGATCTTGGTAACCCGGGAGGCTTTCTGCGAGCATCTCTCGACCATGCGCTCAGTCGCACCGAGTACGGACCGGAGTTGCGAGTCTGGCTCAAGGAACGATTGGATCAGCCGGATCCGCAGCTGACCTACTGACTTGCAAGGCTATGCGACGCGGAGCGTCTCGCCAGCTCATCGAGGAGATCTTGCGTGCTGAGCGACGACAGCGAAATCGGCTTGTCGTCCAGACCCGACTCGTCAGGTGTCATGTAGCCCGCCGCGACAAGAATTTCCTGGACGTGGACGTCGAAGACGCGGCAAGCAGTTCTGATCGTGTCCTGCGTGGGGGGGCGTTTCGCGGACAGCCACCGACCGAGTTCGGAGGGGCGTATTCCCAGCGCACGCGCAGCATCGGCTACGTCAGTTTCTTGGCGAAGTTCCAGTTGATGCTTCACCCATTCCGAAAAACCGCTCATACCGGTCATAGTGCCTGAGTGCTGCGCGGTAAGCCAGCGCCGTCTCGACACGTAAGGCGCTCGACGGCTGATCTGTGATCATTCGGCAACCAATCACCGCAGTTCTCGCGTACCGGTAGTTAAGTTTTGTGACTGGATTGTGTGTTTACCGCAACCATCTAGCTGTGCGTTTTCCGGTGAAACCCGAAATCGGGTGAAATTGTGGGTGAGGCGGATCAGTAGACATAACTCACACCTGTGTAGAACGTGAGGGTTGCGTTGTCACGTGTTCAGACCGTGGAAGGTTTTTTCCCAGTAGGACGGGTTGCGAATCAATTGGTAGGTCCCCTTGATCGCCGCGATGCTCATCAGCACCCAATACAACGGAGCAGTCAGACAGGCGAGGAGGAGCATCGCGTTTCGCGTTTCTCGGCACGCCACGAGGTTCATGTAGAGAACAGCGGCATTACCGAATGCCAGAGAGATCAACGCGGGGAAATAGACATAGTTGGGGAAGACCTGGTGGATCACTTCAGGTTGTCCGAGAATCCAGTCCAGACTGATGAGCCAGAACACCATGTTCAAAGTGGCGACCAAAGGTGTGCCGGCCATGAGAATCGTGAATCGGAGAAAGCCGATCGGACCCAATCCTCGCCATAATTTGACGGGTTGGCGCATGTGGACGAGCCACGTCTGCAAATAGCCCTTGTACCAACGCGAGCGCTGTCTGATCCAGTTGATCGTGTCACTGTTGGCTTCTTCGAGCGTGGTGGAATTCAAGACCGCGGTGCGATATCCGCTCTCTGCAATCCGCACGCCGAGGTCCGCATCCTCCGTGACATTGAAAGGATCCCACGCCCCGATCTCGTCGAGGACGCTACGGCGTAGGTGATTCGAGGTGCCGCCGAGAGGAATCGGTGAATTGCTCCGCATCAATCCAGGAAGGATGAAGCTGAACCACAGCGCGTAATCGGCGGTGAACCACGCGGTCAACAGGTTCTGAGTTCCGTTGTGGAATGCAAGTTTGGCCTGAACACAAGCAGTGTTCTCGGGAAGTTTCGCGAAAGTTGCGACTACTCGACGTAATTGGAGTGGGTCGGGGGAATCCTCGGCGTCGTAGATCGTGACGATCTCGCCCGTCGAGAAATGCAGACCGTAGTTGCATGCTTTCGGTTTGGTTCGTGGATCGGCCGCGGGCACCTTCAGAATGCTGACGACCTCGTCCACACCGGCGGCAAGTGCAGCTTCGATAGTGACGGCGTCGTCTTCCTCCAGTAGGAGAAGGACTTGCATCTTGTCTGCCGGATACTCGATCGCTCGCATGGCTGCGATGAGGTCGCCGACGACTTCAGGCTCGTTGTATGCGGGGACCAGAATGGTATAGGTGGGAAGGTCGTCGTATGAAAGAGCAAGTGCCTCTTCGTCACTGATCGTCATGATCGAGGACGCATCGAGACCCCTCGTGAACAAGATCAGACGGTCGACCATCGCCCAGATGTATCCAATGGTGCAGATCAATGTCAGCGCGATGAGAGTCGGGACGAGGAAGAACACGAGGCTGACGACGACCAGCGCAAAGCCTGCCAACAACGTATTTCGCTGCCACGGATAGAAGGCCACGGAGGCGGATGAGATCGGATGGCGCTCGCGTAGACCGTTCACTGCATCGTGCAGGGCGGCCTCGCGGTACTCCGCTGTATCCGGGTCACCGCTGACCACGACACTGTTGGACTGGCTTCGGTTTGCGTTCACCACGTCTGAGCCTCCACGAGTAGTCGAGCGAGTGCTTCGAGCATGTCCAGGTCCTTGTACTCGGATTCGGTGTCTTCGGTCGAGGTTTCACCACGCAGTAGAACGGCGAGGGTATTGCTACCGTTGGACGCCATCGACGGCTTCGGTTCGGGGAAGTAGGCGTCGGGTTCGTGATTGTCGACGCTGATCAGGCTGACTCGTTGCGCTGCTCCGTCGCCCCGCGTCCAGACGAAATTGAGATTGCTCCATGTGAGAAGGAGAGCGTCGTCGACGATCGTGTACATCTCGGCGACGATCCCGTGCGGCAGCTCCAGCGTGACCGTCGGGCTGACTCTCGCGTTCTCCAGGTCGT
This sequence comes from Rhodococcus sp. OAS809, assembly GCF_040546695.1. Taxonomy (NCBI): domain Bacteria; kingdom Bacillati; phylum Actinomycetota; class Actinomycetes; order Mycobacteriales; family Nocardiaceae; genus Rhodococcus; species Rhodococcus sp. OAS809. Next base: position 2,624,395 of record NZ_JBEPOI010000002.1, on the reverse strand, counting down.
AGGTGGTCTTGCTGGGATACACGGCGAGCGTGGAGGGTCGACGGACCTGGACGACGTCAATCTGTACCGTGCGAGGCCGCATCTGTGAGTCCCAAGCGGGATTCGGAGTGTCGGCCCGAATGGTCTGACGACTCAGTTCGGCGGTGCTGCCGAAGTAGCGACGGGGCCAGTCGTATTCGGATGCTCCAATCTGATGCCAGCCCAGCGGAACGACAAGTCGAGGATCCGCAGTAGCCGGGGGCGGACCGACGTTGACGGTCAAACTTGTCGATGGCAGCGGCGTGAAGAACATCAGCACTGCGGCGGCAAACACCGCGAGGATGGTCCAGTTGCTTGTGGCTGTCGAAGGCTTTCGGAGTGGTCGGTCGAACGGTTTGAGCGACTTACCCCGGCGTTCGTACAGATAGAAGGCACCGCCGACGACGATTGCGGTTCCGAGTGCCGGAAACAACTGCACGGCGAAAAGCGGAGCAGCGGGATACGTCTGAATCGTGAAGTAGAGAATCACCACACCGAGCACCGTCGCGGCGACGAAGGCGATCGCCCCTCGCCTCCACGTTCTACTGACGGCGATCGTGGTCGCGGCAGACGCGACAAGCACCATGAGGACGCTGTAGTCGAAACGAGTTCCGCCCATTTCGGTCGCGATGGCGCGGTAATGCAGCGGCGCCAAGATGATCGGGACCACCCAGATTGCCCAGTACCGATTGACCGGACGGAGGCCGAACATCAGAACCGCTGCGCTCCAGACGAATACCCAGGCTGCGATGACGTCGATATGCATCAGTTCGTAGGTCTCGGCGAAACGCGGTAGCAGGAGCGCTTGAAGTCCCAACGCGACGAAGAGACCGATGCAGCCGACTATCTTGTCGGTCTCACGATCGTGAATCGGAAGCTCCGGGCCGCGCCTCAAGTCTGTTCCGACGGCTGCAACCAGGCACAAGAGCGGTAGAGCGAAGACGTAGCCGATGGCAGTTCCGCTGGCCGTGCTCTGCCAAAGCTTGGTCCAGGTGGGCCAAAATGCAAAGATCGTGGCGAGCGCGATCATCAACCACCGCACTGCGAGTCGAGGAATGATCCCGGACTCGGAGCGGATCTCACGAATCTTCAACATTTCCAGTTCCATTCGCTTACTACCCGACATCTGCGTGCGATTCGAGGCTGCGCACCGCTGGGGACTGCCGACCATCGCCATCGGTCCGGCGCCATATGCAGACATTACTTGATCGAGACATATCGCCCTCGCCACGTCGAAGCGCCAGTCCCCGAGCAGTCCGGCCGGAACGTCTCACATGCTCACATCTCACATAGTGGGAATTTTGAAATCTTTTTTTCGGTACCCAGTGCGGGTCTGGGTTGGCCGGATGGCATGGCGGGATTTCGGGTCTGCCGAATTACTCCATATCGAAGGGCAATTCACTTGCGAATTGCAGAAAGTTCAATCAGGTCCGGCGGATTCGACCTACGGGGACATAGGTCCCCGGCGTGCAGGGACGGTTCTCGGTTGCGTGGATTCGGGTCCAGTTACCCATGCGAAAGAACTGTGGTCAGCAGTGAGAGGCAATGTCCGCTTTGTGAGCTATTGCAGTCGTCGGGACCTAAGCCCTCGACGTTTCCGCGGATTTACTCAATAGCTGAACTATAGCTACTAACTGGTAACTACAGCGTAAATGGCACCGTGACATTGCGGCGATTGAACGTGAACGATCGTCCAACATTCTTTGGGTGTGTGCTGGGAAGAAAAATTGCCGGTTAGAGTCTTGACCTGCAACATTATTCGAATTGAACTCCGGCCTTGGAGATGTTCTCATAGTACTCACGCGGCACGTGCAATGCCTCCGGATTATCGAGTTGCAATGTTGCCGATACCTAAGCGGAACATTTGCTCTTCTCCATCTCTAGCTGTGCCTGAAGCATTCGGGTGCAAACGGGAAATTCCGAAGAACGGTCGGGGCCTGGCGGCTCGCAAACGGGAAGGTTGGTCAGATGTCGGCATTGGACATGTCCATGGCGCCGTCGCTCGGGTATCGGCGTCCGCGCATCGTGCCGGACTCCCGTGCGGAGTTTTCCTCGCGTGCTGCGTGGCAGCATCGATACATACGTGCTCTGGCAGTGACGGATTCGCTGATTGTCGTAGCGGCGGTTTCGGCTGCGCAGTGGCTTCGATTCGGCGCCGCGCCGACCGCCGTCGACGCTCGTGAGCTCGGGCAGTTCAGCTACACCGGTTTGTCGATCGGCGTGGTGATCGCGTGGCTGGCGACGTTGCAGATATTCAGGACCAGATCTGCGAGTGTGATCGGAAGCGGTCCTGAGGAGTATCGGCGAATCCTGGTGTCCGCGATGAGATTGTTCGGCGTCATTGCGATAGTAAGCCTTCTGCTTCGTCTCGATATCGCCCGGCTCTACCTCGCATTCGCGTTCCCTGTCGGCCTTCTCGCGCTACTGGTGAGCCGTTGGCTCTGGCGTGGGGTGATCGTGCGAAGGCGTACTCGCGGTGAGTGCCTCACATCGGTACTGGTGGTGGGCAGCAAGGATGCCGGCGCTGAACTTGCACGAAACTTCGAGCGGGGTAGCGCAGACGGTTTCCGCGTGGTCGGAGTGTGTGTGCCGGGGTTCCTTCGGCGCGCGGACGAGTCCATCGCAGTCGACGGGCGTGACATACCGCTCCTCGGTGGTGAGACATCGGTGGTCGAAGCGCTGGAACTGGTCGGCGCAGACACCGTTGCCGTGACGGCAACCGAACATCTCGGCTCGGATGGAATCCGTGCGCTTGCCTGGGATCTGGAATCGCGGGACGTAGATCTGGTCGTTGCGCCAAGTATCGTCGACGTGTCGGGGCCGCGCCTGTCGATGCGGCCGGTGGCCGGTCAGCCTTTGATACGCGTCGAGCGCCCGAAATATCATGGTGCGCAACGCTTTGCGAAATCTTCGTTCGACGTAATTTTCGCGTCATTGTTACTGGCAGCAATTGCACCTGTTCTCCTGGCCGCGGCTCTGGCGGTCAAGCTCTCGAGCCCGGGCCCGGTGTTGTATCGAGCGGAGCGAATGGGACTGGACGGCAAACCATTCCCGATGCTCAAGTTCCGTTCGATGGTCCAGAACGCAGACTCACAGGTGGAGTCGTTGATGGCCCAGAACGACGGCGCCGGTGTGCTCTTCAAGATGCGCGACGACCCGCGCGTTACACCGGTCGGGCGCTTCTTGCGCCGTTACTCGATTGACGAGCTGCCACAGTTCGTCAATGTTCTTCGGCGCGAGATGAGCGTGGTCGGCCCCAGGCCTCCGCTTCGCCGCGAGGTCGAGGCCTACGACGGAACTGTCAGTCGCCGACTTCTTGTCAAGCCGGGGATCACAGGATTGTGGCAGGTCAGTGGACGATCGGACCTTTCTTGGGAAGAGACTGTACGACTGGACCTTTCGTACGTCGACAACTGGTCGCTGATGGGTGATGTATTGATCGTCGGCAAAACGTTGAAAGCGGTGTTGGCCAGTGACGGTGCGTACTGAGACGTGAATGCGGATTCGGGACCGACTTCAGTTCGTGACGTTCTCGGTGGAAAGGCATAGCTCCCCTTGATCTTTCGTACGTCGACAACTGGTCGATGGCGAGCGAGAACACGATCGTCGCGAAGGCGCTCAAGGCGATGTTGGGAAGTGATGGAGCAAATTGACCAGGAGAAGTTTGTGTCGGAACCGCCAAAGTTGAAGTCGTTGCTTGTTGTGGCGCCCTGGTTGGAAGGTGGGGGTGCACAGAAATCATTGTGCGGGTTATTGCGCGGGCTTACCGACACACATACGACCGTGGTCACTTTGTTTGCAGGCTGCCGCGACTTCAACGAGGTTGCGGACCTCGCAGACGAGTTCGTCATGCTCGACTATCCAAGGAGTCCTGGCGGACTGGTCGGAGCCAGTCGTGCCATAGCAACACATCTACAGCATTCGGATGTGGTCTATTCACTGATGAGGGGTAGCCATGTCGCACTAGGCGTTTCGAGTTTGCTCAAACGTCTTCCGAGTGAGCTGATTGCGACCTTCCATCAGTTGCCGAGTGCGGATGAAACTGGCGTTTTCTCCCTGGTCGAGAACATGCTCGTTCGTAAAGCACTTCGGCACGCAAAGCTGATCACCGCACCTTCGGAATCAGCCGTGAGTCAGATTCGTCAACGACGTTACGGACCGCACGCTCGGCTTGTTTACGAGCCGAACTTGATCCGAGTTGACTCGAGAGAAACCATTCGTCGTGAATCTTCGGGGGCACCTCTACGGCTCCTGGCCTGTGGCCGTCTATCCAAGCAGAAGGGCTTCGATCGTATTCCCGAACTGCTGTCAGATATCGAGATTCCGTGTGAAATAAAGATCTTGGGATCAGGACCGGAAGAAGAAGACCTGAAACGGCGGTTCGGCAATACGAAGCCTTCTTCGCATACGGTGGAACTAGTAGGACGCGTCGATGACGTTGTGCCCTATCTGGATTGGTCAGACGCGGCATTTATGCCCAGCCGAAACGAACTCAACCCTGTGTTCGTATGGGAGGCGTGGGCGCGCGGCCGGCCGGTTGTTGCTGCCCATCTACCTGCATTCGAGGATCTGCGAACCTCCGGGCCGGTGCTCACATTTACCGGCGCGGCCAGCCTTCGGTCCGCCCTCGGCGTCGTATCGAGTGACGAGTACCGAGATTTCGCCTATTCAATGGGTTTGCAGGCGTCCCGAACCATGACGACCAGGAGTGAGATCGTTGCCCGAATACAATCGTGACCACCCGCGCATCCTGGTCATTCACGCATACAGTGCTCAAAACTCCGGCGACCGGTTGCTGGTGGAGGAAACACTCGAATTGCTGAGATCGGTGTGGCCGGATTCTGTCGTCGACGTGATTGCCACTGATGCCGAATCGTTCCGCCACCATCCGATCGCGAATCATGTCAAGTTTCATCAGTGGACGTCGGCATGGATTCCGAACCCGAAAAAGAAGGCATCCGTACGTGTTTCCATGCTGGCCAGTACCGTCACCGGCGGGCCGGCACCTGTCAGGATACTGTTCGAGCAAGCGGATTTGATAGTCGCTGTCGGGGGCGGATACCTTCGGGGTTCGTCCGTTTCCGAGGCCCTGAAAACTGCGGGGGCGCATTTCGGTCAACTCGATCTTGCCGCACGAAGTCGTGCGCGCAAGATCTATCTGCCGCAGAGTATCGGTCCGTTCCCGAACATTCTCCGTCGGCGTATCGCGAGTTCACTGAAGGCGATGGATCAGGTGCTCGTTCGTGACGATCGATCACGGGAATTGTTCGCCGACCTGACCAATGTCGAACGAATCTCGGATCTGGCGGTTCTCAAGATGGCGGAGGTCCGTACACCTCGTACTATCGAGATCACGCATGGCCCGGTAGTCGTGGCACGTGAGCTGTCCCGCCCTGGATCCTACGAGAACACTCTGTCCGACTTGGCTCGGTCAGATCATGTTGTATGGGCGATTCAGTCCACCGGTGGCGGAAACAATGACACTCCACTCACCGTCAAATACTCCTCGGGAACCCCAAAGCCATTGCAGCACTATCTGGAGAGCGCGGAGAATCGCGTCGTTGTCAGTACACGCCTGCATGGATCGTTGTCTGCATTGCTCGCCGGAAAGCCGAGTGTGCACCTGGGCTACGAACGAAAATCATGGGGAGCATTTCATGATCTGGGGTTGGAACAGTACGTTCTCGATGCCCGACGGACTTCGGCAACTCGCGTTCTCGACGCGGTGGAATCGATACGAGACGATCCAGCCACTTACTGGCGCCTGATCGATTCACGCATCGAGGCCGTCGCGTCCCAGAGGGAACGCCTACTCGGCTCCCTGGCTGTGCCATGCCACCTGCCGACGGCTGGCCAATGACATGAACCTCTCGTTCCTGTTGTTTGCCAGTGTTTTTCTCTTGCTGATCGCACGTGTACGTGGGGTGACGGTGTTGCCAACCCGCCGTCAAACCTCAACAGGTACCAGAAGCGGGCTGATCGGGATCTGGTTTTGGGTATCGGTGATATGGCCGGTCCTTTTCAAGGCGGTGTTAGGTAGCGTCCTTGCCCTATACCTTCCAGTTTCTGGCTCCGCGGTCTTCGTGATCTCCTACGTGCCTTCGATTGTCATCGGAATCGCGATTTTCATCGCCTCTCTCGGGTCCCGAGATTCATTCCCCTATATCCCCGCGATACTGGTCATGGCGGTGGCGATCATGCCGATCCTCATCTTCGGGGTCGTGGACATCGGTGTCGTCGGAGCGATATTCATGATTGTGCCTACGCTCCTGTGGTGCCGCGCGCTCTCGGTTGACGTACTGAACTGGCCCCGTCTTTGTTACCAGGGTCTGCTTGCGCTTTGTCTGAGCATGGCTGTGGTTTTCGTCGTCTGGCCTGAGGCTGTGGTCGAGACCTGTCGGTTGGACAAGTGCACTGTGGCGGGCCAAGTGCTCACGTCATCGATCACAGGCAATGGCAACTTCCTGGGGCTGTGTGTCGCACTGCTGAGCGTCGTTGCCGTGTATCGGCAACACTGGATCACAGTTGCGGCGGTTGGACTGGCGAGCCTCATCGTGATCGAAATTTCTGGCAGTCGAACAGCGATGATCGGTCTGGTTCTCGGCTACCTCGTAGTCCTCGGTATCGGAAACCGCATGTCGCGGGTTGTGGCTCTGGCAGCTGCGATGGTTGCGTTGGTGATTTCTTTTGTGCCAGTGTTCCGAGTTTACGGGCTCCGCGATTACACCTATCGCGGTGCTTTGTGGATGAGGGCGAAGGAGCTGATTTCGGAGAGTCCGAATGTTGGTCACGGCGCGAACTATTGGACGGAGCATAACGCGTATCGCTTCTCCTCCAACTATGCCGCGCACAACATTTGGTTAGAACTCGGCGTTGCCGTCGGGTTTCTCGGAATTGCCGTGCTTGTCGTCGCTGCGGCCTGGGCGTTGCTGACCACTGACGTGGAAAATCGATACTTGGCATGGGCGCTGATCGTAACTACGGTCGCTGTGGGATTTCTGGAGGCGCCCATCCAACCGTATCGAACCGGTCTGCTTCCCTTCCTGTGCCCTCTCATTCTTCTCTTGTGCTCCTCGGGTATGCGGAAAAGATCAGTTGATACTTCGGAGACGGAAGACCTTGCGATGGAAGATATTCGAAGCTCACATGTTGATGCCGGCCTGACGAGGGATGGTGCGCGATGAAAGTTCTGCATGTCACGGAAGCGCTCGGAGGAGGTGTAAGCACCGCGATCTTGAACTATCAGGCGTTGACGCCAGAAATGCATCACTGCGTGATTGCTCGCGAACGGGCCGGGCAGAGCACATACAATTTCCCCTCCGAACTCAGCGTGACATTGGTACCTGGAAGTTTGGCCGCACTTTTGCTGTCCGCGATTCGTATGGTGCGCCGGGGAGATTTCGATGTTCTCCACCTGCATTCCAGTCTTGCCGGTCTCGCCCGGATCATCCCGGGGCACCGAGCTGGAATCGTATACACCCCACACTGTTACGCATTCGAGCGCACCGACGTCAGTCCCCTGGCGCGGGTACTCTACAAGTCCGTTGAGCGTGGGCTACTCTCGATTCGGCGTCAGTGCGTTGTTGCCGTGAGTGGACGAGAAGCCGAGTTGACTACGGAGTTGTCGAACTCCTCCACCTCCATCGTGGTCGGCAATGTATCCCCGACCGATCACGGCGCATATTTGCGCGCAAGCAGCCCTCGGACAGCGGAAGCATCGGCTGAAAGAAGCCGAGTAGTGATGGTGGGAAGGATATTTCCCCAAAAGGATCCCCAACTGTTCGCCGATATTGCAGCAAGGTTGTCGAGCAGGTTCGAGTTCGTGTGGGTAGGAGACGGCGAAGCCGGGTTGAAAGAAAGTCTCGTGGAATCCGGGGTTCGGGTGACGGGCTGGATTCCAGCTGAACAGGTGCTGGATGAAGTGCGCGCCAGTTCGCTGTATCTCCATACCGCGGCCTGGGAGGGCGCTCCGATTTCCGCTGCGGAAGCCGCCGCGGTCGGTGTCTCGGTGATCAGTCGTGACATCAAAAGTATGGTCTCGCTTGGCTATCCAGTCGCTGGCAATACTGCGGAGTCTCTGTCAATGGCCGTCACACATTACTTCGACTGCCTGGACTACCGAACGACTGTTCAAGCCAAGACACAATATTTCAACCGAACAGTGGACGTCATGAGTTCGCGTACAGCACTCATCGACGCCTATGCATTCGCGATAGGGGCTTCTCGATGACTTCATCGGTCACCGTCATTACCATCACCAGGAATGATCTTTCGGGGCTGGTCCGCACGATCGAGAGCGTCCGGGCTCAGAGTGCACAGGGAGTCGAACACATCGTGATCGATGGTGGTTCGACGGATGGAACTGTCGAATACCTTGATTCGTTGGGTGATTCGTTAGTGTGGAACACAGGCCTCGACAGCGGTCGCTATGACGCAATGAACATCGGTGCGGAACTGGCGAGTGGCGAGTTGCTGTGGTTCATGCACTCGTCCGACGTGTTCCATTCATGTGACGTTCTGGAGAGAGTCTCTCGAGATCATCAAGGAGGGGGCGTCTCTTGGCGGTGGGGTTACGGGCTGAGCAACATCCACGACTCCGGAAGTTCCATCGGAATCGGTGGCCGTATCCCGTTCAGTCTGTCCCGATTCGCGCTAGGTGGAAACATCATTCCCCATCAAGCATGTGTGATCGAGAAGTCGCTGCATGTTGAGATCGGCGGTTACGATACCGAATTCGGACTCAGTGCCGACCAACTGTATCTGTTGAAGATGGCGGTCCGATCGCAACCGCGCGTGTGGACCGAGTTCTTCTGTGACTTTGATTCGGCCGGCGCTGGTTCGGTGCGGGGCATGATGGATCATTACCGGGACATGCGGCGATCACGCGCCCTGACCGGAATTACAGTCTTCAGGGCGCAGTGGCTCGATTATGCGGTGTCCTTGGGGGTTGCGCTTCTCGCAAAAACCGACCGTGTTCAAAGACGAGTTCTAGCAGGGGTGACTCCTCGTGTCCGATGACTATTTGGAACCCACAACGCAATCAAGTGCGGAATTCGCAGTTGTCATACCAGCTTTCAACGCGGAAGCCACACTTTTGGCGTCAATCGAGAGCGCGCACAATGCGGGCGCTTCGGAAGTCATCGTGGTGGACGACGGATCCACAGACAGTACCGCCGCGTTATGTCGCGCCCACGATATACGTGTCCTGACGCAGCCAAATGCGGGTGCATACCTCGCGAGACGACGGGGGGCCACGCTCGTCACGGCACCGTACATCGTGTTCCTGGACGCGGATGATCTTCTGGTCGCACCCGGCATTCACGAGTCCTTGCGTATTCTCTCTGCACAGGCGGACTGCGCAGTCGTCGCTGGACGTGTGATGGCGAGTCTCCCACGTGGGCGTAGTCGGTTGAACAATCAGTCGTACTCCGAGATCAATACTCGAACCCTGTTGACACAAGGGTATGGTCCGTTTCCACCGGGAGCGGCGCTGGTTCGGCGTGCCGATTACGAAGCAGCGATTGCGCTGGACGTACCGGAGATCGTCGAGCGTTACGCCGACGACTACGAAATGTTCATTCGTCTATCCGTCGTCGGCCGAGTCGTTCAACACAACACCGTTTCCCTCGTGTATTCGATGTACGCAGGCAAATCCATTGGTTCTCCTGAGAAATCGCTGTTGTGCAAGGAATCGATCAGGGGGCACTACGCGCGACATCTGGGGATCCCAGTTCGGCTGATGAGCGCATCGGCGGTTGCCGCAGCTGCGAACGCACGCATGGGACGAGCGTCGTTCGCGCAAGGTTTGTACTGGCGGGGTTGCGTGAAGGTAGCAGTTGCCGCGTGCTACAAGGTACTCGCTCGGATCGGCGACAGCGGTCTGAAGCAGTCCACAATCGTGTCTGGCGCTGGAACCTCGGAGACACGAGGGTGAACACAGTGGTCAGCTCATACGTGAGGTCGGCGAAGTCGATCGACCTGGGCGGGACCGGGTTCTTTCGACTGGTAGGTCTGCTGGCCGGCGCTTGCGCGAACTTCGCCGTAATAGCAATTCTGTCTCGGGACTACGGCGTCGAGTACTACGCCTTCTATGCGCTGATGGCGTCCATGTTGAATCTACTTCCCTTCGCGGACTTCGGTATCGGCGCGACCATGGTGAACGCGACAGCAGATTACCGAAGTGGTGCACTCGATCGGATGTCGTTCCAATCCCATTTTCGGCGGGCGAGTCTGGTCACCGTTCTGGTATCCCTCGCTGTCGCAAGCCTCGCGTTCCTGTTCTATCAGATGGGGCTGTGGGTGCCAGTTCTAGGCGCAGTCGGTGAGATGGATCATGCGTCGGCGCTGGCCACAGTAGTGATTGTATCTGCGGCAGTTGGTATTCCATTGGGTTTGGGGTCACGCATCCTGCAGGGTTGCGGAAAGATGCGCGTTGTCGTTACCGCAGCGTTGATCGGTCCGATCATTCAACTGATCGTGATAGGGGTTTGTTGGACTACTCAGGCGCCGGCCTACCTGTTTGTTCTGGCACCGTGCGCAGGCTACCTCGCCGTCGGATTTCTTACCCTTGCTCTCGCGCTTCGATCGATTTCCGGCGATGAGGGTTCGTTGATCGGCTGGCGTCTTACAAGCCCGGTGCGAGTTCGCATAGCTGAAACGGCGGTTCCGTTTTTTCTCATATCGATCGGCATGGTTGTCGGGTTCCAGAGCCATAGGTTGCTGATCTCCACTTTTGGAACGGTCGAAGACGTCGCACAATATTCGGTGGTGGCGCAATTCGCTGGACCCCTGCTGGCTATCTTGGGAGTGATGGGCCAGAACTTGTGGTCAAGATATCGCGAGCGATACCGAATCGGGACACTTCGGGTGCGTGAATTCGCCCAGCATATAGTACTTCTCGGCACTGTGGGCGCCGTATTTGCGCTTGCTCTGGTCGTCATCAGCTATCCGGGAATTCGGTTTGTCTCGGGTGGAAGTCTTGTCGTCCCGCTGGCAACCGTTTTGGCCGGAAGTGTTTACATCCTTGTTGTTTCGGTGCATCAGCCGGCGGCGATGTTCCTCATGGACCCGCGAGGACTATGGTTGCAAGTCCTCTGTGTCTGGCTGAGCGGCCTCGTCGGAATGGTATTGGCAATATCCCTGATTCCTGAACTCGGAGCCGCCGCACTCTACTTGGGACTATCCGCAGGAATGGTTGTACTCCAGGTTATTCCGTGTATCTATATTTCGGTTCGGCGAATTTCAAGCATGGAGAAGGCGGTGGAGGCAGGCGTGACCGTGTGAATAGCTGCCCGAAAATCGTGAAGTCGCACATACATGAAGGAGAGAAATGAAGAAGGCACTGATCACAGGCATCACCGGTCAAGACGGCTCCTATCTCGCGGAGTTGTTGCTGGGCAAGGGATACGAGGTCCACGGACTTATTCGTAGATCGTCCACGTTCAATACAGCTCGAATCGATCACATGTATGTGGATCCCCACACGCCGGATGCAAAACTGTTCCTTCATTACGGAGATCTCAGCGACGGGGCGCGTTTGGTCACTCTTCTCGCACAGATACGCCCGGACGAGGTCTACAACCTCGCAGCGCAGTCCCATGTACGGGTAAGTTTCGACGAGCCCGAACATACCGGTGACACGACGGGAATCGGGTCGATCAGGCTGCTCGAAGCAGTCCGGATGGCTGGTCTCGAATGCAGGTTCTACCAGGCGTCCAGCTCCGAGATGTTCGGTGCGACACCGCCTCCGCAGGACGAGCAGACTCCCTTCTATCCGCGATCGCCGTACGGTGCGGCGAAGGTGTACTCGTACTGGATCACCAAGAACTACCGCGAGGCGTACGGGATCTTTGCCGTGAACGGAATTCTGTTCAACCACGAATCTCCGCGGCGAGGCGAAACATTCGTAACTCGCAAGATCACGCGAGCGGTGGCGCGGATCAAGGCCGGCCTGGAAAACGATTTGTACATGGGTAATCTCGATGCAATCCGCGACTGGGGCTACGCGCCGGAGTACGTGGAGGGAATGTGGAGGATGCTTCAGGCCGACGAGCCGGACGATTACGTGCTCGCGACAGGCGGTAACTACTCGGTCAAGGATTTCCTGACGGTGGCCTTCGAGCACGCGGGTCTGAACTGGGAAGATCATGTGCGCTTCGACGAGCGCTATCTGCGGCCGACGGAAGTAGACGCGTTGATCGGAGATGCAGGTAAGGCGGAGCAGAAGCTCGGCTGGAAGGCGACTGTACATACCCCCGAGCTGGCTCGAATCATGGTCGATGCGGACATAGAGGCTCTGAAGTGTGAGGGCAAGCCCTGGATCGACCGCCCGAACCTGGTGGATTGGGAGCATGCCCGATGACGGGGGAGTACGCGCAGAAGTCCCTCGATCGGAACGATGCGGTGTACGTCGCGGGCCATCGTGGACTCGTGGGTTCAGCGATCTGGCGTCGTTTGGAGGCCGACGGTTTCAATCGCCTTGTCGGTCGCACGTCCGCCGAACTCGATCTTCGCGACCGCGGTGCCGTGTTCGAGTTCTTCGCCGCCGAGAGGCCGAAGAACGTGGTCCTCGCGGCAGCCAAGGTGGGCGGGATACTGGCGAACAGCACACTGCCGGTGGACTTCATCTCCGACAACCTTCGCATCCAGGTGAACGTGATGGACGCGGCGGCCGAGTTCGACGTAGATCGCCTGCTGTTCCTCGGATCATCCTGCATCTACCCGAAATTCGCTCCTCAACCGATTCGCGAAGAATATTTGCTGACCGGTCATTTGGAACCGACGAACGATGCATATGCCATCGCCAAGATCGCGGGAATCCTGCAGGTACAGGCTGTTCGAAAGCAGTTCGGGCGTCCGTGGATCTCCGCGATGCCGACCAATCTCTACGGCCCGGGTGACAACTTCTCTGCCAAGGGCTCTCATGTGCTGCCAGCCCTCATCAGACGCTTCGACGACGCGCGCCGCGATGGAGCTGCTTCAGTCGTGAACTGGGGCAGCGGGACGCCGAGGCGCGAGTTTCTCCACGTCGACGACATGGCGGATGCCTGCCTTCATTTGCTCGACCACTATGACGGAGCAGAACACGTCAATGTTGGTACAGGCGAGGACCAGAGCATCGCGGAGATCTCTGCGATCGTGGCGGACGAGATCGGGTTCGACGGCGAGATCGAATGGGATCATTCGAAACCTGACGGGACGCCGCGGAAGTTGCTTGACATCGGGAAGCTTCGAGATTTGGGGTGGCAGCCCAAGATTGATCTTCGTGCGGGGATCGCATCGACCGTGGAGTGGTATCGACAGAACGTCGATTCGATCAGGACATGAAGTACTACAGCATTATTCGACGTAAACTCGACTTCGACAGGCAGACATCGTTATGACTTCTCGTATTGCGGTATTCGGCACAGGCTACCTCGGGGCGACACACGCAGCTTGCATGGCCGAGTTGGGTCACGAGGTTCTCGGGGTGGATGTTGATCCGAACAAGCTCGCTATGCTCGAAGCTGGGGAGGTTCCTTTCTACGAACCGGGACTCGAGGAAGTACTGCGCCGCAACATAGCCGCGGGACGTCTTCGATTCACGGCTTCCTACGAGGAGGCCGCAGAGTTCGCCGACATCCACTTCCTCGGCGTCGGTACGCCGCAGAAGAAGGGGGAGTTCGCGGCCGACATGCGTTTTGTCGATTCGGTGATCGAGACACTCGCACCCCTCTTGACCAGGCCGACCGTAATCTTCGGGAAATCAACTGTGCCAGTCGGTACAGCAGAGCGATTGGGTGCGCGGGCACGGGAACTGGCGCCTGCCGGACAAGACGTGGAGGTGGCGTGGAACCCGGAATTTCTCCGGGAAGGCTACGCGGTGAAAGACACGCTTCACCCGGACCGGCTTGTGCTCGGGGTCGACCGCAATCGACCCGGACGTGCGGAATCGATTGCGCGTGAAGTGTACGAGCAACTCTTGAACGAAGGTATTCCCTTTGTTGTGACCGACCTTGCGACTTCGGAGTTGGTCAAAGCATCAGCCAATGCATTTCTGGCAACGAAGATCTCGTTCATCAATGCGATCTCGGAGGTGTGCGAGGCTTCAGGTGCGGATGTGACCGTTCTTGCCGATGCCATCGGCCATGACGAGAGAATTGGTAGGCGATTCCTCAACGCCGGAATCGGTTTCGGTGGGGGCTGCTTACCGAAGGACATCCGTGCTTTCATGGCACGTGCTGGTGAGCTGGGAGCAGATCAAGCACTCACATTCCTACGCGAAGTCGACAATATCAACATGCGTCGTCGTACTCGGATGGTCGAACTGGCTCGAGAAGCGTGTGGTTCTCTACTCGGAGCCAATGTGGCGGTTCTCGGTGCAGCCTTCAAGCCTGACTCCGACGACGTGCGCGACTCACCTGCGCTGAACGTTGCCGGGCAGATTCAGCTGCAAGGCGCTGCCGTCAATGTCTATGACCCGAAGGCGATGGGAAACTCGAAGGCGTTGTTCCCCACCCTCACTTACACTTCGAGCGCACTTGAAGCGTGTGCAGGCGCTGATGTCGTCTTGGTTCTGACCGAGTGGGCCGAGTTTCGAAAGTTGTTGCCGTCGGACCTCGAACCTGTCGTCCGCAAGAAGGTCATCATCGACGGACGTAACTGTCTGGAACCGACCACCTGGCGCGACGCAGGGTGGACCTACCGAGGTCTCGGAAGGCCGTAAACCGGTGAAACCTTCACGGAGGGTGGGTGTTGTAGGCATCGAGGGGAAGTGGCCGTGTGCCCGGGACCAAAGTCCGTCAGCGAGCGAGCTGTGGCCGGGGGAGATGCTGGGATAGCCGCTCGTGCATCACAGGGTGAGGGGCATGTTGCCTTGTTCGGTTGGTATGCATCAACTTCCGGCGGCAAGTTGCGTAGTTGGTCGTCGACGGACGTTGGTCCTACGGCCCGCTGTGGTATGTGACCCTTTCATGGTCGGCACAGTCGACTGACGATGTCTAGGAAGTTTCGAGGCTCCGTTGCGGTGGTGAAAAGACCAATGACGCAGTAGAGTTCAGCCTGGCTGCACGTTGTGTCTGCTCTGCGCGATGTGTGAGTGGGCCCGATGTCAGTGTCGCGGGTTTGTCAGTGTCGCGTGTTCGCCACTTCCCGATCATGCATCGGCCAGGAAGTGAGATGTGTGAGATGCCGTGAAGGCCTCTCCCCCCTGGCTGTTTCGGCAAATACCTCGCGCTGTGACGCAGGGACACGCGATAGAAGATTGGCTGCCTCGTTCAGCCTGCATTGAGTGCAGCGGCTCGACAGCGGCTGTCGATTACTACTCGAAGACGTGATACGTGTTCGAGCCGAAGGAGATTCGACGATGGATGTACGGGACTACCTGAAGATTTTGCAGGCACGGTGGAAGATAGTCGCTGTCGTCACTGTGGTCGTGATCTTGGGCGCATTGGGCGCCTCGTTGATTGCCACGCCGATCTACCAGGCTTCCACGCGCCTGTTCGTGTCGACTTCTACCGGAACAACCGTGAACGAGGCTTACCAAGGTAACCAGCTCTCACAGCAGTTGGTCACTTCCTACGCCAAGCTCCTTACCGGCGAGACACTGGCACAGAGAACGATCGATTCAGTCGGGCCCGATCGACTCGGCGGGCTTTCCGCTGCGGAGATTTCGTCCAAGGTGACCGCCACATCGGCGCCGGATACAGTACTGCTCGATTTGAGCGTGCAAGATGCGTCGCCTGAACTGGCACGTGAAATCGCAAATGCGCTCTCGGACGAGTTTGTGGTGATGGTCAAAGATCTGGGTACGCCCGCAAATGGTGGCACAGCACCTGCGCGCGTCGTTGTCGAACAGCGAGCACAAACTCCCGCGGAACCGGTGTCGCCGAAGACTTCGCGGAACGTGGCGCTCGGTGCCGCGATCGGGCTTCTGCTGGGGATCGGGTTGGCTGTGGTGCGTGATCGCCTGGACAACACCGTCAAAGAGCGCAAGGTGGTCGAAGACATCGCCGGCGCGGCGATGGTGGGAACAATTCCGTTCGACAAGGAACGCGAAGTTCATCAAGCGATCAACTTCCACGAGGGCAACTCCGCAAGTGCCGAGGCGTACCGCGAGCTGCGAACCAATCTGCAGTTCCTGGCCGTGGATCGCCCACCGAGTGTCATCGTCGTTACGAGTTCTCTTCCCTCCGAGGGAAAGACCACGACTGCGGTGAACATCGCACTCGTGTTAGCCGAGGCAGGCAAGAAGGTGTGTCTCGTCGAAGGTGACCTCCGTAAGCCTCGCGTTTCGAAGTATCTGGGACTTATCGGAAGCGTTGGTCTGAGCTCGGTCCTGGCCGGGCAAGCAGATCTCGACGACGTACTTCAAGTCACGAGCAATGCTGACCTGACGGTTCTTGCCTCAGGTCCGATTCCCCCGAACCCGAGCGAACTTCTGGGCACTGACACTGCCCATGCGGTCTTTACCGATCTCCGCAGAAGGTTCGACTACGTCATCATCGACGCCTCGCCGTTGCTTCCGGTTACGGATGCTGCAGTTCTTTCAGCGCTGGCGGACGGTGCGCTAGTGATTGCTCGTCACGGCACGACGAAGAGGGAACAGCTGAGCAGGGCGGTCGGCAATCTCCACAGTGTGGGCGCGACGATTCTCGGTACTGTCATCACGATGACCCCGCTGAACGGTCGTGGTGTCTACGAGTACAAGTACTACTACGATTCCGATCCGGTTGTCGCTGACGTGGCCGTGGAAGGGTCCGTGGACAGCAATCCAGTCGGCGAACGAAAGGTCACGTCGACAGTCATCTGACCTGGTCGTACGGTAAATCCCGACGCCTCACAGGGCCCTCGAGCAATGCTCGAGGGCCCTTCTCTGTGTGGTGAATCGGACGCAATTCTCTAGTCGGGTCCTCTGAGTCTGCGACGCGCAGTGCGGAATACGGGTTCATCGGCCGTCGCAGTAATTGGGTAGGCACGGGCATGCGGGATGTGACGCTGCGGTCTGAGCTGTCCCTGCTTGACCAGTGCCTCTATGACTGTCGATCTGGTTGCGCCCGACGGGGCCTTGGGCGTCTTGGTTGGAATCGCGTAGCGAGTGTGGCGGACCGCAGGCGGACCAGCCCGATTCGGCCTCGAGAGTTTCGCAACGCCTAGATGTCGATCTGGCATCCCTCGATGGATTTGGACAGCGGGTGCGGGGGTTGTCGGCCAGCTGCGACTCAGCATGAACGAGTTCTTGGCCGATGTCGGTGGTCATATCGGCCACGGGTCCGTCGGTCGGAGGGCCGGAAAGGGATAGCGTCGACTGCTCTGGGTGAGGCGCTCGCGTATGTCGGCGACCCGGTGGGGCTCAGTCGCGTCCTGGTTACCTGCGACGAAAGGAACCCGGTTTCGCGTAAGGCAATCGAAGCGTGCGGGGGTTTACTCGAGAGCGTGCGCCCAGCTGATCAGTTGTCCCGCAATGTCGGTTGTTCGAGAGACACGCTCCGCTACTGGGTGCGAACGAGCGTGTCGAGCGTCCGTTGACCCTACACGGCCACACACGTTTGCCATGGCCATAGCCATAGCCATCGGTAGCAGTCGCCCCGCTTTGCAGCCGAGCGGCTGCGCAACTCGCATGTCCCTAATTGGGCTGTGCTGCAACTATTTCAGGACATCACCGGCGATCGCTGGCGGTCCACACTCCTCCTTTTGCATGTCTGAATTCTCGGTGTCGCCCGATCGTAGGTTCGCGCAATGCCGGCCAGGAGTAGGTAAGACGCCCAGAGGCGAAGTGTCGAACAATCGTCCAGGGCTGAGTCGACGCTGAGCGCATCAAAGTATGGATTGCAGAGTGTTTACCAACCGCGTGCTGGTTTCCGTCCAAACGCGGAGCCCAAATGGGCTAGGCGATGAAAACTATAGGTACGCAATGGTAATGGTGAGCAATGTTCACTCCTTCTTGTCGGAGGGTGAATAACTGACGTCAATGCTGGCGTCGGGAAGAACTTCGGAAAGCGCCATTGCCACGCTGTCCGGAATGTGGCAAACTCCTCACTGGTACTGACCAGCTAGCCGAAGAGTTGCCAAGATGTGAGTCCTGGCAATATCGAGGCCGGCGACGTCAGCGGGCGAGGAGAAATCGCCGATCGTCCTGTGTTTGGGTTGTTAGTGGACTCTGCTTCAATCATGGGGTATGAGCTGCGGCAATGCCGCAATAATCGACAGTTGGGCCGAGGCCTGACAATAGTCGCCGGGTTAACTGCAAGGCGCACGTAATGCGACCATACGCACTGAACGCAGCAATGCGGAGCAGTTGCTTCGCTGTCGAAGTTTCGGGAATCGGCAAGGCGGTCCGATGGACCTCGGCCGGTGAACATCTTCAGGCCGAATTCTGTGCATGGGGAAAGGTTTCTGAACACATGACGGTTCTCGAGATGGCCGCGCCCACGAAAGAGCGGCCACAACAACACCGACGAGTAACGCCGGAGAGGGCCGGTGGAGTTTCCGCACGCAGGAAATGGCAATCTGCGTATCTTCGTCGTCTGGCGATCACCGACACGATCATCGTTGCGGCAGTTGTGTTTCTGGCTCAATGGTGGCGATTCGGTAGCGACGCGGATGTCGTCGACGGTGAAGCATTCGGCCATTTCAGCTACACCGCACTGTCTTTCGCCCTGATTATCGGCTGGTTTGCCGTACTGAGGGTATTTCGGACCAGATCTCCTCGTGTGATCGGAAGCGGCCCTGAAGAGTACCGATTGATCGCTGTCGGAACGCTCCGCCTGTTCGGACTGATTGCGATCGCCAGCCTTCTCCTTCACCTGGAGATCGCGCGCCTGTACCTTGCCGTGGCGTTTCCGATGGGATTGACCGCCTTGATCGCGAGTCGTTGGATCTGGCGACGGGTGATTGCTCGTGAGCGAGCCCGAGGTGAATTTCGAACTGCCGTACTTGTGGTCGGTGTGCGAGGGGCGGTTGTCGATCTTGCACGCAACCTCGAGCGCGACGATGCCCATGGATACCGAGTTGTCGGAGTCTGCGTACCCGGCTACGGAGGAGACGTGGGCGAAGTTGTCACAGTGAACGGTCGGGACATTCCGGTGCTCGGAGACGAGCACAGTGTCACCGACGCACTCGAACAGGTCGGTGCCGACACGGTGGCGGTGACGGCGTCGGAGCGACTCAGACCGGAAGGGCTGCGCAAGCTGGCCTGGGATCTCGAGCGCGATCATGTGGACCTTGTTGTCGCACCGGGGATTCTGGATGTGTCCGGGCCGAGGCTCTCGATGCGCCCGGTCGCAGGATTTCCGCTGATTCATGTCGAGCGTCCGCGCTATCACGGCGCACAGAAGTTCTCGAAGACGACCTTCGACGTTGCTTTCGCGGCGCTCGTGCTGGCCGTGATCAGTCCGGTGCTTCTGGCGGCTGCGATCGCCGTCAAGCTCACGAGCAAGGGTCCGGTTCTGTACAAGTCGGAGCGGATGGGGTTGGACGGTCAGCCGTTCCCCATGCTCAAGTTCCGCTCGATGGTCCAGAATGCGGATTCACAGGTCACGGCACTGATGAAGGAGAACGAAGGCGCCGGAGTGCTTTTCAAGATGCGAGACGATCCGCGTGTGACGACGGTAGGTCGATTCATGCGCCGATACTCGATCGACGAGTTGCCCCAGTTCGTCAATGTCCTCCGGCGAGAGATGAGTGTTGTAGGACCGCGGCCACCGCTTCGGCGCGAGGTCGAGATGTACGACGACGCGGTCAGTCGTCGGCTACTGGTCAAGCCCGGTGTCACCGGCCTGTGGCAGGTCAGTGGCCGTTCTGATCTTTCGTGGGAAGACACTGTCCGCCTGGACCTTTCCTACGTCGACAACTGGTCGATGATGGGTGACGTCATGATCGTCGCGAAGACGCTCAAGGCGGTGGTGGGAAGTGATGGCGCCTACTGACAAGAAGGCGGTACCGGCGCCTTGCGAAAATGAGGCGCCGAACAATCCGCTGATCTTGCGAACGGCATTGGTGATCGCGGTCATCGGCGCGAGCGGAGCCTTTCAGGCGTACACGCAGAGGACAGCGCTCGGATCGTTGCTCGTACACGGTTCGGCCGTTCTTTCGGCGACACTTGCGTTGGTCTACTTCCTCGACCGGCGATACTCACGCAATACGACGTGGCCTGTCTTCACGCTTATGATCTCGGCCGGCGTCCCGGCAACCAGCTGGTACTGGTCGACACTGCCCCGGAACTCCGCCGTCGCCGGCATCGTCGTCGTGTGCCTGGCGATCACGGGAATCATCGTCGCCCGTGAGTTGACCTTCGCGGTGCGAGTGCGGACTGTTGCCCTCACCTTGCTGGTACTTCTCGTGCTGTCGCTGATGGTCGTGTTCCTCGATCCTTCGACTGGCATCGACGTGGACACCCGCGCCGTTGCTTATCGCGGAATCTTCACGCACAAGAACACTTTGGGACGAATGGCTGCCATCGAAGTTGTACTTGTCGGTGTCATGCTCATGCTTCCCGACATCAAGCGTATTCCGTGGGTGGCGGCGCTTGCTGTCGCCGGCATCGTGTTGTTCGAGGCCCGGAGCCAGACCGGTCTCGTCGCTGCAGGGATTGCGCTGGCGACAATGCTTGCTCTGAGGTGCTTTAGACGGACACCGAACGCTCACCTCGCCTCGACTGTGATCATCGGCCTGTACCTCGGGGTGTCCGGCGCGATGAAGGTGCTCGGACCCGATGTCGCGGCGCTACTCTCGCGAGATGTCACGCTGACCGGCCGGTTACATCTCTGGACGGTATCCGACTACTACGCCGAACAGCGGCCTCTGCTCGGATGGGGCTTCGGCTCGGTGTGGGCGCCGGACAGTGCAGTGGGGCAGATGATTCGGTCAAAGCTGTCCTTTCCGGCGACCAGCGCACACAACGGAATGCTCGACATTCGGCTGCAGATCGGTTGGATCGGATTCCTGCTGCTGTTGGCCGGCTATTACCTGCTTCTGAGCACGGCGCTCGGGCGAGCCCGCAGCAGAACGGAGTACATCGCCGTCGTCGCGATCATGGCTCTCGTCTTCTCGATGGACTTGACGGAGTCGACGCTCTTCTTCGGCGCCATGTGGCTGATCGCATGGGTCTTCCTGGCGCCGTACGGACCGTCGACCCACCGCTCCCACAATGCGGGCAACGCCGAGTTGTCGATCCGTGGGGTTCGTGCCGACAAGAACGACGCGTACAGGTTCGCTCCGGAGCGAAGAGGAGGTCACTGAGATGTACAAGTCGTTCGATGTAGCGCGTTCGAAGCCCGAAGTGAACCCGACGTCCGCCGGTGGATTCACGCCGCCGAAAGCCTTGATGTTCCATGCGATCTATCGGAATCCGGGTGGTGAGGAGCAGAGCTTCGCCAACGAATCCAAGCTCCTGAAATCGATCGGATACGAGACGGTTCAGTGCACCACCGAGAATTCCAAGATCTCCCGGGGACCGTGGGCGGCATTCACCGCAGTGTTCAGTCCTCGCGTACTCGTCGATGCGTTGCGCATCATCCGTTCGGAGCGCCCCGACGTCATCTACGTGAACAATCTCTGGCCGGCGTTCTCGGCTTCGTTGCTCGTGGCCGCAAGAGCCGCCGCAATTCCTACGTTGCAGGCGGTTCGAAACTATCGCCTCGCCACACCGTCAGCCAAGTTGCGCGCAGATGGCACGTGCACCGAATGCGGTTCCACCAAATACTTCACGAGTTGTGTCCGCAACGGATGCTACGGAAACAGCCGACTGCAGAGCCTTGTCTGCTACCTGAGCGCTACGGCGGTCAAGCTGAGCGTCTTGGGGTGGAAGCAGCACAGGTTCGTCGCAACGAGCGCGATGACAGCACGTCTGGTCGAAGGACGACTGATCAGTTCTGGCCGCGTCGTGGTTCGTCCGAACTTCGGATTCGAAGAAAATGAACCCGAGTTTCGGAGCACTGATTCGGTTGTGTGCGTCAGCCGACTGACACCGGAGAAGGGCGTCCTGGATTTGGTGCGCAACTGGCCGCAGGGCGCTGGAAGTCCCTCGCTCACAGTTCTCGGTGACGGACCGCAGTACGGCGAGATCTCCAGCATAAGCGCAGCTCTCGACAACGTCACGCTGGCCGGATTCACTTCGCACGAAGATGTGATCGAGATACTTCGCGACAGTGCGGCGTCCGTGGTGCCGTCTCAATGGGCAGAACCGTTCGGACGCGTTGCGATCGAATCGATGTCGGTTGGCACCCCGGTCATCTACGCAACCAACGGTGCACTCGCGGACATCGTCGGACCGGGCGGAACGCCTCTCAATACCTTGGAAGAGTCGTCGATACGCGAGGCCCTCGATCGAATCTTCGGAGCGGACGATCGATCGGCGATACGCAGATCCGCTTATCGTCACTACTCGAATCGCTTCACATCGCGCAAAGCGGCGACGTCGATGCGTGAGCTCATCGACGAGGTGAGATCGTGAAAGATCGCACTCGGCATGTGACATTCATGGCCGATCAAGGGCTTTCGAGCGTCCTCACTTTTGTCGTTCTCACCTCGGTGGCACGACTCGGTGGTCCGATCGAAGTCGGCCAGGTTGCCGTGATTCAATCGGCGGGTCTGTTGGCACTGGCACTGGGGAGAGCGATCGGCGTCGACGTCTGGCTGTCGCGAGGGGCGGGGTCTGACGAGCGTGGACCGGCGTTGGCGCCCACGATCGTGCTGGCGGCGGTATCGGTGACATCGGTGTGGGCACTGTTCGTGATCGCCGGCTCGGACTCGATGAATCTCACGGTATACGCCTTGGCTGCAGCTGGTTTCGTGGTGTTGGACGTGGTACGCACGATGCTGATGCACGACGGTGCGAGTTGGATCTCTGTGTCGATACAGATCGTGACACTCTCGTTCGTCCTTATTGCAGCTTTCCTGGTCGAGAATCTGACACTTGCACTCGTGACCTATACGGTCGGTGTCTTCGTCGCGCTCGCTCTCGGTCACGCATCCATGCGTCTGGTACCGCCGGTACCGTCGATCAGGTACTCGCGCACTCACCGATATAGATCCGTGCCGTTTGCGATCGAGATATTGATGGGATCAGCTGCGCAGCAGGCGATGTTCTTGATACTCACTGTGGTGGCGTCGATCTCGATGATCGGTGAGATCAGAACTGCCCAGACACTGCTCGGTCCGCTGTCCTTGATGTTCGCGGGCATCTCGCCAATTCTGATGCGTAAGTTCGGCAGTGGTGTCGAAGCGATGAGCCCGAGCGAGTGCATGGCACTCGGCCGCCGAGTGGGCTTGCAGATCTTCTGGGTTTCGATCATCTGCGTTTCGCTGATCTGTCTCACGCTCGAGATTCGACTCTCGGGAGTGCGATTGATGGATCATCTGGTCGGGCCGCACTTTCCGAACTTGATACCGGTCATTCTGCTGTGCGGGTTGGCGGTGGCGTTCAACGGGATTCTTCTGGGCGTCGGTACCTCGATCCGCGTCGTGGACAAGACCGCAAACCTCAACACATTTCGCGCCTTGCTGTTGCCTCTACAGTTTCTGATCGTTCTCGGGGCGGGACTGACCGACAGCGCCGTATACGTCGCAGGAGCATTGGCCGTGTCGGCGTGCGCCAGCGCGAGCGTCGCACTTCTGGTTTCGATGAACCGTGACGCCCGACCGAAAGTTGACCTCTCATGAAGAATCCCAACGGCGTCGTAGTGGCGATTTTGACCTTTCGTCGTGAATCGGAACTGGCTGTCTGCATCGACAGCGTCCGGGCATCGATCCAGGCTTCCGGTGCCTCCGCCCAGGTCGTAGTAGGCGACAACGATCCGGAATCCACCACGCCGACGTATGTTGCCGACGGGATCGAACGACTGCATCTCGGATTCGGCGGGGTATCTCCGGCGCGACGTGCGCTGGTCGATCTCGCCCGTGCACGAGATCGTCGTTACATCGTCTTCGTCGACGACGACGAGTACGTCGATGTCGACTGGCTGTCGAATCTCCTCACCTGCGCCGCAGATTTCGACGCAGGTGCTGTGGCCGGTCCTGTGATTCCGGTGGGTCTGCCTGCCTCGGAACTTCCATTGCACACTCGCGTTCGCCATTCGACCGGCACCCCGGTTGCGTCTGCAGGCGCTGGAAATCTGTTGTTGGACCTGAAGGCTTTGAACGGCTTGAACTTCAGTGACGACTGGGATCTACCTGGCGGCGAGGACACCGAGTTCACGCTCAGGATGAGCGCCGGCGGTGTCCGGTTGGTGTGGTGCGACGAGGCGCTTGCGTACGAACCGGTAGACGAGGATCGGCGTCGGGATTCCTGGCTCTTCGCCCGGTATGTCAACAACGGACGAATCCTCGCGGTCTGTCAGGGACAGCTCGAGCTGCCACTGTTGGCGGCTCAGAGTGCCAAACGCGCTCTGCTCGTACTCGCGTCGGCGACGTTGATCCCCGTTGCCTTGATCAGTCCACGGATCAAGCGCGTGGTTCTCGACAACGGTGCACGCAACATCGGTTGGTTCTCAGAGCGATTCAGCCGCAGCGATTCTCGGACGCCGCGCGCACAGAGGCTGGTGGTAGCGCGATGACACGGTTGTTGATGACGGCATACGCCTGCGATCCGAATCAGGGGAGTGAATCCGGTGCGGGTTGGGCGCTTCTCTCGGCAGCTTCCGAACTGTGTGAGTCGATCACGGTGGTGACTCGCTCCGGTGAGGCTCCCGAATTGGAATCAGAGTGTGAACAGCTCGGTTGCGAAGTTCGTGTCGTGCGAATAGCGACTTTGCCCGCGG
The DNA here is from genome assembly GCF_040546695.1 of Rhodococcus sp. OAS809. NCBI lineage: Bacteria > Bacillati > Actinomycetota > Actinomycetes > Mycobacteriales > Nocardiaceae > Rhodococcus > Rhodococcus sp. OAS809. The sequence goes on along the minus strand of NZ_JBEPOI010000002.1, from coordinate 2,599,643 downwards.
AAGAAGCCGGATCGTACGGTCGATACCTCCGATGGCTCTGGCACACCTCACTGTTCGTTCGGCGTGAAGCGGCAAACTTCGACGTCCTGCATCATGCAACGTTCGCCTCCGACTGGTTGCCCCCACCGGTGCTGTTCGGTGGAGCCGGCGGAGTACGACTGGTATGGGGGCCTGCCGGGGGCAACACCTACCCGCCGATGCCGCTCGCCAGGCGCATCGGTATGCGGTACCTGGCAACCACGGCAGTTCGGACCTGCTCCACGAAAGCCGTTCGGTCACTGACACACATCTTCATGTCCGGACGAGTCGACACTTTCATCGCGATGAACTCCGACAGCGGACGAGGCGCACCGCGGGCACGCAATGTCGTCGTCCAACCCAATTGTGTTCTGGACTACGACGGAATCGAGAAGCAAGCGGTACCCAGACCGAAACGAAGACTCTTGTTCGTAGGAAGACTGTTGCAATACAAAGGAATCGACCTGATTCTGGATGCGCTCGAGCAGCTGGGCACCGATTGGTCCATGACCTTTGTCGGGGACGGACCCGCCCGCGGGCGGATCGAGAAGTCGCTTCCGTATCGGCGCGGTCAGGTCACGCTTCGCGGATGGCGCGACAGATCGGAAGTGGTAAGCGAGATGGGGGCCTCCTCCGCTCTGCTCTTCCCGAGCATGCACGATTCGGGCGGCTGGGTGGCGGCCGAAGCGGCTGCGGTGGGCCTGCCGGTGGTCTGTTTGGATCTCGGCGGTGTGCCGACACTGGCAGGTAGGAACGCCGTGACGATCCCGGTTGCTCCGGCGTCGACTCTCGCCTCTCGTATCGCTCGATCGATTGTCGAGACCGAGCTTTCTCTCTTTGAACCGCAACGTGATTGGACTCGGTCTCGGTTGACATCGGTCTTGTCGCGCAGCTACGGCCAGTGCAATGAACGTCGACAAACGAACTCGGAAAAGTGGTGAGACAGATGAGCAGTCCGTTCGAGGTCATCGAGGTGGGTGGCATTCCGTTTGCCGCGACCAATCTCGAGAGAGCTACCGATTGGGTGGTCAACGACAGACGAGAGGGAGCCGGAACCGGAGTCTCCGTGAGGTTGTCGAATTCCTACTGCGTGTCGGCGGCGCACAGTGATCGCGACTACTCCGCGGTTTTGAAGGGTCCCGGTGTGAACTTCGCAGACGGAACCCCGGTCAGCTGGGTGATGCGCCTGATCGGCGGCACCGCCGATCACGTCGGTGTTCGACCAGTCCGGGGTCCGTCGTTCTTCGAGGCCACCCTGGACAAGGGACGCCGCTACAGCCTTCGTCACCATTTTGTCGGCACGACAGAAGAGACGTTGAGTCTCTTGACGGATCGAGTCGAGGAGTTATACCCGGGAATCAAGGTGGCCGGCACATATGCCCCGCCGTTTGCCGCGTTCAGCAAGGAGTTCGTCGACGACATCATCACGAAGGTCGATCCGACGTCACCGGACATCGTGTGGGTCGGTCTGGGTGCGCCGAAGCAGGACTTTGTCACGAAGGCGATAGCGGATCGAACCGACTACGTGGCCGTCGGTGTCGGCGCGGCCTTCGACTTCTTGGCCGGAACTGTTTCGGAGGCACCATCTTTCGTCCAGAACTTGGGTTTCGAGTGGTTGTATCGACTTGTATCCGAACCCAAACGTCTGTGGCGGCGCTACCTGTTCGGTAACTCGACATTCATACGGCTGGCATCACGTGACATACGAAAAGTCTTCGGCCGTTTGGGGGGACGCGCATGAGCGAGATCAAGACTGCCGAGCGATTCGGAGGACTACGGACCACAACCGTGGTTTCGCAACTATCAGGCGGGCTGTCCCGCAACGGAAGGAACGCAGGATGAAACGCGCACTGATTACCGGAATCACGGGGCAGGACGGCTCTTACCTTGCCGAGTTGCTGCTCTCCAAAGGCTACGAGGTTCACGGACTGATCCGTCGATCCTCGACGTTCAACACTTCGAGGATCAACCACATCTACGTTGACCCGCACGATGCGGATGCTCGACTTTTTCTTCACTACGGTGACCTCAGTGACGGAGCGCGCCTGGTGACACTACTCGCGCAGATCAAGCCGGACGAGGTGTACAACCTCGCTGCGCAGTCTCACGTCAGGGTCAGCTTCGACGAACCCGAACACACCGGGAACACCACTGGCGTCGGGTCGATCCGACTACTCGAAGCGGTTCGGATGGCCGGACTCGACTGCCGGTTCTACCAGGCGTCGAGTTCCGAGATGTTCGGTGCCACACCGCCACCGCAGAACGAGGAGACACCGTTCTACCCACGTTCGCCCTACGGTGCGGCGAAGGTGTACTCGTACTGGATCACCAAGAACTATCGTGAGGCATACGGGATCTTCGCTGTGAACGGAATTCTGTTCAATCACGAATCCCCGAGGCGTGGTGAGACATTCGTGACGCGGAAGATCACGCGCGCGGTCGCACGCATCCAGGCAGGTATCGAGGATCATCTGTACATGGGCAATCTCGATGCGATTCGCGACTGGGGATATGCGCCGGAGTACGTGGAGGGAATGTGGCGCATGCTGCAGGTCGACGAGCCTGAGGATTTTGTGCTCGCCACCGGTGGCAACTACTCGGTGCGCGACTTCCTGACCGTCGCGTTCGAACATGCAGGTCTGAACTGGGAAAACCACGTTCGATTCGACGAACGGTATCTTCGGCCGACCGAGGTGGACGCACTGATCGGGGATCCGAGTCATGCCGAGCGCAAACTCGGTTGGAAGGCCGGCGTGCACACACCCGAACTGGCCCGGATCATGGTCGAGGCAGACATCGAAGCGCTCGAACACGAAGGGCGACCGTGGATCGACACTCCGGCACTTCCCGACTGGTCGGCGACGCGATGAGTGATTCATTCGCAGCGCGACCACTCGATCGAGGCGCACCGTTCTACGTGGCCGGCCACCGAGGTCTGGTCGGCTCTTCGGTGTGGCGACACCTGGAATCTGCGGGCTTCACCAGGTTGCTCGGAAAGACGTCGGCCGAACTCGATCTACGTGACCGGGAAGCTGCTTTCGATTTCTTCGCCCGCGAAAAGCCGACCAACGTGATCCTCGCAGCAGCAAAAGTTGGGGGGATTGCGGCGAACAGCACTTTCCTCGTCGACTTCCTGTCGGAGAATCTGCGCATCCAGGTGAACGTGCTCGACGCTGCCCTCGCACACGGCGTCGAGCGTCTCCTGTTCCTCGGATCATCGTGCATCTACCCGAAATTGGCACCGCAACCGATCAAGGAGGAATACCTGCTCACCGGGCATCTCGAGCCGACCAACGACGCCTATGCAATAGCAAAGATCGCGGGAATACTCCATGTTCAAGCTGCCAGGCGGCAGCATGGTCGCCCCTGGATCTCAGCTATGCCCACCAACCTGTACGGCCCGGGAGACAATTTTTCGCCGCACGGATCGCACGTACTTCCCGCCCTCGTTCGGCGTTACGACGAGGCGCAGTCGTCGGCAGTCCAGTCGGTTGTCAACTGGGGGAGTGGCAATCCGCGACGTGAATTCCTGCATGTCGACGACTTGGCGTCGGCGTGTCTGCATCTGCTCGACAACTACGACGGTGCATCGCATGTCAACGTGGGAACCGGCGAGGACCACACAATTCGTGAGATCGCTTCGATAGTCGCCACGGAGGTCGGATACACCGGAGAGACGCGGTGGGACACCTCGAAGCCGGACGGAACGATGCAGAAACTGCTGGACGTGAGCATGATTCGGAAACTCGGATGGCGGCCGACAATCGGATTGCGCGAAGGAATCGCGTCGACGATCTCGTGGTACCGCGACAACATCGGTGCCGTACGCACCTGAATCACTTTTCCCATCAACACACTTCGCACACTCTCGAGAAAGCAGATCGAGCAACATGAGCACTCGCATAGCAGTATTCGGCACGGGATACCTGGGCGCGACACACGCGGCCTGTATGGCCGAACTCGGTCACGAGGTCCTCGGAGTGGATGTCGATGCGGCAAAGCTGGAGAAACTGGCAGCAGGTGAAGTTCCGTTCTACGAGCCAGGGTTGGGCGAGGTCCTACGACGAAACATCGATCGAGGGCGACTGAAGTTCACGTCGTCGTACGAGGAAGCCGCAGAATTTGCGGTCGTGTTCTTCCTCGGGGTCGGTACGCCGCAGAAGAAGGGTGAGTTCGCCGCGGACATGGTCTACGTGGATGCCGTGATCGAGACTTTGGCGCCGCTGCTCACCAAGCCCTCGGTCATCTTCGGCAAGTCCACAGTACCGGTGGGCACCGCGGAACGGCTCGGCAAACGCGCGCGGGAACTGGCACCGATCGGTGACGGCGTCGAAGTCGCGTGGAATCCCGAGTTTCTCCGTGAAGGATTTGCCGTCCAGGACACGTTGCACCCGGACCGACTTGTGCTCGGAGTCGATCGAAATGTCCGCGGTCGAGCGGAATCTGTTGCGCGCGAAGTTTATGCAGAGCTCCTCGATGAGGAGATTCCGTTTCTCGTCACGGACCTTGCGACGGCGGAGTTGGTGAAAGCGTCAGCGAACGCTTTCCTGGCCACCAAGATCTCGTTCATCAACGCCATCTCCGAAGTGTGCGAGGCCGCGGGCGCCGACGTCACAGTGCTCGCCGACGCGATCGGGCACGACGTTCGGATCGGACGTCGATTCCTCAACGCGGGAATTGGTTTCGGCGGAGGGTGTTTGCCGAAGGACATCCGCGCCTTCATGGCTCGCGCCGGTGAACTCGGTGCCGACCAAGCACTGACGTTCCTGCGCGAAGTCGACAACATCAATATGCGCAGACGTACACGCATGGTCGAACTGGCGCGGGAGGCATGCGGATCGCTTCTCGGTGCGAGAGTCGCAGTTCTGGGTGCCGCGTTCAAACCGGACTCGGACGACGTTCGTGATTCGCCGGCGCTCAACGTCGCGGGTCAGATTCAGCTCCAAGGTGCTGCAGTGAACGTGTACGACCCAAAGGCCATGGACAATTCGCGCGCGCTGTTCCCGACGCTGACCTACTCGGCAAATGCATTGGAGGCCTGCGAAGGTGCCGACGTCGTCCTGGTATTGACCGAGTGGCTCGAATTCTTGAAGTTGCAGCCGTCCGATCTCGATTCGGTGGTTCGCAACAAAGTGATCGTCGACGGGCGCAATTGCCTTTCCCCCGACGACTGGCGAGGCGCAGGTTGGAACTACCGCGGACTGGGACGCCCGTGAGCACAGGACGTCTCGTCCGTCGCAGCTGATCTATATCGAAATTGATAAAGCCCGGTTCGCCCTCGCGGTCCGACCGGCAAAGACCGCTCAGACCCGCAGTGGACATGCGTGAGCCGAAGGAGACATCAAGATGGAAATTGTCGACTACCTGAAGATATTGCAAGCCAGATGGCGAATCGTCGCTGCTGTAACCGTGCTCGGAATCCTCGGAGCCCTTGGCGCTTCTCTTCTTTCGACGCCCGTTTACCAGGCCTCGACGAGGCTGTTCGTTTCGACGTCGGCGGGTACCTCGGTCAACGAGGCACTGCAGGGCAGTCAACTTTCACAGCAGCGAGTTCTGTCCTATACAAAACTCCTGACCGGCCGAACACTCGCACAGCGGACGATCGACGAACTGGGACCGAGGGTGGTCGGCGGGATGTCGGCTGACGAGTTGGCCTCCAAGGTCACTGCGACGTCGGCGCCCGACACTGTGTTGATCGACCTCGCAGTCAAGGACGCGTCACCGGAACTCGCACGCGAGATCGCGAACACTCTCTCATCCGAATTCGTGGCATTGGCAAAGGAACTGGAGACACCCGAGAACGGCGGAACACCGCCTGCACGTGTGGTCGTCGAACAGCAGGCTCAACAGCCGACTGTTCCGGTGTCACCCAAGACTTCGCGCAACCTCGCGCTCGGCGCAGTGGCGGGACTGGTTGTGGGGATCGCGCTTGCGTTGATTCGTGATCGACTCGACAACACGGTGAAAGATCGTCGAACTGTAGAAGAGATCGCGGGTTCGGCGATGGTGGGCACGATCCCGTTCGACAAGGACGTCGAAGTCAATCACGCGATCGCTTTCAGTGACGGAAGTTCCGTGAGTGCCGAAGCCTTCCGTGAGTTGCGCACCAACCTTCAGTTCCTCGAGGTGGACCATCCACCGCGTGTCATCGTCGTCACGAGTTCGCTTCCCTCCGAAGGTAAGACGACCACGGCCGTGAACATCGCTCTCGTCTTGGCGGAGGCCGGCAAATCAGTGTGCCTGATGGAAGGCGACCTCCGGAAGCCGCGAGTATCGAAGTATTTGGGATTGCTCGGAAGTGTCGGCGTCAGTTCGGTGCTCTCCGGTCAAGCGACGCTGGACGATGTGCTTCAGCCGACCGAGTTCGACGGGCTGACAGTGCTCGCCTCCGGACCGATCCCGCCGAACCCGAGCGAACTACTCGGCACGGACACGGCCAAACATGTTCTCGAGGAACTGCGGGCGCGATACGACTACGTCATCATCGACGCCTCGCCGTTGCTACCCGTCACGGATGCCGCGGTCCTGGCCGCGATGTCGGACGGTGCCCTGGTGATCGCCCGACACGGCTCCACGAAGTGCGATCAACTGGCGCGCGCGGTCGGAAACCTACAGAGTGTGGGTGCGCACGTCCTGGGCACTGTCATCACGATGACGCCGTCTCGCGGACGCAATGCGTACGAGTACAGCTACTACTACGAGTCGGACAAGTCGCTACCGCAGTTGACCGCGGTGCCCGCGCTCAACGCTCACCGAAGCGAAGTCGGCTGAGCAGCGGGCCGAGGAGATCGGCGATCTCAAGTCCGATCTCGTGAAACACGTTCTCTTCCTTACCCATCGGATCCATGACGTCCTCGGGTTCGGTGGCACGAAATCGGTGTCTGGCGGCGGCGAGGTCCTCGACAGTTCCTGCATCTGCGAGCGAGCCCAACCGTGCGGCTTCTCGAAGTGTGAACGTGCGCTTGAGCCGCGCCGGAGCCATCGCCAGGACCTTGTCTCGCTGACTTTCGGTCATCGTGAGAATGAGGTCGGCGTCCGAGGCCAGCGCTGTTGTCATGCGTCGGGCTTGAAACTCCGTGGGGTCGCCGCCGAGCCCCGCGAGAACCCTCGCAGCAGTCGGCTCGATCGGGTGTCCGACCATCGCCCGGGTTCCGGCACTCGACGCGGTGAATCCGGTGACCCCGGCTTCGGCGGCATAAGCACGTGCAAGGCGTTCGCCCGTGGGTGATCGGCAGATGTTTCCCGTACAAACGAAGAGAACGTGCATGGCAGAAGCATAGGTTGCACACGCGACGCACTCGTCGTACGCCCGATGTTGGTTTCGCGCCCACCTGGCGTACGCGTTTCGGAAAGTTCGGACGCATACCAACAACACATGAAGATGACCGTGTTCGGAACGGGATACCTGGGGGCGACCCACGCAGTGTGTATGGCCGAACTTGGCCACGACGTGCTGGGAGTCGACATCGACCAGTCCAAGGTCGACAAGTTGTCTCGTGGGGAGGTCCCGTTCTTCGAGCCGGGTCTGACCGACATGCTGGAGAAGAATCTGGCGTCGGGTCGGCTGCAGTTCACGACTTCCTACTCCGATGCCGCGGATTTTGCGGACATCCATTTCGTCGGTGTGGGGACGCCCCAGAAGAAGGGGGAGTACGCCGCAGATCTGAGTCATGTTCATTCGGTGATCGACATGTTGGCGCCGTTGTTGCGAAAGCCTTCGCTGATAGTCGGGAAGTCGACGGTGCCGGTAGGCACGGCAGCGGCTCTCGGCGAGCGACTCCGAGCGACTGCGCCGGCGGGTGGCTCGGTAGAGGTGGCCTGGAATCCGGAGTTCCTGCGTGAAGGACACGCGATCGCGGACACCTTGAGCCCTGACCGGTTGGTTCTGGGGATCGATCGTGACCGGCCGGGAAACGCCGAAGGCGTTCTTCGCGAGGTGTATGCCGAGATACTGGACGCGGGGGTGCCCTTCCTCGTGACCGATCTGGCGACGTCCGAGTTGGTCAAAGGATCTGCGAATGCGTTTCTCGCGACCAAGGTGTCCTTCATCAATGCGATTGCGGAGGTGTGCGAGGCGACCGGGGCCGACGTCACGATGTTGGCCGACGCTCTCGGGTACGACGCTCGGATCGGTAGACGGTTCCTCAATGCGGGCTTGGGGTTCGGCGGTGGTTGCCTGCCGAAGGACATTCGGGCGTTCATGGCACGCGCCGGGGAGTTGGGTGTCGACCAGGCGCTGTACTTCCTCCGCGAGGTCGACAGCATCAACATGCGACGACGGACAAAAGCTGTGGAACTGGTGACGGCAGCCTGCGATGGCAGTTTGCTGGGAGCTAACGTGTCGGTGCTGGGAGCTGCGTTCAAGCCCGAATCCGACGATGTGCGCGATTCGCCTGCGCTCAACGTTGCAGGAATGATGCAGTTGCACGGGGCGGCGGTCACCGTTTTCGATCCGAAGGCAATGGATAATTCTCGCCGACTGTTTCCCACCCTTCACTACGCAACCTCCACGTCAGAAGCTTGCAGGAATGCTGATGTGGTCTTGATCGCCACTGAATGGGACGAGTTCGCCTCACTCGTGCCCGCCGATTTGGAACCACTCGTTCGGCGGCGGGTGATCGTTGACGCCAGAAATTGCCTCGATCCGGACCTGTGGCGCTCCGCCGGTTGGAACTATCGCGGATTGGGGCGGTAGGTCGAACGTCCAGGTAGCGAAAAAATAGCTGCGAGAAGGCCTTAGGTGAGATGCGCGAACCTCGCAGACCATGCCCAGTGGGTAGACTTCCGGCCGGGGAATGACGGGGTCTGGTGACGGAACCCGTCGACCGTCGACGAAGGTGGATCATGAACTTGGTTTTGGGTGTGACGGTGGGAGCCAGCGCTGTGCGTTTGGCGCGCCCGGGGACGCCCGACCACAGTGGTCCGGTGTTCCGATCCAGAGCGGTCGATCGAGGCCGCGAGATTCCCGAGGAAGTCGCAGCGGAGGCAACCGGCGTGGCCTTGACCGAGAATGCCGACCTCGGCAGCAATACGGTCGTCGCTTACCGGGATCAAGCGCAGGCCGGAGCACTCCAAACAGCGTTCGAACAGAAGGGCATCGACAACTTCGAGCTGGTTCCCGAAGTAGTCGCGACGCTTCGAATGCTCGAGGAGTCCGGTGCGTTGACCGACCGGAGCACACTCGTCGTCGTCGACATCGGTAGTTCTGGATCGACGATCAGCATTGTGGACAGGCAGATGCGGTCTACCGTCGTCACCGCCCGGTCGACGCGGGTCAGTGGAGATCACTTCGACGAGCTCGTCTACTCGGATCAGACCGTGCGTCGCCGTATAGCTACGCCGGCCGACCCGGGCGGCGATGCCGAACTGCAGGCGCGATGCCGACTCGCGAAGGAACAGCTGTCCTCACGAAGTGCGGTGTGCCTGCCCGGCCCCGGCGGGCTTCTCCTGCTGTCGCGGGAAGTTTTCGATTCGTTGGTCGTCACGTCGGTGGAGGCCTTCGCACGCGAGATACGAGAGGTCATCGCAACGTCCGGCCGTAACCCCGACGCGATTCTCCTGATCGGTGGCGGTGCACGCATTCCGATCGTGCGGGCGACCCTCGCCGCGTGGCTGGAGTGCCCCCTCATCGCGCCCGAGCAGCCGGAACTCGTGACTGCTCAAGGCGCTGCGCTGATCGCGGAGTCGTCGATGACGCCATCGGCGCGCGCGGTATCTGCCCCGGTTCAGGTTCCGGCTGTAGCGCCGATCTTTGCGCCGTATCCGATCCACACCCCGGCGGAGGTACCCGTTCCGGTTCAAGCGTTCAGCCACGGAGGGGTCGCAACGCTCGCGGAATCGGAGCGGCCGAATGCCTTGTCCGAAGCCGCTTCCGGCACGAAGTCCGTTCCGCAAGAACAGGTGCCGAGCCCTTACGCGGCGGAACTGCCTCAGCCGCGACCGAACCGACACGAGCAACGATTCGATCCGGCCGCAGATCTCGTGGTCGCCGACAGCGACCAGGCCACGGACGGATTCGGCACAGAACGTGACGCAGACACCGAGGCCGTGATGGTTGACGCCCAGGCGTACTCGGCGATGTACGAAGGCGAGGGACCCGGAGCAGGAACCGCACACCCGTCCTGGCTCGCCGGGACACAACCCGTTGAATCGACATCCAAAGAGCCGAGAAACCCGCTACGGTTCGCGGGCCTCGGCGCCGGTGTGATCGCGGCGATCGTGATCGTGGGGCTGGGATTGGGCTACGGAGGAAAGGTCTTCGATTCCGAGGACGCCGGACCCGTGGCAACCGAGGTGACCACGACGGCACCGACGACCACGACTACCCCGCCGCCTACGACCACAACGACCGCGCCCCCGACGACGACGGAGGAAGCCCCTCCGGTCGTCGAGGCTCCGCCAGTCGTGCAGGACACTTACGTGCCTCCCGCGCCCGCGCCCGCGCCGCCACCGCCGGCGATCTACATCCCGGGGCTTCCGCCGATTCTGTTGCCGGTTCTCCCACCGATTCCCGGACTCTGAGGCTCGCTTTCAGCGTTTGGAGTGTCGGCCACCTGACGTGGGGCCGGCCTTGACCGCGCTACCGGGCGGACGGGCGAGAATCACGGCGATGGCAGTGGTGAGTGGAACCGAAAGCGCCAGGGCTATTCCGCCGACAGCGGACCTTACGATCTCGATTGCGACGGCATCACCGACCAGGACGTCCTGAAGTGGGCGCCCGCTGACGCTGAAGAGCAGTAGCAGTGGCAGCGCCCCACCCGCGTACGCGAGAACCAAGGTGTAGACCGTGCTGGCGATGTGATCACGTCCGACCCGCATCGCACCGCCGAAGACTTTTCGACGGGACGCATGCTTGTCGAGTTCGGCCAACTCGAATGCCGAGGATGCCTGGGTGATGGTGACGTCGTTGAGAACGCCGAGCGAGCCGATGATGAAGCCCGCCAGCAGCAGGCCGGTGATGTCTATGTGCTCGATATAGGTCTGAACATTGGTGTTCTGCTCTTCAGACAAACCGGTGAGGTGTGTCAGTTCAATGCAGAGGTAGGAGAGAACCGCGGCGAGCACCATGGCGGCAAGGGTGCCGAGCAAAGCAGAACTGGTCTTGAGTGAGACCCCGTGCGCCAGATAGAGAACCGCGTACAAGATCACCGCCCCGGCGACCAGCGCAACCGGTATCGCAGGCTTGCCGTCGAGCAGAGCGGGTAGGAGAAACCCGACGACTACGCCGAAGGCGATCACCAGGCCGACGAGTGCGCGCAGCCCTCTCCACCGTGCGACTGCGATGATGACGACGGCGAACGCGATGACGATCAACGCCAGCGGGAGCCCACGCGAATAGTCTTCGAAGGAGTACTGCGTGTTTCCGTTCGGGTCGGTCTGACGCACCAGGCGAATGTGGTCACCCACGCGAAGGTCCGGCTGACCGGCGCCCGGAATGACCTCGAGCAATGTCTTCGTTCCGGCATTCGGCCCGGATTCGATATCGACGATACTTCGCTGGCACTGGTAGGCGGAGGTAGGCGGCGGTTGCGGGGCACCGACGAATACCCTTCCGGCAGAGGAACTTCCGCAGTCACCGAGATCCTGCATCGTGACGGTGCCCGCCTCGGTTTCCACCGAGCTGCCGTCGGCATTCTGGAAGGGGAGTGGGACGGGAATGGTGTTCTTGTCCGGCCACAGTGCGACAGCTGCCGCGACGACGACCATGCCGATGACGACGAGCAACCCGATGACGACGCGTGATGCGGTGGGGCCGATCTGAATGGGGCCACCGTGGCCGTGGCCGTGACTCATCGGAAACTGAGTGTCGGACTGGGGATTTGCACCGGTGCAATGTTATCGGCTCCGAAGCGAATGGTCAGCTTCTGACGGCAGTGTCGGTGAAAGGCAGTGTCGCTGCAAGGCAGAGTCGGCGAAAACCGGTGCTACCGATGAGGGGTTGTGAAACTGGGATTGGTCGAGCTGGGTGGCGGGGAACAGGGGGGGGGTTGTCCCCGCCACCAACCTGGTATCCACAGGGGGGGGAGGGATACCAGGTGCTCGCGGCACCGAAGTGCTGCTAACTAATGTACCCAATTTCAAACCGATTTGGCGCGTTGTCCAACTACCAATTTCACAACGAATCACGTACCGGTTGGACCGTTTTCACATCGGGGCAGGTCACTAAATAGTTAAAGAGTCAATCAAACCGCCTGGTTTGCGAAAAATGTGACCAAGGTCGCACAAATGCCCCGCAGTTTTACGTTTACGGGGCATTTGTACAACGAATTGTTTACTCGATTTCAGCCGGATTCAGCGTGAGAATCTACTGTTTGTAACTGGTGAGGAAGTTGCCGAATCGCTCGATGGCCACGGCGAGATCTCGGGCCCACGGAAGGGTGACGATCCGAAGGTGATCGTGATTCGGCCAATTGAACCCGGTGCCTTGAACCATCAGGATCTTCTCCTGGAGAAGCAGGTCCTGAACCAATTTCTCGTCGTCGTAGATCTCGTAGACGTTCGGATCCAGACGAGGGAACGCGTAGAGCGCGCCGCGAGGCTTCACACACGAAACGCCCGGAATCATGTTCAATCGCTCCCAAGCGACGTCGCGCTGCTCGAGCAGGCGGCCGCCGGGCAGGATCAGGTCTTCGATGCTCTGGTGACCGCCGAGGGCGACCTGAATGGCGTGCTGTCCGGGGACGTTGGGGCACAGACGGGTCGACGCCAAGAGATCGAGTCCCTCGAGGAAGCCGGCCGCGTGATCCTTCGGGCCCGTGATTGCCACCCAGCCGGAGCGGTAGCCGGCGACGCGGTAGGCCTTCGAGAGGCCGTTGAACGTCAGGCACAGCAGATCAGGGGCAAGCGTTGCCAGCGAGATGTGCTTGGCGTCGTCGTAGAGGATCTTGTCGTAGATCTCGTCGGCGAGCAGCAGAAGCTGATGCTTGCGTGCCAGATCGACCAACTGCTGCAGAACCTCCATCGAGTACACCGCACCCGTGGGGTTGTTCGGGTTGATGACGAGGAGAGCCTTGGTCTTGTCGGTGATCTTGGATTCGATATCGGCGATATCGGGATTCCAGTCGTTGGCCTCGTCGCAGAGATAGTGGACGGGCGTGCCTCCGGACAAGCTCGTCATCGCAGTCCACAGGGGATAGTCCGGTGCTGGGATCAGAACCTCGTCGCCGTTGTTGAGGAGGGCCTGCATGGTCATCGTGATCAGCTCGGAAACACCGTTGCCGAGGTAGATGTCGTCGACGTCGAGCTCGGGGAAGCCGGGAACCAGCTCGTAACGCGTCACGATTGCGCGCCGCGCCGACAGAATGCCCTTCGACTCCGAATAGCCCTGTGCATAGGGCAGGGCGGCGATCATGTCCCGCATGATCACATCGGGGGCGTCGAATCCGAACGGTGCCGGGTTGCCGATGTTGAGCTTGAGGATCCGGTGTCCTTCCGCCTCCAACCGGGCGGCATGCGCGTGTACCGGTCCACGGATTTCGTACAGGACGTTCTGGAGCTTCGACGACTGCTCCAGCTCGCGCTGCGGCTGACGGTGGCGGACGGGTTCTGGTGTGCTCACGAGTTACATGATTCCACCACTGTGCAAGTGCATTGTCGGGGACCGTGTCGCACGCCCCGTTGGCTATTGTCGAGCGATGACCCCCAGCGAGCAGATTGCAGCCCCGTACGGATCGTGGACTTCTCCGATCGGAGCAGCTGATCTGGCTGCAGGTGGGCATCCTGTCGAGGGTGGACGATACGTCGGTGACGAGATCTGGTGGGCTGAACTTCGTCCGACCGAGGGTGGTCGGACCTCGATCCGTCGATCTGGTCTCGACAACCAACCCGTCGACATCCTCCCCGCGCCGTGGAACGCGCGAACCAGGGTTCACGAGTACGGCGGTGGCGCCTGGACGGTCACCGAGTCCGGAAAACTGGTCTTCAGTGAATTCTCCGATCAACGGGTGTACATCCTCGAAGGAGTCACTCCACGGGCTCTGACGCCCGAACCGGCGCCGCCGGCCGCGTGGCGATACGCAGACCTGCAGATCGTGAACGGCGAGGTGTGGGCGGTTCGGGAAGCGCACGCGGAGGACGGGGCGATCACTCGCGATATCTGTGCGATTCCGCTGGACGGTTCCGGCAACATCCGCTCGATCGTCGGCGGCTCGGACTTCCTCTCGTCACCGAGGCTTTCGCCGAGTGGAACCAAGATCGCCTGGATCGCATGGAACCATCCGCAAATGCCCTGGGACGGTACCGAACTGCGGGTAGCTCCACTCGTCGACGGCGTCGCTCAGGCGTATTCCGTGCTGATCGGCGGACTTGAAGAGTCCGTCCTGCAGCCGGAGTGGATCACCGACGACGAACTCTACGCAATCAGCGATCGCAGCGGCTGGTGGAACATCTATCGCGTCGGCGGCAAGATCAGCCCGATTTGCCCGGTGAACGCGGATTTCGGTGGCCCACAGTGGCGCTTCGGTGGGCGCTGGTTCGTCGAACTCGGCAACGGGCACCTGCTCACCGCACGCACCGTCGGAACCGACACACTGGCGGTACTCGACCCGGCGTCGGGGGAACTGCGCGACATCGCGACCCCGGGTGTCACCAGCATCGGCCTCATGCAAGTTCGCGGCGATCGGTTACTGCTCATCTCGGGAGGCGCGAAACTGGCGGGCGCGCTACGTGAACTGGACCTCGGTACCGGCGAACTCACCGAAATCCGTTCGTCGGTCGAAGAATTGCCCGAGTCTGCCTACCTTCCGGAAGCGCGAGCCGTCGTGGCTCACGGACACGGGCGAGAAGTTCACGCCGTTGCGTATCCGCCGCGCAGTCCGCGATACAAAGGGCTCGACGATGAACGACCGCCGTATGTCGCGTTTGTTCACGGTGGGCCGACGGCGCACGTCGCACCGGCCCTCAACCTCGTCTACGCCTTCTTCACCAGCCGCGGAATCGGCGTCGTCGATGTGAACTACGGCGGGTCGACCGGTTACGGACGTGAGTACCGTAATCGATTGCGTGGTCAGTGGGGTGTCGTCGACGTGCAGGACGTCGTCACCGCCGTCAACGGGTTGGCCGAGCAAGGGCTTGCCGATCCGGCCCGCCTTGCCATCGAAGGCGGATCCGCCGGTGGTTGGACCGTTCTGGCCGCACTGACGACGTCCGACGTGTTCGCTTGTGGTGCTTCCTATTTCGGCGTGGCCGAACTGGACCTGTTCGTGCAGGAAACTCACGATTTCGAATCGCGTTACGTCGACGGTTTGATCGGCCCGCTGCCGGAATCTGCCGACCTGTACGCGGAACGTGCTCCACTCAACAACGTCGACGGGTTGAACTGCCCGGTGTTGCTTCTCCAGGGTCTCGACGATCCGATCGTGCCACCCTCGCAGGCGGAGCGATTCCGGGATGCTCTGGTGGCCAAGGGCATTCCGCACGCGTACCTGGCCTACGAGGGTGAATCTCACGGATTCCGCAAGCAGTCGACCATCATCAGCTCACGCAACGCCGAGCTGTCCTTCTACGGGCAGGTGCTCGGATTCACTCCACCCGGCATTCCGACGCTCGAGCTGTGGAAGCCTGCGATCAGTAGCTGACGGCCCCGTGGCTGCGCGCGAAGGCCGCCAGGATCCGACTTGCCACCAGTGACGGGGTCGACAGGTCGGCCCACGTCCACCTCGCGACCTCCCACCCTGCGTCACGGAGTCGGTCTTCGCGGAGCTTCTCGTTCCAGAGCGCGTCCTCGGGGCTGCGACCGGCGGGCACCAGTCGGCCGTACTTGATGCGGCCGTCGAACTCTCCGATGGTGCGCTGCTCACGCCACAGGAAGTCGACGCGGCCGGCGAACCCTCGAGCGTCGTGGATGTCGACCTGGGGTTCGGGGAGCGGCAGGTGTTCGTGCAGGAACAATGCGAGGCTCCGTGATTCACCGACGCTTTCGATACGGGAGTCCATCGCGGTGAGCGCGTGGAGCGCATGTCGATGGCGCGGATCGTTCGGGCTGAGTGCCAGCGATGCTGCAACCGCGTCCTTGGGCAACCTTGAACGGTGCAACGCTGAATTGCCCACGACGAGAGCCTGTTCGAAAGTGAGTATCCTCGCGAGATCCGCAACAGTTCGTGCCGGAGTCGTGACGCGCAGCCCATCGACTTCGGTGATCTCGTTGTCCGCCAGCCATGTCGAGTGCACGTGACGTCGAGCGGACTTTCGGCCACCACCTCGCCGGTTCCGGGACAGGTGAACGACCTCGAGCGGAGTGTTCCAGAGTTCGAAACCGTGCAGAACCGCAGCCGAGACGTGGCTGACAGTGGCACCGGGTGAAGCGGCGCAGGCCACGGCCTCTGCCCGCAATCGATGTCGTCCGTATGCGTCGAGGCGGGACAGGTGGCCGCTGTCCACGTACGCACCACGATGGATTCTGGCCCAGGTTCCACTAGCGCAGGCCTGTCGGATCTCGGCATCGGTGCGACCGATCGACAGTTGGTCCGGCCTGCGGATGATATGTGTCTGTTCCCCCATGTCGATCGATCTTGCTGTGCCCGGCGCTGGAAAGGAAGCCGTGACCCCGGGGGTGTGGATAGCCGTGAGTGAACACCACTTGTCCACAGCTCGAACCGGTTTCGCGTCGCTGGAGAGGGTGTTCGGTATGGGAAACGGTGGCAGGTTCCCGGTGTCGCGCTCTAGGAAACCCTTGCGTCCGGAGCGTTCGCGTGCCAGGCTGTTCAACTATGACTACAGGAAAGGCGGACACCGCCACCGTCGCGTGAGCGCCGCACCGATTCGCTCGTCGGCATCACATCGAGCGACATTGCCCGAGAACTTCAATCTCTTCGATGAAGACAGTCTGGCCCTGGAAAAGATCCGCGACGTGTGGCTCGAACGCGGATTGTGTACTCGTCCTGCTGATCGAAACACCGCAGAAGCCTCTGTCGCGCAACTGTATCGACGCTCCGGGCTCCCGAAACCGGAGTTCGTCTGGGTCCCGTCGCCGTCTGCTGGTTCGGACCTGATCGTCACCGAAGGACTGTCGACCAAGATGTCATTGGACGGCACCGGCCTCGACTGCGCTTCCGGGTATATCGCGAGCATGTTTGCGGCTTCGCGCCGACGCATGGACGCGCGAATCGAATGTCGGAGAACTGGCTGGCAGATGGAACGCCGGCAGGGGGAGCGCCTGATCAGGGCGTCCATTTGGGAATCGTTGCACACCACGCTGTTCGACGGCGTCGCAGCTGCGATACGAACGATGTTGACCCCGGTGGCCGGGGAAGTGACCTGGTACGGGCAGCAGGACGCACATCGAATCGCGTACTACGACACATGTCATCGATTCGGTCTTGCGACTTTCCGCTCGGAAGACCGTGAACTCCTCGACGTGCAGACCGCACTGGCCGACTCGACCGGGTGGTGGTGGGCGTTCGACGACGTGTGCATCATGGCGGAACGACCCACCGCCTTACATGCCGAACCGATTCCGGGCAGCGCGCAGGGAGCACGGCGCTTGCATCATTCTGATTCCCCCGCAATCGAATTCGTAGACGGTACAACGGCGTTCGTTCTACACGGAGCGATCGTTCCAGAGTGGGTAGTGCTCGACCCCACCGCCGAACGCATCGCGCACGAGCGCAACGTCGAGATCCGTCGATGTGCAATCGAGCGGATCGGCTGGGATTCCTACATCGAGCTGGCGGGCCTGACACTGGTCGACCAAACCGACGATCCCGGTAACGCCGGTTGCCTGCTGCAGCTCTACGCGTCGCCGGAGGGCTGGGGTCGAAGTGAACGGATTCTCCTCGCGGTCAACGGTTCTCTCGAACGCGACGGGCATCGGCGTCGATACGGCCTTCACGTACCCGGATGGTTTACCTCCGCGTTGGATGCCGCCGGATGGACTTACGGCATCACCGGTACCGACTATTCCCGTCTCGTTCGTCGAACCTGAATCCCGAACCCTCTACCCTCAATCCTCAAACCCTGGGTGATACTTATGAACTCGAACATGACCTTGTCCGCTCTCACCACCCTCACCGGCCTGGATGTCTTCGACTACCTGGACCAGGAAGTGTCCATTCCTGTGATCGACGGACTTCAGGCGCAAGGCGATCTCATCGTGGTCCCGTTTTCGCTGCTCGCAAATATCGTGGCGCCTCTGCCATGGACACGCTCTGTGAGAGTGCCGCTCTCCGGCGTGGAACTGCTGCGAAGTGCGGCGGGAGGGAACCCCCACAGTCTGGTTGCAGACGAAGGGGAGTGCACGTGGTCGACGCCGGTGAAAGATGCTCGGGGCCTTGCACTCGGCATGCTCGACACCCGAGTGACCGCGTACCTCATCCACCCGGAGCACGGCGCGACCGGCATCGCTCCGGGACGATACGTCATCGGCCGGCAGCAGGAAAGGGGCGTCGGGCGTGCGCGCGGTGCGGTGATGCTTGTCGCCGATTGACACGCCGGCCTCGAGTTGGCGGGGGAGTGAGCACCACTTGCACAGGGCGAGCACCGGTTTCCGTGTGCTGGACGGTGTGTCGGGTCGAGGGAAAGGGTGCTCGGTCGGCAAAGGCTCCCGCACAAACACGAATGCCCTCACCATGACGGTGAGGGCATTCGCGTGTGGTGCGCTTACTTCTTGCGGCCAGGAGCCTTCGCGCCGGCCTTGAATCCGAGTCCGCCTGCCTTGGGGGCGGGCGGCGCGGCAGCAGGCGCCGGAGCTTCCGCGGGTGCGGACGCCTCAGCAGGCGCTTCAGCGGCGGGTTCTGCCTTCACAGGTTCGGCCTCGGGAGCCGGGGCCTCTGCAGCCGGCGCCGGGGCCGCAGCGGGAGCTGCCTTCCGGGCACCGGGAGCCTTTGCGCCCGACTTGAATCCGAGTCCGCCGGCCTTGGCAGCAGGCGGAGCCTTCGGGGCTTCCGCCTCGGCGGCCGGAGCCTCTGCCGGTGCAGCCGGAGCCTCTGCCGGTGCAGCCGGAGCCTCTGCCGGAGCAGCAGCAGGTGCTTCAGAAGCAGGAGCAGCCTTTGCACCAGGAGCCTTGGCCCCACCCTTCATCTGCAGTCCCTTGCCGCCGGGTGCCTTGGCGCCGGACGCCAGGCCCAGACCCTTCGGCTTGGCGACGGGTGCAGCAGCTTCGGGTGCAGCAGCCTCAGCAGCCGGAGCTTCCGCTGCCGGCGCGGCAGCGGCCTTTGCTCCGGGTGCCTTGGCGGCGCCCTTCATCTGCAGTCCCTTGCCGCCGGGAGCCTTGGCCCCGCCTGCCAAGCCGAGACCCTTGGGCTTTGCGACAGGTGCTGCCGGTGCAGCAGCTTCGTCAGCGGGAGCTTCCGCGCTTGCGGCGGGAGCCGCTTTCTTGGCGCCGGGAGCCTTTGCCCCGCCGGCCATTCCGAGCCCCTTGCCGGGTGCCTTGGCACCGGGAGCTTTTGCACCTGGTGCTTTGGCGAGGCCCTTCATGGCCAGACCCTTGCCTGCCGGTGCAGCCTTGGCTTCCGGAGTCGCGGCAGCTTCCTCGACTTCGGCGACCCGATCCTGCTCGACGGTCTCGGCCTTTGCCTCAGCAGCGACCGGTGCCTTCTCGCGTGGGATCACCTTGATGTTCTCGCCGAGCTGGGCGGGATCGAGACGAGTGACGGAGTTCAGCATCAGCTGCGCGACGTCGACGACCTCGACGCCTTCGCCCTGGCCTTGCTCCTGGCGGGCAGTGACGCCGTCGGTGAGCATGACGCGGCAGAACGGGCAACCCGTGGCGATCTTCTTGGGGTTGGTGGAGAGCGCTTCGTCGACGCGGTCGACGTTGATGCGCTTGCCGATGTTCTCTTCCATCCACATGCGAGCACCACCGGCACCACAGCACATGGAACGTTCGCCGTGACGCGGCATTTCGACGAGCTTGGAGCCTGAGGCTTCCATGAGTTCACGGGGAGCGTCGTAAACCTTGTTGTGGCGTCCGAGGAAGCACGGGTCGTGGTAGGTGACGTCTTCGCTCACGGACGCAACCGGGATCAGCTTCTTCTGGCGCACCAGACGGTTGAGCAGCTGAGTGTGGTGCACGACCTCGTAGTCGCCGCCCACCTCCGGGTACTCGTTGCCGAGGGCGTTGAAGCAGTGCGCACAGGTGACGACGATCTTGCGCTTCTTCTGCTCGATACCGTCGAAGACCGAATTGAGCATCTCGATGTTCTGCATCGCGAGCTGCTGGAACAAGAACTCGTTGCCGGCACGACGTGCGGAGTCGCCGGTGCAGGTTTCGTCGGCGCCGAGGACCATGAACTTCACTCCCGCGGTGGCGAGGAGTTCGGCGACAGCCTTGGTGGTCTTCTTGGCACGGTCTTCGTAGGCGCCGGCGCAGCCGACCCAGAAGAGGTACTCGTAGTCCTCGAAGCTGTCGGCGTCCTTGCCGAAGACAGGGATCTCGAAGTCCATCTCGTTGATCCAGTTGAGACGGTCCTTGGAGTTCTGACCCCAGGGGTTGCCCTTGTTCTCGAGGTTCTTGAACAGGCCGGCGAGCTCGGAGGGGAACTCCGATTCGATCAGGACCTGGTAGCGACGCATGTCGATGATGTGGTCGACGTGTTCGATGTCGACGGGGCACTGTTCGACGCAGGCACCGCAGTTGGTGCAGCTCCACAAGGTTTCGGCGTCGATGACCGGGGCCATCTCACCTTCGACGGTTTCACCGACGAGCTTGCGGTCGGCCTCGAGACGTGCGGCCTCGGGGATGGCTGCGAGTGCGGCTTCCTTGACATTGCCTTCGCTGTCGACGAGACCGATCTCGTCGCCGCCCATGTCCTTGCGTCCACCAGCGAGCAGGTACGGGGCCTTGGCGTAGCCGTGGTCACGCAGCGACATGATGAGCAGCTTGGGCGAGAGCGGCTTTCCGGTGTTCCACGCGGGGCACTGGGACTGGCAACGACCGCACTCGGTGCAGGTGGTGAAGTCGAGCCAGCCCTTCCAGGAGAAGTCTTCGATGTTTCCGGCGCCGAGAGTGTCGGTGTCGGGGTCGACGTTCTCCATCGTCAGGACTTTGCCCTTGGACATCATGGGCTTTGCCGCGCCGAGCGCGACGGTGCCGTCGTCTTCACGCTTGAAGTAGATGTTGAAGAACGCCGAGAAGCGGTGCCACGCGACGCCCCAGGTGATGTTGCGGCCCACGATCGCGAGCCAGATCATGCCGGTCATCAGCTTCACGAATGCGAACACCGAGATCATGACGGGGCTGGCGGGAAGCAGTTTCGCGACCTGCATGGTGAAGAAGTCGGTCCACGGGTTGGCGTGACCGTAGGTCGCGATCTTGCCTGCCTTGACCATGATCATGCCCAGGCCCTCGAGCAGGACGATGCCTTCGATGACGTAGGCAGCCTTGAAGTTGGAGCCGCCGAAACGGGACAGGCGCGCGGGCAGACGCGGGTGGTTGAGCTGACGGATCACGATCAGCGTGGTGATACCGATGACGGTGCCCAGGCCGAGGATCTCGTCCCACAGGTGCCACGCCCACGTATTACCGAAGATGGGCCAGTGGAACTCGGGGTTGAACGTCTGGCCGTAGGCCTCGAACCACAGCAGGAACCCACCGAGGAAGCCGACCATGACGAGCCAGTGGGCCCAGCCGACGCTGCGGAACTTGTTCATGCGCGTGTGCGCGATGAACTCGATGATCATCTGCTTGAAGCGAGGGAAGAACGGGCGCCATCGATCGGGTGCCGACTGGCCGATGCGCACGGTGTTGAACATCCTCAGCGCGCCTGAGAGGAAGATGTACCAACACACCAAGCTCAGCAGAGCACCAATCGTGCCCAACGTAATCGTCAGGGCATTCATGTCGCGGCCTTTCGTTTCAGGGCGACGCGTCGGCCACCTCGGGACAGCCCACTGATACTAACCTGCGTTATGTTACCCGCCAGTAACTAGCATTACCAGCCTGTAGGTACCGGCTGGTAACCGCTCGTGGCCTGGAGAGATCGATCTTCTGCGTCGGACGGGCTGGGCCAGACGCAGACATGTCTGGTCGTCACGTTAGGCGGTGCCCGTCAGGTGTCCATCTGTCAGGCAGCCCTAAGTCGGGTTCCGAGCAGGTGAGAACAACCGACCGGCTGTTATCGTTACGCCCGTCACGCACAGGGGAAACGGGTGGTGTGAGTCATCGACTGACGCCCGCCCGATCCCGGGGAGGATCAAAAATGTTCATTCGAAAAGCTGCGGCCGTCGCAGCGATGACCATTGCCGCTACGGGCATCGCTGCAGGTACTTCTTACGCAGCTCCGGAGACGTCACCCGACGTTTCGTACACCGCCGAGGTCGTCGACCAGGCCGTTGTCACCACCATCGACGCCGGAGCATTCCGGGTCTCGGGCGACGGAACTCACGTCGACTTGCAGAACAGCCAGGGCGCAACTCTCGTGAGTCTTCCGCTCGCGTTCAACCTCGGCGACGTTCAGTTCCCGTTCGACGAGACCGTCAGTGAGGACGGCAAGACCCTCACCCTCAAGCCGAACCTGGACCCGGCCAGCTCCAAGCCGAAGCCGGTCGCTGCCGAGTTCACCCCGGTTGCTTCGCCTGACGAGGATCAGAAGGCAATCGAGAAGTTCCAGTCACAGCTCGGGCTTGCCACGCAGATCGGTAGCCTCACCGGCACGATCGTCGGGGCGGTCATCGGTTGCATCGTGGGTCTGCCCGGCCTGGTCGTCGGCTGCCTGCCCGGCATGGTCACAGGGGCCGGTATCGGTGGAGTCGCCGGTACCATCCTCGCCGGCGGCGGAACTGCCGTCGTCGCGGGCTTGGACCTGATCAAGGTTCTGAACGCTCCGGCTGGAACAACTCTCTTCCAGTAGAACGTCACGAACGCCGAAACGGGCGCCACACCTTCAGAAGGTGTGGCGCCCGTTTTGCTGTCTCGAGGAATGCGTGTGATCAGTAGTCGCGAACCTTCAGGCCTGGGTTGGCGGCGAGGATGTCGTTGATCGGCGTCGCGTACTGGGTCGGGGCTTCTTGCCCGAACAGTGTCTCTGCCTGAGCGATCTCGCACAGGGGAGAGGTGGCGACGTTGGACGCACTCGTGATGCCCACTGCCAACGTTCCGGAGACGATCGGGCCACCGCTGTCACCCTGCAGGACGCAGATGTTGGTGGTGAAGCCGTTGTCGAGGGTGTGATCCAAAACCTTTGCGACGCGGTTGACGCCAGTGACGACGCCGCAGCTGAAGCCTGTGGTCGATCCTGCCTTGCAGACCGGGGCGCCCACGACAGGATCGGCGGTACCGGTGATGTTGACCGAGCGGTTGAACGGGACCCGCACGCTGTTGTTCTCGAAGCGGTACTTCGCGTTGTCGTCGATGTTGATGATCGAGTAGTCGCGCCCGTCGAAGCTGCTCTTGGCGAAGTACCCGACGCGGGGCCCGGTCTGGTTGTTCACCATCGGGAAGACCTGGCTGGAGTTCGAGGTGCCGGCAGCGGCGCGATTGGGATCACAGTGACCGGCGCTGATGTTGACCGTGCGCCCTGAACCGTCGGTGCCGTTGAAGCCGAACGAACAACGCAGTCCAGTGTTACCGGAGGTTGCGCCGAAGGCGTCTCCGCCCAGTGCGGCGTCGCCGGTTGCGGATCCGGTTGCGGGGATGAGGTCCGCGACGATCGGGGGAACCAGTAGCGGAGCAGCGGTATGGACGACGGTCCGCTTCAGGAACTCAGGCAATTCGATGCCGGCGGCAGGATCGGCGGTGAGGGCGACTCCGTTGCCGACGACGTCGACGGCAATGCCACGCACGAGGTCTGCGACCTCGGCAGGCTGCGAATCGAGCCAGGTGTTGAGTGCCGAGAGTTGACCTTGCAGAGCCTGCTCGCTCTGCGCGACGTCCTTGACCTCGAAACCGGCCTTCTCGGCGGCCTCGCGGGCAGCATCCTTGTCGCGACCGTCAGCGAGAGCGACGATGCCCTTGCCGAGGTCGTCGAGCCACACTCCGGCAAAAGAGTCGGGAAACTGGACGCGCGCGATGGCGGCGAACTCCGCGAGCTTCTGCGCGAGTTCGGAACGCGAGACGAACTGGTCGGGCGTCAGCGCCAAGTCGTGCTGTAGGGCTTCGGCGAGTTCGACGGGCAGATGGGCTGCCTGATCGGATACCCCGGATTCGTTCGGTTCTGCGTTCGCGACCGCGGTAATCGGTCCGAGGAGCAGCAGCGCGGCCGAACCGAACACTGCGGCGCGACGTGCGATGGAGCTTCGCATGTGGGCCTTTCCACTTCGTTGACCGCGTACCACCCCCCTGGGAGCACACGGATACGGCTCACGGACTTGTGGTGAGCCGATCACAGTCGACCATGACTATATGGGTTCGAACGCGCTATTCCCACCCGTTACATGAGCAGACAGCGCTGACCCCGACCGACAACAGCACTGTGCCCGCCGATCGCGAAACGGATCGGCGGGCACAGTGCGTGAATCAGTGGTTGGTCAACCTGCAGTGCGGACGCGGATTCCGGCACCGACACCGCCACCGGAAGCGCGATCTGCCGCGTCGAGGATGTCTCCGACCGGAATACCCAGATTCGAGGTTCCACCGGAGGTCGCCAGTACCAGGTTCGCTTCGTTGCAACTGGGTGCTCCGCTGCTGTTGGAGCCGCTGGTGATGCCCAGAGCCAAGGTTCCGGAGACGATGGCGCCGCCACTGTCCCCGGCGAGGGTGCACGCGGTGCCGGCGAATCCGCGAACGGTTCGTGAATCACCGTCCGCCATGACCAGTTGAGTTTCGACGCGATCGGCTGCCACGACACCACAGGTGAAGGACGACGTCTGGCCGGACTTGCAGATGGGAGCGCCGATCACGGGACGTGCCGTTCCGGTGATCGCGAGGGTGGTCCCGTTGGCACCGCGGACGGCAGCACGGTCGAGGCCCGCGTCGATGCCGGACTGGTCGAACTTGATGACCGAGTAATCGAGATCGCCGGCATTGTTGCCGACGGAAGACTGTGAGAATGCTCCGATCAACTGACTGTCGTCGACGTTCGCGTGATTCGGCAGGTAGACGGGCGACTTCGAACCCTCGGCCGGATTGCAGTGTCCGGCACTGATATTGAGAGCATTGTTCTGATCGTCGACGGCGTTGAACCCGAACGAGCAGACCGAGATGTTCTCGGTCGGTGTCTCGCGAATGGGGCCTGTCGACGTGATGTAGGTGTCGCCGCCGAGTGCTCCGGGATCAACCGATCCGCCACCGTCCGGGCTGAGAACGATCTTGGTGTTCTCGAGCAGGGTCGGAAGATTGAGCGCCTGCCCGACGGGGCTGTTCGCGACGTCGATGACGACCTGGTTGTTCAGGACGTCGATAGTCGCCGAATTGACTGCGCGTGAGATTTCCTTGGGCAGCCCGGCAATCCATCCGTTGACGTCGGCCAGCGTCTTCTCGAGGGTGTCGGCGGAGACGGGGGCGACGTGCGTGCGGTAACCGTCGTCGGCCGCGATGCGTGCAGCTTCGGTGGTGGTGACGGCTACGACGGGTTGACCGTCGAGTCCCATCCACGAGCCGGCGTAGTCGCCAGGGCGCTCGGACTTGAATTCCTGGGCGTATGCACCGAGTTCCTGAGCTTTGGCAGCGCGGTCCAGATACTCCTGTGGGGAGATCTTCAGATCGCGTGTGATCGCCTCGATCAGCTCAGCCGGAAGCTGATCTGCCCCGAGCTGTTCGACATGCGTGTCGGAGGCGGGCTCTGCCGATGCCGTCGTGGTGAATGGAGCTGCGAGCAGTAGTGCCGAGGCGCCGACCACAGCGGTGCGGATCGCCAACGAGTTACGCATGAAATCCCTTCAAGTCCCCGGCACCGAGCCGGTAGGTACCGCACCCACCATAGGGGAAAAGTTTCGACGAGGAATATGTGCCTGTTGTCGGCAAGTCGAATTATTCTGTCTAACTTGGCATTCCGGGTCTCGGGGCCAATGGCATGACGGGCATGTCGGGATTCGGAACCACCGGATCGGTTGTGTCGGTCGGGTTGGACGGCTGCGTCGGCGTTGTCTGTGTATCAGTGGGGGCGGTCACGGCGGGAGTGTCCGGGGTATCCGGATCGACCGGATCCAGCGGTCCGACGACCGGCGGCAGGTTCTCGATCCGAAGGGGATCGATCTGGATGGTGATCGGCGATCCCTGTTGCGCGGGGACGTTCGCCGTAGTGGATTTCTCTGTACCGGTGCCCGGACTCACCGGAATGGGCTGGGATTCGGATGAGGTCGATTCCGCTTCGGATGCCCACGACTGCGCCGTCGGCTGCGCGCCGAGAGCGGGTACTTCCGGTGGGGGTGAGGTCGCTGATTGCGTGCCTGTCCCGGATGAACTCGTCGAGGTGGCAGCTGTGTCCGTCCCGGGGGACAGGGAAGATTGTGCGTCGAGAATCCTGGGTGCTGAAATGGTCGGAGTGTGTCCGATGATGACCGCGGCCGCGCAACCCGACACCGTCAGAAAGACTGCGGCGGCTGCTGCGGCGATGATCGGTCGGCGCTCCGACCGCCACTGGCGATTCAGCCAACCGTCGATGCTCGGTTCTTTCGTGACCGGTGCCTCCACGCCGGATTCCGGCTCCGGTTCGATCAGAACGAACGGCGGAAACTCTTCGGGGGTGTCCTCTGGCTCGGCAAAATCGGTTGGCTGGGGTTCGGGACAGGTAGAGGTGATCGAGAAGGGTGCGGCCAACGCTGCGGCTCCGCGAGCAGCACGGTCGTCGGCGTCAGGATCCGCGAGCCAAGCCGCAGAGGCTTCATCTTCTGAAATCAGTTCGACGCCGTCGAGATTCATGCTGTCGAGTGCGCCGCGCAGTACGTCGACGGAATCGCTCGACCAACCTGCGGGGATCACCGCAGAGATGTTCAGGTTCTGATCGGTGAGTGTTCGGACTTCCTTGACCAGGCAATACATTGCTGTCGCTACCAGTTCCTCCCCTCGCGTCATGTGCTCGGAGAAGTTGTCGGTATCGTCGGTGCCGACCCTGTCGAGGAACCCGCGCAACCCGGTGGACCCCGCCGCGGTTCCGCCTAGCTGCACGGTGCCGTCGGGGGCGTGGTGCAGAACCGATTCGCGTTCGAGGGTCACCAGCTCCAAGTCAGGTCTCGCGATCGCAGCAATGCTTCGTTTGTTGCCGACGGCGAGTCCGACTCCCCACTTCATAGCGATCCCCGTTTCACAGTTACCGAACTTTGCTCGGCAGGCATGTCCTGATTCCTGTGAAAACTATCACTTAAACGGAGATACGCAACCCTCTGGACAATATGCAGCTAACTACTTGTTCGGCGGTGTCATGCTGCGAAGGATGGTGAGCAGTTCCGAACGAGACTGCGCCCCGACGCGCCGCTTGATGCGTGCGACATGGTGCTCGACGGTTTTAGCGGAGATGTAGAGGCGTTCGCCGATTTCCCGATACGTCAGTCCGACGACGACGAGTTCGGCAACTTCTTGTTCGCGCTCGGTCAACACCGACGGTGGCGCCGCACTTGTGGCGGTATCGGTTGCACTTGTCTCGGCCGTCGACGTTGTGCGTAGCGAGCGCGCAACGTGGAGCAGTGCCGTGGCCGATTTGGTGTCCGGGGTGCGCAGCGCTGCTTCGCCGGCGAGGCGAGCGGCGTCCCACGGGAGTCCGATCCGACTGAGCGTTCGTGCGGCGGCTTCGACACCGTCTGCGTCGACGTTGCCTTGCATCAGTAGGAGCCACTGGCGTCCGGCGATCGCCAAACCGGCTGCGTAAGTGTGAGTTTTGGCTGATTCGGCGAGTGTATGGGCGTGTGGGAGGAGATCGGCCGGCGACTGCGAGAGGATCGACGCCTGGACGCCGTACCAATGCAGCGGCGACGACCACAGCGGCGGCTCGCCGAGCGCGCGGAGGAGTGAGCGCGCGTTGTCGACGAGATGCTCGACCTGCTCGGTCTCCTCGAGCCGTACTGCCGCAAGCCACAGTTCGCCGATGGGAAGCAGATTGAACAGATCAACGCTGCAGGACGAGAGGGTGCCTGCCGCGCCCGACCAAGCTCGACGCAGCTGGGCGAGATCGCCGGAACGCCGAGCGAGACCCGCGATCAGAGCATGCAGAAACAGTGCGTCACGCTCACGGAGGGGGCCGCGGACTACCTCCTGCGGTAGGTCTTCGAGAATCGCGTCCTGCCCGCGGACCATCGCGATCCAGGCGCCGAGAAGGTGAAGTCGCGCCCACGTGTGGCTGCTTGCGTCGTCGGCGGCGATCGCGGCCGTGACGACAGCGGCGGCCCGTTCATGGGCGCCGTTGTGCAGGAGTGCGAGAGCTACCAGCGCCGGGGCGGAATCAGGCTGGAATTCAGATGTGTCGGCTCCGCCGGGGAGCGAGAGTGCGCGCGACATCGTGTTGAGCGCACTCGGTGCGCTCCCGGTGACCGATTGCATCAGTCCGTTGGCCAGTGTGGTAGCGCCGACCGTCGAGCTCGACGGTGATCCGGTGTGTCCGGTGAGCGCCGCGTTCGCGTCATCGACCTTGCCGATGCCGAGGAAAGTGATTGCGGCGAAGGGGGATTCGTTTCCGGTGCGCCCTGGCCCCAGCCAGGTGTAGAGATCTGCAGCGGCGCCGAGTTGGCCGCATGCTGCGGACGAAGCTGCGCGGATTCGCACCGCCGCAGCCAATCTCGCGTCGTCGAGATCGGGTGCGGCGATGACGGAATCGGCCAGACGGCAGGCAGTGTCGAGGTCACCACTGCGAGCCGAGACCTGGGCGTACAGCAGCGTGTCGGCCACGCCGAGAGGCTCGATCGAATTCACGCGGCGAAAGAGATCTGCCGCGACCGCCGGCGTGCTCGCCTCGACGGCGTCTCGTAGTACACCCGTGAGATCGCGGTGGCGGATTCCGGAGTCGAAAAGTCTTCGTGCTGTGTCGATATCGAGGGTTCTCGTGTGTGCGCGTGATTCGACGATTCTGATCAGCTCGCTGCGGATACGCCCGGTGCTCGTCGACTCGGCGAGCACGCTCGCGACGAGTGGTGATCGCGAACCGAACAGTCCGGTCGCCAGTGCCCGGTCGAATGCAGCTGTGAGGCTGAACTTCTCCTGTCCCAGATCGAGCTCGAAGGCGTCGATGTCCGGGACGGCGAGTGAAACTTCGAGGATCTCGCGCTCGATCGGATGCAGAGCGGTGACCTGGTGGAGGATGTGTGTGCGTATGGCGTTCGGCATTTCCAGGCGGCCTGCCGAGGCGGCGGCGAAGTACGCTTCGATCGCCCCGAAGGAACCACCGGACAGATGCTCGAGCGCCACCACGGCGCGGTCGTCGAGCGGGACTCTTCGCTCGGCCGCGATCTTCCGAATATCGTTTCGGTTCAACGGGTTCAGATGCAACACGGTGCCGAAACTCGAGATGTTCGAGTAGATCGGTGCGAGTGGTGGATCGATCCGATCGGAGGCTACGACAACTCCGAGGTCGTCACGTTGGACAAGCTCTTTCAGGGCACGGATTTCATCGGAGGTCAGAGCTTGCGCGTCCGCGATCACCACAATCGCGTCGGCGGGGA
This sequence comes from Rhodococcus sp. OAS809, assembly GCF_040546695.1. Classification (NCBI taxonomy): domain Bacteria; kingdom Bacillati; phylum Actinomycetota; class Actinomycetes; order Mycobacteriales; family Nocardiaceae; genus Rhodococcus; species Rhodococcus sp. OAS809. The sequence continues at coordinate 2,570,168 of NZ_JBEPOI010000002.1, read as the reverse complement.
CGTCATGCGTGACTGCGGTGACCACGGGCTTGTCACCCGATTCGATTCGCTTCCGTACAACCCTCGTCACTTGGGGCCGAGCGCTGGCATCGGTCCCGGTGACGAATAGGCGCAGTGGCGATGCAGTCAGGTCGACGTCGCGCAAAAGTCCTGCGATGAACGACGATTCGGTGCCGTTGTCACGGTTCATCGAAAGACCGCCGGTCAGCGGATCGGTGCGGTGACGCCGCCGACGACACCACCGACCACGTTTCCGACACCACCGACGACGTTACCGAGACCTCCGACCACGCCGCCGACTCCGTTGCCGACACCGTCGACCAGACCGCCGACTCCGTTTCCGATGCCGGTCGCAGCGTCACCGACACCGGTCCCGACGCCGGCTCCAGGCGCGGGTGCTGGTGCCGGGGCGGGAGCAGGTGCGGGCGCCGGGGCGCCGGGTGCGGCAGGCGCAGGCGCCGACGGAGCGGTCTCGCCCGGTGCGGGCGAGGATCCCGCCGGTGCGCCGGCAACCGGAACTGCCCCCGGCGCCGTCGTCGAGCCGCCTGCGGCAGCAGGAGAACCGGGCTGATTGCTTTGAGTGCCGTTGTTCGCAGTCGTGGATCCGGTGCCTGCCGCTTCCGCTGCCGTGGTGCTGCCGGGAGTAGAGCCCGCGGTGGTCGAAGCGGTCGAGGAGGTGGACTCGCTGGTGGTGTTCGCCGAACTGGACGGAACGTTGATCTTGTCCATGGCAGTTCCGATTCCGAGCCCGCCTGCGGCGAGCACGATGAATGCTCCCACCACTGCAGCAACGACGCCGACCCTCGACGAGCGTCGAGTCGCCGTGTTCTCTTCTTCGGTCGGCTCGGCAAGCAACGGAGTGGAGAAGGCGGGAACTGGTGCGGGCTTGCGAGACGGCTCGGCGGGAATCACTGCAGTGGCGGCGGCCGGTACTTGCGAGTCTCTGGCGTCGAGTGCGAGGGCCGCGGCGCCGGACGCCGCGCACGACGCTGGATCGGCGTCGGCGATCACCGGGACACGAAGCTCCGCCGACAGTAGTTCGGCGACAAGGGGAATGGACGAGCTTCCGCCGGCCAGGACAACCTGATTGACGTCACTGGACTCGACGCCGGCAGATCGCAGGCTTTCGCGAACCAATGCCACCGATTCGGTGAGGGCGGGCCGGATCAGATCTTCGAGTTCGGAACGAACGAGTCGAACGTCGCTGACGGCACCGGGAAGCGCCACGCGGGCAACGGTTTCCGTCTCGGTGGAAAGTTCCTCCTTGGCTGCGCGGGCATGCTCGCGCAGAGTTTCCAGCGCTGCAATCGTCTCGGGTGCAAAGGGATCAAGGGTTGCGAACTGGTCGGAAACCGCATCGAGCAGGTGAACGGTGACGAGGTGATCGAATTCGTCGCCGCCGATGTCCTCGCTGCGCAGCGGCTTACCGAATATCTCGCTTCGTCCGTCGGTCGTGGACATCATCGTGACGTCGAGCGAGCGAGCACCGAGGTCGTAGACGACGGTCAGACCGTTGCTGACGACAGTTCCGGAAGCGGCGAGCCACGCCATGACGGCTGCGGGTTCGGCGACGAGAGTCGCCCCGTGAATTCCGGCGTCGTCCAGAGCGGACTCCATGGTGCGTGCTGTGTGGCGGTTCCACCCCACCGGGTGAGCCAGGACGACAGTTGGCCCTTCGTTACCGCCTGCCTGGTCTACCAGTGCGCCGACCGCTGTCGCCGCGAGAGCCTCGCCGCGGTACTCGGTACCGTCGGCGGCAAGTATCGGAATCGGGTCCCCGACGCGCTCGACAAATCCGGTGATGACGGATCCGTCGTCCAATTGCAGCGCACTGGGTAAGCGGACCTGTTGCGTTTCACCGGTCGAGCCGTCGGTGACAGCTACGAGAGTGGCCGAACCGATGCTGATGCCGAGCCCTGCCGCCATGAACGAACTCCCCTGGTCGTGGGCGACAGAAGGACTGTCGCGGTTGTCTGCGATGTCGGTTTCAGGACCTAGATCGTTACCGGATCGGAGGCGTCGCGACGAAGTAGGGGACCGATCCCCTAATCGGGGCAAATCCCCTATTCCGACCGGGCGTAGCCCAATGAGGGGCTTCCCCACCTGTCCCTGGAGAAGAGGGGGGTGCTCCCCGTTGGCCCCAGTCGCAAAAGTTCTTAGCGTTGATTCCACTCGCTACCTCTGGCAGCGCACCAGTTTCCGGACCACCGGCAACTACCCACCGGCAACAACCCGGTCAACGAACTTCAGGAGAACCCGCCATGGCAACGAACGCCGTACTCGAATTCATCCTCGGGCTACTTCGTGACGACGAGGCAGCTGCCAACTACTGCGCCAACCCGACCGCGGCACTCGATGCTGCCGGTCTGTGCGACGTCAGCCCCGCCGACATCGTCGCGGTCGCTCCGCTGGTCGCTGAGTCCGGACTCTTTGCCGGTGGCGGCGCCGACCTGTCCGCGATCGTCAACGCCGGTGCGTCCGCTGCCGGTGCAATCGGCGGCGGTCTCGGACTCGGCGGTGGTCTCGGTGGTGGACTCACCGGTGGTCTCGGTGGTGGCCTCGGCGGCAGCCTGGGTCTCGGCGCAGGTGCAGGAATCGGAGTCGGAGGCGCCCTCGGCGGCCAGTTCGACCTGGTCGGCGACTTCGCAGCAGCCCTCAGCGCTGCGCTTGCCATCGGTGGCGAGATCAGTGCCGAACTCGGCGCAGCCTTCGGCGCTGTGATCGAAGCCGGTCTCGGTTTGGGCGGCGCACTCGATCTCGAAGGAGCTCTCGATCTGGGCGCACAGCTCAGCGCGGCTCTGGGCGGCGCCCTCGGTGTGACCGGCGGCCTGACTGCGGAGCTGGGAGCAGCCCTCGACGCCGCGATCGGAGCAGTCGGCGGACTCGACCTGACGGCAGGGCTCAGCGGAGCTCTCGCACCCGTCTTCGCCATCGGTGGTGACCTCGGAGCCGATCTCGGCCTGGCTCTCGGTGGACTCCTCGGCGGCGCAGCAGACCTCAGCGGTCTCCTTGACATCGGCGGCGAACTGGGCGCGAGCCTGACCGGCGCACTGGAATCCGCTCTTGCACTCGGCGGCGGCCTGGATCTCGCCGGCGCTCTGACAGGCGACCTCAGCACGGCATTGTCCGGCGCGCTCTCGGGCGTCCTGGGAGCCGGCGGCACGATCGGCGCCGATCTGGGTGCATCGCTCGGCGGCGTCCTCGGCGCGATCACGGATGTCAGCGTTCTCACCGATATCGCGGGCGGCCTCGATCTCGGTGCTGCCCTGAGTGGCGCCCTCGGCGGAGCACTCGGCGTCGGCGGCGGTCTGGAAACTGCATTGGGCGGCGCACTCGACGCAGCACTGGGTCTCGGCGGCGGACTCGACCTCGACGCCGTACTCGGCGGCGGCGCAGACCTCGGCGCGCAGCTCAGCGCGGCACTCTCCGGCGCCCTCGGTGCCGGCGGAACGGTCGGAGCCGACCTGGGTGGCGCACTCGGTGGACTGCTCGGGGGAGCACTCGACCTCGAAGGTGGTCTCGGCGCAGACCTCGCGGCAGCTCTGGGCGGAGGCGCGAATCTGTCGACGGCCCTCGAGGGTGTTCTCGGTTCGGCACTCGGCGTCGATGCCGGGCTCGCGGGTGGTCTCGGCGGCGCTCTCGACGCAGCGCTGGGCGCAGGCGGACTTACCGGAATCGACCTCGGTGGTGCACTCGGTCTGGGCGGTGAAGCAGGCTTGGCAGCCGGTGTCGCTGCGGCTCTCGACACCGCCCTCGCAGGTGCAGGCGGCTTGGGTGCTGTCGGTTCCGTGGGCACGGACCTGACCGGCGCGCTGGACGGTGCGCTGGGCGCGGGCCTCGGGCTGGGGGGCTCTCTCGACAGCGTTCTCGGTGCCGAAGGTGCACTCGGTGGAGCGCTGGACACGGCACTGAACCTCGGCGGAATCGACACCGGTTCGATCGGTGCCGACTTGCCCTCCGTCGACCTCGGCGCTGTGAACCTCGGCCCGATCTCCGCTGAACTGCCTTCCGTCGACCTCGGAAGCATCGCGGCAGAAGGCCTGAACCTCGGCGGTGTGACCGGCGACCTCGGAGCAACTGTGGGCGGCGCGCTGGACGCAACCGCAGGTCTCGACGCAACAGCAGGTCTCGACGCGGCCACGAACGCTGCGGCTGGTTTGGGTGGGTCGCTCGGCGGCGCACTGAACGGCGTCACCGATCTCGGTGGATCGCTCGGCGGGGCTGTCGGAGCAGTCACCGACGTGACGGGTTCGATCGGTGCCGACGCAGCCGCAGCTGCCGGTGGCACAGTCGACGGCGGCGGCACCGTTGGCGGCGGCGGAGTCGCTGACCTGGGCGGATCCCTCGGTGGAGCAGTGAGCGGAGTGTCCGACCTGACGAGTTCGTTGACCGGTGCGCTGAACCCGTGGTCGTCGATCGATGCGACCGATGCTTTCGGTTCGGGTTCCACTTCGGGTCTGAGCGCCGATACCGAACACTCGCTCTTCGCCGAGGATTCGGTTGCAGCGCCGGTCGATCACATCGACCCGGTTGCGGTTGTCGATCACCTGCATCCCTGATCTGCTGACGCAGGAACTGAAATCGGTCAAAATGACCTGATGTAACAAATCCGGCCCTGCGTGCGCTATGCGTTCGCAGGGCCGGATATTCGAGTCGGGAAGAATTGCGGGTCAACGTAGCTCATGAGTGATTCAGCGAGTCAGGTAAGCAGCCGGAAGGCGCGCGTCGCGTCGTCGACGGCGTCGTTGCTCGAACGAACAGCCGTCGTGGCGAAGGATTTCGGGCGCACGGATCTGGTGCGCCGACTCGAGAACGCTCAGGTGAGAGTCAACGACCCGCGTATTCGCATCGTGGTGGTCGGACCCCTCAAGCAGGGCAAGAGCCAGTTCGTCAATTCTCTGCTAGGCATCGACGTGTGCTCGGTCGGTGACGACGAGACCACGGCCGTGGCGACGGTAGTTCAGTACGCGGAGACCGCGGTCGCCGAACTGATTCTCGCCGATCCGGGTGCGGCGCCCATTCGGGTGCCCCTCCCGCTCGAGGAACTGATGGGGATCACCCCGGCCACGCCTCGCGCCGAAGGGCGTGAGGTTCTGCGTGTGGAAGTGGGTGTTCCCAGTCCGCTGTTGGCCGACGGTTTGGTTCTGATCGACACCCCTGGTGTCGGCGGTCATGGAAATCCTCATGCTGCAGGAACATTGGGATTGATCACTGCGGCCGATGCAGTGTTGGTTCTGTCGGACTCCAGCCAGGAGTTCACCGAACCGGAGCTGGGATTCATCCGCCAGGTTGTCAATCTGTGTCCTGCGGTAGCCGGGCTGATCAGCAAGACCGATCTGTACCCGCACTGGCGGCAGATCCTCGACGCCGATCGCGGACATCTCCAGCGTGCCGGGTTGGATCTGCCGCTCATTCCGATCTCCTCGGTACTGCGCTCGCACGCGCTGAGGCTGGGGGACAAGGAACTCGAAGCGGAATCCGGATTCTTGGACCTCTATCAGTTCTTGCGGGACAACGTCGTTGCGCGTGCCGAATCGAATACTCGACGCGCAGTTGCGATGGATGTCCGTTCTGCGGCAGCACATCTGACGTTGGAGATGGGCAGTGAGCTTGCGGCGCTGAAGGATCCGTCGACCGCTCAGGCAGCGGTCGCGGGACTGCAGCGTGCCCGGGCAGCGGCCGAGGAACTGCACAAGAAGACCTCACTGTGGCAGCAGAGCCTCGGTGACGGCATCGCAGACCTCGCCGCCGACATCGATCACGACCTCCGGGACCGGTTGCGCCGGGTGACCCGCCAGGCCGAGGAGACGGTCGACGAAGGCGATCCCGGTAAGGACTGGGACGTCGTGGGGGAGTGGCTCGAACAGGAGATCGCCACCGCGATCGGTGACAACTTCGTGTGGGCGCATGATCGCGCACAGTGGCTGGCAGAAGTTGTGGCGCAGCACTTTGCGGAGACCGGTGACGTCGCGCTCCCGCATCTCGACGTCGCCGACACCGACGGTTTCCTGGAACCGGTCGGTGCATTGGCGGACCTCGAATCCGGCCGAATCGGCATCACTCAGAAAGTCCTGGTCGGCATGCGCGGCTCGTACGGCGGCGTGCTCATGTTCGGCTTGATCACCACGATGATGGGCATGGCTCTGGTCAACCCGATCTCCATCGGCGCCGGGGTTCTGCTGGGCACCAAGGCTTATCGTGAAGACAAGCAGGCTCAGGTACTCAAGCGTCGCGCTGAGGCGAAAGCGGCTATCCGACGGTTTGCCGACGACGTCAGCTTCCAGGTGGGCAAGGAGTCGAAGGACCGCCTGCGCCTGGTGCAGCGACTCCTGCGGGATCACTTCACCGACATCGCCGAGCAGGCGCTGCGCTCGATCAACGAATCCCTCCGCGCCACTCAGGAAGCCGCGCAGTTGGAATCGAGTGAACATGCCGCTCGGATCAAGCGTCTGGAGACCGACATGCGCGTCGTCGCGGAGCTCGACGCCGTTGCCGGAACGCTGATCGGCGAAACTCCCGCTCCTGCCTCGGCAAAGGTGACCAACGCATGAATGCCACGACCACCGTGACCGCAGTGGAGTCGGCACACGCCCTGATCGACCACGCCAGACGTGCCTACGCCGATCAGCCGCAGACGCGCGCCCAGTTGGAAGAATGTGCGGCCAGGCTCGACGAGCCACTCCGGGTGGCGCTCGCCGGCTCCCTCAAAGCGGGTAAGTCGACGCTGCTCAATTCGCTTGTCGGACAGGATATAGCGCCTACCGACGCGACGGAATGCACACGCGTCGTCACCTGGTATCGGAACGGGACGACGCCGCAGGTGACCGCGACGGCCGAGAACGGTGCCGAGTTCAACGTGCCGGTGACGCGCCGCGACGGCAGGCTCACGTTCGATCTGGGCGAGTACACCGCAGACTCGGTGGACCGCATCGACGTCGACTGGCCGTCTTCGGCATTGGCTCGTACGACGATCATCGACACACCGGGCACTTCGTCGCTCTCGACCGAGGTCTCGGCCCGCACCTGGGACATGCTCGTTCCCGACGGTGAGGCACCGGGCGCGGATGCAGTGGTCTACCTCCTGCGGGCTCTCAACGCCAGTGACATGCAGTTCCTCGGGAAGATCGCGGATCACGTGGGCGGAGAATCCGGGCCACTCGGAGTGATCGGAGTTCTCTCGCGTGCCGATGAGGTCGGCGCAGGCAGGCTCGACGCGTTGTCTTCGGCGAAGGACGTCGCGGCGCGATTCGCCGAGGAGTTGGAGCGAACCGGCCTGTGCCAGTCGGTGGTTCCGGTGGCAGGTCTGCTCGCGCTCGCTGCTCGGACGATGAGGCAGAGCGAGTTCGCGGCCTTCTCGGCGCTCGCGCAGGTTCCGGCCGAGGATCTGAGCCTTGCACTGCTCTCCGCGGATCGCTTTGCCAGGCAGGACAGTCCGCTGCCGGTCGATGCGGCGATGCGGGCGCAATTGGCCGATCGGTTCGGGCTCTTCGGAATTCGCCTCGCCGTGACGTCGATCAAGTTGGGGGCGACCGATTCACCGTCCCTGGCGGCCGAATTGTTGGAGCGCAGCGGCCTGGACGAACTGCGTCAGGTGATCGACGTTCAATTCGGGCAGCGGGCAGATCAGCTCAAATCGCACACGGCGCTGGTGACGCTGGGAAGAATCCTCGAAGCCGATCCGAGCGAGGAAGGCGATCAGATCGCGGCGGAGGCGCAACGGTTGCTTGCCGATGTTCACGGCTTTCACGAACTTCGCCTGCTCGGGCGTCTTCGTTCGGTACACACGGATCTGCCACCCGACGACCTGGCACAACTGCAAAGACTGATCGGCGGCTACGGAATCCGGGCAAGTGACCGGTTGGGCTGCGAACCGGAAGAATCGCCGGAGGTGCAGCGTGCGCGGGCCACGGCGGCTGTCCGCAGATGGCGCGAGTTGTCCAGACATCCGCTCTTCGACAGGTTCACCTCGCGCGCCTGCCTGGTCGCCGCCCGCAGCGCCGAGGGCGTCCTGGCTGAAATTGTGCCCGAATAGGGACCCGTTCACTATGCGAGCGCCGGACGAGGGTTCTATCTTGAGTTCGGGATGATCCGGACATAACTCCCAGGTTCGGGTCCCACCTCGATGGGAGCACGCGCATGGCGAGTGACATCAAGTCCGCTTCACCGGATCGAGCCACCCTCGTCCTGGGGACGCTCATCCTGGTCGCTGCGGTCGCGAACCTCAATCTCTCGGTCGCGAATGTCGCTTTGCCCGATATCGGGCGGGCTTTCGACGCCAGTCAGACGCAACTGAACCTGATCGCGGTCGGCTACTCGCTGGGCCTGGCCGGAACGGTGCTCTACCTGGGGGCCTTGGGAGACCGATACGGCCGCAAGATGTTGCTGGTCACCGGCATGGCGCTGTCCATTCCGGCGTCGATCGTGGCGGGATTCGCCGGGAACTTCGAAGTGCTGTTCCTCGCTCGGATAGTCGGAGGCGTCTCGGCAGGTCTGGCGTTCCCGACCACGCTGGCAATCATCACGGCGTTGTGGGCCGGACCGGCACGAACCAAGGCGATTGCCATGTGGTCGGCAATCGGTGGCGCGATTTCAGCACTGGGTCCGATCGTCTCGGGGGCGCTGCTCGAGCAGTTTCACTGGGGTTCGGTCTTCTTCGTCACCCTTCCCTTGGCCCTTGTGGCACTGATCTGTTCCCTGGTGTTGGTTCCCGCTCACGTCAACGAGACGACCGAGCGAGTCGATCACCTCGGCGGCATAGTGTCGATCGTCTTCATCGGGGCTCTGGTGTTGTCCATCAACTTTGCGCCGGTGAAGGGTTCGGGCACGTTGGCTCTGGTGCTCGGGGCGATAGCAGTTGTCGCGGGTATCGGGTTCTTCCTGCAACAGCGACGCGCGGCCAATCCGCTGTTCGATCTTCACGTAGCTGCGCGCCCGACCTTCTGGGTCGCGGCGGTGGGTGGGTTGGTCGTGTTCGGTTCGCTCATGGGCGCGATGTTCATCGGCCAGCAGTTCCTGCAGAACGTCCTCGGGTACTCGACGCTGGCAGCCGGTGCGGCGATCATTCCGGCTGCGCTGGCGATGGTGATCGTTGCGCCGCGCTCGGCGACCATGATCGAAAGGTACGGCGCCCGCGTCACGCTGCTCGCCGGCTACCTGTTCGTGGTTCTCGGGTTGTTCGTCGCGCTGTTCCTGTGGAACGAAAGCACACAGTATTGGCAGGTCGCGCTGGCCTATGCGCTTGTCGGCATCGGCGTCGGTCTGGCCGGCACACCGGCATCGCGTTCGCTGACCGGATCCGTTCCCGTGCACCGCGCTGGTATGGCGTCGGGAACCTCGGACCTGCAACGCGACCTGGGCGGCGCCATCATGCAGTCGATTCTCGGCGGAATACTCACGGCCGGGTACGCAAAATCGTTGGGAAATGCGATCTCGTCCTTGCCGAACGCATCCGAAGTGACTCCCGAAACTCAGGCCGCGCTCACCAAATCCTTCTCCAGCGCCGAAGTTCTCGCGGAACGCTACCCGCAATACGCGGACCAAATCATGACCGCCGCCAAAAACGCCTTCCTGGACGGGGATACAAACGCCTACATCGCGGCGATCATCATCGTGTGTGCCGGTGCCGCGGTGGCGACGTTCTTCTATCCGCGTCGCGAGCGCGAACGAGTCCTGCTGGCGCAGTACGCGGCGGAATCCGATCTAGCCGCGGAGAAGAGTTGAGCGCGCTCTGGTAGTGATGAGGGATGCCACAGCTACTTCACATCGATTCGTCCGCCGAACTCCACCACTCGACCTCACGTGATCTGACCGCACTGTTCGCTCAGCAGTGGTCGAAGAACAGTCCGGATCACACGACGGTGACGTTGGACCTGCACCGGGATCCCTTGCCGCACCTCGCGGACGCGGCCCTGCACTATGCACCACGCTTGCGAGTCGAGGGCGAGATTCCGGATCCCGCCGCGGAAGCACTCCAGGCTCGGGTCATCGAGCAACTTACCGCTGCAGACGTCGTCGTGATCGGTGCGCCGATGTACAACTGGTCGATCCCGTCCACGTTGAAGGCGTGGATCGACTACGTACACGTCCTGGGGACTACGGTCCCTTTCGACACGCGTACTCAGCCTCTGGCAGGTAAGCCGGTGGTGATCGTCTCCAGCCGCGGAAACACCTATGCGCCGGGCTCGGGAAACGAGGCCAACGATCACACCGTCCCGCCACTCGTTCAGGTGCTCGGGGTGTCGATGGGAATGGATGTCTCCGTCATCACCGCGGAACTGACTTTGGCGCAACGTATTCCGGCAATGGCACCTCTGATCGAGCAGGGTGACGCGAGCCTGCGTGCTGCCCGGGAATCGTTGACCGAGCTGGCCCGTACCTTGGGGGCCTGATCAAGAAGTTCGACCGGGTTCAGGTGAGAGACGAGATCATCGACGCCACGTCTGACGGTTCTACGTCGTAACCGGGGAAATAGCAGCACACTTCGTCGGCATGTTCGCCGAACCGCCGCCGAATCTCGGTGGCGCACTCTTCGGGAGTGCCGACGACGGCGAGTGTGGTCAGCATCGGATCGGTGATCAGCGACGCCATCTCGGTGTAGCCACCTCGCTTCGACAGGGCATTGAGTTCCGGTTGGACCTCGCCCCACCCTTCGACGTCGAGCACCGGACGGTATGCGGGCGTCGAACCGTAGAACGAGAGCAGGGCTCGGACGCCTCTGGCGGCCGCGGCAAGTTGATCGTCGCCGCGGCCGACGCCGACGATGACCTGCGGGATGATCGTGAATTCGTCTCGGGTGCGGCCGGATTCGCGAAGACCGGCATCGACGGCCGGAAGTGTTCGTTCGAGGAAATGACGTTGCGTGTGGAACGGCATGACCAGTAGTCCGTCGGCCACCTCGGCAGCCGTCCTGGTCATCACCGGTCCGAGCGCACCCATCAGGATGGGCGGCGGCCCATAGGGGTTGGGGCCTGGATCGAACGTCGGAGGCATCAACGTGTGGGTGAAGAACTCGCCGCGGAAGTTCAGCGTCGAGGTGTTCTCCCACGCAGTGAAGATCGCCTTGACCGCTGCGACCGTCTCCTTCATGCGGGCCGCCGGACGCGACCACGTTGCGCTGTAGCGTTTTTCGATGTGCGGTTTGATCTGCGATCCGAGACCCAGTCGAAAGTGGCCGCGACTGAGCAACTGCAGGTCGTTGGCCGAATGCGCCAGATGCATGGGACTGCGGGGGAATGCGATGGCGACGTTGGTCATCAGGTCGAGGTCGACGGCCGATGCTGCTTCGACGAGCGGGAAGAACACGTCGTGTGGTCCCTCGAACGTGAACAGGCCACCGGCGCCGGTCTCCGCGAGTTCACGGCTACGAGCAGCGCCCGCGCCCGGCGCGGAGTCCAGTTGTACGTGAACCTTCATCGGCGTCCCCGCAGCCAGGTGCTGACACCGGGAGCGAACGGAGCGATCGCCGCCACCGCGACCAGGGCGCAGTAGAGAATCGGACCCCATCTCAGAACTCCGGCGCCGATGTCTGCTGCGCCGTCGACCAGAGACATGAGGCCGAGTCCGGCCGCGATGCTCACGACTCCCACGATCGCCGTCATCACCCGCCCGGCGTTCTTGCGTGCGCGGAGGAGTTGAAGGCTCATGAGTGCGAGCAGGACCAGGACGAGAGCGCCGCCGCCGCTGCCGGCGAGTACGACGGTCACGGCATCGGAGATGTCGGTGGACGAGTATCCGGGATTGTCGCGCGCAGTCGATTCTTCGAGAGCCGACCGGACGTCGTCGAGGCTGGTGACTACCACTCCGGCGATTCCGGCCAGGACGACGAACGAGCCGATCCAGGCAGAGGTGGACAATGTCACGGCTTTGGGTGTCTCGTCGCTCGCTGCAGGTTGGAGCGGCCGAACCGAGACGTCGGGTCGCTCGGGTGCCGGGCGTGGAGGTGACGGGCGAGGAGGTCGCGCGGGAGAATTGTCGGGATCGGTCACCGGCCGATCGTAGCCATTCGGAGGGATACGGAAGTGATGTGGCGCACTTTTCCGGCTTTTCGGGGAAGGCGGGAACAAATCTACGTGGGCTGTAGTTGACCATTTCGACAAGCTTGAGCGCCCTCGGCTCAACTTCAAGTTGACTCCCGGCCACGGTCGGAGGCAAACTTGAGCGGAGGACGCTCACCAAGCGAAAAACTCGCGGTCATGTTCGAGATCAACCACTCGGGCAGAGAACCGCAGAACGAAAGGTAGGAACACTATGGCTCGTGCAGTCGGTATCGATCTCGGTACGACCAACTCGGTAGTTGCAGTGCTGGAGGGCGGCGAGCCCGTAGTGGTCGCCAACGCCGAAGGCTCACGTACCACCCCCTCGGTGGTTGCATTTGCCAAGAACGGCGAGGTTCTCGTCGGTCAGCCCGCGAAGAACCAGGCAGTCACGAACGTCGACCGCACCCTCCGCTCCGTCAAGCGCCACATCGGCACTGACTGGAACGTGGAAATCGACGGCAAGAAGTACACGCCGCAGGAAATCAGCGCCCGCACGCTCATGAAGCTCAAGCGTGACGCGGAGGCTTACCTCGGCGAAGACATCACCGACGCCGTCATCACCGTCCCCGCGTACTTCGAGGACGCACAGCGTCAGGCAACCAAGGAAGCCGGCCAGATCGCCGGCCTCAACGTCCTTCGTATCGTCAACGAGCCCACCGCGGCTGCACTGGCATACGGACTCGACAAGGGTGACACCGAGCAGACCATTCTGGTCTTCGACCTCGGTGGCGGCACCTTCGACGTCTCCCTGCTCGAAATCGGCGACGGTGTCGTCGAGGTTCGCGCAACCTCCGGTGACAACCACCTCGGTGGCGACGACTGGGACGAGCGCGTCGTCGCTTGGCTGGTCGACAAGTTCAAGGCTCAGAACGGCATCGATCTGACCAAGGACAAGATGGCCCTGCAGCGTCTGCGTGAGGCTGCGGAGAAGGCGAAGATCGAGCTCTCCAGCTCGCAGAGCACCTCCATCAACCTCCCGTACATCACGGTCGACGCGGACAAGAACCCGCTCTTCCTGGACGAGCAGCTCTCCCGCAGCGAGTTCCAGAAGATCACCTCCGACCTGCTCGATCGCACCCGTGCGCCGTTCCAGGCAGTGATCAAGGACAGCGGAATCGCCGTCAAGGACATCGACCATGTCGTGCTCGTCGGTGGCTCCACCCGTATGCCGGCCGTCTCCGATCTGGTTCGTGAACTGACCGGTGGCCGTGAGCCCAACAAGGGCGTCAACCCGGACGAGGTCGTCGCCGTCGGCGCCGCACTCCAGGCCGGTGTGCTCAAGGGTGAGGTCAAGGATGTTCTGCTCCTCGACGTCACGCCGCTTTCCCTCGGCATCGAAACCAAGGGTGGCGTGATGACCAAGCTCATCGAGCGCAACACCACGATCCCCACGAAGCGTTCCGAGACCTTCACCACCGCTGACGACAACCAGCCTTCGGTGCAGATCCAGGTCTTCCAGGGTGAGCGCGAAATCGCTTCGCACAACAAGCTGCTCGGCTCCTTCGAGCTCACCGATCTGCCGCCCGCCCCGCGTGGCGTTCCGCAGATCGAGGTCACCTTCGACATCGACGCCAACGGCATCGTGCACGTGACGGCGAAGGACAAGGGCACCGGCAAGGAGAACACGATCAAGATCCAGGACGGCTCCGGTCTGTCCAAGGAAGAGATCGAGCGCATGGTCAAGGACGCCGAGGCTCACGCCGAGGAAGACAAGGCCCGTCGCGAAGAGGCAGAGGTTCGCAACCAGGCCGAGTCGCTGGTCCACCAGACGGAGAAGTTCGTCAAGGAGCAGCGTGAAGGTGAGAACGCGGGCAAGGTCTCCGAGGAGATCCTGACCAAGGTCGAGGCAGCGGTCAAGGACGTCAACGACGCCCTGGCAGGCACCGACATCGCTGCAGTGAAGACCGCAGTGGAGAAGCTGGGCACCGAGTCGCAGGCTCTGGGCCAGGCCATCTACGAGGCTTCCGCTGCAAACGAGGCCGGAAACACCGACGGCGCAGGCAATGACGACGACGTCGTCGACGCCGAGGTTGTCGACGAGCCCACCGACTCGGACAAGAAGTGACCTCGGACAACCCCGAGAACAACCCGGTCGACCCCGAGACCGGTGCACAGGGAGAGGCGGCGGGGGAATCCCTGCCGCCGCTCGACTCGGAAGACACAGGGGTAGTTCAGGAAGCAGAGTCGATCGTGGAGGAAGCATCCGCCACCGATCAGCTCGCCGAACGGACTGCGGATCTGCAGCGACTTCAGGCGGAGTTCACCAACTACCGTCGTCGCGTCGAGCGTGACAAGCAGGTCATCAAGGAAACCGCGCGGGCTTCGGTCATCACCGAGCTCATCGGAATTCTCGACGACCTGGATCGCGCTCGGGCACACGGTGACCTCGAATCGGGTCCACTGCGTGCACTCGCAGACAAACTCAACACGACCCTGACGGGTCTGGGTTTGACCGACTTCGGCAGCGAGGGTGACGATTTCGATCCCGCACTCCACGAAGCGGTGCAGCATGAAGGCGAAGGCCACGACCCGGTACTCGGGACGGTCATGCGCAAGGGATACAAGCTCGGCGACCGGGTCCTTCGGACCGCAATGGTGGCCGTGACGGACCGGGTAGGCGACAAGCCTGCAGACGGTTCAGAACAAGAAGCGAAGTAAGAGTGAGAGGAGGAGACGCCCAGTGAGTCAACGGGAGTGGATCGAGAAGGACTTCTACAAGGAGCTGGGCGTCTCGTCCACCGCGACGGCCGACGAAATCAAGAAGGCGTATCGCAAGCTGGCTCGGGATCTTCATCCCGACGCCAACCCTGACGATGCGAAGGCCGAAGAGCGTTTCAAGTCCGTCAGTGAAGCTCATGCCGTTCTGTCTGATCCGGACAAGCGCAAGGAGTACGACGAGGCTCGGCGCCTCTTTGCCAGCGGCGGCTTCGGCCCCCGCGCGCAGGGCGGCGGCGGATTCAACCCCGGCGCTGGTGGTTTCGACATCAACGACCTGTTCGGCGGCGGGGCCGGTGGGCAGGACTCGGGTCTCGGAGACATCTTCGGCGGATTGTTCAACCGCGGGGGAGCGGGCCAGCGAACAGCTGCGCCCAACCGCCCGCGTCGAGGCAAGGATCTCGAGACCGAGACGACGCTCGCCTTCCGTGAAGCAGCGCTCGGTGTCACCGTCCCTCTTCGTCTGACCAGCCCTACGTCGTGCACCACGTGTCACGGCAGCGGCGCAAAGCCAGGCACCAGTCCGCGAGTGTGCCCACATTGCAACGGAACCGGCGTGGTCAGCCGGAACCAGGGCGCCTTCGGATTCAGTGAGCCGTGTGACGATTGCCGGGGAACCGGCTCGATCATCGACTCGCCGTGTGAAGACTGCCACGGTAGCGGCGTCACCAATCGCACACGGACCATCACGGTTCGCGTGCCTGCCGGTGTGAGCGACGGTCAGAAGATCAGACTCAAGGGCAAGGGCGAAGCGGGACTCCGCGGCGCTCCGGCCGGCGACCTGTTCGTCAACATCCGCGTCAAGCCGGACAGTGTCTTCGGACGCAACGGCGACGACCTGACACTGACGGTTCCGGTGAGCTACGGCGAGCTGGTGCTGGGAACGACACTGTCCGTGCCGACTTTGGAAGGCCGTGTCGGAGTGAAGGTTCCGGCTGGAACGGTGGACGGACGCATTCTGCGAGTTCGCGGACGCGGTATCCCTAAGCGGCCGGACGGTGCCGGTGACCTTCTGGTCACGGTCAAGGTATCCGTTCCGCAGAAGTTGGACGACCCGGCGATCGAAGCGCTGAAAACCTATCTCGAAGCCGAGAAGGCGAGCGGGTTCGATCCACGGGCCGGGTGGGCCGGTGCATGATGACAGAGCGACCGCAGAATCAATGGGATGCGACGGTCGATCCTGACGCTCAGATCTTCGTGATCTCGGTGGCAGCCGAGTTGGCCGGAATGCACGCGCAGACTTTGCGTAACTACGACCGACTCGGGTTGGTCACCCCACATCGAACCACCGGTGGCGGACGACGCTACTCCCCGCGCGATGTTGCGCTTCTTCGTGAAGTACAACGGCTTTCGCAGGACGAGGGAGTCAACCTTGCCGGAATCAAACGAATCATCGAACTGACCAACCAGGTCGAGGCTCTGCAGCATCGCGTCCGCGAATTGGCCGAGGAGATCGCGAAAGTCCATGCGGGCTATCGCCGGGATCTCGTGCCGATTCCGCGCAACAACGCGTTGGTGGTCTGGAAGCCCCGCAACCAGCGATAGTCGGACCTTTACACAAACGGCTCCACGCCCTGTCGGATTCATTTCGTCGAATCCGCCAGGGCGTGGAGCCGTTTCGGCGTTTCCACCCAGCGGGAAGAGATCTGTCGACGCCGCCTCAATGTGCATAGCGTCCGCTTCCATGACTCCACTTTTCAGCGTTTGACGTTATCCAGATCACATTCTATGCTCCATCCCAAGCAACTGCTTGCTAGATCATCAAGCGGGTGCTTGGTTGGCTGGTGCTCGAAATCAGGCACGTCCACCGGCCGATCATTCTTTCGTCAGGTATTCGCCTGACGTTCGGTGCATACATGTGTTCTAGGAGTGCAGACATGAATCGTCGGCCCATTCTTGTTGCGGCAGTTGCCGTGACGGCTCTGGCTCTTGCAGGGTGCAGTGGTTCTTCGGAGTCCGACGGAGGTGCGGACTCGCCCTACCGTGTGCTGCTGACCGGCGGGATCAGTGCACAGGGAGTCCTCGCGGCTAATTCGCAGACCTCGCTGCTCGCCACCAAGGCGGGCGTTCAGGTCCAGAACGAAGCCGGGGGGATCGGTGGCCGTCAGATCGAGCTCACCACTGTGGACGACGCGGGTGACGCAACCATCGCCGTCACCAAGCTGCGCGAAGCCATCAATTCGGGGAACAAGCCTGACCTCTACCTGAACTCGGGTCCGTCGTCGATCGCGGCTGCGGTTCTGCCGATCCTCAAGCAGAACAACATTCTCTCGATGAGCATGGCTCCCTCGCCCGATTCGACGGACCCCTCGAAGTTCCCGCTCAACTTCGATCTGGCTCCGGGTGCGACCGATACCGCTCGCGGAATTTCCGAGTACGCGAAGTCCAAGGGTTACAGCAGCGTCGGAGTCTTGCACGGCAGCACCGCTTACGGTGAGCTGTTCGGCGAAGAAATGACCAGTGCTTTGCAATCCGCAGGTCTGAAGGCCGCCGGTAACGAGGAGTACGACGCCGCCGCTTTGGACATGACGGCGCAGTTGCAGTCGCTCAAGAATTCGGGCGCCGCGGCAATCGCCTTGGATGCGTACGGCGCTCCTCTCGGATACGTGTTGCAAAGCCTCGAGCGACTCGGCTGGGACGTGCCGCTGGTCGGAAACACCTCCGTGTCTGCCACCAACCTGATCGCGAATGATCCGCCGGCCGGTGTGCTCGGCACCCCGCAGGTGAAGAACCTGGTGACGCAGGTGTTCAGCAGCACGGTGTTCGATCCGAACAACGCACTCGTCAACACTATGGTGGACACGATGGCTTCGCTGGGCTCCATCCCGTCGACGCTGATCCTCGCAGACAACTACGACGCATTCCCCCTCGTCGCGGCGGCAGCGGAGAAGGTCGGCAGTTCGACCGATCCGAAGAAGCTCGCCGAAGCACTGGAAACCACTGAGGTCCAGGAGAATGCCAAGACCGCATTCCTCTCGCGCTACAACTTCAGCTCCGACAACCACGGCCCGAACCCGGACACCAGCGAGCTGAAGTTCATCAGCCCGACGAAGATCCTCAACGGTCAGTTCGGAAACCCGGCTGCGTCATGACCATTCTGTGGTCCGGATTGGCGCTCGGCGCGGTTTACGTGCTGGTTGCCATCGGGTACAACATCGTTTTCGTTTCCTCCAACACATTCAACTTCGCTCAAGCTCAGCTGATGATGGTGGGCACCTTTGTCGCCTACACGGGTCTGGTGACCCTGAAACTCCCCGTTCTCGTGGTGGCCGTCATGGCTACCGTGACCGTGATGCTCCTCGCCTCGGTCGAGGAGATCGTCGCGATCAGACCGGTGGCCGATCACCAGAACCAGTTGGTCACGACGTTGGGTGTCGCAACTCTGCTCAACGGCGCCACTCAATTGATCTGGGGTAGTGAACCTCTCACGGTTCCGTTCTTCGGATCGAACGAACCGATCACCCTGCTCGGCGGCCGTACCTACCCGGTCGAGATCGCTCTGCTGGTTGCGGCGATCGCACTGGTCGTCGGGTTGAGTTACGTCTCGAAGAAAACGATGACGGGTCTGGCTCTGATCGGCATCTCCGAGGATCGTGAAGCGGCGATGCTGCGAGGAGTCAACGTACGACGGTTGGCACTGGGAGCGTTTGCCTTCTCGGGTGCCTTGGCCGGTGTCCTCGGACTCTTCGTCGGCCCCAAGACGTTTGCAGTTGCGACGTTGGGTGCAGCGTTGGCCCTCAAGGGATTCGTGGCGTTGGCGATCGGCGGGTTCGGCTCTCTGCCTGGCGCTTTGATCGGCGGTCTGACCGTCGGCCTGGTGGAATCGTTCACCGCCCTGTGGGCGGGAAGTCAGTACAGCAATATCGCCGTCTTCACGGTGCTGATCGTCATCTTGATGGTCAAACCGGCTGGACTGTTCGGCAATGTCCGAGAACGGGTGGTGTGAGATGGTAAGTGCGTGGCGGACTTTCCGTTCCCTACCGAGCTGGATCATCCCACTCGTCCTGGCCGTGGTGATCCTGCTGCTGCCCGTGATGGGAGTCGACCTGTCGACATCACGTCAGATTCAATTGGCCTGCATCCTGGCACTTGTGGTCAGTGGCCTGAACTTGAGCCTCGGCTTTGCCGGTGAACTGGCACTCGGCCAGGCAGCGATGTACGCGGCCGGTGCCTACACCGCGGGTCTGATGTCCCAGGCAGGTCACACCGACATTCTGCTTCAGCTTGCTGCCTCCGGAGCAGTGGCACTGGCGGTCGGAATCCTGACCGGTGTTCCCGGTCTGCGCCTGGGCAACTGGTCCCTGGCGATGACGTCGTTCTTCCTGGTTCTGCTGGTACCGGACGTACTGGCGATCTTCGGTGGCAAGACCGGCGGCCGAAACGGCCTCACCGGTATGGAGCCGCCGACGTTCTTCGGTTCCGAACTCGACACCCAGCAGTACTACATGGTGGTCGTCGTCGTGACCGTGCTCTGGTTCGCGGTGATGCGTAACCTGGTGGTCTCGCGGCACGGCATCGCGTTCCGCACGCTCAAGCAGTCGCCGGTTCTGGCGTCGTCGCAGGGTGTATCGGTGTTCCGGATGAAGCTGCTCGGTTATGCCATCGGTGCGTTCCCCGCCGGTCTGGCGGGTGCGCTGTTCGCCAACACCGACCTGTTCATCTCGCCGGAAGCCTTCGGGTTCACCTTTGCCACAGCAGTTCTGGCGGCGTCGATCCTCGGCGGTGCGGCAAGTGTGTACGGCGCCGTGGTCGGTGCCGCGATCATGCAGCTCGGTCCCAACCAGTCGACGGCGTTCCAGGAGTATTCGCTGATCTTCTACGGCGGCTTCCTGATCATCGGCGGTGTGCTTCTCTCCGGGGGTTTGACCAAGGTCGGGCGAGCGATCGTCTCGAAACTCGATCGCAAGGCCGGCCTGGGCGTAGTCACCGCAAAGGAAAACAGCGGTGGGACAACGGAACTGGCGCCGATCAACGGAGCACGGTTGGTGGTCGACGGAGTGTCCAAAGCGTTCGGTGGCAACCAGGCGCTCAATGCGGCAACCCTGACCGCAGAGGCCGGTAAGGTCACCGCGTTGATCGGGCCCAACGGTTCGGGTAAGACGACCATGCTCAACATGATCTGCGGCTTCTACACCGCAGATGCGGGCGTGATCACGATCGGTGACACGGTGGTCTCGCAGTCGTCGCCGCACAAGGTGGCGCGCGTGGGTGTGGCGCGCACGTTCCAAACTCCGACGATTCCGGAAAACATCACGGTTCTGGAAGCTGTTGCATCCGGACGTTATTCGGTGCACCGAGCGTCGATGGCGTCGGCTGTGCTTCGCCTGCCCAGCTTCCGCAGGATCGCGAAGGCCGACATCGTCGAGGCCGAGCGTGTCCTCGAACTCGTGGGGATGTCGCACTTGCGCAACGAGATCGCGACGTCGCTGCCCCTGGGGATGCGTCGCATGCTCGAGGTTGCTCGCGCCGTCATCGCCGAACCGAGGGTCGTCCTCTTCGACGAGGTGGCCTCGGGCCTCGACGAGGACGAACTCGAACGCCTGGCAGATCTGATCCGGGTACTGCGAGATGCCGGGGCGACAGTGGTGTTGGTGGAGCACAACTTCCGCCTCGTCCTCTCGCTGGCCGACGAGATAGTCGTGCTGGCGCAAGGGCAGGTGATCGCCACCGGCGATGCGGCAACCATCGAACATCACCCACGCGTCTTGAGCGAGTACCTCGGAGTCAAGTCCGGTGACGAAGAAGCACTTCTCGAAGAAATCGGCGCGGTAGACCATCAGACCAGTGAGGTGAAGTGATGGAACCGATTCTGAAGGTCCGAAACTTGCAGACCGGGTACGGCGATCTGCGCGTCGTCTGGGATGTCTCGTTCGACGTCTATCCCGGTCAGGTGACCGCCCTGCTCGGACGCAACGGCGCAGGCAAGACGAGCACGCTCCGTGCCCTGTCCGGCCTCAACAAGGTGGCCTCCGGAACCGTCGAGATGGACGGTGCCGACATCACCGGAGTCCCCGCGCACAAACGGGTACGGCAGGGGATGGCGTACGTGCAGGAGGGCAAGCGGGTCTTCCACAAGCAGACCGTCGAGCAGAACCTCCTGCTGGGCGGGTACACCCGCAAGGCAAAGCGCAGCGAGCTTATGGAATCCGTCGAATCGATGTACGAGATGTTCCCGATCCTGGGGGAGAAGCGTTCGCTTCCCGCCGGTTCCATGTCGGGCGGTCAGCAGCAGATGCTCGCGATCGGCGCAGCGCTGATGGCGCAGCCGAGGTTGCTCCTTCTCGACGAACCTTCGGGCGGTCTCGCTCCGGTGATCGTCGGTGAGGTGATGGACCGCGTCCAACAACTCAAGGAAACCGGCCTGGCTGTTCTACTGGTCGAGCAGGCAGTCGAGGCCGCGATGAGCGTCGCCGATCATGTCACGGTCCTCGACATCGGCAAGGTGGTTCTCGACGCCGATGCCAAGGACATCGACGACCTGGCGGTGCTCAAGGATGCGTATTTCGGACGCGTCTGAACGGCAATGACGGCTTCAGCCCGGCCACCTCGGCCGGGCTGAAGCCGTTTCCCGCTCCGTGGCACGGGCCCTAGCCGGCTCGGGGCCATCGATCTACCGTCCTGCAAACAACTCCCGCGAGAGGCAAACTCGATGACCACTGCTCCCGACGTGCTCGCCCCGGCGAAGCTCGGCCCGGTGACCCTTCGAAATCGAATCATCAAGTCCGCGACATTCGAAGGCAAAACTCCCGACGCCCTGGTCACCGACGAGCTGATCGAGTTCCATCGTCGCCCAGCCGCCGGCGGAGTCGGGATGTCCACCGTCGCGTATTGCGCCGTCGCACCGGAAGGGCGCACCGAATACGGCCAGCTCTGGATGCGGCCCGATGCCCTCCCCGGGCTTCGGCGGCTCACCGATGCCATTCACGCCGAAGGTGCTGCTGCGTCGGCGCAGCTCGGCCATGCCGGTCCCGTGGCGAATCAGAAGTCGACCGGACTGCCCGCGCTGGCACCGTCGAGTTCGTTCAATCCGTTGAGCATGAGGATGATTCGCACTGCCACGACAGCGGACATCACCAGAATTGCGGCGGCGCACGGGAGCGCTGCGCGACTTGCCGTCGAGGCAGGATTCGACGCCGTCGAGATCCACTTCGGTCACAACTATTTCGCGAGCTCGTTCCTGAGCCCGAAACTCAACCGTCGTAAGGACTCCTACGGCGGATCGCTGGAGAACCGGGCTCGCGTCGTACTCGAAACTGCACGCAGTGTGCGCGATGCCGTCGGTGACAAGATCGCGATCTTGGCCAAGCTGAACATGGACGACGGTGTGCCAGGCGGATTCTGGGTGG
Source organism: Rhodococcus sp. OAS809 (assembly GCF_040546695.1). Classification (NCBI taxonomy): domain Bacteria; kingdom Bacillati; phylum Actinomycetota; class Actinomycetes; order Mycobacteriales; family Nocardiaceae; genus Rhodococcus; species Rhodococcus sp. OAS809. The sequence goes on along the minus strand of NZ_JBEPOI010000002.1, from coordinate 2,548,072 downwards.
ACGAAGCAATCCAGGTGGCGCAGTGGCTCGAAGCATCCGGAAGCGTCGACGCGCTCGAGTTGACGATGGGCAGTTCACTGCTCAACCCGATGTACCTGTTCAAGGGCGATGCGCCGATCCGCGAGTTCGCCGCCGCGATGCCGCAACCTGTTCGACTCGGTGTGCAGTTGGTGGGGAAGAGCATGTTGCATACCTATCCGTACAAGCCGTTGTTCATGCTGGAAGAGGCTCGGCAGATTCGTGCTGCGGTGAAGTTGCCGCTCGTGCTGCTCGGAGGTGTCACGGACAAAGCGGGCATGGATACCGCAATGGCGGAAGGGTTCGAGTTCGTCGCCATGGCACGGGCGCTGCTCAGAGAACCGGATCTGATCAATCGGATCGCGGCCGAATCCGATACCCAATCACTGTGCATCCACTGCAACAAGTGCATGCCCACGATCTTCAGTGGCGCTCGCTGCGTGTTGGTCGAACGCGTCTGAGCTGGTCAGCGCACACCACGTCCCGACATCCATGCGGATACCGGGTCGTGGGCCGTAGCGGATCAAGTTCGTGGTTGCATCAACGCTTGGTTCAGTTCTGCGTGAAGACGTCGTAGGAGGCGTTCATCGTGGGGTAGCCGGTGGCCATGTAGTCGGTGAGGATGACGTGCGTCGGGTCGCCGATGATGCGAGTCCCGTCGAGGGTGGGGTTGCCGGCGTAGTTGTTGGCAGCCATGACCGTCTGGACGCCGTCGGCGACGTTGTAGGTGACGTCGACACCGATACCGCGGGGATCGCTGCTGTAGGCGGTGACGATCTCGGTGGTGTGCGGGGCCAGGTAGGAGCGGGGGCCGTTGATCCACTGTCCGTAGGGGTTGGACGCGCTGTCCAGCAGCATCGGGTTGTCGGTGTTGTTGGTGATGGTCATGGCAACCGTCGGGCCGTCGGTGGGCATGGTGCCGGCGTTGGCGATCGCTGCGGTTCCCAGTGCGGTTCCGCCGACAGCGAGGGCGATTGCGGTGACTGCTACGAAGCGAGTGGTGTTGGTACGCATGATGTCTGCTCCTGGGATGGTGTGTGGTTGCCGTTCTCGGCGATGAATCAATCTTGTCGCGAAGGAGTGCTGCTGTATGTCCGCCGACGGGGCCGTGGCGGGGTTGAATCTCTTGTCCCCCGATCGGGGGAGGCGTAAGTGCTCGCATTGCTGGTACGGGCGTGAGAAAGTGAGCAATGCGCGAAGGCACGAAGCCGCTGGCCGGCAAGGTTTCCGTGGTGGTCGGCGACGACCACCCACTGTTCCGTGAGGGCGTGGTTCGGGCTCTGACCGGCAGTGACAGCATCGACGTCCTGGGCGAGGCCGACGACGGCGCAGCAGCGCTCGCAATGATCCGCGAACTACGCCCGCAGGTCGCGCTGCTCGACTTCCGGATGCCGCACCTGGATGGAACTCAGGTCGCCGCCGCAGTCGTTCGAGACGAGCTTCCGACGCGTGTGCTTCTGCTCAGCGCTCACGACGAATCGTCTGTCGTGTACCAGGCCCTGCAAGCCGGTGCTGCCGGATTCCTGCCGAAGGAATCCACTCGCGCCGAGATCGTGAGCGCCGTGCTCGACTGTGCTGCGGGACGAGATGTGTTGCCGCCCAGTATCGCCGCCGGATTGGTAGGAGAGGTTCGGCGTCGTAGTGAACCCTCCGGTCCGACGCTCAGCGCCCGCGAACGTGAGGTTCTCGGATTGATCGCGCAGGGCGCCAGCATCCCGGCCATTGCCTCACAACTCTTTCTTGCGCCCTCCACCGTCAAAACCCACGTGCAGCGCCTCTACGAGAAACTCGGAGTCAACGATCGAGGCGCGGCCGTCGCCGCTGCAATGCGGCAGGGATTGTTGGAGTGAGCAAGCGTCACCGAAGCACGTACGTGACGTTCATGGCCGGGTAACCCGAGGTCATCGTCACCGTGACGTCGTGGCTGTCGGGGGCGTACGTACCGCCGGCATCCGCCCTGGTCTTCGAGTTGGTGGCACTGAAGACAAACACTCCACCGTCGTCGGAGCGGTACGTGAGCACGATGGGGAAGTCGTTCTGGTTCTTGCTCGTGGCCACAACGTTCACGTTCATGTTGGGGAGGATGTAGTCCGCCGGCGGGACGACCCAGTCGCCGTTCGGATTGGACGCGTGGACCAGATACAGGGCCCCGCGACCCGAATTGCTGATCATCGCCGTCGTGACGGATGTGTCGGTCATCGACTTCACCGTGTTCGCACCGGCGGAGCGGGCAACCAGAGCTGCCATGCTGAGGCCGGAGAAGGAAAGTGCTTCGGGTCGCATTGTGTTGGTGCTCATCATGTTCTCCTCGATTTGTCGGTCTCGGTGACCGTGTGTTTCTGTGATGAGACAACTATGGCCCCGAAATCCCTTCGGGTCTGTCCACCTACGGGTCCGAGTGCTGGACGACATCGCTGTCCCCCAATCGGTGGACACAGCACTCTCCGCCCACCCAGCGGGAGAACCTGTTCCTCTACCGTTCAACCCACTCGTAGCGTGGCCACCATGACCGATCCTGACTTCTCTACCGCACCACTCGACGTCGTAGTCATCGGCGCCGGCGTCGCCGGCATGTACGCCATGCACCGACTTCGCGAGCAGGGGCTGCGTGTCCACGGCTTCGAGGCGGGCTCCGGAGTGGGCGGCACGTGGTACTTCAACCGCTACCCGGGCGCACGCTGCGATGTCGAGAGTTTCGACTACTCCTACTCGTTCTCCGAAGAGTTGCAACAGGATTGGGACTGGAGCGAGAAGTACGCCGCGCAGCCGGAGATCCTGTCCTACCTCGATCACGTCGCCGATCGCTTCGACCTACGCAGTGGGTTCACTTTCGATACCCGTGTCCTGAGCGCACAGTTCGACGAGGACTCGTCGACGTGGCGAGTGCACACCGACGGTGGTCATGACGTCACCTCGCGGTTCGTGGTGTGCGCCACGGGCAGCCTCTCGACCGCGAACGTTCCGAACATTGCAGGTCGCGAGACTTTCGGCGGTGAGGTCTTCCACACCGGCTTCTGGCCGCACGAGGGCGTCGATTTCACCGGCAAGCGAGTGGGAGTGATCGGCACCGGATCGTCGGGCATCCAGTCCGTTCCGTTGATCGCCGAGCAGGCCGATCACCTCTTCGTGTTCCAGCGGTCCGCGAATTACAGTGTGCCGGCGGGAAACACGCCTCTCGATGACAAACGACGCGCAGAGATCAAGGCCGACTACGCCGAGCGCCGAGCGCTGTCCAAGCGCAGCGGCGGTGGATCACCGTTCGTCTCGGATCCTCGCAGCGCGCTCGAGGTGTCCGAGGCCGAGAGGAACGCGGCCTACGAGGAGCGGTGGAAGCTCGGCGGTGTTCTGTTCGCCAAAACCTTCGCAGACCAGACCAGCAACATCGACGCCAACGCGACGGCGGCCGCATTTGCCGAGGCCAAGATCAGATCGGTGGTCGAAGATCAGGCCATCGCCGACCTGCTGATCCCGAACGACCACCCCATCGGGACCAAGCGGATCGTGACGGACACCGACTACTACCAGAGCTACAACCGTGACAACGTGAGCCTGGTCGATCTCAAGAGCGCACCGATCGAGGCAATCGACGAGGCCGGGATCAAGACGACCGACTCGCACTACGAACTCGACGCATTGGTGTTCGCCACCGGTTTCGATGCGATGACCGGGGCACTCGATCGCATCGAGATCCGTGGCCGCAACGGCGAGACCTTGCGAGAGAACTGGCATGCGGGTCCGAGAACCTATCTTGGTTTGGGGGTTCACGGCTTCCCGAACCTGTTCATCGTCACCGGGCCGGGTAGCCCGAGTGTGCTGTCCAACATGATTCTCGCTGCCGAACAGCACGTCGACTGGATCGCCGACGCGATCAACCACCTCGATTCGGCGGGGATCGACACCATCGAGCCGAGTGCCGAAGCCGTGGACAACTGGCTCGAGGAGTGCTCACGCCGGGCGTCGGCAACATTGTTCCCATCCGCGAACTCCTGGTACATGGGAGCCAACATCCCGGGAAAGCCGAGGATATTCATGCCCTTCATCGGAGGCTTCGGTGTCTACTCCGACATCTGTGCAGACGTGGCAGCAGCGGGATACCGAGGCTTCGAGCTGAACAGCGCGGTGCACGCATGAGCCGGCTGGAGGGCAAGCGGGTACTCGTGACGGGTGCTGCCGGAGGAATGGGACGCTCACACTGTGAGCGGCTCGCCGAGGAAGGCGCGTCCGTGATCGCGTTGGATGTCGAACAGGCACAATCGGGGTTGGCGGAAACCGCTCAGGCAGTGCGTGATCGAGGCGGTATCGCGGTGACCGGTGTGGCGGATATTCGGGACTTCGACGGCCTGGCCGACGTCGTGGCCGAGTGCGTTACCGAACTCGGCGGGTTGGACGTCGTGGTCGCGAATGCGGGCGTCTACGACACGCCGGGACCGTCGTGGACCATCGATCCTGCAGTGTGGAACCGCTCGCTGGACGTCAATCTGACCGGCGCGTGGCACACCGTCAAGGCCTGCGTTCCGCACTTCGGCGACGGTGGATCCGTCGTTCTGGTCAGCTCGACAGCGGGAATCAAAGGTATTGCCGGAGCAAGTCATTACAGCGCAGCCAAGCATGCCGTGGTGGGCCTGGCCAGAACGCTGGCCAACGAGTTGGGGGCGCAGAGTATCCGCGTCAACTCCGTGCATCCGGGTTCGGTACGTACCCCGATGATCATCAACGAGCGAGTGTTCGCGAACCTGTGCCCGGACATCGAGAATCCCACCGAAGCAGACGCTGCTGCAGTGCTCAGCGCTCGCAACTTGCTGCCCGTTCCCTGGGTCGATCCGGTGGACGTCAGTAATGCGGTCCTGTTTCTCGCATCCGCGGAGTCCCGCTACATGACCGGCTGTCAGTTGGTTGTCGACGCCGGCCTGACCCAGAAAGTATGAATTGATGACTTCTCGATTGGAAGGCAAGATCGCGCTGATCACGGGTGCGGCACGAGGAATCGGGCGGGCTCAGGCCGTGCGTTTTGCCGAAGAGGGCGCGGACATCATCGCGGTCGACGTGTGCACTTCGGTGGAAACCACAGTCACGCCGCCCGCGACGGAGGCCGATCTCGATGAGACAGTGGCGCAGATCCGGGCGCTGGGGCGAAAGGTCGAATCTGCGGTAGTGGACGTTCGGGATCTCGAGGCACTACGCAGTGCCGTGGACTCGGCCGTCGGAACGCTCGGTGGTCTCGACATCGTCTGCGCTACAGCTGGTATCACGTCCTCCGATGGGGCCCTGACCATGTCGGAAACGATGTGGCAGACCATGCTGGACGTCAATCTGACCGGCGTGTGGCACACCACGACCGTCGCTGCTCCGCACTTGATCGCGCGGGGCGGGGGATCGATGACACTCACAAGCTCCATCGCCGGACTTCGGGGGCTGGTCGGAGTCGCGCACTACACCGCAGCCAAGCATGGAGTCGTTGGTCTGATGCGTTCGCTGGCAAAGGAACTGGCTCCGCACAACGTACGCGTCAATACGGTCCATCCCACCAACGTCGACACCCTCATGATTCAAAACCCGTTGGTGCGCGGCAAGTTCCGCCCCGATCTCGAGAACCCGACGCGCGAAGAATTTGCTGCCGCAGCGATGACGATGAACATGCTCGCCATTCCGTGGATCGAACCGGTGGACGTAGCGAACGCTGCTCTGTTCCTGTCTTCCGACGAGGCTCGCTACATCACGTCGGTCGCCCTGCCGGTGGATGCAGGAAGTTCGTCCCGCTGAGGTTTCGAACAGCTGAAATCTTGAACAGCTGAGGTTTTGACACGCTGAGTTCCGCCACGGTGTGTAGCGTCGGTTTCACCTAACCGAAAGGCGTACACCGTGGCGGAACGGCGCTATCTGGAAGTCACCGTCGGGACCAACATCGTGATGGTCCTCGACCACCGCACGGTGGAGGTCTTCGACCGCACCGCCGCGAGCACGAGCGAAGTGGCTCGTTGGCATGTCGAACACATTGCGGTGAAGGCGAAACCGTCGAAGTCGGGACTGAAACTCACCATCGGGAACAGACTCGCCGACGACTCGATCGCGGTAGCAGGTCCACGGGCATCGCTGACCGTTCCGCCGGAGAACGAGGCAGCCGTCATCGCGTTCTTCGACGAGGTCAAGGCTGCTCGGGCGTGAATCGGCAGAAGACCTTCGGCGCGGATGATTCGGGTTCTCTAGTCGAGCACGTCGTGCGCTGCCACGAAGATCGGGCCGGACGCACTTTTGTCGGGATCTCGGGAATCGAGGCTTCCGGAAAATCGACGATCGCGGACGAGTTGGCTGCCGGTATCTCGAAGTCGGGCCATGACTTCATCATGATCCATGGGGACGAGTTCTCGACTGCGAAAGCGGTACGGAACAAAGATCCTGACACGGTGCGTGGGTATCTCGAGGATGCGTACGACTATTCGAACCTGAGTAGCCGTGTGATGGTGCCGCTACGGTTGGCCGAAGTTACCGAAATTTCCTACGTCTCGACTGATCCGGAGACAGACGAATCTGTGGTGTCGAAGCCACGAGTCCCGGATCGCGCCATTGTGATCGTCGAGGGAGTGCTGCTTTTTCGCGGACTGATGCGAGATCAGTTCGACCTACGAATCTGGGTTGAAGCAAGCTTCGACGAGTCCTTGCGGCGTGCGAAGGGACGTCCGCGCGATGTGAGCTATTACGGGACGGCCGAGGCGATAGCGTCCCGGTACGAATCCCGGTTTCATCCGGCGCAGAGGATTCATCTGCGTGACGATCGACCACAACTGACCAGCCACGTAATCGTGCGTGGCTAGTCAGTCGAAAGGCCGGCGATATCAAGCTTTACGCGCGGCGGCATGGGCCCCGGCGACACGGCCGAATGCGAAGGCGTCGGCAATGTGGAATCCGCCGTCCTTGGCCGCGCTGTAGGTGGAACTGACCGCGCCCGCGGCGTAGAGGCCAGGAATCGGATTGCGGGCAGTATCGAGTACGCGGGAATGACCGTCGCGGCGCGGCCCACCGCTACTCCATCCCAGCAGTGGCGACCCGGAGACGGCGTAGAACGGAGCGGTAGCCACCGGGGCCAAAGTTTCGGGATTGCGGCCGAACGAATGGTCGATGCCATCCGCGCACGCCTCGTTGTAGCGTCGCACGCTCGTTTCCACGACTGTTGGGTCCAGTCCGAGTTTCTCGGCGAGTTCGGCGAGCGTGTCCGCCTTTAGGATCCATCCCTTGTCGATCTCGGCTTGATTGTCCGAGCTCCACTCGTACCCTTCGTCGAGAACCCTGTGGCCGACGGGCAGTGCGTCGCGGCCGGGGCTCAGCTGTCCGGCCAACCTCATCGTCTCGTCGAAGACGACGTTCATCGGTTGCACCGGAAAGTGTTGGTAAGAACCCTCTCTGAACACATGACCATGCCGCATTTCGGCTGACTCGTCGGTGAAGCGTCTACCTTCCCGGCTGAGGAACACATAGTTGTGCGCGTTCCACAGTGCGAGGAAGAATCCAGTCGGATTTTCGAGGTCGCCGGGAATTCCCGTAATGGTCATCATGTTGTTCATGTGCCACAGATCGGCGCCCACGGCCTGTGCCATGCGGTGACCGTCGCCGGTTGCCGATGGTGAGCCCCAGATCTTCGGATTCTCCAGACGCAAGTAGTCGCGCACCATCGTCGGATTTGCTTCGAATCCTCCGGTGGCAAGGATGACGCCCCGGCGTGCCTGGATCTGCGAAGTCTTTTCACCCGAACGGATCTCGACTCCGGTCACCGCTCCGGATTCATCCGTCAGCAGTCCGGTGGCTTCGGTGTCGAATAGTGTTGTGACGCCGCGTTCAGCGAGAGCGGAGACGAGGAACCGGTAGAGAAGTTCATTGCCCATCTTCCCTTCGACGGTGTCCATCCCTGCGTAACAAGAACTTCCGTCAAGTTCGGCGAACTCTGCCGCGGAATGGAAATCGCCGGTCATCGCTACAGTTGCACCCAGACTGCGGATCCAGTCGGACAGTCCGTGAGTGTTCTCGGCCCAGGCATCGATGACGTCCTCGGCAACGGGGAACTCCCCGTTCAACGAACGCAGGAAGGTTCGGGCGGCAGCGGGGTCCTGGTTGACGAACCATCCACTGCCGGACAGTCGAGTGTTGCCGCCCGCGGAATCAGGTCCGCTCTTTTCCAGAATCACGACCGATGCGCCGTCGGCGTGCGCTTGGAGCGCTGCGGCCGATCCGGCAGCGCCCGATCCGATGACGAGTACGTCGACAATGTTATCCATGTCACAGAAGGTATTGCGGAATGGTGGTGCGGCGAACCCACCTTCCCGATGAGCGAGAAAGCCAGTGGTCGACGCCGCAGAGACGTCGCCCCGCAGGCACGTCGGGGGCCAGGCGAGGTAGCGGTTCAGTGCGTCGGGGGTGGCGCCAAAAGTGCGATATCGCGCTGTGACGTTTTCGAGACCCTAGCGTTATAGATGTGGTTGTGTCGGCGAAACCTGCCGGTGGCAGAGTTCGTCTGGAACGCAGTGACCGACACGGTTGGTTATCCGACGCACAGTGATTCATCGCTGATTCGGGCGGTGGGGCACGCCGAGTCCAGACAAGAGGCTTTCATGACTACGATCAACGAACGTTCTTCAGCTGCAAATGTTCTCGATCTCTTTGACAGCGCCGGCCGAGAAGGGCATCGGTACAGTATCGACGTGGAAAGCTACACCCCTTCGTATGCGGTACTGAGACTTGCCGGAGAATTGGACATGGGTCAGCGGGTGGAATTGGTGCACGCGCTCGACCGACTTCTCCTGGTCGGAACCGATATTCACGTCGATCTCTCCGGCGTGACCTTCATGTCGTCCGGAGTGGCGAATGCCGTTGTCGATGCTGCGGGGCGTGGCAACAACCGCATTCGCTTGTTTGCCCCGACGCGAGCGGTCTCCATGATCTTTCAGGCTCTCGGCGCCTCCGAACTCATTGCGGGCGATGCCACGTCGACTGCTGATGCTCTCGGTGCTTGAGCCGGAAACGACTCCCACGAACGATGTGAAGTGAGCAGTGCTCGATACGCGTTGACTTGGTATCTGGTCTGATCTGCGTGTCGATGTGCACTTTGCGGCGCGGGATCAGGTTGTCGTCACCGGGTTGCGCCGAGATTTGCGGTAGTCTCGTTCGGTGTCGAGCAGCCGGCGCTGCCATCGACGCGTCCGGCCGCATGAACGCTTGGTGGTCCCGACTCGTAGTGAAGAGCCACACCATGGCGTATGACACCAGCAACGGTTCGACATCGTCGAATTCTCCGATCACCCAGTTCTCCGATGTGATTGGTCTGGAAGTAAGCATGCAGTTCGCACCGATACGCCGCCTCGACGACCACGCACTTGCAGGCGCCGAGTTGCAATTGCGTGGGCCTGACAATTCCTCTCTGTGTTCGGCGCATGCCCTCCGTCGCGCCTCGCAATTGATGCAGCAACGCTCGGAATTCGACAGTCACAAACTGGCCATGTCCCGTACTGCACTCGCATGCACCGTCGCGGATCGCCTGCCGTTGCTGGTGGCAGTCGACTCGGCTTCCCGAGCAGCTCTGAACGCTCCTGGTATCGAAGGAGCGACGAGAAATCTGCAACGGATCGTCATCACGGTTGACAGCGCATCGGTGCTTGCCGATCCCCACAACTCTCTGGCAGTGATCAGAGAAGCCCGCGCGGGCGGTCGTCTGATTGCACTCGACGGTGTCGGCATCGACAGGCACTCGGCGACACTTCTGTCTTTGGTCGAACCCGACATCATTATCACTTCCGCTGAATTGCTTTCCAAGGCAGCATATTTCGAAGTGGGAACGACGGTGCACGCGCTCGGCGCCTACGTCGAGCGATCGAACGCGATTATCCTTGCCGAGGGTGTCGACTCGGAATCGTCCCGTCTTGCCGCAATCACCATCGGAGCCACATACGGAACGGGTGAGTTGTATCCCGCAGTCGACGATCCGAGTTCACTGTTGTCCGAACCGGTCGTCGCGATGCCCGACAGTCCGGTGTGGAGTGATCCCATCCCCGAGGTGGGCACTCCCTACTCGATCGTGTCTGCTCACAGCCGGATCCGGCGCGGTACCAAGCGTCTGTTGATCCAACTGAGCAAGTCCCTCGAAGCGCAAGCCGCCACATCGGGTTCCTCGATGCTTGTTCTGGGCACCTTTCAACAAGCCGAGCATTTCACCGCATCCACAACAGCACGGTGGCGTCACCTCGCCGACACCGTAGGGTTTGCCGGTGTCTACGGTGTCGGACTGTCCGTGATGCTCGACGGTAAAGTTCAACACGCGCCGCTCGACCCGGGTGATGATCTCGTCAACGAGTGGACGGTCGTCACTCTGGGACCGCACCATGCGGCGATGCTGTCGGCGCGAGATCTTCATGACAACGGTCCAGATCTCGAGCGGACCTTCGACTTCGTGCAAACCTACGATCGCACCGCCGTCACCCAGGCAGCGCACTCTATTCTTCGTCGTTACCCCACGACGAATTCGTGAAACCGGTGCCGAGGTTCTCGACGTTCGCCGCGAGCGCTGCCCGACCGGCGATCGTGGCTAAGGATTGGCCGGGCGCCGCGCAGCACGTCTCTTTGCTGCAGAGTTGAGTAGATACCTTTCGGCGACCGTGTAGTCCGTGACGGTTGCGCCATCCGGTGCTGTGGTGTGGGTGAGCAGTTCGAGATAGCGGCGACGGAAGACATGGGCGTCGGATTCTGCGAGTAGGAACTCCGCCGCTGCGACGACCTCTGGTTTCGGAGCAGCGCGTGCATGCCGGTTTCGGGCAGGCCGAGTGCTCATGTTTTCCTCTGGATTTCGAAAGCGTCTGTGCCGGTAGTCATGTGCGAGTTGATCCTGACGTCGGTTCGGTCGCTACCGGTCATGAGAAGTCGTGAGTGGTTTCAGATCGATCGGCTGTCCGTCGGAGGGGAACGGCAAGGACATGTAGTTGAGAGGGGCGGTGTAGCCGGGCGCGACCTGCCAATCGAAGCGTGTGAGCAGGTGGTGCATGATCGCTTTGATTTCGACGCCGGCGAAGTGCATGCCGAGGCATTTGTGCACGCCTCCACCGAACGGTTCCCAGGCATACCGGTGCACCTTGTCTTCACGTCGGTGGTCCGCGAAACGTTCGGGATCGAAATGTTCGGGGTCGGGCCAGTACTGCGGCATGTGGTGAGTGAAATGTGGCACCACTGACACGTAGGTCCCAGCGGGTACGAAGTGGTCCTGTATCTGGGTGTCACACACCGCTCGGCGAGCCATGACCGGCACGGGAGCGACGAGTCGGAGGCATTCTTTCATCACCAGGTCCAAGCCGGCGAGTTGGTCGAGTTCGGCATAGCTCGGCGTCGACGTACTCAGTGCGAGTGATTCCGCCCGACATCTGTTCTGCCACTGCGGATTCTGGCCGAGATATTGCATCATTGTCGAGATGGTGATGGTGGAGGTGTCATGTGCGGCCATCAGCAGGAAGATCATGTGATCGATCACCTCGCCGTCGCTGAAGCGCTGTCCGGTGTCTGATTCGATGTGACAGAGAACGGAAAACAGGTCGTCGGTTTCGCGTGAACGGCGCGCAGGTAGGTAGCGGCGGAAGAAGTTTTCGAGGGTTCGGCGCCCGTCGAGGCCGCGCTTCCATCTGGTGCCGGGAACTCGATAACGGATCACCGAGGTTGCAGCTTGCACGCAATCGACGAAAGCTTTTTTCACAGAGTCGATTTCGCTTTCAGTGGTCCCTTCCGCGCCGCCCATGAAGATGTCGGTCGCCAGGTTGAGTGTGAGAGCTTTGAGGGCGGTGTAGGCGCGGAACCCATCGGACGGAGTCCAGGCGTCGAGCGCGGAGGCGATCGCGGGATTCAGCACGTCCACGGTCTTTTCGAGACGCGATCTCGTGAAGGCTTGTTGCATGATGCGTCGTTGTCGTAGGTGCTCTTCGGAGTCGAGAAGCATCAGACCCCCGTGAAAGAAGGGGCCGATGAGCACTGACCAACCGTCGCTGTTGACAAAAGCGCGGTCTTTGTTCTGGAGAACTTCTTGGCATGCGTCGGGCCCGAGGGCTGCGACCCACCGTCTACCGGCCATCGAGAACCACGAGACCTCGCCGTAACGATCCCAGCGTTTTTGCATCAGAGCGAGAGGGTCGCGGATGTATTCGAAAGTTTGCCCTATTCCGGGTAGTCCCGAATTGCCTGAGATGGGACGCAACTGCGACCGGATGGGTGGAGCGGCCAGGATTTTCGACATCACGTACCTGCCTTCCGTTTGCATCTGACAGTGGCGCCTGTCAGATGGGGGTAGTCTGCGTCACAGTCGCGTCGTCTGTCAAGATCGACTCATGGCTTCTCCCACACCCCGTCGATATGCCGGTCTGAGTGGTGAGCAGCGGGCCGCGCTTCGGCGTGAAAGCTTGCTCGCAGCAGGACTGGACGTGTTTGCGGCCGCGGGCAGGCAGGGTGCCACCATGACCGCCATCTGTGCGCATGCGAAGCTGACAGAGCGATATTTCTACGAGAGTTTCGCCAGCAGGGACGAACTCCTCCAGCAGGTTTTCGACGGAATCGTCGACGAGGTGCGCGTGGCCGGAATGGCTGCACTCCGAACGACCGAGGGGACACGGGAGGAGCGCGTGCGGAGCGCCATTGCTTCGTTCGTCAACATCCTGACGGACGATCCTCGAAAAGGGCGTGTCGCGATGGTCGAGTCGGTGGCTTACGAGCCGCTGCGCACTCACCGGCGGGGAGCGCTGCGTGGGTTCGCGCAGATGGTGGCCGACGAGGCTGCGCTCTTGTACGGCGATCGAGCTTGGCCTCCCCATCAGGGTGAGATCAACGGATTACTGTTCGTGGGCGGCCTGGCCGAATTGGTGACGGCCTGGCTCAACGGCGAAATCGACATCACGCCCGCTGAGATCGTGGATGCCGCAACCTTCCAATTCACATCCACAGCGCACCGATGAAACGCGGGGCCGGCGATGCGGACTGCCAACTCCAGTGGGCGGCATGTGTCGTGATTCGAGGCAGTTTCGGGTCTGAATTGTCGATGACACTGTCCGCGCGGGTCCAGGGCTCTGCAGCCGCGAAGTACAGACGTTGGCCGCCGACATAACGGTTCATCGACGGGTGTTCCGGATCCGCGTTCGTTCCGTCGCGAAGGTTCATTCGCTCGGCGGTGATCTCGAAGGGCACGTCGAGAAAGATCGAATAGTCCCATCGGGAAGCAAATTCGTCCCGATGCAGAAAGAGTCCCTCGACGAGGACTACGGCTCCGTCGGCTGCATGCAAGTACGCGTCGCTGTCCCGTCGTGGTCGGTACTCGCGGTTACCTCCCGGTCTCAGAGGGGCGAGAACATTACGCTCGAGGGCGTCGTAGTCGTAGCTGTCGAGCCAGAAGCCTTCCGGTGACAGCCGACCTCTGCGATGGCGAATCTCCGGCGGATTGAGGAAGTCGTCGACGTGAATCACAATGGCGGGGCGTTCATTCAGCTGTGCTGCAAGACTTTTCGTGAATGTCGTCTTGCCGCTCCCGTCGACGCCGTCGATCGCGACGACGGGAGAGCCGCGCAGCGCGTTTATTTCGGCGGCCAAGGTCTCGAAGACCGTCTTGGTGCTCATCGAGCAGTTCTTCCCGCGCTCGTAGCGACGCGAAGAGGCCCGGTGTCGTACAGGATTCGGTGGCCGTCTTCGAGGACGCGTCGAGTGCCCGCGTCGAGCGGAAGGTCGGCCCAGCTCTCGCTCGCGAAATTCAGTTCGACGAGAAGACCGGACCGTAGGCGGAAGCGTCGTTCTCGGACTGGCCCCCAGTTGGCGGCTCTGATGAATCGCGCGTCGGGGCGGAGCCGGTCGAACCAGTCTTCATTTGCGAGCGCGTTCGCGTCGTCGGCCAGGATCATCAGATCAAGATCACTCGCCATACGCTCCGCGCCGCGCGCGTAGGACCCGACCAGCGCTACAGCTTTGACGTCATCGTGCTCAGCGGCCCATCGTTCGACGTCGACGAGCAGCGCGTTCACCGCACGTCTTCGCCCCTTCAATCGTGCTGACATACCGGCATCATTCCCCATCGCCACCCTTCTCCGTAGCTTCGCCGGGGCCTCTATCCTGGAACTGTCAGTGACAAACCAGGCGGAGGGATGCGTATGTCCAAAATGAGAGAACTCAGCCGATGAAAGCAATCATCGTGTGTACCTCTGTCTCCCATGGCAATACGAAGCTGATCGCCGACGTCATCGGAGAAGTTCTCGATGCTCGCGTGGTCGAGCCCGGTGACATCGACGCCGCGCAGCTCGCCGACTACGACCTCGTGGGGTTCGGCTCCGGCATCTACCTACGCTCGTACCACGCAGATTTACGCTCGTTCGTCGAGGCACTCCCCGAAGAACGGCGATCCAAGGCTTTTGTCTTCGCCACCAGTGGTTTTCCTGACAAGGGGATTCATCGCTTCTCGCGTCCACTGGTTCAGTTGCTCGAACAGAAGGGCTTCGATGTGGTCGCAGCCTTCTCGTCCCGTGCGTGGGATACCTATCTCCCGTTCAAGCCGTTCGGCGGTATCCGGAAGGGGCGGCCGAACGCCGACGACCTGGAATCGGCGCGCATGTTCGCCGAAATGCTACGCGGAAGCGTTCAGGACAGCTTGCCCGGCACCGGGTAGCTGCGCAGGCTCATCTCCAGCTCACCGGCGTCGGCAAGGTCGTTGATCGTCTGGCGCAGAGCGCCACACGTCCGTTGAGCGTTGGCACGGCTGTTCACGCGACCCAACTCCGGGCACACTTCCTGCGACTCTTCGAGCCATTGGACGCTGGTGTGCGCTTCGCTGTACTTCTCGACGAGGACGCGATTTCCGCAGTTGCGGCAACTGACCTGACGCATCAGCGTGCAATCAGATCGGCCGGTGACCAGAAGGCGCGCATGCTCGTGATCTTGGCGTCCTCGTCGAAAGTCATGACGTCGATCGGCTCGACCTCGTAGACCTGATCGCCCACCGGTGTGACGACGCGGAAGTGGAAGGCCGCGCTGGATCCGCTCACCCGCAAGGTAAGCAGTTCCGTCTCTTGCGAACCGCCCTCGAGAGCGCCGTAGAACTCGGTGATCGCGGCCTTGCCGACGCGGGGTTCGCTGCCGACCGGGTCTTCGAGCGTCGCGTTCTCGGCGTAGAGGGCGGCGATGTCCGCTGACGATCCGCGAGCCACGGCGTCGAGGTAGGTGGTAACCGTCGCCGTGATCGCGGCCGTGGTGTCTGGTTCGAGAGTGGTCATCGAGTTAGTCCGATCAGTCGAGAAGTTCAGGGTCTGACAACTACTTCGGACGCTATCGGTGCGGGCTCGATTCGGCGCCGGCATCTCCCACGCAGCGGGACAGCCTGAGCACTCAGGCGTCGAAGCGTCCGAACCCGCCGCGGTAGAACAGAAGCGGACCGTCGTGGCGCAGCACGTTCAGATCGGTGATGCGTGCGACGACGATGGTGTGATCACCGGCGTCGTGCTCCTGCTCGACCGTTGCTTCGATGCGGGCGAGCGCGCCGCTCAGCGCCGGAGCACCGTTGCCGGCGGCATCCCACTCGACGCCGAGGAACTTGTCCGTCCCGCCGCGAGCGAACGCCGAACACATGTCCTGCTGATCGTGGGCGAGAACATTGATGCAGAGAGTTCCCGTTTCGCGAAGCTTCGGCCAACTTGTCGACGTCTTCGCCGGGCAGAACGAGAGCAACGGGGGATCAAGCGATACCGAGACCAGGGACTGGCAGGTGAAACCGAGGGGTGAATTTCCGTCGTGAGCGGTGATGACGGTGACGCCGGTGCAGAAATTGCTCATCACGTTGCGAAGTGTGCGTCCGTCCAGAACTGGCGGCTCGGCGTTTTCCACGGTCATGTCGTCTCCTTGTTCAAATCTTTTGTTCAAAACTCTGCAAACAGCTTCAGAAGCAACGATGTGTGGCGCCGCGGCCGTAATCCAGCGGCAGTCCCACTCAATGGCAGCAATGGCTTCTCGGCACGGGTCAGGACCGACCGAGTGGCAGGTGGAGGGGTTTCGAGCAAATTTGATCCCGCTCAGCGGTCCGTTCGGATTCTACGAAACCAGCAAATGACCAGTGATTGTTAGACTTCGGGCATGTCCGAACCTGATGACGTGTCCCGAGGACTTCCCGCTACCAGCTGGGCAGTGCTCGGGATGCTGACGTTCGGGGAGGAGCTGACCGGAAACGATTTGAAGAAGTGGGCTGACTGGAGTGTCGGCTTCTTCTATTGGAGCCCGTCCATCAGCCAGGTGTACGCAGAACTGAAGAAGCTCGAAAGCATCGGGTTCGTGGAGTCCCGGGTCGTCTCCGAACCAGGGGTGCGAGGCAAGCGCCTTTACTCCATTACTCAGTCAGGAACCGACGCCGTCCGGACGTGGTCACGGGAGGCACCGGTGGAAGTTCCGGTGCTCAAGCACGGTGTGATGTTGCGTCTGTGGATGGGACACCTCAACGAGCCCGAGCGACTGAAGGCGCTGGTGGAAGCCCACATCGCCAATGTCGAAGAGCAGATTCGACGCGCGAAACTCCACGCAGATCATGCCGAGAACGAGCCGGCCTGGTCGTTCCCGGTCATGACGTTGCGATGGTCGGAACGGTACTTCCGAGCCGAGATCGAACTTGCTCGCGAACTGCTCGACGACATCGATCGTGCGACCGCCGAGTTCGCGAACGTCGCCGAGCACGACCGACTGGGATCACCGTTGCCCTCGACGCCTGGCAAATGGAAGAACGTCGAGGAGTACGTGTTGGCGCTCGAGCAAGCCGGGCTCACCGGCAACGGTTCGAGTATCTGAGTCAGGCCCCGGCTGCGGTCGGCATGTTGCGCAGCAGATGACGACGTTGCAAAGTCGGAGTGACGCTCAGCGATCCGCCGTCGATGCCTCGCCAAATGGCAGCGGCCGCCATACGGACCGGCGCTGCGCTGACGTGGTCGAGGCGGAGGGCCTTCGACGGCGCGCAGATGGATACCGCGGCGACGGCGCGGCCGATGGGGCCGATCGGTGCCGCAAGACAGCTGAATCCCGGTAGGCCGTTTCCGGATTCGAAGGCCACCCCGGACTCGCGGATTCTGGCGAGGTGGGGCAGTGCGTAGCCCGAGGACTTCGGCGAACCGAACGCGAGCAGTGCCTGACCGATCGCAGTGGTCTCGGCGCGGCGTCGACCACCGACACGCGTCGGCACTGCGGCGGCGAGGCGTCCGCCGATCTTCTCCATGTAGACCACATCGGGCCCGTCGAGGATGCCGAGGTGAACCACGAATCCGGTGACTCGGTAGAGCTCATGGAGAAGGGGCATGGCTGCAGCGTGGAGGCGGTCCTGATGAACCGCGAGCGATCCCAGTTCGACGAGGCGCATACCGAGTTCGTAGTCACGGCCGTCGCGACGCAGCCAACGCATCGAGACGAGACGTTCGAGCATGCGGTGGGCAGACGAGCGGGGAAGGCCCGTGCTCCGAACGACTTGAGCGAGCGTCAACCTGCCGGGACCGTCGAAGGCGTCGAGAACCAGCGAGACGCGATCGAGAATTGCTGTCGGGGCCGAATCGGCGCCTAAAGCATCCACAGCCTGCAGTGTCATCGTGTACCTCACTTCTCTTAGAGCTCCACAACCAGTGAACTGGCTATTTCAATTAGAAATAGTGTCATAGAGTTACGGATTTGTGAAGTGGATCACCGGTCTGTTTTCGGGCGCGTCGCGGTGGAAATGACGAGGGGGTTTGCGCGAATGCTCGCGCAAACCCCCTCGTCGTTTAACTACTGGCAGGTATTACATCGCCACCGGCAGGTATTGATCGCCACCGGCGGGTACTACATAGCTGCCAGTGGTTCGCTTCCGGACCAGTCGTGGCCCCAGTAGCTGTCAGCGGTGATCTCCTCGGAGGAGTACGAGTCCTGATCCACCCTCGCGCCCTCGGTGCCGAACTCGATGTCCCAGCCGCCAGGTGCGCGGACGTAGAAGGAGATCATCTTGTCGTTGGTGTGACGACCCAGGGTCGACGACACGGAGAATCCGTCCTTCATCACGCGGTCGAGTGCCTGGCCGACGGCGTCGAGGGTGTCTACCTCGACCATGATGTGAATCAGGCCGGGTGCGCCGCCGTGCGGTGCCGGGCACAGGGCCAAGCTGTGGTGACGCTCGTTGACGCCCATGAAACGGATTCGCAGCGGCCCGAATTCAGGCGGGGCCGGCAGGCGGAAGGCGCCGCGCGGGTAGAAGCCGAGCACCTCGGTGTAGAAGTCGAAGCTCGCAGCACTGTCCATGACGGGGAGTACGACGTGGCCGAGACCCTGTGAGCCGGTGACGAATCGAGCGCCGAAGGGCGTCACCACGGGGCTGTGGTCGAGGATCGCTCCGTGGAAGACCTCGATGGCTGCTCCGCCGGGATCGGTGAAGGCGATGACCTCTTCGACCCGTCGAGCATCTGCTTCGGCGAGCGAAAGCTGCTCGACCTCGGTGCCGTTCTTTTCGAGTGCTTCTTGAACGCGGCGCAGTGCGGCGTGGTCGGCGACCTCCCAACCGATGTTGACGATCTCGTCGCGCTCACCCTCGACGACGACGATGCGAGCAGCACGCTCGTCGAGTCGTAGGTAGAGCGCGTTCTCGTCCGGCCCACTGCCCTTGGCGAAGCCGAGAACGTCGAAAGCGAAAGTGCGCCAACGTGCCATGTCGTTGGTCGAGATCTTGACGTAGCCAAGTCCCTTGATGTCAGTGCGTGTCATCGTGTCTTTTTCCTGTCGATTTCTTGTGTCGAAGTCTGATCAGATCATCGCCCGCAGCGGACCCTGCGGGTCTGCGCCGAGACGGCTCAGTGATGCGGCGTGGAAAACGGTGCTCGGCACGTGAATTGCGTGATGCTGTCCAGCATGAGCATCGCGCCAGAATCGCTGAAGCGGCTTGTCCATCCGCAATGCGTTGCCACCGCAGCGTGGGTAGACCTGATCGATTGCGTTGACGGCGCGCCAGGCGGCCTGTACCTGAGTCTGACGTCCCTCCGCGCGCTGCTCGAAGGTCACTTCCTTGCCAGCGTCCACTCGATCCCACATGCGGTCGACGTTGGCAAGCAGGGTGTCGCGCGCAGCCCGGATGTCGGCGGTTGCCTGACCGATGGCGAACAAGGTGTACGGGTCGTCCTTGATCGCCGTGCCCTGCGCGTTGATGCGATCGGCTTGGTACTCGTTGGCGTGGAAGAGCATTCCCTCGCAGATGCCGATCGTGGCGGCGGTGATTCCGAGGGGGAAAATGTTCGACCACGGCATGAGGTACAGCGTCTCGGTGCGCCCGTACTTGCGCACTGCCGTGCCGTCGATGACCTCGTCGCAGTCCATGACGCGGTAATCGGGGACATACGCATCCTTGACTACGAGATCCTTGGAGCCGGTGCCGCGAAGTCCCATGACATCCCACGAGTCTTCGATGATCTCGTAGTCGGTGCGCGGAATGATCACATGGAGCATGCGCGGCGGCATCTCCATGTTGCCGTCCTTGTCACACGCCATCGCGCCGAGGAATGCCCAGTCGCAATGGTCGGTACCGGAGGAGAACTGCCAGCGACCGGAGAACTTGTAGCCGCCGTCGGTGGGGATACACATTCCGCCGGGCATGTACGGCGATGCCATCCAGGTGTCGGGATCGGATCCCCAGATCTCCTGCTGCACCTTGGGATCCGCGAACGCGAGTTGCCACGGGTGAACTCCGACGATCCCGTGGACCCAGCCGGCCGACGGGTTCAGTGAAGCCATCCGCATGACGGTTTCGGCGAATTCGCGCGGATGCGCCTCCATGCCGCCATGTTCCTTGGGCTGCAGCATGCGGATGGAACCGATTGCCTTCATCTTCTTGGCGGTGTCGTCGGCCACCCGGCCGATCCGCTCGGCCTCGATGCCTTCGGCGAAGATGTCGTCGGCCATCGCGTTGATCTGTTCGAGCACTTCGTACGTCATGTTGTTCCTTGCATCCAGTCTGTTTGTCTCAGCAGTGTTTTCGACTGCGGATCAGGAGGTTGTCTCGAGTGCCTGGGCGTCGCGTGCGGCAACGTTTTCGGCGACTTCCCGCTTCCAGCTCTCCACTGCGCGGGTGGTGTCGATCTCGAATTCGAAGCGCTTCGTCATGTCTTCCGTGACATTCTCGACGTCGGTGTAGAACTGGTTGTACCAGCGACGCAACTGGTAAACCGGGCCGTCCTCCTCGGAGAGCAGGGGGTTGTCGATCGGAGCTTTGTTCTTCCAGATCTCCACGTCCTGAAGGAATCCCATCTCGACGCCCTCGGTGAACTGCGCGGCCATCGCGGCAGTGGACTCGTCGTCCATACCGGGTAGCTTCTTGACCATCGCGCCGTACTGCAGGACGAACGCATTGTTCGAGATCGGGTAGTGGCAGTTGATCAGGACGGTCTCGATGATCTGCCCGTTGGCTTCGCTCTTGATCCAGTCGATCATGTACGACGGTCCGAAATATGAAGCATCCGAACGGAGCACAGCGTTGGGATCGCCGTAGTTGGTGCCGCTGATGACGTCCTCACGTCCCACCGATTCCATGTACTGGCTCGCGACATGACCTTCGAAGATGTTCTTGAAGTACTTGGGGAACGAGTAGTGAACGTAGAAGAAGTGGGCCATGTCCACGACGTTGTCCACGATTTCGCGGCAATGAGAGCCTTCGATGGTGAGCGTGTTCCAGCTCCAGGCGCTCCACTCATCGCTTCCGAAGCCCTCGATGTCGGGGATCGTGACCTCGGCGGGCGGGGGATTTCCCTGGGGATCGTGCCAGACGAACAGCTGACCGTTCTTCTCGAGAGTGATCCATGCCCGCGTCTTGGCCAGCGGCGGAACGCGTCGTGCGTAGGGGATCGCCGTACATTTTCCGTTACCGCCCCAACGCCAGTCGTGGAACGGGCAGGCGATCGAATCGCCCTTGACGGTTCCGTGAGCGAGGTTGCCACCCATGTGGCGGCAGTATGCGTCGAGAATCTTGATGTCGCCCTTGCTGTCGGCGAAGACGACAAGGCTGGTGCCGAATGCCTCGATCTGGTGGGGCTGACCGTCGCGATAGGTATTGCTCAGTCCGAGGCAGTGCCATCCACGTGCGAACCGTGCGGGAGGCGCTGCCGCTTCGATTTCTCGAATTTCCTCGCCGGCGCCCGTCTGCGTCGGGGTGTCCGTAGTGGTGAGTGGGCCGGTTCCGAGTGCCATGTCTTCCTCCGAGCCGCGTCTTGCGACGCTCCAGTGATGTGATCCGTCTCATACAACGACGAAGCGTCCGCTGGAGATACGGCAGTTCCCGCTGGATGGAACGCCTACTCGGTGACCTGCAGAGATTCAGCTCGCGAGTGTCGCCACATCGTCGATCGCGTAAGTCGCCCAGGCCCGGGCAGTGACGACCCCAGCGGGATCGGTGGCGACCAGAGCTACGTCGGCCACGCTCTCGTGGTCCTTCTCGTACGTCGCGAGCACTGTCACGGAGCAGTGCAGATCTGTTCCCGTGGAAGTCGCGGTGCAACGTCCGCGGAAGCGTCGTAGTGACGCCGAGCCGTAACGACGAGCAGCGAAATCAGCAAGGGCGGCAACGGAATCGGTTCCGGTGCCCGCTGTCGGGGCTTCCCGGACGAAGACCTCGGCCACCAGATGCCCGGTCTGGTCGTGGTATTCGGTGATCCGCTCGAGTGTCGAACTCAGCGCCCTCACGGATCCGGTGAGCAGTGCGCCGGGATCGGGGCGTCCGAAGAACACGACGTCCTGCTCGACGACGGCCCCGTCGGGTGCCGAGCGCACGGTGCCGTACAACGAGTCGAAATCGGAGAGGAGCGTGGTGGCAGTACGCGGAGCAGTTGCCGTGAAGTGGGCGGTACCGAGGTTGGTAGTCATGACACTCTCCGTTGGACGCGACCGAGACGCTGTCGTCTCGGTGGGTACATCGACGCTAACCACCGCTCTCGCGGGTGACGACGGGCTTCCCGCTGATCGGGAGCATTCTCGGATTCGATCGAAGAGGTGGAACCTGTTCCAGTTTTGTGCAATTCTGGATATCGTATCCGTGACCGGGAGCACATCTCGATGACTGCACGCGCCGAGCAGAAGGAAGACCAGATGACAGACGAGTTCGCTGACCTGCACCGACCGGTATACGGTCCGGACCTGCTCATCACCGCTCTGGAACGCAATCACGACAAGCCCGCGCTGTACCTCGGCGACGTGATCCTCACCGGCGGTCAGATGCGCGATCAGATCAGCTGCTTCGCCCAGGCGCTCGCGTCTTTGGGAATCACTCAGGGCACCAGCACCGCGATGCTGTCGAAGAATCGCCCCGAGGTTCTGATCAGTATGGGCGCGACCATGATCACCGGCTGCCGGGCGAGCGCCTTGAACCCGATGGGATCGCTCGACGACCACAAGTACATCGTCGACGACGCCGAGATCGAGACGCTGATCTTCGATCCCAATGCCTTCGAAGAGCGCGCCGCCGAGTTGAAGGCGTCGTCACCCTCGTTGACCAACGTGCTCTCGATGGGGCCGTCCGAGGTGGGAATCGACATCCTCGCGCTGGCTGCCACGTTCGAGCCCGCGCCGCTGAAGGCAGCGCACGTCGACGCCGAAGACGCCAGCAGCATGGTGTACACCGGTGGAACGACCGGCAAGCCCAAAGGTGTTGTCGGATCCTTCCGTTCGGGTGCTGCGCTCAATCAGATCCAGATGTCGGAGTGGCAGTGGCCCGAGGACAACCGCTTCCTCATCTGCACGCCACTCTCACACGCAGGTGCAGCGTTCTTCATCCCGACCTTGCTGCGCGGCGGTGCGTTGATCGTCCTGCCTGCCTTCGAGCCAGGTGCTGTGCTCGAAGCGATCGAGAAGCACAAGATCACGGCAACCATGTTGGTGCCCACCATGATCTACATGCTCATGGACCACCCCGATCTGCCCAAGCGGGACGTCTCGAGTTTGCAGACGCTGTTTTACGGAGCGTCCGCGATGTCTCCCGCCAGATTGCAGGAGGGCATCAAGAAGTTCGGTCAGATCTTCTTCCAGTTCTACGGTCAGACCGAGTGCGGCATGACTATTTCGGTGCTGCGCAAGGAAGAACACCTCGCCGACGATCCGGCCCGCCTCGCCACGTGTGGGCGTCCGGTGCCGTGGCTCGACGTCCGGTTGCTCGACGACGACCTCAACGAGGTGCCGCAGGGAGAACTCGGTGAGATCTGCGTCCGTGGCCCGCTGATCATGAAGGGCTACTGGAAGAAGCCGGCCGAAACCGCCGAGGCGTTCCGGGGTGGTTGGCTGCACACCGGCGACATCGCGCGCAAGGACAAGGACGGGTTCATGTCCATCGTCGATCGCAAGAAGGACATGATCGTGACCGGTGGTTTCAACGTGTTCCCCCGCGAAATCGAAGACGTGATCTCGGCGCATCCGTCCGTCGCGTCGGTGGCGGTAGTCGGTGTGCCGGACGACAAGTGGGGCGAAGCCGTCAAGGCCTGTGTCGTACTTCGTGCCGGACTGACCGTCGACACCGAGGAACTGGTCGACAAGGTGAAGGCAGCCAAGGGTTCGGTTCACGCTCCCAAGAGCATCGACTTCGTGGAATCACTCCCGCTGACACCGCTGGGCAAGCTGGACAAGAAGGCGCTGCGCGCGCGGTACTGGGAGACCAGCGCCCGCGCGGTCTAGGAACCAGCGTCGTGTAGCGAAGGGTCAGCGTTTCCAGACGTAACGACGTTCCGGGCGGCCCACCACTCCGTATTTCAGCGAAGTGGTGGACCGCCCGGTTTCGTAGAGGTATTCGAGGTAGCGCCTCGCGCTCGCGCGTGAGATGCCGACCCTCTCGGAAATGTCTGTGGCCGAGGCGGGTTCGGTTTCGTCTCGTAGTGCTGCCTCGACCAGCTGAAGGGTCTCAGGACTGAGTCCTTTCGGTAGACCCTTGAGGGACGACGCCGTTGTCGCGCCACCTGCCACGCCGAAAGCCTCGTCCACCGCCTCCTGTTCTGCTTCGCCGGAGCTGTCGAGGTTTGCGTATGTCGATCGGTAACGCTCGAGACGCTCACGGAGAACCTCGAACGTGAAGGGCTTCATCAGGTAATGCACGACGCCGCTGCGCAGCGCTTTCTTGACCGAGCCGGCCTCGCGCTCACTAGTGATGACAAGAACATCCAGCTCCGGTGCCAGCTCGCGAAACGGGGCGATCAGATCGAGTCCGGTGGTGCCAGGCAGGTGGACGTCGAGAAGCACCAGGTCGGGTTGCAACTCACCGACTGCGGCCAGCGCGGTCTCGGCCGAATGGGCAACGCCGCACACTTCGAAACCGTCTATCCGTGAGACGAATCCGCTGTGCACCTTCGCCACCATGAAGTCGTCGTCGACCACCAGTACCCGGATCATGCGCCCTCTCCGTCGTGTAGGACCGCGCTGAAGACAGTCCACTCGATGTCCTCTGCCGAACGAGTGCTCACGGTGACGTCGCCGCCCCGCCGACGACACGTCAGGCGCACCAGCGCCAAACCGAAACCGTGTCCGTCGCTCGATTGTCCCTTGGTGCTCCAACCCTGGCCGAACACCCTGTCGCGATTCTCCGGCGCGATACCGGGGCCGGCGTCCTCGACCCGCACTTCGACCGCTGTGCCACGGCCCCGAATCGACAACCGAACCTTGCGGCGCGCGGCTTCCGGCATCTCACCGACGGCGTCGATGGCATTGTCGACGAGGTTTCCGACCACTGTCACGAGATCTCGTCCGAGTCTGCGGTCCACCGGTTCCAGATGCGTGTCCGCCGCCAGCTCGACCGTGACCAACCCCTGTGCAGCAGCACCTATCTTGGCGATCACGAGTGCGGCGGTGCCGACGTCGGCGATCTTCTCGGTCACGGTCGCGCTGACCTGCGCGCGCTCCATGGTCAGACCCTCGACGTAGCCGACCACCTCGTCGTATTCGCCGAGCTGGATGAGGCCGGAGATGGTGTGCAGTTGATTGTCGAACTCGTGGATGTGGGCGCGTAGTGCGTCGGTGCTGGTTTTGGTCACGTCGAGTTCTTCTTCCACGGAGCGCAATTCGGTGCGGTCGCGGAAAGTGGTGACCGACCCGATGGTGCGGCCTTTCGATTCGATCAAGACGGTGTTGAGGACGAGCAGGCGATCGCCGACAAGAACCAACTGATCGGATTCGGTTGTGCCGGAGGTCAGTACACTCTGGAGGCGGTCGTCGAGACCGAGGTCCCGCACCGATCTACCGGCGCTGCCGCGTGGGATGTCGAGGAGTTGGTGGGCACTGTCGCTCATCAGCACCACCTTTCCCTGCGCGTCGAATGCGATGACGCCTTCCTTGAGACCGCGCAGCATTGCTTCACGTTGGCGAACCAGGTCCAGGATCTCGCCGGCTTCCATGCCGAGGGTTTGCCGTTTTACCCTGCGGGCCAACAGGATCGACCCGACGCCGCCGAGAAGGGATGCCACCGCGAGGTATACCAGGAGATTCGGTGCAGACTGCAGCAGCCGTGTCCAGATCGAGGGGTACTCGATGCCGACGATCGCGGTTCCGGTAATCGCTCCTTCGCTGCCGAGAATCGGAACGTGCGCCTCCACGGCCTTGCCGGAGGGCGTGTCGACCAAACCCGTCCACGACCGATCCTCCGTCTGACGTGCGTCGATGCCGACATCACCGGGACGCGTCGAAATGACGACACTGCCGTCGGCGTCGGCAAGCGAGACGTAGGTGACGCCCGAGATGGCGCGTACCGAGTCGACCGAACCTTGTAGTCCGGAGCGGAGGCGGGTCTGCGCCTGGGGGAGTAGCTCGCGTACTGCCGGATTGGCTGCGAGCGATTCCGCTGCCGAGAGTGCGCGACGTCCCTCCTCGCGTTGGAAACTCGCGGACGACTGCGCGAGGGAGAGGGCGGTGACGCACACGAGAACTGCAACGACGATCAGAAGTTGCAGTTCGAGAAGTTGTGTCGCCAGAGTGTGCCGGCGGCGAAACAGCCGGGCAAACAGAGACGACTTGCTCTCTCGCTCCGCCTGCTCGTTTCCTGAGGACACCAGCCAGACCCTAGCCTTCAGTTCGATGCCGGGAAAGCGGCCGTTCGTGAGCACAATGAGCACAAATCAATTTGCTTTCCCAATGGTGACCCCAGTCACAAAGTGCGTCAGTATGAAACCTGTTCACACATCGGTACCGGCAGACAAGGACGAAGCCATGAGCACATCGAAGCGGCTGAGCAGGCATATCGCCCTGCTCGGTGCCTGCGCGATGACTCTCGTGCTCTCGACCGGATGCACTCCGGTCGAGTCCTTCTTCGCCGGTGGCCGAGCGGGTGAGAGTTCCGAAGAACTGCGCGTGCTGGTGCCCTCGGTGGCCGGTGGTGGTTACGACCTGACCGCCCGGACCATGGTGCAAGCACTGGCCGACGAAGGGACCGTCGACGCCGACGTCGTTGTGCTGCCCGGATCGGGTGGCATCGTCGGACTCAACCGGTTGGCTCTCGAAAGCGGGAATCCCGACCTACTCATGGTCATGGGGCTCGGAGTTCTCGGTTCGCTCGAGATACTGCCGTCCGAGCACACACTTGCCGACGTGACACCGATTGCGAGACTCGTCGAAGAACCGGAAGCGCTACTGGTTCCAGCAGATTCACCGTACAAAACTCTCGCCGATCTGACGCAGGCCTGGGTGGCGGATCCGTCGTCGATCTCGATCGGCGGTGGTTCGAGTGAAGGTGGACCGGACGGGTTGTTCCGCCTTCTGTTCGCACGGGCGGTCGGCGTCGATCCGTCGCGCTCCCCGTACCGCATCTACGACGGCGGCGGCGAACTGCTTCCCGCACTGCTCACGAGGCAGGTCGACGTAGCCGCCACCGGTATCGGTGAGTACCTCGATCAGATTGCGGCAGGCACGGTTCGGGTCCTTGCGGTCAGTTCGCCGGCCCGTACCCCGGCGGTGGATGCGCCCACGATGGCGGAGTCTGGCGTCGACGTCACGTTCACCAATTGGCGGGGTCTCATGGCGCCGCCGGGCCTGACGGACGATCAGCGTCAGCACTTGCAGAATTTGGTGCGGGATCTGGCGGCAAGCCCGCGCTGGAACGAGCTGTCTCGCCGAAACGGTTGGAACAGTGCAGTTCTCACCGAACCCGAGTTCTCCGCATTCCTCACCGATCAATCCCGGTTCGTCGACGCAACACTCGATCCGCCCGGCATCAACTGAGCACTACCGAAGTTTCGTTTCACCTCCACGAAGGTCACCGGCTCGATTTGCCGTGCCGTTTTTCTCGGCAATTCAGCACTAAAGGAGTTCATCATGCTCGTCACACTCGGCTTCCTCATGGTTGCGGTGTTCATGTTCCTGATTCTCACCAAACGCGCGACCCCGGTGGTGGGACTGACTCTGGTTCCGGTGGCCTTCGGACTACTTGCCGGGGCCGGCCTCGGAATCGGCGACATGATCACCGACGGCATCAAGTCGCTCGCACCCACCGCGGCGCTGTTGTTCTTCGCGATCATCTTCTTCGGAATCATGATCGACGTCGGCCTCTTCGATCCGCTGGTCAAGCTCATCCTGCGGATGGTGCGAGACGATCCGATGAGGCTCGAGTGGTCGGAACCGCAGTGCTCGCGATGGTGGTCTCGCTGGACGGAGACGGTTCGACGACCTTCATCATCGTGACCTCGGCGCTGCTTCCGCTCTACCTCAAACTCGGTGTCAGTCCCGTCGTTCTGACGGTGATCGCCGGCCTGTCCAACGCGACGATGAACATCATTCCGTGGGGCGGCCCGACCGTCCGGGCCGCGAGCGCGCTGGGACTCTCACCCTCCGACGTGTTCGTGCCGATGGTGCCGTCGTTGATCGTCGGCCTGATCATGGTGCTCGGATTCGCGATTCACCTCGGGATCATGGAGCGCCGCAGGATCGGGACTTTGGTCCTGACTTCTGAGCGCATCCTCGAAAAGGTCGGAAACGGTGGAAGTTCCAGCACCGGTAGCGCCGGCACCGGCGGCTCGAACGACTCCGAGGACGACGGCGGCGACACCGGACGATTCATCGACGGCCTCGACCCCAAGCGGGACACCTTGCGGCCGAAATTGCTCTGGTTCAACGCTGCGCTGACGACGATCCTTCTCGTCGTACTCGTGATGGACATCCTGCCCATCCCGGTGCTGTTCATGATCGCGTCGTCGATCGCCCTCGCGGTGAACTTCCCGGCGGTCAAGGATCAGGGTGAAGCAATCGCACGCCATTCGTCGAGCATCGTCTCGGTGGTCGCGATGGTGCTGGCAGCAGCGGTGCTGACCGGCGTTTTCCAGGGAACCGGCATGGTCGAGGCGATGGCAGAGTGGCTGCTGCAGGTCATCCCCGACGCGATGGGCCCGCACCTCGCCGTCATCACGGGCGTCCTGAGTATCCCGCTCACGTTCTTCATGACCAACGACGCGTTCTACTTCGGTGTGCTGCCGGTGCTGTCCGAGACTGCAGCGCAGTACGGCATCGAGCCGGTGGAGATGGCGCGCGCCTCGATCACCGGGCAGGCCGTGCACATGCAGAGCCCGCTGGTCCCGGCGATCCTGCTACTGGTCACACTCGCCGGTGTTTCTCTGGCGGATCACCACAAGAAGGTTCTGTGGCGAGCGGGCCTGATCTCGATCACGATGCTCGTGGTCGGCGTCGGATTGGGGCAGATCCCCTTCTGAGCGCGATCAGTTGTGGAAGGGGCACCGGCCTTGGTCGGTGCCCTTCTTCTTTTTTGTCACGAAATTGGGCCGGATGTCGAGATCGGGCTCGTCGTACAGGCGGTGGAACGTCGGCGTGAGCGAGCTGGACATGGGCGGGTTCACCCATGACCAGTCGGTCGGGCACTTGCGCCCGGCCTTGTCCTCACGCGCGATGTGATCGATGAATTGCTTTGCGACAGTGTGATGGTCGACCATGATGACGCCGGCCTTGCGGTAGCTGTGGATAACTGCACGGTTCAGTTCGACCAGTGCGCGGTCCTTCCAGAGCGTGCGGTCGTGGCTCATGTCGAGCTCCATCATCGCTCCGATGGTGGGCAACATGTTGTAGCGATCGGTGTCGCTGAAGTTGCGTGCGCCTACCTCGGTGCTGACGTACCAACCACTGAACGGCGTGCAGGGATAAACGATTCCGCCGATGTCGAGGTTCATGTCCGAGACCGCAGGGACGGCATGCCATTTAAGCCCCAGATCAGCGAACCAGCTGTATTCGGGATGCTCGATCTCGACCTCGAGAATCAGGTCGGTCGGGACGTCGAAGTACTGCAGGGGTTCGTCGGGAACCGAAATCAGTACGGGGAGAACGTCGAACGGCGTACCGGCGCCCTTCCACCCCATCGCGGTGACCTGAGCAGTCAGATCGACGTGCCACGGGTCGCCCAGAATGGTGCCGTCAGGCTGCCGGTAGCCGGCGTAGCGGATCAGTTGCGGGCTGAGGATTCGGTACTCCTGACCGTCCTCGCGGGGGAGTGGTCCGACCGTCACGACCGACTGCAGAGCGCCGCCGTTGGTCGACAGTCGCAGGTGCTCCCAGCATGCTTCGGCGAGAGCGGAAGCCGTGACGGCATCGCGCGCGTCGATGAGTTTGAGGGTCCGCCAATGCGCGCGACCGACGCACCTGGCGTGGTTTCGCCACGCGAGTTTGGCGCCGACGAGCAATTCCTCCGCTGTGTGCGTGTAGGTGCCGGTCCGATGGAGTTCACGCAAGGCCTCACGCCGCCGAGACGTCGGGAGGTGGCCCAGTTCCGGAGAGTCGAAAAATTCGACGCACTCGAGTTCCCGACGTTGAAGCTCGGTCAGCGTCGGGGTAGTGGAGGCGATCTGGGACGTAAGCCCGCTATCGGTGGGCAATTCGTCCTGTCGAACAAAATCCACGGCACGACTCCTGTTTGGCTGGTTGAGATTTCGCTGAACGTTAGCTCGGCGATCGAGAGTGTCGAAGCTCTTGTTTATCTTGCACGCAAGAATAAGAAAGGGACGGTCACACCGCGAAATGGGGTCGCATTGTGACACTTGTCCAGAATGATTTACGAGTCAGACATTTGTGACATAAGCTGCAGACGAAATTCCGCGGCGGGTCTTGCCGCGTCTAGTC
Organism: Rhodococcus sp. OAS809; assembly: GCF_040546695.1. Taxonomy (NCBI): domain Bacteria; kingdom Bacillati; phylum Actinomycetota; class Actinomycetes; order Mycobacteriales; family Nocardiaceae; genus Rhodococcus; species Rhodococcus sp. OAS809. Next base: position 2,517,961 of record NZ_JBEPOI010000002.1, on the reverse strand, counting down.
GGGACGAGGATGAGCGTGGATTCGCAAGCAATCTCTCTGGTCCGGTCGAGCTTCAAATCCGTCGCTGCGGTAGAAGATGGTCCGGAACGGCTCGCCCGTACCTTCTATTCGATCCTGTTCGCTCGATCGCCCGAAACCCGGGAGTTCTTTCCGGCAGCGATGGATGTGCAGCGTGACCGGCTTGTCAGCGCTATCGCTCACGTCGTCGAACGCCTCGACGAGTCCGACGCGATACTCGAGTACCTCGCACAGCTCGGCCGCGATCACCGTAAGTACGGCGTCACCGACGAGCACTACACGGCAGTCGGCAATGCCTTGATCGAAGCACTCGAGACCTTCGGTGGCGCCGAAATGTGGACCGACGAGGTCGACAGCGCGTGGCGTAACGCGCTCGCGATCATCTCGGCGGCGATGATGGATGCCGCCAACGCGGAAGACGGTCCGCCCGCGTGGAGTGCCACGGTCATCGAATGCCGCCCGGTCATCAAGGGCGTCGCCGTCGTGCGGCTGCAACTCGACCAGACGATGGAGTACCGCGCCGGTCAATACGTCAGCGTGCAGGTCGCCGCGAGGCCACGGATGTGGCGCTACCTCTCTCCGGCCACGCCGTACGACGGGACCGGAATCCTCGAGTTCCACATCCGCCAGGTCACCGGCGGGTGGGTCAGCCCGGTCATGGTGAACCAGACCGCTGTCGGTGACACCTGGGTGGTCGGTTCGCCCATCGGCGCCTTGGGGATTCCGGAGAACTCCAAGGACCTTTTGATGATCGCGTCGGGAACAGGTGTCGCGCCTCTTCGCGCTCAGATCCTCGAACTGATCCGACGCGGCAACACTCGCAAGGTCCAACTGTTCTACTCCGGACAGCATCCGTGCGATCTCTACGACCTTCCGCATCTGTGGAAGCTGGCCGAGAAGTACCCGTGGCTCACGATCATCCCGGTCTCCGAAGAAGACGAGAATCCGTGGTGGCACACCGAAGCGGAGCCACTGCCGCCGATCGGCATGAAGCGGCGCATCGTCGGCAAGGTCGGTAAGGTCGTGACCTCGTTCGGGGACTGGGCGGGCTACGACATTCAGGTCGTCGGCAGCGAATCCATGGTCAACAGCACCAAATTCAGGCTTCGCGCAGTGGGCATCGACGTCGATACCGTTCGCAACGACCCGACGTACTGACCGTCAGTACGGATCGAACTGAATGACCTCGGCCGGCGTTCCGGCCTCGATCAATCGATCACGCGTCGACCGAACCATGGCCGCCGATCCGCACACCAGGACCTGATGTTCGGTGAATGCACCGTACGACGCGACGACGTCGGCGAGCGTGCCTTCGATGAGATGATCGTCGCCGAATCCGATGTCGACGTTCAACCGGTCGAACCATCCGTCGGGCGGGCCGCCGTCGGAGAGATCTTCGACGACAGGAATGGGCTGCAACCACGGAAACTGGTCGGCGAGCAGCCACAGCATGTCCGCAGCATAGAGATCACGAAGCGTTCGGCCACCGAAGAAGAGGTACACCTGCGGCGGGTTCGGGGTCTGAGCCAGATCGAGAATGATCGACCGGAGTGGGGCCAAACCGGTTCCGCCCGCGACCATGATGACGGTGGGGCCGTTCTCGTCGACGGACAGGTTGCCGCGCGGGTCGAGGATCTGCCAGACGTCACCAGGCTGGGTGTCCTTGACTATCGAACCGCTGACCCAACCACCGGGAACCGTCTTGACGTGAAACTCCAACTTCCCGTCGTGTGAGGGAGGCAGTGCGGGGGGGAGTCGACGGAGCAACCGCGAATTCTGCGGGACGCTGACGTCGACGTACTGGCCGGGTCGGAACGGGACGACGTCGCCGACAAGACGAACAACCGCCAGATCCTCACGGAGACGGTGATGTTCGACGACTGTGCTCGACCAGGTTCGCTGGGCCATGAAAGTACTCCTGTAGTCAGTAGAGCGGGTCGTGCCGGATCTGGTCGAGCGGAGTTCCGCCGGCACGCAAGGCGTAGACGGTTGTCTTGATCATCGACGGTGACCCCGAGATCTGCACCTGGCGGTCGGCCCACGAGCCGAACTGCGCGACCACTTTTCCGATCGGTCCGATCAGCCGGCTGTGCATTCCGAACGGTGGTTCGAGCACCGGTCCGTTGTGCCACCAAGGGTTTTCGGGTTCTTCGGAAACCGGTACGACGGTCAACCACGGGTTGCTGAGCGAGATGTGCCAGAGGGTTTCGAGGTCGTAGAGATCGCACGGATAGCGGCCGCCGACGAACAGGTGCACGCGCGGGTTGTGCGCGCGTTGAGACATTTCCATCACCTGTGCCCGCAGTGGAGCGATACCGGTGCCGGACCCGATCATGAGAACGTCACGGTCGCTGGTGAAGTCGACCTCGAGACCGCCGAGGGGAGTGGACATGACCCAGCGGTCACCGACGTTGGTTTCGCTGACGATCGCGGGGCTGACCCATCCTCCCGACACCTTGCGGATGTGGAACTCGAGCTGACCGAAAGGGTTGGTCGGAATCGCCGGTGAGTAGTACCGCCACATTTTCGGGCGCTGGGGAATCTGAACACCTACGTATTGCCCCGCCCCGTACGGAATGGGTGGGTCGGCTTCGAGGCGAACAATCGCCAGATCGTCGAGGACTCGTTCGTGACTGACCACGGTTGCGCCCCAGAGCGCCGGGGTCGTATCGGATTCGGCGCCGTCGGCCATCGTGCCGACGACGAGGTCGGTGAACTGAGACCAGGCCTCGTCCAGATCCGGCGTCCACTTGTAGCGGCTGTGCGCGCTCGTGCCGTACATCGACCGAACCGCACGCTTCAGAGCGACGCCGGCGGCCTCGTAGTGCTCACGCTCGACGCCGTAGCGACGGTGGTCGCGGCCGAGTTGGGTGAGGAACTTCCGGATTCGGCGATGCTGGGGCAGATTCTTCACGACGAACTCGATGGCTCTGAAGAAACGGTGGCCCTGCGATTCCATCCCGGCCGGGAACAATGAGCGGTACAGAGGATGTTCCGCAAAGAGGCCGGTGTAGAACACTGCCGAGAAGTGCGCACGGCTCTCTTCGTCGTCGGTCAGAGAATCGAGGCTGGATTGCAGACGGGCGATCACTGTCGGATCCAATCCATCCCCCTTTCGCACCAGCTGCAACTCTCGCCACAATTCTAGTACGGCTGAAAATGTGACCTACGAAACCAACTCGGCCTGGCGAAAACAAACTTGAGCGGAATAGACTCAAGTTTGTCCGCGTTGAGCATATTGACACAGTCGCAATACCAACCGGTCGCGGCTCTTCCCGTTCGACTTCGCCAGAAAGGTGACAAGTGGACTCGTTCACACCAACAACCAAGACCCAGGCTGCGATGACGGCTGCACTGCAGTCGGCGTCGTCGGCGGGTAACCCCGATATCCGGCCTGCCCATCTGCTGGTCGCATTGCTCGACCAGACCGACGGCATCGCTGCCCCACTACTCAAAGCTGTAGGCGTCGACCCCACGGTCGTACACCGTGAAGCACAGGCAATCGTCGATCGCCTACCCAAGACAACCGGCGCAAGCTCCACCCCGCAACTCGGGCGTGAGGCACTCGCGGCACTCACTGCTGCTCAGCACCTCGCCACCGAGATGGACGACGAATACGTCTCCACCGAGCACGTCCTCTACGGACTGGCCGGCGGCGACTCCGACGTCGCACAGTTGCTCGTACGGCACGGCGCCACCCAGGACGCATTGCGTGAAGCCTTCACCACCGTCCGCGGTAGCGCTCGCGTCACCAGCCCGGAGCCCGAAGGCACCTACCAAGCGCTGGAAAAGTACTCCACCGACCTCACCGAAGCTGCACGTAGCGGCAAGCTCGACCCGGTGATCGGTCGCGACACCGAGATTCGCCGTGTCGTGCAGGTGCTCTCGCGTCGTACCAAGAACAACCCGGTACTCATCGGTGAGCCCGGCGTTGGCAAGACCGCGATCGTGGAGGGCCTTGCCCAACGCATCGTCGCGGGTGACGTCCCGGAATCGCTGCGAGGCAAGACCGTCGTGTCCCTGGATCTCGGGTCCATGGTCGCCGGTGCCAAGTTCCGCGGTGAATTCGAAGAACGCCTCAAGGCTGTCCTCGACGACATCAAGAACAGTGCCGGACAGGTCATCACCTTCATCGACGAGTTGCACACCATCGTCGGCGCCGGAGCCACCGGTGAATCCGCGATGGACGCAGGCAACATGATCAAGCCGATGCTCGCCCGTGGTGAGCTACGGCTGGTCGGTGCGACCACACTCGAGGAGTACCGCAAGTACATCGAGAAGGACGCAGCACTCGAGCGTCGTTTCCAGCAGGTGCTCGTCGGTGAGCCCTCGGTCGAGGACACCATCGGTATCCTGCGCGGCCTCAAGGAGCGCTACGAGGTGCACCACGGCGTGCGCATCACCGACTCCGCGTTGGTGGCGGCTGCCGCGCTGTCGGACCGCTACATCACGTCGCGGTTCCTGCCGGACAAGGCCATCGACCTCGTGGATGAAGCCGCATCGCGACTTCGTATGGAGATCGACTCGCGTCCCGTCGAGATCGACGAGGTGGAACGCACGGTTCGCCGACTCGAAATCGAAGAAGTGGCACTCGAGAAGGAAACCGACGACGCGTCCAAGGCTCGGCTCGAGAAGCTGCGTCAGGAACTCGCGGACGACCGCGAAAAGCTCAATCAGCTCAGCACCCGCTGGCAGAACGAAAAGCAGGCCATCGACTCGGTGCGCGTGCTGAAGGAACAGCTCGAAACCCTGCGAGGAGAGTCCGAACGCGCTGAGCGTGACGGCGATCTGGGCAAGGCAGCCGAGTTGCGCTACGGCCGTATCCCGGCGCTCGAGAAGGAACTGGAAGAGGCAGCAGCCGCTTCCGGAGCTGCCTCCGACGGTGACGTGATGCTCAAGGAAGAGGTCGGGCCCGACGACGTCGCAGACGTGGTCGCAGCCTGGACCGGAATCCCCGCCGGCCGGATGATGGAAGGCGAAACCGAGAAGCTACTCCGCATGGAGTCCGAACTCGGCAAGCGCGTCGTCGGCCAGACCGACGCCGTCGTCGCCGTCTCGGATGCGGTTCGCCGCGCCCGAGCAGGTGTCGCCGACCCCAATCGGCCCACCGGTTCCTTCCTGTTCCTCGGCCCGACCGGCGTCGGTAAGACGGAGCTCGCCAAAGCCTTGGCGGACTTCCTCTTCGACGACGAGCGCGCGATGATCCGCATCGACATGAGCGAATACGGTGAGAAGCACTCGGTGGCCCGACTCGTCGGTGCTCCTCCGGGATACGTCGGCTACGAAGCCGGTGGCCAGCTCACCGAAGCAGTTCGACGACGCCCGTACTCCGTGGTCCTCTTCGACGAGGTCGAGAAGGCACACCCCGACGTGTTCGACGTCCTGCTTGCAGTGCTCGACGAAGGCCGACTGACCGACGGTCAAGGCCGCACGGTGGACTTCCGCAACACCATCTTGATCCTGACCTCCAACCTGGGATCCGGTGGTACGCGGGAGCAGGTCATGGATGCGGTACGCCACGCGTTCAAGCCGGAGTTCATCAACCGTCTCGACGACGTGGTCATCTTCGACTCGCTCTCCGAGGAGCAGTTGGAGCACATCGTGGACATCCAGCTCGAGCAGTTGCAGAAGCGTCTGGCTGCGCGTCGTCTCACCCTCGAGGTGAACGGTGCGGCTCGGATGTGGCTCGCAGTGCGCGGCTACGACCCGCTGTACGGCGCTCGGCCATTGCGTCGACTCGTTCAGCAGTCGATCGGCGACCAGCTCGCCAAGCTGCTCCTGGCCGGCAAGGTCCAGGACGGCGACACCGTGCACGTCGGTGTCAGCGAGGACGCGGATCAGTTGGTTCTCTCCTGATTCGGTAGGCGGAATGCCCCGTCGATCCACTTGGATCGGCGGGGCATTCGCATTTTGTTCTACCCTGGATGGCTGGATGCTCGAACCGGGGACGAGTGCACCCGCGCCTCTCCGAACGACTTCGACGCTCTTTCGTCCCAACCGAAGGTGAGCCAGGCATGACCGATGAGAACGATCCGCGTAACTCGGGTGGGCCGCGCCGTGAGGATCCCGAGGCCACCGAGGTGTGGGGGCGTACGCCCGACCAGCCGACGGAGCAGTACGGGACGGTGTCCGGCCAGAATCCGAACCAGCCGACGGAGTATTTCGGTCAGCCGCCGGGGGCACAGCAGTATCCGGGGGCACAGCAGTATCCCTACGGCGGACCGGATCAGAACACGGAGTACTTGGGGCAGCAGGGGCAGCAGCCGAATCCCACTCAGGCGTTCCCTGCCTACAACCCGCAGTTCGATCCGCAGGCGCCGCCGCCTGGTGCGACGCAGGCCTATCCGCCGTACACCGCTCAGCAGTACGGGAACCCGGATCAGTACGGGAACACGCAGCAGTACGGAAATACACAGCAGTATCCGGTTGCCGGTGGTGGCGGTGGAGTTCCGCCGGAACAGCCGTTCATCGACGATGGATCGTCGGGCGGCGGTAAGAAGCGCAAGCTCGCGACGTGGGTGGCCGCCGGTGTGGTCGGGATCCTGGTCGCCGTGATCGCGATCATCGCGTTCTCGGCGTTCGGCTCGAACGACAAGGGCACCCAGACCGCTTTCGTTCCCCCGACCACCACGACGCAGGCGCCCACCACGACACCGCCGAAGGCCAGCACCACGGCGCCGACTCCGACGACGGATTCTCCGCTCAGCCAGCTTCCAGGCGGGCTCGGCGAAGTCATCGGTGACGCCGGGGGAGCCGTCGGCACCGTGAAGTCGAACGACGGCGGCACGTTGGTCATCGATTCGATCGGGGGTTCGCAGGTGACGATTCTGACCACCGCGGACACCACGCTCATCGCGCTCAACCGCGCCACCATCGCCGATCTGCAACCGGGAGACAACATCGTCGTGGACGGAACGCCGGTGGAGAACGGCACGATGACCGCCAACACGATTCTGAGTACGTCGCTGCCGAAGTTCGGCAACTGAGTCGTTCACGACACATCGGGCGAGTCCACCAGGGTGTCGCGGGAGGTTGAGGCCGCGAGTCGCTACCCTGGAGGGTGATGACTGGAATGTGGTTCGGACTGGCAGCAATTGCACTCGCAGGCGCGGGTGCGCTTCTGTACGTCGACAGGACGAGGCGAGATCAATCCGGGCGAGTGCGTCAGATCTGGGCCAAGGCGCAGGGTTACACGTACACGGCCACTGACGATCAGCTGGCAGGCGAATGGCACCGCGCGGTCATGGCCAAGCAGGACTACCTCACTGCTACCGACGTCGTCCGCGGCCGCCGTCGCGGAGAGCAGTTCGTGCTGTTCGACCTGGAGGAGACCGCAACCATCGTGGCTGTTCGCCGCGAGATCGGGTCGGACGTCGACATCGATCTTCGGTTGAAGTCGACGGCTCCGCCCAAGGACGGCGACCTGAACCTGTTGGGTGCGATCGGTTCACGAGTCGTCTTCGCGACCGATCTCGAGATCGCACGTCGTGTCTGTGATCAGCGCATGGTGGCGTTCACCGAATCGGTTCCGCCGTCGATCAGCATGCTGTGGAGCGAAGGGCAGTGGACGCTCGGTTCGCTTCCGGTGACCAGTAACGGCCGGGACTGGGACGCGGCAATCGAGTCGGTTGCGCGCCTGTCCGGCATTCTGCATGTCCTGCCTCCCGTCACCGATCCCAACGAACTCGAGGTCGATCACGATCCGAGCCGCCCGCGGCCGGGCGCCGAGAAGTCTCGCCCAACTCCGGATCCGGTAGAACAGCCCCGTTCGCGTCAAGAGCAGCCGCCCCGTGACGCTCCGCCGCGTGAATTTGCCCCGCGTGAGTCCGCACCGCGTGAGCCCGCACCGCGGGAATCTGCGCCACGTCCGGATCAATCGCTGCGCAAGCCCGAGGCGGCTGACAAGCCGGCTCAGCGCCCGGCGTCGCAGCGCTCGGGCACAATTCGCCCGGTCGACTGACCTTTAAGGTTCCCGTCCAGGCGTGATAACCACTAGCGTGGCCGGTATGTCGACTTCCCACTCGGATCGCCCTGTGCGTCCCGTTGCCCTGGTGACCGGACCCACCTCTGGTCTCGGCGCCGGTTTCGCCAAGAAATACGCCTCCCTCGGATACGACCTGGTTCTCGTCGCACGTGACGAGGTCAGATTGCACGACCTCGCGTCCGAGTTGAAGACGATGTTCGGCACCGAGTCGGAGATTCTGGTTGCCGATCTCGCATCGGAGGCCGGACGCGACACGGTCGCGCTTCGTTTGGAGAAGGGCGTCGAGGTGTTGGTGAACAACGCCGGATTCGGTACCTCCGGCGAGTTCTGGACCGCCGATCCGGCGCTCCTTCAGTCTCAACTCGACGTCAACGTCACCGCCGTGATGCGGCTGACCCGTGCGGCGCTGCCCAGCATGATCGCGTCGGCGCACGGAACGATTGTCAACGTGGCGAGCGTCGCGGGCCTGCTGTCCGGGCGGGGTTCGACGTATTCGGCAAGCAAGGCCTATGTCATCTCGTTCACCGAAGGGCTGTCCGGCGGGTTGGCCGGGACGGGAGTGCGCGTGCAGGCGCTGTGCCCGGGCTTCATTCGCACCGAGTTCCACGAGCGCGCGGGCATCGAGATGTCCACGATCCCCAAGCCGATGTGGCTGAGCGTCGACCAGGTGGTTGCGGCGTCGATGAAGGATCTCGGTGATGACAAGGTCATCAGTATTCCGGGATTCCAGTACAAGGTCCTCACGACGGCCGGGCGTCTCGTTCCCAAGGGGCTGGTTCGCCGGCTGACCAACATCGTCGGACGTGGCCGCGGGCGGACGTAGCCCAGAGGCGGAAGCCGGACGTAGCCCAGAGGCAGAAGCCGAACACAAGGCAGTGGTCGGTAGGCTGAGCACTCATGAGCGATCGTGAGGATTTGGCTGCGCTGGTGCGCGAATTGGCTGTTGTACACGGAAAGGTGACGTTGTCCTCGGGCAAGGAAGCCGATTACTACGTCGACCTTCGCCGCGCGACACTTCACCACAAGGCAGCGCCGCTGATCGGCTCGCTGCTGCGTGAACTGGTCGCGGACTGGGATTTCGACGCCGTCGGCGGTTTGACGATGGGCGCCGATCCGGTCGCTATGGCAGTGATGCACGCTCCCGGCCGACCGATCGATGCGTTTGTCGTCCGCAAGGCCGCGAAGGCCCACGGGATGCAGCGCCAGATCGAGGGCCCGGACATCGTCGGCAAGCGTGTCCTGGTTGTCGAGGACACGACCACGACGGGCAATTCGCCGTTGACAGCAGTGAAGGCCCTGCGCGAGGCAGGGGCCACCGTGGTCGGAGTCGCTACGGTCGTCGATCGCGCGACGGGTGCGGATGCGGTGATCGGTGCCGAGGGCGTCGAGTACCGCTCGCTGCTGGGCCTGGAAGATCTGAACCTGAGCTGACGCCCCGTGAGTGGTTAAGGAGTCCCTGCGCTCCTCAACCACTCACAGGGGTCAGTCGCCTACGGTGACGGCGAGTGCTTCGTCGACGCTGTGCGGCGCGGGATCGTGGTCGTCGACGTGAGCGAGAACCTTACGTCCGCTCGACAGGACGAATACGGCGGCGAGGGTGAGCACCGCGCCGACCCAGAACGGCATGTGGACGTTGGATTCGCCGAGCTTGCCGGCTACCCACGGAGCAGCGGCGCCGCCGACGAATCGAACGAAGCTGTAAGCAGCCGAGGCGGTCGACCGCTCCACGGGAGCTGAGATCATGACGGTTTCGGTGATGAGTGTGTTGTTCACGCCGAGGAACAAACCGGCGAGGACGACACCGACGATCAAGACGATCTTGTTCTCGGTGAAGAGCGCCATCATGCCCAGGTCGAGTGCGAACAGGGTCAGTGCCAGCATCATCATCGGCAGGGTGCCGAAGCGTCGTTGCAGGCGAGGGGCGAGGAAAACCGACGAGATCGCCAGCATCAGGCCCCAACCGAAGAAGATGAATCCGATCGGGTACGCCCCCATGTCGAGGGGGAACGGCGTGTACGCGAGCAGCGTGAAGAATCCGTAGTTGTAGAGCAGCGCGGTGATGGCAACGGTGAGTAGCCCGCGGTGCCGCAACGCCTGGAAGGGCGCAGCGATGGACGTGTGGTGTTCGGGCTTGGGTGCGCTCGGAAGCATCACCACGATGAGAATGAAGGCGACCGCCATCAGGGCTGCGACGCCGAAGAACGGTGCGCGCCAGCTGATGTCACCGAGAACTCCGCCGACCAGCGGTCCGACTGCGATACCGATGCCCAATGCAGCCTCGTACAGGATGATCGCCCGTGCCACGCCGCCGCTGGCCGCGCCGACGATTGCCGCGAGCGCCGTTGCGATGAACAGTGCATTGCCGAGTCCCCAGCCCGCACGGAATCCGACGATCTGGCCGATGGTGCTGGAAGCGCCTGCCAGAGAAGCGAACACGATGATGATGGCAAGGCCTGCAAGAAGTGTTTTCTTGGCGCCGATGCGGCTGGACACCACACCGGTGATGAGCATGGCCACGCCGGTGACGAGCATGTAGCTGGTGAACAGCAGCGAAACCTGCGACGGTGTGGCGTCGAGTTGTTCGCCGATCGGTTTGAGGATCGGATCGACCAATCCGATGCCCATGAAGGCGATGACGCTGGCAAAGGCTACCGCCCACACCGCTTTCGGTTGTTTCAGGAGGCTCGGCGGAGCCTCGTTCTGGTGCGTTGATGTCGCGGTCGTGTTGCTCACGGCCACCTCCTTTTTCAGTGGTGGGTGTTTCAGCTGGGATCGGAAGTCTTGATGATGGACCGCAATTCGGCCAATCCGTCGGCCAGTTTCTTGATCTGCTCGGGCCCGAGTTCGACGAAGTGGGGGACTAGAGCGTCGGCGATCTCGTTTCGACCGTCGTTCAAGATCTTTCGGCCCTTGTCCGTCATGGCCACTCGAACTGCCCGGGCGTCCTCGGGGTCGGCGCGGCGTTCGACGTAACCGTTCTCGCCGAGTTTGCGCAGTAGTGCAGTGGCAGAGGGCTGCGAGCTTCTGTCGAGTCGAGCGAAGTCGCTGATCCGCATTTCGCCGTATTCCTCGAGTAACGAGAGTGCGCGCAGCCAGGCGCGTGGGTACTGATCGGACGCGAAGGAGCCTGCCAGCTTCGCGAAGCGGTGCGTATTGCTCACGAGGTCGACGAGTAGTTCGTGCAGTTGCTGTTCTTCGTCTGTCACGAAGAATATTATTGCATAGGTTAACTATGTAAATCAACGAGTCCGTGGAAGGTGGTCCGTCACGGCGGTGGCTACCAGCGACGGCACATCGAGGTCGGGTGCGACGAGTGCGAGGCTTCGATTTGCCGCCAGCACTGCGATGCCGTGGGTTCCGGTCCAGATGTTCAACGCAGATGTGGTGGGATCGGAGGCGTCGGCCTCTTCGGTCAGGGATTGCAGGGCGGCGAAGAGTGGGAGAGAAGACTCTCGGAGGTTGCTGCCTGCGCCCTCGAGGAGGTCGTGGCGAAACATCAACTCGAACATCGCCGGTCGCTCCTGGGCGAATGACACGTATTCGATTGCTGCCGAGATCAATCGGCTACGAGCGGATTGTTTGCCGGCGAGGACGGGATCGAGTCTGTCGGCGAGATCGCGCAGGCCGTGTGAGGCAATTGCGGCTAGCAGGCTGTTGTGGGTCGGAAAGTATCTCCGCGGGGCGCCGTGCGACACGCCCGCCCGACGCGCTATCTCCCGTAGCGTCAGTTCTGTGGCGCCGTCGGCATCGAGAATCTCGACGCCGGTGGCGACGAGTGTTTCGCGAAGGCTGCTGACAGTCATGGAAGACAGTGTCTACTATTCTCGTCGTAGACACTGTCTACTAGACGGAAAAGGTGATGCCCTGTGCTCTATTGGCTGTTCAAATACGTCCTGATCGGCCCGGTCCTCTGGCTGTTCGGGCGGCCGACGATCGAGGGTCAGCACCACATCCCCAAGAAAGGGCCGGTGATTCTCGCCGGCAACCATCGGGCAGTCGTCGACTCGTTCTTCCTGGTTCTCATGGTGCGCCGACGCATCACCTTCGTCGCGAAGAGTGAATATTTCACCGGGACCGGTGTGAAGGGCGCGATGCAGCGCTGGTTCTTCGGTGGGGCCGGTCAGGTGCCGATCGACCGTAGCGGCGCCGACGCCTCCCGTGCGGCGTTGGACACGGCCATCGGGATTCTCGACAAGGGTGGTGTCTGGGGGATCTACCCCGAGGGAACACGATCACCCGACGGTTGCCTGTACAAGGGAAAGACCGGAGCGATTCGAGTTGCATTGGAAACCGGGGCGCCGGTCATTCCCGTCGTCGTACACGGCGGCGACGCAGTCAACCCGCCGGGTACGCGGATGTGGCGCTTCAGCAAGGTCCGGATCACGGTAGGGGAGCCGATCGACTTCTCTCGGTACCGCGAACTTCGTGGCTACCAGGCCGTCGTGCGTGCGGCGACGGACGAATTGATGGCAGTGCTCTGTGACCAGTCGGGGCAGGAATACGTCGATGTCTACGGCGCGGACGTCAAATCCGGCGATGCCGCCTGAGTGACCCAGTACGGTCGCTGTTGGACGTGTAACCAACAGGAGGATTGTGATGGCGGGCAAGTGGGGCATCGAGCACGCAGTTTTTGCGGCGGCGACGGCAGCGACAGTGTTCGGGGCAGTAGTCGGTAACGAGCGGGTTCAGCAGATCGCGAAGCCGTTGATCGCACCCGCTCTGGCCGCCCGAGTGCTGCGCAAGCGCTCGGAGACGGAAACTGCCGATACCGCACTGCTTCTGGCCGGTCTCGCCGCTGCAACTGTCGGCGACGTGTTCATGATCGACCCGGACAACGATGCTCGTCTGATCAAGGGCGCGTCCTCGTTCGCGGTGATGCAGGCCAGTTACTCGGCGCTCCTGCTGCGGCGCGGCGCTCGGCCGACCCGCGCTGCCCTGCGGCCCCGCATCAGCGGTTGGTCGACGGCGTCCGGACTGCTCCGTGCCAAGGCCCCGAGCGTGTCGACGCCGCTCACCGGATACGGATTGATGTTGGGAACCACCTCGACGTTGTCGGCGGACCCCGCTCTGGCACCGCAGTCAAAGGCCGTGCTCGACGTAGTCGTCCCGAACAAGGATCGACGCTCCTGGCTCGGATTGGGCGGAGTGCTCTTCACCGCATCCGACGGACTGATCGTGGTGCGTCGTCTGTTCATCCGCGGGACCGCCGGCCGCGCTGCTGCCGAGGGTGTGATCCTGGCGTCGTACGCGGGAGCGCAGCTGATGCTGGTGGAAGGCATGTTGGCGCTGGGACGCAAGAAGAGCGTCTAGTCTTTCACGGGCACAGCATGATTCGGTCTCGGTTCTTCGGGTCCACCATGACGGTGACCGTGGATCCGGGAGTGATCTTGTCTTTGTACTCGGGTCGGATCTCGTACTCGATCCGGCCCGAGTACGAATCGGAACCTGGAACCGTGAGGTGGAGTGCGAGCTTGGCCAATTCGCCGTCGACAGTTCGGCGCAGGGGTGTGACGGTGTCGATTCGTGCCCACCCTTCGAGGCCGTGCTTTTCGAGTTTGCGCTCGGCGCGGGTCGGGCGGTTGGCCCATGCCATTCCGAATCCGAGAACCGAGCCGAAAGCGGCGAGCAACCCGCCGATCTGATAGGGCAGCGTGCCAGGTGGGGTGTGCTCGACCAGCCATCCGAGCCACACGGCGAGCACGATCAGATACCCCACCGCGATGAAACACACGGTGTGTACGACGCGACGGTGATTCATCAGATTTCCTCCACATCCAGGATAGCCTGACCGGATGAGCGAACCGAACGTCTTCATCACCGGTGCTGCGGCTGGAATCGGGCGGGAGACGTCGCTGTTGTTCGCGCGCAACGGATACCGCGTCGGCGCGTTCGACATCGACGACGCCGGCCTTGCCTCCTTGCAGGCCGAGATCGACGGTTTCGGCGGCAGTGTCGTGACAGGTGTCCTGGACGTCACCGATCCGGACGGATGGGCGCAGTGTCTGGCCGATTTTGCCGGGGAGTCCGGGCGTCTGGACATCCTGATCAACAATGCGGGCGTGCTCTCCTCGGGACGGTTCGAGGATATTTCTCTTGCGGCGCATCGCCGGATGGTCGACATCAACATCACCGGCACCCTCAACGGCACGTACACGGCTTTCCCGTACCTCCGCGATACCGTCGGCGCCCAGGTGGTCAATCTGTGCTCCGCTTCGGCGATCTACGGCCAGCCCGAACTGGCGACGTACGGTGCAACCAAGTTCGCGATCCGCGGCCTGACCGAGGCGCTCGATCTGGAATGGGCACAGCACGACATCCGTGTTCTCGCGCTCTGGCCGTTGTTCGTCCAGACCGCGATGGTCACTGGAATGGACACCGGAGCCACCAGATCGTTGGGTATCAAGCTGACTGCAACCGACGTCGCGCAGGAACTGTGGGCGGCCACACGCGGCGCCGGACGGATGCACAAGGTTCACTACCCGGTCGGAACTCAGGCGAAGCTCTTCCTCAGCGCGTCGCGGTTCTCGCCCGCGTGGCTCTCACGGCTGATGAACAAGCGCGTCACCAGCACTTAGTCGACCGCACGATAGAGTGCACTGTCGGCTGTTGCTGGGCCAAGATGACGTGTGTGGAGGTAGTCGGGTGGTTCGTGTTCGGGTGGGGTTCGTCTTGTTGGGCGTCGGGTCGGCGCTCGTGCTCGCAGGGTGCAGCGGGGAGGCGGATTCAGCGCCGACCGTAGCGGCGCAGCCCAGTTCGTCCACCACTACCGCAGTGCCGACGACAACCACCACCGTCGCGCCCGTCGTCCCCACGACCACCGAACCACCGACCACGACGCTGCCACCGACGACGACACTCACGGACGTGCAGTTCGAGCGCAACGAGTCGTACTACTTCACCACTCCAGACGGAAACTTCCAGTGCGGCATCATCAAGTTGCCCACCAGAATCGAAGCCGGGTGCGAGGGAACGACCACTCCCGTTCCGCCGCGGCCGGAGAGCTGCATGGTCAACTGGGGCAACGGTATTCGCGTCACCGACGAGGGTGAGGGTGCTTTCATGTGTTCGGGCGGAGAGGTGTACACCTCTGGCGGCCCCGACGCCGATCCGGTGTTGGCGGCCGGTCAACCGCTGAGCAAACTGGGTTTCACCTGTACGACCACCGCGACAGACGTCTCGTGTGTTAACGATCAGACCACGCACGGCTTCACCGTGGCTGCAGATTCCAACGAGGTGTTCTGATGTCCGAAGTCGCAGCCGACGACGTGTCCGGCGGAGCCGGTGAACCGGGACCCACCGAGTGGGGCGAGAATCCCAACGGCGTCGGACCCTGGGCCGAGGAGCACGACACGGAACCGCCGACCGACGAGCGCTACGACCCGGTACTTCTGGCCGAGGGTGATCGTCGAAACGTCTTGGACGAGTATCGGTACTGGACGCGGGAAGCGATAGTCGCGGATATCGACTCGCGCCGTCACACGATGCATGTCGCCATCGAGAACTTCGCGCACGACGCCAACATCGGCACGGTGGTCCGCACGGCCAACGCGTTTGCCGCGGCCGCGGTCCACATCGTGGGGCGTCGGCGCTGGAATCGGCGGGGCGCCATGGTGACCGATCGATACCAACACATCGTTCACCATGCAGACATCGGCGAACTCGTCGAGTACGCCCGTGAGAATTCACTCACGATCGTGGCCGTCGACAACACCCCGGGGTCGGTGCCGCTGGAAACGGCAAGCCTGCCGCGGGAGTGCATCCTGCTGTTCGGTCAAGAAGGCCCCGGAGTGACCGATCATGCGAAAGAGGTTGCGTCCATGACGGTCTCGATCGCACAATTCGGTTCGACTCGTAGCATCAACGCCGGTGTCGCGGCCGGCATCGCGATGCACGCGTGGGTACGTGAGCATGCCGATCTCGCCGATTCCCGCTGATCTCGCTCGCGAATTCCGGCTAGCGTGTAGCGCCTCGACCAGACAGGATAGGTAGTTATGCAGGAAGTGTGGGCAGAGCGGGCCGATGCGGCTGAGGGCGCGATAGTCAGTCGTCACCTTCGGCGCCTGTGGGGAATGCCCCGGACAGCACTCGGCGTGGTTGCCTGGCCTGCTGTTCGACGCGAGCGGATGTTCAAGCCGTGGCACTACTGGTGGCAAGCGCACCTGCTCGATACTGCGATCGACGCACTCGAACGTGACCCGACCCCCAAGCGTCGTCGCCGGGTCGCGAAGGTTGCCCGCAGTGTGCGGGTCCGCAACGTCTCGGCGTGGACCAACAACTACTACGACGACATGGCGTGGCTGGGCCTCTCGCTCGAACGTGCGCAACGCATGTTCTCGGTCGATCACCGAACCGCGGTTCAGGCGCTCGAATCGCAACTCTTCGATTCGTGGTCCCCGGCCGACGGCGGCGGTATTCCGTGGTGCAAAGGCTCCGATTTCTACAACACACCGGCAAACGGACCCGCCGGAATCATGCTGGCGCGCACCGGAAAACTCTGGCGTGCGCAGGCAACGGCCGACTGGATCGACGAGACACTGCGGGATCCGGACTCCGGACTGATCTTCGACGGTATCCGCCGCGACGGCACCCTCGAGCGCGCGATCTATTCGTACTGTCAGGGCGTCACGCTGGGGTTGGAAACCGAGTTGTCGACGCGATTGGGCGAGCCGCGTCACCGCGAGCGAGTCCACAAACTCGTCGACGCCGTGTACGACGGCATGACCGAGTACGGAGTCATCACGGGCGGTGGCGGAGGCGACGGCGGACTGTTCAACGCAATCCTGGCTCGCTACCTCGCGTTCGTGGTGGTGAACCTGTCCTGGGAGACTCACGAGGACCTGCGAGCGCGCGAACTCGCAGCGCAGATCGTTCTGTCCTCCGCGGAAGCGGCCTGGAACAACAGACTGCAGATCGAAGGTCTGCCGCTGTTCGGGCACGACTGGACCAAGGATGCTCAGTTGCCGAGTCTGTCCGGCGACATCGCCACCTTCGCCGCCGGAACCGTGCGCTCGTCGAGCGTGCCCGAGCGAGACCTCTCGGTGCAGGTAGGTGGGTGGATGCTCATGGAGGCGGCATTTGTCGTCTCGGCGGCTGGATACCCGCGTAAGCGTTAGGCTTTTTCCTCATGGAATCCCGGCACGTGGTCGACACGGACGGCGTACGTCTTCACGTCGATGTCGGTGGGGCAGGGGCGGACGTTCTGGTTCTCTCCGGCGGCCCGGGATGCGTTCACTATCTTGCTCACGACGAGCTGGTTCCGGAAGGAATGCGCGCGTGGTGCCCTGAGCCACGCGGAGTCGGCCGGTCCGGTGGCGGCGCTCATACGATGGCGCAGGCCGTTGCGGACCTCGAACTCGTCCGCCGCACGTTCGAGATCGACAGCTGGGTCGTGCTGGGGCACTCGTGGGGATCCGACTTGGCGGTGCGGTACGCACTCGACTGTCCGGAATCGGTGTCCGGCGTCGTCGGCATCGCGGGGCACGGCCTCCACAAGGACCGGACATGGTCGAAGCAGTACGAAGCGGGAATCGAGCCGGACCCGCAGATACCTTGGGAACCTGTTGTCTGGCAATCGCTTCAAGAATCGTTCATCGAATGGATCCATGAACCACAGCTGTTTCGGCAGTTGGCCGACTCACCAGTGCCCATGACATTTCTCGCGGCGGCCGACGACATTCGCCCGTCGTGGCCGTTGCAGCAACTGGCCGAGCTCGTGCCTAACGGTAGTTTCGAGGTCGTCGACGGTGTCGCGCACAACTTCTGGCAGTCTCACCCGCTCCTGTGGAGGAAGATCGTCACCGAGGCTTGTGCGGCGCACTCTCGGCTCTCCTGATTTCCACCAGGATCCGCTCCGCGACGGTCTGGTATCCCAGGCTCCGATTGACGGTCAGCATCGGGTGATTCTCCGCGTTCACCGTTGTGTAAATCTTTCGCACGGAGGGAAATTCAGCTGCCAACACAGACGCTTGTTGCTCCTTGACCCACTGAGCGAGACCGTGTCCGCGGTGCTGGGGAAGTACCACGGTGTCGTGCTGCGATGCGTGGGTGCTGTCATGTTCGTCCACCGTCACCACTGTCGCTGCGGCTACTTCGCCGACGCTGTCGTCGACCGCGCAGCACACCAGGAGTACTTGAGAGCCACCCGTCATCTTCTGTTCCCACGATCTGACCTCGTCGGCTCCCCAATTGCGTTCGGGCACCTGCAGTTCAGCGCCCGGCGCGTCGAGGAGTCGGTTCAAAGCCTCCGAGAAGGAGTGGATCAGCTCGTCCGGGGTTCGGTTGCGCCAACTGACGATTCGATAGCCGGGGCGAGCGCTGTGTGCGGTGGGAGCACTGAGGTGCTGGACCTGGTTGGCCAACCGAAGCAACACGCGGTGACCGTCGAACGATCGCAGGAAATGCTCGGCTGCGCTTCCGACGAGCGCCGTCACTCTGATTCTTCGCACGCCGAACCCGGCGATGTCGATCTCGACGAGTTCGGCAAGCGCTCGTCCCACCCCTCGTCGCTGCGCGTGGGGTGTCACGTACATCCGAAACTCTGCGAGATCGGCTTCGGCCGAGTTGCGTCGTGCCTGGGCGATGCCGAGGACCTCGTCGGTGCCGGCGTCGCGTGCAATCCAACGCCGTACATCGGCCGAATTGTCCTCGGCCTCGATCATTTCCATCAGCGCAGTCGCTGTCGGCGCAGTCCCGGACAGGTGACGCTGGCCTTCGGCGAACACCTCACACCACTGATGAAGAACAGTTGCTGTCGCTCCGGACGGTACGAACTCGGCTACAACTACGCGGCTCACCCATGTGACGATACCGACCTGCCCACCCTGAGTTGGAATCACGCGAACCCTAACCCTGTCGGACTGCGGCGGCAGTTGCCAGCATTCAGGCATGTCTGATTCTCCGCGCCAACTGAGCCTCAACGCGTTCATCCACCCCGCCGGTCATCACGAAGCGGCGTGGCGTCATCCGTGGACAACCCCGGAACGTCTGTTCGACGTCACGTATTTCCAGGAGATCGCTCGCACTGCTGAGGCGGCGAAGTTCGACGGAATCTTCTTCGCCGACGGTCCCGCGTTGCGCAGCGACGTCGAGCACGGTCCCGCAGGGACATTGGAGCCGATCACCTTGTTGACGGCCATTGCAGTGGCGACCGAGCGAATCGGATTGATCGCGACGGCGTCGACCACGTACTACGAGCCGTACAACCTGGCTCGGCTGTTCGCCTCGCTCGACCACATCTCGAACGGACGCGCGGGGTGGAACATCGTCACCACGGGTACGGATCTGGCGGCAGCCAACTTCGGGCTGGCCAAGCACCCGGATCACGGGGACCGGTATTCGCGTGCAAGGGAATTCGTCGACGCGGTGGTGCGGTTGTGGGACAGCTGGGAGGACGACGCGATCAGTCTGGACCGGGAGAACGGAATCTACGCGGACAGAAACAAGATTCACGAGATCAACTACGTCGGGCGGCATCTGCGGGTGCGGGGACCGTTCAACGCACCGCGAACTCCGCAGGGATACCCGGTGCTGGTGCAGGCCGGTGCGTCCAACGACGGTCGCGCGTTTGCCGGTCAGTATGCGGAGGCGATTTTCACAGCGCACCAGAGACTTTCCGATGCGCAGGCGTTCTACACCGACATCAAGTCGAGGGCTGCGCAGTTCGGGCGCAACCCCGATCATGTCAAGATTCTGCCGGGAATCAGCCCGTTCATCGGTGACACCGAGGAACAAGCCAAGGCGCTCGAGCGAGAATTCAACGAGTTGACTTCGCCGGAGTACGGGCTCGCGCAACTCGGTGCACTCACCGGGACCGATGTTCGGAATCTGGAACTGGATGCACCGGTTCCCGTCGAATTGTTCGCGGCGGCAGGTGATGTCACCGACAACAAGCAAAGTAGATTGCAGGTGATCGCCGGCATCGTCGAGCGTGAGCGTCCGACGGTTCGGGGACTGCTTCATCGTTTGGCGGGTGCGCGCGGACACCGGGTGTTTGCCGGAACCGCCGAGCAGGTGGCTGACACGATCGAGGAATGGTTCACCAGCGGTGCTGCTGACGGCTTCAACGTCATGCCGCCGTACTACCCGGGTGGGCTCGAGATCTTCACCGAGCGTGTGGTCCCGATCCTGCAGGATCGCGGTCTTTTCCGGACTGAATACACGGGTACGACCCTTCGTGATCATTTCGGTTTGCCGAGGCCCGAGAGCCAGTTCTCGGGTAGTGCCTCTGCAGTGCAGTAGGCCCGCCCGCTGTTGTCGATAATGACAATGGTTACCATTAAGGAATGAAGCAGCTACCGGTAACCGTGCTGTCCGGATTTCTGGGCGCAGGCAAGACCACACTCCTCAACCACATTCTCGCCAATCGCGATGGCCGGAGGGTCGCCGTCATCGTCAACGACATGAGCGAGATCAACATCGACGCGGCCCTCGTCGCGGGCCAGGGTCATCTCGACCGCACGGAAGAGAAGTTGGTCGAGCTGACCAACGGATGCATCTGCTGCACGCTGCGTGAGGATCTGATCGACGCCGTCGGCGCTCTCGCGCGAGAAGGACGGTTCGATCAGTTGGTG
Source organism: Rhodococcus sp. OAS809 (assembly GCF_040546695.1). Classification (NCBI taxonomy): domain Bacteria; kingdom Bacillati; phylum Actinomycetota; class Actinomycetes; order Mycobacteriales; family Nocardiaceae; genus Rhodococcus; species Rhodococcus sp. OAS809. The sequence goes on along the minus strand of NZ_JBEPOI010000002.1, from coordinate 2,497,390 downwards.
ATCGAGTCCACCGGCATCTCCGAACCGATGCCGGTGGCGGCCACCTTCGACTGGGAATTCGAGGACGGATTCAGCCTCGGCTCGCTCGCGAAGCTCGACACCATGGTGACCGTGGTGGACGCGTCGACCTTCCTCGGCGAGCTGGCAAAAGGCGAACGACTGGACGAGCGCAACCTCGAAGCCGGGGAGGGGGACGGACGCAGCATCTCCGATCTCCTGGTCGATCAGGTGGAGTTCGCCGACGTCATCTTGCTGAACAAAACCGACCTGGTGAGCCCGCGGGCGGCAGGAACCGTCGAGGCGACGCTTCGTAGGCTCAACCCCACCGCTCAACTGATTCGAACAGATCACGGCAAAGTCACCCTCGACCGTGTCCTCGAAACCGGTCTCTACAACCCGGAACTTGCTGCGCAGGTACCCGGTTGGGACGAGGAACTGGCCGGTGGGCACACCCCGGAAACCGAGGAATACGGAATACGCAGCGTCACATACCGCGCCTCGCGACCCTTTCATCCGGCGCGACTCGAGGCCGCGCTCGGTCAGTTCGCCGGACTCCTGCGGAGCAAGGGATTCTGCTGGATCGCCAGTCGGCCCGAGTTCGCCGCGATCTGGTCGCAGGCAGGCCCCAACCTCGTCATCGAACCGGCTCAACTGTGGGCGTCGGCGGCGGAGGTGCCAGGGCAGGAGATCGTGTTCATCGGAGTGAAACTGGACCCGGCGGCGCCGTCACGAATCCTCGATCCGGCTCTGCTGACCGATGACGAACTACGCGAAGGACCGCGGGCATGGACTCGCTACGAAGACCCGCTGCCGGCGTGGGACCAGAGCCACCTGCACTGAGTAGTCAGCTTCTAGTCGAGGACTTCTTCGACCTCGACGTCTTCGGCCGGTCGGGCCATTTCCTTGCGGTACTGCCAGATTCCCAGCGCAGTACCGATGACCAAGCTGACCATCATCACGATCAGCACGGCGGGCAGCAACCACGGCACGCGATCGAGGAACGAGCCACCGTAGAAACCGAGCAGCAGGAGCACGGGCGCCCAGATGATCGCGCCGATGGTGCTCGCGATGGTGTAGCGCGTGTGGTTCATCTTGGCTGCGCCCGCGACCATCGGGCACAGGGTGCGCACCCACGGAACCCAGCGAGCAATCAGGACCGCCCAGAACCCGTGTTTTTCCAACAGGATGTTCACGCGGTGCAGGTTCTTCTCGGTGAAGTACTTGCCGCCCTTACGGGCTTTGATGTGATTGCCGGTCCGGTGGCCGATGACGTACCCGACCTGGTTGCCGGCAATGGCCGCGATCATCGCACCGACAGACAACGCCCACACGTGGCCCGCGCCGGATTCGTGGCCGGCAAGAACGATTCCGGCTGTGATCAGAAGCGAATCACCGGGGAGAAACAACCCGAGGATGATCGCGCACTCGATGAAGACGAACGTGACGACGATGATCCAGACCAACAGAGGCCCGGCAGTCTCGAGCGGGGAGAAACTGCCGGATGCGAGCGTCATCGTCGTCAGTTCTTCGCCTCGTTCTGCAATCAGGGGGTGGGGTCTTCGGGGACTGTCACCGTCGAATTGTCCGTAGTGGAAGTATTCGCCGTTTCACCACGTCTCGACGCCAGAATTCGCTTCCCGATTTCGAAGACGATCGGCAGAACCGACACCAGGACGATCAAGATGAAGATGTAGTCGACATTGTCGCGGATGAATTCGATCTGCCCCAGGAGGTAGCCGAGCAAAGTCACGCCGGCACCCCACAGGATGCCGCCGACGATGTTGTACGTCAGGAACAGTGAGTACTTCATCTTCGACGCGCCGGCGACAACCGGAGCAAAAGTACGCACGATCGGCACGAACCGAGCCAGGATAATGGTGATCGGGCCGTGCTTTTCGAAGAAGGCGTGTGACTCGTCGATGTACTTCTTCTTGAAGAACCGCGCGTCGTCCGTCTTGAACAGGGCAGTTCCGCCCTTGGCGCCGATGTAGAACCCGACTTGGTCACCCAGAATCGCGGCGATCGGAATCGTCACCAGGAGCACCCACAGTGGCGCGAACGGTTCGATCTCGGTGGACTTGGACGCCGCGATCAGCCCTGCGGTGAAGAGGAGCGAATCGCCGGGCAAGAGCGGAAACAGCAGGCCTGATTCGATGAAGACCACCAGAAGCAATCCCACCAGAACCCACGTTCCGAAGGAATTCAAGAGGTTCACGGGATCGAGGAAGCCGGGCAGCAAGGCCAGGTTCGTCACGGATTCAGTTGCTGCCTGCACATTCACGGTGGCCAGAGTACCGGCCGAATCTGAGTGTTTCCCACCACCGCAGGTCATCGCGTCGGTGGCGGCGGGCCGAGACCGCAAAGAGACGTGACGAGTCGGACTTGCCATACTGCTAGGACCACACGAAGCGCTTTCACATCGCCGAGCGCTCCGAACGACACGTATATGGAGGACTCCCGCCGTGCCTATCGCAACTCCCGAGGTCTATGCCGAGATGCTTGGTCGGGCCAAGGAGCATTCCTTTGCCTTCCCCGCCATCAACTGTGTCGGCTCCGAATCCATCAACGCAGCCATCAAGGGCTTCGCGGACGCCGGCAGTGACGGCATCATCCAGTTCTCGACGGGCGGCGCCGAGTTCGGTTCCGGTTTGGGCGTCAAGGACATGGTCACCGGCGCTGTTGCGCTCGCCGAGTTCGCACACGTGATCGCGGCAAAGTACGACGTCACCATCGCGCTGCACACCGATCACTGCCCGAAGGACAAGCTGGACACCTACGTGCGTCCGCTGCTCGCGATCTCGCAGGAGCGCGTCGACGCCGGTCGTAACCCGCTGTTCCAGTCGCACATGTGGGACGGCTCGGCTATCCCGATCGACGAGAACCTGGCCATCGCCAAGGAACTGCTCGCCCTCTCGAAGGCTGCACGCATCATCCTCGAGGTCGAGATCGGTGTCGTCGGCGGTGAAGAAGACGGCGTCGAAGCCGAGATCAACGACAAGCTCTACACCTCGAGCGAAGACTTCGAGAAGACGGTCGATGCTCTGGGCATCGGCGAACAGGGCAAGTACCTCCTTGCCGCCACCTTCGGCAACGTCCACGGCGTCTACAAGCCGGGCAACGTCAAGCTCAAGCCCGAGGTTCTCGAAGAGGGCCAGAAGGTCGCCGCTGCCAAGCTCGGCCTGGCTTCCGGTTCGCAGCCCTTCGACTTCGTCTTCCACGGTGGATCGGGATCGTTGAAGTCGGAGATCGAGGACTCGCTGAACTTCGGCGTCGTCAAGATGAACGTCGACACCGACACCCAGTACGCGTTCTCCCGTCCGATCGCCGGACACTTCTTCACCAACTACGACGGCGTCCTCAAGGTCGACGGCGAGGTCGGAAACAAGAAGGCATACGACCCGCGCAGCTACCTCAAGAAGGCCGAAGCCGGCATGACGGCTCGCGTCGTCGAGGCGTGCAACGACCTGAAGTCGGCCGGACGCTCGGTGTCGGCAGGCTGATCGGTTTCACAACTGCGCTTCACAGAACAAAATGCGCGCCGGCGAAATTCTCGCCGGCGCGCATTTTCTGTTCAGGTACCTACTTGCTGGGATCGCAGACCTTCCACGTGCCGTCCTGGCGCTCGAGGTCGAACGTGCGCCACGACTGCTCGCCCGTGCTCGGCAAACTCGCCTGGACCTGAGCGATCGCGGTGTCGTCGGTGATGCGCACCGCGTCGACGGCTCCGACCTGCGGGATCGTCTTCTGCGCGACGGCATTGTCGTGGACCTGCGCGAACGCTGCGTCGGGAATGGTGCGGTAGTACTCGCCCAACGCCCCACAGGTCGACGTTCGCAGCGTTGCCAGATCGCCGGTCTGCAGAGCGTCGACGTACGTCGAGATGGCGGTCTGGACCTGAGCTTCGGGTGAGCTTTCACCGCTACCGCTGTTGGACGAGACGAATACGGCGACGCCGATCGCCGCGAGGACGGCGACGCCGGCCGCTGCTGCCGCGATGTACCAGCCCTTGCCGCTGCGCTTGGTTTTCTCCGGCGCGGCGGGCTCGATGCGAGTGGGCTTCGGCTGAGCCGGCGGTGGGGTCGCTGCGACACCCACACGTTGAGGCGCGGCGCGCTGCTGCGGTTGAGGCGCAGCGCGCTGCGGTGGTGGTGGGGTCGGAGCCTGCCGGGGTGGTGGTGTCGGCTGCGCGGCTTTCGGAATCGCGACGGTGGCAGGCTCCGGCTTGGGCTGGGGTGTCGGTGCTGCTGTGGTTGCCTGAGTTGCCTTGGGGATCGCGACGGTTGGTGCGCTGGCAGCTTTGGCGTCGCCGTCCGTTTTCGAGGCCTTGTCTGTCTTCTGGATCGCCACAGTCGCAGGTTCGGTCGGGGCCGACTTCTCGGGCGCACCCTTCGGTGCTGCGCTCTTTTTCGAGTTGTCGTCTTTCGAGTCCGGCACGGGTAACCCTTCGGTCTTATGCAGCAATGACCATGTCAGGGTAACGACCGGTATGTAGCCTGCATAACTCCGACCGTCGGCGAGGCGGTCCTGTGGCAGAAAGGCGTAGCGGGCACAATGAGCGCATGACCCAATTCGGTGACCTGCTCGGACCCAAGCCCACTCTGCTTCCCGGCGACGACGACGCGGAATCGGCACTGCTCAACCACGCTGATCCGGCCCAGGTGGCGGCCGACCACCCCACTGCCTCCATTGCGTGGGCCTACCTGGCCGAGGCTGCACTGGACAAGGGCGAAACCATCACGGCCTACGCCTACGCGCGTACCGGATACCACCGCGGACTCGACCAACTGCGTCGCAACGGTTGGAAGGGTTTCGGTCCCGTGCCCTACAGCCATGAACCGAACCGTGGTTTCCTGCGTTGCGTCGCAGTCCTGGCCAAGGCCGCGAAGACGATCGGTGAAGCCGACGAGTACGCGCGTTGCCTCGATCTGCTCGAAGACTGCGATCCCAACGCCGCCGAAGCGCTTGGCCTCGGTTAGCAGTTTCCGTCCGAGCCGGGCCGGCATCAAGGACCGGGCTCGCAAATCGGTGCGTCGGCTTCAGACGTCGGCGCTACCGATCATTCAATGTGCCTTGGCGGCCGGATTGGCGTGGTGGGTTGCCACCACGGTGATCGGGCACCACGCGCCGTTCTTCGCGCCGATTGCCGCTGTGGTCTCGCTCGGTCTGTCGTTGGGTGCACGACTACGACGCTCGTTCGAGTTGGTTGCGGGAGTCACGGTCGGTATCGGAATCGGTGATCTGATCATCTCCGGTATCGGGAGCGGACCGTGGCAGATCAGTTTGGTTGTCGTGCTGGCGATGTCCGTCGCGGTGCTTCTCAACAGCGGGCCGATCTTCTCCATGCAGGCGGGAAACTCGGCTGTGCTGGTGGCGACGCTGATCCCGCCGGGCGGCAGCGGCGGTCCCGATCGCATGATCGATGCCCTTGTCGGTGGTCTGGTGGGTATCGCGGTGGTCGCGATCATCCCCACCCACCCGGTACGACGCGCGCGCAAGGATGCCGCATCGATCCTCGGAACCGCTTCCGAGGTACTGCAATTGGTGGCAGACGGCCTCGTCGCGAATGACCCGGACCCGATCGTGAAGGCACTGCAGAAGGCGCGCGCAACTCAGGGTGCCATCGACGGGTTGCGCAGTAACCTTCTCGGCGGGCGCGAGATCAGCCGAATCTCCCCGCTGTACTGGAACAGTCGGCCTCGCCTCGAAAGGCTCATGGCGACAGCCGATCCCATCGACAACGCGATGCGCAACATTCGAGTGCTCGCGCGTCGTTCGTTGACGTTGGTCAGGGACGACGAGATCCTCGATCCGCGTCTGGTGGCTCAGGTCGAGCGCTTGTCGAAAGCCGTCGAAGTTCTCGAGGACATGATCCTGGCGGAGCCGGGGGAGCAGCCTGATCAGGCCGAAGCAGCGCGCGTCCTGCGCTCGGTCGCGAAGGAACTGAAACCGGCGATAGTGGAGAACGCGGGCCTGTCCTCGACGGTGGTGTTCGCCCAGATTCGATCGCTGGTCGTCGACCTGTTGCAGGTCGCGGGCATGAAGCGAATCTCGTCGATCGCCACTCTGCCGCCCACCGTGCCTCATCCCGCCTACGAGCCGGATCACTGACCTCTGCCGTTTCCCGCTCACTGAGCAACTCGTTGTATGTATGCGAATGTATGCATATGCTCTGAGAAGGACTTGGGAGGGAACAGGACAAATGGGAGCAGGGCACGGTCATTCACATGGCCACTCGGCAGCAGATTCGGTCGGCGTAGGACCGTCACCGCAACGCATCAGAAAAATGGCGATCGCGCTTGCGATCCTCGTTGCGTTCCTCGTACTCGAGGCCACGGTCGGCATCCTGATCAACTCGTTGGCTCTGCTTGCCGACGCCGGTCACATGCTCACAGACGTGGTGGGTATGGCCATGGGACTGACGGCGCTGCTGCTCGCGAAGAGGGGCAGCACCACCGCGGCCAGGACCTTCGGTTGGCACCGCGCCGAAGTGCTGACCGCCATGGCCAATGCGGTGATGCTGCTGGCCGTCGCCGCCTGGGTCTTCTACGAGGCAATCGGCCGCATCGGTAACGAACCCGAGATCCCGGGCGGCGCCCTGATCATCACGGCGGCCGCCGGCCTGGCCGCGAACATCGTCGTGATGCTGATGCTGCGCGGCGATTCCAAGGACAGCCTGGCCGTGCGTGGTGCCTACCTCGAAGTGCTTGCCGACGCCGTCGGTAGCGTCGGCGTTCTGATCGCCGGTGGCCTTGTCCTGCTGTTCAACTGGACGTGGGCAGACGTCGTCGTCGGTGTTCTCATCTCGCTGTGGGTGGTGCCGCGTGCGATCAAACTGGCCGCAGCATCGCTGCGCATTCTGACGCAGGCGTCGCCGGCCGACGTCGACGTCGAAGCGGTCGAGGCCGACCTGGCGGCGCTGCCGAGCGTGATGGGTGTTCACGACCTACACGTCTGGACGCTCACCACCGGCATGGATGTCGCGACGGTCCACCTGACCAGTGACGCGAATTCGTCGAACATTCTGGAATCCGCGCGCACCGTCCTCGAGAGTCACGGTCTTTCCCACGCCACCGTTCAGGTGGAATCGTGTGCCAACGGCGAGCATTGCGAGAAGAACGTCACTTGGTGAAGCGGGTGATCTCCTTGCCCGGCTTCCAGAGGTCGACATACATGTGTTCGTCGTCGACAGTCGTGTGCACCACCTCGTCGATGTCGAGGACAAAGAGGTGCAGAGGTTTCGGAACCTCGTAGGTGTAGCTTGCGAGCACGGCTTCGAACTCGTCGCGGGTCACCTCGCGTGCGAGTCCGGCGATCTTCGCATCGCCGCCCTCCATGGTGTGCTCACCGGGATTGCTGTGTAGGGCGTAGCGCCCGTCACGGATGAGATCCTTCGCCTTGAGTGCGCCGAACATCGAACCGAGCACCAGACGCCCGTCGAGGATTTCGACTTCGGTGCCGCTGACCCGTGGTGAGCCGTCCTTGCGCAGCGTTGCGAGGACGTGATGCTTGTGGGCTTTGAATCGCGCTTGGACCGCGTCGGCAAGAGCGGGTACTTCTTCGGAGAACTGCTTCCAAGTGACCATGACGGTCATTGTGCACCCCTATTCCTGACAACTTCTGTCAGTAATTCTCGGTAATGTTCGGTCCATGAGATCCGCGCGGTTGCTCCAACTCATGCTGCGTTTGCAGGGGAGTCGCGGCGTTATCGCCGAGCAGTTGGCCGAAGAGTTCGGCGTTTCGGTGCGGACGATCTACCGCGACGTGGCCTCGTTGTCGGCTGCCGGCGTGCCGATCTGGACCGAGAGCGGCCCCGGTGGTGGCATCCGTCTGCTCGACGGATGGCAGTCCAAGTTGTCCGGCATGACGGACGACGAGACGTCCGCACTCATGCTGTTGGGTGTGCCGTCCATCGCTGCAGATCTCGGACGATCAGACGCCGTCGGTTCGGCGGGGGCCAAACTGCTCCGCTCCCTGCCCGGTCCCCTGCGCGAGAGTGCACGACTGTGGCAGGACCGCATTCTCGTGGACGTTCCGGGTTGGTTCGGCGGCGTCGACGACATCTCTGCGCTTCCGATCGTCACATCCGCTGTGCTGGACTCGCGTCGACTGCGCTTCGCCTATCGCGATCGCGAGCGGACGGTCGATCCGCTGGGTCTGGTCATCAAAGCCGGTGTTTGGTATCTGGTGGCGGGGATGAACGGTCGAACGCTGTCGTTTCGAGTCGGGCGCATCAAAAATGCCGTGGTAGAAGATGATTCGTTCACTCGGCCGGTGGATTTCGACCTGCCGTCGTGGTGGGCGGCGTCGATGGCCGAGTTCGACCGGTCGCTGCTTCGCTTCGAGTGTCGCGTGCGATTGACACCAGAGGGCAGGCGCCGGCTCCCCGATGTGGTGGGCGAGCTTGCCGCTGCAGTCGAAGTAGGGCCAGAGGACAACGACGGATGGGTGAGTGCCGAGCTGAAACTCGAGAGCGAAGCTGTCGCGCTCTCGCAGTTGATCGGTTTGGGAGCGGACGTCGAAGTGCTCGAGCCACGGTCGTTGCGTGAAGGACTGCGGGCTGTGGCGGAGCAGATGGTGCTCCGCCACACTCGCAGTGACTAGGCCGTTGCAGAACGCTTTGCGAGCAGGCGAGTGATACCCAGTTGAGCTGCGACGATGATGGCGCCGACCACCAGACCCAGTGCCGCCGACGCAAGTGTGTTGACGATCCACGCCAACACGCCACCGACTCCGGCGATGTCTCTGACTGCTTCTTCGCCGTGATGAACGGCGTCGTAGAGCGGGTGGAAGCCCAGTTCGTCGATGCCGACCAACAGGATGTGGCCACCGACCCACAGCATCGCGGCGGTACCCACCACCGAGAGCACTGACATCACGTGAGGCATGCCGCGAACGAGGCCTCGGCCGACCTTGTGGGTGAAGCCAGACGACGTCTCGGCGATCTTCAATCCGATGTCGTCCATCTTCACGATCAGTCCGACGACTCCGTAGACGACCACGGTGATGACGACCGCCACGACGGCAAGGATCACCAATCGGCTCCAGAAGCCTTCGCCTGCGATGGTGTTGAGTGCGATCACCATGATCTCGGCGGACAGGATCAGGTCGGTGCGGACGGCGCCCGAAACCACTGCTTCTTCGTCGCGAGGATGCTCGTCAGCGGCCTCGTGGTGGTCACCGTGGCCGAAGATTGCACCCCAGATCTTGTGAACCGCTTCGTAGCTGAGGTAACAGCCGCCGACCATCAACAGTGGCGTCAGCAGCCAGGGGAGGAACTGACTCAGCAGCAGAGCGATCGGAAGGATGATCAGCAGCTTGTTGCGCAGCGATCCGATGGCGATGCGCTTGATGATGGGCAACTCGCGTTCGGCTGCGAGCCCACGGACGTACTGCGGCGTGACGGCTGCGTCGTCGATGACCACGCCGGCAGCTTTGGCGGTCGCCTTACCGGTTGCGGCGGCAACGTCGTCGATCGAGGCGGCAGCCATACGAGCCAGGGCTGCGACGTCGTCGAGCAGGGCGAAGAGTCCGCCGGCCATCACAGACCTCCAGTGGAATCAGTGGAAAAAGGTGGCCGGACCGAACCGGTGACGCAGTTACTTGATCGCACGAGGTCTCTATCCATGATCGTCGTAGGTGAGGTCAGGTCACCTGGAACGATACCGGGGGCATCCGTCAGGGACGACCTCGCGAGGTCGGTTGCCCTTCGTCACGAAAGGTCTTCCCGACCCGGTGCTCGCGTGTAAGACTGCACAGAAGATCGATCGAAACGGGGCACTATGCGTGAACCAGACACTGCACAGGTCGCCAAGACTTTCGACGCAATGGCGGCGCACTACGACCGACAGATCGGGCGCTTCGAACGCTTTGTGCTCGGTGACGCCCGGAAATGGGCCGTGGACCAGGCGCATGGCCGCGTGGTCGAGATCGCCGTGGGTACCGGACTGAACCTGCCTCTCTACGGAGACGACGTCGATTACGTCATCGGCGTGGACATCTCGACTGCGATGCTCGATCAGGCCAGGCTCAAGGTCTCCGAGGGAGTGAAGACCGAAGTCGACCTACGACTCGGAGACGTGCAAGCACTCGATGTTCCCGACGAGTGCGTGGACACGTTGGTCTCGACCTACGCCTTTTGCACGATCCCCGATCCGGACCGAGTTGCGAACGAAGCATTTCGAGTCCTGGTACCCGGTGGTCGATTCGTCCTCGCCGAGCACGGACCGAGCAAGAACGTTGTTGCTCGTACGTTGATGAAGGTCGTCGAACCGCTTTTTGTTCGGTTCGGTGCCGATCATCTCACCCGTGAACCGGTTGAATACCTCGAAAACGCCGGTTTCCTGATCGACGAGGTGCAGCGCAGCGGCCGGGGCGGAATCGTGTTTCGGGTCGTTGCGCGCAAGCCGGATCCCGAATGGACGGCACTCGGTCACTGATGTCGGAATGCCGTCCATCGGGGATTGCTCAGCCCAGGCGCTCCAGGATGGTCGCGTTGGCCAACCCACCTGCCTCACACATGGTCTGGAGTCCGTAGCGCGCGCCGCGCTGCTCCATCGCGTTGACCAGGGTGGTCATGATCCGCGTTCCGCTGCCGCCCAGTGGGTGGCCGAGCGCGATGGCGCCGCCGTGGACGTTGACCTTGGACAGGTCGACGCCGGTGTCCGCTGCCCACGAGAGGACCACTGGGGCAAAGGCCTCGTTGACCTCGAACAGATCTATGTCCGAGACCGTCAATCCCGCACGGGCCAGGACCTTCTGCGTAGCCGGGATGACCGCGGTGAGCATGTAGAGCGGATCGTCGCCGGCAACTGCGAAGCTGTGCAATCGTGCCTTCGGGGTGAGGCCGAGTTTCGCGGCGATCTCACTGGTCGTGATCATCACCGCCGAACTGCCGTCCGAAAGCGGGCTGCTGTTGCCCGCGGTGATGGACCAGTCGATCTGTGGGAATCGCTGTGCGTAGTAGTCGGATTCGAAGGCGGTCCGTAGGCCGGCCAGGGTCTCGACCGTGGTGCCGGGGCGGATGGCCTCGTCGACCGACAGCTGCGGGAGCGTGGCGAGTTCCTTGGTGAAGTAACCACTCTCGGTTGCCAGCGCGGCTTTCCGATGGCTCGACGCCGAGAACTCGTCGAGTTGGGTGCGGCTCAGTCCCCACTTGGCGGCGATCAATTCGGCGCTGATGCCCTGCGGTACCAGACCGTCCGGATAGCGCTCTTCGAAACCCACGCCGAGTGATTCGCGCCCGATGCTGCTCGAGCCCATAGGGACTCGGCTCATCGACTCGACTCCGGCAGCGACAACGATGTCGTACGCACCGGCAATGACGCCCTGAGCGGCAAAATGAACTGCTTGTTGGCTACTTCCACACTGTCGGTCGACGGTGGTTCCCGGTACCGACTCAGGGTAGCCTGCGGCGAGAAGGGCAGTGCGAGTGACATTCTGGCTCTGTTCACCGACTTGGCTTACCGCTCCACCGATGACGTCGTCGATCAATGCTGCATCGATTCCAGTGCGTTCGACTACCGCCTTGAGGCTGTGGGCGAGGAGGTCGACGGCGTTGATGCCGTGCAGGGCGCCGTTCGCCTTTCCCTTGCCGATCGGAGTGCGAACGGCTTCGACGATAACTGCGTCTCTCATGACAAATTCCTTTCAGGGATGGCGGATTCAGCAGGGACAACCGGGGTGGGTGTGGTCGCAGGCGTCATTCCCAGTGATGCCAGGGCAGACACAAGCGCGACGGCAAAGATCACCCACCAGGCCTGGCGGAAGGTGTCGTAGTCGACAGCAGAGCCGAGAACCGCGATCAGAACGCTCACGCCGAGAACGGTTCCGATCTGTCGGCTCATGCTGACGATTGCGCTACCGGTGGCCGATCTGGCAGGTGCCAGATCCGCCGTGGCCTGCGACAGAATGGTCGGCAGGGCAAGACCGACACCGATCCCGGCGATGATCCAGCCTGGTAGGAGTCCGGTCGCGTAGTTGGGCGTCGTATCAACCGAGACGAGAACGAGTACGGTTCCGACTGCCCACAGAAGGCTGCCGAGTGCGGCGACGCGTCCCGCCGAGTACCTGCGCGTCAGCGATCCGCCGGCGATGGCGAACAGCGGAACGAGAAGTGGACCCGGTGAGACGGCGAAACCGGTTCGCAGAGCCGAGTATCCCCAGGCTTCCTGGAGCCACAGGATGTTCGAGAGAAGACCCGCGGCGAATGCTGCGCTGAACAGGATGGCGGTGACGTTGGACCAGGCAAACGAGCGGATCTTCAGAAGATCCGGAGCAATCAACGGAGTCCGGTGACGAGAGTTGCTCCACCAGAACGAGAGTAGTGTCACGGCGGCCACGGCGAAGGCGATCAGAACGCGATTGTCGGTCCATCCCCAGTCCGGACCCTGGACGAGTGCCAGGGCGAGAGAGCCGATTCCGACGGTGAGGAGGGCAGCGCCGACGAAGTCGATACCGGCATCGGGGTCCTTGTGTGTTGTATCCGGTACGAGTCGGACTGCGAAGTAGAGCAACACGATGCCCACTGGAACATTGATCAGGAAGACCCAGCGCCACGAGGCCTCTACGAGGATGCCGCCCACGACAGGGCCGAATGCAGCTGCTGCAGCGCCGGCGGCTGCCCAGATGCGAACGCCGGATTGACGTTTCGCGGCGGGAAGCGCATTGATCAGAAGCCCGAGGCTGGCCGGGGTGAGCGCAGCGGCGCCGACTGCCTGGACGATACGGAAGGCCACCAGTGCCCACAAGGACGGGCTGAAGGCACAGGCGGCGCTGGCGAGGGTGAACAGTGCGAGGCCGGCGATGAAGGCGCGCTTGTGCCCGATCCTGTCCGCCCAGCGTCCGAGGGGTATCAACAGTGCGGCGTAGACGATCGCGTAGCTGTTGAGGATCCAACTGAACTCGCCGAGCGAGTGACCCGGGTAGCTCTTGGCGATGTCGCCGAAGGCCACGTTGACCACAAAAAGATCGAGGCTGGCGACAAACGGCGCCCCCGACAGTATCGCGAGCAGGGGTCCGGTCCGCACCGGCTGGCTATGAAGTTCCATAGTCAGCAATCTAGACTCTGGCTATGGTTATGGCAAGCCAGGGGGTATGGTGAATTGCATGGACGCTGTACGACTGACCGGAGTGCTCGAAGATCGCGACGCCTGGCGGGCCACGCACTGTTCGATCGGGCGGGCCATGGAAGTGGTCGGCACTCGATCCGCGATGCTCATTCTGCGAGAGGCCTATTACGGCACAACGCGTTTCGACGACTTCGCGTCGCGAGTCGGCATCACCGAGGCGGTTGCGTCGGCGAGGCTGAAAGAACTCACTGAGGCGGGACTGTTCGAGCGTGTGCCGTACAAGGAGCCTGGAAAGCGGACGCGGCACGAGTACGTGCTCACCGAGAAGGGCCGTGACCTGCTGCCGGCGGTTCTCGCGCTGATGCAGTGGGGCGACAAGTATCTGCACGGCGGAAAAGGTGGACCGTTGGAGGTGGCCGACGACGCTACTGGTGAGCGCGTTCGCGTCGAGGTGCGCAGTGAGTCGGGTCGTGAAGTGCCTTTGGGGGAGTTGCGAGTCTCTGTCAACGAATCGCGTCGGCGGTTGCGCGAATAGCGATGCATCTCAACAGCTCTCGAGTGTAGGTCTTCTTGAAGTTGTCCGGTTTGTCTCTGGTTATCGAAAGTATGTTCGATTAAACTTTGAGCATGGACAGTCGGGAAGCGTGGCAGCTGGATGGCGAGGACCTCAAGAGTGAGGTTCTGGGTCTGGTGCGCGCCCGACACGAGTTGCAGTCGCGGATGGTGTTGCTGATCGTGGAGATGTTTTCCCGTGAGGTTCTCGGTGGGAAGGGTTTTCGGGCGATCGCGCAGTGGTTGCATGGTTCGACGAATCTGGAGATCGGTGAGTGCAGTCTGCTGGTCGGGTTGGCGCGGTTGTTGATGCTCGAACCTGTTGTCGCGGATGCGTTTCATCGTGGTGACGTGGATGCGTTGAAGGCGCGGCAGGTGGCGTCGTTTTGTCAGCATCCGCCGAAGAACATGACCCTGGCGGATGTGGACAAGGCCCGAGGGATCTTGTTGTGGTTGGCGTCGAAGAACATTGCTGATTGTGATGCGGTGCGGGCGGCGATTCGGCGGATCGAGAAGCAGTACGGCAAGCGCGAGGACGGCGTCCCGGTCGGCGAGGATTCGGAGCGTAACGAGTTCTACGCGTCGAAAGGCCTGTACGGCAGAGTAACTGTGAAGGGTGATCTGGATGCTGTGAACGGGGCCCGGTTGATGACGTTGTTGTCGAGTCTGTCGGCGCCGACGCCGGAGAAGGACGGCGTCAAAGACACGCGTACGCCGGCATTACGGCGGGCGGACGGGTTTTGCGAATTGTTGCGGCGGTACGAGCGGGCGGGGTTGGGTCCGATCGAAGGCGGGGTGAAACCGCACATCACGGTCACCGCGTCCGCGAAAGACATGACGGATCTGCAGGCTTTGAAAGACCTCCTGCCGTCCACCGAGGAACTGGGTTTCGCGTGGGCGGATTGGGTGGGCCCCATCAGTATCGATACCGCGCGGATGTTGGCGTGCGACTGCACCGTGACGCGGATTTTGTTGGACGAGAATGGTGTTCCGCTCGACTGCGGCAAGGAAGCGAGAACGGCGACGGTTCCGCAGCGGCGGGCGTTGGCGGTTCGTGATGGTGGTTGCGCGTTTCCGGGGTGCGGGACACCGTCGGGGTGGTGCGATGCCCATCATATTGTTCACTGGAACGATGGTGGCCCAAGAGATCTCGACAATCTGATCTTGTTGTGCGGTCATCATCATCGAACGCTGCACCACACCGAATGGCGGGTCGAGATCGGCCCCGACCGAAAAACAGTGTTCTATCCACCGATGTCGATTGATCCGTTCCAGCGGCCCATCGGCGGGAACAGTCCGCCCACCGCGGCGTGAATCGCGACAACTGAAGACGTGAGCACCGGGGCACAACCATGCCCCGGTGCTCGAGCTCGCGTTTGGGAGTCCCCGAGTTTGGGAGTTTTGTGGCAGGGCGTCAGCTCAGTGACTTCTTG
The DNA here is from genome assembly GCF_040546695.1 of Rhodococcus sp. OAS809. Classification (NCBI taxonomy): domain Bacteria; kingdom Bacillati; phylum Actinomycetota; class Actinomycetes; order Mycobacteriales; family Nocardiaceae; genus Rhodococcus; species Rhodococcus sp. OAS809. The sequence continues at coordinate 2,482,338 of NZ_JBEPOI010000002.1, read as the reverse complement.
AACCCGACATGGGAGGCCACAAATCCGAGTCGCTCGTAGAAGTCGTGAGCTTCCTTGCGAGTTTGATCCGAGGTGAGCTGCGCCAGAAACGCGCCGCGCCGGGCACCTTCTTCGCAGGCCCATCGGATCATCGAACTGCCGATGCCTTTACTTCGGTAGTCCTCGTGGACGCGAACAGCTTCGATCTGCAGTCGCGTGGCACCCATCCGGCTCATACCCGGAATGAAGGTCAATTGCATTGTGCCGATTACCGCGTCGCCGACCAGAACGGTGACGAGAAGTTGAGCCGGATCCTCGTCGATTCGCTTGAACGCGTCCTCGTAGATCGTTCGGGCTTCGGGGTTGGTCGTCTCCCGGGTGCTGCCGATCGGGTCGTCGGCGAGCAAGTCGATCAGTGCCTCCACGTGTCGAATCTCGGCCCGCGTGAGGGTGTACTCCACTCCGCCGGACTGAAATGACGTCGCAATCATCGATGCTCCCCTGAAGAAGAATGAATGTCTGAAATGTCAGACTCTCACGAGTCTCCTCCAGCGCACTCGATCACGTCCAAAAACGCATGAGGGCGTTACCGAGCATGGCGTAGTAGTCGGACACACCGCTCAATTCGAAGATCCAGTAGATCGCGTCGAAGAAGACGACATTGATCTGTGGGACGAACAGGAGCGCAACCAGCAGGAGCAGTCCGTACGGCTTGAACTGGTCGAGTTGGTGCCGTGTATTGGGTGCGAGGTAGGGCTCCAGCGCGTTGTAACCGTCCAGACCCGGGACTGGGAGCAGGTTCAAAACTGTTGCCATGACCTGCAAGAAAGCCAGGAAACTGAGGCCGGCCCAGAACGTCAGATGCTCGGCCGATGAGCCGTACGTACGTATGACGACGAGGAGGATCACGGCGGCGACGGCATTCGTGAACGGACCGGCGAGCGATATTCGGGCCTGCACCTTGGGCGGGAACATCCCGGTGCGCAGGTACACGGCGCCGCCGGGAAGCCCGATGCCGCCCAATGCGATGAACAGCACCGGCAGACCGATCGAGAGCATCGGATGGCTGTACTTGAGCGGGTTGAGCGTCAGGTAGCCACGAGCCTCGACGTCGGTGTCTCCATGACGCCACGCCAGATAGGCATGCGCGAATTCGTGCAAGCAGAGCGTGACCACCCAGCCGGCAACCACGAGGACAAAAACACCCGCGCGGCCCGCGATGGAACCCCACGTCGAGTTCCAAGCGACGATTCCGGCGATGACAGTGATCGCAACTACGCCGAGGAAGACAGGGCTCGGCCGAACCGCCGACCGTGCTGCTCCGGTTCTCACCTGACCAACAACCAAGTCTTGTCGTGCCGGTAGAAGGTCGAACGCTTCAGATCGCGTGGGTTGGCCACCCCGTCGCGAACCAGTCGCGCTGCCGGCGAGCCCAGTTGAATGGCTCGGCCTTCCAGCCAGCGTCGCCCGCTCCAGCGGCTCTTGCGGTCGACTGATGCCTTGATCCCGGGGAGCTTGGGGCTCGGCACTATCCGGATGCCGGGGACTGTGCCGGAGAACAGCTTGTTGTCGTCGACGTAGGCCTCGCCGATCAGTTCGTCTGCATCCGCCGGACCCGTGACAGTTGCTGCGCCTACCAGCGCGATTCCAGCGTCGTCGCGAATGAGCGGCACGGTGTGAACTGTGCCTTTCAAGGCCGTGCGCGCAGCTCGTGCACCGGTCGCGAGTTTGTACGCATCGGTTGCGTCGGACCTGTTCTCGGTGACGTAGGCGAGTTCGACGTTGAGTCGCTCCAATCGCATCAACCGCGTCAATGCCGCGGCAAACGCGCCGTCGTTGCCCACGACGATCAAGCGCGGCTCCGTCACGACCTGCAGTTGGGACAGTGCCTCGTCGAAGTCTTGTTTCTCCGGAAGCTCGGGGACAGTGAACGACGTGAGTTCACCCAGGGGGAGTGGAACCGGCGAATCGCCACATTTGAGCACCACAGGGGTCAAAGCCACTCCTAGCTCGATCAAGACTTCTTCTCGGGTAGTGGGACCTCGCCACCCTTCCCCGAAATGGCCGTCCGAATCACTGCCGACGATCTTAGTGCGAGTCTCTGTGTCGACTCGCAATCGTGATGGTCACCGGCCAAATTCTGGACCGTCAGGTCTGGTCTGGTGCTCTGGGCTAGACTGCTCCTTCGGTCACTGCAACAGTTCGGCGCTGCATCATGTGCGCGGAAGCCAGGCAGTACCAATGCGGCGGGACAACTGCTGCACGTCGACCGTAGGAGACAACGTCATGCCGGCAATCGTCCTGATCGGCGCCCAGTGGGGCGACGAAGGTAAGGGCAAAGCTACAGATCTACTGGGCGAGCAGCTTCAGTGGGTCGTGCGATACCAGGGCGGTAACAACGCCGGACACACCGTGGTTCTGCCGAACGGTGACAAGTTCGCACTGCACCTCATCCCGTCCGGAATCCTCACCCCCGCCGTCAACAACGTCATCGGTAACGGTGTCGTCGTCGACCCGGGTGTGTTGTTGACCGAATTGGCAGGCCTGGAAGAGCGCGGCGTGGACACGTCCCGCCTGCTGCTTTCTGCTGATGCGCACCTGATCATGCCGTACCACGTGGCCATCGACAAGGTCACCGAACGCTTCCTGGGAGCGAAGAAGATCGGCACGACCGGCCGCGGTATCGGCCCGTGCTACCAGGACAAGATCGCCCGTGTCGGTGTCCGTGCCGCGGACGTCCTTGACGAGAAGATCCTGACCCAGAAGGTCGAAGCAGCACTCGAATTCAAGAACCAGGTGCTGGTCAAGATCTACAACCGCAAGGCACTCGACCCGCAGCAGGTCGTCGAAGAGGTACTGACGCAGGCCGAGGGTTTCAAGCACCGCATCTCGGACACGCGCCTGGAACTCAACCTCGCCCTCGAGCGCGGCGAGACCGTTCTGCTCGAAGGTTCGCAGGGCACTCTGCTGGACGTCGACCACGGCACGTACCCGTACGTGACCTCGTCCAACCCCACTTCGGGTGGTGCGGCGGTCGGTTCGGGAATCGGTCCCACCAAGATCACCACAGTGCTCGGCATCCTGAAGGCGTACACGACGCGTGTCGGTTCCGGTCCGTTCCCGACGGAGCTGTTCGACGATCACGGCGCATACCTGGCGAAGCAGGGCGGCGAGGTCGGTGTCACCACCGGACGCGCTCGTCGTACGGGATGGTTCGACGCTGTCATCGCGCGTTACGCGACGCGCGTCAACGGCATCACCGACTACTTCCTCACCAAGCTGGACGTGCTGAGCAGCCTCGACACCGTGCCGATCTGTGTCGCGTACGAGGTGGACGGTGTCCGCCACGACGAAATGCCGATGTCACAGAGCGACATTCACCACGCCAAGCCCATCTACGAAGAGATGCCCGGCTGGTGGGAAGACATCTCGGAGGCTCGCACCTTCGAGGAACTGCCGCAGAATGCGCAGAACTACGTGCTTAGGCTCGAAGAGCTTTCGGGTGCGTTCATCTCCTGCATCGGTGTCGGCCCCGGCCGCGACGAAACGATCGTCCGGCGCGAGATCGTCCGCTAGTTTGTTCCCTCGAAATCCCCGCTCATGCAAGCATGAGCGGGGATTTCGTGTTTCAAGCCAGCTTCGACAAGTGTGCGGTGACGGTCTTCCAGTCGGGAAACTTGGTGCTGCCGAACTTGATCCACTCGCCCTCGAATCGATCTGCTCCGTTTGCTCCGCGGTCGTCGACGAGGTAGTCGCCACGATTGAGGTGTTTGTGGTGCGAGAGGATCAGACGTTTGTATGCGACGCTGCCTTCCTCCATTCCGAGGTGCTCTTGGACCCACAGAACCTTGTCGTGCCAGGCTGTGGCGTTCTTCCACGGCGCTGTCGAGAGGATGTAGGTGTCGAACTGCTGTGCCAGTTGGTGGTAGGCGTCGATAGCGCCGTCGAGAGGATCCATGCGAGAGAAGATGTGCGGCGCTTCGTCGAGGTCGTTCTGGTACTTCTCTCGGACGCTGTGGGTCAGGCGATCGATGCCCGACTGGAAGTTGACCAAGGTGTTGTCGAGATCGATATAGAGAATCTTTTTGGAAGCCGGCATGGGAACCCTCTCTGGAGACTTTCTGAGTGCGAAAAGAGTCCAGTTTTACCCAACTGGACTGAGATCAGTGAATTCTTCCCCCTGATCACAATCGCACGGGGGTCTGACAGCGTCGTTCTCGCGGTCTGAAGTCTTGTCGTGGAAGATGCCGCCGAGGGGTGCTGCCAGGCGAAACTGCTCCAAACGAATGTATGTACCTTCACCTTCGGCGGGCGCGAAGAAGTAGACGAGTGCCACGAAGAGTCCGATGCCGATCAGGGTTGCGAAGGTAGTCATGGACATATGATCAACTCGACTGGTATTGAGTTACATAGCCAAGTTGTCGATACTGGACTGCATGATGACTCGAGTTCTCGGTGCCCGTTCGCTTGCTCGCGATCTGGGATCCTGGCAGGAAGAGTCCGGACGCAGGCCCGCGTACCGTGCGCTTGCCGACGGTATCCGCCTGCTCGTGCACGACGGTCGCGTTCCGCTGGGAGTCGCACTGCCGAGTGAGCGTGAACTTGCGGCGGTACTCGAACTCAGTCGAACCACGATCACGTCGTCGTACTCGGTGCTGCGAGACGAGGGGTACCTGATCAGCAGGCAGGGGTCGCGAAGCACCGTGGCATTGCCTGCCGGCGCGCGGCCGAACGGGTTGATGTTCCGCTCCCATCAACCCGGGCCGAGTGGACCCGTCGTCGACCTCAGTTACGCGGCGATGGCAGCTCCCGCCGCTCAGGTCGAACTGGCGTATGCGTCTGCGCTGCAGGAACTTCCGAACTTCCTTCCCACTCACGGGATGGAACCGGTCGGGATCGCCGACTTGCGTGACGTGATCGCGCAGCGCTACACGGCGCGGGGTCTTCCCACCACCGCCGAACAGATCATGGTGACCTCGGGTGCGCAGCACGCGCTTCGATTGTTGCTGTCGGTGCTCACCTCACCCGGCGAGCGAGTGCTGGTCGATCATCCGACGTACCCCAATGCGCTGGAAGCGATTCGGCGAAACGGCGCTCGGCCCGTACCGGTTCCGGTCCGACCGGAGTTCGCGGCAGCCGGAGCCTGGGATCTCGACGGGATTCGTAGTGCAGCAAGGCAAACCGCTGCCAGAATGGCATACCTGATCCCCGACTTTCACAACCCGACCGGCCTCTGCATGGACTCTTCCGGCCGCGCCGAGCTTGCGAAGATTGCGCACGAAACGCGAATGACTCTGGTCGTCGACGAGACGATGGTGGATCTGTGGCTCGACGCACCACCGCCGGCGCCGGTCGCCTCACATGGGCGAGGCGCAGCGAAAACCGAAGTGGTGACGCTCGGTTCGACCGCGAAGTCGCTGTGGGGCGGGCTACGTGTCGGTTGGATTCGCGCCGATGGCGCGCTCATCACCCAGTTGGTGGGGGCGCGTGCCGCGGTCGACCTCGGTACTCCCGTCATGGATCAGTTGGCAGCCGCCTACTTGCTCGCCGACGACCGCTCGTTGCTCGAACAGCGTCGCGAAGTTCTGCGAGAACAGCGTGCGGTACTCCTCGGTGCGGTGGCCGAGCATCTGCCGGACTGGCGTCCCACCATCGGTTCCGGCGGAATGTCGGTCTGGATGCGAATGTCCGCGCCCGTCTCGACGGCGTTGGCGGCGGTGGCACCCAACTTCGGCGTACTCCTTGCTGCCGGCCCCCGTTTCGGCGTCGAAGGTGCGTTCGAACGATTCATCCGCGTGCCGTACGCACGTTCTCCCGAGGACCTCATTCGCGGCGTTGCGTCCATCGCCGCTGCGTACGACACTCTCGCGACGGATCGCGACACGGCAGACCAACGAATGGTCGTCGTCTGAGAACTGGGTACACACCCTGAAAGTGGTGTGAAACCAGGAGGTAGGGCATGACGGCGGTAGACGGTACAGGCGCAGCGGGAACCAGTGCGGCGGAAGCGCTCGCAGAACGATTGTTCGCGGCCACGCTCGGGGCATCGGAGCTGCAGGCCGTGTATCTGGGCGACCGGTTGGGCTGGTACCGCGCGCTGAGCGATCACGGCCCGCTCACGTCGACGGAGCTGGCGGACCGGACAGGGACCGTCGAAAGATATGCGCGGGAGTGGCTCGAGCAGCAGGCCGTCGCCGGTTATGTGGACGTCAATTCGGATGCCGATCGCCGGTACAGCCTGCCGCAGGCCCACGCCGATGTTCTGGTCGACGACGAGAACCTTCTTTTCCTGGCGCCGCTGGCCAGGCTGTTCGTCGCGACGTCGTCGTCGATGCCACGTCTACTCGACGCTTATCGTCACGGTGGGGGAGTCACGTGGGAATCGATGGGCCCCGATGCTCGCGAGGGTCAGGCGCTACTGAATCGGTCGATGTATCTCCATCAGCTCTGTCAGCAGTTTCTGCCGGTAGTCACCGACCTGCACGCCACACTTTCGGACGGCGGGCAGGTCGCTGATCTCGGGATGGGGGAGGGCTGGTCGTCGATCGCGCTCGCCCTCGGATACCCGAAGATCGAAGTGCACGGCTTCGACGTCGACGCGGCGTCGGTGAACGCTGCCCGTCGTAACGCTCATGATCGGGGGGTGGACGACCGCGTGCATTTCTCGTTGGTCGACGTCGCCGGACAGGCTCCTGAGGCCGGGCGAGCCGATGCCGGGACCTACGACGCCGTCTTCGCTTTCGAGTGCCTTCACGACGTTCCGGATCCGGTGGGTTTTCTGTCCACGGCTCGGGCGATTGCCCAGCCGGGCGCTCCGGTGATCGTGATGGACGAACGAACGGCGGATGAGTTCGATCCCGAGGCGGGTCCGATCGAGCAATTGCTGTACGGATTTTCGCTGACCTGCTGCTTACCGGACAGTCTTTCGCATCCGGGAAGCATTGCCACCGGGACGGTGATGAGGCACTCGACACTCGAAAGCTATGCCAAGGCGGCAGGTTTCGAGCGGGTGGACGTGCTGCCGATCGAGCACGAGATGTTCAGGTTCTACAGGTTGGGCTGACGCCCCGTGCGCCTTTTTGGTTGCAGTAACTACCAAAAAGGCGCATGGGGCCGAAGGCCCTAGGTCCAGACCGTATCGATATCCGTCGCCTCACGCGCCGGCACAGCAGGCGTCGTGGTGGGCGTGCGCGAGAAGCGCGGTGCGGGAGCATGCTGGGTGACGCCGTCCAGTTCGATGAGCGAACCGCGAGCCGCGATGTGTTCGTTGGACGGAGCCTCGGCGAAAGTCAGGACAGGGGAGACGCAGGCGTCGGTGCCGAGGAAGATCTTGGCCCACTCGTCGCGAGTCTTGGACAGGAACTTTTCGGTGAAGAGCTTCTTCATGTCGTCCCACTTGGACGTGTCCATCTGGTGAGGGAGCGTCGCGGGATCGAGTTCGAGGCCCTCGAGCAGCAATGCGTAGAACTGCGGTTCGATGGATCCGACGGCCATGTACTTGCCGTCGGAGGTCTCGTAGGTGTCGTAGAACGGAGCGCCGGTGTCGAGGAGATTGACGCCGCGCTCGTCGGACCAGACGCCGCGACCGCGGAATGCCCACATCATGTGGGAGAGCGCGAGGGTTCCGTCGACCATTGCCGCGTCGACGACCTGGCCCTTACCGGACGTCGAGCGCTCGACGAGAGCCGACAGAATGCCGAAGATCAGGAACATGGAACCGCCGCCGAAATCGCCGACCATGTTGAGCGGCGGGACGGGACGTTCACCCTTGCGTCCGATGGCGTTGAGGACACCGGTCAGTGAGATGTAGTTGATGTCGTGACCGGCGGCGTTGGCGAGCGGTCCTTCCTGTCCCCAGCCCGTCATACGGGCGTAGACGAGGCGCGGATTGCGCTCCGAGACCACGTCGGGTCCGAGTCCCATGCGTTCCATGACGCCGGGACGGAAACCCTCGATGAGGACGTCGGCGCGGCCCAGGAGATCGAGCACTTTCGCGACGTCGGCCGGGTCCTTCAGGTTGGCCTCGACGATGCGGCGGCCGCGCTTGATCTGGTCGGTTGCGTTCGAGTCCTGCGGAATCTGCCCTGCGCGCTGCACGATGACGATGTCGGCGCCCATGTCCGCCAACAGTGTCGCGGCGTGCGGGCCCGGTCCCAATCCAGCGAATTCCACGATCCGAATGCCCGCGAGCGGGCCCTTCTTCTCCACAGCTTCTGCAGACACACGCACTCCCAATTCAGACGGTGACAACACTTCTGACCCGACGGTAACGTGTCGAATCGATCAGGTGTGCTCCGGGGCACTGTGTCCGCCAGGGGAGGCGCCGATCACTAGACGGCGGCACCCTCGAACTGAGCGTTGTAGAGACGGAAGTACGCGCCCGCCGCTGCGATGAGTTCGTCGTGTGTGCCCTGCTCGACGATCTTGCCCGCCTCCATCACGACGATCAGATCGGCGTTACGGATGGTGGAGAGCCGGTGCGCGATGATGAAGCTGGTCCGCCCGACGCGCAACGCGGACATTGCTTGCTGCACAAGCTGTTCCGTACGTGTGTCGACCGAGCTCGTCGCCTCGTCGAGAATCAGCAGCGACGGCTCCGACAGGAATGCACGAGCGATCGTGATGAGCTGCTTCTCGCCGGAGCTGATGTTCGACGCCTCCTCGTCCAGCACGGTGTCGTACCCGTCCGGGAGGGTGTGGATGAAGCGGTCGACGAAGGCAGCGCGTGCGGCTTCGTGAATCTCGTATTCGCTGGCGTCGAGTCGGCCGTATGCGATGTTGTCGCGGATCGTGCCGCCGAAGAGCCAGGTGTCCTGCAGAACCATGCCGACGTGCTTGCGCAAGTCGGAGCGGCGCATCTGCGAGATGTCGACGTCGTCGAGAGTGATTCGGCCGGAGTCGACTTCGTAGAAGCGCATGAGCAGGTTGACCAAGGTGGTCTTGCCGGCACCGGTGGGCCCGACGATGGCGACCATCTGCCCGGGCCGGGCCGTGAGGTACACGTTCTCGATCAACGGCTTGTCCGGCTCGTACCGGAACGAGACGTTCTCGAACTCGATGTGACCGACGTTGCGATGACGTCCGGCGGGCTCGGGGAGAAGCGGCACGTCGATGTCGGGCGACTGCTCGGGTTCGTCGAGAAGCTCGAAGACCCGCTCCGCCGACGCGGCTCCGGACTGCAGGCTGGTCGACATGGACGCGATCTGCGTCAGTGGCTGGCTGAACTGGCGCGAATAGACGATGAAGGCCTGAACGTCACCGAGTGACATGTTGCCGCTGGCGACCTTGAGAGCGCCGACCACAGCGAGCAGCACGTAGGTGATGTTTCCGACGAAGTTCATGACCGGCATGATCAGGCTGGAGAGGAACTGTGCGCCGAAGGACGCGTCGAGGAGCTTCTTGTTCTGCTCGGCGAATTCACGCTCGGCTTCGGCCTGATGCCCGTACACGCGTACCAGGTCGCGACCGCTGTAGTTCTCCTCGATCTGCGCGTTGATCTTGCCCGTCTCGGTCCACTGAGCCTTGTACAACACCTGTGCTCGCTTGGCGACCCTGGCAACGAGGAGCACCGACACCGGCACCGCGATCAGCGCGATCAGGGCGAGCATCGGAGAGATGACGAACATCATCGTCAGGACGCCGAGGACGGTGAGCACCGACGTCAGGAGCGAGGTCAACGTCGACGACAGCGTCGACGAGATGTTGTCGATGTCGTTGGTGACGCGGCTGAGGATCTCGCCACGCGGCGTCTTGTCGAAATACGGAAGGGGGAGACGGTGAAGCTTCGCCTCCACCGAGGCACGCAGGTTGTAGATGGTCTTCTGGACGATGATGTTGAGGAGGAATGCTTCCAACCAGGCAAGCAGCGACGAGAGCAAGTACACGCCGATCGCGAGCATGACGACCTTGCCGATGGCGTCGAAGTTCAGACCCACACCGGGAACGACGTCGGTCGAGTTGGCGACAAGATCGGCGAACGTCGAATTCCCTGATGCCCGGATGGCGTCTGCGGCCTGCTCGCGGGTCAGTCCGGCGGGCAGGCTCTTGCCGATGAACCCGGCGAAGATGAGGTCTGTCGCGTGACCGAGGATCTTCGGCACTGCGACGGAGAGTGCGATGCTGGCGATCGTCGCAACGACGACACAGAAGACCGCAAACTTGTGCGGCTGCAGAAGCGAGAGAAGCCGCTTCATCGTCGCCTTGAAGTGGCGAGGTTTGGTGTCCGTCGCGGTCAGCGCGGGCTTCGGCTCTTTGTCGGGGGTCTCGGGGTTACTCGACTTCGCATCCCCGTCCGCGGATTCAGGTTCGCTCGGAATCTTGGCGAACACCACCGTCGGGGCATCGTCGAAGTACTGGCTGTTGGGGCCGCCCCATGTCGGGTCCTGCGGGCTGGTCATGCGCTCATCTCCGCGGGAATCTGGGAAGCCACGATCTCTTGGTACGTCGGACAGTTGGCCAGAAGGAACTGATGGTCGCCGAGGCCGACCGGCGCACCGTCTTCGAGGACCATGATCTGGTCGGCATCGATGATGGATGCGACGCGCTGAGCCACGATGATGACCGTCGAATGAGTCGAAACCGTCCGGAGTTCGCGTCGGACGGCGGCGTCCGTATGCATGTCGAGAGCGGAGAACGAATCGTCGAAGACGAAGATCCGGGGTCTGCGGACCACCGCTCTGGCGATGGCGAGACGTTGTTTTTGTCCGCCCGAGAGATTGCCGCCGCCCTGGGCGATCGGTGACTCGAGACCGTCGGACAGCTCCCGGACGAAGTCGTCTGCCTGGGCGATGGTGAGGGCTGCCCAGATGTCGTCGTCGGTGGCGGTCGGGTTTCCGTAGCGGATATTGCTCGCGATCGTGCCGGCGAACAGATAGGCCTTCTGGGGCACGTATCCGAAGTTGGCGAAGAGTTCGTCCTGATCCCAGCCACGGACGTCCAAGCCGTCGACCAGGACGGCGCCGGCTGTGACGTCGAAGAGCCGGGGGATGAGTGAGACGAGGGTCGATTTGCCACTGCCCGTACTGCCGACGATCGCGGTGACCGTGCCTGGCATGCATCGCATCGAAACATTCGACAGAACCGGCGTTTCTGCTCCTGGATACGTGAATCCGGCTCCACCGAACTCGACCACGCCGTATGGGCTGGTCGGGCGAAGGGGCTGGGCCGGCGCGGGCACGGTCGCCTCGGTGTCGAGTACTTCGGTGATGCGGTCGGCGCACACGGCGGCGCGGGGGATCACGACGGCCAACATGGTCGCCATGACCACCGACATCAGGATCTGCATGACGTAGGCGAGGAAGGCGCTGATCTGTCCGATCTGCATGTCCCCGGTGTCGACCAGATGCGCGCCGAACCATAGGACCGCCACGCTCGACAGGTTGGCGATCAACATGACGGTGGGCAGCAGAACCGCCTGGTACCGGCCGATGAGGAGCGAAGTGTCGGTCAGTTCCTTGTTGGCCTTGTCGAAGCGGATCGTTTCGTCGGGTTCGCGAACGAAGGCGCGAATGACACGCATACCGGTGAGCTGTTCGCGCAGTGATCGATTGATGTTGTCGATCCGCGTCTGCATCGTCCGGAAATGCGGGATCAGCTTGGCCACCACGACCGAGACGGTGATGCCGAGCAGTGGTACCGAAATCGTCAGGAGCCAGGACATCTGCAGGTTCTCGCGCAGAGCCATGATGATGCCGCCGATGCACATAAGTGGGGCGCTGACGAGCATCGAGGACGTCAGCATGACCAGGGCCTGGATCTGCAGGACGTCGTTGGTGTTGCGTGTGATCAGCGTCGGCGCACCGAAACTGTTGAATTCGCGATCCGAGAAACTGCCGACTGCCTTGTAAAAGGCGCCTCGAACGTCGTGGCCGAAGCCCATCGACGATTTTGCAGCCAGATAGGTCGATGCGACCGACGCGATGATCGACGCAAGCGAGACCAGGAGCATGATCCCGCCGGTGGACATGATGAATCCGGTGTCGCCTCGGGCGACGCCGTCGTCGATGATCCGCGCGTTGAGTGTGGGGAGGACCAACGACGCGATGGCCCCGAAGAGTTGCAGTGCGAGGACCCCGGCAAGCAACCAGCGGTACGGCGGCAGGTACGTCTTGAGGAGTTTTGCTAGCACGACGGTTCCCGGTGAGTTGCCTCGGTTGCCGCTCGTTCGCGATTGATCACACGCACACGGTATGACAGATCGCGGTCGAGGTTGGCACCGACTCTGACGATTGCATCCTTTTGTCCTAATTGACTGTGATCTCGAACACGCTCGAATTCGAGATTGGATTCAGGTCACAGCACCTGAACTGCAGGTTTACATATTCATCCAATGTGTCACGTTTTCGCTTGGACAGAAACAAACTGGACGTACGTATTTAGCTTGGCGACAAAGACGTGGAGCGAACAAAACGTGCGCCGCGTCATAGATATTCATGCAAGGAGTCACATATGGGATCCCTCGGAAACCTCCTCAAGGCCAACGGTATGGGCTGGGGCATTCTCCAGCTTCTGCCCCTGGTCAACATGCTCAAAACCCTTCAGGGGCTGGACACCGCGAGCTCGAACTCCTGACGTTCGACCTCGAGAAATCTTCCGAAACAACACAGGAGTAGTCGCATGACCTCGATTCAGAATCTCGACGCCTTCCTCAAGAGCGTTCTTGCATTCGTGACCAAGTTGAACGCGGGATCGGCAGACGGCTCGGGTTCGGCCGGTTCGGCCGCCGAGTAGTTCTCGGTCCTCACTTCATCTCAACTGCATTCCGACAAAAGGAGGCCCGACATGGGTTCATTCGAAGACTTCAGCGGCGTCGTCAAGACGTTCTTCCGGTGCTCAAGGACCTGTTCACGGCACTCGGTGGTGGCTCTCTCACCCCTGGGACGGGATCGGCGGCCGATAAGTAAGTCCAGTTTGTCCGAAAGTGTGGCTCGCAGTTGTCTGCGGGTCACACTTTTCGGCTTTTCACTGTGAGCTAAATCACATTATGGGACATTCTAGAGGGTGAATTTGCCCTTTGAACTGCAATTATCCGTAAAGGTGCGACCGAAAGTCCACATTGATAGCTATTAGGTAGCTAGACAAGTGTGGAAAGCCGGTCTATAAATGCAGGCAGCGCCAAGTAAGTGCGCTACATCACAGCTCGGGATGTTGTTCGGGGGGCGGTTCAGCCATCCGTGCGGCAGAAGTTCCCGAACCATCTCGGCCACCGCCTGCGGCCGGAATGGCGCTGGAACATCACATCACCTCACATACAGGAGAACCTCCTATGTTCGGATCACTCAGCACCCTCGGACCCCTGCTCACCGCGCTCGGAGCTTTCCTCAAGTCCGTTCCCACCGAATCGCTGTCCGGCAAGGGCGAGGGCTCGTCCACCGGTTCACTCTCGGGTCTGTCCAGCGGATCCGCCGAGTAGTCATCCCTTCCGGCAGGTCCATTCGGCTCTGCCGATCGGATTGCATGCAGGTGCCCTCTGTCCACTGTGGTGGCCGGAGGGCACTCGCGTTTGCGGAGATGGTCGCAGCTGCCGTTTTGGCATGTGAACACAGAACTGCGAGTGGCAGCACCTGCGTACGATGGTTCGACGACATCGGCATACGGTCACCGCGACGTCCGGTGCTCCCGAATTCAGAGGTAGCCGACCGCGAGGTGACGCATGGTAGGGACGAGTCGCTTTCTGCGCCTTCTCCTAGTGCTGGCCGTCGTACTTGCGGCATCGTTGATCGGCATCCTCACGCGCCCACCAGGTTTGCTCGCGACTTTCTGGTGCGCCAACGCCATTCTGCTGGGAATGATGGTCAGATGGCCGGTCCTGATCGAATGGCGGACGTGGATCGCCGCGGCCGTCGGATACGTCTGCGCTGACCTGATTACGGGCAACTCGCTGTCGCTTGCCCTGCAGCTGAACGGGGCCAACCTCGCCGGAGTGACGCTCGGTGTTCTCGTTCTGTACTACTTGAAGCGCACACCGTTCCGATTGGTCGATTCGCAGTCGCTGGTATGGATGGTCTTCGTTTCGTTCGTCGCGGCGACTGGTACCGCGGCCACGGCCGGCGCCTTGGACCGGCTCTTACGCGGTCAGTCCTTTGCCGACACGTTTTTCCACTGGGGTGCCACCGAGGTCATGGCGTACCTGCTGGTCCTTCCTCTCATTCTCACTCTCACCATCCCGTCGAGCCTTGCCGAGTTCCGCAGGAAACTGACCGCCAGAACTGTCGCCGCTCTGAGCGTTCCGCTACTCGCCACTGCAGCCTGCGTGCCCATCGCCCTCAGTATCGAAGGGCCGATTGCGCTGGTCTTGCCGATTCCAGCTCTCCTCTGGTGTGCCACTCGCATCTCGGTTCCGAGCACTGCCTTCGTTTCAGTGGTCTGGTCGGTGTGGTCACTCATGATGGCGGGTAGCGGTCGACTCGACATCGGAGATCAAGCCGCCTCGACGTGGAACGAGGACGTCATCACATCCATAGCGGTCACGCTGATCGCGTTGGGGCCGATAGCGGTTGCCTGTGCGACCGAGGAACGCCGTGCTGCCGAGCGTGAGCTCTTCCTTGCCGTCGAATTCGACCATCTGACCGGGGTCCTCTCGCGTGGTGCGTTCCTCGGCCACGCGGAAGCGGAACTTGCCGACGCGGCTCGCACACAATCTCCGGTCGGCCTGCTGATGCTCGACCTGGACCACTTCAAGAGCATCAACGACACGCATGGACATATGACCGGTGACAGCGTTCTCGCGAACTTCGCCGAGCGGGCCGCTGACCGATTGTCGGACGGCGATCTGATCGGAAGGCTCGGCGGCGAGGAGTTCGCCGTTCTGCTTCCGGACTGCAGCTACGCGCGAGCAATCGATGTCGCCGAGGCGGTCCGCGGCGCGCAAGTCGAGTACTCGGCCGAATCAGATGTGACGAGCACCGTCAGCGTCGGCGTCGCGTGGGTCGATCATGCGACGCCGGCGCTGTCGACCCTCATGAGCGTCGCAGACGAGGCTCTGTACGACGCCAAGCGTGCTGGGCGCAACCTCGTGAAAGTGCACCGCGTCGGCAACGACACCGTGCCGCAACGGAATTCCGAGCCGGACACTGCCACCCGCACCTATCGCAAACCTGCGCTACCCCGAACGATCCGGCGAGGATTTGGCCGCGAAGGTGTGGTGGACGGCCGATAACCGCGCTGACCTGCATCGGGATTGGCATATAGTCGCACCCATGCAGCTTGATTCGACGCCTTCGCCCCTGCCGACGCTTCCGCTCCGATTCGGAACCCCACTGACCGAGAACTCCATCCGCGTGATGATGTTGGGATCAGGCGAGTTGGGCAAGGAAGTTGTCATCGCGCTGCAGCGTCTGGGCGTCGAAGTGATTGCGGTGGATCGGTATCCCGATGCCCCTGGGCACCAGGTGGCTCATCGTGCTCATACCGTCGACATGACCGATCCGGAAGCACTGCTTGCCGTCATCGAGTTGGAAAAGCCTCACTTCGTGGTTCCCGAGATCGAGGCCATCGCGACGGATGCGCTTGCACTCGTCGAAGAACGCGGGGGTGCGGTGGTCATTCCGACCGCCCGAGCCACCCAGCTCACGATGAACCGTGAGGGAATCCGTCGGCTCGCGGCCGAGGAGTTGGGCCTGCCCACTTCGCCGTACGCTTTCGCGGACTCGCTTGCCGAAGTGCAGGCAGCGACAGACCGAATCGGTTTCCCGTGCGTCATCAAGCCAGTCATGTCCTCGTCGGGGAAGGGACAGTCGACGGTTCGATCCGCCGAAGATCTCGACGCCGCATGGGATTACGCGATGGCCGGAGGTCGTGTGAATCACGGCCGGGTGATCGTCGAAGGCTTTGTCGATTTCGATTACGAGATAACGCAATTGACAGTTCGAGCCGTCGGTGAGAGCGGTCAGGTCGAGACGTCGTTCTGCGAACCGATCGGGCACCTGCAGGAGGCCGGAGACTACATCGAATCGTGGCAGCCGCAGCAGATGTCCGCCGTTGCCCTCGCCTCGGCCCGAGACGTCGCCGAGAAGGTGACCACGGCTCTGGGCGGGCGAGGCATCTTCGGCGTCGAGCTATTCGTGAAGGGCGACGACGTCTTCTTCTCCGAAGTGAGCCCACGGCCGCACGACACCGGATTGGTGACTCTGCGGACGCAGCGACTTTCGGAGTTCGAACTGCATGCCCGCGCGATCCTGGGCTTGCCGGTCGACACGACGCTCACGTCTCCGGGAGCATCGGCAGTGATCTACGGCGGAGTGGAGGCAAAGGGGATCGGATTCGACGGCGTCGCCGAGGCGCTCGCGGTTCCCGAGACGGACCTGCGGCTCTTCGGCAAGCCGGAGAGCTTCACGCGTCGTCGCATGGGTGTTGCAGTGTCGACGGCCGCCGATGTGCCTACTGCACGCGACCGTGCTCGCGAGGCTGCGTCGAAGGTGCGTCCCGTCGGATGAGTCCAGCGGCCGAGGTCCTCGTCGGGCTGGTCATCCTGGTCGGTCTGATCGGTGTCGTCGTTCCGATTCTCCCGGGGACGCTTCTCGTTTTCGGTGCAATTCTGGTGTGGGCGATCATGACCGGTGGTGCCACGGCGTGGACGGTGTTCGCGCTGTCCGCGCTGGCACTGGTGGTCACCGGGATCGTGAAGTACACGTGGCCGGGCAAGCGGATGAAGTCCGGGGGAGTGCCCAACCTGTCGGTGGTGGTCGGCGGCGTCGTCGGCATCATCGGGTTCTTCGTGATTCCGGTCGTGGGCTTGTTCCTGGGATTCATCGTCGGAACGTATTTCGCGGAACTAGCGCGGCTGCGCCGTTACGACATCGCTTGGTCGTCGACGCTTCACGCGGTGAAGGCAGTCGGATTGTCCATGCTGGTGGAACTGTTCGGAGCGCTGATCGCGGCGGGGCTGTGGCTGGGAGCCGTTGCGTTCACCTGAGCGCAGCGGTACCAGGAGCGGGCGTTGTCGCACATGACCGCGGGCAGGTCGTCGCCGACAGCGTCGGCGATCACGTCCAGGTCGTGGACCTCGAACGCTCGACGTGCCCGTGTGCCGGGTAGATCGGTGCCGAACATCAGCGCAGCGGGATTGACCGCGTGGATCTGGCGCAGCACATCGCTGACGTCGGAGATGGTGGTGCGGCCGAACCCGGTGGCTTTGACGCGCACTCCGCGGTCGACGAGGTTGAGGAGATACGGCAGTCCGCGGGTGGACATTCCCAAATGGTCGATGCTCACCGCGGGCAATTTGGCGAAGACCGGTTCCAACGACAGCAACAGCGTGGCATCGACGTAGAACTCGGCGTGCCAGCCGACCAGATCGAAAGCGCGGTTGGCGAGATCGGCGAGCAGACGCAGGTCGGTGGCGCCGCGGCGCAGGTTGAACCGGACGGCACGTACTCCCAGTGCGTCCAGAGCAACGATGTCTTCATCCGTCGCATCGAGCGGCAAAGCAGTGACGCCCACCCAGCCTTCACCGAGTTCGGACAAGGCAGCTTTCAGGTATTCCTGGTCATTGCCCTGGTACGACGCGGTCACCACCGCGCCGCCGTCAACGCTGAGGCCCTTCAGCGAGGCAATCCGGGCCCGGTAATCGGCCACGGTGAAGGGCTCAGGCAGGTACCCGTGATTCTCGACCAGCGGGAAGCGCGGGTCGATGATATGCACATGGGCGTCAAACACGGGGTCTATTTTGCCCTGTTGCCCTGGGTCCCTGCACACACCACCGGCCCGATGTGACCTGGGTCGCGTCGGGCCGGTGGAGGGCTTCTGTTCAGTTACTTCCGCGCACTCAGTTCGCGCGGTCGGGCTCGGATGCCTTCAGCATGTCGTGACGCTCGACGACCTTGATGCGCTCACGGCCCTCGGGCTCGCCCAGGCTGCGCTCGTGCGCGTCGAGGCGGTACCAGCCCTGCCAGGTCGTGTACGGAACCTGCTTGCCTTCGAGGAACTCGATGACGGCGTTCTCGTCGGGGTTCGCGGCGCCCGCGAAGTCGACGGAGTCCTCGAGAAGATTCGCGACGGTTTCGTTGGCGTCACCCTTGGTGTGGCCGATGAGGCCGACGGGGCCGCGCTTGATCCAGCCGGTGACGTAGGTGGCCGGCATGAACCGGGCTGCGCCCTCGGCGTTGTCGTCGGCGACGACGCGTCCGGCGTCGTTGGGGACGGTGCCGGCCTGGTCGTCGAACGGCAACTGCGTGATGTTCTGCGAGAGGTAACCGACGGCGCGGTACACGGCCTGGACATCCCAGTCCTTGTACGTGCCGGTGCCCTTGACGTTGCCGGTGCCGTCGAGCTGAGTGCGCTCGGTGCGCAGGCCGACGACTTTGCCGTCTTCACCGAGGATCTCCGTGGGAGATTCGAAGAAGTGCAGGAACAGCTTGTGAGGACGGGCTCCGACGTCGCGAATTGCCCAGTCCTGCAGCGTATTCGCAACCATGTCGACCTGCTTGGAGTTGCGGCGAGCCTGCTCGGAACCCTCGTCGTAGTCGATGTCCTCGGGGTCGACGATGACCTCGATGGTCGGCGAGTGGTCGAGTTCGCGCAGTTCGAGAGGGGTGAACTTGGCCTGGGCCGGGCCGCGGCGTCCGAAGACGTGAACCTCGACGGCCTTGTTGTTCTTGAGGCCCTCGTAGACGTTGGCGGGGATCTCGGTCGGCAGCAGTTCGTCGCCGGTCTTGGCGAGAACGCGGGCGATGTCGAGGGCAACGTTGCCGACGCCGAGGACGGCGACCTTCTCGGCTTCGAGCGGCCACGTACGCGGTACGTCGGGGTGGCCGTCGTACCAGGAGACGAAGTCGGCCGCGCCGTAGCTGCCGTCGAGTTCGATGCCCGGGATGCCGAGCGCACGGTCGGCGTTGGCGCCGGTGGAGAAGATGACCGCGTCGTAGAACGACTGCAGGTCGTCGAGGGTGATGTCGGTGCCGTAGTCGATGTTGCCGAGCAGGCGTACCTGAGGCTTGTCGAGCACCTTGTGCAGGGCGGTGATGATGCCCTTGATGCGCGGATGATCGGGCGCGACGCCGTAACGAATCAGGCCGAAGGGCGCGGGCATGCGCTCGAAGAGGTCGATGCTGACGCCGCGGCCGGAAACTGCGGTGTCGGATTTCATGAGGGCGTCGGCGGCGTAGATGCCGGCGGGGCCGGCGCCGACGATCGCGACCCGGAGTGGGCGGTTGGAGTCAGTCATCGTGAGGACAGCTACCTTCTTCGAAGTTCGGACAACATATCGACAAGTATCCAATTTAGCCGAACCTAAGCACAGTGCCTCGGTTGCGGCCGAACGGATCCACACTCTCACTCGATCGGTTGTGGGTAAACCTATTCTTTCCTCCCATTCTCCTGTTGTCTCGGGTATCCGGGGTAGGGGCCTGATCCTTGACGGGCCACAATTTCTAGTTGTGGGGGACTATTGGCGTTATGAGTGACGAGCTGCGCGAATCCGACAACATCGATGGCAAGAAGGCGTCTGCGGGGCCGTTCCTCTTGGCTGTCGCCATCGTCGCCTTGATCCTGGGTGGAATCTTCGTCGCATCGTGGATCTCGCCGGCCGAGGAGAACGTCACCGAGTCGGACCGCGTGAGCCGCTCCGTCACCGACTACGTCGATGCCGAGAATCGGAATGACGCGGAGACGATCAAGACCCTGACCTGCGCGAGCTTCAATTCGAGCAACGGTCCGATGGCCGGCGTCGACGGGACGGTCGAGCTGAAGGGTGTGGACGGGGTCGCGGTCAACGGCGATCGCGCTCGGGCCGACGTGACGATCACCGGTGGCGGAGCGGGCGAGCGAGTCTCGACCTGGGCCCTGACCCGTGACGGCAACCGTTGGGTCGTCTGCAACTGACGGCCCGCTCAGGCGCTCACGGCAGTCTTGTGAAAACATGGACTACGTGAGTTACGCAGGCGATCTGACGCCGGAGCAAGCCTGGGAGCTGCTCCGCGAAAACCCCGACGCCGTGCTGGTCGACGTGCGGACCGATGCGGAGTGGAAGTACGTCGGCGTCCCCGATGTGTCCTCCCTCGGCAAGCAGGCCGCACTGATCGAATGGGTGAGCCACCCGACCGGCGCGCGCAATGACAACTTCGTCGACCAGTTGAAGGAAGCCGGCATCACTGCTGATTCCTCCGGGTCGGAGCGTCCGGTGATTTTCCTGTGTCGATCCGGACAGCGTTCCATCGGTGCGGCGGAAGCTGCGACTGCGGCGGGCATCGGCCCGTCGTACAACGTGCTCGACGGGTTCGAAGGCGCATTGGGTGCCGACGGACATCGCGGACTTGTAGGTTGGCGGGCCATCGGCTTGCCGTGGAGGCAGCAGTGAGCGGAATTCCCCAGGGTGGCGCATTTCAACGGGCGCTGCCGGACGACGTCGGTCTCGGCACTCTCGGTGTTCGCGGCGGACTGATGCGTACCGGGTTCGAGGAGACTTCCGAAGCGCTGTTCCTCAACTCCGGATTCGTCTACGAGAGTGCAGAAGCCGCCGAACAAGCCTTCACCGGCGAGGTGGATCATTTTGTCTACTCCCGCTACGGCAACCCGACCGTCAAGATGTTCGAAGAGCGTCTGCGTCTCATCGAAGGTGCAGAAGCGTGCTTTGCGACGGCCAGCGGAATGTCGGCAGTCTTCACGGCGTTGGGCGCACTGTTGGCCAACGGCGACCGATTGGTTGCCGCGCGCAGCCTCTTCGGATCCTGCTTCGTCGTGTGCAACGAGATTCTTCCGCGCTGGGGAGTCGAGGTCGTCTTCGTCGACGGTGAAGACAATGCGCAGTGGGAAGAGGCGCTCTCGGTGCCAACCACCGCCGTGTTCTTCGAGACGCCGTCCAACCCGATGCAGTCCCTCGTCGACGTTCGGAGGGTGTCGGAGCTTGCTCATGCTGCCGGCGCAAAGGTAGTGCTGGACAACGTCTTCGCGACGCCGCTTCTGCAGCGCAGCCTCGATCTGGGTGCCGACGTCGTGGTGTACTCCGGCACCAAGCACATCGACGGTCAGGGCCGCGTGCTCGGTGGCGCGATCCTCGGTACCGAAGAATACATCAGCGGTCCCGTTCGAGAACTGATGCGGCACACCGGTCCTGCGCTCAGTCCATTCAATGCGTGGACTCTGCTCAAGGGCCTGGAGACGATGCCGGTCCGTATTCGGCACTCCGTGGCTTCGGCACTCGAGATCGCCGAATTCCTCGAAGGACACTCCGGCGTCAAGTGGGTCAAGTATCCGTACCTGACGTCGCATCCGCAGCACGAGCTCGCGAAGTCTCAGATGAGCGGTGGCGGAACGGTTGTCACGTTCGAGCTCGATGCGCCTGACGGAGAGGGCAAGAAGCGGGCGTTCGAGGTTCTCAACGGCCTGCGCGTCATCGACATCTCCAACAACTTGGGAGATTCCAAGTCGTTGATCACTCACCCCGCCACGACAACGCACCGGGCCATGGGTCCGGAAGGCCGTGCAGCAGTGGGTCTTACAGACGGCGTTGTCCGTCTGTCCGTCGGGCTCGAAGACACGGCTGATCTGTTGGCTGATCTGAAGCGAGCACTCGGCTGAATCGCTGGAGCGCCTTGCCTCGAACTTCCGACGGCAAGGCGTTCTACGGTGCGGGCGTGAGACCCAGTTGTTTGACGTCGATCGTCAACGCCGTCGTATTCAGTGTGAGACCTGAGCTTGTCGTGTCGGTGGGGTAGATCGTGAACAACACCTGCGCCGTCAGATTGGTGTTGTTCAGCGCCGACGTGACCGCGATGAGGTTCGGCGTCGGTGCTGTGCTGTCGTACAGCAGATTGTTGCTCTGATCCGTGACGTACGTGCGAAGGTCGATGTTGGCGGCTGCGAGCCCGCCGCTCAACTTGGTCTTGTCGACTGTCACGTTCGCTTTCAGACGTGGGCCGGTGGCCATCACCTTCGAATCGCAGAAATACGTGTAGTTGAATCCGGGCTTGAGCCGGTAGGTAGTGATGTCCGGGATATATACGAGTGGATTCGGATTGGTGGGCGCGTTGACGTAGACCTGCGAATACCAGCCCCCGCCGCTCGTGGTCACGCACGCTCCCAGATCCAGGGTCCCGGACTGGACAGCGGCGCTTGTCAGGGTCGCACTGTCGGTCCACTTCGCCAATGTGCCCGAACCGCCGAGCAATACGGCTCCGGCCGCGGCAACTGCCATGGCAGCTTTCGTTGTCTTTCTCATCACGGCACCAGCGCCTTGATCTCGTCCGGCAGTTCGCTCGGGGTAGGAGATTCGGCCCAGACTCCCGTTGACGTGTCGATGACGGCGACTCCGGAAGGGGTGATTACGTATAGCTGATCGGTACCGGTGAGCCAATGCAGGACAGCGTCGCTGTCGACGGTACCTCGATAGACTTCAGTACCTGATGAATTCGACACGGACACAACGGTTCCAGTGGAAGTCGAGAGCTTCTGTGCACTGTGACCGGTAGTGGTCACCGGGGTGCCGACGGGGGCCTCGCTCGGAGTGGTCGTGGCTGGTGGCACCGTTGTCGTTGTCGTTGTAGCGGTCGTCGTCTGGGGCGCCGTAGTTGTAGCCGGTGACGAGGTGGTTGTCGACGGTGCAGTTGTGCTGGTGGTTGTCGACGGTGCAGTTGTGCTGGTGGTTGTCACAGCCGGCGCCAATGTCGTGGTGGGCGTGGTGGATGAGGCGGTCGTGGAAGTGACGGCCGTGGAAGTGACGGCCGTGGAAGTGACGGCCGTGGTAGGAGTGCTCGGAGCGTCTGCCGCCAGTGCCGGCGCTGCCGATCGACTGAGAGCAGATGTCCCGCTGATCGGACCGCCACACGAGTAGAGCAGGCCGACGAGAATGCTGAATTGGTAGCCGGAGTACGACGGCGTGACCGACGTGCCGCTCAGTCCATGGATTTCGATGTTGTAGGTGCCGACGATGAGCGGGAACGCGACTGTTGTACCGCCCGAGCCGTATCTCATGGAGCCTGTAGTAGACGTTGCGGTGTAGTCATTCGATCCCAACAAGGATCCGTTGCTATCGCGGGCAATGAGACGGTATGAGCTTCCGACAGTCGCGGGCCAGGTGATCGTTACTGCGACCGGAACAACGACCGCAAAATTCACTGCGCAACTGGCTGTGCTTGGAGACGTGGGAAAGGTTGCAGCAGTGCCGAACTGAATGCTTGTTGCCGTGGCTTCGTCGGTGTACCCCGCCTTGGTGCCACCGATCTGGGACGCACCGACAACAGTGAGGCCGACCGTTGCCAATGCGACGATTGCCTTGAAGGCGTGGGAATCGCCGTGCGCGTCCTGACGATCCAGGCTGGGTTCCCCTTCATCCGGTCTTTTTCGTGGGCGAAATGCGATGTACAGCAGTCCTCCGACGGCAATCGCACCAAGCACAAGCCCACTCGGTCCGGACAGCCAGACTGCCACGTAGCCGAGGCGGTTGATGCTGAAGAAGACGCGATCGGCTTCGGTGATGACGTAGGGATCGGGATCGGCGATCGGATTTGCATCACCACGCAGTTGTGCGACGGCAAGGTTGTTGCCCTGCTGATCTATTGATTCCACACGATGGGTGATGCGCGTGCCTTGGCTGTCGGAGACGCTGACGATGTCACCGACCAGCACTTCCGAAGCAGGCACGGTGCGCGCGAATGCGAGAGCACCGGTATCGATCGTGGGTGACATCGATCCACTCCGAAAGATCAGCGGGGTGATACCGAAAGCCAGACCGGCGATGAAAATGATGATGGATACCAAGCCTGCGAGGGCTCCCAGACTGAGTAGGACTTCCCGTACCCGGTTCGGCATCGAGGCCTTTGCATGTTTTTTCGTGTGTCGGGCCATTGCCATCACACCTTTGCCGCGAAGGTCAGGACGATGTTCGACGTGCTGTTCGTCGGCGGTGTCGGTGTTGTCGGAAGCTGCACCGAGACACATAAATTCTCGGTAGCCCCGACCGCCAGTGGGCGGTCGGGGCTACCGATGGCTTGATTCGCGGTGAGTGTCAGCGCGAGCGAGGACACAACGTTGGCGCCGTCAGTGCACTTGTTGGCAACAGTTCCGTTGGAGGAAACCGTCATTCGTAGAGAGGTCGTCAACGCACCACTACTCGTAGACGTGATCGTGTACTTCAGCGGGACAGTTGTCCCTGTGCCCAGGTTGTTGACCTTGATCAGAGCGGTATTCGAATCGCCGGGAATCATTCCGGACTTGCCAAGCTCACTGAAATTCAGAGACCTGGTCAGAATGGGCTGGGCAATGCTGTTCAACTGCAGATTGATGGAACCCGTCGTGATGTTGCCCGAGGTTGCCGTGGCGGAAGACGTCCAGGCCGCGAGCGTGGTCACACCGCCGACGCCAAGCACCATCCCCAGTGCGAGCAGCGCGCGAAAACGCGTGCTGGTCAACAGGTGACGAATCCGGTGGGCCGGACGGTCAGGGCGCGAGGGCATCGTGCTGGCCTTTCTCGATCTGGGCGGAGTCTGCGGGCGCGAAAGTTGCAGGGTCAGGAGCCAATCGGGCTCGAGCTCGCTCCTTCCGGCCGTCACGGATGCCGCTGATCATCATGTACGACGCGTACAGCAGTAGAGCGGTCACGACTATCACCACGATCACGGTGCGCTGCTCTCCCGTCAGCCAGGTGTTCACGTAACCGAGATAAGGCAGGCTGTACCAGACCTTTCCCCGGATCTGTACTGGCCGTACTTCTTTCTCGTCAGGCTCACCGTTTGCGTCACCCTGGGTGATGAAAGTTCTTTCACCCTTCTGGTTTTCACTTGTGGCGATGATCCGGTGCGTGACGACGGTCGGCTGACCCGATTCCAGCTGGTACGTAATAGGTGTACCGATCCCCAGTTCGGACGGATCGACAGGTTTGACGACTACCAGTGATCCAGGGTTGTACGTCGGGCGCATCGAACCGGTCAGAATCGTGAAGCGCTGCGCTCCGGCAAAGAAGGGAACGACAATGGTTGCGACGATGACTGCCGAAATTGCCAGCAGCAGTGTCCAACTGACGATAGAGGTGATCCACCAGAGTGGGCCGGTGCGATCGGTGCGCTTCGTGGAGTGTTTTGTCATACCGGACCTGCCTGGAAGGTCAAGGTCGTGGTGCTTGTTGCACCTGAGACCGCCCCGACGCCTACCGTGAGTCGCACGCACAGAATGTACTTACCGCCTGAGACCAGTGGACTCGGCATGTACGCCGGTGAAACCGGGTACTGCAGCGATGCATCCATCGATCCGGACGTCAGTGGGGTCACTGCCGGAGCCGCGGTGTTGACGCCGGCAGGGCAGGCGCCTTCGTTGGCGACTCCGTAAGTGGTCAACGTGAATCCCGTAAATGCGGTCGTCGACTGCATTCGCCATTGCAGAGGATCAGTCCCCGAATTCTTGACGGTGAGCGGTGCTTGCACCGTGTTTCCCGGGACAACGGGCGTCGCGGCCGTCGTCAAGTTCGCCAGGGTGTACGCCGCACTGGTTCCGGCAGATGTACCAACCGTGAGGTTGACGCTGGCGGCTGTCGCCGTACCGCCATTCGCGCTCGCCGAATCGGACCACAGCGCGAGCGACTGCTGCGACGATGCGAACACCGCTACAGCAGCCACCGCGACTGCGATCGCTCCCCAGACCTTTTTCCTCATGAAATTACGGGGCCGGTGTCAGTGCTGTCTGAGTGACGACCAACTTCATCGCCGACAAGTTCAGCGACTGGTTCTGCGCGACCTGGTTGGCCACTTCGTTGAAGTTCAGCCGGACTCCGACGTGGACGATCGTTCCGTTCTGGGCTTTGGTGATCTGCGAAATCGGGTTGCCACCAGTGTCCTTGATTGTCGTCACGGGCACGACAGCAGCGGCAAGTTCGGCGCTGTTCGCACCCGGAACGATTCCGGCCGTATCAGCTGTCAGAACAGCCGCGAGACGATCGCCCACTGCGGTCACAGTGACGTCGCAGGTGTATTCGATGCTCTCGGTGGTGACTATTCGGTAAGCCGAGATGTTGGTGATCGCGGTCTTCGTCGGGTTGAGGGAGTTCCACCCGCCACCGACCGGTGCGCAAGAGCTCAGGTCGAGGGCGCCGGACGTGACGGGCCCGCCGCCACTGACGTCGGCCGAATCGCTCCAGACTGCGAGCGAGCCGGCACCGCCGAGGAGGAGGGCACCGGCCGCCGCAGCAGCGATCGCACCCTTGGTCTGCTTCTTCATGAAAATCTCATTTCATGTCTGGGGCCCGAAATGGGGCCATTCAGACATGAGTATCAGACACGGCAAACGATTCGTTACCACTTTTCGAAAAATCAATTTTACGACTGGAGTCCAACTGTCACTCGGTGTCGAAATGATCTTTGACCTGCGTCTAACTACTCGTTTGTAAGTTTGGTGCGAATAAAACCGTTGGTTTGTTCAGTTGGACAAAGCGGACGAGTCGGAACCTGGCAAATCTGCTGTTTTTTACCAGTTAATTACCGAGTTTCGGTTTTGTTTTGCAATTTGAATCAATTGTTTGTGTTGCTACGGAATGGATCGGTAGTTGTTCCCACAAGATCGGCGACCGACTCGAGGACGATGGTCGGGCGGTAGGGATAGAGCTCTACCGACGCGCGGGTCGAGATCCCGGTCATCACCAGAATCGTCTGCAGTCCGGCTTCGAGGCCACAGACGATGTCGGTATCCATGCGATCGCCGATCATCAACGTATTGGCGGAATGAGCGCCGATGGACCGCAGGGCTGAGCGCATCATCAAGGCGTTGGGCTTGCCGACGTAGTAGGGATCGCGTCCGGTCGCTTTGGTGATGAGTGCCGCGACCGAGCCGGTGGCCGGCAGCGAGCCGTCTCGCGACGGTCCAGTGGCGTCCGGGTTGGTGGCGATGAACCGCGATCCACGCTCGACCAGGCGAATGGCGGTGGTGATTGCCTCGAAGGAGTACGTTCGCGTCTCGCCGAGGACGACGTAGTCGGGGTCGCTGTCCGTCAGCACGTAACCGATGTCGTGCAGGGCAGTGGTCAGGCCCGATTCGCCGACCACGTAGGCGCTGCCGCCTGGCCGCTGGTTGGCCAGGAACGTCGCGGTTGCGAGCGCTGACGTCCAGATCGACTTCTCCGGGATGTCGAGTCCCGAATTGAGCAGGCGTGCTCGCAGGTCACGCGGGGTGCGGATGGAGTTGTTGGTGAGCACCATGTACGGGATGTCGTTCGACGCCAGCTCTGCCAGGAACGTGTCCGCTCCAGGTATCAAGTGCTCCTCGTGGACGAGAACCCCGTCCATGTCCATGAGGTAGGTCCAACCGGTCTGATCTTCTGTACTGGTCATTACTCCAGTATGTGCGGGTGGCGCCCGATGTGGGCGGTCAAGCGAGAAGGCGCCACAGTCCGATCAGGCCGACGACGACAATCGTGTAGCGCAGTGCAGTGGGGGACAGGCGCCGTCCGTAGCGGGCACCGAGAACGCCACCACCGAGTGAGCCGACGGCGATCAAACCGGCTGCTGCCCAATTGATCTGATCGAATGCCAGAGTGATGTACATCCCTGCTGCAACGATGTTGACGAGCAGCGACAGCAGGTTCTTCGCGCCGTTCATGCGCTGGAGGGTTTCCGGGAGGATGGCACCCATCACACCGATGAGAAGGATGCCCTGCGCGGCAGTGAAGTACCCGCCGTAGATGCCGACTGCAAAAGTGCCGGCGGTCAGGAGCATCAGCCTCTTGGTGGACAGCGTCGTTTCTTCGGTGGAACGCTTCTTGGCCCACGCCTGGATGCGTGGTTGGAGGAGGACGAGCGCGAGAGCGAGGACCAGCAGCACCGGAACGATGGTCTCGAACAGTTTCTCGGGTAGATGCATGAGCAACCACGAACCGAGTAGTGCCCCGGCGAGTGACGCCGGAATCTGCCACTTCAGTCGATCCCACTGTCCGGACAGCTCACGTCGGTAGCCCCAGGTACCCGAAACTCCGCCGGCGACGAGCCCGACCGCGTTGGACATGGTTGCGGTCACGGGCGGCATGCCGAAGGCGACCAGCGTCGGGAACGTGATCAGCGTTCCACTGCCGACCACGGCGTTGATCGCGCCCGCGCCGATACCGGCCAACAAGATGAAGAAAGCGTCGAGTCCACTCACTCCGCAGACGGTACGGCAGAGGAAAAGTCAGTCCGGACGGCGGTCCCGGTCTTCATTCGAACGCTCCATTGAACACGCCGAACGCGGCTGCGGACACCGTTGGAATCAATGCGATTTCAACATCGTGGACCCTTCATTTCCCTTGCAGTGCAGGGAAATACAACATTTGACGACTCGACATTTCGCGTCTAGTCTTTGCTCACCATCCAGAGCGACCGAGAGACCTGGCTCGTCGACGTCGCAGCAACCCCCCGAGTGATCGGGAGCGGGTGCTACCGCCAGGACCGATGGAAGGCATCACATGGGTACCACTTCGCACGCTGCGCACAAGCGACGTCACATCGATCTGTGCCGCACCGCTTCGTGTCACTGTCGCTGACCGAACTCTCGTCGTCTTCGCAACTCGAGCGCACCAACTCGAGGACACAGCTGCGTTCCCATTTCCCCGAAAGGTCTATTCGTGATGTCCACTCCGTCAGGTAGCGCGCCGTGAGCGCGCCCACCGATGTCCGCCCCGAAAAGTCGGTGTCCGAGTCGCAACTACCCGACTCGGAGCTTGTCGTCGCTCGCACCTGGCACCCGCTGCGCTGGGTGATCAGTGCGGTCGTGCTGGTCCTGCTTGCTCAGTTCATCCACGGACTCGTCGTCAACCCCGGCTGGGACTGGCCGACGTTCGCGCAGTACTTCACCGCGAAATCAGTGCTCGCCGCGTTGTGGATGACGATCAAACTGACCTTGTGGGGGACGATCCTCGGTTTCGGTCTCGGTGTCTTCCTGGCGCTCGGTCGGTTGTCGAAGAATCCGGTCCTGCAGGTGATCGCCTGGACCTACATCTGGGCCTTCCGCTCGATTCCACTCATCGTGCAGCTGCTCTTCTGGTTCAACATCACTTACCTGTACCAGACACTTTCTCTCGGAATACCTTTCGGGCCTGAGTTCTTCACCTTCCAGGTCAGCGGTGTGATCGGCGGATTCACCGCAGCAGTCATCGGTTTGGCGCTGCACCAGGCTGCATACTCGGCCGAGATCATTCGCTCCGGAATCATCTCGGTGGATCACGGTCAGATCGAAGCTGCTCACTCGCTCGGCATTCCGCGCAGTCGCCAGTTCTTCAAGATCGTTCTCCCGCAGGCAATGCGGGCGATCCTCCCCAACGCCGCCAACGAGGTCATCGGACTCTTCAAGGGAACGTCGATCGTCTCCACCATGGCAATCGCCGAACTGTTCTACCAGGTGCAGGTCATCTTCGGCCGCAACGGACGAGTCGTGCCCCTGCTGATGGTCGCCACGATCTGGTACATCATCCTCACGACATTGCTCTCGATCGGTCAGTACTACGTGGAGCGCCACTATGCACGAGGATCCGCCCGTGCTCTTCCGTTGACTCCGGTACAGAAGGCGCGCAAGAAGTTCGAAGAGATTCGCGATGCGCGTCTCGATATTCCGAGAGGTGCGACCCGATGACCGCAGAACTGGCCGAAGATACGGTGTACGCCGTCGAAGCACGCGGAATTCACAAGTCCTTCGGCACGCTGGAAGTACTTGCCGGCGTTGATCTCCTGGTCCGCAAGGGCGAAGTGACCGTCATTCTCGGTCCGTCGGGTTCCGGTAAGTCCACCTTGCTGCGCACCCTCAATCACCTCGAGAAGGTCGACCGCGGGACCGTACGGATCGACGGAGAGCTGATCGGATACCGGCGCAAGGGAAATCGACTCCACGAACTGCGTGACCGCGAGATCCTGAAACAGCGTTCGCACATCGGTTTCGTGTTCCAGAACTTCAACCTGTTTCCGCACCTGACCGCGTTGGAAAACGTGGTGGAAGCGCCGCTCTCGGCCCAGAAGCGTGATCGTGACGAGGTGTACCGCGAGGCCCGCGCACTGCTCGAGCGAGTGGGAGTGGGGGACAAGGCGGACGAGTATCCCCGCCAACTCTCCGGTGGCCAGCAACAGCGCGTCGCGATAGCGCGAGCGCTGGCACTGCGGCCGGCGGTCATTCTCTTCGACGAGCCGACGTCGGCGCTCGACCCGGAACTGGTGGGCGAGGTTCTCGAAGTCCTGGCTCAGTTGGCCCGTGACGGCGCCACCTTGGTGATCGTCACACACGAGGTCGGATTCGCTCGGGAAGTGGCGGACACTGCGGTCTTCATGGACGGCGGCGTCATCGTCGAACAGGGCCCGCCTTCGCAGGTGATCGACAATCCGGTCCACGAACGGACCAAAGCCTTTCTCTCCCGCGTCCTCTGACGCGACCCAGACTCATTCCCGGAAGGAAAAATTGATGTTCTCCACATCCCGTCGCGCGACTTTTCTGATCTCGGCGCTTGCCACCGTCGGATTGCTCAGCGCTGCATGCAGCAGCGCGGACGCCGAGTCCGACGGCGCCCAGGTCACCGCTGCTGCGGGTTACAACCTCACGGCCGATCAGAACCGCATCACCACCGACAAGGTGGATTCCATCGCCGCCGAGCTACCTCAGGACATCCGCGATCGTGGCACGCTGCGCGTCACCGGTAGTGCCGGTTCCGCTCCGCCGCTCCGTTTCTACGCCGACGACGACACCACCCTCATCGGTTCCGAGACCGACTTCGCCTATCTGATCGGTGACGTTCTCGGCTTGAAGGTCGACCTGCAGACAGCAGATTGGGCACAGAACTTCGTCCGGATCGACTCCGGTGAGGCCGACGCCTTCCTCTCCAATGTGACTGTCACAGAGGAGCGTAAGGAGAAGTACGACTTCGCGACCTACCGTCTCGACACCCTCGCCTTCGAAGCCAAGAAGGGTGCCGGAATCTCCATCAAGGAACCCAAGGACGTCGCGGGCAAGAAGATCGCCGTCTCCTCGGGCACCAATCAGGAAGCGCTGCTGGTCAAGTGGAGTGAGCAGAACGTCGCGGCCGGCCTGGCGCCTACCGACATCTCTTACTACCAGAACACCACCGACTACTACCTCCCGCTGCAGTCCGGCCGGATCGACGCCTACTTCGGCCCGAACCCGTCGTCGCAGTTCCACGCCAAGCAGTCGGGGGAGACCGAGGTTGTCGGTGAGTTCTCCGGGGCCGGCGACACCCTGCAGGGGCAGATCGCGGTGCTGGTGAAGAAGGACAACGGCCTGATCAAGGCGATCAACGACGCGATCAACCACACGATCGAGAACGGCACGTACCAGCAGATCCTCGAGCGCTGGAACATCACCAGCGAAGCCGTCGACACGTCCCTGATCAACCCGCCCGGCCTTCCGAAGACCAAGTGAGCTCTCGTCCATGAGTGAGATTTTCGATGTGATCGTCATCGGCGGAGGACTCGTCGGGTCCTCCGCCGCCTGGCGGCTCGCGGCACGCGGACGTAGCGTCGTTCAGCTGGAACAGTTCGGGCCGGGGCACAAGCACGGTGCGTCGCACGGTACTTCGCGTATCTATCGGCAGGCGTACGACAATCACCTGTACACAGGTTTGGCGGCCGACGCGCTGCCGCTGTGGCGGGAGTTGGAGACCACGACGGACATCGGGTTCCTGGAACTCACCGGTGCCGTTGATCACGGCCTGCCGCAGGCCGTGCAGTCCAAGGCGAAGATACTTCTCGAGGCGGGCATCAAGGGTGAGATCCTCACCCCTGCCGAGGCGTCCGCCCGTTGGCCGGGGCTGCGATTCGACACCACGGTGCTCCATCACCCCGACGCAGGCCGGTTGCACGCGGACCGCGCCGTGACCGCTCTGAAGGCAGGAGCGGTATTTGCCGGTGCCGAGGTCCGTCACGATGTTCGGGTGTTGGCACTCGCGCGAGCGTCCTACGGCGTGGACGTGGTGACGGACAGTGGAACGCTCGCAGCTCGTCAGGTCGTGATCGCGGCCGGTGCGTGGACTGCAGATCTGATCGCAGACAGCGGTCTCGGCTCCGAGATCGTACTGCCGACGCTGCGCACGACACAGGAACAACCGGCACACTTCGCACCGCTCGATCCCGGAGTCGAGTGGCCGAGTTTCGTCCACCACACCGGCGCAGAATTGGAGACCGCGGGGATCTACGGGCTCGGTTCCGAGGACGGGATCAAGATCGGCGAACACGCGACCGGGCCGGTGGTGACTCCGCAGACCCGTGACTACACCCCTGATGTCGACGGAGAGCAGCGATTGGCCCAGTACGCCGAGTCGTGGTTGCCCGGCGTCGATTCCACCCGTGTCGAGTCGATCACGTGCCTGTACACGAGCACGCCGGACAGTAACTTCGTCATCGACCGAGTCGGCGCCGTCACAGTGGCGGCGGGGTTCTCGGGGCATGGGTTCAAGTTCGGTCCGGCCTTGGGAGAACTTGTGGCGGACCTCGTCGACGGAACCACCCTCGCTCCGGAAGTTTTCAGGCTGGGGGAGCGTTGACCAGATTCATGGAGGAAAGTGTTGTGGCACTGGAGCTCGGAACTCGACAGCTCGAGGGTGTCGGAGCGGTAGAGGTCTATTCGGTATCGCAGGACGATCCCTTGGCAGCTCCACTGATCGCGGAGTTGGCACTCGAATACAGTTCGCGTTACGGCGGTACTCACGAAGCGATGCTCGAGGATCTCACGACGTATCCGGCAGAAGAATTTGCCTACCCGCAGGGTGCGCTTCTGGTGCTCACCCACGACGGTCTGCCGATCGCCGGCGGTGCGTTTCGTCAATTCGATTCCACCACTGCCGAACTGAAGAGAATCTGGACATCGGTCGACCATCGGAAGCGCGGCCTCGGCAAGGCCGTCGTTCGCGAGTTGGAACGAGAGATCGAACTTCGTGGATACAACCGGGTGTTTCTCACGACGGGCCCTCGGCAACCCGAGGCCGTCGCGCTGTATCTGTCCAGTGGATACACACCGCTTTACGACGCTTCACTCTCGCCCGAAGAGGTGGGCATCCACCCGTTCGAAAAGCAGCTTCGGGTCCTCGAAAATGTGACTCGAGCAGCAATTCCTACCGACCGGGTTGACAACACCCGGGTTTGACCTCGTACACTTGCGAACGACCATCCAGAGCGACCGAGAGACCTGGCTCATTGAAGTCGCAGCAACCCCCCGAGTGATCGGGTGCGGGTGCTACCGCCAGGACCGATGGAGGAACACGAAATGAAGGCAGTCGAAGGCGGTTTCGATACCGCCTGGTCGCGTCGTCACGTAGACCTGTGCCGCACCGCGGGATCTTTCTGTACCAACTGACCTCGGTCAGTCATTCACACTCAGGCGAGTCGTCGACAAGTCTGTTTTCTCTTCTCTCACAAGTGATTCGTGCTCGATCGCCTTTCTCGTCTCAGGCGACGGGTGCGCTCTTCGGCATGCCTCTTTAGGAGTTCTTGGTGTCTTCGCCCTCATTCGGTGCCCGCAAACGCGCGACCGTAATCGCCGGTATCGGTGCTGTCTCGGTTCTCGGCACCGTCCTCGCCGGCTGCAGCAGCGGGAGTGACAGTGCTGCCGACGCAGGCCCCGCCCAGTCCGGCGGAACCCTTCGCTACGGTCTGTCACAGGCGCCGACGTGCGCCGATCCGGCCCAGGCCGGCAGTAACCAGACCGTGTATGTCACTCGGACAGTGGTGGATTCGCTTACCGATCAAAATCCCGACACCGGAGAGATCACCCCGTGGCTCGCCAAGAGCTGGGAGATCAGCCCCGACGCCGCTAGCTTCACGTTCGTCCTTCGCGACGACGCCACCTTCAGTGACGGCACACCGGTGACGGCGGATTCGGTGAAGAAGACCTTCGACTCGGTCAAGAACCTGGGACCGAACGCGTCGTTGGCGAAGAGTTACCTGTCCTCGTACACCGGTACCGACGTCGTAGATGCTCACACGGCGAAGATCAATTTCTCCGGACCCAATGTTCAGTTCCTGCAAGCAACTTCGACGCCACAGCTCGGAATCCTCGCCGATTCCACCACCGCGCTGGCATCCGAGCAGCGCTGCCCCGGTGCAGCGGTGATCGCCTCCGGACCGTTCGTGTACACCGACTGGCAGCAGGACAAGAGCGTCAAGATCGCCAAGCGTGCGGGATACAACTGGGCCTCGGATGCGGTCGCGCATCAGGGCGAGGCGTACCTCGATGGCGTCGACTTCACGGTGGTTCCCGAATCCGGTGTGCGGGCGGGCAGCGTGGCCTCCGGCCAGCTCGATGCGGTCAGCGATGCGCTTCCGCAGGATGCGCCGCAAATCGAGGGCGCGGGTGGACGAATCCTCACAAGGCCGAACCCGGGTGTGAGCTTCTTCTTCCAGCCCAACGTCAGTCGCGGCGTTCTCGCTGATCAGGCTGTTCGTCAGGCCATCATTCCCGCGATCAACCGCCAAGAACTCGTCGACACCGTTCTGGATCCGTCGTTCTTCCCGGCCACGAGCCCGCTGGCTCACACCACTCCGCTCTACAGCGACGAATCCAGTGTCGTGACGTACGACGCCGACAAGTCGGCGAAACTCCTCGACGCGGCTGGTTGGAAGACCGGCAGCGACGGTATCCGCGAGAAGGACGGGCAGAAGCTCACTTTCAGCGTCACCTTCAGTCCGGTGTTCTCGGGTAACCAGGCCATCCTCGAGCTCGTGCAGCAGCAGCTCAAGAAGGTCGGCGTCGACCTGCAGCTCAACTTGGTCTCGAACGGTGAATGGACCGAGAAGGGAGTATCGGGTGATTACGATTCGCTGTATTACAACAGCACTCGCGCGGACGCCGACATCTTGCGGGCATCGTTCAGCACCGAAGGCCGCAACCTGAACCGTCGCGGCGCAGATCCGGAGCTCGACAAGGTACTCACAGACCAGCTTGCAGCCACGGACAACGGCCAACGCGGCGAACTGGTATCCACTGCACAGGAATTGATCCTCGACCGTGGACTCTCCATCCCGACCATCGAGCTCTCGCAGGCCATCGGCGCCGGGTCGAGTGTGCAGGACCTGAACTTCGAAGCCTCCTCACGCCTGCAGTTCTACGACGCATGGTTGTCGGGTAAGTAATCATGACTCGATACGTACTCACCCGACTGGGTCAGGCCGCAGTGGTCCTGTGGGCCGCCTTCACCATCTCGTTCGTGATTCTGTTCCTCCTGCCGAGTGATCCCGTCAGCATGGCTGCCGACTCGTCCGGTCAGGGTGTTGCAGTGGATCAGGCTGCGCTCGATCAGCTTCGGGCACGGTACGGCTTGGACCAGTCGGTGTGGGTGCAGTACTGGACGTCGCTGACGAATGCTCTTCGCGGCGATTTCGGTACGTCCATCTCCACCGGTCAGTCGGTGACGGATGCCATCTTCTCGGCGCTGCCGAGCACTCTGGTCTTGGCAACCACCGCTTTGGTTCTGGCCGTGTTGTTCGGAGTGGCGATCGCGTTCTTCGCTACCTACACCCGCAAGCGGTGGCTCGCGAATCTGTTGTTCTCGCTGCCGCCGCTGGGTGTGGCAGTGCCCACTTTCTGGGTGGGCCTGATTCTTCTGCAACTCTTCTCGTTCCGTCTGCACATCTTCCCGGCATTCGGAGACAAGGGATTCGCAACGGTGATTCTTCCGGCGATCACCTTGGCGATCCCGACCGGCGCGGTGATCGCGCAGGTGCTCACGACCAGCCTGCAGTCGACGCTACGTTCGCCGCACGTGGAGACTGCGTACGCCAAGGGCGCAAGCCGTTGGCGCGTGCAGACCCGTCACGCGTTGCGACTGGCGAGCATTCCGGCATTCACCATTGCCGGTGTGCTGGTCGGCACGCTGCTGGCGGGCTCGGTGGTTGTGGAAACGGTGTTCTCCCGCGCGGGCGTCGGCCGTCTGACACAGACGTCGGTGATGGCGCAGGACATCCCGGTGGTGCAGGGAGTCGTTGTGTTCGCCTCTCTCGTGTTCGTGCTCGTCAACCTCGCGGTCGACCTCTTCTACCCCTTGATAGATCCACGGATCATCCAGACGAAGAAGAGTCACACCGAAAAGTCGAATACCGAAAGCTCGACCGATCTGGAGCCGGCTCATGTCTGACACATTGATCGAACCCCTACTCCTCGATCCGAGCGTCGAGGCGAAGGCACCTGTTGTTTCGCGCCGAAAGTCCACGGCCATCGGCTGGATCCGAAAGCCAGGCTTGGTGATTCCGGTGTTGATCGTGTTGCTTGCCATCGGCTTTGCCGTCGCACCCGGATTCTTTGCCAGCGGCGATCCGTTGTCCGGTGTCCCGGCGGACAAACTGCAGGGCCCGAGCCTGGCTCACTGGTTCGGAACCGACAATCTCGGTCGTGACCTGTACACACGGTTCGTGCACGGCGCCGCGCTGTCCCTGACCGCAACCTTGGTGGCGGTCGGAATCGCATTGGTGGCGGGATCGATAATCGGTTTGCTCGCGGGCTTTGTCGGTGGCGTCGTCGACGCCGTGCTGATGCGCATCGTCGACGTGCTGCTGTCCATTCCGGCGCTGCTGCTCTCGTTGGCACTGGTGACCGCACTCGGCTTCGGCACCATCAACGTCGCCATTGCTGTCGGCGTCAGTATGGTCGCCAATTTCGCGCGAGTGATGCGTGCCGAAGTGATGCGGGTGCGCGGAGCTCAGTACGTCGAGGCCGCGTTCAGTTCGGGTGTGCAGTGGCTCGGTGTCCTGCGTCGGCACGTGCTTCCCAACTCCTACGCGCCGGTGGTCGCGCTGTCCGCTGTCGAGTTCGGGCAGGCAGTACTGGCGGTGTCGGCTCTGAGCTTCTTGGGATTCGGCGCCGTTCCGCCTACCCCGGAATGGGGATCGCTGGTATCCGAGGGACGTAATTTCCTCGCCAATGCCTGGTGGATGACCACACTTCCCGGTCTCGCGATTGTCGCCGTGGTCATCTCGGCACACCGTATCGGCCACGAGATCGAAAGGAACAACCGGCGATGAGCACGACCGAGGAACAGTTGCTTTCCGTCACCGACTTACAGATCGCCTACGGCGCCGAGCCCGCGGTATCCGGCGTGAGCTTCACCGTCGGTCGGGGCGAAGTAGTTGCGGTGGTCGGGGAATCGGGTTCCGGTAAGTCGACCACGGCCCACGCGATATTGGGTCTGCTCGCCGGCAGTGGCCACGTCACCGGCGGGACCGTCGAGTTCGAGGGTGAACAGATCGACTCGTATTCCGACCGTGCGTGGCAGCGAATCCGCGGCGCGCGTATCGGTTTGGTGCCGCAGGATCCGACGACCTCGCTCAACCCGGTGACGAGGATCGGCGACCAGGTTGCAGAAGTCCTCCGGATCCACGGCCTCGCAGACCGTCGCAAAGCCCGGTTGGACGCCGTCGAGGTGCTCGAGCGCGCGGGTATCGACCGGCCGGAAATCCGAGCACGCCAGTACCCGCACGAGCTCTCCGGCGGTATGCGGCAACGCGTTCTGATCGGTATCGCGCTTGTCGCGAACCCGGCCCTCGTCATCGCCGACGAGCCGACCAGTGCTCTGGACGTCACGGTTCAACGGCGCATTCTCGACCATCTCGACGAGCGGATTGCCGAATCCGGTGCCGCCGTGCTCCTGATCACGCACGACCTGGGTGTGGCCGCAGACCGCGCGGACCGGATCCTGGTGATGCAGGGCGGCAGGATCGTCGAATCCGGCCGCACCGCAGATATTCTGGACAACCCGCGAGACGAGTACACGAAGAAACTTCTGAGCTCTGCGCCGAGCCTGTCCTCGGGACCAGTCGTTCGCCCGGTCCGCCAGGACACCAGCCCGCTGCTGACCCTGACGGGAATCACCAAGCACTTCAACGTCGGACGCGGGAGTTCGATCACCGCGGTGAACGAAGTGTCGCTGACTGTTCCGAGGGGTCAGACGGTGTCGCTGGTGGGGGAGTCGGGCTCCGGCAAGTCGACCACGGCGCGCATCGCCGTGCGGTTGGAGCAGGCGGATGCCGGCACCATCTCCTTCGACGGACACGACATCACGAAGGTCAAGGGCAGCGATCTGCGCGAGCTGCGCCGAAAGATCCAGCTCGTGTACCAGAACCCCTATGCATCACTAGACCCGAAATTGTCCGTCCAGGACATCGTTGCGGAGCCGCTGCGGGCCTTCAAGGTTGGTGGACGCAGCCAGCAGCAGACTCGTGCGGCAGAGTTGCTCGATCAGGTTGCACTTCCCGAGCAGTTTCTGAGCCGCAAACCGGCCGAACTCTCGGGCGGCCAGCGTCAACGGGTGGCGATCGCTCGTGCGCTCGCGTTGAAGCCGGACCTGCTCGTTCTCGACGAACCTGTGTCCGCTCTCGACGTCTCGGTGCAAGCGCAGATTCTGGCGCTACTCGACGAGTTGCAGCGCGAACTGGGCCTGACCTATCTCTTCATCTCCCACGATCTTGCGGTTGTTCGCCAGATCAGCGACGTCGTCGGCGTCATGCAGGCCGGGCGATTGCTCGAAATCGGCACTACCACCGAGATTTTCGACAATCCCCGAAACGAGTACACACGCACACTTCTCGACGCGATCCCCGGGCGGGATCATTCGACACGAAAGGCCGAACATGTCCGAGCGTAGTTCCGGAGCATTCCTGGTCGGCCTCGAATTCGAGGGAACCGGAGCTCATCCGTACTCCTGGCGACGCGAGGATTCGCGCGCCGAAGATCTGTTCACGCCCTCGTACTGGGTGGACCTGGTGACCGCCGCGGATCGGGGTGGGGTGGATCTGGCGTTCCTCCCCGACTCGTTCGGACTGCAATCCGAGGGCCAGCACGCAGTGCGGGGCAGATTGGAGGCGGTTGCAACTGCGGCGCGGCTGAGTGCTGTGACCTCGCGTATCGGCCTGTTCCCCACCGCGACAGTCACGCACACCGAGCCGTTCCACATTTCCAAGGCCGTCGCGAGTATCGACTACTCGTCTGCTGGGCGGGCCGGTTGGCAGGTCGCGGTGTCCGACACCGCCGAGCAGGCGGCGTTGTTCGGCCGAAAGACAGTGCAGGGTCCTGAGTCTGCGTGGGAGGAAGCGTCCGAGGCTGTCGAGGTGGTCAGTCGGCTGTGGGACAGCTGGGAGGACGACGCCGAGATACGGGACGCTGCGAGCGGACGATTCATCGATCGAGACAAGCTGCACTACATCGACTTCGAGGGAAAGAACTTTTCCGTCAAGGGGCCGTCCATCACGCCGCGCTCCCCGCAGGGGCAGCCGCTGATCGCCGTCGACGCGAGCAGGCCGGAGGCACGCGAACTCGCTGTTGCGCGCGGAGATCTGATTCGGATCTCGGCAACCGACCTCGGCGAGGCCAACGCCACGGCCAAGTTGGTCCACGCGAACGCCGCTGCCCTCGGGCGCAGCGTCAGGGTTCTCCTCGACGTCGACGTGCTTCTCGGCGCTGATCGCGGAGCCGCCGACGACGCTCTGGCGGAACTCGAGGAATGGGCGGGAGCGCCGTACGCCCCGCACTCGCTGTTCTATCGCGGTGACAGCGCCGGCCTGACTGTCCTCCTTCGCGAGATCGGTGGGCTGGCCGGGGTCAACGGTGTTGTCCTGCGTCCCTTGGCTTTGGCTGCCGCAGTGGAGAAGATCGCGGCGGACGTGGTGCCAACTCTCAATCCGCGACCGACTACCGGCCCGACTCTGCGCGAGCGGTTGGGTTTCGAGTTGCCCGTCAATCAGTTCGCGTAGCGCGAACAGAGAACAGGAACACCGATGACACAGAACAGGATTCGCAAGCAAGTTCACCTGGGCGCTCACTTCCCCGGCGTGAACAACACCACGGTGTGGACCGATCCGGCGTCCAAGAGTCAGATCGAGTTCAGCTCGTTCGAGCATCTCGCACGCAGTGCCGAACGCGGATTGTTCGACTTCTTCTTCCTCGCAGAGGGTTTGCGCCTGCGCGAGCATCAGGGCAAGATTCACGACCTCGACGTGGTCGGTCGCCCGGATACGTTCAGTATTCTCAACGCGGTTGCCGGTGTGACAACGCATCTCGGCCTGGCCGGGACGATCAACACCACGTTCAACGAACCGTACGAGTTGGCCAAGCAGTTCTCGACGCTCGATCATCTCTCCGACGGCCGCGCCGCGTGGAACCTGGTCACCTCTTCGGATGCCTTTACCGGTGAGAACTTCCGCCGCGGTGGGTATCTGGAGCATTCCGAGCGGTACGCACGCGCAAACGAGTTGGTCGACACAGTACGGACGCTGTGGGACAGTTGGAGCATCGATCGTCCGATCGTTGACCGTGAGCGCGGCGTTTTTGCCACCGACCAGCAGGTCGGTCAGTTCCTCCACGCCGGTAAGCAGTTCGACATCACCGGACGCTTCGAAGTTCCTCGGAGTCCCCAAGGGCACCCAGTTCTGTTGCAGGCAGGTGATTCCGACGAAGGACGCGAGTTCGGCGCCGCCAAGGCGGACGCCATCTTCACCGGACACGGAACCCTCGAAGCAGGCAAGGCCTTCTACGCCGACGTGAAGGGACGCCTGGCCAAGTACGGACGCACGCACGCAGACCTCAAGATTCTCCCCGCCGCCACCTTCGTCCTCGGTGACAACGCCGCGGACGCACAGGAGAAGGCATATCACATCCGGCGGCAGCAGGTCGGACCCCAGACTGCCATCGCTTTTCTCGAACAGGTCTGGGGCAGAGACCTTTCGCAGTACGATGCCGACGGCCCGTTGCCGAAGGAAGATCCGTCGGACGACGTCAACATCACCCGTGGACGCGTCCGCCACGTCAAGGATCCACGAGCGGTCGCAGATCAGTGGCGTGCCAAGGCCGAGGCCGAAAACCTCAGCATCCGTGAACTCATCATCGAAGTGACTGCCCGCCAACAGTTCGTGGGTAGCGCCGCCGAAGTCGCTGCCGAGATCGACAGCTACGTCCAGGGCGACGCGAGCGACGGATTCATCCTCGTTCCCCACATCACC
This sequence comes from Rhodococcus sp. OAS809, assembly GCF_040546695.1. NCBI lineage: Bacteria > Bacillati > Actinomycetota > Actinomycetes > Mycobacteriales > Nocardiaceae > Rhodococcus > Rhodococcus sp. OAS809. The sequence goes on along the minus strand of NZ_JBEPOI010000002.1, from coordinate 2,441,500 downwards.
CCCGCGGGCCTCGACGAGTTCATCGACACCGTCGTACCGGAACTTCAGGACCGCGGCAGTTTCCGGACCGAGTACTCAGGAACCACCCTGCGCAGCCATCTCGGGCTGCGCCACCCGCACGAGCAGGCTGAAGGAGTCCGCGCATCATGACCGTTACCGACACTTCCACCAGCACCTTCACCGGCGATTGGAATGCCTGGCACGCCTCGCGCGACGCCACCTTCGGCGAACCCCTCGGCTGGCTGAGCCTGACTGCGTTGCATTGGCTGGTGGACACCGATTCCACCTTCGCAGACCTACCTGGTGCATGGCGCGCCGACGCGAATGCCGTTGTCGTCACCGCGACGCCCGCAGACGACTTGTCGATCGACGGCGTCGCAGTGGACGGTTCGGCCACTCTGAATCCGATCGAGGGGGCGCCGGGACTGATCGTCAAGCAGGGCGCGCGGTTGGTCGAGGTCATCCGCCGCACCGGCGAGGTGGCTCTGCGGATCCACGATTCGTCGGCCCCGGCTTTGGCGCAGTTCAGTGGTATCCCGACCTTCGAGCCGAACCCGCAGTGGCGCATCGAGGGTGTCTTCACAGCTTTCGAGGAGGCTCGCACGGTGACGACGGGCGCGGTCGTCGAGCGCCTCGAGCATCATCACGACGCCCGAGGAACCATCAGCTTCGAACACGACGGTGCAACGTATACGCTGATTGCGTTCGCGGGCAAGGACAACGGCTTTCACATCCTGTTCACCGACGCGACCAGTGGTGTGTCCACCTACCCGGCCGCACGCTCGCTGCACGTGAGCGCACCTGAACCCGGTGGCGCGGTAGTCCTCGATTTCAATCGGGCGTCGAATCTTCCCTGCGCGTTCACCGATTACGCGACGTGCCCGGTGGCCCCCGCCGAGAACCGCCTGGCGTTCGCGGTGGAAGCCGGCGAGAAGACACCGGACACCCGCTCCGAAAGCGGACCGAGGTGAGCGCGCCGCTGTCCGTACTCGACCTCTCGCCGATCAGTGAGGGCGGAACGGCCCGCCAGGCTTTGCGGAACTCGCTGGACCTCGCTCGTTCTGCCGAAGTGTGGGGATACAAGCGTTACTGGGTCGCCGAACACCACTTCGTCGGTGTTGCCTCTTCGTCGCCAGCAGTGCTTGTCGGGCTGATCGCGGCCGCCACCAACACCATTCGCGTCGGCTCGGCCGCCGTGCTGCTGGGCAACAACACGGCGGCTCAGGTGGTCGAGGCCTTCGGTACCGTCGAAGCGTTGTATCCGGGTCGTATCGATCTCGGCATCGGGCGCAGCGGACAGCGTCGGGTGGAGGCACTTCGCGCCGTCGCTGCCGGAACGCCTGCGCCGGCAGAATCGAAGCGAGAGAACGTCGTACGCGACGGCGTCGTGATCCCGGCGCCCTTCGATCCAACCGGTCTTCTCACGTCACCGAGATTGCAGGCGTCGTTCGAGGCATTGGCGTTTCCGGGCGCGCAGGCGCCCGATTTCGAGCAGCAGGTCGACGACATACGCTCGCTCCTGAACGGTACCTACAGAACCCGCGACGGCATCGAATTGCACGCCAGTCCCGGCGAGAATGCCGACGTCGAACTGTGGGTGTTCGGAAGCAGCGCGGGCCCCAGTGCCGAGCTCGCCGGACGACTCGGATTGCCGTTCGGTGCGAATTACCATGTGGCGCCGTCGAGTACGCTCGATGCCGTCGAGGCATACCGCACAGCATTCCGTCCGTCGGACGTCCTGTCGGAGCCGTATGTCGTCGTGTCCGCGGATGTTGTTGCTGCGGAAGACGATGCGACGGCGAGAGAGTTGGCGTCGACCTTCGCGCACTGGACGCACAGCATTCGCAGCGGACACGGCGCCATCCCGTACCCCGATCCGGCCACAGCGCTCCCACTTTCCGACGCCGACACAGCAGTGGTGGAGGATCGGCTGATCACGCAGTTCGTCGGTTCACCGTCTACCGTCGCCGACAGGCTCGACAGTTTGCAGAAGCTCACCGGAGCGGACGAATTGGTAATCACCGGGGTGACCCATCGGCACGAGGATCGTCTGCGCTCGTACGAGCTGCTTGCCAAGGAATGGGGACTACCCGCACTACTGGCAGCGTGAGTTTGCCTTGGTCCATTAGTGTCGAGTGATGTTTTCACCTCGAGATGCCCTTGCGGTTGCTCTTGACGTAGCGCGTGAGGGCATGGAGCTCGGGGAGATGCCGATCGGCGCAGTCGTGTTCGACGACGACCGTGTGCTCGGGCGGGCGTATACGCAAGAACGGGCACTCGGCCGACGGGTAGTCCATGCGGACCTTCAAGCGCTCTTGCAGGCCGACGAGACTCTCGGATTCACTCGAGCGTCCGGTGAATTGACATTGGCGGTCAATCTCGAACCATGTCTCATGTGTATGGGTGCCGCGATCACGCTCGGTGTGACCCGGGTGTGGTTCGCTCTCGAATCCCCGAACGACGGTGCGGCGGAACTCGTGCAGCTGTGGGCGCCGCCTGTGGAACTTCCGTTTTTCTGTAAGCCGCGTGAAGTCCTCGGCGGCATCCGCCGTGACGAAGCGCGAAATCTGTTCGCTGAATACGCCACCGGCACTGGCCCCGCCGGGATGCGGGACTGGGCGCGCAGTCTCACCTGACGCCATGGCTTGTAAAGAGGGCCGTGAGGCTCACGCCCCGATAGCGCCCGCGATCATCGGCCACGACGCGCGCATGTCGGCTTCGAAGAGCCCCCAGGTGTGGGTGCCTTCGGGTCGGAAGCTGAACGTCGCGGGAATGCCGAGCTGACCGAATCGCCCCTGCAGGGCAGCGGTGCACATGTTGGTGATGCCTTCGAGGACCGCGCCGGGAACGACGCCGGCGGCCATAGCCAGCGAGTTGATTCCGTCCACCGGGCCGGGGAGGCCGTTGCCGGTCGAGATGAACAGCGCTGTGCCACGCAGTTTCTCGGCGTTGATCAACGGGTCGTGCGCCGCCCACTGCGGGCTACCCCACGGCCCCCACATGTTGGCCGCGTTGCCGCCGCCGAGTATCTCGACCATCGAGCGCACCGCTGCCTGGCCGAGCGGGTCGCCGGCGCGCGGACAGCCGCTGTACGAGCCGACTGCGCGGTAGGTGCCCGGCGACTGGATCGCGAGGTCCAGAACCGGTCCGCCGGCCATCGACACACCGCCGAGTGCGTTGACACCGGTCGTGTTGTACCGAGCGTTGACCGCCGCCGGTAGTTCCTTGGTGAGGTACGTCTGCCACTTGTTACGGCCCAGCACCGGATCGTCGGCGTTCCAGTCGGTGTACATGCTGAACTTGCCGCCGACCGGCATGACCACGTTGACGTGTTTGTCGTCGAAGAAGTCACGAACTCCGGTGTTGTTGAACCACGAGATCCCGTCCTCGCCGCCGCCGACACCGGTCAACAGATAGAAGGTCGGGGCCGGGCCTCCTCCGGCCGGCGAAATCACGTCGTTGGCGATCCAGCGGTCCATCGAGGGGGAGTAGACGTCGATGCGACTGACCACGGAATCCGCGCTCGCGGTCGGCGCGCTGAGGCCGAGAAAGCCGGCGGCCATGGCCACCGCCATCGTCAGCCGAACCGTGAAACGACGTGTCTTCATATTTCCCCCCAGGCGCAAGCCGGACAGCGTATTTGTGCCTTCCAACAGTGGCACAATGCGAAGAGGAGTGACGAATGTCCGGGTAACAGTCGTATAAGAAGATGGAGACAATTGCGTGGGATCGCAGTCGCACCACCCCGAATCCGACGTGATTCGGCTGGCCTTCGGGCTGGCCGCGATCACGGCTGGTGCGGCGCGCAGAACCGCTGGTCTCGCACTTGATTCCGTGCAGCGGATCCCTGTCGTCGGTGACGCACTCGACGGCGCGATCACTCAGGTCACCACTCGCGGCAGGGAAGCGATGCACTCGACCGTGGAGTTCGCCGACTCGACCTTGCGGACGGTGATCAAAGCTGTCGTCGACGCTGCTCTGTCCGAAGTCGACATCACCAAGATCGTCGTCGACCACGTGGACATCGACAAGATCGCCGAGAACATCGACGTGGACAAGATTGCCGAACGGGTCTCGCTCGAACCGATCATCGACCGGGTCGACGTGGACGAGATCGCAAGCCGCCTCGACGTCAAAGCGGTGATCGATCGCCTCGATCTCGACGGGATAGTCGACACGGTCGACCTCGAACGCCAGGTCAACCGCATCGACCTCGTCAAGATCGCCGACCAGGTCATCGAGGGCGTCGACCTGCCCCAGATGATTCGTGAATCGACCGGTTCACTCTCCACGGAAGCCGTGCACGGAGCTCGAGTGCAGGGCATGCAGGCGGACGACGCTGTCGCCGGCTTCGTCGGGCGACTCTTCGGCCGCGACAACGCACCGTCATCAGATAAACCGTCACCAGAAAAACCGTCGACAGAGACCGATCCGAAGACGAACGCAGGCGAACGCTAGTGGCCCAGGAGAGTTCCGGCCCAGCCGGCATCGTCACCCGTGGACTCGCCGGACTGATCGACCTGGGCGTCGTCCTGCTCCTGATGGGTTCCGTGTACGTGGGCTTCGCCTTCGTCCGACTGCTCTTCTCGCCACAGAGTTTCACTTTCTCGGAACCGGGAATCTTCCTGTCCACGACGGCATTTCTCGGTGTCTCGGTGGCGTATCTGACCGCCTGCTGGGCGACCACCGGTCGGACCGTCGGGTCCCTCGTGATGGGGCTGCGGGTGATCACGTCCGGGCATCGCCTCGTGCGCTGGCCGTTGGCCTTCATCCGTGCGGTGCTCTGCGTGCTCTTCGCCTTCGGATTGCTGTGGTCGGCGGTCGATCGACGACGACGTTCGTTGCAGGACATCGTTCTGCGCACCGAGGTCGTCTACGACTGGCGTCAGGACCCGGATCTGGTGGCACCGCACGGAGGTGAGCACGCATGAGTGAACCGAACCGCCCGGACGAGCGCTTCACCCTTGCCAGCGAGCGCACCTTCCTCGCCTGGATGCGTAGCTCACTCGCCCTGCTGGCCGGAGGCATCGCCGTCGTCCAATTGGTACCGGAATGGAGTACAGGGTGGGTTCGCACGACTCTCGGTCTGACCCTGATCGCACTCGCGGCGGCGGCCGCACTGGTAGGTATGCGACGCTGGCTACAGGTGAAGAAGGCGCTCGAGGACGGAGCGGCGATGCCGGAACCGCACGCTTTGTGGCTGTTTGCACTGGCACTGGCCGGGGTTGCCGTCGCAGCCGGCGTGGCAACGGTGGTCACCAGCCTCGCTCGCTGAGATACGCAGAGAAGTCCGAGCGGTGTCTGGATAGTCTGCACAGAACGTGAAGCATGTCAGAGAAGTAAACGAAACAGACGACAAGGGAGTGCACGGTGGCGCAGGAACTCAAGCTCGGATACAAGGCATCGGCTGAGCAATTCGGCCCTCGCGAACTGGTAGAGCTGGCAGTTCTGGCAGAGCAGCACGGCATGGATTCCGTTGCGGTGAGCGATCATTTCCAGCCGTGGCGCCACAACGGTGGCCACGCACCGTTCTCGCTCGCCTGGATGACCGCCGTCGGTGAGCGCACCGAGCGCGTGCAGATCGGCACGTCCGTGATGACGCCGACGTTCCGCTACAACCCGGCAGTCATCGCTCAGGCGTTCGCGACGATGGGATGTCTCTACCCGGGACGCATCATGCTCGGCGTCGGCAGTGGTGAGGCTCTCAACGAGATCGCCACCGGCTTCCAGGGCGAGTGGCCCGAGTTCAAGGAACGCTTCGCGCGGCTGCGTGAGTCCGTGCGGTTGATGCGTGAGCTGTGGCTGGGCGATCGTGTCGACTTCGAAGGCGAGTACTTCACCACTCGGGGCGCGTCGATCTACGACGTTCCCGAGGGCGGCATTCCCGTGTACATCGCGGCCGGCGGACCCGTTGTCGCCCGATACGCGGGACGTGCCGGTGACGGCTTCATCTGCACCTCCGGAAAAGGCATGGAGCTCTACACCGAGAAGCTGCTTCCAGCCGTTGCCGAGGGCGCAGCCAAGGCCGAGCGCGACGTCGCCGACATCGACAAGATGATCGAGATCAAGATCAGCTACGACACCGATCCGGAGGCTGCACTCGAGAACACCCGCTTCTGGGCTCCGCTGTCCCTGACGCCGGAGCAGAAGCACAGCATCGAGGATCCGATCGAAATGGAAGCCGCTGCCGACGCTCTGCCCATCGAGCAGGTGGCCAAGCGTTGGATCGTCGCTTCCGATCCGGACGACGCCGTCGAGCAGGTCAAGGCCTACGTCGATGCCGGTCTCAATCACCTGGTGTTCCACGCACCGGGCCATGATCAGCGCCGGTTCCTCGAACTGTTCGAGCGTGACCTCGCGCCTCGCTTGCGTGCTCTGGGCTGATCCTCGAGATCAACTGAACGGTGTCTGCCACTCGACGTGTGGCAGGCACCGTTCGTCTTTCTCGTAGCCGCCGGTTGTCGGCACGAGCGTGAGCGTGACCACGATCAGTGGCAAGGTGGGCGGCGGCCCACACTAGGCTGTTGGGCATGCCAGAAGCGCCCGCTGCCGTGTCGAGTGTCTACGTTGCCTCTCCTGAAGGTGACACCGGAAAATCCACCATCGCGCTTGGCGTGCTGCAGATGCTGTGCGCGACCGTCGCCCGGGTCGGTGTCTTCCGCCCGATCGCCCGCTCTACCGAGGAAACCGACTACATCCTCGAACTGCTGCTCGAGCACACCACCGCCGATCTCTCCTACGCCGACGCACTCGGCGTCACCTACGAGCAGGTTCACGCCGATCCTGAAGCCGCGCTGGCCGACATCGTCGCGAAGTACCACACCGTGGCCGAGCAGTGCGACGCCGTCGTCATCATCGGAAGTGACTACACCGACGTAGCAAGCCCGAGCGAGCTGAGCTTCAACGCCCGCATCGCCGTGAACCTCGGCGCGCCGGTTCTGCTGGCGGTTCGAGGCGCTCGGCGCAGTGTCGAGGAGGTCGCCCAGCTCGCGCATCTATGCGCCGCCGAGTTGGCCGCCAACCACGCTCATCTGCTCGCGGTCGTCGCCAATCGTTGCGATCCCGACAAGCTCGACGAGGTCACCGCAGCGCTGTCCGACATCGGTGTTCCGACGTGGAGCCTGCCGGAGATTCCGTTGCTCGTCTCGCCCACGATGGCCGAGTTGATGGAAGCCACCGGCGGCGAGTTGTACTCGGGTGACCCGGAACTGCTGCACCGCGAAGCGCTCAAGGTGATGGTGGGCGGCATGACCGCCGAGCACATCCTCGAGCGTCTGGTCGAGGGAATGGTCGTCATCGCACCGGGCGATCGCTCGGACGTACTGCTCGCGTTGCTCAATGCACATGAGGCGGAAGGATTTCCGTCGCTCGCGGGCATCATCATGAACGGCGGAATCACACCGCACCCAGCCATCGCAGCGTTGATGGCCGGCCTCAAACAGCGTCTTCCGATCCTGACGACAACCCTCGGTACCTTCGACACCGCAAGCGCTGCAGCCCAAACCCGCGGACGCGTGGCAGTCGGTTCGCAGCGCAAGGTCGACACCGCGTTGAGCTTGATGGAACAGCGCGTCGACGCCGACGTCCTGATGGACCGACTGGCACTGCCGATTCCGTCGGTCGTGACCCCACAGATGTTCGAGTACAAGCTCATCGACCGCGCTCGACGCGATCGAAAGCACATCGTCCTCCCGGAGGGTGACGACGACCGGATCCTGCGCGCGGCCGGCCGGCTGCTGCAGCGCCAGGTTGCCGACCTGACGATCCTCGGCGACGAACCCAGTGTGCGTCGACGCGCAGCGGAACTCGGCGTGGACATCAGCGGCGCGCAGGTCCTCGCGCCCGCGCAGTCCGAGTACACCGAGCGCTTCGCACAGGAATACACCGCGCTGCGTGCTCACAAGGGCATGACCATCGAGCGGGCCCGCGAGGTGATCGCCGACATCTCGTACTTCGGAACGATGATGGTGCACTTGGGAATTGCCGACGGCATGGTGTCCGGCGCTGCACACACCACCGCTCACACGATTCGACCCTCGTTCGAGATCATCAAGACCGCCCCCGGTGTCTCGACGGTCTCGAGCATCTTCCTGATGTGCCTGGCCGACCGCGTTCTCTCCTACGGTGACTGCGCCGTGGTTCCGGACCCGACGTCGGAGCAGTTGGCGGACATCGCGATCTCGTCCGCACAGACGGCGTCGCAGTTCGGGATCGATCCGCGCATCGCGATGCTCTCGTACTCCACCGGGGATTCGGGCAGCGGAGCCGACGTCGACAAGGTTCGCACCGCGACCGCTTTGGTGCGCGAGCGTCGGCCGGATCTGTTGGTGGAAGGACCCATTCAGTACGACGCCGCCGTCGAGCAGAGTGTCGCCGACAAGAAGATGCCGGATTCGCTGGTGGCGGGCAAAGCAACGGTGTTCGTGTTCCCGGACCTGAACACCGGCAACAACACGTACAAGGCAGTGCAGCGTAGCGCCGGTGCTATCGCCGTCGGGCCGGTTCTGCAGGGACTGAACAAGCCGGTCAACGACCTCTCGCGTGGAGCGTTGGTCCAGGACATCGTCAACACCGTGGCTATCACGGCAATACAGGCACAGGGAGCGCAAGCGTGAGCGACGGCACCGTACTGGTCATCAATTCCGGCTCGTCATCCATCAAATTTCAACTCGTGCATCCGGATACGGCGGAATCGGTGGCACACGGTCTCATCGAGCGCATCGGTGAGCCCGACGGCCACATCGTCTACAACCACCGCACCGGAGTCGAAGACCGGAGCCTTCCGATCGCCGATCACCGCGCAGGTCTGAAGATGGTGCTCGACATCGTCGCCGAGGTCGGGCGGCCGCTGAGTGAGGCCGGAATCATCGCAGTCGGTCACCGAGTCGTGCACGGTGGTGACATCTTCTATTCGCCGACTCTCATCGACGACGGCGTCGTGAAAGCCATCGAAGATCTGTCGAACCTTGCGCCGCTGCACAATCCCGCCAACGTGATCGGTATCGAGGTGGCGCGCGAAGAACTGCCAGACGTTCCGCACGTCGCAGTGTTCGACACCGCCTTCTTTCACACACTGCCCGCGGCGGCGTCCACCTATGCGATCGATCGGGATGTGGCCAAGGCCAACCAGATTCGCCGGTACGGCTTCCACGGGACCTCACACGAATACGTGTCTGGACGGGTCGCGGAGTTCCTCGGCAAGGATCCCGCCGAGCTGAATCAGATAGTCCTGCACCTCGGAAACGGCGCTTCGGCCTCGGCAATCAAGGGCGGCAAGGCCATCGACACCACGATGGGCCTCACCCCGCTCGAGGGTCTTGTCATGGGCACCCGCAGCGGCGACATCGACCCAGGCATCATCTTGCACCTCAACCGCAACTCGGGAATGAAGGTCGACGAGATCGACGACCTCCTCAACCGGCGCTCCGGTTTGAAGGGACTGTCAGGAGTCAACGATTTCCGTGCCTTGCTCGCACTGATCGAGGGCGGCGACCAAGACGCACAACTTGCGTACGACGTTTACGTACACATGCTCCGTAAGTACATCGGTGCCTTCATCGTTCAACTCGGTGGCGTCGACGTCATCACCTTCACCGGTGGCGTCGGGGAGAACAACATCGACGTGCGACGCGACAGCCTGGCCGGGCTTTCCCGTCTCGGTATTGAGGTCGACCCGGCTCTCAACGAGGCGAAGAGTCGCGACGAGCGTCGTATCTCCGCATCCTCGTCGGCCGTCGAGGTGCTGGTGGTCCCCACCAACGAGGAGTTGGCGATCGCCCGCGCGGCGAAGGCTTTGGTGGCCGCACTGTAGGTTTCTGCAGCACTGTAAGCCTCGGGGAGTCCGTCAGAAATTGCTGCGCGGACGCACCGCATTCGCCCGGTCCACGAGGGCGTAGCGGTGCGTGCGGGAGGTCGTGGCGCGAGCGAGGGCGCGAAGGCAGGCTTCGGCTCCGGTGCGCAGACCTTGCTCGGTGAAGGGCAGGTCGAGGATGGGTTCGAGTTCGGTGTGCGAGCGATTGCCGTAGCGAATCCAATCGAGTGCCGTGCCCAACACCAGGGTTCGCATCTGCAGGCTTCGGCTCTCTTCAGCAGGTAGCGCCCGAACACGACGGGCGGCTTCCCGCAGAGTCGATTCGTCGAGTTCGGCGATCGGAACGCCGGACAGCATCGTCAGAGCGCTGGACATCCGTGCGACGTTGTAGTGCCGGGAAGACGTGGGTACTTCGTCGAGGGCGGCGATGGCTGCCTTCTTGTTGCCGTGATCGGCGAGTTGTCGGGCGAGCCCGAATGCTGCGCTCACGTAGTTCCGTTCGGTCCGCCAGACGGTGCGGTAGTACTTCTCGGAGAAGCGGCACCATTGGTCCGGGTCGTCGCTCTCCCAGTGCTGGAGAATCAGTTCTGCCGTCGCTGCCAACGCCAGCTTGGGGGCAGCCTCGCCGGGCAGTGCGGTGAGAACTGCCTCGAAGTGACTGAAAGCGGGCTCGAATCGGTCCAGTTGTAACGCCGCAAGTCCTCGATACCACTCGATCTTCCAGTGGTCCCCGATGTTCTGCTGGAGTTCGCCCAGAACTGTCAGTGCGGTTTCCGGATCACCGAGATCGAGATGAGCCTTGGCCTCGGCCAGTCGAACTTCGCCCGAGACGGCGGCCGCGGGTGTGCCCGACGTTCGGTCGATTCCGTTCTCGCGGGCATGCTTGAGAGCATCGAGAGTCTGAGACGGTTCGCTGTGCACCGCCGCTGCCAGCAACGGCGCGCTGGGATCGGTGGGGTCGACCAACGGAATGGGAAGTGCGTGCGCAACTTCGCGCGGATCGAGAGCGGCGTCGTGGCTGATACCGTCGACGTACACATCGGTTTGCCCGACCAATTCATCGGTGCCGAAAGACGTTCGCTGCCTGCTGAACACGAGCGAGAGTCCGGGATTCTCCTGCCCGGTCTGCTCGGCGAGGATTTCTCGCAGAACGCCGGTGAGTTGTCCCGCGATTTCCTCGGCGGACTGGAATCGCTTCTTCGGATCCGGGTCGGTAGCGCGTAGCAGGAGACGGTGAAAGAACTCGTGGTCGCGCAGTAGTGGCTCGTCCTCGGGTTCGGGAAGGCCGTCGAGGTACCGTCCGTGCTTCGAAGGCATGTCGAGGGTGAGAACCGCGAGTGTTCTTCCGACGGTGAAGATGTCGGAGGCGATGGTCGGACCGGTCTCGATGATCTCGGGTGCTTGATAGCCGGCGGTACCGTACAGGTACCCGTAGTCTTCGATTCCGGACACGGCGCCGAGATCGATCAGCTTCAACTGATCCTCGGTGACCATCACGTTCTCGGGTTTGAGGTCGTTGTAGGCCAGGCCGGTGGAATGCAGATAGCTCAGCGCCGGAAGGATTTCCAGTACATAGCCGATTGCCTGCTCGATCGGCATGTGCTTGCCGTCCGGGAATTCGGCCAGCACCTCGCGCAATGATCGCCCACCCACGTACTCCATGACGATGTACCCCATGGGTGTGCCGTCCGGGCGCGGATGCTCGACGAAGTTGAAGATCTTGACGATGCTGGGGTTGGCGACCTCGGCGAGGAACTGACGCTCGGCCACCGCAACTGCTTGCGCTTCGGAATCACCGAAATGCAAGAGCCCCTTGAGAACTACCCACCTGTCGCTGACATTGCGATCGATCGCGAGGTAGATCCATCCCAGGCCGCCGTGCGCGATGGGCCCTTGAACCTCGTACTGACCGGACACCAATTCGCCCTCTTCGAGAAGTGGGCGGAAGTCGAAAGTGGAACCGCACTTGGGGCAGGTGCCGTGCTGAGTTGCCTTGGTGCTTGCGCTCTTACGACCGACTGGTTCGTTGCATTTCCAACAGAAGCGTTTCCGCTCGGGGACGGTCGGGTCACTCATCACCGCAGATGCGGGGTCGATCTGCGGGACGGGGGGAACCTCGACCAGGCCGCCGCCGAGGCGCAGCTTTCGCCCCGACCGGCTGCGGCGGGATCGAGTGGAGCGGCCGGTCGGGGAGGAGGACGCGGACGGCGTGGTTGCTCGTATCTGGGCCGAGGTCGGTTCGAGACGCTCGTAGGCGCCCGTGGCTTCGGGCTCGGGCCGCTCGTAGGCGCCGGTGGCTTCGGGTTCGGGACGCATGGAAGCCTGCGTGGCGTCGGGCTCGGGGCCGGTTTCTTCGGTCATGTCAGCCTCAATCCCGGTAGACGGCCGGCGGGGGACCGGGCGAAGGACCGAGGACGCTGAGCCAGCGGTCGTAGATACGGTTCCAGGTCCCGTCGCTCCGGATCCGATCCAGTGTTCCGTTGACGAATCGGACCAAGTCGGGGTTGTCCTTGTTCACTCCGATTCCGTACGGTTCGACGCCCAGTGAGCCACCGACCATCATCAGATACGGGTCTTGCGAGGCGAGGCCCGCGAGGATCGTGTCGTCGGTGCTGATCGCGTCCACCTGCCCCTGCTGGAGGACGACGAGGCAGTCGGACCACATCGGGACGGTGACGACGGTGGCTTCGGGTTGGAGTTGCTGGATTCGAGTGGCCGAGGTCGTTCCCCGGGCAGCGCAGACCCGCTTGCCTGCGAGGTCGTCGATGCCGCGGACGGATGACCCCTGCAAGACCTGAATTCGTTGTTCAGCGGAGAAGTACTGCGTCGAGAAGTCGACCTTCTCGCGCCGCTCGCACGTGATGGTCATGGTCTTGACGACCACGTCGACCATCGATTCCTGGAGTGCGGCGATCCGATCGTCCGACGTCAGGATTCGGTACTCGATCTTCTCCGGGTCACCGAGCAGATCTCGGGCGATTTCGCGGGCGATGTCCACGTCGAAACCCTCGAGGCGCCCGGTGGCCGGATCGCGAAAGCTCATGAGGTTGGAACCGGTGTCCAGGCCCACGATCAGCCGCCCGCGGGCGCGGATGGCGTCGAGGCTCGGCGTGGGTGGCTGCGGAGATGCGTCTGCGGGGGTGGGCCGCAGGCTCGCGGTGAGGTTGGTGCACGACGCGGTAGTCGTCGGTGTCGGGCTGGGAGCGATGGTGGCCTCGGCCGGCAGCGGCGGTTCCGTGTACGACGTGGCGCCTGCGTTGTCCAAGTCTTCGGCTCGATCCGCACCGCAACCGGCGAGCACCAGCATGGCCGCTGCCAGAACCGCGACACATACGGCCGGGCTCTTCCTCCGCATCACCGGTACTCCCGTCACTGATACTCCCGCAGTCGAGGCCAGAATCCGATGAAGATTCCGGCAACTCCGAGAACTGCCAATACAGACATGCCCGGTGCAGAGGCAGCCAACACCCGGGAGGCGTACGAGACGTCGGACCGAAGATTCGTGCGCGAATCCACGATTCCCTGCCAGAGTTCGTGATCGAGCTTTCCGTACTCCGCGGCCGAATCCTGTTCTCCGGCGCCGATGGTGATGGCTGCGGCGGACGTGAAGTCGCCGTTTCCGAGACGGTCGTACATGCGCGTGTGCGCAGCCACCCACTGCTGGCGCGAGTCGAGTGCGGCGGTCAGCACTTCGCTGTTCACTCGGGCGCGTTCGTCGCTTTGCAGGCCCTCGAGGATGTCCCGCAGAGCATCGACCTTGCGGGTGAACGTCACGTTGTCCTCGGCGGTCGAATCCCGCCTCGCCAGCGTGAGGGTTTCCACGGTGCGTGCTTGCTGCGCCATGATTCGTGCCTCGGTCAGTTCGTGCAGTGGCTCGGCCCCGGCGTCGAGCGCGCGCCCGGTGGCCAGCGCGGAGACCAGTCCGACCGTGAGCAGCCACAGCAGAGCTGCAGCGACCGCGAGCGAGGCAAGGATCAACCCGAGATTGAAGCGTCGGCGACTCTTGCGGGAGAAGTACATCTGTGTCGCCACCAGCGCGCACAGCACGAAGACGAACGCCACGATCGGCCACCACGGTGGAGTCTCGAAATCGCGCTGTACTTGGGAGACCAGCGTCTCCTGCGAGGCGTGCAGTTGCTGGGCCATCGGCAGCAGCGAGGTCTGCATCAACTGCGAGGCCTCGCTCAAATATGCTGCCCCGACCGGGTTTCCGACGCGATTGTTCGCCCGTGCAGTTTCGACCAGCCCGGTGTAGACCGAGAGGTCGGTCGAGATGGTGGTCAACGCGCTGTGACCGGCAAGATCGGTCGAGTCGAGACCGGCCGACGCCTGGACGATCTCCGCAGAGGCCTCACCGATCGACTGCGTGTATCGGTCGCGGACTTCGGCGGGTTCGAGGCCGCCGGAGATGAAGGCGGTGGCCGCGGCGGCGTCTGCCAAGGACAACGCACTGTAGAGATTCTGGGCCGAGTTGGCGAGAGGCTCGGTTTCGACGAGGAGGAGGTCGAGGTTCGCCTGGCGGTTCTCGATCGCTGCGGTGGCGAGGAGTCCGGCGATCAAAGTGATCGCGATCAGGATCAGTCCGACGACGGTCAACCGGCCAGGCGTCGAGGACATGAAGGCCTGCAGTTCGCGCCGCAGAAGTGCCTGCTCGTCCTCCGCCGACACTGATGTGGCCTCGGAGGGCGGCAGCGACCGGGGTTCGATGGACGGGACGACACGGTCGACCATCGAGCACCTCACTTCGCTGTAGGCGGGCTACCGAGAAATGATGCCGCCGAGAAATGATTCAGGGCATCTTCGCGAGCATATAAGCATCACCTACACCTGGAGCAGTTTGAAACGGTTAGTGTGGGACAACGGCGAGAGCAGGCGGAGCGAGGTAGTCGATGCGTGGTGACGGTGACGGTTGGTCCATCGGATCGGACGGTACTCGGCATTGGGGTAAACACGGAGCCGCAGGACTGCTTCTGCGTGCCCCCGATTCGGACGGATCACCCATGGTCTTGCTGCAGCATCGTGCGGCGTGGAGCCATCAGGGCGGAACGTGGGCACTGCCCGGCGGTGCGCGGGACTCACACGAGAGCACGACGCACGCTGCCGTCCGGGAAGCACACGAAGAAGCAGGTATCGCCGAGGACGCCGTCCGTGTCCGCGGGGAAGTAGTGACGATGCGCGCCGAGAGCGGGTGGACTTACACCACCGTCGTGGCTGACGCGGCGCATCCACTGTCGACGGTTGCCAATGGTGAGAGCACCGAGTTGCGGTGGGTACGCGAAGCCGACGTCGACTCACTGCCGCTGCATCCGGGCTTCGGTTCCTCATGGCCCGACCTCCGGACCGAGCCTGTTGTGGCCGTGGACGGCGATCCGCACACAGTCGTGCTCGAGGACGGCGGATTCGGATGGTTGTCGGGTAGTTCCCACCAAGGCAGTGAGCAGTCAGGCAGTGACCAGAACCTGTCCGAGGCGTCGAGTACGCAGTCGTAGCACTCGAGTCTTCACAGTTCATACACAGCAGAAGGGCCGGACTCCGCGGGAGTCCGGCCCTTCGGTGTTTCGGTCGTCGACCGAAACGAGGCTCAGCTGAGCGAGTTCAGCGCCGTGATGAAGCTGACCGCGGTGATACCGAGCTTGAGCAGCTCGCTGATCTTGCCGAGGTTCAGGTCTTCGAGCGATTCGGTGCTGAGCGAGCCGGTGTCGAGGGATCCCATTTAGTGCTCCTAGGTTCAGTTAGTAACTGGAGGTAAACTACAACAAACCGAATGGGATGTGACACGCAATCGAAGCAACTGTGAGCAAGATCACTTAATCCGACTTTTCGGACATCCAATCGCACCTAGGAACTGGGAGTTTGTTGTCTGATCGGACAACTTCCGTTCACAATTCGAGTCAGGCGTGCTGACCCGTAACTGTGCGGAAATCGCCCGGCAAACACTTGACGAACGCCAGTTACCGGCTTTCAGCGCCCAGCGACGGCTGCGGCGAGGCGTTGCGCGGCCGCCTGGGGATCCGATGCTTGCGTGATTGCACGCACGACGACGATGCGCGTGGCGCCGGCATCGAGCAGCTCTGGCAGACGTTCTTCGTCGATGCCGCCGATCGCGAACCAGGGCCGCGGCGGTGCGGCGTCGGCGGTCGATCGAACCAGTTCCAAACCGGACGCACTTCGATTCGGTTTGGTCGGTGTCGCCCAGACCGGCCCGGTACAGAAGTAGTCGACGCCCTCTTCGATGGCGGCCAGACTCGCCTGCGCGCGACTGCTCGTCGAACGGCCGATGACTACGTCTTCACCGACAACGGTTCGCGCGTAGGGGACGGGAATGTCGTTCTGGCCGAGGTGGAGGATGTCGGCGCCGGAAGCCATCGCGAGATCCGCGCGATCGTTGACGGCCAACAATGCGCCGTGGCGTCGCGCTGCGGCCGCGAGAATGCCCAGCGCCACCAGTTCGTCCTTGGCCTCGAGCGGGCCGAACTCGCGCTCACCGGAAGAGCCTTTGTCACGCAATTGGATGATGTCGACTCCGCCGGACAATGCTGCCTCGGCGAACTGCGCGAGGTCGCCTTTCTCGCGGCGCGCGTCGGTGCACAGGTACAGCCGTGCTGCTGCCAGGCGCTCGCGCCGGTCGATGTCGTTACTGGGATGTGTGGGGTGCACGGAGCAAACGGTAGCCTCTAGGGAGCAAGGTTCGACACGGGAGTCCTGAAACGTCGTCGTCACTTTTTGTCGTGACTGCGAGGTTCGTAGGGCTGAGAGGGGATCGCGACCAGATCCCGACCGTCAGACCTGACCCGGATCATGCCGGCGCAGGAAGTGGAGGTGGAGTTTCGTGAGTACACACGCTCGTACGGTGTCGGTTGTCGGCGGCGGTGTCATCGGTCTCGCTATCGCGTGGCGAGCAGCCCGCGACGGGTGGGCCGTTCGGTTGTACGACCCGTCCATTGGATCAGGTGCTTCGTGGGTGGCGGGCGGAATGCTTGCCCCGCTTTCCGAAGGCTGGCCGGGTGAAGAAACCGCGTTGACAATCGGTGCAGCGTCCCTGGAACGGTGGCCGACGTTCGGTGAGGAGCTCGGAAAATTCGGGCAATCGGTCTTCACCGCGGACAGCTCGCTGACGGTTGCACTCGATGCTGCCGACGCGCAGGACCTGCAGACCATCGCCGAGTGGGTGAGCTCGCAGGGGCACGAACTCGAAGTTCTCGGTCGCGCGCGCATCCGTGAACTCGAACCGATGCTGGGCCGGGGCATCCGGTCGGGGTTGATGGCTGTCGGTGAGTCCGCCGTCGACAACAGACTTCTGCTGGCGGCGTTGCAGAAGGCCTGTGCGGAATCCGGCGTCGAATTGATTGCGCGGGCCGTCGACAACCTCGCCGAACTCGATACCGATCAGATAGTGCTCACCGCCGGTATCGCGTCACCCAAGCTGTGGCCCGGGCTACCGGTACGCCCGGTCAAGGGCGAAATCCTTCGCTTGCGCAGTAGGCCTGGAGTCACCCCGGCGCCCAGCCGTACCATCCGTGGCAGCGTCCACGGCAGGCCCGCCTACCTCGTCCCGCGCGGTGACGGAATCGTCGTCGGCGCAACACAATACGAGTCCGGCGAGGATACACAGGTCACGATGGCCGGCGTACGGGACCTGATCAACGACGCCGAGGCCCTGATGCCGGCGATCGGCGAATACGAACTGTACGAGTGCGCGGCAGGTCTGCGTCCGATGACGCCGGACAACCTGCCGTTGATCGGGCGCGTGTCCGATCGTGTTGTCGTCTCCACCGGGCACGGCCGCAACGGGGTCCTGCTGACGCCCGTCACCGCCGATGCGACGGTCGCGTTGCTGAACGGCACATCTTTGGTCGAGGTAAAAGGAACCGAACCCGAGCGGTTCGCAGTAGCTAAGGAAAATTCATGAGTGAGCAGGTCCCGATCGGGATCACCGT
This sequence comes from Rhodococcus sp. OAS809, assembly GCF_040546695.1. Classification (NCBI taxonomy): domain Bacteria; kingdom Bacillati; phylum Actinomycetota; class Actinomycetes; order Mycobacteriales; family Nocardiaceae; genus Rhodococcus; species Rhodococcus sp. OAS809. Next base: position 2,423,752 of record NZ_JBEPOI010000002.1, on the reverse strand, counting down.
CAACGGCGAAGATCTCGAGTTCGATCGAGCAGTCACGGTGACCGAACTTCTGACGCACCTCGAGTTGCCGAGCAAAGGCATCGCCGTCGCCGTCGACGGTGCGCTCTTTCCTCGCGGGCGTTGGGACGAATCCGTCGGACGTGGTTGGGAAATCGAGATCCTCACGGCGGTGCAGGGTGGCTGAGCAGGACCTTCTCACTATCGCGGGCCGCAGTTTCGGTTCCCGGCTCATCACGGGGACAGGCGGCGCCGCCAACCTTGCGGTCCTCGAGGAAGCGCTTGTCGCCTCCGGTACCGAACTGACCACCGTCGCGATGCGGCGAGTCGACGCGGCAGGCGGCACCGGCGTTCTGGACCTGCTTCGTCGCCTCGGAATCGAACCGTTGCCGAACACCGCCGGGTGTCGGGGCGCCGCCGAAGCGGTCCTGACGGCGCAGTTGGCACGCGAAGCGCTCGAGACGAACTGGGTCAAACTCGAAGTCATCGCCGACGAGCGGACTCTGCTGCCCGACGCAATCGAACTCGTCTCCGCCGCAGAACAATTGGTGGACGACGGATTCACCGTCCTGCCGTACACGACGGACGATCCGGTGCTGGCGCTTCGCCTCGAAGAGGTCGGCTGCGCGGCAGTCATGCCGCTCGGTTCACCCATCGGGACAGGGCTGGGTATCGCGAATCCGCACAATATCGAGATGATCGTCGAGCGCGCCGGCGTGCCCGTCATCCTCGACGCCGGAATCGGAACGGCCAGCGACGCCACCCTTGCCATGGAGTTGGGCTGCGACGCCGTCCTACTTGCGACAGCGGTGACGCGGGCCAAGAATCCCGCGTTGATGGCGTCGGCGATGCGGCACGCAGTGGTAGCAGGTTTCGAAGCGCGTCACGCCGGCCGGATTCCCAAGCGGTTCTGGGCCCAAGCATCGTCCTGACGGACCATTTCCGGGTGTTTTCTCAGGGTTATGCCCGGATTGTCCGGCTTCGTGTCCTACCTGAGTACCACTCGGAACTAGACCTGTGGCCGATGTGCTGGTCATTGCCGGTAGGGCACAGTTCTCCTCATGATTGAACTGAGGGGATTGACCAAGGTTTACGGACCGACGAAAGCGGTGGACGATTTGTCGTTCACGGTCAAGCCGGGCATCGTGACGGGCTTCCTGGGCCCGAACGGTGCCGGTAAGTCGACGACGATGCGGATGATCCTGGGTTTGGATCAGCCGACGTCGGGTGCGGCGTTGATCGAGGGCAAGCCGTACCGCGAGCTCAAGACGCCATTGCGGACTGTCGGTGCGTTGTTGGATGCGAAGTGGGTGCACCCCAATCGCAGTGCGCGGGCGCATCTGCAGTGGATGGCTGCTTCGAACGGGATCCCGAAGTCCCGCGTCGACGAGGTGCTCGGGTTGGTCGGATTGTCCGAGGTGGCGGGCAAGAAGGCAGGCGGGTTCTCGCTCGGTATGTCGCAGCGTCTGGGGTTGGCGGGTGCGTTGTTGGGGGATCCGAAGGTGTTGTTGTTCGACGAGCCGGTCAACGGTCTCGATCCGGAGGGCATCGTCTGGATTCGTAAGTTCATGCAGCGGTTGGCGGCCGAGGGCCGCACGGTGTTGGTGTCGAGTCACCTCCTGTCGGAGATGGCGCTCACGGCGGAGCAGTTGGTGGTGATCGGTCGGGGTCGGTTGATTTCGGATTCGACGGTCGCGGAGTTCGTGGATCGTTCGTCGGAGTCGACGGTGCGGGTGCGCAGCCCTCAGCTCGATGCGTTGCGCAGTGTGTTGCTCTCGCAGGGGCTGACGGTGCGTGAAGACGGTTCCGGTGTTGCCCCGGCATTGGTGGTCGTGGATTCGACCACCGATGTGATCGGTGGTTTGGCTGGTTCGCAGGGGATCGTGTTGTACGAGTTGGCTTCTCAGCAGGGGTCGCTCGAGGATGCGTTCATGAAGTTGACCGGGGACGATGTCCAGTACCACGCATCCGGTATCGATCCGGGTGTCGGTGCACACCACGCAAATACACAGCAGGCAAACACGCAGCAGGCTATGGGAGGTGCACTGTAATGGCTGTTCTCAGTGCTGAACGTATCAAGATCACCACGACCAAGTCGCCGCTGTGGTGCTCGGTCATCATCGTCGTGCTCGCGCTCGGCTTCGCGGCCATCATGGGCGCGGTTGCCAAGTCGGCTCTGACGTCCTCCGACGTCCAGGGAGCACCGGACCTCGACACCGCCGTTGCCACGGCCGGCATCTCGGGTTTCGGAATCATGGTTCTCATGATCATGGCGGCCCTCGCGGTCACCAGTGAGTACCGCTTCGGGACCATCCGCACCACCTTCCAGGCCGTTCCGAACCGTGCCTCGGTTCTGATCGCCAAAGCCGGCCTCATCGGTGCTTTCGGTGCTGTACTGACATTTGTTCTCGCCTTCGGCGCGTACGCCATGGCCAAGGCCATCGCCGGTACCGAGGCGAGTGCCGGATTGACCCTGTCGAGCGGCAGTGACTGGCGCGCGATCTACGGCATCCCGATCTACGCCTTCCTGTGCGTGATTCTCGCTGTCGGCGTCGGATCGATCATTCGCCAGTCGGCCGGCGCAATTGCGTTGCTCCTGCTCTGGCCGCTGCTCATCGAGAGCCTGTTCGGACTGTTCGGCAGCTTCGGCGAGAAGATCACCCCGTTCCTGCCGTTCGCGAATGCAAACCACTTCCTCAGTGCGAGCAGCGGTGGCGTCGACTTCCACTGGGGACCCTGGGGCAGCCTGATCTACTTCGCGGCCTTCGTTCTGGTGATTTTCGGAGCAAGTATCGTCATCGTGAATCGTCGCGACGCCTGATCTTGTCGCTCCCTCGGTAGGTGTTGTCGGGAGACCTACCGAGAACCAGGAGTGACAGCAGAGTAGGGACCCAGTACGAAAAACCATTCGTACTGGGTCCCTTTCCTGTGCTTCGGCCGATATCCTCCGAAGATGAGACTCTTCGGTGTGGTTGTGGTCGCAATGGCTGGAGCACTCGTGGTGAGTGGATGCTCGTCGGGAAGTGAAGCGGCCGTCCCGACAGACCCGGTTGCATTCTCCGAGACCGTCACGGTCGACGCCGTGACCGGGCATCTGGAGCAACTCGAGAAGATCGCCGCCAACAACGAGGGCAATCGATCGGCCGGTACCCCCGGCTATGACGCCAGTGTCGACTACGTGGCAAACCTGCTCGAAGACAAGGGTTTCGAGGTCAGCACCCCGGAATTCGACTTCAGCTCCTTCGATCCCGGCACCGAATCCCTGAAAGCCGCTGACGGCTCCGATGTTCCGGTGCGGGCGCTGACATATTCCACCTCCACGGGACCGACCGGAATCACGGCGCGTCTGGTGGCGATTCCCGCCGACGAGACCCCCGGTTGCGAGGCCACCGACTACGACGGCCGCGACGTGAACGGTGCAATCGTGCTGGTCACCCGCGGAGTGTGCCCGTTCGGCGACAAGCAGAAGATCGCCGCTGACCGCGGCGCGGCAGCGTTGTTGGTTGCCAACAACGAGGACGCGATGCTGGGCGGGGCAACCTTGGGTGAACCCGAAGACGCCCGCATCCCGACCGGCGGGGTGAGCAAGGCGTCGGGCGAGGCTCTTGCCGCAGCGCCCGGAGACCTCACGCTGATTCTCGACACGTCGACGGAAACGACGAAGTCGCGCAACGTGATTGCACAGACCAAGACCGGCGCGACCGACAACGTGGTTGTCGTGGGCGCCCACCTCGACAGCGTGCCGGAAGGTCCCGGAATCAACGACAACGGAAGCGGTACCGCAGCCGTACTGGAAACCGCGCTGCAGATGGGAAGCTCACCGAGCATCGAAAATGCCGTGCGTTTCGCTTTCTGGGGAGCGGAAGAAGTGGGATTGGTCGGCTCCACCCGCTACGTCGAGGGTCTGAGCGATCAGGAACGGGCCGACATCGCCCTGTACCTGAATTTCGACATGCTCGGTTCGCCCAACGCCGGATACCTGGCTTACGACGGCGACAACTCGGACGCCGTGGGGGAGGGGCCCGGGCCCGAGGGGTCGGCGGGCATCGAGCGCACCTTCGTCGACTTCCTTGCCGATCGGGGGATTGCGGCGGACGGAACGGACTTCGACGGGCGTTCCGACTACGGCCCGTTCATCGAGATCGGAATCCCGGCGGGCGGAGTGTTCAGCGGCGCGGACGAGCGCAAGACGCCGGCACAGGCCGAGAAGTGGGGCGGAGAAGCGGAGGAGACCTTCGACCCGAACTACCACAGTGCCCAGGACAACCTCGCGAACATCGATCGCGAAGCGCTCGCTGCCAACGCTTCTGCAGTAGCCTTCGGAGTTGCGACGTATGCCCAGGATTTGAGCGGGCCGAACGGAGTTCCCGTCGGCGATGCCCGGACACAGGCCAGAACCGAATGATCGACTGACCGAATGATCGACTGACCGAATGATCGACTGCGCGAGCGACCAGGAGGCCACTGTGCGAGAACCGCGGCAGCACACTGTCTGTAACTCTGAGTTACGCTTGAGTTATGGCTGATCTGTCCCCGGAGAACACCGACACGACAGGTGCTTCTTCCTCCTCGGTTCGAGGCGTCGTCGACGTCGTCTTGAATTCTGCGGCAGAACTGAACCGTCGACAGCAGCTCATCGATGCGCTACGGCGGCTCAGGCGGGCATTACCCGGCGATCCCGGGTTCGGGGACCCGCTCTCGCTCGCCGGCCCCGGCGGTGCCCGCGCCGTGGCCCGCGTCGCTGACAGATTGCTCGATCAGAAACCGGCAGCCACTCGCGAAGTGAGCCTCGGAGCACTGCAGGTCTGGCAGGCAGCGCTGGAAAAGATGGGCCGCGGCCGCGGGGATCAAGAACTGACCATCGTCTTCACCGATCTGGTGGGCTTCTCCACCTGGTCGCTCGCAGCCGGTGACGGCGCGACGCTGACCCTTCTGCGTGCGGTGGCGCAGGCCGTGGAAACTCCGATCACCGACAACGGCGGACACGTCGTCAAACGGATGGGCGACGGTCTGATGGCAGTGTTCATTCGCCCGGATGCGGCTTTGAAGGCGGTGTTCACCGCGCAGGACGCGCTCGCGGAAGTCGATCTCGACGGATACACCCCGCGCATGCGCGTCGGCCTACACACGGGTACCCCGCGTCAGATCGGTGACGACTGGCTCGGCGTCGACGTGACCATCGCCGCCCGGATGATGGGCTTGGGCGGCGACGGAAACGTCATGATGTCGGCGACCACTCTCGAGGAACTCGAAGCCGGCACCCTGGAGGATCTCGATCTCACGATCCGGCCATGGCGACGAGGGTTTTTCGCCACGACGCCCAACGGGGTTCCCGTCGACCTGGGAATCTGGCGCGTACGCCGGAACTAGCGCCCTGGACCTCGAGCGCTAGACCTGGAGCCGCCAGAGCGGGGACACCGGACCGTGTCCCGCGCCGAGGTCGTACGACGCCTCGAGGCACTTGGTCACCCACTCCTTGCCGAACGCCACCGCGTCCGGAACGGAATAGCCGTGTGCGAGAGCGCAAGTGATCGCAGCAGCCAGCGTGTCTCCGCCGCCGTGATCGTTGCCGGTGTCGATCCGGGCACTGCTGAATTCGAGGAAACGGTCGCCGTCGAACAACAGGTCGGTGGACAACTCCGAAGTACGAAGGTGGCCACCCTTGACGATGGACCATTGAGCGCCGAGCGCATGCAGCGCTTCTGCCGCTTGGCGGGCGCTCTTGTCGTCGACGACCTCGATACCGGTGATCAACCGAACCTCGTCGAGGTTCGGAGTGACCACCGTGGCTGCCGGAATCAAGGTGTTGCGGACCGCGTCGAGAGCTTCTTCGTGCAACAGCGGATCGCCGTGCATCGACGCGCACACCGGGTCGACCACGAGCGGAATCGGACGGTCGCGGCCGATCCCAACCTCGGCGGCAACCGCGGCCACCGCTTCGATGATCGTCGTCGACGCGAGCATTCCCGTCTTCGCCGCACCGACGCCGATGTCCGAGACCACGACCCGCACCTGGTCGGCGACGATCTCCGGCGGAATCTCGTGGAATCCGCTGACTCCCACCGAATTCTGGACCGTCACCGCGGCGACGGCCACGCAGGCGTGCACTCCGCACATCGCCATCGTGCGGGAATCGGCTTGAATGCCGGCTCCGCCACCGGAGTCGGTTCCGGCGATGGTCAATGCCCGAATCGGGGTCTGTCCGGCGGGGGTCAGGGGCAGCAGCTTCACGACGACGAGCCTACCGATCGGACCTGGGGAAACGGCAGTTCGGTCCCACCTCTCGCGGGAACGACGGCGCAAACTGCGATTGCGATCCGGTCGTTCCCGGTGCAAAAATTGGTCGAACCCGGGACAGCGTCGTCGGTAGCTGATTCTATGAGTGGCATGGATCACAGTTATGGAGAGCGTGCGAACGCAGCTGTCGCCGATCGCGCAGGTGCACATCGTGCCGTGGAGGTCGCCGCAATGAACGACATCGAAAATTCGAAAACCGGAACCTCACCGGAAGTCACGCTCGTGGACAATCCGTCGCACGAACGATTCGAACTGCTCTCCGACGACGAGTTGGTCGGCATCCTCGGATACCGCGACGAAGACGAGATTTCGGGGAGCGGAGCCGAAGCGGGCGACGTGGTTGCGTACATGCATACCGTCGTCAAAGAGGAGTACGGCGGGCAGGGACTGGCAGCCGTACTCGTGCAGTTCGCAATGGACTGCGCCCGTGAACGTGAATGGTCGGTACGGCCCGTGTGTACCTATGTTCAGCGGTACCTCGGCGAGCACCCCGAGTATCTGGAACTGCTCGTCGAGGACTAGAAGCCCGAGGGTGCAAACAGACGATCAGGCTCCGAGATTCACGATCACCCGAGATTCACGATCACCGGAGCGTGATCGCTGGCGCCCTTGCCTTTTCGCTCGTTTCGATCGATCTCGGCCGCCTCGACGCGTGCTGCGAATGCCGGTGAGCCGAGGATGAAGTCGATTCGCATACCCTGCTTCTTCGGGAAGCGAAGCTGCGTGTAATCCCAGTACGTGTACACGCCGGGACCGGGTGTGTACGGGCGAACTACGTCCGCGAACCCGGACTCGGTGAAGGCGGTGAACGCAGCTCGTTCCGGCTCCGACGTGTGGGTCTTGCCCTCGAAGAAAGCGGGATCCCACACGTCGTCGTCCGTGGGAGCGACGTTCCAGTCGCCGACCAGGGCGATCTGCGCGTCGGGATCCTGCTTGAGCCAGCCCTCCGCGTCGTCGCGCAGCTTGGCCAGCCAATCCAGCTTGTAGGCGTAATGCGGGTCTTCCAGCTCACGGCCGTTGGGGACGTACAGGCTCCACACCCGCACACCGCCACAGGTGGCACCGATCGCACGTGCCTCGCGGACCGGGTCTGCCTCGGGATCCTTGTCGAACCCGGGCTGATCCTCGAATCCGATCTGCACGTCGTCCAAGCCGATGCGGGAAGCGATGGCGACACCGTTCCACTGGCTCAACCCGACGTGGGCGACCTCGTAGCCGATTTCCTTGAAGCGTTCGTACGGAAACTGCTCGTCCTTGCACTTGGTTTCCTGCATTGCCAGGACGTCGACGTCGGATCGACCGAGCCAGTCGATGATCCTGTCGGTACGGGCACGGACGGAGTTGACGTTCCAGGTAGCGATGCGCACGAGGGCAAGCCTAGCGTCAGCCGCCGACAGGATCGGTGGCGTATCGGTAGCGGTGGTGTTCGACGAATCCGAGTTGCTCGTAGAGCGCGATCGCCGCGAAGTTGTCCGCCGAAACCTGGAGGTACGCGTGCGTCGCACCGTTCTCACGACCCCAGGAGAGTAGATCTCCGCAGATCAGCGACCCGATTCCGTGACGACGGTGTTCAGGGGCGACGTGAATGCCGGTCAGTCCTACCCAGCGTTTGTGGTCGGGTGCCTCGGTGAGCGCAGCGCGCCCGATGGCAAGCGTCGTGTCGGTGTTTCCGATCGCGCCGAAAGTTGCAGTGCCCACGACAGCCGTGAGCACCGCCTCGACGTACGCCGGATCGCCGTGGGCGTCGTACATCGACAGCCAGTTGTGGTCGGGGCGGTCGGCGAACGAGGTGACCGGAGGACCGAGCGGCAGCGTGACATTGCCCAGATCGGCGGCCATCACGATGGTTTCCTTCTCGCTGCTCCACCCGTCCGGAGCGGTGCCGAGTCGATCGGGGAGGAGCAGCAGGGTCGGCAGTCCGCGGTCACCGAACCACTGGCGTATCCGCTCGATGGTGCTCGCGTCGAAGCCGGCAACCGCCCCCGCACCGCCGAGCGGCAAAGCGGAATTGGCGCGACCGGTGACACCGTGACCGGCGCGCAGCAACCAACCGTCGATCCACGCCTGCTCGACCCCCGGCCACGCCGCCGCAGCAGCCGTTTCGAGGTTTCGAATCTCGCCGATGCGAATCGGGCGGGCCGAGAGACTCTTGAGCGCGATCACCTGATCGGCGGAGACCTGGACCAGCCGACCGTCGCCGGCGCGAACGGCGATGGGATCGGCGCCCTCGAGGATGCCGATGACGTCGGTCATGGGATGCGAATAGCCGGGTGGGAGCTTGTATCGCAAAACCACCCGGCTACCGATCGAAATGTTGCCGTTCAGAGCAGAATTCTCAGTCTTCGTAATCGTCGTCGTCGTGACCGAACGGATCGTCGACGGTCCCCGGCGTCCAGGTCAGACCGGGCTTGCCCCAACCGGAACGCTTGATGATCTTCTTGGCAGCGCGCGCGTTGCGGCCGATGAGTACGTCCGTGTAGAGGAAACCGTCGAGATGCCCGGTCTCGTGCTGGAGCATCCGTGCGAAGAATCCGGTGCCCTCGACCTCGATCGGGTTGCCGTCGGCGTCGGTGCCGGTGACCTTCGCCCAATCGGCGCGACCCGTCGGGAACTGCTCGCCGGGAACGGACAGGCAACCCTCGAAGTCTTCGTCCGGGTCGGGCATCGTCTGGGGGATTTCGGACGTCTCGAGTACCGGGTTCACGACGACGCCGCGTCGACGCTCGCTGCTGCGGTCGTCGCCGGGGCAGTCGTAGACGAAGACTCGCAGTGGAACACCGACCTGATTGGCCGCCAGACCGACGCCGTTGGCAGCGTCCATCGTCTCGTACATGTCTGCGATCAGTTCGGCGATCTCGGCCGGGGACTGAGTGACCGGCTCTGTCGCCTTGTGCAGTACCGGGTCGCCGACGATTCGGATGGGGAGGATAGCCATGCGGACAAGGATAGTGCGGCGCGCCCGCGTAGTTATCACGGCCCGCACACTCGATCATGGTTCAATGGTTGCTGAAGAACAGCGATGTAATTCGTTGCTCGGTCGGAACGTGGGCCGCGGGGGAAATTGTGAGTTACCTTCGGGCCAGGGGACCGGGAAACTCACGGCCGCGAGAATTCGGTCGGAAAAAGAACACCGGGCATACGAGTCTCGCTGACGCCGAGCACAGCAGTCGAGGAGTGACATGGACGGCGCAACCGCGCGTAGTCGGAACCAGTCCGAAGGCACTGGCGCCGACGATTCGGTAGTAGATACAGCAGGCATGCACGAGGTGGGCGAAGACGGCCTCACCCGCCGGGAGCACGACATCCTCTCCTTCGAGCGTCAGTGGTGGAAGTACGCCGGTGCGAAGGAAGAAGCCATCAAGGAGTTGTTCGACATGTCGGCAACCCGCTACTACCAGGTTCTCAACGCCTTGGTCGATCGCCCCGAATCCTTGGCGGCTGATCCCATGCTGGTCAAGCGCCTGCGTCGTCTGCGTGCCAGCCGTCAGAAGGCCAGGGCCGCCCGCCGCCTCGGCTTCGAGGTCACCTGAATCACGCGTACATATGATCGGGCTGTCCACGCACTGGCGATAAGGTCGACATCGTGAGTACCCCGAAAGAGCAGCCGTCCGGACCTCCGCTTCGCGCAATCGCCATGGTGTTGATCGCGTTGGCGATCGTGTTCATCGGTCTCGGAGCAGCCTCACTGGGTGGATCGAGCGACGGTGGATCGGGCGACGAGAACACCGCAGCAGAGCAGACCGAATCCTCGGCGCCTGCCACGACGAGCGCCCCCGCGCCGGCACCTGCCACTTCCAAGCCGGCAGCGACGACGCAACCCGCTTCGGGCGATACCACCACTACCTCGCGTCCCTCGGGAACTGCGACGACCACGACTTCCAGCTCCGCGAGCGGCACCGACACGTCGAATGTCAGCGTTCGAGTTCTCAACAACAGCACCGTCTCCGGTCTGGCAGCAGGTACCGCCGAGGAATTGACGGCAGCAGGTTGGAACGTCGAGGAGACGGGTAACTACAGCGAGGGCACCGTCAGTACGACGACGGTGTATTACGGATCGTCCGCGGCGGAGAAGGCAGCGGCGCAGAAGATCGCGGCTGAACTCGGAGTCTCCGCAGAGCCTCGATTCGCCGGCATCGCGAACGCGTCACCTGGTGTGATCGTGATCGTGACCTCCAACTGACCGGTCGTGAAGGTGGAACTGACCCGTCGGTTCCAGCTACTACACGCGCCGTTATGATCAGAAGCACTTTCTCGCCACCTCAAAGGAGCGGTTCGATGGCCCCCAGCAGCACCCGGCGTATGTCCTGGCGCGTCGTTGCCCCTGTAGTCGCGATTGCCGCTTTCGGCTTGACCGCTTGCAGTAACAGCGAAGAGCCCAGCAGCGTCCCCGGCACGACTCCTCCGGTGTGGACCGGTGCAGCCGATCCCAGCGCGCACGAAAGCGCGGGCGGCCACGGTTCCGAGACGGCTCACGCCGGCGCTTCTGCCGAAACGGTCACCGCAACGCTGAACGGCACCGACGGCGCCAAGGTCGGAACGGTCACGTTCGCGCAGGAAGGTAGCGACGTCAAGGTCACCCTCGACGCCAAGGGCCTCACCCCCGGCTTCCACGGATTCCACGTCCACCAGGTCGCCAAGTGCGAGACCAATTCCGTTGCCCCCAGCGGCGGAGAGCCGGGTAACTTCCTCTCGGCAGGCGGACACTTCCAGGCCGAGGGTCACACGGGCCACCCGGCGAGCGGCGACCTCACTTCGGTTCAGGTCCTCGAAGACGGCACCGCCACACTGGTCACCACCACCGATGCCTTCACCGTCGACGAACTGGTCGCAAACGGTGGAACATCCGTCATGATCCACGCCGGAGCGGACAACTTCGGCAACATCCCGACGCGTTACGCGCCGGCACCGGACCAGCAGACCCTCGACACCGGTGACGCAGGCGGACGCGTTGCTTGCGGTGTCATCACCAAGAGCTGACAAACTCACCTGAGTTTTGCATCACTTCCGGCGACTACCACGCAGTAGCCAGCACGGTGTTTTTACCGACACTGTGATTGGATTCTCTGCGTGGTAGTTCCATTTCCAGGTTCGCCGCGCCCGACGCTGGGCGTGGAGTGGGAGATCGCGCTGGTCGATCGCAAGACCAGAGATCTCTCCAACACAGCAGCCGAGGTGTTTTCGGCGGTCGAAGAGCTTGCCGGCTCCGAAACCCCGCACATCACCAAGGAACTACTGCGAAATACCGTCGAACTCGTTACTGGTATTCATTCGACGGTCGGCGAGGCGATGAGTGATCTCGACAGGTCACTGGATCTGCTGCGTCGCGCCGCGAATCCGCTCGGCGTCGACCTCATCAGCGCGGGCACGCACCCGTTCGCGCAATGGTCGACTCAGTTGGTCACCCGGACGCCCGACTACGACGAGCTCATCGAACGCACGCAGTGGTGGGGTCGGCAGATGCTGATCTGGGGCGTGCACGTCCACGTGGGTGTCTCGTCCGCGGATCGCGTTTTCCCCATCATCAACGCACTGCTGCAGCGCTATCCGCATTTGCTGGCGCTGTCGGCATCCTCGCCGATGTGGGCCGGTGTCGACACCGGCTATGCGTCCAATCGAGCGTTGATGTTCCAGCAGCTCCCCACCGCGGGCCTTCCGTACCAGTTCGAGAACTGGGCCGAATACGAGTCGTTCATCGACGACCAGATGAAGACCGGTGTGATCACCAAGATCGGTGGCATGCACTGGGACATCCGTCCCGCGCCGAAGTGGGGAACCATCGAGGTCCGGGTGTTCGACGGCGTCTCGACACGCGCTGAACTGGGTGCTCTCGTTGCTCTGGTCCACTGCCTCATCGTCGATCTGGACCGCAGACTGAGCGCCGGTGAGACTCTGCCGAACATGCAGCCGTGGCACGTCAAGGAAAACAAGTGGCGCGCAGCGAGATACGGACTGGATGCCGAGATCATCCTCGACTCCGACGCAAACGAGTGCCTCGTCACTGACGATCTGGATCGCCTACTCGACGACTTGGCGCCGATCGCGGTCTCGCTCGGCTGCGCGGACGAGTTGGCGTCGGTGGCGGACATTCCCCGTCGCGGCGCGTCCTACCAGCGGCAACGTCGTGTCGCGGAAGCGACGGGCGGCGATCTGGTTGCGGTCGTCGACGCCTTGGTCGCAGAGTTGGGCACCTAGCAGGTTCCAGTGCGAAGGACTGTTTCGCGGACTGGAAATCCGGGCATACCAACCGTTTGTCCAGTGGGTGTCCATATTCAGTTCACACGCCGTTTACTATTGTCCGGTGTTGATAGACAGTTGGTCCCAACGAGGGGGCGCACCCGGACAGTCGGACCGTTCGTGGTCGAGTTCTCACCGACTCCTTCTGATCGGCACAGCAGCATTGACCCTGCTGGTCCTGGGCGTGCAGGCGTTCGCGTCGTACAAGGGCTATCTCGGTCCGGTGGAAAGCCTGTTCGGTGACTACTTCCTCGTTCCCCGCTCCGCGACCATGCCTTGGGTGGGCCTCGCTCTCGCGCTCGTCGGACTGAACAACAAAGAACGCATCTACGCGGTATCCGCGGCCGTCGTGATCGACGTGGTCGTCGGCGCGATCCGCTGGTTCTCGGGTGGACCGCTGACGATGGGCACCGGCGGCACCTGGGTGCTGACGGCCATCGCGGTGTACGCGGTGTGGAAGTTGTCCGGTGAGCGTCGACTCAGCGTTCTGCACGGCGTCGCGCTGGGCGCGTTGCTCATCATCGCGGCCAAGGTTGCCGAGACGTGGCTGGAGATCACCATTCTCGTCGGCACCGACGTGTGGGACGAGTACGTCTTTCTCGCCGACCAGGCTCTCGGGAATCCGTCGTGGGTGATGGGCCAGATCGTCGACGCCATGGGCCCCGTCGGTGCCGCAGCCCTCGACTGGATCTACGTCGAACTGCCGGTCGCGGTGATCGTGGTTGCTCTCTATCAAGTACGTAAGGGATGGCCGTCGCATCACCTGCTGCGCACGTTCCTGCTCATCGGGCTGATCGGCCCGATCTTCTACGTCCTGTTCCCGGTGGTCGGCCCGGTGTTCGCCTTCGGTCCGCGTGGTTTCGGATTCCAGATCGGTGACTACTGGCCGAACATCGTGCCCAGTTTCGACTTCGCATCACCGTCGTCGCTACCGTTCGACGACGCCGCGCCACGAAACTGCATGCCGAGCCTGCACACCGCGTGGGCAGTCGCGCTGTTCATCCACTCGCGCAGCGGACCGTGGTGGATTCGCAGCCTGGGATCGTTCTGGCTCGTTGCGACCCTGACCGCGACGCTCGGTTTCGGATTCCACTACGGCGTCGACCTCATTGCCGGTGCCGTCCTGTGCTTGACCCTCGATGCGGCGCTACGGGATCCGGAGCGAGGCTGGGGGTGGTTCCGAGTGCGTCTGTTGATCGGTGGCTCGGCACTCCTGGCGGGATTGTTGCTCTCGTACCGGTTCGCTGCGGTGCAGATGGCCGAGTACCCGGCGATCTTCGGGCCGCTGCTGATGGCTGTCCTGGTTCTCATGTCGGTGGCGTACTTCGCCACCTTCTTCGCCCGCCCCGGCACTGCTCTTGCGGTGTGGGGCGAGCGCGACGGCGAGTGGGATGCCGTTACAGGAGAGAGTCCGGGTCTTCCAGCTCGTTGATCTTCATGAGGTCGTCCTCTTCGCGCTGTTCGCGGTAGGCGACTCGGCCGACGCTGTGCGCGATCACGGGCGCCGTCAGCAGCGTGAAGATGCCCACCAGGACCAACATCCAGATGTCGACGCTCCCACGAAGCAGGAACACGGCGCCCATCAGGACCAAGATCAGTCCGACCACCTGAGGTTTCGTGGCCGCGTGCATACGACGCAGAGTGTCGGGGAAGCGAACGATTCCCACCGCGGCGGTCAGCGCGAGCAGCGCGCCGAGGAAGATGGAGATGGCCCCGATCGTGTCGAGGATGTTGCCGATCACTGGTCACTCACCCGGAAGCGCGCGACGGACACCGAACCGATGAAGCCGACCAGCGCCAGCGCGACGATCGCGGGAACGATGGTCGTGTCTTTGCTGTACGCGGCCCAGACCGCGAGTCCACACATCGAGACCGCGATGATCGTGTCCAGGGCGACGAGGCGGTCGAGTGAGCTCGGACCGTCGAGCAATCGGAACGTGGTCAGTACGGCGGCGATCAGCAGAATCACTCCGGAAATGATCAAGATCGTGGTGATGAACCCGTTCATGGTTGGTCCTCCTGCCGGGGTGTATCGAATTCGTAGTCGCGCTGGTGCCATGGGCTGGGTTGCCAGTCCGAATCACGTTCGAACGACGCGATGAACAACCGCTCGAGGTCCTCCACCGAGCGGTAGAACGCGCTGACGGCTTTCTGCGAGCCGACGTCGAGCACGTGGACGTAGACGATGCGTCGGTTCTGGTCGATCTCGAGAACCATCGTGCCGGGGATCAGGTTGAGAACGTCGATGCACAGCGTGAGAACCAGGTCGGACTTGATCCCGAGTTGGTACCGCAGAACTCCGGTGACCGGCGGCGGCGACGGACGGATCGCCAGCCACGCGACCTGGATACTCGACTGGATCGCGTAGTACACGATCATCCACAACAGACGCAGAATCGACAGCAGATGTACCCGACCCTCGACCGGTACGCGGGGGAGGGGAAGCAGGACCATGATGATCAGGCCGACGGCGAGTCCGCCGAAGATGTTGCCGAAACTGATGTTGCCCCACAACAGGATCCATACGACCATCAGCCACAGCAGGATCCCGACGCGGAGTACCTGTTCGCGTTTCATCGCGGAGCCTCCTCGGTATTCGGGACGTCGGTGTTCGGGGCCTCGGTATTCGGGACATCGGTACTGGGAGCTACAGCAGGGTCGTCTGCAGCGACGGGAGCTTCGTCGACCGGCACGGGCCGGTGGTTGCCGAGAACCGCGTCGATGTAGATGGACCGGTCCTGCAGGTCCTTCGCCGCTCTGTCGCTGATGTCGATGATCCGGCCCGCGAACACCGTCAGTGCCAGACCGACGATGACAAGTCCGACCGTCGGAATCAGCATGAAGAGCGGAATCTTGCCGACATCCTCGCGGTCGACGAACGCGATGTCCTCTTCGGACTCGTCGATCAACGCTGACGGGCTGACGTCGGCGAGGTCACCTTCGGGCGCGTCGGCCCGGGCTCGCCAGAAAGCCTTGGTCCACACGCGGGCGACGGCGTAGAGCGTCAGCAAGCTGGTGATCGTGCCGCCGGCAACGAGGATCCAAGCCAACGCGCTGGCGTCGGCCGCACCGGCCTGAAGGAGCGCGACCTTGCCGATGAAGCCCGAGAACGGCGGGATACCACCGAGATTCAGCGCCGGGATCAGGAAGACGATCGCGAGGATCGGGCTGGCCGCCGCCAGACCGCCGAGACGGCGCAGCGACGACGACCCGGCTTGTCGTTCGATCAGACCCACGACGAGGAAGAGCGTCGTCTGCACGATGATGTGGTGGGCGACGTAGTAGATCGCGCCGGACAGCCCGGACGTCGTGGACAGTGCGATACCGAAGATCATGTAACCGATATGGCTGACCAGTGTGAACGAGAGCAGACGTTTGATGTCGCTCTGCGCGATGGCACCCATGATGCCGACCACCATCGTGAGCAGGCCGCACACCATCAGTACGTTGTCGAGTTCTCCTTGCGGGAACAGCAGTGAGTGTGCGCGGATGATCGCGTACACACCGACCTTGGTGAGCAACCCGGCGAAGACGGCGGTGATCGGTGCGGGCGCGGTCGGATACGAGTCCGGTAGCCACGCGGACAGCGGGAAGACCGCAGCCTTGATGCCGAACGCCACGAGCAGGACAGCGAAGATGGCGGTTCGTGTGCCCGGCGGAATGTTGTCGAAGCGCAGGGCCATGTCGGCCATGTTGAGGGTGCCGGTCGCCGCGTAGGCGAAAGCGATGCCCGCCAGGAAGATCAGCGAGGACACCATCGAGACCATCACGTACGAGACACCGGCCCGGACGCGGTCGGCGCTGGCACCGAGCGTCAGGAGCACGAAACTCGCGGCGAGCAGAACCTCGAATCCGACGTACAGGTTGAAGAGGTCACCGGCGAGGAACGCGTTGGAGATACCGGCGGTCAATGCGAGATAGGTCGGCAGGAAGATCGAGACCGGCTGGGCCTCGCTGCCGTCGCGAATACCCTGACCGATCGCGTAGATCATGACGGCGAGCAACACCACCGACGAGACCACGAGCATCATCGCCGAGAGACGGTCGACCACGAGTGTGATGCCGATGGGGGAGTCCCAGCCGCCGACCTGAACGGCCGTCGTACCGTCGCGGTCGGCGAGGTAGAGCAGCAAGCCCGACACCGCGACGACGCCGACGAGCGCGATCAGTGTGATCACGCGCTGGAAACGAGGACGTCGGCCGACGACCAGCGTCGCAGCAGCGGCCAGCATCGGGATCAAGACGGGCAGGGGCGCAAGGGCTCCCATCAGGTTGTCCGAGATGGTCATGCGCCTCCACCTCCCTCGATCTTGGTCTGGCGAGCGTCTTTGCGCCGCTTCTCGGATTCCTTCTTACGAGCAAGGTCGGTGGCCCAGTCGGGTACCGGTTCGTCCTCGAAGTCGCCGTCGTGGAGGTCGTCGTAGCATTCGATGTCCTCGAGGTTGACCAGTTGTTCGAGGGGAATAGGGTTGCCGTCCTTGTCGAATGCGTCGCCGCCGATGCTCGGGGCACCGGTGACCGGGTCGTCGGAGCGGTCGTGGTCGGGAGCGTCGGCAGGCAGGCGACGCTTGAGAACCTTGGTGTCCTCCGGATCGTCCTCGACGGCGTCGGCGGTGTTGATCTTGTAAGACCGGTACGCCAGTGCCAGAACGAAGCCGGCGATACCCATCGTGATCACGATCGCCGTCAGGATCATGCCCTGGGCGAGCGGATCCGCTATTTCCTCGTGGACCGAATCTCGGCCGACGATGGGCGGATTCCCGTCCGATCCACCGACGGTCAGGATCAAGAGGTTGATGGCGTTGCCGAATAGAAGTAGACCGAGCAGCATCCGAGTGATGCTTCGTTCGATCAGCAGGTAGACACCGGCCGACGTGAGGACGCCGATCAGGATCAGCATTCCGATGTTTGCGCTCATGGTGCTTTCACCTCGATTTCTGCGTCGAGGCGGGCGCCGAGACTTCGGAGTACGTCCAGGACCAGGCCGACCACGATGAGGTAGACGCCCAGGTCGAAGAACAGTGCGGT
Organism: Rhodococcus sp. OAS809; assembly: GCF_040546695.1. Taxonomy (NCBI): domain Bacteria; kingdom Bacillati; phylum Actinomycetota; class Actinomycetes; order Mycobacteriales; family Nocardiaceae; genus Rhodococcus; species Rhodococcus sp. OAS809. The sequence goes on along the minus strand of NZ_JBEPOI010000002.1, from coordinate 2,406,196 downwards.
GACCAGTTTGACGTGGCCGATGAGCGGGAGTGTGAACTCGAAGACGGCGGACGAGAGCGCCGGGGCGCCGAGGAACAGCGACACCAGGGCGGTGCCCGCGGCCAGCGCCAAACCGAGGCCGAGAATCTTGCCCGCGTCGATGGGTACGGCTTCACCGAGTTCGTAGCGTCCGCCGGCGAGGTACCGAAGTACCAGCGCCAGGCCCGCCGTCAGGCCTCCGGCGAAACCGCCACCGGGGGCATTGTGACCGGAGAAGAAGAAGTAGATCGACAACACCATGATGGTCGGGAAGATCAACCTCGTGGTGACCTCGAGAACCAGCGAACGGTGTCGAGGATCGATGAGGTCTCCGCCGCGCAACCACGTCGTGTCCGAGTTGGCAGCTGCCTTGTCGACGATGACGGAGGGGGCGTCCGCGACGCGCGGCGCGATACCGAACCGGCGGTTGCGGAAGACGAGGCTGGCGACGCCAGTTGCCGCGACCAGCAGCACCGAGATCTCACCGAGGGTGTCCCATGCGCGGATGTCGACGAGTAGGACATTGACGACGTTCTTGCCGTTGCCCAGGTCGTAGGCCGCGTCGGGAAGCAGTTCGTAGATCGGACGAGTGTTTCGGGCATTGGTCGCGAAGGCCGCGATGGTGGTGACGGTGATACCGACGGCGACGGCGAGTGCGGCACGCGGCCACTTGAAGCCGATCGCCTTGCTCTCGTCGACTTCGGCGGGGAACTTCCGGAGCACGAGCACGAAGATCACCAGTGTCAGTGTCTCGACGAGGAACTGGGTCAGCGCGAGGTCGGGTGCGCCGTGCAGCGCGAACAACACGCCGCAGCCGTAGCCGGTGAGTCCGACGAGGATGACGCTGGCGAGTCGGTTGCGCATCAGCGTCGCGGCGATGGCGGCCGAGATCATCATCAGCGCGATCGTGAACTGGATGGGTGAATCCCACATCCGAAGGTCGACTCCGCCGCCATCGGTGTCGATGATCAGCAGGAACAGTGGCACAACGACCAGCGTCGCGAGAATCGTCGACTGTGTGCGGGGGAGCGAACCACGCTGTGTGGCCCCGGTCAGGCGCATCGAGATGGTGTCCATGCCGCGCAGGGTCGCGTCGTAGATACGGTCGGCGTTGCCGAGCGGCGGGTGCTCGAAGTGCAGTCGGCTGATCTGACGCTGCGCGATGTAGAGCGCGATGCCGCCGGCGATGACGATGCAGGTGAGCAGCAGCGGAGTGTTGAATCCGTGCCACAGCGCGAGGTGGTAGTCGGCGTGCGGTCCGGGGGCCAGTGTGGTGGAGTACGGCGTCAGCAGCTTCTCGAGCTGGGGCGAGAGAATGCCGGCGGCCAGACCGAGAACAGCGAGCAGGCCGGGCGCGAACAGGAACAGCCAACCCGGCTTGTGCATCTTGCTCACGGCTGGGCTGGGCTTGCTCAGGGTCTTACGTCCGAAGGCGCCCCAGATGAAGCGGACGCTGTAGCCGACGGTGAGGATCGAGCCCAACACGATCACCGTGACGACGGCGATGGACGACCAGTGGCCGAGCGCGTTCGTTTCGAGCACCGATTCGAGTGCGGCTTCCTTGCCGACGAATCCGAGTAGCGGTGGCAGACCGGCCATGCTGGCGGCAGCGAGGCTCGCGATGATCGCGAGAGCGGGTGCCGCTTTACCCAGGTGAGCAAGTTTGCGCAGGTCACGGGTACCGGTCGTGTGATCGATGATGCCAACGACCATGAAGAGTGCGGCCTTGAACATCGCGTGCGCCACGACCATCGTCATACCGGCCAGGGCGGCGTCACGCGTGCCGATGCCGACCAGGACCATCATGAAGCCGAGTTGGCTGACGGTTCCGAAGGCGAGGACGAGTTTGAGGTCGTACGCGCGCATGGCTCGCCAACCGGCGAGGATCATCGACAGCAGACCCAAACTGATGATGGTGATGCGCCACGGCGGCGAATCGGCGTACCCGGGAGCCAGGCGCGCGACGAGGTAGATACCGGCCTTGACCATTGCAGCAGCGTGAAGATAACCGCTGACAGGGGTTGGCGCGGCCATTGCACCGGGAAGCCAGAAGTGCAGGGGCACGATTGCCGATTTGGAGAGCGCACCGATCAGGATCAGGACGATCGCGACGGACGGGAGCCACCCCGTCGGCGGGTTCGCGACCAGTTCGGACAGGTTGTAGCTGCCGCCGACCTGGCCGAGGATGATCATGCCGACCAACATCGCCAGACCACCCGCGGTGGTGACCAGCAGTGCCTGGGTCGCGGCGCGGCGGCTGGTGGCGCGTTCGGCGTAGTGACCCACGAGCAGGAACGACAGGACCGTTGTCAGTTCCCAGAACACGTAGAGAAGCAGCATGTTGTCGCTGGTCACTAGCCCGAACATGGCACCCGCGAAGGCGACCATCTCGGCGGCGAAGATACCGAGTCGAGGTTCGTCGTCGGTGAAATAGCGGGCGCAGTAGACCAGGATGAGCGTGCCGACACCCAGGACGAGCACGGCCATGATGGCCGAAAGCGCGTCGAACCTGAAGTCGATGTCCATCGACAGCCCTGGAACCCAGGTGATGTGCAGCGTCTCGACGGTGCCCCATTTGTCGATGACCCAGCCGAGGCCGGCGAGGGGGACTATCGCGAGGGGGAAGAAGCCGTTTCGCCCTAACCTGCGCACCACAAGCGGAGCCAAGAGGGCGGCAACGGCATGGGCAAGCAAGATAGCGAGCAAAAGGCACTCCGTCGTGTTGTCAGCGGGCGGCGGGGTGTCCGAACAAAATCGAACCTATCGGATTAACGAGACAATTCACCTTGTCGGAGAGGTTGTCTTTGCGTACATATTACCGGGCGTGGCAGTTTCGATGTGCAGCGAGTCGATTCGGACATCATCGGCACTCGCTGATACACGTAGGTTGGACGACGTGAATTCGTCGACACCCACCACGATCATCCGTACCGCTGCCCTTGCACACATTCGTGACCGCAAGCTGATCCAGACCCGCTCCGTGGGCAAGACCGCGTTCTACATGGCCGGCGGAAAGATCGACCCGGGTGAGACGCCCGAGCAGGCGTTGCACCGCGAAATTCGGGAGGAACTCGACGTCGATCTGGTCGACGGGACGGTCACGTTCCTCGACGTCTTCGAGGCTCACGCTTTCGGACATTCCGCGGACACGGGCCTGCACATGAGTTGTTATCTGGCGGAGATGGCCGGAGACCCGCACCCGACCAGCGAGATCGCCGAGTTCCGCTACTTCACGCTCGCCGAGTACGCAGCGATGGACGAGGTGGCGCCCGGATCGCTCAAAGTGTTCCATCGCCTGGCGTCGATGGATCTGATCGACTGATCGGCGGAGGAACGGATCGATTGATCCGCCCCAATCGGAGACTCACGTAGGCGCAGACGGCCACGATGATCAGCGCCACGGCGTCGAGTATCAGAATGTCGGTCGAGATTTCGAACGGGCCGACCGTCGTGATGCCGTTGAAGGGCTTGTTCTCGTCGAGCGGCGTGTACGCCGTCCATCCGTAGTCGAACTGCGGATAGACGAGCAGGGCCAGCGCCGTCGGGCCGAAGATGACACCGAGTCCGACGAGTGCTCGCGACGCTCCGGTCCGCGGTGGCTCTCGGTACATCGCGCTGGCGATCGCGTATGTGACGACCGCAGCGGTGAAGGCGACAAGAAGATCGCTGATCGTGAGAACGTCACCGATCTTCGGCGACGGCGACGTGGCGTAGCTGACGATCCCGGCGACCGTGACCGTCAGGAGCAATCCGTAGCCGACGACTCGCGAGGGAGCGATCGCGCCGATCGCTGCCGCGGCGACGATGACGAGTCCGATCACGACGGCGGTGGAGGCGGGGGTTTTCGACCATTCCATGGCTTCGGTTGCGGGACGGTTCGCCGAGACCGCCGCCAGAGTTGCGACGGCAGCGGTACACATCAGCAGGATTCGACTGCCGTCGCCCAGCACCCGCGCGCAGATCACCGTGATCACCAGCGCGACGAGTAGTAGAGGCACCGCCGCCGTGACGGTGGTGATCTCGAACCACCAATTCGCAGCGACCCCGAAGAGAGTGAGCACCGCCGCGATAGTCACCGGTCGAACGGCCATCCGTTCCTTGGGGTGGTCCTTGTCGAAGTCGTGGAACCAGAACGCGGCGACGCAGGCGGCGGCCAAAGCGAGCGCGAGCAGTGTTGCCCCCAACACTGGTGGTTGAAACTGGTTGGTGTTGTCGGCGATGTAGTCCGCGTACCGCCGAGGAATAGCGTCTTCGTCGAGGAGTGAATCCGAGACATGCACGGCAACAATCGTTCCCGCGACGGAAGCGGCTCGGACCCGGGGAGCGGCAGCAACCGTGACCGCGCCGACAGCGACTCCCGCACCCACGGGTGAGAGTGCCTCGAAGTTGTGATCGTAGAGCCCGGGCAGTTCGAGTAGGAGTCCACCGAAGACCGTCATGGCCGCGGTCCGCAACCGGCAGCGGGCCATCATCGCGGCTGTCCCGACCGCGACGACAGCCAGAACGCCGGCGCCGATCGTCGAGATCGACCAGAACCTGTCGCCCGTCGAAATCGACGTCGACTGGCTGTTCACGAACGGTGCCAAGGCGACGACGGTGACGACGAATGCCGTCACACCACTCAGCGCGACGAGCAGCGTCCTGCGGGCGATGGGCACTGCTCCAAAATAGTCAATCCGGTACCAGTTGCACCGCAATAGCAGGTCTCAGTCCGGTGACGGTGTGTCAGTCGACTGGCTCCGGTTCGATCCGAGATTCCGTGGTGTCGACGGGTGGATGGGACCGTCGGAGGATCGCTGCACCGCAGAAGCCGATGATCAAGGCGAAGAGGATTGCAGTGCCGACGGTCTGAGGGGTGACGTAGTCGACGGTGATTCCGACGCCGCGTCCGAATAATCCTCCGTCGCCGTGGGGAGAGACCGCATCGATATCGAGCTGGCCTTGGATGTATATCGACGTCATCATCGGTGGGAAAGCGAGCTGATCGGTGAGAACAGCGATCGACGAGAAGGTCATTGCGGCAAAGGGAATGGCGAGTCCGAGTGTGGCGTCGACCAGGCTGCCGGGAGCCAGGGCACCGAACAGCAATCCGGCGGCGAGACCCAGCGAGGCGATCTTCAGTGCGATTGACCAGACACCGTGCGCGGAGTCGAAGGGCAGTAGTTCTGACAGCGGTACCGCAACGAGAACGGCGATGGGAACGAGGTTTGGCACCTGCTTGTGCAGTCGCAATCCGACGGCGACCGGCAGGGCTGCGAAAAGCACCAGTACCCAGGGGGACTTCAGGTCTCCCCAGTGGCCGGAACCCTTCGCGATGTCGACGAACAGCGGAGCCGACGCAGCGGCCAGAGCGGTTGCGGCCCAGAGGAACTTGCCACCAGCACCGGAGGTGTCGCCGAGACGGTAAGCGGCGATCCATGTCAACGCGAGTGCAGCGCCCGCTGCCAAGACCATGACGATCCAGGCAGTTGCCTCGGACGCGTACTGCTGGCGATCGATCACGGCGCCGAGCACTCGATGCCCGATCGCCAGCGCGGCGATCACCACGAGCGCGATGCGGATTTCGCCCGCGTCGGGCTTGCGGATCCGGAAGCCGGATTGCGCGGTCACTGCACAGGCGATTGCTGCTGCGGCCGTGGCGCCGATCAGCCACCACGACGGCTCACCTACCGAAGACGTACTCATCCGGCCCGTCCCGCCGGCGAACGTGCGAACCGCGAGGAAGGCGGCAAGCACGCCGAGGAGGGTGGCGTTCTTCGTGGCGGTGCGATCCCAACTGACGGCAACCACACAACCCAGAATCGCACCGGCTGCAACACTTTTGACGATGATCACGGCGATCAGCAGGTCCAGTGACGCAACCTCGGGCACGACTGCCCGAATGATCGCGATGACGGCGACCCCGACGGTGATCGCGATCCAGGCTGCCCGACGGGAGCCGCGACGCTGTGAGAGTGCGCAGGCAAGCACGGCAACCACGGCGCCGAGCCCGACAGCGGTGGGTCCACTGCTGATCCAGCGATCTACTTCCGACGGAGAGGCCACGATGGCCCAGTCACGGAGAACCGGATTGGTCAGGGCCAGCGCAGCGAGTATCCCGGACAGGAGCGCAGCGACGGTGGTGAGGATCGCTCGAAGATCGAGTGGCATCGGGCCAACCTATCGCGGCGCCGCGACATCGGTCGTGGGCGGCGTGAGTGCCGGAAACCAGATGTCGGTGAGAACGTCTGCTGCGACGTCCGCACCCGCGGTGATCGCGCCCTGTTCCGCCCAGCGAATGAAGAAGCGCTCGACCTGTGTCAGCAGGAGTTCGACCCGGAGTTTCGCCTCGTCGTGTCGGCTCTGCGGCCAACGGGCGAGGTACGACGGCATCGCGTTGGGCAGTGCAGAGATGCCTTCGCGGGCCAGTGTGCGGAACTCGGGTTCGAGGACCATGGCCTCGTCCCACGCCCGCATCATGTGGTGGTGATCGCGGCACCAGTCGAGAGCGCGGTTGATCCAGCCGGCGAATTCTTCGCGCGAACCGGAATCGAGTACGTGGTCGAGATCCTGGAATATGGCGAGGGTGCTGGATACGACGGTGTTCGAGCCGAGCGCCTTGAGGATGTCGATCTTTCCGGGAAAGTGCAGGTAGAAGGTGGCTCGGCTGCAACCGACCCGGCCGGCGATGTCCTCGACGGTGACAGCCGCGTATCCGCGTTCGGTGAAGAGCGCGCCGGCGGCATCCACGAGGTCTGCGCGGGTTCGCTGCTTCTGCTTCTCTCGCAGCGTCAGTCTGCCGGAGGTATCTGTCATTACCAGGATCCTAGTGCCGCGGGGGCTCTCACGGGTCAGTTGCACGAGACTCGCCGTCTTTCACTTGACAGTCCGTTAGTGAAAGCTACTCTGTGGTGTAGCGCACATTCGACCGATCAGAGGACGCCATGACCATCTCGGACACAACACGCACGCCTGACCTGCCGGCCGGATTCGACGTCACCGATCCTGCTGTCCTCGGGGAGCGGATCCCTTTCGAGGAATTCGCCGAACTGCGTCGCAACGCACCCGTGTGGTGGTGTGAGCAGCCGCCGACGGTCGGTGGATTCCAGGACGAGGGCTACTGGGTGGTCTCGCGTCACGCTGACGTCAAAGAGGTCAGCCAGCGCAGCGATGTGTTCTCGAGCTGGGAGAACACCGCGATCGCGCGTTTCGCCGACGACATGCCACGTGAGGCCGTCGAGATGCTCCGGCATCTTCTGCTCAACAAGGATGCACCGGAGCACACCAAGCTCCGCAAGCTGATTTCGAAGCTGTTCACGCCTCGCGCGATCAACGGCATGCGCGACGAATTGGATCGTCGTGCACGGAGCATCGTCGACACCGCTGTGAGCGAAGGCCCGGGCGACTTCGTGAAGCAGGTTGCCAGCGAGCTGCCGCTCCAGGCGATCGCGGATCTGATCGGTGTACCGCAGGACGATCGAGACAAGCTGTTCAAGTGGTCCAACGAGATGATGGGCTACGACGACCCGGAATACCAGGGTGATCCGGCAGTCGCGTCCACCGAGGTCCTCGGATACGCGTACCAAATGGCAGACGCACGTCGTACCTGCCCGGCAGACGACATCGTCACCACTCTGGTCCAGGCCGACATCGACGGCGACTCCTTGAGCCCGGAGGAGTTCGGGTTCTTCGTGCTCATCCTGGCGGTCGCAGGGAACGAGACCACTCGCAACGCCATCACGCACGGAATGATCGCGTTCCTGGACAACCCCGAGCAGTGGGAGCTGTACAAGAAGGAACGTCCCAAGACGACGGCCGACGAGATCGTCCGTTGGGCGACACCCGTCACCGCCTTCCAGCGCACCGCGCTCGAGGACACGGAATTGGCAGGAGTGTCGATCAAGAAGGGGCAGCGCGTGGTGATGCTGTACAGCTCCGCGAACTTCGACGAGGACGTCTTCGAGAACCCGATGACGTTCGACATCACTCGTAACCCCAATCCGCACTTGGGCTTCGGCGGAACGGGCGCGCACTTCTGCATCGGTGCCAACCTCGCTCGTATGGAGATCGACTTGATGTTCAACGCGATCGCCGACAACGTCCCGGACATCACCAAGATCGGTGATCCGCGCCGTCTGCGCTCGGGTTGGATCAACGGCATCAAGGAGTTCCAGGTCGATTACAAGAGCACAGGCTGCCCGGTCGCTCACTAGAGTCGGTAGGTGAGAGGTACACCCCACGATCTCGAGGAGCCACCGCATGACTTCGATCAACGACAAGGCAACTGCTCTATTGGCGTTGCACCAGCCAGGTAATCCGGTCATTCTCCCGACGGTATGGGACGCGTGGTCGGCGAATCTTGCGGTGGCTGCCGGTTTTGCAGCCCTGACGGTAGGCAGTCATCCGGTTTCCGATTCCATCGGCAAGCCGGACAACGAGGGCATCACCTTCGACGAACTTCTGCACCGGATCAAGCAGATCACCGGTGCGGTCGACGCCCCGATCTCGGTGGACATCGAGGGTGGTTACGGGCTCGAGCCGGCAGTTCTCATCGACGGGTTGATCGATGCCGGCGCTGTCGGACTCAACATCGAGGACACCGTTCACAGTGAAGGCGGACGCTTGCGCGAGGCGCAGGAGCACGCCGACTTCGTGGGTGGGCTTCGTCAGGCCGCCGACGCAGCCGGAGTTCACGTTGTCGTCAACGCGCGCACCGACCTGTTCGTGAAGCAGGTCGGTGACGAGGCCGATCGCGTCGATCGCGCCATCGCACGCCTCAAGCTGGCGGCCGACGCCGGCGCCGACGTTCTCTACCCCGTCGGGCGGCATGACGACGCGACCCAGCGCCGCCTGACGTCCGAACTTCCACTTCCGATCAACGCGATCGGAATCCCGGACCAGGACGATCCGGCAAGTTTCGGGCCGCTCGGAGTGGCACGTGTGAGCTTCGGTCCGTTCTTCCAGATGGCATTGGCCAACCGTGCGAACGAGATCTTGGGACGCTGGAAGTAAGAATGCAGACACTGATGTCGCCCGGCCCGCTTCTCGACGATGGCGGACATTTGGTCGAGACGGGTTGGGCCCCATCGGAGATTCGCAAGTATCGACGCTCTGCGATCACCGCTCCCAAGTTCCGGATCAAGGAGTGGGACTACTACTGCGTTCTCACTGCGGATTACGGCATCGCGCTGACCGTCGCCGACAACGGGTACATGGGCTTGCTCGGAGTCTCCTGGCTCGATTTCCGAACACCACACGAGATCACCGAAAACGTGATGCTGCCGTTCCCGATGGGAAGGCTCGGTCTGCCCGAAAGCGCGGACGACGGTGATGTGGTGGTGTCGAAAGGTAAAGCTCGCTTCGAGTTTCGCCATGTGGACGGTGGGCGCCACCTGATTGTCGACTACCCGGCTTTCGACGGTGGGCGAGGTCTTCATGCCGATTTGTTCCTGGCGAGTCCTGCCGATGACCGGATGGTGATCGCCACACCGTTTCCGAAGGCGTCCCGTTCGTTTTACTACAACCAGAAGATCAACTGCCTGCCCGCTGCCGGGACCGTGCGAATCGGGAGCGACGACTTCACATTTCGCTCGGAGGACTCGTTCGGCGTTCTCGATTGGGGCAGGGGAGTCTGGACTTACGACAACACCTGGTACTGGGGTTCTGCATCCGGACTGGTGAACGGCGAGCGGTTCGGATTCAACATCGGGTACGGCTTCGGCGATACTACGGCGGCCAGCGAGAACATCGTGTTTGTCGGAGGGCGGGCACACAAACTGGACAGGATCGACTTCGGCATCCCGCAGGGAACGTACGACGGCGCTCCGTGGAACTTCTCGAGCAACGATGGTCGCTTCGAGATGACTTTCGAGCCGATCATCGACCGTGCCGCGACTTTCGACGTCGGGGTGCTGCGTTCGATTCAGCATCAGGTGTTCGGAAAGTTCTCCGGCACAGTAATCCTCGACGACGGTACCTCCGTGGTGGTTCGAGATCTCCTCGGATTTGCCGAGGAGGTTCGGAACCGCTGGTAGGCCGTACGTCTCCGCGAAGATGGCGGAACGCAGCATGAGCACCGGGGCATGATCGTGCCCCGGTGCTCGCGTCTCGAGTTGTTTCACTTCAGGCTGCTGTCGGTGGGCTGTTCCCGCCGATCGGCTGCTGATACGGATCGATCGACATCGGTGGATAGAACACTGTTTTCCGATCCGGCCCGATCTCCACCCGCCATTCGGTGTGGTGCATCGTCCGGTGGTGATGACCGCACAACAAGATCAGGTTGTCGAGATCCGTTGGGCCACCATCGTTCCAGTGAACAATATGATGGGCATCGCACCACCCCGACGGTGTCCCGCACCCCGGAAACGCACACCCACCATCCCGAACCGCAAGAGCCCGGCGCTGCGGAACCGTCGCCGTTCTCGCTTCCTTACCGCAGTCGAGCGGAACACCATTCGCATCCAACAAGATCCGCGTCACGGTGCAGTCGCACGCCAACATCCGCGCGGTATCGATACTGATCGGGCCCACCCAATCCGCCCACGCAAACCCGAGTTCCTCCGTGGACGGCAGGAGGTCTTTCAACGCCTTGAGGTCGGTCATGTCTTTCGCCGACGCAGTCACCGTGATGTGCGGTTTCACCCCGCCCTCGATCGGACCCAACCCCGCCCGCTCGTACCGCCGCAGTAGTTCGCAGAACCCGTCCGCCCGCCGCAGCGCCGGCGTGCGGGTGTCCTTGACGCCGTCTTTCTCCGGCGTCGGCGCCGACAAACTCGACAGCAACGTGATCAACCGGGCCCCGTTGATCGCATCCAGATCACCCTTCACAGTGACCCGCCCGTACAAGCCTTTCGAGGCGTAGAACTCGTTACGTTCGGAATCCTCGCCGACCGGGACGCCGTCCTCGCGTTTGCCGTACTGCTTCTCGATCCGCCGAATCGCCGCCCGCACCGCATCACAATCCGCAATGTTCTTCGACGCCAAACCCAACAGAATCCCGCGAGCCTTGTCCACATCCGCCGGCGTCATGTTCTTCGGCGGATGCTGACAAAACGATGCCACCTGACGGGCTTTCAACGCATCCACGTCACCGCGGTGAAACGCATCGCCCACCACGGGTTCGAGCATCAGCAACCGCGCCAACCCGACCAGCAGACTGCACTCACCGATCTCCAGATTCGTCGAACCATGCAACCACTGAGCGATCGCCCGAAAACCCTTCCCGCCGAGAACCTCCCGGGAAAACATCTCCACGATCAGCAACACCATCCGCGACTGCAACTCGTGTCGGGCGCGCACCAGATCCAGAACCTCACCCTTGAGGTCCTCGCTATCCAGTTGCCATGCTTCCCGACTGTCCATGCTAAAAGTCTAATCGAACAAAGTTTCGAACACAAGACTTGTATCTCGAAAACTGTTCCTATGCAATAATTTTCGACAATTCCGATTTTTGGGACTTTTCGGATCTTCATTCGATTTGCGGCAGGCAATCTCGACTGCCTCATTGCATGGACTCTGCTGACGCCGAGCACTCGGCATACATTCCGGCTTCATGTTGACGTGGACGAGGGCACTTGGACGCGTGGCCGCGCATGGGCTCTGTCGATTGCATTGGTTGCCTTGCCGTACTACCGCGACACGAACGAGCAGATCACGGCCTGGGCGAAACATGCGATCGCTCAGGTCGTTGACGACATCCGCACTGAACCCTGAGACCACCTGCGCCGTCTCCGGTTTCGCAACAATCCTTGGAACTCGAGCAGAGAAGGTTATCGGCCTTTGTCCACGGCGTTCGGCGACCGATCAGCCGATCGCGCTCAGGTCTCCGTACACCGTCCGACCCTCCAGGATGGTGGCGAGCACCGTGATGTCGGCCAGCCTGGTCGGCTCGACGTCGAGGGGATTTGCCGACAGCACAACAAGATCCGCGTAGGCACCGGGAAAGATGGACCCGATGTGATCTTCGCTGAACAGCTGCCACGCGGCGTTGACCGTGTGGGCGCGCACTGCGGCATCCACGGGGATCCGTTCCTGGGGTGCCACGACGCGGCCGCTGGGCGAAAGTCTGGTGACGGCGTCCTGCATATTCCGTAGCGGATTGGCGGGGGTGACGGGACCGTCGTTGTGGAAGGTGAACCGTTGCCCGGCCGCGAGTGCAGATCCTGCTGCGGCCCAGACGGATCCGTATTCGGGGCCGAACAGGTCATCCACCAGAACGTCACCCCAGTAGTGCAGGTGGTCGATGAAGATGCTGACCGTGACGCCCAGTTCCGCCGCGCGGACGAACTGATCCGGACGCATCGCGCCGACGTGTTCGAGACGCAACCGGTGATCGGGCCGGGGGTGCTCCTTCAGAAGTTGCTCCCACGCATCGAGAACCATGGTGATCGCGTCGTCACCGTGGGCGTGGCACGCCATCTGCCACCCTTTGGCGAAGTAGGCGGAACTGATGTCGTGGATCTGTTCGCCGGTGTAGTTGGCGTGCCCGTGCGTGCAGGCGATCCCGAGCGCGCGGGTGGCTTCGGTATCGAGATACGGGAAGCTGGTGGCGATGTTACCGACCCACGGTGAACCGTCGGACCAGACCTTGATGCCGATCTGGCGCACCAGGTCGTTTCCGTCGCCCGGTGACGCCTCGGTAGTGCGCGCGTCGTTGGACATCTCGTAGAGCCGCAGGCGGGTGGTGAGCAGTCCGGCGTCGGCTATTGCGGCCAGGGCGGGCCGCATCTTGGGGTCGAACGACAATTCGGCGATGGTGGTGATTCCGGCGGCGTTCAGTCGGGCGCATTCGGCCGCCACCAGTGCGGGGAAGTCGTCACCGATAGTGACTGCGTGGCCCGCGACTGCGAACACCGCAGGCATTTCGTACGCGGCTCCGTCGAGGGCGCCCGTCGCGTCGTGGCCGTACGATCCGCCGATCGGATCGGGGGTATCGCGGGTGATGCCGGCCTGCACTGCTGCCGCCGTGTTGAAATACGCGACGTGTCCCGAGTTGTGCATGATCACGAGGGGGTACTCCGGCGCGACGGAGTCCAGCCAGTCGATGGTCGGGTCGGGTAGGCCCTTCTGCAGCAACGGGTCCCAACCGTTCAGAGAAGCGCCGGCAGCACCTCGCGAACGAACAGTGTCGACGACGGCAGCAACTACGGCGTCCGCCTCGGCGATCGTGACAGGCCGGATGTCGACGACGTCAGGCCCGAGCACGATGGCTTCTTCCAAAGGGTGACCGTGTGGCTCGATGAACCCCGGCAGAACAGTGGCACCTCCGACGTCGACGACGCGGGTATCCGGCCCCACCAGTTCCTCGACGTCCGTGCGCGCGCCGACGGCTGTGATCCGGCCGCCCGTCACGGCGAGCGCCTGGGCGCGTGGTGCTTCCTCGTGCATGGTCACGATGTCGCCGTACAGAACCAGATCAGCAGCCATGGTCAGTCCTTATCGGTTGTCCGCGTACGCCTGTAGGTGTGCCACCTGCTCGGGATCGAGTGAGGGACGTACCTTCTCACGGGCGGTTGCCACGTCCGCGGCCGTCACGTCGGCCGCGTCCATGCTCCGACGCATGGCGGCGAGTGCAGCCTCACGCAGGAGAGCCGAGCAGTCTGCTGCCGAGTATCCCTCGAGATCGACGGCCAGAATGTCCAAATCGACATCTTCGGCGAGCGGTACCGACTTGCCGGAAGCACGCAGAATCGCTTTGCGGGCCTCCGCATCCGGCGGCGGTACGAATACGAGACGTTCGAGTCTGCCGGGGCGCAAGAGAGCCGGGTCGATCAGATCCGGTCGATTGGTGGCGCCCAACACCACGACGTCGCGTAGCGGTTCGACGCCGTCGAGTTCGGTCAGCAACGCGGCTACGACGCGATCCGACACCCCGGAGTCGGAACTTTGACCACGACGCGGGGCAAGGGCGTCGATTTCGTCGAGGAAGATCAACGAGGGCGCCGAATCGCGTGCGCGCTGGAACAACTCGCGTACGGCCTTTTCGGAGGCGCCGACCCACTTGTCCATCAGCTCCGCACCTTTGACGGCGTGGACGCTGAGGTGACCTGAGCTGGCAAGGGCACGAACGAGATACGTCTTACCGCAGCCGGGAGGGCCGTAGAGGAGCACGCCGCGGGGTGGGTCGACACCGAGGCGTGCGAAGGAGTCGGGGTGCTGTAGCGGCCACAGCACCGCTTCGGTGAGGGCCTGTTTGGTTTCGACCATGTCGCCGACGTCGTCGAGGGTGACGCTGCCGATCGACAGTTCTTCGGTACTCGAACGAGACAGTGGCCGAATCACTTCGAGGGCACCGACAAGATCTTCCTGCGTGATCTCCGGAGAATCACCGGATTTGGACGCCCGCGTCGCCGCTCGCAAGGCAGCTTCACGGCAGAGCGCCGCGAGGTCGGCGACCACGAATCCCGGTGCGCGCGAGGCGATGGCGTCGAGTTCGAGGGTTCCGGTGGGCACGCGGCGGAGCAGGAGTTCGAGCAACGCCTTGCGGGTTGCGCCGTCGGGCAGGGTAAGTGCGAGTTCTCGATCGCAGAGATCCTGTCCGCGAAGGCGCGCGTCGACGGTCTCCGGATGGGCGGAGGTCGCGACGAATGCCACGCCCGGGGTTGCGACGGCGCTGCGCAGTTGTTCGAGGATCAGTGCGGATACCGGTTCCGCGGTGGCCGGAAGCAGAGCGTCGATGTCACTGATCAGCAGTACGCCACCGCCGCGCACGGCAGCAACGGCGTCGACGATTCGCTGCAGGCGGGTATTCGCCTCGGTGGCACCGACTCCCGGGCCGTCGAGTTCGACAAGTTTGCGCGAGGACAGGACCGAGCGGGCCAACGTGGCTTTGCCCACGCCGGCGGGGCCCGTGATGAGGACGCCGAGGTGCGGGGAGGCGCCGAGCGTACGGAGCAGTTCTGGTTCGTCGAGTGCCAGGCCGAGCCACTCGGTCAGCTTGGCTGCCTGCGCTTGCGCGCCGACGAGGTGATCCAGCGGAACCGACGGTGCAGGCTCGATCGCGACGGCGGCCGGACTGGAAACAAGCGCACTCGGTGTCAGTGTGCCCGCCGAGCCGGAACCCCAGTTGACTGCCGAATTCGGCTGGACGCTGACCGGACCACCGGCAGGTTCGACGGCCGTGACGGTGAGCAGTTCGGATGTCCACGCGACGCCGAAGGTACGGGAAAGCGCTTGGGTGGCTTCGGAAGTGCTCGTACCCGGACCGAGATCGCGGGGGAGGAGCGAGACCGTGTCGCCGACGCTGACGACCTTGCCCAGAAGGGCTTGTCGCAGAACCGTCGAGCTGATCGAATTTGTCGCCATGGACGAGCCGGTGACGGAGACGGATCGCGCTCCGTACACCGTCACCGGACCGACCACGACGGATGAGTTCTCGGTCAGGCCGACGTTCGACATGGTGACGTCGTCGAGAAGGATCGTGCCTGCCGGGGTTCCGGTGGGCGCACGGCCCGCGACGG
Source organism: Rhodococcus sp. OAS809 (assembly GCF_040546695.1). NCBI lineage: Bacteria > Bacillati > Actinomycetota > Actinomycetes > Mycobacteriales > Nocardiaceae > Rhodococcus > Rhodococcus sp. OAS809. The sequence goes on along the minus strand of NZ_JBEPOI010000002.1, from coordinate 2,390,741 downwards.
TCGCGGTGCCGCGGGCTCCCATGAGTGCGATGGCATCCCATTCGCGGATGCCCAACGCCGCCAACGCTTCGGGGTGCAAGCGCACTACCCCGCGGCGTAGGTCGGCGGCAGAGGTGTTGAGTCGAACGGTGAGGGCGAGTTCCGGCGAAGTCACCTCTCGAGAGTACGTCGTGGACTAGCGGGGTCGCCGCAATCCGAGACGAGCGGCCGAGCGGCGGCCACCGACGTTGGGTTGGCGTCGGATCGCGCGGCGTTCGGAAGGCTTGATGTCCCAGGTTTCGGGACGTGCTGCCACCCACCGCTTCGAGTGCACGGCAAACGGGATGTGCACCAGGTAGATCGCGATGAGAACGATCAGCAGGATGTACGGGTAGGTGATGAGTGCGGCTGCAGCCAACGTCACCAGGACGAGCAGGCCGGCCGCCATGTGCGGCGGCACGGATACCGACTTCATCGCCAGCGTCGGGATGCGGCTGACGATCAGTGCAGCCGAGAAGAGCGTCCACACGATGACGACGAAGTGCGAAGACCACCAGCCGTCACCCCACTGAGCCGTCGCGGCCAGGGGAGTGAGGGCGATGAGTGCGCCGGCCGGAGCCGGAACGCCGACGAAGTACTCACGTGCATACGCGGGGACGTCGTCGTCGTCGAGCAGGGTGTTGAAACGTGCGAGTCGCAACACGATGCTGACCGCGTAGATCAACGCGATGATCCAGCCGATGCTGGTGCCGTCCAGCAAGGTCACGTACAGGACCAGGGCCGGGGCGACGCCGAAGGAGATGGAGTCGGCCAGTGAGTCGAGTTCGGCGCCGATCTTGCTGGTGGCGTCGAGCAGTCGCGCGATGCGGCCGTCGAGTGAATCGAGGACGGCAGCTGCGCCGATCATCGCGAGCGAGGTACCGGGTTGTCCGTCGAGAGCGAATTTGACGGCGGACAGCCCGGCGCACAGCGCCAGGATGGTGATGACGGACGGCAGCAACCGCACCGCCTGGGTGCGTTTGGGCATCTTCGCGCCGGGTTGGGCTGCTCCCGGCTTCTTCACGGCTGACTTCATCTTCGGCGTCTTCACGGCAGTTGCGCGATAACTGTTTCAGCACCGATCGTGCGTTGTCCCGGCTCGACCAGGAGTGTGGTTCCGGCGGGGAAATAGGTGTCGACGCGTGAGCCGAAACGGATCAGTCCGTACGTGTCGCCGATCGGCAGGACGTCACCGACACCGGCGTAGCAGACGATGCGGCGTGCGAGCAGTCCCGCGATCTGGACAACCGCAACCTCGTGACCATCGGCGGTTTCGATCAGCATGCTGTTGCGCTCGTTGACCTCGCTGGCGTCGGCGAGATCTGCGGAGAGGAACTTGCCTGCCTGGTGAACGACCTCTTTGACCGTTCCACCGACAGGGCTGCGCTGGACATGCACGTCGAGAACCGACAGGAAGATGCTGACGCGCGGGCGCGGCTCGCTTCCGAGATTGAGCTCGGCGGGCGGAACGGCGTTGTCGACCAGCGCCACCTCGCCGTCGGCGGGTGCGACGACGACGCCGATGCGGTTGGGCGGCACCCGGTGCGGGTGACGGAAGAACGTGGCGCATGCGGCGGCGGTGGTCAGACCGGCTCGGCGCACCCACTTACGGTTGCGGCCCAGAGCCGCAACTCCCAGCGGGGCCAGCACGAACGGCAGGCCGGCGGGATGAAGTGGCGGAATCGCATGGCGAACCAGATCGACGATATGTCCGATCCCGGTGGGTTGCGGGGTTCCGGGGGGTGTGGGTCGGCGTGCCACAGGCTCCTCTAACTACTCGGTAGGTCTTCTGCTGGTCGCACTGACAGTACGGGGTGGTAGAGCATCCATAGATTACGTGAACGCCTTCTCTCCTACAGGCTGTAGTGGCATCAAGTACGAGTAGTACCCGACACAGTCGCCGGTGCGTATCGCCAGCGGGAGCGTCGCACCGCTTACTCGGATCACCAGTTGCCGCCCCGGTTGGGCTGCGGCGGCGTCGCGCAGTCGCTGCCGGTCGACCAGTACTCGGAACTTCTCACGGGGATCCGTTCCGCCCGGATCCACCCGGGCACCACCGTCTTCGCCGACGCTGACGACGGCACTGTCCTCGGTGCCGTTGAGCAGGGCGGCAAGGTGGTCGCCGCTCAGTTCGACGGCGTTGTGGTGCTCGCGCAGGATTCGGTGATCGGGGAACTCTCCGTCCTCGATCAGGGGGCTGGACACCTCACCTCCCGGATACGACGCAGTCACCGTGCGCGCGGAGAAAGTCAGCGTCACGACGCCGGCGACGTCGCGCAACAATCGCGCGAAGGTGACGGGAACGACAGCGGACACCGTCAGAGCGGAGTGAACTGTCACCTCGGCGACCGCGAGCCGGAACTGATCAGTGGTGACAAACGCAGCGACGCCGTCGTGAATGTCGAGGTGGACGCCGCGAAGTATCGGGAACTCCGATTCCTCGTTCACGGCGAACAGCACGGCGTCGAGTGCGCGTCGTAGATCCCACGAGTCGATGTCCACGCCGCCGGAGATAGGTAGCGCGTCGATCAGGCGGTGGATTCGTCCCAGTTCGGCCCGGGCGTCGGCGAGACCGTCCTCGAGGTTGCGCAGATGGGCGTCGAGGCACGAATGGGGTTCCGGTCCGGTCAGGACGGCCATCATGTCGCGGATCGGAACACCGACGCGCCGCATACCGGCGATCACGCGTGCGTCGCGGAGTTGGTCGTCGGTGTACCAGCGGTAACCGGTGTGCGGATCGACGGAATGCGGGACGAGCACGCCTTCCTTGTCGTAGAACCGCAGCGCGCTGATCGGGAGCGCCGACGCCCTGGACATCTCGCCGATCGTCAAGAGGGCGGAACTAGTGGTCACGGATCAATTCTGCCCGCAGTCGCTCGATAGCGCCCCTGATCATCCGGCCGTAACCGTCGTCGGCGAGTGTGCCGACCGACGCCTCGGCCTTCGTCAGATGCTCGACGGCCTCGGCGTCGCGTCCGAGTTTGCGGTAGTCGGCAGCCAGGTTGAGGTGCAGCGATGGATAGAAACCGGCGACCTGCAGCGATGCGTGGTGTTCCTGGGCTCGCGCGTCGGTCAACGAATCTGCAGCGTCGAGGGCGCGCAGGTCCCAGCAGAGCTCTTGAGCCGGATCGTCTTGAACGTCGGCCATGTAGTGCGCGAGGGAGACGATGTGGAGCGCATCGGGGGCGGCGCTGATCTCTTCCCACACCTTCTCGAACGCAGAGCGAGCCCCGGCTCGATCGCCGGAGCTCGCCAATTCTTGTGCCTGCGCTATCTGTGTCATCACGGGATCCATGGAACGGATCCTGATGCCTCGACCAGGTCGAGGGTCAAGCAGAGGTGCGTGCAGCCGCCTCGGCCTCGCTCTTCACACGCTTCAAGGTGGCATTCATGCCTTCAACGAGCTCGACCTCGAAGTCGGCGTTTCCGCCCAGGACGGTCTTGACGAGGAACTGCGAGACCTTCGACGTTCCGGTGGGAGCCTCGCGACGCTCGGTCACTTTGGTGCCGGTAGCGGTCGGCTCGAGTTCGTAGGACCAGATCGTGCGGTTCTCCGCGATGCGGAACGCCACCGACTTGTTGGGCTCGAAGCGAACGACCTTCGACGACGTCGGCCAGACCAGCAGGCCCTTGCGGTTGACGTTGATCGTCTTGGCGCCCTCACGCACGGTCCCGCCGATTACCTTCATCACCTTGCACTGGGGGCTCCATTCGCCCATGCGCTGCAGGTCGGCGACGATTGCCCACACGTCCTGCGGTGATGCGTCGATGTCGATGCTTGCTTCGAGGGTGTTGGACACAGTCTCTCCAGTCGAGTTGATGCTACGTAAAGTTACAAACACTTTTGTCGATCGTAAGCGATCCGTCAATGGACCATGTGTGTCAGGTCACTGTACGGCCGTCCAACAGGGTCGTGCGGGAACACGCGCGGTGGTAGCGGACAATGGTTCGCGCACGTATGACGATCCATCCGACTGGAGTACCGAGAAGTGAACAGCGACGCCGCGACGCAGGATGGCCTCAAGCGAGGGCTGACAGCGCGCCATATCCGCTTCATCGCCCTCGGATCAGCCATCGGAACCGGACTGTTCTACGGCAGCGCCGAGGCCATCAAACGAGCCGGCCCGTCGGTGCTCCTGGCCTACCTGATCGGCGGTATCGCGGTCTACCTGGTGTTGCGAGCGCTCGGCGAGATGGCGGTCCGTAACCCGGTTTCCGGTTCGTTCAGCGAGTACGCGAACAAGCACCTCGGACCACTCGCCGGTTTCATGACCGGGTGGACGTACACGTTCGAGATGGTGATCGTGTGCCTCGCCGACGTCACCGCCTTCGGCCTGTACATGCAGTTCTGGTTCCCGGACGTACCGAGATGGATCTGGGTTCTGGCTGTCGTCTTCTTCATCGGCGCGATAAACCTGTTGAGCGTCAAGGTGTTCGGCGAACTGGAATTCTGGTTCACGCTCGTGAAGATCACCGCCATCATCGCGATGATCGCCGGCGGCATCGCGATCATCGTGTTCGGATTCGGCGTTCACGACACCGATGCCGGAATCAGCCACCTCTGGTCGGACGGCGGGTTCTTCGCGACGGGCTTCGGCGGATTCGTCGCGTGTTTCGCGATCGTCATGTTCGCGTTCGGTGGCACCGAGATCATCGGTATCACCGCGGGCGAAGCCGAGGATCCGGCGCAGACCATCAGGAAAGCCGTCAACACGGTCCCGGTGCGCATCATTCTCTTCTACATCTGCACCCTCGCCGTCATCATGGCGATCATTCCGTGGCAGACCATCAACTCCGACAACAGCCCGTTCGTCCAGATCTTCGAGAACCTCGGATTGGGAACGGCCGCATCGATCCTCAACATCGTCGTCATCACCGCAGCCCTGTCAGCCATCAACAGCGACGTTTTCGGTGCGGGTCGCATGATGTTCGGAATGTCGCATGCCGGCCAGGCCCCGCAGGTGATGAAGAGAGTCTCCGCCAACGGTGTTCCGTGGATGACCGTTGTCATCATGACCGTTGCCCTGTTGGTGGGAGTAGTGCTCAACTACCTGATCCCGGACCAGGTGTTCCTCGTCATCGCCTCGCTGGCGACCTTCGCCACCATTTTCGTCTGGATCATGATCCTGCTCTCGCAGTTCCGTTCCCGCGCTCAGATGAGTGCAGACGAAACAGCGGCACTGAAGTTTCCAGTGCCGCTGTGGCCGTACGGTCAGATCTTCGCGATCGTGTTCCTGGCTTTTGTCATCGTGTTGCTCGGCGTCATCGCCGATACCCGAGTTGCGCTGCTCGTCGGCGCCGGATGGCTGGTTCTGCTGACGGGCGCGTACTACAAGTGGGTGAAACCGGCTGTCAGCGCAGCGGATCGAAGTGACTCATGACGGTCGGCGTCTGAGCACCGGTCATCGAGTCGGCCACCATCTTTCCCGTCAACGGACCCAGGGCGATTCCCCACATCCCGTGGCCACCGGCGACGTGCACGCGCGGCGAGCGCGTGGCTCCGATCAACGGCAAGCCGTCGGTAGTGCACGGTCGTGATCCCACCCATTCCTCTTCCCGCGCAGTCCAGTCGATGCCGCTGAGCATCGGCTTGGCCGCATCGATGATCGCCTGCACGCGGCGCGGATCCAGCGGCGCGTCAGGGCTGCGGAATTCCATCATTCCGGCCACTCGGAAGCGATCGTGCAACGGAGTGCATGCGACGCGCTGGGTGGGGAAATACACAGGGTTCTTGGGGAGGTGCTCGGGCTTGACGCTGAAGCTGTATCCGCGTCCGGCCTGCACCAGTTTGCGCACACCGAACGGTGCTGCGAGCTTGTTCAAGCGGGCACCGCTCGAGATGACTACGGAGTCACCGTCGCGTGAATCACCGTGTGCACTGCGAACAGTGACTCCGCCGACCCGATCGTCGATCTGCGTGACGTCGAAACCGCTGACGATTTCTCCACCGCGTTCACGAACCGCGTCCGCCAACGAGTTCACGAACAACGGGGGATCGATGAAACGCTGATTGCGCAGGCGCAAACCGGCTTTCACACCCTGGCCGAGTGAAGGCTCGAGCGAATGAATCGCGTCGTAGTCGAGGAGGTCGAAGTCGACCTCGCCGCCCGCGGCCTCGACGTGATGGAACTCGTCCACCAAAGTCTGTCGGTCCTTCTCGGATGCAAACGCGGCGAGGAAAGGATCGGCCAGGCGGGTCAGCTCTTTGACGCCACCGTCGGCGAGTTCGTCATACGCGCCCAAGGCTGTTCGGTTGACCTCGGTGTAGACCGACATCGCTTCCTGCCACTTCGACGGCGTGCAGTGGCGCGCGAACCCGACCAGGAACCGAATCAGCTTCAGATCGGTGGTCAGTGGCACGTACACCGGGGACGACGGGCTGAGCATCGCGCGCAAGCCGTATTGGAGCACTGCGGGTTCGGGCAGCGGAAGCGTCAATGCGGGGGCAAGCCAACCGGCGTTGCCCCAGCTCGCGTCGGCTGCGACGCCGTCGCGATCGACGACGGTGACCTCGACTCCACGTTCCTGCAAGAACCAGGCCGTCGACAATCCGACAACACCCGCACCGACCACGACCACACGATCGGGGCTTTGACGAGTTCCCATGACGCACTCCTTCTACAGACTCTGCTCGAACCGAGACGCCGGTCACATCCGGCTCTTCTCCCAAGCATGAATCGCGGGGGCGGCAAAAGGACTGGCCGTTCGGCCACAGCTTCGGGGAATGCGTTGTGCGAGTGCACAGCCCTCGCTTGGGAAGCGAATCACAGTGAGTCGGTTCGTAAATGCGCTGGAACTTTTGAATTAATACTAAAGTATTAACCATCTCTCGAATGAGCTGCGTTGTTAATACTTTAGTATTAATGTTTCGCTGAATGTTAGTTCCTTGGTATTAGTCGCGTGCAAATCCTGGATGTAAGTGGGGGCGCCATTTCAAGTTGTCGAGAGATTTCTTTCAAAAACTGTTACAAGTTCTAGTAATTGAGGTATGGTGACGGTCGTCACATAAACGGCAAATCGTGAATGGCCTTCAATCGTCGATCAGCTGTTCCAACTTACCGCTCGGTGTGAGCATCCAGTGGAATGGGTGCTACCAAACCAGCTGATTGGAGGTGGTTTCTCACGGTCGGACGTCATCTTTTTCGGAATCGAGACATGATTCCCGGGTGATGTCGTATCGCTAATCTCCGTTGTCAAGATTTCGGTCGTGCATCGGTAGTGAACAAATCCTATCGTGCTGCGCACGGCCTCAAAGACTTCCCCTTCGCCGCGAAAATTCCGGTGATGCGGAGGCTGTCAATGCAGTAGTTCAACTTTACTCGAACTGCGTTTGGCAGGAAGTGCTATCAACGCTAAAAACCGATCCCGAAAGGGAATGAGGAGTAGAAGATATGCATGTTTCAACGGCAAAACGTACGGTGGCCGCTCTAGCAGTAGCAACTGCTTCGGCGGGCATGGTATTCGCAGCAGTTGCACCGGCGTCGGCAACTGCAGGTACGACGGTGACGAGCTATAACCAGGCGTGCCGCGCTGTAAGTGTTGGGCAGACCGTGGATCAGGTAGTTCCAACCTCGGTCACGGCTAACCACGTCACTGTGAATGCCACGCCCGGGGTAAATTCATACACCCTTCAGCCCGGTTCAGCGACGACGCCCAGCAGTTCTGGCGTCTCGGGTGTCACATTCCTCGGCATTGATGACGTCAGGCTTGTCTACCGCTATGACCCAGCGACGTTCGTCGCAGGATCGGCCGCACTGGTGGCCGGTTCCGGTTCGGGCTACACAGGCACGGTCACTCTCACCGATACCGGATCGCAACTGATCGTGGACGGTGCGGATGTCGGCGTAGGCGTGACATACCAGCTTCCGAAGATTAGTTTCCAAACTCGGAACAGTGCGTTGGACGTGAAGTTCGACACTCAGGGCACCGCGGCCCAGATGTATAACTTCTCGGCGAATTACTTCCGTTTCACATCGAAGGCGTCAGTGCCTATCTTCGGGACAGTCAGTGCGCCGACCTCATGCATTCCCGCCAATGCGGTGGGTGCGACCGGTAGTTACCCGGCACTGAATTCGGGTGCGGGCGTTCTGCATCCATAGTCAATCCGGACCCCGGTGATTAGCAGCGCTGCCTGACACCCCACTCAGGCAGCGCTGTTTTGCGTAGTCTTGTGCGTGAGTGCCAGAAGTGTGTGCCGGGAGGCGCTTCCAGACCATGTGGATGCGAGTTACGTGCAGAATTACCCGCTCGACAAGAATCCCGACCTACCGCAGTGGTAGGCCGGGCTCGTAATGTCTTGGTGAATAAGGGATCAGGATGCGATGACGGTCGAGTTGCTCTCGAGCTCACGCGTCTTTGCGGCTTCCTTCAGTTCCTCGAAACTCGCGCGAAGCAACTCCAGGTAGTGGCCTAGATCTGGCATCGTTGCGGCGTCTGCAATCACGTTGAGCGTTAGGTTGCCGCCACTCGCAGCTACCATGAAGTGCCGCAGCCCGTCACCGTCGACCGGTGCTTGATTAGCGAGTACGGCAGTGCCAGATGCCCCGTTCAGGGTCAGTCCGTTGACCGAGAGCGGAATGTTACTCACCATCGTGTGCTGATACCGCGGCCCATCCGGCTTGTAGTCGTCATGGTGACGTGAATATGCCATCAACCGCGCTATCGGAGCGGGTAGGGTCTCCAACACTGTGCTCATCCGCCGGACCGCTGTGTGGGACGTACGGGCCTTCTCCGAGCGTGCAGACTCTGCGATGAGAGCGAGTCTCTTCAGCGGATCCGTGATCGTGGTGTGCATGTTCACGGACAGATTCACCAATTGGTTTGCGGACTCCCACTCCTCTTGCTTGCGCATGGACCGCGGAACCATCGCGAACAGAGAACCTCGAGGCGCTTCGCTCTTCTCGGTAAGGTATCGCGCCATCGCGCAACCGACCACAGCCAGAAGGACGTCGTTGACAGTCGCTCCGGGGACTGCGTTCTTCACATGCCGAACCTCGTTGCCTGCGAGGATGATCGGCTCCACCAATGCCGACCCGCTTACCTTGCAGTTGAAGCGGGTGCTAGTACTTTCGTAGATGCACTCGTCCCATTCTCCAGCACTCTTCGCCTCGACTACCGCACGGGCAGCAGCCCGATTGCCCGGAATGCTCTTGGCGAACTGGATAAGTTGGCCGGGGAAACTCAGCACTGATCGCGTGAAGAGACGTCCCCGTAGGAACCGTATTGCAGGTGCTGATTTCCTCGGCCGTTGCGCATCCGAAAATATGGCTTCACCCAGCATTCGGATCGCGATTCCGTCGGCCGCGCTGTGATGAGACTTGAGCACAACCGCCGTCAGCCTGCCGGGTAGAGCGTCAAGCCCCTCGATCCCCGTGAAAAAGTGCAGTTCCCAGGGTGGGCGGCTGAGATCCATTCTCGAGGTCAGCAGGGCGCTGAGCATTTCTTGAAATGGTGCCCAACCCGGCTCGGAAATCGCGTTGACCCGCACGTGGTCGCCCACATCCAGGTTGGGGTCTGGAACCCAGTACGGATGGCCGAGTCCCAGTGGCGTGTGCTGGATTCGGTGGGTGAACATGCGATTGTGTCCGAGCCTGGCGGTGACCCAATCGACGGCTTGCGCCTGCGTGAATTCTGCGGCTGGGTGCTGAGATGTTTCGAAGAAGTACACGCCGACCAGATGCTTCAGGTGGCCGGCGGACTCGTTGTAGACGAAGTCCGCGTCTCGCGGATTCACCTGTGTGACAGCCGCATCCAGCAGGTTGGGCAGTCTCATGTCGAACTCCTCACGTGGCGGGTGCCGGATCAAAGTGTCCGTGCCCCGGAACTCTCGTGGCCCGGAACTCTCGTGCCTGGAAAACTCTCGTGCTTGGAACGCGAAATGACCCCCGAGGCGAATTGGAGCCTCGGGGATCATCGAAGTTCAGAGTAGAGAAGTTGCACCAGAGAATTTACTTCTGCAGAATGGTACTTCCCAGGCCGGTCAACTCTATGGTCCCAGTAGCCCAGGCGATCAAACTGGTGATATATCTTTGCAGCATTGTAAATCACCTTTCCTTAGAGCGGCGTCGGCGTGTACGCGGACAGGGTGTTGAGATACTTCGCGAACGTACCTACTAGGTCGATTGAGCCAAATCCCACCAGATCCGACAGATAGCTCATTGAAAGATCGAACATTATTGTCTCCTCTCCCGACTACGGGGCAACGGTCGAGCCGAGGGCGGTCTGAATGCTTCCACCAATACCTGCAGAACCGCTAGCCATTAGGTTGATGGCTGCGGAGATAGACTTGAAGATGCCGTCGACTATTGCCTGCACATAAACGAACGGGGGTAGCAATGATTGCGAATCAATGCTCGTGACTGCGTCGATTATACTTGCTGTATCCACTATGCTAACGCTCCTTGCGGTAGATTTTTATCACGGTAGGAAATTCTGTTGAAGTCAGCCGAGTGGGGGTTGCCAGTCGAAGTCGACTGACGCCATGGAGCCTCTGTATACGAGCAATGAAATGATCTGCAAAATTATCGGTTCCTTGAGGTAAGGCACCATCGATCCTAGATCCATCGTTTACTCCTGTCGTTGGGTGATGTTCTGAAATGGATCAGGGTTGCGATGAGCCGGTCTCGATTAATCCGGCTAGCGAGCCGGTGGCGCCCTCGATGCCGGGCACTAGGGATCCGCTCCATACATTGTCCAGTAATCCGGTGAACAACGCAGCCGTTGCTTGAAGGAACATTGCGATCATATGAAGTTCCATCCTTTCGATAGATCTGGAAGACTTTTTGTACATCGGCGCATGCTTGTTGCATTCCACAAAGAGCAGGTTCGACTAGTGCACGGACCCTTGCGATCGTTCTGCTAAGAGATCCGTGTGGCGTTCGGGGTCTTATGTGGCGTGACGGGAATGAGGTTAGCTCGAGCAAGTCCACTTTGACTAGGAATTTGTAGAACCAAACTGAAACGTGTTTCATTTGTGCTGGTCAGGCAACCAAAATGGCCTATTTGGGCCGTGAGAGGAAGATCTTGCGGAACGCTAACCAGATTGCAAGATTGATGATTGCCGAATTGCTGGGTTTTGGGAATCGTGGCCGGTAATTATGACTTTTGGCGGACTGGTCGTTAATACTTTTGGGTGATATTTTGTCGAATACCCCCCAAAGTGGAGCGGCACGGGAGATGCTCCGATACCTTCTTCGCCGGCTCAGGAACTTCGTAGTTTGAACTGAAGCATCAGGATCAGTCGAGTGTCCGCGTCGCTCAGGTCAACCCCGCACATCTCCTTGCAGCGGCGTAATCGATTGCGGAGAGTGTTGGGGTGAACATGCAATGCTGCGGAGGAACTCGCGACATCACCGCCCTTGTCGAGGAAGGTGTGGGCCGTTGCGACGAGTTCGCTTCCATGTCGACGGTCGTACCCTTCCAGGGCGTGCATAGGTGTGGCGGTGCTCAGTCCGTCGAATATGTCGGCAACATGTAAGGCCAGTACCGACGCCAAGGTGTCGTTCATACCCGCGACAATCCCGCCGGACCGGTTGTGTCGCAGCGCGCCCAGAACATGGTCGGCGTCGGCGCGTGACAAATGGCATTCGCTGGCTGATTTCACGGTGCGGCCCACCGCAACGGCAAGTTGTGCTCGTGTGCGGGCGCGGCTGAGGAAGTCCTCCAACAGTCGGCGGGCGTTCGCTTCGTCAGCGCCGACAACAAGGTACGTCGAGTCGATCAACTGTGCGATCACGGCGTCGACGGCCAGAGTGTCCAGGTACAAGCTCAAGGAGGCGACCAACCCCGCCGGCAGTGGTCCCGTGACGGTTCCGACCGCGACCACCGTGAGCGGACCTGCCAACCGCAAGTCGTCGGCGGCGCGGAATGCGGGTTCGCCACCGCCGATCAGTGCTTGGACGCGCTGGGATTGGCGACGACGTGTGCTGTCGACCCGGTCACGCTCCGAGGCGATTCTCTCGGCCACGACAGATACCGCGGAACGAAGTATCGATTCCTGTGTGGGCGTCGGTGTTCCGGCCAGTGCGACCCAGATCGAGCCGACGGGGTGATCGTTCTCGCGAACTGCGATAACCAGTCGCGGCGTGATCGCGGGGTCTTCGAGGTCGACGTAGATGGGATCGCTCTCTCGGTGAAGCCGATCGAATACTCCTGCATCGGAGAGTAATTGGCGGAATCGGCTGGGTACCTGCCGACCGAGGATCGTGCCGATGCGAGCTTCGTCTACGGCCTGCTCGCCGCCGGAGTACGCGAGAACCGTCGAGTTCTCGTCCTCGATCGTGACGGGAGCGCCGAGCAATTCGGCCAGAGAACCGGCAACGGAGAAGAGGTCGTCGTCGCGCAGGTCCATGGGTGGGAGCCTACTGAGCGATGGACGGATTTCGGGTTTCGACGCCTCGGCAGGACCTCGATGGCGAATATAGGCTGGTGCAATGGCCGACATCGAAGGTGTTCTGTTCGATATCGACGGAGTCCTGCTCACGTCCTGGCAGCCGATCGAGGGAGCAGGGGAAGCAGTACGCGAAGTTCGGCGGCGCGGATTGGCCTGTGGGTTTCTGACCAACACCACCTCGCGCAGTTCGACACTCATCGCGCAGGGGTTGTGCGACGCCGGTATCGAGGTGGAGGCGAGCCAGATAGTTACTGCCGCCAGGCTCACGGGGGAGTACGTGCGGGCGACGTACCCGGACGCGAGGGCGTGGGTACTCAATCACGGTGACGTGTCCGCCGATCTCGAGGGAATCGAGTTCGACGACGCCGATCCCGAGGTCGTGATTCTCGGCGGCGCCGGCCCGGAGTTCACCCACGAGGCGCTGAGCCGAGTGCTCGAACTATTGCTCGCCGGAGTGCCCGTCGTCGCGATGCACCGCGGGATGATGTGGGAGACCGTAGACGGCCTTCGGATCGACACCGGAACGTACTTGCCCGGCTTCGAGGAAGTGGCGGGTGTAAACATCGCCGCAGTGGGTAAACCGTCTCTCACGGGGTTCCTGACAGCCACGGAGTTGATGCATGTCGAACCTGAGGCGACGGTGATGGTCGGCGACGATCTGATCGGGGACGTCCTCTCCTCGCAGCGGGTCGGCCTGACCGGAGTTCTGGTGCGCACAGGCAAGTTTCGGCAAACAGTGCTCGACCTCTCGGTTCAGAAGCCCGATCATGTCATCGATTCGGTCGCGGATCTCCCGGCCCTTCTCGGGGTCGTCCTCGAGGCTTGACCAGGCGGGGGTGACGGACTTCACTCGAGCGGGTACTCTCGCGCCCGAATCCAATGAACTTGTTCCACGAAGGAGTTTCTATGCCCTTGATCTCGTCAGTCTGGTTCCGTCGCTCATACTCTCGAGTCAGCGGAATTTCCAGTAGTCGGTTGGGGGGCCGCCTGGCGAGAACAGGGGCTGTGATGACTGTAGGTATGGGGCTCGCCGCCGGGCTGGCGCTGACCGGTGCGGGAGCTGCTTCCGCGGCGCCCGTCGCGTGTGTCTCGCCGCCGTCGGCAAATGACATCCAGGTCTCCGAGACCGCGAGCTGCGGCGCGCAGTCCGTCGGAGCCGGCCGCGCGCAGGCCGGTGCCGCCGAGAGCGGTACGGCAGTGAGCGTCGCCGCCGACAACGGCTACTCCAATTCATATGCCAACGGCTTCGGAACCGCGCTGGGGGCGTCTCGCGGTAACGGTCAGGCGCAGGCATTCGCGCTCGGCGGCGGTATCGCGCGGGCCGGGGCGGCTGACGGAAATGTCACCTTCGCCATCGCCGGTTACGGGGCGGGCGCTACAGCCGATGCCAATGGCGTCGACTGCGTCGGAGTGCTCTCGTTCGCGGTCAATTTGAGTAACGGACAGTTCTGCATCGCGGGCTGAGGCTCAACCTTGCACTCGGCACGCTCGAGTGCTAAAAATGCAGTTGGCACTCGCGAACCGTGAGTGCCAGGTCGAGGCAGTGAGACCGGGAACCATAGACACCCCCGGTCGTCCGTCGCGGGCACTGACTAGACCACAGGCGTAGATGGGTGACCAGGCAAATCGGTCGCCCGTGTAATGAGGTGACCGGTCAAACGGTCGCCTTGTGCCGATGAGGTGACCCGACGAGCGGTCACCTTGTGTGTCACCCCCTATCCGGAGGATCACTTCGCAATGGCAAAGATCATCGCGTTCGACGAAGAGGCACGTCGTGGCCTCGAGCGAGGCCTCAACGCCCTCGCCGACGCTGTCAAGGTGACGTTGGGCCCCAAGGGTCGCAACGTCGTTCTCGAAAAGAAGTGGGGCGCCCCCACGATCACCAACGATGGTGTTTCCATCGCCAAGGAGATCGAACTCGACGACCCGTACGAGAAGATCGGCGCCGAGCTCGTCAAGGAGGTCGCCAAGAAGACTGACGACGTCGCTGGCGACGGCACCACCACCGCTACCGTTCTCGCACAGGCACTGGTCCGTGAAGGTCTGCGCAACGTCGCAGCCGGCGCGAACCCGCTCGGCCTCAAGCGCGGCATCGAGAAGGCTGTCGAGGCTGTCACAGCTCGCCTGCTCGAGACCGCCAAGGAGATCGACACCAAGGAGCAGATCGCTGCTACCGCCGGTATTTCCGCCGGCGACCCGTCCATCGGTGAGCTCATCGCCGAGGCTATGGACAAGGTCGGCAAGGAAGGCGTCATCACGGTCGAGGAGTCCAACACCTTCGGCCTGCAGCTCGAGCTCACCGAGGGCATGCGCTTCGACAAGGGCTACATCTCGGCGTACTTCGCCACCGATGCAGAGCGTCAGGAAGCCGTCCTCGAAGACGCGTACATCCTGCTCGTCAGCTCCAAGATCTCCACGGTCAAGGACCTGCTGCCCCTGCTGGAGAAGGTCATCCAGTCCGGCAAGCCGCTCCTGATCATCGCCGAGGACGTCGAGGGCGAAGCTCTCTCCACCCTCGTGGTCAACAAGATCCGTGGCACCTTCAAGTCTGTTGCCGTCAAGGCTCCCGGCTTCGGTGACCGTCGTAAGGCTCAGCTCGCCGACATCGCCATCCTCACCGGTGGCGAGGTCATCAGCGAAGAGGTCGGACTCTCCTTGGAGACCGCAGGCCTCGAGCTCCTCGGCCAGGCACGCAAGGTCGTCATCACCAAGGACGAGACCACCATCGTCGAGGGTGCCGGCGACGCCGACGCAATCGCCGGTCGTGTCAGCCAGATCCGCGCCGAGATCGAGAACAGCGACTCGGATTACGACCGTGAGAAGCTGCAGGAACGTCTGGCCAAGCTGGCCGGCGGCGTTGCAGTCATCAAGGCCGGCGCTGCTACCGAGGTCGAGCTCAAGGAGCGCAAGCACCGCATCGAAGATGCAGTGCGTAACGCAAAGGCAGCCGTCGAAGAGGGCATCGTCGCCGGTGGTGGCGTTGCACTTCTCCAGGCAGCTCCCGCACTGGACGACCTCAAGCTCGAAGGTGACGAGGCAACCGGCGCGAACATCGTTCGCGTTGCACTGTCCGCTCCGCTCAAGCAGATCGCATTCAACGCAGGCCTCGAGCCCGGCGTTGTTGCGGACAAGGTCTCCAACCTGCCCGCAGGTCACGGCCTCAACGCTGCGACCAACGAGTACGGCGACCTGCTCGCTGCAGGCATCAACGACCCGGTCAAGGTCACCCGCTCGGCACTGCAGAACGCAGCGTCCATCGCGGCTCTGTTCCTGACGACCGAAGCCGTTGTCGCTGACAAGCCCGAGAAGGCCGGAGCGCCTGCAGGCGATCCGACCGGCGGCATGGGCGGCATGGACTTCTGAGTCCATCTCCACCTAGCTCCTAGAGCCCGGCCCACCATTCGGTGGGCCGGGCTTTTGCTCGTGCGGGGGAGGCAAGTTTCGATGACTTGGCAGCGGCAGCCGCGATGCAGATTGCGGATTCACCTAACCAAGAGGTTGCCTCCTGATCGATCGGAATCACAGGCACCTTTTCCGATTGCTGGATCCGGTGATACCCAACGATTCCGAGCAGAACCCAGAGGATCGGCATGTCAGCTCGCTACAATTCGGACATTCGTTCAGCGTCGGAATTGAGGGGCATGCATGATCTTTCGGAACTCGTTGCCAGCCGCGGTATCTCAGATGGGGCCGCGAGACGCGGAGTTCGTCTACAACGAGTCCGGCGGACATCTGAGCCACATGGTCTGCGCCTACTTCTTCGACACGACGGGCCATCCGCTCGCAGAGATGACGCACGACGACGCGGTTCGGTGGATCACCGAAAGATTCGGATACTGGCCACTGTTCACGAGTCGACTCCAGCGAGTTCCGCTGGATCTGGACTATCCCTATTGGGTCCCGGCCGATTTCGACGTCGGTGATCACGTGCACGTCCATCGTGCCCCGGTTGCCGGGTGGGCGCCGGTTCGTGAATTGCTCGGGCGCTCGCTCGGTGAGCCGATGGACTTGTCCCGGCCGCCCTGGGAGTTGCACGTCATGACCGGAGTGCACGGGATCGACGAGCTACCGGGCAATCTGACGCTGATCATGCTCAAGACCCACCACGGGGCCGGTGACGGTCTGGCGATCCGCGATCTGACCAACCTTCTGTTCTCCGGTCCGCCGAAGCCGGAGACGAAGCGTGCCGGTTCGGGGCTTTCGTCGCTGAATTTGATCGGGCGCACGGTCGTGGGTTTGCCCGGCCAGGCGATCCGTTTCGGCCGGGGTCTGTCCGTGACAAAGGTTGCGGCCGAGACGGTTCGGGAGGCGGAAGAGGCCGGAGAGCTGCCTACGTACTCGGCCGACCGCCTGCCGACCCGATTCAACGGCATGCTGGGCGGAGACATCACGATCGATTTCCTGACGCTGGACGGCGCAGACATCAAAGCGATCCGAGCGGCCGTTCCGGACGTGACGGTCAACGACATCTTCCTGACCGTCGTCGCCGGCGCTCTCGACGCATACCTGTCGGAGAAGGGCGAGAAATCAGGCAGTGGGTTGGCGGCGATGGTTCCCCGATCGATGCGGCAGATCGCCGAATGGGAATCGGCCAACCAACTGGCGCTGTTGACGGTCGATCTGCACACGGACGTCGAAGATCCGGTCGAGCGGCTGACACGAATCAGGGATTCGGCGCTGATGGCAAAGGGGCGGAGTTTGCACCCAGCCGTCCGTCGATACGGCACACGCATCGAAACGTCGCCCGCGGCTCTGCTCAGACTCACCGGTCTCTCGCGTCGGATCAACAAGCTTGACCCTTCGCACAAGGTCATTCAGAACACGACGATCAGCAATGTCCCGGTATCGGTCGACGGCAATGTCTTCGAAGGTGCGCCGGCGGTGGCAGTTCTCGGCGGGCAGGCGCCGGTCGACGGAGACATTCTGCGCCACTTCCTCATTGCTGCGCGTGGAGGTTCTCTGACGCTCAATGTCATTGTCTCGCGAGAGACGATGCCAGATATCGAGCACTACATCGAATTATTGCGGGTGGGGTTCACGGCGCTTCTGCAGGCAGTTTCCGACCAAAATCGTGAGTTGGTCGAACGATAATCTCTCGACACCTCAGCTTTACGGCGCCTGTCGTTCCCTGAGTTTTCTGATCGGCGTCATTTGCTCGTCCCAAGTGAACCACTGAACATCTTGGTTGGGCAGCGTCAGTGGCCTGGCCGTCAAGGGTCTCGAGGCCCTCGCTGCGCTCAGCGGTGGAGAGTTGAAGGCCGCCAAGTAGATTGTCGATTTCGGGGCCTGCTCGTGTTGGCGCGTAGGCCCCGAAATACCTTTTGTCGGCGCGTAATTCTCGCCATGTCAAGTGCCGGAATTCTCAACCTAACGGCATGAGCATCCAGGCGGCGAGATATACCAAAGCCGCGGTTCCACCCGTGCAAATAGCCGCGATAACGGCGAGTAGACGGACAAGATTTACGTCGGCGCCGAAGTAATCTGCAATTCCGCCGCACACTCCGGCGAACATTTTCTTGTCGTTGGAACGGGTGAAGGGGCGAGGTGTGTTGCTTTCGAATGTCATGCTTCAATTCTGAAGCGAGATCGCATCAGGCACCATCGGGGACGACCCCCATCTGCACCCTGATCTTTTGAGCCCGTCGTGTCATACCCCGGTAGTTCATCCCAGCTTCACCGAACGGTTGCTGCGGGAGACTACCTTGTCGGCGGTGACCGATTTAGCAGAACGCCGACCGTTCCTCAGCGCCTTCGCGGATCTCTCGACCGCCGTCGATCTGGCCGACACCGCCGCCTTCACCGTCGACGACAATGACGACGACGATCCGGTGCTGCTGACGTCGCCGGACGGTTTCGAGGTCGACACCTGGCGGGAGGGCTACCCGTACGACGCACGGATGCCTCGGGACGAGTACGAAATGTCCAAGCGTCTGCTGCAGATCGAACTCCTCAAGCTGCAGAACTGGTCGAAAGAAACCGGCGCACGGCACGCCATCGTGTTCGAAGGACGCGACGCTGCCGGTAAGGGCGGAACGATCAAACGATTCATGGAGCACCTCAATCCTCGTGGCGCTCGCGTCGTCGCGCTGGAGAAGCCGTCGGCTCGCGAGTCGACGCAGTGGTACTTCCAGCGCTACGTGCAGCACCTTCCCGCCGCCGGGGAACTGGTGATGTTCGATCGATCTTGGTACAACCGGGCCGGGGTCGAGCGGGTCATGGGTTTCTGCACCGACGAGGAGCATGAGCGATTTCTGCGCCAGGTGCCGTTGTTCGAGCAGATGCTCGTCGACGACGGCATCAGCTTGATCAAGTTCTGGTTCTCGGTTTCACCGCTGGAGCAGCGCACGCGGTTCGCGATCAGACAGGTCGATCCCGTGCGGCAGTGGAAGCTTTCGCCGATGGACATCGCTTCTCTGGACAAGTGGGATGCGTACACGGCGGCGAAGGAAGAGATGATCCGGTTCACCGATACCGCCACCGCTCCGTGGACCGTCATCAAGAGCAACGACAAGAAACGCGCGCGGATAAACGCGATGCGTCACGTGCTCAGTCAGTTCGATTACGACAACAAGGATTACGAGATCGTGGGTACTCCGGATCCGCTGATCGTGGGCAGCCTCGAATAGTCGGCGCGTGTGCTCTGCCCATCCGCGGCGTGGGTGGTTAGTGTGAGTTGAATGGAGACCGTACCGATCCAACTCCCCGACGGCACCGTGACCCCGATCCGTCTGTTTCCCGGACCGAACGACGACGCACCCGTGGTGGTGATGTTGCCCGGGCTCGGAGTTCCCGCCGGGTTCTACGATCCGGTGGCGCAGGCCCTGGTCGAAGCCGGCTTCAACGCGGCCATCGGTGAACTGCGCGGCCAAGGTGACAGCAAACCGCGCCCGAGCGCGTCGAGTGCTTTCGGATATCAGGAACTGGTCTCGATCGATTGTCCGGCGACGTTCGAGGTAGTGCGCGAGCGGTTCCCGGCCAGCACACCATTTCTGATGGGGCACAGCATGGGCGGCCAGATCGGGGTGATGTACGCGTCGAGGATTCGGGGCCGGCTCGGCGGACTGATCCTGGTTGCCTCCGGATCGCCGTATCACCGCGGATTCCCCGGAATCCGTGCGCCCGGACTCTATCTGGGTTCGTCCGCGATGTCGGTGACAGCCAACATTGCCGGCTTCTGGCCGGGAGACCGGGTCAACGTCGGCGGCTTCGGTCGACAGTCGAAAGTACTGATCACCGATTGGGCCCGGTTCGCCAGGACCGGTCGCATGGAACCCGTCGGTGCGGATATCGACTACGAGGAGCGGATCGCTCGCCTGACCTTGCCGGTTCTGTCGATCACGATCGAAGGGGACGATCTCGCTCCACGCCGGTCGGCAAAGAACCTGGTGGACAAGCTCTCCGGGGCCCAAGTGACGATGACGCACATCGACGAACCACTCGGTCACAACGGTTGGATACGCAATCCCACCGCTGTGAGCGAGCGCGTCGTCGCGTGGTTGCGCGACCGCTGAAAGATCAGGCGAGTTTCTGCCAGAGGAACTCGTAGGTCAGCGCAGTCTTGAAGGCCAGCTGAGCATTGTCCGCGGCGCCGCCGTGGCCACCCTCGATGTTCTCGAAATACAGCACCGGCTTGCCCAGCTCTTCCAGCCGTGCGGCCATCTTGCGGGCATGCGCGGGGTGGACGCGGTCGTCGCGGGTGGACGTCGCGATCAGGATCGGTGGGTACGACGCGGCGGCGTCGATGTTCTGATACGGCGAGTACTCCGAGATGAATGCCCACTCCTCCGGGACATCGGGGTCACCGTATTCGGCCATCCACGAAGCGCCGGCCAGCAGGAGATGGAATCGGCGCATGTCCAGCAGCGGGACCTGACAGACGATGGCGCCGAAGAGCTCGGGGTACTTGGTCAGCATGATGCCCATCAGCAGGCCGCCGTTGCTACCGCCCTGAGCTGCCAGAAGATCCGGGGTCGTGATTCCGCGATCGACGAGGTCTCTCGCGACGGCAGCGAAGTCTTCGTGCACCTTGTGGCGCCCGGCCTTGAGAACCTGTGTGTGCCAACCGGGTCCGTACTCGCCGCCACCACGAATGTTCGCAACCACATAGGTTCCGCCCTGCGTCAGCCAGGCACGGCCCAGAGAACCGCTGTACGACGGTGTCAGCGAGATCTCGAATCCGCCGTACCCGTAGAGCAGGGTAGGGCCGGGCTCGCTACGCGGACTGCGCACCACGAAGTACGGAACTTGGGTGCCGTCGGCAGAGGTGGCGAAGAACTGCTCCGTGGTGATGCCCTCGGCGTCGAAGAACGAGGGAGCCTGCTTGAGGGCAGTGGGTTCGGTTTCGCCGATCACGCCGTGCAAAAGAGTTGCAGGGGAGGTGTATCCACTCGAATTGACGAAGTACTCGTTGCTGACATCAGGGTCGGTGTCGAGAATTTCGATACTGGTCAGTTCTGGAAGCCCTTCGAAAGGTCGATCCTCCCAGCCGTTTTCGCCCGGCGTCAGGATTCGCAGCGTCGTGCGCACGTCGGTCAGGACCACCAGAATCAGATGATCGCGTGTCCAGGTGTAGTGCTCGAGCGAGGAATGTGCGTCGGGTTCGAAGATCGATGTCAGTGCTCGTGAGCCGGCAAGGAAATCGTCGTAACGGATGGCAAGCAGTGCGCCGGTCGGATATTCGGTGTCCTCGACGGCCCACACGGACTTGGTGCGGATCAACAACCACTCGTGGTGAATCGAGATCCCGGCGTCCTCGGGGACGTCCACGAGCACCAGTTCACCGTCGGGGCGAACTTCGAAATGCTGAGAGTTGTAGAAATCGACCGAGCGAGTGACGAAGTCTCGTTCGAATCCGGGCGTCGGATCGTGCGAAGCCGAGATCGCCACGTCCGTGGCCTGGCCCTCGTAGACGGTCTCGGCGCTGGAGAGGGGAGTGCCGCGTTTCCACCGCTGGGCCAGACGGGGATATCCGGAATCGGTGAGCGACCCCGGTCCGATATCCGTTCCGACGTAGACGGTGTCGATGTCGATCCAGTCGATGTCGGTCTTGGCCTCGGGAAGGTAGAAGCCGGGATTCTCGCCCTCGGGAGCGAGGAACTCGCGCTTGTCGATGTCGAACTCGCGAACGACCGCCGCGTCTGCCCCACCGCGGGAGAGACTGATCAATGCACGGTTGCGGTGTGGCCGTAGAAGTTGCGTGCCCTTCCAGACCCAGTTCTCGCCCTCGGCCTCGGCCAGGGCGTCGAGGTCGACCAGGACGTCCCATTCCGGGTCGTCGGTGACGTACTGATCGAACGTCGTGCGTCGCCACAATCCGCGAACGTGGGTGCTGTCGCGCCAGAAGTTGTAGAGGAACTCACCTCGACGGCGGACGTAGGGGATTCGCGCGTCGGTATCGAGGATCTCGCGCACGTCGCTCTGCAGTCGATCGAAGCGCTCGTTGTCGGTGAGCTGCTCCTCGGTCACGGCATTGTGCTGACGGACCCAATCGAGTGCAGACTCACCGGTCACGTCTTCGAGCCAGAGGTAGGGGTCGTCGCCGGTGGTGGGCTGCTGATCGGAAGTCATACGTCCATTCTTACTGCTCGCTCCCGACAGCACTCGACCCCGCTCCCGAAACACTGGAGCGGGGTCGAGTGAGAACGAATCGGGTCAGACGCCCAGGGAGTGAGCGAGCATCGGCCAGGAGTTGTGGAGATCGTCCTGCCAGTAGCCCCACGAGTGGGTGCCGGTCGGCTTGAAGTCGAAGGTGGCCGGGATCTTCAGGTCGCTCAGGCGGTAGGCGAGGTTGTGGGTGCAGTAGTTGACCGCTGCCTCGATGATGCCGCCGACGATCGCCTGGTTGGCGAGCGCACCGACCTGACCGTTGATCGCGGGATTGGCGAGAGTGTCGTGTGGGCCGGGGAGTCCGGAGCCGGTGGAGATGAAGAGCTCGGTGCCGCGGAGCTTCTCGGCGTTGAGGACCGGATCGTTGTCCTTCCAGCCCTGACCGTCGAGCGGGCCCCACATGTTGGTGATGTCAGCTCCGCCGCGGGTACCTGTGACAAGTTCGATCGCACTCTGACCGACGGGAGTACTGGTCTCGGCGCATCCGCTGTATGCACCGACGCCCTTGTAGAGGCCGGGAGCCGCGATGGCGAGGTTGAGGACCGAGGTCGCGGTCATGGAGATCGCGGAGATGGACTGCACCTTGTTGGTGTTGAACTCGGCGTCGATGACGGGCGGGAGTTCCTTGGTCAGGAACGTCTGCCACTTCTGACGACCGAGAACCGGATCGTCGTTCACCCAGTCGGTGTAATAGCTGAATGCGCCTTCGAGCGGTGTGACGACGTTGACGTTCTTGTCCTGGAAGAAGTTCATGACGTCGGTCTTGCGTTGCCAGGTCGCCGAGTCCTCGCCGCCGCCTGCACCGTTGAGCAGGTAGAGCGTCGGGCGGGGTTCGCTGCCATCCGCTGGGAGGATGACCTCGAGCGGGATGTTGCGATCCATCGCCGGGGAGAAGACCGAGATGGTGACCTTGCGGTCGCCGGTCTTGGTGTTGCTCACGACGTGGGATCCGGACGTGTCACCGCCCGCAGAAGCTGTCGCCGGACTGATCAGCATCGGCAGCACCGTGGCCACTGCGAGAGCTGCGATCACACTGCCACGCTTGAAAATTCGAGCACGCATACGTTCGGATCCTCCACCTGAATGTCTTCGGATCCGGAACGGATCGAAGTGCCTGTGAGCCCTTACTGGAACAGGTTCACTTTTTGTTATGTGTCAGTAAAGCAGAGCGGGCGCAGAAAGTGACGCGATTCGATTGCCTGACAATTGAATTGGCCCCGGAATTAACCCCCGAATTAACCCCCGAATTAACCCCCGAATCGGCCCAGACAAGCACTCGACCCCGCTCCCGGAAGTGCAGGGAGCGGGGTCGAGTCGGAACGATTTCGGTCAGATGCCCATCGAACGAGCGAGCATCGGCCAGGAGTTGTGGAGATCGTCTTCCCAGTAGCCCCACGAGTGGGTGCCGGTCGGCTTGAAGTCGAAGGTGGCCGGGATCTTGAGATCGTTGAGGCGGTAGGCGAGGTTGTGGGTGCAGTAGTTGACTGCTGCCTCGATGACGCCGCCGACGATCACCTGGTTGGCGAGTGTGCCGACCTGTCCGTTGATCGCCTCGTTGTTCAGGGTGTCGTGCGGGCCGGGGAGTCCGGAGCCGGTGGAGATGAAGAGCTCGGTGCCGCGGAGCTTCTCGGCGTTGACGACGGGGTCGTTGTCGATCCAGCCCTGGCCGTCGAGGGGGCCCCACATGTTGGTCACGTCAGCGTCGCCGCGCATGCCCACAACCAGTTCGATGGAGGACTGGCCGACCGGTGTGCTGGTCTCGGCGCATCCGCTGTATGCACCGACGCCCTTGTAGAGGCCCGGAGCTGCGATGGCGAGGTTGAGGACCGAGGTCGCGGTCATCGAGATCGCGGAGATCGACTGGACGCCGTTGGTGTTGAACTCGGCGTCGATGACGGGCGGGAGTTCCTGGGTCAGGAACGTCTGCCACTTCTGACGGCCGAGGGACGGGTCGTCGTTCACCCAGTCGGTGTAGTAGCTGAATGCACCTTCGAGCGGGGTGACGACGTTGACGTTCTTGTCAGCGAAGAACTCGTTGACGTCGGTCTGACGCTGCCACGTCGCCCGGTCTTCGCCGCCGCCTGCACCATTGAGCAGGTAGAGGGTCGGGCGGGGTTCGCTGCCGTCTGCCGGGAGGATGACCTCGAGCGGAATGTCGCGTCCCATGGAAGGTGAGTACACCTTGATGGTGGCGATGCGCCCGTTGTCCGTGCGGCTCGAGAGCTTGGAACCCGTTGTGTTTGCCTTGGCAACAGTTGCCGTGGTGGTCGACGGATCTCCGCCTGCGGACGACACTGCAGGGCTGATCAGCATCGGCAGCACGGATACTGCGGCTACAGCGGCGACCAGACGGCCACGCTTGAAAGTGCGAGCACGCATACGTTCAGAAACCTCCACCTAAAATTCCTTCGAATCCGCCCAGGAGTGAACGGTCCTTTGTTGCTGTTCCCGTACGGGAATTCATGCTGGGTACATGCTCTGTCGATAGGTACAGGGCGTGTGAGTCTTGTAAGTTCTACCGCATCGGTGCGTTATCCGCCAGTGAACCAGAGATTTGCTGAACGTACGACCAGTTTCAGGTGAATTTCCCTGATCATCGACGGGATTAGTGAGTGAACCGGACATATCCACTATGGGAACAACATTGTTGCCTACCTCTGCAGTCGAACGCGTCTGTCGAAGATCTTCTCCGATATCAGCGCCCAGCGGGGAGTTACGTTTCGGTGAACGTCGGTTACTCGCCGCAGACTCGCGCGGACTCGACGGCAATCGCCAAGAGTTTCGCGTGGCAGGCGCGGGTCGAGTTCCCGGAGATCACCCCTGTCTTCAGCGTCGACGGCGTCGTGGAGATTCAGGAGTCCGGCGGAATCGCCCTGGCCTTCGACCTGGAGGACTCGAATCCGCTGGAGGGAGACCTGGCCAACGTCTCGTACTTCTACGACCTCGGAGTCCGCTCGATGTTGCCGACGTATAACTACATGAACGCTGCCGGCTGCGGCTGCTTGGACCTGGCGGACACGGGGTTGAGTGGATACGGCCGTGACCTGGTTGCCGAGATGAATCGCGTCGGAATGACGGTCGACGGCTCACATTGTTCTGTACAGACGGGGTTGGACATCTCAGCTATCACCCAGCGAGCAATGATCTACAGCCACTCGAACCTCCGAAGGTTGTGGGAGCATCCGCGCAACATCACCGACGATCAGGCCAGAGCGTGTGCGGAGACCGGCGGCGTCGTCGGGATCAACGGCGTGGGCATATTCCTCGGCGTCAACGGACCGGATGACGACCAGGCTCGGCTGTCCGCGATGGCCGACCACATCGAAGAGGCTGTGGGACTCGTCGGCATCGATCATGTCGGGATCGGCTCCGACTTCTCCTTCGACGCCGACGACTTCCGCGAAGAGATCGAGCAGAACCCGTCGTCGTTCTCCGAGGCGTACACCGCGTGGGGGCCACTGCAGTGGACTCCTCCGGAGGAGGTGCTGACACTTGATCAGGTATTGCGTGAGCGGGGCTTCGACGAGCCGTCGATCGAGGCCGTGTACGGCGGAAATTTCGCCCGAGTTGCCCGAGAAGTGTGGGCTACCGACGGGTAATACGACCATCTGGGGACAGCGAAACGATGCAGGACTACCCTGGTGAATCGTGACCTCACACTATGACGTCGTTGTCCTCGGAGCCGGCCCCGGTGGGTACGTCGCTGCTATCCGCGCGGCACAACTGGGCCTGAGCACCGCCATCATCGAGCAGAAGTACTGGGGCGGTGTATGCCTGAATGTCGGCTGCATTCCGTCCAAGGCGCTTCTCCGTAACGCCGAACTCGCGCACATCTTCACGAAAGAAGCGAAGACGTTCGGCATGTCCGGAGACGTGTCCTTCGATTTCGGCTCCGCTTTCGATCGCAGCCGCAAGGTCGCGGACGGGCGAGTCAAGGGCATTCACTTCTTGATGAAGAAGAACAAGATCCCGGAGTACGACGGCAAGGGCACGTTCGTCGACGCCAACACCATCAGCGTGGAGCTGAGCAAGGGTGGCACCGAGACGATCACGTTCGACAACGCCATCATCGCGACCGGTTCGTACACCAAGCTGCTGCCCGGCACCTCGCTGAGCGAGAACGTCGTGACCTACGAAGAGCAGATCCTCACCCGTGACCTTCCGGGTTCGATCCTGATCGTCGGTGCCGGCGCGATCGGCATGGAGTTCGGTTACGTCCTCAAGAACTACGGCGTCGACGTCACGATCGTCGAGTTCCTCGATCGGGCACTGCCCAACGAGGACGCCGACGTCTCGAAGGAAATCGCCAAGCAGTACAAGAAGCTCGGCGTCACCATCAAGACCGGTGCCGCTGTGCAGTCCATCAGCGACGACGGCAGCAAGGTCACCGTCTCGATCAAGGACAACAAGTCCGGCGAGATCGAGACCGTGGTCGTCGACAAGGTTCTGCAGTCCGTCGGCTTCGCACCGCGCGTGGAGGGCTTCGGTCTCGAGAACACCGGTGTCGCGTTGACCGATCGCGGCGCCATCGCGATCGACGACTACATGCGCACCAACGTCCCGCACATCTTCGCCATCGGTGACGTCACCGCCAAGCTGCAGCTCGCGCACGTCGCAGAAGCTCAGGCTGTCGTCGCTGCCGAGACCATCGGCGGCGCGGAGACGCAGACACTCGGTGACTACCGGATGATGCCGCGTGCGACGTTCTGCCAGCCGCAGGTCGCCTCGTTCGGTTTGACCGAGGAGCAGGCCAAGGCCGAGGGCTACGACGTCAAGGTCGCGAACTTCCCGTTCGCTGCCAACGGCAAGGCACACGGTCTCGGTGACCCGACCGGTTTCGTCAAGCTGATCGCCGACAAGAAGTACGGCGAACTGCTCGGCGGGCACCTCATCGGACCGGACGTTTCGGAACTGCTGCCCGAGCTGACCTTGGCCCAGAAGTGGGACCTCACGGTCAACGAGTTGGCACGCAACGTCCACACCCACCCCACGCTCAGTGAGGCACTGCAGGAAGCGATCCACGGCCTCGCCGGCCACATGATCAACTTCTGACGGCAGGGCCTTCGGCCCCGTGCGCCTTTTCGGTAGTTCGCACTACCGGAAAGGCTCACGGGGTTTTTCGTCTTTTGTGTCGAGTTGTGTTGCGAAACCGCCATCTGAGGCCTTCGAGTCGGGGTGTAGGCGCGCAACGCATTAGCGTCCCGAGTCGACCATTCGGCTTTCGAAGGACCACTCATGAAAACTCGTTCCGTACTGCTCGCGGCTTGCGTCGCGCTGACGCTCTCCGCCTGTGGAACCTCAGGTGACTCCGGATCGGACGCCGAAGCTTCGGGTGCCGCCGAGGTGGGGGCGTTCCCCGTGACCGTCGACCACGCCTACGGTTCGACGACGATCGACGCGGAGCCTATGCGCATCGTGACCATCGGATGGAGTGGCCAGGATGCGGTGATCGCACTGAACAAGGTTCCGGTCGCCATGGAGAGCTTCTCCGGCGCCGGCATCGAGAACAACATCCTGCCCTGGGACGCTTCGCGTCTGAACGGTGCCAAGCCTGTTCTCATGACGACCAATCCCGATATCCCGTTCGAGCAGATCCTCGGGCTCGATCCCGACGTGATCCTCGCCGTGTACTCCGGCATCGACGAGGGCGAGTACAAGCGTCTCAGTGACATCGCGCCGACCGTCGCGTTCCCCGACCAGCCGTGGGATACGGCGTGGGACAAGCAGATGAGCATGATCGGTGCAGCGCTCGGACAGCCGGAGCAGGCTCAGACGCTGATCGACGAGACCGGGGCGTACTTCGAGAAGCAGGCCGCTGATCACCCACAGTTCCAGGGCAAAACCGCAACGTATGCAATGCGCACCGACGAGGGCCTGATCGTCTTCTGCGGCACCGACCCGCGGATCCGTCTTCTCGGCCAGCTCGGGGTGAAGACCTCGCCCGGTGTCGACGCAGTGTGCACTTCCGGCGACAGTTCGGTGTCCGTGGGCATGGAATCCATCGACACACTCGACGCCGACGTCTTCATTCTCGTCGACGCCGACGGCACCAACCTGGACAAGCTGATGTCCTTCGGTCCGTTCGCGAACATGACCTCGGTGTCGAACGGCCGTCTGGTTCGTCTGGTCGGAATGGACTACGCGATGGCTACGTCCGCTCCGACGGTGCTGAGCGTTCCCTACGCATTCGACGAGTTCATCGCTCAGCTCTCGGACAAGTTGAGCTGATTCCGGGCGTCGTACGACGCTTGTGACGCAACGATTTTCGGCACCTGCGATTCGAGTAGTTCGATCAGGGCCGTGATCTTTGCGGCGACGTCGGCGCCGAGTTCGGTCAGGCTGTATTCCACTTTGGGCGGGATGGTTTCGAGTACCTCACGGTGCACGAGGCCATCCCGCTCGAGTGTTTGCAGGGTCTGCGAGAGCATGCGCTCGCTGACTCCGTCGACGCGTCGGCGCAGGGCACTGAACCGGTACGGACCCTCGTTCAGTGCTGCCAGTGCGAGTGCGCCCCAGCGTCCGGTTGCATTCTGCAATGCCGCCCGAGAGTTGCACCCGCGAGCGAAGACGTCAGCCTCGAGGGTTGGGTCCACGACGTCGGCATTCGGATCAGGAGTCTGGGCAGCACGTGAAGGTGAGTCGGTGCTGGTCATGAACCCAGGCTACTACTGCACGATCTGATAGCGCTAACTCGCCGTGTTGCACTTACGAAAAATAAGTGAATGATGGTTGCAGAACGCATTTACGCTTCAACCTGGATCGGGAGTTCGCATGAGCATTGCAGTCACCGGCGCAACCGGAAACCTCGGACAACTGGTAGTCGAGTCGTTGATCGAGCGGGGAGCCGCCGCGTCCGACATCGTCGCCATGGTCCGCAATCCACAGAAGGCGGAAAGCCTCGCCGCCCGCGGAGTAGTTGTACGCCAAGCGGACTACGCCGATGCCTCGGCGTTGGAAACCGCATTGGCGGGCGTCGACAAGCTGGTTCTGATCTCGGGAAGTGAAGTGGGGTCACGGCTCGCGCAACACACCAACATCATCGACGCGGCGAAGGCTGCCGGGGTCGGATTCATCGCCTACACGAGCATCTTGAATGCTCAGGACACGCCGATGAAGCTTGCTGCCGAGCACAAAGCGACCGAGGACGTGCTCACTCGGAGCGGTATTCCGTTCGCGCTGTTGCGCAACGGTTGGTACTGGGAGAACTTCACCAACGACCTGGCCGGTGTGATCGAACGCGGCGCACTGGTCGGTGCGGGAGCGGAAGGCAAGATCGCGGCTGCGGCGCGTGCGGATTACGCCGACGCCGCAGCAGTAGTCGCGACCACCGATGGCCACGAAGGCGCAGTGTACGAGTTGGGCGGTGACGAGAGGCTCACCTACGCCGAATTGGCCGCAAAGATCAGCGAATTCGCGGGCAAGCCCGTCGCGTACCAGTTCGTGGACGAGCAGGCATACGAAGGCATTCTCGAGAGCGTCGGACTGCCTGCACCGGTTGCGCAGATCCTCGCCGATTCCGATGCTGCAATTGCCAAGGGGGCGTTGGACACCGAGTCGGGTGACCTGCAGAAGTTGATCGGCCGCAGCAGCACTCCGGTGGCTGAGGTGTTGAAGAAGGCCTGACCTGCTGTGCGCCTTTATTAACCGCGGGCGGCTAATAAAGGCGCATAGGGGGTTACCCCATGTGGACTGCACCCTCGGCGGGCAGATCACCCTTCTTGGCGCGGACCAGAACCAGCACTACCGGTGCGATGATCGCCAACAGGATTGCCGCCCAACCGAATGCGGCCGAGTATCCGGATACCTCGGCGCCGAAGAAGTAGTCCGTCATCGAGGCGACGAAGTCCTGCACCGGCTGGGGGAGTAGCGCCAATTGGTCACCAGTCGGGATGGTCGCGTTCGACATGTCGACAGGTATGCCTTCCGGCGGGATCGGCGCCGCGTTGTCGGCGGTGAAGGCCGACTTTGCCGAAGCGTAGATCGTGGTGAACAGTGCGGTTCCGAGTGCGCCGCCGATCTGCAGGGTGGCGTTGACCAGGGCACTGGCAGCGCCGGCGTCGTGGTCGGGGACACCGATCAGTGCGAGGTTCTGCATCGGCACCATCAGCAGACCGAGTCCGAAGCCGAAGATGGCGAGGCCGGGGAACACGTGCGTCCAGTAGGAGCTGTGTACCTCGATCTGGGTCAGCATGAGCAGTCCTACGGCTGCCACCAGCGGGCCGGCGACCATGAGCGGCTTGGGGCCGATCTTGGTGGACAACTGCGCTGCGATGGTCGACGCCAAGACGATGAAGAATGCCATCGGCAGCGATCCGACGCCGGCCATGACCGGGCTGAATCCGAGCACGATCTGCAGGTAGAACGTCAGGTACAACGTGCCGCCGAGCAGGGCGGCGCCCACCAGCATGGAGCCGATCAGAGCAGCGCCGCGATCGCGATGCCACGGAACGCTCAGCGGTAGAAGCGGATTCTTGCTGCGGCTCTCGACGACCACGAAGATCGCGAGGAAGACCAGACCCAGTGCGATGAACAGCAAAGTGTCCGCCTGACCCCAGCCGTGCTCGGCGCGTGTGAATCCGTAGACCAGTGAGCCGAGCCCCAGGGCGATTAGGACAGCGCCGGGAAGGTCGTAGCTCGTGTCGCCGTGCGCTTTGGTTTCCTTGACGATCGGGACGGCCGCAGCGATGGCGATCAGCGCGATCGGGATGTTGACGAGCAGGCACCAGCGCCAGTCGACGTACTGCGTCAGCACTCCACCGAGGAGAAGGCCGATAGCAGCGCCACCGCCGGAGATCGCGCCGTAGACGGCAAAAGCCTTGGCGCGCTCCTTCTCTCCGATGAAGGTGGTGGTGAGCATCGACAGCGCGGCGGGCGCGAGCAGTGCTGCGAAGACGCCCTGGCCGGCGCGGGCGATGAACAGTTCGATACCGCTCTGCGCGATGCCGCCGATGCCGGAGGCAACCGCGAAGCCCGCCATGCCGACGATGAAGGAGCGCTTGCGGCCCCAGTAGTCGGCGATACGTCCGCCGAGGAGCAGCAGCGCACCGAACGCCAAGGCGTACGACGTGACCACCCACGCGCGGTCAAGGTCGCTTATGCCCAGTTCCTCCTGGGCTGCCGGTAGGGCGATGGAGACGATGGTGCCGTCGAGCACCACCATGAGTTGAGCGAACGCGACGATGCAGAGCACCAGCCAGCGACGTTGATGATTCGGATTCTCGGAGACAGCCGGGATCGGTGGCAGAGTGCCGCCGTCGACGTGGGACGTGGTGGTCATTGGAAAAAGGTATTCCAGCCTTCTCGGGTGAGTCAAACGAAATAGTTCGTTCGGTTACCATCATCACTATGGCTCCCACTGACGTGACCGCGACGAAACAGCGAATCCTCGACGCTGCGCAAGAAGAATTCGGCACCTACGGGCTTGCCGGTGCGCGCATCGATCGGATTGCGAAGAACGGAAACGCCAGTAAGGAGCGCCTCTACGCCTATTTCGGTGACAAGGTCGCGTTGTTCCACGCGGTGCTCGACGTCGACTTCGAGCAGGCGATGGAATCCGTCGAGTTCACCGGTGAAGACATGCCCGCGCATGCCGTCGAACTGTTCGACGCAATGCTCGGCAAACCACAGATTCAACGGATGATGATCTGGGGTCAATTGCAGGGTGAGGCACCACGGATGAAGAAGCTGGCCGAGGAACATTCCAGCTGGGTTCCGCGAATGGCCACGATCCGCAAGGCTCAAGAAGACGGCCTCATCTCGAAGCACTGGGACCCCCAGGACCTGATCACGATGCTGTTCGGCCTCGTGTTCGGCTGGGTGGTGGCCCCCGGTGTGGCCGACAACCAGAACGTCGACGCCGACGAGATCGCGCGCCGCCGTGAAGTGGTGCGCGAGGCCGTCACTCGAATCTGCAAGCCGTGACTGTCAGCGAGAGAGGTACGCGGCCCAACCGCCGTAGTCGGTGATGTCAGCTGCGCCGTTTACGGCGTCATGAGTGCAGCTGAAACCGACTGTCGTTCTGCCGTCGGATAACTCGACGCTCGTGAGCGCCATCGGTGCAGGCAAGGCGGCGAGGAACGTTCCCAGCCCGGCCGGTGAGATTCGGAAGATCTCGCCGACGACCGGTGCGCCGAGTCCAGGGCCAAGGCGTACCAGGCCGGGCTTCGGTGGCGTCGTGTCGAGAGCGAAGAGCCGGTAGGCATCCGAGGTCGTGACGGTTTCGACGTACCGCGCGCCGAGGTCGACCAACTGTGTGTTGAGGGGTTGCCCGCGCAGGTGAGCGCCGAATACTGCGAGGTCGATTCCGGTATCGACGAGGGTGGGTGAAGGCACACCGCCGAGTCGCGCAGCGAGGTCGATGGCGATCTGGTCGTCGAAAGCGGGTACGACGAACATGACGCCGAACGGGTGATCTTCGGCAGTGCGGTGTCCGGGCGCCGCGACGGCCGCCATGTCGAGCAGGTTGCAGAAGTTGGTGAAAGTTCCCATCCGGCGGTTGATTCCGAACGGATCCTCGGTCACGGCGGCAATCGTCGGGTGTTCGGTGGTGGTGGGAAGCAGTAGGGCGTCGAACCCGGCGAGGAGTTCCCGGGTGGCAGCCTTGGCGCGGGTGAGAGCATCGAGATCGTCGACTAGCTGGTATCCGGTGGGGTGCTTCGCACCGAGCACGATGTCGGACACCGCGGGATCTGCTCCGGCAGGACGAGTTTCGAGGAACTCGCCGGCAGCGGCGTACCGCTGCGCCACCACGGCGCCGTCGTAGAGCAATCGGGCCGCGTCGAGCAGTCCGGATATGTCGACGGTCTCGGTCTCGGCGCCGCCGGCTACCAGAGCTGTCACAGTGTCCTGAAATGCTGCTGTATACGACGGGCTCAGTTGAGCGAGATCCTCGATTCGGGGGACGGCGACGCGGGGATTCGGCGCCGCCGCGAGACGAACGTCGGAAGGCCAGACGCGGCTGCGGGGATCCCGAGGTTCGTGGCCGATCATGATTGCCGCTGCCGCGGTTGCCGATTCGAGGTCGTCGGCAAATACCGTCAGAGCGTCGTAGTCCACGCAGGCGGGCACTACTCCGTGGGCGGGGATGACGCCGAGCGAGAGCTTGAGTCCGTAGATCCCGTGGAACGCTGCCGGCACCCGGCCCGAACCGGCAGTGTCGGTGCCGATTCCGATGTCTGCAATTCCCAGCGCGACAGCGACGGCGGATCCGGAGCTACTACCGCCCGAGATCAACTCTTCGTCCCAGGCGCAGCGAACGGCTCCGTACGGACTGCGCGTTCCGACCAGTCCGGTGGCGAACTGGTCCAGATTGGTCTTCCCCAGAACAACAGCCCCGTGCTCGATCAACCGCGCAACGGCACTGGCGGTTTCGTCCGGCGAATACGCGAATTCGGGGCACGCCGCTGTGGTCGGCAGACCGGCGACGTCGACGTTGTCCTTGACGGCGACCAGACGCCCAGCCAGAGGAAGATGCTCGCCCGCGGCGATTCTGGCTTCGACCGAAGCGGCATCGGCAAGCACATCTTCCTTGCGGCGCAACGTGATCCAGACTTCGGGGCGATCTACTTCCTCGATCCGCTGGAATGCCTGCTCGACCCGGGCTGTCGGGGTGAAAACTTCTGCTGCGATGGTCATGGTGTGTACTGCTCCGATCAGTCCGTGATGTTGGCGAGTGAGAGCGCGGTGATCGCGCGGGTCACCCGGTCGAGGACGACGTCGAGAGACTCGCCGATGTGCTGGTGCAAAAGCGTGCGGGCCTCGGGCAGATTGCCGGCACGTAGTTCTTCGAGGATTCGAATGTGCTCCGCGATCGAGGTGTCGATGCGGCCGTTGACCATGAAGTCGTACATCCGAACGTGCCGGATACGGGAATTCACCGACAGCAGCGACGCGACCAGTTCATTGTTTCCCGACGCCCTCAGTACGGCGACGTGGAATTCCTCGTCCAGTTCGACGAACCCCGGTTCCTGAGCGGGCGGATCGAGAGCCAGGGCACGCCACCGCACCAATTCGTCGTCGAGGATTGTTCGGTCGTGCCGGATCGTCGGATCTGCGATCGCCCGGGTAATTCCTTGTAGTTCCAGCGTGATTCGGAGTTCATACAGATCTCGGATCCGCGGGATACTCGGGCGCACGGCGGAGAACCCGTACTCTTCCCGGCGCAGGAGTCCATCGGCGCACAGCATCGTCAACGCTTCCCGTACTGGTGTGCGAGAAATGCCGAAACGCGTGGAGAGTTTCGGTTCCGTCAGGCGCTGATCGAACCCGATAGTCCCGTTGACCAGTTCGGTGCGTAGTTCCCGGTAGACCACCTCACGCAGTGGCTCCGGCGCCGTATTCATCCCTGTCGACATACCTGTATACGCTATTGATCAGGTGTTTCGTCCAGATGTCTTCGGGTTAGAGCTGAGTTACGGCCGCCGCGGAACTTCAGGAGAAGTCGCGCTGAACCCGCAAGGTTCCGATCGTGGTGGCCAGGCCGTCGTACTGAGTGACCAACAAGGTGAATTCGATCAACCGACGATCGTCGAGATGCTGCGAGAGCGTTCCCCACGTGTCGTCGGTGACGTCCTTGGTGGTGACCAACTCGTCGACCGCAGTCAAGATCGCACGGTGACGCGGACTCAACTCGGAAGCGCCAGGGCCCTCGATGATTCGGGACAGTTCTTCTGCGTCGATTCCGGCTTTGCGGCCGAGCCTGATGTGGTGATCCATCTCGTAACCGCAGTCCCGCAGGTGCGCGACCCGCAGGATGATCAGTTCGGTGTCGTGGCGAGAGATCTTGCCGCCGGGCATGAGTGAGCCGGAGTAGTGCAGCCAACCGCGGAAGAGTCCGCCCGTGCGGCCCAAGGTGCTGAACAGATGCGCGTCGGGTGCTCCGGCAGCCTTCGACAGGACACGCCAGATTCCCCAGTTGATCGGACCGAGGTCTTTGAATCGGCCGGGCGGGATGCGGGGGTTCATGCGACTCCACGGATGTGAGAGGGACGGAGGTCGATAGCTCGTTGCGCGATGTGGCGAACCGCGGCGCTGCGGCGGGGCGCGTGTACGCGTGACTTCCGGCCGACGATACCGCGCTCGAACGCGTCGACGGCGTCAGCGACGGTCGTGGTGCCGACGCTGGCGAGGGTTCCGCGTGCTCCGTCGAACGACAGTGCGGTGGTATCGGTGTCGATGTCGCCGATGTACGCGACGCCCACCTTGGTGCCGAGGTGTTTCATTTCCAAGCGCAACGCGTCGCCCAACGCTTCGACGCCGGCGCGCGAAGCACCGAACGGTCCGCGAAACGGATGCTTGGCGGCGCCGTGAGCCGAGGCGACCACCAGGGCGTAACCGTTTTCGTGACTGATGTGGGGACCCGCTGCGCGCAGGGTGTAGTACGTGCCCATGAGGTTGACTTCGACGGCGCGGCGCATGTCCGCAGGGTCGCCGCCGAGGATCGACGAGTTCGCCTCGACGCCGGCATTGGCGACGACGACGTCGATGCCTCCCAGCTTCTCAGCGATGTAGTCGACGCCGCGAGATACCTGCTCGGGGTCGGCGACATCGCACAACTGCCAGGGTGCGCGGCCGCAGGAAGTGGCGACTTGTTCGAGAAGTTCCGGCTCGAGGCCGAGCAGTCCCACGGACGCACCACGGTCGTACAGGCGTCTGGCCAGCGAAGAACCGATATTGCGGGCAGCGCCGGTGATCAGGATGCGCCGACCCGTCAGGTCGTCCGCACTACTCTTGGCCGATTCGGCCTTGCCCGCCTCGCTCTTGCCCATTGCTGTGTCCCTACGCAGTGACCTTCTGGTCCTCCGACGCTAACACCGCCGGGTAGCTGCGACTGCAAGTACCGCCAACTCCGTCCGAATGGACGCTCAGACCGATGCGACCTCGAGACGCGGATGTGACGCGGAAGCCTGGGTCGACCGCAATCGACGGAATCGGACCACGGCAACGACGGCGGCAACAGCGGCGAGGATCACCAACGGCAGCGACGGACCCATCGTGGGTTCGATGACAACCAGTAGCACCGGCAGTCCGAATCCGAGATAGGTGCCGACGTAGAAGATCCCGGTCAGGGCGCCCCGCGAGGCCGGGGGAGCCAGCGACTCGAGGTCGAGCAGTCCCTCACGCAGACACAGTCCGTAGGCCGTACCGAGGACGAGCGCGCAGACGATGAACAACCCGAGCGCGGGGTGTGCGCCGCCGACGGCGACCAGGCAGTATCCGAGCGCCGCCAGTGCGGCGCCGACCGTGCCGGCCTGAGGACCCCAATTGCGATGGCGCGCAGCGGTTTGAACCAGGATTCCAGCACCCAGAGTCAGCGCCGCCGCGAAACCCGGAAGGAGAGGACCTGAGTAGCGGTCCCCGAGCCTGGCCGTCATGGTCACGAAAGACACTGTTGCGCTGGCGAACACCCATGGCGCCAACGGAAGTGCCCAGAGCAGCGCATTTGCGACGGAGCGCTCCGCGCCGTCTGGCGCATTTGCGACGGAGCGCTCCGCGCCGTCTGGGACGGGTGTGATGGTCGCGGCTTCTACGGAAACAGGTGTACGACTCCACACAGCTGCCGCGGTAACCGAACCCACCGACAAGAAGGCCGAGACGACAAAGGGCGTAGCGAGTGGGAAGGCGGCAAATTGTGCCAACAGACCCGAAAACAGTGGTCCCAGTGCAAAACCCGAGGTGAGTACTACGCCCGCCATCACGGTTCCGGACTTGCCGCGAAGGTCAGCCGCCCACGCGGTGCCGGCGCCGATTGCCAGACCGGCACCGATACCGACAACGAGGCGCCCGACCATGAGCCCGGGCGCGTCGTGCCAGAGAAGAAGAATCAAGGTTCCGAGCGAGGCTATGAGCGCTCCGGGCAGGACGACTACAGCTCGGCCGACGCGATCCGACAGTGCTCCACCGGTTAACAGGCCGGGTAGGAGTCCGAGCGCGTAGATACCGAAAACACCGTCGAGCACGGTATGCGAAAGACCCTCGTCCACCCGGAGAACCGGGATGAGCGAAGCAAAGTGGTTGGCGGCCCAACCCGTCGAAAGTAGAACTGCCAGTACCGAGATGAACCCGCGACGGGATGGATCGCCCATACCGGCAGCTTAGGCGGGTACCAGATCGCTCACGTCGGCGAGGAGTTCGAACGTGCGCAACCAAGCCTCGCGGTTGGTGCCGGTCGACACCGTGATCAGCTCGTCGGCCTGTGCATGCTCGGTGAACTCGTCGAGGTAGGCGCGGACCTCCGTGGGCGTGCCGATGGCGCTGTACTTGGTCATCTGCAGAACCTGCTGACCCGCGGGGGAGTCGAGCAGCATGTCCGCTTCGTCGTCCGTGAACTTGCGTCCGCGTCCGAGAAGAAGGCTGACGCGCGAACGCTTGGCCGCGAGGAAGTCCTGCTGAGCCTGCTCATGGGTGTCGGCGGCGATGACGTTGACGCCCGCGATGACGTACGGCTCCGCCAACTGCTCCGACGGCTTGAACTCGCGTCGATAGATCGCGACGGCGTCGCGCAGGGCGTTGGGGGCGAAGTGCGAGGCAAATGCATACGGCAGGCCGAGCATCGCGGCGAGCTTGGCTCCGAACAGTGACGATCCGAGAATGTAGAGCGGAACGTGAGTGCCCTTACCGGGAACGGCATTGATTCCGGGGACGCGCGAAGTGTCGCCGAGGTAGCCCTGAAGCTCGAGTACGTCCTGCGGGAAGCTGTCCGAAGAACTCGGGTCGCGTCGCAAAGCCTGCATGGTCTTCTGATCACTACCGGGCGCGCGACCGAGACCGAGATCGATGCGACCCGGGTGCAGAGTCTCGAGGGTGCCGAACTGCTCGGCGATCGTCAGCGGCGCGTGGTTGGGCAGCATGATTCCACCGGCGCCGAGGCGGATTTTGCTGGTGTGCGCGGCGACGTGGCTGATCAGAACGCTGGTGGCCGAAGACGCGATGGAACCCATGTTGTGGTGCTCGGCATACCAGATTCGCTTGTAACCCCACTCCTCGGCACGCTGCGCCAAGGTCACGCTGGCGTCGAAGCTGTCTTTGGCGGTTTCGTTGTCGCCGATGTGGGCGAGATCGAGGATGGAAAGTGGGACGGCCATGAATGTGGTGCCTTTCTCAGCGAATAGAACGCAAACGTCGTTGGAAGGTGCAACCATCTGGCCGGCTTTCCTATTTCCGCCTGGT
Source organism: Rhodococcus sp. OAS809 (assembly GCF_040546695.1). Taxonomy (NCBI): domain Bacteria; kingdom Bacillati; phylum Actinomycetota; class Actinomycetes; order Mycobacteriales; family Nocardiaceae; genus Rhodococcus; species Rhodococcus sp. OAS809. The sequence goes on along the minus strand of NZ_JBEPOI010000002.1, from coordinate 2,352,559 downwards.
CAGCGCCCACGGATGGTGGCGAGGCGGACAAGGCGTGAAGTTCTTGTCTCGATTTCGGTCATTTCGGATATTTCGGATGAAATTGGGGGCTAGATTTCCCGAATCGGAGGTTCTTTCGCATTCCAAGTGAATCGAGACCAGCATGGCCACTGATCGGAAGGCTGTAAACAAGCGCAAAGTACGTGCATTACTTGCCGGAGGACTTGTCCTCGGTATCGGCGCCGCTGTCACCTTAGCGGCGTGGACAGACAACGTTTTCGGCGACGCGCAGTTCAAGACGGGAAGTTGGAATCTCCAGGGCAGCTTCGACGGACTGACGACCTGGGGTGAGTATCAAGTGGACGCTTCCGCCGGCCACTTCCAATTCAGCACGGGATTCGACGCACTCTCACCCGGAACGACGGTATACGCGCCGGTAGCGCTTCGGATCGGTCCCACGGCCAGCACTTCCGGCGCGACGGTACAACTACTCGGTGCAACGGGCGGTGATACCGACCTCAAACCCGCCCTGCGGTACTCGGTGTATCGAGGTGTCCCCTCCACGACCTGCACGGCAGCGGGAATTGGAGCAGGAACAGCATGGGTAGGCACGACAGCCAGTCCGGTGGCCTTGACGGCAGGTTCGGGTTCGGACGTCACCTTGCTAGGCACGGGCGTGCCGGTCGAACTGTGCTTCGCGGTCACGCTGCCTGCCGGAGTCGACCCTTCGATCGTGTCGGGCAAGGACACCGGGCGCTTGCTCTGGCAGTTCACCGGCCAGTCCACCCCCTGACGCCTGCGTGGTCACACGGCGAATGCGTCAGGTGTACGCACTGGCGGCCTCGGGACTCGTCCTGGGTATCGGTGCAACCACCGTGGCTGCCAGTTGGGTGGACAGCACGATGGGCGATGCATCGTTTCGCACCGGAACATTCGGAATCGAGTCGAACGTCGGCGGTGGATGGTCGTCGCATTCATCCAGTGCCCCTGGCGTTTTCACGTACACGCCCTCGGCGCTCCTGATTCGCCCCGGTGCGTTCTCGTACGGCCCGATATCTCTTCGAACAGTGCCGGTCTCGCCGGCAGCATCCGTCACTCTGCAGGCGGCCACGGTTGCCGGCGACTCCACTCTGGCGTCGGCGCTGCGGTATCGGGTGGTCAAGTCGACGACCTGTGATGCGTCAGCCTTCGCCACGGGAACACCACAATTCGTGGCGGGAAGTGCGACGGTGTTTCCGTCGCTCTCAACTGGTTCCGCAGTCGGGGCCATCGCGCTACCCACCGGTGGAGCGTCCCCGGGCGCCGCGGTGGCGCTGTGCTTCGAGATTTCGCTGCCCGCAACCTCGGCTAATTGGAGCAACTCGGCGCTGACCGGTAAAACGGCAACTCCCACTTGGCAGTTCAGTGCAACACCCTGAAGGAGCTGCAATGCCAACACATGCCCGGGCAACACATGCCCGGACGAAGAAGCGTTCGATCCCCACGATCATCGGGGACTGCATCCTTCAGGTTCTCGCTGCCGGTGGGGTTGTTTGTATCGCTTTGGTGATCTGTGCCTTCGTTTTCGACATCACACTGATCTTGTTCAAGACCGGATCGATGTCGCCGACCATTCCGACCGGATCTCTGGCAGTTGTGCGGGAAGTACCGGCAGATTCCGTCGAGGTGGGCGACGTCGTCACCGTCGATCGGGGAGTGTCCGAACTGCCGGTGACCCACCGGGTCGTCTCCGCTCGTACCCAGGACAACGGCATCACGATTCTCGATCTCAAGGGTGATGCCAACACTTCGGCTGATCCCGCGGTATACGAGGTCACCACGGTCCGAAAGGTGCTCTGGCACGTTCCGGGATTGGCGCGGGTGATCGTCTACTTCTCGAATCCTCTTGTTCTGGGGGCGATCACGCTGACCATGGCCGCTTTGGTGGTCGCGGTATTCTGGCCGCGCAATACCGATGACGACGATGATGCCGACTCGGCCGACCCGAAAACCGAACCCATCCAGGTTCTTCTACCGCCAGACGGCGGTAGACAATGAAGCGTCGCCACCTGTTTTCAGTCATCGTATTGGCAGTTGCGGTTGTTTTGGGCTCTGGTTTCTCGTCTCACCCACTCCTCGGAGAGACAGAAGCGGCGTGGACAGACTCCGAGTACGTTACCGGCCCGATTTCCACCGGTTCATGGACGACGAGTGGGTACGGCAGAGGCGCCGGCGGGCTCGGGTTGTCCAGTGGCGGAATCGTGATAGATCTTTTCGGCAGTTCGATGTTCGAAGGTGTCTCACAACAGAACACGATTGGAAAGGACCTGGACACAACCAATCTGGTGGTTGCAAAGCTACTGGGCGTCAACTCGTTGTCCCGGACCGGATCGATCTCGTCGTGCGCTGCCTACTCGGTCGGGCAGCCAGCGAGCGGCCGCTGCCAGTCGGCAATTGTTTCGGATACCGATGCGACGTCGACACTCACCTCGATGACCGTGACAGTGAACTTGCTGTCTCTACTGGGGGTTGATCTGGTCAGTGCGCCGATAGTCACTGTGGCATCGCCGATTACGGCAGGGGCTGCGTGCGATACCTCGAACAGGGCATCGGTATCGGCGAGTAGCCCCACGAATCAGGTGACGGTGGGATCTCGCGTCCTCACGATTCCACAGCCTGCCGAGAACGCATCGGTGACGGTAACAGGGGCGGACGCCACTGTGAACGCCGCTGGCTTGGCGACGATTCAATACACGAACATCAAGCTCGTGAGCACGCGAACGTCCACGGCAACAACGGCGCAATCGACGCTGAGCGTGAGTCTTTCGATGGCAGCTTTTGCGATTCTGGGGGCGCAGATACTGGGCACCACAAACGTGACATTCAATCTTGTAACGGCCCAATGCGGAATTGGCAGCGCGACATACCCGGTCACGCCGCTGAGCCTCCCAACCGGATTTGCTGCGCGTGCGGTCAGCCCGACGTCTACTTCGGTGAGCGAACCCCCGTCATCGACGACTTCTTCGACCACGGCAGCTGAGACCACGGCAGCTGAGACCACGGCAGCTGAGAACACGGCAGGGATGACGACCACCGCGTCTGTGCCGACACCGACAGCAACCCCGACATCGACAGCAACCCCGACAACGACAGCAACCCCGACAACGACAGCCGCACCAACTACGAGCACACCGGCTCCGGCGGATCCAATCGGGACAGCGATCCACGAACCCGCCGATTCGAGTATCTCCGCCTTCACCACGGATGACGGACTCACCTGCGACGTTGCGCCTGATGCGGACTACACGAGCGAAGTTGCAGTCGAATGCTCGGACGGCACAACGGGTACGGTCCCCGGTTCTGTACTCGGCCCGCAGCCAACCGTAGCGGGGGAGTATCTGCTGGTCCCCCTGACGAGAGACCACGTCACCGAAGTCGTCACCCTGAAGTCAGCGACACGACGCTGATCAGTTACGCACGGCATTGGCCATGGCGGCCAACGAGAGGGCCTGACGAGCACGGTCGAGGACAACCGCACGAGAGATGTCGATGTGCGACACCAGTGCCTCGTGCGCTTGCGGAATCTTGCCGTCCAGAACCAGCTCGACGACGGCGATATGTTCCTCCACGGTGGCCTTCATACGGTCGGGAGTCAGGTAGTCGAACATCCGCACGGGGCGCAGCTTCGAGTTGACGGCCTGCAAGGCGTCGACCAACGCATGGTTTCCGGACGAGGCGAGGAGCGCGATGTGGAACTCCTCGTCGAGCGTCACGAAACCGGCGTCCGGTACCGGCATCTGTTTGAGAAATGCGTACCACTTGTCGAGTTCGGAACCGAGCGCGTCTCGATCATGAGCGGGGGCCTCACCGTCGAGTACCCGCCGAAGTCCGTGTACCTCGAGGAGTATGCGCAGCTCGTAGAGGCCACCCAACTCGTCGAGGTGCGGTCGGTACGGAAAGAGGCCGTGTTCGTCGCGCTCGACCAGCCCGTCGGATTCCAACTTCGCGAGCGCTTCGCGCACCGGTGTTCGCGAGACACCGTAGAGATGAGCCAACCGTTCTTCGCCGAGTCGTTCGGATGGCGCGATCTGACCCGACATCAGATCGTTTCGGATCGACCGGTAAACCTGTTCGCGCAGCGGCGGCCGCACACTCATGTCAGATTGCCATCGCTCGACGAACCGCCTCGGTGGACGTGGTGCCGCCCTCACCGGTCGAGGTCACATGTCCGGCCGCGAGAATGCTGTAATGCTGAGCAGATTGGAGCGCGAAACCGATGTGCTGCTCGACGAGGAGGACACCGAGATCGCCGCGCTCGGTGAGTTCCATGACTGTTCTTTCGATTTCGGCGACCACGTTGGGCTGAATGCCCTCGGTCGGTTCGTCGAGGATGAGGATCTTGGGCTCGGTGATCAGGGCGCGAGCGATGGCAAGCTGTTGTCGCTGCCCACCGGAGAGAAGTCCCGCGCGACGGTCGAGGAGCGTGGTGAGTGCGGGAAACAGATCCAATGCCTCTGCGATGAGTGCCTTTCCGCGTTTGCGCCCGTCGGCGACCACCCGAAGATTCTCGGCAGTTGTCAGTTGTCCGAACGACTGCTGACCCTGCGGTACGTAGGCAAGTCCGCGAGCGACGCGGGCGCTCGGCCGTAGACCGGTGATGTCCTCACCGTTCAGAAGTACCTTTCCCCGTGTGGGTTTGATCAGTCCGACGGCGGCGCGTAGCAAGGTGGTTTTACCCGCACCATTGTGACCCATGACTGCCGCAACCCCGTCGCTGGGAACCAGCAAGGAAACGCCGTGGATCACTTCGGTACGTCCGTAGCCGGCGCGGATGTCGACGAGTTCGAGCATGATTCAGTCCTCCGGGGTCGGTTCGGTGTCGGCGCCGAGATCGGTTCCGGCAGCGGCTGTGCCGAGGTAGACCTCTTGCACCTTGGGGTCGGCTTGGACCTCCGCCACAGTTCCTTCGGCGAGTACTTTCCCAGCGGCGAGCACTGTGACGGACGTGGCGAAGGATCGCATGAAGTCCATGTCGTGCTCGACTACGACGACGGTTCGCGCACCGCCGATGCGCCGCAGAAGGTTCCCGGTCTCCTCGCGCTCCTCGAGGCTCATGCCTGCGACGGGCTCGTCGAGCAGGAGCACGGAACAGTTCTGTACCAACAACATTCCGATTTCGAGCCACTGCTTCTGTCCGTGCGCCAGAATGCCTGCGGCGGTGTCCCTGAGGTGCTCCAACCCGGTTGTCTCCAGCGCCTCTTCGATCTCGGGAAGCACACCTTTGCGTTTTCTGAGCAGGTTCCACGGTGATCGGCCGGCTCCGGCCGCGATGTCGAGATTCTGCAGCACCGAGAGCTCTTCGAAGACGCTTGCCGTCTGGAAGGTTCGCCCGACGCCGAGGCGGGCGATCTTGTGAACCTTCTTGCCGAGCAGTTGCTCGCCGGACTTCGTGATGGAACCCGTCGCGGGAACGAGTCCGGTGATGGCGTCGACCAACGTTGTCTTTCCAGCCCCGTTCGGGCCGATGAGAAACCTCAGGTCGCCCTGCATGAGGGTCAAGTCGACGCCGTCGACGGCCTTGAAACCGTCGAAGCTGACCGAAAGATTTCGTACTTCGAGGTACTCGGACGACATTCCGGCGTTGCCACCCAGTGCCGGTTTGGGTTCGCTGGTGGCGGTTGTGTTGGTCATGACGACACCTCCACTGGTTCGGGTTGGGAGACCTTGACCGGCGGGTCGGCCGGGGTCTCACGCTTCTTGCGGTGGCGCATCAGGGCGAACAATCCGGCCACACCTGCCGGGAAGAACCCGACCACGACGATGAACATCAACCCTTGTGCGTAGATCCATCCCGAAGGGAGTTTCTCCGAGAATGTCGACTGCGCCCACGCGACGCCGATCGCACCGAGTACCGGACCGAGAAGCGTTGCGCGGCCGCCGATCGCGACCCCGATGAGGAAAGCGATGGACGGGACGATCCCGACGTCGGCGGGGGAGATGATGCCCACGATCGGAACGAACAGCGCGCCGGCGATACCGGCGAGGAATGCCGCGGTCACGTAGGCGACCAGTTTGATGTTCGCGGGATCGTATCCGAGGAAACGTACTCGCTCCTCTTGATCACGGACGGCGACGAGGAGTTCGCCGTATCGGGAGTTCATCAGCTGGCGAATGAGAGCGACCGATGCGAGAAGAACTCCGGCAGCGATGAAGAACAACATCTGCTTGTTCGCCGGATCGTTGAGATTGAAACCGAAGAACGTACGAAAACGGTTGAGGCCGTTGCTGCCACCGATCGACTGCTGGCCGATCAAGAGGATCGCGAAAGCCGCGGCGAGTGCCTGCGAGAGGATCGCGAAGTACGCGCCCTTGACTCTCCGCTTGAACACACCGAGTCCGAGGAGAAAGGCAACAGCGGCCGGCAGGAAAAGGATGGCGAAGATCGCCACGAATGGCGAGGCGAACGGTTGCCAGTATCCCGGCAGTTCGGTCTTGCCGGCGATGGACATGAAGTCCGGGACCGCGTCACCCTTGAGTTCGGCATCGGCGATCTTGAGGTGCATCGCCATCACGTATGCGCCGATCCCGAAGAACACCCCCTGGCCGAGCGTGAGCATTCCGCCTCTGCCCCAAGCCAAACCGATACCGACAGCGACTATGGCGAAGCACAGGAATTTGGCCAACAGTGACAGCCTGAAGTCCGAGAGCACAGCCGGAGCGACGGCGAACAGCACGATGGCGGCGAGTGCAAAACCGCCCCACACCCGAATTCGGGAATTGTTCAGGATGCTCATACGAGGCTCCTCGTCTTGACTGCGAACAGGCCCTGCGGCCGAACTTGAAGGAAGACGACGATGATGACGAACACGATCACCTTCGCGATCGACGCTGTCGTCGAGTACTCGATGAACGAGTTCAAGATGCCGAGGGCGAAGGCTGCGATCACGGCTCCCTTCATCTGACCGAGACCGCCGACGACAACAACCAGGAAGGCGTCGATCAGATAGGACTGGCCGATGGTCGGGCTGGTGGAACCGATGAGCGTCAACGCGACACCCGCGACGCCGGCGAGCCCGGAACCGAGGAAGAAGGTCGTGATGTCCGTACGACGAGAGGAGATTCCGCTCGTCTCGGCCAGATCGCGATTCTGGACGACGGCCCGGATGCGTCTACCCATCGACGACTGCTTCAGTGCGACCGAAAGTGCGATCACCGCTGCGATCGCCAACACCAGAATGAAGATGCGGGTTTTCGGCACCACGGCGCCGAAAATATCGACCCCGCCCGAAAGCCAGCTCGGCGCCGAAACATTGACTGCCGGCGCGCCGAAGATGTCGCGCGCCAACTGCTGAAGGATCAATCCGACGCCGAATGTCACCAACAGGGTGTCGAGGGGTCGGTGGTACATCCGCGATACCAGGACCACTTCGAGCACAACACCCATCAGTCCGCCGACGACGAAACCGACGAGCAGAGAAATGATCAACGATCCCGTTGCATTCGAGATCACCTGCTGCACTACGTATGCGGTGTACGAGCCGGCCATGATGAACTCGCCGTGTGCCATGTTGATGACACCCATCTGCCCGAACGTGAGAGACAACCCCAACGCTGCCAACAGGAGAATCGATCCGATACTCAAACCCGTGAACAACTGCCCGATCACAACATCCATGACAGACGCTCCACCTCTCTACTCGTCGATTCCGTCAATTCCGCCTTTTGTCGATCAGCTACCGAGCCCCTCAGCCCAGGGGTAGTTCTTCAGGTACGGATCCGGCTCGATCGGCTGTCCCGAATCCCAGACCGTGTAGATCAGTCCGTCGGAACGGATTTCGCCGATCCGGGCAGTCTTGGTGATGTGGTGGTTGTCGCCGTCGATGGTGACGAGTCCTTCGGGCGCCTGGAAGGTCACACCGTCGGCGTTGTCCTGAATATCCTTGACCGCAAACGAGTTGGCCTTCTCGACGGTGTTCTTCCAGAGGTAGACGGAGGTGTATGCCGCTTCCATCGGATCGGACGTGGGCTTGTCCTGGCCGAACTTCGCCTTGTACGCCTCGACGAACTTCTTGTTCTCGGGGGAGTCGATGGTCTGGTAGTAGTTCCACGCCGTCAGCTGGCCTTCGACGTTCTGGACTCCGATACCGCCGACCTCTTCCTCCGCAATGGAGACGGAGACGACGGGCATGTCGGCGGGCTTCAGGCCGACATTCGAGTATTCACGGAAGAACGCGACGTTGGAATCACCGTTGAGTGTGTTGAACACGGCATCGGCGTCGGCTGTGCGGACCTTGTTCACGATGGTGGAGAAGTCGGTCGAGCCCAATGGCGTGTAATCCTCGCCCTTGATCTCGATGCCGTTCGCTGCCGCGTACGCCTTGATGATGCGGTTCGCGGTCTGAGGGAACACGTAGTCGCTCCCGACCAGATACAGCGACTTGACGCCCTTCTCCTTCAGGTAATCCAGAGCGGGGATGATCTGCTGGTTGGTCGTTGCACCCGTGTAGAAGATGTTCTTCGAATCTTCCAGTCCCTCGTACTGGACCGGGTAGTAGAGCAAAGAGTTGTTGTCCTCGAACACCGGCAGCATGGCCTTACGGCTCGAGGAGGTCCAGCCACCGAAAACTGCTGCGACGCAATCGCTGCTGATCAGTTTCTCGGCCTTCTCGGCGAACACTGTCGGCTCCGACGCGCCGTCCTCTGCCACGATCTGGATCTTCTTGCCCAGCACACCGCCGGAATCGTTGATCTCCTGCACCGCCAACGAGATGGAGTCGCGGACCGTCACTTCACTGATGGCCATGGTACCCGAGAGTGAATTCAGGGAACCGACCTTGATCGTGTCCCCCGAGGTGTCGACGCACGACGTAGCCGTCGAATCTCCCGATGCGGTGTCTGTCGCCTTGCTTCCGCAGCCGGTGAGAACCAAGCCCAGCGCGGCGAGAGCGGCCGGCGCGGCAAGGGTGCGCTTCGAGAAGGTTCGCATGTACGGGCCTTTCGTGTCGATGGCTCTGGCAGACAATGGCTCTGACAGATCTGTATCCGGAGTGCGTATACAACGCTGTATTCGTCGAGTGCACAGAGTAGGTGGAAGTTGTTGCGGTGGAATGACTGTCGGTGACAAGTGTGTGTCCGGTGTTTCGATTGGATGTCCAGGACCTCACACCGCAGGTCAGCGAGGGTGCGGTGTTAGCATCGACGAGAAATTGATCAAGCACTCGCTTGACGATCGGAACGTCGGAAGGATCTTCTCGTGCGCTCGACCCGACGGGACGAAATACTCGCTCATGCGGCCAAGCTGTTCAGTGAGCGGGGAATCGCCGCGACGACGGTACGCGACATCGCCGACGAAGTCGGGATTCTCTCCGGCAGCCTCTACCACTACTTCGACTCCAAGGATGCGATAGCCAACGAGATCGTCGTCCGGTTCCTCGAAGATCTCAACGTCAGGTACGAAGACTCGATCGAGCCGGGAGGTTCGGCCCGAGATCGCCTGGCAACGATGGTCTCGGTGTCTTTTGCCTCGGCGGTGGATCACCCGTATGCCACGGAGGTCTATCAGGGAGAAGCCATACTTTCGTCGCAACCGGCGGACGCGCCCATCACCATCCTGGTTCAGAAGGCACACAGCTACTGGCGATCGGCTATCGCTCGCGGAATTGCCGACGCGGAGTTTCGGGAAGACATCGATCCCGAACAGTTTCACCGTCTCCTGCGTGAATCCGTCTGGTCCACCGTCGCGCAGTATCGCCCTCAGCTTTCCGAGTTGGCGGATGATCTGCAGCGCAATCTGATTTCGGTTTTCCTGGACGGCTTCGCCGCACGTTCCGTCGACGGCGAGCCGGTGGCACGCATTGCGCGGCGCACGGCGAAGAAGGAAGCGCAGACCGTATCTCCTGCCTCCGAATTTGCCGAACTCCGCTCTGATGTCGATGAATTGAAGTCCGTCATTCGCGAACTCAGCTCCTCGATCCGGCATCTGCAGAAGCCGTAACACCGCAGTTCCTGCGCGTGTAGTTCGAGTTTTGACTATCGGTGTGACCCAGTGCATACTTCTGTCCACACTCGTAAATCAAGCGCTTGTTTGATTTACCAAGCAGAGTTTGGACGGGAGATTGATGTGAGACTCGGAAAGGCGATTGCCGTCTGCGCGGCAGTGGTCCTCGGGGCGAGCGCGTGCGCATCTGCCGGTGTCATTCCCGAAGACATCATCGTCATCGGTTTGGACGAGGACTCCACCGGGCCCGGTGCGTCGTACAGCACGATCGCCGGCAAAACCGTGCGTATGACTGTTGACCTGATCAACCAGGCAGGCGGAATCAACGGCAAGCAGGTGGAATTGGTTGTCGAGAACGACGAGAGTAGTCCCACCAAGACCCCGTCGATCATTCGGAAGTTGGTCGATCACGGATCAAGTGCGGTCATCCTCGCCACCGGCAGCGGGTCGGTGCTGCAGGCCAAGTCGATTCTCCAGCAGTCGAAGATTCCCGCGATAGCTCCGGTCGTTCTCAGCGACGCCTTTGCCTCGGCGCCCGACAACGACTACTCGTTCATGATTCCGAACTCCTTGAAGCAGTACGCCCAGGTGTACTGCGGGGCTTTCGAGAAGATGGGGTACAAGTCCCTGGGGATTCTCGGTGACGCGAGTGCGTCCATCGACGGAATCATCAAGACCCTGCGGCCGGCGCTCGAGAAGTGCGCGAGAGTGACGGGCGTCGAAAAGGCGCCGGTCGATGCCGCGGACATCACCGCACAGGTCTCACGTCTCGCGGAAACCGAACCGGACGCGATTCTGGTCGCCAGTATCGGCGGGCACTTCGAAATCCTCGCGCACAACACCTTGTCGAAGATCACCCCGCAGACGCAACGCTTCTCACTCGCTTCCATCGGAAACCAGCCCGCATCTTGGGCTTTGGCGGACCCGAACGCGTTGACCGGCATGGTGTACATGGGCTCGCTCAGTGAGAACAACCCGAGAACCGCCGAACTGCGTCGCAAGGTGCAGGCGGTCAAGGGGCCCGATTATCAACTGACCGCCTACGACGCACAGGCGTACGACGCCGTCATGATGTTGGCCGAGGCCATCGAGATTGCCGGCGATCACCGAGATCGGACGGCCGTTCGTGATGCTCTTCAACAGGTTTCGGCACTTCCCGCCAGCTTCGGCCAGGACGGACTGACACTGTCGTTCTCCTCGCAGGATCACCTTGCTCCGGACAGCCTCTGCGGACTGGTGCTCGTCGAATTCGGTGAGGACAACAAACCGGCCCATCCGTGGGATTCCTACCAACCCCCGTGCGGATAACCGAGGAGCTTTGACATGACAGACGCACAACTGTGGCTCGCAGCCATCGAGATCGGTGCCTTCTTCTCTCTGATAGCCCTCGGAATGTATCTCGTGGTGGTCGGCGCCGACTTCTTCAACTTTGCGATGGGCCCGTACGCTATGGCTGCGGCAATGGCGTCGAGTTGGGTCGCGATCAATTACGGGCTCGCTCTCTGGATTGCCATGCCGCTGGGGATCGCGGTAGCGGTGGCGCTGTCGATCTTGACGGAAAAGCTTGTGGTCAAACAGGTTCAGAAGCGTTCGGGTCGTGGGGAACTACCGGCGTTGGTGGCGGTGACCGCAGTACTGTTCGGGATCCAGCAGCTCGCCGGCACTGTCTTCGGCCGCACACCACTTCCCGGGCAGAAGATCTTCGACTTCGATCCGATATCGGTACTCGGTGCGACCGTCGACAGTTCGACCGTTGTGCTCGTCGTCGGAACTGCTCTGATCTTCGTCGGTATCGGATTGTGGCTGAACCGGTCCACGTCGGGCCGTCTGCTCCGCGCCGTCGGCGACAGTCCGGATGCCGCCCGCGTCCTGGGCTTGCCGGTGGATCGGGTACGCCTCATCGCGTTCACCCTCGCGGGTGTGATCGCCGCGGTCGCCGGACTTCTGTTCGCTCCCAAGGCCGGTGTTCAGTTCACGAGCGGTCTGTCATGGACGCTGACGGCATTCATCGCACTCGTCATCGGTGGTACCGGCAGGAGTTGGGCTCCGCTGATCGGCGGAATGGTGTTGGGCGTCGTCCAGGTATTCGCCCCGTACTACTTCGGTGCGAGTGCTGCTCAAACCGCGATTCTCTTGATTGCCCTGGTGTTCTTCGCTTTCCGTCCGGAAGGCTTGCTCTCGAGGAAGGTTCGCGTCTGATGGCCTCGCTTTCTACCAGTCCGCCGACGTCAAGTCCGCCCACTCCGGCCGGCAGTTCCCGGACGAGGATGCTCGCCGTGTCACGAGAAGCGCTGATCACCGTGGCCGTGGTTGCGGCCGTGCTGCTGTGGATGGGGCCGAGTCTGTACCGGCAGGATCTGGTGTTCCTCGCTGCGACGTATTCGCTGATCGCCCTCGGCATGTACGTGCCATTCGTGCTCGCGGGATCACTGTCGATGGCGTACAGCGCGTATGCGGCGATCGGCGCGTATGCCGTTGCGCTGATCTCGGTTCGGACCGGGTTGTCGATGTGGTGGGGATGGATTCTCGGCGCCCTCGCCGCTGCAGCGGTTGCAGTACTCCTCAGCTTGGCAACACAGAAACTCTCCGGCTTCTACCTTGCCGCGGTGACCTTGTTGTTCGGTATCGCTTTCGAGCACTGGTTGATCGACGGGCCGAGTTTCACCGGCGGGTCGGCCGGGATCTCGGGCGTCGAGACTGTGACGATGTTCGGCTGGGAGCCACCGCGCTACGCATTGGTCGTGTTCGCGATCTTGTTCGTGTGTCTGATCGCGGTCACTGTCGATCGACTTCGGAAATCGGTGTGGGGGCTGATGTTGCAAGCTGCCCGCGACAATCGTAATGTCGCACGGTCTTCCGGCGTCAATCCTGCGCACCTGACCGTTGTGGCGCTGGCGATCGGTGCCGCGATCGCGTCGACCGGCGGATCGCTGTTCACCGTGTCGGTGCAAGCTGTCACTCCTGAAACCTTCACTCTCAGTATTGTTTTCCTTGCGATCTTCATGCCGATCATCGGCGGTCGCGGTTCGGCGTGGGGTGCTCCGCTCGGTGCATTGATCGTGGTGATCGTGACACTGAACATGCCCGGGTACCAGGGAAGTGGCGAACTCCTGCTTGCCGGAGCCGTCCTGGTGATCCTCATCGTCGCGCCTGGTGGGGTGATCGGGTGGAGTCAGAACGTTCTGGGTCGAATGAACCGTCTGTACAAGGAGCGTGGCAATCGATGACTCGGCTACTCGAAGTGAGCGGGCTCCACAAGTCCTACGGCGGCGTCCGCGCTGTCGACGATGTCTCGTTCAGCGTCGGACCGGGAGAGGTGATCGGCCTTGTCGGCCCGAACGGGGCAGGCAAGACCACACTGGTGGACTGCATCTTCGGCACACAGCAAGCAGACTCCGGAACCGTCGCGCTCGCCGATGCTCCCTTGACCGGGCCGTCGGAGCGCCGTGCACGGCAAGGGCTCTCGCGCACGTTTCAACATCCGCAGCTCGCGGCGGAACTCGACGCCCTCGACAACATCATCCCGGGACTGTACGGACACAAGATCACCTCACCGCTGCACTCGCTGTGGTGGGCGATCAAAGGACCGTTCGAGAACTGGGACCGGACAGCACAGCGGGCCCGGGAGATTGCTGCGCGATACTCGGTCACCGACGTCGAGAGTGCTTGCGGGGATCTCAGTTTGGGCGCGCAGCGTCTGGTCGAGGTGGCGCGGGCGATGGCGACCGAACCCGAAGTCCTCCTGTTGGACGAACCGTTTGCCGGTGCGGATCACGACGGCATCGCTGCCATCTCCGGTGCCGTGCGATCGATTGCCGCGCAGGGCAAAGGAGTAGTCCTGGTCGATCACAACGTCGATCTCATCGCGGCGCTCGCCACCAAGATCGTGCTGCTCAATTTCGGATCAGTGGCGTTCTACGGACCACCGCAGGAGTGCTTGGCCAGCGACGCGATGCGAGAAGTCTATTTCGGTTCCGAATACGAGGAAGGCGCCTGACATGCTCGAACTCGACAGAGTCACAGTTCGATACGGATCCGCTGTCGCCGTCCGGGAAGTCTCCCTTGTCGCCCCCGCCGGTGAAGTGACAGCGATCGTCGGGCCGAACGGTGCGGGCAAGACCAGCTTGGCGGGATCCATCTACGGCTCGGTTCCCGCCACCGGGACAATCAAATTCGATGGTCGAGAGATCCAGAAATTATCGGCACTGGATCGTGTCCGCAGCGGATTTGCCTACGTTCCCCAAGGCAGGCAACTGTTCATGCGAATGTCCGTTCGCGAGAACCTACGCGTCGGCGCAGACCTGCTGGGATTGAAAGCCGAAGCCGTGGAAACAGCTTTCGAGAGGTTCCCGATCCTGCGTGAACGCTCGGAGAGTTATGCCGGGGTCCTCAGCGGTGGTGAGCAGCAGATGTTGGTTCTGGGGCGGGCCCTTCTGGAAACCCCGAAGGTGTTGCTCCTCGACGAGATGATGACAGGACTGGCACCGAAAATCGTCGCGGAGCTGCGAGCATTGGTCGGGGGTCTGGCCGCCGAGGGTGTGACCGTCATCGTGACGGAACCGGCACTTACTGCACTGAAATCGGTTGTCGACCGCGGATATGTCATGCAGCGCGGCGAACTCGTCCGCGAATGCGATTCCGCAGCGACACTGGACAACGCGTACAAACAATCGATGGGCGTCCTCAGCGCCGACGGGAGATGATCGACGATCATGCTTGAAACGAAGACACTCGACTTCACCGTCGGTGAATTCGCCACGAATCCGGACCGCTTCGCCGGCGTCAGCATCAGCGAAATGGTCAGGCATTGGTCTGAGACCATCCCGGACGAAACCGCCTTTGTCACTCCGGAATCGAGGGTGTCGTGGAAGCAGTACGACGCGGCTGCCGATGCGATCGCGTCGGCGCTGGATCTAGCTGGTGAGGGATGCGGACATGTAGCCGTGTTGCTCCCCGACACCGCTGTATTCCATGCGGCTCTCTGCGCAGCATTTCGTACCGGCCGCGTCGCCGTCGGAATCGGTTCGCGCTCGGGCATTCGCGAGATCTCTCATCTGATCGCCCGCTCGGAAGCCTCCGTACTCGTCACCACTCGCACGCTGCGCGGCGTCGATACCGCCGAACTCGTGGCGAGTCTGCGGGCAGAGCATCCCGGACTGGACGTCGTCTTCGCCGACGAACGCGCCGACGTGAGTTTCGAACGCGTGAGCGCAAACGGCGAACTCACCTCGTTGCCGGTCGAGCTAAAGCAGTTCCCCGCAACCAGTCCGTGTTTTGTCACGTCAGCCGTTTCGATGCTGAACTCGACCTCCGGCACAACGGGCCTACCCAAACTGGTCACACAAACCGAGGATCGTTGGGTTGGTTTCTCCGAGATTGCCGCCGAGGCGGCGGCGATCGGTTCGGATGAGGTGTTCCTCGGCGCGGTTCCAGCACCTTTCGGATTCGGCCTCTGGACTTCGCATTTCCTGCCGGCACTACTCGGTGCTCGCAATGTCGTCATGGAACGCTTCGACGTTTCGGTGATGATCGAGTTGATCGAGCGCGAACGGGTGACTGCTTTGAATTGTGTGAGTACACAATTCAAGATGCTGTTGCGTTCGGACGCCGCGGAATCGGCCGATCTCTCGTCACTTCGTTTCATGTTCACCGGTGGTGAAGCCGTGCCCTATTCGGAGGCGCTGGCATTCGAACAACGTACCGGAGCGGCTGTCCTGCAGTTCTACGGATCGAACGAAACCGGCGCCGTCTCGGTGACGACGGTTTCGGACGGTTCCGACACCCGACTGAAGACGTGCGGCCACGTCATCGATCGCATGCAAGTTCGTGTATTCGACGATGCGGCAAAGGAAATGACCGGCTCCGTCCGCCGCGGTCAGCCTGGGGTGAACGGACCGCTGATGTGTCAGGGCTATTGGGGGGACACCGATGCGAACGACGAGTTGTACACCGATGACGGTTGGATGCTTCTCGGCGACATCGTCGAGATCGACGAGACAGGACGGGTGCGTGTGGTCGGGCGCAAAGCCGACATCATCATTCGTGGCGGCAAGAACATCTCCGCGGTCGAAGTCGAGGAGTACGTGCGCGCGCACCCTTCGGTGGAGTTGGTCGCCGTGGTCGGGGTCGACGATCCGCTGTTCGGTGAGAAGGTCTGTGCGGTCGTCGTGTCCGCCGATGACGATCTGAGTTCGGAGGATCTGACCGCCTGGCTGCAGAGCCGAGGAGTGACCCGCGAGTACATACCCGAGTACGTGATGACGGTCGCCGAATTGCCGATGGCGGCAGGCGGCAAAGTAGCCAAGGGTGAAGTCAAGGCACTCGCGCAGAGGCGGATCGCTGAACTCGGCTGATCGCACTTGGCGGTACCGGCTTCGCGTTACGCTGATCCGGACATTGTGCCGAGAGTGAAGGAAACCCGATGACGAACCCTTCACCGCATCGGTGGCGCAGGCGCTTGCTGTGGGCTCTGGCAATTGTGTTCGTTCTGGTCGGAGCCGTGGTTCTGGCCTTCGTTCTGAGCCCGAGACCTGGCGCACTCACCGTGCGATGGGTCTTCGATCGTGATGCCGTGAAAGTCACCGAGGCGCTCGAGAAGCACGCGCCCGAAGGCGTCGACTCGATCAAGGACCAGCAGTACCGCGCCGATGACGACGACGCATACCTGGATGTCTACTTTCCCGCAGCGACGACGACCGCATTGCCTACGGTGATCTGGACTCATGGCGGTGCCTGGATCTCGGGAAGCAAGTCCAACTACGCGCCGTACTACGAGTTGCTGGCCTCGCGTGGCTACACAGTTGTGTCCCTGGACTACTCACTCGGACCTGAGCACCACTATCCGACGGCAGTGCGGCAGCTCAACGACGCTCACGCGTACGTCGTCGCGAATGCGGAACGGCTGCATGTTGATCCGACGACGGTCGTTCTGGCGGGTGATTCTGCGGGAGCGCAACTCTCGAGTCAGCTCGCCACTCTCATCACTGATCCCGCCTATGCGAACCGTGTGGGCGTGGTCCCGTCGCTGCGGCCGGATCAGTTACGTGGAGTAATCCTGAACTGTGGAATCTACGACGTCGGGAACATGGTCGGCGGACCCGGCATCATCGGTTGGGGAGTTGATCGGTCCCTCTGGGCGTATACCGGCGTGCGTGACTTCATGAGTACCGACGCAGCGGATCAGATGTCGACCTTGAACTACGTCAGCGATCGATTTCCGCCTGCCTACATCAGCGGCGGCAACGCCGATCCGTTGACGGATTCTCAGTCGAAACCGATGGCTGACAAATTGACCGGGTTGGGAGTTGCGGTCGACACACTGTTCTATCCGGCCGATCACGTTCCGGCGCTCGGTCACGAGTATCAGTTCGATCTGGACAATGCCGACGGTCTCACTGCGCTCGATCGCACGGTTCAGTTTCTCGAGGCTCATACCGGCTAAATGTCGGATTGTGGTGAACCACTGCGAAAATGGTCATTTTGGACAAAGCTCCGCGGGTGCGTTGCCAGGGAATTCTCAACTAGTCCTTTTGGTCTAGCCTGGGTGAATCCGATCCGACCCCAGGAGTTGTTGTGCGCGCGTCTTCCCCCGACAGACGGCGAAGGCGCATTGTCGGAACCGCGGCGGTATTCGTCGTCATTCTGCTGTCCGGGGTAACCGCGGCACTCGTCAGTCCGTGGCCAGGAGTTCTCGTCGTACGGTGGATGTCAGCGGGTGGCTCCGAAGCGACACACGCACAACTCGACAGACATGCACCATCAGGAATCGTCTCGGTCCTCGATCAGTCGTACCGCGAAGGCGACGACGATGCACAACTCGACGTCTACTACCCGTCGGAGTCCACTTCGGCGCTACCGACGGTGGTCTGGGTGCACGGCGGCGGCTGGATAGCGGGTTCGAAAACCGACACCGACGGTTACTACAAACTACTGGCCGATCAAGGGTTCACTGTGATTTCGGTGGACTATTCACTGGGGCCGGACGCGTATTACCCCACCGCAGTGAATCAGCTTAACGACGCGTATCGATTCATCGTGAGCAATGCGGACAGGTTGCATGTCGATTCGACCAACCTCTTTCTTGCCGGAGATTCGGCAGGCGCGCAGTTGTCCAGTCAGTTGGCGACCGTCATGACCAGCCCTGACTACGCGTCGGAAATGGGTGTGGAGCCGGCATTACGTCCCGAGCAGATACGCGGAGTTGTCCTCGACTGTGGGGTCTTCGATCTGAAACCGCTGCTGTCACAGGGGAAGTACTTCGGTTGGGGCGTCGACAAGCAATCGCTGTGGGGGTACCTCGGAACGAGGGACTTCGACGGGTCGACTGCAGTGGGTCAGATGTCGACACTGGGTCATGTGACCTCGGACTTTCCAGCGACGTTCATCACCGGCGGAAATGTCGACCCACTGACCGCCAGCCAGTCGAAACCCATGGCAGAACGGCTCGCCGATCTGGGCGTCGAGGTCGATGCACTGTTCTACCCGGACGATCACGAGCCTGCACTCGACCACGAATATCAGTTCGACCTCGACACCGTGGACGGGATGGTCGCGTTCGATCGCACAGTCGCGTTCCTGCGCGACCATGTGCGTTAGCGCGGTCAGCGAATCACGTACGGCGAAATCGAACTCCGGTGCTCGCTGATGTCGAGGTCTTTACCCAACGGAGGGAAGGCACGCTGCGGACAATTGAGGCGTTCGCAGACACGGCAGCCCGAGCCGATCGGCGTTCCCGGATTCGACTCGTCCAGATCCAGACCGTCGCTGTAGACGAGTCGGTGGGCGTGTCGAATCTCGCATCCCAATCCGATGGCGAAGATCTTTGCGGGCTGTCCGTATCGAGCCGCTCGACGTTCGACCGTGCGAGCAACCCAGAGGTATCGGCGGCCGTCGGGCATCTGTGCGATCTGAGGCATGATCTTGCCCGGATACGAGAACGTCTCGTAGACGTTCCACAGCGGACACGTACCGCCGCTGGTGGAGAAGTGGAATCCGGTGGCGGACTGACGCTTCGACATGTTTCCGGCACGATCGACACGCACGAACATGAACGGAACCCCGCGAAGTTTGGGGCGCTGCAGGGTCGAGAGGCGGTGGCAGATCGTCTCGTAGCTCGCGGAATAGAAGGCAGACATACGCTCGATGTCGTACCGGAAGTCCTCGGCAACCTCGTGAAACTGGCTGTAGGGCAGCACGGTGGCCGCGGCGAAATAGTTGGCCAAACCAAGCTTCGCCAGGGAGACCGACGCTTCGCTGGTGAAGTTGCCCTCGGCCACCAACGAGTCGAGCAGGTCGCCATGCTCGAGGTATGCGAGTTCTGTCGCGAACTTGAAGACCTGTTGCCCGCCGGAGAGTCGTGCGGAAATTTCCAGGACCCTGGTGTCCGGGTCGTAGCGATGAAGTATGTTCTCGCCCAAGTCGACTCGTCGAACGATCTGCACGTCATGGACGGACTCGAGGCGTCTGGCGATCTCGCCGGCGACGTCGCCACGGTGAAAGCGCATCCGGGCCGTGAGTTCTTCGGCTGCGGTGTCGAGATCGTGGATGTAGTTCTGTCGCTGATAGAAGTAGTCCCGCACTTCCTCGTGCGGCATGGTGATCGAACCGCTGCCGCTGCCGTCCGAGAAACGGTCCTCCGTGGCTGCGGCGAGCTGCGCCGTCGTGTTCCGGAAGCGGCGATGCATGTTCACCATCGCCTTGGCCAGGCCCGGGTGGGTGGAGACCATCTCCGCGATTTCGTGGGCGTCGGCGTCGATACCCATCTCTTGATCGAGGGCAACTTCACGCATTTCCGCGATCAGGCGTGTGTCGTCCTGCGGGGAGAAGAAGGTGGTGTCGACACCGAAGACTTCACTGATTCGCAGGAGCACCGGCACGGTGAGTGGCCGGACGTCGTGCTCGATCTGATTGAGATAGCTTGCCGAGATCTCGAGCGTCTTGGCCAGCGAAGCCTGACTCAACCCGCGCTCGGTCCGCAGTTGGCGGAGCCGGACACCGACAAAGGTTTTCGACATTTTCCCAGGATACGAGTGACAGTCCGGCTTCGCAAAGGTGGGTTCGCAGTCTTCGCACAGGGGCTCCGCCCCCGTGAGTGGTTGAGGAGCCTCGGCACTCCCTAACCACTCACGGGGCCGGAGGCCTAGACCCTGTTCTCCGAACGAGGGGCGCCGATTCCGGGATCGATCTGGAACGGCCCGCTCGACGAGGGTGCAAGGGGGAAGTCGAAGATCGCAGTCGGGAGATAGACCGTCGAACACGAGTTGGGGATATCCACGACACCCGACAGGCGACCCTCGATCGGCGCCGCACCGAGTAGCAGGTACGCCTGCTCTGGCGCGTACCCGAACTTGGTCAGATACTCGATCGCATGCAAGCACGCACGCTGGTAGGACAGATGTGAATCCAGGTACTTCTGTTCGCCGTCCAACGTGACGGAAGTGCCCGAGAACGCAAGCCACTCGGAATACTGCGGATCCGTGTTGCCCGGCATGAAGATGGCGTTCTCGGAAACGCCGTAGGTATCCATTCCGCCCTTGATGATGTCCACACGAAGATCGATGAAGCCGCCCATCTCGATGGCACCGCAGAAAGTGATCTCTCCGTCGCCCTGGGAGAAGTGAAGATCGCCGACCGACAGATTCGCACCGTCCACGAATACCGGATAGAAGATTCGGCTGCCCTTGGTGAGGTTCTTGATGTCCTGGTTTCCACCGTTCTCGCGAGGGGGAGCGGTGCGCGCCGCCTCGCCGGCCACGCGTGTGTACTCGTCACCGGTCAAGGTTCCCAGTACTGCATCGCGGGGCTCGGGCGGAAGTGCAAGCGGGGGAACCCGATTGGGATCGGTGGCAATGAGGGCGCCCTCGCGGGCATTCCACTTGGCGAGCAAGGCTGCCGACGGAGCCGTGCCCATGAGTCCCGGGTGGACGATGCCCGTGAACGAGACGTGCGGAATGTGACGCGACGTCGCCGTTTGGCCGGAGAAATCCCAGACGGCTTTGTACGCATCGGGGAACTGTTCGGTGAGGAAGCCGCCGCCGTTGTTCCGAGGGAAGATGCCCGTGTACCCCCAGCCTTGGCCGGCCAACGGACCCGAATCTTCTTGGGGGATAGGCCCGATATCCAAGATGTCGACGATCAAGAGGTCGCCGGGCTTCGCGCCTTCGACGGCAAAGGGGCCGGACAGCGTGTGGACCGTGGTCAGTGGTGCATTGAGAATGTCGTCGGCTGAGTCGTCGTTGTGTATTGCGCCGTCGAACCATTCGCGGCAATGGACACGAAACGCATCACCGGGTTTCACTGTCACCGCCGCTGGGATGTCCGGGTGCCACCGATTGTGGCCGACGATTGCCTGGTCGGTGAATTTCTTGGCGGAATCGAGTGGAAACAGCAGTTCAGGCATATGCACTCCTCATTCTCGAAGAAACGGAAAACTCGTGGCGGCAGGACTTTCGTGTCGGATCGGGCCTCATGGCGAGGACGCGCGGTGAGGACGCTCAGGGGCGAGGTAGCTTGCGGTGCAACGGATTGGACGTCGTCGGGGCAGATTGCCGGCCGCGGCCGGGTAGCGACCCACTGACCACGGCAGGCTCGTGAGCCGATCGAGCAGTGCTGTCCAGTAGACCCATCGCGGCCGACGACGCGTGACTCAACCGGGGAGACGAGACCACCCGCTTGGACTCGAGACTGCACTGGGGGCAAGTAATCGACTGGGGCACTTCGGCCATCGCGAACGACCGCTCGAGCGGGCCGCAGCCGGTACAGCGAAACTCGTACAGAGGCATGCGGTCACGCTATCGGAGGATCCGTAAGTGCGACACTGGAACGACACGCACCGGGTTGCCGATGCCGCAATTGCGCCCGTCAGCGCAAGTACACAACCGCGTTGTCTCCGCCGGTACAGGTGACGATGCCGGAGGTCACCTTGCATGCCATCGTGTACTCCTTGCCGGTCACCGGACTACGTGCGGACACGGTGCTGGATGCACCGGTTGCACCGGAGTTCCCGTAGGCGATCCGAACCGCCTCGGCAAACTCACATGAAGTTTTGCCCCCACTTGTCGCGGACTCCTTGTAACTTCCGGCCGGCTGCCCGCCGGGGCAGGCGGACGCACCGGCCGGGAAGTTCGCGGCGCGTGTGGTCGTCGGGGATGTCGTGCTGGGAGCGGTTGTCGTGGTGCCGGGTGTGTTCGCGGCGCTGATGGTGGTGTGGGCGGCGCCACCGGCGGCCGAGTTGGGGACGTCCTTCGGCCAGAGGACCCAGGCAAGCCCGCCGAAGAGAGCCAACACAGTGATGACTCCGATTACGGATACCGGAATCACCCAGCCGGGCCGACGCGGCGGCGGATTTCCACGTGGCGGTGCAGGCGGGAATCCCTGGGGCGGGGGATACGACTGCGGCGCGGCTCGGTAGCCCAACTGCGGCGGCTGTGGACCGGATTGCGACCATGCCTGGTTGTTCGGTGGCCGCTGATAGTTGTCCGGCACCGCTTTATCGCCCGGTCGGGGGCGTCGAACGACAAGTCATGGTTCGACAGCATATGGCCGGCGAATGGGTTGTCTGTGGCTTTCTGGCGGGTAGATCCCTGGAATTGCCCGAGCGAAGCCTGTTGCCGAGGAGTGATTGCGGTCACTCGCGGGTAGTGAAGTTGGCTCCGAAGTAGCGGACGGGCCTGTTCCGAGTGGCGTGCGAACTGCCGGAATTCGCAAGCGGCGGAGTTGAGTGCATTTCGTTCACAGCCTGCGGTTTCTTTCCTACTCGCCAGTACGGAACCTGTCCGATTGGGTAGTACTAGCCGCGTAGGAATCTTCACAGACTTAGCAAAGTGTGTTGAAAAGGTAGCGAAGATTGGCATTAGCAACAGGTAGACGGCACTTTTTCGATGTGCCATTCTCGGTAAGTACACAAGAAGGGCCTGGCAAGTATGTGAAGTAGTACGCACGTACTGCTCACAACAGGCCGGACCAGCAGATCAAAGAGATGGAGTCTTGATGTCGACCACCGGCACCCCGAAGACCGCAGCTGAGCTCCAGCAGGATTGGGACACCAACCCTCGCTGGAAGGGCGTTACTCGTAACTACACGGCCGATCAGGTCGTCAAGCTCCAGGGCACCGTCGTCGAGGAGCAGACCCTCGCTCGTCGCGGATCCGAGATCCTGTGGGATCTCGTGAACAACGAGGACTACATCAACTCCCTCGGTGCACTTACCGGCAACATGGCTGTGCAGCAGGTTCGCGCCGGCCTGAAGGCCATCTACCTCTCCGGTTGGCAGGTTGCCGGCGACGCTAACCTCTCGGGCCACACGTACCCGGACCAGAGCCTCTACCCGGCCAACTCGGTTCCGACCGTCGTTCGTCGCATCAACAACGCACTGCTGCGCGCCGACGAGATCGCCAAGACCGAGGGTGACACCTCCGTCAGCAACTGGCTCGCTCCGATCGTTGCCGACGCCGAAGCCGGCTTCGGTGGCGCTCTCAACGCTTACGAGCTGCAGAAGGCCATGATCGGCGCCGGCGCTGCCGGTGTCCACTGGGAGGATCAGCTCGCTTCGGAGAAGAAGTGCGGCCACCTCGGTGGCAAGGTGCTCATCCCCACGCAGCAGCACATCCGCACCCTGACCTCGGCTCGCCTGGCTTCCGACGTTGCGGACGTTCCGTCCGTCATCATCGCCCGCACCGACGCTGAGGCCGCAACCCTCATCACCTCCGACGTGGACGAGCGTGACCGCCCGTTCCTCGACGGAACCCGCACGGCTGAAGGCTTCTACGGCGTCAAGAACGGCATCGAGCCCTGCATCGCTCGCGCCAAGGCTTACGCACCGTACGCAGACCTCATCTGGATGGAGACCGGCGTGCCGGATCTCGAGGTTGCAAAGAAGTTCGCCGAGTCCGTTCGCAGCGAATTCCCGGACCAGCTCCTGGCCTACAACTGCTCCCCTTCCTTCAACTGGAAGGCGCACCTGGACGACGCGACCATCGCGAAGTTCCAGAAGGAGCTCGGCGCAATGGGCTTCAAGTTCCAGTTCATCACGCTGGCCGGCTTCCACTCGCTCAACTACGGCATGTTCGACCTTGCCTACGGCTACGCCCGCGAAGGCATGACGGCATTCGTCGACCTGCAGGAGCGCGAGTTCAAGGCTGCCGAAGAGCGTGGCTTCACCGCCATCAAGCACCAGCGTGAGGTTGGCGCCGGCTACTTCGACACCATCGCCACCACCGTTGACCCCAACACCTCGACGGCAGCTCTCAAGGGCTCCACCGAAGAGGGACAGTTCCACTAAGAACTGACTTCGGGTGGGGGAGAGGCTCGGCTTCGGGTCTCTCCCCTGCTTGTATCACCGCACTACTTTCTCTCGTCTTCAAGGCAGTTCCGATTGCGTCGGCCACCAGCGTCGACGCAGTTCGAAGTGCTTGTTTTGCAACACCTTCACCAGACAAACTCCACGAGACAAACAAGGAGCTGACGTGACCAGCGAAAAAATTCAGCGCGTCGGCGTTATCGGCGCCGGAATCATGGGTGCCGGAATCGCCGAGGTGTGCGCCCGCGCACATGTCGATGTTCTGGTCTTCGAGCAGACTCGCGAGCTTGCAGCAGCCGGGCGTTCACGCATCCTGCGTTCGCTCGACCGCGGCGTGAGCAGCGGAAAGATCACAGAACGTGAGCGTGAGCAGGCCGCATGGCGTCTGCGTTTCACCTCCGATCTGGGAGATTTCGCGGACCGCCAGCTCGTCGTGGAGGCCGTCGTCGAAGACGAGAAGATCAAGAGCGAAATCTTCGCCGAGCTCGACGCGGTCGTGACGGACCCGGATGCGGTTCTCGCGTCCAACACGTCGTCGATCCCGATCATGAAGCTCGGCATCTCGACCAAGCGTCCCGAGCGAGTCATCGGCATGCACTTCTTCAACCCGGTTCCGGTTCTGCCGCTCGTCGAATTGGTGACGACGCTCAAGACCAGTGCCTCCGTCTCGCAGCGCGCCGAGGCTTTTGCCAGCGACATCCTCGGCAAGCAGGTCGTCCGTAGTGCCGACCGCTCCGGCTTCGTCGTCAACGCACTCCTGGTGCCGTACCTGCTCTCGGCGATCCGCATGGTCGAGTCGGGCTTCGCGACCAAGGAAGACATCGACAAGGCAACGGTTCTCGGCCTCGCGCACCCCATGGGTCCGCTGGCTCTGACGGACCTGGTCGGACTCGACACCGTCAAGTCCATCGCCGACTCCATGTACGAAGAGTTCAAGGAGCCGCTGTACTCCGCTCCGCCGCTGCTCCTGCGTATGGTCGAAGCCGGATTGACCGGCAAGAAGTCCGGCGCGGGCTTCTACGAATACGCCGACAACGGTCGCTCCACCAAGCAGGCAAGCTAAGGCCCAACGCCCCTGTGCGCCTTTCTGGTAGTTCCGGCTACCACAAAGGCGCACAGGGCGCTCGCGCCCCTCGGTTAGAAAGGTCGACCGCATGTCCAGCAGCACTGCAGCATTCGGCTCCAGCGTCCTGGGGTATCCGCGCATCGGTCCGCGCCGTGAGCTCAAGCGCGCCCTCGAGTCCTACTGGCACGGCACTTCGGACAAGGACGCACTTCTCGCGGTCGCCAAGGAACTCCAGGAATCGACCTGGAGCGAATTGGCTGCGACGGGATTGAGCCAGGTTCCCGGCAACACCTTCTCCTTCTACGATCACGTGCTCGACAATGCGCTGCTCTTCGGCGCAGTGCCGGAGCGGTTCAAGCCGCTCGAGGGCGCCCTCGAGCCGCTCGATTTCTACTTCACGATGGCCCGCGGCCGCCCGGACTTCCCGCCTCTCGAGCTGGTGCGCTTCTTCGGTACGAACTACTACTACCGTCAGCCCGAGATCGACGCGAACACAGTGTTCTCGCTCAACTCGGATGCACTTCTCGACGAGTTCGAACGTGCGAAGGCGCGCGGCATCGAATTGCGCCCCGTCATCATGGGGCCCGTCTCGCTGCTTCTGCTTTCGAAGGTCGGACCTGCCACCGAGAAGTCCGATCCGAACTTCACCCCGCTCGACCTGTTGGACGCGCTCCTGCCCGAGTACGAGAAGCTCTTCGAGCAGCTCGCCAAGGCCGGTGCGACCTGTGTTCAGTTGGACGAGCCTTCGGTCACCGAGGACCGCACCCCCGAGGAGCTAGCCGCTCTGGGACGTGCGTACGAGAAGCTTTCGACGGCCCCGCTGCGCCCGCGCCTGTTGGTGACGGGTCCGTACGGCAAGTTCGGCGAAGCCCTCAACATCTTGGCGCCCACCAAGATCGAAGCCTTCGGTCTGGACCTGGTGCACGGCAAGATCACGGCCGAGGAACTGGCCGCGGTGCCGAACATCAAGCGCAAGCGCATCTACGCGGGCGTCGTCGACGGTCGCAACGTCTGGCGCGTCGACCGGTTCAACACCTTGACGTACCTGAACGAACTCAAAGACGTTGTGCCTGACCTCGTCGTCTCCACGTCGTCGTCGCTGCTGCACGTGCCGTACGACGTGCTCTCCGAGTACGACATTCCGGGAGACGTCGCAGACCGTCTGGCTTTTGCGAAGCAGAAGGTCGGCGAAGTCGTCTCACTGGCGAAGGCGCTCGCCGAAGGTCCTTCGGACAAGTGGCGTAAGCGTCCGACGAAGGTGCACTTCAAGCTCAAGCACGCTGTCCGTGCTCGGGTGAACGCGATCAAGCCCGAAGATCGTGTGCGTGCACCGTACGAGGAGCGTCGTAAGGCTCAGCAGGAACGGTTGAATCTGCCCTTGGTGCCGGCCCAGACACTGGGTTCGTTCCCGCAGACCGACGCGATTCGCCAGGCTCGTTACGAACTCGGCCAGGGGCGTTTGGAGTGGGACGACTACTACAAGCGCATCCAGGAAGAGATCGAGCGCACAATCCGTCTGCAAGAGGACATCGGTCTCGATGTTTTCGTGCACGGCGAGCACGAGCGCAACGACATGGTCCAGTACTTCGCCGAACTGCTCGAGGGCTATGCCTTCACGCACAACGGTTGGGTTCAGGCCTACGGATCTCGTTGCACGCGTCCGCCGATCCTCTACGGCGACATCGCACGTCCGAAGCCGATGACGGTCGAGTGGATTGCGTACGCGCAGTCGCTGACCGACAAGCCGGTCAAGGGCATGCTGACGGGTCCGGTCACCATGATCGCCCGTTCGTTCGTTCGCCAGGATCAGCCGCTCTACGAAACGGCAGAGCAACTGGCACTTGTCATTCGAGACGAAATCGCGGATCTCGAAGCTGCCGGAATCGCCATCATCCAGGTGGACGAACCGGCAATTCGTGAACTGCTGCCACTGCGTGAGGACGGCCGGGAGGCCTACCTGGAGTGGGCCGTCGACGCGTTCCGTCTGGCAACAGGTGGAGCGAAGCCGGAAACACAGATCCACACACATCTGACGTACTCCGCTCGGTCGTCGGTGGTCGACGCCATCGAACGGTTGGACGCCGATGTGACGGCTATCGTCGCGACCCGCTCCATCACGTGGGTTCTCGAAGCACTCAAGGAAGGCGCGCTCACGCACGGCGTCGGCCCCGGTGTCTACGAATCTCGCTCGGCTCGGATTCCCGACATCGACGAACTCGACGAATTGCTCACCGAGGCAAGCGAATCGATCTCTCTCGATCGCTTGTGGGCAAATCCGGACGGCGGCCTCAAGACCCGCCATCCGTGGCAACTCGAGCCTTCGCTGCGCAATATGGTTGCGGCCGCGAGGCGCCTGCGTCGTCGGGCCGAGCAAGCCGAGCGCGACGCCGGGTAAGTCACGTAAAGAACAAGTCATGGAGGGGCCTGCGAGTTGCAGGTCCCTCCATGCACGGGTAGGCATGTGTGCATGGTTACTGCTGCTGCTTATGCCGCGACGTCCGCTGACGGTCCCCTCGAGAAGACCACTGTCGAACGCCGCGAGCTCGGTCCACTGGACATTCTCATCGACATCAAATTTGCCGGCATCTGCCATTCCGACATCCACACCGCTCGCAACGAGTGGGGCGGAGCGAAGTACCCGATCGTCCCCGGACACGAAATCGCCGGCGTCGTCGCCGCCGTGGGGTCCGATGTCACCAAGCACAAGGTCGGCGACCGCGTGGGCGTCGGCTGCTTCGTCGACTCGTGCGGGGAGTGCGACGCCTGCACCGCCGGTGAAGAGCAGTACTGCCGCAAGGGTGTGACGGGTACGTACAACGCCACCGGCCGCGACGGCGAGCGCACTCAGGGTGGCTACTCGACGCACATCGTCGTCACCGAGCACTTCGTGCTCTCGATCCCGGAGGGCATCGAACTCGACGTTGCAGCGCCGCTCCTGTGCGCGGGCATCACCTTGTACTCACCGCTGCGGCACTGGAATGCCGGCCCCGGCAAGAAGGTCGCCATCATCGGGTTCGGCGGCCTCGGTCACGTCGGTGTGAAGATCGCCAAGGCGCTCGGCGCGGAAGTCACCGTCCTGAGCCAGACGCTCGGCAAGAAGGAAGACGGCCTTCGTCTCGGTGCCGATCACTACTACGCGACCAACGACCGTGAGACGTTCAAGGCTCTTCGTGGCGAGTTCGACCTGATCCTCAACACGGTCTCGGTCAACCTCGACATCGACGCCTACATGTCCTTGCTCGCCATCAACGGCACTCTCGTCGAACTCGGCCTGCCCGAGAAGCCGATCGAAGTTCGAGCATTCTCGCTCGCCGCAAACCGTCGTAGCCTCGCCGGCTCCATGGTCGGCGGTATCCCGCAGACACAGGAGATGCTCGACTTCTGCGCCGAGCACGGCATCGGCGCAGAAATCGAACTGATCCCGGCGAGCGACATCAACGACGCTTACGAGCGCGTGATCAAGAGCGACGTCCGATACCGATTCGTGATCGACACCGCAACAATCTGACCCGCTCGGTCCTGCTCAGTCGAATTGTTCGCGGAGCTCAGTCGAGTTGCTCGCGAAGATTACTCAATGTCTTCGCGAGCAACCTCGACACGTGCATCTGGGACACACCGACTTTCTCGGCGATCTGTGTCTGCGTCAGATTTCCGAAGAATCTGAGCATCAACACCGTCCGCTCTCGCTCGGGCAGCTTGTCGAGAAGCGGACGCAACGCCTCGTGATTCTCGACGTTCTCGAGAGCTGCGTCGTAGTCACCGAGTGTCTCCACGAGCGGGAGATCGTCGGTGTGATTGGACGCGGCACCGTCGACCGAGACCGTCTGATACGCGTTGCCGGCGATCAAGGCCTGGGCAACTTCTTCGCGTTCGATCCCCAACGTCTCGGCCAACTCGTCGACGGTCGGCGCGTGCCCGAGCTGTTGTGACAGCTCGCTGATGGCCTGCCCGAGTTGGAAGTGCAACTCCTTCATCCGGCGGGGAACCCGCAATGCCCAACCGGTGTCGCGGAAGTGTCGTCGAACCTCGCCCATGACGGTGGGAACTGCGAACGAGACGAAATCGGATCCGCGCGTGGAATCGAAACGGTCGACGGCGTTGACCAGACCGAGACGCGCCACCTGAACCAGATCGTCGTGTGCCTCGCCACGACCGTCGAATCGTCTGGCGATGTGCTCGGCCAACGGTAGGCATCTGGTGATGAGTGCAGTGCGCACTCGTTCGTACTCCGGGCTGTCGGGCTCGAGGGTCCGCAGTTCCTCGAAAACTGGTATTACGTCCCGATATTCGTCGGTGGACCGCCGACGCGGGCGTGACGGGCCGTCTGCGGAAGCGGTCACAGGCGCCCGCTGAGGGCCTTGGTGAACTTCATGGTGGTGATGTAGCCGACGCCGCCGAGGTTCTCTTCCTGGTCGAGCGAAATCGAATCGGTGAGTTCGGTGAGGATGTGCCACCCGAACGAACGCTGACTGCTGTCCTCGTACTCCGTGGTCGTCGTGGACACGGACACGTGCAATTGCGGCGGCGTGAAGACGAACCGACACACCAGAACCGAATCAGGCGCAGCGCGAACGATCAGATGCGTACAGATTTCGTCCATGGCCAGTTTGATGTCGGCGATGGCGTCGAGGTCGAAGTTTTCCTGAATGGCAACGGTGGCGGCCAGTGCACGCAAAATCGACAGCTGATCGAGAGTCGCTTGAATCCTCAACTCCACAACTGGCTGAGTCTGATCCTGATCGGGCTCGAGTGCGCTGAGGTGTGCCATAAGTTCTCCGGATCGTCGTACCAGGGGTCGCGGTGAAGTCTGGTGCCGAGAACGATACCCATCCCGACCTTCACAGTGACCCCCGAACACGAAATTTGGTCGATGGTGGTGCCGGGGTAAACGACACGATTCTGCTCACGACCGTTGGCGATCGCAACATCGGATTACCTCGCGGAACCGCAGACCAAACCACATTTTTGTTCGGAACACCGAAACGAATGGTCGCAACGCACTTGTGACGTCCGTCATGCTGGCGTACTGTTTCAAACCGAGGTTGAGCACACAGCCGATGAGGGATTTATCCGTATTTCTGGAGACCCGTTCATCGTGCGTCTCCTTCGGAGGTCCCTTCTCTTTTGCAGAGTGTAAACCGTTGCGGGATGGGAGAACCATGACTGTTGTTCCAGGATAATCTATTTCAGGCTTTACGAACGCGGCGAAGGGATCGGTAGACTACGGACCTCCCGCGACCGGGACAGCGACCGCATCGTTTCACGCGCACCGCATCAGTGCACACACCGCTGTGATCAAAGTTCGTGGTGAGATCGATCTGATGAGCGCCAATGCTTTTCGTGACTTCTTGACGTACCACGTGGCCGCGGACCGGACGCTGGTCGTCGATCTATCCGAACTCGAATTCATGGGGACGTGCGGCTTGTCGGTGCTGTCAGTCCTGTCGACTCGATCACGCGACGTGGGCGGCACACTCGCGCTCGTCTGCGCCCGCCCGGTGCAAAGGTTGCTCAAAGCAGCTGGTCAGGAGTCGATGTTTGCCTGCTACGAGTCGCTCGATCATGCAATCGGACTCGAAGAGACCCGACGTTTCCCCGCTTGATCACGCAGTTTCAGTCCAAGCTTCGTGAAATTCAGTTTCGTAGAGCCCGTCAGCGTCAGTGCACTTCACTTCGGTGAGTGCCCTTGTGTTGGCGGGCTCTCGGCGGTGCTGTGACGCAGCGGCCGTAGGTGCGGACCACTTCGGTGGCGACGTGATCCCACGAATACGATTCGCACGCTCGGGCCCGGCTCTGCCGTGCAAACGCCGCGCCTTCGTCCTCGTCGTCGAGAAGATGGCGGACTGCGCGCGCGGTTTCCACCGGGTTGTTGACCGGGACCCGACGCCCGGTGAGTCCGTCGATCACCGTATCCCGCAGTCCGCCAACAGGAGTCGCGACTACGGGAACTCCGCACGCCATTGCTTCCAGTGCCGCGATTCCGAACGGTTCGTATCGAGGGGTGCACACGAGGGCGTCGGCCGATCGCATCAGTTTCGGTAGTTGGCGGTGCGGAACCCGTCCCAACAATTGGACGCGATCTGCGACGCCGAGGCGCTCGGCGAGCTTGACCAAGCGGATCGCCACTTCGTCGGTGCTCAGTTGCGCGACGGGTGGCCCGCCGATCACCACCAACTCCGTATCCGGCAGCGAAGCCAGCGCGGCGACGGCAACATCGAAGCCCTTCTGCTCCACCAGTCTTCCGACGCAGATCAATCGATGCGGTGCGGTTTTCTTCGCGGCGGGTCCCTCCGGGGTGAATGCTTCGGTGTCCACGCCCGAGGGCACCATCGTGGTCCGTGATCGTGGTGATCCCTGCCGGACCAGATCGAAGATTTCGTCCGAACTGGTCGCGATGACATGGGTTGCGCCCCTGGCGATCAACGGTTCCAGGTGAGTCCGCTCCGAGGGGCTGTCGTCGGCTGCTCCGAGGTGGCGGTGCGCCGCAGATCCCAGGGAATGGAATGTCTGAAGTACGGGGATGCCGAGCGATCGGGTCGCGAGTTCCGTTGCCACACCGGACATCCAGAAGTGCGAGTGCACCACATCGGGTCGGTCGGTACTCCACTGAGCGCGCAGAATGCTGGCAAAGGTTCCCAGGTGAGGGAGGATGTCGGCATCCGGAAGAGCCTGCGTCGGGCCGGCCTCGAGATAGTCGACGGAGTACCCGGCGCGGGCGCGAACGCGGTCCGGCCCACCGACGTGGGCACGCCTGGTGAAGACGGTGACGTCGTGTCCGGCACGAACCAAGGCGGCAGACAGTTCGTCGACGTGCAGGTTCTGTGCACCGGCTGCCGAGCAGCCCACCGGTGCGAGTGGATCGGCGTTCACCGACACCATGGAGATCTTCAGCATTCGTCCGGGAGCCATAGCGGGCGAGTACTTCATCGGGTCCCCTCTCCACTTGATCGGTTCGTCTGGGGATACCCGGAGTCCGTGATCTGAACCGGGTTTCGACGCGGTCAGCGCTGGGCACATTCCAAACACGATGGCGAGGAGTGAGGTTCGATGACAGAACAAATGCTGGTCGACGCAACCGTCGGACTCGGGTTCGAGCGGTACGTACAACGGGTGGCGGTCGGTGTGGGGGCCGGCATCGAGCAGTGGTGTTGCAGGCGCGAGCACCCTCTGGAGGCTTACATCGCATTGGACCGAACTGTGCCGCGTTTCCCCGGGCGCGAGGTGGCTTTGCTGTGGGAGGAGACGTGCGGTTGGGCCCTGGCCGTGGAGACCAGATCAGGGGAGGACCTCATCGTTCTCGGATATCTGGGCGAACACGCAGTGCCGACCCCGGACGCCGTCGCCGATTTTGCCGCGACACTGGGCACGCGCAGCCCACACTGGGTCATGAACAGACCATTGGCGGATTCGGACGAGACCGCGCGAGAACTGCGGAGCTACTCCGGAAGTGCTTACGCCTGAACAGTATCGAGGTCCGATCGGCTCAGTTGACTACATCCAGGATGGGATCGAGAACCGGAGTCGCTGCAGCCTCCACGGCCGGATCGTCCATGAGCTTGAAAACGATGTGACCACCGAGCGCGCCACCGACACCGACCGCGGTGAGCCCCAGCACCGACAGCACTCGCGCCAGCGCGAGTGAGTCCTTTCCGCGTAGCCTGTACGACGCCGCAAAAGACCAGATCCCCACTGCATTCGACGCCGCGTGCACCAGCCCCACTCGGCGTGCGACGTCGCCACGTTCGGACCAGTCCAGCCATCCCGTCAGCAAAGCCGGCGGAGTCGAAACCAATCCGAGCCCGATCAGCCGTCGTGCAGTCTGCGGATCGCCTAGAACATCGAAGACCAACGAAGCCGTCCACGCGCCCGCGGGAATGGTCACGAGGGCAGGATGGATGGGATGCCCGACGGCGGCGCCGCGGAGAAGTGCGGCGACAGTGCGCGATCGGTCGGATCGCTCCGTGATCTCGAGGATTCTGCGCCTGAGGCCAGTGGACGGACCGTCCAGTCCGCGAGCGGATTCGATTCCGCGATAAAGAGTTCCGATGTCCATGTAATTCGGCTACCCGGCGTAGACGTCGGGAAACCTCGCGACGGCGGTGTCTTGTCGACCGTCATGCTCCGGCGTACGGTCGAAACGAAAGAGATCCGACCGGAGGAGCGAACGATGAAGCTCAATCTCTTTGCAGCGTGGGCGTCGTATTTCCTGGTGCTGGCCACAGTGGTCTGCCTCGGCAGTTTTCTGGTGGCGGCAGGTTCAGGCCAGGGTGGTTGGGCATTGATCGCCGGCCTCGCCGGCGTCGCGTGCATCGGCCTCGCGGTAGCCCTGTACGCCAGTACTGTGCGTCACGACCACAAAGTGCACCGCGAATCCCCACACCTGTTCTGATCAGGCCTGCTTCTGATCAAGACTGTGCGAGTCGTGCCTTCTCCGCCTCGATGTCGAAGTCGGCAGGGGGCCAGTCGAGATCGAGCTTTTCCAGAGCGTCGATCAGTAGCTCCGTGACCGCAATGCGGCTGTACCACTTCCGATCACACGGCACGACGTACCACGGCGCGTGCTCGGTCGACGTCTTGTCGAGCATTGCCTGATACGCCTGTTGATATGCAGGCCACAAACCGCGTTCGGTCACGTCGCCGGGGTTGTACTTCCAATACTTGTCCGGGCGGTCGAGACGTTCTTCGAGTCGCTTCTTCTGCTCGTCGAGCGAGACGAACATCGCGACTTTCACGATAGTGGTTCCGGCGTCGACGAGTTCCTTTTCGAACTGGTTGATCTCGTCGTAGCGCTTGCTCCAGACATCCTCCGGGACAAGATCGTGGACGCGCACTACCAGGACGTCCTCGTAGTGGGAGCGATCGAACACACCGAGATAGCCGCCGCGGGGGAGTTCCTTCTTGATCCGCCAAAGGTAGTGATGTTGCTTTTCCTCTTCGGTCGGGACGCCGAAGGCCGCGTGCTGAACTCCCGAAGGATCCACGTGACCGATCACGTGTCGGACCATGCCGCCCTTGCCTGCGGTGTCCATTCCTTGCAGAACCAGCAGGACTGAACGACTGTCCCCTGACCGGCCGTTGGCGTACAGCAACTCCTGCAGGTCGGACAGAACCGCGCCGCGCTCCTCGAGCAGACGTTCGCCGTCAGCTTTGTTTCCGGTGAATCCCGGAGTGCTGTTGCGATCGAGTTGATCGAGTTCGAACCCGGGCTCCGCCCGCAGGGTCTTGGCGGCCGGTGTTTCCCACAGCGAGTCTTGTGCCATGCCGAAAGAGTGCCACAGGATCGCGCCCGGCGGCTCGAAAGTTCGGTCTCGGGCGAGTCAGTCCTCGGCAGGCTTGACGAGGGGATGCGGAACCGACTTGAACTTGGCCGGTGATCCGTTGACCGCCGCTATGCCGGTGATGCCGCCCCACGTCATCATCGTGAGGTAGTCGATCAGCGATTCCGCGGACATCGACTTGTTGGAGATCCACCAGTGCGTCGCGAGCTGAATTCCGCCGACGATCCCGAACGCCCACGGCAGCGAACCGCCGGAATCCATCTCCATCTCGCGAAGACGATTGCCCAACACCGTGGAGAGCAATTCGGCGATCATGCGCTCGGAATCGGCAACGACGTCGCGGTTGGCGCCGGCGCCGTTGGCCATGACGTAGAGGTAGATGTCGGGGTCGGATGCCACCGTCTCGACGTATGCGGTGATGCTCGCCTGGGTGAGTTCGAAATCGTCGAGATCGCCACTGATCGCTTCGTAGATACGCGGCGACAGGATGGTCTCGACGTACCGCATCATCGTGGCGGTCGTGAGGTCGCTCTTGTCGGCGAAGTATCGGTAGAGCACGGTCTTGGAGACACCGATCTCGGACGCGATCTCGTCCATGCCGATCTCACGGCCGCGCGCGCGGATGGCGGCGATGGTGCCGTCGACGAGTTCCTCGCGGCGAGCGATCTTGTGCTCACGCCAACGACGCTTCCGACCGTCGGATTTCTCGGGCTTCGCATCAGCAACGACTGGGCCGTCTACCTGCTCGTTGTCCTGCACGGCATTCTTGGCCACGAGTCATCTCATATCTGTGGTGCGAGCCACGTCCGATCGGTCTACTTTCCGGTCCAGCTTAATGTCCGCGCCTTTATCTCGGGCACTCACATCCGCAGTTCGGGGGATTAGGTCCTGCAGAATCGGACTTCGTGTCGCTCGCGCTACGCCGCGTCACACCTTTCGGCACAATGGCGAGGGTGCAGCAACTGAGCCTCTCCGCCTTCGACGACGCCGCCAAGCGTCGGGACCTTCGCAAGATGAAGGTCTTCGCTACTGGCCTTCTGGGCTTCGCGACGGTGGTCTACATCTTCTGCCGGTGGCAGGAATCCCGCGGCGCCGGAGAGTGGGTCGGGTACGTCCGGGCCGCGTCCGAGGCAGGCATGGTCGGCGCGCTTGCCGACTGGTTTGCCGTCACCGCGCTCTTCCGTCATCCGATGGGCCTTCCCATCCCGCACACTGCCATCATCAAGCGTAAGAAAGACCAGCTCGGAGCCAGCCTGAGCTCATTCGTCGGTCAAAACTTCCTGGCTCCCGAGGTTGTGTCGGCCAAGGTGCAGCAGGCGCAGATTCCGCTGCGGCTCGGCACGTGGATGGCCGAACCTGCCAACGCCGCTCGCGTCGCCGCCGAGACGTCGACGGTCTTGCGCGGCATGGTCGAGGTTCTTCGCGACGAGGACATCGCCCAGATCATCGACAACACGATCGTGAAGCGTCTGGCCGAGCCCATGTGGGGACCGCCGATCGGCCGAGTGCTCGGTGAACTTCTCAAGGACAACAAGCAACTGCCGATCATCGAATTGCTTGCCGAGCGGGCACATCAGTGGGCTCTCGGCAGCCAGGAGACGATCGATCGTGTGATCGTTCGCGATTCGCCCGCGTGGTCGCCGAAGTTCGTCGACGCCATGCTGGGGGAGAAGATCTACAAGGAACTCGTCGAGTTCACCTGGAAGGTCCGTTCCAACCCCGAACACGAGGTACGCCTCGCCGCCAACCGCTTCCTGATCGACTTCGCCGATGATCTGCAGAACGACCCGGAGACCATCAAGAAGGCCGAGGGGATCAAGGCCGAGATCATGGGTCGCGAGGAAGTGACGGGTCTGGCGTCGTCGACATGGCAGGTTGCCAAGCGGCTCATCATGGAGTCCGTCGACGATCCGAACAGCACCCTGCGGACCAAGGTCGCCGAGAACGTCGCCGGCTTCGGAGTCAGGCTGCGTGACGACGAGTCCATGCGTGAGAAGGTCGACGGCTGGCTGGTGCAGGGCACCAAGTACATCGCGGAGAACTACACCGACGAGATCACTGGAGTCATCAGTGACACCGTCGAGCGGTGGGACGCCGACGAAGCGAGCCAGAAGATCGAGTTGCAGGTCGGTCGAGATCTTCAGTTCATCCGTATCAACGGCACCGTTGTGGGCTCGATCGCCGGACTGCTGATCTACACGATTTCGACGCTCATCTTCGGCTGAGCTGTCCGGTATGTGACGTCCACCACGAGTGCTAGCAGTAGTGCTTGCAATAGTTAGCACCCTCTCCTATCCTGGGAAATGTCCACTGGAAAGGGAGGACGCAATGCCAGCGAAGTCGACGAACTCCGATGACGGAGATCGTGAATCATCCGGTGCCGCAGCCGGAGCAAGCGACTTGGCAGCTCGCGTCGTCAGCTCTGCGGCACACGACATCGGGGGGTTCATTCGTGCACAGCGGGAAGCCGCCCAAGTTTCGATGCGCCAACTCGCTCAACTCGCCGGCGTCAGCAATCCGTATCTGAGTCAGATCGAACGCGGATTGCGCAAACCGTCGGCGGACGTACTGGCGCAAATCGCCAAGGGCCTTCGAGTCTCATCAGAAGTGCTGTACGTCCAAGCGGGATATCTCGAGCAACGCCCGCACAGTCCCATCAGGGACGCGGTGTTGGCCGAGACGGCCATCAACGAACGGCAGAAGCAAGTACTGCTCGAAATCTACGACTCGTTCTGTCGCGAGAACGAGTCGTCAAGACCAGCCGCAGCGCCCGATTTCGCTGAATCGGCCGCAATTCCAGACACCGAGACTTCACTAGGAGAACAAGATGACTGACAAGAACGCCATCGACAGCGTCAAGACCTCGCTCTACGCCGCCGTCGGCGCAGGCGACCTGGTTGTCCAGGCCGTGGCCGATGTAGTTGCTCAGGTTCGTGAGCGCGCCGAGAACACCCAGGGCGATGTCAACGGCCGTGTCGACGGTGCTCGCGAGAAGCTCGCTTCCGTCCAGGGTGACGTTGCCGAGAGCGTCGATGCGCTGCGCGAGCGTCTCGCCGGCCTGCCGTCCGAGCTGCCCGAAGAGCTTGCCGAGCTGCGCGAGAAGTTCTCACCCGAGGAACTCCGCAAGGTCGCCGAGGCATACCTCAAGGTTGCCGGAGATCTGTACAACTCCCTCGCAGAACGTGGCGAAGACGCAGTCGAGCGCATCCGCAAGCAGCCCGCAGTCGAAGAAGGCATCGCTGCTGCAGAGTCGGCACTCGGCGACGCCGTCGAGCTGACCGAAGACGCACTCGGAACCGTTGCTCGTCAGACGCGCGCCGTGGGCGAGCAGGCTGCCAAGCTGGCCGGCCGCGCTGCCGGACGCATCTCCGACACCGCAGAAGAGGTCGGCGAGAAGATCTCTGACGCCGGTGAGAAGATCGCCGACGCAGGCGACGAGGCTGCACTGAAGGTCCTCGACCTCGGTGACCAGGCTGACGAGGCTTCCAAGGAAGCTGCCGCTCGCGTGACCGCTGCTGCTTCCGACGTCCAGGAGCGCGCGACCACCGCCGCGAAGAAGGCCGCTCCGGCCAAGGCTGCACCCGCCAAGGCTGCTCCGGCCAAGGCCACCGCACCGGCTCCGGCCAAGAAGGCTGCTCCGGCCAAGAAGGCCTGATTTGCCCAGCTCCACCTGACGAAGGCTCCCTCACTCAGCCGAGTGTGGGAGCCTTCGTGTTCGTCGGGAACCGGATGAGAACTTAGGATGTAGTTGTGACTCAAGTCGATGGGCTAGTCGGTCTGATCTTTCTCGCACTCAAAGTGCTCGCATTGGTGGGTGCTGTCTACGCGATCGTTCATGCCGTCAGGCAGCGTCCTGACGCTTTCACCGCGGTCAACAAATTGACCAAGCCGATCTGGCTGGGAATTCTGATCGTCGCGGCGTTGATCCTCTTGGCGACGTCCCCTGTCGGGCTCCTGGGCATCATCGCGGTCGTTGCAGTGTGCGTGTATCTCGTCGACGTTCGCCCGCGGGTGGACGACATACAGCACGGCGGTTCTCGCTGGTAGTTTGCCGCACTCCCGCTCATTCCGAGCCGTGGTTCCCGGCTCATGGTGTGCTGCCCCACTCTTCTCTCCAACGCTGACAACGGGCGTTGTTCGAGTGATAGTGTCGGTTAACGGCAGTCACACATAGATTGCATCCGTCTGTCGTCAGCAGCAGTCAGGGGTAAATGCATGTCCAGTCGTTCGCGCACCACAGAGCTTCGAGTACTGGCAGGCGCCGTCGGAGTGGGAGCACTCGTCGCGGCCGTCGCTGGGATCCGTCATCGGCGATCCACGCGTGGGTTGACTCTTTCGAGCGACGTCGAGCCCAATGCACTCCTGAAGACTCCGACTCTCAAAGCTGACATCAGCGAACTGACCACCGACGACGGTGCGATCATCAATGTCCGGGCTTACGGTCCCGTCGACGGCGATCCGATCGTTCTCAGTCACGGCTGGACGTGCTCCACCGAATTCTGGTACCCGCAGGTCAATGCGCTTGCCGGCGAATATCGCGTCATCACCTACGATCAGCGCGGTCATGGCCGCAGCACCGTCGGCAATCTTCCGCTCGGCCCGGACGTCCTTGCCGACGATCTCTCTGCAGTGCTGGCGGCCACGGTTCGCGAGGACAAGAAGGCCGTCATCGTCGGTCACAGCATGGGCGGGATGAGTATCATCGCCTGGGCGGGTCGTCACCCCGACGAGGTCAAGAAGTACGCGTCGGCGGTCATGCTCGCGAGCACCGCGAGCGAAAGGTTGATCGCCGAGACCACGGTCATCCCACTGCCTAATCGTTTCCCTCGCGTGCCGGTCCCCGTGGGCCGCGCCATCCTCAGTTCGCCCGTTCCGTTCGTCTCCTCGGGCGCCATGACGAAGGCGATCCAGTACGTCTCGATGTCACCGAACGCGACCAAGGCCGAGATTCAGTTCTGCGAGAACATCGTTCGTGAGTGCAAGCCCCGCATCCGTGGAGGTTGGGGAGCAGCGCTGAGCACCCTCGACATTCACGAGGGACTCGACAATCTCGAAGTGCCGACCACCGTGCTCGTCGGTTCGCTCGATCGGCTCACTCCGCCGGTCCATGCGCGCAAGCTTGCGCAAGTCCTCGACGACGCCGGCAACCTCGAACGGTTGATCGTGTTGCCGGGCGTCGGTCACATGTCGTCGATCGAGAACATCGACGAGTTCGACAAGGAAATCGTGCGACTGCGCAATCTCTAGCGCAACGCAGCTCTAGCTGAAGACGACCGTCTTGCGCCCGTGGACCAGCACACGATCCTCGAGGTGCCAGCGCAGTCCGCGGGAGAGTACGAGCTTTTCGATGTCTCGACCCTGACGAACCATGTCAGCGACATCGTCGGCGTGGTCCACACGGATCACGTCCTGCTCGATGATCGGACCGGCATCGAGTTCGGCGGTCACGTAGTGGCAGGTGGCGCCGATCAACTTCACGCCGCGGGCGAACGCCTGGTGATAGGGGCGGGCACCGATGAACGACGGCAAGAAGCTGTGGTGAATGTTGATCGCGCGCCCGGCCCAGTGCTCGCACAGTGATTCGGGCAGCACCTGCATGAATCGGGCAAGCACCACGGCGTCGGGATTGTGAGCGTCGACCAGGGCGCGGACCTTCTCGAAGGACGGTCCCCGTTCTGCCGGGTCCTTGGCGAACGGAACATGGTGGAAGTCGATCCCGTGGCGCTCGGTGACACTGCGCAGATCTTCGTGGTTTC
The DNA here is from genome assembly GCF_040546695.1 of Rhodococcus sp. OAS809. Lineage (NCBI taxonomy): Bacteria > Bacillati > Actinomycetota > Actinomycetes > Mycobacteriales > Nocardiaceae > Rhodococcus > Rhodococcus sp. OAS809. The sequence continues at coordinate 2,312,209 of NZ_JBEPOI010000002.1, read as the reverse complement.
CGATGACGGCGCTGATTTCTGCGGGGAGTTCCCCGCCCGCGGCGCGGCCAAGGAGGTCATGCAAGCAGTGACCTTCCTTGCTCACGAGCAACACGATCTTCTTGGGTGCGCCGGAGTCGTGAAGAGTCCACTCGGTTTCCGGACCGATCTCGGCCGCAACAGCTTTGAACCGTTCACGAAGCTCGTCGATGCTCATGCTCACCGACGATGCACGGACCGCCTGACGCGTGAAGAACCATCCGGTGTCGGCATCGGCGTGGTATGCGGCCTCCACGATCCATCCACCGACGTCGGTGAGAAAGGTCGAGATGCGTGCGACGATGCCCGTAGTGTCGGGGCAGCCGAGGGACAGAACATAGCGACGATCATCGATCGATGGTGCAGCGGTCATGCGGCCTAGTCTCTCAGGTGCGGCTGCAGCGACGGTCGCGTGGTGGTGTGCCAAGCTTTCCAACATGTCTGAAGCTGCACTCACTCGTTCCCAGGTTGCCGCGATGGTGGACCACACTCTCCTCAAACCCGAAGCCACCGCGGCCGATGTGACCGCCCTGATCGACGAAGCACGCAGCCTCGGTGTGCTGGCTGTCTGCGTCTCGCCGTCGATGTTGCCGATTCGCGCCGAGGGACTTGTGACGGCGGCCGTCGTCGGATTCCCGTCGGGGAAGCATCATTCGCTGGTCAAGGGTGCTGAAGCGCGACTGGCCGTCGATCAAGGCGCAGCCGAGATCGACATGGTCATCGACGTAGGAGCGGCGGTCGCCGGCGACTACAGCGCGGTGTTGGCCGATATCCTCACCGTCCGCGAGGCGATGGGGGAGAGTGCGATCCTCAAAGTGATCCTCGAAACCGCAGCGCTGTCCGACGAAGCCATCGTCGAATGTTGCCGCGCAGCTGTGCGTGCCGGGGCGAACTTCGTCAAGACCTCCACCGGCTTCCACCCCGCGGGTGGAGCGACGGTCGAGGCCGTCGCACTGATGGCGCAGACGGTCGGCCCGGGCGTGGGAGTCAAGGCCAGTGGCGGAATACGTACGACGCAGGCAGCGCTCGACATGATCGCGGCCGGCGCCACCCGCCTCGGACTATCCGGAAGTCGAGCAGTATTGGACGGTCTGGCCGACTAGGTCAGCAGGCCGCAGCTGTCCGGAACCGCCGAGGTGTTCTGGTTGTTCGCGTCGGCGACGGGCATGGCGTAAGCGCCGCCCTCCAACGAGATCTGGATAGCGTCGTCGGTGACGGTCAGCTTCGTGGGCTTCATGTCCAGCGGGTAGGTCTGCAGGCTGTCGGTGAGTGTCTGGACGATGCCGTCGACCAGATCGGTCGGCAGACCCAATCCGAGAATCTCGGCGCCGACGGTCTGGACGTCGACCACACCGTTGGTGACGGTGGGCTTGACCGTGAGCTTCGCGAGCCCGACCGGACCGACGTCGAACGCGAGTGTTCCGGCGCTCGAGTCGGCGGTGACGCCGGAGACGAGCCCGCCGAAGGTCTGTTCCTGCAAGGTGGCGAGAATGCCTGCGGTAGACCAGGTGACGTCGGCGCTGGAGCTGCCGATGGTGCCGCTGTTGCCCGCCGAGGGCTGCAAGTTGATGTCGTTCACCTTCGCGTGAACCTGCATTCCCGTTGCGGGGCCGAACGAAGAGTCGTCACTGTCGATGCTGATGTACGGCACCTTCTTGTCGACTGCCTGCAGGAGTACGGGCTTCCAGCTCAACCCGACGTCGACCTGGGATCCCAGTTCGCTCTGGAACTGATCGGCCATGCAGGTCTTCACCTGGTTGCGTACGTACAGTTCTCCACCGACGAGCGCCGCGACGAGTACGGCGATCACCACGAGAAGGATGATGAGCACTCGGTTGCGCGGACGAGGGTTGTTCGCTGCGACAGTCATTCGCCAGATTCTTCCCGACGAGTCTGAACGAACTCTGTGAATACGCACTTCCTCATTCCTGTGATGCGCGACACACTCGCCCGTAGTCTGTTCGAAACGGCGTTTACGACGGTCACCGGAGGTGGTCATGGCTTCGGACTACGAATCACTCGAGCTGCTGGCGCTGCGACAGTGCGGATTTGTCACGGCTCTCCAGGCATCCGAACTGGGTTTCGGTCTGGCGTTGATGGAAGAAATGACGGAATCCGGAACATGGACATGTGAGTGCCGCGGGCTTTTTCGCCTCGAACGCGTCAGACATACCGCCTTGGACGAGTTCGCGAAGTGGTGCACGTGGTTCGCCGGTAGCGCCACCGTCTCGCACTACAGTGCCGCAGATCTGCATGGCCTCGGGCACCTGCAACCTCGCTTCATTCACCTCTCCGTTGCGCACCCTCTCGCGGCGCCGACCCGCCAGGTAGCACTGCACCGACTGCCGCTCGCGGACGACGAGTGTGAACAGATCGGGCCCATCCGCATCACCACGCCTTTGCGTACCGTGCACGACCTCGCTTCCGGTGGAATTTCTCAAGTCCTGCTCAACGAAGTAGTCGCCGATGCGGTCGCGATAGGCCGACTGGACGCGCACGAGTTGTATCTCTCGTGTGAGAACGCGAGCGTCGACGTTGCTGTTCGGGTCGAGTTGGCTCTGGCCGCAAGCCTGTAGCCGAGAGAGATCTTCGAGGCTCCTGCGACCTTCTGGCATCACGCCCGAAATCGAATATGACGCCGATATCAGAGATTTGTAAATCGCTATTTTCGGGCGACTGTTTTGTCTTTAGCGCAGGTAAGAACGCATCCAGATGTGCGGTTCGGGACGTTCAGCCCACTGTTATTGCAGTTCGGCGATGTCGCCGATGAACTAAATCTGCGAAAAGCGTAGTTACTTTACAGTCAATGGGATAACGTCACGGCATTGAAAGCAGACGGACGCTTGTCCTGGACGCCTGTCTGCCCCGTTGTCGAGAGGGATCTGGATGTCCGTGAGTGGTGTTCGTCGTGTTGTCGGTGGGTTGAGTGTTTTTGCTGTTTCTGCGGGCTTCGCGGTGGTTGCGGGCGTCGGGGTTGCTGGTGCGGCTCCGGTGACGGCGGAGTTCAATTCGAGTGGTTACAAGATCACACGAACGATCAGTAACGCGACGCCGTCGGAAGGTGATGTGATCACCTCTACGACAGTGTTCAAGCGGACCGACTTTGTGGTCAATTACCTCTACGCGGTTCGGGATTTTCATCCGTCGTGCATGACGTATGTCGAGGGCTCGGCGAAGGTGAACGGGAAGGCCTATTCCCCGGAAACGCCGGTGAGCGCTGATTCTGTGCGTGTGAGCGCGAGCATCACGGATTGGCCGTTGTATCAGAACAATACGAAGTCGTTCGAGTTTCAGTATCGGGTCGGCGCAGGATGTGAGCGCGGGACCGATCTGGCAAGCACAGTGCATTTCGACGGTTCGGCTTGGGTGAATGACACGACAAATGGTCGTGGTCCTTCGGTCAACATTCAGAAGAACGTCTCGACGACAGCACTTGCGCCCGTCGGTGGCGCTCAGGTGGGGCAACCGGTGACGCTGAGCGCGACGGTGACCGGTGGTGCCGACGGTGATTCGGTGGAGTTCTTCGACGCCGCCACCAAGATTGGTGCGGGTACCCTCGCCAATGGTGTTGCAACACTTGCCTGGACACCGACCACCCGTGGAGACCACTCGATCACAGCGAAGTTCGCCGACACGGCGCGTGCCGTCGGCTCCGCTTCGGCAGCGCTGATCGTGAACGTTTCGCAGGCCGATGCTCAGTCCAGCACGACTCTGGCGCCGATCTCGGGCGCGCAGGTCGGCAAGTCGACCAATCTCAAAGCGACTGTGTCCGCGTCGGGCACCGGTGGAACGGTCACGTTCAAGGTCGGCGGAACGGTGCTCGCTTCGGTGCCGGTGGCAGGCAACGGTGAAGCGACCTATGCCTGGGTTCCGACGGTCGCCGGTGCACAGACGGTGGAAGCCGTATTCGCCGGTCGATCCGGTGTCACCGGGTCGAGTACCACCGCGAATGTGACAGTCGCCGAACAGCCCGCCGGAACAACAAGCTCCACAACAGATCTCAGCGTAGTAGCGGGCCAGGTCGGCGTTGCCCAGACGATCTCCGCTCAAATCAGCCCCGCCAATGCGGGTGGCACAGTCACCTTCAAGGACGGCGAGACCGTCATCGGCACGGCCACGGTCGATTCATCCGGAAAGGCCAGCCTTTCGTGGAAGCCCGCAACTCAAGGGCAGCGAGTTGTCGCGGCGGAGTACTCGGGCGCCGGCACGGTGACGGCATCGTCCGATCAGGTCTCCGTCCAGATCGCCGCACCCGTCGACGGTGAAGAACCAGGCAACGGCACCGGTTCGCTCGGCAGCCTCGGCAACATCTTCGGCTCCTAGCAATCGATACCCGGTGATGCCCCGCCCGCTTCAGGTGGTGGGGCATCACCCATATCCCTCACTTCTCGAGAAGGAAAATCTATGTCTGTAGGTTCTGCACGTCGTGCAGTTGCAGGTCTGAGTGTGTTTGCTGTTGCTGCGGGTTTCGCGGTGGTTGCGGGTGTCGGGGTTGCTGGTGCGGCTCCGGTGACGGCGGAGTTCAATTCCGACGGGTACAAGGTGACTCGGACGATCAGTAACGGGACGCCGTCCGAGGGTGATGTGATCACGTCGAAGACGGTGTTCAAGCGAACTGCCGCGGTTCACAATCTGTATGCGGTGCGCGATTTTCATCCGGCGTGTATGACGTATGTCGATGGTTCGGCGACGGTGAACGGTAGTGCGTTCCGTGTCAACGAGGTGGCTACTGATTCTGTTCGTTTGAGTGCGGGTGCTACGGAATGGCCGATGTGGGGTGGTGACGTCAAGACGTTCGAATTCCAGTATCGCGTCGGTGCGGATTGTGCTCGTGGTACTGATTTGTCGACGACGGTGCATTTCGACGGCACGGTGTTCGTTGACGACACGACGAATGGTCGTGGTCCGTCGATCAACGTTCAGAAGAACGTCTCGACGACGACGCTGTCACCGACCAGTGGCGTGAAGTTGGGACAACCTGTTCCGTTGAGCGCGACGGTGACCGGTGGTGCCGACGGTGATTCGGTGGAGTTCTTCGACGGTGCCACCAAGGTCGGTGCGGGCGCGCTCGCCAATGGTGTTGCAACGCTTGCCTGGACACCGGCTGACGTCCGAACCCACAGCGTGACGGCCAAGTATCTCGGTAATGCAAAGGTGGCGACCTCCACGTCGTCGGCTGTCGACGTCGTCGTGTCCGAAGCGGACAAGAGCACTGCAACCGCGATCACCGGTCCCGCAAGTGCAGTTGCAGGTGAGTCCGTGACCGTCGAGGCTACGGTGTCGCCCACTCCGGCGGGTGGCACGGTGCAGTTCAAAGACGGTGCAACCGACCTCGGCGGCGCCGTTACCGTCGATGCCAACGGCAAAGCCTCGCTGACGAATTCCTATGCAGTCGGAGCGCATTCGATCGTGGCGGTGTACTCCGGTTCCGGTGTCTACCAGACTTCGACGTCAGCGCCGCATGCGCTGACAGTCGCTCCGGTGGTGGTCGAGGAGAACACAACGACCACCCTCGTCGGCCCGTCGACCGCTTCGACCGGAGAGACATTGTCGTTCACTGCCTCGGTCTCGACCGGTGTTGCAGGTGGCACCGTGCAGTTCAAGGAAAGTGGCAGGGATCTGGGCTCCCCGATTCCCGTGGACGCAACCGGAAAAGCGACAACCACGCCGATCTTCAACGTGGCGGGTGAGTACAGCATCACCGCAGTGTTCTCGGGTTCGGGTAACTACCTGGGCTCGACATCGAACGCCCAGACCGTGAACGTCAAGGCGCCGGCTCCCACCGACCAGCAGACCCAGACGGTCTTGACCGTTCCGGCGGATGCAAAAACCGGTACGGCAGTTGGTCTGTCCGTAACCGTTACGCCGACGCCGGTGGGCGGCACAGTGCAGTTCAAGGACGGCTCGGGCAATCTCGGCTCGCCGGTGCCGGTCGTCGAGGGCAAGGCGTCGATCATGCACGAGTTCGCGAGCGTCGGTACGCACGACATCACGGCCGTCTACTCGGGTGCAACAGGATTCCTCACCTCTACCTCGGCCGCTCAGTCGGTTTCGGTCACGGCTCCGGCCGCGGAGGATCAGGAAACGTCCATCACCGTGAGCGCTCCGGCGTCAGCGGTCAAGGGCGCGAAGGTTGATCTCGTTGCGGCAGTGGTACCTACGCTCAGCGCAGGAACGGTCCAGTTCATGGACGGAACCACCCCGATCGGTGGACCGGTTGCCGTGGTGAACGGTAAGGCCACGCTCTCGCACACCTTCACCGAACTCGGAGATCGCCGAATCACCGCGGTGTTCAGTGGAACTGACGGCTATCTCGGTTCCGAGACCCAGGCCGCAGTCACTGTCAGGGTAACGGCAGCGTCCGACGGCGGCGATCCGGGCAACGGTGGCAGTTCGACCGGTTCACTGGGAAGCCTGGAAAACATCTTCGGGTCCTAGCCCGACGCCTGCACACGGACGCCTCGCTGCGGAGAACACCTCCGCGGCGGGGCGTTTCCCGTCTGTGAGTTCAGGGATTCGGCGCTACGACGTGCCAGGGCACGGTCAGGATGCAGTCACGAAGACGTCGCCGCGCGGGTTGCACGGGAATTCCTTGCGCCCGAAGTATTTCCAATGCGGCGGCCCAACGATGGCGAGGTCCGAACGAGGCGTGCGGCGCGGCGGTGGCCCAGGCTCGATCGGCCGCGCTGAGCAACGCGTGGATCGGCTCACCGGGAACGTTGCGGTGGATGAGAGCCTTCGGGAGACGTTCCGCGATGTCGGAAGGACGCTCGATGTCGAAGGGGTCCCAGGCCAGTGTCAGGGTCAATGGACGATCGGCGTCGAGAAGCACCCAGGCGCAACGTCTCCCGAGTTCGTCGCAGGTTCCGTCGAGTAGCAGCCCGCCCGGTGCGAGACCGGACTGAATGTGTGCCCACGCAGAGTCCACAGCCTCCTCCGGGTACTGCCGGAGCACGTTGAAGGCGCGTACGAAGACGGGTGTGAGACCGGCAAGTTCGAATCCACCACGGGCGAAGCTGACACCGTCACGACTCTCGACCACGCGGGCGGGGTCGATCTCGAGCCCGATGACGCGTCGATCCCGCCGGACAGCGGTGAGGCGGCTTGCCATCTCGAAGGTGGTGTCCGGCCTCGCCCCGTACCCGAGGTCGACGATCAACGGATCGGTCGCGTTGTTCAGGGCGTGCGCGATAGTGCGGTTGTGCACGATCCACCGGTCACTACGTCGCAGTCTGTTGATTCCCGTCGTGCCACGGGTGATGACCCCCTCGATCTTCGGGGGTGGAGCTTTCTTCACGCCGGGTTCAGCGTGCGGCGAGCCAGGTCGCGGTGACCTGGGCTTCGGTGCGGAACAGATCTACGAGGTTGATGAGCATCAGTTGCTCCAACTTCGCGCCGATGAACGGTATGAAGACCTTGGCCTCGGACGTGGTTCGCAGCGTGGACCCGGTATCGGTCGCGAACAACTCCATGGTGCCGGACAAACTCCCCGGCCCGGCCGGGATGGACGCTTCGTACGTTCCGGTCACGGTGTCACCGAAGGCGCCGTACGACTCCTTACGAGTGATGACAAGATCCTTCTTCATCACTGTCTGAGCGATGTCGGGCAAATCCGTGCGCGGAAGAATGTGGTGGAGCACGAGATCGATTCCGGAATCGGTGACCTCGAAATGTTCCACATGGTTCTCGGAATGCTTGCGCATCTCCTCGACACGGGCCTCCCAGTACGAGCGGTCCGCCAGCGCCGCATAGACCTGCTCGGGGGAGTGCTGATAGCGGGCGGAGTAGTCGATGCGGCGAGCCATGATCGAAAAGAATACCGGTTACACGCTGTGACAAGCCAAATCGGCTGTATCCACAACTGCCGCCGCCCGCAGGGTTTTACTTCGCGATCCACTCCCGGGTGAAGTCCTGTTCGGCCTGGATGAGCCGGACAACCTCGTCGACAATCGCACTTTCGATCTTTCCGCCGAGGAACGGGATCTTGACCTCGACCTCACCGTCGATCTCGAGAGTGGCGGAGTTCTCGTCACCTGTCAGCACCTGCGTGCCCTCGACACGGGCGGGAACGCCGTCGACGTGGGCGGAAAAGGTGCCGGTGGCCTTGCCGTCCTTGAAAGGCGCCATCGTTTCACTGCGCTTGATGACGATGTCGCCGTTGACGACTTTCGACACCATGCTGGGGAGATGCTCTGCGGCAATGATCTGCGACATCGTGACCGCGACGGTCTCGTCGCGAACGGTCAGCTCTTCGATCGTTGCGCCGGGACCACCGACAGCGACGATTCGGTCGCGCCAGTACTGCTCGGAGGTCACCGCCTCATGGACCTTCTCGGCGGGGACTGTGTACTTCGACGAATGCTCGATGCGACGGCTCACGATTGTGGAGGCTACCGTTTATCGATGTGTGGGACGTAACCATTGGCAGACGCGTCGTGGAATCAGGCGCTTTCGTGTCCGAGAACGTTGACTTGTCGGGATTGACGACGCTCCGAATCGGGGGACCGGCGCGGCTGCTCGCCGAATGTCCGACGACGCAGTCGTTGATCGACGTCGTGACGCTGCTCGATCGCGAGCAGATCCCGACGCTGATTCTCGCCGGCGGATCCAATCTCGTGATCTCCGACTCGGGATTCGACGGAGTTGTCGTTCGTGTGGCCAACACCACCGTGAGCCTCGACACGGACCGCGTCGTCGCCGAAGCGGGCGCGGTGTGGGACGAAGTAGTCGGTCAATCGGTCGCCGCGGAACTGGGTGGCCTCGAGTGCCTGTCCGGGATTCCGGGCTCGACCGGTGCGACGCCGGTGCAGAACGTCGGCGCGTACGGCGTCGAGGTGGGCTCGCGACTCCGGCGAGTTCAACTGCTCGACCGACGCAATGGCGAAGTGTCGTGGGTCGAACCGTCGAAACTCGAATTGGGTTACCGGTCGAGCGTCCTCAAGCATTCGGACGCAGCACTGGTTCTCGCCGTCGAATTCGACGCGTCGACCGACGGATTGAGCGCCCCGCTCGCGTACCGCGAACTGTTCACCGCACTGGGGGCAGAAGAAGGCGAGCGGTTACCTGCGTCGCAGGTCCGCGAGGCAGTTCTGGGACTTCGGACGGGTAAGGCGATGGTGCTCGATCCGTACGACCACGACACCTGGAGCGCGGGTTCCTTCTTCACCAACCCCGTGGTGCCCGACGACAAGCTGCCTGCCGTGCTCGCAGCCATCGCCGAACAGCTCGGCGACGTCACCGTGCCGCAGTTCCCCGGCAGTGGTGGAACCAAGCTCTCGGCCGGATGGTTGATCGAACGGGCCGGATTCTCGAAGGGTTATCCCGGTGAAGATGCACCGGCCAGGCTGTCGACGAAACACACCTTGGCGTTGACCAACAGAGGGTCGGCAACGAGCGCGGATGTGGTCTCGCTCGCGCGGACAGTGCGCGACGGCGTCGAAGCCGCGTTCGGTGTCCACCTGGAACCGGAACCGGTAACTGTGGGCTGCACCATCTGATTCCTGACGGAGCCCGCAGGTAGCCTGTTGAAGTGCATGAGCTGGGTGGTAGGAGAAGTCGTTCGCGTCTTGTTGCGTTGGTAGCTGTATTGCTCGCTGTGATGGTGGCCGTCGTCGGCTGCACGATCGGTGGCAAGGACGGACAGGGCGGCGCGGCGGCCGCCGAGCCAGCACCGGTGGCGACCGTGGTGTCGACGCCGGCGCCCGGCACCAAAGATGTCAGCCCCGGTCGCCCCCGTCTCGGTAGCCGTGACCCAGGGAACGCTGTCCGACGTCAGCCTCAGCAATGCGGCCGGTAAAGCCGTTGCAGGACAATTGTCGCCTGACAAGACATCGTTCACCGTCAGTGAGGCACTCGGCTACGGCACCACGTATTCGTGGTCGGGCTCGGCAACCGGGACCGACGGTAAATCCGTGCCAGTCCAAGGGAGCTTTACGACGGTTGCCCCGGAGTCGACCACCGGCGCCACCCTCAACATCGCCGACGGCCAAGAAGTTGGTATCGCGGCACCGATCACGTTGCAGTTCGACAACTCCGTCGTCGACAAGGCGGCCGTCGAGAAGGCGCTTGTCGTGACCACCGTGCCGCCCACCGCCGGATCGTGGGCTTGGCTGGCCGACGACAACGGCGGATCGCGGGCCCATTGGCGTCCGGCCGATTACTGGGTGCCGGGCACGACTGTCCATCTGGACGCCAAGCTATACGGCTTGAACTACGGCGGTGGCGCCTTCGGCGACCAGGATCTCACGCTCGACTTCACGATCGGTCGTAGCCAGATCGTGAAGGCGAATGCGCCCAGCCACCGCATGCAGGTGGTGCGCGACGGTCAGACGATCATGGACATTCCCGTCAGCTACGGCGAGGGAAACGAACCTCGCAACGTCACGCGCAGCGGCATTCACATGGTGACGGAGAAGTACGAAGACTTCATGATGTCCAATCCGCCGTTCTACGAGAACGTGCGTGAGCGTTGGGCCGTGCGCATCTCCAACAACGGCGAATTCATCCACGCCAATCCTGAGACCACCGGGGTGCAGGGCTCGTCGAACGTCACGAACGGTTGCATCAACCTGTCGACATCCGACGCGCAGGAATACTTCGGAACCGCCCTCTACGGTGACCCCGTAGAGGTGACCGGCACGTCGATCGACCTGTCTCCTGCGGACGGCGACATCTACGACTGGGCAATCGATCTGCCGACCTGGAAGTCGATGTCGGCACTGCCGTAACTCTGTACTGCGGTAAATCCGTGGATGAGGGAACCGTCCGGGCTCTGCTTGCGTCTGTACAGGTAAGTGCTGTCGGCTCGGGGGAGTCCGACGGGGGTTTTCGACTTCAGGGGGACAGCGGTGGGCATTCCATTTCTGGAAGACGTGCTGGGAAGAATCTCCGATGCGACGCAGGCCGTGCCTCCCGGCGTGGCGGCATTGCCAGTTGTCGGCACTCCCATCGCGAGCGCAATCGCTACATCTGCTCTGGTGCAATCCATAACCGACGACCGCGGCGCGTTCGACGACGAGATGGCTGCTGCGACCGTCGACGCCGATGTGGAGCGCGCACGAGCCTGGGGTGAGCGCGATGCCCTCACCGCTCAGACGTCGTCGCTCGAGTACAGCGAACACGCAATCGTGGACGACGATCCGTTCGATGCGATGTCGCACTCCGAAATCTTCGACCACGTCAACGAGATGAATCCGGCAACCCTGAGTGCGATCGGTGAGGCTTGGAAGGCCATTGCAGGCCGGGTCGAAGCCGGCATCGGGAAGTTCCAGAACGACGTGAACGGTGCGATCACCGAAGGCTGGCAGGGGCGCGGCGGCTCGGCTGCGCTGGAAGCAGTGCTGGCCTACTCGGCTGATGCCGGTGAGCTGAAGGTGCGGGTCGATCTGATCTCGAACAAGATCGAGGAGGCGAAGATCGCACTCGACGAGGCCAAACGCTCGATTCCGGCACCCGACGGCGCCTCCACGGTCGAGAGGTTTCTCAGCATGGTTCCCGGGGCTACATGGAAGCAGGCCCAATACGAAGCGGAAGAAGCCGAACGTCAAGCGCGCCAGGTGATGAAGGACGTGTATCTGCCGTCCATGAAGCGTGCGGACGATCAGGTGCCGATCCTCCCGGCCGCATTCAATCCGGTCACCGGCGGTGGAGGGGCTGGAAGTGGCGGGGCTGGAAGTGGCGGTGCATTCGGTGGTGGTGGTGCCGACGGGGGGAACACTTCGGGTCCAGGAAACGGGCTCGGCACGCCATCTACATCGGGTGGCGGAGTTGGCGGGGGAGCGGACGGTGGAAACTCCGGCGGGGCAAACCCGCCCGGACACGGTTCCGGTCAGAATCCATCCGGCACCGATTCCGGAAATGGTGACAACCGTAGCGGCGTTGATGCCCAAGGGAATCCGAACGTCGATGCAGTTCGATCCGGAACCGATTCCGACCCGGCCCGGACCACGGCGGCACAAGCCGGTCCACTGTCCGCCGGTGCAGCGCCAGATGGCCTAGCTCGTGCAACTCCGAATGGTGCTCAGCTTGGTTCCGGAACGCCGTCAGGCCTGGTAGGTAGCGGTTCGGGTGGTGGTCCTGCTGGTGGAATCGGTACCGGAGGCTTCGGGCCAGGCGGAACCGGAGTCGGAGCCCTCGGCCCTGGCGGCGTGGGCGGCCTCGCCGGTGGCGGACGTGGGGGCGTCAACGGAGCTGGCGGTACCTCGGCGACGGGCGCGCAGAGCGGTCGGGGCGCGATGGGTGGCGTCGGCGGCATGGCACCGGGACGAGGGCAAGGGCAAGACGAAGACAACGTTCACGACACCCCCGGCTACCTCGTCACAGTCGAGAACGGCAATGCCCTGGTCGGCGACCTACCGATGGTCTCCCCGGCGGTGCTGGGCGAATGACCACCATGCAGTGGCAGTTCACCGGCCTCGAATTCCAGATTCTCTGGGAAGCGGTCGGACGTGACCGACTCCCGTACCCGCTGCGGTTTCGTCCGACGGCCGAAACCATGAACGAGCTGACAGAAGAGCGACGTCGAGCGGGAGCACACCTGGCTTGGTTGCTCGACGATCGGCTGCATCACGTTCTCGGTGCTCTTGCGAATCCTGATGCTCGCGTTGAGGTTTCCGGTTTTCACGGGCAGAACATGAGTACGGTGACGCGATTGCACGGCGTTGTTGCCGGCGACCTGGGGGTGCTCCTGACTCAACTGCCCGGCAGAACTGTCGACTGTGGCTCCGACGTGGTTTTCACCGTGGTACGCCCATCGGCAATTCCACGGATGCTCGTCGATCACCTGCCGACCTGCCCCGCTGGATCGGAGCGTGGTGTGAGCATCGAAAGGCCGAAAACTTCCGGTAGAGCGAGCTTTCTGAGCAGTGCTGCCGGTGCGCGCGGGAGCGAGGAAGTGAGCAGATTCTTCGGCCGAGAGCGGACCTCGATCGGTGAAGTCACCACATACCCGGGAGGAGCGGTGGACAGCAGACCGACAGACGACGGAATAACGTTCCACTGGTACGACTATGCCGGAGATGGTCGGTACATCGTCACCGCTGATGAAACCGTAAGTGCCCGTAGCGCTTCCACGGAAATGACGGAGGCCGAGATTGCACGCAATCTCGGCCTCGTCCTGCACCGGGTGATTCGCACTGGTTAGTCAGAACGATTCGAACTAGCTGGTGGTGCGGTGGAACCGACCGGGGCTTGCCTGATCCCTCGGCTTGACGATGATCTGATCGAGGTTCACATGTGACGGCCGCGACGCGACAAAACCGATGATCTCGGCGATGTCCTGCGCCACCAACGGTGTGATTCCCTCGTACACCTTGTCGGCCTTGTCCTGATCGCCCTCGAACCGGACGAGTGAGAACTCCGTCTCGACGGCTCCCGGCGCGATTTCGGTCAGTCGAACGGGCTTGCCCAACAGTTCACCACGCAATGTCCGATGAAGGACGGCTTGAGCGTGCTTGGCGGTGGTGTAGCCCGAGCCGTTGTCGTATGCCTCCAGCGCGGCCACCGAGGTGATGGTCACGACCAGACCGTCACCCGAATCGATCAGCTTGGGCAGCAGTGCCTTCGTCACACGCAACGTGCCCAGAACATTGGTCTCCCACATCCACCGCCAGTCGTCCAGATCGGCGTCCAGGACTGTTGCCAGACCCTTTGCACCACCCGCGTTGTTGACCAACACGTCGACACGTGGGACCACGGCCGCAAACGCGTCGACGGAATCCTCGTCGGTGACGTCGAGTTCGAGAGCGGTACCACCGATTTCCTCGGCGATCTTCTCGAGACGATCGACGCGGCGAGCACCGATCACGACGTGGAATCCCTGAGCTGCCAGGGTGCGGGCGGTGGCCTCACCGATTCCGGAGCTGGCTCCGGTGACTACGGCGATGCGGGCATCGGAAGAAATGGTCATGATGCAATCGTAGGGCTAGTCGGCGGCATACTCTGCTTCCCGTTCGATGGATTCGATGTGACGACGCGGTACTTGTATCCGACCGGGTGTGTAGGTGACGGCGCGCAGCGCGCCGCTGTACCGGAAGGGACCATGGCGTCGTCGTACCTCCCACGACACAGGTCCCCTGGCGTCGACACCGACCGAGATACCGGTCCACGGCGCCATTCCCACCAGTTGTACTTGCCCGAGCAGCCGGCCCGCGTGAATGCCGTCGACGCTGACGTGGAGATCCCAACGCAACCGCGGTACCACCGTCACCGACAGCTCGATGCGTTCGGTGCCGAGCGCCAGCGGTCCGGCGTCGACAACGGAGTAGGAACCGAACGCGTTGTACCCGAGATGCAGGTGCCCGTCCTCGACGTAGAGAAGGTACCCACCCTGCGGATCGCCATGGGCGACAAGGACACCGGCGTCACTTTCGCGGTAACCGTCGAGTTCGACCGTGATGTCGAAGTCGCGGAACCCGATCAGCTTGGATGAGCGGTAGCGCTCCAGCGGGGGCGTTCCGGCAAGTAGTCGCACCGGGCGTGAGAGTGCTCCTTCCTCCGGACGGCGAACCGCGCCGACGGTATTGCCGAGTAGAGGAAACACGGTGTTCGCCCACGCCGAGTGGTCCCAGGCCTCGGCGAGTTCGCGAACCTTGTCGGGAAACCGTGATGCCAGGTCGTCGAGCTCGGTCGGGTCGGTGCGGACGTCGAACAACTGCCAGTGCGGTTTGTCGATGTCCGCCGGGGTGAGAGCCAGCAGTTTCCAGCCGTCCTTGTAGTAGCCACGGTTGCCGGTCATCTCGGTGTACTGCTCGGTGTGAGTGCTCGGAGCGGCAGACGAACGCAGAACGGACGCGGAAGACACCCCGTCGAACTCTTTCACCGGGAGCCCGTTTCGCACACTGGGTGCGTCGATTCCGGCCAGTTCGAGCAGCGTAGGGGTCAGGTCGGTGACGTACGCGAACTGGTCGCGAATCCCGTTGTCGTCTGCTCCGGGTTTCAGTCCAGCGGGCCAGGACAGGAGAAAAGGAACACGGATCCCGCCGGCAAAGGATTGCCCTTTGTAGAACCGGAACGGGGTGTTGGACGTCTGTCCCCATCCACGTGGATAGTGGACGCCCAATTCAGGTCCGCCGATGAGGGATTCGTCGTGGGGGACATCGCCCACCCAGTCCGGATCCTGAATATGCGCGAACTGTGCGAAGTAGCTTCGGGTCCCGTCCGAACCGCCCTCGGCGGTGCCGCCGTTGTCGGAGGTGAAGACGATGATCGTGTTGTCGAGCTCGCCGAGTTCGTCCAGGGTGTCGACGATGCGTCCGACGCTCTGATCGATCGAGTCGACCATCGCCGCGTACACCTCCATGTAGCGGGCGAACCTGGACTGCACTTCCGGCGTGAGTGATTCCCATTCGGGGACGTCGAAGCCGGGTTCGGAGTTTCGCGGTGCTTGTTGCGTACCTTCCGGAAAGAGGCCTTGCACGAGCTGAGAGGCGAACCGCGACTCGCGGATTCGATCCCACCCTTCGTCGTAGCGGCCGCGGTACTTTTCCTGGTCGGCAGGCTTGGCCTGCAACGGTCCGTGCATGGCGACGTGTGCGAAGTAGAGGAAGAACGGCTTGTCCTGATCGTGGGCGCGGAGGTCCTTGATGTACCCGACCGCTTTGTCGGTCAGATCGTCGGTGAGGTAGTACCCCTCGGGGTACTCGTCCACGTCGACCACAGAATTGTCGGAGATCAGTTGATTGGGATAGTAGAAGGAGTTGAGGCCTTCGAGTGAGCCGTAGTAGCGATCGAAACCGCGCTGCGTCGGCCAGGAGTCACGACTTCGTCCCGGGGCCAGGTTGGCGTCGCGTACGAGGTGCCACTTGCCGACGGCATAGGTCGCATAGCCCGCGCCGCGGAGGATTTCGGGGAGTGTCTGGACGTCGTCGGCCAATTCCAGACGCAGTCCGGGGTAGCCCGGATCGGCGTTGGCGACAAAACCGTACCCGGCGCGGTGCGGATTCAGGCCGGTGAGAAGAGCTGCGCGCGACGGAGAGCAGAGGGGCGTCGTGTGATAGTTGGTCATCCGAATGCCCTGCGCGGCAAGGCGGTCGAGGGTGGGAGTCTCGATCTCGGAGCCGAACGGCCCGATGTCGCTGTACCCCATGTCGTCGATCAGAACCACGACGATGTTGGGTGATCCGGGAATCGGGGTCGTGGAGGTGGGCCACGACGGGGTCGAATCGGCTGCGGTGCGGCCGATTCGACCCTCGAAGCCTTCGTATCCGCGGGCGTGCGGAGGAGGGGCGGAATCCGGTGAAGTCATGGGAGAGTCGAGGCGCCTTCGATGATCGAGTATTCGGAAGCGTCGCCGGCGATGCTGCGGCTTCGTTCCCCGTGGATGTTGACCGGGATGTCGCCGGCAAGGGTGATGCGCTCCAGCCGCCGGTACTGATCGTCGTAGTCGGCGATCGCGTAGTGCTGGGTGGCGCGGTTGTCCCAGATCGCGACGTCACCCGCTTCCCAGTTCCACCGCGTCGTGTACTCGAGCTTGATGGCGTGATCCTGCAAGAGCTTGAATACACCGTTCGACTGTTCGGTGCTCAACCCGACGAAGTTCTTGACAAAATGTCCGAGGACGAGCGTGCGTTCTCCGGTTTCGGGGTGGACCCGCACCACCGGGTGTTCCGTCTCGAAGTACGTGGACTGGAACTCCTCGCGGTAGGCGGCCGTGCGATCTTCGGTGAGCCGCTCGGCGCTGGTTGCCGCATAGTCGTAGACGTTCGTGTGGCGAGCCCAGAGGTTCTCCGCGAGCGCCTTGAGCGGATCCGGCAGTCCGTTGTAGGCGGCTACCCCTGACGCCCACGTCGTGGAACCGCCGTATTCGGGTAGCTGCACCGCGCGCAGGATCGAAGCCTTGGGGATGCGGTCGACGAAGGTGACGTCGGTGTGCCAGCTGTTGGCCTTGCCCAGGTCCGAGTCGATGGGCAGAACTTTTGCGCCGTGCGACTTCACGGTGGGGTGGGCAGTGGTCGGGGTACCCAGCAGATGGGCGAACTCGTACTGCGAATCGTTGTCGAGGTGGTCTTGCCCGCGAAAGAAGATCACCTTGTGTTCGAGAAGTGCTTGCCGGATGAGGGAAATCGTCGCCGGGTCGAGATGCCCGCCGAGAGTGATTCCGTCGATTCGGGCGCCGATATGCGCGCCGAGGGTGGTGACAGTGCCG
This sequence comes from Rhodococcus sp. OAS809, assembly GCF_040546695.1. NCBI lineage: Bacteria > Bacillati > Actinomycetota > Actinomycetes > Mycobacteriales > Nocardiaceae > Rhodococcus > Rhodococcus sp. OAS809. The sequence continues at coordinate 2,295,048 of NZ_JBEPOI010000002.1, read as the reverse complement.
CGAGCGGCGTCAACGGCCGCTCCGTTCGTTGATGCCGAATTCGTGAGGGTCGGCTTGGCGAAAGCTGTAGACATGGTGCACCTTTCGTGGGGAGTGTGCCCACCCAAACACGCGAGATTTCGCCCCGACAGGGTTGCGTTCAGTGTGATCGTTACCGCACCTGATTTGTGAATCTCGGTGAAGCTGCTACTTTTGGAGCCATGTCGACCGACCAGCCTGCCGCTTTGCGGGTCACCTATGTGACCGCTGCGCTTGGTTCGCGTCTGCCTCTGGCGCGAGAGCTGTGTTGTCGCCGCCGTTCTTTCTGCAGCTAATTTCTGCGCCTTTTCTGTCTATTTCTTCGTGTGACCAGTGGAAACGCTGATTTCTCGGTCGACAGAGATATGCGCCTTCTCCTCCTTCTGCAAGGGACAGCCATGTCGACACCCACAATCTCCGCCATTCCGAATATCCGATCGCGAACCGCGCTCTCGGGAACCCGGACCCGTACCCAGATAGTTGCGCCCGAACTACGCATCGCCGACGGCCCGTCCGCGACTGTGTTGCGCATTGCTCGATCCCGTGGGCCGCTCTCACGTGACACTGCGGCAAAGGCATCAGGACTGAGCATCGCCACCGTGAACCGGCAGGTCACGAGCCTGCTGGACCTCGGGATCCTGCGCGAACGCGCGGACCTGACGGCCTCCGGAGCAATCGGGCGTCCGCGAGTTCCGTTCGAGGTCAACCACGAGCCTTATCTGACAGTCGGCATCCACATCGGTGCCGTCGTCACCAGCATCATTGCCAGCGACATTCGTGGAAAGGTGCTCGGCGCCGTCGAGATTCCGACGCCTGCCACCAATTCTGCTGTCGCGCTTGCCACCATTGCGCGCTCGGCCAAATCCTTTGCCTCGCGGTGGCACAAGCGTCGTCCGCTCGCCGTCGGCGTGGCCATCGGCGGTCGCGTCGATTCAGCGACCGGAGTCGTCGATCACCCGCGTCTGGGATGGAAGGGCGCCAAGGTCGGGTCCATCATCGGAGCCGGCTTGGATCTCCCTGTATCGGTAGCCGCCCACGTCGAGGCGATGGCCGCGTCGGAACTTCTGCTCAGCACCGACCGTGCCGAAGCCCCGACGCCGGGCACTACCGGCCTGTACTTCTATGCTCGTGAAACTGCCGGTATCGCAATCACTTTCGAAGGGCGAGTACACACGCCGTCCAGCGGACCCGGTTCGATCGCGCACCTCCCCACCGGTTCGTCCGCACGGTGCACCTGCGGAGCCGTGGGTTGCCTTGAAGCGACGATCAGTGACCGCGCCGTAGTCGCGCGGGCTTTGTCTTCGGGCGCCGTGATCCAGGGCAGCGAGCGTGTCACGATCGCGGACGTCTACCGGGCCGCGTCGTCGGGTTCCATTCCGGCACACGAGCTTCTGGTTGATCGAGCACGCGTCCTCGGCCGGACAGTGGCGATGCTGCGTGACCTGTTCAACCCGGATCGGGTGATTCTGGGTGGTCAGGCATTCACCGACTATCCGGCCGGGGTGCCCCATGTCGCCGAGGCCTTCTCGACGGCATCCTCCTTGGAGCGTAAGGACATTCGAATTACCGGTTTCGGCAATCGGGTTCAGGAATACGCTTCCACGGTCGTGTCACTGAGCTCGCTGTTCGCCGATCCGGCGGCGGCCATGCGGCGTGCGTCGGCCGTCTGACTGCGAAGAGGGCAGTCAGAGTTCCGGTCGATCGAGCACCCGCAACCACGAACCGTCGGGCTGGCGGCGCGCCACCTGTGTGCGTCCGCCGGTTCCGTCGGAAGGTTTGGTCGAGGTCATGGCGAGGTCGTCGCTGATCACCGTTGGTAGGGCTTCCTCGACGGTGAATCTCGGTGCAGCTGCCAGCATCTGAGAGATCACCTCGCGGATGGCTTGGCGGCCCACGGTGAGTGATCCGGGCGGGAAGGCCATCACCGCATCCTCCTCGTAGAGTGCGGCGACGGCGTCTGCGTCACCAGCGTTGGCGAACTGCACAAAAAGCTTCGCGATGTCTTCCGGGGTTCCGGCCTTCTGAACGTCATCTGTTGTTGTCATGCTTCCATCGTTCTACCGCACCGGTGATAAGTCCAAGATCTAGTTTGTCTCGCAGCTAGAATCAACAGTTATGGAACTTCGGCAGCTCGAATACTTTGTCACGGTAGTGGAGGAAGCCAACTTCACTCGCGCCGCCGAGCGGCTTCATGTAGCCCAACCGGGTGTGAGTGCGCAGGTCAAACGGCTGGAACGTGAGTTGGGGCAGGAATTGCTCGATCGTAGTGGTCGAACCGTTTGTCTGACCGACGCCGGGCGAGCTGTCCTCCCGCACGCCTACGCTGCACTCGCTTCCGTTCAGAGCACCCGCGACGCTGTCGATGCCTTGAACGGACTGGTTCGGGGTTCCGTTTCGGTCGGGATGGTTACCGCCTGCGCTTCCGCCGACCTCACAGATCTGCTCAGTCGGTTGCACAACAAACACCCCGGACTGGACATTTCGCTGGCCGAGGACGATTCGCGCAGTTTGCTTGCCGGAGTGTCGGACGGAACCTTCGACATAGCCGTCATCGGGGTGGCGGGCAAGCTGCCGGAAGGGCTCGAATCGAGGGTGATCACCGACGAACGACTGGTGGCCGGAGTGGCGGCGGATCATCCGCTGGCCGAGGTGTCGTCTCTGCCGTTTGCCGAACTCGCGACGCAATCGGTCATCTGTCTGCCGGAGGGAACCGGCATCAGAACGTGTCTGGACTTCGCGTGCGCCGCAGCCGGCACCAAGCCGACGGTTGCGCTCGAGGCAAGCAACCTCGGCATCATCGTTTCATTGGCAGCGCAGGGGCTGGGAATGGCCGTGCTTCCGGAGTCGACAGTGGGGGAGTTGCATCGGATCGATCTCGAACCGGAAGCACGATCTCGGCTGGAATTGGTCTGGCGTTCGTCGGGCGGCAAGAATCCGGCGGCCTCTGCTCTCATCGATCTTGCGAGAGCTGTTCCCGCCGAGTGAGTTCGGCCTGCGCCCGATCCAATCCGCCGTGCTCGAGAGCGGCCAACCGTGACCTGTCCTTCCAGACTATGGTGCCGCGCCGGCGGACGATGACCGACATGGTTCCACCGAGATGCTCGAGCGCTCCTGGCACGTTTCGACGCTCGGCAGGTATCGGAACAGGAAGAATATGTGCGTCGGCGATGGGCGCGGTCCCGTCGATGTCGACGCTCCACTTCCGGCTGTAACCCCGAAGCGTCCAGCGATCGTCGGACACCGTCGTCTCCACCTGTGACGTCAGAGGATTACCCAGCCGCAACACCGTTCCGTCCGGTAGCGCGGCAACGACGGCGGTGACTTCGGTGCGCAGAGGTCCGGCGCTGACCTGTCCGCCGGCAAACGCCACGCAGGCTCGAGGATCGGTGAACCCCTGTGCCTGTCCCCACCACCAGGATTCCGGGAATCCTCCCTTTCCCCAGTTCTTCTCGCCGTACACCTGTGCCCCGGTGAGATCCCAGTTCTGCCCGTCGATGACGGCGCTTCCCTCGACCCGGCCGCCGAGCAGCCACGGATGCCAGTATTGATTGAGTGCGGGAACTGATTGGAAGTAGCTCGATCCCCCGAAGCGGCGGTGCGGCCAGAATCGCTGATTGCTGATCCGCACGTCGAGATGGCTGTCGCCGAAATCGACCTGCAGTCGATCGGCATTGCCGCGGAAAGCGTTGTCGGCGTAGGCCCCCAGGATGCGGGGATCGGCCGATCCGCTCGGGTGCTCAGCAGTACGGAGGAATCCGCCTGGATGTGCCGCGAGACCGAGCGTCGACCAGTTGCCGCCGTCGGACTTGTTGATTCCGGCGAGCGCAATCACCACCCGCCCGCTCTCTGGCATCGTGAATCGCCAGAAGTAACCCTCCATCGCAACGTCATGGGAGGCAAGCAGATTGCCGTACGGCAGGGTGCCACCCGAGGCGCGGTACGCGGGACGCTTCACGGTCCCAATACTGCCTGTGATGCGGTGACCTGAGCGACGAGGCGGCCCTCGTCGTCACGAATCTCGGTCACGACCGCGATGGTGCTGCGTCCCGCGTGCAATGGACGGGCAGTTGCGGTGACCGTGCCTTTACGAACCCCGCGGGTGAACACGGTCGACGAACTGGTGGTGGACGTACTTGCGCCGGGCGGCAGATTGAGGAATGCACAGACGGCGCCGACGCTGTCTGCCAGCGTCATCAAGGCGCCGCCGTGCATTCCGTTGCCGGCGGTGGTGCGGTGGCTGTCCCAATCCAGATGGCCGACAACCTGTTCGGGTGCCGCGCTGTCCAACTGAATTCCGGTGTGAACTGCAAAAGGCATGCTCGCGACAAGTTGTTCGAGGTCCATGCCTACCGATGTTAACGAGCCGCCGAAACCTCCGTCGGGACTTCGGTTTATCGAGGGCGGTGACTCACAGGGGCAGGGCGGTTTCCGACAGCCCTTCCGGCGCGTTGCGACGACGGAACCACTCGGTGCCGAATGCCGCGGCGAGCTGCTCCGTCGGCATTTCGAGGAACGGGCCGAAATCGCCGACCTGCGTTGCGTGCGCGTACATGGCCGCGCGCTTGGACGAGATCACCGAACTGACATCGACCGCGGTGGTGAGTTGGTCAGCCGGAAGCCCGAACGATTCGATGTCCGGCGGCTGCGCCTCCTCGGTCCACTCGGGGTTGGCCTGCATCAGCATCTTCATGTGATCGCGGTTGGTGGACGCCTCGTAGACGAACGGCGTGCCCGCGAGTTCTGCAGCACGAACGCCGACGTGGTGGACCTGGATGTGATCCGGGTGGCCGTATCCGCCGTTGGGGTCGTAGATGGTCAGGACATCGGCGTTCTCTTCACGAAGAACCTCGGCCAGACGCTCGGCGGCCTTCTCGACGTCGACGTTGCAGAACGCTTCCGGATTCTCGTTCTCGGGCGTACCCACCATCCCCGAATCCGGGTAGTGCAGGGACACGACGCGACTGGCACCCAACGCGTCGGTGGACGCCTCGAGCTCACGGCTGCGGCGCTGAGCCAACGTCTCGTATTCGTCCAACAGTCCGTCGGGGAATTCACCGAGAGCACCGTCGGTAGCGGTGACGACTACGACGCGGTGACCTGCGTCGGCGGCCATTCTCATCACGCCGCCCGTAGTGAAAACTTCGTCATCGGGATGGGCGTGGAAACACACCAGGACACTCATTCGCGCAATCGTAAGGCAAGTTACCGACAGGTCAACCCGAGCGCACAGTGAAAACGATTTGTCGAGTCGGCCTCGGCTCTGTGAACCTTGTTCAGTGCACGAGAAGCTGACATGAGCGAATCCACCAACAAAGGCCTGCTGAGCGCCTACCGCGAGATCTTTGCCGCCCCCGGATCGGTCGCCTTCTCGGCCGCCGGATTTGTCGCAAGGCTGCCGATCGCCATGATCGGTATCGGAATCGTGACGATGATCTCGCAACTTCGTGGTGACTACGCGCTCGCCGGCGCGCTCGCCGCGGTTTTTGCGCTCTCGTCGGCGATCATCGCGCCCGCGGTCTCGCGTGCGGTCGACCGCTTCGGACAGCGAGCGGTCCTGCCGATTGCCGCAGCCGTGAGCGTCACCGCGATCGGGGCGCTCCTGCTCGCAGTCCGGATGGAAGCTCCCGACTGGCTGCTGTTCGTTCTGGTCGTCCCCGGCGGCGCCACTCCGACGATCGGCGCGATGATTCGCGCCAGGTGGGTGGCGATCTATGTCGGAAAACCTCAGCTGCGCACCGCCTTCGCCTTCGAATCGGTGGTGGACGAGCTCTGCTTCGTGGCGGGCCCGGTCATATCGGTAGGTCTGAGCATCGGGCTCTTCCCCGAGGCTGGACCACTGGCAGGGTTGATCCTGCTGGTCACCGGAACCCTGCTGCTGGTCATACAGCGCGGAACCGAACCGAAGGTGCATCCGCGTCGACCCGGCCGCGGACGATCGGTTCTCGGTAACCACGTGATGTGGATCGTCATCGTCATCATGGTGATGCTCGGAACGATCTTCGGCGTCATCGACGTCGGCGCCATCGCGTTCACCAAGGAACAGAATTCGCCGGGATCCGCGACGCTGGTCCTCGCGCTGTTCGCCGGCGGTTCGGGAATCGCGGGACTGATCTTCGGGTCGATGCACCCGGCGCGATCGCTGCGCGGGCAGTTGATGATCGCGTCCTCGGCGGTCGCCGTTCTCAGCGTCCCGCTTCTGTTGGTCGGAAACGTGGCCGCACTTGCGGGTGCCTACGTGCTGGCGGGCGCGACCATCGCACCGACGCTCATCATCGCGACAGCCCTGGTCGAACAGATCGTCCCGCCGGAAAAGCTCACCGAGGGAATGACCCTGACGGTTACCGGCCTCGGCGTCGGCGTGGCGCTCGGGTCTGCGCTGGCCGGACAGCTGATCGATCGCTACGGCGTCCCGTCGGCCTACATGCTCGCCGTCGGCGCCGCAGTCGCAGCCTCTATCGTGACGGCATGTCTATTCGTGAAGCCGTCAGCGTCGACGGCACGTCCATCGTCTATCGAGTAACCGGAAATTCGGCGGGGACCCCGCTGGTGTTGCTGCACGGCTGGGCTCAGTCCTCGCAGTGCTGGGGCGAGCAGGTCCTCGCGGACCTGGCCGCGGACTATCGGCTGATCGCCGTCGATCTGCGCGGCCACGGTTACTCCGATGCGCCCGAATCCGGATACGACGATTCCGCGAACTGGGCCGGCGACGTCGCGGCTGTTCTTGCGGCCGAAGGCGTCACCGAGAACGCGATCCTGCTCGGCTGGTCGTACGGCGGTCTGGTGATCTGCGATTACCTGGCAGCGCACGGCACCGGCGCGGTGGCGGGCGCGGTTCTGGTCGGGGCGATCACCAGCATCGGGCGCGGCGAAAAAGGTGGCAAGGTCGGCTCGGCGATGCGTAGCGCAGTTCCCGGCGCGATGTCCGAAGATCCCCGCGAGGCGATCCGTGCACTCGGCGCTTTCGGCAATGCTCTCACCGGCCCACCCGAGGGCAAGGGTGCAGCGTCGCAGGCCTTGTTCGGGTACAGCCTCTCGACGCGTCCGCGGGTGCGCGCAGCATTGTTCAACCGTGCTGTCGGTCACGACGAGTTGCTTCGCAATCTGGACATCCCGGTCCTCGTTCTGCACGGAACCGACGACTCCGTCGTCGACGTGAGCGCAGGTAAGCACGCCGAGGAACTGATTCCCAAGTCCCAGGCGTCGTACTGGGAAGGCTGCAATCACGGCCCGTTCGTGGAGGATCCGACACGATTCGTGTCCGAAGTGCGAACGTTCATCTCGAGCCTCGGTTAGAGTTCGCGCCCGGTGAGGGGGCAGTATGGAGTCGTGACGCCCATGCACATTTCGCGCCCTCGCCGGGTGGCCGTTCTCTCGGTCCACACCTCGCCATTGGCGCAACCCGGCACCGGTGACGCGGGTGGGATGAACGTCTACGTTCTGCAATCCGCCATTCAGCTCGCCAAACGTGGCGTCGAGGTGGAGATATTCACCCGCGCGACGTCCTCGGCCGACGCACCTGTGGTGGACGCCGCTCCCGGAGTGCGGGTTCGGAACATTGCTGCTGGTCCCTTCGAAGGGCTGGACAAGGCGGATCTGCCGACTCAACTGTGTGCCTTCGTCGCAGGAGTTCTACGGGAGGAAGCGCGCCACGAGCCCGGGTACTACAGCCTGATTCACTCGCACTACTGGTTGTCCGGTCAGGTCGGCTGGCTGGCCCGCGACCGCTGGGGCGTGCCCCTCGTACACACCGCCCACACCCTCGCGGCGGTGAAGAATCTTTCGCTTGCCGAGGGAGACACCCCGGAGCCGGCAGCACGTCAGATCGGCGAGCAGCAAGTAGTCGCCGAGTCCGATCGCCTGGTCGCCAACACCACCGACGAAGCCAAGGCGCTGCACGAGTTGTACGGCGCAGACCCCACGCGTATCGACGTCGTGGCTCCCGGCGCCGATCTCACCCGCTACCGACCGGGCGATCGCGATTCCGCCCGCGCGTCGTTGGGGTTGGACCCGGGCGAGATCGTCGTGACTTTCGTCGGCCGGATCCAACCTCTGAAAGCACCGGACGTTCTGCTGCGTGCTGCCGCCGAAGTGATCAGCCGTCGCCCCGAGTTGCCGTTGCGCATCCTCGTCGTCGGCGGGCCGTCGGGAACTGGCCTCGCGCGGCCGGACGTGCTGATCGAACTTGCACGATCACTCGGCATCAGCGCGCAGGTGACATTCTTGCCGCCGCAGGCACCGGAGCGTCTCGCCGATGTCTACCGTGCCTCGGATCTGGTTGCGGTGCCGAGCTATTCGGAGTCCTTCGGATTGGTCGCCATCGAAGCTCAAGCCTGCGGAACTCCCGTGATCGCCGCCGACGTCGGCGGACTGGGAGTAGCCGTACGCAACGGTGAGACCGGCCTGCTGGTTCAAGGACACCGCACCGAAGATTGGGCCGGCGCCCTCGAATCTTTGGTGACAGCACCGACGCGCTTGGCCGAACTCGCCGCGCAGGCACCGCGCCACGCCGAAAATTTCTCGTGGGAACACACCGCGGACGGTTTGCTCGAGAGCTATCGCAAAGCCGCAGTCAACTACAACAACGGAACCGGTCCCAGCGACTTCTCGCCCCGCCGTGCGCGGGGTCTGTGGCGTCTGCGCCGGACCGGGGGAGTGCGTACATGAGCAGCATTTCGGACACCATCGAGCAGGCCCTCACCGAGCGCGAACTCGACTTCACCAGAAAAGACGACGCGCATTTCATCGTCGAACTTCCCGGTGAACACAAACTCAAGACGTCGACTCTGCTCACCGTCGGCAATCACGGTGTGCGGGTCGAGGCCTTCGTGTGCCGCAAGGTGGACGAGAACTTCGAAGGCGTCTACAAATTCCTGCTCAAGCGCAACCGTCGTCTGTACGGGGTGGCGTACACACTCGACAAGGTCGGGGACATCTACCTCGTCGGCAAGATCGCAGAGCATGCCGTGACCGGCGATGAACTCGACCGAGTGCTCGGTCAGGTTCTCGAAGCCGCCGACGGCGATTTCAACGTCATCCTCGAACTCGGCTTCTCCTCGTCCATCAAGCGTGAGTGGGCGTGGCGGGTGTCGCGAGGTGAGTCGCTGGCGAATCTCGAACCGTTCAAGCACCTCATCGAGGAAGAGCCCGCGCAGAGCTGATCGAGCGGGGTGAGACACATCGCGGATGTGTCACGTAAAGTGGCCTTTACTTGTGACTGTCGTCACGGAATAATACTGTTCCCGTGAGTCACAGTAAGTTGGTCACACCACCCCGCCGCGCAACTTTTCGAGGAGCACAGTGAGCTTCAAGAGTCCGTTCCCCGACGTTGAAATCCCCAACCTCAGCGTCTACGACTTCCTGTTCGGAAACACCGACCCCGCAGACCTCGACAAGACGGCCTTCGTCGAGGGCAGTTCGGGCGCAGTCACCACATACGCTTCGCTGATCGCACAGATCAACGGCGTTGCAGGCGCTCTCGCAGCGCGCGGACTCGCCGTCGGCGACGTGGTCGGGCTGCATTCGCCCAACGTCCCGGCCTTCGGTTCCGTCTTCCACGGCATCCTTCGTGCCGGTGGCGTCGCGACCACGATCAACGCGCTCTACACCGCCGAGGACATCGCCAAGCAGCTCACCGATTCCAAGGCAAAGTTCCTCTTCACCGTCTCGCCGCTCCTGCCGCAGGCAAAGGCCGCTGCTGACCTGGTCGGTATCCCGGCTGAGAACGTCTTCGTGCTCGACGGGGCCGAAGGCCACCTCTCGCTGCGTGATCTGCTCGGCGAGGGTGCAGCGGCGCCCGAGGTCTCCTTCGATCCGGCCACCCAACTCGCGGTGCTGCCGTACTCGTCTGGCACCACCGGCCGACCCAAGGGGGTCATGCTCACTCATCGCAACCTCGTGGCCAACGTCTGCCAGATCATTCCGCGGATGGGCATCGAGACCGACGACAAGATTCTCGCGGTCCTGCCGTTCTTCCACATCTACGGCATGACGGTCCTGCTCAACGCTGCGCTCTACCGCCGCGCGAGCCTCATCACGATGCCGAAGTTCGATCTCGTCGAGTTCCTGCGGATCGTCGCCGAGCAGAAGTCGACGTACATCTTCGTCGCACCGCCCGTTGCCGTCGCGCTGGCCAAGCATCCGCTCGTCGATCAGTACGACCTCTCGAGCGTGCACACCATCTTCTCCGGTGCGGCCCCGCTCGACGCGGCGCTCGGCAAGGCTGTCGCCGACCGGTTGAACTGCCACGTCCGCCAGGGCTACGGCATGTCCGAGATGAGCCCGGTCTCGCACGCGATCCCTTTCGATCGTGACGACATCGCCCTCGACACGTGCGGTCCGACCATCGCCAACATGGAATGCAAGCTCGTCGACCCCGGAACGGGCGAAGAGGTCGCGTACCCGGCTCTCGGCTCGGACGGCGTCAGCGAGCCCGGCGAACTGTGGTGCAAGGGCCCGAACATCATGCTCGGCTACCTCGGCAACGACCAGGCCACCAAGGACACCCTCGACGACGACGGTTACCTGCACACCGGTGACATTGCGACCGTCGACGGCGACGGCGTCGTCAAGATCGTCGACCGCCTCAAGGAACTGATCAAGTACAAGGGCTACCAGGTTCCCCCGGCGGAACTCGAGGCCTTGCTGCTGACCCACCCGCAGATCGCCGACGCCGCAGTGATCGGCGTGCTCGACGCCGAGGGCGAAGAGGTTCCGAAGGCATTCGTGGTGCTCCAGGACGGCGCCGAGTTGACCGAAGCCGACGTGATCTCGTTCGTCGCCGAGCGCGTCTCGCCGCACAAGAAGGTTCGCCAGGTTTCGTTCATCAGCACCGTGCCGAAATCCGCGGCCGGAAAGATCCTCCGCAAGGATCTGCGAACTGCGGAAGTAGCCCCGAGCTGATTTCCGGACAGGGTTGATCAAGAAGGGTTCCGGTACTCGTGCCAGGATGAACGCCATGAGTATCGGAACCCTGGTCCTGCTCCGCCACGGCGAGAGCGAATGGAATGCACTCAATCTGTTCACCGGCTGGGTGGACGTACACCTGACAGACAAGGGCATGGCCGAGGGCAAGCGCGCCGGCGAACTGCTCGCCGAGCACAACCTGTTGCCCGACGTTCTCTACACGTCTCTGCTGCGCCGCGCGATCAGCACAGCCAACCTCGCGCTCGACGCCGCCGATCGCCACTGGATCCCGGTAGTGCGCGACTGGCGTCTCAACGAGCGCCATTACGGCGCTCTGCAGGGCAAGAACAAGGCGCAGACCAAGGAAGAGTACGGAAACGAGCAGTTCATGCTCTGGCGTCGTAGCTACGACACCCCGCCGCCCGCCATCGAAGCCGGCAGCGAGTACAGCCAGGACACCGATCCCCGGTACGCGAACCTCGACGAGGTTCCCTTGACCGAGTGCCTGCTCGACGTCGTCAAGCGTCTGATCCCGTACTGGGAGGACACCATCTCCCAGGAGCTGCTCGCCGGTCGGAACGTGCTGGTCACCGCGCACGGCAACTCGCTGCGTGCGTTGGTCAAGCACCTCGACGGCATCTCGGACGAGGACATCGCGGGCCTGAACATCCCGACCGGAATCCCGCTGCGTTACGACCTCGACGAGAACCTGAAGCCGCTCAATCCCGGCGGCACCTACCTGGATCCGGAGGCCGCAGCTGCCGGCGCCGCCGCGGTGGCGAATCAGGGCGGAAAGTAGCAACCCGATGATGTGCGTCGAGGCCCCCCGAACGGTGATTTCGGGGGGCCTCGGCCAACAACAGATGAACGACGAACCAACGCCGTCCACCTGGCGGATTACGCGGGTGGGAACGTCCGAACCCGCCGTAACCGACTCTTCGCGCGAACGTACGATTGCGCCGTGAGTGTCGTGATTGCAGTGCTGCTGGTCGTGGTCGCCGGCTTGGTCGGCTACCTCGTCGGCGGGGTGCTGGTCCCCAGGCTGTCGTCGCGCCAGAGTCAGCGCTCGGACGAACAGACCGGGCTCACGATGTCCCAGGTTCTCGACCTCATCGTGTTGGCTTCGGAAAGCGGTATCGCCGTCGTCGACGGTTTTCACGACGTCGTGCTCTTCAATCCTCGCGCCGAGGAACTCGGTCTCGTCAAGAATCGTCTGGTCGACGAGCGAGCTTGGCGGGCTGCTCAGGAAGTTCTGCGGACCGGTCAACCTGTCGAGGTCGATCTGACGGCGCAGACCGCTCAGCGGGGCCGCGACAAGATCGCGGTACGTGGCACGGCCCGGTTGCTCAGCAAGGACGATCGCAACTTCGTGGTCCTGTTCGCCGACGACGATTCCGAGCAGGTCCGCATGGAGGCGACCCGACGCGATTTCGTCGCGAACGTCAGCCACGAACTCAAGACGCCGGTCGGTGCGATGAGCCTGCTCGCGGAGGCGCTGCTCGAGTCCGCTGACGACCCGGAATCGGTGCGCCACTTCGGCGAACGGGTGCTCGGTGAGTCGATTCGTCTGGGCAAGATGGTCACCGAGTTGATCGCACTCTCGCGTCTGCAAGGTGCCGAGAAGCTGCCGGATCTCGACGTGGTCGACGTCGACACCGTGGTGTCCGAAGCACTGTCGAGGTCGAATCTGTCGGCCGAGGCCGCCGGGATCACGGTCACCACCGACCATCCGAGTGGGCTGGAAGTACTCGGGGATCAGACTCTCCTCGTCACGGCATTGTCCAACCTCATCGAGAACGCTATTGCATACTCGCCCAAGGGTTCTCCGGTTTCCGTCAGTCGGTCGGTACGCGGCGACAATGTCGCGATCGCAGTCACCGACCGAGGAGAAGGCATCGCGAAAGCGGACCAGGAGCGAGTGTTCGAGAGATTCTTCCGCGTGGACAAGGCGCGGTCACGGCAGACCGGTGGAACCGGTCTGGGGCTGGCGATCGTCAAACACGTCGCGGCCAATCACAACGGCTCCATCGAACTGTGGAGCAAACCGGGTACAGGGTCTACCTTCACGTTGCAGATACCGGCACACGTGGAGTCGGACGACGACATCGACTCTGACGACGCGGGAACCGCCGGTTCCACGCGGATCGGCAGACGAGAACAAGGCAGTAGAGAAAACGGCATGGAGGCCAAACGATGACGAGTGTGCTGATCGTGGAGGACGAGGAGTCCTTGGCGGACCCGCTGGCGTTCCTGCTCCGCAAGGAAGGCTTCGAGACCACCATCGTCAACGACGGACCGTCGGCGTTGGCGGAATTCGATCGCTCCGGAGCGGACATCGTCCTGCTCGACCTCATGCTGCCCGGCATGAGTGGCACGGACGTCTGCAAGGCGCTGCGGTCGCGCTCCGGCGTCCCCGTCATCATGGTGACGGCGCGTGACAGTGAGATCGACAAGGTCGTCGGCCTGGAACTCGGTGCGGACGACTATGTGACCAAACCGTATTCGGCGCGTGAGCTGATCGCTCGCATCCGTGCGGTGCTGCGCCGCGGGGTGGAGAACGAGGCGGACCTCGCCTCCGACAACGGGGTGCTCGAGGCCGGACCGGTACGGATGGACGTCGAGCGCCACGTCGTGCAGGTCGCGGGTAACCCGGTGACGTTGCCGCTCAAGGAGTTCGATCTCCTCGAGTACCTGCTCCGCAACTCCGGTCGGGTGCTGACCCGCGGACAGTTGATCGACCGCGTCTGGGGCGCCGACTACGTCGGTGACACCAAAACCCTTGACGTACACGTGAAGCGGTTGCGTTCGAAGATCGAATCGGATCCGGCCAAGCCGGAACATCTGGTCACGGTCCGTGGATTGGGTTACAAGCTCGAAGCGTGATCGAACCTCGTCGAGAAGAAATGTCGAGGAGGAAATGTCGAGAAGAATTCAGCCGCTCACACGATGGTGTGAGCGGCTGAATTCTTTTTGTTCAGGCGGAGTCAGCCCTGAGCTTTGTTCTGAGCGATCGTGGTCGCCGGATGGACTGCGATGAGGCCGAGGCCCGCGCGACGCCTGCAGAGGCGAGCCAGCTCGTCGTACGCGCGCTTTCCGAGAAGTTCCGTCAACTCGGGCCCGTAGGACTGCCAGACCTGCCGCTCCCCGACATGAGCGTCGGGGGAGCCGGAGCAGTACCAGGCGAGGTCGTCGCCGCCCTCACCCCAGCCGCGGCGGTCGTACTCGGTGATCGTGGTCTTGAGGATCTGGACGCCGTCCGGCCGGTCGACCCAGTCCTGGGTGCGGCGGATCGGTAGCTGCCAGCACACGTCCGGTTTCACCTCGAGCGGCTCGATGCCCTTCTTGAGCGCCATGGAATGCAGAGCGCAGCCCTCGCCTCCGGCAAAACCCGGCCGGTTGAGGAAGATGCACGCTCCTTTGTAGCGGCGGGTGCGCAGCGCGGGCTCGTCCTCGAGGTCGTCTTCTTCGACGTAGCCCTTCTTGCCGAGACCCTTTTCCATGAACTGCCAGTCTTCGGCTGTGAGCATTTTCACTGACGCATCGAGCTTGTCCTGATCTTCCTGATCGGAGAGGAAAGCGCCGTGCGAGCAGCAACCGTCGTCCGGGCGGTCTCCGATGATGCCCTGACACGCCGGCGTGCCGAACACGCAGGTCCAATGCGAGAGCAACCACGTCATATCAGCGGAAATGAGGTGTTCGGAGTTATCCGGATCGACAAATTCGACCCATTCGCGCGGGAAATCGAGATCGACCTCGGGGCTCGGAGTCATCTTGTGGGACCGGTCTGGGTTACCTGCTGTCACAAGGGCCGACCGTAGACCCAGTAACGTGGCGATGTGCGACTAGGGGTACTCGACGTCGGAAGCAATACCGTCCATCTATTGGTTGTGGACGCCCATCGGGGCGGCCACCCAACACCCATGAGCTCGACCAAGTCCACGTTGAGGCTGGCAGAAAACACTGACGACCGCGGCGATATCACCACGTCAGGAGCCGATCGGTTGGTGTCGACGGTTTCCGAATTCGCCGGTATCGCCAAGACGTCCGGGTGCGAGGAAATGATGGCTTTTGCCACTTCCGCGGTCCGTGACGCCAACAATTCCGAAGCCGTACTCGCCCGCGTCCGCGCCGAGACCGGAGTCAACCTCGAGGTTCTGTCCGGGGTCGACGAAGCCCGCTTGACCTTTCTGGCCGTGCGCCGCTGGTACGGCTGGAGCGCCGGACGCATCCTGAACCTGGACATCGGCGGCGGCTCGCTCGAACTCACAGCAGGTGGTGACGAGGATCCGGACGTCGCCTTCTCACTGCAACTCGGTGCCGGACGGTTGACGCGCGACTGGCTACAGGCCGATCCGCCGGGCAAGCGCCGGGTCGCTGTATTGCGCGACTGGCTGGACGCGGAGTTGGTCGGACCAGCCAAGGAACTGCGCGCCGCCGGCGACTGGGACCGCACGGTCGGGACTTCGAAGACCTTCCGATCGTTGGCTCGGCTCACCGGCGCGGCCCCTTCTGCCGCAGGCCCCCGGGCAAAACGGACCCTGACTTCCAGCGGACTCAGGCAACTCATAGCCTTCATATCCAGGATGACGGCAGCGGACCGTGCAGAATTGGAAGGAGTGAGCTCGGATCGGTCACAGCAGATTGTGGCCGGCGCGCTCATCGCAGAGGCAACCATGCGGGCGCTCGGAGTGGACGAACTGGAAATTTGTCCCTGGGCACTGCGTGAGGGTCTGATTCTGCGAAAGCTCGACACAGAAATGGGCGGTGAATTGGTGGTGAGTGCTTGATGACCGAGGACAGTCAGCAGATTTCCGTAGCGGAACTGCTCAAGCGGAACGGTCAGAGCGTCGAATCCCGAGGTGGACGACGACGGCGCGGCGTAGCCGGTGGCATCTCCGTCGCCGAACTGACGGGTGAGATCCCGATCGTTCGCCAGTCGGGATCGCGCGCGGCCGCCGAGCCCGAGTCCGACGAACCAGCAGCCCAGCCTGAAGCCGCTGCGCCGGAGAACTCTGCACCTTCAGCGCCGGCCGAGGCCGTCGCGGAAACCGCCAAGTCAGTCGAACCGGCACCGAAGGTTCCCGCCGATCGCACCGCAGCCTTCGCCGTCTCGTTCGACGACGACGATGACGAGCCGCAGGCACCCAAGGGCGAGTCGAAGCCGGTTGCTGCGCCGCCGGTCACCACTCCGAAGCCGACTTCCACGCCTTCGCCGGGACAGACCTCGAAGTCCTCGCCCGGGCAGTGGGTGAGCCGGGCACCGCTCAACTCCTCGTCACCGACGCAGGTAACGCAGGAACCAGCCCTGCTGTCGGGTCAGACCCTGGCGGGCGACCTGATGCGTCAGGAGCGCGCCGCAACGCAGTCGCCGTCGTTGCGTCCGCCGATCCTGCCGCCGCGTGTCCCCACTCCCGTCGCCAAGGCACCTGCACAGACCGCTCCCGCTCCGGCCGCGCCGGAAGAGAGCACCGAACTGATCGACAAGATCGCAGACGCGGATGTCGGCGAGGCCGAATCCACCGCTGTTGTCGATCTGGTCAAGGCTCCGGCAGTCGATGACGGTGCAAAAAAGTCCAGTGCCGTCGCGGAGTCCGATGTCGAAGCCGAATCGGCAGCGGAAGAGACAGGCGAGCGTAACTCGATCCGTGAATGGGCAGTGCTTGCCGGTCAGGTGGTTGTTGCACTGATCGTCGGCGGCGCGATGTTCAAGGGCTTCGAGAAGCTGTGGGACATGCTGCCGTGGGTGGCGTTGGTGCTCGCGCTGATCGTGATCGTCGGCCTGGTTGCTGTCGTGCGGGTTCTGCGGAAGACGGACGACATCACGAGTTTCGTGATCGCGGTGGTCGTCGGCATGATCGTGACGCTCGGTCCACTGGCGTTCTTGTTGACCTCGGGTTGATCGGACGATGATCGGGGGATCGCAGCGCATGGTTCGTCGGCCGATAGCCGTCGGCCTGTCGACGGCTTCGGTATATCCGGAGAACACGGAAGCAGCATTTCGCTACGCCGCTGATCTCGGATACGACGGTGTCGAACTGATGGTGTGGGCCGAATCCGTGAGTCAGGACATCGGTGCTGTTGCCGCCCTCGTTCGCAAGTACGCCATTCCGGTGCAGGCGGTGCATGCGCCGTGTCTGCTGATTTCGCAGCGCGTGTGGGGTTCCGATCCGGTCGAGAAGCTCGAGCGTTCGGTGCGCACCGCCGAAACCTTGGGAGCGACGACGGTGGTCGTCCACCCGCCGTTCCGGTGGCAGCGCAAGTACGCCGAAGGCTTCGCGGAACAGGTTGTCGAACTCGAATCGAAGAGCAGCGTCGTGGTGGCGGTGGAGAACATGTTCCCCATGCGCGCCGACAGCTTCTTCGGCGGCAAGGACAAGTCCGCGGAGCGTCTGCGTAAACGTGGCGGTCCAGGGGCAGCGTTGTCCGCGTTCAGTCCGTCGTACGACCCGACCGATTCCGATCACGCTCACTACACACTCGACCTGTCGCACACCGCGACGGCGGGCATGGATGCCCTGGAGTTGGCCTCCCGTATGGGCAAGGGGCTCGAGCACCTGCACCTGGCCGACGGTCGCGGGGCGTCGATGGACGAGCACCTGATTCCGGGGCATGGCTCACAGCCGTGCGCGGAGTTGTGTCAGCAATTGGCTGCGAGCGAATTCAGCGGCCAGGCAGTCATCGAGATCAATACGCAGAACGCGCGCACCCGGCGGGAGCGGTCGTCGATGCTGGCGCAGGCGCTCGCGTTTGCACGCGAGCACCTGGCACGCTCAGCGGTGGCCGGCAAGTAGCGCAGCTTCGAACTGCGCGCGCACCTTCTCGACGTGTGCGTCGAGGTCTTTGGTCTCCCAGCCTTCGGTCGAGATGGGATCGAGCACCGAGACATAGACCGGGCCTGGATGGGCGACAAGCGAATTGCGCCACATCCGTTCACCCGCGTTGTGAATCACCACGGGCACGATCGGCACACCGGCTTGGATCGCCAAGTGGAATCCACCCTTCTTGAAAGGGCCCAGACGTGGCGTCGGAGAACGGGTGCCCTCCGGAGCTATGACTATCGAGACACCATTCTTCAGCTTGTCGACTGCCGGTTGCAGTGCAGCCTTCGCCTTCGTGGTGTCGGTGCGGTCGATGTAGGCGACGTCGAGCAGTGCACCGACGGGCATGAACCGCGGATCGCTTGCCGCTTCCTTCTTCGCGACGCCGGTCACGTCACGCTTGATCACGGTGCCCAGGACCAACATGTCCAGGGAACTCTGATGGTTGAACATGAACACCGCCGGGCGGTGATCCCACACGTTGTGCTCGCCGTCGATCTCGACGTCGATGCCCAGCAGTGAGAGCGAGATGTCGGGGCCGTACGTGCCGACCAGGTTCGCACCCAGTTGACGGTTCCCGGTGACAATGCCTGCCGACGCACCGAGGGCGGCGGTGGCAGCAAGCGCGCCCATGGCCGTCGCCGTTCGGATCGTGGAGATCGGTGTTGCGCCTCGTTGCGGTTTACGCAGGCTGACCGAAGGCCAGTGATTGCGCAACGCGATCTTGGCCAGACCACGATCGGGATTCAACGCGACAGGTCGCCCGACGGCCTCGAGCATGAAGACGTCTTCGACACCGTTGGAGTACGCAAACGCGTTCTTCAGATCGGCGCCCATCTTCTCGGCATAGCCTGCAAGGGCATTGGCCTTGGCCGGCCCCCACAGTGCGGGCGAAGACAGTTCGCCGGTTAGCATGCCGTCGACGACTTCGGGTTCGGTGCACAGCACGTCTTCGATGTCGAGATCTTCGGCGACGTACTTGGCCTGGAACGGAGTCGCCGACGTAGCCATCACGATCGTGTGGCCGGCTCGCCGGTGTGCCGCCAGTAGCCCGCGGGCTTCCGGGTAGATCATCGCGGCGATTTCCTGCTTGAACAGCCGTCGCCCCCAGTCGTTCAGTTCCTCGACGGTACGGCCGCCCAAGGCTCGAACGCCGATGTCCATGAGTGCTCCGACGTCAGCACCGCGGAATTGGGTGTCGATCGCGGCACCGGTGGTGCGCAAGAGTTCGCCGACGCTGATATCCAAGCGTCGCAGGCGGTCTCGGTACACAACGCTGGCCGAGTACCCGCTGATCAAGGTGCCGTCGAGGTCGAAGGCGGCGATCGTTCCGGGCCCGGGCGGGGCGGCTTCGATGGCGGAGTGCAGACGCTCGAGTCCGGTCACAGTCCTACTTCCTCGTTCGCGGCGGGCGCTCGGTTTGCTTCTGGAATGGTCACTACCGCAGCGGCGTCCGGTACCGGCATCGCCACCTGATCGAGTCGTGCATGCGCGAGTGCGCGAAGGTGACGCAGGCGCTCGACCTGAACCTTGATCTCGGCAGCGAATGCCAGGCGCCTGGCCCGGACTCCGTCGTCGTCGACTTCGATCAAGTTACGGTTGCGCGCCAAATTCAGTGCGGTGGCGAATAATTCGCCGGAGACGGATTCGTTGCTGGCGATCTGCTGCCGCAGTCGACGCTGATGTGCGACGTCGATGCAGTTGCTGATGAACGACTTTTCGTCGAACGATGTCGAAATCGGCGCGAGCACAAGCTGATCGGCGACAACCTGGTACGCCTCGAGGAACGGTTGGAGCACGCGGTGCGCGAGGTACGGGCGAACCGTCTCGATCATGTGCTCGGTTCGTTTGTCGTCGGCCATGACGGTTTCCCACTCGGGGTCGATCAGCGTCAGCTCGGTCCGCATCTCCTGCTCGAACGTGTCCCGGTCACTGAAGAAGAACTCGAATTTCAACAAATCTCGGATGCGCTTGGCCTCTGCCCACCCGTCCCCGATGGGGTCCTCGAACCGCTCTTCGACGGCTGCCTGAAGTACGAGTTCGGTGATGGCACGCACGACGAGAAAGTGAATCGTGTTGTTGCGGTAGAAGGCAGCGACAAGATGCTGGTCCTTGCCGAGGTAGAAGACCTGCTCGCCGCCCCGATCGAAGCGCTCGAGCACCCCGGAATCGACGTGTGTCTGCAATGCCTTCTCGATGACACGCGGATCGGACAGTTCGACGTCGCCGGCGATCGGAAGATTTCGCGCGGTGATGTAGCCGAACAGCGGCGTGAGAATCGCGGTGAGTTCACGAACGGTCAACGCCCGGTCTTCGATTCCGAGGAACGCCAACATCGCCAGTGAAGACACGGTCACCGGGGTGACCTCGTTGATGCGGTGACACACCTCGATGCCGGCCTTCTGAATGGCGAGGCGCTGATCGGTTTCCTGGCTGAGTGCGTCCGCGAGTGAGAGCGGCCGGCCGATGGTCACGTGCGCGACACCGTTGCGTTTTCCCTGGGCGCGTACGTAACCCACCATCCAGCGCAGGCCTTCCGGTGTCTTCTCGGCGCCGAGTGCCTCGGCAGCCATTGCCCCGACCTCGTAGAGCTGGTCGTAGCTCAGCGCGACGGGGACGAGGTACACGTCGGATGCGCCGCTGACCTGAAAGGCCTTGGTCAGGTAGGTCAGGAGACCGAAGCGCGGTGGGCGTAGTTTCCCGGTACGCCCGCGTCCACCTTCGATGTACCACTCCAGATTGAAGCGTTTGGTGAGCAGGTAGCGCATGTACTCGTGCATCGACCACTTGTAGACCTCGTCGTTGCCGATGCTTCGACGAATGAAGACGGTGCCGCTGCGCTTGAGGATCGAGCCCATGGGCCAGAAGCTGATGTTGAGGCCGCCCATGACGTGATTGAGCGGCAAGCCGTTCGCGATCAACGCCGGACGCAGGACGAGGGGATCGAGGTACGAACGGTGACTCGGGAGGAAGACCAGTGAGTGTTCCTTGTTCAGCTCACGGAGTTCCTCGAAGCGGCTCGTGTCCACGTCCAGCTTGTAGGCGCGAGCGAAGTAGCGGCCCAGGCGATCCCACACCGCGATGGCTTGGCGACTCTGGGTGGCAACCATTTCTTCGAGAGCTTCACGTGCGCGGCGATCGACTTCGGCGACGGCGATGTTCAACCGGTCGGCCAAAGCCATGACCTCGGTGGCGAATCGGCGGGTGTCGGTGATCTCGTCGACGACGAACCGTGACACCTTGTACTGGCCACCCAGAAGGCCCAATTCGGCGCGTTCGAGTGCCAGAGCGGCCTGCCGTCGGATGAACTCCGGTAGCGAACCGCCACCGCTCTTTTCGAGGCGACGCTCGAGATCGCTCAGTGGTGCGGGTTCACCTTCGATGACCTGGCACCGTGAGGGGTCGGTGCGCAGGGTTCTGCGTTGTGCACCGCGTCCGGGGTGGAGAGGATCGCGTGGTGCCAGCGCATCACGTAGTCGCACCGCGACGTTGTGCTTGGTGTGGGTGTCCGGAATCCACACCACGCGAAGCGGTGCGAGCATCGGGTCGTCGGTCCGTTCCGCCAGTTCTGCCAGGGTCTTGTCGGTGATGTTGACGGTGACCGGCCGAGTTTCGGATGAGCTTGCCTTGTCGGCAAGCCACTTTCGCAGCACGCCGGCTTCGGCCTCTGTCATGGTTTCGGTGAGGTACACGCGCGGGTTGGTCGTGTTCTCGCTCATGACTCACGCACCTTCCGTTGTGACTCCGAGAGCGACGATCTCGTCCAGGCTCTCCTGCAAGCACTGCATCAGCAGCGCGGGTTTTGTGATCGCGGCGGTGTCGAGATTGATTCCGATACAGCACACCCCGACGTGGGAGACCAGTGTCGCCATTGCCGCGCAACCGGGCGCCGGGCCGAACGGGAACATCCGCTCGATCTTCGCTCCGGCGAGATAGACCGGTACCGGTACGCCGGCGACGTTGCTGGCCTGCAGGTCCAGACCCGTCGACTGTGACAGATACCAGTTCGCGAGTAGATAATTCGGCAGGCGGGCGAGGATCGGGGCGGCGACGTCGAGAGCGTCCAACGCGGGCTCCTCCCGGAGACCCAGTACGATCTCTCGCACCTGCCTGATGCGTTTGGCCGGATCGGTTTCGGAGACCGGGCCGTTGAAGCGAACGGCTGCAAACCTGTTGCCGCCGTTGGCGTCTGCGCCCGTACGCATGCTGATCGGCATACCCATCGGAATGCTGTCGACGGACTGTCCGAAGGCTTCGTGGTAGCGACGGAAGCCGCCGAGCAAAGCGGCGACGTACGCGTCGTTGAGTGAGCCACCGGCAGCTTTCGCCCCGGCCTTGAGCTCGGGGACACCCACCTCGAGAGTTCCGAACCATCGTCCGAGACCACGATCGTGGAGCAGAGGGGAACCGGAACGAGCTGGGGGAGTGACGATCTTGCGGAGTGAATTGGCGTAACCGAGGACCTCGGAAGCTGTCGTGATCGGACTCGAGATCGCCGTGGTCGCAACATTGGTGGCACCGCGGACCAGCTTGGCGATACGCGAGGGCGCACGCCGGATCTCGCTGACGACCTCCTCGCCGAAGGCGCCCACCGATGACAGATGCTCAGGAGCAGGCGGTGTGCGGTCGGGCTTGTTCGGAGTGGGGTCCGGGCGTCTGCTGTGCAGGAGCGTCATCATCTGGATGCCGCCCATGCCGTCGGTGATGGAGTGGTGAGTCTTGACCACGAACACGGCGCGACCGTCGTCGAGACCTTCGATGAGCAGCGCGCTCCACGGCGGTCGAGCCTTGTCGAAAGGTTCCGTCGCAAGGTGACGACACATGCGCAGTGCGTGATCGAAGTCCGCCGGTGCAGGTAAGCGGACGCGTCGTAGGTGGTAGCCGATGTCGAACTCGGGATCGACGGACCACACCGGATTGCCCAGCTGCATTGCCGGTTCCACTGCTCGCATACGAATACGCGGAACCACGTGCGATGCCCACTCGACTGCGTCGAGAAGTCGATCCCAGTCCGGGGCACGATCGAGAACCTCCACCGCAACGATCGGTGAGCGCAGTTGCGGCTGCGCCTCTTCCATCCGCCACATTCCAGTCTCGAAGTCGGACATCGTGCGGTTCGCCCCCCAGGCGACCGCGGAAAGGTCGACGTCGACCGCGCTAGGAGGAACAAATGGATTGCTGTTGGCCATACGTCAAGAACTCCCTCGGTCTGCGGATCCACCCCGCGCATCTCTGCTTCTAAGTGTGGACCCGCGACCGTGGGCGCGTCCCGGTTTCGGTGTCAGCCGACAGGTGTGACGTTCGTCAGTTAAGGGCTAATCGGACATGCCGGGAAGTTCAGTGCTCAAGAAGTGACGCCGACGGCTTTCAGGGCTATCTCGCGGTAGAGAACACTGACTTCGCGCGGAGTCTGCGGCCCGTCGAGTCGATACCAGAGGACGACGGACTGACACATTCCCAGTAGTGCACGGCCCGTTCCGGTGATGTCCGGGACCGTGAACTCACCGCTCTCGACGCCTGCCGTCAGTACGTCGACGAGTAGGTTCTCGAGCTTCTTTCGCTTGGCGGCGTAGCTCTTTCGTTCCGCGTCCTCGAGGTACCGCAGTTCGGAATCGAGGAAGGCTATGTCGGAGCGACTGGTCATGTGCAGAACACACGCCTCGACGAGATTGCCGAACTGTGCCGTCGGCGACGGTCCGGCAGCGTCGACCGCAGCGCTCGCGCGTGCGGTGACGTTCTCGATGCCCGGTTCCATCAGCGCGACGAGGATGCCCTGTTTGTTGCCGTGGTGGTAATACAGCGTCGGCACGGTGACACCGGCACGTTTTGCGATGTCACGAACCGACGCTCCGTGGTAACCGAGTTCGTGGAACACCTCGAGTGCGGCGGTGAGCAGGGGAGTCAGCGTCAGTGGTTCCACGATGCGCCACTGTTCGTCGGGCTGAGCCTCCGACTGCAAATCCGTCATTCCGCCTGTTCGCTCCGTTCGGAAATTTCTGGTGGTGTGCGCAAAGAAGGTTCAACCCTAGCGCAAGGCGTGTCCTCCTTACCGATGCTCGGCCCCCATTGGATAGCATCACTATCCAGTAATGGGTCGAGCGAGTTGGACGGAGGAGCGGTGAAGGTTTCCGAACTGGCCGCACAGTCCGGCGTTGCACTGGCCACTATCAAGTACTACCTCCGTGAAGGTCTGCTGATGCCGGGTGAGCCGACCAGCGCAACGGGAGCGAGGTACGGCGAACAGCACGTCCGGCGACTCGCGTTGATCAGGGCCCTGGCCGGGGCGGGACTCGCGATTCCACGGATTCGCGCGGTGCTCGAACTGGTGGACACTGACGAGCGATCCGAATTCGAGACTTTCGGCCGCGCAATCGCGCAACTACCCCCGTACGTCGAACCTGAACCGGATCCAGAGTTCCCCAGAGCTCGCAAGGTTCTGGAGTTTCTCGGTCAGGTTTTCGAGCCGAGGTACGTGGCGGTCGCGCACCTCGAGCGGGCACTGATCGGCCTCGAGGATGCAGGACTGAGTCTCTCGGACGAGCGCCTGCGCGCCTACGGCGACCACATCCGAGGGATTGCCGAAGTGGAAATCGAGCTGATGCCTACCAGTTCGACCGAGGACGGCATTCGCTATGCGGTCCTCGGAACCGCCATGTACGAACCCGTCCTGACAGCATTGCGACGCCTGGCGCACCAAGATTTGGCCGCACGACATTTCCCGCAACACCGAGAAAGCACCGAACAGGAAAATCGATGAGCACCAGTCCCTTTCAAGATCTCAATCGCCTCACCTCGCTCGGCGACGGGCGATACACCGCAACGATCGATTCGATCTGGACCATCGGGCCGAAAGTGCACGGCGGCTCCATGATGGCTGTGTGCGCCGCTGCCGCGCGTCGATGTCTGCGAGACGGCGCAGGTGAGAACGACTCGCTTCTGAAGATGCAGCCACTCGCGGTGAGCGCCAACTATCTGTCGGCCCCAGATCCGGGTGAAGTCGAACTGGAGGTGATCGTCCGAAAGCAGGGACGCCAGGTCGCGTTGTTCGACGTCGAGTTGAGCCAGGCGGGCCGCAGCGCTGTTCGCGCGGCGGTCACGCTCGGATTCCCCGATGACGGCGACCCCACCTTCGTCACGGCCTCGTCGATCGACGACATGTCACCGGAACCGCCGGAGAGTGCGGTGGCAGTCATCGGCGATCACCCGATGGCGCAGGTCGTGCATGTCGGTCAGGGTTGCGACATGCGAATCGACACCACCTCGGCGCACTTCCTGACCGGCAGCCAAGGCGAGGCCGAGGTCAGGATGTGGGTCCGTCCTCGACCCGAGGACGAAAACGACCTCGACACCGCTGTGCTGTTCGCGATCATGGCGGGTGACATCAGCGCGCCGGTGACGATGAACCGCGGCCTGTTCGGGTGGGCGCCGACCGTGCAGTTGACGACGTACCTGCGCCGACTGCCGACGCCGGGATGGCTTCGCGTGCGGGCGAGCTCGGATGTTCTGGGCAGCACGTGGTTCGAAGAGGATCATGCTGTTCTCGATTCGACGGGCGCAGTCGTCGTCCAGAGTCGTCAATTGGCGATGATGCCCCGCTAGGGTCGATCGCTGCGGTCGTGGCAGGCTGTTCGCCATGACAAGAATTGCGATTATCGGTGGCGGCAAGATCGGCGAGGCGCTGATCTCCGGGCTGTTGCAGGCCGGCCACGCCATCAAGGATCTGGTCGTCGCCGAGCAATATCAGCCTCGCGCAGACGAATTGATCGCCGAATACTCCATCCGCGTCAGCACGGTCGCCGATGCCGCCGAGGGTGCGGACGTCATCGTCATCGCGGTGAAGCCGAACGACGTCGAGTCAGCGCTCACGGCGTTGACGAAGGTCGATCTGGACGGCGACCTCGAACAATTGATCGTTTCCCTTGCGGCGGGAATCCCCACGGGATTCTTCGAAACGCGTCTGCCCGCAGGGTTCCCGGTCATCCGCGTCATGCCGAACACCCCCATGTTGGTCGGGGAGGGCGTGAGCGTGCTCTCGCCCGGACGGCACGTCAAGGCCGAGCATCTCGAGCTCGTACGCGGCATCCTCGGCAGCGTCGGCAAGGTGGTCACGGTTCCCGAATCGCAGATCGACGCGGTCACGGCTGTCTCCGGTTCCGGCCCGGCCTACTTCTTTCTGGTCGCCGAAGCGATGATCGACGCGGGAGTCGGTCTCGGCCTGACGCGCCCTGTCGCTACCGAATTGGTGGTGCAGACGATGGTCGGTTCCGCAGCGATGCTCGATCGCACCGGCGACAGCGCGACGGATCTTCGCGCCGCGGTGACGTCACCGGGCGGAACGACGGCTGCGGCACTGCGTCAGCTCGAAGCGGGCGGCCTGCGGACGGCGTTCTTCGATGCCTTGGATGCCGCCAAGTCGCGCTCGGCCGCGATGGGTGCAGCTGCGGATTAGTCGTCCGTTTAGCCACACCCGTCGCTTTAACCCCACCAGTACAGCTAAGCTCGACTTAGTACGTACGTGTCTGTTCCGCCGGAGGGGAAGCCGGCGGCGCGAGTCGTGCTGGAGGTATGTGGATTAATGGTGTCTGCAAACAAGCCGTCCATGGGTTCGTCCCACGACGGAAAGCCGGCAGTGGCCGGCACGCAATTCCTCACTGTTGCTGAGGTAGCAACTTTGATGAGGGTGTCGAAAATGACTGTGTACCGGTTGGTACACAGTGGCGAATTGCCTGCTGTACGAGTGGGCCGTTCGTTCCGTGTACATGCGAAGGCAGTACACGATTACCTCGAAACCTCGTACTTCGATGCCGGCTGACCAGCCGGTTCGAAGAGGATGACCTCGGCGTGAGCCGAGTCGCGGGCACAGCGGTTGCTGTGCCGGAGGCTCGGTTTATGCCGAGTGACTCCACACCGGTACGATGAGTCACTGTCGTACCAGCAAGCTGGTGTCGTAAGGCGCTGAGCTAGTTAAAACGAGGGCCAGGCGCCAATTGCTTGGCGCAGGCGTACGTGACCGGCGTGCGCAGGAACGCTAGAGAAGAACGTGAGGGACACCCGCTATGGGTTCAGTGATCAAGAAGCGTCGCAAGCGCATGTCGAAGAAGAAGCACCGCAAGCTGCTTCGTCGTACCCGAGTACAGCGCAGGAAACTCGGTAAATAAGCAGTACCTGTTGATGCCCGCCACCCCTTCCGGGGTGGCGGGCATCAGCATATTCGGGGGAAAGCGATGTGTGCCACGTCTCATTGGCTGGGCGGTTTGTCTTGAATGGCCGAAATTTGGGTAGTCAGCGCGGGACCCCCTCTGCCCGTAAAGTGGGGGAAAATCGCGGGAGGGACGCTTCGGCAGAGCGCGTTTCTACTGGATATGGGGGTACTTGGTGGTTGAAGGTGACAACACTTCAGGGGGCACGACGCCTCGCGTCGTACTGGTGACCGGGGCGAGCAGATTTCTCGGCGGCTACCTGGTGACCAGGCTTGCGCAGAATCCGTCGATCGAGCGTGTCATCGCCGTCGACGCCGTCAGTCCGAGCAAGGACATGATGCGCAGAATGGGCCGCGCGGAATTCGTGCGAGCAGACATCCGCAATCCGCTGATCGGCAAAGTGATCCGAAACGCCGAGGTCGACACCGTCGTGCACGCGTCGACGCTTCAGAAAGCCCCCAAAGCCGGCAGCCGCGCCGCGATGAAGGACATGAACGTCATCGGCGCCATGCAACTGTTCGCGGTCTGCCAGAAAGCTCCGACGGTTCGCAAGGTGGTCCTGCGCTCGGCTTCGGTCGTCTACGGGTGCAGTGCCAAGGATCCCGCTCAGTTCACCGAAGAAATGAGTGCGCGCCGCCGGCCGCCGGGCGGATATGCCCGCGACAGCCTCGAGATCGAGGGATACCTCCGCGGGATGGGGCGTCGGCGCCCGGACATCTCGGTCGGGATTCTGCGGTTGGCGCCGTTGATCGGACCTCAGCTGACTGCAACCGTCGGGCACTACGTCACCGCCCCACTCGTGCCCACCATCGTCGGGCGCAACGCGCGCCTGCAATTGCTCCACGTCGAGGATGCCCTCGCGGCGCTGGAGAAGGCGACCATCGGACACGCTTCGGGTACGTACAACATCGCCGGCGACGGAGTGGTCATGATGTCGCAGGCGATCCGCCGGGCAGGCAGGGTGGAAGTTCCCATGCCGCTCGCTCTGTTCCGCAGCGTCGGGAGCGCGTTGGTGGGGTCGTCCATGAGGCTGTACACCGACGAGCAACTCGAGTACTTCCGGTTCGGCTGCGGACTCGACACCACTCGCATGCGCAGCGAGCTGGGGTTCGAGCCGCGATGGACCACCATGCAAGCACTCGACGATTTCATGCGTGCGATGCAGACGCGCCGGATCATCAAGTCCGAGTGGATCGATCGGGCGGAGAATGCGTTGACCACCATCCTCGGCGGTGACACCGCCGCGGCGGCAACAAGTGCAGACGTGATGCACATGCCGCTGTCGGGACGAAGTGCGGTGAAGGGGTGACTGACGTGGCGAAGGTAATTCCCCTGCGGCCCAGCGCAACTCACACCGGAAAGTCGGCAACTTCCCGTTCGCGTGAGTCCGTCACCGGTGCAGAGCGTGACATCCGTGAACAAAGTGAGCGCCGGCATCCGTCCGGAGTGTCCTCGGCGGCCGACCACGGCGGTGAGAGCACGTTCGTCGATTCGGCCAGGTCGGCGATCGTCGACCAGATCGCCTCGGCAGCAGAATTCTTCCGACGTCGGGTGTCCGGCGACTACGAGGTCGACGAGTTCGGGTTCGACCCGCATTTCGCGGACAACGTCGTCATGCCGATGTTGCGCCCGTTGTTCGAGAAGTGGTTTCGCGTCGAGGTCAGTGGGATCGAGAACATTCCCCTCACCGGGGGAGCGCTTGTGGTCGCCAACCACGCCGGTGTGATCCCGATCGACGGACTGATGACGTCGGTTGCCGTGCACGATCACCATCCAGCGCATCGTCCACTGCGAATGTTGGCTGCGGACATGGCATTCGAGATGCCAGTGGTGGGTGGACTGGCGCGCAAAGCCGGTCATACGTTGGCCTGCAACCCCGACGCCGAGCGTCTGCTCAACGACGGTGAAGTCGCGGCCGTGTTCCCGGAAGGATTCAAGGGCATCGGGAAACCGTTCAGTGAGCGGTACAAGTTGCAGCGGTTCGGGCGCGGTGGCTTCGTGTCGGCCGCAATGCGAACCGGTGTTCCGATCATTCCGTGCTCGATCGTGGGTTCGGAGGAGATCTATCCCAAAATCGGTGATCTCACCACACTCGCACGCGTTCTCGGTCTTCCGTATTTCCCGGTGACACCGCTGTTTCCACACTTCGGGCCGCTCGGCCTGGTTCCGTTGCCGTCGAAGTGGTACATCGAGTTCGGAAAGCCCATCGTCACCGATACCTTCGAGAGCGGTGCCGCCGACGATCCGATGGTCCTGTTCGAGGTCACGGACCACGTCCGAGAAACGATTCAGCAGACGCTGTATCGACTGTTGGCCAAGCGTCGCAACGTCTTTCTCGGCTGAGTTCGGTCCGGATCGCTGCTCGATCCGGACCGAACCCGCTCAGGCGTTCTGTTCTTTGCGCCTGGCGAGAATTGCCGCGAGCGCCCCGCCGACCGCTCCGAGCACCAGCGCCGTCGGTACGCCGATCTTGGCGGCCTTTCGTCCGGTGCGGAAATCGCGAACTTCCCACCCGCGGTTCTTCGCGAGTTCACGAAGATCTGCGTCGGGATTGATCGCCACCGGTGTCCCCACCAACGAGAGCATCGGAACGTCGTTGTGGCTGTCGGAGTAGGCGGAACAGCGCTTGAGATTGAGTCCTTCACGCACCGCCAACGTCCGTACGGCGTGCGCCTTGCCCATGCCGTGCAGGATGTCGCCGACGAGTCGGCCGGTGAAGACGCCGTCCTCACTCTCGGCGACAGTGCCCAAGGCGCCGGTCAATCCCAGTTTCTCGGCGATGACCTGAGCCAGTTCGACCGGAGTTGCCGTCACCAACCACACCTGTTGTCCGGCGTCGAGGTGCATCTGGGCCAACGCCCTCGTGCCTGGCCAGATCTTGTCGGCGATGACCTCGTCGTAGATCTCCTCGCCGAGGCGGGCGAGTTCGGCGGTGGATCGACCGGCCACGAAGGACAGTGCTTTCTCGCGGCCTTCGGCGACGTCGTCACTACTTTCTCGGCCGGTGACTCGGAACTTGATCTGCTTCCACGCGAAATCCACCAGATCCGAGGTCTTGAGATACTTTCGTGCAGCGAGACCACGGGCGAAGTGGATGATCGACGCACCCTGCACCATGGTGTTGTCGACGTCGAAGAATGCGGCGGCCGTGAGGTCGCGCGGAACGGCCGGGGGCTCTTCGCCGGTTTCCGGTTCTGTGGGGTTGGCAGCTTCGTGCAATGCCAGAGCTGCGTCAGCGCTCGCCTCGCCGGCGAGATTGGCTCGAACTTCCGACTCACTCGGGCCCAGCGGATTCTTCACATGGCGACGTCCGGGGAGAATGACCCCGGCAAGCCCTGATCCGAATCCGGAGCCGTTCGGTAGTGATCGCGCAGGCACCCGCACCTCCCGTGTTGCATTCTCGAGCAGAGAACTCTTCGAGTCAGCCTATCCTCCGCGATGAGGCCCGATGGGTTGGATGGTGACCTTCCCTGTGGTGTGTGACGTTCCTCTCCGCCGATTTGGCACCGAGTGGGGCTCCGGAGGCACACTCGACCGATCAAGTAGATGGCTTCCCCGTAGAAGAAAGGTATGCGTCGATGACTGCAGCTACGCATGAAGTGACCCTGTTGACACGCGCAGGATGCGCGTCCTGCGTCGGCGCGGCGGAGGTCCTGCGACGGGTCTGTTCCGAGTTCGAGCTGGAATTGACGTGCATCGACGTGGACGAAGCTGCCGCGACGGATCCAGAGCTGAGAGCGGAGTACGGAGAC
This sequence comes from Rhodococcus sp. OAS809, assembly GCF_040546695.1. Classification (NCBI taxonomy): domain Bacteria; kingdom Bacillati; phylum Actinomycetota; class Actinomycetes; order Mycobacteriales; family Nocardiaceae; genus Rhodococcus; species Rhodococcus sp. OAS809. The sequence continues at coordinate 2,264,358 of NZ_JBEPOI010000002.1, read as the reverse complement.
AGATTGCCCGTCATTCTTCTCGACGGACGCGAGCACGGTTACTGGGAAGTCGACGAGGAGCGCCTTCGTGACGATTTACGCAAGTAAGGCAACCCTCAAAGTTGTCCGCGGAGCCGCTTTGCAGGTGAACGGCACATCGAACCCGTCTCGAGCAACTTTGTGCATGGGTTCACAAGCGGTTACCGTGGTGTGAACATTCCCCCGGAGCATCGTGGAGGTCGACAGTCGCGTCGACCGGACGAGGAGCCAGCGACGTGACCGAACCGCACCAGACGCATGAGCCTGTGGCTCAGCGCGTCACCGGCGCTGCGGGCTCTTCCGTCACCGACGCTTCCAGCGCCTCGGTTACCGACCCGATCGCTCAGGATCGCGTCATCCCCCAGGCTACGGTGACGCGCTTGGCCGCATACCTGCGGGTCCTCGGAGTGATGTCCGACCGGGGTACCTCCATCGTCTCGAGCGAGGAACTCGCGCAGGCGTCAGGTGTCGGATCAGCGAAGTTGCGTAAGGATCTGTCGTTCCTCGGACCCAACGGTGTCCGCGGCGTCGGGTACGACGTCAACAGGCTCCGCATCCGCATCGAGCGTGCACTCGGACTCGATCGTGGGCACAAGGTCGTTCTCGTCGGAGTCGGAAACCTCGGCAAGGCGCTGGTCGGCTACGGCGGATTCAGCCGCCGCGGTTTCGAGATGGTCGGACTCTTCGACAGTGATGCAGATCGAATCGGAAGCAGAGTCGGGGATCTCGTCGTGCGCAGTACCGAGGAACTGACCGTCGCCTGCCGTGAACTGAATGCGACCATCGGCGTCATCTCCACACCGGACGAGGCAGCTCAGGGCGTGTGCGACCAGTTCGTCAGCGCCGGGCTGCGCTGCATCATGAGTTTTTCGCCGATCGCCCTCGACGTTCCCGATCACGTGGAACTGCGACGTGTAGATCTAGCCGTCGAGATGCAGGTTCTCTCCTTCAACAGTGCGCGCAATGCCGATCAGGCATCCAGCGCGCCGCGAGTACGAGTGGCTCACGCCGCATCCGCTTCGTCAGTCCCATCCACCAGTTCACCCGCTCCGGTCGGAGCAGGTTCGACAAGAAACGGATCAGTGATCGCGCCGTGAGTGTTCTGCTTGTCGGGGTCTCGCATCGAACCGCGCCCGTCCCGGTGCTCGAGCGAGTAGCTGTCACCGACACCGATCGTCCGAAGCTGATCGACAAGCTTCTGGCGTCTTCGCACATCTCCGAAGCGATGATCGTCTCCACCTGTAACCGGGTGGAGGTCTACGCGGTGGTGGACGCGTTCCACGGTGCACTCACCGAGGTCGGTGAAATCCTGGCCGACCATTCGGGTCTCGACCTGACAGCGCTGCACGCTCACGCGTACGTCCGCTACAGCGAAGCAGCCGTCGAGCACCTCTTCGCGGTGGCCAGCGGCCTCGATTCCATGGTGATCGGCGAACAGCAGATCCTCGGCCAGATCCGTTCGGCCTACGCATCTTCGGATGCGCAGCAGGCCGCCGGACGCGTCGTCCACGAACTGGCTCAGCAGGCACTGCGCGTCGGCAAGCGAGTGCATTCCGAAACCGGAATCGACTCCGCCGGAGCATCAGTCGTGTCCGTGGCTCTCGATCGTGCAGCGGGCATCATCGGTGAGGGCGGCCTGGTCGGCCGCACTGCCGTGGTTGTCGGTGCAGGCTCGATGGGCGGTCTGTCGGTTGCGCATCTCACCCGCGCCGGAATCGCACGCATCGTCGTCGTCAACCGGACACAGGAACGCGCCGAGCACCTGGCAGAGACGGCACGCTCCAACGGCGTCGACGCCGACGGTGTTGCCTTCGATCAGCTTTCGGCCGCGATGGCGCAGGCAGATGTCATGGTGACCTGTACCGGCGCGGTCGGGGCAGTGGTCACCCTGGCGGATGTGCACCGCGCACTCGCCGAGCCCGATCGCGACAACACCAAGCACCTCGTCATCTGCGACCTCGGGCTGCCGCGCGACATCGATCCCGCCGTCGCCGGCCTGCCGGGTGTGACCGTTCTCGACATGGAGACGCTGCAGCGTGATCCAGCGGCAGGCGCCGCCGCTTCCGACGCAGATGCCGCACGCACCATCGTTGCCGGTGAGCTTGCGACGTACCTCGCGGGACAGCGTCTCGCCGAGGTCACTCCGACCGTCACGGCTTTGCGTCAGCGCGCCGCCGACGTCGTCGAAGCCGAACTGATGCGGCTCGATTCGCGTCTGCCCGGCCTGGACGATCCGCAGCGCGACGAGGTTGCGCGCACCGTGCGCCGCGTCGTGGACAAGCTTCTCCACGCCCCGACCGTGCGCGTCAAGCAACTGGCGTCGGCCCCCGGCGGCGACTCCTACGCAGCAGCGCTGCGCGAACTCTTCGAACTCAGCCCCGGATCTCCCGCGGCCGTGGCCACACCCACCGATCTGGTGGACGGCGACCGCACTGGAAGGGACCTGCAGGCATGAGCGTCACCACCCCTCGATCGGGGAGCCCGCTGCGGATCGGCACTCGCGGAAGTCTTCTCGCGACCACGCAAGCCGGTACCGTGCGCGATGCCCTCATTGCGGCCGGACATCCCGCCGAGTTGGTCATCATCAAGACCAAGGGCGACCAGTCCACCGATCCCGTCCAGAAGATCGGCGTCGGAGTGTTCACGGCAGAGCTTCGAGAAGCCTTGCTGGACAACCGCGTCGACGTTGCGGTGCATTCCTACAAGGACTTACCGACCGCGCAGGACCCGCGTTTCGTCATCGCGGCGATTCCGCCACGCGAAGATCCGCGTGACGCGCTCGTCGCCCGTGACGGTCTGGTCCTCGGGGAGCTCCCGGCCGGTTCCAAGGTGGGAACCTCGGCGCCGCGCCGTGTTTCGCAGCTGAAGGCACTCGGTCTCGGCCTCGACATCGTGCCGTTGCGGGGCAACCTGCAGCGCCGTCTCGGCAAAGTCGAATCCGGTGAACTCGACGCCGTGATCCTCGCTCGCGCCGGCCTGTCTCGTATCGGTCTGCTCGATCTCATCACCGAGAATATCGAGCCCGTGCAGATGCTCCCTGCTCCGGCGCAGGGTGCTTTGGCCGTCGAATGCCTTTCTGCCAATGTGGAATTGGCGGCGATCCTCGCCGAGCACGACGACGCGGGTACCCGGGCGGCAGTTACTGCCGAGCGCGCCCTGCTCGCCGAGTTGGAAGCCGGCTGCACCGCTCCGGTGGGAGCGATCGCGGAGATCGTCGAATCCCTCGACGACGACGGCAGAATCTTCGACGAACTGTCGGTACGCGGCTGCGCAGCCGCCATCGACGGTTCGGACGTCATCCGTACCGGCGCCGTGGGTGCGCCGGACAAGGCCGAGGAACTCGGCCGAGCGGTAGCGCGCGAGTTACTCGAACTCGGCGCCCGCGAGTTGATGAACGTGACTACAGGCGAGGCAGCCGATGTTTGACGCCCCACTTTGCACTTGCACCAAGTTCCCATTTCGATACAGCGCACTGGAGAATCACCGATGACCCGAGTCCGAAAGAACACTCCCGGACGGATCCTGTTCGTGGGATCGGGACCGGGCGACCCCGCCCTGCTCACCGTTCGCGCACGTGACGTCCTCACCGGCGCCGCAATGGCATTCACCGATCCGGATGTCGACAAGGGCGTCGTCGCACTCGTCGGCATCGACATGGGCCGCGACGAGGAGACCGGCGAGCTGATCGCGGACGTGCGTCCGGCACTCGGCGAGCCTGCCGAGGTTGCAAAGACATTGGTGCACGAGGCCAAGAACGGCCACGACGTCGTGCGTCTGGTCTCCGGCGACCCGCTGACCACGGATTCCGTGATCGCAGAGGTCACCGCAGTCGCCCGTACGCAGGTTCAGTTCGAGGTTCTCCCGGGTCTGCCTTCCGGTTCGGCTGTGCCGAGCTACGCCGGCATGGCGCTCGGCTCGGGTCACACCGAGGCCGACGTTCGCGGTGAAGTCGACTGGGCTGCTCTGGCCGCTGCACCGGGACCGCTTGTCCTGCACGCGACGTCCGGACATCTCGCCGAGACCGCCAGCGCGCTGGTCGAGAACGGCTTGGCCCCGCAGACGCCTGCTGCGATCACCGTCCGCGGTACCACTCGTCAGCAGCGAACCGTCGAGGCAACTCTCGCGACGCTCAACGAAGCCGGATCCGAACTGGTGGGCTCGCTCATCGTCACCGTCGGCAAGGTTGTCGCGCAGCGCAACAAGATGTCGTGGTGGGAATCGCGCGCTCTGTACGGCTGGACCGTCCTCGTGCCGCGCACCAAGGATCAGGCCGGCGAGATGAGCGACCGTCTGGTCACTCACGGAGCGATCCCGATCGAGGTTCCGACCATCGCCGTCGAGCCGCCTCGCAGCCCGGCTCAGATGGAGCGTTCGGTCAAGGGACTCGTCGACGGTCGCTACCAGTGGGTCGTCTTCACTTCCACCAATGCTGTTCGCGCAGTGTGGGAGAAGTTCGAAGAGTTCGGCCTCGACGCTCGCGCCTTCTCCGGTGTGAAGATCGCCTGCATCGGTGAAGCAACCGCAGCCAAGGTGCGCTCGTTCGGCATCAACCCCGAGCTGATCCCGACCGGTGAGCAGTCCAGCGAAGGCCTGTTGGCCGAATTCGCCCCGTACGACGACGTTTTCGATCCGGTCAACCGGGTTCTGTTGCCGCGGGCGGACATTGCGACCGAAACCCTCGCAGAGGGCCTGCGCGAACGCGGTTGGGAGATCGACGACGTCACCGCCTACCGCACCGTCCGGGCAGCGCCGCCGCCGGCCGAGACCCGCGAGATGATCAAGACCGGTGGATTCGACGCCGTCTGCTTCACCTCGTCCTCGACCGTGCGCAACCTCGTCGGCATCGCCGGCAAGCCGCACGCCCGCACGTTGGTCGCGTGCATCGGCCCGAAGACGGCCGAAACCGCTATCGAGTTCGGTCTGCGCGTCGACGTGCAGCCCGAGACTTCGCAGGTGGGACCGCTGGTGGAGGCTCTCGCCGAGCATGCTGCTCGTCTGCGCGCCGAAGGTGCTTTGCCGCCCCCGCGCAAGAAGTCTCGAAGGCGCTAGCGCACCCGTGAGTGGTTGAGGAGTCTGTGGACTCCTCAACCACTCACAGGTTCCGACGAAGGAGGGCTACTTCTCGTGTTTCCCACTCATCGCCCTCGCCGGCTCCGGCGCACTCCTGCGCTCCGGCGACTCGTGGCAGAGACCTCGCTCGAATCCCGGCACCTCGTTTTGCCGATGTTCGTCGCCGACGGCATCGACGCACCGCGTGAGATCAGTTCCATGCCAGGCGTTTTCCAGCACACTCTCGATTCGCTGCGGTCCGCAGCGGTGGAAGCGGTGGAAGCCGGCGTCGGTGGCCTGATGCTGTTCGGTGTCCCGAAGGCGGAGGACAAGGATCCCCAGGGGTCCGGTGCCTCCGATCCCGACGGAATCCTCAACGTCGGATTGCGCGCTCTGGCAGACGAACTCGGCGATTCGACGGTCATCATGGCAGATACCTGCCTCGACGAGTTCACCGATCACGGCCACTGCGGCGTGTTGACTGCCGGCGGCGCTGTCGACAACGACGCGACCTTGATCCGATACGTCGAAATGGCTCTCGCGCAAGCTGAATCGGGTGCGCACCTGCTCGGACCCAGCGGCATGATGGATGGTCAGGTGGCTGCGATCCGTGGTGCACTCGATGCTTCGGGGTATGTCGATGTCGGTCAGCTCGCCTATGCCGCGAAATATGCGTCAGCGTTCTACGGGCCGTTCCGTGAAGCCGTCGGATCCTCACTGCAAGGCGACCGTCGTACGTATCAGCAGGACGGCGCCAATCGCCGCGAGTCGATGCGCGAGGTAGACCTCGACGTCGCCGAGGGCGCCGACATGGTGATGGTCAAGCCTGCAATGTCCTACCTGGACATTCTGCGTGAGACCGCCGACCGGTCCCCGGTTCCGGTCGCTGCGTACCAGATCTCGGGGGAGTACTCGATGATCACCGCGGCCGCGCAGAACGGGTGGATCGATCGGGACGCGGCGATTCTCGAATCGCTCATCAGCATTCGCCGCGCCGGTGCCGACGTGGTCCTCACCTACTGGGCGTCGGAAGTTGCCGGATGGCTGTGACGGAGTCACGCATGGTGGCTGCGCCGGTATCGACCGATACGCTGGTGTCATGACCGAGCAGTGGCCGCCGTCGCGCCAGGAACCGCCCCGCCGGGAACCTCCCTACGAGAACCAGCCGTTCGAGAATCAGCCGTACCGCGAACTCGGACCGATGCCGACGGGTCAGATCCCGGGATACGGCCCCGGTTACAACGGATACCCGGGACCTGCGCCGAAACCCGAGCCGCCGACGGACGTCGTGACTGCGATTCAGTTGTGGTGGGCTGTGACGGCGCTGGGGTTGGTCCAGGGCGGCGCGATGATCTGGATGCTGCTCGGGCAGAAGTCGATGTTCGTCGACGAGATGCTCAGAAATCAGGCAGCTGTCGACGCCGGTCTGACGCGTTCCGACGTGGAGGGCATGTTCCCACTGGTCATCGTATTCTCTGCGGTTTTGGTCGTGATCGTCACCGCCGTGTTCCTTCTGTTCGTGCGCGCGATGAGTCGCGGCAAGAACTGGGCTCGAATGTTGCTGACGTTCTGTGGCGTCTTCATGCTGGTCTCCGCGATCCCGGTGATCTTCGGGCTCGGCGGAGACGGCGGCGCGGCCACTCTGCTGTTCGGCGGAGCGGAAATCCTGCAGGCAGTTGCTGCTGTCGGGGCGATCGTGATGATGCACCGAAAAGAGTCCAATCCGTACTTTCTTCGTTTCCCCCCGGCGGGGAACCGGTAGGTAGCTCGGGGTACTGTGAAACGGGTCACTGAAGTAGTAGGGGAGAGGTCGGACGCGATGAGTTCTCAGGAAGCCCTGCGTACGGAAAGCACCCACGACGCGCCACTGCGCCAACGTGGTTCACGCACCGAAGTGATCTTGTTCGCGATCCTCGGAGCCTCTGTTCTGGTGACACTCCTGATGCTCATGATTCCGGGCATCGTCAGCGGATAGCGCACACTTGAACCCGTGAGTATCTCTACGAAGGTCAGGCGCCCGACGGCTGTCGAGGCAGCATTCTGGCTGTGGATCGCCAGCGCGTTCCTGCTCATACTCTTCGGCCTGATCAATGTCACCAGCGCTTCGTATTCGTTGCGTGAGCAGTTCACCGATCAAGGCGTTTCGGCCGGAAACATCGACATCTACGTCACCTTCGTGCGGGTGTCAGGGCTGGTTCTGCTGTTGACCGGCCTCGCGATCGGCGGCCTCGCCGGTCCCACTCGCGCCGGAAGGGCGCTGTGCCGACGGATCCTGGTGATCGTGTCCGGAGTGTTCGCGGTGCTGCAGATCGCGCTGGTCGTCGCCGGGATCAGTACCGTGCTCGCGCTGGTTGTTCCCGTCATGCTGATCTGTGCCTGCGTCGCGATCTACCGCGACACCACCCGAAGTTGGTTTGCCCGTGGCTGATCGCGCGCCGGAAATCGGCCCGGACGTTCTGTACTACGAACCGGGTTCTCGGTGGTGGGCCATCGCGTTCGGTCCGATCTTCTGCCTGATCGCCTTGGTCATCGAACTGTTCACCGGCCCGGTGGTGCATTGGTTCGGTCTGGCGATGTTCGCCGTGATCCTCACCGGATTGGTCTACGTGCAGGTGATCGCAGCACGGCGGCACGCGAGCGTACTTCTGACCGCGACCACGTTGCGTCAGGGAACCGAAGAGGTGCCGATCACCGAGATCGCCGAGGTGTTCCCGGAGTCCGACGACGCTGCCTACGAGGACGAAATGGAACCGTGGGAAACGGCACGCGCGCTCGGTGAGCTGTCCGGAGTGCCCAGGCGTCGGCACGGTATCGGCTTACGTTTGACCACCGGGGGATTGGTGCGGGCGTGGGCAAAGGACGATAAGGCACTGCGCGAGGCGTTGAGTCAGGTCGTTGTGGTTGGTGTCGAACCGGACGGGTCAGCCGATGACTGAGCCACAGCCATCCCCGCGTGTCGACGTGAAGACGTGGATCGGTGTACTCGGTATCGTCGCCGCAACGATTCTGGCGGTCGTGTGCTGGCGAGCGGGTACGACGACGTCCGACTTCGGACCGATACTGGAGGGCGCTCCACCGTTCGAGAGCACGCACTACGACGGTCTCTGGATCTCGGGCGCCGGGTTGTCGATTCTGGTTGCGGGGCTGATGGCCATCGATGTCGTGCGCCGCGTCCGGGTGGGCTTCGTCGCATCGCAGTAGCCCTCATACGGGTAGGGGGTATAGTTGCGGTATGAGTAGTTACAGCCCCGAGCAGGACGATCTGCTCAAGCGCCTTCGTCGTATCGAAGGTCAGGTAGCCGGAATTTCACGCATGGTCGCAGACGACCGGTACTGCATCGACGTGCTCACCCAGGTATCCGCCGCGACGAGCGCGTTGCAGTCCGTGTCCCTGAAGCTTCTCGACGCCCACCTTGCGGGTTGCGTCGTCGAAGCTGCCAAGCAGGGTGGTCCGGAAGCGGACGTCAAGATCAAGGAAGCTCAGGCGGCCATCGCTCGCCTCGTTCGTTCGTAAGGTGTCGGTCCGTCACTCCGTGATGGACCGCGCGAGCGCCCGGGCGGAGAAGCTCACGAAGTACTCGGGTGTGACTTCTTTGGCGATGTTGATGACGATGGTGTCCGACAGGCCTTTGAGTCCGGAGAGCACGAGATGGATCAACGCGGGGTCGTCGATCAACCGGCTCCCTTCGGCTGCAGCAGATTCGGTGAGCGCTCGAATCAATGCCGAGTTGTAGACCGCTACGGATGCGTGAAGTTCCCGCATGCTTTCTCGGTCGGACCCGGCCATGCCTTCGATGTCGCGCCAAGTGGTGGTGAGTCGACCCACCCGTGCCCAGTGCCGAGCAAACTCGGAAATCATGGACTCGAGTAAGGCGCTCAGTCCCTGCTCGCGGGGGAGCGAGTTCACGAAGTCCGCCATTTCCAGCTGACTTTCGCTGAGGAGGGCGGCGAAGATGTCCTGCTTGTCGACGAAGTACTGGTAGATCAGGCCAGTGCTGGTGCCGGCTCGTTTGGCGACAGCGCGGATCGTGAGCGCGGAGTAGCCTCCTTCGTCCAGAAGCGAGATCGCCGCGTCGAGAGTTCGGCGTCGACGCACTTCGGCGTCGCCGTAGATCGACTTGCTGCTGGTACTGCTCATTTGATCACCGTAGTCGCGGTGGTCGGCATCCTCAATTCACATCGAACACTGTTCGTTGTCGAACGCCACCCAGAAACCAATGTGACTCAGATCATAGAATGAACATTGTTCGAAATAGAATGAACATCGTTCATTCTGGTGTTACGGTATGGCGCAGACCACATCGAGGCCAGTGCAAAGTGCTGGACGCTCTGCGGTCGGCCTGACCTTTCTTCCCGTATCGATCGGGAGGTCTACACAGTTGTGGAGTACCTATGACACGCACTAACGATGAACGCGCGGCGATCGACATCGCCGCTGCGGCTGGAGAACTTCTGCTCGACCATCGGAAATCCCTCGGCGAAAACGACGGTGATGTCGCGACTTTCAAGAACGCGGCCGATCGGCTCAGTCACGAATTCATCGTCGCCGAACTCGCCCGACGCTTTCCTGCGGATGCAGTGCTGTCGGAGGAAGGGGCTGACGACCTCGCGAGGCTGGCTGCGGATCGGGTGTGGATCGTCGACCCTCTCGACGGCACCCGTGAGTACGGCGAGGCCGGACGATCGGACTGGGCCGTTCATGTTGCACTGACCGAAAACGGTGTCCTCACAACAGGTGCGGTCGCAATGCCTGCCCTTGGCGTCACCTATTCGAGCAGCGATGATCGAACCGAACGGGATGCCGCGACGCCGGTTCGAGTCGTCGTATCGCGGACGCGTCGTCCGGAACCGGTCATGCGCATGGCCGACTCGATGGGCGCGGAGTTGATCGAAATGGGATCCGCCGGAGCCAAAGCAATGGCGGTCGTCTCGGGTGAGGCAGACATCTACGCACATGCGGGCGGACAGTACGAATGGGATTCGGCGGCGCCCGTTGCTGTCGCACGTGCTGCGGGACTGCATGTTTCGCGTATCGATGGCAGCGAACTGCGCTACAACCAGGAAAACCCGTGGTTGCCGGATCTGCTGATCTGCCGACCAGAACTCGCCCCGAAAGCACTGGAGGAACTGGGCCGATGACCGCGACACTGACGCACCTCGAACGACTCGAAGCCGAGAGCATTCACATCATGCGTGAAGCTGTTGCCCAGAGCGAGAACCCGGTGATGTTGTACTCGGTGGGCAAGGACTCCGCCGTGATGCTGCATCTGGCGCGCAAGGCCTTCTATCCGTCGAAGCTGCCGTTTCCGCTTCTGCACGTCGATACCACGTGGAAGTTCCGTGAAATGTACAAACTTCGTGACAGTACCGCTGCTGCAGGCGATCTCGATCTGATCGTCCACACCAACCCGGACTGCGTGAAGCAGGGGATCAACCCGTTCACTCACGGCAGCGCTGTCCATACCGACATGTGGAAAACCGAAGGCCTCAAACAAGCCCTCGATCACTACAAGTTCGACGCTGCATTCGGCGGCGCCCGCCGTGACGAAGAAAAATCCCGCGCCAAGGAACGCATCTTCTCGATCCGATCAGCTGCGCACCGGTGGGATCCCAAGCAGCAGCGACCGGAACTGTGGCGGATGTACAACGTCCGCAAAGCGCCGGGCGAGAGTCTGCGCGTCTTCCCTCTCTCGAACTGGACCGAGCTGGATGTGTGGGAATACATACGCCAGGAAGAGATTCCGATCGTTCCGCTGTATTTTTCCGACAAGCGGCCCGTCGTAGAGCGGGACGGTGCGCTGATCATGGTCGACGACGACCGGATGCCGTTACTGCCGGGAGAGACCCCGGAACTCAAGAGCGTTCGTTTCCGCACCCTCGGCTGCTACCCGCTGACCGGAGCCGTCGAATCGACCGCAACGAGCCTGACCGAGATCATCTCGGAAATGTTGCTCACCACCACTTCCGAACGCCAGGGACGGGTCATCGACCACGACTCCAGCGCGTCGATGGAGAAGAAGAAGCAAGAGGGGTACTTCTGATGACTGTTTCCTCGGATCTGATCGCTGACGACATCGAGGCGTACCTCGAACGTCATGCGAACAAGAGCATGCTGCGATTCATCACCTGCGGCAGCGTCGACGACGGCAAGAGCACCTTGATCGGCCGTCTGCTCTACGAATCGAAACTCGTCTTCGACGACCAGTTGACGGCGCTCGAAGCCGATTCGCGCAAGAGCGGAACCCAGGGGGAGGGGCTCGATTTCGCGCTCCTGGTCGACGGCCTCGCCGCCGAACGTGAGCAGGGCATCACGATCGACGTCGCCTACCGCTACTTCACGACCGAGCGACGCAAGTTCGTCGTCGCCGATACTCCGGGGCACGAGCAGTACACCCGAAACATGGTGACGGGCGCGTCGACCGCCGATCTTGCTGTGATCCTTGTCGATTCCCGCAAGGGGATACTGACTCAGACCCGCCGGCACTCGTATCTGGTGTCGTTGCTGGGGATCAAGCACGTGGTGCTTGCCGTGAACAAACTCGACCTCGTCGACTACTCGCAAGAGGTCTTCGATGCCATTACCGCGGATTATGCAGAGTTCGCTCACGAGATCGGTCTGGACGGGTTCGTCGCCATCCCGATGTCGGCATACATGGGTGACAATCTCACCGAGCGCAGTGCGAATACCCCGTGGTACTCCGGACCAAGCCTGATCGAGCATCTCGAAACCGTGGACATCGACGATGCTGCCGCCGCGGCTCCGTTCCGGATGCCGGTGCAGTGGGTCAACCGGCCGGACCTCGACTTCCGCGGATTCTCCGGCCAGATCGTTTCAGGCACCGTATCTCCCGGAGATCCCATCCGCGTGCTCCCCAGTGGAAAGACGTCCACAGTCGAGCGCATCGTGACCATGGGTGGCGACCTCGACGTTGCCGGTGCGGGCCGCTCGGTCACCATCACGCTCGCCGACCAGATCGACATCAGTCGCGGTGATGTGCTGTCCATCGGCGACAATCCGCCGGCCGTAGCCGATCAGTTCGAGGCCTGCATCGTCTGGATGGGTGAGGCTCCCATGCTGCCCGAACGGCCGTTCCTGTGCCAGATCGGTACCGTCACAGTCACTGCGCGCATCACCAAACCGAAACACAAGATCAACGTCAACACTCTCGAGAAGACCGCAACGACTACTCTCGCGCTCAACGAAATCGGTGTGTGCAACCTCAGTTTCGATCGACCGGTCCCGTTCGACCCGTACGTCGGCAACCGTGACACCGGTAGTTTCATCCTCATCGACCGCCTCACCAACGGCACTGTCGGTGCGGGCATGATCACCCACTCGTTGCGTCGATCGGACAACATTCACTGGCAATCCGTCGACGTCGACGAGGCCGCGCACACCAGGCTCAAGGGACACCAACCCGCAGTTCTGTGGTTCACCGGTCTCTCCGGTTCGGGAAAGTCGACCATCGCGAACGATGTCGAGCGTCAACTACACGCACTCGGCGCGCACACCTACCTCCTCGACGGAGACAACGTCCGTCACGGGCTGAATCGAGACCTCGGATTCACCGAAGCCGACCGCGTCGAGAACATCCGTCGCGTCACCGAGGTCACCCGACTGATGGCGGACGCCGGTCTGATCGTGCTCGCGTCCTTCATTTCACCGTTCGAGGCCGAGCGTCATGCCGCCCGCGAATTGATCGGCGACGAACAGTTCGTCGAAATCTTCGTCGACACCGCTCTTGCCGTCGCAGAGGAGCGAGATCCCAAGGGTCTGTACAAGAAGGCTCGACGGGGCGAGCTGGTGAACTTCACCGGCATCGATTCGCCGTACGAACCGCCGCAGAACCCTGACATTCACATCGACACCAGTGTCACGACGACCGAGGACGCTGCGATCGCGATCGTCGACCATCTCCGCGCCCGCGGAACCATTTCTTGATCCGCCTGAACACGAGGAGCATCCATGCCTGACAGGGCTGAAATAGTTTCTGCCGTAGAAGATTACGTCAAGTATCTCGGAAGTCACGACGTCGACGGACTGGTTGCGCTGTTTGCGCCCGACGCAGTTCAACACGAACCGCTGGGGGTCCAGACCTACCGCGGCATCGACGAGATTCGCGAATTCGATACCGCGAACGCGCAGGTCGATTTCACAGTCAGCCTGCTCGGTCCGATTTCGGTGACGGGAAAGTACGCAGCGATGCAGCTTCGGGTGCAGCGCGCCGGTATCCCTGACTTCGCTGCCACCGACGTGTTCGAGTTCGACGAGAACGGCAAGATCATCTCCCTGAGTGTTGTTCTCGATCCGCAGGCGCTGTGCTGACCCATCAGGGCCTGCTGGCAGGCAAGGTTGTCGTCGTCTCGGGAGTGGGCCCGGCGCTGGGTCGTTCGATTGCGCTGCAGAGTGCGGCGGCCGGAGCGAAGGTTGTTCTGGCTGCCCGCACACCCGAGCGCTTGGAATCGGTGGCAAGGGAGATTCGAGACCGCGGCGGAATCGCGTTGGCCGTCCCGACGAACCTCACCGACGTCGATTCGATCGCTTCGTTGGCGGAGACAACTGTCGCTGAGTTCGGTGCGGCGCATTGCTTGGTGAACAACGCATTTGTTCAACCCGCGCAGGTCCCGCTCCTGGACGCCGACGTGGCGTCCATCCAGTCGGGCATCGACATCAACTTGCTCGCGGCGTTGAACGTCACCAGAGAATTTGCTCCGGCATTGATCGAGTCGCACGGGTCCGTCGTGATGGTCACGTCCATGGTGTTGCGCAACCAGCTTCCCGGGTTCGGGGCCTACCGCATCATGAAATCCGGGCTCCTGGCAATGGCACGCAGTTTGTCGATCGATCTCGGTCCCAAGGGCGTTCGAGTCAATTCGGTTGCTCCCGGCTATATCTGGGCGGACTCGGTCAAGAACATGTTCGAGAAGAAGGCGGCGGAGGCAGGAGTCGACCCCAAGGTGATCTACGACGAGATCGCAGCGGGCGCCGATCTGCGCCGATTGCCGGAGCCAGATGACATCGCAAACGCTGTCGTCTTCCTCCTGTCCGATTCAGCCAGGGCCATCACAGGGCAATGTCTCGACGTCAACTGCGGTCACACGCACCACTGATCAACTCATACAAGGACTAGCCATGACACAGGATTACGACGGCATCGGTTCCATCGATCACCTGCACCAGGCTGCGTGCGAGGCGGCCGGGTACGAAAACTTCGGCAGCGAAGGCTATCTCGAAGGACTTCGAGTTCTCCTCGAGTCGTTCCAGAACGAGGCCGACCTCACTCCTCACGGCAAGGTGATCGCTCGCAAGATGATCGTCGGAGCGCTCGCGGGTCGCCTGACCAGTGAGGCCGGATTCGCGAAATATCCAGAGCACGTAGACGTTCCGATCGAACGCCCGATCTTCGTGGTCGGGTTGACCCGCACCGGCAGCACCGCGCTGCACCGCTTGCTCGGTGCCGACCCAGCGCATCAGGGCGCCGAGATGTGGCTCGCCGAGACGCCGCAGCCGCGCCCCGAGCGCGACACGTGGTCGGAGAACGAAGATTACGTTCGCTCCGACGCCTTCTACCGTGCTCGCCAGCGTAACGAGGCAGACCTGATGAAGGTTCATTTCATGGGGGCGGAGGAGGTCGAGGAATGCTGGCGGCTGCTGCAGCAGACGATGCTCTCGACCGCGTTCGAGACGGTGGCGTACGTGCCGAGTTACACCCGGTGGCTGGCGGAGCAGGACTGGACCGAAACATATGCGCGGCACAAGAAGAACCTGCAGTTGATCGGGCTGCACGACCAGGACAGACGGTGGGTGCTCAAAAGCCCGAGCCATGTCTTCGCGATCGACGAGATCATGTCGGTCTATCCGGATGCACTGTTCGTTCGGACCTTCCGGGACCCGTTGACATCGATGGCGTCCACCTTCAGCCTCGTCGAGCAGGGCGGACACGACATGTCGAGGGCCTTCGATCGTCCGGCCATCGGGCGCACGCAACTGGAGTTGTGGGCGCGAGGGAATGCGAACTTCAACAATGCCCGTAGCCGTTACAACCCCGATCAGTTCATCGACGTCGACTACAAGGACTTCATCGCCGATGCGGTCGGCACCGTCGAGAAGATCTATGCACAGTTCGCCCTGCCCTTCACAGACGACGCCCGCGCCGCGGTGGAGGCGTCGCATCAGGCCAGCCTTGCCGAGCACCGTCGTCCGTCGCATCGCTATTCGCTCGAGGATTTCGGCGTGAGCGCTGCCGACGTCGAAGCGAAGTTCGCCACCACATCCTGAAGGCCTCCGGCCCTGTGCGCCTTTTTGGTAGTGCCGACTACCAAAAAGGCGCACAGGGCGAAGCCCCAACCGAAACAAGGAGATTCACATGAATGCTGTTTGGGAAAAGTTCTGCGCAGATCTGCTCGAGGTCGGAAAGGTCCTGGAAGACGAGATCGTCCCTCAGGATCCGCTGACTCAAGCCGAGGGCGTCCGCTACCTGAGTCGGTTGCTTCGGTACGGCACGATCAACTGTGTCGAGTACACCGATCCGCGGTGGCCGCAGTTCTCGTCGGCTCCGAACCCGAACATGATGACGAAGATCGGTGCCGACAACCCGGACAACGTCTACATGCGCGCCAACATTTCCGGTAAGTACAACTACCGGATCATCGGCACCCGAGGCACCGTCCCGCTGATCACCTTCGGCTCGCGCGTAAATCGGTACCACATCGACGGCACCATGCTGCAGACCGGCGATCTGCATATCCACGACCTCGAGGTCGACGAGAACGGCCGTTTCGAGTTCATCGCGAGCGTCGACAAGCCCGATGAGGGCGCTTGGCTGCCTTTGGCGCCCGACAGCAACCTCATCTCCGTTCGGCAAACTCACCAGGATCGGCGCAACGAGGTCATCGGTGATCTGACCATCGAATGCCTGAACCCGGACGGGGAGTTCGTCCCGTTGACTCCGGAAGAGATCGGCGAGCGCCTCACCAAGTCCGTCGGGATCGTGAAGGGGATGGCGGAGACCTTCCTGGAATGGTCGCGCAAATTCCAGCCGCACACCAACGAGATCTTCGACTGGGGGCAGGACTACTTCCAGGACGCCGGCGGCGATCCGACGATCTTCTACTTCCACGGTTACTGGAAGCTCGCCGAGGACGAGGCGTGGGTCATCGAGACCGAGGTTCCGAACTGCGAGTACTTCAACTTCGTGCTGCAGAACTTCTGGGTCGAGTCCCTCGACTACAACCGCACGAACATCTACATCAACAATCACACCGCGAAGCTCAACGACGACGGCACCATGACAATCGTCGTGGCGGCGAAGGATCCGGGTTATGGCAACTGGATCGACACCGATTCGCATGCCGAGGGGACATGGGCGCTGCGCTGGATCAAGGCGGACTCGCACCCGATCCCGACGTCGAAGGTAGTCAAGATCTGACACGCTGACGGAGATTGGGAACGTATGTACACCAGGAAGATTAGGTTCGGCCCTCGCTTTGTCGCGCTCGGGCTTGCCGGTGCATTGATGTTGGCCGGCTGCGCGTCGAGCAGTGGGGACAACTCGGGATCGGCTTCACCGAGCAGTAGTGGCGCAGCTGGTTTTGTGGGCGCCCCAGATGTGGGGCAGCGGATCGACGGCGGTGTTCTCACCTTCGGGTCCTATTCGTTCCCTTCCTCGTTGGACCCCACGAGAACGCAAGCCGCCGGTTCGACCGGCGGAACCGAAATGGCCGCGATTTACGACACGCTGGTACGCAGCGACTCCACAAACGGGAGCTTCGTGCCACAACTCGCGAAGACACTGTCGAACAACAGCGACTTCACCTCGTACACCGTCACTTTGGCTGATGGCCTCACCTTCAGCGACGGAAGCCCGCTCGACGCGGAAGCAGTGAAGTGGAGTATCGATCGATTCGTGGCAGGCAAGGGTGATGTATCGCAGACGTGGCTCAACATCGTGGATCGGATCGAGACGCCCGACGCCACCACAGTCGAATTCGTGCTCGCGCGGCCCTGGCGTCAATTCCCGGCGCTGTTGTCGCTCGGGCCCGGAATGATCGTTGCGCGAAGTTCAGGGGGAGAGGCAGGGTCGGTTTCAGGAACCGGGGAGAGAGCGTTCACACCGATCGGGGCGGGTCCGTTCACCTTGGCCAAGTTCGCCCCGCACGAAGAACTGGTACTCGCCGCACGCACGGATTATCAGGGCGGTAAACCTCCACTGGACACAGTGCGGTTTGTTCCCACGTCGGGTGCGCAGTCTCAGTACGAATCGTTGAAGAGCGGCCAGATCGACATGACGTACATCCTCCGCGACGAGGCCGTGATCGAACAAGCTCTCGACGACGGATACTCGGGTTACCTCAGTCCGACCGGACAGAACGGGATCGGCACGATCAACAACCGTGAGGGCAAGCCCGGGGCCGATGTTCGCGTCCGTCAGGCGATCGCCTACGGGGTGGATCCGGCGGCGGTCAATACCCGGGCGAACAACGGATTGGGCACCGCCAGTTCCGAACTGGTCCCGCAGACGTCACGTTGGTACAACAACACAGCAGGCATTCCGTTCGATCAGGTGAAGGCAAAGGCGCTGCTCGATCAAGCGAAGTCCGACGGGTACGACGGGAAACTCCGCTACCTCACCACCTCGGAGCCGAGCCAACAGGCGACGGCACTGACGGTTCAGGCTTCGCTGAACGCGATCGGTTTCGACGTCACCATCGACTACGCGACCGATGTGACCGATCTGGTTCGACGGGTATACAAGGACCACGATTTCGACATGACCAGAGGTGGCGCTCCGGTCGGAGAAGAAGCGCCGTACCTCAATTTGTACAACAGTATGGCCAGTGATTCGAAGAACAACCCGTCCGGCTTCGCGGACCCGGAGATGGACGCGATGATCACAGCTGTGCAGACGGCATCGACGGACAATGCTGTCCGTGAGGCGATCAGCAAGGTGCAGGAGTACGCCAACGCGACTGTGCCTTACGTGATCTGGGGGCCGGCGTCGGTGTTGACCGCATGGGACGGCAACGTCCACGGCGTCGTACGCAACATCACCGACATCATGTTCTTGGGCGGCGCTTGGATCTCGCCCAACGGCGAAACGGTGGAACGATGAAGTGGTCCTTGGCGGGTGCGATGATCGACGCCCTGGAACTGTGCGAGTTGGCGCAGGTCGCCGAAGAGGTGGGGTTCGACGGAATCGCGATGCCGGATTCCGTGTTCTATCCGGAGCAGGTGTCGGCGCCGTACCCGTACACTGCTGACGGGAAGCGGATGTGGGCGCCCGAGACGCCGATGCCTGATCCGTTCATTGCCATGGCGGCGATGGCGGCCGTCACATCGCGAATTCAGTTCTACACCAACGTGTTCAAACTTCCACTGCGCGATCCGCTGTTGACGGCCAAGCAGGTCGCGACCATGGCCGTGATGTCGAGGAACCGCGTCGCTCTCGGCGTCGGTTTGTCCTGGATTCCCGAGGAATTCACCTTCACCGGTACCGAGATGCGCACCCGCGGCGCGCGTACCGACGAAGCCATCGAGATCATCAAGGCGGTGTGTGCGGGACGTGGGCCGGAATGGGTCGAATACCACGGCAAGCACTACGATTTCGACGCTCTGATGATCAGTCCTGCTCCGGAGATTCCGGTTCCGATCTACATCGGTGGGCACAGCGAACCGGGGTTGCGTCGTGCAGCCAGGCTGGCTGACGGTTGGATGTCGGTGAACACGACCAAAGCCGAATTAGCCTGCGCCATCGATCGTCTCACGGAATTGCGGGTCGAGTACGGTCGTGCCGATGTTCCTTTCGGCGTCAACGTCTCGCCGACGGATGTTCGTGATCTGGACGGATATCGCGAACTCGAGACTCTCGGAGTCACGGAAATCAGAGTTTTGCCCTGGTATCACTACGGAGTTGACTCCGGTGATCGTCAGGGACGACTCGACTCCGTTCGGCGGTTTGCCGAGGAGGTCATCGCTCAGTACTGATCGATCAGCGTCTGCATCGCCCGGCCGTAGAGTTTTGCCAACTCGTCGCGATCTGCGGACTGGGGGATACTCTCGTCGCTGAGGACGCTCAACAGCCCGGACACCTGGGCGGAGACCAGGAGTGCGCGGGTGTACGCGTCTTCGCCGTCTAGACGAGCGGCGAGATTGGTGGCGAATACTCCGGTCATGTCTCGGAGTCGCTCCCGGATGCGTGGACTGTCCGACGCTCGCATGAGCGCTGTGTACACCGACAGCATCCGGGCGTCGGCCTTGCCCAGGACGAAGGCGGCGATTCGCTCACCGAGGGTGTCGAGTGGGCCGTCGAACTGGCCTTCGAAGTAGTCCGCAACCGGCGTGGTTTCCAGGAACAGTGCTTCTTTGGACCCGAAATGCCGGATGACCAGGGCCGGATCGATTCCGGCAACTTTGGCGATGGCGCGAACTGACGTGCCGCCGAACCCGTGCTCGCCGAACAGTTGGAACGCCGCCGCGCGAATCGCCTCGGATGTCGAGGGTTGCTCCTGCTCTGGCGTGTGCCTCGTGGGTGTCACGACATCGACCTCTGTGCTCGCTCGCCGACCGCGTTGTCAACGGCGTTGACTATAACGTGTCAACGGTGTTGACTGTTGAGTCTGTCAACGGTGTTGACAGCTAGATGCGGTTAGTGAAGAGAGCGTGGAATATGACAGATACCGACGTCCGAGTACCCAGCGAAGAAGTTGTCGATCCGCCGACCAATTGGAAGATGGTGGGCAGTGGACTCGCATTTCCGTTGTTCTTCGTCATCATGTTCTGCCTGTGCTACGTCAGCGCCTTCCATTCGCCGACGCCGAATCAGGCACCGATCGTGGTGGTCGGGTCGCCGTCCGTCACGGCCCCGCTGATCGACGGAATCCAGGCTTCGTCGGGTGACAAGTTCGACATCGTTGCCACAGCCAACGCCGCCGACGCACTCTCTCGGATCGACAACCGCGATGCGATCGGCGCCATCGAGATCGGTGACACCGTGACCGCACATATCGCCACCGGCGCGGGCGCCTCGACGGTTTCCGTGGTGAGCAGCTTGGCGCATTCGGTTGCGGAGCAGACGGGGCAGCAGGTCACGGTGATCGACTCGGCGCCTGTCACGGCGCGAGACTCCTCGACCGTCGGACTCTTCTACTTCCTGATCGTCTGCACCCTCGGTGGCTACCTGACCATCACGGTGCTCAGTCAGGTTGCGCCGAGAATGCGGTTGCGAGAGCAGTATTCGATCCTGGCCGGTGCGGCGATACTCACCCCGCTCATAGCCTTCGGCATCACCAGCATCTTCATGCACGCCTTCGGGGCGTCATTCGGCCAGATCCTGCAACTGCTGGGAATCTCGATGGTTTACACGTTCACCGTCGGTGCGGTGAGCATTCTGCTCAATCGACTGCTCGGCCAAGCCGCGATCTTCGCGGTGCTGACGGTGCTCGTTTTCATCAACTTCCCGAGTTCGGGTGGTGCCATTCCGGTGTCGTTCCTGCCGGGATTTTGGCAGCACATCCATTCGTTCTGGCTCGGATCGGCAGCCATGGAGCCCATCCGCTCCGTCATCTACTTCAGTGGCAACGGCGCCGGACCGCACCTGCTCGTTCTGGGGATCTGGCTGGTCGCGGCACTCGGCCTGACCGGACTGCTCGCCTCTCGCCAGTCGAAAAAGGCAGCAGCGCACTGAGTGTGGTGGGGCCGGCGATTGCCGACCCCACCCGAACCCTTTACTTCAGCCGTACCGCGTCGGTGCCCGGTCCGTCGAGCATCGCGGACCCCAGCAGGATGTCCGGAATGCCGAACCCGTCGATCAGTGTCTCGACGTGGGGGCGCAGGGTGCGGCAACGCTCGTTGATTCCGCGCGTCACGGCCTTCGAACGCTCCACCGACAGATGCCGGTGCTCCATGAACCAGGCCTTGTCCTCTTCGATCACGGACAGTGCGTAGAGATCGCACACCTCGCCGAAGAGTTCCTTTGCGGTCTCGTCCTCACACGAGTCGATGCCGGCGACGAATGCTTCCAGGATGACGCGCTCGATGTGCGCCTGAGCGGCTTTGAGCACGTGGTCCTGCACGAAGTTGAACGCGTCGAACGGGTTCTCCTCGCGCTTCTGCGCTGCCTGCAATCGCCTTGCCGCAGTGGCGAGTAGGTACTCTTCGCGGTCTTCGAACATCTTCATCTGGGTGCCGCGATTGAAGAGGCTGCCGTCCTCTTCGTTGTCCTGGCGAGTGTCGACGATCGTCTGCAGGATCTGCTGCGCTGCCGTGCGTTTCTTGACCACGTCGGAGACCGTCGTAGCGGCGAAGCGCATCCAGTCGACCGGGCTCATGCCGCGGACTTCGTCGGCGTAGGAGGTGAGGAGTTCTTTTGCGACCAACTGCGTCAGAACGTGGTTGTCACCCTCGAACGTGGTGAAGACGTCGGTGTCCGCCTTGAGTGCGGTGAGGCGGTTCTCGGCGAGATAGCCTGCGCCGCCGCAGGCTTCGCGTGCCTCCTGGATGGCCCGAGTGGCATGCCAGGTGTTGGCGGCCTTGAGTCCGGCGGCGCGACCTTCGAGTTCGCGCTGCTCCTGCGGATCCGGGTCGTCGCTGCTCTGGATGTCGTGCATCGCGGCTACGAGTTCGTTCTGTGCGAACTGCAGAGCGTACGAGCGGGCGATCAACGGCAGCAGACGCTTCTGGTGGACGAGGTAGTCCATGATCAGGACTTCGTCGTCACTCTTCGGAGCACTGAACTGCCTGCGCTGCAGGGCGTATCGACCGGCGATGGCCAATCCGACGCGGGCGGCCGCTGCCGCGGAACCACCGACGGTGACACGTCCACGAACCAGTGTGCCGACCATCGTGAAGAAACGACGGTTCGGGTTCTCGATCGCCGAGCTGTACGTGCCGTCCTCGGCGACGTCGGCGTAACGGTTGAGTAGATTCTCACGCGGGATGCGGACCTGGTCGAAGACGATGCGGCCGTTGTCGACTCCGGGCAGTCCACCCTTGAGCCCGCAGTCGGACGTCGTGACGCCGGGGAGGTCGTTGCCGGCGTCGTCACGAATCGGCACGACAAAGCAGTGGACGCCCTGACTTTCGCCTCCAGTGATCAGCTGTGCGAACACCGCTGCGACGGTGGCGTGCTGGGCAGCGCCGCCGATGTAGTCCTTGCGAGAGGACGGAGTGGGGGAGTTGACGACGAACTCGCCCGTCTCGACGTCGTAGGTCGCCGTGGTTTCGAGTTCCTGGACGTCGCTGCCGTGACCGGTCTCGGTCATCGCAAAGCAACCGAGCAGATCCAGATCGATCAGCGGCTTGACGTACGCCTGGTGGTGACGCTCGGTGCCGAGGTTTTCGATGGCGCCGCCGAACAGACCCCACTGGACGCCGGCCTTGACCATCAGTGAGAGGTCGGACATCGCGAGCATCTCGATGCTGGTGACGGCGCCACCCGCGTCGCCCGTTCCGCCGTGAGAGACGGCGAAACCGTTTGCGGCGTACCCGAGATCGGCGAGGACCCGCATCTGTTCGAGAGCCTTGGAGCGCGCAATGGCGGTGTTGGGTGTGTAGTGCGGAGCAAAACGTTCGTCGTTCAATTCGCCGCGAACGCGCTCACGCACCTCCCGCCAGCGTCCGTCGAGTGTTGTCCTGAGGTGGTCCGCTGTGGTGGCCATGGAACCGACGATAGCGCGTAGCGCACCGCGGGCAACCCGGTTCGATCCCAACCTCACATTCAGCAGGAGCCCGCGGCACCCGCTTCGATTCCTTGGCGGAAGAGTTCCTTCTCGCTCTCGGACATAGCCTGGTACGAAGGGTCGTTCTCGACGATCTTCAGGAAGTCGGCGCCCGCCGTCTGGGTCGACGTGTCGCCGCTCTGAACACGCTGCTGAACGTAGACGGACACCGCCGAACACCCGCCGAGAAACGCGGGGTCGGTGCTCGTCGCCGCGGTGGTTCGTGCCGAGTCGGTGGCGCTCGGCGGCGACGAAACTGTCGCCTTGTCGTCGTTCGAAGCGTCCGAACCACACGATGTGAGAAGAATCGCAGCCGAGACCATCAGCGTCGTCAACAGTCGCTTCATGCCCGGAATCGTCTCACGCGGGGCCCGGTTCGACCGGAAAACTCGCCTCGAGCACCGAAGTCCTACACCCTGTCGTTGTCAGATTCGACAGAACTGGGACACTGGAAGCCGTGACTGTGTCTTCCGGTGATCCCGACGTGCATGCAACGAACTCCGCTCGGCTCTTCGAACGTGCCGGCAACGTGATTCCGGGTGGCGTCAACTCGCCCGTCCGCGCGTTCGGTTCGGTCGGCGGAACACCGCGATTCATTCGCGAAGCATCCGGCTACACCCTCACCGACGTCGACGGAAACAACTACGTCGACCTGGTGTCGTCCTGGGGTCCGATGATTCTCGGGCACGCTCACCCGGCAGTCGTCGAAGCAGTTCGCGAAGCAGCCCTCGGAGGTCTCTCCTTCGGTGCGCCGACCGAAGGCGAAGTTGCTCTCGCCGAGGAAATCGTCGCCCGCGTCGCGCCCGTGGAAAAGGTTCGTCTGGTCAACTCCGGAACCGAAGCCACGATGAGCGCAGTCCGCCTCGCCCGCGGATTCACCGGGCGGACCAAGATCGTCAAGTTCTCCGGTTGCTATCACGGCCACGTCGACGCCCTTCTCGCCGACGCCGGATCCGGCCTCGCGACGTTCGGGCTGCCGACCTCTCCCGGCGTGACCGGCGCTCAAGCAGAAGACACCATCGTCGTGCGCTACAACGATCTCGACGCGGTGGCCGCGGCCTTCGCGGCCAATCCCGGCGCCATCGCGTGCGTCATCACCGAAGCTGCCGCCGGAAACATGGGCGCCGTCGCACCGCTTCCCGGTTTCAACGAGGGTCTGCGTCGTCTCACCCGTGAGCACGGCGCACTCCTGATCATGGACGAGGTGATGACCGGATTCCGCGTCAGTGCCTCGGGTTGGTACGGCATCGACAACGTCGCAGGCGACCTCTACACCTTCGGCAAGGTCATGAGCGGCGGCCTGCCTGCCGCAGCATTCGGCGGCCGCGCCGACATCATGGGCCACCTCGCACCGGACGGTCCCGTCTACCAGGCAGGCACCCTCTCGGGTAACCCCGTAGCCGTCGCCGCCGGACTCGCGAGCCTGCGCGCCGCCGACGCCGAGGTGTACGCCAAGCTCGGCCGGAACGCGACCGCCCTCGGCGACCTCATGACCCAAGCACTCACCGCCGAAGGCGTCGAACACCGAGTGCAGTACGCAGGCACCTTGGTGAGCGTGTTCTTCACCGAGAACACGGTGACCAACTACGACGAAGCCAAAGCCGCGCAGACCTGGCGATTCCCCGCCTTCTTCCACGCACTGCTCTCCCGCGGCGTGTACCCGCCGCCGAGCGCGTTCGAAGCGTGGTTCGTCTCCGCAGCCCTCGACGATCGAGCCTTCTCGATCATCGCCGACGCCATGCCTCACGCAGCCAAGGCCGCAGCTGCTGCCGTCAAGCCCTGAGCAGTTCCAGTTCCAGAACACCGCACGCTTCCGACATCCATCATCTTCAGCGAGGACCCTCGACTGTGACCGACGCCGATCACCCCGACCACACGTCCACCCGCACCATCGTCCACGTCCTGCGCCACGGCGAAGTACACAACCCGCGCGGGATCCTCTACGGACGGCTCCCGGGTTTCCGGTTGTCGGTGGCGGGCGAAGCTCAGGCTCGTGCGGTCGCGTCGGTGCTCGCCGATCACGACATCACCCACGTGGTCGCGTCGCCGCTGCAGCGGGCACAAGAGACCGCGACTCCGATCGCCGAGGCACACAAGCTCGACATCGTCACGGACGAAAACCTGATCGAGGCAGGCAACGAGTTCGAGGGTCTCAAGGTTGCCGTCGGGGACGGTGCGCTCTCGCGTCCGCGTCACTGGTGGAAACTGCGTGACCCGTTCACCCCGTCCTGGGGCGAGCCCTACCTGCAGATCGCCCATCGCATGCTCGCAGCCGTCAATGCCGCACGCGTCGCGGCAGTCGGACACGAAGCCGTCGTCGTCAGCCATCAACTTCCGGTCTGGACACTGCGTCGATTCCTGCAGGGCGAGCGTCTCTGGCACGATCCCCGTCACCGTCAGTGTGGACTGGCCTCGTTGACTTCACTGGTCTACGAAGGCGACACCCTGGTCGACATCGTCTACTCCGAACCTGCCGGCGCCTCCGACCCGAGAGTGACAGGAGCATGATTTCGCGCCGCATCGCCGCAGCATTCGCAGCCGCTGCGTCGGCGATGCTTCTTCTCTCGTCCTGCGCGACCGGCGATGACGCCGTCGCACAGGGCGGAACTTTCGACTTCGTCTCACCGGGCGGACAAACCAAGATCTTCTACGATCCGCCGTCCGACCGAGGCACCATCGGCAAGCTCTCCGGGCCCGACCTGATGAACGAAGGTCAGAAGGTCGGTGTCGAGGACTTCGAGGGCAAGGTCGTCGTTCTCAACGTCTGGGGTCAGTGGTGCGGACCGTGCCGCGCCGAAGCCGACGACCTGGAACAGGTCTACGAGCAGACCAAGGATTCGAGCGTGCAGTTCCTCGGCATCAACGTCCGCGACGACACCAAGAACAAAGCGCAGGACTTCGTGGTCGACAACAAGGTCTCGTACCCGTCGATCTACGACCCGTCGATGCGTTCGCTGATCGCCCTCGGTGACGGCTACCCCACGTCGGTCATTCCGACGACGATCGTCCTGGACCGCCAGCATCGCGTCGCCGCGGTGTTCCTCCAAGAACTTCTCGCCGAGGATTTACTGCCCGTCGTCCAGCGAGTAGCTCAGGAAGACGCGCAGTAAAGATGACAACCACGACCACTACGCTGCTGGCCGGCAGCGACACATTGAGTGCCGGTGTGGGCGAAGCGTTTCAGAACGCGGCGTCGTCCGGTCCGCTTCTGCTCGCCCTCGGCGCCTGTGTGCTCGCCGGTCTGGTGTCGTTCGCTTCACCGTGCGTCGTGCCGCTCGTTCCCGGCTACCTGTCCTACCTGGCCGGCGTCGTCGGTGCCGACGCTCCCGCGATCACCGCCGAAGAGGCGAAGACGCGGACGATCACCCGGAGCAGTCGACTGAGGGTGGCCGGTGCGGCCGGACTGTTCGTCGCGGGCTTCACCGTTGTGTTCGTCCTCGCGACCGCGTCGGTATTCGGCGTGATCTCCACGCTGCTCGTCAACCGCGAGGTCCTGATGCGAGTGGGCGGTGTCGTCACCATCGCAATGGGTCTCGTCTTCATCGGGCTGATTCCGGCGCTGCAGAAGGACGTTCGTTTCGAACCGCGTCGCGTGTCGTCACTGGGTGGGTGCGCCGCTGCTCGGGGGAGTGTTCGCTCTGGGCTGGACGCCGTGCCTCGGTCCGACATTGGCAGGCGTGATGTCCGTAGCGGCGGGAACCGACGGGATGACCGCCGCGCGTGGTGTCACGTTGATCGTCGCGTACTGCATCGGACTCGGCCTGCCGTTCATCATCTTGGCGCTGGGATCGGCGCGCGCGCTGACCGGCGTCGGCTGGTTGCGTCGTAATGCACGCACCATTCAAATTTTCGGCGGAATCATGTTGGTGGCAGTGGGAATCGCCCTCGTCACCGGCGCGTGGGACCAGTTCGTCGGCTGGGTTCGCGACGCATTTATCTCGGAGGTGACGCTGCCGATATGACAGCTGACGACAATAACGACCACCCGAAACCCGTGCTGCCGAAGCAGTCGGTGATCGGTCGAGTCGTTGCACTCGGGCGCAACACCTGGCGCGGGCTCACCTCGATGCGGACCGCGCTGGTACTGCTGTTCCTCCTCGCGCTCGCTGCGATCCCCGGCGCCCTGCTGCCACAGCGAACCCTCAACGAGGGCAAGGTCACCGACTACATCGCCGCGCGTCCGACGCTCGGTCCGTGGATGGACCGCCTCGAATTGTTCGACGTGTTCAGCAGTTTCTGGTTCACCGCGATCTATGCATTGCTCTTCATCTCGCTGGTCGGCTGCATCCTGCCGCGTTGCGTGGAGCACGCGAAGGCGCTGCGCACCCGTCCGGTGAATGCGCCGCGCAATCTTGCTCGCCTGCCGCACCACACCACGAGCGTCGTGGACGGCGAGACTCCCGACGAACTTGCTGCCCGGGTGTCGAAAGAACTGCGCGGGTGGCGCGTCGAAACGCGTCGCGGCGATTCGAAATCACGACGCGAAGGCGAGATCACCATCTCGGCGGAGAAGGGATACCTTCGCGAGTTCGGCAACCTCGTGTTCCACCTCTCGCTGGTCGGATTGTTGATCGCGATCGCCGCGGGCAAGTTGTTCGGCTACGAGGGCAATCGCATCGTCATCGCCAACGACGGCCCCGGGTTCTGCACGACCTCGCCGGCAGTGTTCGACTCCTTCGTCGCCGGTCTGAGCCTCGACGGCACCGGCATGACCCCGCTGTGTGTACGTGTGAAGAATTTCCAGGCCGACTACCTCGAGACCGGTCAGGCCGAGATGTTCACCTCGGACATCTCGTACCAGGCAGGCGACGACCTCGAGTCCGATACCTGGCGGGACACGACCATCCAGGTGAACCACCCGCTGCGGATCGCCGGCGATCGTGTGTACCTGCAGGGACACGGATACGCGCCGACGTTCACCGTCACGTTCCCGAACGGTGAGACCCGCACCGAGACGCTCCAGTGGCGTCCGGACGACGCCACGACGTTCCTGAGCAGTGGCGCGATGCGCTTCGACCCGCCGGGCGGCATGTATCCCGATGCGGACGAGCGTCGGAAGAATCAGATTGCCATCGAAGGATTGTTCGCGCCCACCGCGCTGTTCCACGGCAACCTGCTGTCGTCGAGTTACCCGGCGATGAACGATCCGGCAGTCGCCATCGACATCTACAAGGGCGACACCGGACTCGATACCGGTAACCCGCAATCGCTGTTCGAACTCAACACCGAACTGATCAATCAGGGCCGACTGGTCAAGCAGGATCGAGTCAATCTGTTTCCGGGGGAGAGCGCGACGCTTGCCGACGGAACCCAGGTGCGATTCGATGGTGCCGTCGACTTTGTGAACCTGCAGGTCTCCCACGATCCCGCTCAGGTGTGGGTGTTGGTTTCGGCGTTGACCATGATGGCGGGCCTACTCGTCTCGCTCGTGATCAAGCGTCGCCGCGTCTGGGCACGTATCTATCCAGATGACGAACGACGTACTGTAGTAGAACTTGGTGGGCTTGCCCGCACCGACCACGCAGGCTGGGGCGACGAGTTCGACCGCCTCGCCGACCGCTTGCTGAAAAGCAATCCGACCACCGCGGTGAACCAACCGCACGCGCAGGAGAACGCCCGATGACAACGAACGAGACACTCGCGCAGTACAGCGACTGGGCCTTCAAGTCCGCCTTCACCGTGCTCGTGCTGGCGTTTGTGCTGCTCATCGTGCAGTACGCGTCGGCCAGAGCAAAGGCGGTTCAGGACAAGGAACTGGTCTCCGCCGGCGGTGTCGACGCATCCGTGCCTGGCAGGGTCGCGGAGACTCCGAGCAAGTCGCTCTCGGAACGATTCGGCGGAATGGGCCGAGCTGTCCTGGTCGTCGGAACGGTGCTGATCATCGCGTCGATCGTGCTCCGCGGATTTGCGACGGAACGATTCCCGCTCGGCAACATGTACGAATTCGTGGCGATGGCGTGTGCGGCGTCGTTGCTGGTCGGGCACGTCCTGTTGATCAAGCCGGCGTACCGTCCGATGTGGGTCTTCTTGCTGGTG
The DNA here is from genome assembly GCF_040546695.1 of Rhodococcus sp. OAS809. Taxonomy (NCBI): domain Bacteria; kingdom Bacillati; phylum Actinomycetota; class Actinomycetes; order Mycobacteriales; family Nocardiaceae; genus Rhodococcus; species Rhodococcus sp. OAS809. Next base: position 2,235,540 of record NZ_JBEPOI010000002.1, on the reverse strand, counting down.
CCGGTTCTGATCTTGATGTTCCTCGCCGGCACGGTCCTCTACGCCGACGCGGCTCCCGTGGTGCCGGCGCTACGCTCGTACTGGCTTCCGATTCACGTGACGATCGTCAGCGTCGGCTCCGGAATCTTCATGATCGGCGGTATCGCGAGCCTTCTGTTCCTGCTGCGACTGAAGTTCCCGCCCGGTGAGGAAGGCACGAGCATCGGTGGCCGGATCGCAGAGCGACTGCCGGATGCCCAGACTCTCGACCGCTTGGCGTACAAGAGCACGATCATCGCGTTTCCGCTGTTCGGCGCCGGCGTCATCCTCGGTGCCATCTGGGCGGAAGCTGCGTGGGGACGCTTCTGGGGTTGGGATCCGAAGGAGACGATGTCCTTCATCGCCTGGGTGATCTACGCGGCCTACCTGCATGCGAGGGCAACCTCCGGGTGGCGGGAGACGAAGGCCGCCTGGATCAACATCGCCGGTTTTGTTGCGATGCTGTTCAATCTCTTCATCATCAACATGGTCGTCTCCGGCTTGCACTCCTACGCGGGACTCACCTGATCCTCTCGAGGTACCGTGGGTGGCTGCCGACCGGTCTGTAGGTATTACCGGTAGGTACGTCAGGGGCGGGCAACAGTTACGATGCAGCTTGGCGAATTACTAGCTGTCTGGTAGCTGTGGGATCGACGAGGGGGAGCGGCGAGATGGCCGACAAGATTGAAGACGCCGGAGCAGGATTGTGGGAGCCGGTGCGCCCTGCCGAGCCGACGCGGCGCGAGCCGCGCGCATCCGCGCCCGAGCCGTCATCGGACTCGGTTCCCAGCGACGTTCGTAGTCTCTTCGTGGCCCCGGTCGACTCCGGGCCGCTCCAGCAAGTCGCCGGCCAGGCGCCCAGTGCACCCGCCGCTCCGCCGCCGACGACGACCCCAGCGGCTCCGGTACCAGGTCCCAAGACTCCGGTCATCCAGTATCCGGCAGCGCAGCCAGGCCCGATCAACGGCCAGTTCTCGACCTCGCCTGCGATGCCGATGCAGACCTACGAACCTACGAATCGTGGAGGGTCGCTTCCGGATTCACGAACTGGCGTTCCGCAGCCTGTTCAGAATTCGCAGCCTGTTCGGAACTCGCAGCCTGTTCAGAACCTGCATCCTGTTCAGAATTCGCAGCCCGGCCCGACGGCGCATTCATCCGCGAGACCGCTCCAGCAACCGCAGGCACCTTTTTCGCCCGGCGTCCATCCGCCCAATCCCGCGATTCGGCAGTTCGGTCATCCCGGCGCTGCGCCGGTGCAGAACGGCCACACCCTCCAGAATGGTCAGGCCGTGCCGATGGCCCCGCCGACAGTGCCACCTACTCGCGCTCCGATGCCGCAGACCGGACTCACCTCGGCTCCGGACAGTCGCTTCGAGTCCGCTCTCCCGATGACTGCGCAAGATCTCTCGGCTGCGCTCCTCGTCAAGCGGCCTGTCCGGCCTGCGCCGGTGGGCGGCTGGCGCAAGGCGCTGTACACGTTGTCCGGCCGATCGGTGAACCTCGGAAACGGTGCAAAGGAGCAGCACCTCGTCGAGTTGACGCGCCAGATCAACCAGCCGCTGCAGGGCTGCTACAAGGTTGCGGTGCTCAGTCTCAAAGGCGGCGTCGGAAAGACCACGACCACAGCGACACTGGGGTCGATGTTCGGCTCGATCCGCGGCGATCGCGTCGTCGCTGTCGATGCAAACCCCGACCGGGGAACGCTGAGCCAGAAGATCCCGCTCGAAACTCCGGCAACAGTGCGAAACCTGCTGCGCGACGAGAACAGCATCGAGAAGTACAGCGACGTCCGTGGCTACACATCGCAAAATCGACACCGGCTCGAAGTGCTTGCCTCCGACAGCGATCCAGCAGTTTCAGAGGCCTTCAGCGGTGGGGACTACACGCGCACGGTCGACATGCTCGAGAAGTTCTACAGCATAGTTCTGACCGATTGCGGCACCGGATTGATGCACTCGGCGATGCAGGCCATTCTCGAAGGTGCAGATTCGTTGATCGTCGTCAGTTCCGGTTCCGTCGACGGTGCACGTAGCGCCTCCGCAACACTTGACTGGCTCGACGCTCACGGTTACAGCAGGCTGGTCGCCACGTCCGTGGCTGTCATCAACGCGGTACGGCCTCGCTCGGGCAAGGTTGATCTGCCGCGGGTCGTCGAGCACTTCGAGCAGCGCTGTCGAGCGGTGAAACTGATTCCGTTCGATCCGCATTTGGAAGAGGGCGCCGAAATCGATCTGGACCGGCTGCGTCCAGGTACTCGGGAAGCGGTGCTGGAGTTGGCTGCGGTGGTTGCGCAGGACTTTCCGGCCTCCCCGTTCGCGTTGACGGGGCGGTAATCGGATAGCCGGGCGAGCCCGGACGCTACGTCGACGCGTCAGTCGGCGGTACGTCCGGACCTTCCGTGCGCTTGCGTCGTGTTTGCTGGTTCACATTCCACAGGAATTCGGGATCGTCATCCGGCCCGCGTACACCGCTCACCGGGGTGCGCGTCGACGGATCGGGCCCGAATGCCTTCCACATCAGAACGATCAATGTCACCAAACCCACCAACGCCAACAGATACAACACGGCGCACCTCCTCAGGGAACTGAAGTCGAGCCTACTCAGTCTCCGCCCCGCTTCACCAGAAGTGGTGCGGACAAGCGTTTCGGCTCAGTGCGCTAGTGCTGTATCTGTCGGGTACTGCAAGATCTGTCGGGTACCGCAAAGTGCTTCGAAGTGAGCTGAAGTTGCTCAGTTGTTGTCTGCTTCGGTGGTCAGCGAGCGCAGAAGCTGCATGACCTCGGTCTCACGGAATCGACGATGTCCTCCTGGCGTGCGAAGCGAGCCCAGTCGTCCTGCGTGTGCCCAGCGGGTCACGGTCTTGGGATCGACATGAAACAATGCCGCTACCTGTCCGGGCGTCATGAGTGCGTCTGCGGCGGTATTGAAGGTTGGTGCGCTCATTGTGAGGTCCTCCATGTTGATGTCGAACGTTTGACGAACAGTGATTCCGAACCGAGCAGTGATTCCGAACTTTGGTTCCGAACCGGTGTGTCGACCAGTTGCCAAAAACCTGCGTCGAGTTTGTTTCGAAGTCCTTCGCTCACATTCGACCGTTTTCTGAGTGGTAGCGCAATGTTTGCACAGATATAGCCGGGTAGTCGATCTTTCAAGAAAAAGTAATGTTTAAGTAAAGGACAAAATGGATATAGCGGGCTCGGTCCCACCCGTATTCGGAATGGGTAACCTGAGAGGGTGAGTCAGTTGTCTGAAAACCCCGAAAATGTTCCTTCTGAGCCGGTCAAGGCCAGTAAACCTTCCGCAAACTCTGGGCAAGCAAAGTCGGCTTCCGGGCCGGTGACCAAGGGTCAACTAGCCCGCGATGTGGTGCTGTACTCGGTCGCTCGGCTGCTGCTTGTCGTCGTGATCGGTGCCGTCATCATCGGTGGCGGAAAGCTCGCCGGCACGGACGTTCCCTTGATCGTCGCGGCGCTGTTCGCAGTTCTGATCGCGCTGCCGCTGTCGTTGCTGCTCTTCGCGAAACTGCGCAAGCGTGTCAATGCGGGCATTGCGGCGGTCGACGCCCAGCGTCGGTCCGATCGTGACGATCTTCGCTCCAAGCTGCGCGGAGACGGGCGGTGACCACGGGGTCGCTCGACGTCGACCGTCGGACCTCACGCCAGTGGGTCGACAACGCGGTGCGGTTGATCGAAGCCGACGCGCAACGCAGCGCGGACACTCACCTGCTGCGCTATCCGCTGCCGAGTAACTGGACCGTCCAGCTTTATCTGAAGGACGAGTCGACCCACATCACGGGGAGTCTCAAGCATCGACTCGCACGGTCGCTTTTCCTCTACGCGATCTGCAACGGCTGGGTTACCGAAGAGACCACTGTCATCGAAGCGTCGTCCGGATCGACGGCTGTCAGCGAGGCGTATTTCGCGAAGTTGCTGGGCCTGGATTTTGTCGCGGTGATGCCCGCGAGCACGAGTCCCGCCAAGATCGCGTTGATCGAGGCGCAGGGGGGACGTTGTCATTTCGTGAGCGATCCGTCGTCGATCTACTCGGAATCGCATCGGCTCGCGAGTGAGTTGAACGGTCACTACATGGACCAGTTCACCCACGCCGAGCGCGCGACGGATTGGCGAGGAAACAACAACATCGCCGAATCGATCTTCACTCAGCTCGAACACGAGGAACATCCGATTCCCGACTGGGTGGTCGTCGGAGCCGGGACGGGCGGAACCGGTGCCACGATCGGCCGCTTTCTTCGTTACCGGAAATTCGACACGGGGCTGTGCGTGGTGGACCCGGAGCACTCCGTGTTTTTCGACGCGTGGCGAGCGAGCGATCCGTCGATCGTCGGTACTCGAGGTTCCCGGATCGAGGGCATCGGCCGTCCGCGCGTCGAACCGTCTTTTGTCGGTCAGGTGGTCGACCGAATGATCAAGGTGCCGGACGCAGGCTCGATCGCGGCTGCCCGGCATGCCAGCGCAGCCCTGGGGCGCAAAGTGGGCGGCTCGACGGGGACGAACCTGTGGGGAGCTTTTGCGTTGATTGCCGAAATGATGGCGGCCGGGCGCAGCGGCAGCGTCGTCACCCTCCTGTGCGACGGCGGAGAGCGTTACTCAGGCACGTATTACAACGACGAATGGGTGGCTTCGGAAGGGATCGACCTGCTCGGCCCGACGACAGTGCTGGACGAGTTCGTCCGTTCGGGTGCGTGGACGGCCAGTTCCTGAATCGCCGGCGCTGGACCGTGTGACGGGCGGCTCATCGTCACGCGCGGCCAGGCGTCCAACCCGGACGACTGCTCGTCCGTTCTGATGCGTATCAGGCCGGGGGAGAGCGTGTTCTCGGCCAGGCGCACGAACCCGAGGCGCTCGTAGTACGGCGCGTTCCACGGAACGTCGACGAACGTCGTCAGAGTCACGAGATCGTGGTGATGGTCCGCCGCCCATTCGGTGACGGCGTCGATCAGCTGGGCTCCGAGGCCTTTCCGGGCATGATCGGGGTGAACGGAGACCTGCTCGATATGCGCGCCGCCGTCCACGATCTCGACGAGTGCGTACGCAACGGGTACGTCGTTCGCGTCGGTCTGAACCCAGATGTGCTCGGCTGCGAGAAAATCGTTCAACTCGTCGAGCGTCGGCGGTGGATCGTCTGCGATGGCGTCCATCCCGATGTCTCGGAACGGTTCGCCCGCGGCGATCTCGATCTGTTGCAGTGCGGGTAGGTCGGTGGATATGGCCGAGCGGATCACAGAAACCGTTTTACCTCGAGAAGTGCGTTTCTCCCAGCGCTACGCCTTCTGTAACGCAAACCTACGCAACCGTAGGTTGTGTATCGTTTGGTCAAGGGGCACTTCTCCAGCGAGGGCGGATCATGGGCAATCCTGAAGTTTCACTCGACAATTACGAGGCTGTGTACGAGTACTACCGCAGTCATCAGCAGAACCGATTCGTGGCGAAGCTCGCTTATGCCGCATTGGCGCTGAAGTACCGCCCGCGAGTGAGGTACGCGCCGGGTGCGGAAGGTGCGCTGAAGACTCTGCTGGAACGTAAGACGCAGTTGGTCGTGGCAGTCAATCATCTGACCGAGAGCGACCAGTTCACGCTCGCCGCGACCGCGTGGCGTACTCCGTTGCGTCGAGTGATCGGACGGACCCGGGTCCTCGCCAAAGACGAACTCTTCGTTGATCCTTCACAGCGCAAGAAGGTCGACATGATGGGCAGCATCCCGGTTTTTCGCAGCAAGAACTACGGCCTCCGTGCAGTTTCGGATGCCGGCCGAGTGATGATGGACGTCGCGGCCGAGCGGCTGGGCAACGGGGACTGTCTGGCGATTTTCCCGGAAGGGACGTGCAACACCGAAGATCCGACGCGGCTGCAGCACGTCAACAGCGGAATCGGCCACATCGTCGCGCGCGCCGAGAAGTTGGGATGCTCACCGGCACTGGTGTCGATCGGCATCAATTACGGTCCAGTGGCCGGCGACGTCAAGGCTGCGAGTGTCTTTGTCGGAATGCCGGTGACCGAACTTCCGGACAAGCCGATGGATATCGCCCGAACTGTGCAGGCCGACTTGCAGGTGGCAGTGGACGGGGCCGTCGCCGGGTACTAGGCGCGCCTGTCAATTTTGGTTGACAAATTCCGGTTGTCAACCTAAATTGACAACATGACCGAAGCAACCTCTCTCGCTGCTGCCGCCGGTAGCCCGGATCCCACCGAGGGATTGCGTGCTGTTCGAGCGCTGCGTCGTCTTCTCGAAAAACTCGAGGCCATTCAGGTCGCCAATGCGCGCCGTCACGGATGGTCCTGGCAGGCGATCGCGGAAGCTCTCGAGGTCAGCCGTCAAGCCGTCCACAAGAAATACGCGTCCGCGCAGTCGGAATCGATGCTGCGTTCACTGCGCGAGAAGGGCAGGTAATTGCCATGTTCGAAAGGTTCTCCGCACAGGCTCGAAGCGTCGTTGTCGATGCTGTCGCCGGCTCCGGTCCTGTCACGCCGATGGAACTTCTGACCGCGCTGATCACCTCTGATCGGGGCATCGCCACCGAGGTGCTCACCGAGTCTGGTGTCACGCTCGACGTGATCCGCCACGCCGGCGCCGGATCGAACGAAGGTAGCTCCAACAATTTCGACGACGACGCCGAGATACTCAAGTCGATCGGCATCGATCTCGATGCGGTTCGGGAGAGTCTCGAGCAGTCCTTCGGCGAAGGTGTGCTGGACGAGACTCCTGTGCCGGACGGCGTCGACACTTCTCGCAAGAGCCGATTCGGGTTCCCTCGTTCACGATTCGAGAAGGACTCCAAGAAGGTGTTGGAACTCTCGCTCCGTGAAGCGCTCGCGCACAAGGACAATCGCATCGGCGCCGAACACATCCTGCTCGGCATCCTGCGTGTCGCCGACGGGCCTACCCGTCAGGCCCTCGAAACGCAGGTCACGATGTCGGTGATCCGTGAGCGCTTGGAAGCGAAGATGAATCGCGCCGCCTAGATTCGGCACGGCTCCGCATGCACGGGGCGGGATGTGCCAGCATTCAGACATGACATTTCTGGCACGTCTCATCATCAACGGCATAGCCATCTGGCTGGCGTCGGCGTGGGTCACCGGCATCACGATCGCCAACCACGACAACGGCACCTGGGGCACGGTTCTCGTGATCGCGGTGATCGCTTTGATCTTCACGGTGGTCAACGCGTTCATCAAGCCGGTAGTGCAGCTTCTCTCGCTACCGCTGCTCATCCTGACTCTCGGATTGTTCACGCTCGTGATCAACGCCCTCATGCTGATGCTGACGGCGTGGATCTCGTCTGGAACGTCCTACGGCTTGACGGTCGACGGCTTCTGGACGGCAGTCTGGGGCGCGCTGATCATCTCGATCGTGAACTTCCTGCTCAGCGCGTTCGTCCCGGACAACCGTTGAGTCCGTCGACTTTCAGGCGAGACTGAGCGCAACTGCGGTCGCGGCACCCCAGACGAGCATGGCGAGTCCGGTGTCGCGCAACGCGGGGATCAGGGCCATACCCTGCCCGCCCGAACGCAGTGGGGCGTTGGCTCGGATTGCCAGTGGCAACGCCAGCAATCCGAGCAATGCCCACGGAGTGCGCAGGATCAGCAGCAGGGTCGCGACGAACGGGACGGCCAGCAGGATCACGTGCAGTGTGCGGGTCTTGGCGTCGCCGAGCCGGACTGCGAGAGTGATCTTTCCGGACTCGGTGTCGGTCGGGATGTCTCGAAGATTGTTGGCAACGAGCACCGCGCTCGAGAACGAACCGATGGCGATCGCGCCGGCCAGCCCGGCCAGATCCACCCGTTCGGCCTGTACGAACTGAGTTCCCAGCACTGCAATCAGTCCGAAGAAGATGAACACGGCGATCTCGCCGAACCCGCTGTATCCGTACGGCTTCTTGCCGCCGGTGTAGAACCAGGCACCGATGATGCAGAACACGCCGACCGCAACCAGCCACCAGGCTGTGGTCGCCGCCAGAACGAACCCGGCTACCGCGGCAACGGTGAAGCAGCTGATCGCCGCGGCCTTCACGGCTCCGGGACTGACCAACTTCGATCCGACCAAGCGCAGTGGCCCGACGCGGTCGTCGTCCGTTCCGCGGATTCCGTCGGAGTAGTCGTTCGCGAAATTCACCCCGACGATCAAGGCCAAGGAGACGATCAGTGCCAGGAGCGCCTTCCACCACACTGCGAGGTCCAGGGACGCCGCGGCTCCGGTGCCGACCAGCACGGGCGCAATCGCGTTCGGGAGTGTGCGCGGCCTCGCGCCTTCGATCCATTGAGCAGCTGTTGCCATACAACGATCTTTGCACTGTGCAATACGATCGAACGCGGTGGATCAGCACATGACTCGAGACGTGAGTGAGCGCGCCAGGTACGCGCAGTCGGGCGAAGACCTGGCAGACATTGCCTTGCTCGGACCCGTTTCGACCAAAGTGGGCGGTCGTCTGGTTCCGTTGCCGGGTCCGCGAGCTCGAACTCTGCTGGTTGCGCTGGCTCGCAATCCGGGTGAGCCACGTACCGCGCAGAGCCTGATCGACGACGTCTGGGGGCTGGAGCCGCCGCGCTCACCGATGAACGCCCTCCACACTCAGGTCTCGCGCCTGCGATCTGCACTCCCGGACGGGGCCCTCGAAGTCACGGCGGCCGGATACCGGCTCACTCTCGCTCGGGAGCGTGTCGACCTGGCCAGGGCAGCGGACGCCGCCCGTGGTCTGCGCACCGTCGGCGCCGAAGCGTCCGAAGCGCTCGCCGTCACGACCGCGTCATTGCGCCTGTGGCGCGGTACCCCCGGGAGTGACGTCGTCGGCGACGTTGCAGATCGTCTGGCGCTCGACGCAGGCCGGGTGTACGACGAACTGGAGACGGCGCAGATCGACGCGTTGCTCACATTGGGGGAGTACGCGGCAGCCATTCCCCTGGTGCGCGGACGCCATCTGGCGAGCCCATTCGACGACACAGCGGCCGAGGCGTTGATGCGTGCGCTCGCCGGAGCAGGCCGAGTCAACGAGGCACTCGAAGTGTTCGCGGAGTTCCGCAACCACCTCGCCAATCGCCTGGGCGCTGATCCGTCACCCGCACTGGTGACTCTCAACGCGGAACTTCTCGGGGCACCTGCGGCTACACCGCGGGCCGCGCGTGCGATCGGTCTCCGCGCTGCCCCCAACACCTTGCTCGGTCGCGACAACGACATCGACCAGATCGAATCCTTGCTCGCCCGCTCGCGCGTCGTCACCATTCTCGGACCTGGTGGCGCCGGAAAGACCCGTCTCGCACACGAATTGGGCCTGCGCGGATCCGTGAATCAGCCGGGCGTCTCGGTGGTCCTCGTGGAGTTGGCGTCGTTGCGCAGCAGCGAAGATGTCATCGCGGCCATCGGAGGCACCCTCGGAATCAGCGAATCCGATCTGGCGCCAGGCAAATTGACCGTCGGCCGAACGCATTCGGCGAGAGAGCGACTCAAAGAGGCGCTGTCCGCCGGTCCGATGTTGCTCATCCTCGACAATTGTGAGCACGTGATCGGCGCGTGTTCGGAGATCGTGGCCGAGATGATCGCGGCCGGTCGTCAGCTGACGGTTCTGACCACCAGTCGTTCTCCGCTCATGATCAGTGCCGAGGCGGTGTACCCGTTGCCGCCGTTGGCGATCGAAGACGGAACCGGCTCGGCAGTCGAACTCTTCTCGGCGAGAGCCCGTGCGGTGCGGCCGTCTGTTCATCTGGACGTCGACGCGGTAGTCAAGCTGTGTACGACGCTCGACGGACTCCCGCTGGCGATCGAGCTCGCTGCCGCGCGGGTCCGCACCATGAGCGTCGACGAAATCGGTTCGAGACTGCGAGACAGGTTCGCGTTGTTGCGCTCCGATGATCCGACGTCTCCGGATCGGCATCGCACCCTGCACGCGGTGATCGACTGGAGCTGGAATCTGTTGGGCAGCGGGGATCAGATTGCGCTGCGTCGATTGTGCCGATTCCCGGCCGGCTTCACCCTTTCTTCGGCGCAGGCCGTTGCCGGGTGGGGCGAGTTGACCGATGTGGCAAGCGCCGTCGAAGCGCTGGTGAATCAGTCACTTCTATCCGTCAGCGACGGGCAGGGAGATCTTCGGTACTACATGCTCGAGACTGTCCGTGAATACGGCGAGGAGCAACTCGCCGCGTCCGGGGAGGGACCGGAAGTGATTCGGCGCCTCGACGACTGGGCGATTGCGATCGCCGAGGATGCCGTCGTGCGTGCACGGACGGATCAGCTCCGTCTGATTGCCGACCTCGATGCCGAGCACGACAACCTTCTGGCTGTACTTCGCTGGGCCGTGGAACGCGGCGACGCGGTGACCGTAGCCAATGTCTTCCCCGTCCTTGCGATTCTGTGGGCCGTACGAGGATCGAACTCGGAAATATCGAACTGGGCGTCGAAGATCGTCGGGGCGACCGCGGACAACGATCTGCGCGACGTGAATGCAGAACTGGTGGGCGCTACGTTCATCCTGGTGGCGATGCATCTCTTCTTCGGAGAGGCCGATCGAAACCATGCCCGTGCGCGGATCCGACTTCGAAAGCTGTTGCGTGAGCGCGATGATCTCGGTCCGTTGTTCGCATTTCTGATCAAGCTGGCCACGAGTGGGATCGCCAACCACAAACTTGCGCGGTTGGTGGCCGAAGGCGTTCGCAGTTCCGATCCCGAGACCCGAATGGCGGCGCTGTCCGCGCGTTCGAACATGCGGGAGAACATCGGAGATCTGCGCGGTGCGTTGCTGGACGGGGAGACTCTGTTCGACTACGCCACCAGCATCGGTGACGAGTGGGGTCTGGCGATGGCGGCCCAACATGTCGGGTCGGTTCACAGCCAATCCGCCCGCTATGGCGAGGCCATCGAGTTCTACGCGATCGCGGCGGCGTCGATGGAACGCCTCGGTGCGCGTGACGAGGCGATGCAGCTCATCTGCTTTCAAGCCGGAGCAATGATCGCGGCCGGTGACACCGCTGGTGGTCGGGTGCTTCTCGATCGTGCACGTCCGGCATTGGCGCATTCGGGTGGGACCGGGGCCATCGAAACCGATCAACGGCGCGCGGCGCTCATAGCGAGTATCGCCGAGGCGGATCTCGCGGACGGCCGTATCGACGAGGGCTTGGCTCGGTATCGAGAAGCGCTGGAGCTGTTGGGTTCTGCGATCGAGAACATCTTCGGTGATCCCTTCGTCGTTCTGCTCGGTGCCGCGGCTGTGTGCGCTCACGCAGTTCACGGCCGGCACGAACTGGTGGCGGGCCGCGTTCTGCAGATGAAGGAGTCGAGTGCTCTCAAGCTCGATCCCAACGGTTACGCGGACCTGCCGCTCGCGGGTTCGTTGGCGTCGGCGATCGGGTCGTTCGATCTTGTCACGGGCAACATCGAACGCGGAGTCGAACTGATGGCTTTGTCGTTGAAAATGCCGGGGAGACAAGACTTCGTCTCGCTCCATCACGCGCGCCTCTCCGACTTCGCGGTTGGTCTGGTCGGAGCCGACAGGTGGTCTGTGGAAACCGAGAAGGTATCGGGTTACTCACGCAGAGCGGTCCGCGAAGCAGTGTTGGCTGCGCTTCGCGGACCGGTGCTGGACTAGGTCTGGACGATGGTGCGGGACTTATGTCTTGCGCATGTACATCCGCACGGTCAAAGGTGCCATGACGGCAACGATCACCGCGGCGCCCACCAGCGACCACACGACGTGGATACCGAAGTGGCCGTCGTTGGCCAGCTCGCGAACCGCGGTCACCAGGTGTGAGACCGGATTGACGTTCACGAACTTCTGAAGCCAACTCGGCATGGTGGCAGGATCGACGAACGCATTCGACAGGAACGTCAGCGGGAACAGCACGAGCATCGAAACACCCTGCACCGTGGACGCTTTGTTCATCAGCACGCCCATGAGAGCGAAGATCCAGCTGATGGAGAACGCGCACACCATGACCAGGATCGCGGCAGACAGAATGCCGACCACGCCGCCTGCGGGGCGGTAACCCATCGCGAAACCGACGATGAACGTGATGGTCGTGGCGATGCCGTAGCGCACGACGTCGGCGAGCAATGCACCGGACAGCGGGGCGATACGAGCGATGGGAAGGGACTTGAAGCGGTCGAACACGCCCTTGTCCATGTCCTCACGAAGCTGAGTGCCCGTGACGATGGAACCGGTGATGACGGTCTGGACGAGGATGCCGGGGATGATCGTCGGCAGATATGCCGTCACGTCACCGGCGATCGCGCCGCCGAAGATGTAGGTGAACATCAACGTGAAGATGATCGGCTGGATGACGACGTCGAACAGTTGCTCGGGGTTGTGCTTGATCTTGAGAATTCCGCGGTACGCCATCGTGAACGTGTTCGCGAAGCTCTGCTGCAGGCTGATGCGGCGGGGTGCGGCATCCGGCTGGGCTATCGGCGACCGGGGTTTGGTGAGAGTGGTTGTCATGCGACGCTCCGATCGGAGTCGTTGTCGGACTGGGCGTCGTTGCGACCAGTGTCTTCGGGCTGGTGCCCGGTGATGGTCAGGAACACTTCGTCCAGGCTGGGTTTCTGTACGTTGATTTCGTCGACGGCGATACCTTGCTCACGCAGACGGATCAACAGGTCCGCCGTGATCGACGGGTCGCTCAGCGGGGCGGTGATCCGCCCGACCTCGGGAGTGACACCCACCTCGACGCTCAGCGCAGCGGCGATGAGCGAGCGAGCCTCCTCGGTGCGATCACGATCGACCAGCTTGAGTTGGAGCGAGGAGATCCCGACCGAAGCCTTGAGTTCGTCGGCGGTGCCGTTGGCGATCACGCGGCCGCGGTCGATCACCGCGATGCGATCGGCCAGTTGATCGGCTTCGTCGAGGTACTGCGTGGTGAGCAACACCGTCGAACCCTCGGCGACGAGTCGCCGGATGGTCACCCACATCTGGGCGCGGGTGCGCGGATCGAGGCCGGTGGTGGGCTCGTCGAGAAACAGCAGCGGCGGGCGCGCGATCAGGCTTGCCGCCAGATCCAGGCGTCGACGCATGCCACCGGAGAAGTTCTTCAGCGGTTTGGTCGCGGCCTCGACCAGATCGAACTCCTCGAGGAGTTCCAGGGACTTGGTGCGCGCATCGCGGCGGCTCAGGCCGAGCAGCCGCGAGAAGATCACGAGGTTCTCGGTCGCCGTCAGATCCTCGTCGACGGAGGCGTACTGACCGGTGACGCCGATCAGGGATCGGACCGCGGTGGGTTCACGGCTGACGTCGTGGCCGAAGATGCGCGCCTCACCGCCGTCGGGGCGCAGGAGAGTGGCGAGCATGCGGACGGTGGTGGTCTTGCCGGCGCCGTTCGGCCCGAGGACGCCGAACACCGAGCCGGTGGGGACGGTGAGGCTGACGCCGTCGACCGCGCGGTGCTCGCCGAACTTCTTGACGAGTCCGTCGGCCTCGATGGCAAGAGGCGAAGCTGTGTGGTTCATGGGATGAAGCTTGGCAGACCGATCTTGCATGGACCTTGCGTGGAACTTGCGGTTACTTGCACAGCGCGCGAGGTCGGTGCTGCGGCTGCTAGCTGAACCGAGCCACCAGGGCGGCGCGGTCGAGCTTGCCCGGTCCACGCAGGGGGAGCGCGTCCACGACGAAGAGTTCCCGCGGCGCCGCGGTGACGTCGAGTGTCCGCTGAGCATGTGCGCGCAGTTCGTCGAGCGTCGGAGCTTCGCCCTCTGGTACGACGACGGCCACCACCCGCTGCCCCAGCCGCGGGTCCTCGATGCCGATCACCGCGCACTCGCGAACGGCGGGGTGATCGGCCAGCGCGGCCTCGACCACCTGCGGTACGACGGTCAGCCCGCCGGTGGAGATTGCCTCGTCCAACCGGCCGGTGATGCGCAGGACTCCGTCGACCACTGATCCGGCGTCGTCGGTCCGGAACCACCCGGGCTCGGCGAAAGCGGGGTGGTCGGGAAGCCCGCGGTACCCGGACGCGAGCATCGGTCCGCCCAGCAGTACTCGCCCGTCGTCGATACGAATCTGTGCTTCGGACAACGGGATTCCGTCGTAGACGCAACCGCCGGACGTTTCGCTCATCCCGTAGGTGCGGACGACGGTGATGCCCGCTTCGGTGGCCTGCGCGAGTACCGGTGCGGGAGTAGCAGCGCCGCCGAGCAGAACCGCGTCGAGCGAAGCCAGAGCCTCGACCGCGGAGCGATCACCGAGTGCCTTGACCAACTGCGTCGGCACCAACGAGGTGTAGCGGCGCGGTCCGCTCATCGCGGCGACAGCGCCCGGCAATGCGGCAGGGTCGAAACCCGCACTGACGTCGACGATCACCGGTCGTGTTTCGGCGAGGACACTGCGCAACAGAACTTGCATCCCGGCGATGTGGTGCGGGGGGAGAACCAGCAACCAGGATCCGGTGCCGCCGAGGCGTTCATGGGTCGCGTCGCCGCTGGCTCGCAGTGCGCTCGCGGTGAGCATCGCGCCCTTCGGGGTTCCGGTGGTCCCCGACGTGGCGACCACCAGCGAGATGCCGTCGTCGATGGGCTGATCTGGGTGCAGAGCGTCGCTCAGTCGGGCCGTCTCGCGTGCGTCGGCCGCAGGGACGGGAAGCACGGCGTCGTGCACGCCGTCCAGGATCTGCGCGATGGCAGGCAGTACCTCGAAGACCGCCTCACCCTGTGGAACAGCCAGTGTGCGAAGAACGTTCACCGGACGTCCGGTCCAGCCAGCGGCCAACCACCGGCAGCCAGATGGCTTCGTACGCGGTCGACGTCGGTTTCGAGTGGCATCTCGTTGGTGATCTTCGTGATGAGGACCTGGATGTCGGTCTTCTCGATGGGTAGATCGCCGTCCTCGATCAACGCGTCGGCGACGGCGTCGACCTCGGTTTCGGAGAGTCTGCGAGTGAGGAGCGCGAAAAGTGGGATGTAGTCCTGCTCGGGGACGCCATTGGGATAGCCGGCCCGCAACCAGCCGACTATCGACGTGAGGAAGGGCGGAAGGGCCATGACGTCAGCTCACGTCTCGAACTTCGTTGTCGGTGTCCACGTCTTCGATGACCGGCCACCCACCTGCGCGCAGCCTTTCGGTGACACGATCGACGTCGTCCTCGGACGGCTCCTCGTTGAGGATTCCCTCGATGATGGCGCGGATGGTGTCGTAGTCGACGTGGCGGTCCGGCACTTCGTGTGCCGACTCGATGGACATCGAAACGACCTGCTCGATCTCCTCGTCGGTCAGACGACGACGGAGAACGGCGAGCAGCGCAAAATGATCCTTGTCCGGGATGCCCTCGGGATACCCGGCACGCAGCCAGTCGAGCACGCTGCGCAATGAATACTTGCTCAAATCCTCGGCCTCATTTTCGTTTCGGTGGTTTCAGTGGTGCGCCGCGACGACCACTCAGAAGACGTGGATTCCGAACGTGCTGGCCAAGAAGTTCTTCATCAACAACAGAATTCCGGCGAAGATCGTGACGAGCACGACCGCAAAACAGAGGTACGCACCCATTTTACCCAGGGTGGACGGTCCTTCGGTGCCGTCGGCGTTCGGCAGACTCAGCGACTTGAGGCCGAAGGCGAAGATCGCCGGCAGTCCGGCTCCGAAGAGCAGTCCGACTGCCACTACCTGCCAGAGCGAATCGAGGGTATCGGTGAGTAGATGCATTCTCTTGCGCCCCTTTCAGGAGTTGCGAGTGGGTTCGGTGGACGGAGTGGGATCAGCAGTCGGAATCTCGCGAGCCGTCGCATCCGGATTCTCGTCCCATTCGGCGGTCACGTTGGCGGCGTCTACGGGTTCCTTACGCGAACGCAGGTACATGAAGATCGCGAACGCGATGAGGGCAGCGAAGACGACGAGCACGCCGGCCAGGCCGCCGATCAGATGCGCGAGTGCCCAGCAGATGGCGCCGACCACTGCGGCCGACGGCAAGGTGATCAACCAGGCGGCGGCCATCCGGCCTGCGACGCCCCAGCGGACCTCGGCGCCCTTGCGCCCGATGCCGGTACCGAGGATCGATCCGGTGGCGACGTGGGTGGTCGAGAGGGGGAGTCCGAGGTGGCTCGACGTGAGAATGATGGCTGCGGACGACGCTTCGGCTGCCAGACCCTGCGGCGCGGCGATCTCGACAAGGCCCTTGCCCAGGGTGCGGATGATGCGCCAACCGCCCAGGTATGTGCCGAGAGCGATCGCGACGGCACAGGTGAACTTCACCCAGAACGGCATCTCGGTCTCGGCGGTGATGGTGCCGTGAGCGACCAGGGCCAAAAAGATGACGCCCATAGTCTTCTGGGCGTCATTGGTGCCGTGCGCAAGTGAGATCAATGAGGCGGTGCCGATCTGGCCGAAACGGAAACCGCGCTCACGCTCGTCTTCCTTGACGGATGCGGTGATTCGGTACACGAGCTTGGTACCGACGCCTGCGACCAGGGCCGCGACGACCGGCGCGAGGATCGCGGGGACGACGACCTTGGTCAGAACTCCACCCCACTCGACGCCGCCCATACCGATGGAGGCGATTGCGGCGCCGATCAATCCGCCGAACAGTGCGTGTGAGGAGCTCGACGGCAATCCGAGCAGCCAGGTCGCCAGATTCCAGATGATTCCGCCGACGAGACCGGCGAAGACGATCAGCAGCAGATCCTGCCCACTGACCGCACCGAGGTTGACGACGCCTTTGGCTACCGTCGCGGCGACCTCGACGGACAGGAACGCACCGACCAGGTTCAGGATCGCGGAAAGTGTGACCGCAACTTTGGGCTTGAGTGCTCCGGTCGCGATGGAGGTGGCCATTGCGTTACCGGTGTCGTGAAAACCATTCGTGAAATCGAACGCGAGGGCGGTGACAACTACCACCAGGAGGATTACGAGCTCTGCGGTCACAACGTGAATTGTGCGTATCGAACGCGTAAAAGTACAGCGAACGGGATGCGAACAGGGGCTCCGCGGAGTACGTCCCCGCGCGTGGGCTGCGGCGCTGCCGTTCGCGATGTGTTCAGCGCCACGAAATCGGAACCCTGTGTGGGACCTCACTTTTTGGTCTCACTCACCGGGAAGGCACATTCGGACCGTTTTAAACGCTGATTACCTACGGGCACCGAGCGCACCGGAACAGGGGTTTCACCCCTGTTTCTCGGTGTCTGTCAGTGAGAAGGAGAGCTCCGACCGTGAAGCCCAACAAGTCCACGAAGCTGATCGTGGCACTCGCCGCGACCGCCGTTCTGGCGTCAGCCTGCGCATCGAATCGTGGTGACGATCCCTACGCCGTCGCTGTCGGCGGACCCGGCGTCAGCGCAGACCTTGCGTCGAGCACATCCGACGCGAAGTTCGGCACCCTCGATTCGCCCTGTGGTGAAGGCGACGCCACCGGCGCAACCGATCAAGGCGTCAGCGACACCGAGATCAAAATCGGGTTCGGTGACGACCGCGGTTATGTGAAGTCTCCTGGGCTGAACAAGGAAATGAGCGATGCGGTGAACGCGCTCATCTCTTGGTGCAACGATCAGGGCGGCATCAACGGCCGCAAGGTTGTCGGTACCGACTACGACGCCGCGATGACGCAGGCCAACTCGGTCATGCAGGAAGCGTGCGCGAGCCAGTTCATGATGGTCGGCTACGGCTTCGCGATGGATCAGACCGCCGAGCAGACGCGTGTCGCGTGCAACCTGGTGTCCGTGCCAGGCTTCACCGTGTCACCCGACGCAGCCAACGGACCGATGACATTCCAGGGTGTCCCGTTCCCGGTCGACTACGCGAACGGTTCGCAGTGGTTCCAGATGGCCGAGATGCACCCCGATCTGGTGAACGACTTCGACGTCGTCAACAGCACGATGCCCACGATCATCAGCTCCACCACGAAGATTCGCTCGATCGCCGAGGCTGCGGGTTTCAAGCTCAAGGATTGCGGCGTCACACTCAACTACGAGGGCGAATCGAGCTACGTGCCGTTTGCCGAGAAGTACAAGGAGTGCGGTGCGAAGGGTATCTGGACGTCACGATCGGCAAGCCCGTCGGAGCTGAACTTCGTGAAGGCGCTCGATCAGGTCGGGATCGATCCCATCTTCTTCGGTGAAGCCACCTGGTACGGCGCGACCGTCTCCGATTGGAACAAGGACACCGGACTGCTCGACAACCTCAACGCGGGCATGACCTTCCAGATGCTCGAGAACGCGGACAAGGTGCCCGCAGTGAAGAAGTACGTGGATCTGGTCTCCGAGCAGGGTGGCAAGACCGCGCTCCTCGGTATGCAGGCGGCGTCGTCGTTCCTGCTGTGGGCGGCCGCCGCGGACGAGTGCGGTAGCGATCTGACGCGTCAGTGCATGGTGAACGAACTCTCGAACATTCACGAGTGGGACGGCGGCGGATTGCACGCCGTCACCGATCCCGGCAAGAACATGCCGGCCACCTGCGGACTCATGACCTCTCTGAAGGGCAGTACCTACGCGCAGGCGTTCCCGTCCACCGCGGGCGAATTCAAGTGTGACCCCAAGTACCTCGTCGCGACCGACAAGAGCACCTGGGGAACCGAACTCGGCGCTGACCGCGTGTCGACGAAGTACCAGAACGCCAACGTCATCAAGCCGCAGTCCTGATTCTTCCGACTCGGGCGGCGAGCGCCAACCGCCGCCCGAGTCCCTAACGAGGGTTCAGCCATGAACACTTTTGTCACTTTCACGATCCTGGGCCTGGTCCTGGGGTCGGTGTACGCGATCGCCGCCTCCGGGCTGGTACTCACGTACAACACGTCAGGAATCTTCAACTTCGCGCACGGTGCACAGGCAATGCTCGGTGCGTTCATCTACTGGCAGTTGCGCTACGGCTGGGAACTTCCCACTTTCGTCGCCTTGCTGATCTCGTTGGTCCTGGTCGGGCCACTGATGGGCCTCGGCCTCTACGTCTTGATCATGAAGGGTCTGCGCGATACCGCCGAGGTCACCAAAATCGTTGTGACGGTCTCGATCCTGCTCGGAATGCTCTCGATCTCGCACTGGTTCTGGCACCCCGAGACCGCTCGGACGATGCAGATGTTCTTCGGCGACCAGTCCAAGATCACGGTGTTCGGCGCGAGCATCCGCTACCACGAGTTGATCTGCATCCTCGTTGCGATCGCCATCGCCGTCGGCCTGCGCATCCTGTTCACGCGCACCCGCGCCGGTGTCGCGATGCGCGGCGTCGTCGACGATCCGGAACTGTTGCGCCTCAACGGCCACAATCCGGAGCGTCTTGCGGCCCTGTCCTGGGCGATGGGTTCGACGCTCGCAGTCCTGGCCGGCATCCTGATCACCCCGATCAGTGGCGGCACACTCGAGGCGAACATGTTGACACTCTTGGTGATCGACGCGTTTGCCGCGGCCATGTTCGGCCGGTTGCGCAGCATTCCGCGCACGTTCGTCGGCGCCGTGGTCCTCGGGCTTGCCGGTACGTACGTATTGGCGTACTTCCCGACGAGTTGGAGTTGGACGTCGAATTTCCGTGTCTCCCTGCCGATGATCGCGCTGTTCGTGGTGCTGATCGTGCTCCCACAGGACCGGTTGCGTGGAGCGGTCACCCGTACTCGCGAGCGTTACCACGTGCCGAGCGTGCGCAAGGCCGTCGTCTGGGGCTTGGCACTGATCGTCATCGTCTACCTGATCCGTCTGCTGATGGTGACGTCCGCCGTCACCACACTGACCATCGGAATGACTTTCGCGATCATCGCGCTCTCGCTCACACTCCTCACCGGTTACGCGGGTGAATTGAACTTGGCGCCGGTGTCTTTCGGCGCTATCGCTACCATCGTGGCCTTCCACTTCGGGATCTCCGGTTCCGGGTTGGCTGCGCACCTCAACCTGTGGGGCATCGTCGTCGGAGTCCTCGTCACCGCCGTGATCGGTGGCCTCGTCGCCCTACCGGCGCTGCGGCTGAGAGGGCTGTATCTCGCGCTGGCAACCATGGCCTTCGGAGTGTTCCTCTCCAACATGGTTCTTCGTGACACCACCGAACACGAGATGTTCGGCATGAAGTACTCGCTGTTCAAGGACGGGAACATCGCCCTCCCTCCGCTGAAGATCGGTCCGCTCGATCTGAGCAACGAGACGGTGTTCCTGATGACCGTGACCGCGCTGTTCTCGATACTCGGCGTCGGCGTCATCGCGTTGCGTAACAGCGGCTACGGGCGCCGACTCGCGGCGATGAAGGACAGCCCGGCCGGTTCGGCCATGCTCGGACAGAGCCTGGTTCGGCTCAAGCTGAGCGTCTTCATGATCTCTTCGGGGATCGCCGGTCTCGGCGGCATTCTGATGTCGAGCGCCATGGGGTCCGTCTCGGGTGAGAGCTTTGCCATCATGGTCAGCCTCTCGCTGCTCATGCTGACCGTCGTCGCGGGTATCGGATACGTCACCGGCGCCCTGTTCGGTGGACTGATGGCCGGAATCGGGTTTGCGGTCATCATGGTCTCGTTCACCAATCTGGCTTCGGCGCAACCGGAGTTGGAGGGAATGTGGCTGCTCTTCGGCAACATCGCGGCAGTCAGCCCGGCACTGATCGGCATCGGCGTCGGCGCGAACCCCAGCGGAACGGTCCACAGCGTGATCGAGGGCTACCGACGGCTCGCCGGTGCCAAGCCTGTTCTGATCGGCGGCGCCGCAGTCGTTCTGCTGACCTACGTCCTTGCTCTGACCGGTGTACTCGGCAACTGGTGGTTCGCGTCCATCACGATCGCGGTGGTGTTCATGCTGCCGGTGATCGGTGAGATGGTCATGCCCAGCGCGGTTCTCACTCCGGAGGAACTGGCCGCCAAAGCGACAGTCGTTCCCGAGGACATCGGGATCGATGTCCCTTACAGCCCCGAGATCCGTGACGAGATCGACCGCGAACTGGGGATTCCTCAGTACCAGGGTGGCTCGCCGAAGGAGTTGACCGTCCATGTCTGATACACCACTTCTCGAAACGCGCGGTGTGAGCGTTCGTTTCGGTGGACACGTCGCGGTCAAGGACGTTTCGCTCACCGTGCAACCCGGAACGGTGACGGGACTCATCGGACCGAATGGTGCGGGCAAGACGACGCTCTTCAACACCATCACCGGGCTGCAGAAACCCACGTCCGGTCAGGTGTTCCTCGGCGGCGTCGACGTGACGAAGCTACCGCCGCACAAGCGGGCAGGTCGCGGGCTTGCACGTACCTTCCAGCGGCTCGAACTGTTCGTCTCGCTCTCGGTGCGTGACAACCTGCGCGTCGCCGGAGACATCCACAAGGCGAACGGCCGCAACAAGATCGACGTGGACAGCGAGACGGATCGTCTGCTGGAGCTGACCGGGCTGACGGATGTCGCGGACAAGGACGTCGCGGACATCCCCACCGGACGCGCCCGCGTCGTCGAAGTTGCACGGGCGCTCATGACCGACCCGCGAGTGCTGCTGCTCGACGAACCGGCCTCGGGTCAGACCGAGCAGGAAACCGAGGTCTTTGCCGAGATGCTCACCGAACTTGCTGCGGGTGGACTCGGAATCTGTCTGGTGGAGCACGACATTCCGCTGGTGATGAAAGTGTGCTCGACCATCCACGTGCTCGACTACGGCGCAGTCCTCGCCTCGGGTGATCCGGAGAAGATCCGGACGGATCCGGAAGTGATCGCGGCCTACATCGGGACCGAGGAGGAGGCGGTATGACGTCAGCGAAAATTGGCGAGGCGAAAATCGACGAGGGTATACGCAGCCCCGACCGCGCCGAACCGTTGCTCGAACTGTCCGGTGTCCGCGCCGGTTACGGATCCATCGAAGTTCTGCACGGGGTGGACCTGATTCTGGAACCGGGCGCCGTGGTGGCGCTACTCGGACCCAACGGTGGCGGCAAGACGTCGACGCTCAAGATCTGCTCGGGCGTCCTTCCGGTCACCCGCGGCGAGTTCCGGCTCGCGGGCCAGGTCGTGAACGGAGTCGAGCCTTCGGAGTTGGCTCGGCTGGGGGTCTGCTCCATCCCCGAAGGACGCGGGATCTTCGCCAACCTCACTGTGCGGGAAAACCTGTGGATCGTCACCGGAACGGGCGTCGGGCTGGCCGAACTCGAAGAGGTTGCGTACGGCAGGTTCCCGATCCTGGGGGAGCGGCGCGGACAGTTGGCCGGATCGATGTCCGGTGGTGAGCAGCAGATGCTGGCGCTGTCACGGGCACTCGGCACTCACCCGACGGTGCTCCTGCTCGACGAGCTGTCGATGGGTCTCGCACCTCGAATCGTCTCGCAGATGTACGACGTCGTCGGCTCGCTTGCAGCCGAAGGCATTTCCATTCTCGTCGCCGAGCAGTTCGCGCGAGCGGTGCTGCCCATCGCGACCTCGGCCGCACTGATGTTGCAGGGACGCGTCGTCAAGACCGGCGATCCACACGACATCGAAAACGAACTTTCTACCAGTTATCTAGGAGGATGACGATGACTACTCTCGCCGAAGATCGCCGTGAGGAATTCAAGAAGAACATCGCAGAGTTGAAGCTGGACAAGAAGCAGGCAGGCGGCGACGCGGCGACGCGCATCGCGGGCCTGGTGCTCATGGTCGTCGGAGTGGTCGGCGCCTTCGTCGTCTACATCTCTTCGCTGACGCTCTCGGACCTGCGGGATCTGGTGTCGTACCAGATCCTCACCGTGGTTTTCCTCGCCCTGACAGTGGTCGGTGCCGCACTCTTCCTGGCCGCATCGGTGGCAAAGGTGCTGCGGCTGTGGTTGGTTCGCCAACTGCTCGAGGGTCAGGCCCAGACAGATCAGATCTCTCAGGCGCTGAGCACGCGCAACTGATCTCTGCGAAGAACCGACAGATGCCCGCCACGAAAGTCGTGGCGGGCATCTGTCACTGCTCGGCTACAGCTGTGTCTCGGCTACAGCGGTGTCTCGACTACGCGGACGGTGGCCGGGAATCGCGTCGGATGGGATGGTCCTCCGGGATCTGCACCATCACGATCGGTGTCCCGTCCGGGTCGGCGATCCACATCTCGTGTAGACCCCACGGTTCCTGTCTTGCCTCGCGCGCGATCTTGACCCCGGCGAGAACCAGTTCGGTCTGAACGGCAGTGAGGTCCCGGACCTGCAGCCAGATCGCGCCGCGAAAGCCGCCCTCGCCGGTGCCGCCGTGCGCAGCGACTTCGATCAGACCTTGGCCGGCGAAGAAGACTGTGCCGCCGGGATATTCACGAGCGATCGCCAGACCGAGGGTGTCTCGGTAGAAGCTCAGCGTTCGTTCGTACTCGCTCGGGCGCAATATCGTCCGACTGCTCAGAATCTCCACGTCCGACCTCCCTCTCGCACCTACTGTGTCAGAAATACCAGGGATATGGTGACCAGTCGGGATCACGCTTTTCGAGGAACGAGTCACGACCCTCGACGGCCTCGTCGGTCATGTACGCCAAACGTGTTGCCTCACCGGCGAACAGCTGCTGGCCGACCAACCCGTCGTCCTGCAGGTTGAACGCGTACTTGAGCATCCGCTGTGCCTGCGGCGACTTGCCGTTGATCTTGCCGGCCCAGTCGATCGCGACGTTTTCGAGTTCAGCGTGGTCGACAACCTTGTTGACCGCGCCCATCTGATGCATTTCCTCGGCGGTGTAGGTCTCACCCAGGAAGAAGATCTCGCGAGCGAACTTCTGGCCCACCATCTTTGCCAGATAGGCGCTGCCGTAGCCGCCGTCGAAGCTTCCGACGTCGGCGTCGGTCTGCTTGAACCGTGCGTGCTCGCGGCTGGCGAGCGTCAGGTCGCACACCACGTGCAGGCTGTGGCCGCCGCCCGCAGCCCAGCCGTTGACCAGGCAGATCACGACCTTCGGCATGAAGCGGATCAAGCGCTGGACCTCGAGGATGTGCAGGCGCCCGGCGCGTGCTTTGTCGACGGTGTCCGCCGTTTCTCCTTCGGCGTACTGGTAGCCGCTGCGACCACGGATGCGCTGGTCTCCGCCGGAGCAGAACGCCCAACCGCCGTCCTTCTCGCTCGGTCCGTTGCCGGTCAGGAGCACCGCTCCCACGTCGGAGGTCATCCGGGCGTGATCGAGCGCGCGGTACAACTCGTCGACGGTGTGCGGGCGGAACGCATTACGCACTTCCGGTCGGTCGAAGGCGACGCGAACGGTGCCTTGGCTGACATGCCGGTGGTAGGTGATGTCGGTGAGGTTCTCGAATCCGGGGACAGGGCGCCAGAGCTGCGGGTTGAAGGTCACCTGAGCCACGATAGAGGCACGGCTCGCGCGTCTAACGGATACCTGAGGTAGAACACGTTCCCGGGCGCGCTAACGTGCAGGTCATGAGCGAACAAACCGCAGACGGCACGGAGATCGTCACAGACGGTGAGAAGCGGGGCGGATTTCCACGGTTCCGGCACACTCCCGCAGGTCCGGACTTCGGCCGCTTCGTCGAAGCGATGCGCAGGTTGCAGGACCTTGCCGTCTCGACCAATGTTCCCGACGACGTACTCGCAGACATCGCTACGCAAGCCGAAGAGCTTGCCGATCGGTTGACTCCGTACGAGGTCCCGGAAGGCAAGTCGCCCGCGGGCTCGAACATCCAACTGCCCGGACGCGGCAGCCTCCTCATGCTCCCGTGGATGGTCGAGAAGTTCGACACCGAAGGAGTCCGCAGTACCGGCGTCTTCCGTCGCTACCACCTGGGCGGCAACGGCGCCGCTCACGGCGGTGTCCTGCCCTTGCTGTTCGACGACGTCTTCGGGATGACGGTCCACGCGGGTGGCCGTCCGATCTCCCGCACCGGCTACCTCCACATCAATTACCGCGCGATCACTCCGCTCAATCAACAACTGGTGATCGAGGGGCAGGTGGATCGGGTCGAGGGTCGCAAGACTTTTGTCAGCGCGCGCCTGACCGATCTCGACGGCAAGCTCCTCGCCGACGGTGAGGCGCTCATGATCGAACTGCTTCCGGGACAGCCCTGACATGTTCCCCTCGTTCGACGATCTGATCGCGGACGCCGTGGTTCTCGCGCTGCCGATGCGAGTTCGCTTTCGCGGCATCACGACTCGTGAGGCCCTGCTCGTTCGCGGCCCGGCCGGGTGGGGAGAATTCGCCCCGTTCGTCGAGTACGACGACGACGAGGCGTCGCAGTGGCTGCTCTCGGGTATCGAAGCGGCGTGGCTGGGTCCGCCGCCTGCGCTTCGTGACGCAGTTCCCGTCAACGCGACCGTGCCGGCGATCGACGCGTCTGCCGTTCCGGAATTGCTGGAGCGCTTCCCCGGGGCCCGGACCGCCAAGGTCAAGGTCGCCGAGAAGGGACAGTCGCTGGCGCAGGACGTCGCCCGGGTGAACGAGGTGCGTCGGCACATCCCGAACGTACGCGTCGACGCCAACGGCGGGTGGAGCGTGGACGAGGCGATCACGGCCTTGCGAGCGATCACCGATGACGGTGAACTCGAATACGCCGAGCAGCCTTGTGCAAGCGTCGAGGAACTGGTCAGGGTCCGCGCCGCGGGGACCGGTGTGCGGATCGCTGCCGACGAGAGCATTCGCCGTGCCGAGGACCCGTTGCGCGTCGTACGAGCCGGGGGAGCGGACGTCGCCGTCGTGAAGGTGCCGCCGCTGGGCGGAATGCGTGCTGTGGTGGCGCTGTCGGCGCAGCTGGTGGACTACGGGGTGCCGGTGGTGGTCTCGAGTGCTCTGGACACGGCTGTGGGGATGTCCGCGGGACTGGCGGCCGCGGCAGCGTTGCCTTCGCTTCCGTTTGCCTGCGGTCTCGGTACAGGCGGCCTGTTCGTCCGGGATGTCGCGGTCACCGGAGCAGCCGTCGACGGGGCTTTATCCGTTGGTGCCGTCGAGCCTGATCCGGTTCTGCTCGAGACGCTGGCCGCGCCCGCAGACCGGCGCGACTGGTGGTTGGAGAGGGCCAGGCGCTGCCATCGGATACTCGGCAGTAGAGACCAGCCGAATTTCGTATAGTCTCGGGCGCGACCTGATGAACATCAGTGAAGAATGAAGGGATCGAAAGTGGTTGCAGCTCTGAACGAAACCCTGCTCGAGGAATCACGGGTTCCCGCGGTCGTCGCGGACGTGCAGACCTTGATCGACGCAGAGGTTTCGGATAAGTCGGGGGCCTCAGGGCTGGCTCTCAAGGGTGGCTACGGCGCGGTCAAGAAGGTGAGCCCGTCCATCGTGCCGGACGCCGTCACCGCGCTTCTGCCGGCTTTCGTGGCAAAGCTCGAGCCGTACTGGCAGGAATTCTCGGCTTCCGGCGAAGGCAGCTTCGCCGATTTCATCAGCGCCCGCGGTGACGCGGTTGCCGATTCCCTCCTCGAGGTGACGGACGAGCGTATCGAGGGCAGCGACAAGGCCGTCGTCAAGTCGATGTACTCGAAGCTGCGCGGTTCGGCGAAGAAGCATGTGACTGCAGCTCTGCCGCGTCTGGGCGATGTGATCCAGAAGCACGCTGCATAAGCGAACGTAAAACGACGAGTGGCCCGGGAGTTTCTCTCGGGCCACTCGTCGTTTTCGGTGCGTTTGTCAGTGAGCCGAATGTCCGTGGCGCCAGAAGCCGGTGAAGGTGATGTCGGTTTTGGCGAACTTCCGGTCGTTCACGAGGTGCCGACGCAGCCCGGTGGTGAGTGCCTGTTCGCCGGCGACAAAGGTGTACGACGGCCCCTCGGGCAGTTCGGCGGCGCGGACGGTCTCGAGGGTCAGAACACCCGGCGTCGCGTGTTCGTCCTCGCGAACGAGCCAATGCACGTTGACGTTCGCCAACTCCGGAATGTCTTGCTTGTCTTCGATGTTCGGAATCTCGACGAAGACCTCGGCACGCAGGTCTGCGGGCGCGGATTCCAGAATGCCGATGATCGCGGGAAGTGCACTCTCGTCGCCGACGAGCAGTTGCCACTTGGCCTCGGGTGTGGGGTTGTAGATGCAGCCTTCGTCCAAGAGGGCGACCTCGTCGCCGGCCGACGCGGTGTCCGCCCACGCGGATGCCGGGCCGATGTCGCCGTGATAAGCGAAGTCGATGTCGATCTCCGTGGTCTCGCCGAAGAGACCGGATCCGGCGGCACGGTAGGCGCGAATCGTGTAGTTGCGCACGACGGGTCGCGTGTCCTTGGACATCAACAGGTACTGCGCATACCAGAGATTGCTGGCCGCGCTCGGCAACCGGAGTTCACTCTGGCCGACCTGCGGGATGAACATGCGGAACCACTGATCGGCACCCATCGGAGCGATGGTGGACAGCTCTTCGCCGGCAATGGTCACCCGGATGAAGCTGGGGCTGATTCGTTTGTTCGCCACGACCCGCGCCGACACGATGCTGCGTGAGGCCGGTTTCACGAACTTGGCGCGCTTGGCCATGACTGGTTGCTCCCTGATTATCTGTTACTCGTACCTAATCAGGTAACCCTAACCTGATTTACGGTCGCTGTGGAGTGGTGGGTCTGTCCTTTTCGACGACTTCGGGAGGAAGGCCCCACTGCGCTCGGCCAAGTCGGCTCATCGGTGCGATTGCCGCGAAGTCCGGTAGGCCGTCGTCGGCGACAGCCTCGGGACGTACTGCGACCGCGACCACATTTCCCATCACGACAAATGAATTACCGACCTCGATGACCTGGTGGAGCGTGCATTCGATGGCGATCGGGGAGTCGGCGACCCGGACGGGGCGAACCCGCTCGCTCGGCTCGCTACGGATGTTCAACTCGAGAAACTCGTCGGCCTGGGCGTCGTAGAAGGCGGAACTCTGGTTCACCACGTCGGCAAGCCTGGCAGTCGCCAGGTTGATCACGAATTCGCCGGTCGCTTCTATGTTGCGCAGACTGTCCTTGCGTCCGACCGACGTGAACTGCACGATCGGCGGCGCCGAACTTGCCACGGTGAAAAAGCTGTACGGAGCCAGATTGCCGACGCCGTCCGCCGACAGGGTGGACACCCAGGCAATCGGCCGGGGGACCACCGAAGCGGTGAGTAACTGATAGAACCGACGGGGTTCGAGCTCGGCTGGATCGAAGAGTGTGCGCACCCACACATAATGCCGCTGTCCCCGCCCCTGGGCATGCTTGTGCCCGAACATCTGACACTCTTGAAGGCGTGAATCCGTCCACTGCACAAGCCACAGCCGTCGTCGACGAACTGGTTCGTGGTGGCGTGCGTGAAGTCGTGCTGTGTCCAGGCTCTCGCAACGCGCCCCTCGCATTTGCCCTCCAGGCCGCCGATCTCGACGGCCGGTTGCGTCTGCACATGCGGATCGACGAGCGGACAGCAGGCTTTCTGGCACTCGGACTGGCAATCGCCGGGAAACGACCGGTCCCCATCGTGATGACTTCCGGGACCGCCGTCGCGAATCTCGGACCCGCTGTCCTCGAGGCCAACTACGCGCGAGTGCCGCTGGTGGTCCTGAGCGCCAACCGGCCGTACGAGATGCTCGGCACCGGCGCCAACCAGACCGTCGAGCAACTCGGGCTCTTCGGCAGTCAAGTCCGCGCAACCATCAGCCTGGGCCTGGCGGAGGACGATTCGACGCAGAACAGCCAGTGGCGCTCGGCGGTCTGCCGGGTCCTCGCCGCTGCCCGCGGAACCCGATCCGGAAACGCGGGTCCGGTGCATTTCGACATCCCGCTCCGTGAGCCGCTGGTGCCGGACGTGCACGTCCAGGGACCGGTTCCGGAAGGCCGTCCCGGTGGTGCGGCCTGGACCACCACGCAGAACGCGACGCTCGACGTTCCGGTCGATCTGGACCTCACCGCGGACACGGTGGTCATCTCCGGACACGGCAGCGCACTTCGGCCTGAGCTGGCCGGCCTGCCGACGGTGGCCGAGCCGACGGCTCCGATGCACGGGATCGCGCTGCATCCACTCGCGCTCTCGCAACTCAAGCCCAAGCAGGCGATCATCACCGGCCGCCCGACGTTGCATCGTCAGGTATCGAAGGTGCTGGCCGACCCGGGCGTCGACGTCTACGCGCTGACTACCGGGCCGCGCTGGCCGGACGTATCCGGCAACGTACTCGCCACCGGAACCAGAGCAGTGGTCACCGGGACTCCCGATCCCGCCTGGATCGCTCGATGTGCCGCGCTGACCGAACACGCCGAAACTGCCGTCCGCAAGCAACTCGACGCCCACCCCAAGGCCACCGGCCTGCACGTGGCAGCTGCTGTGATGGATGCTCTCGCGGACGGCGACCAGCTTCTGCTCGGCGCATCCAACCCTGTTCGCGACGCGGCACTCGTGAGCTATCCCAAGCCCGCCGTGCGGGTGCTGTCGAATCGCGGCGTCGCAGGTATCGACGGCACCGTCTCGGCGGCGGTGGGCGCCGCGTTGGCGTACGAGGGCGGCCGGACCGTCGCTCTCATGGGCGACCTGACCTTCCTGCACGACGCGTCCGGGCTGCTGATCGGGACCGGTGAGCCGAGGCCGAGCGACCTCACCATCGTCGTCGCCAACGACGACGGCGGCGGTATCTTCGAGCTCCTCGAACAAGGCGACCCGCAGTACGCCGGCGTCTTCGAGCGAGTGTTCGGAACACCACACGGCATGGACCTCGCTGCGCTGTGCGCGGCCTACCGCGTGCCGCACGCAGCGGTCACCGTCGACGCCCTGGCAACGACGCTGGCGCAACCGGCCAACGGCATTCGTGTGCTCGAGGTCGCGACGGATCGCAGTGGGCTGCGCGAACTCCACGCTTCCGTGCGGGCACAGCTGTGACGCAAACAGTTCTGCGTCGCCTCCGCATCGGTGTGCTGGTGGTTGCGGTCGGCATTTCCGTGCTCGCGGTGATTCTGGTTCTCGGTGCCTGGCGCAACGATCGGACCATCGAATCGAACATGGGGACCGCAACCGCCGAGGTGCTCTCGGCGGGCTCGCTACGTTCGGCGATCAGCTTCGTGACACCGGACGGCGCGAATCACAACCCTGAACTCGGCGTGCTCTACCCCACCAATCTGACTGTGGGACAGCGCATCGAGGTGGAGTACTACAAGACCGAGCCCGATTTGGTTCGGGTAGCAGGACGTAACGCGACGGTGGCGCTGATCCCGGCAGGATCGGTGATCGTCGTGACGTGGCTCCTGGCCGGACCGTCGATCTGGTACCTGCGCAAGCGGGAAGCGGGAGCTCCGGGTTCGGCGCCGGTCGCCTCGAGTTAGTTCGCGCTTCGCCCGAACTTCACACGAACATGACGTGGACTTTTCCTGGCCCTGTCACCGTTCTCGGTGTGAGAGTAGCCATCGTTGCGGAGTCATTCCTGCCCAACATGAACGGCGTCACCAACTCGGTACTACGCGTGCTCGAACACCTCGATCGCACTGGCCACGACGCCATGGTCATTGCGCCGGACACTGTCGGATCCGACACCTCTGCCGCCACCGAACACGAAGGCGTTCAGGTGGTTCGGGTGCCAGCCGTCATGGTGCCCAAAGTCAGTTCACTTCCCGTCGGCCTGCCGCAACCACGATTGACCACGGCCGTGCGGACCTTCGCGCCCGACGTCGTCCATCTGGCGTCACCGTTCCTGCTCGGCGCCGGGGGAGTGGCCGTCGCCAAACGCCTCGGAATCCCCACCGTCGCGGTCTACCAGACCGACGTCGCCGGATTTGCCGAAAGCTACGGTCTCGGCGTCACCAGCCGCGCCGCGTGGGCGTGGACCCGTCGAATCCACAAGAGCTGCAACAGGACACTCGCGCCCTCCACGTCGGCAGTCGACGCCCTCGAAGAGCACGGCATTCCGCGCGTGCACCGATGGGCCCGCGGCGTCGACGCACAACGATTCGCGCCTTCGCGTCGTAGTTCGGCGTTGCGGCAGTCCTGGATCGGTGACAGCGACCGGTTGGTGGTCGGCTTCGTCGGTCGCCTCGCGCCCGAAAAGCACGTCGAACGATTGGCGGCCCTGGCCGGCGATCCCAGTGTGCAGATCGTCGTCGTCGGAGACGGCCCGGATCGTGAGAACCTACGACGACTGATGCCGGACGCGATCTTCACCGGACAACTGGGCGGTACCGAGCTGGCCGACGCCTATGCGAGCCTGGACGTATTCGTTCACCCCGGCGAGCACGAGACCTTTTGCCAGGCGGTCCAGGAAGCCCTCGCGAGCGGTGTGCCTGTCGTCGGACCGGACGCCGGCGGACCACGTGACCTGATCTCGCATTGCCGCAACGGCTACCTCCTGCCGACGGACAGGTTCACCGAACTCCTGCCAAGCGCCGTGGACGCACTTCGTCAGCGTGATCTGCGGGTGCAGTTCGGCTCCGCGGCGAGGCGCTCGGTGCTGCACCGGACCTGGCCGGCAATCTGCGAAGAGTTGCTCCGTCACTACGAGGACGTGCAGGGCCTCGGGCGGCGAACGGGTGCCAGAGCAGCCTGAACGCCCTCGCTGCACGAGGGTTGGTAGCGTTTCGGGTGTGGCCACTACACACGGAACCCGAGCAACTCTCGAGAAGCAACCGCACGAAGTAGCGTCGATGTTCGACGACGTCGCGGAGCGATACGACCTCACCAACACCGTGCTGTCCTTCGGCCAGGACAAGGGTTGGCGCAAGGCCACCCGCGAAGCCCTCGATCTGAAGCCGGGCGAGAAGGTGCTCGACCTCGCCGCCGGAACCGGAGTCTCGACCGTCGAACTGGGGCGCTCCGGTGCCTGGTGCGTCGCCACCGACTTCTCCAAGGGAATGCTCAAGGCTGGAATCTCGCGCAAGGTCCCGATGGTCGCAGGTGACGCGATGTACCTGCCCTATGCCGACAACGTGTTCGACGCCGCGACGATTTCCTTCGGCCTGCGCAACGTCTCCGACTTCGAAGCCGGACTGCGTGAGATCGCCCGCGTCACCAAGCCGGGCGGACGTCTCGTCGTCAGCGAGTTCTCGACGCCCGTTTTCGGTCCCTTCCGCACGGTCTACATGGAGTACCTGATGAAGGCGCTCCCGCAGGTCGCACGCACCGTCAGCAGCAACCCCGACGCCTACGTGTACCTCGCCGAATCGATCCGCGCCTGGCCGACCCAGGAAGAGTTGGCCCGCAAGATCGAGGCTGCCGGCTGGAAGAACGTCAAGTGGCGCAACCTCACCGGCGGCATCGTGGCGCTGCATTACGCCACTGCCTGAACTGCTGTGCGCCTTTATCAACCCCCGGCGGTTAATAAAGGCGCACAGCACTTGCTCAACCGAACAGCGGCCGGGAGTCGATCTTTCTCGACGCGGCCCCCGACGCCCGCCAGGCCCTCGCCGTCAGGTCGACGTCGGCGTCGGTGACGAGGTTCCCCATCACCCGAACGGCGACCGTCATCAGTGCACGTGAGCGCATCGCAATCGGGCCCGACGCGGGCAGGAACTGCGGAACCGTCAGCAGGCCTGCGAGCCGGCGCGCGACCGAGAACGCCTGGCCGTAATGCTCCCGAAGCACGGTCGGCCACAGCTCCGTGAGGTCGTCGGCGCCGAGCTGTTCGACCACCAGACGTCCGCCTTCGAGGCCGTAGTCGATGCCCTCACCGTTGAGCGGGTTCACGCACGCTGCGGCGTCGCCGATCACGGCCCAGTTGCGTCCGGCGATGTTGGAAACTGCTCCACCCATGGGTAGCAAAGCCGAAGCGACGGAATGTATTTCGCTGCTCCACTGCCACTCGCTTCGGCGCTGATCGGTGTAGAGGTCCAGCAAAGGTCGCAGGGCACCTGGTGCCGGGCGCTTGGACGTCGCCAGTGTCCCGACGCCGATGTTCACCTCGCCGGTGCCGAGCGGGAAGATCCAGCCGTACCCCGCCTGCAACGTGCCCTCGGTGTCCCGCAGTTCCAGATGCGAGGTGATCCACGGGTCGGCGCTGCGCGGCGTCGCGACGTACGCGCGTGCCGCGACGCCGTACGCGGTGTCCCGGTGCCACTGCCGTCCCAGCTTCTTGCCGAGCGTCGAGCGAACGCCGTCGGCGATGATCAGCGTCCGACAACGAAGGGTGCTTCGTCCCGAGGGGCCGGCGAGTACGACGGCGGCTACTCGATCACCGTCGAGCTCGACGTCGACGGCCTTGGTGCCCTCGACCATGACCGCGCCCGATTCGACGGCGCACCGGCGAATGGCGTCGTCGAGTTCGGTCCGGGGGATTGCACTGCCGATCGGCGGGAACGACGTCCCCGGCCACTCGAGTTCGAGTTCTTGTCCGAAGCCGGACAACCGTAGTCCCTTGTTCGTCGTGTGTGACCGAACCCACTCGCCGAGGCCGAGGAGATCCAGTTCGGCCACGGCGCGCGGAGTGAGTCCATCACCACAAGTCTTGTCTCGCGGGAAGACGGCAGCGTCCACCAGCACGACGTCTCGGCCGCTGCGGGCGGCCCACGCCGCGGCCGAAGAACCCGCGGGACCTGCGCCGATGACCACAATGTCGGTTTCGTTCGGAAGCGAATCGACGACGGGGGACTGCTCTTCTACGGACACACTCACATCTTCCCAGGCTCGCGATCGCCACCGTGGCGAGGCCGTCCCGAGTGCGAACCGCTAGGTTCACTACCGTGGGAACCGAGCCGTCACTGACGACAGGAATGGGTACTGACATCGTGAGCACCGAAAAGACTGCTGCCGACGCAACCGCATCGAGCACCGTCGTTGCAGGCATCGACCTGGGCGACGAACAGCTCGCCGCAGTAGTGCGTGGTGGACTCTCCGATGTCGAGGAGTTGTTGGTCAGCGAGCTGTCCGACGGAGAAGACTTCCTCACCGAGGCCGCGCTGCATCTCGCGCGAGCTGGTGGAAAGCGCTTCCGTCCGTTGTTCACGATCCTGACCGCGCAACTCGGACCGGTGCCGAACGATCCGTCGATCATCACCGCAGCGACTGTCACCGAACTCGTTCACCTGGCGACGCTCTATCACGACGACGTCATGGACGAGGCGTCCATGCGGCGCGGAGCACCCAGCGCCAACGCCCGCTGGGGAAACAGTGTGGCGATCCTGGCCGGCGACTATCTGTTCGCGCACGCATCACGACTGGTGTCGACGCTCGGACCCGAGGCCGTTCGGATCATCGCCGAAACATTCGCCGAACTGGTCACCGGCCAGATGCGCGAGACGATCGGTGTCAAGAAGGAGCAGGATCCGGTCGAGCACTACCTCAAGGTCGTGTGGGAGAAGACCGGTTCGCTGATCGCTGCTTCGGGACGCTTCGGCGGCACCTTCTCCGGCGCCGACGCAGCTCACATCGAGCGCCTCGAGCGCCTGGGTGATGCCGTCGGCACCGCGTTCCAGATCTCCGACGACATCATCGACATCTCGTCCGTCTCGGCGCAGTCCGGCAAGACTCCGGGCACCGACCTGCGCGAGGGTGTCCACACCCTGCCCGTCCTGTACGCGTTCCGCGAAGAAGGGGCCGACGCAGATCGCCTGCGGGAGCTGCTCGCGGGCCCGGTTACCGAAGATGCCCTGGTAGAAGAAGCTCTCGAACTGCTCGAGCGTTCGCCGGGCATGGTCAAGGCGAAGGCAAAGCTGGGCGAGTATGCCGTCGCGGCGAAAGCTCAGTTGGCTGAGCTCCCGCAGGGACCGGCCAACGAAGCGCTCGTGCGTCTCGTCGATTACACGATCGAACGAGTCGGCTGACACCTCGGCGAATCGGGGCTACCGGGTGGAAACCCCGACAGTCATTGGGTGGGAACCCTGATGACCCTGTCCTTCGTTGACTGAACAGAACCGGTGCATACACCGGGGAGTTCGGGTGAGCCTTCGGCTCCAGCGAGGCAAGAGGTGAGCGGTTTGCACGGCTACGCGAACGGTGCGAAGACATTCGGCTTGTTGGTGGGGATGTCGGCGCTGATCGTCTTCATCGGCTCGCTGTTCAACAGCCCGTTCCTTCTGTGGGGATCCGTTCTGTTTGCCGTCGGCATGAATGCCTACGTGTACTTCAACAGCGACAAGCTGGCGCTTCGATCGATGCGCGCCCAGCCCATCACCGAGGTCGAGGCACCGGCGATCTACCGGATCGTGCGCGAACTCGCCACTACGGCGCACCAACCGATGCCCAGGCTGTACATCAGCCCCACGAACGCCCCGAACGCGTTTGCCACCGGTCGTAGCCCTCGGCACGCCGCGGTGTGCGTGACCAGCGGCATCATGCAGATCCTGAACGAACGCGAACTGCGTGCCGTGCTCGGGCACGAACTCTCCCACGTCTACAACCGGGACATTTTGATCTCGTCCGTGGCCGGCGCGATGGCCAGCGTCATCTCTGGCCTGGCCAACTTCGCGATGTACGCGAGCATCTTCGGCGGCCGAGGGAACGGGCAGGGAAGCAATCCGATCGCGCTGCTGCTCGTCTCCCTACTGGGACCGATCGCGGCAACCGTGGTCAAGCTGGCCGTTTCGCGCTCTCGCGAGTATCAGGCTGATCAATCGGGAGCCGAGCTCACCGGTGACCCGCTGGCGTTGGCGTCGGCGCTGCGCAAGCTCGAGTCGGGCGTCGCAGCCGCGCCGTTGCCGCCTGAGCCCAAGCTCGCGGCGCAGTCCCACCTGATGATCGCCAACCCCTTCAGAGCGGGCGACAAGGTCAGCAAGCTGTTCTCGACGCATCCGCCCATGGCGGACCGGATCGAGCGTTTGGAGAAGATGGCGGGGATGTAGGGGCCTTCGGCCCCTGTGAGCCTTTCTGGTCGTCGGAACTACCAAAAAGGCGCACAGGGGCGCAGCCCCTACTACCGGTAGTTCACGAACTGCAGGGCGATCCCGAAGTCCTCACCCTTGAGCAGGGAGATGACGCCCTGGAGGTCGTCGCGCTTCTTGCTGCTCACACGAAGTTCCTCACCCTGGATCTGCGCCTTGACGCCCTTGGGGCCCTCGTCGCGAATCTTCTTGGTGATCTTCTTCGCGTTCTCGCTGCTGATGCCCTGGACCAAGGTTCCGGACAGCTTGTAGATCTTTCCGGACTGCGCCGGCTCGCCGGCATCGAATGCCTTCAGCGAGATGTCACGACGGATCAACTTCTCCTTGAACACGTCGAGGGCGGCCAGCAGTCGCTCCTCGGTGTCGGCGTTCAACGTGATCGTCTCTTCACCAGACCACTCGATCGACGCTCCCGTGTTTCGGAAGTCGAAACGCGTGGTCAACTCCTTGGCAGCCTGATGCAGGGCGTTGTCCACCTCTTGACGGTCAACCTTGCTCACCACGTCGAAGGACGAATCAGCCACTTCACACTCCCGCTTTCCGGTAGTTCACGAACATCGAGTTCCGCCCACCTTCCATACCGGTGGACACCTCGACGTTATCGGGTCGGCACCGCCCGTTACCACCCGGTTTGCAAAATGGGGGTGTGTTCGTTGTATTCTTCTCACCGCACCGAGGAAGCCGTTTTCGGCCGCCGCACGTCGCGATATACTTGCGAATGCGCCGGATCGAAGCCTGGTGCAAGCACGGCAGATTGCCCGAGCGGCCAATGGGAGCGGACTGTAAATCCGTCGGCTTATGCCTACGTAGGTTCGAATCCTACATCTGCCACACCAAGTCAGCCCCGATTCTCTTCGCGAGAGTCGGGGCTGACTTTTTTGTGCGTGTACCGAGGTCGAGCGCGCGTTGGCGACGCAGGCGCCGGCTTCGGCTCAGGGGTGTCGGAGGCTCAGGGCCTCGGGATGGGCCCCGGGGGATGGTTTCAGGGGGAGTGCGGGGTCAAGTTGGTTCCCGCAAAGCCCTCGCCAGCGGCCTCGATCGGTGCAACAATGGGCTCCGGCACCATTTTTGCCCCGATGACCAGCGGATTTGGTGCTGGCGCTCGTTCGTGTGTAATCTTTCGGAGGCTTCAAGAGAGCGGCAACGCGCTCCTGAGCCACGCCCCCTTAGCTCAGTCGGTAGAGCGTTTCCATGGTAAGGAAAAGGTCAACGGTTCGATTCCGTTAGGGGGCTCGCTGGATTGTGGTGCCGTGCTTTCCGCGCGACACTCGACACCGAGGCGGTGTAGCTCAGTTGGTAGAGCAAACGACTCATAATCGTTGCGTCGCCGGTTCAAGTCCGGTCACCGCTACACAATATGCATGATCCACCCTGATTGCTCGTAATCAGATACACCCGAAAGAAGGCATCCCGTGGCCTCCTCGACTGACGTTCGGCCCAAGATCACCTTGGCCTGCGAGGTATGCAAGCACCGCAACTACATCACCAAGAAGAATCGGCGCAACGACCCCGATCGCCTGGAGCTCAAGAAGTTCTGCCCCAACTGCGGAACCCACCAGTCGCATCGCGAGTCGAAGTAGTAAGTCCTTAACAGGACGACGATTTTCGCGGAAGACCCTCTCTGGGCCTGCGTCTTCGGGTCCTAGCTAGAAGAGAGTCTCACCGCGTGACAGATTTGCAAGAGAACCAGGCAGCGGCCGAGGTCCCTACGGACCCGGCCGCTCATGCCGTCCAGATGGTCGGTCACCACTATCGTGTCGAAGACTTCTACGAGGTCGGACGCGAGAAGGTGCGCGAGTTCGCTCGCGCCGTCCAGGACGCCCATCCCGCGCACTACGACGAGTCGGCAGCCAAGGGCCTCGGATACGACGGCCTGATCGCTCCCATCACGTTCGTCGCCATCGTGGGTGCCATTGCTCAGCGACGTCTGTTCGAAGAGATCGTCACAGGCTACGACCTGAGTCAGATTCTTCAGACCGATCAGCGCTTGGTGCTGCACAAGCCCATGCAGGTCGGTGACCGACTCTTCTGCGACGTCTTCCTGGATTCGTTCAGGCAGGCCGCAGGTAGCGACATCATCGTGACCAAGAACATCATCACCGATCAGAACGACGAAGCCGTCGTCACCACGTGGACGACGCTTGTTGCTCGAACGGGTGGGGAAGTGGACGAGAACATCGCCCACGCAGTCAAGGACGTGATGATGCATGTCGCTTCGTAAATTTTCCGACGTGAGTGTCGGCGAACTTCTCCCCGAGAAGTCCGTCACCCTGACGCGTGGAAACCTCGCCAACTACGCGGGTGTTTCGGGAGATCCCAATCCGATTCACTTCAGTGACGAGGTCGCACGACTTGCCGGCTTGCCGGACGTCGTCGCGCACGGCATGCTCTCCATGGGCATCGGTGCCGGCTACGTCACCGAATGGCTGGGAGATCCGGGCGCAGTGACCGAGTACAACGTACGGTTCACGAGCCCGGTGATCGTGGCAGCCGACAAGGCTGCCGAGATCGAGTTCACCGCCAAGGTGAAGTCGATCGACGAAGAAAGCAAGACCGCAGTACTGGCAATTGTGGCCAAGTCCGAAGGTAAGAAGATCTTCGGTCGTGCCACTGCCACGGTCCGTCTAGCCTGATCGCAGGGCGGATTGTGTTTGTTCCGGGGCTTTGAAGTACACTGAGATTTCTGGGATTCCTCAGCGCTGCGCGCTGCCCTGAATGTTGCAAGACATTCACCTCGGGTAGCGCGTATGTTGTGTGATCGCAGAACGGTTGATTCAGGCAGGGTCTACCTGTCGAGGTCAACCAAAGGGGCGTAGCTCAACTGGCAGAGCAGCGGTCTCCAAAACCGCAGGTTGCAGGTTCAAGTCCTGTCGCCCCTGCCCCCGGATGCCAGCGACTGAGAGGAACGACGTGAGCGAGGAGCGCGCCAAGCGCGACGCCGACACTTCGGATGCGGAGACTTCACTGTCTGCCGATTCGACCGGTGTCGACGACACTGCAGCTGACGCGACTACGCGTTCCGATCTTTCGTTGGACAAGGACGGTGCCGAAAAGGCTCCCTCCGCATCCAGTGGGGTTTCCAACAAGCCGACCGGCAAGCGCGCTGCACGCGGCGCCTCGGTCAGCGCGTCCACCGTGAAGACTCCGGCCCGGACGGCATCCCGGACATCTTCGGCCAAGCCGACTGCAACGAACCCCGGCAAGAAGCCCAAGGCGAAGAAGGACAACATCTTCAAGCGCCTGCGCAAATTCTTCCGCGAGGTCATCGCAGAACTCCGTAAGGTCATCTGGCCGAACCGCAAGCAGATGATCACCTACACCAGCGTCGTGCTGACGTTCGTGGTCTTCATGGTCGCTTTCATCAGCGGCGTCGATATCGCTGTGATCAAGGGTGTCACCTGGCTGTTCGGCTGATCGCCGTAGCAGTCGGGCGTCTTTGCCTGCGAGCGCGACAAGACCCGACCCGGGTCCGAGTAACGAGAGGAAGCGAGTGCCCCAGTGAGCACCCCCGAGAACGACACGAATGAGGCTTTGGCCGAAGAGCGTGTTTCTGCCGAGGCGGCAGCCGAAGTAGACGTCGTGGTTGCCGAAGGCACCGATGCAGACGTTGCCGAAGGCACTGATGCAGACGCTGCAGCGACCGAGGACGTCATCTCCGACGATGCCGAGAACTCCGACGAGGCCGCTCCCGCCGCCGAGCTCGAGGTCGAGGATCCCGTTGCCGAACTCAAGGCTGCGCTGCGCCGCGCCCCGGGTGACTGGTACGTCATCCACTCGTACGCCGGTTACGAGAACAAGGTCAAGACCAACCTCGAGACTCGCGTTCAGAACCTCGATGTCGGCGACTACATCTTCCAGGTGGAAGTTCCCACCGAAGAGGTCACCGAGATCAAGAACGGCCAGCGCAAGCAGGTCAACCGCAAGGTTCTGCCCGGATACATCCTCGTTCGCATGGAGCTCAACGACGAGTCGTGGGGCGCCGTGCGCAACACGCCTGGTGTCACCGGTTTTGTCGGTGCCACGTCGCGTCCCTCGCCGCTGACCCTCAACGAGGTCGTCAAGTTCCTGCTCCCGCAGCAGGAGCAGAAGAAGCAGCAGGCTGCAGCGGCCGCCGTCGCAGCAGGCGAGGCACCGTCCGAGTCCTTCGGCAAGCCCCTCATCGAGGTCGACTTCGAGGTCGGCGAGTCGGTCACCGTCATGGACGGCCCGTTCGCAACCCTTCCGGCCAGCATCAGCGAGGTCAACGGCGAGCAGCAGAAGCTCAAGGTTCTCGTGTCGATCTTCGGTCGTGAAACCCCGGTTGAGCTCAACTTCAACCAGGTCGCGAAGATCTGACCACCCCAAAACTTGCAATTTGTTCGACGCAAGACACACACCCAAGCTAGAAACTAGGAACTAGAGATGCCCCCAAAGAAGAAGAAGCTCGCCGGGCTCATCAAGCTGCAGATCCAGGCAGGTCAGGCTAACCCTGCACCTCCCGTGGGTCCCGCGCTCGGTCAGCACGGCGTGAACATCATGGAGTTCTGCAAGGCCTACAACGCGGCGACTGAGTCCCAGCGCGGCAACGTTGTGCCGGTCGAGATCTCGGTCTACGAAGACCGGACCTTCGATTTCAAGCTGAAGACCCCTCCCGCCGCCAAGCTGCTCCTCAAGGCAGCCGGCGTCGCCAAGGGCTCCGGCGAACCGCACAAGACCAAGGTTGCCTCGGTGACCATGGATCAGGTGCGCGAAATCGCGAAGACCAAGGCTGAAGACCTCAATGCCAATGACATCGAGCAGGCCGCGAAGATCATCGCCGGCACCGCTCGTTCCATGGGCATCACGGTCCAGGGCTGATAGTCCGCTCCACAGCATTACGTGGGAGGGCCGGCCAGGCCCCGACCACAACTGAACCATTCACCACTGCACAGGTAATTCGCTGCAGTGACAAGTAAGGACAGAACAAATGGCAAAGCGCAGCAAGGCGTACCTCGCCGCCGCTGAGAAGATCGACGCAGACAAGCTCTACAGCCCGCTTCAGGCTGCAAAGCTCGCCAAGGAGACGTCGTCCACCAAGATGGATGCAACCGTTGAGGTTGCAGTTCGTCTGGGCGTCGACCCCCGTAAGGCTGACCAGATGGTCCGCGGAACGGTCAACCTGCCCCACGGCACCGGTAAGACCGCTCGCGTCATCGTGTTCGCTGTTGGCGAGAAGGCAGCAGAAGCCGAGGCTGCAGGCGCTGACGTAGTCGGTGCAGAAGACCTGATCGAGCGCATCCAGGGTGGATGGGTCGATTTCGACGCCGCAATCGCGACTCCTGATCAGATGGCCAAGGTCGGCCGCATCGCCCGTGTCCTCGGACCGCGTGGCCTGATGCCGAACCCGAAGACGGGCACCGTCACGGCGGATGTCACCAAGGCTGTCAACGACATCAAGGGCGGAAAGATCAACTTCCGCGTCGACAAGCAGGCCAACCTGCACTTCGTCATCGGCAAGGCATCGTTCGACGATGAGAAGCTGGTGGAGAACTACGGCGCAGCCCTGGACGAGATCCTGCGTGCGAAGCCCTCGTCGGCCAAGGGTCGCTACGTGAAGAAGATCACGGTCTCGACCACCACCGGTCCGGGCATCCCGGTGGATCCGAACCGTACTCGCAACCTCCTCGAGGATGCTGCAGACGCGTAAGCAGTCCGCATACGAACAAGAAGGCCGGCAGGGATCACTCCCTGCCGGCCTTCTTGTCTGTGTCGGGAGGGCCTGCCTCTGCCGGTGGTATCGGTCCAACGGTGGTATCGATCCAACGGTGGCATCATCGGGGTATGCACGAAGCGTTCCAGTTCCTCGGAAACTTTTGGTGGCTGATCTTCGTTTTCGGCGGCACCATCGGTGGGGCGCTGAAGGGTGTCGCGGTTGCCAACGAAAGGCGGATCGAGCGCCGGCAAGAGCGCTTCCGGCTCAAGCAGCAGACCAAGGTCGCCATCGCGCAAGCCAACGCACAACATCACGCCGACGAAGAAACACAGCGCCGAGAGCTGGCCAAGGCAATCGAGCAGCACGATGCGGTCGACGCCCGATGGTTCTCGTACGAGCTCGATCCGGTCACACTGCTCGACACCCCGATGATGACGGACATGCGCGAGCCTTTGACCGCCGATTTTCATCGAGCCAAATACCGTGCCGATCTGCTTCGCCCAGGCAATCCGGAGACGATGATCGGCAACCAGCAGGCACAAACCGAGTACCGCGAGGCGGTGCACGCTTACTCGATCGCCTTCGAAATCGCGGAAGCTGAGGCGAAGCGCCGCCGACGGAGCGGATTCACCCTCGACGAACAAGAACGCCTGGTAAGGGCGCAACGTCTGCTGCGACTGGCCATGGACGAGGGCGCGACGCCACAGGAACGTCAGAGTGCGTACCGGAAGGCCCACAAGGAACTCGATGGACTGCTGGTGTTGCCGGACCGAGCTCGGGCAGCAATCGAACACAAGATCGCCAGGGCTATCGGTGCTTGAAGGAATCGGGTGCGTGACGAACCCGATTTGGTTGTGCAGCGAGCAGTCAGGTAGTCTTCGAGGCGGAGTTCAGTGCTGGATATGAACTTCACCCCAAAATCATGTTCTACCCAAGACCGTTGGTGATTGCACTCAGTGATGGGTGTGGTTGAAAGTCCGGGAGTGCCCGGCGGCCCACGTAGGTGAACGAGGTAGGGGGATAGCTTGATGTAGTGGTTCTACAGTTTGCCTGGTTATGCACTGCCTCGCTTTGCATCGTTACGCTGATTCGTAAGCCTCTTCTTCATGTTTCCTCTGTACGCCCCGTGCGCTTGCGCCGGGGCGTTTTGCATGTCGCGGACTGTGTCTTCTCGGGTTCACCCCGATGAGGTGCAGCGGTTCCTGAGTGGGACAACGACTGTCACGAGAGGAGGCGAAGTATGGCAAAGCCTGAGAAGGTTTCCGCAGTTGCGGAAATCACCGAGCAGTTCAAGGGTTCGACCGCCGCTGTGGTCACGGAATACCGTGGCCTTTCGGTTGGCAACATCACGACACTGCGACGCGCTCTCGGAGAAGGTGCCACCTACTCCGTCGCCAAGAACACCCTGGTCAAGCGTGCCGCCGCAGAGGCTGGCATCGAGGGCCTTGATGACCTGTTCGTTGGTCCGACCGCCATTGCATTCATCAAGGGCGAACCGGTCGACGCTGCGAAGGCTCTGAAGAACTTCGCTAAGGACAACAAGGCGCTCATCATCAAGGGCGGCTACATGGACGGCGCTGCGCTGTCCGTGGAAGAGGTCAACAAGATCGCGGATCTCGAATCCCGCGAAATCCTGTTGGCAAAGCTTGCCGGCGCGATGAAGGGCAACTTGGCAAAGGCCGCAGGCCTGTTCAATGCTCCCGCTTCGCAGATGGCCCGTCTGGCCGCTGCCCTGCAGGAGAAGAAGGCTGCAGAAGGCGGAGCCGCAGAGGCCCCCGCAGAGGCTGCCACCGAGGCTCCGGCCGAGGCCGAAGCCGAAAGCTGATCCGCACCCGCGCATCACTGCTATAACCCCGCCCGGTCGCGGATCAGCGACATGGGACTTACAGGAAGGACCGCCACAATGGCGAAGCTCA
The DNA here is from genome assembly GCF_040546695.1 of Rhodococcus sp. OAS809. NCBI lineage: Bacteria > Bacillati > Actinomycetota > Actinomycetes > Mycobacteriales > Nocardiaceae > Rhodococcus > Rhodococcus sp. OAS809. The sequence goes on along the minus strand of NZ_JBEPOI010000002.1, from coordinate 2,192,427 downwards.
GCACCGAAGAGTTGTTGGACCAGTTCAAGGAGCTCACCCTCCTCGAGCTCTCGGAGTTCGTTAAGGCATTCGAGGAGACCTTCGAGGTCACCGCTGCTGCTCCCGTCGCCGTCGCCGCTGCAGGCGCACCGGCTGCCGGCGCAGAAGCTGCTGAAGAGCAGGACGAGTTCGACGTCGTCCTCGAGTCGGCTGGCGACAAGAAGATCCAGGTCATCAAGGTCGTCCGTGAGGTCGTTTCCGGCCTCGGCCTGAAGGAAGCCAAGGACCTCGTCGAGAGCGCTCCGAAGGCCATCCTCGAGAAGGTTGCCAAGGACGCCGCAGAGGCTGCCAAGGAAAAGCTCGAAGCTGCCGGAGCAAAGATCGTCATCAAGTAAGACGGTTTTCCCGCTGCTCTTCGCGAGTAGTAACGAAGAGGGCCACTCCCCACGGGGAGTGGCCCTCTTTTTTTGAACTTTTTTCGCGGGTGATATGCAGGAATTCATGCAGGTGGGAGGGGTGTCCGAACTAGGCTGTGATCTGAATTATGCTTCTTCCCTACTCGTTAGTAGTATTCGCAGTCACGGGTACCACTCCCATGCGATAGAGTGACCCAACCCACACGGGTGCATGCATGCAACGGACGTCGCGGAGGTAATGGTGGGAGTCGAGGTAGCGGTACAAGGACTGACAAAGTCTTTCGGGTCGCAGAGGATTTGGCAGGACGTGTCGTTGACACTTCCCGCGGGTGAGGTCAGCGCACTGCTCGGGCCTTCGGGTACCGGTAAGTCGGTGTTCCTGAAGTCCCTGATCGGACTGCTCCGCCCTGAACAAGGCTCCATCGTCATCGACGGCACGGACATCCTGCAGTGCTCCTCCAAGGAGCTCTACGAGATCCGCAAGCTGTTCGGCGTTCTCTTCCAGGACGGCGCACTGTTCGGCTCGATGAACTTGTACGACAACATCGCCTTCCCGCTTCGTGAGCACACCAAGAAGTCGGAATCCGATATCCGCAAGATCGTGATGGAGAAGTTGGACCTCACGGGTCTGGTCGGCGCCGAGGACAAGCTTCCCGGTGAGATCTCCGGCGGTATGCGCAAGCGTGCCGGTCTGGCGCGTGCACTCGTTCTCGATCCCGAGATCATCCTCGTCGACGAGCCCGACTCCGGTCTGGATCCGGTGCGTACGACGTACATCAGCCAAACGCTGATCGACATCAACGCCCAGTCGGACGCGACGATTCTGATCGTCTCGCACAACATCAACCTCGCACGCACGGTGCCGGACAACATCGGCATGCTCTTCCGTCGTCAGTTGGTGATGTTCGGTCCTCGTGAGGTGCTGCTCACCTCGGACGAGCCCGTCGTCAAGCAGTTCCTCAACGGAACGATGATCGGTCCGATCGGTATGTCGGAGGAGAAGGACGAGGCTCAGATGGCGCACGAGCAGGCGCTCGTCGACGCCGGTCACCACGCCGGTGGTGTCGACGACGTCGAGGGCATCGTGCCGCAGATGAAGGCCACCCCCGGAAACCCGGAGCGTCAGGCTGTTCGTCGTCGCCAGGAGCGCGTCCGTCAGATCATGCACACCCTCCCAGCTAACGCACAGGCGGCGATTCAGGACAGCCTCGACGAGGTTGACGGAACTGGGCAGTACGATCCCCAGTACGCCGAAGCGAGCGGCTATCAGGGGGAGTGGAACGACAACTCGCAAGACACGCAGGTCATTCCTGCATACGAGGGCGATCCCTACGGAAACACGACACACGGGCAAGGGTAGGCATATCGGATGGGGGTTACCCGCAACTCGGTTCTGAGTCCGGTCAACGGAGCATTAACTCAGGCCGGAAACATCGTCGAACTGTTTGTCGACGTCGTCAGGAATACGTTCCGGCGTCCATTTCAGTTCCGTGAGTTCATCGAGCAGGCCTGGTTCATCGCCAGCGTGACAATTTTGCCGACGGCATTGGTAGCCATCCCTTTCGGCGCCGTCGTCTCACTGCAGACCGGTTCGCTGATCAAGCAGTTGGGTGCAGAATCGTTCACCGGCGCTGCCAGCGTCCTGGCGGTGATCCAGCAGGGTAGCCCCCTGGTGACAGCGTTGCTGGTCGCCGGTGCGGCCGGATCGGCCGTGACGGCCGATCTCGGTTCTCGAACCATCCGTGAAGAGATCGACGCGATGGAAGTCCTCGGAATCAATCCGATTCAGCGCCTGGTGGTTCCGCGTGTACTCGCGATGGTGCTGATCGCTGTTCTGCTCAACGGACTGGTGTCCGTCGTCGGTATCGCGGGTGGTTACTTCTTCAACGTGATCCTGCAGGGCGGTAACCCCGGTGCCTACATCTCGTCATTCTCAGCCTTTGCGCAGCTACCGGACATTTGGAGCGGTGAGATCAAAGCCGCGGTGTTCGGTGTCATCGCTGGTGTGATCTCCGCGTACAAGGGACTCCACCCGTCCGGTGGCCCGAAGGGCGTCGGTGAGGCGGTGAACCAGGCCGTCGTCATCACGTTCCTGCTGTTGTTCTTCGCCAATCTGATTCTGACGATGGTGTACCTCCAGATCGTGCCGGCGAAGGGATCTTGACCTAAATGACCATCGCACGAGGCCGCGGCGATCAGTTCCTGCTGAAGAGTCGCAAAGTAGCCAGAATTCCAGTGAACGCGTTGGACCGCGCGGGCGAGCAGATGTCGTTCTACGCGCGCGCCATCGCGTGGACCCCTCGCACGCTGCATCGGTACCGGAAGGAGACGCTTCGACTACTCGCCGAAGTGACCTTCGGTAGCGGTGCGCTCGCTGTGATCGGCGGAACCATCGGCGTCATCGCGATGATGTCCGGATTCACGGGTGTCGTCGTCGGCCTCCAGGGCTTCGCCGCTCTGGAGCAGTTGGGTAGCTCGGTCCTGACCGGCTTCCTCTCCGCATACGTCAACACCCGTGAGATCGCTCCGATCGTTGCGGCTCTTGCGCTCTCGGCCACGGTTGGTTGTGGTTTCACCGCCCAGCTCGGTGCCATGCGAATCTCCGAAGAGATCGACGCGCTCGAGGTCATGGCAGTTCCGTCGGTGCCGTTCCTGGTCACGACGCGCATGATCGCCGGCTTCGTCGCCGTCATTCCGCTGTACATCGTGGGTCTACTCGCGGCGTACCTCGCCTCGAGAGTGATCAGCACGGTCTTCAACGGGCAGTCGACGGGTTCCTACGACCACTACTTCAACCTGTTCCTGCCACCGCAGGACGTGCTGTATTCGTTTGCGAAAGTCCTGGTATTCGCCTTCGTGCTGATCCTGATCCACTGCTACTACGGGTTCCATGCCTCAGGTGGTCCCGCAGGTGTCGGCGTGGCCGTCGGCCGCGCTGTTCGCGCCGCAATCGTGACGATCGCCGTTCTCGACTTCTTCCTCAGCCTCGCAATCTGGGGCACCACGACGACAGTGAGGGTGGCCGGATGATCGAGGCTCCGTCAGTCCTGCGCCGCCGTGTGCTCGGACTCGTGTTCTTCGTGGTGTTGGCATTGTTCCTGGCCTTCACCATCGGAACCTTCAACAAGACGTTCAAGGACGTCGTGAAGATCGACCTCGTGACCGACACAGTCGGAAATGCGTTGCCACCCAACGCGGACGTCAAGGTCCGTGGGCTGCTGGTCGGCGAGGTGCGATCCGCGTCGACGAAAGACGGCCAGGTCACCTCGGTCCTCGCGATCGAGCCGGACAAGGCTGATCTCATTCCGTCCAACGTCACGGCGCGTCTGCTCCCGAAGACGCTTTTCGGTGAGCGCTACGTCTCCCTGATCATTCCGGAGGGAACCACCGCGACCCCGATTTCCGCGGGAACGGTGATCCACCAGGACAAGAGCGGCAATGCTGTCGAGGTCGGCGACGTTCTGGACGGACTGCTCCCACTTCTGCAGGCGATTCCGCCGCAGGATCTGGCGAACACTCTCGGTTCTCTCGCGCAGGGTCTGACGGGACGCGGCGCCGAGCTCGGTCTGACGGTCGATCGTCTCGAGGAGATCTTCCGCGGCGTCAATACCGAACTGCCCGCGGTGCAAGAGGATCTGCGCAAGTTCGCGGACTTCTCCCAGACGTACTCGGACGCTGCGCCCGATCTGATCAACGCTCTCGACAATCTGCGGACCACGGGTAACACGGTGGTGCAGAAGCAGGACCAGTTGCGGACACTGCTGGCGTCGCTCACCGTGACATCGTCTGACACCGCAGCCTTCCTCGAAGCGAACTCGTCCTCGATCATCACGCTCGCTGCGGATTCGAAGGAAGCTCTCCAGCTTCTGGCCCAGTACTCTCCGACCTTCGGGTGCACGTTCAAGGGCTTCTCGGACACCGCTCCGGAAGCTGCCAAGATCCTGTCCACCGACGCGCCCAATCCTGGTGTGCGTGCGAGTATTCAGATCGTGAACCCCAAGGGTCGCTACCTGCCCAACCAAGACGAGCCACGGCTCGTCGACAACCGCGGCCCGGTTTGCTACGACAACGTCACCGAGCCCGGTCGTCCGTTCCCGCAGTACCCCGGCGGTTCGTACGGTGACGGTTCCTACCAGGTTCCTTCCCGCAATCCAGGTCCCGCCACCATGGAATTCCTGCCTGCACCCGAGGGCTCCGGACCTCAGTTGTTCTCGACCAACAACAGCGGTCCGGCTCAGCAGGCCGGCTACGCGGGCTCGAAACTCGAAGAGGATACGTTGAAGGTGATCTACGGACAGGCCAACGGTGTTGCGCCGGACGATGTTCCGGCGTGGACCACGATGGTCAGCGCTCCGGCATTCGCAGGTGCGGAGGTGAGCGTCCAATGAGAGGACTCGCAGCTCCGCTGACAAAGCTCATCATCTTCGTTGTGGTGACGGTCCTGGCGACAGGACTGCTGGCAGCCAGTATCGCCAACCTCGGCGGCGGTGGCGGCACCAAGTTCAACGCCGTCTTCTCCGACGTCACTTCGTTGAACGAGGGCGACGAGGTCCGCATTGCCGGTGTTCGTGTCGGCCAGGTCGAGAAGATTGCCATCGTCAACGACAACCAGGCCGAGGTCCAGTTCTCGGTGTCCGATCGTGATTGGTTGCCGGCCAGTTCCATCGCCACCATCCGGTTCCGCAACCTGGTGGGGCAGCGGTACATCTCGCTCTCGCAGGGTGAAGGCAGCCAAGGCAAGAAGATCACCGGCGGCGATACCCTGCCGCTGTCTCAGACGCGCCCGGCAGTCAACCTCACGACACTCTTCAACGGCTTCAAGCCGCTGTTCACCACCCTGAGCGCGGACGACGTCAACAAGCTGTCGTACCAGATCATCCAGGTGTTCCAAGGCGAATCGGGCACCATCAGTGAGCTCGTGCGCAACACCGCGAGCCTGACCAACACCGTCGCGGACAAGGACGCGGTCATCGGCGCGGTGATCAAGAACCTCAACGACGTTCTCGACACCGTCAACGCGAACGACAAGAACCTCGATTCACTGATCGTCAACACCCAGCAACTCGTCACCGGGTTGGCCAACGAGCGTGGGGTGGTCGGTTCGGCCGTCACCTCACTCGCCGGCCTGACCGACGCGACGGCAGACCTGCTCGAGCCGACGCGGCCGTCGATTCAGGGCTCGATCACGGCGCTCAACACACTGGCGACCACACTCAATCGTCGGAGTGACGACGTCAACGCGGTGCTCGAGACCTTGCCGGTCAAGCTCGAGAAGCTCGCACGCGTAGCGAGCTACGGTTCCTGGTTCCAGTTCTATCTGTGCGGAATCGACATCGTTGCCGGTCCAGGACAGTCTGCGTCGCTGAATCTGCCCACCGGCCTGCCGACGGTCAATCAGCCGATTTACACCAACGCGGCCACGCGATGCACTCAAGACGGTATGAGGGAGTTGCAAGGTCGATGAGTAAACGTCGCAGTCCGGCAATGGCCGGAGCCATCGGTATCTTCGTGGTGCTGCTGGCCACTTTGTCCGCGTTCTTCCTCGATTCGCTTCCGTTCGTGGGAGCAGGCTCGTCCTACTCCGCCGAGTTCTCCGAAGCCGCGGGTCTCAAGCCTGGTAACGAGGTTCGTATCGCCGGCGTGAAGGTCGGCAAGGTCACTTCCGTCGATCTCGACGGTGACCGTGTTCTCGTCGACTTCAAGGTCAGTGACGCGTGGGTGGGAGATCAAACCTCTGCGTCCATTCAGATCAAGACCATTCTGGGACAGAAGTACCTCGCACTAGATCCGCGCGGAACCGACAACCTCGATCCCAAGGATCGGATTCCGCTAGAGCGCACCACCTCTCCGTACGACGTCGTTCAGGCCTTCTCGGCCGCGGCGGACACCGTCGGCGACATCGACACCGACCAGTTGGCGAAGAGCATGGAGACGTTGTCCCAGGCATTCTCCGAGACACCTGGCGATGTCCGCGCTTCGCTCGACGGTGTCAGTCGGCTGTCGCAGACGATCGCGAGCCGCGATCAGGACTTGCAGAAGCTCTTCGCCGCCACCGGGAAGACGTCGCAGATTCTTGCTGACCGCAACAAGGAATTCACCCAGCTGATCCGAGACGGTGGACTACTGGTGCAGGAGCTCAACAATCGCCAGCAAGCGATTTCGCAGCTGCTCACCGGAACTCAGCGCGTCTCTCAGCAGCTCACCGGTCTCGTTCGTGACAACGAGGCGGCAATCGGGCCGGCGCTGACGCAGCTCAACGGCGTCATCGACATCCTGAAGGCAAACAACGAGAACCTGGACAAGGCACTGAAGCTCTACGAACCCTTCATTCGCTTGTATGCCAACGTGGTCGGCAACGGCCGTTGGTTCGACCAGGTCGTCGTGAACCTCCTTCCGCCGGGTCTACCGGACATTCCGGGCTACCGTGACCCCGTTCGTACGTTGGGAGGCAACTGATGGCTGATACTGCCGAAGCCGGAAGCGGCTCCAAGAAGCGCTCGGTCGCGATCATCGCCGCTGTTCTGATCGGGTTACTCGTAATCGGTGGCGCGCTGTGGTGGGTGTTCACTCGCGCCGGAACCACCAAGATCACCGCCTACTTCGACAAGTCGGTGGGTATCTACGACGGCTCCGACGTTCGTGTTCTCGGTGTCAAGGTCGGCACCGTCGAATCCGTCGAACCCCAGGGAGATCAGGTCAAGGTCGAGCTGCGTGTCGATCGTGGGATCGACATTCCCGCGGGTGCCAGTGCCGCTCAGATCACGCCGTCGGTGGTTGCCGACCGCTACATCCAGCTGACACCGGTCTTCACCGGCGGCGACAAGATGGCCAGCGGTGCAGTAATTCCGATCGAGAAGACGGCGACGCCTGTCGAGGTCGACCAGTTGTACTCCAGCATCGACGAACTCGCGTCGGCTCTCGGTCCTGAAGGTGCCAACAAGAACGGAGCACTGTCCGATTTCGTCGAGACAGGTGCGGCCAACCTCGAGGGCAACGGTGAAGCGTTGGGAGACAGCATCACCAACCTCTCGGATGCCGCACGGACGCTCAACGATTCGCGTGACAACATCTCGCTCACCATCAAGAACCTGGATACTTTTGTGGGCGCTCTCGCGGCCAACGATCAGCAGGTGCGCCAGTTCAACACGCAGTTGTCGGACCTGACCGGATTCCTGGCAGGTGAGCGCGACGATCTCGGTGCCGCTCTGAACCAGCTCTCGATTGCTCTCGGCGACGTCGCGAAGTTCGTGGCCGACAACCGCGATCAGTTGGTCCAGACAACCGAGGGTCTCGTCGAACCGACACAGACATTGGCGAACAACAAGGAAGCACTGGCCAACACGCTCACCATGCTTCCGCTGGCGATCTCCAACCTGGTCAACTCGTACGACGCCGAATCAGGTGTGCTGGCTTCACGTCTGGCGTTCCCTGATCTTCAGAACCCGGCCGGAGTGCTCTGCAAGTTGATGGACCTCGGCAAACTATTGCCTGGTGATCCGCGGTTTGAGGCGTTGGGACGGCAGATGCAACCGGCCATCGACCAGTGCGCAAACGTCGCAGCGATGACCGACGCAGCCAATCAGGCTGCAGGCCTGAACCTTCCCTTCGGCATCCTTGCCGGTTCCGAACGACAGATGCAGGTAGTTCCGGGCACTGTGCCCGGCGTCGTGTCACCGCGACTGACCAGTGGAAACGGGGAGGGCGAGTGAAGCGTTCATTGATAGTCGGCGCCGGATTGTGCGCCGTCCTGATCTCGGCAACCGCCTGCTCGTCCGAGGGGATCTACGCTGTCCCGCTTCCCGGCGGTCCTGATGTGGGTTCCGATCCGATGCACTTGACCATTCAGTTCGACGATGTCTTGGACCTTGTTCCGCAGTCCGCTGTGAAGGTCGACGGTGTTCCGGTCGGTCGAGTCGACGACGTGTCGGTCGGACCGGACGGATGGACCGCGGACGTCGGAATCATCCTCGACTCGTCGGTTGATCTGCCCGCCAACGCAATTGCCGCGGTCGAGCAGACCAACCTGCTCGGCGAGAAGTTCATCCAGCTGTCGGCCCCGCCGTCCGGACCGGACTCTGCGAAGCTGGCCGACGGTGACCTCATTCCGCTGGATCGCACTCGCCACGCCACGGAGATCGAGCAGGTTCTCGGCGCATTGTCGCTGCTGCTCAACGGCGGCGGTGTGGGCCAGTTGCAGCCCATCGTCGAAGAACTCGGTGCCGCGTTCGACGGTCGCGAAGGCAAGACGAGAAGTCTTCTGGAGCAGGCGAACACACTCATCGGTGGACTCAACGAGCAGCGTGACGACATCACACGCGCCCTCGACGGCCTGGATGTGCTCTCGACTCGCGTCAACGATCAGAACGAGAAGATCGGGAAGATTCTCGAGGAACTCCCCGTTGCGACACAGGTTCTCAACGAGCAGCGTCCGCAGCTGACGCAGATGCTCGCTCAGGTGGATCGACTCGGAACAGTGGGAACCGACGTCCTCACACAGTCCAAGGACGATCTGATCGCTGATCTTCAGGCTCTGCGTCCGACGCTGCAGGCGCTCGCAGACTCCGGTGACGACTTCGTGGGGGCACTTCCGTTCCTTCCGACGTTCCCGTTCCCGGACGGTGTCGAGAAGATTGCACAGGGTGGTTCCGTCAACCTCTTCCTGAGTGTCGACCTGCAGATCGGCAATACACTCTCGGGTCTCGGTGTCGGGCAGGGAGAACCGGAATACCGCCAGCCCAAGTTCGGCAATCCCAAGCCGGTGGTCGACCCCTCCAACCCGTACTACAACGGCAACGGGCCGCGACCGGGGTGGCCGACAGTGTCACTGCTGCCGATCGCTCCGATCCTGCCGCAGGTTCCCGTTGTCGCCGGCCTTCCCGCCACAACAGCGGGTGACCCGGCAACGCCGGCGCCCGCGGCGAACCCACTCAACCCCATCCAGGGAATGCTGGAACAGTTCGGAATCGGCGGTGATGGACAGTGAGATCAGCTCTGGTCAGATGGCAGCTCGTCGGCTTTGTCGTGGTTGCGCTCCTGGGTCTCATCTACGTCGGCGCCAAGTACGTGCGCCTGGACAACCTCATGGGGTTCGGTCAGTACACGGTCAAGACCGAATTGGCCACGTCCGGTGGAATTTTCACCAACGCCGAGGTGACGTATCGCGGCGTGCCGGTCGGGCGAGTGGGCGACATGTCGTTGACCGAGGACGGAATTCAGGTCGACCTGAAGATCGACAACAGTGCTCCGGAGATTCCCGCGTCGGCCCGTGCCGTCGTGGCCAACCGCTCCGCCATCGGTGAGCAGTACGTCGACCTTCAGCCCGATACCGACCAGGGACCGTTTCTCGAGGACGGCTCGGTGATCGCGGTGGGGGACACCACAACTCCGATCCCGATCGAGGATGTGCTGACCAGTGCCAACGGCTTGGTCAAGTCCGTGCCCGTCGACGCGCTCCACACCGTCGCCGTCGAACTCGGTGCAGCGTTCAACGGCAAGGGCGAGGACATTCAGGTCCTGGCCGATTCGCTGTCCGGCCTCTCGCAGTCCGGGCTCGACACTCTGCCTCAGACGCTCGCGCTGATTCGGAACAGTGAGACGGTACTGACGACGCAGTCGGATCAGTCCTCCGCGATCAAGCAGTTCAGTACCGATCTCGATGCTGTCACGGCGCAGTTGCGGACCAGTGATCCGGACATCCGTCGCTTGATCGACAACGGCATCCCGGCCAGCGATCAGATCGGTGCCCTCATCAACGAGGCGGGCCCGAGCCTGACGACTGACCTGACCAATCTTGCCGCGACCACCAAGACGCTTGCGCCGCGAACGATCGCGCTGCAGCCGTTCCTGATCTTCCTTCCCGGTCTGGCCGCTGCCGCACCGACGGTTGCTCCCGGCGACGGAACGGTCCATCAGGGCTTGGTGCTGGAGACCAACAATCCGCTCTCGTGCACGGTGGGTTACGAAGGCACCATGGCGATCCTGGACGAGATGAAGCGTCAGAATCCCAATTTCGACGACACCCAGCAGGACTTCCCGCTCAACACCGCCGCGTCGTGTGAGACGCCGCTGGGCAGCGAGACGGGCGTCCGCAGTGCCAACCGCGTGGTGTACGCCGATCCCGACACGATCCAGCCTTGGGACTTCAAGCCGAAGGTCGATCCGGACAAGTTGAACCTCAACCCGATCGCGACGCAGTTGGCGCCGTTGCTCGGAGTGACACCGAAGTAGACCGATCCGAATGTGGTCGAGTTTGTGCAGTTCAGGCTACTGAGTTGTGGCAGTTGACGATTCGCGGCCAGAGGCTGGGCAAAACAGGTAAGTAGGGTAGTGAGTGTGATTCAGAGAAACAGTTCCCCGCAGTCCGGCGGGCCCGAGCAAGTCGAATCGGGAGCGCCGACAACCGGTAGACCGAAGGGGCTGACAGCGTCTCTGATTGCGGTCGGTGTCTTGCTTCTGGCGGCAGTGGTTGCGCTCGGTGTGTTCGGCGTCCCGTACGTTCGGGCGCTCACCACCGACCGCACCACCGCCGAGATGCGTGACGACGCGCTTATCGGTGCGCAGCAAGTCGCGATCAACCTCAACAACGCGGATTCGGCCAATCTCGACCAGTCGATCGAGAACATGCGTTCTTCGGTGACCGGTGACGAGATGACGACGTATCTGCAGACCGTTCAGGATTCCATCACCGACGAGTTGCGTAACTCGGGCTCGAAGGCTGACACCGAAGTCGTTCAGTCCGCGCTGACCGAGCTCAATACCGATGACCGGACCGCCACGGCACTGGTCGTCGTTCGTGTCACCACGACCCAGGGCAACCAGTTCGTCAAGAATCAGCTCGGCATGCGGCTGGGCATGGTCGAGATCGACGGGGTCTGGAAGGCGCAGTCGGCTGATCCGATCGGATCGCGACTCGATCTCGGCTCCGGCACCCTGCCGGCGGCCGACGGCTCCACGCCTGCACCTGATGCAACGCCTGCCCCTGGTTCGGGGACCGAGGCACCTGCGTCCGGTACTCCTGCACCGACAACCGAGGGTGGTGATTCCGGTGGCCAGTAGTTCGTCGAACCTGCACACCGACATCCCTCGAAGGAGAAGCGCGTAATGCCACCCAAACGTCGTACCGGCGGACCGTCCTCCCCGCAGAACCGTCGGCCGAAGATCGCCGGAAGCGCTCGCTCGCTCAACGTCCCCGCGGGGACGTCCGATTCGGATCCGGTCGAGCCCACGATCGAACAGCCGGAAGAGGAAACACAGGAGGCTGTGAAGCCGGAGGTTGCGAAGCCGACGCTCACGAAGGCAGAGTCCGGAGACATCGAGCCGCCGAAGACGGAAACCGACGCTCCGGAATCCACACCAGGCCCCGATCTGACCAAACCGGCGAAAACCGTCGCAGACGAGCCCAAGGCCCCTGCTACCCCGGAGACGGGCGCGGGGGAGTCGGCGACAACACCTACACAATCCAAGGCCGGTTGGCGCCTGGTCGCGATCCTGGGGGCCGCAGCGGTCATCGTCGCGATCCTCGCCGGCATCGCCTTCTTCAAAGTCGGCGCGAAGACGGGCGACATCGCCTGGGTGGACGAAGGCGCCACGGCTGAAGTTCTTCGTGTGACGCCGTCGGCGTTGGCTGCAGTCTTCACGTTTTCTCCCGACACCTTCGACGCCGATTTCGACAAGGGTGTCCAGGGCCTGAACCAGTCGATGCGCGATCAGCTGACGCAGTACAAGGACACGCAGAAGGCCGGCGTCGAACAAACCCAGACGGCAACGACCGCTGATGTCCCGCTGATCGGGATCACACGGCTCGAGAAGGACCGGGCGCAGTTGCTCGCCCAACTGAACGTCAGCTCGACGCAGAACGGTGTGGCGGCAGACTCTCGCTCCGGAATGGTCATCGTGAGTCTGGAGAAGCAGGACGGAAACTGGCTGATCTCGGAGATTCGCGACCAGTAGCTCGGAGATTCGCGACCAGTAGCTCGGAGATTCGCGACCAGTAGCACCTGCGCACCAGCGCGAAGATCTGGATCGACGCACGATGTCGGTCCAGATTTTTCGTATGTGACGCCGTTGCTGGCTACACTCCCGGTGGCAGTGTTCGAATGCGCGTCACGAATGTTCGAATGCTGCGACACGCGCTCTCGCCCTTGACGGAGCGGTCCGCAAGGTCCACTCTGATCGGTGAACATGCACGGACGAGTGATCGGCAGTCTCACGTCAGTATCTGAATTCGACCCTCAGTTACACCCGACTCGACATTTCCAGAGTAAGGGTGTACTTTTGGACGTTGCGCTGGCTGCCTCCTGTCCACCCCTCGTCTCAACCGCTGCGAAGTCAAGTACTTCTTGCTTTCTGCGACGGGTTTCGTTCGGGTTGTAACCAGCGAAATTCGAAGCAGATACAGCGGCGGTCGCAACAGCACGGAGCGGCCCGCGTGAGGTGCTGGAAGGACGCATCTTGGCAGTCTCTAGCCAGACCAAGGCAGTTTCCGGAATCCCCGGAGCCCCGAAGAGGGTTTCGTTCGCGAAAGTTCGCGAACCCCTCGAAGTTCCCGGGCTTCTTGACGTACAGACAGATTCGTTCGAGTGGCTGATCGGCGCGCAGAGTTGGCGTGAACGAGCAGCGGCACTCGGCGACAATGCAGTGTCCGGTGGTCTCGAGGACATCCTCGCGGAGCTTTCTCCGATCGAGGATTTCAACGGCACTATGTCGCTGTCCTTCTCCGACCCTCGATTCGACGAGGTCAAGGCCTCGACGGACGAGTGCAAAGACAAGGACATGACCTACGCGGCGCCGTTGTTCGTCACCGCGGAGTTCATCAACAACAACACTGGTGAGATCAAGAGCCAGACGGTCTTCATGGGAGATTTCCCGATGATGACCGACAAGGGCACCTTCATCATCAACGGCACCGAGCGTGTGGTCGTCTCGCAGCTCGTGCGTTCCCCCGGTGTGTACTTCGACATGAGCGTCGACAAGAGCACCGAGAAGGATCTGCACAGCGTCAAGGTGATCCCGGGTCGCGGCGCATGGCTCGAGTTCGACGTCGACAAGCGCGACACCGTTGGTGTCCGTATCGACCGCAAGCGTCGTCAGCCTGTCACCGTCCTGCTCAAGGCACTCGGCTGGACCACCGAGCAGATCACGGAGCGCTTCGGCTTCTCCGAGATCCTCATGGCCACGCTGGAGAAGGACAACACAGCCGGCACCGATGAGGCGTTGCTCGACATCTACCGCAAGCTGCGTCCGGGCGAGCCCCCCACCAAGGAGAGCGCGCAGACCCTGCTGGAGAACCTGTTCTTCAAGGACAAGCGCTACGACCTCGCTCGCGTGGGTCGTTACAAGATCAACAAGAAGCTCGGCCTGAACGCGGGTCAGCCGATCGTTGCATCCACGCTCACCGAAGAAGACATCGTCGCCACCGTCGAGTACCTCGTGCGTCTGCACGCAGGTGACACCTCGATGACGGCTCCGGGCGGCGTCGAGGTTCCCGTCGAGGTCGACGACATCGACCACTTCGGCAACCGTCGTCTGCGTACCGTCGGCGAGCTCATCCAGAACCAGATCCGCGTGGGCCTGTCCCGCATGGAGCGTGTGGTTCGTGAGCGCATGACCACACAGGACGTCGAGGCAATCACGCCTCAGACGCTGATCAACATCCGTCCCGTCGTCGCTGCGATCAGGGAGTTCTTCGGAACCTCCCAGCTGTCGCAGTTCATGGACCAGAACAACCCGCTGTCGGGGCTGACGCACAAGCGTCGTCTGTCCGCCCTCGGCCCGGGTGGTCTGTCCCGTGAGCGCGCCGGCCTCGAGGTTCGCGACGTTCACCCGTCGCACTACGGCCGCATGTGCCCGATCGAGACCCCGGAAGGCCCGAACATCGGCCTGATCGGTTCGCTGTCGGTCTACGCCCGCGTCAACCCGTTCGGTTTCATCGAGACCCCGTACCGTCGCGTCGTCGACGGACAGGTGACCGACGAGGTCGACTACCTGACCGCTGACGAAGAAGACCGCCACGTAGTCGCGCAGGCCAACTCGGCCATCGACCGCGAGGGTCGCTTCACCGACTCGAAGATTCTCGTCCGCCGTAAGGGTGGCGAGGTCGAGTTCGTCGCGTCCTCCGACATCGACTACATGGACGTTTCGCCGCGTCAGATGGTGTCCGTCGCAACCGCGATGATTCCGTTCCTCGAGCACGACGATGCAAACCGTGCCCTGATGGGCGCGAACATGCAGCGTCAGGCTGTCCCGCTGGTTCGCAGCGAGGCACCTCTCGTCGGTACCGGCATGGAGCTGCGTGCAGCTGTGGATGCCGGCGACGTCATCATCACCGAGAAGACCGGTGTCGTGGAGGAGATCTCCGCGGACTACGTCACGGTGATGGCTGACGACGGAAGCCGCAAGACGTACCGGATGCGCAAGTTCGCGCGTTCCAACCAGGGCACGTGCGCCAACCAGCGTCCGATCGTGGACGAGGGACAGCGTGTCGAGGCCGGCCAGGTTCTGGCCGACGGCCCTTGCACCGAGAACGGTGAGATGGCGCTGGGCAAGAACTTGCTCGTCGCGATCATGCCGTGGGAAGGCCACAACTACGAGGACGCGATCATTCTGTCGCAGCGTCTCGTGGAAGAGGACGTCCTGACCTCGATTCACATCGAGGAGCACGAGATCGATGCCCGCGACACCAAGCTCGGTGCCGAGGAAATCACTCGCGACATCCCGAACGTCTCCGACGAGGTCCTCGCCGACCTCGACGAGCGCGGCATCATCCGTATCGGTGCCGAGGTTCGTGACGGCGACGTGCTGGTCGGAAAGGTCACGCCGAAGGGCGAGACCGAGCTGACCCCCGAAGAGCGCCTCCTTCGCGCCATCTTCGGTGAGAAGGCTCGCGAGGTTCGTGACACGTCCCTCAAGGTTCCTCACGGTGAGACCGGCAAGGTCATCGGAATCCGCGTGTTCTCGCGTGACGAAGACGACGATCTGCCTCCCGGTGTCAACGAGCTGGTCCGCGTCTACGTGGCACAGAAGCGCAAGATCCAGGACGGCGACAAGCTCGCCGGCCGCCACGGTAACAAGGGCGTCATCGGCAAGATCCTGCCGCAGGAAGACATGCCGTTCCTCTCGGACGGCACGCCTGTCGACATCATCTTGAACACGCACGGCGTCCCGCGTCGTATGAACATCGGTCAGGTCTTGGAGACCCACCTCGGGTGGATCGGCAAGACCGGCTGGAACGTTCAGATCGCGTCCGACGGCTCTCGTCCCGACTGGGCTGCGACCCTGCCGGAAGAGATGCTGTCCGCTCCGGCCGACTCGAACATCGCCACCCCGGTGTTCGACGGTGCGAAGGAAGACGAGCTCACCGGTCTCCTCGGCGCGACGCTGCCGAACCGTGACGGCGAGCAGATGGTCGGACCCGACGGAAAGGCCACCTTGTTCGACGGCCGCTCCGGCGAGCCGTTCCCGTACCCGGTCTCGGTCGGTTACATGTACATCATCAAGCTGCACCACTTGGTCGACGACAAGATCCACGCTCGTTCGACCGGTCCGTACTCGATGATCACGCAGCAGCCTCTCGGCGGTAAGGCCCAGTTCGGTGGCCAGCGCTTCGGTGAGATGGAGTGCTGGGCGATGCAGGCCTACGGCGCGGCTTACACGCTGCAGGAACTGCTGACCATCAAGTCTGACGACGTGGTCGGTCGAGTCAAGGTGTACGAAGCCATCGTCAAGGGCGAGAACATCCCCGAACCCGGCATCCCCGAATCGTTCAAGGTGCTCCTCAAGGAGCTCCAGTCGCTCTGCCTCAACGTGGAGGTGCTGTCCTCGGACGGCGCGGCCATCACGATGGCGGACGGCGACGACGAGGACTTGGAGCGGGCCGCAGCGAACCTGGGCATCAACCTGTCCAGGAACGAAGCTGCGACGGTCGACGACCTCGCGAACTAGGTTTCGGTCCCCGGGTTGCTCTTGAGAGAGCGGCCCGGGGGCGTAGTTCACATTTGAATTGGCAGTCAGGTTGCCGGGTGACCGGCAACCGTAACCCCAACGGGGAAAGGAAGTTACGTGCTCGACGTCAACTTCTTCGATGAACTCCGCATTGGCTTGGCCAGTGCGGAGGACATCCGCAATTGGTCCTACGGCGAGGTCAAGAAGCCGGAGACCATCAACTACCGCACGCTCAAGCCCGAGAAGGACGGCCTCTTCTGCGAGAAGATCTTCGGCCCCACTCGGGACTGGGAGTGCTACTGCGGTAAGTACAAGCGTGTCCGCTTCAAGGGCATCATCTGTGAGCGCTGTGGCGTCGAGGTCACTCGCGCCAAGGTTCGTCGTGAGCGCATGGGTCACATCGAACTGGCCGCACCGGTCACGCACATCTGGTACTTCAAGGGTGTTCCGAGCCGTCTCGGTTACCTGCTCGACCTGGCTCCGAAGGATCTCGAAAAGATCATCTACTTCGCTGCCTACGTCATCGTCGGTGTCGACGAGGAGCTCCGTCACAACGAGCTGTCCACCCTCGAAGCCGAGATGCAGGTCGAAAAGAAGACCGTCGCAGATCAGCGCGACGCCGATCTCGAGGCACGTGCGCAGAAGCTCGAAGCCGACATCGCCGAGCTCGAGGCAGAGGGCGCGAAGTCCGATGTCCGCCGCAAGGTCAAGGACGGCGGCGAGCGCGAAATGCGTCAGCTCCGTGACCGCGCGCAGCGTGAGCTGGATCGTCTCGACGAGATCTGGACCACCTTCACCAAGCTGAGCGTCAAGCAGCTCATCATCGACGAGCTCCTGTACCGCGAGCTGGTCGACCGTTACGGCGAGTACTTCACGGGTGCGATGGGCGCAGAGTCCATCCAGATCCTGATGCAGAACTTCGACCTCGACGCCGAGGCAGAGTCTCTCCGCGAGACCATCCGCAGCGGCAAGGGCCAGAAGAAGCTGCGTGCACTCAAGCGCCTCAAGGTGGTTGCGGCATTCCAGACCAACGGCAACTCGCCGATGGGCATGGTCCTCAACGCTGTTCCGGTGATCCCGCCGGAGCTTCGCCCGATGGTTCAGCTCGACGGTGGACGTTTCGCGACTTCCGACCTCAACGACCTGTACCGCCGCGTCATCAACCGCAACAACCGCCTCAAGCGACTGATCGACCTCGGTGCTCCCGAGATCATCGTCAACAACGAGAAGCGGATGCTGCAGGAGTCGGTCGACGCCCTGTTCGACAACGGTCGTCGTGGACGTCCGGTCACCGGACCGGGTAACCGCCCGCTGAAGTCCCTGAGCGATCTGCTCAAGGGCAAGCAGGGTCGCTTCCGTCAGAACCTGCTCGGTAAGCGCGTCGACTACTCGGGTCGTTCCGTCATCGTCGTCGGTCCTCAGCTCAAGCTGCACCAGTGTGGTCTGCCCAAGCTGATGGCTCTCGAGCTGTTCAAGCCGTTCGTGATGAAGCGTCTGGTCGATCTGAACCACGCGCAGAACATCAAGTCGGCAAAGCGCATGGTCGAGCGCAAGCGCGTCCAGGTGTGGGACGTCCTCGAAGAGGTCATCGCCGAGCACCCCGTGCTGCTCAACCGTGCACCTACGCTGCACCGTCTGGGTATCCAGGCATTCGAGCCGCAGCTCGTCGAGGGCAAGGCCATTCAGCTCCACCCGCTGGTGTGTGAGGCCTTCAACGCCGACTTCGACGGTGACCAGATGGCTGTTCACCTCCCGCTGTCGGCAGAGGCACAGGCCGAGGCACGCATCCTGATGCTGTCCTCGAACAACATCCTCTCGCCTGCTTCGGGTCGCCCGCTCGCCATGCCGCGTCTGGACATGGTCACGGGTCTGTTCCACCTGACCCGTCTCGACGAGGGTGTCACCGGTGAGCTCGTTGCTCCGACCAACGACGAGGCAGAGCAGGGCGTGTACTCCTCGCCCGCCGAGGCTCAGATGGCAGTCGACCGCGGCGCGCTCTCGGTTCAGGCTCAGATCAAGGTGCGTCTGACGCAGCAGCGTCCGCCGCGCGACCTCGAGAACGAACTGTTCCCCGAGGGCTGGAACTACGGTGACGGCTGGACCGCCACCACGACACTCGGCCGGGTGCTCTTCAACGAGCTGCTTCCGGCGGACTACCCGTTCGTCAACGAGCAGATGCCGAAGAAGCGCCAGGCGACGATCATCAACGATCTCGCCGAGCGGTACCCGATGATCGTGGTTGCTCAGACCGTCGACAAGCTCAAGGACGTCGGGTTCTACTGGGCCACCCGTTCGGGTGTCACGGTCTCGATCTCCGACGTGCTCGTGCCGCCGGAGAAGCCTGCCATCATCGAGGACTTCGAGGCTCAGGCCGACAAGATCGAGAAGCAGTACCAGCGTGGTGCTCTGGACAAGAAGGAGCGCAACAGCGCTCTGGTCACCATTTGGCAGGAAGCGACCGACAAGGTCGGCAAGGCCATGGAGGCTCACTTCCCCGACAGCAACCCGATCCCGATGATCGTGAAGTCCGGCGCAGCCGGCAACATGACTCAGGTTCGCTCGCTCGCCGGTATGAAGGGTCTGGTGACAAACCCGAAGGGTGAGTTCATCCCGCGTCCGATCAAGTCTTCCTTCAAGGAAGGCCTGACCGTTCTCGAGTACTTCATCAACACGCACGGTGCTCGTAAGGGTCTGGCCGATACCGCACTCCGCACCGCCGACTCGGGTTACCTGACCCGTCGTCTGGTGGACGTTTCGCAGGACGTCATCGTCCGCGAGGTCGACTGTGGAACAGAGCGCGGCATCGTCACCACGATCGCCGAGAAGCAGGCCGACGGCACGATGATCCGCGATGCTCACGTGGAGACCAGCACGTACGCCCGTACCTTGGCGGCCGATGCAGTCGACGCGAACGGCACCGTCATCGTCGAGCGTGGCCACGATCTCGGTGACCCCGCGATCGATGCTCTGCTCGAAGCCGGCATCACGACGGTCAAGGTCCGCTCGGTCCTGACCTGCACCACCGGCACCGGCGTTTGCGCCACTTGCTACGGCCGCTCGATGGCCACCGGCAAGCTGGTCGACATCGGTGAGGCTGTCGGTATCGTCGCCGCACAGTCGATCGGTGAGCCCGGTACCCAGCTGACCATGCGTACCTTCCACCAGGGTGGTGTCGCAGGAGATGACATCACCGGCGGTCTGCCGCGTGTCCAGGAGCTGTTCGAGGCACGTGTGCCCAAGGGCAAGGCTCCTATCGCGGACGTCACCGGTCGGGTACAGCTCGAAGACGGCGATCGTTTCTACAAGATCACCATCGTTCCGGACGACGGCGGCGAAGAGGTTGTCTACGACAAGCTCAGCAAGCGTCAGCGTCTGCGTGTCTTCAAGCACGCCGACGGTCGCGAAAGCCTCTTGGCTGACGGTGACCACGTCGAGGTCGGACAGCAGCTCATGGAAGGTGCTGCCGATCCCCACGAGGTCCTGCGAGTCATGGGTCCGCGTCAGGTTCAGATCCACTTGGTCAACGAGGTCCAGGAGGTGTACCGGAGCCAGGGTGTGTCGATCCACGACAAGCACATCGAGGTCATCGTGCGCCAGATGCTTCGTCGCGTGACGATCATCGATTCCGGTGCCACCGAGTTCCTGCCCGGTTCGCTCACCGAGCGCGCCGAGTTCGAGTCGGCAAACCGCCGCGTTGTCGCCGAGGGTGGCGAGCCCGCAGCCGGCCGTCCGGTGCTCATGGGTATCACGAAGGCGTCGCTCGCGACGGATTCGTGGCTGTCCGCGGCATCGTTCCAGGAGACCACTCGTGTCTTGACCGACGCGGCTATCAACTGCCGCTCGGACAAGCTGATCGGTCTGAAGGAAAATGTCATCATCGGCAAGCTGATCCCTGCGGGTACCGGTATCAACCGTTACCGCAACATCCAGGTTCAGCCCACCGAAGAGGCACGCGCCGCTGCTTACGCAGTGCCGTCGTACGACGACCAGTACTACAGCCCGGACGGCTTCGGCCAGAACACCGGTGCTGCAGTTCCGCTGGACGACTACGGCTTCAGCAACGACTACCGCTAAGCGTTAGTTCGTAGAAATCCCCCCACTTCGAAAGAGGTGGGGGGATTTTTCATGTCAGGAGTGGGACGTTTTCAGGAGTTGCTGCCGCTGAGGTCCGGGATGACGATCTCCTGGACGGCCCACTTGTTCCCGTCGGGGTCGGCGAAGTAGATGAACCGCCCCCAGGCCTGGTCGTCGATCGGGCTGATATCGATGCCGCGGCTCTTGAACTCGCGCTCGGCCTCTTCGATGTCTTTGACCACTACCTGCATGCCGACGACCGAGCCGGGCTCGGCGTCGGTGATTCCCTTGCCGATGCAGATCGAGCAGGCCGAACCGGGAGGGGTCAGCTGGACGAATCGCAGGTCTTCGCTGACCGTGTGATCGTGGTCGGCATTGAATCCGAGGCGGACGTAGAAGTCCTTGGCGCGGTCGATGTCGGTGACGGGAATGGCGACCAGTTCGAGCTTGATGTCCATGACGTGCCCTTCATGTGATGGTGAATTCCGGCGACAGGTCCAGTGTTGCGGGTATTGCGGTCAGAAACGGTCCTCGTTCGGCGTCCGGATGAAACTTTCCGAATTCCTTGTTGCTCCGAGGGTGCTTCTCTCACTGCTCGACCGATCCCGAACCAGGAGCGGATACCCCGACTCCGCAGCTCTGACGCATTCCGTCGAACGTGCCGCGCACGCCGACGCTCTCGGCTACCACCGGTTCTGGGTGGCCGAGCATCACGCGGTGCCCGGGATCGGGAGCGGGTCGCCGGCAGTACTGCTTGCCGCGATCGGCGCGCATACGCGCGATATCAGACTCGGCAGCGGTGGGGTCATGCTGCCGAATCACCAACCGCTGATCGTCGCCGAGCAGTTCTTGATGCTGGAGGCTCTGTACCCGGGGCGAATCGATCTCGGCCTCGGCCGATCGCTGGGATTCACGGAGCCTGTTCGTCAGGCACTACGACGTGGCAAGGACGCTCCGGACACGTTTGTGTCGGACCTGGACGAGGTGAGGCGTTATCTGGACGGTTCCGCGGCAGTGACGGCACGGCCGGCGTCGCAGACTGGAGTCCCGATCTTCGTGCTGGCGACGCGCACAGGTCTGAAAGTGGCAGCGCAGCTGGGGCTTCCGGTGGTCGTGGGTGGGCCGATACTCGGAATCGGGGGTACCGGCCGGGTGGATGCGTTGGACGAGTACCGCCGAGCTTTCCGGGCCACCGACGCTCATCCCGAACCTTATGTGGTGGTTTCTCTCGAAGTGGCGGTTGCCGATTCCACCGACGCGGCGCGTGAGTTGCTGATCTCGGAGGCATACGCGCTCGCAGAATCGTCACGGACGGGGGAGTTTCCGCCGCTCGCGTCGCTGGACGAGATCAGGCGTGCTCCGCGCAGTGATCGAAACGCCAGGCGGATCGAGTCGTTCACGGCTTCGGCGCTGCACGGCACACCCGTCGAGGTGAAACAGCAACTTCACTCTCTCGCCGAACGGACCGGTGCCGACGAAGTGTTGGCGTCGACATCGACGTACGACCGTGACGCGCTTGCACTTTCGGACCGCCTGCTACGTGAGGTGGTTTAGCGGTGTGGTTGATCTAACGAGGCACGTGAAACTCGAGCAGAGTGGCGACGGAGTCGTCGAGTTCGGTCCACGGCACCGGTACGGAGAGGACGGCGATCGCCGAAGTCGGGAACTTGTCGCGGATACGTTGGGCCGCTTCGGAGTTTTCGTTCGATGCGAGATCGAGTGCAGTCCAGGGAATTCCGGGTTCGTGTCCGACGATCAGGAGCGTCTTGACGTGGTCGGACGTGGTTCGCGCAGCTGCAATGACGTCTGCGGGTGAGCCGCCGTAGATGGACTTCTCGAACCCGGCGGGAGCTTCGATTCCCGTCGAGGCAAGGGTTTCGACGGTC
This sequence comes from Rhodococcus sp. OAS809, assembly GCF_040546695.1. Taxonomy (NCBI): domain Bacteria; kingdom Bacillati; phylum Actinomycetota; class Actinomycetes; order Mycobacteriales; family Nocardiaceae; genus Rhodococcus; species Rhodococcus sp. OAS809. Next base: position 2,170,133 of record NZ_JBEPOI010000002.1, on the reverse strand, counting down.
CGCCGGGAGGTGGAGCACAGAACGGCGTCGACGGGCGGGACGTTTTCGCGGATCCATTCGCCGCCGATGCGGGCCTCGCGCAGGCCCCGTTCGGCGAGCGGACGCTCGTGATCACGGATGCCCTCGGGGTAGCTGGACTTGCCGTGTCGCATGAGGACGAGGGTGCGGTGGTCGGCCATGCGTTCACGGTATCCGCTTTGTGCCCGTCAGTCCGGTTACTCTGGATGGTCAGGACCTTGAAGGAGGTTTTCGATGGCCGGTAAGAAGCTCGATCGAACTAATGCCCGAACTGCACTCGAGGTGGTACGCGAAAGCCCCACCATCGCTTTCATCACCGTTGCCCCGGCAGTGGTCGTGTTCGGCGTGGTGTGGTGGCTCTTCGGTTTCTGGGCCGCGATTCTTCTTGCGTTGGTGTTCGGTGTCGCGGCTGTCGCGACCCAGAAACTGCGTTAGAGGGCGCTCACCTGCGCAACTGCGCGGAGCGCTTCGCCGACCAGGAACCAGACCGTGACGGTCTTGTCGTCGACGCGGCTGCGCAGGACGACGTCGTCGCTGGAGACGATGGGGGAGAGGTACTCGATCAGTGCTCGATGCGGAACTGTCCGTAGTTCGGTGCGAGCGCTGAGGACCTCTTCGACTGCCTGCCAGTAGACGGCGTTGTTGACGTGGTCGAACGGGTCGATATCCGTGGCGCGCAGAGCGAACGGCGTGTCCAGAACACCCGCGCCGTCCGCCTCCGGTGCGTTCTCGGCGAGTACCCGCTTCCACTTCAGGCGATGCTCGTCGGTGGATTCCTCCAGTGGCCGCATGAAGTCGTCACTCATCCGCGTGGGCATGCCCGACTCGGCGCTGATGTTGATCCAGAAGCCTTCGGTTTCCATCAGCGCGCCGTTGCTGCCGTCGAAGCGCACACGCATGTTCGCCCATCTCGTGGAGAAGCCGGAGCACCAGCGAGTCATCGTCAACTCTTCCGGCCAGATCGCCGGGCGTACGACGTCGACGACCGTACGACGCACTATCCAGAGCGGATGGGTGTCGATGGCTCCCGCGGCCTCGATGTTGTCGTTGCCGATGTCCTGCAGGTAGCGGGCGACGGCGTCGAGCCTGACCTGCTTGGCGACGTCGATGTCGCCGGTGCGGACCGGGCGGGACTTGACGAAGATCGGTCCTCGGTCCGGCTGTTGCGCGAGCGTGAGATCTGGGTTCACGTGAGATTCCTGTTCGCTGGAGTGAGCCGATTCTGTCAGGCTTTTCAGCGAGTGGCGATTATCTGCTTTCCGCAGCCGGAGCCGTCGACCATTCGTGCCACGGCGACGGCGGTGTCGGCAAGGGGATGAACGGAGTCGATCACCGGGGTGATGTCACCTGCGTCGATCATCTGCGTCAGGACCTCCAGATCGTCGGCGTTCTCCGAAGCGATGAAGGTGCCCATTTTCTGAGATATGAACGGAGACAAGCACTGTGCGCGTATTTGGCGATCGGTTCCGCCGAGCCACCGTCCGCCGTTCTCGCCGCCGACGATCACCAGCGTTCCGGTGCGTGTGAGCGCCCGTCGAAGATCTCGCAGTCGGCGGTTGCCGCCGGTGTCGATGATGACGTCGTACCGATGCGATCCGTCGGTGGCGTCGTCGACGCGGTAGTCGAGAACCTCGTCGGCACCGATGGAGCGGACGGTATCGGTTTTCGAGGTGCTGCACACGCCGGTGACGTGAGCGCCCATGGCTTTTGCCACCTGCACCGCGTAGATCCCGACGCCACCGGATGCGCCGAGTACGAGGACGGATTGGCCCGCCTGCACGCGGCCGTGGTCGCGCACGGCTTGCAACGCTGTGAGGGCGGAGACCGGCACCGCTGCTGCTTGTGCGAACGACAACCGGGCAGGTTTTGCGGCAATCTTCGTCTCGAGTGCGCGTGCGTACTCCGCGAACGAACCGACCGCGATCCCGTATACCTCCTGGCCGACTGCCACGCGGGTCACCGAACTGCCGACGGCCTCGACTCGGCCGGATACGTCCAGTCCGCGTACCCGGTTCCTAGGTCTGCGCAGCCCGAAACCCGCGAGGCGCAACGGATATGGCAGTCCGGCCATGAGATGCCATGCCCCGCGGTCGACGGACGCGGCCTCGACGCGTATCAGCACTTCGTTGTCGGCGACAGCGGGGCGCGGAATGTGGTCGACGTAGAGAACGTCGGCCTCGCCGTAGCGATCCTGTACGACGGCGGTCATCAGTTCCTTCGGCATGCGAGTCTCCGTTCGTCGAATACTTACAGCGTAAGTATTGCACTTACGGTGTAAGTTCTGTCAACGTGGAGAAGCGCGCAAGATTGACCCGAGACGACGTCGTACACGCTGCTGTCGCGCTTGCCGATTCCGTCGGAATCGATTCGATGACCATGCGGAAGTTGGGCACCGAACTGGGCGTCGAAGCGATGTCTCTGTACAACCATGTTTCGGACAAGGGGGATCTGCTCGACGGAATGGTCGATGCGGTCTTCGCGGAGATCGATCTGCCGACGCCGGGACGCCCGTGGCGCACGGAACTTCACGTGCGAGCGGTATCGACAAGGGAAGTGTTGGGGAGGCACCCGTGGGCAACTCCGTTGATGGAGTCCCGAACGACGCCTGGTCCCGCGACCCTGCGCCACCACGATGCCGTCATCGGAACGCTACGCGCCGCCGACTTTCCCGTCGCCCTTGCTGCGCATGCCTTTTCGATCATGGATGCGTACATCTACGGCTTCGTGCTGCAAGAAGTGAGCTTGCCGTTCGAAACAGCGCAGGAAACGACGGAACTGGCGAAGGCGATCATGGGCTCGTTCGAGAGCGGTCAGTATCCGCACCTGGCCGAGTTGACCACCGAGCACGTCCTTGCTCCGGGATACAGCTACGCCGCCGAATTCGCTTTCGGTCTCGATCTGATTCTCGACGGACTCGAACGTCTGCACATCGGGAGCGAACGATGATCTGACGTGAGTACCGGGTTAAAGTCGAGAAAACCGGGTTACCGGTCCAGACTTCAGATGTCCCGAAGAGGAGCTTTCTGTGCGCGCCATGGTGGTTACGGAACTGTCCGGTCCCGAAGGAATTGTCGCGCAGGAGGTTCCCGAGCCCGCAGCCGAAGGTCTTGTTCTCATCGATGTGAAGGCAAGTGGCGTCTGCTTTCCGGACCTGCTCATCACCTACGGCAAGTATCAGATCCGCCCGGAACCGCCGTTCATTCCCGGAGCGGAGATATCGGGCGTCGTGGTCTCCGCGCCGGAAGGGTCGGGTTTCGCTCCGGGTGATCGTGTTCTGGCGGCCGCGTATCTGGGTGGGTATGCAGAGCGGATTGCCGTCAACCCGGCGCAGGTACTCCGAATTCCGGACGGACTCGCCTTCGACGAGGCGGCCTCGCTGATCATCAACTATCAGACGATGGAGTTCGCGCTCGCTCGTCGCGCGAAGATCGTCGCGGGGGAGACAGTCGTCGTGCTGGGCGCTGCAGGCGGAGTCGGAACGGCAACCATCCAGCTGGCCAAGGCGCACGGTGCCCGGGTGATCGCCGTGGTACGACGCGAGGGCGTCGATGACTTCTTGCGTGAGCTCGGTGCCGACGAGGTGGTCGCGCTGGCTCCGGGATGGGGAGAGCGGATTCGGGAACTGACCGACGGCGTCGGCGCTCAGATCGTGGTGGATCCGGTGGGCGGCGATGCGTTCGACGACGCGGTCCGGGTTCTGGCACCCGAAGGACGACTCGTGGTGATCGGATTCGCCGGCGGCGGTATTCCCGAGGTAAAGGTGAACCGGGTGCTGTTTCGCAATATCAGCATTGTCGGCGCGGCATGGGGTGAGTTCACGCGTACCAATCCCGAGGCGGTAGCCGAGGTACACGCATCGCTGGTAGAGCACGTCCGAAACGGCTTGCGTCCGCTGGTCAAGGCACGGTATCCGCTTGCCGACGCAGCAGTTGCCCTGGCTGATCTCGAAAGCGGCAAAGTTCTCGGAAAGGCCATCTTGCTGCAGGAATGATTCTTTGCAACGTGATGGTGGTCACCAAATAATAAGTTGCAACATGTTTTCATTTGGGCAATAGTTGCAACCGCACTACCATTTGCCAGGTGATCGCTTCCGATTCTGATGACCTGTATGGAGCACTCGACGAGTTGTTCACTCGCCTGATGAGCGCCGGTGATTCGGAGTCGATCGATGCGTTGATCGAACTGGATCTCTCGTTCTCTCAGGTGCGTGTGCTGTTCGTACTTGCACAACGTGATGCGGCGATCCCGATCAACGAGGTTGCCGACGAGCTTCGGCTCTCGGTGGCAGCTACGGGGCGAAACATCGATCAGCTCGTGAACATGGGTCTGGTCGATCGCCGTGAAGACGAGCGGGACCGACGCGTCAAGCGGGTTTCCTTGTCGGAGGCCGGTCGTAAGGTGACGACCAACCACATCGAGTGCAAGCGCGGCCAGCTTCGCGAATTCGCGTCGCGTGTTCCTGAGCCAGAGCGGATTCGTTTGTTCGAGGCTCTCAAGCCCATTCTCGCGGGTGACTATCTGCGAGCACTTAACCAGGAGACTTCGCGATGACATCGCCGAACGCGCCGGCACCGGCGTCCGACAAACTTGACGGGGCGGTCCTCAAGATCGCTTCCGTGGTGGTGCTCGGCGCCATCATGTCGATTCTCGACGTAACCGTGGTGAGCGTCGCGCTCACCACCTTTGCCGAGGACTTCGAAACTTCGTACGCCACCGTCGCGTGGACGATGACGGCCTACACCCTCGCTTTGGCGACGGTCATTCCGGTTACCGGTTGGGCTGCCGACCGTTTCGGCACCAAGCGCCTCTACATGACGGCCCTGGTGCTGTTCGTGCTCGGTTCGGTCGCCTGTGCGATGGCGTGGGACATCACCTCGCTCATCGGCTTCCGTGTGCTCCAGGGCCTCGGCGGCGGCATGTTGATGCCGCTCGGTATGACGATCATGACCCGGGCCGCCGGTCCGGACCGCGTCGGTCGCGTCATGGCAGTTCTCGGTATCCCGATGCTGCTCGGCCCCATCGGTGGCCCGATCCTCGGTGGTTGGCTGATCGAGGCCGCGAGCTGGCACTGGATCTTCCTGATCAACCTGCCGATCGGCATCATCGCGTTGGCAGCGGCATTCATCATTCTGCCGTCCGACAAGGCGAAGCCTTCGGAGTCCTTCGACTTCCTCGGCATGATCCTGCTGTCACCCGGCCTCGCGCTGTTCTTGTTCGGTGTGTCGTCCATCCCTGAGGTGGGAACGGTTGCGTCGGCTCGGGTTCTGGTGTCGGCCGGTATCGGTCTGGCGCTGATCATCGCCTTCGTGTTCCACGCGCTCAACAAGGATCACCCGCTGATCGACCTGCACCTGTTCAAGAACCGTCAGTTGACCACCGCCGTCATCACGACGTCGCTGTTCATCGTCGCGTTCATGGGCGCCGGGTTGCTGTTCCCGAGCTACTTCATCCAGGTCGGCGGTCACACCACGCTCGCTGCCGGATTGTTGATGGCTCCGCAGGGTCTCGGCGCTATGGTCACCATGCCCATCGCTGGTCGACTGGTCGACAAGATCGGCCCGGGCAAGATCGTCCTGACCGGTTTGCCGTTGATTCTGATCGGCTTGGGTGTGTTCACACAGGTTGCCTCGGATTCCCCGACGTGGCTGCTGATGGGTGCCTTGTTCGTCATGGGCCTCGGTATGGGTTGCACCATGATGCCGCTGATGACCGCAGCTATCGTGACGCTCTCCAACGAGCAGATTGCTCGCGGCTCCACCCTGATGAACATCGTTCAGCAGACCGCAGGTTCGATCGGTACCGCCGTGATGTCGGTGGTCTTGACCAACCAGCTTCTCGATCGTGGCCTCGACACGACGATGGTCGGTGCGGCCTCGCACATTCCGACCGAACCGGGAAGTCCGCAGGAGTCTGCTGCGAATTCGATTCTCAGTGCGGCGTCGGATGCCTTCGGTAACACCTTCCTCGTTGCCACTGTGCTGATCGTCCTGACCCTCATCCCGGCGTTCTTCCTGCCGCGGAGCAAGACCACCAGGCCGGTGGCCGAGGGCGAGACGGCAACGCCGATCGTTATGCACTGACCGCTTTTCGGTAGATCGTTCGTCCAGGTGAGGGCGGCACACATCTTGTGTGCCGCCCTCACCTTTTTGCCGTGGAATACAGCCGGATGGTTGAATGTTTGATCAGTTACATGCAAACGCATGGATCTAGTTCGCGGAGGAGCAACCATGCAGTTCGGAATCTTCACGGTCGGTGACGTCACCACTGATCCCACGACGGGGGCGACCCCGACAGAGCACGAGCGCATCAAGGCCATGACGACCATCGCCAAGCACGCCGAGGAAGTCGGTCTCGACGTCTTCGCGACCGGCGAGCATCACAACAAGCCGTTCGTGCCGTCATCTCCGACCACGATGCTCGGATACATCGCGGCCCAGACCGAGAAGATCACGCTCTCCACGTCCACGACGCTGATCACCACCAACGACCCGGTGAAGATCGCCGAGGATTACGCGATGCTCCAGCACCTCGCCGAGGGGCGCGTCGATCTGATGATGGGTCGCGGAAACACCGCGCCTGTGTACCCGTGGTTCGGCAAGGACATTCGCGCCGGTATCCCGTTGGCGCTCGAGAACTATCAACTTCTTCGCCGGCTCTGGGACGAGGAGGTCGTGAACTGGCAAGGGGAGTACCGCACACCGCTGCAGGGATTCACGTCCACACCGCGCCCGCTGGACGGCGTCGCGCCGTTCGTGTGGCACGGCTCGATCCGCAGCCCCGAGATCGCGGAGATCGCGGCGTATCACGGCGACGGATTCTTCGCGAACAACATCTTCTGGCCGAAAGAGCACTACATCGAGCTGATCAATCTTTACCGCCGGCGTTACGAGCATTACGGCCACGGGTCCGCGGATCAGGCGATCGTCGGTCTCGGTGGTCAGGTCTTCATGCGCAAGAACAGTCAGGACGCGGTCAAGGAATTCCGTCCGTATTTCGACAATGCCCCGGTGTACGGCCACGGGCCCTCACTCGAAGAGTTCACGGAGCAGACCCCGCTGACGGTCGGTTCCCCCGAGCAGGTCATCGAGAAGACGTTGGCGTTTGCCGATTTCTTCGGTGACTACCAGCGCCAGCTGTTCCTGATGGATCACGCCGGACTGCCGCTGAAGACGGTGCTCGAGCAGCTCGATCTGCTCGGTGAGGAAGTTGTTCCGGTTCTGCGCCGTGAGTTCGCGGCCAGGCGGCCTGCACATGTGCCGGACAACCCGCCCACTCACGCGTCGATGAAGGCGGCTCGTGAGGCAAGCAGTGTCACTGCCTGACGAGCAACCGCCTGAGGTTCCGGTCAGCACCACCGAACTCGCCACCGACGCCTGGGAAGCCTTGTTTCGCGCCCAGGTGTCGGTGATGCGGCGGCTCTCTGCCGATGACGTCTGGGATCAGGTGTCGATGCGCGAGTACGACGTGCTGTTCACGCTGAGTCTTGCGCCGAGTAGTTCCCTTCGCCTGCATGACCTGAATCGGGAGATATTGCTGAGCCAGCCTTCGCTCAGTCGCCTGGTGGAACGGTTGGAGGGCGAAGGTCTGGTAACGAGAAGTGTTGATCCACAGGATCGCCGCGGGACGATCGTGCAACTCACCGAAACGGGTGCAGCGCTGCAGAAATCAGTGGGTCGCCGTCATGCCGCGAGCATCCGCCGCCACGTCGGACCGGCCCTGGACGCGGATGAACTTCGACTGTTGGCCGAATTGTGCACGCGTCTGCGTCTCGCGCAGTCATGACTGGAGGCAGGATGGACGATATGAGCAACCTCGAAGCGCAGCCCGTCGAGCAGGAATGCGAAGGCCATCCGGCGGAGAGCGAGATTCAGATCCTCACCCCGCGCGACGTACCGCTCGGTGGCCCGCGGGCCATGCGAGTGCGACGCACCCTCCCGCAACGCGAGCGTTCGCTGATCGGGGGATGGTGTTTTGCAGATCATTACGGTCCGGATGACGTCGGCTCAGGACGGGGCATGCATGTGCCGCCGCATCCGCATACCGGTTTGCAGACGGTGAGTTGGCTGTTCACCGGAGAGATCGAGCACCGTGACAGCATCGGTTCCCATGCGATGGTGCGGCCGGGTGAACTGAATCTGATGACGGCCGGGAGTGGGATCGCGCACTCCGAGGTGTCGACGCCGAATACGAAGGTTCTGCACGGGATGCAGTTGTGGGTGGCCCTGCCGGATGCGGCGCGCGATACCGCACCCGCGTTCGTTCACTATCGACCGGAGCCGGTGACAACCGATGGTGTCACGCTCAGTGTGTTCCTCGGTTCGCTCGCCGGTGAAACGTCTCCGGTGTCTACCTTCACCGAATTACTCGGTGCCGAGGTGATTCTCGATCCTGGGGCCGAGATCGCCCTCGATGTCGATCGTTCACATGAGCACGGCGTGATCGTCGATCAAGGATCGGTTGTTCTGCGTGGTACCACTGTCGGCTGGGCCGAGTTGGGTTATCAAGCACCGGGTTTCGGAAAACTGACTTTGCGCAATCCGGGATCCGAACCGGCTCGACTGCTACTTCTCGGCGGGAAACCGTTGGGCGAGCAGGTCATCATGTGGTGGAACTTCATGGGCCGTACACACGAAGAGATCGTCGAGTATCGACGCAAGTGGCAGGCCGAGCTTGCCTCCGGATTCGACGGCAGCGTCCCGGACCGGCGTTTCGGCGTCGTGCCGGGATACGACGGTCCGGCGCTCCCGGCACCCGAGTTGCCGAACAGCACGTTGCGGCCCCGAGGCTAGTCGTTGCTCTTGCTGCTACCGGCCGCGAGCGTCGTTTCGATCAGGCTTGTTCGATGTCCTGGTGAGCCTTCGCGAGCATGATGTAGCCGGCGCCGTTGGCGGTGATACCGGCCTTTTCGCCTTCGGAGAGTTCACGTTTGACCTTGGCGGGCACGCCGGCGACCAGTGATCCAGGTGGGATTTGCATCCCCTGAGACACGACGGCGCCGGCTGCAATCAGTGACCCCGAGCCGATGTGTGCGCCGTTGAGCACCACGGCACCCATGCCGACGAGAACGTCGTCTTCGACGGTGCACCCGTGCAGCACTGCGTTGTGGCCGACCGAGATTCGTTCGCCCAGCACTGCGGGGAACGTCGGGTCGGCGTGCACGGTGCAGTTGTCCTGAATGTTCGTGTCAGCGCCGATGGAGATCGATTCTGCGTCGCCGCGGATAACCGCGCCGTACCAGATGCTGGCTCCCGCAGCGATGGTCACCGCGCCGACAACGGTGGCGTTGGGTGCGATGAACGCACTTTCGTCGATCTGCGGGGTGTTACCGAGAACGGTGGCGATGATCGGGTTGGTCATGGTTCTCCTGTGCGTTGGAATGACGTGCTCTGACGGTACCTGGACTACTTCGCTGTGGGTTTTCGATTCATGACGACAGTGCCGACACCCGCGGTCACCACCAGTGCGATGGCCACGAGTGTGAATGCGTCGAGCGTTTGCCCGATCACGAGGACTCCGGCCAGTGCGGCCGCTGCGGGTTCGAGGGCGATGAGGACGGCAAAGACTTTCTTGGCTAGAGAGCGCAGCGCCCACATTTCCAAGCTGTACGGGATGACGGACGAGAGGACGGCGACGGCTGCGCCTGCGGCGAGCATCGTCGGATCCAGCAGTTCACTTCCGCCCGAGACGACGCCGAAGGGCAGCGTCAATACGGCCGCGACGATGCTTGCGCCTGCCAACCCGTCGGCGCTCGGGAGCGTCGCGGCCAGGTGGGAACCGGCCACGATGTATCCGGCCCACGCAGTAGCGGCGATCAACGCGAACATCACCCCGATCGGGTCCAAACCGGATTCGCCGTGATCGCCCAACCCGAGCAGCAACACTCCGCCGAAGGCGAGCAGCACCCATGCTCCGTCGGCCCACCGACGAGACAGAACTGCGGCCAGGGTGAGCGGTCCGAGGAACTCGATGGTGACGGCCGTTCCGATGGGCACCGTGTCGAGGGCGAGGTAGAAGGCGCCGTTCATCACGGCGAGGGCGATGCCCAGCGCGAAGATGCCTTTGCGCTGCCGGTTCGACCATCTGCTCCATCGCGGGCGGACGATGACGCCGAGGATGATCGCGGCGATCGTCAGCCGCAGCGTCGTGGCTCCGGCCGGCCCGATCTGCGAGAACAGTGTCGTCGCGAATGCCGCTCCGAACTGGAGCGACAGTATCGACGTGAGGACTGCTCCGACCGGCAGTAGCTGACTGCCGGCCTTCATTCTCCGGTGAACTCGGGACTTCGACGCTCGAGCATCGCGGCGACGGCTTCGTGGTGATCTCGGGTGTGGTGGGCGATCGACTGCATGGCGGCGGAGAGTTCGAGCAAGCTCTCGAGGCTCTGGTGCTGGCCCTCGCGGAGGAGCTTTTTGGTCATGCGGAGTACCTGCGGGGGATTGGCGGCTACTCGAGCTGCCAAAGCGTGCGCTGCGGAAAGCAATTCCTCGGGTTCGGTCACCTGCGAGACCAGACCCCAGTCGAGTGCTCTCGCAGCATCGATCGGTTCACCGGTGAACGCCATCTCGGCCGCGCGGGCGTTACCGATCGCGCGGGGGAGCAGCCACGCTCCGCCGTCGCCGGGAATGAGTCCTACCTTGACGAAACTCTCGGCGAAGACTGCGGCGGTCGAGGCGATGCGGAGGTCGCACATGAGTGAGAGGTCGCAGCCCGCTCCGATGGCCGGGCCGTTGACCGCCGCGATGGTCGGCACCTCACACGTGTACAGCGCGAGCGGGATGCGTTGGATGCCGTGCCGGTAGCCCTGGCGGATCTCGCCGGGTGCGCCACCGAACATGCCCTCCTTGTCTCGCATGTGCTTGACGTTGCCGCCGGAGGAGAAGGCCGATCCGGCCCCCGTCAGAATGACCGTGCGCACACTCTGATCTCGGTTGACCGCGGTGACTGCGTCTTCGAGGGCCTCGATCATGTCGATCTCGGAGATCGCATTGCGGGTGTCCGGGCGATTGAGGGTCCACGTGACCACATCGCCGGTTCGCGAGATCAGTACGGCGTCGCTCATGGGTGCTCCTGGTTGTCGATGGCAGTTGAACTCAGTCTCTCACCACAGGATTTCGCAATAACAATCATTCGTGCTTGATTTTTATGGATGTGGGTGTGATGCTGGTCGCATGGCCGAACTTCAGACGTTCATCGATGACTTGCGGGCCGAAGGCGAGAGCCTCGACGCCCTGGTTGCGGATCTGCCCGAGGAGAAGTGGGCGACAATGACGCCTGCGGAAGGGTGGACCATCGCACATCAGATCGGGCACCTGCACTGGACGGACAGTGCAGCGATCCTGGCGATCACCGACCCGGACGGGTTCGCGGAGCAGTTGAAGGCGGCGTTCGTGAACCCGGCAGGGTTTGTCGACGACGGTGCTGCCGAACAGGCGGCCCGCCAGCCGGCGGAGTTGCTCGCCGATTGGCGAGCGGGGCGCACCGCACTCGTCGAGGCGCTCACCGCCGCCCCGGCCGGAACCAAGTTCCCTTGGTACGGCCCGCCCATGGGCGGTGTCTCCATGGCTACCGCGCGACTGATGGAGACGTGGGCGCACGGGCAGGACGTTGCCGACGCACTCGGCGTCGAACGCGCTCCGACGGCGCGCATCAAGAACATCGCTCACCTGGGTGTGCGGACGCGAAACTTCGCGTACTCGGTCAACGAGAAGACGCCGCCCGCCGACGATTTCCGGGTTGAGTTGACCGCGCCGGACGGGTCGCTCTGGACCTGGGGGCCGGAAGATGCGCCGCAGAAGGTTACCGGGCCGGCGTTGGACTTCTGCTTGCTGGTCACCCAGCGCGCCAATCGCGCCGATCTCGATCTGGTCGCCGTGGGTGCCGATGCGGACGAGTGGCTCGGGTTCGCGCAGGCCTTTGCCGGACCCAGCGGTGAGGGACGAGCCGCCGTCGGATCCAGCGATGAGGGACGAGCATCGAAGGTGGGCAAATGAGTTCGGTACGGATCGGTAACTGCTCCGGGTTCTACGGCGACCGCGTCTCGGCGATGCGCGAGATGCTCGAGGGCGGCGAACTCGACTACCTGACCGGCGACTACCTGGCCGAACTGACGATGTTGATCCTCGGGCGGGATCGGATGAAGGACCCGTCGCTCGGCTACGCGAAGACGTTCCTGCGGCAGGTGGAGGACACGCTCGGCCTTGCGCTCGACAAGGGGGTGAAGATCGTCGCGAATGCAGGCGGTCTCAATCCCGCCGGACTGGCCGACGCGTTGCGCGAGGTCAACACCAAGCTGGGGTTGAACGCGAAGATCGCCCACGTCGAGGGCGACGATTTGATCTCTCGGGCAGACGAACTCGGACTCGGCTCCCCACTGACGGCCAACGCGTACCTCGGCGCCTGGGGCATCGTCGAAGCATTGTCGGCCGACGCCGATGTCGTGGTCACCGGACGGGTCACCGATGCCTCGGTGATCGTCGGTCCGGCCGCTCACCATTTCGGTTGGAAGCGAGATGATTTCGATCAGCTTGCCGGTGCTGTCGCGGCGGGCCACGTCATCGAGTGCGGAACCCAGGCCACCGGCGGCAACTACGCGTTCTTCGCAGAGATTCCCAATCTGGGCCGGCCTGGCTTCCCGATCGCCGAGATCAACGCGGACGGATCTTCGGTCATCACCAAACACGCCGGAACGGACGGCGAGGTGAGCGTCGGCACGGTGACGGCGCAGCTGCTGTACGAGATCACCGGTGGACGCTACGCGGGCCCGGACGTGACGACCCGCATCGACAACGCAGTGCTCACCCAGGAAGGCCCGGACCGGGTGTTGATCAGCGGCGTCACGGGCGAGGCTCCGCCGCCGCAGTACAAGGTCTCCCTGAACACGCTGGCCGGGTTCCGTAACGAGGCCACCTTCATCCTCACGGGTCTCGACATCGAGGCCAAGGCCGATCTGGCGAAGACTCAGCTCGAATCCTGGCTGACGAAGAAGCCCGCCGAACTGGTCTGGACTCTCGCTCGCACGGATCATCCGGATTCCGACACCGAGGAAACCGCGAGTGCGTTGCTGCGCTGCGTGGTTCGCGATTCCGACCCCAAGGTGATCGGTCGCCCTTTCTCCGCGGTTGCGGTGGAAATGGCACTTGCCAGCTACCCCGGCTTCTCGCTGACGGCTCCGCCGAGCAACGGCCAACCGTACGGAGTGTTCACCCCCGGCTACGTCGACGCGGGATCGGTGCCGCACGTGGCCGTACTGCCGGACGGCACGCGCGTGGACATCGCTCCGTCCACGTTGACGCAGGACCTCGAGCCCGTCGGCGAACCGGAGCGTCCGGAGCCGTTGCCGCCACAGTCTTCGCTGTCGGTACCACTCGGCACGATTGCGGGTGCCCGTAGCGGCGACAAGGGCGGAAATGCCAACGTCGGCGTCTGGGTTCGCACGGACGATCAGTGGAAGTGGTTGGCGCACACACTGACCGTCGAGATGCTCAAGGAACTGCTACCGGAAGCAGTAGACCTGAACGTCACTCGCTACCAGCTTCCGCACCTTCGTGCCGTCAACTTCGTGATCGAGGGAATTCTCGGTCAGGGTGTCGCCTCGCAGGCGCGGTTCGATCCGCAGGCCAAGGGAATTGGTGAATGGCTGCGTTCGCGCCACATCGACATCCCGATTTCGCTACTCCCCGTAACTGACGAGAAAGAGGATTCACGGTGACCGTGTGGACCACACCGGAAAGGCTTGCGCTTCGCGAGACCGTACGCGGATTCGTGAACCAGGAGATTCTGCCGCATCTGACGCAGTGGGAGCGCGACGGCGAGATTCCGCGCGAATTGCACCGCAAGGCAGGCGCTCTCGGACTCCTCGGGGCCAGTGCACCCGAATCGGCCGGTGGTGAGGGCGGCGACGCCGTCGACTCCATCGTGATCTGTGAGGAGATGCATCAGGCAGGTGCGTCGGGCGGGCTGTTCGCATCGCTCTTCACCTGCGGCATCGCGGTGCCGCACCTGATCGCGGCCGGCGACGAGGCGCAGATCGAGAAGTGGGTCAAGCCGACCCTGCGCGGCGACAAGATCGGCTCGCTCGCCATCACCGAGCCCGGCGGAGGCAGCGACGTCGGGCACCTGACAACTACAGCCAAGCGCGACGGCGATCATTACGTCGTGAACGGCGCCAAGACGTTCATCACCTCCGGCGTTCGAGCGGACTTCGTCGTTACAGCGGTGCGCACCGGTGGTCCCGGCGCGGGTGGTGTCTCACTGCTCGTGATCGAGAAGGGCACACCGGGATTCACCGTCTCGCGCAAACTCGAGAAGATGGGCTGGCGCGCATCCGATACCGCGGAACTCTCCTTTGTCGACGCCCGGGTTCCGGTGGAGAATCTGGTCGGTGCAGAGAACAGCGGCTTCGCGCAGATCGCCCAGGCATTTGTCTCCGAGCGGGTAGCGCTCGCCGCGCAGGCGTATGCCAGTGCAGAACGTTGCCTGGAGCTGACGCTCGAATGGTGCCGCGCCCGTGAGACTTTCGGTCGCCCCCTGATCAGTCGGCAGGCCGTCCAGAACACCGTCACCGAGATGGCCCGCAAGATCGACGTCGCCAAGGTGTACACGCACTCGGTGATCGAGCGGTACATGGCCGGTGACGGCGATCTGATCGCCGAGGTGTGCTTTGCGAAGAACACGGCAGTCGAGACGGGCGAATGGGTTGCGAACCAAGCTGTTCAGCTGTTCGGCGGCCTCGGATACATGCAGGAAAGCGAAGTGGAGAGGCAGTACCGGGACATGCGAATTCTGGGAATCGGTGGCGGAACCACCGAAATCCTCACCGGCCTCGCGGCCAAGCGATTGGGGTATCAGTCATGAGTGTCATCCGGTCAACACTGGACACCAATTCCGAGGTGTACAAGACCGCAACATCGACCATGAACACCAAGCTCGCCGAGATCGAGGTCGAGCACGCCAAGGCGTTGGCGGGTGGCGGTGAGAAGTACACCGAGCGGCACCACAAGCGGGGAAAGCTCCTGGCACGCGAGCGGATCGAACTCCTGCTCGATCAGGATTCACCGTTCCTCGAACTGTGTCCCCTCGCTGCGTGGGGGAGTGACTTCCCGGTCGGAGCCAGCACCGTGGTCGGTATCGGCGTCGTCGAAGGTGTCGAATGCCTGATCGTCGCCAACGATCCCACCGTGCGCGGCGGCACCAGCAATCCGTGGACGCTGCGTAAGGGTTTCCGGGCCAACGACATCGCCATGCAGAACCGCCTCCCGGTGATCTCCCTCGTAGAGTCCGGCGGCGCAGACTTGCCGACGCAGAAAGAGGTGTTCATCCCGGGCGGGCGTATGTTCCGTGACCTCACTCAGCTGTCCGCAGCCGGAATCCCCACCATTGCACTGGTCTTCGGTAACTCGACGGCCGGCGGTGCGTACATCCCGGGCATGTCCGATCACGTCGTGATGATCAAGGAACGCTCCAAGGTGTTCCTCGCAGGCCCGCCGCTGGTCAAGATGGCCACCGGTGAGGAATCCGACGACGAGGCACTCGGCGGCGCCGAAATGCACGCTCGCAAGTCCGGGTTGGCCGACTACTTCGCCGCCGACGAGCAGGACGCGATCCGCATCGGGCGCTCGATCGTCAAGCGGCTCAACTGGACCAAGAAGGGGCCGGCGCCGCGCGCGGAGATCATCGAACCGCTCGAGGATCCGGAAGAGTTGCTCGGCATCGTTCCGGCCGACCTGAAGATCCCGTTCGATCCGCGTGAGGTCATCGCCCGTATCGTCGACGGCTCCGACTTCGACGAGTTCAAGCCGCTCTACGGCTCCTCCCTCGTGACCGGGTGGGCCGAGCTGAACGGCTACCCGATCGGCATCCTGGCGAACGCACGTGGAGTGCTCTTCAGTGAGGAATCACAGAAGGCCACGCAGTTCATCCAGCTCGCCAATCGTTCCAACACGCCGTTGCTGTTCCTGCACAACACCACCGGCTACATGGTGGGTAAGGAATACGAGGAGGGCGGCATGATCAAGCACGGATCGATGATGATCAATGCGGTTGCCAACTCCAAGGTTCCGCACATCTCGATCCTGCTCGGAGCGTCGTACGGCGCCGGTCACTACGGTATGTGCGGACGCGCGTTCGATCCGCGGTTCCTCTTTGCGTGGCCCAGTTCCAAGTCCGCCGTCATGGGCGGTGCGCAGCTCGCCGGCGTCATCTCCATCGTGGGACGCGCTGCTGCCGAGGCCCGCGGCCAGGTCTTCGACGAGCAGGCCGACGCCGGCATGCGCGCGATGATCGAGAACCAGATCGAGGCCGAGTCACTTCCGATGTTCCTGTCGGGTCGTCTGTACGACGACGGCGTCATCGATCCCCGAGACACCCGCACCGTGGTGGGAATGTGCCTGTCGGCCATCGCCACCGCCCCGATCGAAGGCACCGAGAACTTCGGCGTCTTCCGTATGTGAGGCACGCCGTGACAATCACTTCAGTACTGGTCGCCAATCGTGGCGAAATCGCCCGCCGTGTCTTTGCAACCTGCCGCAAGAACGGAATCGGCACGGTCGCGGTATTTTCCGACGCAGATGCCGACAGCCCGCACGTCGCCGAAGCCGATGCTTCGGTTCGCCTACCGGGTAACACGCCTGCCGAGACCTACTTGCGGGGTGAGCTCGTCATCGCCGCCGCCAAGGCTTCGGGCGCCGACGGAATTCACCCCGGATACGGATTCCTCTCCGAGAACGCGGAGTTCGCGCGCAGCGTCATCGACGCGGGACTGACGTGGATCGGCCCGCCCGTCGAATCCATCGAGCTCATGGGGTCGAAGGTCGAGTCCAAGAAGATCATGGACGCCGCCGGAGTGCCGGTGCTCTCCGAACTCGATCCCGCCGCGGTGACCGAGGCTCATCTGCCGGTGCTGATCAAGGCGTCGGCGGGCGGCGGCGGACGCGGAATGCGTGTCGTTCGTGAATTGTCGGCGCTGGACGGCGAACTGGAAGCGGCGCGGCGTGAGGCGCAGTCCGCTTTCGGCGACCCGACAGTCTTCTGTGAGCGTTACCTCGAGACCGGTCGGCACATCGAGGTCCAGGTCATGGCCGACCGCCACGGTGCGGTGTGGGCGGTGGGGGAGCGCGAGTGCTCGATCCAGCGTCGGCATCAGAAGGTGGTCGAAGAGGCCCCGTCGCCGCTCGTGCAACGCATCCCCGCCATGCGCGACAGGCTGTTCGACGCCTCGCGGCTCGCAGCCAACGCCATCGGTTACGAGGGCGCAGGAACCGTCGAGTTCCTCGCCGACGAGAAGGGCGACTTCTTCTTCCTCGAAATGAACACGCGTTTGCAGGTGGAGCATCCGGTCACCGAGTGCACCACTGGACTCGATCTGGTGGAACTGCAATTGCAGGTCGCTTCAGGTGAAGCACTTCCGGACGATCAGCCGGAGATCCGTGGGCATTCGATCGA
This sequence comes from Rhodococcus sp. OAS809, assembly GCF_040546695.1. Lineage (NCBI taxonomy): Bacteria > Bacillati > Actinomycetota > Actinomycetes > Mycobacteriales > Nocardiaceae > Rhodococcus > Rhodococcus sp. OAS809. Next base: position 2,152,676 of record NZ_JBEPOI010000002.1, on the reverse strand, counting down.
AGTGCGCCTGTACGCCGAGGACCCCGCCAAGAACTGGCAGCCGCAGAGCGGAACCGTCCACCACATCGAGTTGCCCGGTGACCCGCAAGAATTCAGTGTTCTGCGTGAGCAGGGCGTTCGCCTCGACTCCGGCGTCGTCGACGGCAGTGTTGTCGGCGTCCACTACGACCCGATGTTGGCCAAGGTCATCTCGTACGCGCCGACGCGGACCGCAGCTGCCCGGCTGCTCGCATCGACGCTGGCGCGCACCAGGATTCACGGACTGCGCACCAACCGCGACCTGCTCGTCAACGTCCTGGCCCACCCCGCCTTCATTGCCGGAGACACCGACACTGCCTTCTTCGAGACTCACGACCTCGAGAAGCTGTCTACGCCCTTGGCCGATACCGCCGCCGAAAGACTCTCGGCGCTGGCGGCGGCACTTGCCGATGCCGCGCACAACCGGGCGTCGGCCCGCGTCATCGGCCGCTTGCCCAGCGGGTGGCGCAACCTCCCGTCGCAGCCGCAGAGCAAGAGCTACTCCACTGCGTCGGGCGAGTACGACGTCCGCTACTCCCTGAGCCGAAGCGGCGTGCTGAGTGCAGAAGGCTTCGACGACGTGCGCCTGGTATCGGCAACTGCGACCCGGGTAGTGCTCGAGCAGAGCGGAGTACAGCGCTCGTTCGACGTTGCGGCCTACGGGAGTGAGATTTTTGTCGACTCCTCGCTCGGACCCGTCGCGTTGACGGCAGCACCGCGCTTCGTGGATCCGTCGGCAGAAGTCGCCGCCGGTTCGTTGCTCGCTCCGATGCCGGGATCGGTCATCCGCCTCGGTGCCGCACTCGGTGACACCGTCACCGCCGGCCAGCCGATTCTGTGGCTGGAGGCCATGAAGATGGAACACACCGTCACCGCGCCGACTGCCGGTGTCCTGGTGGAACTTCCGGTCGCCGTCGGCCAGCAGGTCGAGGTCGGATCGGTACTCGCACGTGTGGAAGAACCCGCTACAGAAGAGGAAGCATGATGAGTTTCATCGAAACCGAAGAGCAGAAGGAACTGCGGGCATCCGTTTCCAAACTGGGTGAGCGCTTCAACTACGTCGACTACGTGCTGCCCAAGGCGCGAAAGGGGGAGCCGCTCACCGAATTGTGGAACGAGGCGGGCAAACTCGGATTCCTGGGCGTCAACCTGCCTGAGGAATACGGCGGCGGCGGTGCAGGCATCTACGAACTCGCGCTGGTGCAGGAGGAATTGGCGGCGCAGGGTGCCGGTCTGCTCCTGGTTGTCGTATCCCCGGCCATCTGCGGCACCATCATCGGCAAGTACGGCACGGCGGAGCAGAAGCAGCAGTGGCTACCCAGCCTCGCCGACGGCTCCAAGATCATGGCGTTCGGAATCACCGAGGCCGACGCTGGTTCCAACTCTCATCAGATCACCACGACGGCACGCAGGGATGGCGACGACTGGATCCTGAGCGGCAACAAGATCTACATCTCGGGTGTCGATCAGGCTGACGCGGTCCTCGTCGTTGCGCGCACCGAGGACTCCAAGACGGGCAAGCTCAAGCCCGCTCTGTTCATCGTCCCCACGGATTCTCCCGGATTCGTGAAGACGCAGATGGAGATGGACATCATCGAACCGGACCACCAGTTCATCCTCTTCCTCGACGACGTCCGTCTGCCGGCCGACGCTCTGGTCGGCGAAGCCGATGCCGCCCTGATGCAGTTGTTCGCCGGCCTCAACCCCGAGCGCATCCTGGGTGCGTCGATGGCCATCGGCATGGGCCGTTACGCCCTGAATGCCGCAGTGAAGTTCGCCAACGAGCGCACGGTGTGGAAGACGCCGATCGGTGCGCACCAAGGCATTTCGCATCCACTCGCGCAGGTGAAGATCGAACTCGAGCTCGCCAAGCTGATGATGCAGAAGGCCGCGGTGCTCTACGACAGCGGTGACGATTTCGGTGCTGCCGAAGCCGCGAACATGGCCAAGTACGCCGCCGCCGAAGCCAGCATCAAGGCGCTCGATCAGGCGATCCAGACGCATGGCGGCGCAGGACTGACGAAGGAATACGGACTGGCCGCCATGCTCGGTGCGGCTCGTATCGCCCGTGTCGCGCCGGTGAGCCGCGAGATGATCCTCAACTTCGTCTCACAGCATTCCCTCGGTCTGCCACGGTCCTACTAGGAAGAGGCGACTCATGACGGATCAGGACAAGCCATACGTACGGTACGAAGTATCGGGCGGTGCTGCCACGATCACTCTCGACTCACCCCACAACCGCAACGCGATTTCGACGCGGTTGGTCACGGAGTTGCAGGCTGGGTTGACGTCGGCTGCCGCCGATCCGGCAGTTCGAGCGGTGGTACTCACCCACACCGGTGGAACATTCTGTGCGGGAGCCGATCTCAGTGAGGCCTCCGGTTCGTCCGCATCACCGGAGGACGCCGTCAAGGAGCGAGGACGGGGGATGCTGACACTCTTGCGCAGCATTCTCGAGCTTCCCAAGCCGGTGATCGGGCGGATCGACGGTCACGTCCGGGCCGGAGGCATGGGTCTTGTCGGGGCGTGCGACATCGTCGTCGCCGGACCGGCGAGCACCTTCGCGGTGACGGAATCACGGTTGGGTTTGGCAGCGTCCATCATTTCGCTCACGGTCCTACCGAGGCTCGACCAGCGATCTGCGAGCCGCTATCTGCTCACCGGCGAGAAGTTCGGCCAGCACGAGGCCGAATCCATCGGACTCGTCACCTCCGCGTCGCAGGACACGGAGGAGTCGATCACCGAACTGCTCGGCACCTTGCGCCAATGTTCACCGCAGGGACTTGCCGAATCGAAGTGGATCACGACGCGTTCGGTCCTGGCTGGATTCGACCGGGACGGCGAGGAGATGATCGCGCAGTCGGCTCGGCTGTTTTCCTCTGACGAGGCTCGTGAGGGCATGATGTCTTTCTTGCAGAAGCGTCCAGCGGCCTGGGCGCAGTAGAAACTGCGCAGCTGGGACACAGAAGCGCTGGAACACAGAAGTAGAAGGGATGGCGGCGCGATGACTCGAGAGCCCAAGCAGGACCGAAGTCGAGTCACGCGCTCCCACCTGCTCGAAGTGACTGTGGAGTGTCTCGCCGAACTCGGGTGGAGCGCAACGACGATGAGCGTCGTCGCGCAGCGTGCCGGGGTGTCCAGAGGCGCCATGCAGCATCACTTCCCGACCCGCGAGGACCTCATCACCGCGGCGCTCGAGGTGATGTTCGACGCCCGGATGGATCAGGCACGAAAGGAATCGACCGACCTTCCGGTGGGTGCCGGACGAACCGAGGCGATCATTTCGCGGTTGGTGGAGTACTACACCGGGACTCTGTTCAAAGCAGCACTGCAGGTGTGGACGGCCGCTGCCTCCGACCCCGACCTGCGTGCCCGCGTACTGCCCCTCGAGGAACGATTCGGGCGCATCGCGCACCGCATGGCCGTCGAGAGTCTGGGTGTCGACGACTCCGACCCGGTGACGCACCGCTTGGTACAGGCGACCCTGGACCTGGCCCGCGGGCTGGGGCTGGCTGATGTCTTGACAGACGACTCGCGCCGACGCACCGAGGTGGTCAAACAGTGGGCGGCGCAATTGGATTCCACACTTGTTCGGGTACCGGTGGCAACTCCCTGAATCGGTAGCGGCGGGGCCGGCGCCGGTGCTCTCGACGCGCACGTGGCGTGTGTCGGGGGCCACCGAGAAGTACAGTCGGCTCCATGGCCGCACGCACTCTCACTTCGATCGGGACTTCGGTATTGGTCTCGGCTGCCGTGCTCTCGGCCGTGGTCGGCTGCAGCTCCGGCGACGGGTCCGTCGATCAGCCGGGCGACGGTGCGGGTTCGCAGGCACTCGCACCTACGGATCCGGGCCCGATGTTCGCCGAATGCGGCTCGGTGACCGACGAGGAAGTTGTCAACGCCTTCAATCTCGGCGCTTTTGCGACGACGACGCGCAACGGCGTCGGGTGCCAGTGGGAAGTCGCCGGTTCGAACGGTCCGAGCGTCAGTTTCTCCTGGTACCGCGGTAGCCCGATCGGCCGCGAACGGGCCGGGTCCGACCTGCTCGGACGTCCTGCCGACGACATCACGATCGGTGGACACCAGGGCTTCATCGCGTCCACCGCAGGTTCGTTGTGCGAGTTGGGTATCGCGTTCGGCGGAGACTTCGTGCACTGGTCGATCACCTACGGTTTGCTGCCACCGACCGCGGATCCATGCACGGTGGCGCGGGATCTGATGGAAAAAACAGTTTCGAGGGCACAGTGAAGTTCGAGGGCGCCGTGAAGCGCATAAGGATCGGACTCGCCTTGGCGGGGTCGCTGGTTCTGCTGACAGGCTGCGGCTCGGTGGTCACCGGGACTCCTCGTGCGGAGGGCAGCTACGGCGGTAGTGACAGCCAGGAATTCGCGAACGTCCTCCAAGAATGCGAAGCCGTCACCGACGAGCAGATCGCCGGTGCCGTGGGTGCCGACGCCGTCGGGCGTGGGTTCTTCGGCGCTATCTGCCGTTGGGACGGCATCGGAGCCGCGGGTCCGATCAAGATCACCTTCAACTGGTTCGAGACGGGCACCCTCGATCACGAGCGCGCTGCATTCGAGCACCTGGGATACGTGGTGGCGAAAATCGACATCAACGGCAGTGGCGGGTACCAGGTTCGCCAGCCGGCCGATCCGCAGAGCTGCGGGGTGAGCGCGAGCGCACCGGCCGGGGGAGTGTTCGGTTGGTGGGTCACCGAGCCGCAAGGCGGCGCGGATCCGTGCGAGGCTGCGGCAAAGCTCGGCGCGTTGACGTTGAACCGCAGCATCTGATCGCGACCGGTCCGGCTGCGTGGTCTGAGTGTGCAGCCAGAGTGTCTGGTCAGAGCGTGAGGTCACTATCACCGTGGCCTCGCTTTGACCTCGTGGCGCGCCGACAGGTATCGTTATGGGTCGTGTCCGGCATGCCCGGGCCGATCTGTGTGCCTAGCTAGGTATTGCCGTGCGCGCGTTCGAGCAGAAACTGCTGATGAACGAGCATCCGGCTGCCTGTGTGGGGGTATGCGACACGCCCGACCTCGGGGGCAGTGCGCGGCATGAAAGTGCTGAGTACAGACTCTGAGGTGGGTGAGGAGCAGCAGCTCTCTTGCTCCAACTGCTAGATCCCTAATTTCAGAACAGCCACGTTTTCGAACGGCCCGAGTTCGCTCGAGCAGTCTGTTCGTCACAAGAAAGCCGGTAAATGCCAACCATCAACCAGCTGGTCCGCAAGGGTCGCCGCGACAAGACCGCCAAGGTCAAGACGGCAGCCCTCAAGGGCAGCCCGCAGCGTCGTGGCGTGTGCACTCGCGTGTACACCACCACCCCCAAGAAGCCGAACTCCGCGCTCCGTAAGGTCGCACGTGTTCGCCTCACGACTTCGGTCGAGGTCACCGCGTACATCCCCGGTGAAGGTCACAACCTTCAGGAGCACTCCATGGTGCTCGTCCGTGGCGGTCGTGTGAAGGACCTCCCGGGTGTCCGTTACAAGATCATCCGCGGCTCCCTCGACACCCAGGGTGTCAAGGGTCGCAAGCAGGCACGCAGCCGCTACGGCGCCAAGAAGGAGAAGAGCTAATGCCACGTAAGGGCCCCGCTCCGAAGCGCCCGCTCATCAACGACCCGGTTTACGGTTCCCCGTTGGTGACGCAGCTCGTCAACAAGATCCTGCTGGACGGCAAGAAGTCCACCGCAGAGCGAATCGTGTACCAGGCTCTCGAGCAGGCACGCGAGAAGACCGGCACCGATCCGGTCGTCACCCTCAAGCGCGCCCTGGACAACGTCAAGCCTGCACTCGAGGTTCGTAGCCGCCGCGTCGGTGGCGCTACCTACCAGGTGCCGGTCGAGGTTCGCCCCGGTCGTTCCACCACGCTGGCACTGCGCTGGCTGGTCACCTTCTCGCGTGCACGTCGTGAGAAGACCATGGTCGAGCGTCTCGCCAACGAGCTCCTCGATGCCAGCAATGGCCTCGGTGCAGCTGTGAAGCGTCGCGAAGACACTCACAAGATGGCCGAAGCCAACAAGGCATTCGCCCACTACCGCTGGTGATGTAAAGCGTCGGAGCAACTGCCATCGGGTGGGGCTCCGACGCTTGTCGCCGTTGGCGGCCTGATCATCGCGACCGATTCCGGACGCAGGTGGCAAGGTTCGCCTCGGCAGAGACATAATTGAAAGACCATGGCCCTGACGGTGGAACACACCGATAAGGCCGACACCCGAAAACCAAGCAACGAGCGGGGAAGAAACCTGTGGCACAGGAAGTGCTGACTGACCTGAACAAGGTCCGCAACATCGGCATCATGGCGCACATCGATGCCGGCAAGACCACCACCACCGAGCGCATCCTGTTCTACACCGGTGTCAATTACAAGATCGGTGAGACGCACGACGGTGCGTCGACGACGGACTGGATGGAGCAGGAGAAGGAACGCGGCATCACGATCACGTCTGCCGCCGTGACTTGCTTCTGGAACAACAACCAGATCAACATCATCGACACCCCCGGCCACGTCGACTTCACGGTCGAGGTGGAGCGGTCGCTGCGCGTGCTCGACGGCGCAGTTGCTGTCTTCGACGGTAAAGAGGGTGTCGAGCCGCAGTCCGAGCAGGTTTGGCGTCAGGCTGCCAAGTACGACGTTCCGCGCATCTGCTTCGTCAACAAGATGGACAAGATGGGCGCGGACTTCTACTTCACAGTCCAGACCATCATCGACCGCTTGGGCGCGAAGCCGCTCGTTCTCCAGCTGCCCATCGGCGCTGAGGACGACTTCGACGGCGTCGTCGACCTGGTCGAGATGAAGGCCATCACCTGGCGCGGCGTGGTCCCGACGGGAACCGCTCCGACCATCGAGGAGATCCCCGCGGATCTCGTCGAGAAGGCTGCCGAGTACCGCGAGAAGCTGCTCGAGACGGTTGCAGAGTCCGACGAAGCTCTCATGGAGAAGTACTTCGGCGGCGAAGAGCTCACCATCGAGGAGATCAAGGGCGCCATCCGCAAGATGACGGTCGCCTCCGAGCTGTACCCGGTTCTCTGTGGCTCCGCGTTCAAGAACAAGGGCGTTCAGCCCATGCTCGACGCTGTCATCGACTACCTTCCGAACCCGCTGGACATCGGCGAGGTCATCGGCCACAAGCTCGGTGACGAAGAAGTAGAGATCACTCGCAAGCCGAGCAAGGACGAGCCGTTCTCGGCTCTCGCCTTCAAGATCGCTGCTCACCCGTTCTTCGGCAAGCTGACCTTCGTCCGCGTGTACTCGGGTCGTATCGATCCGGGTGCTCAGGTGCTCAACGCAACCAAGGGCAAGAAGGAGCGCATCGGAAAGCTCTTCCAGATGCACGCCAACAAGGAGAACCCGGTAGACGAGGCCGTAGCCGGCCACATCTACGCAATGATCGGCCTCAAGGACACCACCACCGGTGACACCTTGTGCGATCAGGCGAGCCCCATCGTCCTCGAGTCGATGTCGTTCCCCGCGCCGGTCATCCAGGTCTCCATCGAGCCCAAGACCAAGTCCGACCAGGAAAAGCTGGGCGTCGCGATCCAGAAGCTCGCCGAAGAGGACCCGACCTTCTCGGTCGAGCTCGACGAAGAGACCGGTCAGACCGTCATCGGCGGTATGGGCGAGCTCCACCTCGACATCCTCGTCGACCGCATGCGTCGCGAGTTCAAGGTCGAGGCGAACGTCGGTAAGCCGCAGGTTGCGTACCGCGAGACCATCACCAAGAAGGTCGAGAAGCACGACTACACCCACAAGAAGCAGACGGGTGGCTCGGGCCAGTTCGCAAAGGTCATCATCGCTCTGGAGCCTTTCGTGGGCGAAGACGGTGCTACCTACGAGTTCGAGAACAAGGTCTCCGGCGGACGTATCCCGCGCGAGTACATCCCCTCCGTGGATGCCGGTGCGCAGGACGCGATGCAGTACGGTGTTCTCGCCGGCTACCCGCTCGTGAACCTGAAGCTGTCGCTGCTCGATGGTGCTTACCACGACGTCGACTCCTCGGAAATGGCGTTCAAGGTTGCCGGTTCGCAGGCACTGAAGGAAGCCGCCCGCAAGGCCGGCCCCGTCATTCTCGAGCCGCTCATGGCTGTCGAGGTCACAACGCCCGAGGAGTACATGGGCGACGTGATCGGCGACCTCAACTCCCGCCGTGGCCAGATCCAGGCCATGGAGGAACGCAGTGGTGCCCGTGTCGTGAAGGCGCTGGTTCCGCTCTCGGAGATGTTCGGTTACATCGGTGACCTGCGGTCGAAGACCCAGGGCCGAGCGAACTTCTCCATGGTGTTCGATTCCTACGCAGAGGTTCCCGCGAACGTCTCGAAGGAAATCATCGCCAAGGCGACGGGCGAGTAAGCACAGCGAGCTCCCCAGCCCGCGCCGGCAAGTAACCTCGGTTTCTTCCGGCACGAAGCACGACCTAGTAACAACCAACCGCACTGCTGCATACGGCAAGCAACAACAGTCCAGGAGGACACAAAGTGGCGAAGGCGAAGTTCGAGCGGACGAAGCCGCACGTGAACATCGGCACCATTGGTCACGTCGACCACGGCAAGACCACGACGACGGCGGCCATCACCAAGGTTCTCGCGGATGCATTCCCCGACCTGAACGAGGCTTCGGCCTTCGATCAGATCGACAAGGCTCCCGAGGAAAAGGCTCGTGGCATCACGATCAACATCTCGCATGTTGAGTACCAGACGGAAAAGCGCCACTACGCGCACGTCGATGCACCGGGTCACGCCGACTACATCAAGAACATGATCACCGGCGCAGCTCAGATGGACGGCGCTATTCTCGTCGTCGCAGCTACCGACGGCCCGATGCCCCAGACGCGCGAGCATGTCCTGCTCGCTCGCCAGGTTGGCGTTCCTTACATCCTCGTCGCCCTGAACAAGGCCGACATGGTTGACGACGACGAGATCCTCGAGCTCGTCGAGATGGAGGTCCGCGAACTGCTGGCCGCTCAGGAATTCGACGAGGAAGCCCCCGTCATTCCGATCTCGGCACTCAAGGCACTCGAGGGTGACCCGAAGTGGACGCAGTCCATTCTCGACCTGATGGCTGCTGTCGACGAGTCCATCCCGGACCCGATTCGTGAGACCGAGAAGCCCTTCCTCATGCCCGTCGAGGACGTCTTCACGATCACCGGCCGTGGCACCGTTGTCACCGGTCGTATCGAGCGTGGCGTTGTCAACGTCAACGAAGAGGTCGAGATCGTCGGCATCAAGGAAACCTCGACCAAGACCACGGTCACGGGTATCGAGATGTTCCGCAAGCTGCTCGACTCGGGCCAGGCCGGCGACAACGTCGGACTGCTCGTTCGTGGCATCAAGCGCGAAGATGTCGAGCGTGGACAGGTTGTCGTCAAGCCGGGCACCACGACTCCCCACACGGAGTTCGAGGGCCAGGCATACATCCTGTCGAAGGACGAGGGCGGCCGCCACACCCCGTTCTTCAACAACTACCGCCCGCAGTTCTACTTCCGTACCACGGACGTTACGGGCGTCGTGACGCTGCCTGAGGGCACCGAGATGGTCATGCCCGGTGACAACACCGAGATGTCCGTCAAGCTGATCCAGCCTGTCGCCATGGACGAGGGCCTGCGCTTCGCAATTCGCGAAGGCGGCCGTACGGTCGGCGCCGGCAAGGTTGCCAAGATCATCAAGTGAGACTCTTGTCTCGCTAGCTGATTCACAGCACTGAAAAAGGCGCTCATTCCCTTCGGGGAGTGAGCGCCTTTTCTGTGTCTTCCATCGGGTGGCCTGTGATCGAGTGTTCGGTGATCGGGTGCCTGCGTGGTTCTTACTTACTTGTTGGCTTCCACCCGGTCGAGGTGCAGCAGAACCTGTACTGCGACGGTTGAGCCGTCCAGGCTGCGCCTGGTTGCGCCGGCGATACGTTCGGCCGAAGCGGAGAATCCGGCGACGTCGATCGACGGATCTGCAGTGACGACAATCGACAGCGTCGGCAGTCCGCGATCGACCGTCGCTTTGCTCTTGGTGCTCCGCACGCCGGTCAGCTGAGCGAGCTCGGCCGCTACGCCGTCTGCGACGGGTCCGAGATCCACGCTGACGTCGGTACCGGATTCGTTGTGCCGCAATGTGACTGCGCTTGTGCGGCGCCGGCGAAGGTTCAGGTACAACAGCCCGAAACCGGCGAAGACACAGAGGACGAAGGTGCCCGACAGTACCCAGTGCCACCACGGCTCCTCCGGAAGGCCGAAGAGGACCTCCCGATCGAGGCGTGACACCCAGGTTCGAATCAGCGACGCGCCCGCGTCCCACGCGATGGCGTATGCGCCCGCCGCGAGGAGTGCGATTCCGACGATGAGGACGATGATCCGATCGACCGCGGAGATCCAACGGTTCACGAGGCGTCCTTTCGTCGTACTACAGTTTCTCGCACGACAACCGAAAGTTGCAGTGGCCGCTGCAGTATCGCGAGGTGGGGCCGAACCGCCGCGTCGACGGCTGCGGCAAGTTCAGCTCGATCGCCACCGGTCGATTCGATGTGGACCTTGACGTGTTTACGGTCGACGCTGGTGTGAGCCGAGCCGACGCCGGGAACGACCGCTGCGTGGCTACTGCACAGACGTGCAATGTCAGTCGGCCGCATCCACACCGTCGATGCGCTCGGGTTCCCGAGTGGGACATGGGTTTTCGCACGGCGTTTGATCGCCGACATTATCAGGACAACACCCGCGACAACGGCAGCGATCGCCACCGGAAGTAGCCACGGTTGCCAGTGCAGGCGAGACGTCCACTCCACGGAGTTTCGGATCCAGGGCGCCGATTCGAAAGTTCCACGGTTGATGAACCATTCGCGCGAGACGACGAAGGCGAGTGCGAGTAGACCACACGCGATGACGACGGCCGAAACCGCGGCCGCCGGGTTCGCAGAGGGGACCCGCGGCGGAATCGGATCCGAGAGTGCCTGCTGTGCCGGGCCCTCCGCGATCTCGACGCCGGAAACACAGGAGTCGTCAGAACCCTCGGTTGCCGCGATCATCACGTTCATGTCGTGGAGTGGAAGCCCGGTCAGCGATTCGACGCTGCGTCCGACTTCCGTTCGCACCCGGCCGGTCAACTCGGTGACCGAACACGGCCAGGACACGGCGAGGAAGAGATTGATGGCGACGGCGTCGCTACCCATCGAGATGTCGGCTCGCGGAAGGTCGCGTCCGGTCAGGCGAGTCAAGCCACCGGACTGGCGGACCACCCCCGGGACGTTCACCGCTGCGGCCGTGGCGATCTTGGCCATCGCACGGTCCTTGATGACCAAGGAGCCGCGTAGGCCAGGATCGTCCGCTGCGCTGGGATCGGACGGCTCAGCCACGGCCACGGCTTCGGAGGATCGCGCCGAGGTCGAGATGTCCGTCGCGGTGTGCTCCGATCGCCATACCGGCGGCGCCGAGCAGGACTGCGAAGACGAAACCGCTGAACCCACCCATGATTCCGGCGAGTGCGAGGAGCAGACCGACCAGCAGTCCGACGGTGGTGCTGTTCATGTCAGTTCCCTTCTCGAATGTTCGGTGCAATGTCTGTGACGGTGGCAGGCTCGGTGACTGCATTTTCGGAATCAACGGGTAGATATCCCGCTGTCGACAGGTCGCCGACGGTCACGTTCACCGGTACGTCGACCAATCTCGCCACCACCGCTCGTACGCGTTCGGCGACGCTGCGAACGTCTGCCGGATAGTGAACGGAAATGTGTACAGCACAAGAGTTTTCGTCGACGACGACGCCGGTGATGCGGCGTCCGGGGAGGTAGGTTCCCACTTCGCCGAACTGTCCTCCGTGCAGATCTGCCACTTCCGGGATGGCAAGAACCGCGTCGGCGACTACCTCGGCCGCGTCGATCTCGCGGCCGGCGTCGGCGGTACTCACTGAACCCTCGGCTTGGCTTCCGGATCGGTACTGCCGCCGCTCTCTGCATCCTCGAAGAGCATGACGTCGAAGACGGTGATGTTGACCTCGGTGACCTCGAGACCCGTCATGCTTTCCACTGCGGCAATGACGTTGCGGCGGATACCTACCGCCAGTTCGTGGAGTGCGACGCCGTACTCGGCGACAATGCCGATGTCGATGGCGGCTTGTTTCTCGCCTACCTCCACCGCCACGCCCTGGGCATGGTTGACGCGGGCGCCCGGTATGCGGTCGCGAAGTGCCCCCACCGCACGCGCTGTGCCCCCGCCGACGTCGTACACGCCGTTGATCTCGCGGGTCGCGATACCGGCGATCTTGGCGACCACGGCGTCGGCGATGATCGTCTTACCCTGGGTGCTGACTAGTTCCGCGCCACCGTCGGCGCCGAATCGGACGCTGTTCTTTTCACTGGAATCGCTGGTCATGGGGGCTCCCTGCTCATGTGTCAGTGCGTGCGTCTGAAGTACCTCCAACTGTAGTGACTGGTAGGTGACCATGCGGGATGCACCACACCTACTCCGGCATTTGGTATGGCAGAGTCGGAGGCAAATAGTGACGGCGTTCATAGTGAGCGCTGCAAGTGACGTGGGTCGGACAGGGTGGTACGTGGTGGCACGGATAGTGATCGTGGGTGCGGGTTTGTCGGGACTGCGGACCGTCGAGGAACTGCGACGAGCTGGTTTCGAAGGTGAATTGACGCTCGCGGGTGGGGAAACGCATCTGCCCTACGACAGGCCTCCGTTGTCGAAGGAAGTGATCCGCGGCGACAAGGACGAGACGACCTTGCGTCCGGCCGAGTTCTACGTCGAGAACAAGGTCGATCTCAAGCTCGGTTCGCCGGCAACCTCGGTGGACACGGCCGCCAAGTCGGTGGCGTTCGCGGACGGATCCACCCTGGACTACGACGAGTTGGTCATCGCGACCGGACTGACTCCGCGTCGCATCGCCGGCCTTCCGGAGTTGTCCGGAGTGCACGTTCTGCGCTCCATCGAGGAAGCGTTGGCCCTCCGCGCCGACCTTGCTCCCGGTAAGCGTGCGCTGATCGTCGGGGCCGGCTTCATCGGCTGCGAACTGGCCGCGAGCATGAAGTCTCACGGCGTCGACGTCGTGTTGCTCGAACCCCAGCCGACGCCGCTGGCGTCGGTGCTCGGCCCCACGGTCGGCGCCCTCGTCGAACGTCTGCATCGGAACGAGGGCATCGACGTCCGAGTTGGTACGGGCTTGACCTCGTTGTCCGGCGACGGAGCGGTTGCCGCGGCGACCTTGAGCGACGGTTCGGAAATCCCGGTCGACGTGGTCGCGATCGGAGTCGGTTCGGTGCCGGTCACGGGATGGCTCGACGGTTCGGGGATCGAACTCGACAACGGAGTGCTCTGCGACGGCGTCGGCCGCACCAGCACCGAACACGTCTGGGCGGTCGGCGACGTCGCGTCCTGGCAGATCGGAGATCGACGCAAGCGTGTCGAACACTGGACCAATGCTGGGGACCAGGCCAAGATCCTGGCGGGAGCGATCACCGGAACGGGTGATCCGGACGCGCCGGCGCAGGTTCCGTACTTCTGGAGCGATCAGTACGACGTCAAGATCCAGGCATTGGGGACCGTCGCACCCACGGACACCGTTCACATCGTGAAGGACGACGGCCGAAAGTTCGTCGCCTACTACGAGCGCGACGGTGTGCTGGCAGCTGTCGTCGGCGGCGGTAGCGCGGGAGCTGTGATGAAGATGCGCGCGAAGATCGCAGCCGGCACGCCCATCTCGGACGTGTTGGAGTCCACACCGGCCTGAACGGATGAGGCAGGACCGGTTCCGAGGCGATAGATTTGTGCGGTGATCGTTGCACTCATCGACTCGGGACTGGGCCTGCTCCCTACCTCTGCGTGGCTCAGACGCCTGCGCCCGGATCTCGATCTTGTGCTGTCCCTCGATCCGGACGGCGCCCCCTGGGGACCCAAGCCCGAGCAGTGGGTCGTCGACCGGGTACTCGGTGCGGTGCGGCGGAGCCTCGATCGTGGGGCTCAGGTCATCGTTCTTCCATGCAATACCGCGAGCGTCACCGCTCTCCCACACGTCCGCGAACTGGTCGGACCGGGGGTGCCGGTCATCGGAACGGTGCCCGCGATCAAGCCCGCGGCCGCCGCGTGCGATTCAGTGGCGATCTGGGCTACCGCCGCGACGACTGCCAGCCGGTACCAAGCCGATCTGATCGAACAGTTCGGCAACGGCGCCAAGGTCGTCGGGGTGCCGTGCCACGGCCTGGCCGATTCGATAGACCTCGGTGATCGTGCAGCCGCACTTGCAGCTATCGAATCCGCAGTGACACGGACGCCGGACGACGTCAACGGCGTTGTCCTCGGCTGCACGCACTACCCACTGCTCGCGGACGAAATCGCAGCGCGGCTACCCGCCGGCGTCACACTCTTCGACAGTGCCGAAGCCGTTGCACGACAGACCCTGCGGCGGATCGACGGGCTCGGTGACGCGGGTGAAGGATCGGGAACCGTCGAGGTTTTCGTGAGTGGTCGTCCGGGCGCGCTACCGCCCAGCGCCGAAGCCTTCGACGCCGGGCGGTTGTTGGGCGCGATCAAAGCCTGATCCAACCTGTATTCAGCCATTCATCAACGGGCAGCTACTCCGCTCTGTCAATGGGCGGCTACGCCGCTCCGTCAATGTGCGGCTACGCCGCCGTGGCCCCCGTGATGCATCCGCGCACTCATCACCGGCATCGCACTCACCGCGACCACAACGGTCAGGACCCCGACCACCCAGGCCGTCCACGACGCACCGCGTAGAGCGTCGAAGCTCATGACCCAGGGTGAAATGAACATCAAGACGCCGAAAACGCCCATCGCGTAATCCGCCATGGCCATGTCCGGACGTGCCATGTGCGCCAGACCCGACAGTGCAACCAGGACACCCAGGACGACGAGTGACCACATTGCCCGATCGGTGGTGTCGAGCCACATCGGCGAGAGAGCCGCAAAGACGCCGAGAACCACCGCGACGGCATCTTGCATTCGATTCCACGACTTCATGACGAGACCTCCAAAGACGAGAGTGTGTCCACCTGTAGTACACGCCCGCGGCAGATCGAGATCAACTCTCCGCCAATTGCATTCGCGTTGCAGTTAGAGGCGATGTGGAGGCTCGAATATCAAGATTTGTGACTATTCGTCCGGATTGCCACGAGCCCGCGCGGAGCGCTGGCCGCGATATGTCCCGAGAGTGCCATGAGGGTGAGAGTGGTGAATGCGATAGCGGCGGTGATCATGGGTGGTCCTTTCACTGACTGTCCTCGAGTGTCGTCTGCCGACCTGTGGCCGAGCAGGGCACACGGTGTGAGGACGCTGAGAGAATCGAAGAGTCCGCACAGACGACCCGTGAGAAGGTTCTGGGGTGACGCAATCGAGTGCCCAGGACGTGATCGAACAGTTGGCCGACCTCGCGGATCCCGCGGATGCCGTCCAGCTACAGAAGTTCTTCAAGACAGCGCCGGGGGAGTACGGCGAGGGTGACGTCTTCATCGGCGTGCGAGTACCGAAGACGCGTTCGGTGGTGAAGAAGCATGTCGGTCTCGAGTTGCCTCAGGTACGCCTCCTTCTCGACAGCGACGTCCACGAGCATCGCTTGGCCGGTCTGTTGATCCTTGTTGCTCGATTCGAAAAGGTCAGTCGCCCAAAATTTTTCGACGACGAGAGTCGCTCCCGCATCGCCGACTTCTATCTCAGCGCTGTCGAGGACGGGCGGGTGAACAATTGGGATCTCGTGGATTCGTCCGCCGGACAGATCCTCGGCGGCTGGCTGTACGACCGAGATCGCCGGCTGATCTTCGAGCTTTCCGATTCGGGTGACCTGTGGCGACGACGGGTGGCGCTGCTGACGACGTACGGATTCATCACTCGCGGCGACGGGTCGACCACGCTCGAGCTTGCCGCGCGGGTGCTGGGTGATCGACGAGACCTGACCCAGAAAGCGATGGGCTGGATGCTCCGCGAGGTGGGCAAGCGGGTGGACCGGGATTTGTTGACCGGTTTCCTCGCGAAGAATGCAGCAGACATGGGACGCACGGCGCTGAGCTACGCGTGCGAACACCTGACCGCAGACGAGCGAGCGCACTTCCGGGCGGCCCGCTAGCGAAGTACCGCTCGGTAGGTTGTGGGACGATTCTCGGTATGCCCGCCACCCGTGTCGAGGCGTCTCGAATTGTGACGATCGGTTCACTGATCGCTGCCGGCGTCGCAGCTCTGTGTTATCTCGTGTACTCCGTTCGAGCCGTCGAACCCGTTGATTTTCTCGTCTACCGCTACGCTGCCCAGGCGTTCGCAGCGGGATCGAACATCTACGAGGGCAATCTCGTCGGCCCGTTGATCGTCGACGAAGGGATGCCGTTCACCTACACCCCGTTCGCGGTGATCTTCCTCTGGCCGACTGTCCTCTTCGACTGGTGGACTGCCTATCTGCTGTGGTCGGGATTGTGCATCGCGGCGTTGGTGTGGACGGTTGCGAGGCTCACTCCCGCTCGCGTCCCCAAGCGGCCGCTCGTCATGGCGGCATTGGTCCTGGCCGTGTCGGTGACTCCCATTGTCAGTGCGCACATCTCATTCGGCCAGGTGAACTTGGTGCTGATGGTGCTCGTACTGCTCGACGTGACTCGCCGAGAGGATTCGAGATTCGGCCGGTGGTTTCCGCGAGGACTGCTGATTGGCGTCGCGGCCGCGATCAAGCTGACTCCGGCTCTCTTCATCGTCTACTTCGTCGTCACGAAGCAGTGGCGACTCGCGATCTGGAGTTCGATCGGATTTGCCGCGGCGACCGCCGTCGCAGCAGTGGTGGACCCGGCCGTCAGCTGGACCTTCTGGTCGGACGTCGTCTGGAACCTCAGCGACCGGGTGGATTTGAGCGGGCAGGCGATCGCGAGTGCCGGCAACAGTTCGCTGCAGGGCGGACTTGCCGCGCTGGGCCCATGGACAGCGTCTCTGGCGATGCCGTCGACCGTGCTGTGCGCGGGGGTAGCGCTATGGATCGCCCGAGATGTCTATCGCGTCGGGCGAGCGGTCGATGCGGCGTTGGTGATCGGATTGAGCGCGCCGATTCTTTCGCCGATCAGCTGGATTCATCACTGGGTGTATCTCGTGCCTGCTGCCGTCACGGTTCTCTTTCGGCTTCGATCGCCGCTGCAGTTCGGTGCGGCCGCTGTGGGGTTGGCCGTCGTCTATTGCGGGCCGAGCATGGGGCAGCAGTTCATCGAGACGTCACCGCTCCTGCTGCCGTTCGGGTTGGTCCTTCGTGAGGGTTTCCTGATCGTGACCCTCGCACTGATTCTTGCGCTGTGGAGGTTGCCCACAACGGAGCCTGCGTGGGTTTCGCGGCGGGACTCGGAAGATGACTCGGGAGATGACTCGGGAGACTCCGAACATGACAAAGCCCCCGATTCCGCAGGGAATCAGGGGCCGTCATGCATCGAAGCAGGGTTCAGAACTCGATCTTCAGGTGATCGGTGATCGGCTTCGCCTGGCAACCGAGGATGTAGCCGTTCGCCACGTCCTCGGCGTCGAGGATTTCGGAGTTGTCCATCTGAACTTCGCCTTCGGTGACGGTGCAGGCACACGACCCGCACTCGCCTTCCTGGCAGGAGTACGGCACGTCGAGGCCCTTGGCGAGCATGATGTCGACGAGCGTCTGCTTGCGCGGCCAGACGAGGGTGTGGGTTTCACCGTCCAGTTCGACCTCGACGGTTGCGGCGTCGGCTGCTTCCTCGTCGGAGACCTCGGCTACCTCGACGTCACGGAACGGGTCACCCGCGAGTGAATTGAAGACCTCGGCGTGAACCTGCGTGCGGGGCATGCCGGCCTCTGCCAGTGCCTTGTGGACGGCGTCCATGAAGGGGCCCGGACCGCACATGAAGGCCTCGTACGCGACAAATGGCTTGGCCAGTGTCGCCAACTGTGAGACGGCGGGGAGTCCCTGCACGGTTTCGATCCAGTGGACAACGGTGAGGCGGCCGGGGTGTTGCGCTGCCAATTCGCGAAGTTCGGCGCCGAAGATGACGGACTTCTCGTCGCGATTCGCGTAGATGAGCACGACGTTGCCGCTGCCCTGCGTGAGGGCGGACTTGAGGATCGAGATCACCGGAGTGATACCGCTGCCTGCACCGAAGAGCAGGAAGTCGTGATCGAGCGACTTGGGCGTGAAGACACCTGACGGCGGCAGCACTTCGATGGTGTCGCCGACCTGGAGCTTGTCGCACAACCAGTTGGAGCCGTAGCCGTCGACGGTTCGCTTGACGGTCACCTTGGGGGCGTCGTCGGTGAAGGGTGAACTGGCCAGCGAGTAGCAGCGTGCGACCGAGCCGGTCTGATCACTCGGGATGCGCAGGGTCAGGAATTGACCTGGCTTGTAGTCGAACTTGTCCTTCAGTTCTGCGGGAATCTCGAACACCAGCGACCGGGCGTCGGAAGTCTCTTCGATGACTCCGGACACGGTGAGTACCGCCGATCGCGAGCTGTGCGGTACCTCGACTGTCGTCATCGCGAAGCTAGTCCTCTCGTGAAGCTGGGTAAAGCGCAGGTCAGTGAAGTGCAACATCTAGAACGTGTTCTAGTTCAATGTTAGCAGTGATGAAAAGCTACTGGGGATCGTAGTCGCCGAGCAACACGTTCCCGATCAGCGGGAACCACGGCGGTCTGATCCAGCCGTCCTGGCAGTCCGGGGTGGCGTCGACCTGCCCGAACGGGCGGTTCGTGGGCGGCGTCCGGGCGGTTGAGCTGCCGAAGTCTGTGCACGGGCTGTTTGTCGGTACACAGTGGGAACCAGGTGAGACGCCGGTCACAAAGAATCGGCTCGAATCCCTCCCGCAGTCACATTCGTGCACATCCCTGAGGAGATACCGATGGCTATCGAGCTCAACCAGATCTGGGACTTTCCCATCAAGGAGTTCCACCCCTTCCCTCGCGCCCTGATGGGTGTGGGCGCTCACGACATCATCGGGGTGGAGGCCAAGAACCTCGGCTTCAAGCGCACCCTTCTGATGACGACCGGTCTGCGCGGTTCGGGCATCATCGAGGAACTCGTCGGCAAGATCGAGTACCAGGGTGTCGAGGTCGTGCTCTACGACAAGGTCGAGTCGAATCCCAAGGACTACAACGTCATGGAGGCCGCGGCTCTCTACCAG
This sequence comes from Rhodococcus sp. OAS809, assembly GCF_040546695.1. Taxonomy (NCBI): domain Bacteria; kingdom Bacillati; phylum Actinomycetota; class Actinomycetes; order Mycobacteriales; family Nocardiaceae; genus Rhodococcus; species Rhodococcus sp. OAS809. The sequence continues at coordinate 2,133,568 of NZ_JBEPOI010000002.1, read as the reverse complement.
AAGGAGAAGTGCGACTCGATCATCTCGATCGGCGGTGGTTCGAGCCACGACGCCGCCAAGGGCGCTCGCGTCGTGATCGCACACGACGGTCGCAACATCAACGAGTTCGAGGGCTTCGCCAAGTCCACCAACAAGGAGAACCCGCCCCATATCGCCGTATCCACCACGGCCGGAACGGGTTCCGAGACGTCGTGGGCGTACGTCATCACCGACACGTCGGACATGAACAACCCGCACAAGTGGGTGGGTTTCGACGAGGCGACCATCGTCACCCTGGCGATCGACGATCCGCTGCTCTACTACACCTGCCCTCAGCATTTCACCGCGTACTGCGGCTTCGACGTACTCGCGCACGGCAGTGAGCCTTTCGTGTCTCGTCTCGATTTCGCACCTTCGCTCGGTAATGCGATCTACTCGGTCGAGTTGGTCGCGAAGAACCTGCGCGAGGCCGTCTTCGAGCCGCGCAACCTCAAGGCCCGCGAGGGAATGATGAACGCGCAGTACATTGCCGGGCAGGCCTTCAACTCCGGTGGCCTCGGCATCGTTCACTCGATCTCGCACGCGGTCAGTGCCTTCTTCGACAGCCACCACGGTTTGAACAACGCCATCGCGTTGCCGCGTGTGTGGGAGTACAACCTGCCTTCGCGCTACGAGCGCTACGCCCAGTTGGCCGGCGCACTCGGTGTCGACACTCGCAACCTCACCACGGTTCAGGCCGCGGATGCTGCCGTCGAGGCTGCCATCCGTCTGGCCAAGGACGTCGGTATCCCCGACAACTTCGGTCAGGTTCGCACCGACTCGTACGCGAAGAACCAGATGAACACCAAGAAGTACGAGGGCCGTGGTGATGTCATCAAGGGTGACGAGAAGACTGTGCGCGCCATCTCCGAGCACATTCAGGACGACTGGTGCACCCCGGGCAATCCCCGTGAGGTGACCGTGGAGTCGATGATCCCGGTTGTCGATCACGCGATCAACAAGTCGTACTTCTAGCAGGGCCTTCGGCCCCGTGCGCCTTTTTGGTAGCCCGCACTACCAAAAAGGCGCACAGGGGCTTGCCCCCCATGAAAGGTGTTCCATGCCCGGTCGCAGTTTCTCCAGCGGAATCGAAGTGAAAGATGCTCTGCGAGAGCAGGACTACATTGCCGATGACGAGTTCGCGGTAGTCGTTCATCTGGCGACGGCGCTGGGGCGTCCGCTCCTGCTCGAAGGGCCGGCCGGTGTCGGCAAGACGGAACTGGCTAAGTCTCTGGCTGCGATCGGGGGCCGCAAACTGGTGCGATTGCAGTGCTACGAAGGGCTGGACGACAATCGCGCCCTGTACGAATGGGACTACGCGAAGCAACTCCTGCACGTGCAGATGCTCCGCGACCGGATCAGCGATCAGGTTTCCGAATTCGACAGCGTCGCCGAAGCGTCCAAGTTTCTGGCCGATCAGGATTTCGGTTTGTACTCCGAGAACTTCCTGTCCGTACGACCGCTGCTCGAAGCAATCCTCTCACCCGATCCGGTAGTGCTTCTGGTCGACGAGGTAGATCGCACCGAGGAATCGATGGAAGCACTGCTCCTCGAGATTCTCGCCGAACAGCAGATCACCATTCCCGAGGTCGGTACGTTCGTTGCCCGCTCGCAGCCCTGGGTCATCCTGACGTCCAACGACACCCGCGAGCTCTCACCCGCGCTCAAGCGTCGTTGTCTGCATTACCATCTCGGCTATCCGACATCGGAGCGTGAACGCGAGATCGTCACGGCCCGAGCGCCTGAGGTGGATACGGCTACGGCCACCGAGGTCGTCGAATTGGCTCGCATCTTGCGTGATCTCCCGCTGCGCAAGAGCCCGTCCATCTCGGAGGTCATCGACGCGGCCAGAGCGGCAACAGTGCTCGCGGCCGGCGGATTCGACACCGCTTCCGACGCCAAGGTGCGCGACATCCTGCTCACGGCGTTGCTCAAGTACTCGTCCGATGTGACGCTGGCCAAGGAACGATTCGACGGAAAGCGTTTCGAATCATCGTCGCGTGACGGTGGCGAGCCGATCGAGCGGGCCACGGTGGCAAGCAAACCCGCCAACACGACGACGGCCGTGTTCCGGGGCACGGGTGGACGTGACCCTCATCAACAGGGAATCCGCGGCGGCAGCGGAATCCGTTCGACGCGATGACGACGCTCGGTGGCCTTGCCGTGTGGCAACCGTCGTTTGTTCTCGACGTGGTGTCCGCGAGTTTCGGCCGATTGCTGAGGGCGGCCGGAGTTTCCGCGTCACCGGCCGAGGTCATCGAGGTTCGGCGTGTTCTCGCGATGGTCGGCGCTTCGGATCGTGAGACGTTGCGAGCATGTCTTCGGGCAGTGTGCGCCAAGTACTCTCACGAGCAGGCCGGTTTCGATCGGGCATTCGACGCGCTGTTCCGGCCGGCCGCAGGCAAAGCGCACGGCGAGCGGATGGGGTCGCGCGCCGAGGTGGCGGACGGTCTGCCCACCGCGCTGGGGATCGACGAGGATCAAGAAGTTGGTCGGTACGCCGAGTACAACGAGCGTGCAGCCGAGGTCGGCGACTACTTCGACACTCCGGAAGCGGAGAAGGGCTTCAACCCGCACAAGGACGACGACGATGTGTCGATGACGTCGAGCGATGCCGAACTGTCGGTCGATACCGGTTCGGAGACCGGTCGACGCGGAGTCAGTTACACGGTCGACGTGGACCGTGCAGCATCGGCGGTGGTCGGTGACCTGAGCACCAGTGTTGCTGCAGCAGTGGTCGGCTCGCTGTCCTGGGACGATCCGACGTCGATCCTCGCCTGGTTGGATGCCTACGACCCGAGCAAAGCGTATGCAGATGTCTCCGACGACGGGCCGTTGACGCAAGCACAATTGAACCGGCTCGTCGAGGCGGTCGAAGCGTTCGTGCAAGCACTCTCGGCAGCTGCACTCGCCGAAACCGCTCCCGATGCGCCCGACAGTGAATCTGCCGCGGGCGCAACGCACAACGACATCGAACTCGCGTGCCACGAAGTGCTTCGGCGGATGAGAGGACCGTCCAGACCTCGGCCCCGTGAGCGCTCTCGTGGGCATCTCGACATGCGGCGCACGGTGCGTTCGAGCCTGCGCACCGACGGGATACCCTTCCATCTCGTCGTGAAAGCTCCTCGCCCCGATCGTGTTCGACTACTTCTCATCGCCGACGTGTCGCTGTCCGTGCGCCCCATCACCGCGTTCACTCTGCGCTTGGCTCAGGCAATGCATCGCCGAGCAGATCGTTGTGAAGTCCTCGCCTTCGTCGATCGTCCGGTCGACGTGACCGACACCCTTCTCGCCAGTAGTGGTGACGGCGCACTGGCCGCGGTACTCGCGCACCCGGGTCTGGATCTGGAAGCCAGCAGCGATTACGGGCGGGTGCTCACAGAATTGTTGGACGAGCACGGAAACACCTTGAACTCACGGACGTCTGTCATCATCGTGGGCGACGGTCGGTGCAACGGGTTGCCCCCGCAGGTGGACAAGCTCGAGGAACTCCGCCGAAAGGTCCACCGTCTGGCCTGGATCACGCCTGAACCACAGCGTTACTGGAACCAGGCATCGTGCGCGATGCCGGAGTATTCGGAGATCTGCGACGAGGTTGTTGTTGCCCGAGATGCCGCGCAACTGATGGCAAAGGCCGCCGAGCTGGGGCACGCACTTCGCTGATGTCAGTGCACTTCACCGATGTCACTGCGCGATCTGTCGTGAACTAGTTTGATCTCGTGTCCGAAATCAGGGGATCGATCTGGCGACCGATCGCGGCGCTGACAGTGCTCGGCGCCGTGTGTGGGGTTGTGGCGCTCGGCGTGTTTCAGTGGTGGTGGAAGTCGTTGGCGTCACCGCACATTCTCACCGGAGGATCCTATCGGGAGCCGTTTTCCGAACCGACATACACCGGACCCATATTCATGGACCTCTTTCCGGCAGAACCTGCCCCGTGGTTGTACTCGGGACTGGTCCTCGGACCGACGGCGGTGGGCTTGCTCGCCGGGATCGTGTTCGTGGTCTTCGTCCGGTGTAATCGTGCGCAGAGCCGCGCGAGTACACCGGACGAATCATCAGAGCGCTAGCAACGCGCGCGAGCGCAGGCGAGGGTCTGCCAACGGACGTAGCGCCAAGCGCAGCAGGACCAAGACGTTGTCGTCGCCGGCAATCCTGTTGACTTTCAACGTATTGCACTCGACACACTGGTGAACGAGCATCCATTCACCGTCTTGACGGACCGACAGGCAGAGCGCCGCCATGGCACCTCGGCACTGTTGTGCTCGGTCGCCCGGAACGCGACCGTCCACGTGGCGGCTGGCCAGACAGTTCGGGCAGTGGTTCCGATGAGCGGTACCCGGCGCCGCAGTGGAGATGTCCAAACGGCATGTGAGACAACGGAAGCTCGATCCTTGTTCTCCACCGATTCCGTGCAGTACGTGCTTGGCCCGTTGCGGTGCCCGCCGCGGGCGGGTGCTGGGATTCCTACGTGGCATCTGATTCCTCCTCACAAGTCGCCGAAGGCTTCGAGCGGGAAGGGCGGTTGCGCGAGCGGCCGCACTGCCATTCTCATCAACAACAACTGGTTGTCGTCTCGGCTGACGGGGTTGGAGGTGAGCTCGAGGCACTGTGCGCAGCGGTGGATGATCATCCAATCGCCACTGCGCAGTACTGCGATCGAAATGGGAGCCATCCGCATTCCGCAGTCCGACGGTCCACCTTTCACCTGGTCGAACAGGTGTCGGGAATGCAGGCAACTGGGGCAGTGGTTTCGGCGATCACCATCGGGGCCGTACGTCATGACTGTGAGTCCGCACTGAATGCACGAGAAGGTGTCGGTTTTCGAGATGGAATTGTGTGATTGAGGCACTGGAGAACTCCTAGCTGAGTGAACAAAGCAGTAGGAGCAGGCCGAGGGGGCCTCGCGGCTGTCAGTCCGACGGTTCGAGGATCAGCATGTGACCCTCGAGGTTGCCGGCAGTGCAGGGGCGAGAGGCGCGCTCGGCGCGGGCTGGGTCATAAACACCTTCTGAATCGGTTCTACGGGCCACTCTGGCCGCAACCGAAAGTACAGCGGGACCTTCTCGCCGCGCCATTCATTTTCCCGAGACGCCTTACCTGCCCGAACGGGTAGGTAAGCGCCTCTCCTTCGGTGGGTGTGCCCCGTCTGCTGTCCGCGTAGGCTCGGGGCCAGCGATTGTAAGGTGGATCACACCAGTGTGTGCACGTGGGAGTTGATGCGCTGAGAGCGACGGATGCGAAATCCCGACCGGAGATCTCAGAGCAGCGAGAGGAGAGTGGGGTCGTGTCCGTGGCATACCCGGATGCTGTGAACCACGGTGTTCATCGCCGCGGCACTGCTGCTCGACTGGTCAAATTTCACGCCCCCGAGATCGTCTTCGGTATCGGTTCCCTGGTCGAGGCAGCACACGCGACTCTGAGGTTCGGCGGGTTCCGACCATTCCTGGTCACCGATCCCGGTCTGATCGACGCGGGGTGGGTCAGCGAACTCGAAGACCATCTCACGGAGCAGGGATTGACGGCGACGGTGTGGTCAGGGCTGACGCCCAATCCCAAGGACTTCGAGATCGCGGCCGGTTTCGAGGTGTACCAGGAAGGCGAGTGTGACGTCATCATCGCGCTCGGCGGCGGTTCGGTCATCGACGCGGCTAAAGGTGTAGCCGTCCTCGCTGCCAACGGTGGCAACATACTCGACTACGAGGGGGTAGATCAGGCGACCAAACCGATCCCGCCGTTGGTGATGGTTCCCTCCACGTCCGGCACGGGCGCGGACGTGTCGCAGTTCTGCATCGTCACGGACACGACCCGCGGCACCAAGATCACCATCATCGGCCGGGCGCTGGTTCCAGATGTGACGGTCATCGATCCGCGGTTGCTCACGACGATGCCCGAGTGGCTCAATGCGGCAACAGGATTGGACGCACTGACGCACGGAATCGAAGCCTTCGTCTCACTGGCGCACAATCCGTTGACCGATCATCACGCGCTCCGCGCTGTCGGCCTCGTGACCGAGAATCTGGTGCACACGATCCAGGACCCGATGGAGATGGAAGCTCGATCGGTGATGGCGCAGGCGAGCCTCGAGGCCGGGTTGGCGTTCACCAACGCGATACTCGGAGCCGCGCACGCCATGAGCCATCAGGTGGGCGGCATGCTCGACCTTCCGCACGGCGTCATCAACGGAATTCTCTTGCCCCACGTCATCCGGTTCAATTCCACCACGGACGCCGCCCCCTTTGTCGCCATCGCTGCGGCACTGAGTCTTCCCGAGCAACGCGGCACCCCGGAGGAAGCAGCGCTGGCAGTGGCCGACCGGGTCGAACGTCTCGCACGGGAGGTCGGTGTGCCGAAGGGGCTGGGGGAGTTGGGTGTTCGCGAGGAAGACCTGAGTAGGCTCGCCAGCTTCGCGTTGCTCGACGCCTGCATGTCCACCAATCCCAGGGAAGCGACGCAGGAACAGATGGTGGCGTTGTTCCGAGGTGCCTTGTGAAGATGGACGCTGTGAAGAGGGCCGCTGTGAATTGGTGCAGGCGATGACCGCGGACCTGTCCCGGCTCACCGGATTACGATCGGGTAAGAGTTCGTTCTACCCGCAGTATCGCGGTGCGGCCGAGCGCCTCGAACGCGTCGTGCATGCCTTGGAGTTGATCTCGCGGGCTTTGGTGCGCACCGTCGAGGGGCCGGAAACCCTCGTCTGCGCGGTCGCGGAAGCTGCCCGTGCGCATCTGAGTGCCAACTGGATAGTCTTCGCCTTGGCTGACGGAACTTTGCCCGACGCCGGACCACGGCGACTGGTTCTCGGCCCGGACGCCACCCCTTTTCTGGTCGACAACGTCGAGGGGCCGCCACTTCCGGAGGATGTCGTCGAATGCCTCGACGACATCCGGTACGGAAGAATCGAATCCAACTCGGTGATCGACGCGCACTACGCGTTTGTGCCGATCGTGCTCGGTGGCGGCGTGGTAGGTGCCTTTGCGGCCTGGACGCCGGCCAACCGAACCCTCGACACGACGGACGGAGCCGTGCTCAGCATTCTGGCCAGCCAGACTGCTGTGGCTCTGCAGAATTCGGCGCTCTATCAGCGCGGACAACTACTGCTCGAGCGTGCCGAAGATGCGTATGCGGAGGCCAATCGTACTGCAGCCGACCTTGCGGTGCGCAACAGCGAATTGGAGTCCACTCAGCGTCAACTCGGAGTGGCGCACCGGCACCAAGTGGTCGACGACGAACGTCACCGGATCGCCCGCGAACTGCACGACAGTGTGACACAGGCGGTGTTGTCGGCCGGCATGCAGATCGAGGTCTGCCGGAGCGACATCCCGGAGGCTGAACGCAGTGAAAGACTGGACTTGGCAAAGGATTTGACCAGGAGGGCGGTCGAGCAGCTTCGTTCGGCGATCTACGCGCTCAATCATTCGTCGGACGCGGACCGGACGTCGTTGCCCGAGATGCTCGAGCAGCTCGGCGTGGTTCACATGCCGGACGAGTTGGCGGTGAGCGTTCGCGTCGGCGGTACCCCGACCGAACTTCCGGGCGATGCCGAACACGCTCTTCTCCGGATCGCGGGGGAAGCTCTCTTCAATGCAGCGGTCCATGCTCACGCGAATCGGGCGGTGCTACGTCTGACCTATCGGGCGGACTCCGTGTTGCTGTCGGTCTCCGACGACGGTGACGGCGACCCTGCGCGAATGCGTCTGATCCTCAAACTCGCAGCCACTAACGACGTCGACGGCCGCCATCGCGGTCTCGCGAACATGCAGGCGCGAACACTCGAGTTGGGTGGTGCGCTCGAAGTACGGCGCGCGCGGATCGGTGGGATTCAGATTCTCGTGCGACTACCACTGCCGTTCGACTCGGGCATGGAAAACCTTTGCTCCACAACTGAAATCGAGAGCGAGGAATCATGACCACTGCGCGTCCCGTCATCACCCGCGGAGCATCGCCGGTTCAGGGATTGGTTCGAATCGTCCTGGTCGACGACCATGCAATTCTGCGGCAAGGGCTCCGCTCGGTTCTCGAGCGCGAAAGCGATCTCGAGATCGTGGGGGAGGCGTCGTCCCTCGCCGAGGCCCTCGCCGTGGTCGACAAGGTCGGCCCGGACATCGTCCTGATGGATCTCAAACTCTCCGCCAGTTCCGACTACGAGGGACTGACCCTGTGTGGCCAGCTGTCCTCGGCGCATCCCGGCCTCGGACTGTTGGTTCTCACCACGTTTCTCGACGATCAACTGGTGGTGCGAGCGGTGCACGCGGGTGCTCGCGGCTATGTCGTCAAAGACGTCGACACCACCGAATTGGTGCGTGCGATCAGGGCGGTCTCGCGGGGTGAGAGTGCGTTCGATTCGCGCAGCGCGTCAGCTGTCGTGCGATCGCTCAACGGGCAGTCGTCGTCGAAAGAACGATTGACCGATCGCGAACTCGAAGTGCTCAGACTCCTCGCAAACGGCTTGTCCAACATCAAGATCGGTGAGAGATTGTTCATCTCACCGACCACCGTCAAGTTTCACGTCAGCAACATCATGCGCAAACTCGAGGTGAGCCGTCGAGCAGAGGCCGTCTATGCCGCGAGTAAGCAAGGTCTGATCTAGCTCTGCTCGGAGACCGTCCAGGCGCGCAGCGCTTGATGCTGTAGGAGGAGCACGCTCGAACGAGTTGTGCGCAGAGTCGACGCGGTCATCTCGGCAGTCAGACCCACTGCGATTCGTAGTACCAGAACCTCACGTTGGTCGTCGGTCAGGCGACGCGGGCGTTTGAATTGTCCGTCGATGTTGCGTGACTGGGGAATTGACGCAATTCGTCGAGAGGCCAACTCGTACGCGAAGGTCTCGATGCGTGTGTCGGCCGAGATCGTGTCGGACATTCGTGTGACGACGTCCAGGGTGCATTGGTGGGCGAGATCGTCGGCGAATGTCGCGACGGGCGTCCCGAGGAGTCTGGCGCGATAGTAGAGAACGACGCGAGGGTGCAACCGGGCCAGTAGTTTCGACAGTGCATGGTGATCACCGGCGAATGCCTCGGCGGCGGTGCGATTCAGGGAAATCGATCGTTCACAGGTTTCGGGTGAAGCGGTACGCGCGAAGGGTGGAGTCGGTGAAGTGTTCGCGCCCCTGATCGACAGCTTCATCAGCAACTCCTCGATTACACCGCACCTGACCATGCTGGAACGAGAATTGAGGTACCCCGCCGAAATTGCGGGTAAACCTGAAGTTACCTGCCAGGTGTCCGGTCTTTTCGCCGGGAGCGCCAGTCCGCGAGCATTCGCGGCATTTCCGCGGCCATGAAGTCGAAGAAGTCGCGCAGATCTGCCATACGATCGCCGGCGGTTGTTCCTTCACCGAGGACTCGTATGCCCTCGTCCGCAACTGCCGAGACCTGGTAGAGCGAGGACTGTTTCGTGACAAACGCGTCGGCCCACATGTCGACGCTGACGCAGTAGTGCTGACGCCGCGATCCGGGGACGGCCACACGCTCGATCAATCCGACTTGCTGGAGGTATCGGACGGCTCCGGAAATGGCGGCGGGGCTCACTCCCAACCGAGATCCGAGATCTCCTGGCGTGGACGAGGGTGTCTCGCTGGTCATCAACGCGGCCCAGACGCGGGCGGGCATCGGCGGAAAACCCATGTCGCTCAGTACGAGTGAGAGTCGCTCGACATAGTGTCGGCTCTCGTCCGGTGCAACGGTGTGGCTGGTGTCGGTCATCGGAACCCTTCGATCTTTCCGTCTTTTCTATCTTCACACATTTGTGAAATCGGCGTACGGTCAAATTCATGGGTGCGGCAATTTCAGTGAAAAGCCTCGTCAAGACCTTCGGTACCACCCGCGCGCTGGACGGCCTCGACCTCGACGTCTCGACGGGTGAAGTGCACGGATTCCTGGGGCCGAACGGTTCCGGAAAGTCCACCACTATTCGGGTGCTCCTCGGCCTGCTCCGCTCGGACTCCGGAGACGCAACCGTTCTCGGCGGCGATCCGTGGCGAGACGCTGTTACTTTGCATCGACGTCTCGCCTATGTGCCTGGCGACGTGAATCTGTGGCCCAACCTCACCGGCGGTGAGGCTATCGATCTGTTGGCGGGCCTGCGCGGTGGCTTGGACCGAAAACGCCGCAGCGAGTTGCTCGATCGCTTCGAATTGGACCCGACCAAGAAGGCGCGTACGTACTCGAAAGGTAACCGGCAGAAGGTTGCACTCGTGGCCGCGTTCTCGTCCGACGTCGACCTTTACGTCCTCGACGAACCCACATCGGGGCTCGACCCGTTGATGGAGGCGGTATTCCAGGACTGCGTCGAGGAGGTGGCTCACGCCGGAAAGACGGTACTGCTGTCGAGCCATATCCTCGCCGAGGTCGAAGCGCTGTGCGATCGTGTGAGCATCATCCGCGACGGGCGGACGGTGGAAGAGGGAACACTGTCCGAACTCAGGCATCTCACGCGCACGTCCGTCGCGGCGGAGACGCAGCGTCCGATCGGTGGACTCGACGGACTCGGCGGTGTCCACGACGCGGTGATCGACGGTAACCACGTCACCTGCGAAGTCGACAGCGCGCAACTCGGACCACTCATGACGTACTTGGTCGGATTCGGAATCGTGGCGCTCACTTCCACTCCGCCGACTCTCGAAGAACTTTTCTTGCGGCATTACGGTGACGAACGGGCCAGGGAGACTTCGGTACACCTGCGAGCCGAGACCGGAGTACGGCCGTGACCGTTGTTGTCGAGGCCGCTCCACCGGTACCGGCCTCGGCAAGTCAATTCACCGGCACACGCCGACTGGTTCGGCTGGCTTTGCGGCGGGACCGAATTCAGCTCTCCGTGTGGGTTATCTCCATCGTCTTGTTCATGCTGCTGGTTGTCGCCAGTGTGACCGGGCTGTACTCGACACCCGAGGAATTACGAAACATCGCAGTCAGTTCCGCGGTATCGCCGGTCGCGCTGGCGACCAACGGGATCGTGTCCGGTGATTCGCAGGGCGCGATAGTCGCCAGTCAGTCGGTGCTCGTGTTCGCGTTGGTGGCCGCATTGATGAGCACCCTTGCGGTGGTTCGCCATACGCGACAGAACGAGGAGACCGGCCGAGCCGAGATGATCGGTGCAGCGGTGGTAGGTCGACGAGCGCTCCTGACCTCCGCACTGATCGTAACGGTCGGTGCGAACGTCGTTCTTGCACTGGGAATTGCACTGGGATCGATCGCCGTCGGTTTGCCTGTCGTCGGTTCGTTCGCGTTGGGCGCCTCGATAGGTGGGACCGGAATCGCGTTTGCCGGAGTGGCAGCCGTGACGGCGCAGATCACCGACGGTGCTCGTACGGCCAACGGCCTGGCGGGTGCCGCGATCGGCGTTGCGTTCATGCTGCGCGCGATCGGCGACGTGAACAGTACGGTCGTCGACGACGGAACTCGCGTGGTCAGTGGCTGGTTGTCGTGGCTCTCGCCGATCGGATGGGCACAACAGATCAGACCTTTCGACGACGACGCCTGGTGGATCCTGTTGTTGCTGATCGGATTCGCGGCTGTGCACGTGGTGGTGGCTTTTGTTCTCATCGGCCATCGCGATCAGGGAGCGGGACTCGTTCAGCCCCGACCCGGCCCGCCAGTCGCGGCATCGTGGCTACCGTCGGCTTGGGGCCTGGCGTGGCGCATGCAGCGAATGACGATGTTCTGGTGGATCTTTGTCGTTGTCATACTCGGGTTCGCGTACGGCGCTGTGGGCAACGAGATCGACGCGATGGTGGGATCGTCGCAGCAGACCGCGGAGATGTTCGCGAAACTTGGCGGCGGCGGATCGGATCTGGTGGATTCCTACTTGGCCACTGCTCTGGGGCTCACGTCGATAGTCATCGCGGCGTATTCGGTCCAGAGTCTTCTCCGGATGCGGGGCGAGGAAACTTCGGGACGGCTCGAACCGTTGCTGGCAACGTCTTTGTCGCGGTGGAGGTGGATGCTTTCCCACCTGGGTGTGGTTGTGGGCGGCGTGATCCTCGCGCACGTCTTGATGGGTGCCTTCACCGGTTTTGCCTTCGGGCTCGTCACGGACGACATCGGCGGCAACACACTTCGCATGACTGGCGCCGCGTTGGCCTATCTGCCTGCGGTGCTCGTAGTCGTGGGGTTGGTGTCGTTGGCTTTCGGACTGTTTCCGACGTACGCGTCGGCGCTCTCCTGGGGAATCTTGGCGGCATGCATCGTGCTCGGGCAACTCGGCACGTTGCTGAAGCTTCCGCAGGTAGTGCTGGATCTGTCGCCCTACACTCACGTGCCGGGTGCCCCTGCCGAGCCGGTGACAGTTCTGCCACTGCTGGCAATGATCGTTGTGGCAGTAGCACTTTCGACAGCATCACTTGTTGCGTTCCGTGCTCGCGACCTCCAGGTGTAGGAGAGCTGAACTCAACTAAGAATTCGACGAAGCTGGCGAGCCCGAGCAGCAAGTCGTCCGGTCGAGTCGAATAGTTCGGATTCGTCAACACAGAGAGTGTCCGTCGCCCAGGCAGTCCCGTGGCGTAGGCGATACCACGGTGACAGCGTTCGGGGATCTGCCGTGAGGTGCTCCGGTGTGAAATGCGCGGTGAACTCGATGGTCGGTATGGCCACGGGCATCGTCAGTGTCGCGAACAGTCCGGGCGGAAGCGCGTCGAGAAGGACCGCGGCACGCTCTTGGGCCGTGAAATCGAGGTCTGTGAGCAGGCGGATCCAGACGTCGAATTCAGGGGAGTCGCCACCGGCGAACGGCCTCGCGGAATTGATCGGCCGGATGTCGAGGTGCTGGGCGAACGGCACAAAATCCACCGGGATCTCCAGCGGCGGCAGGGTTGACGGGTCGGCCGGAGCCGGTTCGGCGACAGGGGCGGACATTGTTGTAGCTCCTATGTCGCGGGCCAACCGAACGAGAGCGGATCCCGAACCGGTCAGCGTGACGTGGCAACTGACGGTCCGCCCGCCCCGCATCTCGCCGACAGTCAACTCGGCCGGCCCAGGAGGAACGGGGCGGTCCAGATGCGCCGTGACTGCCAGCGGTTCGGCTCCGGACGCGTCGGCCGCCACCCGCAGCATCCGTGCAATTGCGAGTCCGCCCTGGATGCCGTCGAAACTCCGCCAACTGGAGTCGAATTCGGTGTGATGACGCGCTGCGTCGGTCGACGGAGCGGCCGCCACTGATGCCTGACTAGTAATTGCCATAGTCAGCACCCTAGATGCTGACTATGGCTATGGCAAGCTAGGGTTTATTCGGGAGTGCTGGACGACCCACCGAAGAGCATGTAGATGAGGATCTGAAGAATGCCGAGAGGATTGATCTCGCCGAGGCTGCTCATGTGTGAGGAACTCCTGATTGCAGGGATGGGTATTGTTGCGTCGCAACGTCACTGAAAGTACGGCAATTCGGACAGTGTGGTGCGAAATTTACCGATAATTCACTGTCCGCGAGTCGAGCGGCAGTGCAGGTAGGCGTCAGTGACCACGTCGAGAACGCGATTGCCGTGTGCATCGACCAATTTCGCTGTGATGGTCACCAATCCTCGCGCGCGATTGTCGAACACGACGTTGTCGACGGTGACCTTTCCGCTCAGGGTGTCACCGGGGCGAAGTGGACGGAGGAAGCTCACGTCGCGCATGGTTTTCCCGGCGATCACGTTCCACTGGTCGTAGAGACTGGCGACCACCAACTTCTGGCAGATCGACAGGGTGTGCAGCCCGCTGGCGATCAACCCGCCGAAGACGCCGGACTCGGCGGCTTCCTTGTCGACGTGAAACCACTGGGGATCCCACTGAGTTGCGAACTCGACGATTTCCTCTTCGGTCACCGAATACGAACCCAATGGGATCACTTGGCCGATCTCGAGATCCTCGGCGAACACTGCGCGTTTGTGAAGGGCGGCCGAATCGTTCATGGTTGTGAAAATCTCCTGCGTGTTCCGGGTGTACTCGGAACATACTCTCGCAGTGTGTTCGAGTCGGTCTCCGGTGTCGTCGGGCAATGCAGGGTCACTAGAATCGCCACATGGTCGACGACGCGAAAATCGAGCCGAGGGCGCTGGTAGGAAAGTGGCACTTCGAGCGGGACATCGTCGACCGCCTTTCCGGTTCCACCAAGCATGTATTCGGCGAGACCACTATCTCCGACGCCGGTGACGGTCGGATGCGCTGGTACGAGAGCGGCACGCTGCGTGACGGCGACCTGGAATTACCCGTGTTCCGAACTCTGTTCATTGCCGAGCGCGGCCTCGAGTGGGCCGTGACATTCGAAGACGGCAGAGAGTTCCACGACTGGGCGCCGGGGGAGGAAGTCGAGCACCTGTGCGGTCCGGATACCTACCGCGGGCGAATCGACGTCACTGCCGGAGATCGATCGACCTGGACTGTCGTCTGGACCGTGACGGGGCCGAGCAAGGACTACACGATGACCACGCATCTCACCCGGCCCTGATCACATCGCTCGCCAGTTACTCGACGCCGATCGTCACCTCGGTGGACTTCACGAATACCGTTGCGGCTTGGCCTGGTTCAAGATCGAGATCCAGTGCGGCATCGCGGGTGATCGACGAGGTCACAATCTGATTCCCGCCGTCCAACTTCACCTTGACCGTCGCCATGACGGTGCCGAGGTTGACCTCGGTGATGGTGCCGGTGAGTTGATTTCGTGTGGACAGTCGCATCGCTGAACTCCTGTGCTCTCGGGTGGGTGTTCTTCGACCATAATGCGATGGTCGCGTATCTACCCAGCGATTCCGCAGGTGCGGACATGCGGGCGCCGCCGGTGCGCGAATATTGTCGGGCGGTGGAGGTAGATTCCGGTCATGACTGAACCCGTGAAAGGCCCGGCGTCGTATTTTCCGTCGATCGAGAAGAAGTACGGTCGGCCGATCGGTGAATGGCAAGAGCTGATCAGAAGCTCAGACCTCACGAAGCACATGGAATTGGTCAACTGGTTGAAGTCGGAGCACGGTATGGGTCATGGGCACGCGAATGCGCTTGTCGCCCATACGCTGAAAGAAGGGTAGTTCTTTTCAGGCGGCCGAAGCGTCCAGCACCAACCAGCCGCCGTGATGCTCGAATACCTCGAACGGCACACGGCTCTGCCGGCCGACCGCACGCAGTGACTCGAGATCGAAAGTGCGGATGTGGCCGTGGCACGCGGTGGCTTCGTCTTCGAAGGGGACGGCAATGACGACCCGTTGACGCGCGATCCGGAGTGCTTGCGCGATCACGGCCTCGCCGACTGCGTCGTCGACGTGTTCGAGGAGATGAATCGCGGTGACGGTGTCGGCGCTGTTGTCCGGTGCCGGTACTTCACCCGCGTCGCAGATCACCGTGTCGATCGTGATGCCGAGTTCGGGGGCAACCGCGTCGAGCAGGATCATCGTTCCGGGCAGGATGTCCGTGGCGGTCACGTCCATTCCGGCGCGCGCGAGCCGCAGGGGCAGGAAACCGAAGCAGGAACCCAGATCGAGCACGGAACCGCGGACCAACTCTTCGGCTTTGTCGTGAATCGGCGCGAAATCTGCAGTGCCGTCCAGTAGTTCGGCAAGGGAGTTCCGGTAGTAGGTGGTCCAGGATTCGAGAGCGCCGTCCACGGTGGAGCGAACCAGGCCGACCATCGTCAACTCGAATTCGTCCTGACCGAACTCCGCGTCCTGGATCGACGAGGTGACTCCGGCGACGAGTCGCTCACTCAGATCGGCGGGAGTGAGGGAGTGCCTGACGTGGAGGCGACCGCCTCGGCGATCGAGCGAGATCGGACCGGACTCGACGCGTTCGACGGTGACATGTCCGAACGACCACAAGCCCGGCGTCGACGGCGCCAGGGAATCCAAGACGGGTTCGTTCGTGATGGTGGACATGATCGCCTTTCTCAGGTGGTGATGCTTTCTCAGGTGCTGATACCGGTCCGCAGGGACTGCGTACCTGTTTTCAAGAGTTCCGGTAGCTCGAGTGAATCGTCGGTGAGCCACTGCTCGTACGCCGACATCGCGACCCCGAGCAGAAGATAGCCGACCGTGCGTGGGCCGTGATCGGTCGGCTCGAGATTCATTCGGCGTGCGACGTAGTCGGCGACCACCTGCCGCCAACCTTCGTACATCACCACAGAGTATGCCTGAAGCGTCGGAACTTCGAGGATCAATTCCATCCGTTTGCGATGTACCGCAGTCTCTTCCGGTGGGAAGGTGTTGAACGTCAACAATGCGGATTCGAGTGCGTCGACCAACGGAATATCAGCGGGCAGTGAATCCAGGTGCTCGCGCATCTCGTCGAGATGTCCGTCGAAGTCTCCCCAGGGGACGGCGTTCTTGGACGGGAAGTAGCGAAAGAAGGTCCGACGCGCGATGCCGGCGGCGTCGGCTATCTGGTCGACGCTCACCTCGTTGAAGCCGACTGTCGAAAACAGTTCGATCCCGATCGTGCTGATTCCCTCCTTCGTTGTGGAGGGGCGACGACCTATCCGAGCGGACGGTTTCTTGCGGCTACGCATACTTTTTTCGCTCCATGTGTGTCATTCTGCACTCGATGCCATTACAGTGGTGAACCGAGTCACAGTGAAGTCCCACTAGTGACCACCAACTCCCAGGTTGGAAGTCTGATCTACAGACTTCCAGACGGAGTGCGACCGCAGGAGGAATCCATGTCAGATCGTGACAACAAGGCGCTCGAGAACGACCTCGTCGAGGAGTCCCTCGTGGAGGAAGTTTCCATCGACGGCATGTGCGGCGTGTACTGACCGTGTCTGCTTTGGATCTCGATGCGGGGTGGAAACTCCACCCGCAGGTAGCGCTTCGCCCCGAACCTTTCGGGGCGTTGCTCTACCACTTCGGAACACGCAAGCTGTCGTTCCTGAAGAACACGACCATCGTTGCGGTGGTCAAGGCGTTGCCAGACCATCCTGATGTCCGGTCCGCACTACGTGCGCAAGGCATCGAAGATGACGCGGCTCCCCAATATGCCCGCGCGCTGAGCACTCTCGCCGACTCGCACATGATCGTGCCTGTCTGAGCCAGACGCTCGCCCCCACGTGCGGAACAGCCCTTCCGCACGTTCGCCCGCTTCATTTCTTCGCGAGGACACAGCCATGACCTCAGTTCTTGAACAGCCCTCCCCGCCCGCCAAGGTGGGTCGCCTCGTCGATCAGTTCGAACTCGGACTCGACGCCCCCATCTGCCTGACGTGGGAACTCACCTACGCCTGCAACCTGTCCTGCGTGCACTGCCTTTCGTCGTCGGGTCGTCGTGACCCCAACGAGCTGAGCACCGAACAGTGCAAGTCCATCATCGACGAGCTGCAGCGTATGCAGGTTTTCTACGTCAACATCGGTGGCGGCGAGCCGACGGTACGCTCCGACTTCTGGGAGCTCGTCGACTACGCGACCGACCACCAGGTTGGTGTGAAGTTCTCCACCAACGGCGTGAAGATCGACAAGAAGGTCGCGGCGCGCCTCGCAGCCAGTGACTACGTCGACGTGCAGATTTCCATCGACGGTGCCACCGCTGAGGTCAATGACGCTGTGCGCGGGCCTGGTTCGTTCGCGATGGCCGAGCGCGCTCTCGCGAACCTGAAGGAAGCCGGCTTCAAGGACGCCAAGATTTCGGTGGTCGTCACGCGGCACAACGTCAGTCAGCTCGACGAGTTCAAGGCTCTCGCGGACAAGTACGACGCGACCCTGCGCATCACTCGACTGCGTCCTTCGGGCCGCGGCGCCGACGTGTGGGACGACCTGCACCCGCGTCCGGAGCAGCAGCGTGAGCTCTACAACTGGCTGGTCGCCAATGGCGAAGGCGTCCTGACGGGCGACTCGTTCTTCCACCTCTCCGCCTTCGGCGATGCACTGCCCGGTCTCAATCTCTGTGGTGCGGGCCGCGTCGTGTGCCTGATCGACCCGGTCGGTGACGTGTACGCATGCCCCTTCGCGATTCACGAGCAGTTCCTCGCCGGAAACATCGTGAAAGACGGTGGATTCCAGGAAGTCTGGCAGCACTCGGACCTGTTCGAGGAGCTGCGCTCGCCCCAAACCGGTGGCGCCTGCAGCAAGTGCAACCACTACGACTCCTGCCGCGGCGGCTGCATGGCGGCCAAGTTCTTCACCGGACTGCCGATGGACGGACCTGACCCCGAGTGCGTCATCGGCAACGGTGAAATGGCACTGGCGTCGGCGGGCGAGGTCCCGAAGTCCAGTGTCGACCACTCCCGTTCCGGTCAACGTAAGACCCCACGCGCATCGGTGCCACTGACACTGATGATGCGTCCGCCCGCCAAGATTTGTGACGAAAACCCGCTTGCGGGAATGCAGTAACTACTGCGCGATACCGACAGTGCGGCGAAAGCTGCACCCCAGAGAGGTCAGTTCAATGGCTAAGAATGCTTTCTTCGAGACGGTGGCAGAAGCACAGCGCCGTGCGAAGAAGAGGTTGCCCAAGTCCGTGTACGCGGCGTTGGTAGCGGGATCCGAGAAAGGGCTGACGGTCGACGACAACGTCGCGGCATTCAGCGAATTGGGTTTCGCTCCCCACGCTGCCGGGCTGTCGGACAAGCGCGAGATGTCCACCACCATTATGGGCCAGGACATTTCGTTGCCCGTCATGATTTCACCGACCGGTGTGCAGGCAGTGCACCCCGACGGTGAAGTAGCGGTAGCCCGTGCGGCTGCAGCACGGGGAACAGCCATCGGACTGAGTTCTTTTGCCAGCAAGTCCATCGAAGAAGTTGCCGCGGCCAACCCGCAGGTCTTCTTCCAGATGTATTGGGTCGGTAGCCGCGACGTGCTCCTGCAGCGTATGGAGCGCGCTCGCGCTGCCGGTGCCAAGGGCCTGATCATCACCACCGACTGGTCCTTCTCGTACGGTCGCGACTGGGGCAGCCCGTCCATCCCCGAAAAGATGGACCTCAAGGCGATGTTCCAGTTCGCACCCGAGGGAATCATGCGCCCGAAGTGGTTGCTCGAGTTCGCCAAGACCGGCAAGATCCCGGACCTGACCACCCCCAACCTCGCGGCTCCCGGCCAGCCTGCACCGACGTTCTTCGGCGCATACGGCGAGTGGATGCAGACTCCGCTTCCGACGTGGGAAGACATCGCCTGGCTTCGTGAGCAGTGGGGTGGACCGTTCATGCTCAAGGGCATCATGCGCATCGACGACGCCAAGCGAGCTGTCGACGCCGGTGTCTCCGCTATCTCGGTCTCCAACCACGGTGGTAACAACCTCGACGGGACCCCGGCGCCGATCCGTGTGCTCCCGGGCATTGCCGAGGCCGTGGGCGATCAGGTGGAAGTTGTTCTCGACGGCGGCATTCGACGCGGCGGCGACGTCGTCAAGGCGCTCGCACTCGGAGCCAAGGCCGTCATGCTCGGGCGCGCCTACCTGTGGGGCCTCTCGGCCAACGGCCAGGCCGGTGTCGAGAACGTGCTCGACCTCATGCGGATGGGCATCGACTCGGGGCTGATGGGCCTCGGCCACTCGTCCATCACCGAACTGAGCCCGGCGGACCTGGTGATTCCGGAAGGCTTCACACGCACATTGGGTGCCAGCTGAGATTACGGCTCCGATAGAGCTGTGAGTTGACACTCGACGAACACACGACCCTGGCCGGACGCCTCGTCCGGTCCAGGGTTGTTTTCGGTCCGCACGAGACCAATCTTGCTGTGGGACGCTCGCTTTCCGATCGGCACCGTGCGTACTACCAGCGCCGCGCCGAGGGCGGAACCGGGATCGTCGTCACCGAAGTGGCCTCGGTATCGGAGAACGACTGGCCGTACGAGCGGGCGCCGTTGGCGTCGCAATGTGGCCCGGGGTGGCAGTCGATCGCGGCTGCATGTGCTCCGTACGGAACGCTGGTTCTGGCCGGGCTCGGTCATACCGGCATGCAGGGATCGAGCGCATACTCCCAGTCGGTGCTGTGGGGACCGTCAAGAGTGGCCGACCCGGCGACGCGTGAGTTGCCGATGGCAATGGGGCAGCCGGAAATCGACCAGTTGATAGCCGGCTTCCGTGAGGCGTCGGCGCTGGCCGTCGCTTCGGGAATGGACGGAGTGGAACTCGATGCCGGTCCTCGAAGCATTCTGCGACAATTCCTTTCGGGTCTGACCAACACTCGGCAAGACCGATACGGTAGCGATCGCGTTGCTCTTGTTCGCGAGGTCATCTCGGCAGTGCGCGAGGAAGTCGGGTCGGATCACGTTGTCTCCCTGCGGTTGTCCTGTGACGAGGAAGCTCCATGGGCGGGCCTGACGCCCGATCTTGCCATCGGTATCGCGCGTGAAGTGTCTCCGTTCCTCGATCTCCTTGTCGTCGTTCGTGGCGGACTCTATTCGTCTGAGGGGTACCGCCCCGATTTTCACTGCCCGCCGAACTTCAACCTCGATCTGTGCCGTGAGATCAAGGCCGCTCTGTCGATTCCTGTTGTCGTGCAGGGGAGCGTCGTGGACATCGCCGACGCTCACGCGGCGCTGGAAGTAGGTGAGTTCGTCGAGATGACCCGGGCCCAGATCGCAGACCCGGACCTGGTTGTGAAAGCCGCGCGCGGCGATCGTCCCCGGCCGTGTGTGCTCTGCAATCAGACGTGCCTCGTGCGTGATCCTCGCAATCCTGTCGTGACGTGCGTCGGGAATCCGAGCGCGGGTTTCGAGACGGTGGACCCCGATGAGCGAGAGCAGATTTCGACACCGGGAGCCGTGCTGGTCGTGGGGGGTGGCCCCGCTGGGATGGAAGCCGCACGGATCTCGGCGGTGGCGGGGCACTCGGTCACACTCGTCGAGAGTTCATCGCAGTTCGGCGGCATGATCCGAACTTTTGCGCGAGGTGACGGCCGTAGCCGGTTCGCACTCCTCGCGCAGTGGTTGGAGGACGAATGCGGTCGTAGCGGCGTGACGATGCGGACCGGGGCGGCGCTCGACGCCCAAGACCTGGGTGACGCACGCAGCCGGGGCGAGTTTGTTGTCGTTGCCACCGGTAGTGCTGCGAGGCCGCCGACGTATCCGGTCGACGATTCGGTTCGATGGTTGGATGCGTCGGAAGCCTTCGAGAAGTTGAGCACCGTGGGGCCGGGTCCGGTCGCGCTGATCGATCCCCTCGGTGGACCGATCGCGGTGGCGCTCGCAGAAGCACTCGCGGCCCATGGCATCTCCGTCTCGATTGTGACTCCCGACAGCATCGTCGGTTCGAGGCTCGGTGCGAGTGGGGATCTGGTCGGCGCCAACACGCGCATCCAGCAGGCCGGGGTCACCAGGGTGCTCGCGTCACGTGTCACCGAAATCGCTCGAGGGGCCGTCTGCGTCGAACACGTCCATACCGGCGAGCGGTCACAGCTCGAGTGCGAAGTGGTGATCGACTGCTCGCCTCGTCTGCCGAACGAAACGCTGAAGGAAGAGGCCGACATTCAGGTGGGCGACTCGGTTGCCCCGAGAACTGTTCTCGAATCCATCCGCGAAGGGCGCTTTGCAGGGTTTACTACTAGAACGAGTTTCAATTCTGCAGAGAGGGCTATCTCATGACACAGGGTTCAGTTCGTTCGCTCGAAGGTCGCGTTGCTTTCATCACCGGCGCAGCGCGCGGTCAAGGACGTGCGCACGCGGTCAAGATGGCGCGCGAGGGAGCAACGATCATCGCGGTCGACGTATGCGCGTCGGTGGCGTCGGACAATTCCTACGACGCAGCAACTTCCGAGGACTTTGCCGAGACGATACGTCTGGTGGAAGCGGAGGGCGGGAAGATCCTCGCCCGTGAGGTCGATGTCCGTGACGGCGCAGCGCTCACCGCGGTGGTCAAGGACGGCGTCGAACAGTTCGGACGTCTCGACATCGTGGTCGCCAACGCCGGGGTCTGCAACTGGAATCGATTCTGGAAAATGTCGGACGAGCAGTGGGAAACCCTGATCGACATCAACCTGACCGGAGTCTGGAAAACCCTCAAGGCCTCGGTGCCGGCGATCATCGAGGGTGGGCGCGGTGGATCGATCATCGTGGTCAGTTCGGTGGCCGGACTCAAGGCGCTGCCCGGACAGGCGCACTACGCGAGCGCCAAGTTCGGTCTCGTCGGTCTGACGCAGGCCGCAGCAAAGGAACTGGGGGAGTACAAGATCAGGGTCAACTCGATCCATCCTTACGGAGTGAATACGCCGATGGGGGTCGACCAGGGCGCTCTCGAGGTATTTGCAAAGTTTCCGCAGTACCTTCCCAACTTCACTCCGATCCTCTCGGACATCGCTTTCGCCGAACCTGACGAGATCGCCGATACCGTCCTGTGGCTCGCCGGTGACGGTTCCCGCACCGTCACGGCAAGTCATATCGCTCTCGATCAAGGAAACTCCAAGGTCTGATGACGCCGTACCCGCGCCTCTTCGCGCCACTGCGCCTGGGCAACCTGACACTCCGCAATCGGGTCGTGTTCTCCGCACACCTGACCAATTACGCGGAGAACGGGTTGCCGACGGAGCAGCACGCGAGCTACTACGAGGCGCGGGCACGCGGCGGTGCGGGTCTGATCATCACCGAGGAGCACTCGACGCATCCTTCGGATCGACCGTACGAGAAGATGATTGCGGGCTATCGGCCGGAAGCGATCGAGGGATACCGGCGGATCACCGACGCCGTTCATGCGCATGGTTCGTCGATTCTCGCGCAGATCAACCACAATGGGGGTCAGGGCGCTGGAACCTATTCGCGATCGCCGCTGTTGGCGCCGAGCGCCGTTGCGGATCCGTTGTTCCGCGAGGTGCCCAAGGCTGTCGACGACGCGGACATTGCCGAGATTCTCGCAGGGTTCGCCCTTGTTGCGCGCAACTGCGTTGCCGGTGGCTTCGACGGGGTGGAATTGCAGGCGTCGCAGTCGTCCATCGTGCGCGCGTTTCTCGCACCCTCGACCAACCTGCGCACTGATCGCTACGGCGGGGGCGTGGCGAATCGTGCGCGTTTCCTTCTCGAAGTGCTCGGGGTACTGCGTAAGGCCATCGGCCCTGATCGTGTGCTCGGTGTGCGCCTGAGTGGATACGAAGGAACGCGGGGTGGCATCGAACTGTCCGACGCGGTAACCACCGCCCAACTCATCGAAGCTGACGGTCACGTCGACTACATCAACACCACCGTCGGAATGGCCACGGAAACACTGCATCTGGTCGAAGCATCGATGGCTGTACCCACCGGCTACGCCAACTTCGTCCCGTCTGCGATCAGGGAGGTCATCGATCTTCCAGTCGTCGGAGTCGGCCGTTTCAAGACGCCGGAGCAAGCCGAAGCTGCACTCGAGGACGGTGTATGCGATCTGGTGGGCGTAGTTCGCGGGCAGATCGCCGATCCGGATTTTGTGAACAAGGCGCGTGCTGGTCAATCGGTACAGGTGCGAACCTGCCTGTCCTGCAACCAGGAATGCGTCGGGCGGATGGGTCTGGGACGTTGGTTGGGGTGCACCGCAAATCCGCGCGCTGGTCGGGAATCGGTACCGCTGCCGATGCCGCGGCGACGGGGCCGCACGGTGGTGGTGGTCGGTGGCGGCCCCGCCGGCCTGCAAGCTGCGGCTACAGCGGCCCAGCGAGGTCATGCGGTGACGCTGTTCGAGCGTGAACGAAGACTTGGGGGACAGATTCTTACCGCCTCGGTGGTACCGGCTCGCCGTGAGCTCGCCGACCTCGTCCGGAATCTCGAATCTGAGTGTCGCCGAAGTGGTGTGACGATCGAGTTGGATGCTGGAGCTGATCTCGCGATCGTGGAGGAGCGCGCGCCCGAGGTGGTCGTGATTGCAACCGGAGCGCGGCCTTTACGCCCAGCGTGGGCGGGTAGATCAGAGCGTGTGGTGGGTGTTCGAGACGTTCTCGACGGCAAGATTCTGCCGAGTGGAACGGTGCTCGTCTACGACGAACTGGGATTCCATCAAGGTACGTCGGTGGCGGAGTTCCTCGCTGATCGAGGCTGTGCCGTCACGATCGCGACCAACGGTATGGTGGTCGCGCAGGACCTGAGCATCACCCTGGATTTCGAGGGGTGGAACCGCCGAGCGTTCGAGAAGTCGATCGGTCAACGGACAGATCTGATGGTGACTTCGGTGAGCGCTGGGGCCTCGCCGCTCGTGAGCTTGGTTCACCTTCCGACGGGTGTGACCGAGGAAGTTGCAGTCGACTGGGTGGTCTTCGCGACACAGCAGGAACCTGTCGACGAGTTGTGGAACACCTTGCAGGGAAGCTGTTTCGAGAAATTTCGCATCGGTGACGCCTTGTCTCCGAGGCGTTCGCACGCGGCCGTCATCGAGGGGCATCGGGCCGCGTTGGCGATATAGTCGTCCGTTTTGTCCCTGGTTCTCGAAAGTATGTTTTGAGCATGGACAGTCGGGAAGCGTGGCAACTGGATGGCGTGGGCCTCAAGAGCGAGGTTCTCGATCTGGTGCGCGCCCGGCACGAGTTGCAGTCGCGGATGGTGTTGTTGATCGTGCAGATGTTTTCCCGGGACGTTCTCGGCGGGAAGGGTTTTCGGGCGATCGCGCTGTGGTTGCATGGTTCGACGAATTTGGAGATCGGTGAGTGCAGTCTGCTGGTCGGGTTGGCGCGGTTGTTGATGCTCGAACCCGTTGTGGGCGATGCGTTTCATCGTGGTGACGTGGATGCGTTGAAAGCCCGTCAGGTGGCGTCGTTTTGTCAGCATCCGCCCAAGAACATGACCCTGGCGGATGTGGACAAGGCTCGCGGGATTCTGTTGGGGTTGGCGTCGAAGAACATCGCGGATTGTGATGCGGTGCGGGCGGCGATTCGGCGGATCGAGAAGCAGTACGGCAAGCGTGAGGACGGGGTTCCGGTGGGTGAGGATTCGGAGCGTAACGAGTTCTACGCCTCGAAAGGCTTGTTCGGGCGAGTGTCGGTGAAGGGTGATCTGGATGCGGTGAACGGGGCCCGTCTGATCACGTTGTTGTCGAGCCTGTCGGCGCCGACACCGGAAAAAGACGGCGTCAAGGACACACGCACGCCTGCATTACGGCGCGCGGACGGGTTTTGCGAACTACTGCGCCGGTACGAGCGGGCGGGGTTGGGTCCGATCGAAGGCGGGGTGAAACCACACATCACCGTTACCGCCAGTGCAAAAGACGTGACCGACCTGAAAGCGTTGAAGGATTTGTTGCCGTCGACAGAAGAGCTCGGGTTTGCGTGGACGGATTGGGTGGGCCCGATCAGTATCGACACTGCCCGGATGCTGGCATGCGACTGCACCGTGACGCGGATCCTCCTGGACGAGAATGGTGTTCCGCTCGACTGCGGCAAGGAAGCGAGAACGGCGACGGTGCCGCAGCGGCGGGCGTTGGCGGTTCGTGATGGTGGGTGTGCGTTCCCGGGGTGCGGGACACCGTCGGGGTGGTGCGATGCTCATCATATTGTTCACTGGAACGATGGTGGCCCAACGGATCTCGACAATCTGATTCTGTTGTGCGGTCATCATCACCGGACGCTGCACCACATGGAGTGGCGGGTGGAGATCGGGCCGGATCGGAAGACGGTGTTCTATCCGCCGATGTCTGTTGATCCGTATCAGCAGCCGATCGGCGGGAACAGCCCACCGACAGCGGCGTGAACCGCGACAACTGACGAATACGCCGGGCACAACAAAATGCCCCGGTGTATCCGCATGCAGTGTTGCGGTGGGAGGGGCCCACACCAAATACGATCGGGGGATGAGTTCTCCGCGTGACCTTGCTGCCATCCCGAGTCCTGCGCTCGAGGGCACTGCGCTCACCGTCGTGGTCCCGGTCGGTTCTTTCGAACAACACGGACCGCACCTGCCTCTCGATACCGACACTCGGATTGCGAGAGCAGTCGCACAGGCTCTGCCCGACGTCGTCGTGGCCCCGGCCATCGAATACGGGGCGAGCGGCGAACACGAAGGGTTTGCCGGCACGATTTCGATCGGTGCGGAGGCCATGGAAACCGTCGTCGTCGAATACGGAAGGTCGGCGTTCCGATGGACGAAGAGGGTGCTGTTCGTCAACGGCCACGGCGGAAATGGTCCCGCATTGGCCAAAGCGGTGGCACTTCTGCGGTATGAGGGGCGTGATGCTGCTTGGGCGCCGTGCGCTGTTCCGGGTGCCGACGCGCATGCCGGACACACTGAAACGAGCCTATTGCTGCACCTTTCGCCCGATTTGGTGCACATGAGCCTTGCTGAGACAGGAAATTTGTCTCCTATCGCGGACCTGATGCCAGGAATGCGTTCGGGCGGTATGGTCGCTGTGTCGCAAAACGGCGTTCTCGGCAATCCAGTCGGGGCTACCGCCGAAGACGGCGCATACATCTTCGGTGAGTTGGTAGGACGCGTGACGGATGGACTGGCCCGGTGGGAGCCTGGTCCAGATGGGAGGCTTCGGTGACGACCACGACCGAGTGGGGGCGGACGGTCCACCTGCGACGGCTTTCGAGGCTGCGACGAGTTGCAGCACGACGGGCTACGTCCCTTACGATCATCTGATGCGACCAGCAAGACTCCCCGACGGCTTCGGCATTCGGTTGGACCCCAAGGTGCGCACGTACTCGGGTGGCCGGGTACTCATCGGCGGATCTCCGACGCGGATGCTCAAGCTGGCGCCGACGGCTGCGGCGATGATCGGTGACGGCTTCCTCGAGGTGGTCGATCAGCAGAGCGCTGCGGTTGCGCGACACCTTCTCGATTCAGGTGTCGCGAATCCTCGTCCGATGTCGACGCCGTCCGCTGCCGATGTCACGGTCGTGATTCCGGTCAAGGACAACCAGGCCGGCGTCGAACGCCTATTGCCCGTCCTCAAGGATCTGACCGTCATCGTTGTCGACGACGGTTCGGAAGTGCCGGTGGAGCCCCGTCGCGCCTGCCCGGGCACCGGCACCATCACAGTGGTCCGGCACGAGAGTGCCCGCGGACCCTCGGCAGCGAGAAACTCGGGATTGCGTTCGGCCCAAACACGTTTCGTAGCTTTTCTGGACTCTGACGTCATACCGCGTGCCGGTTGGCTCGAGTTGATGTTGGGCCACTTCAGCGATCCGGGGGTTGCCCTTGTTGCACCCCGCATCGTCGCCCTCGATCCGTACGGGACGGCGCTGGCGCGGTACGAGAACATGCGATCGTCTCTCGACCTCGGACGCAAGGAAGCTGCGGTGAAGTCGGGCAGTCCGGTCGCCTATGTCCCCAGCGCCGCCGTGATCGTCCGGCGCGACGTGGCACTCGAATGCAACGGTTTCGACGAGAGTCTCGAAGTAGCCGAGGACGTCGATTTCTGCTGGCGACTGCAGGCTGCGGGTTGGCGACTGAGGTACGAACCGGTTGCGCATGTCGCCCACGATCATCGAGTTCAGTTCGACAAGTGGTTCGCCAGGAGAGCGTTCTACGGCACGGGTGCGGCGCCGTTGGCTGCAAGACACGAGGGTTCGGTTCCGCCGATGGCGATGTCGTTCTCGACGCTCTTCGCGTGTATCGCCGCTGCAACACTGACCCGTTCCGGTCTTGCCGGCGCACTCGGCGCTTTGCTGTTTACCGTTTACCGGCTGCGAAAGATGTTCACCGGCCTGAGTCAACCCACCCGGATCGCGGCGATCCTCACCGCGCAGGGAGTTGTCGGCGGATTCTGGCAACTCGCCTCGGCAATGTGTCGTCACTACTGGCCCGTGACGCTCCTGGCGGTGATCGCCTCCCGTCGAATTCGGCGGCTGGCCGTCGCTGCAGCAGTCACCGAAGGTTTGGTGGACTGGTATCGCCACCGTGAGCCAGGCGGGCTGGGACCGGTTCGGTACGTCTTCTTCAAACGAGCCGACGACATCGCGTATGGAGCCGGACTCTGGCGTGGCGCATTCGACGCCCGCGACTGGGCGGCGCTGAAACCTCGAATCACCAAGTGACAGAAGCCGACTACGCAGATTTCCTGGTTGTCGGTGGTGGCACGTGTGGTTGCGTGGTCGCAGCCAGGCTCAGTGAAGATCCATCCGCCACGGTGATGCTCCTCGAATCGGGAAGCGGATATCGATCGGCGCTCGAACTCCCGGACGTCCTGGGTGATCCGTACCGACTGCCGGTCGGACCTGCGAGCGAATACACGTGGACCTATCCGGTCGAACTGACGCCGCGTCGGGCGTCCACAATTGCGCGGGGGCGGACACTCGGTGGATCCGGAGCCGTCAACGGTGCGTACTTCACCCGCGCGACCCGTGCTGATTTCGAGAATTGGCCGAGTTCATGGCGATACGACGACGTCTTGCCGTACTTCAAGAAGTCCGAAACGGATCGTGATTTCGAGGGCGAGTTCCACGGGACCGCCGGACCGATCCCGGTCGAGCGTCGAGCGTGGGACCAACTACATCCACTGAGCGGCGAGTTTCATGCGGCAGCGCTCGGAGCAGGCTTTCCCGACGACGTCGACAAGAATGCGCCGGACTCGTTCGGGGTGGGCCGAGTGCCACTGAACGTCTCGGATCATCGTCGGATCAGTACGGCGATCGGGTATCTGATGCCGGCGTTGCACCGGCCGAATCTGCGGGTGGAATCCGGAGTGAACGTCATTCGCATCGCGTTCTCGGGTACCCGTGCGATCGGCGTCGACGTTCTCGACGACGGTAATGTCCGACGCATTCGTGCCGACCATGTGGTCGTGTGTTCGGGCGCGGTGGCGACACCGCACATTCTCCTGAATTCCGGTGTTGGTCCAGCGGAACAACTTGTAGGGCAGGGAGTTTCCGTCGTTCTCGATCGACCGGGCGTCGGACAGAACTTCGTCGACCACCCGGAAGTGCTGCTGCCGTACCATTTTTCGAAGCCCCGCACGATTCGATCGCAGACTCCGGTGCTGGAGACAGCCCTCAACCTCGCTGAGATCGAAATCCGTCCGTACACCGCATCTTTCACAGACCTGGTTCCCGGTGTGCCTCGCATGGACCACGGCGTCGGAGTGGTCCTGATGGCGCCGCACAGCCGGGGAAGCATCGAACTGGTATCGGGGGATCCCGCTGGGGCGCCGCGTATTCGGTACAACTATGTCGCGTCGGCGCACGATCGAGCTGCCATTCGGGAAGGGATGCGGATCGCCGAGAATCTTCTCGAGTCGATCGCCGAGACGGGGTTGATCGATCGCCCCGTCGTGGAGTACACCGATGAGTGGGTCGAATCCCGCCTGGGAACGTCGCTGCATATGTCCGGTAGTTGCGTGATGGGTGCCGAGGCGGACCCGTTCGCAGTCGTCGACGGTCGGTGCCGTGTGATCGGCGCGCAAGGACTCAGTATTGTTGACACGTCAATCCTGCCGACGATCCCGACCCGCGGCCCGCATGCGACCGCGGTGATGGTCGCGGAACGAGCAAGCGCCATTCTGCTCGGTGACGAGTGACCGCGAGGGGTAGCAGGCTGGGTCGGCAGTCATACCGAATGGTCGTTCTCGCCTATGGGCTGTGATCGGCGTTACAGTGGTCCACGGAGCGGAGGAACGCAAAATATGGCACGTGAACAGGCTGTGCCCGGCAACCCGTGGGTGGCGGTCAGGCCAGGCGATGACGTCGCGTTACTCGCGCGGCGACTTTCGTCTGCCCATCAGTCGTTCATCGATGCTCGCGGCGTGCCCGGCCAGGGGCTGACCGACGACTCCCATGTCCGCTCGGTCGTACTCGAGTCCTGGATGCGGAGCCGCAACAAGGGGGTAAATCCCGATGTGGTCGGCAACCCTGAGATGCTCGAAGGGTTGGAGCTCGAAAAGTATCGCTCCGCGCATCCCATGTCACTGATCCGTCCGGTGATTCGGAAACTCCTGGTGGAAGATGCTGCCGAGACCGGACTACTGATCGCGATCAGTGACGCACACGGTCGATTGCTCTGGGTGGAGGGTGACAACTCGGCCAAGGACAAGGCGTTGTCCATGAACTTCGTTGAAGGCGCCGACTGGAGCGAAGATCGTGTCGGCACCAATGCGCCGGGAACGGCGCTTGCTCTCGATCACTCCGTACAGATTTTCGGATCCGAGCATTTCAACCGAACCGTGCACGACTGGAGTTGTTCGGCCGCACCCGTCCACGATCCCACCACTGGGCAAATCCTTGGTGCCATCGACATCACCGGTGGCCCCAGGGTTGCGGTTCCCGAAGTGCTGTCACTGATCCGTGCAACTGTCGCGGCCGCCGAATCGGAATTGCGATTCCATCTCTTGAACTCGCCCATCCCACTCAGTGCCACGGCTCCGCGCCTCGAAACATTCGGTGCCGGCCGGCCGACGCTGGTTCGCGGCGGTGACCGCATCCCGATTTCGCAGCGTCACGCTGAGATTCTCCTTCTGCTTTCCGAACACCCGGAGGGTCTCAGCTCCGACCACCTTGCGGTCCTGCTCGACGAGGGCGAACTCGACGCAGTGACCATTCGCGCGGAAATGTCGCGGCTTCGTAAGGTTTTCGGTGCCGACCGGCTGGCTTCGCGCCCCTATCGGATCATCACGGAGTTCACGACAGATGTCGGCGATGTGCGGGCAGCGTTGGACCGAGGCGACGCAGCGACGGCGATGAAACTGTATTCGGGCCCGGTGCTGGCAGGCTCTGCCTCCCCGGGAATCGAAGAGGTGCGGGAAGAACTACGCACCAGGGTCCAGGCAGCTCTGCTGCGTGGAGGTGACGCCAACCTTCTGGCCCGGTGGACCACGTCGGTACACGGCCGCGAAGACTCAGTCGTGTGGGAGGCCTACCTGTCCACGTTGGATCCTCAATCGCCGCTGTATTCGCAGGTCCAGGCAAGAATTGATCTCCTCGACCGCCAATTGGGCATCTGAGAATCATCTGTGTTTCTCGCACGCAACGTACTTGCAACGTTGCAACTCCTAGTGTTGTGAATCACACCCCACCGGGGGGTGGGATTGCAGTCACCGATTTGGTGGGTGCGCCCAGGAAGATCACGTTTACATAGGAGCTTGCAATGACCGTGTACGCCCGCCCAGGTACCGCCGACGCGATCATGTCCTTCCAGTCTCGATACGACAACTGGATCGGCAACGAATGGGTTGCTCCGGTCAAGGGTCAGTACTTCGAGAACCCGACACCGGTGACCGGACAGAATTTCTGTGATGTGGCTCGTTCCACCGCAGAAGACATCGAACTCGCTCTCGACGCAGCGCACGCAGCAGCTCCGGCCTGGGGCAAGACCTCGGTCGCCGAGCGCGCGATCATCTTGAACAAGATCGCTGATCGTATGGAGGAGAACCTCGAATCCATCGCACTCGCCGAGTCGTGGGACAACGGCAAGCCGATCCGCGAGACCCTCAACGCCGACATTCCGCTCGCCATCGATCACTTCCGATACTTCGCGGGAGCTATTCGCGCACAGGAAGGTTCGCTCTCGGAGATCAACTCCGACACCGTGGCGTACCACTTCCACGAGCCGCTCGGCGTAGTCGGCCAGATCATTCCGTGGAACTTCCCGATCCTCATGGCCGTGTGGAAGCTTGCCCCCGCCCTCGCTGCCGGCAATGCCATCGTGCTCAAGCCTGCCGAGCAGACGCCAGTCTCGATCCTGCACCTCATCGGCATCATCGGTGACCTGCTGCCTGCCGGCGTTCTCAACATCGTCAACGGCTTCGGCGTCGAGGCCGGAAAGCCGCTCGCGTCCAGCCCGCGTATCAAGAAGATCGCGTTCACCGGTGAGACCACCACCGGTCGCCTGATCATGCAGTACGCGTCGCAGAACCTTATCCCCGTCACCCTCGAACTCGGTGGCAAGAGCCCCAACATCTTCTTCTCCGACGTTCTCGCCTCAAACGACGACTACCAGGACAAGGCACTCGAGGGCTTCACGATGTTCGCCCTCAACCAGGGCGAGGTCTGCACCTGCCCGTCACGTTCGCTGATCCAGGAAGACATCTTCGACGAGTTCCTCGCGATGGCAGCCATCCGCACCAAGGCTGTGCGCCAAGGGGATCCGCTCGACACCGACACCATGATCGGTGCCCAGGCCAGCAACGATCAGCTCGAGAAGATCCTCTCGTACATCGAGATCGGCAAGGCCGAAGGCGCCAAGGTCATCACCGGTGGTGAGCGAGCCGAACTCGGCGGAGACCTGTCCGGCGGCTACTACGTCCAGCCGACGGTGTTCACCGGCAACAACAAGATGCGCATCTTCCAGGAAGAGATCTTCGGACCCGTCGTCTCGGTCACCTCGTTCAAGGACTACGACGAGGCCATCGAAATCGCCAACGACACGCTCTACGGTTTGGGCGCCGGTGTCTGGTCCCGCGACGGCGGAGTTGCTTACCGCGCAGGCCGCGACATCCAAGCCGGTCGCGTCTGGACCAACACGTACCACCAGTACCCGGCACACGCCGCTTTCGGTGGATACAAGCAGTCCGGCATCGGCCGCGAGAACCACCTGATGATGCTCTCGCACTACCAGCAGACCAAGAACCTCCTGGTCAGCTACGCCCAGAAGGCTCAGGGCTTCTTCTGATCTACCCACCGGCACCCGTGAGCCCCTCGCTGCGGGTGCCGGTGAGCAAGACTGCAACACGCGAAACCTGCACAAACACACGGAGGTTGGAATGAGCGCCACGGACACACCCGATACCGGCGCCGTTCCACCCCGGTTGGTGACCACCGCTGGGGCGGCTGACCTCCTGCGCCGCCTCAGCGGGACTCACGGCGAACTGATGATGCATCAATCCGGCGGATGCTGCGACGGCTCGGCCCCGATGTGTTATCCCTCAGGCGAATTCATCGTCGGGGACCGTGACGTACTACTCGGAATCGTCGATCTCCGACTTGCTGTCGGAGAGACTCCCGAAGACCTTCCCACCGGAACCGACGCTGTACAGGTCTGGATTTCCGGATCACAGTTCGAAGCCTGGAAGCACACCCAGTTGGTACTGGACGTCGTGCCCGGCCGCGGCAGTGGATTCAGCCTGGAGTCTCCTGAAGGATTCAGATTCCTCAGTCGAGCAAGGGCATTCACACCGGACGAAAACGAAGCACTCGGCGCGTCGAGCATTCTCGTGGGCGCTGATTGGGAAGCGGGCGTGCGTCCTTTGCCCCCGACGGTTCCCCAGGTGGTCGCCGAGGCCGTCGACGCCTGCCCGGTGCCGGGCGCGGCCGCCCGATCCTGAGAACGGCAGCCTGAAGAAGATCTGAACAGGCTCGGGGCCGCTCACATGACAGCCAGTTAACAGCACGGTCATCTCCAGGCGACCTTCTCCGTACATCGCCCACATACCGTTCATTTCACGCGACGCATCCACCGTGCGTCGTCTCATTCTTGACCGATTCAGAGGATGGACATGTCTCTTTCCGACCACGCAACCGGCAAAAACGCCGGTGCCGCGGGTGCACACCACGACGGCGCAGACTTCCATGCGGAAGACAATTCGTATCTGGAGAAACGAACACTCCGAAAGGGAACAGCAGGGTGGGTGCTGCTTGCGGGGTTGGGTGTCAGCTATGTGATTTCCGGTGACTACGCCGGCTGGAACAACGGTCTGGCTGAAGGTGGTTTCGGTGGCCTTCTCATCGCGGCGGTTGTCATCGCGGGTATGTACCTGGCGATGGTGCTCGGTATGGCCGAGATGTCGTCGGCACTTCCTGCCGCTGGTGGTGGATACACGTTTGCCAGACGGGCCATGGGGCCCTGGGGCGGATTTGCCACCGGCACAGCAATTCTCATCGAGTACTCGATAGCACCCGCAGCGATCGCGACCTTCATCGGTGCGTACGTCGAGTCCCTGAACCTGTTCGGGATCACCGACGGCTGGTGGGTGTACCTCGCGGTGTACGCGATCTTCATCGGCATTCACCTCACCGGCGCCGGTGAGGCACTCAAGGCGATGTTCATCATCACCGCCATTGCACTCGTCGGCCTGGTCGTGTTCGCGGTTTCGGCTGTCGGCCTTTTCGATTCGTCCAACCTCACCGATATCGCCGTCGACACCAGCGCAGTCGGATCGTCGTCGTTCCTGCCATTCGGTCTGCTCGGAATCTGGGCCGCCGTGCCCTTCGCGATCTGGTTCTTCCTTGCGGTCGAAGGTGTACCGCTGGCCGCCGAGGAAGCACGTGAGCCGGAGAAGAACGTCCCCCGCGGCATCATCATCAGCATGTTGATCCTGATCGTCACAGGCGCAACGGTTCTCTTCCTCGCCACCGGTGCGCTCGGCGCAGACGCCCTGTCCACCTCCGGAAATCCGCTCGTCGAGGCTCTGGGGGACAGCGGAGCGGCAAAGGCCGTCAACTACATCGGACTTGCCGGTCTGGTCGCGAGCTTCTTCTCGATCATGTACGCCTACTCACGCCAGACGTTTGCGCTCTCCCGCGCCGGCTATCTGCCGAAGAACCTGTCGGTGACCAACAAGCGCAAGGCCCCCACTCTCGCGCTCGTCGTACCCGGAATCATCGGCTTCGCGCTCTCACTCACCGGTGAAGGTGCAATGTTGCTCAACATGGCAGTGTTCGGCGCGGCAGTAAGCTACGTCCTGATGATGGTGAGTCACATCGTTCTTCGTAAGCGTGAGCCGAACATGCCGCGCCCGTACCGCACGCCCGGCGGTATCGCCACCACCTCGTTTGCGCTCGTGATCGCGGCAGTGTCGGTGGTGGCCACCTTCCTGGTCGATCCCGTTGCGGCATTGCTGACGTTGGTTGCCTTCGGAGTTCTGATGGCGTACTTCGGTCTCTACAGTCGTCACCACCTTGTTGCCAACTCGCCGGACGAGGAGTTTGCTGTACTTGCACAGGCGGAAGAAGAATTGGGATGAGTCGCGGGATGGCCAAGTATCACCAGCAGGTATCCGGAACCAACTACTCGTTCGACGGTCTCGTCGATCTGATGGCAAAAGCGACACCACTGCGGTCGGGTGACGAACTAGCCGGTTGCGCGGCAAGCTCCGACGCCGAACGTGCTGCTGCTCAATGGGTTCTGGCTGATCTTCCGTTGACGGTGTTCCTCGAAGATCTGTTGGTTCCGTACGAGGACGACGAGGTAACCAGGCTCATCATCGACAGCCACGATCGCCTGGCCTTTGCGCCGGTGGCGCACCTGACTGTCGGCGGACTACGAGACTGGTTGCTCGAGACCGCGTCGGCGCCGGAAGCTTCCGCACGGTTGTCCGCCGCAAGTCCCGGGCTCACCCCCGAGATGGTTGCGGCGGTCAGCAAGATCATGCGCAATCAGGACCTGATCGCCGTCGCGAAGGCCATCACCGTGACCGCGGGGTTCCGTACGACCATCGGACTGCCCGGCCGGCTGAGCACCCGACTCCAGCCAAACCACCCGACAGACGATCCACGCGGCATCGCGGCGGCCACATTGGACGGTCTCCTGATGGGATGTGGCGACGCCGTCATCGGTATCAACCCCGCGACGGACTCACCCCAGGCCACCTCGGATCTGCTCCACCTGCTCGACGACATCCGTCAGCGATTCGAGATCCCGACTCAGTCGTGCGTGCTCTCGCACGTGACCACCACGATCGGACTGATCGAATCGGGGGTGCCGGTCGATCTTGTCTTCCAATCGATTGCCGGTACCGAAGGCGCCAATTCCGGTTTCGGAGTGAACATTCCGCTCCTGCGTGAGGGCAACGAGGCCGGGCGCTCCTTGAACCGCGGAACTGTCGGCAACAACGTCATGTACCTGGAGACGGGGCAGGGGTCCGCCCTCAGCTCAGGTGCCCACTACGGCACCGGCGGAGCCCCGGTCGATCAGCAGACACTCGAGACCAGGGCATACGCAGTGGCACGTGATCTCGAACCGCTGCTGGTCAACACCGTGGTCGGCTTCATCGGTCCCGAGTATCTCTACGACGGCAAGCAGATCATTCGCGCGGGCTTGGAGGATCACTTCTGCGGAAAACTCCTCGGGCTGCCGATGGGAGTGGACGTCTGCTACACCAACCACGCCGAAGCCGATCAAGACGACATGGACAACCTGCTCACCTTGCTGGGCGTCGCCGGCGCGGCGTTCGTGATCGCGGTGCCCGGCGCCGACGACGTGATGCTCGGCTATCAAAGTCTGGCGTTCCACGACGCGCTGTATGTGCGTAAGGTTCTCGGTTTGCAGCCCGCCCCGGAGTTCGAGACCTGGCTCCACAACTTGGGGATGACCGACGCAAACGGTCGGGTTCTTCCGATCGATGCCGAAATGTCGCCGTTGCGGGCTTTGACGGTGAACTCATGACCGAAGATCAGGCACCGATCCTCGATTTCTGGGGTCCACTGCGCAAGACCACACAATCGCGTATCGGGCTGGGGCGTGCCGGAGATTCGTTGCCCACCAAGCGGGTTCTCGAATTCAAGGCAGCTCACGCCGCAGCCCGCGACGCGGTCCACGAGCCACTCGACTCCGAGACGCTTGCCAGTCGGGTCGAAGGGGTTGGCATCGGGGCGCCGGTGGTGGTCGCGAGCAGCGTCTCCACCCGCAGTGAGTATCTCCGGAGACCCGACCTGGGGCGCCAACCGGCTGACCTGGGTGCGATCGCGAGTTCCGACAAGGAAATCGGGTTCATCCTCGCCGACGGACTCTCGCCGCGAGCACTGATGGACCACGGCGAGCAATTACTGTCCGCGTTGGTCACGGTGTTGGGGGAGCGGTACTCGATCGCGCCGCCCGTGATCGCCACGAATGCCCGTGTGGCACTGGGTGATCACATCGCTGCCGCGATGGGAGTGCAGACGGCGATCGTCCTGATCGGCGAACGTCCAGGGCTCTCCGTTGCGGACAGTGTCGGGATCTATCTGACTCACCTTCCCCGCGTCGGTCGTACCGACGCGGATCGAAACTGCATTTCCAATGTCCACCCACCCGAGGGACTCGGATACGAGCAGGCTGCTCGTGTCGTCCTGGGATTGGTGACGGGAGCGCGCCAGTTGGGCCGCTCCGGCGTCGACCTCAAGGACACCTCTCGCGCCGACGCCGTTGCGTCGGGAGAAGTGCTGACGCTCGATTAATTGACAACTGCACGGCATACCCGGGTCGATCGACCCGGGTATGCCGTCGTACCCGAATCACGACGAAAACGAGGGAATC
Source organism: Rhodococcus sp. OAS809 (assembly GCF_040546695.1). Taxonomy (NCBI): domain Bacteria; kingdom Bacillati; phylum Actinomycetota; class Actinomycetes; order Mycobacteriales; family Nocardiaceae; genus Rhodococcus; species Rhodococcus sp. OAS809. The sequence goes on along the minus strand of NZ_JBEPOI010000002.1, from coordinate 2,096,620 downwards.
GATGTTCCGTTCGCTGCATTCCCGCGCCCTGTGCGCGTTGGCGGTAGGTAGTGTCCTGTTGAGTGCAACTGCATGTAGTTCGGCCGAGAGCGCCCCGAAAGAAGATGTGGCGCAAAGGGGTTCATCCTGTGCTGCGTTGGATCCCAGTCTTGCGTGGTACGGCGACAACCGTGTGACGTTGGATGCCATGATGACGGAGTTCGGAACGTGTGGAGCTGCAGGTGATGTCGATGACGGAGCTCCGTTGGCGCTCTTCGACTGGGACAACACAGTTGTCAAGAACGACATCGGAAGCGCCACCGCATTCTGGATGATCAAGAACAACAAGGTGTTACAGCCTGCCGGAGGGGACTGGGCAACCACCAGCCGCTTCATGACGCCAGCCGGCGCTGCCGCACTTTCCGCCGCGTGCGGCTCCGAGACCGCGCCGGGGCAACCGTTGGCAACCAGCACCGACTTGGACTGCGCGGACGAGATCGTTGCGGTACTCGAAGAGAAGACTCGCGACGGGCAGGCCGCATTCGACGGTTACGATCACCGCCGGACAAAAGCCGCATACGCGTGGGCCGTGCAGTTGATGGCAGGGCACACCGAGGACGAGATCACCGAGTACGCTCGCGCAGCCCGTGCCGAGAATCTCGCTGCTGCAGAAGGATCCGATCAGACCGTCGGTACGACGGAAGTCGACGGCTCGGTGCGGTACTACGCGCAAATCGAAGATTTGGTGAAATCCCTCGGCGCTCATGGATTCGACGTGCGGATCATCTCCGCGTCGGCCGAACCGGTCGTTCGAGTCTGGGCGGAACAGCTGGGATTGGACGCCGATCACGTGATGGGAGTTCGGCCCATCGTCGAGGGCGGGGTTCTCACCGGGCGCCTGCGTGGGTGTGGTGGCGTTGCGGACGGCGACGACTCTGTCATTCCGTACATCGACGGCAAGCGGTGCCAGGTCAACGAGGTTGTCTACGGGGTTCAAGGGCCTACGGCGTTCGAGCAGTTGGCCGCCGATCGACGTCAGGTATTTGCTGCCGGTGATTCTGTCACCGACGTGACGTTCCTCGGAGATGCGACCGGTGCGCGCCTGGTGATCAACCGCAACAATCCCGAACTGATGTGCAATGCCTACGACAACAGTGACGGGGAAATGGCTGGTCAACCCCATGTTCATCGAACCGAAGTCCCGGGCGGACGCTCCCTATCGCTGCTCGACCGATGCTTACACCGACGCGGCCGGGGCAAAAGGTGCCGTGACTCGCGCAGACGGCAGCGTGATCCCCGATCAGGCCGATACCGTCGCGTGACGGTCGACTTGTCGCGGTGACTTCACAACGATCGATCGGGGTGTGATCTGATTCTGTCGAGCCCTTTGTCGGGCTGCGGAAACCCACGGGTGTCCGCTGTGATGCTGGAGCCGCAGAGGCGGCACGTGAGTAGGAGAAATCGATGGCCTTCGCTGGCAATGTGGACGAGTTGGCACTGCTCCAAGCAGTACGTCTCAAGGAGCGGGTCGGAGCGGTCGTCCTGGCCGAGCACCTGGGCGTCAGCTCGGCTTCCGGTCAAGCTGCGTACGACGCACTTGTCGCGCAGGGCAAAGCGGTCGAAGCGGAAAACGCCATCAGCCTGACCGAGAAAGGTTTGGCAGAACTCGAAGATCAGTTGGACGCCGAGCGCGTCTCGATCGACGAGGACTCCATCGGTGAGGTGTACGAGGCGTTCCTTCCCTTGGACGAGGAGTTCGCCGCGCTCATCGACGACGCAGATGCGGATTCCCTTGCAGAGCTGGATCGCCGGGCGGCAAACCTGTTCGACGATCTGTCGGCATTCGTTCCGCGGTTGTCTCGTTACCAGGATCTCTTCTCGGATGCTCTCGCGAAAGTGCAAGCGGGGGAGTCCAAGTGGATTTCCGAACCGATCATCGACTCCTACGCCACGGTGTGGGGCGAGATCCGTCAGGAACTGTTCGGGGCTGCCGGTAAGGCTTGATCCGTAGCGTTGCACCGTGACGCCGTTTCTCGAGGGCCGTCCGATTCGTGAGAGCGAATCGGACGGCCTGCGGCATGTCGAGGGTCGTGAAACTCGTTACCATTGCATACAAGTGGTGACCGAGATCACTCCTACCCCCTTTCGGGGGTAGTGCGGGGGTGAGCCACATCACTACCTTTCCTCCTATCGACGGTGATGCCCACAGGGCGACACCACGGGACCACGGAGGAATCGAGTGACCACAGTCTCTCCCACAGGCGGCACCAGTGCCGCCGGCGCCGGGGGTGCGAGTGCCGCAGGTGCGACGCAGCCCCCGCAGAACACCACCAGTGTGCGGCGCGTCGCAATCGCGAGTTGCATCGGCACGACTATCGAGTTCTACGACTTCTTCATCTACGGAACCGCTGCGGCACTTGTCTTTCCGACGGTGTTCTTCCCCGCGCTCGGTGCCACTGCGGGAACTGTCGCATCGTTTGCGACTTTCGCAGTCGCATTCATCGCCCGGCCCGTCGGCGCAATGTTGTTCGGACACTTCGGTGATCGCATCGGTCGCAAGAAGACGCTGATCTCGACGCTCCTGCTCATGGGTATCTCGACGCTCCTGATCGGCTTGCTGCCGGGTGCTGCAACCATCGGTGTCGCGGCCCCGATCATCTTGGTGCTCTTGCGATTCGGCCAAGGTTTCGCGGTCGGTGGTGAGTGGGCAGGCGCAACCTTGCTCACCGCGGAATACGCTCCGCCGGGCAAACGTGGTCTGTATGCGATGTTCCCGCAGCTCGGCCCTGCAATCGCCTTCGTTCTCTCGAGCAGTACCTTCCTCATCACCGGCGCAGTTCTCGGCGACACCAACCAGGCTTTCCTCGATTACGGCTGGCGTATCCCGTTCCTGTTCTCCATCGTGTTGGTCGGCATCGGCCTCTACATGCGACTCGCTATCGAGGAGACTCCCGTCTTCAAGGCGGAGCAGGCAGAGCGCGTCGCGGAGCAGAAGAACGAAGCACCGCGCACCCTTCCGTTCCTGGATGCTTGGCGGTTCCAGACCAAGGAGATCCTGCTCTCGGCAGGCGCCCTGGCTTGCCTGTTCGCGTTCTTCTACATGGGCACGGCTTTCCTGACGAGCTACGGAACAAAGACCCTCGGCTTCTCCCGTCCGTTCGTCCTGTCGGTCGGTATCGCTTCCGCGGTTGTCTTCGGTGCGGCGATCGTCGTTTCCGCTCTGTACTCGGACCGCATCGGGCGCCGCAAGGTCATCATGATCTCGTGTGGTCTGGCCGTCGTCTGGGCGCTGGTGCTGTTCCCGCTCCTCGACACGGGATCGCCGATCGCGTTCATCATCGGAATGTTCGGCACGCTCATGATCTTCGGAATCGCCTACGGCCCCTGCGGTGCGCTGCTTCCGGAAATGTTCCAGACCCGCTACCGCTACACCGGTGCCGGCCTCGGCTACAACCTCGCCGGAGTGCTCGGTGGGGCAGTGCCGCCGCTGATCGCCGCACCGCTGGCCTCGGCCTACGGGAGTATGGCCATCGGAGTCATGTTGGCGATCCTGGGTGTGTTGAGCCTGATCTGCACCTGGGCACTCGTCGAGACCAAGGACCACGCGCTGTAACCACTGTGCGCCTTTATTAACCGCCGGCGGTTAATAAAGGCGCACAGCAGGCGGGTGGGGTGTCCGGACTCTGAACAGTTACGGCCACCCCGCACCGGGAAGTATGTCGTGCATCACACCGAATCGAGTAAATTCGTAGATGAGAGGGTCCGCTGCGGCGGCCCCTCTCATAGGTGCCTGAACAGGTAACCGGAGAGGACAGAACACATGAGTACGCCGCTGCCCAGCTATACGTCCGGAGTATGGGACGGTCCGATGCTGGGCGACACCATCGGAGACAACCTCGATCGCACGGTTGCCGCACACGGCGACCGCGATGCGTTGATCGACCACGCCAGCGGTCGACGATGGACGTACCGGGAGTTCGCCGAGCAGGTGAACGGGCTCGCTGCCGGACTACTTTCCCGTGGTGTGGGGAAGGGCGATCGGGTAGGAATCTGGGCTCCCAACTGTCCGGAATGGACGTTCACGCAATACGCGACGGCAAAGGTCGGCGCGATCCTGGTCAACATCAATCCGGCGTACCGCTCGCACGAGTTGCAGTACGTACTCGAGCAGGCCGGGATCTCGACGCTGGTGTCTGCGGCCAGCTTCAAGACCTCGGACTACGCGTCGATGATCGAGACGGTGCGGCCGCAGTGCCCGGATCTGACGTCGGTGCTCCTGCTCGGTTCACCCGAGTGGGACGCGGTGCTTGCAGACGGCTTGGCGGCGCAGGCAAGCGATCCGGCTCCGCTCGCCGCAGCCCAGGCCGCGTTGTCGGCCGACGACGCGATCAACATCCAATACACCTCGGGTACTACCGGTTTCCCGAAGGGCGCGACGCTCAGTCACCACAACATCCTCAACAACGGCTATTTCGTCGGCGAGTTGTGCCACTACAGCGAGGTCGATCGGGTGTGCATCCCGGTGCCGTTCTACCACTGTTTCGGCATGGTAATGGGCAACCTTGCGTGCACCAGTCACGGTGCTGCCATGGTCATTCCGGGTCCGGCTTTCGATCCGCGTGCTTCGCTCGAAGCCGTTCAGGCCGAAAAGTGCACGTCCCTCTACGGCGTTCCGACGATGTTCATCGCGGAGTTGGCGTTGCCGGACTTCGACAGCTTCGATCTGTCGTCCCTTCGCACCGGCATCATGGCGGGCTCGCCCTGCCCGGTCGAGGTGATGAAGCAGGTCATCGATCGCATGGGCATGTCGGAGGTGTCCATCTGCTACGGCATGACGGAGACCTCGCCGGTGTCGTTGCAGACCCGCTCGGACGATTCGATCGAGCAGCGCACCGAAACGGTCGGACGGGTAGGGCCGCATCTCGAGATCAAGATCGTCGATCCGGCAACCGGATTGACGGTGCCCCGTGGCGAGCCGGGTGAACTGTGCACGCGTGGTTACTCGGTCATGCTCGGATACTGGGAGAACCCGGAGAAGACCGCCGAGGCGATCGACGCTGCCCGGTGGATGCACACCGGAGACATCGGAGTCATGGACGAGGCCGGATACGTCGCCATCACGGGACGCATCAAGGACATGGTCATCCGCGGTGGCGAGAACGTCTATCCGCGTGAGATCGAGGAGTTCCTCTACACCCACCCCGACATTCTCGATGCGCAGGTCATCGGTGTACCCGACGCAAAGTACGGCGAGGAATTGATGGTGTGGGTCCAGATGCGCGAAGGTGCAGACGATCTCGACGCCGATTCGGTCCGCGCGTTCTGCACCGGCAAGCTCGCGCACTACAAGATTCCGCGGTACGTCCATGTCGTCGACGAGTTCCCGATGACAGTCACGGGCAAGGTCCGCAAGATCGCGATGCGAGAACAGGCGATCGAATTGATCGGTCAGGCCTGAGAGTATGTCCGCGAACCCAGGGGAGCGTGAGCCGGTACGCCCCGAGATCGCGCTCTCCTGGAAGCGTTCTCGACTCAGTGGCCTCGACCCGTCGTCGGCCATCGCCGTGGACACCGAGGAGCAGGACGGTGAGTCTCGTCTGCTCCGGGCAGCCGCACCCGTGCTCGACGAAGTTTCGCAACAGATCGCGGGCACCGGTTTCTGCGTGCTGCTTGCCGATCGAGAATGCCGCGTCGTCGCTTCGGTGTACTCCGACAGTCGCGTCGAGCGAACGATCGAGCGGTTGGGCGTCGTCAACGGTTCACGCTTCGGCGAAGAGCACGCCGGCACCAACGCGCTCGGTACGCCCCTCGAGGTCGGACGAAGCGTGGTGATCCACGGTGACGAGCATTTCCTCGACAGCCTCAAGGGTTTGAGCTGCTACGGACAGCCGATCCTGCATCCCGTCACACGTCGTGTCGAAGGCATTCTCGACATGACCGGCGTTGTCTCGCAGGCCAACCCACTGTTCGCGCCCTTCCTTGCGCGTGCTGCAGCGGACATCGAGAAACGGCTGCTCGAAGGCTCGAAAGCATCGGAGCAGCGGCTGGTCGACGCATTCCAGCGAGTTTCACATCAGCGCCACATTGCCGTCGCGGCCATCGGCGACGACATCCTGCTGAGCAACCGAACCGCTTTGGATCTGCTCGACACCGCAGACCATGTATCGCTCCGTTCCTTGATTGCCGACCTGAATCCGGACCAATCACGATTGGTGACAGTCGAATTGGCGTCCGGCGCGCTGGCGCGAGTTCAAGCCGACCGGATTTCCGGGGCTGACGGTGGTGCGCTCTTCCTGGTCGAACCACTCCAACGGGAACGGGCACCGATCCGCAGAACGCACGAGCGGGCACCGTCTCCGGGCGAACGACTGCGGCGCGACCTGATGCGGGCGCGGGCAACCTCTGCCGCCGTGGCGATCTCGGGTGAAGCGGGATCCGGCCGAACCTCGGCAGCATCGGACGTAGTCGGCAGTGTCGATGCGAGTTGGCTCGATGCCACGCGAATCGCGTTCGACGGCCGTGAGCAGTGGGTCACCGATCTCGTGCGAGCGGCCCGTAAGCGTTCGGGCGTGGTCGTGATCGAACAGGTACAACTCCTTCCTGACTCGGTGTTGCCGCTGGTCGCAGACCTGATCGACGCCAGCGCCGAGGGGCCGAAAATCGTACTGACCAGCGGAGCGGCAGTTGATCTTCCGCCGACCATCGCCGCGCTGCTCTCACGATGCGCCTCCAGGGTTGTCATCACCCCACTGCGCGAGCGACAGGCTGAGATCGCCGAGTTGGCACAAGCCATGTTGGAGGGGATCTCGCCAGAACTGAGGTTGACCGCCAGTGCCGCCGAAGCACTCGCGGCGGCCAACTGGCCGGGCAACCTGGCAGAATTGCGCGTCGTGTTGAATCGCGCCTCGGATGAACGCTCGAGCAATCGCATCGACGTCGCTGATCTGCCCGAGGACTATCGCACCACGACCAAGGTGTCTCGGTTGGCAGGGCGGGAGAAAGCCGAGCGCCAGGCGATCATCGGAGCGTTGAAAGACTGCGGCGGCAACAAGGTTCACGCGTCGGCGCAACTCGGAATCAGCCGAAGCACTCTCTACACACGGATGCGGGCGCTCGACATCACTGTGTAGTTTGCTGTCCGACTTCAGTTGTACAAAGTTCGGACAGTTAGCACCCCTGGAAGCGCGGAAGTATGGCGTGCATCACATTCGCACCTCACTACTTCAGGGGAGTTTCCGATGACGGCAGTAGCCGAACACACCATCAGTTCAGCGGTACAGGGTTTCCTGAACGGACCGAAGAAGCTCTACATCGGCGGCGAATTCGTCGACGCCGCTTCGGGTCAGACCTTCGCGACGTACAACCCGGCTGACGGACAGAAGCTCGCAGACGTGGCACACGGTCAGGCTGAAGACATCGACCGCGCGGTACGTGCCGCTCGAACGGCTTTCGAGGACGGCCCCTGGTCACGTATGAAGGCAAACGAGCGCGAGCGGATGATCTGGCGCGTCGGCGACATTCTCAGTGCTCGTGCCGAGGAATTCGGTCAGCTCGAAGCTCTCGACAACGGCAAGTCCGTTGCCATCGCCACCGCCGTCGACGTAGCTTGGGCCGCAGACGTTTTCCGCTACTACGCGGGTTGGGCCACCAAGATCGAAGGCAGCACCGTCAACGTGTCGATGCCCTTCTCTCCGGGCGGCGAGTTCCACGCCTACACCCTGCGTGAGGCGATCGGCGTCTGTGGACTGATCGTGCCGTGGAACTTCCCGCTGCTGATGTCGTCGTGGAAGCTCGCCCCCGCGCTCGCCGCCGGCAACACGGTGATCCTCAAGCCCGCTGAGCAGACCCCGCTCACCGCACTGCTTCTCGCGGAGGTCTTCGAAGAAGCAGGCTTCCCGCCCGGTGTCGTCAACATCGTTCCCGGCTTCGGCGATGCAGGTGCTGCTCTGTCCGGCCACGACGACGTGGACAAGGTTGCGTTCACCGGTTCCACCGAGGTGGGTAAGAAGATCGTCGACGCCGCCAAGGGCAATCTGAAGAAGGTTACGCTCGAGCTCGGTGGCAAGAGCCCCAATATCGTGTTCGCCGACGCCGATTTCGATTCCGCGGTGGAGGGTTCGCTCAACGCGTGGCTGTTCAACCACGGACAGTGCTGCGTTGCGGGTACTCGTCTGTACGTCGAGGACACCATCTTCGAGAAGTTCACCGAGGCCGTCGCGCACGCAGCGAGCCAGGTCAAGATCGGGCCCGGCCTCGATCCCACCACCCAGCTCGGACCGCTGGTCTCGCAGGAGCAGTTCGACAAGGTGACCGGCTACCTGCGTGAGGGAATCGCCGACGGCGCACGTGCACTGACGGGCGGCAACCGCTGGGGCGATCAGGGCTACTTCGTCGAGCCGACCGTCTTCGTTGACGTCAAGCCCGAATTCTCCATCGTTCAGGAGGAGATCTTCGGACCCGTCGTGGCGGCGCTGCCGTTCAACGCGGACGACGGACCGATCACTGCCGCAAACGATTCCATCTACGGCTTGGCCGCCGGCATCTGGACCCGGGACATTTCCAAGGCTCACCGCACGGCGAAGCGCTTGAAGGCCGGTTCGGTGTGGATCAACCAGTACAACGGCTTCGACACTGCAATGCCCTTCGGTGGATACAAGCAGTCCGGCTGGGGCCGCGAGCTCGGCGCTTCGGCTATCGATCTCTACACCCAGACCAAGGCCGTCAACATCGCTCTCTGACCGACCCCATCGCTCATTCTCTCGTCCGACAATCAAGGAGATCACCAGTGAAGACCAAAGCTGCTGTACTGCTCGAGCCCGGAAAGCCCTTCGAGATCATGGAACTCGACCTCGACGGCCCGGGTGTGGGTGAGGTACTGATCAAGTACACCGCTGCCGGACTGTGCCATTCGGATCTGCACCTGACCGACGGTGATCTCCCGCCGCGTTACCCGATCGTCGGCGGACACGAAGGCTCGGGCATCATCGAAGAGGTCGGCCCAGGCGTCACGAAGGTCAAGCCGGGCGACCATGTCGTGTGTAGCTTCATCCCCAACTGCGGCACCTGTCGCTACTGCTCGACCGGTCGCCAGAACCTCTGCGACATGGGTGCCACCATCCTCGAAGGCTCGATGCCCGACGGTTCCTTCCGTTTCCACGGCAACGGAATGGATTTCGGCGGAATGTGCATGTTGGGAACGTTCTCCGAGCGCGCCACCATTTCTCAGCACTCGGTAGTCAAGATCGACGACTGGCTTCCCTTGGAGACAGCGGTGGTCGTCGGCTGCGGCGTGCCTTCGGGTTGGGGAACGGCAGTAAATGCCGGTAACCTTCGCGCCGGTGACACCGCTGTGATCTACGGCATCGGTGGTCTCGGCATCAACGCCGTCCAGGGCGCCGTTTCGGCCGGCTGCAAGTACGTCGTTGTGGTCGATCCGGTTGCTCTCAAGCGTGAGACCGCACTGAAGTTCGGTGCAACCCATGCCTTTGCAGACGCCGAGAGCGCTGCTGCCAAGGTCAACGAGCTGACGTGGGGACAGGGTGCCGACGCTGCGCTCATCCTTGTCGGCACCGTCGACGAGGACGTGGTCAGTGCAGCGACGGCAGTGATCGGCAAGGGTGGCACCGTGGTGATCACGGGACTCGCCGACCCCGCCAAGCTGACCGTTCACGTGTCGGGTACCGACCTGACGCTGAATCAGAAGACGATCAAGGGCACGTTGTTCGGGTCCATGAATCCGCAGTACGACATCGTGCGACTGCTGCGTCTCTACGATGCCGGTCAGCTCAAGCTCGACGAACTGATCACCAACACCTACAGCCTCGAAGACGTCAACAAGGGCTACCAGGATCTACGTGACGGCAAGAACATCCGTGGCGTGATCATTCACGACAAGTAACCCCAAGTGCTGTGCGCCTTTATTAACCGCCCGCGGTTAATAAAGGCGCACAGCACTATTTCTTGGCTTTCGACAAAATCTGCATCAACTGAAGTAGCGCCGAGAACTTCGCGAACACCGAGCGCGAGACCACCGGACCGAAAGCCGCGGTGTCGGTTGCGTCGAAGGCGTCGAGCAGATCGCGGAAACTTTCGACCTGTTTGACCATCGCGTCGAGATCGACGTGCGTGACTGTGTCGGCGTCACGCAGAGCGAGCAGGTACTGCGGCGCCGTCACCAAGGCGACCGCCGGTATCTTCCGCTCGAACAACGGTTCACCCTCACCGAAATGAATGACCGGTCCTGGCGCCACGATTCGGCGATCGCCTGCCCCGATGTCGCGCCACAGCGGTGCAACGATGTCGTGTACTTCCCGACTCGTCGCGTAGAGCAGTTCCGGTTCCGGAGTGGTCTCCAACGAATAGCTGCCGATCGAGGTGTTCTCGGTATCGCCCAGTGCGCCGAGGTGTTCGATTGCGATCCCCGCTACTGCGCGCGCCTGACCGTCTTCGCCCTTCCACATCTCGGGGTGTGCTTCGAGCCAGGTGGACGTTGCCTGTCCGTGCTTGGACACCGCTGGAATGCGAAGGTGGCCGGTCGTCAGCACAAAAACGTACGACCGTCGATGCGGCTGCGCGACGGCGTGCCGCGCCAAGGCCAACATTCCCAGATGCCCGTTCTCCTCGACGCCGTTGGTTCCGTCGCTGTGAGTGATGAGCAGAATCGTCTCTTCCGGTGATGTCCCCGGGGATACCGCCCACACCGTGTCGGTCCGGGTGTCCGGATGCAGAGTTGCATCCAGAACCAGAGTGGCCCGCTGGCCCGAACGAGCTGCAGCGACAACCTTCCTGCCCTCGTCGCCGGCCACCCAGACGGCGGGGATGTCGTGGTACGGCTGCGTGAACGGAAGATATTGTCCCAGCGCGTTGTCCGGAGCGATGTCACGCCACACCGCGATCACGCCGAGCACTCCGGCTTTGCGGGCCTTGTCGAGTTTCGGGCCAAGAAGAGTCGCGGAGAGAACCGGATTTCGAAGAGTCTCGTCGGTGGCGATCGGACCCCACTCGCTGACCAGTAGTTTGCGGGGAAGATCGATGTGCGGGACCTCGATCACTGCGATCGCGCCCTTGGCCAAGGACCACTTGGGGCGTCGCGCGCTGACGTGGACCAGGGGAGCGGAGATTCCCTGAGGGCCGGTCAATCCCGAGTAGGGGAATGCGGACGAAACCTTGATCGGCCCCGTGGGCAATTCGATGCGAAGTCCGTCAGACGTTGCCGGTAGATCCCAGCGTTCGAAAGTGTGTGAATCACGCCGGACTTCGAGGCCCAGTTCGGTCAGTTCGTTCGCGACTTCCTCCACCACCGCGTGGTGCGAAGGTGATCCCGTCAATCGTGGCCCCCGCGCGTCGAGTCGCTGTTGGCCTGCAAGGAGGAGATCGCGATCGACGGCCTGGCCGTGATTCATGGGATTGCCTTTCGTGCTACGCGACGTCTGCTCTGGTGAGGCGCCTGCCCGTGTCGTGTCCACGGTACCGAGCGGTCTGAAAAGGACTCGGAGAGCGCGCCGGATATGCCGTTTTCGCAGATATACCAGGTGCCAACGAGCCGGTCGGTCCGTACCGTATGACCTTGGCACCGAAAGACTCCGTGTTCTTCGGACAGACCAGTCCACGGCGAGAGAGGCCTACGTTGGCTACGTATCTTTACAGGTTGGGGAAGTTCGCTTTCCGCCACAAGTATCTTGTGGTGGCCGCGTGGATTATCGTGATCGCGGTGGTGGGGGGCGCTATCAGCGCCACAAATCCGACGTTCTCCAAAGAATTCAATCTTCCGGGCACTGATTCACAGCGTGCGACCGAGTTGATGAACGAGAACTTTGCAGCGGCAGCGGAGCAGCAAACTCAGGCGTCGACCAGCATTCTCATCGCGGCAGACGACGGGCTTGCCGCGCACAGCGATCAGATCGATCAGTTGATCGCGCAGGCGAAGACGTTGCCGGACATCGTCGATCCCGAGAAGATCGTCAATCCGGTCACTCTCGCGGAGGCAAATCCAGCGGTGGCGTCGGCCGTTCTCGGCGACAACGGCAAGGTCGGGCTGATCCAGCTCAATCAGTCGATTCGCATCGAGGATCAGACGCAGGCCAACAAGACCGCGTTCCTGGACTTGATGGCAAAGTTCCGCACCGGCGGCTTGCAAGTCGAAGGAACCGGCTCGATGATGCAGGTGCAGGCCGCGGGCGGTCTGTCGGAGATGCTCGGCTTCGCGGTGGCGTTCATCGTGATGATCGTGGCGTTCGGTGCACTCATCGCGGCGTTCATCCCGTTGTTCACTGCAATTCTGGGAATTGCGCTGGCCACTCTGACTGTCACCCTCGGCTCGGGCTTCTTCGACATCAACGAAGGCGTCACGGGAATCGTCACGATGATCGGCATCGCAGTCTCGATCGACTACGCGTTGTTCATCGTGTCGCGCTACCGCAGTGAGCTCAACCTGGGCGGAACCAGGGAAGCCGCCGCCGGACGCGCAGTAGGTACTGCCGGTTCGTCTGTCGTATTCGCAGGCCTGACAGTGGTGGTTGCGCTGGCGGCCCTGGCGGTGGTCGGGGTTCCGATGATCACGCAGATGGGAATCTCGGCAGCGGTTGCCGTCATCATCGCTGTGCTCGGCGCAATCACATTGATCCCAGCGGTTCTGGGTATCTTCGGCCGATTCGCGTTCTCGCCTCGTATCCCCGGGCTGCGCCACGGTGACGAGCCCGAGACGATGGAATCCAACGGACATCGCTGGGCCAAGATAGTCACCAAGTACCCGTGGCCGATCGCGGGTGCTGCGCTGGTGCTTCTGGTGATCGCGGCTATTCCGATGACGAAGCTCGAACTCGGACTCTCGTTCACTCAGGACGAAGAGCGGCCGGCACTTGCCCTGCTGCAACGTGGGTTCGGTGAAGGCGTCAATGGCGAATTGTTCGTCGTGCTCGACGCGCCTGACGGCACCGACATCACCGCGATTGCCGAAGGCACTGTCGCGCACATCAAGGGCCTCGACAACGTCGCAACTCCGGATCAGTTGATGTGGGTCGGAAACGGACCGGACGCAGCAAACCCGATGGCGGGCGCCAACTCTGCGCTGATCGCGGTCACCCCGCAGATGTCACCGAGCGGCCCCGAAACCCACGAGCTGATGAATCAGATCCGGGATTACGGATCGACGGTGAAATCGGAAGGCGCAGAACTCGGTGTAGCGGGGCAAACCGCGATCGTTGCCGACATGTCGTCGAAGCTCAGTTCCGCGCTCATCCCGTATCTCATCGTGGTTGTGGGGCTGGCGTTCATCATCATGATGGTCGTCTTCCGCTCGATCCTGGTGCCGCTGACCGCAACTCTCGGATTCCTGTTTTCCGTCTGTGCGACCTTCGGCGCCACGGTGGCCATCTTCCAGGAGGGTGACTTCGGGCTGATCGAGCACACACAACCCATCATCTCGTTCCTGCCGATCTTCATGATCGGTGTGGTCTTCGGGTTGGCGATGGACTATCAAGTGTTCCTCGTGACGCGAATGCGCGAGGAATACGTGCACGGATTGTCGGCCAAGGACGCCATCATCTCCGGCTACACCCATGGTGCTCGCGTGGTCGCGTCGGCGGCCATCATCATGATCTCCGTGTTCGGCGCATTCATGCTGTCCTCGGAGACGACAAGCAAGATGATGGGCTTCGGCCTCGCGGCTGCAGTCTTCTTCGACGCCTTCATCATCCGCATGATCGTGATCCCTGCGGTCATGTCGATTCTCGGTGATTCGGCATGGAAGTTGCCGGCGTGGCTCGACAAGATCCTGCCGAACGTCGACATCGAGGGTGAAGCGATTCGACGGATTCCGATCGAGCAGGATCCGGATTCCGATCCAGACCCGAATCAGGTGCCTGTGAGGGTGTAAGCACTCAGGCAGTCAGAACGGGGTGCCGGTTGCACAGCAACTGGCACCCCGTTCTTCTGTGTTCATACGGAGCCCGCGCGATAGGAAACCATCCGGTTGGTAACAGAAATTGCTGTGATCGCGACAGGAATTCCAGAGGCGACGCGCATCGGGGGCGAGCCGTGACGGTGACTGCGAGGGTACGTGTCGAAGGAGCAAACCGATTTGAAGCGGGCCGAGAAGTGGACCTTCGCGCTGACGGTCGTCTCCCTGATCGCCGGCGGGACAGTGGTTGCCGGGCTGGTGGATCGGTGGAGCAGTTCGCCGTCCGATGACATCTCGGTAGCTGCGTCATCTTCGATCACCATGACATCCACACCGGACGAGATTCCGGCGGAAGACGTGCCTGAATTCTCGTACGTCACGCCGAGCGCGGTGTACCCGACAACGATTCCGGGTTGTGAAAGCGTCGAAGCGCCGGAGGAGGATTCGTTCTTCTCCTATATTCTCGACGGATCTGATACGTACGACGATCCACGCTTTCCGTGGTTCTCGAGTGCCAAGGCCGCCGCGATGTCGGAAGCGGTCAAGCAGGCGCTCCCGAAAGATGTCGAGCTGAAGTTCGCCAGCCCGGGTAATTCGCTGCAGTTCGGGCCGATCTCTGCACCTTCGAACACAGATGGGCTGCCCGAGGGTTTCTCGCTCGAGGAGTTGGCGTCCACCACTGCGTCCGGGACGCTGATTCGGGACGGGAAGATCGGCGCGCTCAGCCTGATGCTGCACTCGAGTTCTGATCCGATCCCATCGTGTGTTGCGGGGTCGCTCGTCGAACGTCGGGTGCTGGCTGACCAGTCGGTAGTGGATCTGCAGGATACGTGGAGCGAAACCAATGGTGTACGCACCCTTGGTCGGTCGGCGATGTTGTACGGAGTCGACGGGACCCGTATTCAGGCGTATGTCAACGACACTAACAACGACGGAGGTCGGAACGCCGAGAGTTCCGGCGTGGTGCCACTGACTCTCGACGACCTTGTAACCCTTGTCGAAATGCCACAGCTGCGAATCACTACTCCAGTTCCCCCGGGTACGGCACCCCTTTCGCCCGGGTGCCACGGGATCCCTCGAGACTCTAGCGACGTGGCTGAACTCGATCGCGCGACGATCGAACGTCTCAACGCGGTACTCGAGATCAGATGGCGCGCTGTATCTCCGGGTTTTCCGATTCTTGATACCGGACCGGGCACTCTGACGGTGGCGGAGAATGACAAGTCCACTGCATGTCAGAGACTTCTCACCCGGACGGGAGACAGCGAGTCGACGCTCAACATGACAATTACCGGCGGACAACCACTCCCTACGGAGCCCAACAAATACGACCCTTCCTACGACGGGCACCCCTTGGAGGTCGTGACGCGACCGGATGGATCCGTGATCGAGCGAGACGAACGGAACTACGCGACCGTGCCCATGACAAATGACGGCTCGAAAGCAGAATCGACGCAGGAAACGAGCAGGTCGGTGGTCGTCACCCGCCCGAATGGGACCCAAGTCTCGGTTTCGTCGTCGGCTGCGATCCCGAGCGATCCGATGACGTTCGAGCAGTTGGAGTTTCTCGCGACGACCGAAGGCTTGGAGATTCGATGAGCACCAGATTCTCCCCGAAATCGCGACTTCGGATCGCGGCCGCCGCAGCCGTAGTCACCGCCACTGCCGCCATCGCCACGGTGGTCACGTCGACGAGTTCTGGCCCGACAGCGATCTCGTCGCAGCTATGGAGCGTCGAGGCCTCCGAGATTCTCGGGCGCGAGTTCGCGATCTTCCGGAGCCCGCTTGTTGGAACCGAATTCAACATGGACATGGGCGGATTCATCGACGCCGGATCACTCGTGGTCACGATGATCGGTATGCCGGACCGCCAGGCATACTCGCTGGACGACGCGGAATTGGTCGCACTCGATGCCGACAACGGCACTGTCCGTTGGCGCACGTCGGCGGTCGACGTCGGTGGTTGCTCCGAGACTCTGCTCGGCAGTTCGGTGCTGTGTTTCTCCGGGCCGTACGTATCCGGTGGTTCGTACTCACTTTTCGACATCGAGACAGGAGAGCGTCGAGACGTCAAGACGCCGTGGGCACCGATCATCGCGGTTGTCTCGGGTGATACGGTCCTCGCGCTCGAGGGTGATATCGAGAGCAACGACGTTCGCGTGCACAGCGGAACCGTCGACGATCCGGAAGCGAACTGGTCCAAAGCGTTCGACGTCGGTGGATCGTGGGAAGCCGGATACGTCGATCCGGTGATGTCGGTGCACGGCGATCTGGGTGTGATCGCTCTCGACGAGTCTCTGGGATTCGACCTGAAGACCGGCGAACAGCGGTGGGTACACGGTTACTCCACCTGTTCGACCGCGCATACGTCGTCGGACGGTGTGACATTGGTGTCGGACGGCGGTTGCGAAGGGAACGGCCGGCCGACAAGTGAGTACGCACTCGATCAGTACGGGCGCGAGTTCGCCAGGACGGACGAACTGCCCTCGGAGTCCTCGTACTACGGCGGGCGATACAGCCGAGATGATCCCGCGGGAAGATCGACTCCGATCATTCTGGGACACAGCGGTTTCGACCGGACTTCCGGCGAGAAATTGTGGTCCAACAGTGAACTCTTCGACACCGCACAGTCGTTGGCGGTGATCGGCAACGTGGTTGCCGTGACCCGTTCCGGTTCCGGACCCGAGGTCCAGTTCGTGGACCTCTTCACCGGTGAGGTCCTGTGGCGATCGAACGCCGAGCGCGCCGGGGAGGTTGTCTGGCACGGCGATGTCGTTATCGACGAGGGAAACGTCTACGGAACGGATGTCCGTACGGGCCAACGTAGTTGGGAGGTTCGGGTGGATCAGGACGGGGACGACGAGTTCACGCCTTGGGCGATGCCGCGGGAGCTGTGGGCGGGGGACAAGATGCTGTTGCGTTCCAGTGAAGACCGCATCACGGCGTTGAAACTGTCTTGAGTGCTTCGGCCTCCGGTGCCGGAACAGTTTTCCCGGTGATCGGATCGACTTCCTCGAGCGGTGGAACGTCTTCTCCGTCGAGCACTCGGCGCATGCGCTCCTTGTCGAGCTGCCCCTCCCAATTGGCGACCACGAAGGTTGCGACACAGTTCCCGAGCAGGTTCACCGACACCCGCATCGAATCCATGATTCGATCGGCGCCCAGTAGGAGAGCGACTGCGGCGACGGGAATTGCGCCGTGACCGATTGCGGCCACGGTGGCCGACAGCGCCAGGAATGACGATCCCGGCACGCCGGCCATTCCCTTCGAGGTGAGCATCAGAACCAGGACGGCAGTGATCTGTTCACCGAGTGTCAGGTCCACGCCGAGTGCCTGCGCCAGAAACAGCATGCAGATCGACAGGTACAGCGTTGCGCCGTCGAGATTGAACGAGTAGCCGGTAGGCACCACCAATCCTGTTGTAGTGCGCGAGCATCCGGCGTTGGTGAGCTTGATCATGATTCGGGGCAGAACTACTTCGGTCGACGCCGTTCCCAAAGCGAGGAAGAGTTCGTCCTTGATGTACTTGACGAATTTCCACAGGTTCACGCCCGCGAAGTACCTGACTATCGCGGCCAGGATGAGGATGAACAGGACGGCGGCGAGATAGCATGCGGCGATCAGCTTTCCGTAACTTCCGAGCGAAGCGATCCCGTACTGACCGACGATGTACGCCATCGCGCCCAAAGCGCCCAACGGCGCCAGTCTCATGATCCAGCCGATGATCGTGAAGAACAGATGGCTCAGACGATCGACGAGTTCGAACACGATCGGTGGTCCACTCTCACCCGCCTTGGCCAATGCGAGCCCGAACAGTACGGCGAAGAAGAGGACTTGGAGGAGTGCGTTCTCGGCGAAGGCCGAAACTATCGACACCGGAATGATATTGAGCAGGAATTCGACGGTGTGGGGAAGTTCGCCACTTCCGGTCTTGGCTGCCACGGCGTCCGCACCGTTCGCCAGCGTCTCCGGATCGATGTCGAATCCCGCACCCGGCTTCATCAGATTTCCGATGAGCAGCCCGAACAACAGGGCGAAGGTGGTCACGACCTCGAAGTAGATGAGTGCTTTGACGCCGATACGCCCCACGGCCTTCAGATCCCCGACGTGGGCGATCCCGATCACAACGGTGCAGAAGATGATCGGCGCGATCAGCATTTTGATCAGCTTGATGAACCCGTCGGCGAGGGGCTTGAGGTTCGTGCCGAATTCCGGCCACAACCAGCCGATGAGAACACCGATGACGATAGCGGCGATCAATTGCACGAACAGTGATCGGTACCAGGGCGGCTTGTTGGCGAGTCGCGCGAGCTCGCTGTTCGGCAGTTTTACGGAAGTTGGCATGGATGGGAACGGTAGGTCCGCTTGATTGCGAAAAAATAACTCGCGAATGTCGTGGATGTAACGCGTCGAGGTTGCATCTCGGACAACAATTCGGTCAACAAGCGACAGTTGTGTGTGACTGTGGTTATTGTTTCCCTGAGCGGTGATCTTCCGTCCGCGTGCATGCACGACGTGTGAGAGGGGCTGTCATGGGGCAAATTATCGGAACCATCATTTTCGGCGCAGTCATCGGAATCCTGGCTCGTCTCGTACTGCCAGGTAAGCAGCAGTACGGCATGATCGTGACCGTCGTGCTGGGTATCGCCGGAGCGCTTATCGGGTACTGGGTCTGGGGAGCGATCTCGGACAAGGGCGACACGGGTGGAATCGACTGGATCCGCTGGATCATCAGCATCGCCGCGGCGGCCGTGCTCTCGATCGGCTACAGCGCCGTCACTGGCAAGAAATAGCAAGCCGACCCAATTCGAGAAGTGCGCCCTCCCGAAGTTCGGGAGGGCGCACTTCTTTTTGTTTGCCCTAGTTGTCCGACCCCAGTTGTGAGCGAACGGCACTTTCGTCGCCTCAGATGCGCCGAAAGGCGCGTTCGCTCAGGGGAGGGGGACCGAATTCAGAGCGCCCGTCGCTGAAGATGCAGCGCCTCGAGGAACTGCGCCGGCAGATCCTGCTCGAGGATTTCGTCGTCAGGATGCGGTAGCGCTTTGATTTTGGCGAACTCGTCGTTGAGTCGTTCCATCTTGACGTCCAGGCGGTGTGCCGCGGCTGCAGCCTCGGTGAGTTCGTCGAGGAGTTCGACGGGAACCTCGCGGTTGTACTTGTAGTAGATCTTGTGTTCGAGGCTCGCCCAGAAATCCATCGCGATCGTGCGGATCTGAAGTTCGATCGGTACGTGCCTGACGCGGTCACTCATGAAAACCGGGACCTCGACGATCAAGTGCAAGCTCTTGTAGCCGTTGGGTTTCGGATCGGCGATGTAGTCCTCGCGCTCGATCACCCGAAGGTCCGTCTGGCTGGTGAGCATCTCGGCGATTCGGTACGTGTCGGAAATGAAGCTGCAGGTGATACGTACTCCAGCGATGTCGAAGATGTTCTTCGAGATGTCGTCGATCGTCAGCGGGACGTTCAGGCGTTGAGCCTTTCGCAGGATGCTGTCCGGTGACTTGACCCGTGACGTGACGTGTTCGATGGGGCTGTACTGATTGATGTGAGTGAACTCGTCCTTGAGGATGTTCACCTTGGTCATCAGTTCGGAGATTCCGAATTGGTACAACATCATGAAGCGGGAGAACTCGGTCCGCAGTTCGGCGAAATCGGCCCTGCTGACCCCACTGCTGTCTTCCACGTTCGGCACCCTCATCTGTTAGCTGGTGTAACCAGTCTGCCACCGATTGTGCCGTGTCCGGTTTCAGTGGGTGCGCAGTGCGGCGAGCGTCATATCCCGCAGGACTCGACGCGCGCGTGCCGGCGAAGCGGGGTTGGCGCTGTGAGGGGTCGAGTTGATCAGACCGAAGGTGGCATGCGCTTTGATTCGTGCGTCCGCCTGATCGAGTTGGGGATCGAGTTGCTCGAGCACCCCGACCCAGACCTCGACGTACTTGCGCTGCGTCTGGCGTACCTGTCGACGCGCGTCGGCCGGCAAGCTTTCGAGGTCGCGGTCCTGGATGCGGATCAGGTCCGGCTCGCCCAGTGCGAAGTCGAGGTGGAACTCCACCAGTGCGTCGAGAGCAGCGCTCGGTGAGTCCGCTGCCTCCGCTGCCGCAGAGCCGCCTTCGTGCAGGCGCGTGCTGATGCCGACGAGAAGTTCCACGAGGACGGCGTCCTTGTTCGGAAAGTGCCGGTACACGGCCGGGCCGCTGATGCCGACGGCCGCGCCGAGGTCTTCGAGTCGCACACTCACGAATCCGCGTTCGGCGATCAACCGTGCGGCGGCGTCCAAGAGCTGACGTCGACGGTCGGCCTTCATCTGATCGCGTCGCGTCGGAGCTGCTACCTGCTCAGAGGTCATTCTCTCGATCTTTCTTCGCTTGTGTTCTGGACAACTCAGTTAATCATAGTTAATCTAGTTTCAGTTATCGAGCATTAACTCATGGCGAAGGCGGCGGGATGACTCCCAGTGGAATCACGCAAGGATCGGGCTACCGGTCCGATCACACCGTTCTGGTGGACGAACTGAAGAAGAAACTGGCGCAAGCAGCGCTGGGTGGCAACGAGCGCTCTCGCGAGCGCCACGTGAGCAGAGGGAAGTTGCTGCCGCGAGATCGCGTCGACTCGCTGCTCGACCAGGGCAGCCCGTTCCTCGAGCTGTCCCCACTGGCGGCCAACGGCCTGTACGACGACGAGTGCCCGGGCGCCGGCGTCATCACCGGTATCGGTCGTGTGTCGGGTCGCGAGTGCGTCATCGTTGCCAACGACGCGACGGTCAAGGGCGGCACCTACTACCCGATGACGGTGAAGAAGCACCTGCGCGCGCAGGAAGTTGCGCTGCAGAACAACCTTCCCTGCATCTACCTCGTCGACTCCGGCGGCGCCTTCCTGCCGCGCCAGGACGAGGTCTTCCCGGACCGTGAGCACTTCGGCCGGATCTTCTACAACCAGGCGACCATGAGCGCCAAGGGGATTCCCCAGATCGCCGCGGTTCTCGGTTCGTGCACCGCGGGCGGCGCCTACGTGCCCGCGATGAGCGACGAAGCAGTGATCGTCCGCAACCAGGGCACCATCTTCCTCGGCGGCCCGCCGCTGGTGAAGGCAGCCACCGGCGAGATCGTGACGGCGGAAGAGCTCGGCGGCGGCGACCTGCACTCCAAGGTTTCCGGCGTCACCGACCACCTGGCCGAGGACGACCGCGACGCACTTCGGATCGTGCGCAACATCATTGCCACGCTCGGCCCCCGCTCCGAGCGCCCGTGGGACGTCATCTCCACGGTTCCGCCCGTCGCCGATCAGAGCGAGCTGTACGACGTCGTTCCGACTGATCCCCGTACTCCGTACGACGTGCACGAGGTCATCACCAAGCTCGTCGACGGTGGCGCGTTCCAGGAGTTCAAGGCTGAATACGGCAAGACGCTCGTCACCGGTTTCGCGCACATCGAGGGCCACCCGGTCGGCATCATCGCCAACAACGGCGTGCTCTTCGGCGAATCCGCCATGAAGGGAGCACATTTCATCGAACTGTGTGACAAGCGCAGTGTTCCGCTGCTGTTCCTGCAGAACATCGCGGGCTTCATGGTGGGACGCGACTACGAGGCCGGCGGCATCGCCAAGCACGGCGCCAAGATGGTCACCGCAGTCGCGTGTGCGCGGGTCCCCAAGCTGACAGTTGTCATCGGCGGCTCGTACGGCGCCGGCAACTACTCCATGTGTGGACGCGCGTATTCACCTCGCTTCCTGTGGATGTGGCCGAACGCGCGCATCTCGGTCATGGGCGGCGAGCAGGCAGCTTCGGTGCTCTCGACGGTTCGTAGCGAGCAGCTCGACAGCGCGGGTAATCCGTGGTCGGCCGAGGACGAAGAATCCTTCAAGGCGCCGATCCGCGAGCAGTACGAGGCTCAGGGCAATCCGTACTACTCCACTGCGCGGCTGTGGGATGACGGTGTCATCGATCCCGCAGATACCAGAACTGTTCTCGGCCTGGCCCTTTCGGTGTGCGCGAACGCGCCGATCGAGCCGGTCTCCTACGGCGTCTTCCGGATGTGAGCGAAATGACTGAGTTGCGCACTATCGATACTGTTCTCGTGGCCAACCGCGGTGAGATCGCGGTTCGCGTGATCCGCACGTTGCGTGAGTTGGGAATTCGCAGCGTCGCCGTCTACAGCGACGCCGACGCGAATGCTCGCCACGTCCGCGAGGCCGACACTGCCGTCAACATCGGACCGGCCGCGGCGCGTGAAAGCTACCTCGTCATCGACAAGGTCATCGACGCTGCCAAGTCCACCGGTGCTCAGGGTATTCACCCCGGTTACGGCTTCCTGTCGGAGAACTCGGCGTTCTCGGCTGCCTGTGCGGCTGCCGGAATCGCCTTCCTCGGCCCCTCCGAGCACGCCATCGAGGTGATGGGTGACAAGATCACCGCGAAGAACGCCGTTGCCGCGTTCGACGTGCCGGTGGTCCCGGGTATCGCTCGCCCCAATCTGACCGACGAAGAACTGATCGCAGCGGCCGAGGACATCGGCTACCCGGTGTTGGTCAAGCCTTCGGCCGGCGGAGGCGGCAAGGGAATGCGTCTGGTCGAGGATCCGGCCAATCTGGCCGAGGCTCTTCGCAGTGCCCGCCGTGAGGCCGCGTCGTCGTTCGGCGACGACACCCTGTTCCTCGAGCGATTCGTCCTGCGGCCCCGGCACATCGAGGTCCAGGTTCTCGCCGACCAGCACGGCAACGTCGTTCACCTCGGTGAGCGCGAATGCAGCCTGCAGCGGCGTCATCAGAAGGTCATCGAAGAGGCTCCCTCGCCGCTGCTCGATCAGGTGACCCGTGACCGGATCGGCGCGGCAGCGTGCAACACCGCTCGAAGCGTCGATTACACCGGCGCCGGCACCGTGGAGTTCATCGTCTCCGCCGACAAGCCGGACGAGTTCTTCTTCATGGAGATGAACACCCGCCTCCAGGTCGAGCATCCCGTCACCGAAATGGTGACCGGACTGGATCTGGTCGAATGGCAGGTCCGTGTGGCAGCAGGGGAGAAGTTGGCCTTCTCCCAGAGTGACATCACGCTGACCGGGCACGCCATCGAAGCTCGTGTGTACGCGGAGGATCCGGGCCGTGGATTCCTGCCGACCGGCGGCAGCGTCGTCGATCTGGTCGAGCCGTCAGGTTCCGGCGTGCGCGTCGATTCCGGACTGCTCGCGGGCACCGTCGTCGGCAGTGACTACGACCCGATGCTCAGCAAGGTCATCGCCCACGCTCCCGACCGCGCGGGCGCACTGCGCAAGCTCGATCGCGCACTCGGTGACACCGCAGTGCTCGGAGTCGTGACCAACATCGAATTCGCACGGTTCCTCCTCGCTGATCCGGATGTGATCGCGGGCAACCTCGACACCGGTCTGCTCGATCGTCGCGTCGAAGACTTTGTCGCAGCCGACGCCTCCGACGAGGTGCTCATTGCTGCCGCGGCGTATCGCTGGCTCTCGCGGTGGACAACTTCGGAATCCGTTGATCCCTGGGACGTCCCGAGTGGGTGGCGCGTCGGAACTCCCGCTCCGACCAGCATCAGGCTCTCCGCCGGCACCCGAACGGCGCACGTTGCGATCGTCGGCGTTCCCGCGGATGCAAAGGTCGAGGTCGAAGGTTCACAGCCTCGCGCATTCAGCGCGACCCTGACGGGATCCGAACTGGCGGTGGTGATCGACGGACGTCGACGCACGTTTGTCGTCGCCCAGACCGATGGCGGTCTGTGGCTGGCAGGCGGCGGAACCTGGCACGTGCGCGAGGTAGCCGAAGTCAGCGTTCGCGGTGAGGACAAGCATGCCGGTGACGCCGAAATCGCCAGCCCCATGCCCGGTGCCGTCATCGCAGTCAACGTCGAGAACGGCGCGGCAGTGAGCGCGGGACAACCACTCGTCGTGGTCGAGGCCATGAAGATGGAGCACTCCTTGACGTCCCCGATCGACGGGATCGTGGAAGTGCTTGTCCGTCAGGGCGATCAGGTGATGGTGGATCAGGTTCTGGCCCGCGTGGTACCTGTCGCGGACGAAGAGACTGCAGAAGTAAAGACCGAGAACACGACGCAGAAGGAAGACGCCTGATGTCCGATTACCTTGCCACCGGAGCGCTTCCGGACGAATACCAGCAGCTCGCCAAGACGGTTGCGGATTTCGCGAAGACCGTAGTGGCACCGGTTGCTGCCGAGCACGACGCCAACCACACCTTCCCGTACGAGGTAGTGGCCGGGATGGCTGACATGGGACTGTTCGGCCTGCCGTTTCCCGAGGAGTACGGCGGAATGGGCGGCGACTACTTCGCACTCTGCCTGGCGCTCGAAGAGCTGGGCAAGGTCGACCAGAGCGTCGCGATCACTCTCGAAGCTGGTGTGTCCCTTGGTGCCATGCCGATCTACCGTTTCGGTAACGAGGCGCAGAAGCAGGAGTGGCTTCCGCAGCTCACCAGCGGCAAGTCGTTGGCTGCCTTCGGCCTGACCGAACCCGGTGCGGGTAGCGACGCCGGCGGCACCAAGACCACCGCGAAGTTCGACAGCGGTGAGTGGATCATCAACGGCAACAAGCAGTTCATCACCAACTCGGGCACCGACATCACCAAGCTCGTGACGGTCACCGCGGTCACGGGTGTCAAGGACGGCGGCAAGAAGGAGATCTCGACGATCCTCGTGCCGACCACGACGCCCGGCTTCACGGCCGAACCGGCGTACAACAAAGTCGGTTGGAACGCATCCGACACCCATCCGCTCACGTTCGCCGATGTTCGTGTCCCCGAAGAGAATCTGCTCGGTGAGCGCGGCCGCGGCTACGCGAACTTCCTGCGCATCCTCGATGAAGGCCGCATCGCCATCTCCGCGTTGAGCGTCGGTGCCGCCCAGGGCTGCGTCGACGAGTCGATCAAGTACGCCAAGGAGCGCGAGGCGTTCGGTCGCCCCATCGGACACAACCAGGCCATCGCGTTCAAGATCGCGCGTATGGAGGCTCGTGCCCACGTCGCACGTACCGCGTACTACGACGCGGCCGCACTCATGTTGTCGGGCAAGCCGTTCAAGAAGCAGGCGTCTATCGCCAAGCTGATTTCCTCCGAAGCTGCCATGGACAACGCCCGTGACGCCACGCAGATTCACGGCGGATACGGCTTCATGAACGAGTACGCCGTCGCGCGCCACTACCGTGACAGCAAGATCCTCGAAATCGGTGAGGGAACGACCGAGGTGCAGTTGATGCTCATCGCTCGTGAGGCAGGGCTGTGACGAACCCCAAGAAGATCACTCAGCGCGGGCTCTGGTTCGAGGAGTTCGAGGTCGGCGCGATCTACGAGCATCGCCCAGGCCGGACGGTGACCGAGGCTGACAACGTCCTGTTCACGACTTTGACGATGAACACGCAGGCGTTGCATCTCGATGCCGCGTACAGCGAGGACACTCAATTCGGTGTGCGGCTGGTCAATTCGATGTTCACCCTGTCGACCATCGTCGGCCTGTCCGTCGCGCAGTTGACGCAGGGCACCATCGTGGCGAACCTCGGTTTCTCCGAGATCAGCTTCCCCAAGCCGCTCTTTCACGGCGACACCTTGTATGCCGAGACGCTCATCGCGGACAAGCGCGAATCGAAGAGCCGTCCAGGTGAAGGCATCGTGACGCTCGTGCACACCGGGCGCAACCAGCACGGTGACGTCGTCGCACTGGCCACGCGCAAGACACTGGTGCAACTGCGTCCGGCAGAGGTGTCCTCATGACGTGGACACCGCCGGGGCCGGCGTGGTTGTTCTGCCCGGCGGATCGTCCCGAGCGCTATGCGAAGGCCGCGGCTGTTGCCGACGTCGTGATCCTCGATCTCGAAGACGGTGTGGCTTCGGCCGACAAGGAAGCCGCACGTGCAGCCCTGATCGACACGCCTCTCGATCCGGAGCGGACGGTCGTGCGCGTCAATCCGGTCGGTACACATGATCACGAACTCGATCTGATCGCGCTGGACGGCACACACTATTCGCGTCTCATGCTGTCCAAGTGCGAATCGGCCGAGGACGTCCTCTCGCTCGCACCGGCGGACGTGGTTGCGCTCGTCGAGTCCCCGCGAGGAGCCCTCGCCGTGGCCGACATCGCGCTTGCTGCGAACGCCATCGGTGTCATGTGGGGAGCCGAGGATCTTGTGGCCGGTCTCGGCGGTAATTCGAGCAGGCACCCGAACGGTTCGTACCGCGACGTTGCCAAGCATGTCCGATCGACGTCTCTCCTGGCCGCGAAGAGCTACGGCCGGTTGGCTGTCGATTCCGTGTACCTCGACATCAAGGACCTCGTCGGCCTGGGCGTCGAGTCCGCTGATGCCGTCGCAGTCGGCTTCGACGTGAAGGTTGCGATCCATCCGAGTCAGGTCGAGGTCATCCGCGGGGCCTTCGCACCTTCGGAAAAAGAGATCGACTGGGCCACACGAGTGCTTGCCGCGGTGTCTACTGAACGTGGTGTGTTCGCGTTCGAGGGCAAGATGGTCGACGCTCCCGTTCTCCGTCACGCCGAGAAGCTTCTTCACCGAGCCGGAATCTTTCAGCAGAAGGAGAACTAGCGGATGAGCAAAGTCGTGAATACGGCAGCTGAGGCAGTTGCCGACATCGCGAGCGGATCCAGGCTCGCAGTGGGCGGCTTCGGGCTGTGCGGTATTCCCGACGCACTGATCGCGGCGATCGCCGACGGCGACGCCACCGATCTCGAGGTGTTCTCCAACAACTGCGGTGTCGACGACTACGGTCTCGGCATTCTGCTCGGCGCGCACCGGATCGCCAGGGTGACGGCGTCGTATGTGGGGGAGAACAAGGAGTTCGCCCGTCAGTATCTCGCCGGTGAGCTCGAAGTGGAGTTGACGCCGCAGGGGACGCTGGCCGAGCGGCTGCGAGCAGGCGGTACCGGCATTCCGGCGTTCTACACTCCGGCGGGCGTCGGCACACCGATCGCCGAGGGCGGCTTGCCGTGGCGATACAACGCGGACGGTTCGATCGCCGTGGCGTCGCCACCGAAGGCGACGGCAGTGTTCGGTGGCCGCACGTATGTATTGGAAGAGGCGATCACGGCTGACTTCGCGCTCGTGCATGCGGACTACGGTGACACCGAAGGAAATCTCGTCTTCAACAAGACGGCGATGAACTTCAACCCGCTTGCTGCCATGGCCGGCCGGATCACCATCGCGCAGGTGGAGAACCTCGTCGAGCCGGGCGACATCGACCCCGCACACGTGCACCTACCTGGTGTGTTCGTCGCGCGGGTCGTGCACACAGGCCCACAGGAGAAGCGGATCGAGAAGCGGACCGTCTCAGGAGGCACCAAGTGACCAGTGCAGAGGAAACCCGTATCGGTTGGACTCGCCACGAGATGGCCGCTCGCGCTGCCGCCGAGATGCGGCCGGGGGAGTACGTCAACCTCGGCATCGGCCTGCCGACGCTGATCCCCAGTTACCTGCCCGAGGGTGTCAAAGTGGTCCTGCACAGCGAGAACGGCATCCTCGGTACCGGACCGTATCCGACCGATGATCAGGTCGATGCCGACCTCATCAATGCCGGTAAAGAAACCGTCACCGTCAATCCTGGTGCCGCGTTCTTCGACTCGGCCCTCTCGTTCGGGATGATCCGCGGTGGTCACATCGACACCGCGGTGCTCGGCGGGATGCAGGTATCGAAGACCGGTGACCTTGCCAACTGGATGGTGCCGGGCAAGATGGTCAAGGGCATGGGTGGGGCGATGGACCTGGTCCATGGAGCCCGCCGCGTCATCGTCGTGATGGAGCACACCGACCGCGACGGCAATCCCAAGATCGTCGAGGCCTGCACGCTGCCGCTTACCGGTCAGAGCGTCGTCAACCGGATCATCACCGACCTGGCAGTGCTGGACGTCACCGCGGACGGGCTGCAGCTTGTGGAGCTGGCTCCAGGGGTCAGCAGCGAGCACCTGAAGAGTGTGACTGGTGTGGGCTTTTCCTGAAGCTTCGTACCGTAAATCGAAGAACGCGCCGACCGCTGGTCGGCGCGTTCTTTCGTCGGTCTGTCGGCGAGTACCGATAGTCTCGATCAGCGACTGTCGAATCTTGTTCGAGCTCAGACACCCAGTACCTGGCGGCCCTGTAAATTGTCCGAGGTGACTGATGTGGGTTGGGGTGTAGATCGTCGGTTGCAATTGATTGTCCCAGGGGGAGAGGTGTCGCGCGCCGCGTCTGAACGGTGCGTTTCGGCAATGCGATCGGGGGGTAGATGAGCTGGGCGATTTGTAACGAATTGCAACAAAACCATCGATACACCGGGGTATGGATTTCTCTTGTCACCTATGTATCGGAGACAATGGGTGGTTCTGGCTCATCGAGGTTGGATGAGGTCGGTAGCTGCTGCGAATCGGACGTTCGGCTCGCACGGGTGCGCAATGGTGTGGAAGAGAGGCTGTGGGCGTGAATTCGCTGGGTAACGGAGAACTGGGGAGCGGCAAGCCGGAGGTCGGCAGCTCGCCGGAAGACGTTCAGCGATCCGACGCATTCCCGCTTTCCGCGGCCCAGCTCGGTATGTGGTTCGCGCAACACCTCGATCCCGCCGTTCCGGTCAACATCGCTCAGTACGTCGAACTCCGTGGTGCTCTGGAACTTGACGCCCTTCGGCAGGCCTGCGCAGACGCCGGTCGCGAAATCGGGTCGGCCTTCGTCCGGATCTTCGAGATCGACGCCCAGCCTTACCAGATCATCGACCCCACACTCGATGATTCGGTCGGTTACGTCGACCTTCGTAGTGAAGACGACTCGCACGATGCTGCCATGCGGTGGATGCGAGCAGATCGCAGCCGGCCGATCGACATGCTCACGGACCGCTTGATCTCTGCCACGATCCTGCGGCTCGGCGAGAATCGCTACTACTGGTACACGCGGGTCCACCACACAATTCTCGACGGATTCGGTGCGTCGACGTTCGTCACTCGTGTGGCGGAGCTGTACTCGGCGCGCGTGGAGGGCCGGGATCCGGAGCCGAGTGAGGCCTCCGATCTCCGGAACGTCTACGAGGTGGACAACAAGTACCGCCAGTCGAGTCGTTTCGAAACCGATCGCAAGTACTGGGCAGACAAGATCGAGAAGCTCGACGAGATCTCGAGCCTCGCGGGTCGAAGTGCCGCGCCGGCTCCAGTCAGTCGGATCGACAGTGCAGCGCTGTCCAACCACGTCGAGGCTCTGCTCGGGCGGTTCCTCGAGCGCATCGAGAAGACCACTGTTGCCGGC
The DNA here is from genome assembly GCF_040546695.1 of Rhodococcus sp. OAS809. NCBI lineage: Bacteria > Bacillati > Actinomycetota > Actinomycetes > Mycobacteriales > Nocardiaceae > Rhodococcus > Rhodococcus sp. OAS809. The sequence continues at coordinate 2,067,517 of NZ_JBEPOI010000002.1, read as the reverse complement.
ACTGTCGTCGCGGCGTTTGCGGCGTACCTCGCTCAGATGACCGGGCGAGAGGACGTGTCGCTGAGTCTGCCCGTTTCCGGTCGAACAACAGCCGTGCTGCGTCGATCCGGAGGCATGGTCTCCAACGTCGTGCCGCTGCGACTGACCGTCACTGCGGACACCACCGTCCAGGAGCTTCTGGACGACGTCAGGAACGAAATGTCCGGCGCACTGCGCCACCAGCGATACCGACACGAGGACATGGTTCGCGGCGGTGACGGGCCGGGCCGGGGCGGATTCTTCGGCCCGTGGATCAACATCATGATGTTTTCCACCGAGTTGGCGTTCGGGCCCCTCGTCGGCGAACTTCACATCTTGTCCACGGGTTTGATCGAAGACCTCGGTGTCAACCTGTATCAGAGCGTCGGCGATACCCGCACGCACATCGACTTCGAGTCGAACCCCAATCTGTACGGGCCCGCTGACGCCCAGCGGAATCACTCGCGGTTCGTGGAGTTCCTCGAGAAGTTCGTCTCGGCCGAAACGAGCCGCAGGGTCTGGGATCTCCCTGTCGCTACCGACGAGGAGCGGAACAAGGTCGCTTTGTGGAACCGCACGGGCTTCCACGTTGCCTCGCAGACCATCACCGAAGCATTCGAGCGTCAGGTCGAGAGTACTCCCGATGCCACCGCTGTCGTTTTCGAAGGCGCCAGCCTCACGTACGCCGAATTCGACGCCCGCGCAAACGGTTTGGCCCGACAGCTCATCGCCATGGGTGTCGGACCCGAATCGCTTGTGGGGCTCTCGATCCGCAGGTCTCTGGACTTGATGGTCGGTTTGTACGCGATCGCCAAGGCCGGCGGGGCCTGGGTACCGGTGGATCCCGACCACCCAGCCGACCGCACCGCCTACATTCTCGAGTCGGCGCAGCCCACGTGTGTTGTGACCACTGCGCGGGACGACGTGGATCTGCCCTCGGGCACACGGGTCATCGAGATCGACACACTGGACTATGGGCAGCTCGACAGCAGACCGATCGTCAACGCGGATCGCCTGTCTCCCTTGCATTTCTCGAACACTGCGTACGTGATCTACACCTCGGGTTCGACCGGTCGACCCAAGGGTGTCGCGGTCACTCACGCGGCGATCAACAATCAGCTTCAGTGGATGAACGCCGAGTACGGGCTTTCGGCGTCGGACATCTACCTGCAGAAGACCGCTACGACATTCGACGTGTCGCTGTGGGGATTTTTCATGCCGTTGCAGGTCGGCGCCACGCTCGTCGTCGCGACTCCGGACGGTCATCGAGACCCGATCTACGTGGCGAACAAGATCGCGGAGCTCGGCGTCACGATCACCGACTTCGTGCCATCCATGCTCACGCTGTTCACTGCGAATGCACCTGCCGGATCTTGTGATTCGTTGCGCCACGTGTTTGTCATCGGCGAGGCGCTCCCGCCCGAGACGTCTTCCGCCTTCCGCGAACTCTGTGGAGCCGGACTGCACAACCTGTACGGTCCGACCGAAGCCGCGGTATCGGTCACGTACTACGAGGCCGTGGCCACGGATACTACTTCCGTGCCGATCGGTATGCCGCAGTGGAACACTCAGGCGCACGTACTGGACGGACAACTTCGCCCGACCCCCATCGGGCAGCCGGGTGAGCTCTATCTCGCCGGCGTTCAACTCGCGCGCGGATACGTTGGTCGACCGGACCTGAGCTCGGATCGGTTCGTAGCCAATCCGTACGGCACGGCCGGTGAGCGTATGTACCGGACCGGCGACCTCGTTCGTCGCCGTGAGGACGGAAATCTCGACTACATCGGGCGTACAGACTTCCAGGTGAAGTTCCGCGGGCAGCGCATCGAACTCGGCGAGATCGAGACCGTCCTTCTGGCGCACCCCGACGTTTCGCAGGCTGTCGTTTTGGTGACCGTCACCCCGACCGGTGATCAATTGGTCGGCTACGTAGTGCCGGGTCCAGGCCGAAACATCGATGCTGCGGTGCTCAGTGAGTTCGCCGGCCGAAGCCTCCCGTCGTACATGGTTCCGGCCGCGTTGATGGTGCTCGATGCGTTGCCGCTCAACACGAGTGGCAAATTGGATCGTGCCGGGTTGCCCGAGCCGGTGTTCGCGAGTGCGAAGCAGTACCGCGAGCCCCGCACCGAAATCGAACGCATCGTGGCGGACGTGTTTGCCGACGTTCTCGGTGTCGAGCGCGTCGGTATCGATGACGACTTCTTCGAGCTCGGTGGAAACTCTCTGGTTGCAACACAATTGGTGACGCGAGTGGGTTCGGCATTGGGAGTGCAACTCGGCGTTCGAGAGCTCTTCGAATCCACCACGGTCGCCACCCTGGCGGCCCGCGCCGAGTCGGTGGCGGGCAACGCCAGGCAGCTCACCCCGCTGGTCGCCAAGCCTCGTCCCGAGGTCGTCCCGCTCTCGCTTGCGCAGCAGCGCATGTGGTTCATCAACCGTCTCGATCCGTCGACGCCCGCCTACAATCTTCCGTTCACAGTCCGGCTCACCGGTTCGGTGGACCCGTCCGCCCTGCATACCGCGGTGATGGATCTTCTCGAGCGACACGAGTCCTTGCGGACGATCTACCCTGATGTCGACGGAACCGCGCAACAGCTGGTTCTGCCGGTCGACCGGGCCGCGGTGGAGTTGAATCCGGTCAAGATTCGGAATTCGCATCTCGACGCGGCGCTGTTCGACGTGGCGTCTCGCGGCTTCGACGTGACGCTCGAAATCCCGGTACGGGTTGCCCTCTTCGAGGTGTCTCCGACGGACTACGTCCTGGTGATGGTTCTCCATCACATCGCTGCAGACGGACTGTCGTTCCGTCCGCTCGCACGTGACCTTCTCGTCGCCTACTCGGCGCGAAGTGAGAAGTCTGCGCCGGCGTGGACGCCGCTGCCGATTCAGTACGCCGACTACGCCCTGTGGCAGCGCGAAGCACTGGGATCCGACGAAGACCCGCGCTCGGAGTCGTCTCGCCAGATCAACTTCTGGCGCCGGGCACTTGCCGATCTGCCGGATCAGTTGGATCTGCCGACCGACCGACCTCGTCCTGCCATCGCGTCCAATCACGGTGCCAAGCACCATTTTCAGATCAGCGAACGCACGACGCGCAAGTTGAACGAGTTGGCGCGCTCGAGGAGCGTCTCGCTGTTCATGGTGTTGCAGGCGGCATATGCAACGCTGTTGAGCCGGCTCAGTGGTACCTCCGACATCGCGATCGGTGCCCCGATCGGCGGGCGAGGCGATCAAGCGCTCAACGACGTGATCGGCATGTTCGTGAACACCCTGGTGCTTCGCACCGAGGTCGATCCGAACGAACGATTCGAAGAGTTGCTCGCTCGGGTAAGGGAATCGGGCTTGTCTGCCTACGGGCATGCCGATGTGCCGTTCGAGCGGTTGGTCGAAGTCCTGAGTCCGGCGCGTTCGCAGGCTCGTCACCCGCTGTTCCAGGTTGCGCTCACTGCGGAGATCAGTGGACGACGCGAACTGGAATTCTCAGGTGTCAAAGCAGTTGCAGCTGAATTGGAAGTCCCGGTCGCCAAATTCGATCTCGAGCTCATGGTGTCCGAGAATCCTGAAGGCAGCGAAGACTCGGACGTCTTGAGCGCCACCTTCACCTATGCCACGGACCTGTTCGATCCGGCCACGGTGAACACTTTCGCTACTCGGTTCGTGCGCATCCTCGATGCCGTGGCTACCCGTCCTGAAACGATCGTCGGCGATATCGACCTGCTCTCACGCTCCGAGCGCACCGATCTGACGGTCGTAGCCGCGGATGACACGATGCCCCGGCAGAGTCTCGTCGACATCTTCCTGTCCGGCACGGCTGAGGCGGATTCGGTTGCTGTGCGCTTCGAGGGTCGATCGATCACCTATCGAGAGCTCGATGAGCAGTCGTCGAAGCTCGCTCGGGTTCTGATCGGACGTGGCGCCGGCCCCGAGACCATTGTTGCTCTCGCCTTTCCTCGCTCGTACGAGATGGTCTGTGCAGTATGGGCGGTGGCGAAGTCAGGGGCGGCGTACGTCCCAGTCGACCCGAGTTATCCGGAAGATCGTGTCCGGCACATGCTGGCCGATTCTTCGGCCGCGATCGGACTCACGTCGGGACAGTTCGTAGATCAGCTTCCTGCGGTCACAGAATGGTTGGTCCTTGACGGCCAGGCGCTGAACGGAGAACTGTCGGCGCAATCTTCAGCGCCGGTCACGGACGAGGACCGAATCGCTCCGATTCACAGTTCTCACGTTGCATATGTCATTTACACATCCGGTTCCACGGGAAAACCGAAGGGTGTCAGCGTCACTCACGGTGGACTCCGTGGCGTCAGAGACGCAGCACAGCGTCGCTACGGGGTAGAACAGTCCTCGCGCTTCCTCCATATCTGTTCACCGAGCTTCGACCCGTCGGTACTCGAATGGATGGTCGCCTTCTCCGCGGGTGCAACTTTGGTGATCGTTCCGTCGACAATTATCGGTGGACACGAGTTGTCGGATCTTCTTCATTCCGAGAAGGTCACACACGCGATCATCACTCCCGCAGTACTCGGGACCATGGAGCCGGCAGAGCTGCCTGAATTGCGAGTCGTCTCCGTCGGCGGTGACGTGACCACTCCCGAGTTGCTGGCGAAATGGGCCCCAGGGCGCGCCTACTTCAATGGGTATGGTCCGACCGAGACCACTATCATCTCGTCGTTCGGCGATCTCGCGATCGGCCGATCGATCGACATCGGGCGTCCCGTCGAGGGCATGTCGGCATTGGTACTCGACGAGCGTCTGCATCCTGTTCCAGTCGGTACCAGGGGAGAGCTCTACTTTGCGGGCGCTGCATTGGCTCGCGGCTACCATGAGCGGCGAGGCCTTTCTGCGGAACGGTTTGTCGCCAACCCGTATTCGCCGGATGGCGAGCGAATGTACCGGACCGGCGATGTCGTGCGCTGGACCGGCGGAGACGCGCGCGGTGACGCGGGGGTTCTCGAATACGTCGGCCGCAGTGACTTCCAGGTCAAGGTTCGCGGATTCCGTATCGAACTCGGTGAGATCGACGCAGTTCTGTCCTCGCACGAGTCTGTGCGCTTCGCGGTGACGGTCGGAAGCGAAGGCGCGGCGGGTGTCACAACCCTCGTTTCCTACGTCGAACTGGCTGACGGGTCGAGTTTCGATCGGGACGTGCTCGCCTCGTTCGTGGCGGAGGCTCTGCCGAGCTACATGGTTCCGTCCGTCATCATGGAACTCGCTGAGGTTCCGTTGACCCCGGTGGGCAAATTGGATCGCCGGGCTTTGCCGGAGCCTGTTTTCGAGGTCCGCGAGTTTCGTGCACCCACCACGCCGGTGGAAGAGATTGTCGCGCAGGTGATTGCGGATGTTCTCGGAGTGGAACGAGTCGGCCTCGACGACGACTTCTTTGAACTCGGTGGCAACTCCCTGGTGGCCACTCAGGTCACCTCCCGATTGGGGCGGGCGCTCGACACTACGGTGCCGGTGCGAACGCTATTCGACGTTTCCACCGTCGAGGCGCTCGCCGCACACATCGAGTCGCACGTAGGTAGCGGCGGGCAGAAGGCGCTCGTCGCACAGGTGCGTCCCGCGGAAATTCCGTTGTCGCTGGCGCAGCAGCGCATGTGGTTCCTGAACCGCTTCGACACCGACTCAGCTGCTTACAACATCACTTTTGCTCTGCACCTGACTGGTCATCTCGATACTGCCGCGATGGAAATGGCGCTGGAGGACGTACTGGCCCGGCATGAGGTGCTCCGAACGGTATATCCGGACGGGGCTTCCGGACCGAAGCAGTCGATTCTGTCGCTCTCGGAGGCGTTCGGCGGGCTGACCGTGGAGTCGGTTTCGGATCAGGACGAGCTCGAAAGTCGAGTCGCTGCAATCGGATCCTCAGCGATCGACGTCACCGTCGACGTGCCGATCCGTGTCCGCCTGTTGACGGTCAGCGACACCGAGCACACCCTTGCGATCGTGGTTCATCACATCGCCGCTGACGGTTGGTCGATGGCGCCCCTGGCTCGCGATGTCATGATTGCCTACTCGGCACGCAAGGACGGGATCGCGCCGGCGTGGCAGCCGTTGACTGTGCAGTACGCCGACTATTCGTTGTGGCAGCGTGAGGTTCTGGGGTCGGAAGACGACTCGGAATCACTGATCTCGCAGCAGATCTCGTACTGGACCGAGACTCTGGCAGACCTACCGGATGTGATCGAGCTTCCGTCGGACCGGTCTCGGCCTGATGTGGCGTCGATGCGCGGCGAGCGATTCGCGTTCGAGATCTCCGGGGATGTGCACCGTCGATTGGACGCGCTGGCACGGCAGAACAACGCGACGCTCTTCATGGCGTTGCACTCGGCGCTTGCCGTTCTGATGGCCCGACTGAGCGGAACCTCGGACATCGCCGTGGGCACTCCCGTTGCCGGTCGTGGCGACGAGGCGCTCGACGATCTCGTCGGCATGTTCGTCAACACGCTTGTTCTGCGGACCGAGGTCGACCCGGCCCAGGCATTCACGGATCTGCTGGCTGCGGCGAGTGATTCTGCGCTCGGAGCGTTCGCTCACTCGGACGTGCCCTTCGAGCGGTTGGTGGACGTCTTGGCTCCCGCCCGGTCGCAGGCCAGACATCCGCTGTTCCAGGTCGTGCTGTCCTTGCAGAATCTCGCGCAAACGGCATTGGAACTGCCGGGACTGGCGATCAAGGCCGCCGAAATCGACACGACCACTGCCAAGTTCGACCTCGAACTCGCAGTGACAGAGTCGATCGGCGAAGACGGGATCCAGCAAGGGCTCTCGGCCGAATTCACGTTTGCTGCAGATCTGTTCGACGTTTCGACGGTCGAGGGGTTTGCTCGGCGTCTGGTTCGTATCCTCGAGACTGTCGTGTCGGTTCCTTCGATTGTCGTCGGTGACATCGATATTCTCGATGCGGCCGAGCGGGGTGTGCTGGCCGATGTTCACGGAGGTCAGTCGGTCTCGGGAACCCTGGTCGAGATCCTCACAGCGGCGGCCGCTGTGGATCCGTCGGCGGATGCGATTCGCTTCGACGGTCAGTCGATCAGCTACCGCGAACTCGACGAGCGGTCGTCGCGACTCGCTCGTGTTCTGATTGCGAAGGGCGTCGGGCCGGAGGATCGGGTCGCGATCGCGATTCCGCGTTCGGCCGATTCGGTTCTCGCTCTGTGGGCAGTGGTGAAAACGGGTGCTGCATTCGTGCCCGTCGACCCGACGTATCCGGTTGACCGTATCGTCCACATGATCTCCGATTCCGGTGCGGTGCTGGGTCTTGCGCTCAGTGACGTCGAGGCAGGATTGCCGTCGGCGTTGACGTGGGTTGTTCTCGACGACGAGAAGACAGTGGCGGCGTGCGCGGCAGAATCTTGCGTGCCGGTGAGTGATTCGGATCGACGCAGTGCGATCGACGAGCGGCAGCCTGCTTACGTCATCTACACCTCTGGCACCACGGGTCTGCCCAAGGGCGTTGTGGTCACCAATGCGGGTGTGGCGAACTTCTGCGCCGAGCAGGTCGAGCGCTATGCGCTGTCCGCGGATGCTCGAACGCTGCATTTCGCCTCGCCGAGTTTCGATGCTTCTGTTCTCGAGTTGCTGATGGCATTCGGAGCAGCATCGACGATGGTGATTGCGCCGACGACGGTGTACGGCGGCGCGGAATTGGCCGAGATCTTGCGCTCGGAGGGCGTGACGCATGCGTTCGTGACGCCCGCTGCGCTGGCATCAGTGGATCCGAGCGGGCTCGACGCGTTGCGGGTGGTTGTCGTCGGTGGCGAAGCCAGTTCGCGGTCTCTCGTTGCCAAGTGGGCGGTGCCGCTTCCGGATGGCGGTGTGCGTGGATTCTTCAATGCGTACGGTCCGACGGAGTCGACAGTCGCCTCGAACATCAGCGATACGCTGACCGCGTTTGATCGTATGAACATCGGCGGCCCGATTCGGGGAATGGCCGCGCGGATCTTGGACGGCCGCTTGCAGCCCGTTCCGGTTGGTGTCGCAGGTGAGTTGTACGTGTCGGGTGTTCAGGTCGCTCGTGGATACCTGGGACAGCCGGCATTGACAGCGGGCCGATTTGTCGCAGACCCGTTCGGGGCGCCGGGAGAGCGGTTGTACCGCACGGGTGATGTGGTCCGGTGGATCGACGGTGGCGCAGTGGAGTACGTGGGCCGCAGTGACTTCCAGGTCAAGATCCGTGGGTTCCGTATCGAACTCGGCGAGATCGAGGCCGCGCTGACCCGTTGCGCGGGCGTTGCGCAAGCTGTTGCTCTCGTTCGTTCCGACGATCACTTCGGAGATCGTCTCGTTGCATACGTCGTGCCGCAGGCCGGCGCCGAGGTGGATCCCGCACAGGTCATCGAGTCGGTGTCGACGTTCCTGACCGGCTACATGGTCCCCGACTCGGTACTGGTACTCGATTCGATTCCGTTGACCACCGCGGGCAAGACGGACATCAAGGCTCTGCCCTCGCCCGTGTTCGAGTCCAAGGTGTACCAGGCGCCGATCACGACCGTCGAAGAGACTGTCGCGCAGGTGTTCTCCGAAGTTCTCGGAGTCGCACAGGTTGGCCGCGACGACGATTTCTTCGAACTCGGCGGCAACTCGTTGATCGCGACCCGTGTCGCCGCTCGGCTGGGAGAGGCGCTCGACACAAGCGTTCCGGTTCGTGCGCTCTTCGAAGCGTCGACCGTGCAGTCACTCGCCGTCCGGCTCGAGCTGCACGCCGGTTCGGGCGCCACCGCCCCACTGGTGCAGCAGCCCCGGCCAGCTCGGATCCCACTTTCGTTGGCGCAGCAGCGCATGTGGTTCCTGAACAGGTTCGAACCCGCGTCGGCAGTGAACAACGTCCCGGCGGCGATCAGGATTTCGGGCGCCCTCGATGTGGCAGCTCTTGACGCCGCCGTGATCGATGTCGTGGGCCGACACGAATCACTGCGAACTGTGTATCCAGACGTCGACGGCGTCGGCTATCAGGACGTCCTCGACGTCCAAGACGTTGTCGTCGATCTCAGCCCCGTGTCGATCACGGAAGATCGCCTGGCTGCGGGCGTCGCCGAGCTGGCGACAGTCGGCTTCGACGTGACGTCCGAAGTCCCGTTGCGCGCCAAGCTCTTCAAAGTCGGCGACAGCGAATACGTTCTGGTGTTCGTCGTGCATCACATCTCGACCGACGGTTTCTCGATGGGTCCGTTGACCCGTGACGTGATGGTTGCCTACGAAGCACGTACACGAGCGTCGGTGCCGGCTTGGACGCCGTTGCCGGTGCAGTACGCCGACTATTCGTTGTGGCAGCGTGAGGTTCTCGGGTCCGAGGACGATCCGCGGTCCGTGATCGCGAAGCAGATTGCGTTCTGGTCGGATGCGTTGGCTGATCTTCCGGAGCAGTTGGATCTGCCTGCCGATCGTCCGCGTCCCGAGGTCGCTTCAGGGCGCGGAGCCGAGGTCGAGTTCGATATCGACGCCACCCTGCACGAAGCTGTCAATTCGATTGCGCACAGCAGTAACTCGACACCATTCATGGTTGTTCACGCAGCGCTCGCCGTCGTACTTTCTCGTTTGTCCGCAACGACCGACATCGCGATCGGTACACCGATCGCGGGTCGCGGTGAGGCGCAGCTCGACGATCTGATCGGTATGTTCGTCAACACTTTGGTGTTGCGTACCGAGGTTGATCCGTCGATGTCGTTCACGGATCTGTTGGCTTCGGCGCGTGAGGTGGATTTGCAGGCGTTCGCGCATGCGGATGTTCCGTTCGAGCGTGTGGTGGAGGTTCTCGATCCGGTTCGTTCGCAGGCTCGTCATCCGTTGTTCCAGGTGGCGTTGACGTTCCAGAACCACGAACAGACAACGCTCGAACTGGGCGACCTCGAAGTGTCGATCGAAAGTGCCGATCTTGCGTTGGCGAAATTCGACCTCCAGTTGACCCTGACCGAACGAACCGACGAGGCCGGCGCACCCGCCGGAATGTCCGCCTCTTTGACGTATGCGACGGATCTGTTCGACGAGTCGACCGTTGTGGAATTCGGTGATCGGCTGGTAAGGACCTTCCGTGCGGTGACTGCTGATCCCACCGTAGCGGTGGGTGACGTTGACATCTTGGTCGATGGAGAACGAAACCTGCTGTCCCGCTTCAGTGCCGGCCAGATCGATCGTGGTGTGGATTCGACGTTGTCGGCGTGGTTCGATGATGCTGCTGCGCGGTTTGGTGATCGGGTTGCGGTGCGGTTTGGTGGCGAGTCGTTGTCGTATGGTGAGTTGTCGGTGCGGGCTAATCGTTTGGCGCGCAGGTTGATTGCTCAGGGTTGTGGTCCGGAGTCGTTGGTGGCGGTGGCGTTGCCGCGGTCGGCGGATCTTGTGGTGGCGTTGTTGGCGGTGGTGAAGTCCGGTGCGGGGTATTTGCCGGTGGATCCGTCGTATCCGGCTGATCGTGTCGAGTTCATGTTGGCTGATGCTGCTCCGGTGGCTGCGATTTCGTGGTCCGGGCGTGAGTTGGTGTTGCCCGCTGGTTTGCCTGTGGTTGATATCGACGCGGTGGATGTGTCGGAGTTCGATGGTTCGGTGGTGGCGGATGCGGATCGTGTTGCGCCGTTGCGGTCGTCGAATGTTGCGTATGTGATTTACACGTCGGGTTCGACGGGTCGCCCGAAGGGTGTGCAGGTTCCGCACACGACGGTGGCGAAGTTGTTTGCGAATACCGAGGGTGTGTACGGGTTCGACGAATCCGATGTGTGGACGATGTTCCACAGTTATGCGTTCGACTTCTCGGTGTGGGAGTTGTGGGGTCCGCTGTTGTACGGCGGCACGTTGGTGGTTGTGGATTATGTGACGTCGCGGTCGCCGGAGCAGTTCTTGGAGTTGCTTGCTGCTGAGCGGGTGACGGTGCTCAATCAGACGCCGTCGGCGTTCTATCAGTTGGCCGAGGCTGATCGGTTGGCGTCGGAATCCGGTCGGGCTGCTGAGTTGTCGTTGCGGTGGGTTGTTTTCGGCGGCGAGGCGCTCGAGCTGCGTCGCTTGTCGGATTGGTACGGCCGCCGCGGTGACTTCGCGCCGACGTTGGTGAACATGTACGGCATCACGGAGACGACGGTGCATGTGAGCCATCGTGTGTTGGATGCTGCGTTGGCGGCGGATGCGTCGGCGAGTGTTGTGGGTCAGGCTATTTCGGGTCTGCAGGTGTTCGTGCTCGATACGCGTTTGGCTCCGGTGCCTGTTGGTGTCGCTGGTGAGATGTATGTCTCTGGTGTTCAGTTGGCTCGGGGTTATCTGGGTCAGGCGGGGTTGACGTCGACGCGGTTTGTGGCGAATCCGTTCAATGCCGGCGAGGTGTTGTACCGCACGGGTGACGTCGCTTCGTGGAACAGTGCTGGTGATTTGGAGTATCTGGGTCGCGCGGATGATCAGGTGAAGATCCGTGGTTTCCGGATCGAGATCGGTGAGATCGAGTCTGCGGTGTTGGCGGATGTGTCGGTGGCGCAGACGGCGGTGGTTGTTCGTGAGGATTCTCCGGGTGATCAGCGGTTGGTGGCGTATGTGGTTCCGGCTGCGGGTGTGAGCGTTTCGGTCGACGATCTTCGGGTGTCGGTGGGTTCGTTGTTGCCGGAGTACATGGTGCCGTCGGCGTTTGTGGTGTTGGATTCGATTCCGTTGACGGTGAACGGGAAGTTGGATCGTCGGGCGTTGCCGGTTCCGTCGTTGCAGGTTGCGGTGTTCCGTGCTCCGACGTCGGTGGTGGAAGAGGTTGTTGCGCAGACGTTTGCGGATGTTCTGGGCGTCGAGCGTGTTGGTTTGGATGATGATTTCTTCGCGCTCGGTGGTAATTCGCTGATTGCGACGCAGGTGACGTCTCGGTTGGGTCAGGCGTTGGATGCTTCGGTGTCGGTGCGGGAGTTGTTCGAGGCGTCGACGGTGGAGGCGTTGGCTGCTCGTTTGGGTTCTCATGTCGGTGGCGGTTCACGTGCGGCGTTGACTGCGCAGGTGCGTCCGGTTCGGGTGCCGTTGTCGTTGGCGCAGCAGCGCATGTGGTTCCTCAACCGATTCGACACCGATTCTGCTGTCAACAATGTCCCTGTTGCCGTTCGGCTCACGGGTGCGCTCGATCTGGCGGCCCTGAATTCGGCAGTTCACGACGTTATCGGCCGCCACGAGGTTCTGCGCACGGTCTACCCCGAGGTCGACGGCGTCGGCTACCAGAAGATCTGCTCGGTAGAAGATGTCTCGATCGATCTCGGCGCAGAACGCGTCACAAACGACCGAATCCAGGCGGAGCTGTATTCGTTCTTCGCTCAGGGCTTCGATGTCACTGTCGAGGTTCCGTTGCGCGCCAAGCTTTTTCAGGTCGCCGATGACGACTTCGTGTTGTCGTTCGTGATGCATCACATCTCGACCGACGGCTTCTCGATGGGCCCGTTGACCCGCGACGTCATGACCGCCTACTACGCCCGAACCAACGGCCAGGCTCCGACCTGGACGCCGTTGCCGGTGCAGTATGCCGACTATTCGTTGTGGCAGCGTGAGGTTCTCGGGTCCGAGGACGATCCGCAGTCCGTGATCGCGAAGCAGATTGCGTTCTGGTCGGATGCGTTGGCTGATCTTCCGGAGCAGTTGGATCTGCCTGGTGATCGTCCGCGTCCCGAGATTGCTTCAGGGCGCGGCGCCAATCACAGTTTCACCATCGAACCGCAGCTGTGGTCCGAGCTGGACGAACTGGCCAAGGCAACGAACGCAACTCCGTTCATGGTTGTTCACTCGGCTCTGGCGGTGCTGTTGGCACGACTGTCCGCGACGACCGACATTGCGATCGGTGCCCCGATCGCGGGTCGTGGTGAAGCCGAGCTCGATGACGTGATCGGTATGTTCGTCAATACCTTGGTGTTGCGTACCGAGGTTGATCCGTCGATGTCGTTTGCCGAGTTGTTGGCTTCGGCGCGTGAGGTGGATTTGCAGGCGTTCGCGCATGCGGATGTTCCGTTCGAGCGTGTGGTGGAGGTTCTCGATCCGGTTCGTTCGCAGGCTCGTCATCCGTTGTTCCAGGTGGCGTTGACGTTCCAGAACCTCGGTCAAACGTCTCTCGAAATGCCCGGCCTCCGTGCTGCTGCAGTCGAGTTCGACGCCGCACTGGCTAAGTTCGACTTGCAGCTCACTCTCGAAGAGGCTGAAGCCGGAATGTCTGCGACGCTGACGTATGCGACGGATCTGTTCGACGAATCGACCGCTGCCGACTTCGCCGATCGTTTCCTGCATGTTCTGCGTGGCGCTGCCGCAGATCCGGATCTTGCTGTCGGTGATGTGGACGTACTCACTGTCGGTGAATTGGACCGTGTCCTCTCATGGAGTGGGGTCGGCACCGATCGTGGTGTGGATTCGACGTTGTCGGCGTGGTTCGATGATGCTGCTGCGCGGTTTGGTGATCGGGTTGCGGTGCGGTTTGGTGGCGAGTCGTTGTCGTATGGTGAGTTGTCGGTGCGGGCTAATCGTTTGGCGCGCAGGTTGATTGCTCAGGGTTGTGGTCCGGAGTCGTTGGTGGCGGTGGCGTTGCCGCGGTCGGCGGATCTTGTGGTGGCGTTGTTGGCGGTGGTGAAGTCCGGTGCGGGGTATTTGCCGGTGGATCCGTCGTATCCGGCTGATCGTGTCGAGTTCATGTTGGCTGATGCTGCTCCGGTGGCTGCGATTTCGTGGTCCGGGCGTGAGTTGGTGTTGCCCGCTGGTTTGCCTGTGGTTGATATCGACGCGGTGGATGTGTCGGAGTTCGATGGTTCGGTGGTGGCGGATGCGGATCGTGTTGCGCCGTTGCGGTCGTCGAATGTTGCGTATGTGATTTACACGTCGGGTTCGACGGGTCGCCCGAAGGGTGTGCAGGTTCCGCACACGACGGTGGCGAAGTTGTTTGCGAATACCGAGGGTGTGTACGGGTTCGACGAATCCGATGTGTGGACGATGTTCCACAGTTATGCGTTCGACTTCTCGGTGTGGGAGTTGTGGGGTCCGCTGTTGTACGGCGGCACGTTGGTGGTTGTGGATTATGTGACGTCGCGGTCGCCGGAGCAGTTCTTGGAGTTGCTTGCTGCTGAGCGGGTGACGGTGCTCAATCAGACGCCGTCGGCGTTCTATCAGTTGGCCGAGGCTGATCGGTTGGCGTCGGAATCCGGTCGGGCTGCTGAGTTGTCGTTGCGGTGGGTTGTTTTCGGCGGCGAGGCGCTCGAGCTGCGTCGCTTGTCGGATTGGTACGGCCGCCGCGGTGACTTCGCGCCGACGTTGGTGAACATGTACGGCATCACGGAGACGACGGTGCATGTGAGCCATCGTGTGTTGGATGCTGCGTTGGCGGCGGATGCGTCGGCGAGTGTTGTGGGTCAGGCTATTTCGGGTCTGCAGGTGTTCGTGCTCGATACGCGTTTGGCTCCGGTGCCTGTTGGTGTCGCTGGTGAGATGTATGTCTCTGGTGTTCAGTTGGCTCGGGGTTATCTGGGTCAGGCGGGGTTGACGTCGACGCGGTTTGTGGCGAATCCGTTCAATGCCGGCGAGGTGTTGTACCGCACGGGTGACGTCGCTTCGTGGAACAGTGCTGGTGATTTGGAGTATCTGGGTCGCGCGGATGATCAGGTGAAGATCCGTGGTTTCCGGATCGAGATCGGTGAGATCGAGTCTGCGGTGTTGGCGGATGTGTCGGTGGCGCAGACGGCGGTGGTTGTTCGTGAGGATTCTCCGGGTGATCAGCGGTTGGTGGCGTATGTGGTTCCGGCTGCGGGTGTGAGCGTTTCGGTCGACGATCTTCGGGTGTCGGTGGGTTCGTTGTTGCCGGAGTACATGGTGCCGTCGGCGTTTGTGGTGTTGGATTCGATTCCGTTGACGGTGAACGGGAAGTTGGATCGTCGGGCGTTGCCGGTTCCGTCGTTGCAGGTTGCGGTGTTCCGTGCTCCGACGTCGGTGGTGGAAGAGGTTGTTGCGCAGACGTTTGCGGATGTTCTGGGCGTCGAGCGTGTTGGTTTGGATGATGATTTCTTCGCGCTCGGTGGTAATTCGCTGATTGCGACGCAGGTGACGTCTCGGTTGGGTCAGGCGTTGGATGCTTCGGTGTCGGTGCGGGAGTTGTTCGAGGCGTCGACGGTGGAGGCGTTGGCTGCTCGTTTGGGTTCTCATGTCGGTGGCGGTTCACGTGCGGCGTTGACTGCGCAGGTGCGTCCGGTTCGGGTGCCGTTGTCGTTGGCGCAGCAGCGCATGTGGTTCCTCAACCAGTTGGATACGAGCTCGGCAGGGAACAACGTCCCGGTTGCGATAACTCTCACCGGAGAACTGGACGTCTCGGGGCTGGAGCAAGCGGTCGCCGACGTTATCGGCCGTCACGAGGTTCTGCGCACGGTCTACCCCGAGGTCGACGGCGTCGGCTACCAGAAGATCGTTGCACCGGCTGATGTCGACGTGAACCTCGCTGCAACCTCGGTCTCGGATTCGGAGATCGTTTCCGAGGTAACGAACTTCGTAGCGGCAGGCTTCGACGTGACGGCCGAGGTGCCGTTGCGCGCCAAGCTTTTCCAGATCAAGGCCGACGAGCACGTTCTGGTATTCGTGGTGCATCACATCTCGACCGACGGTTTCTCGATGGGCCCGTTGACCCGCGACGTCATGACCGCCTACTACGCCCGAACCAACGGCCAGGCTCCGACCTGGACGCCGTTGCCGGTGCAGTATGCCGATTACTCGTTGTGGCAGCGTGAGGTTCTCGGGTCCGAGGACGATCCGCAGTCCGTCATCGCGCAACAGATCACTTACTGGGCGCAAGCACTGGACGGCGTGCCCGAACAGTTGAATCTTCCGGGGGATCGGGCTCGGCCGGCGGTATTCTCCGGTCAGGGAGCGACATTCGAATTCTCGATCGGTCAGGAATTGCATGAGCGGCTGATCAGCGTGGGCCGGGAACACAATGCGTCGATGTTCATGGTGGTCCATGCGGCTCTGGCGTCGCTTCTCGCTCGTCTGTCGGGAACAACGGACATCAACATCGGTGCACCGATGGCCGGGCGAGGTGAATCCGAACTCGACGATTTGATCGGAATGTTCGTCAACACCCTGGTTTTGCGTACCGAGGTTGATCCTTCGGCGGCGTTCACAACACTTCTGGCCTCGGCTCGGGAAACCGACCTTCAGGCGTTCGCGCACTCGGACCTTCCGTTCGAGCGGCTCGTGGAAGTGCTGGATCCCGTTCGGTCGAGGGCACATCACCCGCTGTTCCAGGTGGCATTGGCATTTCAGAACCTGGGGCAGAACTCGTTGGCTCTGCCCGGTCTGACGGCGGCCGAGTTCGAAATCGACGAGGCCGTGGCCAAGTTCGACCTGCAGCTCACGATCAGTGAGGTATCAGAAGGGCTGTCGGCGACGTTCACGTACGCGACGGATCTGTTCGACGAATCGACCGTCCGCGGATTCGCCGCACGATTGATGCGCATTCTGAACGGAATTGCGACGGACCCCGCAACTTCAGTGGGTGACATCGAAATCCTCGACGCGTCCGAGCGTGAGGTTCTGACGAGTCAAAGGGCTTCGTCAGGAGTAGCGCAGGCGCCGTTGGCCGAGATTCTTGCCGACGCTGCTGCGCGCTACCCGGACAACGTCGCTTTGCGCTACCCCGGCACGGCGCAGGCCGCGGCCGGTAGGTCCATGACGTATCGCGAGGTCGACGAGTGGTCGTCGAGGCTGGCCCGCGTTTTGATCAACCGTGGTCTCGGGGCTGAAGATCTTGTGGCGGTGTCGATTCCGAGATCCGTCGAATCGGTACTCGCGGTCTGGGCAGTGTCGAAGACCGGGGCAGCGGTCGTTCCGATCGATCCGCACTATCCGGCAGACCGTATCGCGCACATGCTCAGCGACTCGGGTGCGAAGGTTGGCCTGACCCTCGACGTCGAACGTCCGAATCTCGCCGACGACGTCGAGTGGTTGGTCGTGGACGGACCGCTCGGCGAACAGATGATCGCCGGAGTGTCCGGAGCGCCAATAGATGCCGAGGAACGTGTCCGTCCACTGACGACTGCTCATCCGGCTTGGGTCATCTACACCTCCGGCACGACAGGACTGCCGAAGGGCGTTGTCGCGACCAACGCGGGACTGGCGAGCTTCAGTGTCACGCAGGCCGCGCATTACCTCGTGAAGCCCACCTCGCGGACATTGCACTTCGCGTCACCGAGTTTCGACGCGTCGATGCTCGAATTGTTCCTCGCGGTGGCCACCGGCGCGACGATGGTCATCGTCCCGCCTGGGGTGTACGGCGGCGACGAACTGGCTGAGGTGTTCCGTAGCGAACGAGTCACGCATGCGTTCATCACACCCGCTGCCCTGGCGTCGATGGACCCGAGCGGCCTGGACGACCTGACGGTGGTAGGCGTGGGTGGCGAAGCGTATTCGCCGGAACTGATCAGCAAGTGGACGACAGGGGACGGATCGGCCGCGTCGGCTTCGGCTCCCAGGACATTCCTGAATGTCTACGGCCCGACCGAGACGACGATCGTGACGAACGTCAGCGTTCCGCTTCTGCCCGGTGACCGAATGGACATCGGCGCCACGATCGGTGACATGGCAGCATTCGTCCTGGACACACGACTCAATCCAGTTCCACTGGGAGTCTCGGGCGAGCTGTATCTGTCCGGTCCTCAGGTGACCCGCGGCTATCATCGTCGTCCAGGCTTGAGTGCCGATCGATTCGTGGCAAACCCGCACGGTAATCCGGGCGAGCGAATGTACCGAACCGGTGACGTGGTGCGCTGGGTCGCTGGAACGGCACCCTCCACCTACGCCGTGGAATACGTGGGCCGCAACGATTTCCAGGTCAAGATTCGCGGTTTCCGTATCGAACTGGGCGAAATCGATGCATCGCTGACGGCACACCCCGAGGTCGAGTTCGCTGCGACGATGGGTACGACCCTGCCGTCGGGTGCCCCGGCGCTGGTGTCGTACGTGTTCACCGGAAAGCACGCTTCGGTCACTTCGGCGGAATTGATCGAATTCGTCTCCAGAACCCTTCCGGCCCATATGGTTCCGGCTTCGGTCATGGTCTCCTCGGACATGCCGCTCAGTCCGGCAGGCAAGCTGGACCGAAAAGCGCTCCCAGCACCGGTTTTCGAGACCAAGGAATTCCGCGCCCCGGTCACCGAGATGGAACAAATCCTGAGCGAGATCTTCGCGGACGTTCTCGGCCTGGATCGCATCGGCACCGACGACTCGTTCTTCGCTCAGGGCGGCGACTCGATCATGTCCATCCAACTCGTCTCTCGTGCGAAGGCACGTGGGGTCGTATTCGCACCCAGTGACGTCTTCGAGAGCAAGACTGTCGCGGCATTGGCCGAAGTGGCGAAGTATGCCGCCGACGTCGAGGCCGCGGTGGTGCTCGAGGAGTTGCCGGGCGGTGGAGTCGGCTGGATGCCGTTGACGCCGATCGAACGATTCATGGTCGAGCGCGGTGGCAGCTACAACCGATTCACACAGACGATGACTCTCGAGCTTCCACTCGGAGTGCAGCGAGCCGACATCGTGCGAACACTCGCGGCAGTCGTCGACCACCACGACATGTTCCGCTCACGGCTGATCTCCGACGGTCGCGGATGGGGGATGTCGGTCTCCGAGCCCGGAACCGTGGACGTCGAGGATCTGCTCAGCCGCGTCGATGTCGACGCGGCTGCGGACGAGTCGACAATTGTTCTCACGGCTTCCAAGGGCCTCGACGAGGCTCTCGGCCGGTTGAATCCGGCGGACGGCGTAATGGTTCAGTTCGTGTGGGTCGACTTCGGTCCCACTCGCACCGGGCGCTTGATCATTGCTGCACATCACCTGATCGTCGACGGGGTCTCCTGGCGAATCATCGTTCCGGATCTGGTGTCGGCTGCGGCTCAGATGGCCGGGGCGAGCGGAGCGACGGGGGATGTTGCTCTCGAGCCGACCGGTACGTCGATGCGACGCTGGGCTCATGCTTTGTCCGAAGAGGCCCATCGGGATTCGCGTGTGGCCGAGCTGGATACGTGGCGGAAGGTGTTGCAGACACCGGACCCGGTGCTGGGTAAGAGGGCGTACGACTCTGCCGTCGACGTTGCGGCAACGGTTCAGCGGATAAGCGTGACGGTCCCCACTCAGGTGACGGAGACTCTGTTGACCACGCTGCCGGAGGTTTTCAACGGCGGCGCCAACGACGGCCTGCTCGCTGGACTGGCACTCGCGCTGATCGAGTGGCGTCGCCGAGCCGGAATCGACTCGACGTCTGCCTTGCTGCAACTCGAGGGCCATGGTCGCGAAGAAGCCGTGATTCCTGGCGCGGATCTGTCAAGGACCGTTGGTTGGTTCACCGCTGCCTTCCCGATCAGTCTCGATCTTTCCGAGGTAGATCTGGGTGACGCTTTCGCCGGAGGTGATTCGGCGGGACGCGCGATCAAAGCAGTGAAGGAACAGCTTCTGGCGATCCCGGACAAGGGCGTCGGGTACGGACTGCTGCGCTACCTGAACGAAGACACGCGCGCAGTGCTTTCTCGCTTCGCCGGGGGACAGGTCAGCTTCAACTACCTGGGACGAGTTGTCGCCGAGGATCTTCCGGCAGGCGTCGAGGGACTCGGGTGGCTGCCGGCCGGCGATTTCGCCAACGTGTCGGCACCCGAAGACGTCGACATGCCCGCAAACAAGGTCGTCGACATCAATGCGATCGTCAACGACGGCGCAGACGGTGCTGTTCTGGAGGCCTCTTTCGCATACCCCGTCGGTGCCATCGACGGCGAGAGTGTCGAGACATTTGCACAGATTTGGGTCGAAGCACTGACTGCCCTGGCGGAGCATTCTCGCTCCGTCGGAGCCGGTGGACTCACACCGTCCGACGTGCCGCTTGTCTCCGTGAGCCAACGAGATATCGACGGCTTCGAGAATCGATTCGGTACGGTGACCGACATCTGGCCCCTGGCACCGCTGCAGTCCGGTTTGCTCTTCCACGCGATGTTGGCAGAATCCAGCGTCGACCTCTACTCGGTGCAGATGATTCTCACTCTGTCCGGGAAGGTGGATGCCGACCGCTTGCGCACTGCAGCACAGGGAATCATCGACCGTTATGCGAACCTGCGAACGGCATTCACGGCCGACGACGACGGAACGCCGGTCCAGATAGTCCTCGAAGACGTTCCAGTCCCGTGGCGGAACATCGATCTCAGCGATATTGCGGCCGTCGACCGTGAGGCAGCTCTGAACGAAGTTTTGACGGCTGACCAGGCGACACACTTCGACATGGCGTCACCGCCGTTGATTCGGTTCACCTTCGTCACCATGGCGGAGGGGGACTATCGCTTGGTGGTGGCGAATCACCACATTATTCTCGACGGTTGGTCGGTGCCACTGCTCTTGCAGAACCTGTTGGCGCTGTACGCGACGCGTGGTGACGACTCGGTTCTTCCGCGTGTGCGTAGCTATCGCAATTACCTGGCGTGGCTTGTCGATCAGGATCGTGATCGATCACTCACAGCCTGGGCTGATGTGCTTTCCGGCGTCGAAGAGCCGACGCTGCTTGCTCAGGTCACAGGCGGACAGGAATTCACCGCGCTGTCACAGAAGCTGAACGTGTCGATGTCGTCGGAGACAACCGCGGCGCTCACCGCTCTGGCCGCACGACTCGGGGTCACCGCCAACACGATCGTGCAGAGCGCGTGGGCGGTCCTCCTCGGTGCGTTGACCGGAACCGACGACGTTGTCTTCGGTGCAACAGTGTCCGGCCGGCCACCGGCGCTCACCGGCGTCGAATCGATGGTCGGGTTGTTCATCAACACCCTCCCCGTGCGGGTGCGCCTCGACGCCGCGGAGTCCGTCGAAGAATTGGTTGCCAGGGTCCAGATCGAGCAGGCGAGAATGCTTGATCATCACTATCTCGGTTTGACCGATGTCCAGAAAGCAGCGGACGTCGGAACACTGTTCGACACGTTGGTTGTATTCGAGTCGTACCCGGTCGACCGTGAGGGCCTCGCCGCACAGGCGGATGTTCTCGACGGAATGATGATCGACGACATTGCCTCGGACGATTCCACGAACTACCCGTTGACCCTGCTGATCGCACTCGACGAGCAGTTGCACTTGACGCTGCGGTACCTACCGGACTTCTTCGATGCCGACTACGCAACTGCGTTGCTGGACAGAGTTCTTCGACTGCTCTCCTCCGTAGCCACCGATCCTTCGGTGCGTGTTGGTGACGTTGATATTTTGGATTCTGTTGAGCGTTCGTTGGTGCTCGAGGGGTGGAATGACACGGCTCGTGAGGTTGCGGGTGTGTCGGTGTTGGATGGGTTTGTTGCGCAGGTGGCGGCGTCTCCGGATGCGGTAGCGCTCTCGTTCGAGGGTGTGTCGTTGTCGTATGCGGAGTTCGATGCTCGGGTGAATCGTTTTGCCAGGTATTTGGTTTCGGTGGGTGTGGGGCCGGAGTCGTTGGTGGGTGTTGCGGTTCGTCGGTCGGTTGATTTGTTGGTTGCGGTTTACGGTGTGCTCAGGGCTGGTGGTGGGTATGTTCCGGTGGATCCGGATCAGCCTGCGGACCGTAATGGGTATGTGTTGGCGGCGGCGTCGCCGGTGTGTGTGGTCAGTACTTCTGATGTTGGTTTCGATGCTGGTGTGGTGCCGGTGGTCGAGGTTGATGTTGTTGATGTGTCTGGTTTTTCGGATGCTCCTGTCTCGGATGTGGATCGGGTTGCGCCGTTGCGGTCGGGGAATACGGCGTATGTGATTTTCACGTCGGGGTCGACGGGTCGGCCGAAGGGGGTGGCGGTCAGTCATCGCAGTGTGGTCAATCAGGTGTCGTGGTTGGCGGAGCGTTATGCGGTGTCGGGTTCTGATGTGGTGTTGTTCAAGACTCCGGTGACGTTCGATGTGTCGGTGTGGGAGTTGTTTGTTCCGTTGGCGGTGGGTGCTCGGTTGGTGGTGGCTACTCATGACGGTCATCGGGATCCGGGGTATTTGGCGTCGGTGGTGGCGGCGGAGTCGGTGTCGATGGTCTCGTTTGTGCCGTCGATGTTGGAGGTGTTCGTCGATCAGTTGGTCGACACGTCGGAGGCGACGATTTCGCGTCTCGGTGGTGGTGGGTTGGGTTCGTTGCGGGTGATTTTCGCGGCGGGTGAGGCGTTGCCGGCGTCGGTGGTGGGTCGGGTGTTGTCGGTGTTGCCGTCGGTTGAGGTTCATAATTTGTATGGTCCGACGGAGTTCACGGTGCATGCGACGGCGGCGGGTCCGCTCGATGGTGTGGGTGTGGTGGTGCCGATGGGTGCTCCGGTGTGGAATTCGTCGGTGTTGGTGTTGGATTCGCGGTTGCGTCCGGTGCCGGTGGGTGTTGCGGGTGAGTTGTATTTGTCGGGTGTGCAGGTCGCTCGTGGGTATTTCGGGCGGGTGGATTTGTCGGCGGAGCGGTTTGTGGCGAATCCGTTCGGTGGGGTGGGTTCGCGGATGTATCGCACGGGGGATGTGGTGCGGTGGATCGGTGTGTCGGGTGAGCTCGAGTATGTCGGTCGTAGTGATTTTCAGGTGAAGTTGCGTGGTCAGCGGATCGAGTTGGGGGAGATCGAGGCTGCGGTTCGGGATCAGGTGGGTGTGGGTTCTGTTGTGGTGGTGGTGTGGCGTGATCAGTTGGTTGCGTATGTCACTGCTGCGGTGGGGTCTTCGGTTGATGTTGATGTGGTGAAGGTGGGTGTGGGGGAGCGGTTGGCGTCGTATATGGTGCCGTCGCAGTTTGTGGTGTTGGATGCGTTGCCGCTCAATGCTTCGGGGAAGTTGGATCGGAAGTTGTTGCCGGAGCCGGTGTTCGAGGTTGCGGTGTTCCGGGCTCCCACTACCGAAGCTGAACTACTTGTCGCAAGCGTCTTTTCGGAGATTCTCGGTGTCGAGCACATCGGAGCGGACGACAGCTTCTTCGAGTTGGGTGGCAACTCATTGGTCGCAGCGAGGGTTGCTGCTCGGCTGAGCGCGGCAGTTTCCGTGGAGGTCCCACTGCGACTCATCTTCGCTACTTCGACGGTCAGCGAACTTGCAGAACGAATTGCACTCGGAATTCGGGTGGGCTTCGATGCGAAAACCGATGATGCACTACGAACGCTTCTGCCGCTGAGAACGACAGGGAGCGATGTGCCGTTGTTCTGTGTTCATCCACTCGTTGGACTGGCGTGGCCTTTTGCGCCGTTGGCGGCTGTTGTGGACCGTTCGATTCCGCTTTATGGATTGCAGAGCCCTGTTCTGACTGATGAGGCATTCCAAGGACGATCCCTTGACGATTACGCGGATCGCTACGTGGATGAGATCACCCGGGTTCAGCAGTCAGGCCCGTACCGAATTCTCGGTTGGTCGCTCGGCGCGATCATTGCTCAAGCGGTTGCGGCGAAGATGGAGGAGCGAGGCGAGATCGTTGAGGCGTTGATCTTGCTGGACGGTTCGCCGGAAACACGCGACGAATCAGAGCACGCTGTCCAGGTGCGCGCTGAGTTGGCTGCAATGGGGATTGTCTTCGGCGAGAACGAAAAGCTCGATGAATTGTCGGTCGAAAGGTCTGCAGAGATCTTGACGGCTGTCGACGGAGAGAGAATCGGACTCGATGCGTCTGCGATCAAGCGGTTGCTCACAAGCATTGCGATTTCGGCGAAGCTGATCAACGCCCATCGGCCGCAGTCGTTCGGGGGGCCGATCACCTTCGTGAGTTCGTTGGATCGTTCGGACGCAAAGCAAGCCGATAAGGTTTGGGGTCCGTACGCGCAAGGAGAACTGACGGATGAATTGGTCGACGTTCACCACCTGGAGATGATGTCTCCTGAAGGCGTTCGCGCTATCGGGCTGATCATTGAGCGTGTGTTGCGCGGTGGCGCCGCTGATTGATCAACCGGCGTATACGAGCCTGGTCGGGCGACGGCCAGGCTCGTATGCTTCGCTCTTCGTGATTGGCCTTGTAGGAGGTCATGTTCACCCGTGACAGCGCACGCTTGTCGATCGGAGTTTGTCGAGCGTGCGATTTCGACCGCTGCGGCTGACCATCTCGACGTCTGGGGCAGCTATGCGCAGGGGATCGGCGTGAATTCCGGATCGAGCGCGGATTTTACGAGGTCCAACGAATGCGCGTCACGAACCAGCCCCGCATGCGAGGCAGTGTTGCCTGGGCATCCATCCTGGACCCAGACGTTGTTTACAACGGAATTGGGGCCTGCGGTAAGGAACGAAGCTTCCGGAGGGGTTGAAATCTGGTCGTGAGCGGTCGCGATTACGGTATACGTAACTCCCGGTTGGGTTTCCGAGCCCGCATTGAGCTCAGTCAACAGCGGTGTCCCTTGAAGTTGTTGAACACCGGCTGGTCCCCAAATCGCCTGAACCAAGAGGTCTCCAGGAAGCCCCATATCTGAGAGTTGTTTGGCGTTTGCTTGCAAGCCGCCGAAGGTCGTTCCGTGGTTGGTAGCGCCGAGGGTGACCAGAGAATGGACGGCGTTTTTCGACGGATCTTCCGGAGTCGAACCACCGTCGAACTTCAGGTACTGGCGAGCGACGACTCCCCCTTGGGAGTGGCCTACGAGATCCACCTGGCCTGCACCCGTATGACGGCGAACTGAATCAACGAAGGTTGCAAGCTCTTTCGCTGAAGTCGCAATGTCCCTGATACCCCATTGGAGAGCGTTGGGATTGAAGATTTCCCGTGCCCCTCCATAATTGAGAGCAAATACGCAGTAGCCGAGATCAGCAAGTTGCGGGGAAAGTTCAGCCCAGGTATCAACCATGTTCGCGGTTGTTCCATGGATGAGAACTACCGGACGAGGATGATCGGCGCTCGGAACGCAATTCCAGTTGTTGGAGCCCGCCGGCGATGGACCCATAGTCGCGAAACCAGGGCTGGGTTCTCGATCATCCGCCAGGGCACTAACTGAGGTGCCAGACAGCAGGAAACACGTTCCCAGTACGACCAGCATGATCCGAATGAACCGCACCGCTGATTCCTCCTATGAAGCTAATCGGTGCCTCGTGCTGGAGTTGAAGCCAGCACGAGGCACTTGAATCAGACGCCCAGAGACTGTGCGATGAATGGCCAGGACTTGTGTAGATCGTCTTGCCAGTAGCCCCATGAATGGGTACCTGTTGGTCGGAAATCCACTACTGCCGGAATATTCAGTTCGAAGAGCCGCTTCGCCATGTTGGAGGTACACAGGTTGGTTGCAAGCTCGATCGGACTGCCGACAACGATCTGGTCGAACATCGCAGCGCGGCCGTCCTGGATGCGCGGATTAGCAGGGGTGTCATTGGGGAAACCGGGGAGCCCGCTGCCGGTGCTCATGTAAATCTGTGTGCCACGCAGCTTCTCAGCGTTCACAAGGGGGTCGTGTTCCCGCCAACCGGGGCCGTCGAACGGACCCCACATGTTCTGCACGTCGTCAACGCCGCCGATCCACTCCGTGGTGGTCTTGACGAACTGCTGGCCGAGCGGATCGCTGGTCTGAGCACACCCGCTGAATGCGGCAACGGAGTTGTAAAAACCTGGGTACTCGATCGCCAGGTTGAGTACAGAAGTACCCGACATCGAGATTGCTGCAATCGACTGTTCGCCATTGCTGCCAAGTTGCTTGTTCAGCAACGGGGGGAGCTCCTTACCCAGAAAAGTGCTCCACATGTTCTTACCAAGTTTCGGGTCTTCCTTCTGCCAGTCGGTGTAGTACGACAGGCGTCCACCAACTGGCGTCGCGACGTTGACGTTCTTGTCCTGGAAGAAGTCGACGACATCGGTCTGGTACTCCCAAGTAGCGGAATCTTGTCCACCACCGGCTCCGTTGAGCAAGTACAGGATGGGACGGGGCGCGGAGTCATCGGCAGGAGTGATGACCTGAATTGGAACAACGCGGTCCATCGACGCCGCGTATACATTCACGATCTTTTGGCGATCGTTCACTTGCTCGACTGAGACGACGTAAGAACCACTCGTGACGGGCTCCACCGAATCTCCGCCGCCCTGGTGAGTGACAGGCGACGCAGTTGCGATACCGGCCGGAACCAGAGCGCACACCATCGTCACCGCGGCGACACCGGTAGCGCGCCTCCACATGGACTGCCTTGTACGCGTCAAGTTAGATACCTCTCGTTGCGTGGCACGGGTACATCGATGCTCATCCCTGGTGCCACTTGTTTCTCGAACTGTGAAGTCGGTTTGCGGTCTGTATTCGTTACGACATCGCCGCGGCGCGTCGGTATCCCCGAATTGCTGGGTAGACGAAGACCAGAATCATGCCGATGGACCAGATCAGCGTCTTGACGAGGGGTTCCGCCACAGGACCGCCCAACGACAGCCCTCTCATCGTGTCGATAGCGACGGACATCGGTTGCTCTGCCACCACTGGTTGAAGCCACTTCGGGTAGGCCATCACAGGGACGAATCCGGAATTGAAGAACATCAATAGTGTGCACGAGATGGATACGATTTCGACGAGCGGCAAGTTGTCGGAGACAGTGGCCAGGGCCGTCACCATCATGGCAAAACCGACGCCGAAAATGACGGGCAACGCCAAGATCGCGAAGGCCGCCAGCGGACCTTGATTGAATCGGAACCCCAGCAGATAGCCGACGCCGAGAATCACGATTGACGTGAGAAGAACTCGGACTGCTTCTGCGATCATGCGTCCGACGAGACTCGAGGCGCGATGCGCGGGGAGCGTCCAGAATCGACTCAGCAGTCCGGACGCGCGTTCACCTTTGAGGCCGACGGCGCTCGCAATCGACCCGAACATAGCGCCTACGAGGATGATCAGTGGAACTGTCCCGAAAATACTCGACTGGCCGGTTGCTGCTGTAATCGAATTGCCCAATACGACCCGGAACATGAGCAACATGAATGCTGGGTATATGAGGGCTTGAATGGCCGTCGACGGATCTCGCAGCCAGGTGAGCAGCAGGCGTTTAGCCTGAATCCCACTGTGCACGACCAGCGCCTTGAACGAGTTCTCGGGGAGCGCTTTATCCGGGTAAGGGAAGTTGAACCCCTCGACCGGGCGGACTACAGCCATGAATCGATCTGTCGGTTCGTTCATGACCGCCTCATACTTGCCCAGAACGCGAGTGGCGCGAACACGACGATCAACCCGATAGTCCACGCAACGACGGGAAACAGGACGCTCCAGGTGACTCCGCCTTGTGCAAGATCACGCATGGCGAATGAAAACTGCGATACCGGTTGATTGCGTACAAACGGCCGAATCCACTCGGGAAAGCCGGTCTCGGGCGCAAAACCGCAGGACAACATCCCCAGAATCAACTGTGGCAATGTCAGCGCTTGACTGGTGGCCTGCGGGCTCTTCGACAATGAGCCGATGGCGTCACCAGCGAAGGACAGGCAGGTGCTGAACGCCAGGGCGACAGCGCAGAACAAGACGGCCTGCCCGACTCCGGCTGAGAATCGAAAACCGATCAAGTGGCCGAACGCCAATGCGGCAGCAAGCGAGACTGTTGATCTGACGAACCCACTGGATTGACGGGACAGCAGCGGGATCGGGCCGACGACCGGCATGGTTTTCATCCGGTTGCTGAAGCCGGTGATCGATTCGGTCGAAGACATTTGAGCAGCCGAGATCGATGTGAATGCCATCGCCTGCAGGACAATGATCGGCATCAAGAACTGCGCGTAGTTGATCCCTTGAAGTTGCATGACGAACTTCAAGGGAAGGTAGAACCCGATCGTGAAGATCAGCGGTGCGATGACTGCAACGAGCAGCTCATAGCGCTTGACCATCGATTTGACGGTGCGTGCAGTCAGCACCCACCACTGATTGATCGCTGATGGATGCGGTCGGCGGTGCTTTCCAACGCTTAAAGCCTCGGGGACTGCAATCTTGCTGCGACTTTCCCCGCGGACAGTCACTTGATCGACCCCGAATTTTGTAGTTGTCGTCACGGCGTCTCGCTTACGTGCTGTTCACCTGTGAGTGAAAGAAAGACGTCATCGAGTGACGGGCGACGAAGCGCGATGTCTGCAAGCGGAATCCGTGCGTGGTCCAGACGACGCAGCGCTTCGGAGAGGGTTCCTGCGCCGACAGGTGCGGGGATAGCGATGCGACCGCTTTCTTGTGCCAGATCGAATCTGAAGTCGCGGGGGACCAGATTGCCCAGGGCATGGACCGCATGAGGCAGCTGTTTGAGATCTGCGGGCACAATCTCGCAGAAGCTTGCGCCGGTTCGCGCCTTCAGTTGGTCAGCAGTCCCCTCAGCAATGACTGCGCCTTTGTCGATGACGATGATGTTGTCGCTCAGTAAATCTGCCTCTTCGAGGTACTGAGTTGTCAGGAGCACGGTGATTCCCTGCTCCTTCAGTGACTGGACCAGCGACCAGACGCTCTGCCGACTGCGCGGATCCAAGCCGGTGGTCGGCTCGTCGAGGAAAACGACCTCGGGGCGAACAACCAGGCCACACGCGATATCGATTCGTCGGCGCATACCGCCGGAGTAGTTCCTCACTACTCGAGATCCTGCTTCGACGAGGTCGAATTGAGAGAGCAGGTCGGCAGCGCGCACCTTCGCCGACATTCGGTCGAGACCCATCAACCTGCCGAACAGTTCGATGTTCTCCCGGCCGGTGAGTGAATCGTCCAGGGCGGCGAACTGCCCGGTCATCATGATGGAGCGTCGAACCTCGGGAGCGTTGCGCACTACGTCGTAGCCAGCCACCATCGCGCGTCCACTGGTGGGACGAATGAGCGTGGAGAGGACCTTCACCGTCGTCGTCTTGCCTGCGCCGTTGGGACCTAAGATGCCGAGCACTGTCCCACGTGGGGCGGTGAAGTTGATCCCTCGCAGCGCGTGCACGTTCTTGAAGGACTTGTGTACGTCCTCCACTAGTACCGCTGCGTCCGTGGAAAAGGGCATCAACACTCCGCTGTCTGCATTGTCGGAACGGGCACGCGCTCCCGACGGGCGCACAGATGCCTTCTGTCTTCTATCCGTGATCTCCGCTCAGATGTTACCGGAGGGTCAAACCGACACTCGGGCAATCGGACGCGTGAGAGGGAGTATGTGGCTCCTGCCAGCAACTCTCACCTTCGATTTCACCTTGTGGCAAGAATCACAAATATTCTTTGTAACGTAAAGATCTCTTCTAATTGAACGAATGACCAAATAGATTTTCAGCGCATCTGCGCAGGTGGGTATTCGGTTGCGCGGACCGGAGGTCTTTGATTTGACCGGTGACGAAAGTCCCCCGATTCCTTCCGGTTGGTCCCCTGGGCCCGCTGCTCGATGTCTTGTGGAGAGATTCGCGATACCGTTGGGAAATGGCGAACGCGACGTTGTCGGTGGTTGTTCCGGCTTTTAATGAATCTGAATACATCGAAACGTGCATCGAAGCGCTCATTGCTCAAGGTGAATATGTCGACGAAATCATCATCGTTGACAATAATTCCTCGGACAACACTTCCGAGTTGATCGAGAAGTATCAAAGTAGTTGTCCCAAGGTTCGGCTTCTCAAAGAATCCCGCCCCGGGGTGGTGCATGCGAGAAACAAAGGGTTTGACGCGGCGAGTGGAGAAATTATCGGACGTATCGACGCGGATACGATCGTGGGGGAAGACTGGGCCGTTGCGGTTCACGAATTCTTCGAGCGTCGCGACGATTTCTCGGGCGTAACTGGCCTGACTTACCTTTATGAATCTCCGATCGCCGGCCTTCAGCGCCGATGGACGAATTGGCGACTCGGTCGCGGGGCTCAGGGGGCGGTTCGGCCCGTTGTTGCAGTTCCAGGCAGTAACATGGCGATGCGTCGGTCGGCTTGGTTGGCCGTTAGGGGTGCGGTCAGCGATCGAACCGACATTCATGAGGATATCGATCTATCCCTCTGCATGGCGCATGTTCGTTGCGCAGTGGGGCAGATCTCGAGCATGGCCGCAAAGGTTTCGGGTAGACGTGGAGTTAGTTCGCCGCGAGTGTATGCACGATATAATCGAGCATCGAAGAAAACCCTCGAGCATCATGGTGTATCGAATTGGAAGTTAACATTCTTGATTGCAGCAGACAGTATTCTGCATGCAATCTTGTGGCCTCTTTATCGAATTTATGACAAGGATTCCGGACAACTCTCGTCTCGGGTCTTGGGTCGGAGGCAGCGGGCGCGGGATCTTCCCGTCTTTTCTTGATAAATCCGTCCGGTATTGATTCGAGAACGCTCGTGTCTAGCTGAAAAATCGGGAGTGCCCGATAATTGCGGACTATTGCTGGTTCTCGTTCGTTGCGAACTATTTCTTTTATTGCACGGGATTAACTGGCAGAATATTTATCTGCAGCGATTGTTACTTCTGGTGTAACTTGTAGCTTTTGGAGCAGGGACGTTATTCCACTGTAGTCCTGCACGAACAGTTCGTTGTGCGGTTCCAATGCGACATCGTCGAGCATCTTCCGTCCTCCAGGTATGGCTTCAATTTCCATGATTGCTCGCCACGCGCCGAAGTCGGTCCCGCTGAACGCACGCATTGCGTCCTCGAAACCTTCGAGTAGATAGCTGCGATCTCCACCACCCAGGGAATCCCAGACCAGGACGGCCAATTCCCCGGCAATCGAGGCATGGCAGTACTCGTCGCGAGCGTGCAGCCGGATTGTCGCGCGGTTGATCGACTGCACGCCCGGATCGTCCGAGATCAGGTCGAGGTATGCGGTGATCGACACCTCGGCGACGGTCATGAACGCCAACTGTGTCAGCGCGATCTTGCGCGGATCACCGGCTGCGTCGAGGGCTTGCGCCCGCGTGCGGACCGTCAGGACGTCGGGCAATGCCTTGGCCGGCAGCCCCCAGCCCCTGCCTCGACGGGTCGCTGAACTGGCATTGAAGTGCATGAGCGTGTGATATTGCTCGTCGACCATCGCCTGATTGACCGCCACTGCAGCCCAATCTCCGAGACCGACGTTAAGTCGGTCTTCGGCGAGAACGTCGAAGCCGGGATTGACGACGTACTTCTCGATGTCCATGACGTTCTTGTTGAACGCGATCCATGCCCAGGCTTGCAGGCGTTGCTTCTGCTCGGGGCTCAATGCCAGGTAGGTCGGATGCTCCGCGAACGGGAGAAGTGCTTCGGGGTAGTCGGACAGCGACGAATCGAAGAGATCGTCCAGTTCCGGTTCCGCCTTCTTCACGGTTGCCCGGCGCGCCCAATTGCTCGCAAGGCGGCGGACGATTGCACTCTCGACCGGATCGGAGGCGTCGTACTCCGGGAGGCTGGGCGGACTCACTCCAGGTCTCATCGTGCCCTACTCTCTGTGCCCTTCGGCGATCTCTCTGTGCCCTTCGGCAATGCGATCGAACAAGCTCTGGCACTCCGCGTTCAATTCGCCTGAGCGATTGTCGAGCGCTGCGTCGGCGGTTTTCATCAGCGTCGTGAAGTCGCCGAGGGTTTCGGCCGCCCTGTCCACCTGTGCGGTGGCATCGAACAGTGCTTTTCGTGTCGCACCTGCATACGGATTGCCCGCTTGCACGTCCCAGTACACCTCCGGCTCGCCGCCGGCTACACGCGCCAGGAGCGCGAGCAAGGTCCGATGCGGGGGAGGGGCGACCGCGAGGAGTTCGTCCGCGGAAACTCGGAGTTCAGCCAGGGCAACGCCGAAAGCCAGCACCGACGCGTGTGTCAGAACCTGGGTGGCCGCAGCCAACCGGTCGTGACGATCGGCGTCCATCACCGCGACCGACGCGCCCCACGAGCGCACGATGTCGAGGAATCTGTCGGACTGCGGACCGCCGACGTACGGCACTGCGATGACGGCCCGACCGCGTGGCCCGAGCGACGGACGGAACATGGGGTTGAGTCCGAGGAACTCCCCTTCTCGGCCGGCGTCGGCGATTGCTGCGTCCATCCGCGATTTGACCGACAGCGTGTCCACAACGAGAGCGCCGGATGTCCGAAGGCTCGGTAGTGCGGCTAGAGCGACCCGTTCGGGAACCGCGAGCACGATGATGCGCGAGGACTCCACGTGCGCGAGGACTTGCTCACTGGGTTTCGTGATGTCTCCGACGACTACATCTCCGTCGGGATCGCTGCCTGCTGGGTCGACGACGGTGACGGTCGACCCCCCGGCGCGAAGCAGTTCGACGAACATGGATCCGACGGCACCCAGCCCGCCGACAACCGTCGCTGTGCCTGATGCCGCCGTCATGGCTGGATCTACCCGCCGTACTCGAGGACCCGCGAGGACACCGCATCGAGCGCACGGAGCAGCGTGGACGCCTTGACCGTGGTCTCGTCGAATTCTTCTTCCGGATCGGACAACGCTGTGATGGCACCGCCGATTCCGAAGGTCACGCCGCTCTCGGTGCAGACCAGCGACCGGATCACGATCGAGAGGTCCGCGGCGCCACCGAGCGCGAAGTACCCGATCGATCCCGAGTAGACCCCACGTGGGCCGGATTCGAGACGGTCGATGATCTCCATCGTCCGTACCTTCGGGGCGCCGGTCATCGATCCACCGGGGAACGCGGCACGCACACAGTCCACCGCCGACGACCCCGGACTCAGGTGTCCGCGCACCGTCGACACCATTTGGTGAACGGACGAGTACGACTCGATCGCGAACAGCCTCGGAACGTGGACACTTCCCGGAACGCAGACCTTGGTGAGGTCGTTGCGGGTGAGGTCCACGATCATCAGGTTCTCGGCGCGGTCCTTCTCGCTGTCGAGCAGGTCCTGCCGTAGGGCAGCATCACGCGCTCGGGTGACGCCGCGCGGGCGGGTCCCTTTGATCGGCTTGGACTCGACGTTGCCGTCCGAGTCGACACGAAGGAACCGCTCAGGCGAGGCCGAGACCACCGAGATACCGGTGAAGTCGAGAAGTGCGCTGTACGGCGTCGGATTGATCGAGCGCAGATACTCGAACGCCTGCTGTGCATCGATCGTCTCGTCGACGCTCGCCATGTTGGTCAGACACACCTCGTAGGACTCACCCGCCCGGATCTCCGAGAGGGCCGTTCCGATCAACGACAGGTACTGATCGCGATCATGCCGAAGGCGAGCCTGCGTCCAGACGGTGTCGCTGATCAGCGGAACCGGGGTGCGTTCCGGAAGGTCCGCGCCGATCCGCGCCAAAGTGTCGACGGTCGATTCGAGCCAATCGTCATAGCCGGCGTCGCGGACTTTCTCGCGCAACCTCAAAACGTGAGTGCGGCCCGCGGTGTGATCGATGACGACGGCGCGGTCGGCAAACACCAGAGCAGCATCAGGAGTGGGTGCCGGATGGACTGCCCTTCCTCCGGTCTGTGCTTTCAGTTCGTAGCCGAGGTAGCCCACGTAGCCGAGGTTGAAGTCGAGTTCCGGATGGGAGGGCACGAAGCGCGTCGCGAGTTGTGCGTCCAAGTAATCGAAGAACGGAACTCGAATGTGCTCGTCGGACAAGCCTTTTCGGCTGACAGTCAGTACCTCGGCTTGCACGTCGTACGTGATGAACTCAGCCAGCGGCCCCGACGAATCGCCGAGAATCGAAAAGCGCGCACTCGGCTCTGCGGTTGCCGCGCGGTCCAGCCAGAACGCGTTCGGGCCGTCGGCGAACAGTGCTGCATAGGCCGCCGACGGGTCCACTGCAAAATCGAGAATCACGTCGTCGACGTCGTAGTTGATCGCCGGCCGCAGGTCGGGTGTTTGCGGAACAGGTTCGGGTCGGATCACCGAATCCAGAGTGCGTCCGACGGACAGATCGCGGAAGTTCGCGAGCAAATCTATGCCGAACTCGGTGCTGATGGACTCCGGATGGAACTGAACTCCCCACATCGGCTTGGTCCGGTGCCGGACACCCATGAGCAGACCGTCGGACGTCCACGCGGTACGAACGAAGGCGTTCGGCAGATTCTCGACGGTCAACGAGTGGTAGCGAACAGCTCGGAACGGCGACGGAAGTCCGGCAAAAATGCCCGAGCCGTCGTGATCGATCAGCGAAATTCGGCCGTGCATCGGTACGGGCGCAACCACCACGTCCGCGCCGAACAACTCGCACAGGCCCTGGTGGCCGAGACAGACACCGAGAAGTGGGAGAGGCGCTTCTTCGATGAAACGGCGGCTGATTCCGAAATCACGGTCGCGATCCGGCCGGCCGGGACCTGGGGAGATGACCACGTTGTCGTACGACGCGAGATCGAGGGAATCCCAATCCGCGTCGTTGCGGACCACGATCGGCACAACCCCGTTGACCTCGGTCAACAGGGTGAACAGGTTGTAGGTGAACGAGTCGTAATTGTCCACCAGAAGGGTGCGGGAACTCATGTCGATGATCCTGATCTCGGTCCGACGGATTCCCGAACAGTGTCCTCCTCCTCAACAGGTGCGTTGATCACCAGGTCTTCGAGTCGACAGGTCTCGGCAATCATCAGCTCGTACAGGGCGTTGAAGAAGTCGGGGGAGAGGTCGTGTCTACGGGCGAATTCACGCGCCCGCTCCTGCACGAGGCGGACACGGCCGGGTTGCATCATCGGAACCTCGCGGGAGCGCTTCCACTCGCCGATGCGCAGGCAGAGTTCCAGCCGCTGCCGCACCGTCTCGAGAAGTAGAGCGTCGATGGCGTCGAGGTCGCGCCGGAAGCTGTCCAATCCCTCGGCCTCGTCCGGATACGACGAGGTCTGCGTGCCTGCTTCGGAACTCGTTGTGGTCAAGAACTCTTCCACGAGGCCTCCCGGTGCTCGGCGTGACGCGAGGTCGACAATGTGGTGCCCGGAACGCAACCCACCTCCGGACACCGGCACCCCGACCGACCATCGCCGTTCGGGGAGGTGTTCCACGATCGTCATTCGCCGAAACCTGCGGTGGTGCCTAATTCTGCGAAACCTGTTTGGCGGGCGAATCAGGTTGCGATGCAGGCGGGTTCGTGAGTGCCTACTTGGGGGAGACCCAGGTGGTGATTTCGGCGTGGACTACTTCCTTGCCGCCCCGGTCGAAGATCGAGATGGGAACGAGAAGTTCCGTGCCACTCTCGATCGCCGCGAAGTCCGGCAAAGTCTCGAGTCGGGCGACCGCCCGCAGGCCGGTCTCGGCCTTGGCGAGGTAGTCGACCTTCATCGACTTGGGGATCCAGCGGTGCGAGTTCGGAACCGTCGCTTCGCTCAGCATGCCCATCGCGACCTCCGCGAGGTTGCAGGCAGCGATCGCGTGAAAAGTGCCGAGATGGTTGTGGACGCCCCACCATTTGGGGGAGCGGACCTCGCAGAGCCCTGGTTCCAACTTGGTCACCCGGGGGAGAACAGAGGCGAAATAGGGCACGCGAATGGACATCGCCGCCGAGAAAACTGCATGTCCGAGGGCGTTGTCCGGCAATTTCTGCCATCCGCGATAGGTAGGGCTGGAGGTAGTCATAGGCGTATCTTACTTCTGAGTAAGGTTGTTGTCGCGCAGCTCACTCGGAAAAGGCAGTTCGGGGGAGTTGAGGATTTGGGCCAGGTACGGCATACTGGTCGGGTTGCCTTGTCCGGGACGCGGTCGATTGCGGCCGTGATCGGGTAAGGGTAAGACGTCACAGACGATCGATGGCAGATCCCGTCAGGGTAATCGGGTCAACGACTGTGACCATGCAAGACGAGAAGTAATGCAGGACGGAAGCAGTACCTACTTTGTGTTCGACATCGAACACGTCCGGTACGCATCACGCGCCAGATAATCGAAAGATTGTCCGGCGCAGGATGAGTGAGAAGGCGACACGCCCGACCGCGTGTACCGGAGAACAATGACAAACGAACAGCGGCAGCAGATCCTGATCTCGATCCGAATCTCGGTACTCCCGAGAACTTGGACTTGGTCCCGATCGCTTCAGTGTTCGTCGTGTCATCGTCCAGGCAAGGACTGTGCAGACGAGGTAGCTCGAGCCTGACCAGGCGGGCTACGAAACGCGGCAAGAAAAGGACACTAAGCGTGGCGGGACAAAAGATCCGCATCAGGCTCAAGGCCTACGACCACGAGGCGATCGACGCGTCAGCGCGCAAGATCGTCGAGACGGTAACCCGTACGGGTGCCCGCGTCGTTGGACCTGTGCCGTTGCCGACCGAGAAGAACGTATATTGCGTCATCCGCTCGCCGCACAAGTACAAGGACTCGCGCGAGCACTTCGAGATGCGTACTCACAAGCGGCTGATCGACATTCTCGACCCGACGCCGAAGACGGTTGACGCGCTCATGCGCATCGACCTTCCGGCCAGTGTCGACGTGAACATTCAGTGACGGCGGAGACAAAAACAATGACTGATACCAAGATCAAGGGAATCCTGGGCACCAAGCTCGGCATGACCCAGGTCTTCGACGAGAACAACCGGGTTGTCCCGGTCACCGTCGTGAAGGCTGGGCCGAACGTCGTAACCCAGATCCGTACCGAAGAGCGTGACGGCTACAGCGCCGTTCAGCTCGCGTTCGGCGCCATCGACCCGCGCAAGGTGAACAAGCCGACTTCCGGCCAGTTCACCAAGGCTGGTGTGACCCCGCGTCGCCACGTAGTGGAGCTCCGCGTTGCGGACACCTCCGACTACGAGGTCGGCCAGGAGCTCACCGCCGAGGTCTTCGAGGACGGCGCATACGTCGACGTCACCGGAACCAGCAAGGGCAAGGGCTTCGCCGGAACCATGAAGCGTCACGGCTTCAAGGGACAGGGCGCGTCGCACGGTACCCAGGCTGTTCACCGCCGCCCGGGCTCCATCGGTGGCTGTGCAACTCCCGGCCGCGTGTTCAAGGGCATGCGCATGTCCGGACGCATGGGTAGCGACCGCATCACGACGCAGAACCTCTCGGTCCACAAGGTGGATGCAGAGAACGGCCTGCTGCTGATCAAGGGTGCGATCCCCGGCCGCAAGGGCGGCCTCGTGATCGTCAAGAGTGCAGTGAAGGGTGGTGCACGGGCATGACCAGCACCGAGACCAAGTTGACCCTGGACGTCAAGGTCGCCGGCGGCAAGACCAACGGCACCGTCGATCTCCCCGCTGAGATCTTCGACGCTCCGGCCAACATCGCGCTTCTCCATCAGGTTGTCGTCGCGCAGCTCGCAGCTGCTCGTCAGGGAACCCACTCCACCAAGACCCGCGGCGACGTCCGCGGCGGTGGCAAGAAGCCGTACCGCCAGAAGGGCACCGGCCGCGCACGCCAGGGCTCGACTCGCGCACCGCAGTTCGTCGGCGGCGGAACCGTTCACGGCCCGCAGCCGCGTGACTACAGCCAGCGCACCCCCAAGAAGATGAAGGCAGCCGCTCTTCGCGGAGCCCTCTCTGACCGCGCACGCAACGAGCGCATCCACGTCATCACCGAACTGGTTGCAGGGCAGACGCCTTCGACCAAGGGCGCAATCGCGTTCCTCGGCGAGATTTCGGATCGCAAGAAGCTGCTGCTCGTCGTGGGTCGCCAGGATGTAGCCGCTTGGAAGAGCGTGCAGAACCTGGAAGGCGTGCATCCCATTGCACCCGACCAGCTCAACACCTACGACGTGCTCAATGCAGACGATGTCGTGTTCAGCGTCGAGGCACTCAACGCGTTCATCCACGGGCCCGCAGAGAGCGCTCAGAACAAGGAGGACGCCAAGTGAGCACCATCGCTGACCCCCGCGACATCCTGCTCGCTCCGGTCATCTCCGAGAAGTCCTACGGACTGATCGAGGAAGGCACCTACACCTTCCTGGTGCACCCGGACTCGAACAAGACGCAGATCAAGATTGCCGTCGAGAAGGTCTTCGGCGTCAAGGTGACCAGCGTCAACACCGCCAACCGTCAGGGCAAGCGTAAGCGGACCCGATTCGGTTACGGCAAGCGCAAGGACACCAAGCGCGCGCTCGTGACCCTGTCCGCTGACAGCAAGCCCATCGAGATCTTCGGAGGACCGGTCGCGTAAGCGCCGGGACTTGACGAGACATAGAGGACGAGAAGACTCATGGCAATCCGTAAGTACAAGCCGACAACACCGGGCCGTCGTGGCTCGAGCGTCTCGGACTTCGCCGAGATCACTCGGTCGACCCCCGAGAAGTCGCTGGTTCGCCCGCTGCACGGTCGCGGTGGACGTAACGCACACGGTCGTATCACCACCCGTCACAAGGGTGGCGGACACAAGCGTGCATACCGACTGATCGATTTCCGTCGCAACGACAAGGACGGCATCCCGGCAAAGGTCGCTCACATCGAGTACGACCCCAACCGCACAGCAAACATCGCACTCCTGCATTACGCAGACGGTGAGAAGCGCTACATCATCGCCCCCAAGGGCCTGGTGCAGGGTTCACCGGTCGAGTCCGGTGCAGGCGCCGACATCAAGCCGGGCAACAACCTGCCGCTGCGCAACATCCCGACTGGTACCACCATCCACGGTGTGGAACTGCGTCCCGGCGGCGGAGCCAAGATGGCTCGTTCCGCAGGCGCCAGCATCCAGCTCCTCGGTAAGGAAGGCAGCTACGCCACGCTGCGTATGCCTTCCGGTGAAATCCGTCGCGTCGACGTGCGCTGCCGCGCATCCGTCGGCGAGGTCGGCAACGCCGAGCAGTCGAACATCAACTGGGGCAAGGCCGGCCGTATGCGTTGGAAGGGCAAGCGCCCGACCGTTCGTGGTGTCGTGATGAACCCGGTCGACCACCCGCACGGTGGCGGCGAGGGCAAGACCTCAGGTGGACGCCACCCGGTCAGCCCGTGGGGTAAGCCTGAAGGCCGTACCCGCAAGAACAAGGCAAGCGACAAGATGATCGTCCGTCGCCGCCGCACCGGCAAGAACAAGCGCTAGGAGGGAGTGAAGGATGCCACGCAGCCTTAAGAAGGGCCCGTTCGTCGATGACCACCTCCTCGCGAAGGTGGATGTACAGAACGAAAAGGGAACCAAGCAGGTCATCAAGACCTGGTCCCGTCGTTCGACAATCATCCCGGACTTCATCGGCCACACGTTTGCAGTTCACGACGGCCGCAAGCACGTCCCCGTGTTCGTTTCCGACTCCATGGTCGGACACAAGCTCGGAGAGTTTGCACCGACCCGCACGTTCAAGGGTCACATCAAGGATGATCGGAAGGCGAAGAGGCGATGAGCAACACCGAAACCGCCAACCCGACTGCCAAGGCTGTAGCGAAGCACGTTCGCGTTACGCCGATGAAGGCACGTCGAGTTGTGGACCTGGTCCGCGGGCGCTCGGTTGAAGACGCCCTGAACATCCTGAAGTTCGCGCCGCAGGCAGCGAGCGAGCCGGTCGCCAAGGTGATCGCCTCCGCAGCAGCCAACGCCGAGAACAACCTCGACCTCGACCCCAGCACGCTTGTCGTTGCTACGGCGTTCGTGGACGAGGGCGCGACCCTCAAGCGGTTCCAGCCGCGTGCACAGGGACGTGCGTTCCGTATTCGCAAGCGCACCAGTCACATCACCGTGATCGTGGAGAGCCTGCCGAAGACCGGAACATCGACCCGTAATCGCCGGAAGGGAAGTGCTCAGTAGTGGGCCAGAAAATCAACCCGCACGGCTTCCGTCTCGGCATCACCACCGACTGGAAGTCTCGCTGGTACGCAGACAAGCAGTACGCGGAGTACGTCAAGGAAGACGTCGCGATCCGTAAGCTCCTCGCCACCGGCATGGAGCGCGCAGGAATCGCGAAGGTCGAAATCGAGCGCACCCGTGACCGTGTTCGCGTGGACATCCACACTGCACGTCCGGGCATCGTCATCGGCCGCCGCGGCGCCGAAGCCGATCGCATCCGCTCCGAGCTCGAGAAGCTGACCGGCAAGCAGGTTCAGCTGAACATCCTCGAGGTCAAGAACGCAGAAGCTGAAGCACAGCTCGTCGCACAGGGTGTGGCCGA
This sequence comes from Rhodococcus sp. OAS809, assembly GCF_040546695.1. Taxonomy (NCBI): domain Bacteria; kingdom Bacillati; phylum Actinomycetota; class Actinomycetes; order Mycobacteriales; family Nocardiaceae; genus Rhodococcus; species Rhodococcus sp. OAS809. The sequence continues at coordinate 2,027,782 of NZ_JBEPOI010000002.1, read as the reverse complement.
GCAGCTCTCGAACCGCGTTGCCTTCCGTCGTGCAATGCGCAAGGCCATCCAGTCGGCCATGCGTCAGCCCAACGTCAAGGGAATCCGCGTTCAGTGCTCCGGTCGTCTCGGCGGCGCCGAGATGTCCCGGTCGGAGTTCTACCGCGAAGGCCGTGTGCCGCTGCACACGCTTCGTGCGGACATCGACTACGGCCTCTACGAGGCCAAGACCACCTTCGGTCGCATCGGCGTCAAGGTCTGGATCTACAAGGGCGACATCGTCGGTGGCAAGCGTGAGCTCGCCGCCAACACGGCCGCACCGGCCGGGGATCGCCCGCGTCGTGAGCGTCCGAGCCGTCCGCGTCGTTCCGGTGCCACCGGTACCACTGCGACCAGCACCGAGGCCGGCCGCGCAGCGACCGCAACCGCCGATGCTCCCGCAACTGAACAGAATCAGGAGGGCTGACGCATGTTGATCCCACGGCGGGTCAAGCACCGCAAGCAGCACCACCCGAGCCGTTCGGGTGCCGCCAAGGGCGGTACCCAGGTGACCTTCGGTGACTACGGCATCCAGGCTCTCGAGCCTGCCTACATCACCAACCGGCAGATCGAGTCCGCTCGTATCGCCATGACTCGGCACATCAAGCGTGGCGGCAAGATCTGGATCAACATCTTCCCGGATCGCCCCCTCACGAAGAAGCCGGCCGAAACCCGAATGGGTTCCGGTAAGGGTTCGCCCGAGTGGTGGATTGCCAACGTCAAGCCCGGACGCGTTCTGTTCGAGATGACATACCCCAACGAGGAGATTGCTCGTGAGGCCCTGCGCCGCGCGATGCACAAGCTCCCGTGCAAGTGCCGGATCGTGACCAGAGAGGAGCAGTTCTGATGGCTACTGGAACCCCAGCAGCAGAGCTCCGCGAGCTCAGTGAAGACGAGCTGGTCACCCGGCTCCGTGAGTCGAAGGAAGAGCTTTTCAACCTTCGTTTCCAGATGGCTACCGGCCAGATGGACAACAACCGACGACTGCGCACCGTTCGTCACGAGATCGCGCGCATCTACACCGTCCTGCGTGAGCGTGAGCTCGGACTCGCTGTGGGTCCGGATGCAGGTGACGCGGCATGAGTGAGGAAAAAGCAGTGAGCACAGAAGAGCGCGCGAGCCGTAAGGTCCGTGTCGGATACGTCGTGTCCGACAAGATGGAAAAGACGATCGTGGTCGAGCTCGAAGACCGCGTCAAGCACAAGCTCTACGGCAAGATCATCCGCCGTACGACCAAGGTGAAGGCGCACGACGAGAACGGCGTTGCCGGCGTCGGCGACCGCGTTCAGCTGATGGAAACCCGTCCGCTGTCCGCGACGAAGCACTGGCGTCTGGTCGAGGTCCTCGAAAAGGCCAAGTAAGCCTGATCGAATCCTCGAGCTGATCGAGTATCACCGAATGGCCCGCTTCCCCTTGGGGGAGTGGGCCATTCGGCTTTCCGGGGGCTTTCGGGGCTTTCCGGGCGAAGGGTTCGAGTTGCGTCGAGTACGGCTGATTTGGTATTCGGTGAACCCTTCCCTACAATAGAACGGTTGCCTGTGGCAGAGGTGTGTCTTCACGTGCGCAGCTCGAACGGTGCTTGCAGTGATCGTCTCCCGACGTCAGTCGGTGGGACTGCAGCTCAGACACGACGCAGGTGGCAACAATGACCGCGCGCACCGGGTCGGTAATCCGTTGCGCACGAAATTCCAGGTCTAGGGAGATCAAGTGATTCAGCAGGAGTCGCGAGTTCGCGTCGCTGATAACACGGGTGCCAAGGAAATCCTTTGCATCCGCGTTCTCGGCGGTTCGTCACGTCGCTACGCCGGGATCGGTGACGTCATCGTCGCCACCGTCAAGGACGCAATCCCCGGTGGAAACATCAAGAAGGGTGAGGTCGTCAAGGCCGTCATCGTTCGCACGACCAAGGAGCGCCGTCGTCCGGACGGTTCCTACATCAAGTTCGACGAGAACGCTGCAGTGCTCATCAAGGCTGACAGTGATCCCCGTGGAACCCGCATCTTCGGACCCGTCGGCCGTGAGCTGCGCGAGAAGAAGTTCATGAAGATCGTTTCGCTGGCCCCGGAGGTGCTGTGATGAAGGTGCACAAGGGTGACACCGTTCTGGTCATCGCCGGCAAGGACAAGGGCGCGAAGGGCAAGGTCATTCAGGCCTACCCCGCGACCGACAAGGTCCTCGTCGAAGGCGTGAACCGAATCAAGAAGCACACCGCGGTTTCCGCGAACGAGCGCGGAGCATCCTCCGGCGGCATCGTCACGCAGGAAGCCCCGATCCACGTTTCCAACGTTGCAGTCGTCGACTCGGACGGAAACCCCACCCGCGTGGGCTACCGCACCGACGAAGAGTCCGGCAAGCGCGTTCGGATTTCCCGGAAGAACGGGAAGGACATCTGACATGACCTCCACCGAAAACAAGGTCCAGCCGCGCCTCAAGGCACGCTACCGCGCTGAGATCAAGGACGCGCTCAACAGCGAGTTCGACTACTCGAACGTCATGCAGATCCCCGGCGTCGTCAAGGTTGTCGTCAACATGGGCGTCGGCGACGCTGCCCGTGACGCCAAGCTGATCAACGGCGCTGTCCATGACCTGTCGCTGATCACGGGCCAGAAGCCCGAGATCCGCAAGGCACGTAAGTCCATCGCGCAGTTCAAGCTCCGCGAAGGTATGCCCATCGGTGCACGCGTCACCCTCCGTGGTGACCGCATGTGGGAGTTCCTGGACCGCCTCGTGTCTGTCGCTCTGCCCCGTATCCGCGACTTCCGCGGTCTCTCGGGCAACCAGTTCGACGGCAACGGCAACTACACGTTCGGCCTCAACGAGCAGTCGATGTTCCACGAGATCGACGTGGACAAGATCGATCGCCCCCGCGGCATGGACATCACCGTCGTGACCACCGCAACCAACAACGAAGAAGGCCGTGCACTGCTCAAGCACCTCGGCTTCCCGTTCAAGGAGAACTGAGCGCATGGCTAAGAAGGCATTGGTCAACAAGGCCAACAAGAAGCCCAAGTTCGCGGTTCGCGCCTACACCCGCTGCCAGCGGTGCGGTCGCCCGCACTCGGTGTTCCGCAAGTTCGGCTTGTGCCGTATCTGCGTTCGCGAGATGGCTCACGCCGGCGAGCTTCCCGGAGTTCGCAAGAGCTCTTGGTGATCTGAGGCCCTCGGGCTTCGTCACACCACGCATGTGAATGGGCGTGGGTTCCTTTGGAACCCACGCCCATTCGTGGTTTTCATCGAGATGTGAATCGTGCCGATCCTGAAAAGAACTGCCCCGCTGCGACTCTGGTTGAAAGCGATCATCGTTCGTCGGTGTCGTTCTTCGGTGCCGAACGAGCAGTTCAGATTTCGGGGTGCGTCGATAGCTTCCCGATCGCATCCTTCGGGCGGCAGTGGGGGAGGCGACATGGGATCCCGGTGGACACCTGCGCCAAAGTTCCCTACACTAGAGCGGTTGCCGTGGCTGACGCATGCGTTCAGCTCGGTGCGGTAACTTACGCCGTCTGACACAAGTCGGACGGCCCAGCCGAATTGCTGGAGGCCCACGATCGGATTCGTCCGGTGTTGCATGGGAACCACAGCGAGAAAGGTGTCGAGGTCGACCTATGACCATGACTGACCCCATCGCAGACTTCTTGACGCGTCTGCGCAACGCCAACACGGCGTACCACGATGAGGTGAAGCTTCCCCACTCGAAGATCAAGGCGAACATCGCCGAGATCCTCAAGCGCGAGGGCTACATCTCCGATTTCCGTACCGAAGACGCAGAGGTCGGCAAGACCCTCATCGTCGATCTGAAGTACGGTCCCAGCCGCGAGCGTAGCCTCGCCGGCGTGCGTCGCGTTTCCAAGCCCGGTCTCCGGGTTTACGCGAAGTCCACCAACCTGCCCAAGGTCCTCGGAGGCCTCGGCGTGGCCATCATCTCCACGTCGTCCGGTCTGCTCACCGATCGCCAGGCGGCCAATCAAGGAGTAGGCGGGGAAGTCCTCGCCTACGTCTGGTAAGGGAGGCCACCACAATGTCGCGTATTGGAAAGATTCCGGTCACCGTCCCCGCGGGCGTTGACGTCACGATCAGCGGCCAGGATGTCACCGTCAAGGGTCCCAAGGGCACCCTCGCGCTGACCATCTCCGAGCCCATCGCAATCGAAAAGGCAGAGGACGGCTCGCTGAGCGTCACGCGCCCCGACGACGAGCGTCGTAGCCGCGCGCTGCACGGTCTGTCGCGGACCCTGGTTGCGAACATCATCACCGGTGTCACCGAGGGTTACACGAAGAAGATGGAGATCCACGGTGTTGGTTACCGTGTGGCACTGAAGGGCAAGGACCTCGAGTTCGCGCTCGGCTTCAGCCACCCGGTGCCGATCGAGGCTCCTGAAGGCATCACCTTCGTCGTCGAGTCGCCCACCCGGTTCTCGGTGTCCGGCATCGACAAGCAGAAGGTCGGGCAGATCTCGGCCAACATCCGTCGTCTCCGTCGTCCGGACCCGTACAAGGGTAAGGGCGTGCGTTACGAGGGTGAGCAGATCCGCCGCAAGGTCGGAAAGACGGGTAAGTGATATGAGCCAGACTGCAAACCAGAAAGCCAAGCGGATTCCGCTGGGCAAGGATGCGTCCACCAAGCGTCGTCTCTCGAAGACGCGTCGTCACTTCCGTCTCCGCAAGAAGGTCTCCGGCACGCCCGAGCGTCCCCGCTTGGTCGTCAACCGGTCCTCGCGCCACATTCACGTCCAGCTCGTGGACGACCTGGCCGGCCACACCCTGGCCTCCGCGTCGACCATCGAAGCAGACGTGCGCGTGGCAGAAGGCGACAAGAAGGCTGCGAGCGCGAAGGTCGGTCAGCTGATCGCCGAGCGCGCCAAGGCTGCCGGCGTGGAAGCAGTTGTCTTCGACCACGGCGGACACGGCTACCACGGTCGCATCGCGGCCCTGGCAGACGCGGCTCGCGAAGGCGGGTTGAAGTTCTGATGACCAACATTTTCAACGGAAGGACAGCCTGATGCCGGGACGTCAAAGGCGTGACGGCGGAAGCGGACCCGCCGGACAGAATGGCCCCAACAGCGGTGACAACAGCAACGCTCGTGGGGACAACCGTGGTGGCGGCCGTGACCGTCGCGACGGTGGCCGTGGCGGAAACGCTGCGGAGAAGTCACAGTTCATCGAGCGCGTTGTCACGATCAACCGCGTTTCCAAGGTCGTCAAGGGTGGTCGTCGCTTCAGCTTCACCGCTCTGGTGATCGTCGGAGACGGCAACGGACTGGTCGGCGTCGGCTACGGAAAGGCCAAGGAAGTTCCCGCGGCCATCCAGAAGGGTGTCGAGGAGGCTCGCAAGAGCTTCTTCCGCGTCCCGATGATCGCCAACACCATCACTCACCCCGTTCAGGGTGAGGCTGCTGCCGGCATCGTCATGCTTCGCCCGGCAAGCCCCGGTACCGGTGTTATCGCCGGTGGCGCTGTGCGCGCCGTGCTGGAGTGCGCTGGTATCGCGGACATCCTGTCGAAGTCGCTCGGTAGCGACAACGCCATCAACGTCGTGCATGCGACCGTTGCTGCGCTCAAGGGTCTGCAGCGTCCCGAGGAAGTTGCGGCTCGCCGCGGCCTCACCCTCGAAGAGGTTGCACCCGCCGGCATGCTTCGCGCTCGCGCACAGGCTGCTGGGAGTGTGAAGTAATGGCAGATCTCAAGGTCACTCAGATCAAGAGCATCATCGGGACCAAGCAGAACCAGAAGGATTCTCTGCGCACGCTGGGTCTCAAGGGCATCCGTCAGACCGTTGTTCGTGAGGACAACGCACAGAACCGCGGTCTGATCAACGTGGTGCGCCACCTCGTAACAGTTGAGGAGGTCTAACCATGACCATCAAACTGCACCACCTGCGCCCCGCTCCGGGATCCAAGTCCAACAAGATTCGTGTTGGACGCGGTGAGGGCGGCAAGCGTGGTAAGACCGCAGGTCGCGGTACCAAGGGCACCAAGGCACGTAACACCGTGCGCGTGGGCTTCGAGGGTGGACAGATGCCGCTTCACATGCGTCTGCCCAAGCTCAAGGGCTTCACGAACCCGTTCCGCGTCGAGTACCAGGTCGTCAATGTCGGCGACATCGCCCGTCTGTTCCCCGAAGGTGGAGCAATCACGGTCGAGGATCTCGTCGCCAAGGGCGCAGTCCGCAAGAACCAGCTCGTCAAGGTTCTGGGCGACGGCGAACTGACAGTTGCCGTTCAGGTGACCGTCGACAAGTTCACCGGTTCCGCCAAGGAAAAGATTGCTGCTGCCGGTGGTTCCGCCACCGAGCTGTGAGTGATCACGCGTAGCTAGTCCGATGGCCGCAGCGCAGCGTTTGCTGCGGTGCGGCCATCGGCGTCTACGAGGTCGTGTCACAGATTGGTCGTGCGTGCTCGGACGGGCCAGTATTCTGGTCACCGAGTGGCAAATGTATCTTCGGCTTACCCGGTTTTCGTGGTCTGCCCGCCTAGTTCCCAAATGCTCACTGTTAGAGTTCAAAAGTTCGACAGGTCAAAACGATCTGTCTCCCTACCGTCGTGCCAGGAGGATCTTTGCTTTCCGCCTTCGTCTCGGCCCTCAGGACCCCAGACCTGAGGCGGAAGATCCTCTTCACCCTCGGCTTGGTGGCTCTGTATCGGGTCGGCGCTCTCATCCCGTCCCCAGGTGTCGACTACGGCCGTGTGCGTCAGTGCATCGATATCGCCAACTCCGGTGACTCAGCAGGTATCTACTCGCTGATCAACCTGTTCTCCGGCGGCGCTCTGCTGCAGATGTCGATCTTTGCGATCGGCATCATGCCGTACATCACGGCGAGCATCATCGTGCAGCTCCTGACCGTGGTGATTCCGAAGTTCGAGGAACTTCGGAAAGAAGGCCAGTCCGGCCAGGCCAAGATGACGCAGTACACGCGTTACCTGTCCATTGCTCTGGCAATCCTGCAGTCGACCGGCATCGTCGCTCTTGCGGCACGCGGACAGTTGCTCCAGGGCTGTGACGACATCATCGCCGACAAGTCGATCTTCGGACTTGTCATCATCGTGCTGGTCATGACTGCCGGTGCTGCCATGGTCATGTGGTTCGGCGAGGTCATCACCGAACGTGGCGTCGGCAACGGTATGTCCCTCCTCATCTTCGCCGGTATCGCATCGCGTATCCCGAGCGAGGGCAAGGCAATCCTCGACAGCCGTGGTCCGCTGGTCTTCGCCTTCGTCTGCCTCGCAGCGCTGCTGATCATCGCCGGTGTCGTCTTCGTCGAGCAGGGTCAGCGTCGTATCCCGGTGCAGTACGCGAAGCGGATGGTCGGACGCAAGATGTACGGCGGATCCTCGACGTACCTGCCTCTGAAGGTGAACCAGGCCGGCGTCATCCCGGTGATCTTCGCGTCTTCACTGCTGTACCTCCCGAACTTGATTGCACAGCTGACTTCGGCCAGTACAGCGGTCGACCCCAGTTGGTGGCAGCGCCTCATCAACACCTACCTGGTGAATCCGGCCAACCCGGTGTACATCGCGATCTACTTCGGCCTGATCGTCTTCTTCACGTACTTCTACGTCGCCATCACCTTCAATCCCGAAGAGCGCGCCGACGAGATGAAGAAGTTCGGCGGCTTCATCCCCGGTATCCGACCCGGTCAGCCGACCGCGGACTACCTCAACTACGTGCTGAGTCGCATCACCCTTCCGGGTGCGATTTACCTCGGCACCATTGCTGTTCTGCCCAACCTGTTCCTCGACATCGGGAACGGCGGCGGCGCGCAGAACCTGCCGTTCGGTGGCACCGCGGTGCTGATCATGGTCAGCGTCGGCCTGGACACCGTGAAGCAGATCGAGAGTCAGCTAATGCAGCGTAACTATGAAGGGTTCCTCAAGTGAGACTTGTCCTCCTTGGTCCTCCCGGTGCCGGCAAGGGCACCCAGGCCGCTATCTTGTCCGAGAAGTTCGGCGTTCCCCATATCTCCACGGGTGATCTCTTCCGCGCGAACATCGGTCAGGCCACCGCTCTCGGTGTGGAAGCAAAGAAGTACATCGACGCCGGCGAACTCGTACCGAGCTCGATCACCAACGACATGGTGAAGGCTCGCGTCGCAGAACCGGACGCAGCAAACGGTTTCCTTCTCGACGGATTTCCGCGCTCGGTCGAACAGGCTCAGGCACTCGAGGGAATCTTGAAGGATCTCGACACCAAGCTCGACGGTGTCCTCTCCTTCGTCGTCGACGAGGACATCGTGGTCGAGCGTATGCTCGCCCGTGGTCGTGCAGACGACACCGAGGACGTCATTCGCAACCGACTCCGGGTCTACCGCGACGAGACGTCACCGCTGTTCGATTACTACAAGGACAGCATCGTCTCCGTCGACGCGATCGGCGAGGTCGAAGAGGTCAACGCTCGCGCACTGGCAGCGTTGGGTAAGTAATGGTCTTCGGGCGCAAACGCAAGGTTGTTCCGTTCCGCTCCGCGGGCGAACTCGACGCGATGGCTGCTGCCGGCGCGATCGTGGGTTCGGCTCTGGTGGCGGTTCGCGCTGCGGCGAAGCCCGGTGTCAGCACTTTGGAATTGAACGCGGTCGCTGAATCCGTCATTCGTGACGCCGGCGCCGTGCCCTCGTTCCTCGGGTACCACGGCTTCACCGGCTCGATCTGCTCTTCGGTCAACGATCGCGTCGTTCACGGAATCCCTTCAGCTCAGGACATCCTGGCTGAAGGCGACCTGGTTTCCATCGACTGTGGCGCGATCCTCGACGGATGGCACGGTGACTCCGCTTGGACGTTCGGTGTCGGTGAGATCAGCGTCGCCGATCAGGAGCTCAGCGAAGCCACTCGGCTTTCTATGGAAGCCGGGATCGCGGCAATGATCGCCGGCAACCGTCTGACGGATGTTTCGCACGCGATCGAGGTCGGTACTCATGCCGCCGAGAAGTTGCACGGTCGTTCCTACGGCATCGTCGACGGATACGGCGGACACGGAATCGGCCGGGAAATGCACATGGATCCGTTCCTCGCCAATGAAGGTGCCCCGGGTAAGGGTCCTGAACTGGTTGTCGGATCGTGCCTGGCGATTGAGCCGATGCTCACGCTCGGCACCACCGACACGGTGATTCTCGACGACGACTGGACCGTTGTGACGACCGACGGGTCCCGTGCGGCGCACTGGGAACACACTGTCGCAGTGACCGAAGACGGTCCGCGGATTCTGACACTCCGGCCGGAGTAGTCGACACAGTCGCTGACAAGTGTTGGCAGCGAGCATGTTTCATGTTCGAGAAGTCCCAGCCTCATTTCGAGGCTGGGACTTTTTCGATGGGGGAGCGGTGTGCGTCGTCACCCTGACCGGAGGCGCATTTGGCCTGGTCGTTTACATCGCGTAACATGGCTAGGCGGTGCGCTATGCGCGTCGATAGTTCGTGTGCCTACGCTCGGATCACTCCGGGATCGGGCTTTCGAACTGCCGACGATCTTTCCATTGCGTGCCAATGTAACGGAAGCCGATGCACGAAGCATGCCAAACCAAACGGATCGCGGAGGATATGGCTAAGAAAGACGGGGCCATCGAGGTCGAAGGACGAGTAGTCGAGCCGCTGCCCAATGCGATGTTCCGCATTGAGCTCGAGAATGGCCACAAGGTCCTCGCCCACATCAGCGGAAAGATGCGTCAGCACTACATTCGCATCCTCCCGGAAGATCGCGTTGTCGTAGAGCTCTCGCCCTACGATTTGTCGCGCGGACGCATCGTTTACCGCTACAAGTAACGAACTTCCCGGACCTGACCTGGGTCAGGGAGAAGTATGTCTGCTGCGGTTCATCGCGGCAGGCTGCGACAAAACAGGAGATCAGAAGACGTGAAGGTTCAGCCGAGCGTCAAGAAGATCTGCGAGAAGTGCAAAGTGATTCGCCGTAACGGTCGAGTCATGGTGATCTGCGAGAACCTGCGTCACAAGCAGCGTCAGGGCTAGATCTAGCTTTTCGAAGATCTGCTTGGCAACAAGCAAAGAAGACCTCCCAGTACCAGCCATTGTTGACGAGACCCCACGCGATCGTTCACCGATCGCCAAGGTCGGACAATGGTTCACCCCCGGCACGGAGGCCGGGGCCCCACTGAGTTAGTTGATGAGATCATCTGCGCCTTCGGGCGTCGGTACTCGGCAAGAGGCACAGGGGAAGGGCTGGGAGCAGACCTCCGCACACCGATAAGGAAATGCCACCATGGCACGTCTCTCTGGTGTTGATCTTCCTCGCGAAAAGCGCATGGAGATCGCACTGACATACATCTACGGCATCGGCCGTACCCGCTCCAAGGAAATCCTTGACGCCACCGGCGTCAGCCCGGATCTCCGGAGCAAGGACCTCTCGGACGAGGACCTGGCAAAGCTCCGCGAGTACATCGAGGAGTCGCTCAAGGTCGAGGGTGACCTTCGCCGCGAGGTTCAGGCCGACATCCGTCGCAAGATCGAGATCGGCTGCTACCAGGGCCTGCGCCACCGTCGTGGTCTGCCCGTGCGTGGTCAGCGCACCAAGACCAACGCCCGTACCCGTAAGGGTCCGAAGCGCACCATTGCCGGCAAGAAGAAGGCGAAGTAATGCCCCCGAAGTCACGTAGCACCGGTCCGAAGAAGACCCAGAAGACGCGTCGCAGGGATAAGAAGAACATCCCGCACGGCGCCGCTCATATCAAGAGCACCTTCAACAACACCATCGTGTCCATCACGGACCCCGCTGGAAATGTCATTTCCTGGGCGTCTTCGGGACACGTCGGCTTCAAGGGTTCGCGTAAGTCGACTCCCTTCGCCGCTCAGCTTGCTGCTGAGAGCGCTGCCCGTAAGGCGCAGGAGCACGGTGTCAAGAAGGTTGACGTCTTCGTCAAGGGACCGGGATCCGGTCGCGAGACCGCAATCCGTTCCCTCCAGGCCGCTGGCCTCGAGGTCGGCACCATTTCCGATGTAACCCCCCAGCCGCACAACGGCTGCCGTCCGCCCAAGCGGCGTCGGGTATAGCGGGAAGGATAGGTAGAAGAAAATGGCACGTTATACCGGACCCATCACCCGCAAGTCGCGTCGTCTGCGCGTCGACCTCGTTGGAGGCGACCAGGCATTCGAGCGTCGCCCGTACCCGCCCGGACAGCACGGCCGCGCGCGTATCAAGGAGAGCGAGTACCTGCTCCAGCTGCAGGAGAAGCAGAAGGCTCGCTTCACCTACGGCGTCATGGAGAAGCAGTTCCGCCTGTACTACAAGGAGGCGAACAACCGCCCCGGCAAGACCGGCGAGAACCTGCTTCGCATCCTCGAGTCGCGTCTCGACAACGTCGTGTACCGCGCAGGCCTCGCTCGCACGCGCCGTCAGGCACGTCAGCTGGTCACGCACGGTCACCTTCTCGTGAACAACAAGAAGGTCGACATCCCGAGCTACCGCGTCTCGCAGTACGACATCATCGATGTCAAGGAGAAGTCGCTCTCCACGCTTCCGTTCCAGGTTGCGCGTGAGACCGTCGGCGATCGCCCGGTTCCCGGGTGGCTGCAGGTTGTCGGCTCGCGTCTGCGGATCCTGGTTCACCAGCTTCCCGAGCGCGCGCAGATCGACATCGCTCTGCAGGAACAGCTCATCGTCGAGTACTACTCGAAGTAAGGCGCTTCGCACCCCGTGAGTGGTTGAGGAGTCTCCGGACTCCTCAACCACTCACAGGGCCGCAGGCCCTTTCCCATCGTGGGCGTCAAATAGTGGACGTCCGTACAGGAGGAAATACCAATGCTCATTTCTCAGCGACCCACGCTGACCGAAGAGGTCATCGCTGATAACCGCTCGAAGTTCGTCATCGAGCCCCTGGAGCCAGGTTTCGGGTACACGCTCGGCAATTCGCTGCGCCGCACGCTGCTCTCGTCGATCCCCGGCGCTGCTGTTACCAGCATCCGTATCGACGGCGTTCTCCACGAGTTCACCACCGTCCCGGGCGTGAAGGAAGATGTCACCGACATCATCCTGAACCTCAAGGGCCTCGTCGTGAACTCCGAAGAGGACGAGCCGGTCACCATGTACGTCCGCAAGCAGGGCCCCGGCGCTGTTACTGCGGGCGACATCGTGCCCCCGGCAGGCGTCACCGTGAACAACCCTGATCTGCACATCGCCACCCTGAACGACAAGGGAAAGCTGGAGATCGAGCTCGTAGTCGAGCGCGGTCGTGGCTATGTCCCCGCCGTTCAGAACAAGGCGTCCGGCGCAGAGATCGGCCGTATCCCGGTCGACTCGATCTACTCGCCGGTGCTCAAGGTCACCTACAAGGTGGAGGCCACTCGCGTCGAACAGCGCACCGACTTCGATCGGCTCGTTCTCGACGTGGAAACGAAGAACTCCATCACCGCACGGGACGCGCTCGCTTCGGCGGGCAAGACCCTGGTTGAGCTCTTCGGCCTGGCCCGTGAGCTGAACGTCGAAGCAGAAGGAATCGAGATCGGACCCTCGCCTGCCGAGGCCGATCACATCGCTTCCTTCGGACTCCCCATCGAGGATCTGGACCTCACGGTCCGCTCCTACAACTGCCTCAAGCGCGAAGGTGTTCACACCGTCGGTGAGCTTGTCGGCCGTACCGAGTCCGATCTGCTCGACATCCGCAACTTCGGACAGAAGTCCATCGACGAGGTCAAGGTCAAGCTGCATTCGCTCGGCCTGTCCCTCAAGGACAGCCCCGCATCCTTCGATCCCACCACCGTTGCCGGCTACGACGCCGCCACCGGAACGTGGAGTGACACTGATGCCGGTTCCTTCGGCGATGCCGAAGGTACCGAGGACTACGCCGAGACCGAACAGCTGTAGCAGCTCAGGTCCTTTACTAGGAGATCATCATGCCCAAGCCCAAGAAGGGTGCCCGCTTCGGCGGGTCGGCTTCCCACCAGAAGGCGATTTTCGCCAATCTGGCTACCGCGCTCTTCGAGCACGGTCGCATCACCACCACCGAGTCCAAGGCCAAGGCACTGCGCCCCTACGCCGAGAAGCTCGTCACGCACGCGAAGGCCGGCACGCTGGCTCACCGTCGTGAGGTGCTGAAGGTCATCCGCAACAAGGATGTCGTTCACACCCTGTTCGCCGAGATCGGCCCGTTCTACGCGGACCGTAACGGTGGATACACCCGCATCATCAAGACGATCCCCCGCAAGGGTGATAACGCTCCGATGGCAATCATCGAGCTCGTCAAGGAAAAGACCGTCACCTCCGAGGCTGACCGCGCTCGTCGCGTCAAGTCCTCGCAGGAAGCTCCCGCCGCAGAGAACGTCGTCGAGGCCGTAGAGGCCGACGCGACCGACGCTGAGGTCGAGAACGCTGACGCAGTCGTCGAGGCCATCGAGAACGAGACCGCAACTGCGGCCGACGCTCCCGAGGCCGAAGAGGCCAAGAAGGACTAGTCTCCCTTGGTTTCGGCACACGCTGAATCGAACGAGCCCGCCGCCCCCATCGGGGACGGCGGGCTCGTTCGATTGCGGCTCGACATCTCCTACGACGGCACCGACTTCTCGGGTTGGGCTCGCCAGACCGATCTGCGCACCGTGTGCGGTGAGATCGAAGACAAGTTGGGAACGGTGCTTCGACGCCCGGTTCAGTTGACCGTTGCCGGTCGAACCGACGCCGGTGTCCACGCCACCGGTCAGGTAGCGCACGTCGACGTTCCGGGAGAGTTGCTCCCGGACGATCCGTCGCGACTCGTGCGCAGACTTGCACGATTTCTGCCCAAGGACGTTCGGGTCAAACAGATATCGGTGGTTCCGGGTGACTTCGATGCGCGCTTCTCCGCGATGCGACGCTATTACGAGTACCGGGTGACCAACGCGGCGTTCGGAGTGGAACCACTACGCGCACGCGACACCGTCTCGTATCCCAAACCACTCGATCTCGGAGCGATGCAGGGTGCGTCGAATCGGCTGCTGGGTCTGCACAACTTCGCGGCATTCTGCAAGCGTCGAGAAGGCGCTACGACGGTGCGGGAGCTGCAGCGTTTCGACTGGACCCAAGAGGGCACGGTGTTCACGGCGTACGTGAATGCCGATGCGTTCTGCTGGTCGATGGTTCGCAGTCTTGTCGGCGCAGTCCTCTCCGTCGGTGAGGGACGGCGCACCGCCGACTGGGTGGCAGGTTTGCTCGACGAAACGTCGCGATCCAGTTCCATCCTCGTTGCGCCGGCGCACGGACTTTCGTTGGTCCGCGTGGACTACCCCGACTACTCGGAACTGGCTGCCCGCAACGCGATTACCCGTGAGACCCGCGAGATTCCGTCTTCGGGTGGATGCTGCGGCGACTGAACTTCACCATGCCGAATGCCCTCCCACTCTGTGTGGGAGGGCATTCGTATCGGGGGGCTATCCCGCCAGTTGGCGCGCGATGACCAATCGCTGAATCTGGTTGGTGCCCTCGAAGATCTGCGTGATCTTGGCCTCGCGCATGTAGCGCTCGACGGGGAAGTCCTGGGTGTATCCGTACCCGCCGAATACCTGAACGGCGTCGGTGGTGACCTTCATTGCCGCGTCGGTGGCCACGAGCTTGGCGACGCTCGCGTTGCGTGAATACGGAACTCCGGCGTCGCGGCGGCGGGCTGCATCGAGGTAGGTGGCTCGCGCGGAGTCGACTGCGGCAGCCATGTCCGCGAGCACGAAACCGAGTCCCTGGTGATCGATGATCCGCTTGCCGAATGCCTTGCGTTCCTTCGCGTAAGCGACCGCGTCGTCGAGCGCGCCTTGAGCGATTCCGACGGCAACGGCAGCGATTCCGAGTCGGCCGGAGTCGAGTGCGCTGAAGGCGATCGGCAGCCCCTGGCCGCGCTGACCGATCAATCGCTCCTCAGGAATGAAGGCGTCGTCGTAGTTCGCGGAGGCAGTGGGGACCGCGCGTAGCCCCATCTTCTCTTCGGGTTTTCCGAAGCTGAGGCCTTCGGTGTCCTTGTCCACCAGGAGGCAGGAGACGCCGCGTGAACCGTCGTCACTGGTGCGTGCGAAGAGGTTGTAGAAGTCCGCTTTGCCGCCGTTGGTGATCCAGGCTTTCGAGCCGTTGACGCGGTAGCCACCGTCGGTGGGCGTCGCCTTGCACGACAACGCGGCGGCGTCGGATCCGGCCTGCGCTTCGGAAAGGCTGTACGCGCCGATGGTGTTGCCGCCCAGCATGTCCGGTAGCCAGCGGTTCTTCTGTTCGTCGGTGCCGAAGGTGAACAGCGGGAAGCACGACAGGCTGTGCACGCTCACCGCCACTGCAACCGCTGCCCAGCGTGAGGCGATCTCTTCGAGCACTTGGAGGTACACCTCGTACGGCTGATCGCCGCCGCCGAACTCCTCGGGATACGGAAGGCTCAGCAGGCCCGCCTGTCCGAGTGCGGGGAACACTCCGTCTGGATACTTCTCGGCCTTCTCGTATTCGTTGACCTTGGGCGCGAGTACCTTGTCCGCGACATCACGCGTCAGTTCGATGAGATCGCGAGCTTCTTGGCTGGGCATCAGGCGTTCGACGGGCACGGTCGGCTCCTAGCTAGGTAGTAGTACTGAGAACGATACTGCAGTACTGTCGTGGGTATGGCAAGGCTGGTTCACAAGACGACTGCGCGCAGGGCAGAGTTGTTCGATCAACTGGTCGAACTGTTCTTGAGCGAGGGTTTCGCCCACCTCACGCTCGACGAGATCTCAGCTCGTCTGCACTGCTCCAAGAGCACCTTGTACACCGTGGCGGCCGGCAAAGAGGATCTGGTGCGGGCTGTGACAGTGAACTTCTTCCGGGCGGCGACCGATGCAGTGGAGAGTGCAGTCGCCGCCGAAACGGCCCCGCCTCGTCGAGTCGCGGTGTATCTCGAAGCAGTGGGTGATCGGCTGTCCGCGGCGTCCAGTCAGTTCATGGAAGACCTGGCCGAATCGGTGTCGGCGAGCCAGGTCTACGAGAAGAACACGTCGATCGCTGCTGATCGTGTGCGATCGCTCATCGTCGAGGGAGTCGATTCGGGCGCATTCCGGCAGGTACACGCATCATTTGTCGCCGATGCCGCTGCGGCGACGATGGTTCGGATCCAGCAACGCGCGGTCTACCGGGCAACTGGTCTGGACGATGCCAGCGCTTATCGGGAACTGGCAGCACTCATCACGGACGGGATCACTGCGTGATCAGTCGCTAGCATCGACGTTCATGGCACCTTTGAACGTCGAAGTCATCGTAGGTTCGGTCCGCGAGGGGCGAATGGGACGAGCAGTGGCGGACTGGTTTGTCGAGCGCGCAACCGCGAACCCGTCGTGGAACGTATCGGTGATCGACCTCAGAGAGCTGTCGTTGCCCCAGGATTTCTCGGATTCACCTGCCACGGAGGTTTTCCGCCGGCGAATCGGGCGCGCCGACGCTGTTGTCGCCGTGACCTCCGAATACAACCACGGGTATCCGGCTGCCCTCAAGACCGCATTCGATTCGGTGAAACACGAGTGGCGTGCCAAGCCGATCGGATTCGTGTCCTACGGCGGGATTTCAGGTGGTGTTCGGGCCGTCGAGCAACTGAGGCAAGTGGTGGCGGAGTTGCACATGGTCTCGGTGCGTCAAAGCGTGACCATTCACCGGGTGCGTAAGCAATTCGGACACGAGCCGTACGGCGTCGATTCGATTGCGATCGATGCAAGCGAGAAGATGATTCGTGAATTGGATTGGTGGGGAAGCGGATTGCGGATGCAACGTGCGAGTGACCCCTATCCCGGCTGATCTTGGACAAATGCGATCACGCCAGCTGGTGAGCGTCGCCGGCTCGTGGACGGCCGATGAACGATGTCTCGGAAGCGATGGTCACCAAAGTCAGGTCGACGCGCGTACGGCCGGTTTCGACCGTGATCTTGTCACCGAGTGCGAATGGCTGGACTATCGAGATTTCAGGGTCGATCCGAGGCCATTGGCGTGGATGTCCGTACACATAGATTGCGGTCACGCCGGCACGCGGAGATAACCCCTCGACGCCGTCGAACACGACAGTGTTGAAGGCGCCCTCAGGCCCACCGCCCTGCCCGGACACGCGGAGTCGGTCAGGCACTCCCATCGAGTCGGTGAGCGCGGTCCACGCTTGCGGTCGATCGGTGTGGACGAGTACCAGTGCGCCGGTCGCGATGGCTCGAAAGATCAACTGCTGAGCCAGATAGAGTTCGCCGGCGACAAGAACGGTGTTGACGCCCGGCCCCGAAATTCTGGCCGCGACACCGTGCCCGTTTCGGTCCGAGCCGATGAGTTGGCCGCACCCGGCAAGGGGTAGAGCGAGTGAGTCGAGTGTGCCCCCGTCCATGCGAACGCCCGGCGTGATGCCGTCCAGCGCGGCCAATGCGGTTGGCAAATTGGTCAGCAATCCGTCGCGCTGGCGCCCACGTAGCGAGACCAAACCGGCCAGCGGTGCGTTCTCAGGTGGATTGCGCGTGGTGAAGCGACATGTCGCACTGACCTTCGCCTCTCCGCGTTGTCCGGTGGGTCGTAACCGAATTGTCACGGACGTCCCGACCGTTGCCACTGCCCACACTCGGGTCAGGGTCGCAGTGGTGATGAAACGGGGTTCGATCCCAAATCCGACGTTGGACACGCCAGGCAAGGGGGTACTTCGCCACGTTTCGGTGACCTCGTGGCCGGCCACTCCTCTTGTCACCTGGGCAGTGGACGACGCGATCTCCGGTGCGGTCAGGATCCGCGCCTTGCACCCCGCTGAATCGAGCACCCGGATGACACGATTGGCGGCAACAGCTATCGCGCGGCCGGCGCCCTGTTCGCCCCCGCCCCGGCGTTCGACTGCTGCACCACCCTCCAGCGCGTCGAAACGTAGTGCAAGCCAAACACTTCTGGTGGCGGTGGCTGGTAGTGGTCCGATGAGACGTTCGTAGACTTCGGTGGCAGGCGTTCCCGACGCGGCGCGGTATCCGTGACTGACGATGTCGATGCCGGTGAGTGAGATGTCGTGCTGATAGAGACAATTGGCGAGGGCTGCCGTGGGCAGAAGGTGGGAAGCGTCGAACGAATGACGGCCGATCCTGGTCAGGTAGTCGCGTGGGGGAGCGATCTCGACCACAGCGACGAGCGAAGATCCGTCCACTCGGAGCCCGATGGACTGCTCGGAGGGAGTGTGAAAACTGACGATCGTGCTGCGGTCGACGTCCTTGCGGTGCAGATAGCGAAAGTACCTGACAATCCAGGACATTACCGACCAACCGCCCACATGAAGCAGCATTGATCCGGCAACCACACAACCGATTGCCAGCCCCCAGAACCAATCGAGCCCACTGGCCATCGCGATTCCGCCCGCACCGATTCCGAAAATCTGTGCCGGCACGAACTCGCGCGTCGAAATCCTGTGTGACGACGGCCAATGCTTCAACCGCGATCGGTCCACGGTTCCTCCCCGATACCTGACCTGCGAACTACCCGAAAATTTCCGCCCCAGCGGAACTGTACTGTGTCTTCGCAAGGGGATGTAAGGCACGGGGGGAATGATGGCTGCGACACCTACCACGCGCTGGCAGGTCAACGGGTACCGATTCTTGGTCAGGCGGATGGAACATGCGCTGGTCAGACGAGACGTGCGGATGCTTCACGATCCGATGCGATCACAGTCGCGCGCGTTCACCGTCGGAATAGTCCTCGCTGCACTGGGATTGGCGGGTTGCGCTGTACTCGCTCTGTTTCGGCCACAGGACAGAATCGGCGATGCAGAGATCGTCGTTGCAAAGGAATCGGGCGCGATGTTCGTCGCCATGGAGGGTACGTTTCGCCCTGTGCTGAACTTGGCCTCCGCACGACTGATTCTGGGTTCGCCAGGAAAACCGGCAGTAGTCAAGGCATCCGAGGTCGAGGCGAAACCCCGGGGCGCGCTCGTCGGCATTCCCGGCGCACCGTCCGCGCTGCCGGAATCGGCCGACCCTACCAACGCCGCGTGGACGGTGTGCGATTCCGTCGGATCGGACGGGAGAAAATCGTTGACGACTTCGGTCCTGGTCGGCTCGTCCAATGTCGGCGAAAACACGACATATCTGACGAATGACCGTGCATTCCTGGTGAAGTCGGGTTCCGATCACTTTCTCGTGTACGACGGGAAGCGAGCGGAAATCGATGTGGACGATCCGGCGATCATGCGGGCTTTAGGCCTGGAAGGAGCACAGGCGCGACCGATCAGTATCGGATTCCTCAATTCGATTCCCGAAGTTCCGCGCATCGAGGCTCCGCGAATCCGCCAACTGGGATCGGCGCCCCGGTTTCCTCTGCAGAACAAGACTGTCGGCTCCGTCGTCCAGGTTTCGGTGGGTGCGGACCCGCAGTACTACGTGGTACTCGAGAACGGGATCCAGAAGATCGGTGCGGCGCTCGCCCAACTGATCTACTTCTCGGATTCGCAGGGCGCCACCGGGATCGCGAGCGTCACCCCTGATGCCATCAGTCGTATTCCCTCGGTGAGTGAGCTGGCCGTCGACTTGTTGCCGCGGGTGGTTCCGGAGATCGTCGATGATCACGGCGCACCTGTCGGCTGTCTGGAATGGGCTCCCCCACCTGCAGTCGAGGGCGGCGAAAGTAGTTCTGCAACGCTGAAACTTGTCGCTGGATTGCAGGTTCCGATCCCGGAGGGTGGCAAGTTGGTGTCCTTGGCGCAGGCGGACGGATCGGGTGACAATCTCGACAACGTCCATGTCGAACAGGGATTCGGCGGATTTGTTCAAGCGACCGGAATCGAGACGAACAGCACCAGGCACGACGGAGTGTTCTACGTAGCCGACACCGGTGTGAAGTACGGCGTACCGGACGAAACCTCCGCTCGCGCGCTCGGATTGACGCGAACGCCTGATCGCGCGCCTTGGCAGATGCTCGACCTACTTGCATCAGGTCCCGCGCTCGAGAAGAGCAATGCACTGATAGCTCACGACGGAATCGCCCCCGATACTGCGCCGGCCGCTCCGGTGAACTGAACACTGCTGACGGTTCAGGGATCGATGTTCTGGCGTTCGGGAAGATGCCGACGAATTACTCGACGAAGAGGCATCGATGCCAACAGCGTCAGTAGGGCGAGGGTGCCGACCGTTCCGGCTCCGACGAGTGCCGTGTCGCGAGATCGGTTGTCGGGGGTCGGCGGCGTGGGTAGGGGATCGATCGACACCGACTGATGGTTGACCTTGACGCGTTCTCCTGGGGCCAATTCGCCCGTCACTGCCGCAAGTGGATCGATGACGCCGTGACCGACGTAGGGATTCCAACCCTGCGCCGGAGCGTGGGCGGTGGCTTCGATACGTTGCATGACCTGAAGCGCCGTCAGTTCCGGGTGAACCGACCGGACCAGTGCGGCGGTCGCCGCGACAAAGGGCGCAGCGAAACTGGTCCCGTTGAACGACTGTACGGCGCCGTCGGAGCCGTACACCCCGTTGGTCAGACCGGGCGACGTCGGGTGAAGTGAGGTGATTCCGATGCCGGGCGCCGCCACGTCGACCCACGGACCGCCGAGGCTGAAGGAACTGGCGGCGCCATTGGGGTCTACCGACCCGACCGTGAGGACATAGTCGTCGTACCAAGCCGGACTGGCAATCGTCGCAACCGAGTTCCATGGATCGGCTAGGGGATCGACGGGATCCGGCGGCGGATTCTGGTTCTTGCAACCTCCGGATCCGACGTTACCTGCAGCTGCGACGACTACGACGTTCTTCGCGATCGTGGCGTATTCGATTGCAGCGCCGAGTCGTTGGTCGTTGATCCCGTCCCCGGCAGGCTTGCAGGCGACTTCGGAGATGTTGATGACGCTTGCACCCATGTCCGCAGCGTGACGGACGGCCGATGCCATGGTGTCGACGTTTCCGTACCCGGATGAGTTCTCGGCTACAGCAGGGTCTTCGCGTTGGCCGGCCACCGAGAAGGCGGCACTGGACTGCCTGATCGAAATTATCTGTGCGTCAGGCGCAGCTCCGGAGAATCCGGAACCCTCGACTTGCTGGGCGGCGATGAGACCGGCCACGACAGTTCCGTGTGCGTCACAATCGTCGGTGCCGTCGGAGGTACCGACGTAATCACCGCCGCCGTCGAGCGATGGCAGCCGGGGATGTCTGCTGACACCGGTGTCGATGACAGCAATTCGCTGTCCTGCCCCTCTGGTGATCGGCCACACAGAATCGAATCCCAGATCTCGTTGAGAACGTGGAATGTCCGCACCGTCACCACCTGCCACGGCTGGGACGCACAGGGTTCGTTGTTCGGTGGGTTGTGGAGGTGCAGGCGGACCGTCCTCGGGCAGCATTGCAGGATCGATGGGGGAGGGAACCGCGCTCGATGCGCCACCTGCCCCGGCGAGAATGCTGAAGGCAACGATCACGAGACTGGCGCAGATGTTTGTTGCACGTCGAATCACCATCGATCACCGATCGCTCAGAGGCCACGCATGAGCGCGAAGAGGCCACTGACCCAGCAGATCAGCGGGACGATTGCTGCAATCGCAGCGAGGTCCAACAGCTCGGCAGCGCGTCGCATCACGGGGCTGAATGTGTTCTGGGGGGCGAGGATTCCCAGAACCAGTGCCAGGAGGAGAACGGTCATCGTGATGGCGAAGACGACCAATGCATGGTCGCGATGGGTCCATGCCATGTCGCCCAGGAGAACGAGAATCACCGAGATGCCTGCCGCGATGAGTGGCACAGCCTGCTGTGCGCCCGCGTAGGTGCGCCCGCGAAACATCAGCACGACGGCCGTCGCGAATGCGAGAGCAAGATTCGGCCAGACGATCCCCTGACCAGGCCAGGACCACGCGAGTGCGACGGCAGCGACGAGCGCGACCACTGACGTGGCCACGATCAGCCCGGTCAGATAGCTACGCGCCCGCCCTGCCCTTTCCGCCAACTCGGTCAGCCCGGGTAGTTCGGGTTCGGGCAGTCCGTCGCGGTCGTCGTCGAGGGGATTACTCGGCGTCGGAACAGGAGGAAGCGGTAGTCGCGCGAACAACATCGACAGTCGAGCGGTGAACGTGAGAACGATCAATGCGGCGGCAATCACCGCGCCGCTGACGGTCGCGGTGCGCGCCTCGGGAAGCGTGGTAGTGACGGCAAAGGTGCCCACCGCCGCGAGAAGGACGACGAGAAGTGCTGTGAAGACAGCTAATCCGGCGCCGCACAAGCGGAAGCAGATCAGAGTTACCGCAGCGGCAGATGCCGAACCGAGAAGCAGATGAGCCGAAAGAACAGTGCCGGGCACGCAGAGTGCGCCGGAGACGAACGCCAGTGGCACCGAAGCGCATCCGAGCGTGACGGAACTTCCAGAGTCTCCGTACACCCGCGCTGCCACGACGGCGGCGACGGTGAGCACCAAAGACGTCACTCCGCCGCAGACGGCGCCGATCAGTCCCGTGTCGCCGAGGACCAGGGCGAGGGCCGCGACGAGCGCAGCGACGAGGGCGGCGGTCGAGCCGACAATGCGCGCGGTGACCGGAGTCCAGCGTCGGTAGACGTCCGCATCCGTGGCCGCGACGGTGTACATGATGTCGTCGAAGAGTGGGGGCGGGGCAGCGGTGTCCGAGGCCTCGAGTACGAGCAATTCTCCATCGCGGATTCCGTGCTCGTGCAGCGACAGCGTCGGTGCCAGCGGTGCCCTGCCGACTTTCGACAGAGTCCAGTCGACGGGCTCGAATTGTTCAGTGGTGTGGTCGAACTCGTTGAAATTGCTGTGGTTGACAATTGTGTCCACAATGCCCGGAATGACCACGGTGAGTGGAACACGAAGCGGCACCGCAAGATCCACCTGCGAATGGGCTGAAAGTACCGTCAACCTGCACAGTTCGGCAGAATGACTCGCGCCTCGTCCGTTTCCGGTGTTCGCAGCGCTGGTTGTAGTGGTGCTGGTCAAGATCTGTCCCCTCCCATGACGCGATTCCCCCTTCGCGTCACCCCAGTTCACCCGAACAATACGACATGAACTGCGTGCCCGTATCGGAGACAGCGCCGACAACAGGTGGCACCGACCCGAGTGTCGGTGTTGTGATCTACTCTCTTGCAATTGCGCGAGTACGCCTTGGGGGGCCGGCGGTAGTCGGACGAGGCGCCTGGCGGCAACAGCTGCAGCACCGATGGGGGTGGGTGAATTGAGCACTGTCAGATTTGCGCGTCGAGCACGCCGTGAATCGCCGCGCACACCGGGCGGCGAGGTGACGCTTCAGGCCCCACCGGAGATACCTCGCGTCACGCCGGGAAACCTACTGACCAAACTACTTCCGGTGATCATGGTGGTTGCCATGATCGGCATGGTGGCGCTGATGTTCTCTTCCGGCATGGCGCGCAATCCGATGTCCCTGCTGTTTCCGGTCATGATGATGGTGTCGATGCTCGGAATGCTCGCCGGGGGCGGTCGTAGCGGTGGAGCAAGAGCGTCCGAGGCGAACGAGGACCGCAAGGACTACCTCCGGTACCTGGATCAGATGCGTAGTGATGTTGCTGCGACGACTGGTGCGCAGCGTGCTGCTCTCGAGTGGAGCAATCCCGAGCCGTCGCTGCTCTGGACACTGGCCGGGACTGTGCGGATGTGGGAGCGTCAGATCACCGACTCGGACTACTGCCACGTTCGGGTAGGTCTGGGTACACAGCGATTGGCCACCAGACTCGTGTCTCCGGAGACCGGGCCGGTCGAGGATCTCGAACCCGTCGCTGCTGTCTCACTTCGGCGATTCGTCCGTGCACATTCGGTTGTGCAGGACCTGCCGACCGCCGTCTCGCTTCGCGGATTTGCTGCGATGTCCATCGAGGGGCAGAGAGATTCCGCTCGTGCGCTTGTCCGCTCGATGTTGATGCAACTGTGCACATTCCACGGTCCGGACACGCTCCAAGTTGCGGTGGTGTGCGGTCCCGATACCGAATCCGAGTGGGAGTGGGTCAAGTGGCTCCCACACGCGCAACACCCGCAGTCTCAGGACGCCACCGGCACTGCACGCATGGTGTTCGGTTCGTATCTCGAATTCGAAAGTTCCCTCGGGGAACCGCTTTCGATGCGTGCTCGATTCGCTCGCAACACTCCAGCCAGTGCGGGCGTTCCGCATCTCGTGCTGGTCGTGGACGGTGGCTTGTTCGAAGGTGACACCGGCCTGTTGTCCGAATCCGGGCTCGACTCGGTGACCGTCCTCGACCTGTGCGGGTTCTGCCCGCGGCTGGTGGCGACGCGTGGTTTGCGACTTGTCGTCAGTAGCGATCAGATCGGCGCGGTGAGCAGCGCAGGAGTTGAGAACTTTGCGAGGCCTGACGCTGCGACGACGAGCCTGGCGCAGGCGTTCGGCCGTCGCATCGCACCGTTCCGTGCGGCATCGCAGAATGCCGTCGACGCAGCTGACGACGACCGATCCCTTCGGACGTGGAGCCAGATGTTGGGGATAGGAAACATTGCGAGGTTCAATCCTGAGCATGGCTGGCTTCCACGTCAGGGACGCGACCGACTCCGCGTGCCGATCGGTGTCGGACAAGACGGAAACCCCGTCGAACTGGATCTGAAGGAGTCGGCCGAGAACGGTATGGGTCCGCACGGGCTGTGTATCGGAGCCACCGGTTCTGGCAAGTCGGAGTTCCTGCGAACCTTGGTGCTCGGCCTGATCGCGACCCACTCTCCCGACGCACTGAACCTCGTCCTGATCGACTTCAAAGGTGGTGCAACCTTTCTCGGCCTCGAGGAGGCACCGCATGTTGCTGCGATCATCACCAACCTTGCCGAGGAATTGGCGATGGTCGATCGTATGAAGGACGCGCTCGCCGGCGAAATGAATCGTCGACAAGAACTGTTGCGTGCGGCAGGAAACTTCGCAAACGTGTCCGATTACGAGAGGGCGAGGCTGGCCGGCGCTGCACTCGATCCGTTACCGGCACTCTTCGTGGTCGTCGACGAGTTTTCTGAACTGCTCAGTCAACAGCCGGAATTTGCCGAATTGTTCGTGGCCATCGGGCGATTGGGCAGGTCACTTCACATTCACCTGCTGCTGGCCAGTCAGCGACTCGACGAAGGAAAGCTTCGGGGTCTCGACAGCCATCTTTCGTATCGCGTCGGGTTGAAAACGTTCTCGGCGAACGAGTCTCGTTCCGTCCTCGGCGTTCCCGATGCTTATCACCTTCCGGGTACACCCGGTGCGGGATACCTGAAGTCCGATTCTGCTGAGATCGTTCGCTTCCAAGGTGCGTACGTGTCAGGCCCGTACGAGGGCGAGCGGATCGTGCCCACTCGATTCTCGGTCGATTCCCCCGTCGAACTGGCGCCGCTGCCGTTTACCGCGAAGCCCGTGATCGGACCAGAGGCCGTTGTCGTTCCCGTCGAGCCCGACGTCGTCGACATGGGTGAAATCGGTGACGATGCACGTACTCTCATGGGAGTCCTCGTAGACCGCATGCGCGGTCACGGTCCACGTGCGCATGAAGTGTGGCTCCCGCCGCTCGAGTCATCTCCGACGCTTGACCAGTTGTTGCCGCGGTGGGCGACCGGTGATCAACCTCGCGGAAATCTGAGCGCACCCTTGGGCATAGTCGACAGGCCGTTCGATCAGCGCCGCGATCTACTCGTCGCCGATCTCAACGGATCGACTGGCAACCTCGCGATTGTCGGCGGCCCGCAGTCGGGAAAGTCGACGGCGTTGCGCACGTTGATCTTGTCTCTGAGCATGACGCACACGCCGGAACAGATTCAGTTCTACTGCCTCGACTTCGGCGGTGGAACGCTCCTCGGATTGAAAGATCTGCCGCACGTCGGATCGGTGGCAAACCGCTTGGATTCCGACCGCGTCCGGCGCACAGTTGCCGAGGTACTCGGTGTGGTCGCCAAACGGGAGCGACTGTTTCGTGACCTCGGCATCGAATCGATGGCCGATTTCCGTAGATTGCGAACAGCTGATCCCGCCGGGGAAGGTGAGGCTGCGGGACTCCGAGAGGACCCGTACGGTGACGTCTTCCTCGTCGTCGACGGTTGGCCAAGCGTTCGTTCGGATTTCGAATCACTCGAGCCCCAGATCAACATGCTCGCCGGTCAAGGTTTGTCCTTCGGTGTACACGTGATCGTCACGACGTCGAGGTGGGCCGAGATCCGGCCGGCACTCAAGGATCAACTGGGTACTCGCATCGAACTTCGTTTGGGTGATCCGGGAGATTCGGATGCGGGTCGCCGGAAAGCCGGCCTGGTGCCGGAAGGTCGACCGGGTCGTGGCATCACTCGCGACGGACTCCACCTTCTCACCGGACTACCTCGAATCGACGGCCTACCGGGTAGTGAGAACTCGAGTACGGCTGTGGTGGCGACGGTCGAACGTATTGCAGCCATGTCGAATTCGCGTCCGGCACCCACCGTGCGGATGCTCCCGGATTTCTACTCGCGGGCGGAACTTCTCGAAGCTGTCGGGACCCGGTGGCCCTCAACGAGCGCGGCCGACGGTCGGTGCCTCACGGTGCCGATCGGGCTCGGTGAGACCGACCTCGCCCCGGTGTACATGGACTTCCGGGAACACCCGCACCTGTTGATATTCGGCGACACCGCGTGTGGGAAGACATCTCTCTTGCGTGGAATAGCCGAAGGGATCATCGCGTCGAACACACCGGCCCAGGCCAAGCTGATCATCGGTGACTATCGGCATTCCCTGCTGGGCGTGGTCGAAGGGAATCACCTCGGCGGGTACTCGGCGTCGTCGACGACCTTCGGTGAATTGATGGTCGACTTGGCTCGGATCGTCGCTGCCAGAATGCCGAACGCCGAAACAACGCAGCAGCAATTGCGGGAACGGTCGTGGTGGAGTGGGCCGGAGATTTACGTACTGATCGACGACTACGACCTTGTGGCCACACCGAGTGGAAATCCGGTGGCGCCGTTGCTCGAATACATTCCGCACTCCAAGGACATCGGTTTGCACCTGGTTATTGCCCGCCGTTCCGGTGGTGCGGCCAGAGCACTGTACGAGCCGGTCATTGCGAGAATTCGTGACATGGCGCCGGCCGGATTGATCATGAGCGGAAGCCGTGACGAGGGAAATCTCGTCGGCACTGTCCGCGCGTCGGCGATGCCGGAAGGCCGTGGGGTCTACGTTTCCCGCTCGCAAACCCAACTTGTCCAAGTTCCGTGGATACCACCGCTGTGACCGCTCCGTCCGCAGTGTCGGTCTCGTTACATTGGGGTGCATCGAATATCTGGGTCGTGTCGGGTCAACGCGAATTCTGTTGCAGTGCAGACCTCAGACGCGAACCGGCGTCGGGCCCCGGTGCGGCCGGTGAGAATGCGATCGATTACATCGACGACGATTATGTCGACGTGGATGGTCGGGTTGTCCCGACAGTCTTGGAGGTGGCCAGGCTGATCTCCAGTGCGATGGACGGGTGCGGAATCGTCGACGCAGACATTCTTCATCTCAGTCATCCCTCGGATTGGGGTGCCCCACGCAGGCGGCGATTGCTCGATGCAGCACGTCGAGTGGCGTACGACGTCGTACTCGTTCCGACGTCGATCGCGGCGGCGAGGTCGGCTCATACGGCTTGGCGATCGCGGTGTGTCGTCCTCGAACTGCGAGGCGGAACGGTGGTCGCTTCTGTTGTCGCTGAGGTCGACGGTGAACTCCGAATCGACGGAACACAAAGTTCGGAGATCGCAGACGTTGCGGGGTTGTTTTCCGCAATCGGGGATCTATCGGTTCGGGACGCTGTGGTGTTGGTCGGGCCGAGCTCTCATGCTGTTGCGGCTTCGCTCGAACGGGGGGCGACGAATGTTCACGGCCACGCGAGCATCCGAATTCTGGACGAGAGCCGGGTGGCTGCGTCTCTGGTGGATCCTCAGACGCTCGTTCGCCAGACAACCGCGCGGGACAGTTCGGGACGAATCGTCGACAATTCGGCTTTTGGCGCCGGGTGGGTAGGCGATACGGATGGCGCGAAGTCGATTCCTGGCGCGGACTCGAATGCCTCTTCGCCGCGTCGCGTCGGCGGGCGGCGAAGAGGCCGTCGATGGTTCGCGGCGGCGCTTGCGGTGGTCGCCGTCGCCGGTGCGGTCGCAGGAACGGTCGTGGTGTCCACTCGCGATCGAAACGATTCTCGGTTGGCGGGGTCGGTCGCAGCCACGGCGGAAGACGAAGTCGAGATCGTGGAGGCGTCGAAAGGTCAGGAAACGCCTGCGCCGAAGACTTCGATCTCGTCGATCGAGTCCGGTGCCACGCCGGAACTTACTCGTGTGGACGTGGGAAGCGTTGCGGCAGAAGTGCCTTCCGATTGGAAGCTTCTGTCGCGAGGGACCTCGAGCGGGCGTACCGATTTGGTACCCGGTTCGGGCGCGGATCGCAAGATCGTGGTCATCGAGAAACGTCTTGCGGAAGGTGTGGGATTCGATTCCGTCGAAGCCGTTTTGCGTCAGCAGTTTTCGACGTTCGAGGACCCATTGCGGTTCGCAGAGTTTTCTGTGCTCGACGATGCCGCAGGAAAACGGGCAGTGGTGTACGTCGAGTTTCCGGACGATTTCTCCGAGGTGCGTTGGCACGTGTACGTCGACAACGGACGGCAAGTGAGTATCGGCTGCCAGTATCTGGTCGGTGAGTGGGGCAGTCTCGAAGCGGACTGCCTGCGGATGTGGCAGTCGGTCGAATTCACACCGTGACCGGATCGGTCGGTTCTGAAAATATTCTTCGGTCGGGCCGGAACCGTTGGTACGAAGGTCGCGTCAAAGTATGTGTAGCGCACATCAGGGAGTTCCGCTCGACCCCGGTGCACATCCGACGGACAAAGCCCGTTGTGTGTGATCGCCGATACCGAACGGTACTCACCGAATCCAGGGGGACGACATGGGCTTTACCGCAACTACCGCTGAATTGATCGATTCGGCGGGGACCATCGACGGACATCTCGGTGACATCAGGGGGCTGGTCAACGCTGTTCGGTCGGAGGCCGACGCTTCGCACAATTCGTGGAACGGTGCGGCGCAGGTCGAATACGCAGGAATCATGGAGCGATACAACAGCGCGGCCCTGAAGTTGGACACAGCTCTGACCGACATCTGCGAGCAGATCAAACAGGCCGCGGGAACCTTCGACTCGACCGAAGACGACAACGTCAGCTCGCTTCGCGGCGCGACGGTGAACATGTCCTGACCGCCAGCTCTTCATCGTCCGATCAAGCAATCCTCAGCCAGTAGTTCTCACAAGTTAGTTCTCACAAGTTCTCTCCAGCCACACCGAACCGGGAGCAGTTATGTCCGACAGGATCAAGTACGACTTCGGCGGCCTCGCAATGCTGTCCGATCAGATGAAACAGCAGGCCAAAGCGATCAACGACAAGCAGGGTGACATCAAGGTCGTCGTGGACAAGCTGCAAGCAGGCTGGGAAGGGGCAGGTTCCGAAGCGTGGAACGACGCACAGCGTCGCTGGGCCCAGGCTTCCGAAGAACTGAACATGGTTCTCGCGCAGATCGCCGGAGCGACGGCGAGCGGCTCGGAGAAGATGCAGGAAGCTGATCGGATCGCCGCAAACGGGTTCGGTCGCTGACAACATCCCATGCCGTGATGACACCCCGCCTGCCCCGGTACCGTCAGGTTGCCGGGGCAGGCGCATGTCGATCGCTCGCATCGCTGTGCTGGACGATGATGCTGTTGGCAGGAATGGCTGCGCTTTGACCTGGCAGCGGGTAGACCGGTATCGTCTATCGGTGGCGTGCCGTAGGGCTCCGGCAGAAATGCGTGGAGACCGGCGGTTCTCGGGTCTCAACTGGCCGCCGAGGATCGTTTACGCGATACGCACATGGTCAGCAGTGGAATGAATTAAGACGAGGAAGATCTGTGTCTACGTACACCCCGAAGGCCGGAGATGTGACCCACACGTGGCACGTCATCGACGCCACTGACGTGGTGCTCGGCCGTCTTGCCGTTCAGGCAGCGAACTTGCTGCGTGGCAAGCACAAGCCCACCTACGCGCCGCACATCGACGGTGGTGACTTCGTTGTCATCATCAACGCAGAGAAGGTTGCCATCAGCGGCAACAAGCTGCAGGGCAAGAACGTTTACCACCACTCCGGATTCCCGGGTGGCCTGAAGTCCCGCACTGTCGGTGAGGTCCTCGACAGGACTCCCGATCGTCTCGTCGAGAAGGCCATTGTCGGCATGCTCCCCAAGACGAAGCTCGGCCGCGCAATGAGCAGCAAGCTCAAGGTTTACGCGGGCCCGAATCACCCCCACACCGCGCAGCAGCCGGTGCCATTCGAGATCAAGCAGGTCGCACAGTGACATCGCCGGAAGAGCAGAACGTGTCCGAAGAGAACATCGAAGCAGTGGAAGAGCTTGTCTCTGACGCAGTCGAGGTCGTCGAAGAGGTTGCTGCAGCTACGCTCGCACCGATCGTCCTCGATCGCCCGGTCCAGACCGTCGGTCGCCGCAAGGAGGCTGTCGTTCGCGTCCGGATGGCTCCCGGTACCGGTCAGTTCAAGCTCAACGGTCGTACGTTGGAGGACTACTTCCCCAACAAGGTTCACCAGCAGCTGATCAAGGCTCCGCTGGTGCTCGTCGAGCGTCCCGAGTCTTTCGACATCATTGCACTGCTGCACGGTGGCGGCCCGTCCGGTCAGGCAGGCGCACTGCGTCTGGCTATCGCGCGCGCACTCATCGAGGTAACCCCTGATGATCGTCCGGCCCTCAAGCGTGCAGGCTTCCTGACGCGTGACGCCCGCGCGGTCGAGCGTAAGAAGTACGGCCTGAAGAAGGCCCGTAAGGCATCGCAGTACTCCAAGCGCTGATGCTTTGCCGAGGTTGACCCGACGGGTCTGCTTCGGCACCTGTTCACCACAAGAGCGGGCGTCCATCGTTACCGGACGCTCGCTCTTGTGTTTCTCGGAGAAATTCCCTTCTCGAGTTACCTTCTCGAGGTTCACAGGATTCAGGAGTCGTTCTATGGGTCGGTTGTTCGGTACTGACGGTGTTCGTGGACTTGCCAATTCGGATCTGACTGCAGATCTTGCATTGAGATTGGCAGTTGCCGCGGCGAGCGTACTGACAGCCGACACCGCGGACGAACGTCCGACCGCCGTGATCGGCCGCGATCCTCGCGCCAGCGGTGAGATGCTTCAAGCCGCGGTGACCGCAGGATTGAGTTCCGCGGGTGTCGACGTGCTCGACGTGGGTGTTCTTCCGACTCCGGCAGTTGCATACTTGACGGCAAAGCTCGACGCCAGTCTCGGTGTCATGATCTCTGCATCGCATAATCCCATGCCGGACAACGGAATCAAGATTTTCGCAGCCGGTGGACACAAGCTGGATGATGCTGTCGAGGTGGCGATCGAGGATGCACTCGACGGCACTGCGCCGCCCGTCCTACCGACAGGTGCCGGGATCGGCCGCGTCCGTACGGTCGACGACGCCGCTCAGCTGTACCTTGCGCATCTGGCGAGCGCGGCGAGCGAGCCACTCGCCGGACTCACCGTTGTGGTCGACTGCGCCAACGGCGCTGCTTCCGCGCTCGCACCGGTTGCCTACGCGGCAGCGGGCGCTCGCGTCATCGCGATCAGCGCCGATCCCGACGGCCTCAACATCAACGACGGCTGCGGATCGACGCACCTGGAGAATCTTCAGAAAGCCGTAGTCGATCACGGGGCGGACCTAGGCCTCGCGCACGACGGCGACGCCGACCGCTGCCTGGCCGTCGACGAGACCGGAGCGGTGGTCGACGGTGACGCGATCATGGCAGTTCTGGCGATCGCGATGAACGACGCCGGTGAGTTGGTCGAGAACACTCTCGTCGCGACTGTCATGAGCAATCTCGGTTTGCACATCGCGATGCGCGAGGCCGGTATCAACATCGTGACTGCTGCCGTAGGCGACCGCTACGTCTTGGAGGAACTGCGCGCGGGCGGATACAGCCTCGGTGGCGAGCAGTCAGGCCATGTCGTGTTGCCGGCGTTCGGCACCACGGGCGATGGGATTCTCACCGGCCTCCGGCTGCTCGGACGCATGGCTCGCACGGGTAAGTCGGCATCCGCGCTGGCCGCAACGATGACAACCCTCCCGCAAGTTCTGATCAACGTGAAGGTTGGGGACAAGGCGACAGTCGCAGCATCGCCGTCGGTACTCGCAGCAGTCGCGGACGCAGAGCGCGTCCTCGGTGACGGTGGTCGCGTGCTCCTGCGCCCGTCCGGGACAGAGCAACTGGTCCGCGTCATGGTCGAGGCCACCGAACTTCCGCTCGCGCAGAAGCTGGCCGACGAGTTGGCCGAGATCGTCGGTTCGGTTTAGCCCCTCATTACGGCATTCGCGTTTTGAGGGAACGTAATTGCGCCCTGCTGCGTCCAAGGAGTCAAAGGCCGCTCGACGTTCGAGTGGTTCCGTTGAAACTTGGGAGCGCTCGTGGATGTCGACCGCGCTGGAACAGATGAATTGGCACGCCATGCGGTGTCGGTGGCCCAGGCTCTGCGCGATTCTGCCGAGCCGATCAGGCGTTTGCGATTCAGCGGTGCCGTTTCGGGCCGTGATTACGCCGAGCATGGAGCCGCGTTGGCGTCGGCATTGGCGGTCCTGAATTCTCGCTTGACTGGCCGTGCGGATCTTCTCGATGCGTTGGCGCGTCGGCTTTCCTCTTCGGCTGAGGTGATCGCTGAGGTGGACGGTCAGGGTGCGCAGCGATTGCGAGACTCCAGCGGGTCGGTCTCATGAGACCGACGAGCGGTACCGCACAGGCAGTACCAAACAGCTCCTTGTGCGTCGAAGATATTCTTGCACTGCGTGATTCACGCGTGCGTCCTGACGAAATCCTGGATGCTGGTGCGAGGGGACTGCAGTTCTTCGATCGATTTCACAACCTGGCCTCTCGGTTGGGCTTCGAAGAACGGATGCTTACGTCCTACGAGGATGCGTATCGCGCAGAGGCTGGTATCGATTTCGAGGCACTAATGCGAGATGCGTCGGACATGGCCGCAGCGGTGGACGGTTCGGTCGCCGAGATCGCGATGCTGACGCACCTGGCGGAGAATCTTCCTGCAGTGTGGAATGTTTCCGGCGTGGGTGCGGTCGTAGATCAGGCCTTCGCGGCGCGGCGTGAAGCTCGGTCCGATGCGGATTCGGCGCCACTGTTGATCACGCTGGCTGACGAGTTCGCGCGGACGGTTCGAACGGCTTTGGCAGACAAGGCTTTCAAGGTGGCAAGCCTCGACCGGGCGACGATCGGCGGTCTGGGTGCGGGGGAGATCGACCAGCTGACTCACGTCGCTTCCACCGGTCGTGGTGCGGCGCCATGGCTGGACACGGTTTTTCGTTCGGCGTATCTCGATACTCGCGATGAATTCGACAGGGCGTGTGCGGAGTGCGCGAGCGCGGTTGGTCATGCTTTTGACGCCGCGACCCAGTGGGTGACAGACGCGTTCACGTCAACCTTTCCGATCGCCGAGCCGAGTGCATCCGGTGTCGCCGCCGCTCCTGTCTCTTTCTCGATCGGCGGCAACACTTGGGGCTTCTCGATTGCGTCCGACGGTCGTGGGGTGAGTCTGGATGTTGCAGGTGCTGACGGGAACTCTGTGTCGGCCACCCTGGAGTTGAGCGAAAATGGTTGGCCGAGAATAGTGCTCGATGCCGATCCGGAGATGTCGCTGCACGAGGCGCGCCCGCAAGAAGCGTCCCAGCCTGCGACACTCCAGCCCGAAACTCCCGACCCTGAGATTCGCGAGCACGAGGTGCCGGTTGAATCCAACGCCGAGTTCTCGCCCGCGCCGGACCCGGAGCCGCCTTCCACAGTCTCCGACGAGTCGATCGTGGTCCCCGGCGGAGAGACGGGCGCTGAGTTGGCCGGAGCTGGTCCGCTGTGAAGTCCGTTCACGCGCCGTTCGAAGCGATCCGTCGAACCCTCGATTCTCAACTCGACGACTTCCGTGAGCGCAGAGTGGCCGCAGCGAGCGCGGAATCGCACCAGGAGCCGCCGTCCGAAACGACATCCGCCGAGAATGACACGGATGGGACCGTGAGAGCCGGCCCGTATCTGCGATCCGCGTCAGAGCCGACGACGCCGCCGTGCTCGCCGCCGGAGTCGGTGGCGAGTACGGACTCCTACTTACGCAACAGCTGGCTGGCCCGCGCGTCGGAGTGAGGTTCGACCGGCAGCAACGGCGCCGTGTGCGGAATCTCGACGTCGGGATCAGCAAAATCCTTGTACTTCTTGTCGCCGGTCAGATGGAACAACAGGAAGCCCGTGAGCAGGCACCGTGTGGCGGCCTGTGTCTTGCGCTCGGATCCACCGAGGCCCAGGGCGCCGAGGAGTCGGCGGCCTTCGATCAGTCCGGCGTCTTGGGCGTCATTCACGGTACGTGCGATGACGGGACCGCCCCACTCCACGCTCAGCGGCCGGGCATTGCTGGTCAAGGAATCGACGTCGTCTTCGCCGGCGAGAATCAATCCGGGCGCTGTGATCTTCGACGCGTAGTTCTCCGCCTTGGGTGCTGTCGGGGCCGGGAACAGTGCGGCTACCGCACCGACATCCCCGCGCTGCGCTGCGGCCAGTACCGCAGCGCCCGCGCCCATGCCGTGACCGGCAAAGGCGACCCGATCGGGTTGGACGCTGATCTGTCCGGGGCCGAGTCGCACGCCGACGCAGATGTCGAGCGTCGCTCGAAGATCTGCAGCCAATCCGAGATGTGACGGGACCGGACCGCGTTCGCTGTCGGGCGCCGCTGCGACAATTCCCCAGGAAGCGAGGTGCTGGAGTGTCTGCTCGTACTTGTGGGACCCGACCATCCACCCGTGCGCGAAGGCAACGGCGGGGAGATTGAAACCGGTTTCCGGCGTGTACACGACACCCGGCTGTCCGGCCAGGGCGAGGTTGCCGCGGAGAACTCGGTGCGGGCCGCGCTTGGACAGCTCACGGGTCAGTGTTTTCAGTTTCGGTGCCACGGTTGAAGACGTTATCCGATGAGCCGCCTCGTGTATGCGGAGCGGACGCTGCAACCAGGTGCGGGAACCGCAAAATGCGCCCACCGCCGATGTCCAAGTACCCTGAGTCACCATGTGCGGAATCGTGGGATACGTCGGCCACCGCCCAGCTCTGGGCGTTGTGGTGGAGGCTTTGCGACGAATGGAGTATCGCGGGTACGACTCGTCGGGAATCGCGATTCTCGACGGAACCGGTGGGGTCGAGATCGAGCGTAAGGCCGGTAAGTTGGCCAACCTCGAGGCGGAGCTCGGCGAGTACGGTGCGGATCACTTCGTCGGTACGTCCGGTATGGGCCATACCCGTTGGGCGACGCATGGGCGTCCGACGGACCGCAATGCGCACCCGCATCGTGATGCCTCGGGCAAGCTGGCTGTCGTTCACAACGGAATCATCGAGAATTTTGCCCCGCTGCGTGCGGAGCTCGAGGCTGCAGGCGTCGAACTGCAGAGCGACACGGATTCCGAGGTCGCGGTTCACCTCGTCGCCCGGGCGTACGCCCAGGGGCCGACGGCAGGTGATTTCATCGAGAGTGCGCTGTCGGTGGTTCGTCGGTTGGAAGGTGCGTTCACGCTCGTCTTCACGCACGCTGATCATGCGGACACGATTGTCGCCGCGCGCCGCTCGACACCGCTCGTAGTCGGTGTCGGTGAGGGCGAGATGTTCCTCGGCTCCGACGTCGCTGCATTCATCGAGCACACACGCGATGCGGTTGAACTCGGACAGGATCAGGCAGTGGTGATCACTGCCGACAGCTACCGGATCTCCGACTTCGCGGGTAACGAGGCAGAAGGACGCCCGTTCCGCATCGACTGGGATCTCGCGGCCGCCGAAAAGGGTGGTCACGATTACTTCATGCTCAAGGAGATCGAAGAGCAGCCCACCGCTGTCGCCGACACGCTCCTCGGCCACTTCGAGAACGGGAAGATCGTCCTCGACGAGCAGCGGTTGTCCGATCAGGAACTGCGCGACGTCGACAAGGTGTTCGTTGTCGCTTGCGGTAGCGCTTACCACTCCGGTCTGTTGGCGAAGTACGCGATCGAGCATTGGACGCGTCTACCTGTCGAGGTCGAACTCGCCAGCGAATTCCGTTACCGCGACCCGGTTCTCGATCGCTCGACGCTTGTTGTCGCAATCTCGCAGTCGGGGGAAACGGCCGATACGCTCGAGGCTGTCAAGCACGCCAAGGACCAGAAGGCACGCGTCCTGGCGATCTGCAACACCAACGGTGCACAGATCCCGCGTGAAGCCGACGCAGTCCTCTACACCCGGGCAGGACCGGAAATCGCGGTCGCGTCCACCAAGGCGTTCCTGGCGCAGGTGACCGCGAACTACCTCGTCGGTTTGGCTTTGGCGCAGGCTCGCGGAACCAAGTATCCGGACGAGGTCGCCCGCGAGTACGCCGACCTCGAAGCGATGCCCGCATTGGTCAGCAAGGTACTCGAGACGGCAGAACCGGTGCGCGCGTTGGCGCGCCAGTTCGCGCACGCGTCGACCGTGCTGTTCCTGGGGCGTCACGTCGGCTACCCGGTGGCGCTCGAGGGTGCGCTCAAGCTCAAGGAGCTCGCGTACATGCACGCCGAGGGCTTTGCCGCCGGTGAGCTCAAGCACGGCCCGATCGCCTTGATCGAGGAGGACCTTCCGGTCATCATCGTCATGCCGTCGCCGCAGGGCCGCGCTGTCCTGCACTCGAAGTTGGTGTCCAACATTCAGGAGATCAAGGCGCGCGGGGCGACGACTATCGTCATCGCTGAGGAAGGCGACACCGTCGCCGCGGCGCACGCGGATCACCTGATCGAGATTCCGGCGTCACCGACTCTGCTGCAGCCGTTGCTGTCCACGGTTCCGTTGCAGATCTTTGCGGCCGAGGTTGCCGCGGCGCGTGGCTACGACGTCGACAAGCCGCGTAACCTGGCGAAATCGGTTACGGTCGAGTAGCTTTCGCTAGAAAATCGGGCCCCGCAGTCGCAAGACTGTGGGGCCCGAGCGCGTTACGGCGTCTCGACGACGACGGTTCCGCGCATCTCGGGATGCGGTGTGCAGGTGTAGTCGTAGGTTCCGGGTTCGGTGAACGTGTAGGTGTAGGTTCCCGATTTCTTGAGCGGACTGCGGAGTTTGCCCTTGGCGTCCCCGAGGCCGTTGACGTCGTGGGCCATTCCGTTGTCGTCGAACACCCACGTGACCGTCTCGCCGACATTCACGGTGATGGACGCGGGGGAGTACGCCATCCCGGAGATGGTCACCACGGGTCCGCTGGCCGTCGTTTCCGGAGCCGGTGGTGTGGAGTCGGTGCCGGAACTGCACCCGACCAGACCGAGAGCGAGCACGAGACCCGCGATTGCCGGGCGAAGACGTGATTTCATGGTTTCGAGGGTAGCGACGGCAACTGAAGGGTTCCGACATGCGTGGGTACTACACAGCCGATCAGGTGCGAGCAGCTGAGGCGCCGCTGCTCGACAAGCTGCCCGACGGGGTGCTGATGCGTCGAGCGGCGTACGGTCTTGCGCGAGTAGTCGCGGACGAATTGCGTTCCCGTACAGGGTCGGTCGCGCATCGGTCGGTGACGCTGCTGGTCGGTACGGGCGACAACGGCGGTGATGCCCTGTGGGCCGGTGCGTTGCTCCGCAAACGAGGTGTGAGCGTGCGGGCCGTGTTGCTCGATCCGGCGCGCGCTCATCGGGCGGGCCTCGATGCTCTCTTGAAGGCCGGCGGCCGAGTCGCCGCCGAAGTCGGGTCGCCGGATCTGGTGATCGACGGCATCGTCGGGATTTCCGGGCACGGCGGTCTACGGCCTGACGCGGCCGATCTCGTCGGCCAGGTGGATGCACCGATCGTGGCGGTCGATCTTCCGAGCGGCGTCGACGCGAACACCGGCGCAGTGGACGGCCCGTCGGTGACCGCTGATGTGACGGTCACATTCGGTGCGCTCAAGCCGGTACACGTACTCGCGGCTCCGCTGTGTGGTCGTGTCGAACTCGTGGACATCGGATTGAGCGTCGGCGAACCCGAATTCGGTTCGCTCGATCCGGCGGAGGTCGGTGCGCTGTGGCCGGTGCCCGGTCCGGAGGACGACAAGTATTCGCAGGGTGTGGTGGGCATCGTTGCGGGAAGTGAGCAGTATCCCGGCGCGGGCGTGCTCTGTACCGGTGCCGCGGTGACCGCGACCGCCGGCCTGGTCCGCTACGCCGGGCACGGCGCCACCGAGGTGCTCGCCCGGTTCCCGGAGGTGATTGCGAGTGAGACCTTCCAAGCCGCCGGGCGAGTTCAGGCGTGGGTGGTCGGCCCCGGTATGGGTACCGACGACGACGCCGCGCGACTTCTGGCGTCGGTGCTGGCTACTGATGTACCCGTTGTTGTCGATGCGGACGGACTTACCCTCCTCGCTCAGCGTCCCGAACTTGTCGCAGCCCGGACCGCGCCGACACTGTTGACGCCCCACGCCGGCGAGTTCGCTCGATTCACAACTCTTGGCGACGACAGGATCGCGGCCACGCGTGCTCTTGCCGCACGCCTCGGAGTCACGGTCCTGCTGAAGGGCCATACGACGGTGATCTCGGATCCCGGCGGTGAGGTGCTGGTCAACGACGCCGGCGGCTCCTGGGCATCGACGGCAGGTTCGGGTGACATCCTCTCCGGTGTGATCGGTGCGTTGCTGGCGGCGGGTCTGAGCCCTCTCGAAGCCGGGGCCGTCGGGGCGCGGGCTCACGCGTTGGCTGCGAACATCGCCGCTGCCGGCGGTCAGAGCGATGTCGCCGGAGCACCGATTTCGGCTTCACCCCTGCTGGGAGGTCTGCGGGAATCAGTGCGTGTGCTTCGCTCTTTTGCCCTCGATTGAGGGTGTTCAAACCCGAACACGTGTCCGATTCTGCGTGGGTGGCAGGATTGTCGCCATGACGCTTGCCCAGGGAAGAGCACCGAAGGAGCCTGCGGAGGGGAAGGCGAGCCGACTCGACGACGCAGTAGGGCCGCAGACGGAGGCAGTCGTCGATCTGGACGCGATCGCGCACAACGTGCGTGTTCTGCGTGAATTTGCCGGGGATGCAGCGTTGATGGCGGTCATCAAGGCGGACGGATACAACCACGGCGCAGTTGCGGTGGCGCGGACGGCGCTCTCGGCGGGAGCCCGGGAACTCGGCGTCACCACCATCGCGGAGGCACTGGTCCTTCGCGAGGCAGGCATCACCGCTCCCGTTCTTGCCTGGCTGCACGGCGTCGACGCCGATTTCGCCTCGGCGATCCGATCGGACGTCGAGATCGGCGTGTCCTCCCCGCGACACCTGGCCGCTGTCGTCGACGCGGCACGGGTTCTGGGACAAAAGGCGATGGTGACGCTCAAGGTGGACACCGGTCTCAATCGCAACGGCGTATCGAGAACCGAGTGGCCGCAGATGCTCGACGACCTCGCCACTGCGCGGGACGAGGGCACGATCAGGCTGCGCGGAGTGTTCTCTCACCTCGCGCACTCGGACGAACCGCATCACGACGTCATCGACATGCAGAAGCAGCGTTTGATCGACGCGGTTGCCGACGTCCGCGCTCGCGGATTCGACCCCGAAGTCGTTCATCTTTCCAACTCCGCTGCTACAGTCACCCGTCCTGACCTGCGGTTTGACATGGTTCGGCCCGGAATCGCGATATATGGATTGTCTCCGGTGCCCGAACTCGGAGATTTCGGTTTACGACCGGCGATGACGCTGCGAGCGAAGGTGATTCTGGTGAAGAAGGTAGCCGCCGGAGAGGGCGTCTCCTACGGGCATCAGTGGGTCGCACCGCACGACACCACTCTTGCGCTGCTTCCCGTCGGCTACGCCGACGGTTTGTCTCGCTCACTGAGTGGCAAGTTCGAAGTGCAGTTGGGCGGTAAGCGTCGCCAGGCTGTCGGGCGAATCTGCATGGACCAGGTATTGGTGGACCTGGGTCCGGACGGTGACGGAGTTCGCGAAGGCGACACCGCGATCTTCTTCGGCAACGGCGATCACGGCGAACCCAACGCGCAGGCCTGGGCCGACGTACTCGACACCATTCACTACGAGGTCGTGACCGGGATACGTGGACGCACTGTGCGTACGTACATCGGGGGAGAGACGTCATGAAGACTGCAGGAAAGATGAGCATTCTCGGTGGCCTGCTCAGCGCCGTGGCGCTCGGCTCGATGGCCGGCGTGAACGCATTCAAGACCGCGACGCGTCCGGGCCGGGAAATCTACGCGGACGAGGATTTCGACCTCATGACGCGCGACCGCAAGAGCACGGTGCGCACCGAGGACGGTGTCGAGCTGGCAGTTCGCGAAGTGGGACCGGACGACGCTCCGCTGACGGTCGTTTTCGTGCACGGATACTGCCTGAGTGCGCTGTCCTGGCATTTCCAGCGCCGCCAGCTCGAAGAGCGATGGGGCAACAAGGTTCGCATGGTGTTCTACGACCAGCGCGGACACGGAGACTCGGGCATGCCGCGTTCGAAGAGTTGTACGGTTTCTCAGCTCGGCCGCGACCTCGCGACCGTCGTCGAGGCCAAGGTACCCAAGGGGCCGATAGTTCTCGTCGGTCACTCGATGGGCGGCATGACGGTACTCGCGCTCGCCGGTCAGCGACCCGAATGGTTCGAGGGCCGAGTCATCGGCGTGGGGCTGGTCGCGACGACGGCGGCAGGCCTGGCCGAGACCGGCCTGACCCGCAATCTGCAGAATCCGATCATCGACGGATTCCGGTTGGCAGTGCGCACCTCACCAGGAGTGGTTCAGCATGCCCGGGGCGCTGCGCGAGTATTGATCACGCCGATCCTGCGTGCGGCCTCGTACGGCACCGATGTCAGCCCACGGCTGCATGAACTCTCGGACGGCATGCTCGACCGCACCTCGGTTGTGACCATCGTCAATTTCCTGCGGACGTTGGAACTGCACGACGAGTCCGCTTCTCTCGAGGTCCTCGCGCACACACCGGCAGTCGTGATCTGCGGCGATCAAGACATGATGATTCCGTTCATCAGCTCCAAGCGTCTCGCCGCCGATCTCCCCGAATCCGAACTCGTGCGAGTTCACGGGGCCGGCCATCTGGTGCAGCTCGAGTTCCCGGCGATCGTGACGGACGCAATCGACAAGTTGGTGCAGCGAGCGCAGGTAGAAGAGCGGTCCGATGTCGGCTGAGAACTCCACGGGACTTCCCGTATCCGGACAGATCACGTTGGAAACGGCCGAGGATACCGAGGCTTTCGGCCGACGCTTGGCGGCGGGACTTGTTGCCGGCGACCTGGTGGTGCTGGACGGTCCACTCGGGGCAGGCAAGACCGCGTTGACGCGCGGAATCGGCGCCGGGCTCGGGGTGCAGGGCCGGGTGACGTCCCCGACGTTCGTCATCGCTCGTGAGCATCGTCCGGGCACCCGCCCCGGCGGCGGAGTTCCCGTCGGCATGATCCACGTCGACGCATACCGGCTGGGAGACAGCGGACCGCATGCGCTCGACGAACTCGATGCCCTCGACCTCGACACCGACCTCACCGATGCAGTGGTGGTGGTCGAATGGGGTGGTGACGTCGTGGAAAGGCTCGTCGAACGGCACCTGCGAGTGCAGCTTCATCGGGAACCCGAATCGGATGTGCGGACTGCGAGTTGGTCCTGGACGACGTGAAACGGAGTTTGGTGTCACAGACGTCGTGAAACGGAGTTTGGTGTCACAGACGTCGTGACCCTCCCGGGCCGGAAGTAGTTCTTCACGTGCGGGTACCCTGAGAAATCGTGCTTGTTCTCGCAATTGACACCTCCACTCCGGCAGTCACTGCCGGAGTCGTCTCCCTGTCGGCTTCGTCGCCGGACCCAGTGGCACCGGACGCAGAGTCACCGGACACAGTGGAGACGCTTGCTGTGCGTGTCACGGTCAATCCTCGTGCGCACGCCGAGGTCTTGACCCCTCACGTCCTCGAATGCCTCGCCGAGGCAGGGCTCACACCGGCCGACTTGAACGCCGTCGTCGTGGGTGTCGGGCCAGGGCCGTACACCGGACTGCGTGTCGGCATGGCGACGGGCGCTGCCTTCGGTGACGCACTCGGTGTTCCCGTGTACGGCGTGTGCAGCCTCGATGCGATCGCGGCTGCGGTACCGACCACACCGAGCCTGCTCGTCGTGACTGACGCGAGGCGTCGCGAGATCTACTGGGCGCGCTATGACGGCGGAGTGCGCGTCGAAGGACCGGCTGTGAATTCCGCCGGCGACGTCGATCCTTCGCCTTCGACGCTGATTGCCGGATCCGCTTCGCACGTGGACTTCTTCGATCTACCCGTCGACCCGGCGGAGACACCTTCACCGGCCGGGTTGGTGACAGTCGCTGCTCGCGAGATCCTGGCCGGTTCGGTTCCGGCCCCGCTGGAGCCGCTGTACCTCCGACGCCCGGACGCGAAGACCCTTGCAGAACGTGGCAAGTGAGACAGAGCAGATGAAGTACAGCATCGAGCCGATGAACGTCGATGACGCCGAACGGTGCGCGGAGTTGGAGCGCGCGTTGTTCGCGGGCGACGGACCCTGGAGCGCACAAGCGTTCGTCTCGGAACTTGCAGGCGCACATAATCATTACTTCGTTGCCCGGGAGCCTGACGGTCACGTCCTCGGCTACGCCGGAGTCGCATTGTTGGGGGCGTCGCCGAACATGGAGGCCGAGGTTCACACCATCGGTACAGATCCCTCGGCTCAGCGGCTCGGAATCGGCGGCGCGTTGCTCGATGCGCTTCTGGCTCTGGCGGATTCACGGCAGTGCACGGTGTTCCTGGAAGTGCGCACCGACAACGAACCTGCCATCGCGCTGTACCGGCGGGAAGGATTCGAGATCGTCGGAACACGAAAGAAGTACTACCAGCCCAGTGGGGCAGATGCGTACACGATGAGACGGCCTGCCGTGCTCGGTGTCCGCGAAATTGAGGAGCAGCAAGCATGATCGTCATGGGTGTCGAAAGTTCTTGCGACGAAACAGGTGTCGGTATCGTCCGCTGGAACGGTGACGGAACCTGCGAATTGTTGGCCGACGAGGTGGCATCGAGCGTGGATCAGCACGCCAGGTACGGGGGAGTGGTTCCCGAAGTGGCCTCGCGGGCTCACCTCGAGGCGATCGTGCCGACGATGCGCCGTGCCCTTGCTGCCGCCGGTATCGAGAAGCCCGACGCGCTGGCCGTCACCATCGGACCCGGCCTGGCCGGCGCGCTGCTGGTCGGTGTAGCCGCAGCGAAAGCCTATGCGGCAGCATGGAACATCCCGTTCTATGCGGTCAATCATCTCGGCGGTCACGTCTCGGTGGACACTCTCGAGCACGGTCCGTTGCCCTCGTGCGTCGCATTGTTGGTCTCCGGCGGTCACACACACCTGCTTCACGTCGAAGATCTGGGAAAGCCCATTGTCGAACTGGGCACGACTGTCGACGACGCCGCCGGTGAGGCCTTCGACAAGGTGGCCAGACTGCTCGGACTCGGCTTTCCCGGTGGACCGGCACTCGATGCTGCT
Organism: Rhodococcus sp. OAS809; assembly: GCF_040546695.1. Classification (NCBI taxonomy): domain Bacteria; kingdom Bacillati; phylum Actinomycetota; class Actinomycetes; order Mycobacteriales; family Nocardiaceae; genus Rhodococcus; species Rhodococcus sp. OAS809. The sequence continues at coordinate 1,984,435 of NZ_JBEPOI010000002.1, read as the reverse complement.
GCGCAAGAGGGAGATCGGAACGCAATCGCCTTCCCTCGCGGCATGACGGGGCCGCGCGATTCGCGGCACGACTTCTCGTTCTCGGGACTCAAGACGTCCGTCGCGCGCTATGTCGAATCGAAAGAGCGCGCAGGCGAGACCTTTTCGATCCCGGACATCGCTGCCTCGTTCCAGGAAGCGGTTGCAGACGTCCTGACGATGAAGGCAGTGCGTGCAGCCAAGGACGTCGGGGTCGACACGTTGGTTCTCGGCGGCGGCGCCACGGCCAATTCGCGTATCCGCTCACTCGCCGAGCAGCGCTGCGCCGAAGCGGGCATCACGTTGCGCATTCCGAAACCTCGACTGTGCACGGACAACGGCGTGATGATCGCATCGTTGGCCGCTCACCTGATCGGAAACGGCGCAGGCCCTTCGGAATTGAGTGTTGCGACGGACCCGGGTCTGTCGGTCTCCGTCAGCCAGTTGATGCACTGAAAATCGGCCGACTGAGAATCAGCCAACCGGGGCCGGTTCCCGATCCGGTGTGGTCGCGGGACCGTTTTCGGGCATCGAGGTATTCGGTTCACCGGGCTTCGTCGTCGGATCACCGCCACCAGGGGTAGTGATTTCGGTTTCGGTGGAACCGGATCCAGGAGTCTCCGGCGTCGTCGGGTTCTGGCCGCCGCTCTCACCCGGGCCGAGACCGCCGCCGGGGTTTGCCTCGGTCGGATCGACCGGGGGCGTCGCCTCGGTGTCCGGCAGCGTCGGCCACCACGCCGGTGGATCGGGCAGCGTGATTCCGGGAATGGTCGGCCAATTCGGAGTGGTCGTTGTCGTGGTCGGCGGCGTGGTTGTCGTCGAGGTGTCCGGGATCGGCGCAGGCGGAAGTGTGTACTGATGCGTTGTGTACGAGTGCGTGTCGTAAGGCTGCGAGTCGAACGGGGTGGTGGGATACCCGTACCGAGGATACGTGCTGCCGGCTACCGAAGGCAGAGGATCATGAGACGGAATGATCGTCGATCCGGTGCTCGGTGTCGCTTCGGGGCTCACCGTCGTCGTGGTCGACCCCGTTCCGACGGGCGAGACCGCGGTGTCGTCGGTCGGTACCAATTCCTTTGCGCCGTAACCGAGTACCAGTCCGCCGACCACGAGCGCACCGATCAGCGCTCCCGATACCTTGGCGGTGGATCCGGAGCGCTGGTCACTTCCGGAGCCCAGCAGCGGGAAACGAATTGCGGTGATCGAATCTGCCAGGAGTGCAGCACCTTTGGTTGCCGCAGTCTCGGGCTCGACGATCTCGACCATGGGGACGTCGACGGCAGCGGCGACGGCGGACCGCACGGCCGGAATGTGTGCGCCACCGCCGATGAGTACAACGGCACCGACGGGCCGCGGTGAGCCCTTCACGACTTCACGGATGAAGGTGACGGCGCGCTCTATATCCGGGGCGATGATGGCCTCGAACTCGTCGCGCGTGATCGCCATCGCGTCGATCGGAAGGTCGATGGTCACCTTGGTGGACGTGGACAGTTGCTCTTTGGCGACATGGCACCGGGCGGCAAGAAGTTCCGCGTCGGTGTACCGGCGCAAGTGCCCTGGCGCCTTCTCCGTCACGAAGTCGACCAATGCCCGGTCGATTCCGGCCCCTGCGAGGGCGTCTATACGGTCGGAGTGCAGAACTTCACCGGTGTGGTCGACGACGGACACCGTCAGACCTTGATCACCGACGTCCACCTGAGCTGTCGTGTCGTACCGCTCGGTTTTCCCTGTCTCGGCGAGATACGCGTGTACGGCGGCAGGTTCGGGGATTGCACGGACCTGCTTCGGCGAGCGCGAAAGAGATGACCTGATGCTCGCGAGTTGATCGTCCGTGCGATAGCTGACACCGATCGAGCGCGGCGCTTCAGATCCGTCCGTTACCTGCGTCGTCATCAGCTTGATGGATGCTCTGACAAGGTCACCGACGTTGGAATTGGCCTGATCCGCCGAGACGAAGCGAGTCTCGGCAGGCACGGCGCCTGGCGCGTTTGTGCTGGTATCGGTGTCGACGAGTGCTGAATAGACACCGGAAGATCCAGTGGAAATTCCCAGTGAACAACTCATCGCACACCTCCTCACAGTCAATACCGGTCAATGTTCAATCGACCGCCGTTATATGAACGTTACAGAAGGTTCGTGAGGATTGCTCAGTGCTTTTCGTCTCCGTGACGTCCTTTTCGGACCGAAAGGGTGGTTTTACCTGCGAAATTGTCGATCATTGATTCATGCGGAAAAAAGGCGATTCTCCCCACATCGACCGGGAACGACGACGCGCGCTGATCCGTGGTGCAGTGCTTCGACCCACGCTGACGGTGATCGCCTTCGGATGCGCGTATTTCTTTCTGCCGTGGATCGATGTACATACCGCCAGTGCAATCTTCCTCTTGATCGGTGGAGGCGCCGCGGTACTTGCCGTGACCACCTGGCAGGTGTGGCGAATTCTGCGTTCCGATGTGCCATCTCTGCAGGCGGTCGAAGCTGTGGCGGTGGTGATGCCGACGTACTTGTTGTTGGTGTCCATCACCTATTTTTCGGTCGAGCATGCAAGCCCTGGCAGTTTCACCGAACCGCTGTCGCGTATGGCGGCGCTGTACTTTTCGTTGTCCGTCTTCTCGACAGTCGGATTCGGTGACATCGCCGCGCAGACGGACCTTGCCCGGGGGCTCGTGAGCCTTCAGATCGTCTGCAATCTGGTGTTGATCGGATTCGGCGTTCGATTCGTCGTTGCCGCAGTGTCGTGGGCGAAAGCGCACCGCTCGCCTTCGAGCGGACCTGAAATCACCTAGGACACTGCGGCAATCGGAGTCATCGTCCGGTGTGGACCAACAATTCGACGTTCTGGTCGACGCCGGTACCCGTCAGCTTCGGGTCGCGGTGGATGTCGTTGAACGACAGTTCGCGGTACAGCGAGGCGAGCCCGGCTGCCGACTTGTCGCTGTAGTCGACGGAATTGGGACTCTCCGCCTCGAAGAGCGTCGCAAGCAACGACACCGTTCCGTCATGGTTGTCCGCGATCTCGATGATGCGTCCGAGTTGCGGGTAGTCGATGTGAGAGGCGGTGTTGATCTCCCAGAAGCCCTGCTCGGGGGTCGCGCCGGGCCACGGGGTGATCTTGTTCTCGTGGGTGTGTCCGTTGACCCAGGCAAGTACGTTCGGGAAACGATGCAGCAAGTCGAGAAGCTGTGAACCGCGCAGGCGTGGCTCGAGGACGTTCTCGGGGTCGGGAATGAGATTGTCCATCGTGTCGCTCGTGTGGTGACTGAACAGCACGAAATACGTGTCACCTCGCGACTCGGTGACGCGAGAGCCCGCGGCGTCGTAGTAGGTGCTGCTGCCGGCGCGCAGGGTGTTCTCGATCCACTGGAACTGAGCGGCGCCCAGCGAACCGTCGACGAGGCCCGCGCGGTTGGTGGAGTCCATGCTGATGCCGACGACGCCCGGTGCGATCTCGAACGAGTAGTAACCGATACCGGTGTCGCCGGCGTCGGGGGCGAAACCGTGTCCGACGGGGCCGGGACCGGTGTGCGCGGGATCAAGATGTGCGGCGATGAACTGTCGCGGTGTGAACGGCGCGCGCGACGGGTCGGGGGTGACCTGGCGCGGCGGCGTCGTGAAGGCGGACAGGATTCCGGGTATCGCACTGGGATCGAACTTGGTGGCGACGTCGATCTGCTTGGCCTGCTCCGGTGAACCAGGCACCTCGAACTTGAGAGATCCCGTGTACATCGCTTCGAGCGGCGGGATGCCGCTGGGCACCGTGCCGGACACCGAATCGTCGTGGTTGCCGAACACGCAGTACCAAGGGGTGTTCAGGCCTGGGCTCGACACGGGCGTGAAAGCGGCACCGAAGAAATCGGGGATCTCCGGGAATCCGGCCTTCTTGTACATGTCGAGCATCGGTGACTCGGGGTTCCAGTAGAGATCGGCACCCGAGTTCTGTACACCCTCGTAGCGGTCCTTGGCACCGGTGTTGGCGACGACGGTTCCGCCGTTGAGTGAGGTGAGGAACCAGTCGAGTTCGGCGAATTCCTTGTTGTCCGTGTTGTCGCCGGTGGTGACGACGGCATCGAAGGGTCGCGACGTGTGCGGGCCACTGCCGATCGAATTGACCCGGCGGACAAGTGAAATCAGCCCGTGCGCCGTCAGGGTCTCCTGGGGGCGGAACGCCGAGCCGGTGATCTGGTGGACGTACTCGAATCGCATGGGGGACTGGGCGTCGACGATGTGGACGTCGGTCAGCTGCACGAGTGAGGCGAGTGCGGTGCGTCGGTCCTCGCGTCCCGACTTCGGCTCGGCCAACTCGCTGCGCACGATGTTCGCCCAACCGGGTCCGGCGGTGAGCTTGGTGTAGCCGCTGCTGCTGACGGGGGTGGACACGGACTCGAGAGTGGTGCCAGGACCTGACGTCGGAATGGTCGACGCGCCTGCATATTGCAGGCCCCACGGCTTGCCAATGCTGACCGCGCCGACGGCGCCGAGTCCGGCGAAGGTCAGAAAACTACGGCGATTGATGTTCGTCACGAAGTGAACAATAGGTGAACGTGGTGGACGGCTGTCCTGTTTCGCTCTGGACGAAGAGAAAAATGCGCCCAGTCCTTGAGGGTTGGCACTCTCACGTATAGAGTGCCAATTGGCGCTGATCGAGTTCCGGCACCCGCGACGACGGGACTGCAGTGACGCGCCGTAAACGGCATACCCAAACAGCTGTCCGAGGATCGCCTCGGACGCACATACCCCAAAGTGGAGGGCTCATCGTGGCGAGCGTCAACATCAAGCCGCTCGAGGACAAGATCCTCGTCCAGGCCAACGAGGCTGAAACGACGACGGCTTCCGGCCTGGTCATTCCTGACACAGCCAAGGAAAAGCCCCAGGAGGGCACCGTCGTTGCAGTCGGCGAAGGCCGCGTCAACGAGCAGGGCAACCGCATCCCGGTCGACGTCAAGGAGGGTGACACGGTCATCTACTCCAAGTACGGCGGAACCGAGATCAAGTACGCCGGCCAGGAATACCTGATCCTGTCGGCACGCGACGTGCTGGCTGTCGTCTCCAAGTAAGACACACGTGATCCGCCCCGGAGTCCACACAGGATCCCGGGGCGGAATGCGTTCACGCCCCGAAGATTCAGGAGCTGACAGAACAGATGTCCAAGCAAATTGCGTTCAACGAGACCGCACGCCGCGCTCTCGAAGCCGGAGTCGACAAGCTTGCCGACGCCGTCAAGGTGACCTTGGGCCCGCGTGGACGCCACGTCGTGCTCGCCAAGGCATTCGGCGGCCCCACCGTCACCAACGACGGTGTGAGCATCGCCCGTGAGATCGAGCTCGAAGATCCCTTCGAGAACCTCGGCGCACAGCTCGTCAAGAGCGTCGCCACCAAGACCAACGATGTTGCCGGCGACGGCACCACCACCGCGACCGTTCTGGCCCAGGCCATCGTCCGCGGCGGACTCAAGAACATCGCAGCGGGCGCGAACCCGATGGCTCTCGGCGTCGGCATCAACGCCGCAGCTGACAAGGTCGTCGAGGAACTGCTCGCCGCAGCCACCCCCGTCGAGGGCGAGAAGTCGATCGCTCAGGTCGCCACCGTCTCCTCGCGTGACGAAGAGATCGGCAAGCTCGTCGGCGAGGCACTCACCCGCGTCGGAACCGACGGCGTCGTGACGGTCGAGGAATCCTCCACCGTTGCAACCGAACTCGTTGTCACCGAAGGTGTTCAGTTCGACAAGGGCTACCTCTCGCCCTACTTCGTCACCGACATCGATGCGCAGAAGGCCGTCTACGAAGACGCGCTGATCCTGCTCTTTCGCGAGAAGATCAGCTCACTTCCCGACTTCCTTCCGCTGCTCGAGAAGGTTGCCGAATCCGGCAAGCCGCTCTTGATCATCGCCGAGGACGTCGAGGGTGAAGTTCTCTCCACCCTCGTGGTCAACTCCATCCGCAAGACCATCAAGGCCGTCGCCGTCAAGGCGCCGTTCTTCGGTGATCGTCGCAAGGCATTCCTCGACGACCTCGCAGTCGTCACGGCAGGCACCGTCATCAACACCGACGTCGGCCTCTCGCTCAAGGAAGCCGGCCTCGAGCTGCTCGGCAGCGCTCGCCGCGTTGTCGTCACCAAGGACGAGACGGTCATCGTCGACGGTGCAGGCACCGCTGACGACATCGCGACCCGCGTTGCGCAGCTGCGTCGCGAGATCGAGAACACCGATTCGGATTGGGACCGCGAGAAGCTCGAAGAGCGTCTGGCGAAGCTGTCCGGCGGCGTGGCCGTGATCAAGGTCGGCGCAGCCACCGAAACCGATCTGAAGGAACGCAAGTTCCGCGTCGAGGATGCGGTCAACGCAGCCAAGGCAGCAGTTTCCGAGGGCATCGTCCCCGGTGGCGGATCGGCTCTCGTTCAGGCCGGTACGGCTCTGATCGGGAACCTCGGCTTGACGGGTGACGAGGCCACCGGCGTTGCCGTGGTCCGCGAAGCCCTCAACGCTCCGTTGTTCTGGATCTCCAGCAACGCAGGCATCGACGGTTCCGTCGTTGTCAGCAAGGTCGCCGAGATGACCAAGGGCGAAGGCTTCAACGCTGCCACCCTCACCTACGGCAACCTGCTTGCCGACGGCGTCGTCGACCCGGTCAAGGTCACTCGCTCGGCAGTGGTCAACGCCGCTTCCGTCGCGCGCATGATCCTCACGACCGAGAGCGCCGTCGTCGAGAAGCCGACCGAGGAAGTTGCCGACACCGGACACGGTCACAGCCACTGACTCGCTGCTCGTAGTTTCGACAAAGAAGAGATCCCCCACCGGATTCCGGTGGGGGATCTTTTTTCGTCTGGCGATCAGATGAGCGGGATCGTTGCGAACGGCTCGCTCGTCGGCTGCTGCGATCCGCCGGGCGGTTCGACAGTGAACGCCAACTTCGTATTCGGACCGATGCCGTCGAGCACCACCTGGGTAGTGGGTTTGACGTCACCCGGAGCCATCGTCCCCATCGGGATCATCGTGGTGTCGTCGGTGTCGCCCGGCACCAGCCACATCTGGTAGACGGTATCCGGACTCGGGGGAGTCACGTCGTTCATCACGAGGACTGCGGCGTCTTCGGAGGGCGAGAACAGCGTCGTGGCACTACCGCCGCCCGGGATGTCACGCGTCGTGGCATGAACGTCGGGTGCTGCCATGATTTCGGATGCGGGGTTCTGCGGCGGCGTGTTGTCGGACAGCGTGCGTCCGATTCCGATGCCGCCGACCAGGATTGCGACTGCGGCGGCCGCCGCAAGAGCCATGGTCCACGGGCGTCGACGGTTACGACGCTCGGCCAGCGAAACCGGGGCGTTGGGAGCCGCGGTCTGTTCTGCGATCGAGGCGAGGACGCTGCTGCGCAGCGACGGCGGGGGCTCGACGGCGTCGACGACGGTCATCGCGGCCATGGTTTCGGCGGTGAGCCGGACCTGGGCGTCGAATTCGGCGCGGGTCGCGGAGTCCGAAGCGGCGAGTCGCCTGTCGACCTCACGGCGCTCGTCGAGGTCCAACGCATCGATCGCGTAGGCGTACGCGTAGTCGATCAGCTCTTCGTCCATCTCACATCACCCCCAAACATCCACGTAGGCGCAGTAGTCCGTCGCGAATTCGCGACTTGATCGTGGGAATCGCCACGCCGAGATCTTCGGCCACCTCGCGGTACGTTCGGCCGCCGTAATAGGCGAGAGTCACCGATTGGCGCTGAGTGTCCGTCAGCGTTTCGAGACAGTCGGTGACAGCACGATGCTCGTCTCTTCGTGTCACTTCGTCGCTGACGACGTCGAATTCGGGAGTGGCATTGGTGGTGTCGTAGAGAGCCTGTCGATCCGAACTCGACTGTTCGGAGCGCACGCGATCCACTGCGCGCCGGTGGGCAAGTGTCAGGAGCCAGGAGAGCGCGGACCCCTTGGCGGGGTCGAAGCTGTCGGCTGATTTCCAGGCTTGGAGGTAGACCTCTTGGACCGCTTCCTCGGAGAAACCTGGATCACGGAGTACACGAAGAACCATGCCGTACACACGGGAGCTGGTTCGGTCGTAGAACTCGGCGAAGGCGCTCTGGTCGCCACCGGCGACGTTCGCGAGGATCACCGCCAGCTCGCGTGATTCCGCGATTCGCGCGGTGCGGGCCGCAGAATTGTCCGTCGGGCATGCGTCGGCCGCATCCGACGCATGGTCTGGCTCGCTCACGAAGAGTTGTCTCGCTTCATCGCGTACAACCGTAGCGTGCATGTCCGGTTCTTTTCTCTTGGCCCGCCGTTGGCCGCTGTGCGCCTTTATTAACCGCGGGGGGTTGATAAAGGCGCACAGCAGGTGGGGACTACTGCGGCATCAGCACCGAATCGATGAGGTAGACGGTGGCGTTTGCGGTCTTGACTCCACCGCAGACGACAGTTGCGTCGTTGACCTTGATGTTGTCACCGGATCCGGTGACGGTAACCGTTCCGCCCTCGGCGGTGGGGTGAGTTCCGTCGATCGCGTCAGGGGCGATCTGGCCGGGAACCACGTGGTAGGTGAGGATCTTGGTCAGCGTGGCGCTGTCCGTCTTGAGGCTGTCGATCGTGGCGGGGTCGATCTTGGCGAATGCCGAGTCGATCGGTGCGAAGACGGTGAACTCGCCACCGTTGAGAGTGTCGACCAGGTTGACGTCCGGGTTGAGCTGGCCGGAGACCGCCGCGGTCAAGGTGGTGAGCAACGGATTGTTGGATGCCGCTGTGGCAACCGGATCCTGGGCCATTCCGCTGACCGATCCGGCGCCGCTCGGCACTGCAGCTGCGTAGTCGGCACAACCGGCACCGACCAGATCAGAAGCGGGCTCTGCCATCGCGCTGCTGGGAGACATGCTCGATCCCATGGCAGAAGACGTCATGGCGGCGCTGGACGTGTCGGTCGACGAATCGTTGTCGTCCGAGGAGCAACCGACCACGCCGAAGACGGCGAAAGAGGCTGCTGCGGTGACTGCCAGAACTCGAGTAGAGGTGTTCATGGGTCTGCCTTCCTGAAGGGATGTGCTGAGGTGCACTGTCAGAAGGCATTCGGAGGCGGGCGTCGGTCGGATGGGTCGTGTCGGAAATTCTTTTCGACGGTGTCCCGTCCACACGCAAAAGCCCCCGAAAACTCTCGGGGGCCTAGTGCGCTCTACCTACGTGTATCAGGAAGCTATGCGGGTGGTGCGACGGTGGCGCGCGTGTAGTTCACGTTCGGTTTCCGACATTCCTCCCCAGATGCCGTACGGCTCGGCGACGGTCAGCGCGTGGCTGCGGCACTGCATCAGGACCGGGCACTGACGGCACATCTCTTTTGCGCGGGTTTCGCGCTGGGCACGTGCTCTACCGCGTTCGCCATCGGGATGGAAGAACATGGAGGAGTCGACTCCGCGGCACAGACCGTGCATCTGCCAGTCCCAGATGTCTGCGTTGGGGCCTGGAAGGTGATTCGGTGCAGGCATGTTGACTCCTTACTGCAAGCTCGCGTTGATCAACGAGCGGACCAAGTTGCCCGGAGGTTATCCGGGCCTTCTGAATCGTTCACGCTTGCTAACCGTAAGGGTGCTGAGTAAATCGCGTCAATAGGCTCGTTCAGTGGCGATCGGCATATATCGAAATGCGAGAGTTAACGAAGTATATATTTACATTTCGGGCCCCTCGTGCGTTGTTCTGCGCCGATGTCGAAATTGGGTCGATCGAGGTGGCGGCCGGCAAGCCCGGCTGCTCGAGATGCGAAACCTACAGATCAGGGATATGTTCGAGGCTGATCGCCCGGCGAAATCACTCGGTCATTCGGCTCGGTTTGCGTCATTTGTCCGATATTGCGTGGGCGGGGTTGCACTCCATTTCGGGACTTAGTGCCCAAGTTTCAACTAGGACATCCGTCCAATAAGTAATGCGCAGTTAACGTCACGGATATATGCCCGTTAAATATCATTACGAGTACATTTGGCAAATCTCAGTTGAATATCTGATTAACTCCGACAAACTTGCCTTTTCGTGTTTCGTGCGACTTTTGGCATCGTTGGTGTGACGCCGGTCGTGCGAATGTCTGCTCGTGCTGCTGCGATGATCAACCTGTGTCGACACCTGCGCGCCCTCAATCACCTGTGCCCAACGAAACAACTGCACTTCCAGGGTCCCTCGAGTCTGCCGCGTTCGGTGCGGATCCGGATCTCGACCGCCTCCCGGCGCCTTGCTCTACCCGAGATTGGTGGACAACGGCAGTAGTGCTGGGTGGTCAGGGCCACTACGCAAGAGCGCGGGCTGCATTGGATGTCCTCGATCGGCTCACGGCCGGGTTCTCGACGCACTCGGATCGGGTTCTTGCCTCTCTGTCTGCCAGCACGAGGGCGTCGTTTCTTCGCCAGAGCGGACGCCATGCACTCGCGTCCACGTGGGACGGGCGCGCACTGGCGATCGTCGGCGGCCTGCCAGGTGATCCAGAGGCTGCCTGTGACGCTCTGACCGGTCTGGCCGCAGACGCCCTCGGCTGTGGCAGGCTCCCGCTCGGCTGGCGCCTGCTGGCGCAATGTCGGGCGCGTCTGGATGCCGAGGGCGGGCTGTGGCGGCAGGAAATTCGGATCGAATGGGTCTCCGCAGAATTGGCGTTGGCGGGAGGCGACTTCGCTCGTGCCCGCAGACACGCAGAACGCGCCGTCGAATTGTCAGCGGAATCGGAGTCTGTGCGGCACCGCGTGAAGTCGGATCTGCTGCGTAGCGCCGCGCTGACCGGAACAGACGCGAGCGCAGCCGTGAAGATGGCAGCAGATGTGTTCGCGCGGTGCCGGCAATACGGCCTGCTGCCCCTGGCCTGGGCGTCGTCTCTGTTGATCGAAGGTGTCAGCGGTGAGAGAACCTCACCGAGTGCCCGGGAGATCGGCGATCTGATTGCGATGCGTGGTGGATCACTCCTACCTTTGTCGTAACCACGCCACCGAAGTCTCCGGAGAACATTCCAGAAGGAGCTGTATCGATATCGCGACTGCTGGGCAGGTATGCGGAGACCAGTCGGTCCGGATGGTTACTCTTAGAGGGTTCCGCTGAGAGCGGGAGCACACCCGCTCGGGAGGTGCCACTGTAACGCCAGGATTTTCGCTGACGATGACAAATACGAGCGATGAGTTGGACACCGCGGTCGCCGCTGCTGCGCAGGGCGACCGTACAGCTCTAGCTTTGGTTCTGGAGAACATCCGACCGATGGTGGTGCGCTACTGCCGCGGTCGAGTGGGTGCGGCCGAGAGAGGACACCTGTCCGCTGACGACGTCGCACAGGAAGTCTGTCTGGCCGTGATGACCGCGCTGCCGCGATATCAGGACCAGGGACGCCCGTTCATGGCCTTTGTGTACGGAATTGCCGCGCACAAGGTTGCGGACGCACATCGAAGCTCCGCCCGTAACAAGTCGGAGCCCGTTTCCGAAGTACCGGATGTAATAGCACTGGATGATGGTCCCGAACAGCGAGCTCTCGATTCGGAGTCCAGCAGACAGATGCACGAACTTCTCGGCACACTTCCGGAGAAGCATCGAGAAATCTTGATACTTCGCCTGGTGGTCGGGATGTCGGCCGAGGAAACGGCCGTCGCCGTCGGTAGTACCGCCGGAGCTGTACGAGTCGCTCAGCACAGAGCGATCGCGAAACTGAAAAAAGAAGTGACGAAAGCAGGTGAGAGCTTTGGCTAGAGACGAGGGGCATGACGCTTCGAATCTCGGTGATCTCGCCGACGACGGTACGCCAGTGGATTTGGCTGCGGTTCGGCGTGACGATGCGCTGATCGAATCCATTTCGAATGGTGGGCCGGTAGCAACCGATAGCACCGAACAGTACGAACTTGCGTTGATCCTCTCGCAATGGCGTGACGATGTCGTTGCGACTCCGATGCCCGAGGGTCCGTTGTTGGACGATGTCATCGCTGCAATCACAGCGACGCCGTCCGGCTTCTCCGATCGTCAGCGTTCACGTTCCCGTTCTCGATTGCGTGTGGTTCGTCCGATCGCCGCCGCTGCAGCTGTTGCAGCAGTGGTCTTCGGTGGCGCGACGGCGATGGCGTACGACGCCCAGCCCGGCGATGCCCTGTGGGGTGTCAAGCAGGTCGTCTTCGCCGACGAGGCCAACTCGACAGTTGCGAAGATCGACACGACTTCCGAGCTGGAAAAGGCCGAGCGGCTGTTGGCTGCCGGAGACATTCCTGCGGCAAAGATGGTGCTGGACAACGCAGCTCACCGTGCCGATGCGGTCAAGGACTCGCAGGACAAGACCGACCTCGTCGAGCGTTGGGGCAAGTTGATGACGCAGGTCCAGGAGACCACGTCACCCGCAGTGCCGCCGTCGACGACCGACCAGCAGTCCTCGATTGCCACCTCTCCCACGGCGATTCCGGGGATCTCCGTCAATCCGGCGAACCCTCAGCTGCCTGGGGGTGTGACCACGACGACAACGCCCAATCCTGGAATCATGCAGGCGCCTGGTCCAAGCGCGGCGTCGTCGACACCGTCATCGTCGCCCACGGCAACGACCACGACAACAACGACGACAACGACGACAACGACGCCTCTGGCGCCGGCCTCGTCTCCGTCGGGTGATTCTTCGTCACCCCCGCCCTGATCGCATCGTTCCGATCTGAATTCATACGAAAGTGGCCGACAAGCAATTGCTTGTCGGCCACTTTCGTATGAGCTTGGGTGAGGTTTCGCTCAGCTGTCGAAACCGTCGCCGTGCATCGCCTCGTTCATCGACGCGTCGGCGTATCCACGGCAGTAGTCCCACGTGACATATGCCTCAGGCATCGGGTCGTAGGCAGGCTCGTGAGGGCGGACGGTTCCGTCCACGAGCAGCTGCAGCAGGTTTGCGCGCAGCATGTCCCAGTCGTGGTAGTGATCCTGTTGGCAGTCCTCGCAGCAGACTACGAGACCGCGGATACCGCGGTGAGCGAGGAGTGCCTCGTAAACAGCGAGGTCAGCGAGATCCTCCTCGACCGCTTGGCGTTCGTGGGGGTCGAGTGGTTGGCCCGGCTCGATGGCATCGAGAGCCGCGGAGGGGTCAGCTGGGTCGCCGGCGAAGGGATCTGGCGGCAGACCGGGGGGCAGTTGATCACGCACAGCACCACGGTACGCAGGTCAGGGGGGTCAGCGCCACTTGTTACGCGTACACGCAGCGTGGGTGGGATGGTTAGGACCTTTGAGTGAGCCGATACCATGGTGTGCAACGCCGGGAAAAGGTGCCAGGAATTTCTTTCCGTGCAGGCGCCTTCTATCCGATATCCAGCTTTCGTAATCCGTTTCGAGGCGGCTGCTACAGCGGTCGCCCTGGGCGAATCTAGGTCCATGGAGGGTCCTGACCGCATGAGTAGTTCTGCAGGACATGTACACACCGGAGGAGACGACCCCAACAAGGTCGCGATGCTGGGACTGACATACGACGACGTGCTGCTGTTGCCTGCTGCGTCCGACGTCATCCCGAGCCAGGTCGACACGTCCAGTCAACTGACCCGCGACATCCGTCTGCGGATTCCGTTGGTCAGTTCTGCGATGGACACCGTCACCGAGTCGCGCATGGCAATTGCGATGGCACGCGCCGGCGGCATGGGTGTTCTGCACCGCAACTCGTCGGTTGAGGTCCAGGCAGGACAGGTCGAGACGGTCAAGCGTTCCGAGGCCGGCATGGTGACCGATCCCGTCACGTGTAAGCCGACCGACACGATGGGTGAGGTCGATGCGAAGTGCGCTCGTTTCCGCATCTCGGGTCTGCCTGTCACCGACGACGCCGGCCAGCTGGTTGGCATCGTCACCAACCGGGACATGCGTTTCGAGGTCGACCAGAACCGCCCGGTCGCGGAGATCATGACCAAGATGCCCCTGATCACCGCTCAGGAAGGCGTCACCGCTGACGTGGCACTGGGTCTTCTTCGTCGGCACAAGATCGAGAAGCTGCCGATCGTCGACGGCAACGGCAAGCTCACCGGTCTGATCACGGTCAAGGACTTCGTCAAGACCGAGCAGCATCCCGACGCCACCAAGGACCGTGACGGTCGACTGCTCGTCGGCGCTGCAGTCGGTGCCGGCGATGACGCCTTCCAGCGCGCGATGGCGCTCACCGATGCCGGTGTGGACGTACTCGTGGTGGACAGTGCGCACGGGCATTCGTCCAACGTTCTCGACATGATCGCCAAGCTCAAGCGTGAACTGGGCGAGCGGGTTCAGATCATCGGTGGCAACGTCGCTACGCGCGCGGGTGCTCTGGCACTGGTCGAAGCCGGCGTCGATGCCGTGAAGGTCGGAGTCGGCCCTGGTTCCATCTGCACCACCCGCGTCATCGCCGGTGTCGGTGCCCCTCAGGTCACGGCCATCCTGGAAGCGGTTGCCGCGTGCAAGCCTCTCGGTGTGCCCGTCATCGCTGACGGTGGACTCCAGTTCTCCGGAGACATCGCGAAGGCTCTTGCCGCAGGTGCGTCGACGGCCATGCTGGGTTCACTCCTGGCCGGTACCGCTGAATCGCCCGGCGAACTGATTCTGGTCGGCGGCAAGCAGTTCAAGAGCTACCGCGGAATGGGTTCGCTCGGCGCGATGCAGTCGCGTGGCGAGGCCAAGTCGTACTCCAAGGATCGGTACTTCCAGGACGACGTGCTGTCCGAGGACAAGTTGGTTCCGGAAGGCATCGAAGGACGTGTTCCGTTCCGTGGCCCGCTCTCGCAGGTGACGCACCAGCTCACCGGTGGTCTGCGCGCTGCCATGGGATACACGGGGTCGGCGACGATCGAGCACCTGCAGAACGCTCAGTTCGTCCAGATCACGGCGGCCGGTTTGAAGGAAAGCCATCCGCACGACATCACGATGACTGTCGAAGCACCCAACTACACCGCTCGTTAGCAACCAGTACACGAGAAAGGGGCGCGCGTGCGCGACCTCGTTGAGATCGGCATGGGTCGAACGGCCCGACGTACCTACGAGTTGGACGATGTGAACATCGTTCCCTCCCGGCGAACTCGTTCGTCGAAGGAGGTGTCGACTGCTTGGCAGCTCGACGCTTACAGGTTCGACATTCCTGTCCTCGCACATCCCACCGACGCGTTGGTCTCGCCGACTTTCGCGATCGAGTTGGGTAAGCGCGGCGGCCTCGGTGTCATCAACGGTGAAGGCCTGTGGGGCCGTCACCCCGATGTCGAGGAGAAGCTCCGGCGTCTCGTCGAGATCGCCGAGAAGGACGGTGGCGTCGACGCGGCCATCCGCTACCTGCAGGAGCTGCATGCGGCTCCGCTGCAGGCCGGTCTTCTGGCAGCTGCGGTGGCGCAGGTCCGTGATTCGGGGGTCACCACTGCCGTTCGCGTCAGCCCGCAGAATGCGCGCGCACTGACGCCGGAGCTGATCAAGGCGGGCATCGACCTCCTGGTCGTCCACGGCACGATCATCTCGGCCGAGCACGTCGTGCACACCGAGCAGGAACCGCTCAACCTCAAGACGTTCATCTCGGAACTCGACGTTCCGGTTGTCGCGGGTGGGGTCAGTGACCACCGCACCGCGCTGCACCTGATGCGTACCGGCGCTGCCGGTGTCATCGTCGGGTACGGGTCTACCGAGGGCGCAACCACCACCGGTGAGGTCCTGGGCATCGGCGTTCCGATGGCCACGGCCATTGCCGATGCTGCAGCAGCCAGGCGCGACTACCTCGACGAGACGGGTGGACGCTACGTCCACGTCATCGCCGACGGTGACATCGCAACTTCGGGTGATCTGGCGAAGGCCATCGCCTGCGGTGCCGACGCTGCCGTTCTGGGCACGCCGCTGGCCGTGTCCGCCGAGGCGCCGGGTGGTGGCTGGTACTGGCCGTCCGCTGCGGCTCATCCTTCGGTTCCGCGTGGAGCACTTCTTCCGGTTTCCTATGGTGAGCGTCCGAGTCTGGACCAGGTTCTGAGCGGCCCTTCGGACGATCCGTACGGTTCGCTGAACTTCGTCGGTGGTCTCCGTCGGTCGATGGCGAAGGCCGGATACTCCGATCTCAAGGAGTTCCAGAAGGTCGGGCTGACAGTCCGCGCGTAGTTTGTACCTTTCTGTGGCCCCGGTTCTTCGTGAACCGGGGCCACAGTTCGTTGTGCAGGACTTTCTTCCGTTCCTGATACTTGCGGTTACGCTTATGGGGCCCCTTGTGGTGGTAGTCACAAGGGATAGGTGCATACTGGCGGGTAACTACGGTTCACGGTGGAGGTGTCCTGATGGGCAAGCAACGGGCAACGGACTACGACGTACTGATCGTCGGATCCGGGTTCGGCGGAAGCGTGAGCGCGCTTCGTCTCGTGGAGAAGGGCTACAAGGTCGGCGTCATCGAAGCCGGCCGACGGTATGCCGACGAAGATTTCGCGAAGACCAGTTGGGATCTCAAGAAGTTCCTCTGGGCTCCGAAGCTGGGGTGCTTCGGCATTCAGCGCGTGCACCTGTTGCGCGACTGCCTCATTCTCGCGGGCGCAGGCGTCGGCGGCGGGTCGTTGAACTACGCCAACACGCTGTACCAGCCGCCGGAGCCGTTCTTCCAGGACAAGCAGTGGGCGCACATCACCGACTGGCGAAGCGAGCTCACCCCGTACTACGAGCAGGCTCAGAAGATGCTCGGCGTCGTGCAGAATCCGCACATGACGCCCGCTGACGAGATCATGAAGTCGGTCGCCGACGACATGGGCGTCGGCGACACGTTCATCCAGACCCCTGTCGGCGTCTACTTCGGTGAGCCGGGCAAGAAAGCGAAGGACCCGTACTTCGGCGGCGTCGGACCCGAGCGCACCGGTTGCATCGAGTGTGGCGAGTGCATGACGGGCTGCCGTCACGGAGCGAAGAACACGCTCCTCAAGAACTATCTGGGCCTTGCCGAGACAGCCGGCGCCGAGATCATTCCGATGACCACCGTGTCCGGGCTTCGTGAGGCTCGCGACGGTTCGTGGGACGTGTTCACCGAGCGAACCGGTGCATTCGGACGAAAGAACCGCCGCACCTACACGGCTGCGAACGTCATTCTCGCGGCCGGAACGTGGGGCACTCAGCATCTGCTCTTCGACATGAAGGACACCGGAGCGCTGCCCAAGCTCTCCGACAAGCTCGGCGAGCTGACTCGAACGAACTCCGAATCCATTGTCGGTGCAGGCAAGTACAAGGTCGATCCCGCACTCGATCTGACCCGCGGAGTGGCGATCACCTCGTCGTTCCACCCGAGCAGCGACACCCACATCGAGCCGGTCCGCTACGGCAAGGGATCGAACGCGATGGGCCTGTTGCAGACCTTGATGACGGACGGCGGCGGCAAGACGCCCCGATGGATCAAGTTCCTCGGTGTGGTTGCGAAGAATCCGTACCAGATGTTGCGCATGTTGACGGTCAAGGACTGGAGTGAGCGCACGATCATCGCGTTGGTCATGCAGAACCTCGACAACTCCATCACCACGTACACGAAGAAGGGCCTGTTCGGTCGACGCAAGGTCACCAGCAAGCAGGGCCACGGTCAGCCGAACCCGACGTGGATCCCGGAGGGCAACGAGGCGACGCGTCGAGTTGCCGAGAAGATCGACGGCGTCGCGGGCGGCACGTGGGGCGAGATCTTCAACGTTCCACTGACGGCGCACTTCCTCGGCGGTTGCGCTATCGCGTCGGATTCCGATCACGGCGTCATCGATCCGTACCACCGCGTGTACGGCTACCCGACGCTCAGCGTCGTCGACGGCGCAGCGGTCTCGGCCAATCTCGGAGTTAATCCGTCGCTGACCATTGCCGCTCAGGCCGAGCGCTCGGCCTCGCTGTGGCCGAACAAGGGGGAGACCGACCTGCGTCCCGCCCAGGGCAGCGGCTACGAGCGTTTGGCTCCGATTGCACCCAAGTCGCCTGTGGTGCCGGCGTCGGCTCCGGCCGCGCTGGTCCTGCCGATCGTGAAGATCACCGGCGGCAAGACAGCTACCGCTGTTCCGGCGGAGCCGGCAGCCGGATAGTTCGCCGCGAACGAAGATGGGGCGTGTCGTCGAGGATTCGACGACACGCCCCATCTCTGTTTCAGAGTGTCAGCCTCCTAGCGACCCGAACAGAGTGCCGAGGTCGAGGCTGCCGGTCCCGCCTCCGGGCCCGCCGTCCGTATCGCCGGGGACGGTCAGGGTCTGCGGCGCGGATGCGGAGGCCGTGTAGCCCGAAGCGCCCACGAATTCGGCGGTGACACTGTAGGTCCCGGAGTTGTAGAACGTCGCCGGTACCGTTGCGACACCGTTGACCACGTCGACCGGTCCACCGATGAGGGTGTCACCGACCTTGAACTGGACCTTGCCCGTGGCGCCGGACGGATCGACCGTTGCCTTGAGCGTTACCGGGGTGTTCTTCTGAACAGTTCCGACAGCGTCGAGAACCGTGGTCGTCTCGACGTCGGCCGGAGCCGGCGTCGTCACACTGACCGGGAATGCCGGGGCAGCGGACGGCGCGAATCCTGGTGAGCCCGTGAACTTCGCGACAACCTTGTGCGTTCCGGTCGAGGTGAAGGTGTACGGAGCGACGGCAACTCCGTCGGTTCCGACCGGAGCACTGACCGTTTCGGTGCCGTCGACGATGAAATCGACGGTGCCGCCGGTACCCTGCGGATCGACCTTGGCAGTCAGGTTGACGTCCTGTCCGACCTTCGCGGTCGACGGCGAAACCGTGGCGGTAGTGGTCACGGCGTCCGGCGGTGCATCGGTCGTGACGGTCACGATCTTGGCCGACGCCGACGTCGACGCCAGGAACCCGGGGGCTCCGCTGTAGCTCGCGGTGATGGAGTGCGGTCCGTCCTCGGTGAAGGTCGGGGAGATGCTGGCCGACCCTCCGGTTACCGGCGCGGCGTCCTCGAGTGGGTTGTCGCCGTCGAAGAACTGGACGGTTCCACCGTTTGCGCCGCCGCTCACGTTGGCTGACAGGGTGACGGGAGTTCCGTTCTTGGCGTTGGCCGGTCCGACGACTGTGGTGGTGGTTGCCTTGTCCGCCTCGATGATCCGCGTCGTGGCGAGGGGGCCTGCGCCGCTGTTGAGCGGACCGTTCTCGGCGTCACGCGGGGTGCATCGCGTGGGTGCCCAGGCGGTGATGACCAGGGTGGCCTTGGGGAGGAACGTGAGGAAGTTACGATCGTTGTTCCACGCTCCCGCGCTGCCGCCGGTGCGTACCTTCATCGCGACGTCCCCTGAATCGCCGGCCTTGAGAACTGCCTTGACCTGGGGGAGCTGGAACTGCGTGTAGCCGTCGGCATTGTTGGAACCGTCGACGTTCTTGCCGGTCGCCTTGACGACGATGCCGCCCTCGGAGTTGATGCTCGAGCTGGGGCTGTTTCCGATGACCTGGTTGTTTCCGGAGAGGCGCAGAATCGTTCCGTTGGGATCGACGTTGCCGTTCTCGTTGACACGCAGGATGTTCGGCGCGACACCGCTGAGCCCAGCCGAGGTGCCGGGGACGATGGTGGCTTCCACCAGGGTGGCGTTCGCAGGAACGTCGACGTCGACCTTGATGCGGGAGACGTTCTGGACGGTCGCCCCGGAAGCGGAGCCGGGAAAGGCGATGGGGCCGGGTTGGATGGTGACCTCGAAGGTCTCACCGGCGCCGATGGATTCCGGTGCGTCGACGATGACCGAGCCGGACTGTGACTGCGTGGTCGGACCGGCGACAGCGGACGGGGTTGCCAGGCAACTCGTGCCGAAGGTTGTTGTCACGGGGGCCGCTGATGCGGGGATTCCCGCGAGGATGACGCCACTGGCGAGTGCCGTGGCGGCGATCGGCGCCGCGATGCGACGTCTGGAGTACACGAACATGGATTCTCCTGAGCTGGGTACGGGAGTGGTGTCCAAAGCTGATGTGGGGGACTAGCTTCCGAAGAGCGGGATGAGGCCGCTGAGCGAACCGGTGTCCACGCTTCCGGTGCCGCCGCCGTCGGTCGGTGCGGTGCCGACCTGCACGACCGTCGGGCCGGAGACGGAGTTCTTCCAACCGGCGTCGCCGACGAAGTTGGCAGTGAGGCCGAACGTTCCCTCGTCGTCGAAGGTGTGCGTGAGTGTCGCGACGCCGTTGACGACGGCAACGGGTGCGCCGATGGGCGTCGTGCCGGACTTGAACTGGATCATTCCGTTTGCTGTTCCGGGTGCGACGGTGGCCTTGAGCTGCAATGCCTTTCCGACCTGAGCCGAGCCGCTGACGGTCAGAGACGTCGTGGTGTCGGCGCGGGCGGGTTCGGGATCGGTGACGTTCACCGTGAACGACGTGGACGTGGAGCCGATGAATCCGGTTCCGCCGGAGAACTCTGCCGTCACGGCTGCAGCGCCCGCTGATGCGAAGGTGTGCGGGAGGATCGCGACGCCGTCACCCGTGCCGACCGGTGCGGTACCGACCTCGGCGCCGTCGACCTTGAACGTCACGGTTCCGCTGCTCGGGATGGGGGAGACGGTGGCCGAGAGGTTGGTCGGTTCACCGACAACAGCGGTGAGTGGTTCGACAACGGTGGTCGTGGTTCCCCAGTCGGGATCGCTGACGTCGAGTTGGGTTGCGGTGGAGACGGAATCGCCGTAACCGGCCTCGCCGGTGAACACTGCGGTGAAGCTGTGGGTACCCGAAGCGTCGTAGCTGCGGGTCAGGGAAGCCGTTCCGTTGACTACAGCCACCGGTGCGCCGAGGTTGGTCTCGCCGTCTTTGAACTGCACCGTGCCCACGGCGTTTGCCGGTGTGACGACAGCGCTCACGGTGATGCTGTCACCTACCAGCGCGGCGTTCGGGGCCGAGATCGTGGTGGTGGTGTCCGCGGAGACGTCGACGGTCTGGACTCCGGAGGTCGAGCTGTGGAATCCCGGACCGGCGTTGTACGCGGCGGTGATGTCGTGGGCGCCGACGCTGTCGAAGGTGTGGGAGAGGGTGGCGCTACCGCCCGAGACCGGGACCGGTGAGCCGATGTCGTTGCCGCCGTCCTTGAACTGGACGGTGCCGCTCGCGTCGGACGGCGCAACTGTCGCGGTCAGGTCGACCGGCGTGCCGACCTTCGCCGTTGCCGGTGCAACCAGTGTGGTTCCGGTGGCGACAGACGGGTCGACTACCTGGACGTTGACGTTGATGGGGTTGAGGCCCTGCTGTGTGCTGAAGGCGTTGACGTCGAAGAGCATGCCGCTGTCGTACGTCCCGAATGCTGTGCCGACGGGGACCGTGTAGGTCGCTTCCAGCGTGACGGGTTGGTTCTTCTTGACGACGAATCCACCGACCAGGAAGGTGCAGCCGCTCGAGCACTTCGCGGAGACTCCGCCATCTGATTCGTTGCTGATCGTGGCCCGGTTGGTCACACCCAGGTAGGTGGCCTTGGCGCTGCCCGGCACGAGGACGAATCCTGCGGGCGGGATGTCACGGATCTTTGCGATCGACCGTTCGATGCCGCTTTCGTTGTGCTTGATCTCGGTCTTGTACGTGACGGTGTCGCCTGGGTGAACTGCCGCGTTCCCGATGACACTCTTCGTGAAGATCAGGTTGTCGGTCGTGCCGGTGAAAGTGGTCGGCGGGGCTTCGTCAGCAGTGGCCGGCGTGCCGAGGACTAGAAGTCCGGCGGCAGCCGTCACAGCCGCGACAGGTATGGCGAGTCGTCGTATGAATCGACGCACAGGTCCTCCTCGAGGTGAGCGCCGTTCGGCGGCGCCGGCCGTTTGCGATCGTGATCCTGATCACTTGACGGGCGAGATTACCTTTACTGGACGTTTGGTTCAGGCGAATCGGTCAAACGTCCAGAAAATTCACCCTTCGTCCATTTCGGGCTCTGGCCTGCGATGATGCTGCCGAATTGATTGCCGAAGCTAAGGTGCGGGTGATCGGGGCGCCGTTGACCTGGACGGTGGTCTAGATCCGCGCGAGGTCGCTGCGCAGTTCTGAGGGGCGGCCTTTGTAGTGACGTACCTCGCGCTCGCTCGGTCGAGTAGCGGGCTGAGTCCATGCATGCGCAGAAGCGCTGGCTGCGGCGATTAGACTGCACCTGTGGCAGATATCGAGCAGCAGAGACCAGTTCTTGTCGTCGACTTCGGGGCGCAGTACGCGCAGTTGATCGCACGGCGAGTTCGCGAAGCCAAGGTCTACTCGGAGGTGATTCCGCACACCACGACCGTCGAGGAGATCGTGGCCAAGAACCCCTTGGCTGTTGTGCTCTCGGGTGGGCCCTCGAGTGTCTACGCAGACGGTGCTCCCAAGCTTGATCCCGCACTGTTCGATCACGACATTCCGGTTTTCGGAATCTGCTACGGATTCCAGGCAATGGCAGGCGCCCTGGGCGGCACCGTCGCCGAGACCGGTACCCGCGAATACGGCCGAACCGACATCGCGGTATCCGGCGGATTGCTCCACGACGGTCTTCCCTCGACGCAGCCGGTATGGATGAGCCACGGTGACGCCGTCACCGAAGCGCCTTCCGGCTTCGAGGTGACCGCGACCAGCGACGGTGCTCCCGTCGCGGCGTTCGAGGACCGCGCCCGCAAGCTCGCCGGTGTGCAGTACCACCCTGAGGTTCTGCATTCCCCGCACGGTCAGCAGGTCCTGAGCCGCTTCCTGCACGAGATTGCCGGTATTCCGGCAGCGTGGACGGCGTCGAACATCGCCGATGCGCTTATCGAGCAGGTTCGCGAGCAGGTCGGAGACGGACACGCCATCTGCGGTCTGTCCGGTGGCGTCGACTCCGCTGTTGCTGCGGCTTTGGTTCAGCGCGCAATCGGCGACCGGTTGACATGCGTCTTCGTCGATCACGGTTTGATGCGAGCCGGTGAGCGCACGCAGGTCGAGCAGGATTTTGTCGCGGCAACCGGCGCTCGTCTGATCACCGTGGATGCCGCGGACACCTTCATCGGTGAGCTGGCAGGCGTCACCGATCCCGAGACCAAGCGCAAGATCATCGGCCGCGAGTTCATCCGCAGCTTCGAAGGCGCAGTCAGTGATGTTCTGGGCGAGAACGCATCTCATGGTGCGACCGTCGACTTCCTCGTCCAGGGCACGCTCTACCCGGACGTCGTGGAGTCGGGCGGCGGCACGGGAACTGCAAACATCAAGAGCCACCACAATGTCGGCGGGCTGCCGGAAGACCTGCAGTTCAAGTTGGTCGAACCGTTGCGTCTGCTGTTCAAGGACGAGGTCCGTGCAGTGGGCCGCGAACTCGGCCTGCCCGAAGAGATCGTCGGACGCCAGCCGTTCCCCGGTCCCGGACTCGGTATCCGCATCATCGGTGAGGTCACCCGCGATCGCCTCGAGATCCTGCGTCAGGCAGATTCCATTGCGCGCGAAGAGCTTACGTCTGCAGGCTTGGACGGAACCATCTGGCAGTGCCCGGTCGTTCTCCTCGCCGACGTCCGAAGCGTGGGCGTGCAGGGTGACGGCCGGACGTACGGTCATCCGATCGTGCTGCGTCCGGTATCGAGTGAAGACGCGATGACCGCGGACTGGACGCGTCTGCCGTACGAGACCCTCGAGCGCATCTCGACTCGAATCACCAACGAGGTTGCGGACGTGAACCGCGTAGTCCTCGACGTGACGAGCAAGCCGCCGGGAACTATCGAGTGGGAGTAAAAACAACTGTGCGCCTTTATTAACCCCCCGCGGTTAATAAAGGCGCACAGCAGTTTTACTTCCGGTTGCGCCGATTCGGCAGAATCACCAGCAGTAGTCCAGCCACGACGGCGGCACCGACGAACAGCCAACGGAATTGAATGTTCGCTGCCGGCGCCAGAGAGAACGGCCCGACCAACGCCCACACACTGACCAGAAGTGCGGCCAGTCCGGCGATCAGCAGAAGTGCCGAGGGGCGCTTGGATTCTCGGGTCTCGTCGTGCTCTGTGGTCTCGTCGTATTCGCTCATGATTGCGTCACCTTCAGACTGCCGAACGTTGCTTTGGCGTTGATGGTCAGTGTGGGCGAATCCGGTGTCGCCTCGCGGCCCCGGTGTACTCCGCCGTCGAGGCAACCGGATCCGTCACCCATGACGACGGTGCAGCTGTTCTTGACGTTGACGGTTGGTGGCACCATGACGACGAACTCGCCGAACGACGCCGCGACGTCGATGGTCTTGTCCTCGGTGAACTTGACCCCGTTGAGGTCGAGAGTGAAGCTTCCGAAGGCTCCCGAGTACGACGGATCCAACTCGGAAGCGGTTGCCGGAGTCCATCTTTGCTCACCCGAGGCGTCGAAATCGATCGGGTAGACCAACGAGGCGAGAAGTACGAAACCCACGAGCGGTCCGGTGACGACCAGCAGGCCGTACCCCTTGCGGAAGAATGCCCCGAGGATCAGGCCGAGCGCGATGACGGCGAGTCCGACAGCACCGACTCGGCCGGGAGTGAACCACTCGTTGCCGGTTGCCGCGCCCGCTGCCCCGGTGACGGCGGCGACGATGATCGCGAGTCCGAGCACCGTCAGCGTCCATCGCGAGCGACGCTTACGTGGTGGCAAAGGCAGCAGCGGCGTGGCTTTGACTGCCGGGTCCGGGAGATCCCAGGCGAACGGAGCGACACCGAGCGGATCCCAGGAGGGCGGTGTGATGGCGGCCTCGCCGATCACCTCGGTCGGATTGGCGGCGGCTGAAGCGCTCGGGTCCTTCGACAGGTTGATCGTCGGATGATCGGCCTGAGATTGCGGTGACTGTTCGGCCGGCCGTTCCTCGGGCACGTAGGTGTCGGGGAGTTTTGTGTACGGCGTGTACACGGGCGGCTGATTGGGTGCGAAGTATCCGGGAGTGAACGGCCCGGGCGTGAATCCCGTGCCTGGATACGCGGTACCCGCGCCGACGTACGGTGACGTGCTCTGCGGCAGCGCAGGCGGGACCGGCGCTCGTTGGTAGAGCAGCCACAGGCCTCCGACCATCAGAATCAGCCCGATCAGACCGGAACCACCCAGGCCGACGCCGACAGGCCCGACGGTCGTAGCCGCGATGGCGAGAGCCACCAACAAGACGATGGTCTTGGTACTGGAATCGGAGCTGTGTCCGCGGCCCATCAGCGACTGTGCGGGGGACGATCCGTCACCGGCGCGGGCGAGCACCAACCACCCGGCGAGGTAGAGAAGGATGCCTGAACCGCCGAAAATAGTGGAGGCCACAAACGCGACACGTACCAGAATGGGGTCGATGCCGTACCGGTATCCGATTCCGGCGCATACCCCGGCCACGTGACCTTGTGCCGGCAGACGCACGGGGCGGGTCCGCCACAGATCCTGGATCTGTTCTTGGAAAGTCGGATTGTTCATGAATCAATCCTGGCTTCCGGGGCGGCCTCCGCGCATCAGGGCCAACCCTGATCTTTGTGACGATCGGGGCCAGGGGCGCCGCCCTGATTCAGGGTTGGACCCTGATGTGACTGCGAGTGGTTCGTGCCAGTATCGACTATGTGCAATATCTGTCAGATCCGCCGTTCGTGAGCGGTCCCGCTCCCGGGTTCACGGGAGGCCCGCCCGTCAACGGGGTACCGGTGCATGCCGTACCCATGAAGAAGGGTGTGCCCATTCCGGGCGGTGTTCCATTGCGAAAGCTGGAGCGGCGCTCCGGCGGTCGCATCGTCGCCGGTGTTGCAGGCGGTATCGCCGATCATCTCGGGATCGACGTTCTGAAGGTTCGAGTCGCCTTCGCGATTCTGGCGGCGATGGCCGGATCCGGCATCGTGATTTACGGCGCCCTCTGGATCTTCACCTCCGCCGGCACGGACACCCAGAAGCCGTCCGCGGCCGAGCGGCAGCGGGCGTACGGCTTGATCGCACTCGGATTGGGCGGCGCAGCCGCGTTGTCCTGGCTGTTCAGCGGCACGGCGGGTTCGGTGCTCGCACCGTTCTTCGTCGTCGCGATCGGTGCCGCTTTGGTGTGGCGCGAGTTCGACTCCGACGGTCCCCGGACCGTCATCGGCTTGCCGCAGCGGCCTACCGTTCTCACGTGGGCGCGGGTGGTCGGGGGAGCGACGTTGATCATCTTGGGTCTCGGCGTCGTCGTCCTCGCTCAGGTCGACCTCGAAGCACTGCGCTCGTCCCTGCTGGCCGTGGTTGTGACGCTGATCGGTGTCGGTTTGTTGACGGTGCCGCTGTGGCTGCGGATGTGGCGGGCTCTCGGCGCCGAGCGTGCGGCCCGGATTCGCAACGACGAACGTGAAGAGATCGCCTCGCATCTGCACGACTCCGTACTTCAGACGTTGGCGCTGATTCAGAAGCAGTCCGACAATCCGCAAGAGGTGGCGCGCCTGGCCCGTGGTCAGGAACGCGAGCTGCGCAAGTGGTTGTTCAGCGGCGGGGATATCGACCACACGAGCCTGACCGAAGGTCTGAAGATCATCGCCGGTGAAGTGGAGGACCAGCATGGCGTCACGGTCCGCCCCGTCACGGTCGGCGACGTACAACTCGAAGGCGAAGGCGTCGAGAACGGTCTGCCCAAGGAAGCGTTCACCGCGCTCCTCGGTGCGACGCGTGAAGCTCTCGTGAACTCGGCAAAGCACTCGGGGGAGAAGGAAATCAATCTTTTCGCCGAGGTCGAGGGCGACCAGGTCAGTGTGTTCGTTCGTGATCGCGGAGTTGGATTCGACGTCAATGCGGTGCCGGAGGACCGTCAGGGTTTGGCCAAGTCGATTCGTGGTCGCATCGAGCGACGGGGTGGCCGCGTCGTGGTTCGATCCGACATCGGAAAGGGCACCGAGATCCGCGTGCACATGCCGCTCGGTGACTCTGCTCTAAAGTGGGACCAGACTGCTGACCGTGTCGACAACCCCGAGGAACAGCCCCAGTGACTTCGCTTGCGCCGCCCCCGTACCGCGTATTTCTTGTCGACGATCATGCAGTGTTCCGCTCCGGGGTGAGGGCGGAACTCTCGCGCGAGGCAGACATGGACGTAGTCGGTGAAGCCGGTGGCGTCGCTGAGGCGATCGCGGGTATCAACTCGACGAAACCGCATGTCGTTCTGCTCGATGTCCACATGCCTGACGGTGGTGGAGTGGCAGTTCTGCGCGGAATCGATTCCGGCCCGGTGTGCTTGGCGCTCAGCGTTTCCGATGCGGCCGAGGATGTGATCGCGGTGATCCGCGGCGGCGCGCGCGGGTACGTGACCAAGACGATCTCGGGATCCGAACTGGCCGAGGGTGTACGACGCGTTGCCGGTGGTGACGCAGTGTTCGGGCCTCGCCTGGCAGGCTTCGTACTGGACTCCTTCACCGGGCGTTCCAATGCACCCGAACCGCAACTCGATCCGGAACTCGACTCGCTGACTCCGCGAGAACTCGAAGTGCTCAGATTGCTGGCACGTGGGTACACCTACCGTGAAATCGCCGAGGACCTGGTGATTTCCGTGAAGACGGTCGAGACTCACGCATCGAACGTCCTGCGAAAGACTCAGCAGTCCAATCGCAATGCGTTGACGCGTTGGGCACATCGTCGCCAGATCGACTGAATTCCCGCGCGCTCTTTCGCGATTGCGTGTGAAGGCGCACCATGGACCGATGACGGAACCACTGGCGCTCGCGTCGAAGCGTGGGCGTTGGGTTGTCGCCGCCACCGTTCTCGGCTCGAGCATGGCTCTCCTCGACGGCACCGTCGTCAACATTGCTCTTCCTCACATCGGTGAAGAACTGGGTTCCGGTGTCGCCGGACTGCAGTGGACGCTCAGCGGTTACACCTTGGCCTTGGCGTCGCTGATTCTGCTCGGGGGAGCGCTCGGTGATCGTTGGGGTCGGCGACGGGTATTCGTGTGGGGGACGGTCTGGTTCGCGGTCGCGTCGTTGCTCTGCGGAATTGCACCGGACATCACGTTTCTGGTGATTGCACGAATCCTGCAGGGAGTGGGAGCTGCGCTCTTGACACCTGGCAGCCTTGCCATCATCTCCGCGTCACTTCGTGAGGAGGACCGCGGCGCGGCAATCGGATTGTGGTCGGGTTTAGGTGGTGTTGCCGGCGCCATCGGACCGCTTTTCGGTGGTTGGCTGGTGGAAGTGGCGGGATGGCGATCGGTATTCCTGCTCAATATCCCGCTGGCGATCGTCGTGGTGTGGGCAGCGGTGCGCCATGTACCGGAGAGCGGCGACCCGCATCCGCCCGAGCACCTGGACGTGGTCGGATCTGCCTGCGCAGTAGTCGGTCTCGGCGCACTGACGTACGGGCTGATCGAGGTCAACCCGATAGTCGGGCTGATCGGAGTGATCGCGCTCTGCCTGTTCGTCGTGGTGGAACGACGCTCACCGAGTGCCCTTGTGCCGCCGTCCCTGTTCCGTTCGCGGATGTTCGTCGCGGCCAATCTGGTGACCCTTGCGGTCTATGCGGCGCTGGGCGGTGTGTTCTTCCTGCTCGTGCTGCAACTGCAATTGGTTGCCGGGTACTCGCCGGTGGCTGCCGGCGTCGCAACGGTACCGATCACCTTGGCATTGCTGCTGTTGTCTTCGCGCGCGGGCAGTTACGCGCAGACGCACGGACCGCGATTGCCGATGACGGTCGGGCCCGCCGTTGCCGCGGTGGGGTTGGTGTTGATGACGCGGATCGGCCCGGATGCGTCGTACCTGACCGTCGTGCTGCCGGGAGTTCTGGTGTTCGGGCTCGGCCTGGCGGTGATGGTCGCGCCGTTGACCGCCGCGGTGCTTGGTTCGGTACCGGTGGAGCAGTCCGGAATCGCGTCAGGTGTGAACAATGCCGTTGCTCGCACGAGCCAGCTTCTTGCGGTTGCGGCCTTGCCCGCTCTCGTGGGCATTGATGCCGAGAGCCTGGTCGATCCGACGAGTTTCTCCGACGGGTTCCGGTACGCGATGTACATCTGTGTGGCACTGCTGTTGGTCGGTGCAGCGATCGCCGCGACGCTGATCCGAACTCCGACAGTAGAGCCTGTTCAGGAAGCGGATTCGGTTGCCTGCAAGCCGCATTGTGATCTGACGGGACCTGCAGTGCAACCGAATCCGATGAGGGACTAGACGCTGATGTCGCGATCGCGGCTGGGCACCAAGGGAATTGCTGCGGCGGGAAATGCCGCGACTATCGCGAAGGCGAGCGGGTAGCCGACCGCGCCGATCAGCGCACCGACCACCGGGCCCACTGCTGACGCGGCAACGAACTGCCCGGTGTTCTGTGCGCCCAATGCTTTTCCTTGCCATTTCGGCCCGGCAGCTTCGGCGACGGAAGTGAATGCCAAACCGTTGTCGGCGACGCTGATAGTGGTTGCCAGCAGCAGGATCAAGGCGGGAACGCCCCAAGGCGCTGCGCCGGCTGCCGCCATTGCCAACATGACCGCAGACGCGGAGACGGCAACCAACCGCAGCGGGCCTACTCTGCTTCCGGCGCGATCACTCCAGATGCCGACAACGATGCGTCCGAGTGCACCCACGAACTGGGAGATCCCGATCAGGAGCCCAGCGGGCGCAGCGTCCCATACTTGCTCGCTGATCAGCCAGACCAGACCGAATGTCGAGAGGGTGAACTGCGGAAACACCAGCAGTGCCGAGACGACGTGAATGCGCCACAGGAACCAGTTCGAGCGATAAGGATTTACCGTTTCGACCGGGATGTCTGTGGGCCGCGCCGCCGGCCGCGGGGGATTGATCAATGCGACGGCGCAGATCAGGGCGAGAACGCCGTTGAGAGCTACCGACAGTCCGACAGCCGAACCGATTCCTACGTTCGCAGCGAGAGTCGGGATGGTCAGCGACGCGATGGTCACGCCCAGGGGCTGTGACATCTGCCGGATTCCCATCGCGAGGCCGCGCCGATCCTTGGGAAACCAGCCGACCACAACACGTCCACTGGCAGCGTTGGTGCTCGCCGCAGCCATTCCGCCCAGCAGAAATGCGATCCCGAGGAGGGTGTAGTTGTCGGTGGTGGTCGCGGCCAGCGCGGCGATCGCCGTCAGGCCGAGCCCGATGGAGATGACCCATTTCTCGCCGAATCTGTCAGCCATCGCTCCCCACGCCACCAGCGTGAGAACCATGCCGAAAGTGGGTGCAGCGGCCAGAGTTCCGGCCTGCGTCAACGAGAGGCCGTGCTCGGAATGCAGCAGCGGGATCAAGAAGGCGGGGGTGCTGACGAAGACGGTGCCTGCGGCCTGGGCTGCGACGCCGATTCCGAGCATCGTCCACGCCTTCGGGGAGACGGCCGTCTTTTCCAGCCGCGACGCCTGCGTCATGGTGCCCTCCGATCTCTACGCTGTTCGACGATGCCGACGCTACTCGCGTGGTTTCACATGTTGAAACCAAAATCCCACTATTTGGTCAAACGCGGACGGTTCAGGGTGCGAAGTGCCCACCCCTTTTCGAGCGAACGGTACGACGATCGCCTTGGGTGCGCCGAAAGGTACGTTCGCTCGGGGAGAGGGTCAGCGATTGGGCAGGCGAACCGTGAAGACCGTGCGCCCGTCCACCTGGTCGACGCCGATGGTGCCGCCGTGCAAGTGCACGTTCTCGACGGCGAGCGAGAGTCCGAGTCCGCTGCCCTCGCTGCGTCCGCGCGCGGTGTCGACCTTGTAGAACCGCCGAAAGATTGCCTGCCGGTCTTCGGGTGAGATGCCAGGGCCGTGGTCGACGACGGTGATGACGGAGAACCCGGATTCGACGCTCAACTCGACGCGAACCGGGGGCGCTCCGTGGCGCAGTGCATTGCCGACGAGGTTGGCGACGACAATGTCGATCCGACGCGAATCGACTCTGGCGCTGACACTTTCGGGTGCGCGCAGTTCGACGGTATCTGTCCATCCGCGGCTCTCGAGTGTGCGCTCGGTCAATTCGACGAGGTCGACGTCGTCGAGGACGAGGTGCGCTTGCTGAGAGTCGTGGCGAGACATTTCGATGAGGTCTTCGACAAGTCGAGTGAGCTTGCCGATCTCACTGCTCACGATGCGCGCGGCAGCGGCGGCGTCGGGCGGAAGATTGGGGATCTCTTCACGGAGGATCTCACTGACCGGCACCAGTGCTGCGAGCGGCGTCCGGAGCTCGTGGGAGACGTCTGCGACAAACCTTCTCGACTGCTCTTCCGATTCTTCCAGACCTCGGATGACCGCTTCGTTGCGAGCGACCATGTTGTTGAACGTTGTTGTGACCTGGGCGAGTTCGGCTACTCCGTCTTCGGGGAGTCGGACGCTGAGGTCGCCGTCGGCAGCACGGGCGGCCGCCTTGTCCAGGCGTTTGAGCGGACGGACAAGCGTCGACGCGATCCACAGCCCGAGTAGTCCGCTCACCAACACACCGGCGGCGAGGGTGAGGCCGACAGCTCGAAGCAGGTCGTCGAACTTGTCCTGCACTCCTACCAGCGGCCGGATGGTGACGGCTTTGACCAATGTCTCGTTGTCGTAGCTGTCGTCCGCGCTCATGTCCACGACATTGACGGACATTCCCAACATGATGCGCTGGGAGTCGAGCCTCTCGAAACGGATCAGCTTCGGACTGTCCAAACCTTCGTCGAAGCTGGGCGGAATGGTCGCCGCATCCACGGATCCTTGACGGATGACTTCGCCGTCGACGATCAGCGTCATGTCGGACTGGAAGATCTGTTGGAGGTTGGCAGGCGTCAACTCCTCTACCGGTGTTCCGTTGACGTATTGCAGTTCGTCGCGAAATTGTGCGGTCGCGACATCCTGAGCGTTGGAATAGATCCACGACCGCGCCATGAACGAGACGACACCCGCGGTTGCCCCGGCGATGATCACGACGATTGCGATGAACACGAGCACGAGCCTGGTTCGCAGACCGTCGACCTGAAGCCAGGTCGGTCTCATCGGGCTGGGCTGGTGTTGAAGCGATACCCGAACCCGCGCACCGTTTCGATGACGGTCGGTGCGGCCGGGTCGTCCTCGATCTTTCCGCGCAGCCGCTGCACTGCTGCATCGACGATTCTGGAATCACCCAGATACTCCTGGTCCCAGGCTGCGGACAACAACTGTCGGCGGCTCAGGACCTGTCCGGGGTTCTCGGTCAGCGCCAGGATCAGTCGGAGTTCGGTCGGGGTGAGGGTCAGCAGCATCCCGGCCTTGCGGACCTGCAGCGACGACCGATCCAATTCCAGGTCGCCGAACGTCTCTGCACCCGGCGTCGCATCCGGGCGCGTCGTTGCCGGTGCCGAGCGCCGCACGACGGCTTTGATACGAGCGTCGAGGACGCGCGGACTGGCCGGTTTGACGACGTAGTCGTCGGCACCGGCTTCCAGGCCGGCGACGGTGTCGATGTCGTCGGATCGAGCGGTCAGAATGATGATCGGGATCGAACTTCGGGTGCGGATACGTCGGCAGATCTCGTAACCGTCGGCACCCGGCAGCCCGAGGTCGAGTAGGACGAGGTCCGTGGCACCCAGGGCGTCGTCGAAATCACCGTTACCGTCGGGGCGATGGCTGACGTTGTGCCCGAGTCGGTTCAGTCCCAACGTGATTGCCTCGGCCACGGCTGGATCGTCTTCTATGAAAAGTATGCTCACCATGAGCTCACCTTGGACTCGCCATGATCAGGGGCCTTCTGCGGTCGGAGAAATCTCGGTCAGCCAAGGGTACAGGGGTCACACTCGCGAGAGTCGCTCGTTGCCTGAGTCTGCCAGCACCGCATGCCGGGCGACGCTGGTGTTCAACGGAAATGCCGACACAGCGAGGGTGTAGCAGCCGACGAGCAGTAGTGCACCGATCACGTCGCTCGGGCGGTGCCATTGCAGCACGACTACCGAGATCGCGGTTCCGATGGTGATCAGCGCACCGTTGACCGCAACGACCGCCCGCCACCTCGAGGGCGTGACGATCACGATCGCGCAGACCAGAGCAGCTATGGCCGTCAAAGTGCCGCTGGGGAAGGAATTGTGCATCACCAGACCGTTCAGGTCCGGTCGATCCAGCGATTGTTTGAGAACCCAAGCCGTCGTGATGGGACCGAGGGTCACGACGACGACGCGTAAAGCTAGCGCAATCGGGTTGTTGCGCAATGTGATCATGAGCGCCACGAGCACTCCTCCCACTATCAGTATCGGGGTGACGAGGCCGATGAACTCGGCGGAGAACACGCTGAGGCGTTCGGAGGTGGCCGCACCCACCATGAGTTGTTGGTCGACGATCTGACCACCGGTGGTGTTGACCGCCAATTCGAATTCGACGACTCCGAGGATCAAGAGTGCCAGTGCGGCAATCAGTCTCGCTGGTTTGACTCGTGTCATGATCAGCCTTCCGCTCTCTCGTCCGAGGGGTTGCTCAGTTGTGGCGGGCATTCCCCGCCAGGAGTGGTTGCCAATTCGAAATGCCACATCTCGTTGGCGTAGGTCTGGCAGAGGCCGTAATCGCTGCCGTGCTGAATGAGCCAGTCGTCGGCGTCGGTCGGTCCGATGTCGACGGCCTGTCCACTGACATGCTTGGACAGGCTCGGCGAGTGCACCCACTTGGACGCTTCGTCCACGCTGCCGTACTTGACGACGGCTTCGTCGAACAGTCGCTGTTGGTATGCCGCGGACCGCCAACCCGACGTGACGTGCATGTCCACGCCGGATGCCTGTGCGTCGGCCGCTGCCGACTGGAGCGCCGCGAGCAGTGCGGAATCGAGACGGGCAAGCGCGGGCACATGAGTGTCCTGCAAGCTGATGCCGTCCTCGATCTCGCCGCCTGAAGGTCCTGAATCAGGCTGAGTGGCAAGGTAGTTACCGCTCTTCGGTTGTGCTTCTTCTGTGTACGAGCAGGAGCTGAGCGCGACCGCACCGAGCACGACTGCACCGAGTGCGACGAAGCGGATGATTCCGCGGTGGCTGGGCATACAACAGAGACTTCTCGGTCAGTGTCACCGGCAGGTGGTCACCGTTCGTCGACGGTGTCACGGTCTGCAACAGCTCTGTAACAGGACGGAACGGGGCTGGTGAGCGCGCGCTACGCGGGGCGCGGGATCGACGCGAAAGTCGACAGCTCGAACCACGAAGGCAGGCTACGACGCAACGCAGTAGGCCCAGAAATGGTGACGTCACCGGACCGTATGGCGTCCGACCAGGTCAGGTTACCTCGCCAGATCTCGGTCATCTGTCGCAAGCCCGCAGAGACCGACACTGCAACGTCGAAACCCGGATCGATATCGCACATGTCCACCTCACCGGAATTGATGACGAGCCACCAGTTCCGCGAATGTCCACGTACTCCGGAGAATGCGAAGTGCACCACGGTCTTGCCTTCAGGCACCACGGAATGATCCACGCGGCGATGCATGTCCCACAGCAGCAGCTTCGGATCCAGATCTTCGTCGCCCAGTTCACCGATCCACCTGGTACCCCAGATGCCGAGAGCTTCGACCACAGGGCGCAGTTCGCGGCCGGCGTCGGTCAGACGATAGCTGACGACACAGTCGGTTTCTTCTCGCTCCACGATGCCGGCGACCGCGAGTTGGTGAAGCCGGGTCGAGAGCAGAGTCGGTGACATTCGCGGGAGCCCGCGGCGGAGATCGTTGAAATGTTCGCTTCCCATGATCAGTTCGCGGAGGAGAAGCAGTGTCCACCGCTCGTCGAGTAGCTCCATCGCCTTGGCGACGGGGCAGAACTGGTGGTACGAGGACCCCATCTCTCGATCGTAGGCCTCCGGGGTGCTCCGGTACAGATTTCGTACTGGAGAGGAGTGAACCGTCGTCGTAGCGTCGGAGTAACGGCATGAACGCTGTCGGGCTCCGAGTACGAAAATTATTGAAGGAGAACGGTAATGAGTGAATCAACGGGGACTCTCGGGTTGGACCGGGAGCTGAAGGCCAAGCACCGGGCAATGTGGGGGCTCGGTAACTATCCGGCGGTGGCGACGCAGGTCATCGCGGAACTCGGACCTGTATTGGTGCGTGAATGCGGCGTGCAGAAAGGAGATCGGGTGCTCGACGTCGCGGCGGGGTCCGGCAACGCCGCCATTCCGGCGGCTGCGCTGGGTGCGCAGGTGATCGCCACCGACCTGGCTCCCGAACTGTTCGTGGCAGGACGGGAGGCCGCGGCACTCGCGGGTGTCGAACTCGATTGGCAGGAGGCCGACGCCGAGGCTCTTCCGTTCGGCGACAACGAGTTCGACGTAGTGCTCTCGTGCGTCGGTGTGATGTTTGCCCCGCATCATCGGCGCGCCGCGGACGAACTTTTGCGAGTATGCCGACCCGGCGGAAAGATCGGAGTGCTGAGTTGGACTCCGACGGGGTTCATCGGCGAGATGTTCAAAACGATGAAGCCGTATGCACCGCCCCCGCCTCCTGGTTCGCAGCCGGCGCCTTTGTGGGGCGACGAGAACCATGTTCGTGATCTGCTCGGCGATGTTGCCGCAAGGAAAGACGTACTTCGTGTGGACACATTCAGCGGGCCGGAAGATTTCCGCGATTTCTTCAAGAAGAATTACGGCCCGACCATCGCGGTGTACCGGAACATCGCCGGCGATCCTGACCGCACACAGGCGCTCGATCGCGATCTGCTCGAGTTGGCAAAGAAGTACGGCAGCGGAAGCGAGCCGTTCGTGATGGAGTGGGAATACCTGCTTCTCACCGCGACACCCGACGAGGGCGGTGCATGATGACGACGGTCGAGTTCGCGCCACTGAAATCGGCGATCACGGGTTCTGTGTTCAGCCCCCGAGATCCGGAGTACGACGACGCCAGGTCGATCTGGAACGGGCAGATCGATCATCGTCCGGCGGTGATCGCCAGGTGCCGGTCGGCGTCGGATGTATCTGTGGCACTTGCATTTGCCAGAGCCCATTCGTTGGAGGTTTCGGTCAGAGGTGGTGGGCATTCCTACCGAGGTACCTCGGTGTGTGAAGGCGGTGTGATGATCGATCTCAGTGCGATCAACGTAGTCAGTGTCGCCCCGTCCGCGAAGCGAGCCAGGGTCGGTGGTGGTGCGACGATTGCCGACCTCGACGCCGCGACGCAGGAACACGGATTGGCAGTGACCGGTGGAGTGATCAGTGATACCGGCGTCGGTGGCCTGACCCTCGGCGGCGGCATGGGGTGGTTGACGCGCACGCTCGGCCTGGCGATCGACAATCTGGTGTCGGCAGAGGTGGTGCTCGCCGACGGTTCGATCGTGCGGGCCTCCGAGAACGATCACAGCGACTTGTTCTGGGCGCTGCGCGGCGGCGGTGGAAACTTCGGAGTGGTCACCGAGTTCGAGTACCGTCTGAGCGAGATCGGTCCGGAAGTGCATCTGGGACTGTTCTTCTGGGGGATGGAGGACGGACCCGCAGCGCTTCGTCTGTGCCGCGAAGTGGTGCCTGCCCTGCCGAGAAATGCCGGAGCGATGGTTGCCGTCGGTTTGTCCGCGCCTCCGGCACCGTTTGTTCCGGATCAGTTTCACCTGCTGCCCGGATACGCGTTGCTGGTAGCCGGTTTCGGATCGGAAGAGGAACACTCGAACGCGATTGCGCCGATTCGAGAGGGCGTGCCGACGCTGTTCGAGTTCGTCACCCCGCTCCCGTACATCGGTTTACAGTCGATGCTCGACGAATCGGAACCATGGGGTGCATACGCCTATGAGAAGGCCTTGGACCTGGTGGATTTCTCCGACGCCGTGATCGATGTTCTGACCGAGCAAGCGGGCAAGAAATCGTCGCCGATGTCCTTCATGCCGATCTTTCCGCTGCAGGGAGCTTTCACCTCCGTCGGCGAGGACGACACTGCGTTCGGTGGTTCTCGCACACCACATTACGTGTGCAACATGACGGCTACGGCCACCGATGCCGGGACACTGGAATTGGATCGATCGTGGGTGCGTGAGACCTGGGAAGCCTTGCGTCCGTTCTCGTCCAATCAAGGCGGGTACGTCAACTTCATGACCGATGTCGACGAGGACCGAGTGCGAGCGTCCTACGGTGCGGCGAAGTACGCGCGATTGTCCGCCGTCAAGGCGAAGTACGACCCGGACAACGTGTTTCACCTCAACGCAAACATTCTGCCCGCGTAGAGCGTCCGGTCAGGCCGTGAATACCAGGATGACGACGATCAGTGCGGCCAAGATGATGACGGCAACCATGCCTGTCATGGCGAGGGGAGCCCAGGCCACTACCTTGTCGCGGGTGCTGGCATCGGCGGGGCCGGTCGGTATCCGCGGCGGCCAGGAGAACATGTCCATGGGGCTGGGGACGTTCCGCAGTGGCGTGTTCTGTTGCACTGCAGGCAGTCCGGTGATCGTGGAGCCGGTCAGGCGATTGCGGCGGTGTGGGTCGGCGAGTTGTGTGGTGCGGTGAGCCCACGCCGGCACGGCGCCTTCGGACGAGTAGACGGGAGCGTCGATCAACTGCTCGATCGTGCCACCGCCCGTCGCGGCTGCAGCGAGCGCGTCGCGTGCCTGAGCCATCGTCGGCCGACGGGTGGGGTCCGGCTCGAGGAGCTGAAGGAGAACGTCGGTGAGCGGTCCGGACTTGGTGGGTCGGTAGATCTCGGCCTTGGCGACACGATGCAGTAGAGCGATGGCGTCCGAGTCGATGCCGAAGGGCGGTTGACCCTCGATCACCGTGTAGAGCGTCGACCCGAGTGAGAAGACGTCACTGGCCTCGGTGGGATCGTCGCCGCGGGCAACTTCGGGTGCAAAGTACGCGGGAGTGCCGGTGATGACCTCGTCCTGGGTGTCGGATACGTCGCTCTTTGCGCGGGCGATGCCGAAGTCACTGATCTTGACGGTGCCGAGAGACTTGCCTCGGTCGGCGATCAGGATGTTGCCGGGCTTGATGTCGCGGTGGACGATGCCGGCGGCGTGCGCCTCGGTGAGTGCCGCAGCGATCTGCGCGCCGATCTGCGCGACCTCCAGCGGTGGCAACGTGTCGGCCAGGTTCATCGCCTGGGCGAGGCTGCGGGCGGGGAAGTACTCCATGACCAACCACGGTTCACCGGACTCGATCGCGACGTCGTACATGGCGATGGAGTGGGGGTGGGTGAGCTTTGCGGCGTTCCTGCCTTCGCGCAATGTACGTTCACGGACCTCTTCGGCCGTTTCGGTGTCGAGGCCTTCCGTGCTTGTGACCTGTTTCACCGCGACGTCACGGCTGAGGAGGGTGTCGCGGGCCAGCCAGACGGCGCCCATGCCTCCGTCGCCGATCTTGGAGCGGAGTCGGTACCGCCCCGCCAGCAGGTATTCGGGCCCGATGCCCCTCCCGGTCTGCTCCTGAGCTGTCACATCTCAAGGTTAATGGATTGATGCCACTGTGACGCTCGAGGCTCCTGTGAACTGGGTTTTTTGCTCTGCTTGACGTGTCGGGGGTGACACGGTTTACTGAAAACAGTTCGAAAATATGTTCGAAATTGCTGTTCGTTGGATGCATGTCAGACCCGACTTCCCCGCGGTTTGCCGGCTGGTTATGGATTGCTGCCGAGTGAGTTTTTCCGGTGTTCCGGAGGATGGGGATGACCGAGGTGACCGAGTTGGTGGAGCTGTCGGCAGATGCGGCGGGGTTGTCCCGTCAGGATCGGCTGGCACAGCTCCGCCGACAGATCGCGTCCATTCCCTCTCGCGGCGATACGTCGTTTTCGGGACCGAGTGTTTCCGTGGCTGGTGTTTCCGGGACAAGTGCAGCAGCCTTCGAGAGTGTTGCCGACCGGGACATACCGGTCGTGAACCGCGCGCACAAGGCTGGTGTTCTCCCAGTGCCGGAAGGTATCGGGGCATTGCTACCGCAGGGCGGTTTGGTGCGCGGAACCGTGGTGTCCGTCGAGGGCGCTGCTTCCTTGCTCTTGGGATTGGTCGCGTCCGTGACGGCGTCCGGGGGGCATGTGGCAGTCATCGGGCAACCTCGACTGGGATTGCTGGCGGCGTACGAGATGGGTGCGCAACTGGAACGTCTGGCGCTCATTCCGGCGCCTGGGCCGGATCCGGTCGAGATCGCTGCTGTGCTGCTCGACGGTATGGATCTGGTGATTCTGGGATTGGCGGGTGCGTCGGTATCCCCGTCGCGTGCGCGAGCGGTGGTGGCGCGCGCCCGGAGCAAGGGCTCGACTCTTGTTGTCACCGAAGGTCACTGGGACGGGGCCGAAGTTCGGTTGGACGCTCGGGTTCATGGTTACGGTGGGTTCGGTCAGGGCCGTGAGTTGGGGCGTGGTCGGCTCAGTTCCCTGAGCCTCGCGGTTCGTGCTCGGGGGCGCTCGTTCCAGCCCCGGACCACGCGTCTGGACATCTGTAGTGCAGCCGGGCGGGTCGAGTGGGTACCTTCCCGGCCGGTCGAGGCCGTGTCGGAGCAGGTGGTGTCGTCGCGGGTGGTGTCACTGTGAGCAGAGTTCTGGCGTTGTGGTGCCCGGACTGGCCGGCGGTGGCAGCGGCAGCGCTTGCCGATCTTCCTGCCACGCATCCTGTCGCGGTCACCTCGGGTAATCGGGTGATCGCATGTTCGGCGACGGCCCGCGCGGAGGGAGTGCGACGAGGCCTGCGCCGACGCGAGTCGCAGGCCCGCTGCCCGGAACTGTATGTGGCGATGGCAGATCCGGAACGCGACGCCAGATTGTTCGAGCCGGTCGCCGCGGCCATTGATGCGGTGGCACCGGGCGTCGAGGTACTTCGTCCTGGTTTGTTGGTGCTCAGTGCGCGAGGTGTCAGTCGGTACTTCGGTTCGGAGGAAGCCGCGGCGGAACGATTGGTGGATCAGGCATCTGCTGCGGGCGTCGAGAGTCAGGTGGGTGTGGCGGATCAACTGTCCACAGCGGTCATTGCCGCGCGCCGGGCAGCGCTGGTGCCGCCGGGGGAGGGGGCACGGTTTCTGGCGCCGCTACCCATGCCGGAGTTGGCGGCCGAGCCCAGTCTGTCTGCGCCGCATCGCGGGGAGTTGGTGGATCTGCTGCGCAGGCTCGGGATCAGAACCATCGGTGCTTTCGCGGATTTACCGGCAGTGGACGTCGCTTCGCGTTTCGGGGCCGATGCGGTGCTCGCGCATCGTGCGGCGCGCGGTGAACCCGAGCGGCCACCGTCGGCGCGGACGCTTCCGCCGGATCTGGAAGTGGAGCAGCATTACGATCCGTCGATCGAGCGGGTGGATGCCGCAGCGTTTGCCGGGCGCGCCTTGGCGAGTCTCCTGCACGACAAATTGTCGGCTGCCGCAGTGGCGTGTACCCGCCTGTCGATTTCGGCCAGCACGGGCAACGGTGAAAATCTTTCTCGGACTTGGCGTTGCGCCGAACCTCTGACACCGGAGGGAACGGCCGATCGAGTGCGATGGCAACTGGACGGCTGGCTCACCGGGCGCAGTGGGACCCGGCCGACCGCAGGCATAGCGGTGTTGCGTCTGGAACCGGTGGAGGTGGTCAGTGCCGGCGCTTTGCAGTTGGGGCTGTGGGGCGGTGTCGGCGACGAGGAGGAGCGGGCCAGGCGAGCATTGGTGCGCGTGCAAGGTCTTCTGGGCGGCGAATCGGTTCAGGTCGGTGTCCTGAGCGGTGGTCGAGGGCCCTCGGAGCGAATTACCCTGTTGCCCTTGGGTGACGAGCGGGTAGCTGCTCATGATCCGACAGCCCCGTGGCCTGGTCGTCTGCCGCAGCCGTCTCCGGGGTCGATCTTCGTCGACAATCCCAAGGTATGGCTGGAGGATGTGGCCGGCAACGCCGTGTACGTCACTGAGCGCGGTGTCTTCAGCTCGCAGCCGGGAAGGCTGAAGTGGGGGAGCAAGGAATGGGCAGTGCAGGGATGGGCCGGGCCCTGGCCGGTGGACGAGCGATGGTGGGACGCAGCCTCGGCGCGCACGGCCGCGCGGGCTCAGGTGCTGTTGGAGGAATCGCGGGCGTTGCTGATGATCTGTGAAGGCGGTGGATGGTCGGTGGAGGGCGTGTACGAATGAGCTCGTAGGTACAGCCAGCTGTACCGGACATGGTCGAGTCGACTGTACGAACAGTAGGGGCGCTGGCGCCATCGCACTGACGCCATCGGGCGCCTAGCGTTGATGACATTCAAAAACTCACTGTTGCAATGATTCTCGTCGTTGCAACTCTTCGCGAGGAGTGTCATGAAAACGGCGGGTCGAGCTGACGTTTCCGGAACCGATCGACTTCACTACGAGCCGATGGAGCTACGCGACGCACAACTTCTGGCATACGACGAGTCCGGCGAAGGCCGGATCGTGGAGGTGTTCGGCGATGTCGCCACAGCCGAGCACATCATGATCTTCGTGCCGGGCAACGACAACGGACTGGGAAACTACTTCGACGAGAACCGTCCGACAGGACCACGGGCGAGCGGATGGACACTGGGAAGGATGCTCCGAACGCTCGGGCCGAACGACCGCGTCGCGGTGATCGTGTGGGTCGGTTATCGGACGCCGTGGGGATTTCTCGAGTCGTTCTCCCGGACACTTGCAGAACTTGGTGCGATAGATCTGGCGCGGTTGACTCGTATCCTGCCGCGATCGGCGCATGTGACGCTCGTCGGGCACAGCTACGGGGCCGTGGTGTGCGGACTCGCTCTCCCGTCGGCGCGAGTGGACGATTGCGTGGTGCTGGGTAGTCCGGGGATGGGGACCAGTTCGCGCGAAGACCTGTGCTTTGCCGGAAATCTCTGGGCTGCGCTTGGTCCGTCGGACTGGATCCGCTACTTCCCACGCGTGAAGATCGGCCACATCGGGCACGGCCCGTCTCCAGTTCGGGCGCAGCACGAAGCCATTGTTTTCGGTACCGGTGCCGTTCGAGGGCATTGCGGCTACTTCGCCGATGCAAGCGAGTCGCTGCGAAACATCGCGAGGATCGGACTCGGTCGCTACGACGAGGTCACGCGACCAGGGGAGTTGCGGCCTCGGCTGACCGCGTCAGCAATCCGTGAGGACGGGTCTATCCTGGGAACTCGTGAGTGTCGCTAACGTACGAAGTGCCGGCGGGGTCCAGATCAGCTACCGCGATTCCGGCTCGCATCCCAGTGTGGCCGATCTGCCTCCGGTAGTCCTCGTGCACGGGATGGGCGGCGACAGCGGTACCTGGGACAAGTTCGCGCGGACCTTGCGATCACGCAACCGGCGAGTTGTCTCGGTCGACC
The DNA here is from genome assembly GCF_040546695.1 of Rhodococcus sp. OAS809. Taxonomy (NCBI): domain Bacteria; kingdom Bacillati; phylum Actinomycetota; class Actinomycetes; order Mycobacteriales; family Nocardiaceae; genus Rhodococcus; species Rhodococcus sp. OAS809. The sequence continues at coordinate 1,942,567 of NZ_JBEPOI010000002.1, read as the reverse complement.
TTCGCGGCCACGGCCGGAGCGCTCGTGCGTCGTCGTATCTGTTCGAGGAGTTCGCGGACGACGTCATGGACGTGTGTGATCATCTCGAACTCGAGCAGGTGGATCTGGTCGGCCACTCGCTCGGCGGGCACGCGGCGTCGTTGATCGCGCAGAAACGTCCCACTGCGGTGCGGAAGTTGGTCATCGAGGAAGCGCCGTTACCACTACGTGCGGGTGACCCGGAACAGGTGTTCGCGAGGAAATTGCCGAGTGTCCCAGAACTGTGGCACGCCACAACAAGTTTGGTGCGGCATCCGCGAGCCGCGTTGACGTTCGATCGCTCGATGACGCGGTCCGCGCTCGAGCAGTTCCGCCGACCGGATCCGCAGTGGTGGGATCGGTTGCCGCTCATCGAGGCTGACATGTTGTTCCTGCGTGGAGGTCTGGGCGGGATGGTGGATCCTGTTCGCCTCGACGCTGTTGCAGCCACCGTCGCACGCTGCGAATTGGTCTCTTTCCGTACCGGCCACAGTGTCCACCGCGACGGTCATCGCCAATTCGAATCCGTTGTGTTGCCGTTCATTTCCTGAAAGCGCAATACTCGATCGGTGATGCCAAGAACCCATCCGAAACGTGTGTGGCACCGAATGTACTTCCATGCATACCAACGGCAACGACTGGTCCGCACACGAATACGTCGACGCGGTAGCACGGTCCGTTCACGGTGAGACCGTCCGATGGCCGCAGGGGCCGAGCATGGATGCGGTGATCGTCCTTCCCGTTCATGCCAGGCACCATCCGGGGAAGAACGCAGTTCTGCTCTGGAATCACGACTTCGGTTGGTCGTGGGGTGTCGAGGAGGCTGATGTGCGAAGGACGATTTCGATAGTCGACACCCTCGGTATCGGCCGGACACCGGATCCGCTGCGCTGTGCGGATCGGGTTATCGAACTGATCAGCGCACGGGCAGTTTGCTCGCGCATGTGTAGCGAAGAGTGATTCGGTCAACTCTGGGGCGACAACGCCTCCGAGAGGACGACGCCCGTGAACCCAGAGAACGTTCCAGCCCCGCATTGTCATTCATTGCCGCGCCGGACGTTCCTCGGTGGCGTTGGTGCCCTTGTCCTCGCGGGAGTGGCAGACGTCGCGGCCGGCGCGGTGAGCGCGGTGCCGGTACAAGCAGCACCCGCCGATCGGTTTCCACAGAAACCCAACATCGTTGTCATCATCACCGATCAGGAACGCCGGCCGATGTACTGGCCCCAAGGCTGGGCTGAACAGAATCTGCCCAACCGCAAGAGGATTGCCGATCACGGGCTGAGTTTCGACCAGGCAGTGTGCAACACCGCGATGTGCTCGCCCAGTCGCAGTACGTTCTTCACCGGCCTCTACCCCGCGCAGCACGGGGTCACCAGAACGCTCACCGAAGGTGGCACTGTCTCACCCACCGAGCCACAGTTGCAGGTCTCCGAACAGAACATGGCAAAGCTGCTGGCGTCGGCCGGCTACAACGTCCAGTACCGGGGGAAATGGCATCTGAGCAAAGGCGTCGAGGGTGGTGATCCGACAAGCGAGGACGTGGCAGGATTCGGCTTCGAGGGGTGGATTCCGCCGGACGCGGGCCAGGACACCAATCCGGATCATTTCGGTGGCGGGTGCGCAGACCATGATCGCCGTGTCGCCGAGGAAGCTGTCGAGTTTCTCTCCGGACCCGCAGTCGCATCCGGACAGCCTTGGGCGCTGATCGTCTCGTTCGTGAACCCGCACGATGTCCTCGCGTACCCCCAGACGTGGAACGCGATGAACGGCACGTGCGACAACTACGGATCGGACGCGCCAGGCGCCTTCGAGCAGGGTATCGACTTGCCGCCCACCTTCGACGAGATCCTGGCGCTCAATCACAAACCGACAGCCCAGGTTCAGTCGGAACTGCTGTTGGCAGCCGGGCTCGGGCCGCTGCTCGGACCCGATCAGGCGCGTAACTACATCAACTTCTACGCCTATATGCACAAGGTGGTCGACGAACACATCGGCAGCGTGCTCGACGCGATCGAAGCCACTCCACAGATGCTCGACGACACGGTGATCGTTCGGATGTCCGATCACGGGGAGATGGGGATGAGCCACGGAGGTTTGCGGCAGAAAGTGTTCAACGCCTACGAGGAAACACTGCGCGTTCCACTGGTCATCAGCAACCCCTTGCTGTTTCCCGAACCCGTTCGCACCGACGCCCTGGCGTCGTTGATCGACGTGGTGCCCACTCTCGCCACGCTCGCCCAAGCGCCTGCGCGTCAATCGTGGAACTTCCTGGGTACCGATCTGACACCGGTCATCGTCGACGCTGCCGCTTATCCGCAAAGTCCCAGCACGCAGGTTCAGGACACGATTCTGTTCACCTACGACGATCAGAACTGTGCGACGCCCGACGGTCAGAACATCGTCACGCAGCCCAACCACATTCGGTGCATACGCGAGAGCCGCTGGAAGTACACGATGTACTTCGATCCTGCGGGAGTTGCTGCGCCGCAATACGAACTGTACGACTTACAAGCCGACCCCTTGGAACTGAACAATCTCGCCAATCCGCTCAACATCGGTTCGTATCGGCCGGATCTGGCAGCTCAGATGAACGCCAAGCTCTTCGCAGTGATGGAGACCAAGGGTGTTTCCCTGAAGGAATAGATCGAATTTCGTCAAAACTGATTCACGTTTCAGTTCTGCGGGCATGCTAGTGGGGCATCTGTCTTCGGTTCGGGAAGAAGGAATGTCATGACTGTCACCTCGCCGGGGCGAGAAGGTTTCAGTTCTCTTCGGTCGGGAGGGTTGAACTGGGATTCGTTCCCACTCCGATTGTTCACCAAGGGAAACGCCAAATTCTGGAACCCAACCGACCTCGATTTTTCGCAGGATGCCCGTGACTGGCAGGAGCTGACCAGCGAACAACAGCGCAGCGCCACTTTCCTGTGTGCGCAGTTCATCGCCGGTGAAGAAGCCGTCACCGAAGACATTCAACCGTTCATGAAAGCAATGTCGACCGAGGGACGATTCGGCGACGAGATGTACTTGACGCAGTTCTGTTTCGAGGAAGCCAAGCACACCCAGGTGTTTCGGCTGTGGATGGACGAAGTGGGATTGACCAGTGACCTGCATTCCTACGTCGCTGACAATCCGTACTACCGGCAACTGTTCTACGAGGAGCTGCCGTCGTCGCTACGCATTCTCGAGACAGACCCCAGCCCGGTCAACCAGGTGCGTGCCAGCGTCACGTACAACCACGTCATCGAGGGCAGTCTGGCGTTGACGGGTTACTACGCCTGGCAGAAAGTTTGTGCGACGCGCGGAATCCTCCCTGGCATGCAGCAATTGGTGCGAAAGATCGGTGACGACGAACGACGGCACATGGCTTGGGGAACGTTCACCTGCCGAAGGCACGTCGCCGCCGACGATCACAACTGGGACGTCGTCCAGCAGCGGATGGGTGAACTCATGCCCATGGCCCTCGGAATGATCAACTGGGTCAACGATCAATTCGAGGTGCAGCCGTTCGGTTTGGACAATCAGGAGTTCCTCGAGTATGCCGCAGACCGTGCGCAGCGCCGACTTTCGGCGATCGAGTCTGCACGCGGGCGCGACGTCGCCGAGATCGACCTCGACTATTCGCCGGAGACCCTCGAGGAAAAGTTCGGGGCAGAAGATGCCGCTGCGATGAGTGAGGCGGCCAAATGACTGCGAATTCTATTGGGGCCAAGCCGAGTTCTGGATGACCTCGACAAAATCGATGTGCCGAAATCCCGGCACGAAATGTTCGAGTACGTCAGCGTTCACCGTCCCGAACGTGCTTTCGGGACGGTGCTTGAAGCCGTCGGTGAAGGCCTTCAAGATCTGATTCTTGAAATCCGGACGGGGGTGGGCCGCGGTGACGGCGTCGATGTCGGCCTGGTCGAGTTCGCTGTATCCGATTCCGAGTACATCGGTCTCCACACCCGCTGTCACCAAGGCGATTTCGGGCTCCAGCCGCGAGGGGACCTCGGGCGTCGTATGTAGAGCGATGCCTTCCCACACTTTGCGGATGTCGGTTTCGTCGACTTCGTAGCCGGTGAGGAATCGCCGCGCTTCGTCCGCGCTGTCCAATTCGAATCGCGCCGTACTGTCCCGGAATTTCTCGGTGAGCCCCAGGTCGTGAAACATGGCGCCGACGTAGAGCAATTCAGGGTCGGCGTGCAGTCCCAAACGCGCGCCTTGCAGCGATCCGAAGAGGAAGACGCGTCGCGAGTGGTGAAACAGTAACTCGGACGCCGTATCTCGGACGAGTTCGGTGGCGTCGGCAGCCATCTTCGAATCGGGGATTTTCACACCGGCAATGATCGTGTTCATCGGTACCTGCTCTGCTCGTCGCTGCTGCGAATTTCTCGGTCTGTCCCAGTGTCGGTCGAGCACGCACGCGGGCGCACCCTGATCTCGGCCATACTGTCCACAGATCAGGACGAAGGGGAGCGATCGTGACCGCAGTGCATCGAGTTGCCGTCCTGGTGTTCGACGGCGTCAAACTGCTCGACGTCGCAGGTCCGAGTGAGGTGTTCGCAGAGGCCAATCGCGGCGGAGCGAACTACGAGTTGGTGATCTGCTCGGTAGGTGGACACGATGTCGACTCGTCGACCGGCATGCGCATTCCGGTCGACTGTGACGTCGCAGATTCCGGTTCCTTCGACACGTTGCTGGTCATGGGTGGCGACGTGTTCCCGTCGATGCCGGTGAGTCCGGAATTGCGTGAGGCAGCGAGCGATCTGGCGAGACGTTCGGGTCGGGTTGCCTCGATCTGTACCGGGACATTCATCCTGGCGGCGAGTGGACTGCTCGACGGACGCCGCGCAACGACGCATTGGCAACACACGGCAACGCTGGCGCGCGCCTATCCGCAGATCACGGTAGTTCCCGACGCCATTTTCATCCAGGACGGCACGGTGTTCTCGTCTGCGGGTGTGACCGCCGGGATCGACCTCGCGCTCGCATTGCTCGAGCGAGATCATGGTGCAGAAATGGCCCGACGTGTCGCACAGCTTCTGGTGGTATTTCTCCAACGTCCAGGTGGGCAGTCACAGTTCTCGCCGTCGTTGAGCGGGCCGCGGCCCCGGGTGCCCGCGCTTCGCGCAGTGGTCGAGGCGGTGGCCGCCGATCCGGCGGGGGAGTACTCGGTCGACGAACTGGCTGCCCTGGCGCACCTGAGCCCACGGCATCTGACGAGGCTCTTTCGGGAAGAACTCGGTACGACGCCGGCCAAATACGTCGAGTTGATCCGTTTCGACTCCGCGAAAGCGCTCCTCGATGCCGGCCACTCGGTGACCGAAGCCGCGCAATTGGCGGGATTCGGCAGTTCGGAATCCCTACGACGAGCATTTTCGACGCATCTCGGAATCTCGCCGCAGGTGTACCGCCGTCGTTTTCAAGCTTTCGGCTGAGACTGACTTTCGTGCTTGCCTTGCGGCGGGCTCATGCCCTGCTTGTCGAGCCAGGCAAGGCTGTAGTCCGCGATCTCACGCCAGCCGTGGTCGATGGTCAGCGAGTGACCTCGATCGCCGAAGACCTTGTATTCGTTGATCGTCGGGGCCTTGGCGTACTTCTTGAACGAGCTGTCCGAACTGGCTTTCGGGACTGTGCGATCCTTGCCGCCGCCGATCATCAGGAGTGGCCCGCGGCGGGCGTTGAAATCTACTGCAGCGGGGCTGTGGGGCGCGAAGTTGGCGAGTGCTGCCTCGAACAACGGCCGACCAGGGGCGGGAATCGCATACTGCTCGAACAATGCGTCGGACTCGTCCTTGGACACGGCACTGGCGAAGGACTTGTGGAACGACTCTCTGTTGTGTGAGTACGCCTTCCGGTAGTTCCCGGGGTTGGACAGGACCGGGAAAACACTGCCCAGTTGAACGAGGGGAAGTTTCAACACCCCTTTGGGCTGAGCCGGGTCGATGGCAATTGCCGCGGTCGCCAGCTTCTGGCCCAGAAGTTTCTGCGCGATCAAACCTCCGAACGAATGCCCCACCACGATCGGTGGTTCGTCGAGATCGGCTATCACCTTGGCGTAGTGATCCGTCACGTCCTCGATGCCGTGTCCCGCGATGTCTTCCGGGTGTTCACGCGTCTCACCCACGGTCGACGCGTCCCCTGGCCATCCCGGCGCCATTGTGGAGTACCCCTGCGCGCTGAAAACCTGCGCCCAGGGGTCCCACGTGGTCGGGTGCATCCAAAGTCCGTGGATGAACAGAACAGTCGGGTTGGACTTGGGCGACATGCGCGCTCCCCGCTATCTGACCGATGATCGATACGGAATGCCCGCTTTTTACAACCTCATTCACATTTTCGGCGAGCTCTTCCGTCGGGCCGTTCCGTTCTGTTGTGCGAAGATGGCACGATCGTGGCATGGCACCAACTGGATCTGCGAAGGCGATGGCACTGTGGACCACCGCTTTTGTTGTCTCACAAGCGAATATTGCTCGCCTACTCGGGCCGGTGGCTCCCAAAGTATTGGAAGTGCAGACGGCGTTCTCCGCTCGCCGGTACGTCGAGATCTTGGACTCCATGGACGACGAGGCCACGGCACGATTTCGTAGTCACTACTACCCCGACTTCGTACATCCCGCGATCTACGCGATGGCTTTGCGGTCAGCGGGCACGAGGCTCGGGGAGCGGGTTCCCCTTTCCCCGGCAACTCGGCGCGCCCTTGCCGTAGTGCCGGTACTGTCGGCGGCCGGCGACTACGTCGAGAACGTGGTCGGACTCCATTTCCTCGATCATCGCGACAGGATCACCGACTCGAGGGTTCGCGCCGCTTCGACCGTCAGTATTGCCAAATGGGTGCTCGCACTCGGAACTCTCGGATATTTGTCGCAGGGTTTTGTCAGGGTATGGGTATCGCGAAAATGAGGAGCACTGATGGCAGTCGAACTCGGCACCGAATACTTCGCTGACGGAGCAGAGTTCCGTCGATGGCTGTCCGAGAACCACGAGGTGGTCCCCGGCCTTTGGCTGAAAATGGCCAAGAAGACCTCGTCGCACAGTTCGATCGACTACGACCAAGCGTTGGACGTTGCCCTGTGCTTCGGCTGGATCGACAGCCTCGCACGGCGAATCGACGACGATTTCTTCGTACAGAAGTTTTCGCGACGCACCGCGCGGAGTCCGTGGTCCAAACGCAACGTCGAGATAGTCGCCCGCCTCGACGCTGCGGGACTTCTCGAGCCTTCCGGCATCGCCGAGATCGAGAAGGCCAAGGCCGACGGTCGATGGGATCGCGCGTACGAGGGATCAGCCAAGGCCGAGGTCCCGAAAGACTTTCTCGATGCGCTCGCGGAAAACCCGAAGGCTCGTGAGTTCTACGCGACGCTCAATTCCACCAACCGATTCACCATCGCGTACCGACTGCAGGAGGCAAAGCGTCCGGAGACGCGAGCCAGGCGGATCGAGAAGTTCGTGAACCAGCTTGCGGAGGGCAAGAAGTTCTATTGAGCTGCCGTGTCACTGGGCCACAGGGACTTGCGAATCGACACCCAGCGAGGCTGACACAATGGGCCTCGTGATCGAAGCCGAAACCTGTTCCGCACTGTCTGCTGTCGATGAGCCGCTGGCAGGCAGCGCTGCCGTCGTGCGGGGCTGGGTATGCCTCGAATTCAATGCCGCGTGGGGTCGTGACGTGTTGGACGGTACGGCCTTGGGGGAGGACCTTGCCGCCGAGCTGAGCCGCCGAGCCGATGCAGCGAACGTGCGAATCATGTTCGTTCGGCGACCCGGGCGTACCGATCCGATGACTGATGGACACACCGTCCTGCTTGCGCGCTCCGATCCGAGCGACTCATGGTGTGAAAGGTTGCACATCGATTCGCCGATGGAATTACTCGACGTCGATTTCTTCTTGTTGGATGGGCCGCCACCAGGACTGGGCGAGCAAGTGACCGAGCCAGTCGTATTGGTTTGCGCACACGGCAAGCGCGACCAGTGCTGCGCTGTATTCGGCAGGCCGATCGCCGCAGCGCTGATGTCGTCCTTCGGACCCCAGGTGTGGGAGTGTTCGCATACCGGCGGGCACCGATTCGCGCCGTCGATGATCCTGTTGCCGAGCGGCAATACGTACGGCCGTCTGTCGGCAAGTGAGAGTGTCACGGCCGTGGAGGTGGCTTCCCGAGATCAGGTCCATTTGCCAGGCCTGCGTGGACGGAGTTGTTGGTCTCCTGCGGGGCAGGCTTCGGAAATTGCTGTGCGACAGCAAATAACCTGCGGAATCGACGACTTGGCTGTCATCGAGCAGGCGAGTGACGGGACATGCGTCGTCGCACATGTGGACGGCCGGCAATGGGCCGTGGAGACTGCAGTCTCCGAACTCGCGCCGCGTCCACCGAGTTGCGGCGCGGCGCCCAAGCCGGTCAGGCCGGTTGTCGTCACGTCGATTCGAGACCTGTGATTTCATCGTCGGTTTTCTACGATCAGTCTCGATGAACTCGGGTGTGGGTCATCGCTACTGCAACAGGAGCGCAATGACTGCGGGCGGTAATTGACGTTGTCCGAGGAGGTTTACGCGTTGGCATCCGTCGAGTTCGACTGCCATCCGCGTGCCGCCCGATCCGTCGGGACGAAGTACGTCGATCGAAGCGATGTGATGGGCGACGAGATCGCATGGGCCTGCAGGTGGCGCGGTGGATGCAACCTCCATCAGATCAGTACTCTGCTGGCGTGACAAGCGGATTCGGGACTCGGGCAGCGGCGGTTCGGTGGAATAGCGGCACACCAGTAGTCTGCCGACGTCGGAAATCGGTGTAGCCAAAGCTGTTTCCGTCAGTGGGCGCGCGTGAGTGTCTTCGTGTTCTGCCATGCGACTCATGTCAGCTTCAGTGGTCGTCGCGAACGGTTGTCCGATCGACTCCGCGCAGGTTCCGGCGTCATCGGAGGAGATGCCGTCGACCGGATGCTGCGCGCGGCTGATCTCATGTAGTTGGCGCAGGGCTGCGTGTGGTTTCTCTTGCAGTCCGCAGGGCGCGGTCGGCCAGGTAGGGCGTATGGCTGCTCCTGCTTCGTCTACCAGCCACAAACCGGCTGGCGGGACGAGACGGTACGCGCAGTCGGCCCGGACGTTGGCAGGAAATCGACGAGACTGTTCGCGGAATGCATCGTCCACCGCGTGGATGTCCCCCTCGAGGCGTATGGAGTCGATGGTCAACCCACCGTCGGACGTTTCTCCGCGTTCGCATCGAACAACGGCAACGGGGCTGAAATCAGGAGGCGGGTAACCACTTCCCTCGGGGCGAAGTGCGATGCTGCTGTCGCGTGCCTCGGGGGCTACGAGCGCGGCGGTGATATCAGGGGCGAGGCAGTCTGCCCGATCGACCGCCGTCGCGACCGGTGGAGTGAAAGATTCATAGTCTCGAACGCCGGTCCAAACCAACGCAACGGCGACGACACTGACGACGACGATAAAGACCCCAGCTGTGAATCGTCCACTCATACATCGACACTATGTGCTTTTGCGATGGATTGAGGCGAAGTCTCGACCATTGCGGGTGCGACGTAGCATCGCTGCTATGACAGTCGATTTGGTTGCGCCTGACGAGGCCTTGTGGGTGTCCTGGTTGGAGTCGCGTGACGAGTGGGGTGGACCGCAGGCGGATCAGCCCGGTTCGGCGTTGGGAGTTGCGCAACGTCTGGATCTGGACCTTGCATCACGCGATGGATTCGGGCAGTGGGTTCAGGAGTTGTTGGCGCAGCCCGAGGCGTTGCCGGGGCCCGACATTGTCCCGGCAACCAACTGGTGGATCGTGCGAGACGGCAGGTATCTCGGTGCTATCCAGTTGCGACACAGCTTGAATGAGTTCTTGGCGGATCTTGGTGGTCATATCGGCTACGGGATTCGGCCGTCGGAACGGCGGAAAGGGATAGCGTCGGCTGCTCTGCGGGAAGTGCTCACGTATGCCGGCGACCCGGTGGGGCTCAGTCGCGTCCTGATTACCTGCGACGAAACGAACGCGGGTTCGCGTAATGTTATCGAAGGGTGTGGGGGACTTCTCGATAGCGTGCGCCCAGCTGATCAGTTGTCGCGCAACCTCGGCCATTCGGGAGACACGCTTCGCTACTGGGCGGCCACGGGCCGGTCAAGCGCCAGTTGACCGTTTTTGACCGTCAACGGGAAGTCGCGGTCGCAGGGTAGGCGACACGGGACGCGATGCTTTCGCTGAGGTCGTGGATTTCTGCGGCGAGGACGTCTCGGCTCTTCGTGTCCGACTCGTGAACGAAGGTTGTCGATCCCAGTGTGGCACCGCAATATTCGATGATTCCGCGTTCGATCTGTGTCCGGAAGGCCTCGTACACGCCGTGTCGGTCGAAACTCTCGGCGTCGTCACCTGCGACTGGAATCAGGTGGACGGTGAGTCGGTCCAGTTTCTTCACGAATTCGCTTCCCGGGGTGAATTCGTACGCCCATCCGCTGACGAAGACTCGATCGATCCAACCTTTGAGTAGTGCGGGCATCGACCACCAGTACATCGGAAACACGAGAATCAGATCGTCTGCACGATCGATTCGCTCCTGCTCGGCTGCAACGTCGGCCGGGGGAGCCCCTTTGCCGCGGAACAGGTTCACATCGGCTTCGGCGAATCGGGGATCGAAATTCTCGGCATGTAGGTCCGCGAAGTCGACGTCGCCGCCCAGGTCGCGGATCGCGTCGGCGGTAGAACGGGCGACATGCTGGGTAAGTGACTGGGGATCGGGGTGGGAGACTACGACGAGTGTGGTCATGAGCGTCCTTCGGTAGATGGTGCGCTTATGTACTAAGAGTAGGTTACTATTGGTATATAGCGCAAGGAGGTGTCCGATGGCACGTACGAGACTGTCGCGAGCCGGCAGGTACGAACAACTCGTGGAGGTGTCGTGGGCGTTGGTGCGAGAGGAGGGTGCGGACGCGCTGACCCTTGGTCGGTTGGCTGAACGTGCCGTCGTTGCAAAGCCAGTTGTATACAGCCATTTCGCCTCTCGCGCCGCGTTGTTGGCAGCGCTCTTCAAGGAATTCGACGATCGTCAGACGGTGATGCTCGAGGAGTATCTCGATGCCGCGGATGAGTCTCTGAACGGACGCGCGAATGCCATCGCCGACTCCTACGTCGGATGTTCGCTGGCGCAGGGGCGTGAACTGACGGGTGTGCTTGCAGCGCTGGAGGGTTCGCCCGAGCTGGAGCGGGTCAAGCGTGAATCGGAACACGCCTATTCCGAACGATGTCGGGAGGTGCTGACTCCCTTTGGTGCGGGCGGAGGACTTGCGCAACCTTCGATGACCGCAATATTCGGTGCTGCAGAGGCACTCTCGCATGCGGCGGTAGCGGGAGCGCTCTCGCCCGACGATGCTCGAAGCGAACTTGCCGCACTGATAGTCGCGGTGGTCGGCCGGACCTGAGGTCACCGGTTATCTTGGTGCCCATCCAATTCGACGCGCTCACGCATGGATTCGGATATCGCTGTCAGAGTTCTGACGAACGCGTCGATCGCGGGAGCAAGTGGAGGTTTGCCGTAGGTTGCGACGGAGACAGTGCGTCGCTCGCCGGGAATGCGGTGTGCGCGGATACTCGGGTTCTGATGTGCCTGGAGGGCGAGGGCCGGAAGGGTGCTTACCCCGCTTCCGGAGGCGACCAGGGCTTGGACGGCGACGTAGTCGTCGGTCTCGAACTCGATCCGCGGAATGAATCCAGCTCGATTGCAAGCGGTGAGGAGGTGGGCTCGGCAGCTCGGGCAACCGGCAATCCAGGTCTCACCGGCGTAGTCCGTGATCTCGTTGGCGGCATCTGCATTCCGCGTAGAGGTGATCAGGTACAACGGATCTTCCAGCAAAGTCGTCTGCGCGACATGCTTGAGCCCGACTTCAGGGGTGTCCTCGTGCGCGAAGACAACAGCTACGTCGACATCGTTGTTACGAAGCAGTGCAAGTGCTTTGGGTGGTTCTGCATCAACGAGGCTGATGGACACATCGGGGTACTGGGACGTGAACGCTGCCATCGCCTGCGGAATCAAACTCGCCAGGGCTGACGGGAATGCGGCCAGTCGTACCCGCCCGGCCCTCAGTCCTGCGTACGTCTGGACTTCGGCTACCGCTGCGTCGACGTGGCCGAGGATCTCGGTGGCTCGCCGAACCAGCACTGCGCCAGCGTCCGTCAGGCGCAGTCCACGACCCGCTCTCTGGAACAGTGGAACCCCGACTTCCGATTCGAGCTGTCGAAGGTGGTGACTGATGGAGGGCTGCGCGTAACCGAGAGAATCGGCGGCGGCTGTCACCGACCCTTCCTGTGCAACAGCGACCAGGACCCTCAGCCGAATTAGATCGAGCATGCCAAAATCATAGAAGATTTCGATGCTTTGGACGAAAACACGTATTGGATCTATGAATCGGTGTTTGGCAGGGTGAATCACATGGCACCGGCATCTGATCTCACGGCATCAAACCAGCTACATCCACCCGTATGGGCAGACATCGAGCGTGCCAGTCAGGTCGTCCGTCGGCATCTACCGGTCACGCCCCTGATATCGCACCCGACCTTGGGTGCGGGCTCGTGCAGCCAATTGTTCGTCAAACACGAGAACGTGCACCCCACGGGTGCGTTCAAGGTTCGCGGCGGACTGAACCTGGTGGCAGGACTGGATGAGGCGACGCGGGCGCGGGGGATTGTCGGCTACTCGACCGGAAACCATGCTCAATCCTTGGCGTATGCCGCGGCGGGTGGGGGCGTGCGGTGTGTGATCGTCATGCCGGTTGGGGCGAATCCAGTCAAGGCTCACGCTGTCCGCATGCTCGGAGCCGAGCTCATCGAGCACGGTGTGAACTTCGACGAGGCACGTGCTCATGCCGATTTCATCAGCGAACGTGACGGCCTGCGTCTCGTGAGCGCCGCCAATGAGCCGGCAATCCTCGCCGGTGTTGCAACGGCCTACGTCGAACTCCTCGAACAACAACCTGATCTGGACGCGGTGGTGGTCCCAGTCGGTGGCGGCAGCGGTGCGGCGGCGGCGTGTCTCGTCGCCAGTGCGCTTGCACCGCACCTCGAGGTGTTCGCAGTGCAGTCTGAGGCCGCACGAGCCGCACATGACTCGTGGAGTTCCGGCACGTGCGTCGAGCGCTCGAACACCACCCGTGTCGAAGGGCTTGCGACCGGTGCCGGGTTCGCACTCACTCAACGTGTCTTGCGTGAACGCCTCGGGGGATTCCTGCTCGTCACGGACGATGACATCACCCTCGCGCAGCGGGCGTTGCTCTACGACGCTCACACTTTGAGCGAAGGCGCCGGTGCGGCCGCACTTGCTGCGGTCTATGCGCATCCGAACACCTTCGCTGGCAAGCGCGTTGCTGTTGTCTGCACGGGCGCCAATGCCTCCGAGAATGAGATCCGCGGGGTCGTCGGCTGACCGATGGCATGATCGGAACCATGGGCCAGTTTGGTAGGGCGGCACCAATTTTGCATCGCGTATGTGTGTCTGGAACAAGATTTCGCTTCCACGATTCAGCAAAGTGAACAGGGTCGCATCTCGCGACAGCAAGGCCACCGTGGAGGAGACGTGATGCTGCCGACAATCGTCGTTCGGGACGGGACTGTGCTCGATGGTAGAGGGAGCCCGCCCAGGAAAGCGGATGTTGCGATCTCCGGTGACACGATCGTGGAAGTCGGAACGATCGGTGCTGTGCCGGGGGCGATCGACATCGATGCTCGCGGTTGCATGGTGGCTCCCGGTTTTGTGAATGTGCTCAGCCATAGTTACCTCACGCTGCAGCAAGACCCACGAGGATTGTCGGACTTGTATCAGGGGGTCACAACCCAGGTCTTCGGTGAAGGCGTGTCTCTCGGACCGGTCACGGGTTCGATGACTCCGGCGATGCTCGGATTGGGCGCGATTCCAACTGGGGTGCAATCACATTGGCCGAGGTTGCATGATTTTCTCGAATCCTTGGAGACGAACGGCGTCGGTTTCAACGTGGCGAGCTTCGTCGGCGCGGCGAATCTGCGCATGGTGGTTGCGGGTGTGGACAATCGCCTGTTGAGTGAACAAGAGCTGGCCGAAGCGTGTGCCCTGCTCGACGAGGAGCTTGAAAATGGAGCTCTCGGAGTGGGTTCGGCTCTGATCTATCCACCCGGAAGCTATGCGGATTCCGGCGAGTTGCGAGCATTTTCGCAGGTGCTCGCCAGACACGATGCCGTCCATATCTGCCATCTCCGAAGCGAAGGGCAGAGGTTTCTCGAAAGCATCGAGGAACTGGTCGATATCGCTCGAACGACAGGAGCGCGCGGGGAGATCTACCACCTCAAGGTTGCTGGTAAGTCGCACTGGCACAAAATGTCCGAGGCCTTGCAATTGGTTGAGTCGGCTCGCGAGGACGGTGTGCGAATCACCGCGGACGTATATCCGTACGAGGCGGGGAACACGCTGCTCAGTGCCGCGTTGCCACCGGAGTTTCGGTGTCGTGACACGACGGCCGGGCGCACGCACCTGAACTCGACCGGTGTCCGAGAGCAGATCCGCGAGAGGATCCATCGTGAGGACGAGGACTGGGAGAATCTCTACGCTGCGTCCGGAGGCGCCGATGGGGTGACGATCTTGTCCGAGGTACCGGCACTCGGGATCCGAGCGGGGGAAGCTCTGGGATCTATTGCTCGGAGGATGGGGCATCACGACCCGGTAGACACCATACTGGCTGTTCTCGACGCTCTCCCCACAGCCGAGGCTGCCTATTTCATTGCGTCGGAGGACAACACGCGAACTGCCTTCGAGCGTCCCTGGGTTTCGGTTGGTTCCGATGCCGATGCTCAAAGCACGGAGACCCTTTTCGCGGGGCAACCCGTCCACCCCCGTTCATTCGGAACTTTCGCCCGTATTCTGAGCCGCTACACCCGCGGCATTGGCGGGCAATCAGTCGAGGAATGCGTTCGCCGAATGACCAGCCTTCCTGCTGAAAACTTCGGTTTGGCGAAGCGGGGCTACATTGCGCCAGGGGGATACGCCGATCTGGCGATCTTCGACCCCTCGCAGGTAGAGGATCTCGCGACATACGACAACCCAAGAGTGTATGCGACCGGAATGCGGCACGTTGTGGTCAATGGGCAACCGGCACTGTCGGACGGGGTGCCGACGGGGATGCTTGCAGGGCGCGCACTTCGGCGCTCGCGCAACGGGTTCGATGCAGTGAGGTGACGAGCTGGCACCGGGGTCAGCTCCGGATCGGCGAAGCGGCCACTGCCGGGAACGACCCTTCAGCGGCCACTTCGCCGGACCACGTGAGAGCCCTCAGAATTTCGCCGGGGTTTGCGGAACGATCATGGCCACCAGAGCCGCCGCAGCCGTCGCGCCGACCAGGACTCCGAACGCGGCCATGTACGAGAACTGGTCCACCATCCATCCCATCACGAGGGGGGTGATGAAACCGGCGAGCTGTCCACAACCGTTGATCAAACCCATTCCGGAACCGAGGAGTTCGGCAGGCAATGCCCGCAACGGGAGGGCGAAGATCGACATCGAGCACAGTCCGCTGACGCCCATCGCGAGGGTTTGATAGAACGTGAACATCGCGACGGTATCGGTGGTAGTCATCAAGAACAGCAGAATGGCGGAGGTGGCCATGCACGGAACGAGCAGAATGCGCGCGCTGTCGTGAAAGTACTTGTCCACCAGACGTCCACCGACGACGATGGCCAATGCCGTGACGATGAACGGGATCGCCGCGAAGATTCCCGTATCGATCAGCGAGAGCCCCTTTTCGTTGAGGAGGTAGCTCGGCACCCAGGTCAACAGCCCATATCCGGCCATGTTAGCCAGGCAGAACAGAAGTGCGAACTTCCAGACCGAAACGGACTTGAATACCGCGGCGCGTGAGTGTTCACTGGCGAGCGGTTGCAGTGCGGCCTCCGGATCTTCCGTGATCTCTGTGTCCAACGGCGCCGGGAGCACCAACCAGACGACTGTGCCGATCACGGCGCCGACTATGGCCACCAGCCAAAATGCGTCCCGCCAACCGACGGCCATGAGAACTGGGGCGATGATCAATGGTGCGATGCCGGGGCCCAGGTTGTTTGCACCGATCATGAAGCCCATGGCCGTGGCGCGAGTTTTCGGACGGGTTCGCTCAGCCAGAGCTTTGAACGACGCTGCTGGGAAGAGACCCTGGCTGAGCCCGAACATCGCACGCATGACCATCAGCGAGACGAGTCCCCAGGCGAATCCTGTCAGTGCGGTGAACACCGACCACAGGATCAACGCAACGATCAACAGTGGCCGGGGTCCGAATCGGTCGGCCAGCATGCCGCCGGGGACCTGCCCGAGCATGTAAAAGATGGCGAAGATCGACACGACTCCGCCCAATTGCGTATTACTGAGGGAGAATTCGTCTCCGATCATCGGCAGTGCAAGCCCGATCATCACGCGATCTATCATGTCGATCATCCAGATCGTACTGAGCAGCCCAACAGTCATAGTCGTTGTTCGACGAATTGACTTGTTGTCCAATATGTTTTGTATCGACTTGCCGCCGCTATGCGAGGGTTCCTCAACTGTGGCGCGTTCCGACTTCATCATGCCTCCTGAATTGCGTTGTGCCGCATGGACTGATGAAGTGTGGCAGCGGACACGTAGGCCGCATTGGTCCGTTCGGCCAATAACCGACCGAATGTTTCGTCGGGCGGTACAGCGTCACTCGGGTGAGATTCCGGGTGACGCTGTCACCAGAGCTTTAACTGCACAAAGCTCTGTCCACGGTGTCTACGACGTGTTGCGTGGCGGACGCAGTCGTGGGAAGAGCAGTCACCGCAAGGTTTACGGCGCGCCCGTTGTCGGTGATGCCGCCGCGGGTCTCGTAACCGACTATGTCGCCGCCATGGCCCCAGTAGACCCCGCCGCACGAGAGAGTCCTGCTGGTGAGGCCGAGGCCGTACTCGAGTCCGGTGGGCCCGCCGACGTGGACGGTGGTACGCATCTGGTCGAGTTCGGCTGCGGGGAGCAGTCGTCCGTCGAGTAGCGCGTAGAGGAACTGGTTGAGGTCCGAGGTGGTGGAGATCAGCTGCCCTGCGGCCCATCCCCACGACGGGTCCATCTCTGTGACGTCACTCAGTGGGCTGTCTGGTGCGGTGCGGTGGTATCCCTTGGGATGGGGACCCCGGATGGTCATGTCTCCCGGGGATGGGAAGTAGGTGTCGCGCAGGCCGATCGGCGCGAAGATACGTCGATTCATCTCCTCGGCGAGGGGGCGGCCGGTAACCTTCTGTACGAGTAGGCCGGCCAGAATGTAGTTGGTGTTGCTGTACCCCCAACTCGTTCCGGGCGGTGCGTCGGCGGGGTGTTGGAACGCGACGTCGAGCAAATCGTGGGGGTCGGCGTAGCGGTATCTGATCTCTTCGTCATTGACGTGTATTCCGTAATCGGGGAGTCCGCTGGTGTGTTGGAGGAGTTGGCGGATGGTGATGTTGTGGCCGTCGATCCCGTCTCCGCGGACGAGTCCGGGTAGGTAGGTCTCGATGGGGGTGTCGAGTTCGATCTTTCCTTCGGCGACCAGTTGCAGGACCACTACTGCGGTGAAGGTTTTGGTGTTGCTGCCGATTCGTATCTGGCCGTTGGGGGGTACCTCTGATCCGGTGGTCAGGTCACCGACTCCTGCGGTGTAGTTGTGGGAGTTGCCGTTTCGGTCTTGGATGCTTGCGAGGGCGGCGGGTAGTCCGTCCTCGCTCACCAGCGCGTCGAGGGAGCGTTGAACCGCGTCGGACTCGGTGGAGGAAGAACCGACGGTATCGGGACTGAGGGCGGATGACGGCGAGCAGGACGCCAGCGTCATGGCACCGAGGGCCGCCGCGGCAACGACCGAAAAGGTCCGGTGCCGTTTGCGGTCCTGCCGGCGATCTGAGGAAGGGAAGCCCTTTCGAATATTGTTACGCATCAGTAGAACTCCTGAGGATTGGTAGGTTCGGGACATCGTTCGCTCGGGAAGAATTGTTGTTCGATGTTGCGTGCGAAGTCGTGCACGAACATGTTTCCTTCACTTCTCGCACATCGCTGCGTCGACAACTCGCTGTGCTGCTACGAAGGCGTCCTCGCTCATCGGGATGTGATTGAGGGTGAGAGTCACAGCGCGTCCTGTGGTATCGACTCCGCCCGAGGTGCCGAAGCCGGGAATTCCGCCGCCGTGACCCCAGATCTCCTTCCCGCAGGAGCTGTTCACGCGGACTAGTCCGAGTCCGTAGCTGTCCTGCGGGCTCCTGTCGAACGGCACGGTGTGTTTCATCTCGGCGAGCCTGTCATTCGAGACGAGATCGCCGCGTAGCAAAGCCGTGAAGAAAGTGTTGAGGTCGGCGCCCGTTGCGACCATCGCACCTGCGGTGTCGGCCCACGACACGTCGCCATCGGTGACATCGACCTGAATGCCGTCAATCGGGTGATAGCCCTGTGCATGAGAACCGCGGATCTGTGTCTCGCGGGAGGCGGGAAAATAGGTGTCCATCAGTCCGAGCGGATCGATTATGCGGGTGGTGATCTCCTGCGCGGCAGGGCGTCCTGTGACCTTCTCGATGAGCATCCCGAGCAGAATGTAGTTCGTGTTCGAATAGACAGCCTTGTCTTTGGCTGCCGGGCCGGGTGGAAGAGACATCGCGATATCGACCAGTTCAGTGGGGGAGAAGTGCTCCGGTGGTTGTGCGCTTGTCCCCACCAGCAGCTGGCCGGGCTTGATGTCTTCCGGCCGTGCTCCGCCGGCGGCGAGGTAGTCCGTCAGTCCACTGGTGTGCTGCAAGAGATCTCGAATGGTGACTCGGTTGCCGTCGTTCCCGTTGCCTACGACCGTTCCGGGCAGGTAGTGCTCGATGCTCATATCGAGGTCGAGCAGTCCGTCGTCGACGAGTTGCATGACGACGGTCGAGACGAAGGCCTTTGTGTTGCTGCCGATTCGGACCCGCGCATCATCGGGGATAGGCTCGCCGGTGGCGGTGTTTCCCATTCCTGCACGAATGATGCGAGTGCCCCGCGACGGGTCGGAGATCACGAGTTGTGCGCCGGGGATCCCCTGCTCGATGACGCCGTCGAGCGCCTGTTGCACGGCAGCGTCGCTTTGCCGAGTGGAATCAGTGGAGTCAGTGGTGTCACCACATCCGCTCACGCCCAATATGAGGGCTGCAGCGGTGACTGCCGGAAGCACGGTGAGCAGGGGGCGACGTCGAAGGGTGGTCATTGGTTGTGGTCTCCTGTTCGTCGAATCTCGTGGTGAGTTCCACATGCAGAGAACAGTATTGACGTGCGTACGCGTCCTCCATGGTGCGAAGTGCAGTCTCTCGGTGGTGCGTGCCGGAGCGTACGGGGTGTAGCTGGCTGCACCTCGGAGTCCGGCGTCTCGCGGCCGATACTGTCGGTTTGACGAGCTATTTCGGAGTAGGCGGCCTTTGGTGATTGACAGGAGGCCTCAGCGACAAAGGGCGATATCCACCGCGTGTTCGAGTTTTCTCCGGGTGGCGTCGTCGACTACTTGCATGCTGACCGCGATGTTCGCTTCGCGTCCGTCGTCGGTAGCGCCCCCGCGTGTCTCGTATCCAGGGAAACTGCCGCCGTGGCTCCAGGACAGGCCGCCACACGGTAGCGGGCGGCTGACCAATCCAAGTCCGTAGCGGGCATCGGGTCCGAAGGTTTCCTCCGCGGGGACGGTAGTGCGCATCTGGTCGAGTTGGGCTGCGGGGAGCAGTCGTCCGTCGAGGAGTGCGTGGAGAAACTGGTTGAGGTCCGAGGTGGTGGAGATCAATTGCCCTGCGGCCCATCCCCACGAGGGGTCTATCTCTGTGATGTCGACGGGAGGCGCGTCCGATGACTCCCGGTAGTAGCCGCGGGGGTGAAGTTCCGAGATCTTCTCGTCGTATGGTTCAGGAAAGTATGTGTGCTGCAGATCGATCGGCGCGAAGATTCGCCGGTTCATCTCCTCGGCGAGGGGTTTTTCAGTGATCTTCTGTACGAGTAGGCCAGCGAGGACGTAGTTGGTGTTGCTGTACTTCCAACTCGTTCCGGGGGCGAAGTCGGCAGGATGTTCGAGCGCGATGTCGAGAAGTTCGCGTGGGTCGTAGTATCGGACTTCGTCTTCCAGGTAGTTGCTGTAGTTGGGGAGTCCGCTGGTGTGTTGGAGGAGTTGGCGGATGGTGATGTTGTGGCCGTCGATCCCGTCTCCGCGGACGAGTCCGGGTAGGTAGGTCTCGATGGGGGTGTCGAGTTCGATCTTTCCTTCGGCGACCAGTTGCAGGACCACTACTGCGGTGAAGGTTTTGGTGTTGCTGCCGATTCGTATCTGGCCGTTGGGGGGTACCTCTGATCCGGTGGTCAGGTCACCGACTCCTGCGGTGTAGTTGTGGGAGTTGCCGTTTCGGTCTTGGATGCTTGCGAGGGCGGCGGGTAGTCCGTCCTCGCTCACCAGTGCGTCGAGTGAGTGTTGAACCGCATCGTGCCGCGCAGCGACGGTATCGGCGGACGACGAGCACGCACCGAGGGTGACCACGCTGAGAGTCATTGCGACGGAACAGAGGGCGCGGTGCCGTTTCCGGCTTTGTCTTTGGGGTGAGGGAGGTTGGCCCTGTCGACTGTGGCGGCGCATCAGTAGAACTCCTTGGAGAGATTGATCGGTCTGGACACGATCCTGTCTGCTGGAGGATTGGTCGCGCATCGCTCCGACGCGGGAAAACCATCTCCCTCGATCGGGGGAGGCCATCGCCGAGCGGCCCAGTCATACTTGTCGAATCATGATCACAGGACTACGACCGCTGATGCGGGGCTCTACATACTCAGCTGTACTTTTCGCCTTTTGTGGTGTGTTGGCAAGCCTGCCACTTCTGGTGGTTGCGATGTTGCCTGCTCTCGCGTGGCAATCCGCACCCGAGTTCGTCCGGGTGCTTTCGGTCCTGCTCATATGGGTGACTTTGGTAGGAGCACTCGGCCTGGTGCATCCTGTGCGACGCGCGCTCATCGTTACTGCCCGCCGACTGCTGCAGGTGTCGCTGCCGAGTCCAGCGCTCGGACACCGTACTCCTAACCTCTCGGAGATTGATCGCTGGCGGGCCCCGCTCTGGATTGTCCTGCATGTCATGGTGGGTTGGCTGGCGGCGCTCGCGACCAGCGTCCTTTTCATCATGGGGATTTCGCTCCCGGGGAACTGGCTCGGCGGCACGGCGCGAATCAGTCTGTTCGATACGTCGGTTGACGTGACGGGTGGATGGACCTGGATCGTGGCGGCCGGCTGCCTCCTGCTTGCGGTAGGAATTTGTGTCCTGGTGGCAACACTGCTGAGATGGCTGGCGCCACGACTGTTGGGGCCGTCCACGGCTGAACGGCTCGCGCTGGCGGAAGAACGCGAACTGCAACTGGCCGAACGTAATCGGGTCGCTCACGAGTTGCACGACTCGATCGGACACACGCTCACCGCCGCCACGATCCAGGCGGCGGTGGCCGGCGAGGTGCTTGCCTCCGATCCTGCCGCGGCGAGGGCCGCCATGCGTAGCATCGAGGAGTCGACACGGGCAGCGCTCGAGGACCTGGACTACGTACTGGGTGTACTTCGCGAGGAGAGGCCTGCTGTACCTTCTCGGACGCTGTCGGACTTGCCTGCGTTAATTGATCGGTTGCGGCATGCGGGGGCGGTTGTGGAGGTGAACCTGTCGGGTGACCTTTCACAGATCCAGGGGACACTCTCTCGCGCGGCGTACCGGATCCTGCAAGAGGGGACGACCAATGCTCTGCGGCACGGGGACAGCGGGCCGATCGAAATCACGGTGGCAGTCGGCTCGGAGAGCGTCGAGCTCAGAGTGGTCAACAGCATCGGGGCAGTGACCGGGGGAAAGGCAGACGTAGTTCGAAGATCAGGGCGCGGCCTGGCAGGTTTGGCCGAGCGCGTGCGACTCTTGAACGGTGAGTTCAAGGCTGGACCGGACGGAGCCCAGGGCTGGCGATTGAGTGTTCAGTTGCCGGTACGGGTGGCACGATGACCGAAGCCAATTGGAGTGAGGACGCCGCCAAACCTGCAAGCATGCCAGTCACCCTGCTGATTGCGGATGACGACGACGTTACCCGCAGCGGCCTGCGTATGCTGCTCGCAGCTCAGCCCGGGATTGTGGTCGTCGGCGAGGCTTCCGACGGTATCGAAGCAGTGGAGCTTTCGCGGCAACTTCGTCCGGATGTGGTGCTGATGGACGTGCGGATGCCGCTGCGCAACGGAATAGAGGCAACTCGGCACCTCCAGGCCGAGTGCACCGAACCGCCGAAAGTCTTGGTAATCACCACTTTCGAAAACGATGGCTACGTCACGGCCGCACTCAGTGCGGGCGCGAGTGGCTTCGTGCTGAAGCGGCTCCCAGTCCCGCAGATCGCAGCGGCAGTACGTGTGGTGGCGGCGGGCGAAGTGATCCTGTTCCCTGCCGCGCTACGCCGGATGGTTACGCCCCGCCCGTTGGTCTCCGCTGAGGCGTTCCCGAATGCAGCGCTGACAGCAAAGGAGGAAGAGGTATTGCGGTTGATGGCCACCGGGCTGTGCAACTCGGATATTGCTCAGGTTCTGGTTGTGAGCCTGGAGACAGTGAAAACGCATGTCGGGAACGTGCTGGCAAAGCTCGGTGCTCAGAATCGGACGCACGCTGTCGTCATCGCCTACGAGTCTGGTCTGGTGGTCCCGGGGTCAGGCACCGATACGGAACCCTGTGCAACTGGCGGTTGATTGCTTTTGTCAGCGTGACCCGGTGAGGATTCGCCGACTGAACCTACAGATCCGTTCCTCTTGCCGAAACGCTCCGAGACGAAGTCACACCACCGGTCACCAGTGCGTACCGGGCACGAGTCGGGCGGCCCGACGGCCGAGTTTGCGGATGCGCGAGCGCGAGTGGTGCTGTCGCGCCGGTGTTGCCGGAGCGTCTGCCGGAGTTTCCTTGTCTACCTGACCCTTTGCCGCCGGAGAATCGGGGAAGGCCTGGTACATCTGGTTGAGAATTCGGTCCTTGGTGTGCGGTGCGAACAGGGTTCCCAGATCACCCAGGGTTCCCAGTGGTACGTCGATGCGTTTGGGGCGGTCGATCAGCGCGCGGATCACCATTGCCGCAGCCTTTTCCGGGCTGGTGATCGGGCCGTTGTTGTATTCGCCGGTCGGAGCGATCATCGGTGTTTCGACCAGCGGCATGTGGATGGTCGTGAAAGTGATTCCGTCCGCCAGGGTTTCAGAGGCGGCTACGTCCGAGAAACCGTCGAGGGCGGCCTTGCTCGCCACGTAGGCCGAGAATCTAGGCGTTGCCGCCTGGACTCCCGCGCTGCTGATGTTCACGATGTGGCCGAAGCGGCGAGAACGCATGGTCGGTAACAAGGCGAGCACCAATCGCACAGCGCCGAAGTAGTTCACGGCCATCGTTCGTTCGTAGTCGTGGAAACGATCAGTGGAGTGGTAAATGCCGCGCCGGATGGATCGGCCGGCGTTGTTTACCAACATGTCTACGTGATCGTGTTCTGTCAGAATGCTTTTGATCGTGTGCTGGACCGACTCGTCGTCGGTGATGTCGCAGGGGTAACCGAACGCCTTGCCTCCGGCTGATCGAATCTGCTGTACTGCGGCATCGAGTTCGTCGGTGCGGCGTGCGATCAGGAGAACGGTGGCGCCCTTCTGAGCGGCGGCAATGGCCGATGCCTTGCCGATTCCGGAAGAGCCTCCGGTGATCAGAACGATCCGACCCACGAGTGGTCCTTCGGGACTGTTACGTCGTGCGCGATTGGGATCGAGGTTTGCGCGCCAGTACTTCCACAACACAGTGGAGTACGACCCGAACTCGGGGACCGCCAGTCCTGATCCGGCCAGGGCGGCAACGGTTCTCGCGGAGGTGAAGGTCGGCGCCATCGTCATGTTGTCGAGTAATGCTGCAGGCATGCCGATGCGATCGAGGAAGACCTTCCGCGCCGATTCTGCCGAATCCATCGGCAATGGCGAGACAAAGGGTTTGGCGATCACGCCCGGCAGGCTGAGTGCGGGCCGGGGCGCTCCGGCGGCCTTGGCGAGTCCGGCATAGATTTCGCGTACCGGTTGAGGTTTCGGATTCACGAGATGGAATGCTTCGCCGTCATGGCCGGGCACATGCATCAATTCGACGAGGGCGGCGGCTACGTAATCGACGGGCACCACGTTGGTTGCGCCGAGGTTGGGGATCGGGACGGGGAGTGCTGCAGGTAATTTCGCGAGTAGCGCCAGTCCTGGGAACAAGTAGTACGGACCGTCGATCTTGTCCATCTCGCCGGTGACGGAGTTACCGACCACGGCAGACGGCCGATAAACACGCCAGGTGAGGCCTTCTCGTTCTCGAACGATTTTCTCCGCCTCGAACTTGGTTCGGTGGTACGGAGTGGGAAAGCCTTGACCGCAATCGAAATCGGTTTCGCTGAAGGTTCCCGGGTAGTCGCCCGCAACTGCGACTGATGACACGTGATGAAGGGTGGCTCCCAGCTGTGCGGCAAGGTCGGCCACGGAGCGTGTGCCCTCGACATTCGTCGAAGCCTGCTCGTCTCCGGCGGTGATGTCGTAGATCGCGCCGAGGTGAAGGACGTGGTCGGCAGGCGGGGGAGAGTCGATGCCCAGTCCCGGCTCGGTCAGATCTCCAATGAGTGGATGCACGCGATCGCCGCCGGGAATTGCCGACACCTGTTCTTCGAGTTTGGCTACAGAACCGGCTCTGACCAGCACATGGATCTGAGCAGTTTGATCACGCTCGAGCAGGAGTGGCAGTGCAGCTCGTCCGAGGAATCCGGTACCGCCAGTGACGATGTAAGTGGCCATAGTCGGTAACTTACTCCAAAGTAAGATCAGCGGCTAGAGGGAAACGAACATCAGTGCGTCATGACACCGTCCTCGGCGTCGAAGTCGATGCCCGCGGAGATGATTCCGGAGAACAAGAACGCGACGGCAAGCGCAAGAGCGGGGATTGCAAGGATCCATTCGAAAATTGTCATGCTCCAAGTCTGACGAAATCAGCTTCGGAGAACATCGCCCTGCGGAGCGATTTAGACGATCGGGCAGTCATCCTCGAGGACGACTGCCCGATCAGGGAAATCCACTAGGTCTGTTGCTGAAGAGTTTCGGGCGCAGTGGGGTGCGCGCTCGTCCTTGCGTCGCGTGACGTGATTTCGGATGAGATGTGGGCGGCCGTTGTTCCGAGGGTGTGAAGGCCATGCGCCGTCCGCCAGTAGACCGGCGCACCATCGTCGAGGCGATGGCGTGGACAGGCCGGCAAACCCTAGGCCGGTTCAGCGCCCGACAAGTCCTCGACCGCATACGGAGTCGTTCCTTCGAACAGAACACCGATCCCGAAAGGATCGGCCATCTCGAGCCTTGACTCAGCGAACCGCAGCAGCCAGGTTCCGTCAGCCCAGATCACCGCCTCAGGTTCGCCGAACAGTGACTCCGTGGCGTCCAACTCCACGAGTTCGGAGTGGCGGAGGCCGAACTGTGGCCCACGCAGCTGTTGACGCAGGTAATCGGCGGCGACTTCGGCAAACTCACCGAACCGGGCCATCACGGTCGCAGCGAGCTCACACACCGCAGACTCCGGCACGGTGGCCGGCTCGATAACCAGACTCACCGGCCTGGAGTCACCGACCCCCTGGACATCGATGCTCGATGTCCAGCACGCCAACGAATCGTCCGAGTCGACACGCGAAAACACTGCTGAGCCGACCACAACACTCTCAGGTAAGTCATCCACGACCCCTAGTCAAACACGGCTCTCCGCAGGATCCCAGGGACTCTTCAGCGACATGATCCAGTCGCGATCAGTGGCCGATGCCGACCTTCGCGTGAACCTTTTTCATCCACACAGGAGCCCACCAGTTCGCTTCGCCCATCAACTTCACTAGCGAGGGCACGAGCAACATGCGGATGATGGTCGCGTCGACGATCAGCGCGACGATCATGCCGACGCCCAGGAACTTCATCACTGACAGCCCTGACATTGCGAAGGCCCCCGTCACCACTATCAGGAGTAAGGCGGCAGCCGTCACGATGCGGCCGGTGCGCTCGGTTCCGAACTTGACCGCTTCCTCTGTCGTCGCTCCCGCGTTCTTGGCCTCGACCATCCGTGACATCAGGAAAACCTCGTAGTCCGTGGACAATCCGAACACCACCGCCAGGATGAGCACGACAAACGTCGCCTCCAGCGGAGTTTGACTGACCCCGAGGAGTTCGACGCCGTGTCCGTCCTGGAAGACGAAGGTGAGGACACCGAAGGTGGTCGCGAGACTCAGGGCTGCCATCAGCACCGCCTTGATCGGCAGCACCACCGAACCGAACGCGAGGAACAACAGGATCAGGGTGGATCCGACCATGATGAGGATCATCACCGGTAGCCAGTGCAGGACGGCGTTGTTGCCGTCGTCGACCATGGCTTGACCGCCGCCGACAAGCAGCACCGTTCCGTCGGGAGCGGAGATCGCACGCAGATCTGTCACTGCGGCGCTCTGTGATTGGGGTGTAGAGCCCTCGCTGTAGAGAGCCTGAACCGCGACGAGTTGATTGGTGCTCGCGACGACGGTCGCCTGACCGATGCCCTCGACTCGACCGGCGGACTCGGCGATCGCTGCACCTTCGGCCGGGGTGAGAGTGTTCCCGTCCTCGGCCTGAAGGATCATCGTTGCGCCGTTTCCGGTTTGCGGGAAGTCGTTGACCAACGTGTCCATTGCAACGCGAGCGGGGTCGTTGTCCGGTAGTGCGGTGTACGAGAGTTCTCCCAGCCGGGCGCCGAGCAGCGGCGAGGCCATCACGAGCAGCACAGCCACGATCGTCACCGAGACTGCGACCGGACGCTTCATCACCCACGTGACGACGCGGCCCCAGAACCTGCGCGAGCGTTCCTCGCCGCGTTGCGCCGCATCCTTGCGCCACGTCAGGGCGTTGATGCGATGCCCCAGAATGGCAAGCAGCGCAGGCACAGCGGTCAGCGACAGGACGGCCGCGCTCAATACTGCGGCGATCGCGCCGAAGCCCAGAGACCGGATGACGGCCTGGGGGAATACGAGCATGCCGCTGAACGCACAGATCAGCAGTAGACCCGAGAACATGACGGTGCGACCCGCGGTCAGAACTGTCCGCTGAGCAGCCGCTCCCGGGTCCGAGCCCGAATTCAGTTCTTCACGGAACCGGCCGACCACGAACAGTCCGTAGTCGATGGCCAGTCCCAACCCGAGAAGAGAAGCGACGTTGATCGAGAACGAGGACACATCGGTGATCAGCGTGAGGATTCGCAGAACCGCCAAAGCGCTCAGGACACTGAGTACACCCACGAACACGGGCACGGCAGCAGCGACGATGCCGCCGAAGATGAAGACCAACAGCACCAGAGTGATCGGAATGGCGATGGCTTCGGCGACCACCAGGTCCTTCTCGAGCTTGGTGTTGAATGCGACGCCGACGACGGTGTTACCCGCGAATTGTGCCTCGGCACCTTCGACTTCGAGCTTCGGCAAGAGATCGGCGAAAGTGGCCGGTGTGACGCCCGAGTCCGGTGCCAACGTGATCGCAACGGCCGCCATGGATCCGTCGTTCGAGAGCAGGCTGGCCTTGGCCGCGGCGTCTGTTCCCCAATACGACTTCACCGACGCGGTCGGCACTTCCGTTTTGAACTGGTCGACGGCGGCCGTTACTGCCGGCCCGATGTCGTCGAGGGTCTTACCGTCGGTGGGTGAGTAGATCGCGATGATGTCCGGGGTCTGCGGTCCGAGATTGTCTTCGATGATGTCGGCGACCTTCGCGGAGTCGCTGCCCGGATCTATGAAGCCGCCCTGGCTGAGCTTGCCGAACACTCCGAGTCCCCACACCCCACTGATGAGAACTATCAGAACCGCGAGGCTCAGTACCCACCATTTCCGGGCGACGACGGTTTGGGCCCAGCGTGTCATGTATCAACTCCGGTGTGTGGGGGCGTCTGGCCAGATCGACTGTAGTGGGCGTTTGGTCTTGAATCGGAAACGTCATGCATACTGCTCGAAGCACTTGCAAGCCGCGCGTGTGGGGGAAGCCGGTCCGAATCCGGCGCTGACCCGCAACGGTAGGTCGATTCTCGGTAGTCACCGAGTGTCGGCAAGCCCGATTACCCGCCGCGCGGTGTGCGACATCCATTCGTCGTGGTCTACGAAAAGGAAGTCCAGCAGGAGCTCTGGCCGAGGATCAGCGTGCGGGCGGAGTTGTCTGTCGGATTCTCATTCGTGGCTCAGAGCCCTTACGAGGTCCCCGTGTCACTTCAGTTCTCCCCGTCCCGCGCCGCCGCTGTTCTCATCGCGGTCGCCTTGGTTTCGGCAGGTTGTTCCAAAGGCGAAGCGGCTGGTGGTTCTTCAACCACCGAATCCTTTACGCAGCCGGTTTCCATCACGAACTGCGATCGAGAAGTAACATTCGATTCGCCACCCCAGCGGATCATCACCATGAACGATCACGTCACCGAAGTACTCATCGAGATGGGCGTCGGTGACCGGATCGTCGGGATGGGATACGGCGACAGCACACCAACCCCCGAGACCGCCGAGCAGTTCGCGAAGATCACCAACCTCGCCAAGGAATACCCGACCACCGAGCAGATTCTCGATCTCGATCCCGATTTTGTCGTCGGAGGTATGAGCAGCGCCTTTCAAGAGAAGGAAGGCCGTTCGCGGGACCTGTTCGCCGAACGCGGAATCAACACGTTCCTGTTCTCCGAGTACTGCGGCCAGGGATTCCCCGACATCTCGATGCTGGAAAACGACTACGAGCAGTTGGGGAGAATCCTCGGCGTCGAAGGTGAAGCAGCCGAGGTCACCGATCAGGTAACGCAAGGGCTCGATGCGGTGAAGGCGGCAGTCGGAGATGCACCGCCGGTGCCGACATTCTTCTATGACGGCGGCAAGGACGTTCCGACGACGATCGGTGGAGTGGGTGTCGGTCAGCTCGTCGCCGGCTACGCGGGAGCGACGAACATCTACTCCGAGGGCGAGCGCCCATACGTCAAGACCACATGGGAGGTCGTGGGTGAGCGTGCGCCACAGGCGATCGTCGTTCTGGACTACGGATCTGAGAACGCCCAAGCGAAGATCGATTTCCTGAAGTCACATCCCGTCATGGCCACCACTCCCGCCGTCCAACAGAATCGATTCGTGGTCATTCCTCTCGACGACTTCTTCGAGAGCCCTCGTCTGGTGCGCTCGGCCCAGACCATCGCGGCGGGTCTGCATCCGGGCGTAGTTCCGGCACAGTGACCAGATCTCGTTCCAGCTATACCGCTTTGCTTGCAGTCCTGTGTGTTGCGCTTGCCGTGGTCATGGGGCTGGCGGTGTCTTTCGGGTCGGTCCGCATTCCCGTCGGTGACGTCTGGGCGATAGTCGGAGCTCGATTGGCGCCAGGGACTTTCGAGACGTGGTGGACCGCGGCGCGGGAGTCGATCGTGATCGACTCCCGCCTGCCACGTGCACTCACTGCCGCGGTAGTGGGTGCTTCGTTGGCCATGGCAGGTGCAGTTGCTCAAGCTGTCACCCGTAATCCGCTTGCCGATCCGTATCTGCTCGGAGTCTCGTCGGGCGCAGGATTCATGGTGGTTTTGGTTACGGTTCTGGGGATCGGAGCCGGAATGCTCGGCGTATTCACGATTCCTGTTGCCGCGTTCATCGGAGCGATGATTCCGTTGTTCCTCGCGTTGCTGATTGGTGGTAGATATCCGCAGCCGACTGCAATCATTCTTGTGGGTGTTGCGCTCGGACAGATATTTTCGGCATTGATCACTTTTTGTCTTTTGGTGATTGCAGACGAGCGTCACATCACTGGAGTTATGCATTGGCTCGCCGGCGGATTCGGTGATGCACGATGGTCGACGCTGATCTTCCCGACGATCACACTGGTCGTCGTCGGCACAGCCCTTCTATTCAGTTCGCGATGGATGGACGTTTTGCAGACCGGTGACGACGGGGCTGCTGCACTCGGTATGAACGTCCGACGGTTCCGTGTGTTGTCCTTGCTCGCGGTCTCCGTACTGGCGGGCGCAGCAGTCAGCGTTGCCGGTGGAATCGGTTTCATCGGTCTGCTGATCCCGCATCTGGCCGGCTTCATCGTCGGCACCAGAGCAATTCGACTGCTCCCTGCTGCAGCCCTGCTGGGCGCCGTCGCGATGGTTGCCGCGGATACCGCTGCGCGCTCGGTGGCACAATCCACTGAAGTTCCGGTCGGAGTGATCACGGCCCTCGTGGGTGCACCGATCTTCGTCTGGATGCTCTACAGGCAGTATCGGAGGCTCGAGCAGTGACACAGGCCAGAACAGTGACACAGACCAGAACAGTGACACTCCCGAAAGACTCCGAAACTGCGCCCCTGCTCGAACTCGTCGAGACCCGGGCGCGGCTCGGAAATCGCGAAGTGTTGCGCGGCATCACTTTCGCAGTCAAGTCCGGTGAAATATTGGGCTTGGTCGGGCCGAACGGGAGTGGCAAGACGACGGCGCTGCGCTGCTGCTACAACGCTTTGACGCCGACAGGTGGCGCAGTTCTGATCGATCAAGTCGACTCGACGACGCTCTCGCGTAAGGACATCGCCCGAACTGTCTCGGCAAGTGTTCAGGAACCTACTGTCTCGGCAGGACTTTCGGTTCGTGAATCGATCGCGCTCGGACGAACTCCGCACCGCAGCTGGTTGGACCGAAGCACGGAGCGCGATACCGCCATCGTGGACCGGTGCATCGAGCAGGTCGGTTTGGTCGAGCTTGCCGGACGAGACGTATCGACCCTGTCGGGTGGTGAGCGGCAACGTGTCTCGATAGCTCGCGCATTGGCTCAGGAGCCCAAGGTTCTGTTGTTGGACGAGCCGACCAATCATCTCGATCTTCGTCACCAGTTGATCGTGATGGAACTGCTTACCGAACTTGCGTCGGCGGGGCTCGCAGTTGTGGTCACGATGCACGATCTACGGTTGGCGGTCGAGTACTGCGACAACCTTGCCGTGCTCACCGAAGGTGAACTCCGCGCGTGTGGGTCTACGGTCGAGGTGTTGGACGAGCCGTTGTTGGCCGAGGTTTTCGGCATCAGGGCGCGAGTCGAACGCGGAGTACGTCCGCGGATGGAGATATTGGGGCTGGCATGACGGAATCGGTGGCCGGGATCTACGCCCGTATGGCAGTAGCTGTGCCGTTCTTCGACAACCTGAGCGCGTATCCGGATACGGTGCCCGCGGTGTTGATGACCGACCCCCAGTGGTTGGCAGCACGTGTCGCCGATACGGCAGAGCGATGGGGGAGTGCGGACAGTCGAGTGAACGGCACGTTGTGGTGGTACTCGGCCAGCTCGACGCTGACCGGCATTCCGATCGGAACCGGGATGGTCACCGGGTTCGCGGCCGATCCATCGTTGGACGGTGGGCGGATCTTCTTGCGTGACAACGGCTATCTGGGCGGTTTTGCTGCCGGATCGGTCATTCCGATCTCGCGGAGTGTGGCGGAGTTGGGCCACGCGATGTTCCGCTCGCTCAATCCCGTGATCGAGGTACTCGCCGAGGTGTCCGGCGTTCGGCAGCAGGCGCTGTGGGCGATCACAACGGACTCCATCGCCAATCGCAGCCTCGATGCCGCCGGTAATGCGCGGGAGCGCGGAAGTGCATTTGCGGCCGGTCTGATCGAAGTTCTCCGCGGTGAGAACCCGGGCATTCCGGTCCCGCGTTTCGTGGACGTGGATCGCAGAGAATCTGCTGTGCGCGTAAGTAATCCATTGACGCCGGTGGCGTTCGGGCGACGCAGATTCACGCAGCGGGCGTCGTGCTGCCTGATCTACGAGGTACCCGGTGAAGGCAAATGCACCAGTTGCCCGAAGCGCGCACCCGAAGATCGGGTGCGCGCCTTGGCCGCTCTGGTGTGACTGTGGGTGGGCGGATTCAGGTGTTATCGGATCAGTGAGCTGCGACCTTGGAACGGTCGAGTCCCAGCGCGTCGGTCATCGTGAAGAACAGGTCGGTCTGGTCCGTGAGACCGCTGACGTTGGCCGCATGCGGGCCGAAAGCTGCTACGCGCAACTGAGTTCCGGTGTGTCCTTCGGACTCGACGGCCGGATCCTCGGACGTTCCGTAGCTGATCGTCATCTCCGAGCCGTCCTTGGTGGTCAGCTTGCGGGTCAGGCCGGGGTAGACGATTTCCTGGGCGCGCTCGACCGGGATGTTCTGGTCCTTGGCGATGGTGGCGATGTCGTCGGCGCTGACATTGGTGACGATCTGGCTGGTGTGAGCGTGGTCGGCTGTGACGATGACCAGGGTTTCTCCGTCGGTCTTCGCAAATTCGAGTGCCTTCTGCACAGCTTCGTCGAGGTCGACGGTTTCACCGATCTGACCGCATGCGTTGGCTGCGTGATCCTGCTTGTCGATCGAGGCACCTTCGACCTGGAGGAAGAATCCGTTGTCGTTGACCTTCAGTAGGTCGATGGCCTTCTGAGTCATGTCCGCGAGCTTGGGTACGTCGGAGGTTCGCTTGGGGTTGTCGACGCAGGTTTCGGCGGGCTGCAGGTAACCGTCGCGGGTGGCGACGGATCCTTCCCAGCGGACGGGCATGTTGCCGTCGGCGAACAAGCCGAGCACGGGTGCATCCTGATCGGCCTTGCCGACCTCGTTCATCTCGGCGGCGTTCTTCACCAGCTGGTAGCCACGGGCGGCGGCCTGCTCATTGAGTGTCTTGCCCTGCCAGTCACCGGCTTTCGCAGTCTCGGCGAAGGACTTGGCGCCGCCGGCAAAGGTGACGTCGGCGCGGGTGTCGAGGAGCTGTTCGCTGATCGATCCCTTGCCGCCGTTCTCGAGGGCGTTCTCCGGGCAGGACTTGGACGTCGCCTCCGGTCCGTAGCACTTGCGGCCACTGACGTGCGCGACCTGCACTGCGGGGGTGGCGTCCTGCACCTCGGCGGTGGAGACGTTGCCGGTGGCCTTGCCGTTCGCCTTGGCGATCTCGAGGACGGTCGACTGGGCCTGCCCCTTGATGTCGACGGAAATCGCGCCGTTGTAGGTCTTGGTGCCGGTGGACCATGCCGATCCGCTGGCTGCGGAGTCGGTGACGTAGTCGGGCTTGCCGTCCTTGGTCAGTGCGTAGTGCGTGTACTGGCCGGTGATCGGCAGGGCGTCGAGGCCGGGGAAGCTGCCCGCAGCGCCTTCGGCGTAGTTGCGTGCGGCGGTGATCTCCGAGTCGCCCATGCCGTCCCCGATCAGGAGGATGACGTTCTTCGCGCCGGAGGCATTGACGGCGTCGCGCACTGCGGCCGACTGATCACCGTCGATGCGACGAGCGCCACCGTTCGAGGACAGTTCGCCGGTCGCGGCGCGATCGACGGTCGCGCCGTTCGAGCCGGTGGCCTCGTCGGCGCTGCTGCTGCAGCCGGCAGCGGCCAGAACGGCGACGGCGCCGGCGACGGCCGTCAACCTACGTGTGTTGCGCGAGAACGACATACGAGTAGTACTCCTGGAAACAGTATGGATGGAGATTATGAACGCCGCTAATGATCTGGGGCGAAAGTGAACGGAGTGCAGACATGCGTACATCTGAATGTGACGAGACGGTGAGGGTTGAGATTCGCTCTGTTGACTGTGGGTGAGTGACCTGTCAGACTGAATCTGCATCGAACATCAGTTCGATGCATGTGGTGCGTCTTCCCTTTCGGCATCCTCGAGCAGTCGGTCGTCCCTGACGGCCGACTCGATCAGGTGCGAGGTCAGTGTGGGTTGGGGAAATGGGCCGCCGACGTGGTCCGAGATGGAACGGGTGCTTTCCGGACGACCCGGCCGTGTGGAACACGAGGATTTGTTTCCGGGCGATGGAAGCGACAGCCCCGCCTGGTCAAGAAAGCGCGGCGAGTACCACGCGGGCGAGCTCACCCGTGGTGCCGGTGTAATTCCTTACGCAGAACTGCACGCTCACTCGGCCTTCAGTTTCCTCGACGGTGCATCACCGCCGGAAGAGCTGGTCGAGGAAGCAGTGCGTCTCGGGCTCGAAGCTATCGCCGTCACCGATCACGACGGCTTCTACGGCGTGGTGAGGTTTGCGGAAGCCGCACGTGAATGGGGAATGCGCACCGTGTTCGGGGCCGAGTTGTCTCTGGATTCGGTACCCAGAACCGGCACGGCAGATCCCGGTGGAACGCACCTCCTGGTACTTGCCCGTGGGCAGGAAGGGTATCGCCGGCTCTCGCGGGAGATCGCTGCCGCGCATCTGGCGGGCGGCGAGAAGGGCAAACTGCAGTACGACTACGACGTGCTGACCGAAGCAGCCGGTGGCCACTGGCAGATCCTGACCGGGTGCCGGAAAGGTCATGTGCGGCAAGCCTTGACGTCGGGTGGTCGCGAAGCAGCGGCGGATGCCTTGGGGGATCTGGTCGAGCGTTTCGGGGCGGAGCGAGTGTCGGTGGAACTCACTCATCATGGGTTGGCGGAGGACGACGAGCGCAATGCCGTTCTGGCCGAATTGGCGAGAGAGCATGGACTACGTACGGTGGCGACCACCGCCGCGCACTTCGCCGCTCCTCCGCGTCGACGCCTCGCCATGGCAATGGCGGCTGTACGGTCGCGTCAAAGCTTGGACGAGGCAGCAGGATGGTTGGCCCCTACCGGCGGAGCGCACCTGCGGTCCGGCGCGGAGATGGCGGCACTGTTCTCGCTCTATCCCGAGGCTGTCAGTGGTGCCGCCGATCTTGGTCGTGAGTGCGCTTTCGATCTCAAGCTCATCGCGCCCAAATTGCCACCGTTCGACGTGCCAGCCGGGCATACCGAGGCGTCGTGGTTGCGTGAGCTCACCATGGTGGGGGCGCTGGAACGCTACGGACCGCCGGAAGGTGCACCGAAGGCATACGAACAGCTCGAACATGAACTTGCCATCATCGAGGGATTGAACTTTCCCGGATATTTCCTGGTGGTGCATGACATCGTGTCGTTCTGCAAGAACAACGACATCCTCTGTCAGGGAAGAGGTTCCGCTGCGAACTCGGCGGTGTGTTACGCGATCGGCATCACCAATGTCGATCCGGTTCGCAACAAACTGCTGTTCGAGAGGTTTCTTGCGCCTGAACGTGACGGCCCGCCGGACATCGACGTGGACATCGAGTCCGACCGCCGGGAAGAGGCGATCCAGCACGTGTACGCGAAGTACGGGCGTACGTATGCCGCGCAGGTCGCCAATGTCATCACCTATCGAGGAAAGTCGTCGGTGCGGGACATGGCTCGGGCGCTGGGCTTTTCGCAGGGACAGCAAGATGCGTGGAGTAAGCAGGTCGGCCGGTGGGGTGGTATCGACAAGAATGCGGATACCGATATTCCGCGTCCGGTACTCGAACTGGCGGCGCAGATCGAAGGCTATCCGCGGCACCTCGGTATCCACTCAGGCGGCATGGTCATCTGCGATCGTCCCATCGCCGACGTCTGCCCGGTGGAGTGGGCGCGGATGGCCAATCGCAGTGTCCTGCAATGGGACAAGGACGATTGCGCTGCCGCTGGGCTGGTCAAGTTCGATCTGCTCGGCCTCGGCATGCTCTCAGCTTTGCACTACATGATGGACCTGGTAGCCGAACACAAAGGCATCACAGTCGATTTGGCGCAACTCGATCTGTCGGAAACAGCGGTGTACGAGATGTTGCAGCGGGCAGATTCGGTGGGTGTGTTCCAAGTGGAATCACGTGCGCAGATGGCGACACTGCCGCGTCTGAAGCCTCGAAACTTCTACGACCTGGTAGTCGAGGTCGCGCTCATCCGTCCGGGGCCGATCCAAGGCGGATCAGTGCATCCGTACATTCGTCGGCGCAACAAACTCGAACCTGTGTCCTACGACCATCCGTCGCTCGAGAAGGCACTCGAACGCACGTTGGGGGTTCCGCTGTTCCAGGAACAGTTGATGCAGATGGCCGTCGACGTTGCGGGCTTCACGCCGTCCGAGGCCGATCAATTGCGTCGGGCAATGGGATCGAAACGCTCCACCGAGAAGATGGAACAACTGCGCGCGAGGTTCTATCAGGGCATGCGAGACCTACACGGCATCGGTGACGAGGTTGCCGACCGGATCTACGAAAAGCTGTATGCATTCGCTAATTTCGGTTTCCCGGAAAGCCATTCACAGAGTTTTGCCGCGCTGGTCTTCTACTCCTCGTGGTTCAAACTTCATCATCCCGCTGCGTTCTGCGCCGGACTTCTGCGCGCGCAGCCCATGGGTTTCTACTCGCCGCAGTCCTTGGTTGCCGATGCGCGCCGGCACGGAGTGCAGGTACACGGTGCAGACATCAATGTCAGCCTCGCGCATGCCACCGTCGAGGCAGGTGGATTCGAGGTTCGGCTGGGGCTGGGGGAAGTGCGCAACATCGGCGATGCACTCGCCGAGAAAATTGTCGAACAGCGCGACCTCGGTGGACCGTTCACGTCGTTTCTCGATCTGACCGGGCGGGTGGAACTGACTACCGCACAAGCTGAATCGCTGGCGACCGCCGGTGCGCTAGCCAGCTTCGGTATCTCGCGTAGAGAAGCGCTGTGGGCAGCGGGCGCTGCGGCGGGGGAGCGCCCCGACCGCTTGCCCGGTATCGGTGCGTCGGTCACAGCTCCCACCCTGCCCGGCATGAGCGACGTCGAATTAGCGGCGGCGGATGTCTGGGCGACAGGAGTATCTCCCGACACGTACCCGACACAATTCCTCCGCCCACAGCTCGACGCGCTCGGCGTGGTGCCGGCGTCGAGACTTCTCGACATCCCGGACGGTGACCGTGTGCTGGTGGGGGGAGCAGTCACACACCGGCAGCGTCCGGCCACAGCTGCGGGCGTCACGTTCATCAACCTCGAGGACGAAACCGGCATGGTCAACGTCGTGTGTTCGGTGGGGTTGTGGGCAAAGTACCGAAAATTGGCAAATACGGCGCCGGCGTTGCTTATTCGAGGGAAGGTGCAGAATGCAGAAGGCGCTGTCACCGTCGTGGCAGACCGGATGCAGCTGATGGATCTGCGAGTTACGGCCAAATCGCGAGACTTCCGTTAACGCCTGATTCTGGCCACCGTGTTAGTGCCGAGAGACAGTTTTGTGCCGAGAGGACAAATGTGGAGCTCAACTCTGACCTCCGAGCATATGGTGCGGGTCACATTTGCTCCCTAGGGTTGTCGCTTGAGCGCGATCGATTCACCACACGCAGCCGCGGTCAGTTGCCTTGCGCGTGAATATCGTCGCCTTCCAAACGCGCTGAACCAAAAGCACTTCGAGTCGAAGAGGAACTTCATGAGCACAGCGATTCTCGTCGCACACGTACACCCCGCCGATCCGTCTTCGGAGGATGCGTTCAACCGCTGGTACGACGACGTGCATATTCCGCAGGTCGTCGAACGAGTGCCCGGAGTTGTCTCCGCCTCCAGATTCTTCCTGGCGGATGTGCAGTTGCTGCCCGAGGATGCATTGCCCGCGCGCCGCTACCTGAGCATCTATCAACTCGACACGGAAGATCTCGCGGGCACCGCGCAGGCGTTGGGAAGTGGTTTGGGCGACGGAACTCTCGACATGTCCGAGGCCATCGCGACCACCGGCGACACCGGACCCGAATTGCTTTTCTACGTCCCGACCGAGAATTGAAGGGGAACGCTGACATGTCCGATCTTCTCGCGAACAAAGTTGCAATTGTCACCGGCGCAGGTGCCGGAATCGGCGCCGCCATTGCCCGGGCGTTCGGGGCGGAGGGCGCGAGGGTCGTGGTCTCCGATATCAACGGTGGCGCAGCACAGGCAGTGGCGGACTCGATCGACGGAGCTATCGCTGTCACAACTGATGTCACCGACGAACAGCAGGTCAAGGATCTCGTCGCCAGAGCGGTCGAAGAGTTCGGCGGACTGAACGTCGTAGTACCCAACGCCGGTATCGCCACCACGACCCCGCTGATCGAGACCTCGTTCGAGGACTGGCGGAAAGTGATGTCGGTCAACCTCGATGGAGTGTTCTTGACAGTGCGTCATTCGCTGCCCGCTCTCGTCGCATCCGGTGGCGGTTCGATCGTGAACATCTCGTCGATCTCGTCGACCACCGGCTCGCCTTTGATCGGCAGCTATGCCGCAGCCAAAGCAGCAGTTCGCAATCTCACCGAAACCCTGTCAGCCGAACTTCGCTTCCACGGAATCCGCGCGAATGCATTGCTGCCCGGATTCATCGATACCGACCTGGTCAAGAGTCACCAGCAGGATTTCGAGAATGCCCTCGGCCTCGAGTCCGGGGGATTCGACGACTTGATGGTCACGAAGCAGACGCGCTATGGCCGGACCGAGGAAGTTGCCGCCGCCGCAGTGTTCTTTGCGAGCGACCAGTCGTCGTGGTGCAACGGCAGCAGCCTGGTTCTCGACGGAGGGTTCACCGCTTCTCTCCTCTGAGCAGCAGAACCCTTTCCGAACGTCACCCGATCACCATTCGTGCGAGGATCCACACCATGACCAACCGCGCCGTGTACGTACTCCCGCCTGGAGGATTGAACAACCTCGAATCGAGGACGATCGAGACCCCGGGCCCGGGTGCGGGTGAGGTGACGATCGCGATCCACGCGAATTCGCTCAACCACCATGACTACCTCGTGGCGACCGGAGAGATAGCAACCGACGGTCCGCGGATCCTGTTGTCCGATGCTGCCGGGGAGGTCGTTGCGGTCGGAGACGGCGTAACGCAGTTCAGCGTCGGAGATCGCGTGATGAGCACCTATTTGCCGCATTGGCGGAGCGGCACACCGGATTTCGACGGATTCGGAAATTCGCCGGGTGACGGTGTCGACGGGTTCGCCCGCGACACCGTCACCGTGCCGGTATCTGCTGTGACAGTGATGCCGCGAAACTACACCTACGAGGAAGCCGCTACCTTGCCCACCGCAGGTTTGTCAGCGTGGCGCGCACTATTTGCCGGAGTCCCGATCATCCCGGGGTCGTCGGTGTTGATCCCTGGGACCAGCACGGTGGCGCTGTTTGCCGTCCAGCTGGCCAAAGCTGTTGGAGCTCAGGTGATCGCAACGTCGTCGGCCCCCGACAAGATGGCACGATTGGTCGAGCTCGGTGCCGATCACGTGGTCAACTACCGTGAGCGCCCGGACTGGGGTTCGGAAGCGATGCGGCTCAGCGGCGGGATCGACCTCGTCCTCGACGTCGGCGGGCCGTCCACCCTCGGCCAATCTCTGGCGGCAGTCCGACCAGGCGGGCGAATCTGCGCGCTTGGCATCATGAACGGCCCCTCGTCGTCGATCGACCTGACTTCGCTACTGACCAAACAGGTCACCATCGAAGGTGTTCTGGTGGGCAGTCGTGCACATCAGGAGGAGATGGTCGCCGGGCTGGAGAGCCTGGCGCTTCGTCCCGTCATAGATTCTTCCTACAGCCTCGACCGCCTCGCTGACGCTTTCGAGCAGCAGAAATCCGGGCAGGCCTACGGCAAGATCGTCATCACAAACCCTTGATCGCTTGCCGGTCCCAACGGGGATCGGTGAGGATTTCCGCCGAGTCGCCGACA
The DNA here is from genome assembly GCF_040546695.1 of Rhodococcus sp. OAS809. Taxonomy (NCBI): domain Bacteria; kingdom Bacillati; phylum Actinomycetota; class Actinomycetes; order Mycobacteriales; family Nocardiaceae; genus Rhodococcus; species Rhodococcus sp. OAS809. The sequence goes on along the minus strand of NZ_JBEPOI010000002.1, from coordinate 1,903,097 downwards.
AATGCACGTGCGGCAGTCTGGTCGCCGCTCAGGGTGAATCTCAGCCACGCGGTGAGGTAGCCCCGGAATCCTTCGCCATCTGCGGCCCAATTGTGGCCGACGCCAAGCAGTCTGCCGCGGACCGCCGGTCCGGCGGTTTTGTCGAAGTACTCAGCTTGCGGATCGGCGGTGGAGACCGGGTCGTCGGCGCCGGTCATGAAGAACGTCGGTCCGGTCAACTGGGCCACGTCGATCACGTCGACAGGTCGCGAGGCCCACCACGGGTCAGGCAAATCGAGTACCGCCGTGGCGGTGATCAGATTCGCGGACTGGGTTGCCGCGTTGATCGCGCCACCGGCGCCCTGGGAGTGTCCGACCGAGGCAATGTTGTCGGTGTCGATCCGCTGGTGAAAAATGCTCTCAGCGTTGGTGTTCTGATCGACGACGTACTGGGCAGCCCCCAAGATCTCCGTCCCGTCGCCGGTGACGCTGCTGTCGGCCACCACAACGACAAAACCCCAAGAAGCGAGATGCTGCAGGAGCGCTTCGTACTCTTCGTAAGTCGCATAGCTGCCGTTGCCGAAGGTGACGACGGGATGCCGATTGCCATCAGACGACAAGCCGGCTGGGTAGAACAGTTGGTACCCGGGAACTGAATCGGCAGCCACTTCATGCGCACCCTTGGCTGCATACAGATCGCTGATCGATTCCGACGCGATGGATTCGGTGGTCGCGACTTCGGGAGTTGTCGGAACCCCCGCGGTGGCATGAGTGACGGCACCGGAGAGTGCCAGCAGACACGATGCAGTCACGACGGCGAACGAGTACGTGGTTCGAGAAGGCATGGGCACAAGTATGTCTTGTACGGTCGCGGTCGGTCAGGCCGAGACGGGTGTGTGCCGATCTTCGCCGATTCGATCTCGAATGAGGAAGACGGCGATCACCCCGAAGACGACCAAGAGGACCGTCAGTAGAGAGGTGATGGCGGCGGCGCCGCTCACTTCCGTGGTCACCGAAGTGTCCAGCCCGCCGGTCGAGAGAATTGTGGTGGGGTCGGTGAGGCCGTGTAACACGATTGCGGCCCAGATCGTGCCCGTCACACGCATTGTCAGGTACATGCACATACCGAAACCGAAGGTGTAGACCACGGTGACCAGAACGGTTGACGCCTTCATCCCGGCGATGAGGTTGACGGTGTGCATGAGTGCAAACACCAGTGAAGACACGACGGCGACAAAGCGTTCCCGGTGGCCGGCGTCGCGCAACATCTTCACTGCCAGGCCACGGGTGGCCAATTCCTCGGTCAGGCCGACGCACGCACCGAGCACCAGCAGGGCGATTACCTCGCCGGTGGTCCAGGCGCTCCAATCGGTTCCCGCCAGATGCGCAACAATGGCGGCGACCACGATGATCGGACCGATCCACATCCAACCCCGCCCACGAATGGGTTGTGGGCCGAAGACGCCGCGCAGCCAGCCGACCTTTGTCGTGAAAACCAGCAGGGCGATCCCGCCGATCGCGATGGGCAATGCGACGCCGAGGAGGATGCTGGAGGCGCTTGCCACGACATTGTCCGTGTCGATCTGGTCTGCAAAAACCCTGGAGGTAACCTGCCCGACAGCAAGATAGAACGCCAGGTAGACGACGATCAGCAGGAGCACTTTCCACACGGTGGGGCGACTCCAAAAACCGGACTTTTCGGGAACCGTATTGGTCATTGTCAGATCGTAAAGGGAGCTGCACGAAAACGCCCGGGTACCGTCTATTCGGACAGCAGCGAACACGAAGGCAGGCGCAGAAGAAATGTTGGAAGTCGATTTGAATGCACTGGACACGGCTTTGGCAGCGGGTGAGCCGTTGATCGACGTCCGTGAGGCCGACGAGTTCGCTCAGGTCCGAGTTCCCGGTGCGACGCTCATTCCGCTCAGCGAATTCGTCTCTCGCGTGGGTGAAATTCCGGACGCGGAAACGGTGTACATCATCTGCGCCGTCGGTGGTCGGAGCTTGCAAGCCGCTGAGTATCTGCAGGCTCGCGGCATCAATGCCGTTTCGGTGGCCGGTGGAACGATGGCGTGGTACCAGTCGGGGCGCCAGGTCGAGACCGGCGAATAGTGCGTAACTGTTGGGGCAGCTCCCGTTTACGGAGCTGCCCCAACACGTCACTTCCGCCAGAACAGGTGGTGCGTCACGCCGCTCGGGCTCGGCACAACGTCGAGGTTGAAGCGGTCGAGTAACTCGTCAGGTGTCTCCCACAGTCGTAGACCGGATCCGAATTCGATCGGGGAGACAGCGATGTGCATCGTGTCGACCAGATCGGCGTCGAGGAATTCACGGATAGTGCTGACTCCGCCGCCGAGTCGAACGTCCTTGCCCTGCGCTGCCTCACGTGCCTGCGCGAGGGCCGTCGCGGGGTCGGCGTCGACGAAGTGGAATGTCGTGTCCGATAGCGTGAACGACGGCCGCACGTGGTGGGTCAAGACAAAAACCGGGGTGTGGAACGGTGGCTCGTCGCCCCACCAGCCCTGCCACTCGAGATTCTCCCAAGGGCCGCGGTAGGGTGAGAATTTGTTGCGGCCCATGATTTCGGCGCCGATGTTGTTGGAGAAGTCCCGCGTGAAATAGTCGTCGAGGCCTCGGCTGCCGCCGGGATCGGTGCGATTGGGCCAGCTGGCCGTAGCTCCTGCCCACGCAAACATTTCACCGTGGTCCAGGCCGAACGGGCTCTCGAAGCTCTGGTCCGGACCGCAGGCTATTCCGTCACTCGAAACGCCGAAATTCTGCACTCGCAATAACTGACTCACCGTGTACTCCTGCTCTCGACAATGGTCTACGTGAGTACAGACCGTACGGCGAGCCAAAACTCATCGGTGCGAATTCATGCAGCCGCCGGTAGAACTCCACTGCGGATCGACCGGACGGTCCTGACCGCGACGGTTGCCCAGATGGGGATCAGTACGGTCAGCAGGGCAAGTGCGATTCCCAGGATCAGGGTGGAACCGGTGGCGACTCCGAAGGCATTCGCTCCGACGGCACATGCTCCGATGGGGAAGGTGAAGCTCCACCAGCCGAGCGAGAAGTCCAAGCCGCGGCGCAGTGCGTGGATGGTGACGACGGTGACGGTGACAAACGCGATCACGCCGATGATTCCGACGACGGTTCCGTAGGCGATCCCGAATTCGTGCAGGGTGTCGGCATGCTCGGGGCTGAGTGCATGCCGTGAGGCGGCGGCCAACAGGTTGGATGCCGCGATCGACTGTCCGATCACGCCCAACGGAATCCACAGTGAGGGAATGGCATTGAACGGGATCACGTCGACGCCGGCCGAACGGTTGCGTGCGAACTGCCTGGCGACGGCTACCAGAATGCCGATGGCGGCGGTCAGCGCCAGAGCGAACAGGATGTAGCAGAAAACCAGTACCGCGATGCGTGGAGCGCCTTCGGGCATGTGGGTGCTGACCGCTGCGCCGGTGGTGGCCGAGACCATCGGAGGTACGACGGGCATGAGCCAGAACGGCATTGCCGTCGCCATCCCGGCATCTCGAACGAGTCGAATCATCATCACGACGTAGGTGACCAGGCCGAGTGCCGTGCCGAGTGTCCACAGTGTCAGCGACACGGTGATCGCCACGTCGTGGCCGAGGAAGTCCGGGCCGGTGATGCCGGTTGCGGATCCCACGGTCAGCAGTGCCATTGCGACGGCGCCGTAGAAGGGGAACATCGCGGGGCTGTGCAGGTAGGCGAGGGCCTGACATCGATGTTGTGACCAATGGGTGGCAAATGCTCCGATCAAGGCGCACAGTACGAGAACCGCCAGAACCCAGAAGATCTCGGAGACCAGTTTCAAGCCCTCGATCTCCGGTTCGAGCGAAGCGGCGGCCACCGACACGATTCCCGTTCCCATCGCTGCCGCGAACCAGTTCGGAGTGATGTGGGCGAAGGTGGAACTCGTTGTGGTGGTCATGTATTTCACTGTCGTCTCATCCGGTCCGTACCGGTAGACCGGTTGTTCTTGAATGCCCACAAACTCGCCTTGTGGGTCTAATCTTGGGACTATGTCGTTGTCTCCTCGGGTGCCGGAACTCAGTGCCCTCGACGTCCTCCTTTCCGTAGGGCGTCTGGGCAGCATGGGTGCTGCCGGCCGGGAGCACGGACTCAGTCAGCAGGCGGTCAGCGCCCGGGTGCGTTCGGTCGAACGCCAACTCGGAATCAAGGTGTTCGATCGAGCGGCGACCGGTGTTCGTCCCACCGCCGAGGGCGGTCTGATTCTCGAGTGGGCAAGTCACATCCTCGTCAGTGCCGAGGAAATGGCATCGGGAGTTGCCGCACTTCGCGGTGAACGTGATGCTGCCGTCACGGTTGCCGCCAGCATGACCATCGCCGAGTATCTGGTTCCCGGATGGACGGTCGCGATGCGGCACAAGTTCCCCAACGTCGTGGCGTCGGTGAGCTTGCACAATTCCTCGGACGTCTCTGCTCAAGTTCAAGCCGGCCAGGCCGATATCGGATTTGTCGAAGGGCCGGATGTGCCGTCGGCGCTCGCGTCGTGCGAAGTAGCGCGTGATCACCTCGTCGTGGTTGTGCCGCCGGGGCACGACTGGGCGAACGGTGTGCCCGTTCCGGTCGAGGAACTCGCGCGCACACCGCTCATTCAGCGAGAATCAGGGTCCGGCACGCGTCTGACACTCGAGAATGCTGTTCCCGATTGTGTGCCGCCGTTGCTCGAGCTCACCTCGTGTACCGCTGTCAAGGCTGCGGTGGTGGCAGGCAACGCCCCGGCTGTTCTGTCGTCGCTGGCAGTTGCCGCCGACCTGACGGACGGCCGACTGGTCGCGGTCAACGTCGACGGCTTGCGGATGCCGCGTCGACTCCAAGCCGTCTGGGATCCCGATCGCGGATTGCGCGGTGCGGCAAGAGATTTCCTCGACATAGCGCTCGGTTCCAACACCGCTGTTCATTCACGCTGACGGCTACGGCCGCTATCGGACGGTGTCGATCCCCGCGAGGATGAGGTTGATGCCTGCCAGAAACTGTTCTCGGTCGTCGTGGTCGCGCAACTGCGCCGTCACCTGATTGAGGAACGGGTACTTAGCGGAATCGAGTTCTTCCCACCGCGTGGCGACGCCCGCGAGGAAAGCGGACCGATCTGTCTCGCGGGGGAGGAGGCGGGCCCCCGCGGCATACTGCCCGGCGAGGCCGAGCACGTAATTCAGGAGTGCGGACGCGCAGTCGAACTGCGCCGGTTGGGGAACGCCGAGCGCCTGGAGTTGCTCGCCGAGACTTTCGAAGATCTGCATCACCGCTGATTGCCACGGTTCACGTGAGAGTTGGGTGCCGACCCAGGGGTGGGCGTCGATCGCGTCGAACACGCCGAGGGTGATGGTCCGGATCGCCTCCCGTGGGGCTGCGCCTTCGGTTGCACCGGTTGTCACGCGGGCGATGACGTCGTCGGTCGCCGCGGCGAGCAGTTCGCTCTTGTTGGCAACGTGCCAGTAAATCGCCCCGCTACCTGTTGCCAGGCGTGCGGAGAGTGCGCGAAATGTCAGCGCGGCTTCGCCCTCGTCGTCGAGGATCTCGATCGCAGCCTCGACGATTCGCTCCTTCGAGAGCGCATCCGTACGTCGTTCGGTCCGCTGATTCCTGGTCGCCATGCGAACCATCTTGACATATCTGGAACGCCGTTCCAAGATGTCATTGGAACGACGTTCCAATCGAAGCCTGAAAGGAAACAAACATGAGCAACTCGATAACGATCATCGGGGCGGGCCTCGGCGGTCTGACCCTCGCGCGTGTCCTTCACGTTCATGGAATTCGGTCGAAGATCTACGAGGCGGAACTGTCGGCAGAAGCTCGCACGCAGGGCGGTCAACTCGACATCCACGAACACAACGGTCAGGCCGCGCTCGACGCTGCCGGCCTTACCGACGAGTTCCGCGCGATCATCCACGCGGGCGGCGCCGCGTCGCGCGTACTCGATCAACACGCCGCCGTGCTCCTCGACGAACCCGACGACGGCACGGGAACACGTCCCGAGGTGCTGCGCGGCGACCTCCGTCGAATCCTGATTGATTCCCTTCCGGACTACACGATCGAATGGGGACGCAAAGTCGACACTGTGCGCTCGCTCGGAGATGATCGCCACGAGTTGACCTTCGTCGACGGTTCGACAGTGACCACCGACCTTCTCGTCGGTGCAGACGGTGCCTGGTCGAAGATCCGGCCGCTGCTCTCCGATGCGAAGCCGGAATACGTCGGCACTACGTTCGTCGAGACCTACCTCTACGACGTCGACGAGAAGCATTCGGCTGCAGCCGAAGCCGTCGGGGACGGGGCGATGTACGCGCCCGCACCAGGAAAAGCGATCGCCGCGCATCGAGAGGCGGGAGACATCGTGCACACCTACGTTCAGCTGAACCGTCCGGCGGAGTGGTTTGCCGGTATCGATTTCACCGACGCCGCCGCTGCGACAGCGCGGGTCGCGGCCGAGTTCGACGGTTGGGCACCGGAACTCACGGCGCTGATCACCGATGGCGAAACCGCTCCGATTCCGCGCGCGATCCATGCACTTCCCGACGAGCACCGATGGGATCGCGTGCCTGGGGTGACGCTCCTCGGTGACGCGGCGCACCTGATGGCCCCGTCCGGTGAGGGTGCGAACTTGGCCATGTTCGACGGCGCCGAACTGGGAAAGGCGATCGCCACGCACCCCGACGGCATCGAAGGGGCACTCGCCGAGTACGAAGAAGCGATGTTCGTGCGCAGCGCATCCGAGGCCGCGGACTCGCACGTGATCCTTGATCTCTGCCTCGGTGAAGGCACACCGTATTCACTGGTCGATTTCTTCACCGGCGCTGCTTCCAAATCCGGATAATGGGCGAATGCCTGTTGATTCCACTCCCTGGTCTGCCGCGATTGCGCACGTGAGCGGTCTCTCGAAGGGCGGCCCGTTGGATCGAAATCACCGGGTGACGTTGCACTTTCATCCGGACCTCCCGTCTGAACGTGGTCTGACACTGGCCTCGATCGCACGTCAAGGCACCTATGTGACCCAGTTCGAGACTCGAACGAGCAACGGCGGACTGACGGCGCATCACGGCGGCGATCGTTGGCGTTGGGAGAGTCGGATATTCGGCGGAGCTTACGACGAGCGAGAGCCCTCGGAACGGCCGAAGTACGGATCGTTGAACTATCGCTCCGATCCCTACGGGGCATCCCCTCGGTTCGGCTCGTCCTACTTCCGGCTTGCCGAGCACACACTCGACCGCACCACCTTCTGCTTTCCGGACAGCGTCTTCGAGCCTGATCATTTCGGAACGGCCGAAGCGATGAGCTTGGTCGACGCCGCACGGGCTGCCGAGCTCGACGATCCGCTCGACCACTACATCGAGGCGCACGTCCACGGCGCCGTCGACATCGGAACGGACGTCGAGGCGCTCGTTCTGGATCCGAGTTACCGGGGCACACGGATCGAAGAGATCGCCCACTCGCTCACGTGCCCGGTGCTGTGGCACGAGGGATACGCGGTCGATGTCGACGAGATAGCCGAACATCCCGAATACCGGGGAGCGGCCGTGATCGACCTTGCCCGAGAAATTGCGCACGGCAGGCGGCTGACGCCTGCCGTACTGGGGCTCGCACGGGGTGCATCCTTCGATCCGCAGGACGTCAAGAAGGTTTGGCACTACATCGCTCGATTCGGCGGCAGAGCGTAGAACTGGGCATTCGCGTACAGCTGCCCGTCGACGACCGCCGGTCCCGGGACCGCACATCGGTCCGAAGGGCGCGGTGAGGAAAGAGTGATTGATACGCAACATCGAGCATGAACTCCCGAAACAACTGCATCCGAAGATAGAAGTCGACCTTGATCCTCGGTCGAAGGGATGCATGAATCGATGGGCGCTCAACTCACCACCACCAGTGTCGACACACTCTGCGCATACTGCGGGGTGGGCTGTGGTCTTGTCCTCGACATCATCACCGATCCCGAGACGGGTCGTCGGAAGGCTGCGAAGTCTTCCGGTCTGAAGACACATCCCACCAACTTCGGGCGTCTGTGCACCAAAGGCACCACGACCGCAGACATGCTCGCCGGCCCGGGGCGCATGGAATCTGCATATCGCCGTCCGCGCCGAGGTGATGCGATCGAAGCGGCGGACATGGCCGCAGTCATCACTGACACCGCCCAGCGCCTGCGGGCAATAATCGACGAGCACGGTCCCGACGCGTTTGCGTTGTACGTGTCCGGGCAGATGTCACTCGAAGCTCAGTACCTGTCGAACAAACTGGCCAAGGGCTTCATCGGGACCAATCAGATCGAATCGAATTCCCGTTTGTGCATGGCGAGTGCCGGCACCGGCTACAAGCAGTCACTCGGGGCCGACGGACCGCCCGGTTCCTATCAGGACTTCGAACACGCCGACGTGTTCTTCGTGACCGGCGCGAACATGGCGGACTGCCATCCGATCCTTTTTCTGCGGGTGCAGGAGCGGATCAAGGCAGGCGCGAAGCTGATCGTCGTCGATCCTCGACGCACCGCCACCGCCGACAAGGCGAACTTGTTCCTGCAGATCGCTCCCGGCACCGATCTCGCGCTACTCAACGGACTACTCCACCTGCTCGTCGTGAACGGCCACACAGATCCGGACTTCATCGCCGACTTCACCGAAGGCTGGGAGGTCATGCCCAGTTTCCTCGCGGAGTACACGCCTGCGAAGGTCAGCGAGATCACCGGTATCCCCGAGGCCGACATCCGCACTGCAGCGCAGTGGATCGGTGAGGCTGCAAACTGGATGAGCTGTTGGACAATGGGTTTGAACCAGAGCACCCACGGCACGTGGAACACCAACGCCATCTGCAACCTTCACCTTGCGACCGGTGCGATCTGCAAGCCCGGCAGCGGTCCGTTCTCGTTGACCGGTCAGCCGAACGCCATGGGTGGGCGTGAAATGGGCTACATGGGGCCAGGTTTGCCCGGCCAGCGTGCCGTGATGGTCGACGCCGATCGCGACTTCGTCGAGGACCGATGGGGGATCCCGCAGGGCTCGCTGCGCACCGACATCGGCGGTGGCACCATTGACATGTTCTCCCGAATGGCGGCGGGCGACATCAAAGCGTGCTGGATCATCTGCACCAATCCCGTTGCGACGGTAGCCAACCGCAAGACCGTCATCGACGGCTTGGAGAAGGCCCACCTCGTCATCACCCAGGATGCTTTCCTGGGCACCGAGACCAACGAATACGCCGATGTTCTGCTGCCTGCTTCGCTGTGGACAGAGTCCGACGGAGTGATGATCAATTCCGAACGCAACCTGACGCTCTTTCAGCAGGCACTGGATCCGGTTGGGCAGGCGCTGCCTGATTGGCAGATCATCGCCCGGATCGCCTGCGAGATGGGGTACGCCGAAGCGTTCACCTACACCTGTGCCGAAGAGGTGTTCGAAGAGATCAAGCAGTTCTGGAATCCGAAGACCGGCTACGACTTACGCGGCGTCACCTACGAGCGCCTCCGCAAGACATCGATCCAGTGGCCATGCCCGCCAGACAGTGATCAGGACCGTCATCCCATCCGATACGTCAATGACGGTGTCAGTCAAAGGCTCCTGATCCGCGATGACGGCAGCACTCCGCGGCTCGCATTTCCCACCGCTACTGGCCGTGCGATGTTCTTCGCACGGCCGCACATGCTTCCCGCCGAAATGCCCGACGACGACTACCCCTTCCTGCTCAACACCGGTCGTCTCGCGCACCAGTGGCACACCATGACCAAGACCGGCAAGGTGGCCAAGTTGAACAAGCTCAACCCAGGTCCCTTCGTCGAGATCCATCCCGACGACGCCGCCAGGCTCGGCATCGTCGACCAGGATGCGATCGAGGTTGCCTCACGTCGCGGTCGCGCTGTGCTTCCGGCTGTTGTCACCGACCGAGTGCGTCCGGGGAACTGCTTTGCCCCATTTCACTGGAACGACGCCTTCGGTGAATATCTGTCCATCAACGCCGTCACCAACGACGCCATCGACCCTGCCTCGCAGCAACCGGAGTTCAAAGCCTGCGCTGTCACGATGACGAAGGTCGCCGTGAACACACCTGAAACAGTGCTCGCCGAGGCGGCGCTGGTGGCTCCCGCGCCAGCTGATCGGGCTTTTGTCGCGAACCGATGTCCTCGCGGGCGTCCTCGGTCAAACAGGAACACCTGCAGTGGTATTCGATCCGCTCCAGCAGAGCTACCTGGCCGGCCTTCTCGCTGCGTTGCGTGCGGACGCCGATCGCACTGCCGGGGTACCTACCTTGCCGTCGACGGCACCCTTCGATGCCGAAAAGCGGATGTGGGTCGACGGTGTTCTGGCCGGCCTGTACTCGCGGATCTCACTTCCTGACACCGACGGGCTTGCGTTGTCATCGAGTCCGAGTATTGGATCCGAGCGCGCGCCGATCGTGGTGCTCTGGGCATCGCAGACCGGAAACGCGGAAGAATTCGCTGCTGAGTGCGCCACTCGTCTCGGGGGAATCGGCTTACCCGTGGTGATGCACGCGATGGACGAGTTCCCCGCCGCCGACCTGGCAGCTACCAGAGAGGTCCTGCTGATCACCAGTACCTCCGGTGACGGCGAATCCCCGGACAACGGCAGCGGTTTCTGGGATGCGTTGTCTGCTGACACGGCGCCCCGCATGTCCGAGACACGTTATGCAGTCATCGCTTTCGGCGACTCGAACTATGCCGACTTCTGTGGACACGGACGAAAGCTCGACGCCCGCCTTGCCGAACTGGGAGCCAGTCGTATCGTCGATCGCGCCGACTGCGAGCCCGATTTCGAGGACACCGCTGCTGGATGGCTGGAGGCGGTCACGGCTGAGCTTCGGAGCTCGGTGGCCGGCGAGACGACCGACGTCCTCGTTGCAAAGAAGAATTCTGGGACAACCGTTGCAGCCGCGCCGATTTCACCGGCGATGTCGCCGCCGCTGCGATACAACAAGAAGGCGCCACTGACCACAGCCTTGACGCGCAATGTCGTGCTCAACCGTCCGGGTTCTTCCAAAGACGTGCGGCAGTTGGGCTTTCACCTTCCCGGTGACACGGTCAGTTACGAAGCCGGCGACGCTCTCGGAGTCTGGCCCCGAAACAGCTCTCCGTTTGTCGACGAGTGGCTCACCCTTACTGGCCTCGACGGTGACGAGACCGTCGAACTGGGGCAGTACGGGGAAATGACGCTGCGTACCGCGCTCACCGAGCGCCTGGAGATCACTCGAATCTCGACCGACATGATTCGATTCGTGCATCAACGAACCCGCGATTCGGACCTGGCCGAGTTGTTGAAGCCGGAGAATGTCTCCACGTTCAAAGACTGGTCGTGGGGACGACAGTCCGTCGACATTCTCGCGCAGTCGCCCGTTCGTGCCTCGACAGACGAATGGCTCTCGCTGCTCAAACCGATTCAGCCGCGGCTGTATTCGATATCTTCCAGTCCGAAGGAGAACCCACGCGAAGTGCAGTTGACGGTGTCCGCGGTGCGATACAACGTTGCGGGTGTCCCACGGCGTGGAGTGTGCTCGACTTACCTCGCCGACCACGCTCACGATGACGACATCGGTATCTACGTGCAGAAGTCGACCCACTTCCGGCCACCTTCCGATCCCGAGACCCCGATGATCATGGTCGGTCCGGGGACCGGCATTGCACCGTTCCGTGCCTTCCTGCATGAGCGGCGGGCATTGGGGCACACGGGCCCGAACTGGCTGTTCTTCGGAGAACAGCACGCCGCGACCGACTTCTACTACCGCGAAGAAATCGAAGAATTGCGGAAAGACGGATTCCTCACCGAACTCGACCTCGCGTTTTCCCGGGATCAAGCCGACAAGGTCTACGTGCAGGACCGGATGCGTGAGCGGGGTGCGCTGCTGTGGGAGTGGTTGCAGAAGGGAGCGCACTTCTACGTCTGCGGCGATGCCAACCGGATGGCCAAGGACGTCGACAGTGCCCTCAACGGGGTGGTCGCTCAACACGGAAAACTGGCTCCTCGCAGTGCCGAGGCATACGTGAAGGCTCTTTCGGCGGAGAAGCGCTATGTCCGGGACGTCTACTGACGTCGATCAGACAGCGCCCTTGAACCCGTGCTGACGCCAGGCCTCGTACGTGACGAGGGCGGCAGCGTTGGACAGGTTGAGGGACCGGCGTCCGGGCAGCATCGGGATACGCAGGCGCTCGGTGACGTGTTCGTCCGCCAATACTTCTTCGGACAGTCCGGTGGGTTCGGGCCCGAACAGCAGGACGTCGCCGGGTTGGTAGGCGATATCGGCATACGACGTGGTCGCGTGCGCGGTGAAGGCGAACACGCGAGCGGGGGTGACGGCTTCCCAGGCAGCGGTCAGGTTTTCGTGGACCGTGACAGTCGCCAGGTCGTGGTAGTCCAAGCCTGCGCGCTTGAGCTTCGGCTCCGACAAGTCGAACCCGAGAGGGCCGACCAGGTGGAGTTCGCAACCGGTGCCTGCGACCATGCGGATCGCGTTTCCGGTGTTGGGTGGGATGCGGGGCTCGTGGAACATCACTCGGAACACTCGAGGAACTGTACCGGGCGACGTATCGGTGACCACGTCCGTGAGAAGACCCGGTCGGGAAGTGTGGGCGAATTGGTAACAAACCGGCCAGTCCGTGCGAATCTATTTCCGGCACTCTACGCAGAACGGACATTTTGATGAACCCTCCCGCCGGTTGGAACCCCGACCCCTTCGACCCCACGATCGACCGTTACTGGGACGGTCAGCAGTGGACCGCGCAGACACGGCCCAAGGGCGTCGACGCACCCACTCAGGCTTTCGGCACTCCCACGCAGGTCTTCGGCGCACCCGGATCGGCGGTGCCGGACACTAACGCCGAGGAAGGCAAGACGCGGCGTAAGTGGCCGTGGATCGCCGGCGCGGCAGTCGTGGGGCTGGTTGCCATCGCCGCGGCGACGGGAGCGGGCAAGTCGGAAGAATCGACGACGCCTGCTGCGACCTCTTCGACGACAGCTGCAGCGACGACAACCAAAAGCACGGTCCCGTCGACGACGAAGACCACGACTTCGTCCCTCTTGCCGACGACGACAACGATCGTGCCGCCACCGACGACAACCACCGTGGCAATCGTGCCGCTGGTTCCGCAGGTCCCGGAGACCACGACTACGCCGTATGTTCCGCCCGCTCCTGCGTACACACCGCCGAAGACAACAGAACCGGCGTACGTTCCGCCGCCGGCCAAGGTGCCCGACGCGGGGGTGTATTACGCCAACTGTGCAGCCGTGCGAGCGGCCGGTGCTGCCCCGATCTACCGCGGCGATCCCGGCTATTCGTCCAAGCTTGATCGTGACGGTGACGGCGTGGCCTGCGAGACCTAGGCGATCGAACCGGTGTCGGTGCGGCGGGGCAGTATGGACGGCATGCTCCCCGAAGAATCCGACGATGTCGTCGGCGAAGACTATTCAGACGCGCGGCTGGCCGGGCAGAAGTGGCGTCAGCGCACTTTCACCAACTGCAATTTCCGAGACGCCGACCTCACCGGACTCACGACGGAGTCGGTGGTGTTCACGGATTGTGATTTCACCGGCACCGATCTGGGGGAGTCCGTGCACACGGGAACTGCGTTCCGCTCGTGCAATTTTGCCCGGACTAGCCTGTGGCACAGCACGTTCCGAAACTGCAGTCTGCTCGGGTCGGCGTTCGACGGTTGCCGCATCCGGCCGTTGACGCTCGACGAAGTCGACTTCTCGTTGACCTCACTCGGCGGGGCGGACCTGAGAAAGATCGACTTCACCTCATGCCGCTTCCGTGAAGCGAACCTGGTTCGGGCCGACATGCGGGGCGCGGTGCTGGCGTCGGCGGATCTGTCCGGTGCTCGTACGGGTGGACTCAAACTCGAAGGTGCAGACCTGCGCGGTGCACGGATCGATCCGAGCCTGTGGACGTCCGCGTCCGTCGGAAACGCGCAGATCGAGTTGATGCAGGCGGTGGCGTACGCGTCGGCGCACGGTCTTGTCGTCGACATGAAGTAGCAGCGCCTAGCTCTCCAAGCGCTCCTCGAGGCGCACCGTCACCAGCTCGCCGGTCTCCTTGCCGATGGCTTTGCGAAGATCGGCTTTGACCGGCAGCTTGTGGTTACCGTCTCCCAACGCCATGAACGAACTCTGGAACGGATGTCCGTCGATCGTCCCGCGTACCTTGACCAGGCCGCGGGTGCCGAAGAACTCGGCGGACTCCGGCCAGATCACATAAGTCCACCCGCCCTTGGCGTCGCTCTTCTGCAGGGTGGCCGTGAATTCCTTGTCCAGCAACATGATGTCGGTCCTTTCGAACTCGTCCCAGTCGATCAGCGGATGAATTCCCGTGCGAGCAGATCCATCAGCAGTCCGTCCTTCCACACACCATGGCGATCTCGCGAATACTCGCGCATCACCCCGACGTCTTTGAACCCCACCGATCGGTAGCACGCGATGGCGACGGAGTTGTCGACCTCCGGGTCGATGACCAGACGGTGGAATGCGAGGTCGTCGATCAGGTGGGCACACAGCACGCGAATCGATTCGCGACCGAACCCTCGGCCGTGGAAGTCAGGATCGAGGAACAAGTCGAGCCCGGCGTGGCGGAAGTCGGGGTTGTCCTCCGCCTCATACCACTGGATGAAGCCGATCAGGTGGTCGCCGTGGAAGATGCTGTAGCGCGTGGTGCCAGCCTCCGGCGCTGCAGGCCAGTCGTCGTCGGGATTTTGCCACCAGTGCACGACGTCCGGGTGCAGGTGAATTGCCCGCAGACGGGCGTGATGATCGGGCGCGACGGGGGAGAGGAGCACCCTCGGGCCGCGTAGTTCCGGAGCCGTTGTCACTCATCGACCCTAACCTGGAACAATGGTCGCCGTGACTGCAACGATCCTCGACGGCAAAGCTACCCGCGACGAAATCTTCGAAGACCTGAAGGTGCGGGTGAGCGCTCTGAAGGCAGAGGGCATCACACCCGGCTTGGGCACCATCCTGGTGGGCGACGACCCCGGATCCGCGGCTTACGTGCGCGGCAAGCACAACGACTGCGCCAAGGTCGGTATCAATTCTTTGCGACGCGACCTGCCTGCCGACATCACGCAGGAGCAGCTCAACGCGACGATCGACGAGCTCAATGCCAATCCCGAGTGCACCGGCTACATCGTGCAGTTGCCGCTTCCCAAGCACCTTGACGAGAACGCAGCCCTCGAGCGCATCGACCCCGACAAGGACGCCGACGGCTTGCACCCGGTCAACCTCGGTCGACTGGTGTTGGGCAAGGAAGCCCCGCTGCCGTGCACCCCGCGTGGAATCCTGCATCTCCTGCGCCGCTACGAGGTCCCTATTGCGGGCGCACACGTGGTGGTAGTCGGACGAGGCGTCACAGTCGGTCGCCCGATCGGATTGCTGCTGACGCGTCGTAGCGAGAACGCGACGGTCACGCTCTGCCACACCGGTACCGGCGATCTCGCGGCCGAGGTTCGCCGCTCCGACATCATCGTCGCTGCCGCCGGCGTTCCCGGCCTCATCACCGCAGACATGGTCAAGCCCGGGGCAGCGGTCCTCGACGTCGGCGTCAGTCGCACCGACGACGGCCTGCGCGGCGACGTCGCAGCCGACGTCAACGAGGTCGCCGGCTTCGTCTCACCCAACCCCGGTGGTGTCGGACCGCTGACCCGCGCGTTCCTGATCACCAACGTGGTCGAGCGCGCCGAGCGGGTTCTGGCCGGAGTCTGAGTCCGATGTCCTCACTGGTCGGCCTCGCGAAGAAGAATCTGCCCATGCTCGCGGTCCTCGCCGTGATCGCGGCGGCCGTGGTTCTCGTGCTGGCCGACCGGTGGCGCCGCGGCGCCCTCGTCTTCGGTGTTGCCGTCATCATCGGAGCTGCCGCTCGGTGGTTCGTTCCCGAGAACCGTGTGGGGTTGCTCGCGGTGCGTGGAAGGGTCTTCGACACTGCGGCGATGGGCGTTATGGGTGTGCTGATCGCGACGCTCGCCCTGACCATCGATCCGCTCGGTACCGACTGAGAAGGTCAGTCCCCGTAGAACGAGCGAATGTCGATATCACTCAAAGGGATCCACTCCGGCGAATGTGTGGATGTCGACTTCTTTCCAGCCTTGACCGGTGCACTCCGTAACGTCACCGCAAGTGCAGGTTCCTCGTCGATTCGCCCGGCGAGGGCGTAGATCGCGGCGAGATGGTGAACGCACGGCGAGCGTCGACCTGAGCAGTCGCAGCTGGAAGTGCACTCCGAAAGATCAACGGCTACTGCGATATTTCGAGCCTGCAGTTCGGTGACGACGCTGTCCGGCAGTTCGCCGGTGGAGACGGATCTGTTCGCCTTTCCAGCCGAACGGAGAAGGCTCTTCACTGCAGCGATCTCGGATTTGGTCCAGAGCGGGACACCAATCGTCACTGACGAAGTTTTTGCCTTGGTGCTCACCTCGGCGACGACGGTCCCCGACGAGACGACGGTGAACTCCACGGAACCGTTGCGTGCCAGGGTGCGAGCCGTCGGCAGGGACGGGTTCGGACCGGATGCCGCGGTCCGCTCCACCGTGCGCAGCCACGCTCGACCCCAAGCGGTGACGCCGAATTCGTTGGCCATCAGATGATCACCGCGCCGTCGAGTTCGAGAAGTTCACGCAGTTCGGCGTCGGGGAGATCGGCCAGCGCGGCCTCGACGTTCCCGGAGACAGCATCGGCCACAGCTCGTTTGGACTCGTGCATCGCTGCTATGTGATCCTCCACGGTACCGCCCGTCACCAAGGTGTGGACGTTGACGGTGCGTTTCTGGCCGATGCGGTGTGCCCGGTCGGTTGCTTGATCCTCGACGGCTGGGTTCCACCACCGGTCGTAGTGCACGACATGACTTGCGCGCGTGAGGTTGAGGCCGAAGCCGGCGGCGCGCAAGCTCAGAATCAGAACCGGTGGTGAATCCGTCTCGTTCTGGAACGCGTCGACCATCGCGTCTCGTTTGTCGGTGTTCAGGCCGCCGTGGAGGAAAGGCACGGCACCGATACCCAGTTCGGCTCCCAGGTGTCGCGAGAGCATCTCGCCCATCGTCCGGTACTGCGTGAATATCAGCGCGCGATCGCCGTCGTCGACGATCTCGGCGATCATTTCCGTTGCGCGGTCGAGCTTTCCGGATCTTCCGTAGAGGTCGTCCGTATCGCCGGTGACCTGCGCCGGGTGATTGCATACCTGCTTGAGAGTGGTCAGAAGCGCAAGGATGTTGCCACGCCGGGCAATTCCCGTGCCCAATCCGGAGTCGAGCGCATCGGCAACTGCCGACCGGTAGATGCGCGCCTGTTCCGACGTCAGAGTGCACGAGACCGTGGAGAACTGCTTGGGCGGAAGATCCTTGGCCACTGTGTCTTTGGTTCTGCGCAGAATGAAGGGATCGATGACCGCGGCAAGCCTGGTCGCCGCGGTGGCCGATCGACCGGATTCGATCGGTACGGCAAAGCGTTGACGAAACCGTGCGCGAGTTCCGAGGACGTCGGGATTGGCGACGCGAAAGAGCGACCACAATTCTTCGAGACGGTTCTCCACCGGCGTGCCGGTCATCGCTACCTTGACGTCCGCCGACAACTGCATTGCTGCTTTCGCGGCGAGGGAAGCGGGGTTCTTGATCTGTTGCGCCTCGTCGAAGACCACTGAACTCCAATGGACCGGGGCCAATTGGGCTGCGTCGGAACGCAAGACGCTGTAGCTGGTCAGAACCGTAGTGCCGGCGGGGATACGAGTGGGAAGTGCACGGGCGGCCCCGTGATGAACGTGCAGTGGCAGATGCGGAGCGAATCGCTCGATCTCGCGGCGCCAGTTTCCTATCACCGAGGTGGGACACACAACCAGATGCGGACCGTCGCCGGCGCGGATCGCGATCATCGAAATCGCTTGCAGTGTCTTACCCAAACCCATCTCGTCGGCCAAGATCCCACCGCCCGAACCCGACAGAGCCGTCAGCCAGGCAACTCCCTGCATTTGATACGGGCGCAGAGTCGCCTGAATCTTTGCTCGGCGAAGACTCTCGATGGCCGCGCGCGCTTCCGTGAACAACCGCACCGTGGACGCGGCGCTTCGGATCTTCGTGTCGTCGCGCTCGATAGCGGCATGCGCTGCGGTCGGAATGTCATGTGCGCCGGTGTCGATGACGCGCTTCCACGCGAGCAGCGACGATCCGAGGTCGCCGCGACCAGCATCGAGGTTGTGGAACGCGTCGATCGCGGTGGTGAGGTCGAGCAGTTGCGCTTCGACGTCGGTTGCTGTGATCGACTCGTCGACCGGGATCGCAAGCCTGCACACGCCCGGCGACCCGGTCGGCATCCCCAGTGCCGACAGCCGCGCTGCCGGGTCTGCGTCACCCCAGAACGCGAAGGACATGTGCTCGGGAATGTACGTAGCCTGCAGGCGCGTCGAGCATGGCTGATTCACGTTCGCCGATGCTAGCCGCGCCGGCTCACGTTCGCCAATGAGAATGTCGGGAAAACCCGCAGATCAGCTGTGGTTTTCCCGACATTGACGAATCCTGAAAACGTGGCTCTGTGCCGAATCAGCGAGCCGTACGCGCGAACTCCATCGTTCGGCGAAGCAGTCCGGCGACGGCGTCCGCCTCCGTCAGGAAGCCGTCGTGGCCGTCCTTGGACTTGAGAATCTCGAGGCCGCTGCACGTGGAAATTCCGTCGGCGATCTCCTCCTGCAAGCGAAGGGGATACAGCCGATCCGAGTCGACGCCGCCCACCACGACCGGTGCCGTGATCGATGCCAACGCCGCCGCAACACCGCCGCGTCCACGACCGATGTCGTGCCGGTTCATGGCCTCGGTCAGTAGGACGTACGTGCTCGGGTCGAAGCGGTCGACCAGCTTGTCTGCCTGATGTTCCAGGTAACTTTGTACGGCGTATCGTCCACCGTTCCAAGGATTTTCGTCGTTCTGAGCGGAGTTCTCGAAGCGTGCGTCCAGTTCGGACTCGGTGCGGTACGTCAGGTGCGCGATGCGACGGGCGATGCCGAGTCCGGTGCGAGGTGCCCGCCCCGTTCCGTGGTAGTCACCGCCCTGCCAATCCGGATCGGAGACGATGGCAGCGATCTGCGTCGTCTGGGTGCCGATCTGATCTGCAGTGGCCCGTGAACCGGTTGCGAGAACCAACGCGGAGCGAATGCCGTCCGGGTAGGTAACTGCCCATTCGAGGGTGCGCATGCCCCCCATGGATCCGCCGACTACCGAGGCCAACTGGTCGATCCCGAGGAGATCGACGAGCTTCTTCTCCGCCGCGATCTGATCCCGGATGGAGATCTCCGGGAACCTGCTGCCCCACGGCTTGCCGTCGTCGGCCGGCGAACTGGGACCGGTCGTGCCGCGACAACCACCGAGGACATTGGTTGCGATGACGCACCATTCGCCGGTGTCGATCGGTTCGCCGGGGCCGACCATCCCGTTCCACCAGCCGGGGGAGGGCTGATTCGCGGAGATCGGTCCGGTGACGTGTGAGTCTCCGGTCAGTGCGTGCTCGACGAGTACGACGTTGTCGCGGTTCGGGGAAAGCTCACCCCACCGCTGAACGGCGAGCGAAACCGATGGGAGCACCGCGCCGCTCTCGAGTTCCAAGGCACCGATGTCGACGAACCCCACCTGGCCGTCGGGTGGGGGCAGGAGGTCGATCCTGGGCTCCAATTCGTTCACGGTCACGAGTTTGCCACCGCTGCCAGGCCGACGGTGAGATCGGCGAGGATGTCGTCGATTCCTTCGATGCCGACCGCGAGGCGAACGAGCCCGGGTGTGACACCGGAGGCGAGCTGCTCTTCGGGGGTGAGCTGCGAGTGTGTCGTCGAGGCGGGGTGGATCACGAGTGAGCGAACGTCACCGATGTTGGCGACGTGGCTGTGCAGCGTCAGGGCGTTGACGAACGTCTTGCCCGCATCGATACCGCCGGGCAGCTCGAAGGTGACGATGGCGCCGGTTCCCTTGGGCGTCAGCTGCTTTCCGCGTTCGAACCATGGCGAGGAGGGGAGTCCCGCGTAGGAAACGGAGGCGACCTCGACGTGACCGTCGAGGAATTCGGCGACCTTCTGTGCATTGGATACGTGGCGCTCGATGCGCAGGCTCAAGGTTTCGATACCCTGCGCGATGAGGAACGCGTTGAACGGCGCCACGGCGGAACCGAGATCGCGCAGCAGTTGGACGCGGGCCTTGAGTGCGAACGCCGGCGCGCCGAGGTCCGCGAAGGTGACGCCGTGGTAGCTGGGATCAGGCGTCGTGAAGTTCGTGTGGCGACCCTGCGTCCAGTCGAAAGTGCCACCGTCGACGATGACGCCGGCGATCGCGGTGCCGTGTCCACCAAGGTATTTGGTGGCGGAGTGAACGACGATGTCGGCGCCGTGTTCGAGTGGGCGAAGCAGGTACGGCGTCGCGACTGTGTTGTCCACGATCAACGGAAGACCGTTCTCGTGGGCCAGTGACGAGATACCGGGTAGGTCGAGGATGTGGTTCTTCGGATTGGCGATCGTTTCGCCGTAGAACGCCTTCGTGTTCGGGCGAATGGCTTCGCGCCACTGCTCGAGATTGTCGGGATCCTCGACGAACGTGACTTCGATGCCCAGCTTACGAAGGGTGTAATGCAGGAGGTTGTACGTGCCGCCGTACAGGTACGGGCTGGAGACGATGTGGTCGCCGGCCTCGGCGATGTTGAGGATCGCGATGGTCTCGGCGGCCTGACCCGAGGAGAGGAGGAGTGCGGCGACCCCGCCTTCGAGGGCAGCGATGCGCTGCTCGACGGCGTCCTGTGTGGGATTCATGATCCGCGTGTAGATGTTGCCCGGCTCGGCGAGGCCGAACAGTGCCGCAGCGTGATCGGTGCTGTCGAAGACGTAGCTGGTGGTCTGGTAGATCGGCAGAGCGCGCGCATTTGTGGCGGTGTCCGCTGTTTGTCCGGCGTGCACCTGCTTGGTCTCGAACGACCAGTTCGCGGTCGGATCCGAAGTTGCTGCGGCGTCGGCTGTGTTGTCGGTCATGATTTGTTCACTCCAGTGGTCTGACGGATAGATGTCGGACGGGGGCGAATGATCGCCGCCCCGTGCTGGGGTCTATCTACAAGTGCGACACATACTGAAATACCTCCGTGGGGCTCGGCCCGGTCTGGGGTCCGTCCCTGTCGGACCCGCGCTTGTCACCCGAATTGCGGTGGAACTGCGCGAGCAGATCCACGTCGGGAAACCTGGTCATCACCCGGGGCACCCCACCGCGGTTGGAGGGTTGCCGTCCAGCGAGCCGGGGCTTGACGCTGGCACTCATGACCAAGTCGGATTCTACCGGGAAGTGAGCGCAGTCCTGACACGGGGCGAAATGTGAGCCGCAACCGCACGCGAGGCAGAGCGACGCAGCCCACTAGCAGGCAAAAGTTACTCGCGAGTAGAGACCGATGAGTGGACCTGCCGGTTGCGGCCTCATGGGTTAGCAGTACGCTTGTCTTGTTTGGGACTCATCTCCCGAGATCAGTCCACACCGTCTAGGTTTGATAATCGAACCGTTCGCGGACCCACTCACAAAGTGTGACCGCAACCGTGTAACCAGGGAAACTTCCTAGGAGGACGCGAAGCACCCATGTCCAAAATCAAGGTTGAGGGCACCGTCGTCGAACTCGACGGCGATGAGATGACGCGCATTATCTGGCAGTTCATCAAAGACAAGTTGATCCATCCGTATCTCGATGTGAACCTCGAGTACTACGACCTCGGTATCGAGTACCGCGACGAGACCGACGACCAGGTCACCATCGACGCAGCGCACGCGATCCAGAAGCACGGCGTCGGCGTCAAATGCGCCACGATCACGCCGGACGAGGCACGTGTCGAGGAATTCGGTCTTAAGAAGATGTGGCGTTCCCCGAACGGAACGATCCGCAACATTCTCGGCGGCACGATCTTCCGCGCACCGATCATCATCTCCAACGTTCCGCGACTCGTTCCGGGCTGGACCAAGCCGATCATCATCGGCCGTCACGCATTCGGCGACCAGTACCGCGCCACAGACTTCAAGGTCCCCGGCCCCGGCAAGGTGATGATCACCTACACGCCTGAGGACGGCAGCGCACCGATCGAGCACGAACTGGTCAACTTCCCCGAAGAGGGCGGCGTCGTCCAGGGGCAGTACAACTTCACCACGTCCATCCGTGACTTCGCTCGCGCGTCGCTCACCTACGGACTGCAGCAGAACTACCCGGTGTACCTGTCCACCAAGAACACCATTCTCAAGGCGTACGACGGTGCCTTCAAGGACATCTTCCAGCACGTCTACGAGACCGAGTTCAAGGCTGAGTTCGATGCTGCAGGTCTGACCTACGAGCACCGCCTCATCGACGACATGGTCGCTTCCGCTCTCAAGTGGGAGGGCGGATACGTCTGGGCATGCAAGAACTACGACGGCGACGTCCAGTCCGACACCGTGGCCCAGGGCTTCGGCTCGCTCGGCCTCATGACGTCGGTTCTGCTGACACCGGACGGAAAGACCTGTGAGGCAGAGGCTGCTCACGGCACCGTGACGCGTCACTACCGTCAGCACCAGCAGGGCAAGCCCACCTCGACCAACCCGATCGCGTCCATCTTCGCGTGGACCCGCGGGCTCGAGCATCGTGGCAAGCTCGACAGCACCCCTGAGGTCATCGGCTTCGCGCAGGCGCTCGAAGACGTTGTCATCAAGACCGTCGAAAGCGGCCAGATGACCAAGGACCTCTCGATGCTGGTCGGCGGCGATCAGGGCTACCTGACCACCGAGGAGTTCCTCGGCGCGCTCGACGTGAACCTGCAGAAGGCCATGGCCGCGAAGTAGATTCACCGCTTCACCTGTCAAATGGGACGTCTGGGAAACCGGGCGTCCCATTTGTGTTCGCGGTCTCACGTGAGTGAACTCACCCGCTCTCACTTGGAAGTTCAACCAGGTGTGAGACCACAATTGATCAGTGACTTCGTCTACCCTCTCCCGTTCTGACACCTCGACACCCGGGGTTCGTTCCGCCAGAGGTCCGGCGATGCTCGCTCTCGCTCTCGGCGGTTTCGGTATCGGCACAACCGAGTTCGTCGCCATGGGGTTGCTCCCGGAAATGGCATCCGGACTCGGCGTCTCGGAACCCGTCGCGGGTCACGTGATCTCGGCGTACGCGCTCGGGGTTGTCGTCGGCGCTCCGCTGATCGCTGCACTCACCGCACGAGTACCGCGCCGCACCCTGTTGATCGCACTCATGGTCGCGTTCACCGTCGGCAATGCCGCCTCGGTTTTCGCGCCCTCGTACACGACGCTGATGATGGCCCGCTTCGTCGCCGGATTGCCGCACGGCGCGTATTTCGGAGTCGCCGCACTGGTCGCAGCTCACCTGGCCGAACCGGGAAAACGCGCGAAGGCCGTCGCCATGGTGATGATGGGTCTTTCCGTGGCCAACGTGATCGGTGTGCCGGTCGCGGCCTGGATCGGCCAGGCACTCGGCTGGCGCAGCGCCTTCGCCTTGGTTGCGGTGATCGGAGTGGCAACGGTTGCTTCGCTGTTCGTCTGGATTCCGCGGTTGGACGGTATGCCGGTGACGAATCCGATCACCGAACTCGGGGCACTGGGCCGCGTTCAGGTGTGGATGACCTTGATCGTGGGCATGGTCGGATTCGGCGGGATGTTTGCCGTCTACACCTACATCAGTACGACTCTCACCGACGTGTCCGGGCTTGGCGCTTCGTTCATTCCCCTCGCACTCATGCTGTACGGACTGGGCATGGTGGCCGGCAACTTCGTCGGTGGATACCTCGCGGATCGCGCACTGATGAAGGGCTTGTTCCTGTCGATGGGATCCCTCGTTGTGATCCTCGCGGTCTTCGTGATCGCCGTGCGCAATCCGTACACGGCACTGATCTTCGTCTTCCTCATCGGGCTCGCCGGGTCGTCGATGGTGCCTGGCCTCCAGACACGGTTGATGGATGTCGCCGAGGATGCTCAGACCTTGGCCGCGTCTCTCAATCACGCCGCACTCAACATCGCCAACGCCTTCGGAGCGTGGATCGGCGGCGTCGTCATCGCAGCCGGTTACGGGTACACCGCGCCGGCAGCGGTGGGGTCGTTGCTGGCCGTCGCGGGTCTCGTCGTGCTGGCGGTAGCGGTGATTCTGCAGCGTAGGGCCGCGCGCTGACCTGGGCGCCCATCCGCGTCGGTGGAATCGGCTACGGTGCTTGCCGTGCCACAAACTGCTGACTCCCACATTCTTGCGCCCCACACCATCACGTCCGTGAACGTCAACGGCGTTCGAGCAGCTGCCCGCAAGGGCATGCTCGACTGGCTGGAGAAGACGTCGGCGGATTTCATCTGCCTTCAGGAAACGCGTGCGTCGGACGATCAGCTTCGCGAGACTCTCGAACCAGCGCTCGGCAACGGATGGTTCCTCGTCTCCGCCGAGCCGTCCGCGAAGGGACGCAACGGAGTCGCGGTGCTCTCACGCACGGAACCTGAAGCGGTGCGGATCGGTCACGGGGACGACGAGTTTCTCGACGCCGGTCGATACATCGAAGCCGACTTCGCCGATCTGACCGTCGCGAGCCTGTACCTGCCCTCCGGTGAGGCGCTCACGCCGAAGCAGGAGGAGAAGGAGCGGTTCATGGCGTCCTTCGCAGTTCACCTCGCTACCACCGCTGCGGCGGCCGAGGCTGCCGATCGTCACGTGGTGGTCAGCGGCGATTGGAACATCGCGCACACCGAACTCGACCTCAAGAACTGGAAGACCAACAAGAAGTCTTCGGGATTCCTCCCCGAGGAGCGCGCCTGGATGGATCTGCTGTTCGCCGAAGATTCCGCGTGGGTGGACGTCTTCCGCACCCTCCATCCGGGTGTCGACGGCCCGTACTCGTGGTGGTCGTACCGCGGAAAGGCATTCGACAACGATTCGGGTTGGCGTATCGATTACCAGGTTGCCACTCGCGGATACGCCGAGCGGGCCAAGGTCGCGCTCGTGGAACGCGCTGAGTCCTACGACCTCCGTTGGTCGGATCATGCGCCTGTCACCGTCTCGTACCGATAGAGACGCGTATGTCTGAAGGTCTGAAAATGCCGAGCGCAAAGACGCGCAACGCCATCATCACCGTCGTGGTGGCGGTGGTTGCGCTCGTACTGGCGGTCACCCTTTCTTCACGTGACTCCGACAGTTCGGCGTCGTCGGGTACGAAGTCCTCGAGCGTTCAGTCCTCGAGTGTTCAAGCCAAGCCCGGCGCCACCACCAAGGCTGCGCCGTCGAGTTCCGCGCCCTCGAATTCCGCTGCCAAGCCAACGCAGCAGACAAGCACCGATGCGCCGGCGCGAGTGCTCGCCACGCTGGTCGAGATCGACGCCGGGAGGTGGCCGGATTCCGCCAATGCGCCGGGCACCAAGGGCGGCATCACCTTCCGCAACAGCGAAGGCCGCCTACCCGCTGTCGGTGCCGGTGGCGGACGTGTCGTCTATCAGGAATGGGACGTGAACCCGAAGAAGAACGGCCAAGGACGCGACGCCGAGCGAATCGTCACCGGCAACGACGGTTCGGCGTGGTACACCCTCGATCACTACGACACGTTTGTGAGGATTCGCTGATGTCCGATTCGTCTACGGTCAGCGTGGCGCAGTGGCTGGATCCGTCTTCGGATGTGGCTTCGGTGGCGCTGCAGAGCGACCCGGCCGTTGCAGATGATCTTGCACGTCAACTCCGTGCCGAGAATTTTGTCGTTCGGGTGGTTCGCGGAGAGAACATGCGGACAACGGCGCAGGTCTTCGACGAGTTCGCGGCAGCCTTCCAGTTTCCGTCCCACTTCGGACGAAACAAAGACGCTTTCGACGATGTCATGCGCGATCTCGACGACGTCCTCGGACTCGGCGCCGGATATGTAGTTGTGGTCCGAGGCGCGGGTTCTCTACTGTCCGAGCAACAGGATCAGTTGGAGTGGTTCTGCGAAACGATGGACTTCTACGCCGAAGAATGGGAACCCGTCGTTTTCCGGACCGTCTACCAGTTCGGTGCGGAGGACCTCGCCGCCCACGGTGAAGACCTCGTCGAACTCGACTACCCGGGCACCACGCCACTGCACTGATTTCCACTCGTGAAAAGATCGGAACCATGTCGACCCCTGCAGAACAGAAGCCCACCGCAAAGCCTCGCGTGCTTTCCGGAATCCAGCCGACGTCGGATTCTTTCCACCTCGGCAACTACCTGGGTGCGCTGCAGCAGTGGGTTCCGTTGCAGGACGATTTCGACGCTTTCTACTTCATTCCGGATCTTCACGCCATCACGGTGACGCAGGACCCGAAGGAATTGCGTCGTCGCACCAAGGTTGCGGTCGCTCAGCTCCTTGCGGTGGGGATCGATCCGGATCGGGCGACGCTGTTCGTGCAGAGTCAGGTTCCCGAGCACGCACAGTTGGCGTGGGTCCTGAACTGCATCACCGGTTTCGGTGAAGCCAGCCGTATGACGCAGTTCAAGGACAAGTCCGCCAAGCAAGGCAGCGACAACGCCAGTGTCGGCTTGTTCACGTATCCGGTTCTGATGGCCGCGGACATCCTTCTGTACCGCCCGCAGCGCGTCCCCGTGGGTGAGGATCAGCGTCAGCACCTCGAACTCGCACGCGATCTGGCCGGCCGGTTCAACACCCGCTACGGCAAGGCGTTCGTCGTTCCCGAGCCGCAGATCATCAAGGGCACGGCAAAGATCTACGACCTGCAGGATCCGACCGCCAAGATGAGCAAGTCCGCCGCCAGTGCGGCCGGACTGATCAATCTGCTCGACGATCCGAAGGTGTCGGCAAAAAAGATCAAGTCGGCCGTCACCGACAACGAGCGCGAGATTCGTTTCGACCCGCAGGCCAAGCCGGGCGTCAGCAACCTGCTCACCATTCAGTCGGCTCTCTCGGGAGTACCGATCGAGACTCTGGTGGCCGGTTACGAGGGCAAGGGGTACGGCGACCTCAAGACCGATACCGCTGACGTGCTGACCGAGTTCGTCACCCCACTCAAGGCGAAGGTCGACGGTTACCTTGCCGACGAGGCAGAGCTGGATCGCATCATCGCGGCTGGAGCGCACCGCGCCCGTGAGGTGTCTTCACGCACTCTCGCCGCTGTCTATGACAAGGTCGGATTCCTGGCACCGAAGGGCTGACTTACGCGAATTCGGACTCACGACGCCTGACCGAACATGAGGGGGACGGCAATGGCTGACACGGACGACGACGCACCGAGCTTCCTCGAGAAGCAAAGGGCAGCGCGACCCTGGCTCGATCATCTGGTTCGCGCGGCCGGACGGTTTCAAGAGCAAAAAGGCGACTATTACGCTGCTGGTATCACGTACTTCAGCGTTCTCGCGTTGATTCCGATCATGATGGTCGCGTTTGCAGTGGCCGGTTTCGTATTGGCCGGGCATCCCGAGTACCTGGAGTCGATTCAGGAGCAGATCACCAAGAGCATTCCGGGCAGCTTGGGTGACACCATCAACACGCTGATCGATTCGGCCATCGACTCGCGCGCGAGCGTCGGAATCTTCGGCCTCCTGGGTGCTGCGTACGCGGGTCTCGGTTGGATGGCAAACGTTCGAGACGCGCTGACGGCGATGTGGGAGAGCAAGCGCGAGCCGAAGGGTTTCGTACGTACCAAACTTGGTGACGCAGGGGCCCTCGTCGGTCTGGCTCTCGCCATGGTCGTCTCACTGGGAATGTCGGCGCTGAGCAGTAGGCCGGTTGCGACTCAGATCGTGAAATGGCTCAACCTCGAGAACATCACCGGTGTCGGCGTGGGGCTCAGAGTTGCTTCACTCTTGCTCTCACTCCTGGCGACGTGGGCGGTGTTCCTGTGGGTGATCGCCCGGCTGCCGCGCGAGCCTGTCACGCTGCGTAGCGCTGCGCAGGCAGCGGTTATCGCCGCGATTGTGTTCGAGATCTTCAAGCAGGTGGGTGCGATCTACCTCGCTGCCGTCACCAACGGACCAGCGGGCGTGGCATTCGGTCCGATCATCGGTTTGCTCGTGTTCGTGTTCACGGCGTCACGGATGCTGCTGTTCTGCACGGCGTGGGCGGCGACGACCAAGGAAAGTATGGCCCTGGCGTTCGTTCCGCCGCCGGATCCCGCCGTGATCTCGCCGCGAATCGTTGTCAGTGACGGTGCTTCACCGTCTCGCGTGGCTGCGCTGATCGCCACGGGTGCGGTTGCCGGCCTGGGTCTTTCGGGCTTCATGCGTCGTCGGCCGCGCTAGCGCCTCCGACGGTTGAGGGCAACGGCTCCCGCCACCAGCGCGATCACCACTACTCCACCGACAGCACCGATGAGGATGCGGTCAGTGGTGTCGGATTCGGCGTCGGTAGCGGTGGGTGCTGCCGAGATCGAGCCTGGTGCAGCGGCAGACGGTGTGCGAGTGACATCGGGACTGGAATCGTCGGTGGATCGGTCCGTCAACGAGCCGACGGCTGTGCTCGCGGGGAGTGCATATCCGTAGTCGAGTAGACGGGCAGCTTGTTCCCACGGACGGATCGGCTTGGCTTCGCCGCCCATCAATGTCACCAGTAGTTTCCGGCCGTTACGCTCCGCGCCACCCACATACGTGTGGCGGGCGTCGTCGGTGAAGCCGGTCTTGCCGCCCAATGCGCCGTCGTAGTTGTAGAGCAGCTGATTGTCGTTGGCGAGAGTGAATCCGGGGCGGTCCTGATCGTCGGGAATCGTCGGATCCTTGGGGAAGCCGGGAAATTCGACGGTCTCGGTATGGATCAGACCGGCAAACGTCGGATTCTGCAGGGCGGTATGGAAAATCACGGCCAGGTCGTACGGCGAGCTGCTCATCCCCGGGCCGTCGAGTCCGGATGGAGTTGCCGTGCGAGTGTCGAGGGCGCCGAGTTCGGCCGCGAGCGCGTTCATTTTCGACACGGCTGCAGCGTCACCGCCGAGTTGGCGGGCAAGAGCATGCGCGGCATCGTTTCCCGACGCCATGACCAGACCCTGCATCAGTTGCCGGTTGGTGTACTTGCCGCCCTTGCCGATGCCGACAGCGCTACCTTCAGCGTCCGCGTCTTCGGCAGTTGCGGTGATTTCGGTGTCGAGATCGAGTTCGTCGAGCGCGACAAGAGCCAAGAGCATCTTGATGGTGCTGGCCGGTCGGTAGCGACCGTGCGGATCTTTCGCGGCGAGGACCTCACCGGTTTCGGCGTCCGCGAGTACCCATCCGGATGCCGCGATATCCGCCGGGAGCGGGGGAGCGCCGTCAGGGAGTACAACACCGCACTCGCCGAGCTTGTCTCCACCGACAGGGCTTTCCGGAATCGGGACAGCAGTCGGGGCCGTAGATCCGGGCGCGGGTGCTTCGGAGAGATCGATCGCCGGTGCCGGGCTACTCGTGAACGGGCAGCTGTCGGTGTTGGGTGTTGTGAACGGCGCTTCGGTGGTGGTGGGCGGCGGCGGGGCCGGTTGGGCGCCGGCCACTCCCGAGGTCTCTACGACACCGGTAAACGCAATGCTCCCTGAGAGCACTGTTCCGGCTACTGCCACTGCACACTTTCGACGCCACATCATCGATATACGAGGGTATGCGAACCTGAGGGAACGTCCGAATCGCCACGCAAGCAGAGGGATCGAAAACAGGCGATTCGGTTTGTACATCGGTCATAGTGGACGATCGCCGCCGATGAGTTCCACCACCACGCAGAGTCTGTAACAGTGGGGTAGTCGGCTACTCGAATGGCGCACACGCACTGACGACAGGGGATCGGTATGGGCAATATCGTGGTGACAGAATTCGTGTCCTTGGACATGGTCATGGAAGCGCCCGGTGGCGAACCGGGTTATGCGCACACTGGATGGGTCTTTCCGTACCAGGAGGGCGATCAGATGAAGTTCAAACTCGACGAAACCCTCGCCGCGGACGTCCTTCTGCTCGGGCGGCGGACCTACGAGAGCTTCGCCGGTGCCTGGCCTGAGCGCGAGGACGACCAAGGCTTTGCGGACAAGATGAACGAGATGCCCAAGTACGTCGTCACGAGTTCGACCGAACCGCTCGAATGGAACAACTCGACGGCGCTCGACGGTCCCATCGAGGAATCTGTCCCGAAGCTCAAGGAGCAGATCGACGGCGAGATCCTGGTCGCGGGAAGTCGGACGCTCGTCCACGCGTTGTTGCTGGCCGGTCTGGTCGACGAGTTGCGCCTGATGGTCTTCCCGGTCATTCTCGGGTCGGGCGGGAGAGTGTTCCCCGAATCGGCCGACAAGATCGTCCTCGAATTGAAGGACGATCGTCGGTACGAATCCGGAGTTCAGGTACTGACGTACCACCCCACGGTCACGTAGACCTCTCGAAGACATCTGTGGCCGAGCCTCTTCGAGAGTCTCGGCCACAGATGTCTTGCCGGCTAACTGTTTTCGGGGAAGCCGAGGTTGATGCCGCCGTGGCTGGGGTCGAGCCAGCGACTGGTGACGGCTTTACCTCGCGTGAAGAAATGAACACCTTCTGTCCCGTGAGCGTGGGTGTCACCGAAGAGGCTGTTCTTCCAGCCGCCGAAGCTGTAGTAGGCCATGGGAACCGGGATGGGGACGTTGATGCCGATCATTCCGACCTCCACCTCGTTCTGGAAGCGTCGGGCAGCGCCGCCGTCGTTGGTGAAGATGGCGGTGCCGTTTCCGTACGGGTTGTTGTTGATCAGTTCGAGGGCTTGGTCGTAGGTATCGACACGCACGACGGACAGGACAGGTCCGAAGATTTCGTCGGTGTAGATCGACATGTCGGTGGTGACGTGGTCGATGAGGGTGGGCCCGAGCCAGAAGCCGTCCGGTCCACCATCGGCCTGAACTGTGCGTCCGTCGACCACGATCGTGGCACCGTCCTTCTCGCCGGCATCGACATAGGACGCGACCTTGTCGCGATGGGCCTTGGTGACGAGCGGACCCATGTCGGAGTTCTTGGTGCCGTCACCGGTGACGAGGGGAGTGGTGCGTTCGACGATCTTGGCAACAAGTTCGTCGGCGATGTCGCCGACTGCGACCAGGGCGGAGATCGCCATGCATCGTTCGCCCGCGGAGCCGAATCCCGCGTTGACCATTGCGTCGGCGGCGAGGTCGAGGTCGGCGTCCGGCAGAACGATGGCGTGGTTCTTGGCGCCGCCGAGTGCTTGCACGCGTTTGCCGTTGGCGGTGCCGGTGGCATAGACGTACTGGGCGATGGGGGTGGATCCGACAAACGAAATCGCTTTGACTGCTGTGTTTTCCAGAAGTTCGTCGACGGCGAGCTTGTCACCTTGGAGGACGTTGAAGACGCCGGGGGGCAGACCGGCTTCGGCCCAGAGTTCGGCGAGCCAGATCGCCGCGGTGGGGTCCTTCTCCGAGGGCTTGAGAATCACGGTGTTCCCGGCGGCGATGGCGACCGGGAAGAACCACATGGGGACCATCGCGGGAAAGTTGAAGGGCGAGATGATGCCGACGGGGCCGAGGGGTTGGCGGATGGAGTAGACGTCGACCTTGGTCGATGCATTCTCGGTGTATCCGCCCTTGAGGAGATGCGGTATTCCGCAAGCGAATTCGACAACTTCCTGCCCGCGGCTGATTTCGCCGAGGGCGTCGGAGAGAACCTTGCCGTGCTCGGCTGTGATGATCTCGGCGAGTTCACCTTTGCGAGCATTGAGGAGTTCGCGGAAGCTGAACAGTACCTGTGTGCGCCGGGCCAGTGAGGTGTCACGCCAGGCGGGGAAGGCCGCCGCAGCCGCGTCGATGACAGCGCGGGCGTCCTCGAGGTTCGCCAGGGCCAGTCGGCCGGTGATCTGTCCGGTGGCGGGGTTGGTGACGGTGGCGGTGTCCTCGGACGTTCCGGCGAACGGCTTGCCGTCCAGCCAGTGCGCGATGACGCGAGTATCAGTGCTGGTCATGGTATTTCCTAGTGGTCTGGTGACTCAGGAGTTCGGGGAGGTGTACTTGGCGACGTAGTCGTTCATCGTCTCGCGCTGGTACCGGGAAACCTCGTGCGCGTTTTCGTTCTCGGCGAAGACGCTCGACACCATCACGGTGTTCTCACGTTCGTAGAAGCCGAGTTTGCCGAGACCGCCGAAGAATTCGTCCCAGTTGACGTCTCCGTCACCGATTTTGAGATGCTGATGCACTCGAACGGCATTGCCTGGCGGGTTGGTGATGTAGCGCAGTCCGTGGGAACGGTGATGATCCATGGTGTCCGCCACGTGAACGAGTCGGACCATGTCGCCGGCGGCCTCCATGATGGCGGGAAGGTCCCCACCCATGTGGAATTGGTGGCACGCCACGATCACCATGCCGAGGTTCTTGGAGTTCACACCACGGATCGTGCGGATCGCGGCTAGTCCGTCTTCGACAAAATCGTCCGGGTGGGGGTCGATCAGGACGTCGATTCCCTCGCGTTCGATGATCGGAACCAGTTCCTCCATCGAACGATAGAACGCACGCTCGGACTCTTCGGCCTTTTCGGGGCGGCCGGAGAATTCGGTGTTCATGACGTTGACACCGAGATCGACCGTGATCTGGATGGCCCGCTTCCAGTAGCGCACGGCTGCTTCGCGAGCGTCCTCGTCCGGGCCGGACCACCGAAGGACCGGGAGCACCGACGCGATGCCGACTCCCGCACTCGCGCAGGTCTTCCGGAACTCGGTGACGAGCGCGTCGTCGGCTTTCGGGTGATTGAAGAACGGGATCATGTCGACGTGCGGTGTGAGCTGCAGGTACTCGTACCCGAGATCGGCAACAACTCGGGGTAGCTCGAGTAGTGAGTAATCGTGATGGAAAGGTGTGGGGTCGAGTGCGACCTTCATCGCTAAGCTCCGGCCACAGAGTCGCGCGCAACCATGTCTACGACGACGCGCTGACCCGTCTCCAGAGACTTCACACCGGCGGCGCAGACAGCGGCCGCGGCGTACCCGTCCCAAGCACCTGGTCCGTCGATGTAGTTGCCGGTGCCGGCGCCCGTCTTCACTGCCTTGATCCACCGGGCGAACTCGGTGTCGTATGCCTGCCCGAAGCGTTCGCGGAATCCTGGGGTGATCTGCCCACCCCAGTTGCCGGGCTTGGTCTTTCGGATCAGTCCCACGTCGAGTCCGATCATCGCGCTTCCGAGTTCGCCGACAACTTCGGTGCGCACCTCGTAGGCAACTCCGGTGGTGACAAACACCTCGGCGTCGACGTGTCTACCGGACTCGGTCTCGAATATCGCGATCTGTGGGTCTTGAATGCCCTCGGGAGCAAACGAATTCGCGGCCGGTCGGATGATCTGCACCGAGGTGATCTCTTCGTCGAGCAGGAATCGTGTCACGTCGACCTCATGGACGAGTGAGTCCTTGACGATCATCGCGCTGTCGAAGCCGTTCGGAACCGCAGGATTGCGGTGCGCGCAGTGCACAACGAGAGGGCGACCGAGATCGCCGCTGTCGATCAAATCCTTGAGCTGGGTGTATTCGTGGTCGAACCGGCGCATGAAACCAACCTGGATCAGTCTTTTTCCCAGCGCTGCTTCGGCTTTGACGATCGTGAGCGAACTGTCCGCGTCGGTGGTCAGCGGCTTTTCGCAGAGAACAGGCTTGCCCGCTTCGAGGCAGGCAAGAACCTGCTTCTCATGGGTCGGGCCCGGGGTTGCGAGAACAACGGCGTCGACGTCCTCGGCTGCGATGGCATCGAACGGATCGACGACGACGCGCGCCCCTGGCGTCAGTGCTGCGATTTCCTCGGCGCGGGCGAGAGAGTAGTCGTTGACGACGGTGACGCGGGCACCGCCGATTTTGTTGGTGATGCGGTCGACGTGATCGGCCCCCATGATGCCGACGCCGAGCACTGCGATCCGGAGATCCTGGTTGTCAGACATGCGGTGGTACTCCTCGATTGTGTTGCTCAGTTGAAACGGACGGCGGGGACGCCACAGGTGGACAGGTATTTCTGAGTGCGCGCTGCGATGGGCAGCGGTGTGTCGGGATGGCAGGGATACATGTCCTGCTCGACGATCGCGAACACGTCGATGCCGAGCTTCTCGATGGCCTCCAGAAGCGGCGGCATGTCGGGGATTCCGCGCGGCGGTTCGATCATGGCACCGAGTTTGACGGCCTCACCGAACGGCAGGTCCTCCGCCTCAACCTTGGCGACTATCGCCGGATCCACCTGTTTGAGGTGTAGGTACCCGATGCGCTCCGGATGTTTGTTGATAATTGCGAGATTGTCGCCGCCGCAGTAGCTGATGTGGCCGGTGTCGAGACACAGATTCACGAAACGCTCGTCGGTCCCTTCGAGGAACTTGTAGACGTTGTCTTCGATGTCGACGTGACTGTCGGCATGAGGATGGTACTGCGCCATGACGCCGTACTCCTCGAGCATTGCCTTCCCGAGAGCGTTCATGCCGTCGGTTTTCTTACGCCACTGCTCGGGCGTCAGATTGCGGTCTTCGAGTACCGCTCCGGTGGAAGGGTCGCGCCACATCTCAGGGATGACCACCACGTGCTTGCCGCCGACGGCTGCGGTCAACTTGGCGACGTCCTTGATCTGATTCCAGACGGCATCCCAGGAATCGTCCTGGTGCAGGTGTTCGAAAACGGTACCGGCCGAAAGCTTCAGGCCGCGGGCGCCGAGTTCGTCCGTCAACTTGGCTGGATCGGTCGGAAGGTATCCGAACGGGCCGAGTTCGATCCATTCGTATCCCGACGCGGATACCTCGTCGAGGAATCGTGTGTAAGGGGTCTGCTGTGGATCGTCCGGAAACCACACGCCCCAGGAGTCGGGGGCTGATCCGACGCGAATCGCGCTCATGTCTAGATTCCTTTCGCGGGCAAGCTTTATGGGGTGTGGTTGTGCGGAATTTTCATTCGGATGGACGGAGGTACGGTCGCTGGATCTTCTTCCAGGACTCGTAAGTTGTCCGTGCCTTCTTGGTGGACTCCAGTTCGGAGGTGGCCGATACCGGTACATCCCACCAGGATTCGCTGTCCGGGGCGCCGATCAGCGGATCGGTTTCGACGTGGATGACGGTGCTGGTGTCGCTTGCTTTGGCAACCTTGATCGCGTCGGCGAACTCGGCAGCGGTGTTGGCGCGGATGACGTCGACACCGAGGCTGGCAGCGTTCGCGGCCAGATCGACCGGGAGAACCCCTCCGTCGAGACGTCCGTCATTCGAGCGGTAGCGGTACTGCGTGCCGAAGCGCTGGGAACCCAGCGACTCGGACAGTGAACCGATGGAGGCAAATCCGTGATTCTGCACCAGGACGACGATGACCTTGAGGCGTTCCTGTACGGCGGTGACCAATTCGGTGGCCATCATCAGATAGGAACCGTCTCCGACCATCACGAACACGTCGCGATCGGGGCACGCCATGCGGACGCCTAGACCGCCGGCAACTTCGTATCCCATGCACGAGTACCCGTATTCGACGTGATACCCCTTGGAATCACGGGTTCGCCACAGCTTGTGGAGGTCACCCGGCATGGACCCGGCAGCGCACACCACGACGTCACGTGGATCGGACAGTGTGTTGACCAGGCCGATCACCTGATTCTGATTCAGTGACCCGTCGGCAGCGGGTTCGGCTGGGTTGTAGACGGATTCGACGATCGCATCCCAATCGCGAGCGAGGTCACCGATCCTGGACGCATATTCGTCGTCCACCCGGTAGTCGTTCAGTGCAAGTGCCAGCGCGTCGAGTGCCTCACGTGCGTCGGCGACAACGCTGACTCCGCCCTGCTTCACGGAGTCCAGTGATGCGACGTTGATGTTGACGAAGCGAACGTCGGGATTGGTGAACGCGGTGCGGGACGCGCTCGTGAAATCGCTGTACCGCGTACCGATTCCGATGACGACGTCAGCCTCGGTGGCCAGTGCGTTTGCAGCCGTAGTGCCGGTGGACCCCACCGCCCCGACGGATTGTGGATGGTCGTAGACCAATGAACCCTTGCCGGCCTGGCTCTGCCCCACGGGGATTCCGGTCTGCGCGCAGAACGCTGCCAGAGAGTCGGTGGCCTGGCTGTAGATCACGCCGCCGCCGGCGACGATCAGTGGCTTGCGAGCCGAGCGGATGATCGCGGCGGCGCGTTCGATCACCGATCGTTCGGGGAGCGGGCGGGCCACGTGCCAGACTCGCTCGGCGAAGAAGGACTCGGGCCAGTCGAAAGCCTCGGCCTGCACGTCCTGCGGGATGGCGATGGTGACCGCGCCGGTCTCGACGGGATCAGTGAGAACGCGCATCCCGGCGAGCAGAGCGCTCGGCAACTGCTCCGGGCGCCATACCCGATCGAAGTATCGTGAGACCGGTTTGAAAGCGTCGTTGACTGTGACGTCGCCGCTCGACGGGAGTTCGAGTTCCTGCAAGACGGGGGCACTGGCGCGGGTCGCGAAAGTGTCTGCGGGAAGGAGTAATACAGGTAGACGGTTGATGGTGGCCAGTGCCGCGCCGGTGATCATATTGGTGGCACCGGGGCCGACGCTGGACGAGACTGCCCACGTCTGCAGGCGGTCCTTCATGCGGGCGTGCGCGACAGCCGAGTGCACCATCGCCTGTTCATTGCGGCCGAGCACGTAGGGGAGTGTCGGCTCACGGCCGGCGTCGAGATCCTGGATCTCGGCCTGCAAGAGTGCCTGCCCCAGTCCGGCGACGTTGCCGTGCCCGAAGATTCCGAAGCAGCCGGCGAACAGCTTGGTGCGCTGGCCGTCGCGTTCGGTGTACTGGTTGGCGAGGAAGCGGACGACAGCTTGAGAAACGGTGAGGTATACGGTCGGCTCGTCGCGAGGTGGACGATTGCCGGTTGCGTTGTTGGTGGGTGCCACAGCTTTCACTTCCGTCAGTTGTGGGACTGCAACGGCAGTCGAGGGTCGATGTCCTGGTGATCCCAGCTTCCACGTAGCCAGGTGTGTTGCGGATCGTCACAGATGTTCCACGCCCGGATCTCGCCCGAACCTGCCATGACATTGAGGTAGTACATGTGGTGGCCCGGCGCTGCGATGGACGGGCCGTGATAGCCGTGCGGCACGAGGACGACGTCGCCCGAGCGGACTTCCTCGAGCACCTCGATAGGTCTCTCGGCGGTTCCGTACACGCGGTGGTAGCCGAAACCTTCGGTCCCGGTGGGGCTTCTGTCGATCTCGAAGTAGTAGATCTCTTCCAGGGCCGATTCGACGTCGCTGTTCTCGTCGTGTTTGTGGCTGGGATACGACGACCAGTTCCCGCCGGGGGTGATGACCTCACACGCGATGATGGAGTCGGCCTCGAAGGTGTCTGCAGTGGCGAAGTTGTGAACCTGTCGGCTGCAGTTCCCGGCACCGCGGAGTTCGACCGCAACTCCTGAAGCCGGACCGTATCGATGGGGGAGCTTTGCGCCGGCGCGTGCTCCGCACAGAGCGAAGCGGCCCCCGTCAGCGCTGCTGACCGAGTAGTCGGCGTCGCGTCCTACGTACGCGAAATCGCTGGGACCGTCGAAAACCGATGCGCGGCCAGTGAGGGGAATCTCCGTCCCCTCGGCAACAACCACGGCCGAACCCGCCAGTGGAACGACGATGATCTCGTTCTCGCCGGACTGCAGGTGGACGTCAGCGCCAGGGGCGAGTTCGAGTGTCCACAAGCTGGATTCGGTCCACCCGGCGGACTCCGGCGTGACCACTGTCGTGAAATCACCGTCGGCGGACGATCCGGCGGGGACGTAGTACTTGCTGAACATCTTGCTCCTGCCAGGTCGGTTCTAGTGGACGAGCTTGACTGCGGTGTCGACGGCCGCGGTCACGTCGCCGTCGGGTGGGTAGAGCAGCGCGCGTCCGACGATCAGTCCGCGCACGGACGGCAGCTGAAGTGCAGCGTCCCACTTTGCGTACGTTTCTTCCGGCGCGATCTGCGGATCTCCCCCCAGGAGGAGCGTCGGGAGGGTGGTCGCATCCATGACGCGTTCCATCTCGTCGACGACCGGCAGTTTCATCCACGTGTACGCCGAGGTGGAGCCGAGACCTTGGGAGATGTGGATGGACTTGATGACGGCGTCGGGGCTGAGATCGTTGACGACCTTGCCGTTCACGCGGCTGGAGAGGAACGGCTCGAGCATCGCGATCAGTCCGGCCGCGGCCAGTTCGTCTACGGCTTCCGCACATGCCGTCATGGTGGGCAGAGTGCCCGCGTCGTCGAGAGCGATGCGCAGCAGCATCTTTCCGCCGTTCATACCGAACTTCGCGGTACCGGCCGCGGTGTAACCCGTCATGCGGTCGTCGAGTTCGAAGCTGGCGCCTGCCAGGCCGCCGCGGTTCATCGACGAGAAGACGACCTTGTCGTCGAGGGCGCCGAGGAGGAGCAGATCGTCGAGAATGTCCGCAGTACCGAGAACGCCGTCGACTCCGGGATTGTCGAGAGCAGTGCGCAACCGGTCCAGCAGATCGGTACGACTGTTCATCGCTGTCGGCTTGCCGCCGACAGACAGCGCCCCACGCGCCGGATGATCGGCCGCGACGATCATGAGCCGGCCATTGCCTCGAACAGTGGCGCGAGGAGTTCGCGCTGCCCAGGCCTTTTCGATGATCTGCGGATCGCTCGCACGCAGTTCCGTCACTTCGGCGTAGGTGGTGGCGAGGGGGCGGGCGGCGAGCTTGTCAGACATTGACTGCCTCCGTGGCTGTGGCTTCGGCGAGATCGTGGACTTCTTCGGCGGTCGGCATCGCAGTGGAGCATTCGAGCCGAGATGCGACTATCGCGCCGGCCGCGTTGGCGTACCGCAGTACCTTCTCCAGCGGCCACCCGGCCAACAGTCCGTGGCACAGTGATCCGCCGAAGCTGTCGCCTGCTCCCAGCCCGTTGACCACGTCGACGGCGTTGGGCGGCACGGTGATCGACTGCTTTCGCGTTTTGCCGAGTACGCCCTTCGGGCCCTGCTTCACGATGGCCAGTTCGACGCCGAGGTCGAGAAGCGCGTCGGCGGCCTTGTTCGGATTGGTCTCACCGACCGCGATCTCGCACTCTTCGCGGTTTCCGACGGCTACTGTCACGTGCGCCAGAGCGCGCTGCACCTGATTGGTTGCTTCCTGGGGCGTCGACCAGAACATCGGGCGGTAGTCCAGATCGAGGACCGTCAGCGGGCGTCGTTCGCGGGCTTCCCAGGCAGCGAAGTGTGCACTGCGACTCGGTTCTTCGGACAGCCCTGTCACAGTCGACCAGTAGAGGGACGATGCTCGAACGGCGTCGAGGTCGATGTCTTGCGGGGTGATCCGAAGATCGGGCGCATGCGGCTTGCGGTAGAAGTACAGCGGAAAGTCGTCAGGAGGGAAGATCTCGCAGAACGTCACCGGTGTCGGATACTCCGAATTGGTGACGACAAACCTGTTGTCGACGCCCAGACGTGCCAACTCGCGTGTGACGAACTTCCCGAAAGGATCGCTGCCTACGCCGGACATCAGTGCTGCTCTCCGGCCGAGGCGCGCGGCCGCCACCGAGACATTGGCTGCGCTGCCGCCGAGGAACTTGCCGAACGTCTCGACGTCTTCGAGTCCGACACCGGTTTGAAGTGGGTAGATGTCTACCCCTGATCGGCCGATGGCAAGCACGTCGAATGGTGCGTCAGGGATGTGTGACCCGCTCTGGTGAGTGTTGATGCTTGTCAAGACTGACTCCCGAGAGTTCGTGGTGGGCTGCCCGCGCAGGGCACCGTTGTATGACTGAAACTGTGCGCCGCGACACAGCGATTGTCAATAGTTTGTCTGGACATTATGACTTGCGGTCAAGTGAATGTTAGTGTTCGCATACACTGCCGAGAGAAGTAGCGTCGATACGGCGCCTTCCCAAGACAGATCGGAGTTGGCCGTGGTCGCAGCACTCGCCGTCGAGTTGGACCGCTCGAGCCCGGTGCCGCTGTATTTTCAGCTGGCACAGGCAATCGAGGGCGCTATTCTCGGTGGCGAACTTGCCCCAGGTGATCGCTTCGAGAACGAACTGGCGTTGGCCAAACGGCTCAATCTCTCACGTCCGACCACTCGACGCGCGATCCAGGAACTGGTGGACAAGGGACTACTTGTTCGTAAGCGGGGAGTCGGAACTCAGGTGGTGCAAAGTCCGGTGCACCGCCCGGTCGAGCTCACCAGCCTGTTCGACGACCTTGCGAGGGCCGGCCAGGCGCCGACGACCAAGCTGCTCGAGTTCACGATGGGAGTTCCCGCCGAGGACGTTGCCGCGGAACTCAACCTCGAACCTGACGCCGAAGTGGCCACCATCAGGCGTCTGCGAAGCACCAACGGCGAACCGCTTGCCGTGATGACCAATTACATTCCGGTGGACATCGCACCCGATCCCGAGGAGTTGGAGACGCACGGGCTGTACCAAACCTTGCGAACTCGCGGGGTTCACATCCGTGTGGCGCGGCAGCGAATCGGCGCTCGGGCGGCGACTCGCGAAGAAGCAGGATTGCTCGACGAGAAAGTGGGTGCTGCCCTCTTGACCATGAGCCGCACTGCATTTGACGATTCAGGTAGCGCCGTCGAGTACGGCAGCCACTGCTACCGAGCGTCGCGTTACTACTTCGACACCACCGTGGTCGACCGCTAGATCTCGATCCCGGTGACACGAGTACCCGCCTGACCGAGTCAGTGGGGGTGATTTGTGATCCCAGCATTTCTGCGATCCTTCGATCATTTGACCCGAACGGAGCCTCATGACAGGCATTTCAGTAGCAGTTGCCGGATTCGGATGGATGGGCCGCGTCCACACGCAGGCGTATCTGCTTCTGCGGCAACACTATCCCCAGCTTCCCGTGATCCGCATGGCCGCCGTCGCCGACGAGGTGCCTGGCAGAGGGGAGGAAGCAGCGGACCAATTCGGTTTCGAAGCTTTCACCCAGGATTGCCGCGATATCGCAGCCGATCCGGCCATCGACGCGGTGAGCATCACGGCCCCGAACTTCTTGCACCGTGAAATCGGCGTCGCAATGGCAGAGGCCGGCAAACACATCTGGATCGAGAAGCCCGTCGGCTTGTCCACGGAAGACGCCAAAGCTGTTGCCGTAGCAGTCTCGAAGGCCGGTGTGCAGTCGACCGTCGGCTTCAACTACCGAAACGCGCCGGCTGTGGCCCTGGCAAAGAGCCTGATCGACTCAGGGGAGTTGGGCACGATCACGCACTCGCGTTTTCGTTTCCTCAGCGACTATGCGGCCCACCCTGAAGGTGCTTTGAGTTGGCGATACGAGCGTGAGCGCGGCGGCGCCGGCGTCCTGGGCGACTTGGCTTCGCACGGCATCGATCTGATTCGTCATCTTCTCGGTGACGTCGACGCTCTCGTTGCGGATACTGCGATCTTCATCCCGGAGCGTGCGCGTCCGTCCGCCGCTACCAGTGGACATGCGCGGGCCAGCGGTGGGGAGATGGGGGCTGTCGAGAACGAAGACTTCGTCAGCGCACTGCTGCGCCTCGGGTCGGGTGGCCGGTGCACCCTCGAAGCATGCCGCGTCGCCGTGGGAGAGCAGAACAATTACGGATTCGAGATTCACGGCACGAAAGGTGCCGTGTTCTGGGACTACCGCCGGATGGGTGAACTGGGCACCAGCCTCGGCTCGAAGTACCAGG
The DNA here is from genome assembly GCF_040546695.1 of Rhodococcus sp. OAS809. Taxonomy (NCBI): domain Bacteria; kingdom Bacillati; phylum Actinomycetota; class Actinomycetes; order Mycobacteriales; family Nocardiaceae; genus Rhodococcus; species Rhodococcus sp. OAS809. The sequence goes on along the minus strand of NZ_JBEPOI010000002.1, from coordinate 1,861,594 downwards.
ACCAATCCGTCACGACGGTTCTGGTCGGCCCCGAGTCCGGTGAGTTCGGCCGCTTCCAGCCTGGCGCGGCCAACGCGATGGGCTACGACGACCTGAAAGTGATCGAGGCTCGCAATTTCATCGCCTCGATCGTGGACGGAGCGCCGCAGGGCGCGACCATCGCTGATGCAGTCGCGTCCGCACAGGCTCTGGACGCGATGGTCGCCTCGGTGACCTCCGGCAGCTGGATTTCTCTCGGCTGATCGACAGCTCCTCCGAAAGGCTCTGGTGCAGTGACATTTCCCCGCGGACTGGCGCTGCTCGTGGCAGCAGCGCTGTTCATGGAGATGCTGGACGCGACGATTCTCGCAACGGCACTGCCGTCGATCGCCCAATCTTTCGGAGTTGATGCCGTCGACGTCAATGTCGCCGTTTCTTCGTACCTCCTGGTGTTGGCCGTCCTGATCCCGGCGAGCGGATGGATGGCCGACAGATTCGGAACGCGACGTGTCTTCATCTCTGCCATAGCCGTTTTCACGGTGGCGTCGGTGGGATGTGCACTGAGCACCTCCCTCCCGATGCTGGTGGGAATGCGTGCTTTACAAGGGGTAGGCGGCGCCATGATGGTGCCGGTGGGGCGGCTCGCAGTATTGCGGGTGACGTCGAAGGCGGAACTCGTACGGGCTATCGCCTACTTGACGTGGCCGGCGCTCACAGCGCCGGTTCTTGCGCCCGCTGTGGGTGGAGCCATCGTGTCGATCGCTTCGTGGCGCTGGATCTTTCTGATCAACGTTCCGATCGGGATCGTCGGGTTTCTGCTGGCATTGCGCATGGTGCCCGACATTCGGGAGGCGCAGAAACGGAGCCTCGACTGGCTGGGATTGGTGGTGATCGGAGCAGGCGTCGCAGTGCTTGTCGTGGCGCTCGATAACGTGCACAGTGCCGGAACCGACTGGCTACGAGTGGGCCTCGGGATCGTTGCGGCTCTGATCTTGTTGAGCTTGGCCGTCATTCACCTCGTCCGGTCGGATCATCCGCTCATCGCGCTCGGCGTCCTCCGACTTCGATCGTTTCGGCTCGTCGCGTCGAGCGGCTCGCTGTACCGGCTCGTGATCATGGGCGTGCCGTTTGTGCTGCCGTTGTTGTTCCAAGTGGGATTCGAAATGTCGGCGTTCAAGGCCGGTCTGCTGGTGATGGCCCTGTTCGCGGGGAATATCGCGATCAAACCGCTCACCACTCCGCTCATGCGCAGATTCGGGATCAGACTAGTTCTGGTGGGAAACGGAGTTCTGTCGGTGGTGTGCTTCGGTGCGCTGGTACTGATCTCGTCGACGACACCGGACGTCGTAATCGCTGTCGCACTGTTTGTCAGTGGCGCGTTGCGATCCATCGGGTTCACCGCGTACAACAGCTTGGCGTTCGCCGACGTCGACTCGGGTGAGCTGACCGATGCCAATACTCTGCATGCAACGCTGCAAGAGTTGGCATCCGGTCTAGGTATTGCACTGTCCGCGTTGGTGATCACGCTCTGCACACCGTTGGCGGAGTCGGGGGATCTGAGCGGCGGAGTGCCGTTTTCTCTGACGCTGGGTGTTCTCGGGGCCATGCTGGTGCCGACGGTGATCGAGAGTTGGCGGCTCCCACGCGATACAGGTGCTGTGGTGTTGGTGCGCCGATGATGAAGCGTCTTCCGCCACCTTCATCATAACGCGGGACCCGGGGCTTGCGGCAAGGCCCCGGTGATGGTGCACACTCGTCTGCTGCGAGCAAGCAAAAGCCTTGCCCGAAGGAGGGGATCGCATGAGTGACGTCATCATTGTCGGTGCTGGACCAACTGGATTGATGCTGGCAGGTGAGCTCCGGCTACACGGCGTCGATGTCGTCGTCGTGGACAAGGACGAGGAGCCGACCCAGTTCGTCCGTGCCCTCGGCATCCATGTGCGCAGCATCGAAATCATGGAGCAGCGCGGGTTGCTGGACAAGTTCCTCGCGCACGGCCGCAAGTATCCGCTCGGTGGATTCTTCGCGGGGATCAGCAAACCGGCACCCGCGCACCTCGATACTGCCCACGGGTACGTACTGGGAATACCTCAGCCCGAGATCGACAGGATTCTTGCCGAACATGCCACCGAAGTCGGTGCGGACATTCAGCGAGGGAAGCGCGTCGTCGCGATCCGTCAAGATACCGATAGCGTCACAGCGGAATTGTCCGACGGCACAACACTTCACGCGCGTTATCTCGTGGGCTGCGACGGCGGCCGCAGCACTGTTCGGAAGCTGATCGACGTCGGGTTTCCCGGCGAGCCGTCGAGCGCCGACACGCTGATCGGCGAAATGGACGTGACCATGCCGGCTGATGAACTGGCCGCCGTTGTCGCCGAAATCCGGGAAACGCACAAACGATTCGGAGTCGGTCCCGCCGGTAACGGCGCTTTTCGTGTCGTGGTCCCTGCGGCCGAAGTTGCCGACGGTCGCGCAACACCGACCACCCTCGACGACATCAAACAACAGCTACTGGCCATTGCGGGTACCGACTTCGGTGTGCACTCGCCGCGGTGGCTCTCGCGCTTCGGCGACGCCACCCGTCTGGCGGAGCACTACCGGCGCGACCGGGTGTTCCTCGCCGGCGATGCCGCACACATCCACCCACCGATGGGCGGTCAAGGTCTCAATCTCGGTGTGCAAGATGCCTTCAACCTCGGCTGGAAGCTCGCCGCCGAGATCAACGGCTGGGCACCGGACGTCCTGCTCGACACGTACGAATCGGAACGGCGTCCGGTGGCTGCCGACGTTCTCGACAACACGCGCGCGCAGGCGGAGCTGATCTCCACCGCTGCCGGTCCACAAGCCGTGCGGCGCTTGATCTCCGAGCTGATGGAATTCGAAGACGTCAAGCGCTATCTGACCGAGAAGATCACTGCGATCTCGATTCGCTACGATTTCGGCGAAGGCGACGACCTACTCGGTCGGCGGCTGCGGAACATCGCGTTGACCCGCGGCAACCTGTACGACCTGATGCGATCCGGCCGCGGACTTCTTCTCGACCAGGGTAGCCAACTGGCGGTAGATGGTTGGAGCGATCGAGTCGACCACGTAGTCGACACCAGCACCGAATTGGACTCACCGGCTGTCCTGCTTCGACCGGACGGTCACGTGGCATGGGTGGGGGATTCGCAGGCGGAGTTGGATACTCAGCTGTCCACGTGGTTCGGCCGGCCGGCGACGGGCCCCGTGTGACTCTTCGGATTCGGCAACCGAGCACCGTGGCGACTCGGACGCACTACCGTTGACGACTATGAGGCGAAGGTCAGCACAGGTTGCGGCTGCGGCAGCGGGCTCTGTGGGAGCGCTGATGCTGACAAGCTGCACGACCAATGTCGATGTGCCGAAAACCTTTGCCGCCACGATAACGGTGACCGGTCAGGCAGAGCAGGCCGAGACGGTCTCTGGAGAGTGCGTGATCGACATGATTCGTGTTGCTCCGAACGACCAGATTCAGATTTTCGAGGGCAGCGGCGCTGCATCCACAAGGTCGGCACTCGAGGTCGAGGCAATCGATCAACTTCCCGACGGAATGAGCACCTGCTCCTACACCGCACATTTTGATGCCGTCCCCGCAAACCAGAGAAACTATGAGGTGAGCTTGGGCCACTTCTCTCCGGAGTCCTTCAGCTCAGATGAGTTGGAGAACGGTGTCACCTATCAACTTCGCCGGCCCTGACTGAACCAGTTCTCCCTCGCGTTGTATCCGGTCCGACTTTCACTGAGCTCGCTTGGTGGTCCCGTCGCCTCCGCGCTGTCGAGCCTTACCGGGGTTGATGTGGAGCCGAACACCCTCGTAGGCGACTGTGTACGGCACATCGTCGTCGTTGTCCGGGTCGCCGGAGTCCGCAGGATCCGGAAGTTCCGCGATCTGTTCGATGACAGTCTGTGCTCGCGCCGCACCGGGATCGAACATCTCCTGAAACGGCCCGACGAACGACCCCCCAAGCCCGCGGCGCCTTGCCCGAACAGCCGCCCACCCGAACACCGCCAACGGGCCGATCATGGCGAACAGCACTAACAAGTCCCACCCCATGCCACGAGCGTACCGACTGACCGGCATTGGGCGGTCCAAGTCTCGTCAGCGCTGTCGTCCCTCAGGCCATTCGTCTCTCGGACTGTGCCTTCAGCAACTCGGCCAGAAGGTCAGGCGAGATCCGCTCGCGAACCGCCTCCATCACTAGTTCGGCCTGCGTCTGAGGCGCGAGGCCGTCGATCGGTTGGTCTCGGTCCAGATTGGTCGGGAAGGCGTAGCCCTCAGCGGAAGCGGCGACGGCACAGCGAACGGACTCGTCGGAACCTGCTTCGCTGAGGGCGAGCAGTGCCGGATAGATCGCGTTGACGAGCGCGTCCCGGTCAATGGTTCCGAGGGCGCGACCGAAGGCTGACGACACCTGAAGAAGATTTGCCATGCGCAGGACGTCGGCGGATTTGTTGTGGCCGGCGGCGTGGAACAGTGCAGGGTTGAAGAAGACGGCATCTCCCTTCTCCAAAGGTAATTGGACGTAATTGGTCTCGAAGAACTCCTTGAACTCGGGACGCTCGAACGCGAGGTATCCGGATTCGAATTGTTGGGAGTACGGCAGATATTTCGTCGGGCCCGTCTCGACCGGCATGTCCACATGGGCGACTGCACCTTGCAAGGTGAGGGCGGGGGTCAAGCGATGAACGTGCGCTCGGAACTTCGCAGCGACGTCGCTCGACATGAAACCGAGGTGGTAGTCGCGATGTGGATTCTGTGCGGCGCCACCGGGATTGACGACGTTGACGTCCGACGTCACCTGATACATGGGGCCGAGCCAGGCTTCCGAAGCCAAAGCGACAATGCTGTTTGCGTAGTAGTCGACGTAAGCCTTGGGATCTTCGAGCGCCAACTTCAGTTGTGCTCCCCAGATCCGGTCATTGGCTCCGGGTTTGGCGAAGTGATCTCCGGACACCGCGCCGGCTTCGTGTTGGCGCGCAATGAGTTCACGGAAGACCGCACTGGCGCGATCCAATACCTCCGCGTCGAACGCGCCTTGGAAGACCGTGATGCCTGGACCGGTGAGTAACGCGCGGGCGATCTCGTCCTGAATCTCCGCCCGGATTTCAGGATTCGACAATTTGTCGACCAGAGCATCCGAGCGGTAGAGAAGAACGCCGTCAGCCACCGAATGGGCGTACGGGTAATCGACGGGGTCTGTCTCGTGTGCGACCAGAGCGGCGAAGTCTTCGATGTTGCAATCTTCTCGGTGCAATCTACCCGCGAACGGCACGGTGTGGTCGGTCAGTGCTGGAGTCATTCGGGGGCCTTCCTGCGGAGTTCACGATGTGCTGTGACTCAAAGACTGCCAAGGAAAAGCCATCGAAACTACCCCTGAAATCCATCAAAAAGACCTCAGGAAGCGCTCCCCGTGGACTCGACCGGTGACGGAAGATCTGCGCGCTACGAAGGGATCACGTTCCTGGGTGAGAGTTAGAGAGTGAAGGCGTTCCGGAAAGCAGTGAGTGCGGTGTCACTGTCTCCGGATGCCCAGCCCTCCAATCCGATCGTGCCGGTGTAACCCTGCTCGGCGAGAACGCGTGCGATGGCTGGGTAGTTGATCTCGCCGGTTCCGGGTTCGCATCGGCCGGGTACGTCGGCCACCTGAATCTCGCCGATGTTGTCACCACAACGCCGCACGAGTTCGATGAGGTTTCCTTCGCCGATCTGTGCGTGGTAGAGGTCGAGCATCATCTTGAGGTTGGGGTGTGAGACGGATTCCACCAGTGCCAGAGTGTCTTTGGCTCTGGCCATCGGTACGCCAGGGTGATCGACGATCGTATTGAGATTCTCGAGGCAGAAGACGACTCCGGCGTCTTCACCCAGTCGCGCGATCTTCTCGAGAGCGCGTTGGGCCGTCAGCCACATCGCTCCCGTAGTTCGATACTGCGGGCGCGCGGCCTGTCCGTCGATCAGCTCGCCGGTATGGAAGTTCAGCCGAGGAACGCCGAGTTTCGCTGCCGGCGTGAGGCATAGCGCCGCTGTACGTACGAGTTCGGCGCTGCCCGCTTCGTCGAACAAATCGCCGTGAAGATAGCCGGTCATCGAGGAGAACCGAGCCCCGGTGGCGACCAGAGCATCGAGGTCCTTGTCTTGCCAACTCCAGATCTCGGCTGCGAACCCCGCCTCCGAGATCCGCCGAATGCGTTCGACGACAGGGAGTTCGGTGAACGTCATCTCGGCAGAGACCGCCAAATCGAAGGGGCTCACTGCGGCACCGACAGCAGCGATACGGGCAGTCCGGTTTCCACGGATTCTTTTGCAGCCAGTGCGATTTCCAGGGCGTTGCGAGCATCGAGACCGTCGACCGACGGCGCGCTGCCGGAGCGGATGCAGTCTGCGAAGTGCGCCAGCTGGGCAACATAGGCGTCGTGAAACAGTTCGATGTTCACCCGAGGTGTGTCGGCCCGAACGCCCGGTGAGCTGTAATGACGCATCGCGGTCCGCGTGACCTCGCCTGCACTCACCATTCCACCGGAACCGAAAACCTCGCCGCGAACGTCGTAACCGTAGGTGGCCTGGAAGTTGGCCTCGGCCGACGCGAAGGCGCCGTTGTCGAACCGCAACTGAACCATCGACGTATCGAGGTACCCCTGCTCCTTGTACTGCGGATGGACGAGAGCATCGGCCTGCGCGAACACCTCGACGACGCGTGCCCCCGGGTTGAGCCAGAGCAGGGCGTCGAAGTCGTGAATCAGTGTCTCGTTGAAGATCGTCCACGGCTTGACTCGAGAGGCGACGTCGGCGGTGATTCCCGGATCGCGAGTCAGAGAGCGAAGTAGCTGCGGTGTCCCGATCCCACCGGAGGTGATCACGTCGTGTGCCGCGGCGAAGTCGGCGGCGAAGCGCCGGTTGAAACCGACCTGCAGCGCAACATTGTTCGCGGCGCATGCGCCGATTGCGCGATCGGCGTCCTCGAGCGTCAATGCCATCGGCTTTTCGCAGAAGACATGCTTGCCTGCCTCCGCTGCTGCTACCACGAGATCGGTGTGAGTTGATGCGGGCGTACTGATGAGCACCGCTTCGACGGTCGGATCGGCAATCAGCTCAAGGGCGTCGGTGTACGCGCGGGCGTCGGGACTGACACGTTCGATCAACGACGCCGCAGCGCCGGGCGCAGGATCGGCGACGGCGACGAGACGGGTGCCGGGGACACGCAGCGCGACGGACTCGCCGTGGAAACGGCCGATCCATCCAGCGCCGATCAGACCGACTGCAACAGAGGCAGACATGGGGGCTCCGTTCGGAGTGAGGATGAGGAACTAGATCGTTCTAGTCCATGCCAGTAAAGCGCTGGTTGCCTCGTGCGTCAACGTTTCGGCGTGTATTCGCTGGAACGATCTAGTCTGTGGAGGTGAACAGTCGACGCCCCACCTTGCAAGACGTAGCAGACCTGGCCGGTGTGTCACGCGCACTGGTGTCCATCGTCATTCGCGATGTCCCGGGTGCCAGCGATGCGACGCGGGTACGGGTCAAGGCGGCCGCGGACGAACTCGGCTATCGACCCGACAACGCGGCGCGACTGCTGCGCCAGCATCGCAGCCGCCTGATCGGTGTCAGTTATGTTGCCGCGCAAACCTTTCACGCGGAGCTGCTCGACGAGATCTACGACGCAGCCGAACGCTTGCGCTACGACGTCGTTCTCAGCGCTGTCTCGGACCGCAGGCCTGGCTCGCGCGCCGTGCGCACCCTGCTCGACGACCGATGCGAGGCGATCTTGCTGTTGGGTTCGCAGGCGCCGGAATCGGAGATCGTCGACCTGGCGGCCAAGGTTCCCGTCGTCGTGCTCGCCCGGAAGATGCCCTCAGCACATGTGGACGTTGTCCGCACGGACGACGAGGCGGGCGCCGTGATGGCCGTGAATCATCTCGTCGGACTCGGGCACCGCTCGATTGTCCATGTCGACGGCGGACGCGGTCCGGGCGCCCAGGAGAGGCGTCAGGGCTACCGGAAGGCCATGCGGGCGGCCGGACTGGAATCGCGGATACTTCCCGGCGGCCTCACGGAGGAGTTCGGCGCGGACGCCGCGCGGTCGATGGTCGAACAAGGGATTCCCGGTGCGGTCTTCGCTTTCAATGATCGCTGCGCACTGGGGGTTCTCGACGTCTTCCTGCGTGCCGGGGTCTCGGTGCCCGGCGACGTCTCCGTGATCGGATTCGACAACAGTGCATTGGCAGGTTTGGTGCACATCGATCTGACCAGCGTCGGGCAGGACACGGCGTTTCTGGGTGGCGCCGCGGTGGAGCGAATCTCCGAACGTCTCGATGGCGGAAGTGGACTCTTGGGCAAGGACATAGTCGCGCAACCACAACTAGTGGTTCGAGGTTCAACTGGACCTGCAGCGCGTTGACCTGGCCTTTCCGCTCCCTTCAGTTTGTCTGGTCTTTGATAAGCAGTCCTAATGTCAGAACAAACTATTGACATTCGACTGTGACGGGTATTACATCTTTCACATACAACCGAGCACCATCCGTTCGCGGGCCGTTGGTTGATGTCGAGAGGGAGTTCACATGTCGTTTCTCACGGGGCGCAAGAGCGTTGCCGTACTGGCCGGAGCCTCAGTCGTGGTCTTGGGTCTGGCCGGCTGTTCCAGCACCGGCGGTAAGCCGGATTCATCCGGATCCGGAATGGGCGCGGGTACGGCGGACACGCCCCGCGCCACCATTGCGATGATCACCCACGAAGTTCCCGGTGACACGTTCTGGGATCTGGTGCGCAAGGGAGCCGAAACCGCAGCGGCCAAGGACAACATCGAACTTCGGTACTCCGCCGATCCCGAGGCCCCGAATCAGGCCAACTTGGTTCAGAGCGCGATCGACAGCAAGGTCGACGGGATTGCCGTTACCCTCGCGAAGCCCGACGCCATGGTTGCCGCGGTCCAAAGTGCCACCGCCGCGGGCATTCCGGTGGTCGCCCTCAACTCGGGCCTCGAAACCTGGAAGGACATGGGCGTCAAGGAGTACTTCGGTCAGGACGAGTCGATTGCCGGTGAAGCTGCGGGCGAGCGACTCAACACCGAAGGAGCCACCAAGGTGCTGTGCGTCATTCAAGAGCAGGGCAACGTGAGCCTCGAATCACGTTGTGCCGGTGTGAAGAAGTCGTTCAAGGGAACGACGGAGATTCTCAACGTCAACGGCAAGGACATGCCGTCGGTGGAGTCGACCATCACCGCGAAACTTCAACAGGACCCGGCAATCGATCGAGTTCTCGCGCTCGGTGCGCCGTTCGCATTGACGTCCGTGACGTCGGTCGGCAATGCGGGCAGCAAGGCGAAGGTCGTCACCTTCGACACCAACGCGGCGCTCGTCGACGCCATCAAATCCGGTGACGTGCAGTGGGCAGTGGACCAGCAACCCTTCCTGCAGGGCTACCTCGCCATCGATTCGCTGTGGCTTTACCTCAACAACGGCAACGTGATCGGTGGTGGCTTGCCCACCCTGACCGGACCCGCGTTCATCGACAACACCAACATCGACTCGGTCGCCGAGTACGCCAAGAACGGAACTCGCTGATCCGGGCGCACGGAGGGCTGAGAGTCCGCCCTCCGTGCGCCTGTCCAGCACGGAAGGGAAATCATGTCCACTCAGGCAGATCTCGACCTTGCCGCCCATAAAGTCGTGACCGATGAACGGGTGAAGGAGCAAAAGCGCATTCAGCGTCTGCTGCTCCGCCCGGAGATGGGTTCACTTGTCGGCGCCATCGCCATCTTCATCTTCTTCTGTATCGTCGCGGCACCGTTCCGTACGCCGGAAGCGCTTGCGACAGTGCTCTACTCCAGCTCCACGATCGGCATCATGGCTTGCGCGGTCGCCCTGCTCATGATCGGCGGCGAGTTCGACCTCTCCGCCGGCGTCGCAGTTACCACGTCCTCGCTCGCCGCGTCGATGATCGCCTACAACCTGCACCTCAACCTGTGGGTGGGCGCGATTCTGGCGCTGGTCGTCTCGCTCGCCGTCGGATTCTTCAACGGCTACCTCGTCATGAAGACGAAGATTCCCAGCTTTCTCATCACCTTGAGTTCTTTCCTGATGTTGACCGGTATCAACCTGGCCGTCACCAAGCTCGTGAGTGGTCAGGTGGCCACACCCAGCGTCTCCGACATGGCTGGATTCGATTCCGCCAAAAAGGTATTCGCGTCGTCGTTCTCGGTCTTCGGGGTGTCCGTCAAGATCACGGTCGTGTGGTGGCTGCTGTTCACCGCGATTGCAACATTTGTTTTGTTCAAGACCAAGATCGGCAACTGGATCTTCGCGGTCGGCGGCAATCAGGACAGTGCCCGCGCGATCGGTGTGCCCGTGACCGCAGTCAAGATCGGCTTGTTCATGACCGTCGGCTTTGCTGCCTGGTTCGTGGGCATGCATCTGCTGTTCTCGTTCAACACCGTTCAGTCCGGTCAGGGTGTCGGTAACGAGTTCCTGTACATCATCGCCGCAGTCATCGGCGGTTGCCTGCTCACCGGTGGTTACGGAACCGCGATCGGCGCTGCGATCGGTGCATTCATCTTCGGTATGACCAACCAGGGCATCGTCTACGCAGGCTGGAACCCGGACTGGTTCAAGTTCTTCCTCGGCGCCATGCTGCTCTTCGCGGTCATCGCCAACAACGCATTCCGCAACTACGCTGCGAAAAGGTGACACATGAGTACCACAGCTGAAGTTCCCGCTCTCTCGAACTCGGGCGGCAACGTGCCACTGATCGAGCTCAAGGACGTCGGTAAGCAATACGGAAACATCATCGCGCTCAAGGGAATCAACCTGCGCGTCGGTGCGGGTGAAGTAACGGGCGTGCTCGGTGACAACGGCGCAGGCAAGTCCACGCTGATCAAGATCATCGCCGGTCTGCACCAACAGAGCGAAGGTGAACTACTCGTCGACGGTGAACCGACAACATTCCACTCGCCGAAAGAAGCTCTCGGCAAAGGCATCGCGACGGTCTATCAGGACCTCGCCGTCGTTGCGTTGATGCCGGTGTGGCGCAACTTCTTCCTCGGGCAGGAACTGCGCAAGGGCGGTCTGATCAAGTCGCTCGACGCCAACGCCATGCGCGCGACGACTCTTTCGGAACTGTCGAAGATGGGCATCGAACTACCTGACGTCGACGCACCGATCGGTAGTCTCTCGGGCGGTCAGCGTCAGTGTGTTGCCATCGCCCGCGCCATCTTCTTCGGCGCGCGCGTGCTGATTCTCGACGAGCCGACAGCAGCGCTCGGCGTCAAGCAGTCGGGAATGGTGTTGCGCTACATCACCGCTGCCAAGGAACAGGGATTCGGCGTCATCTTCATCACGCACAATCCGCACCACGCGTACATGGTCGGCGATCACTTCGTGCTCCTCAACCGAGGCAGGCAGAAGCTCGACGCCAAGTACGACGACATCTCACTCGAAGAACTGACCAAGGAGATGGCGGGCGGTGACGAGCTCGAGACGCTGACCCACGAGCTTCGCCGCTAGATCAAAACCTCGCGACTACAGCCTCGGTTCGAATCGAACCGAGGCTGTAGTCGTTTCGTCACAGGATGGTCGTCGGCCGAACCCCGAGGCCGGAATGCATGTACGCCTCGTCGATCATCGTCATGTTGGCTACCGCGTCGCCCGGCCCGATCGGCAGCGCCGAGACCCCGGACAGATGATCGGCGAACGCTTCGAGTTGATAGGTGTACGACGACTTCGTGCCCAGATGCTCGACGCTCGTGCGCCCACCGGCCGTGACGGAGACACGGTCGTCGATGTCCGGCTGCAGGAAGTTGTGTACCAGGACGTCTCCTTCAGTGCCGAATACTCGGAAGGTGAAGTGATACCGCTCGTCCAACATCGTGGTCACCACGGATGCCGTGGCGCCGCTGGGGTATTCGAGTTCGATGTCGAACCACGAATCAACCCTCGGAGCATATTCCTCGTGGCGGGTCTCGGTCACCACTGGCGCACCACCACAGACGTCACTCAGCGTCCGGGAAGCATGTAACCCGTAGCAGCCCAGGTCCATCAGTGACCCGCCTGCCAAGGCGAGCTCCCACCGCGGGTCGTTCTCGGATGGTGTGGGCATCCGCAGTACGGTTTCCACCCGAGTGACCGCGCCGACGGCGCCGCTTCGAACCAGATCCAGCAGGCGCCGGTTCACCGGATGAAAGAGGTAGTGGAACCCCTCGAGCAGCGTCACGCCGCTCACGCGTGCTGCCTCGGCTACAGCACGCGCTTCCACCGCGTTGCTCGAAAACGGTTTCTCCGTCAGCACGTGCTTGCCGGCCTGAACGGCGGCGAGATTCCACGGTCCGTGCAGGCTGTTGGGCAGCGCGTTGTAGACGACGTCCACCTCCGGATCCGAGATCAGCTCGGCGTACGAATCGACCACCCGTTCGATCCCATGCTGGGCTGCATAGGCTCTGGCCCGCTCGGGGCTGCGTGCGGCAACGGCCACCAGGCGGTGCCCGGTGGCCGTTGCAGGTTTGATCATCCCGTTCTCGGCGATGCGTGAGGCTCCCAGAATGCCTATCCGCAGCGGGGCAGGTGTCACAGAACCGACCGCAGATACTCGACGCTCGCTCGCACATCGCGCACCGGTCCCTCGTCGGACGGAGCCTCGGCCAGAATGGTGTCCTGCTCGAGCACGTACCACCCGTCGAAACCGTGGCGCTGCAATATGGCTGTGACACCGGCGATGTCGACGTCGCCGCCACCGAGCGGACGGTACATTCCCGCCTTCACGCCGTCGGTGTAGGTGAGCTCACCACTGCGAACGCGTGATGCGAGGGCATCGTCGACGTCCTTGAGATGCACGTGGGTGATGCGCTCGGGAGCTTGACGCGCCAGGTCGACCGGATCGGTGCCGCCGATCAACAGGTGGCCGGTGTCCAGGCACAGTGGGATGGCCGAGCCGTCGAGCACTCGCAGGACCTCGTCGCGCTGCTCGATCATCGTTCCGACGTGAGGGTGGACAACTGCCCTGATTCCACGCTCGGCCGCGGCGTCGGTGAGGCGATCGAGATTGTGTAGCAGGGTTTTCCAACTCTGCTCGTCCAGTTCTGGGCGTGAATCGTAGCCGTCGGAACCCGTCGCGGCGGCCAGAACCAAAACCTCGGCACCCGAGGCGACAAAACCGTCGAGGATGGGGGAGATGCCGGGTACCGGATCATGATCGTCATCGTGCAGCAGTACTGGTGCAAACCCGCCGACTGCGCTTAGGTCGTGATCCGCGAGCACCTTGGCCATTTCGGCGGGTGCTGTCGGCAGAAAGCCCTCCGGTCCGATTTCCGTTGCCGCCAGACCGACTTCGCGCATTTCCCGGAGGACTTGCGCAGGGTCGAGTTGGTAGCCCCAGCCCGGGACTTCGCACACGCCCCAGGAGATCGGTGCGCCGGCGATGCGAGGAGTGCTCATGTGTGTGCCTCATTCTTGTCGTGAAGGAACAGATCTTTGACTTCGGTGATCGTGACGGGCCGACCCTCGCGCAGAGAGTGCGTTGCAGCTTCGGAGATCCACGCCGACTCGACCGCATCTGTGGGCGTGCACGGTGATTCCCGACGCCCGGCGACAACGCCGAGGAATGCTTCGAGTTCCGCACGGTAGGCGGACGTGAAGCGGTCCATGAAGAACGTGTACGGCTCCTTCGAGGGGAACGATGTTTCGGGGTCGAGAGAGCGGAGTGGCAAGCGGTCGTCCAGCCCGGCAACGACGGAGTCCGCCGAGCCGAGTACCTCGAGTCGGCAGTCGTAGCCGCGGCCGTTGTAGCGGGTATTTGACACGACCGCGATGGTTCCGCCTTCGAAAGTGAGAACCGTTGCGGCGGTGTCGACGTCACCGGCATCGGCGATCCCGCGATCACCCTGATTCGAGCCGGTGGCAAAAACCGTGGTGACTTCGCGGCCGCTGACCCACCTGACGATGTCGAAATCGTGGATCGAGCAGTCGCGGAAGATGCCGCCGGAGTGTGCGATGTACGAGATCGGCGGGGGAGCGGGGTCGAGGGTGGTCGATCGGAGAGTGTGGATCCAACCGAGTTCTCCGGATCGAACTGCGTCGTACGCCGCCACAGATGACGGGTCGAATCGGCGCTGAAATCCGATCTGGACTGGTACCGACGTCTGCTCGGCAGTCGCGAGGACACGAACCGAGGATTCGATCGAGTCGGCTACCGGCTTTTCGCAGAACGTCGGGATGTCTCGGCGGACAGCGGCTTCGATCAGGTCGGCGTGCGAACTCGACGACGCGGCGATCAGAACGCCGTCGATGCCTGACGCTAAAAGCGCGTCGGGATCGGCAGCGGACTCCACGTCGAGTTCGCTTGCCACGTCCGAGGTTCGACGTGCGTCGACGTCGGTGACAATCAGTGCGTCGACGCCGTCCATCGTCAGCAGGTTTCGGGCGTGGTAGCTGCCGATTCGTCCGAGCCCGATGACTCCGATGCGAGCGCCCATCAGTCCAGCCCTCCGAAGACGTTCTGGTCCCAGTCGATAATCGAACCTGTCACGACTCCGCTGCGATCGGAGAGCAGGAAGACGACGAATTCGGCGATTTCGTCGACCTGTCCGAGCTTGCCCATGGGGAGGGTGCTGCCCGCACGTTCCTGCCAGTCGTCACCGGCGTCGTGAAAAGCTCTCTGCGTGAGGTCTTCTCCCTCGGTCTGTGTCCACCCGATGTCGAGACCGTTGATCCGGATGCGATCCCAGCGATGCGCATGGACGGCGTTGCGGGTCAGCCCCGCCAGCCCGGCCTTCGCTGCCACGTACGGCGCGAGATACGGTTGCCCGCCGAGTTCGGACGTGGAGATGATGTTGACGATGGACCCGGGGACCGCACGCTCGCGCATGTCCTTGACGGCTGCCTGCATCGTGAAGAACGGACCGCGGAGGTTCACCGCGATGTGCTGGTCGAAGAGTTCCTCGGTGGTGTCGAGCAGCGTGCCGCGCGAGGTGAGTCCGGCAGAATTGACGAGGGCATCCACGCGGCCGAAGTGAGAGATCGTCTCGGCCACGCTGGCGAGCGCGGAATCGGTCTGCGCCACATCGGCTTCGATGAAGTGAGTTCCCGGAAGTTCTGCCTCGAGAGCCTTTCCGACGTCCGGGCGTCGGCCGGTGAAAGCCACCTGAGCGCCCTCACGGACTGCGGCGCGAACGACGCCGGCGCCGACGCCTTGCGAGCCGCCACTGACCAGTACGACGGTGTCGGCTAGGAGTGCGGGCCTGGTTACGCCCGGCGGAGAAGTCATGGGTTTAGTCTGGCTGTGACGAAGACCTCGAGCAACAGCGAAAAACCATCAAATATCCATCATCGTGAGGTAGTTGTGGCGCATCGATTCAAAGTACGGGAGATCGCTCAGCAGTCGGGCCTGAGTGAGGCCACCGTCGACCGGGTGCTCAACGACCGTCCTGGAGTTCGCGACGGCACACGATCGGAGGTTCGCCAGGCGATCACGGACCTGGAACGTCAACGCTCGCAACTGAAACTGGTCGGGCGCACGTTCATCGTCGACGTCGTGTTGCAAACTCCCGCAAGGTTTTCCGACGCAGTCCGTGACGCGCTCGAGGCCGAACTGCCGACCCTTGCGCCTGCTGTTGTTCGTTCTCGGTTCCACTTTCGTGAAACCGGTTCGGTCGAAGCGATGACGTCGACGCTCGACAAGATTCGCCGACGCGGATCCCACGGAGTCATCGTCAAGGCTCCCGACACTCCGGAAGTCGTGGCGGCGATCGACCGGTTGGTGGCGGCCAAGATTCCGGTCGTCACGTTGGTGACCGATGTTCCCGGTAGCAGGCGAGCCGCCTACATCGGCATCGACAACCGAGCCGCCGGAGCCACCGCCGCGTACTTGATAGATCAGTGGCTGGGGGATCGGGACGGCAACGTGCTGGTCAGCATGAGTAGCGGCTTCTTCCGTGGGGAGGAAGAACGGGAGATGGGATTTCGCTCCGCTATGCGCGTCTCGGCTCCGCATCGCCGTTTGATCGACATTCCGAACAGTGACGGTCTGGATCAGACGAGTAGGAAATTGGTGCGAGCGGCACTCGAATCCGATCCGCAGATCCGTGCCGTGTATTCGATCGGTGGTGGCAACCTGGCCACTGTCGACGCGTTCGAAGAACTGAACCGGGAGTGCAGTGTCTTCATCGCTCACGATCTCGACGGTGACAATCGAAAGTTGCTGGGGGAGAGGCGAATATCAGCGGTGCTCCACCACGATCTGCGGGCGGATGTTCGCACTGCCTGTCGAGTGGTCATGAAAGAACACGGCGCCATGGGCGCTCACTTCGGCTTTACGACGTCACCGGTTCAAGTCGTGACACCGCTCAACATGCCCCCGACATAGCTGTGCGCGGTCAAGGAGTCCGGAGACTCCCTAACCGCGCACAGGGCCGAAGGCCTGACTATCGAGCGAAGAGCAGAGCTCGCTTGACTTCCTGAATTGCCTTTGTCACCTGGATGCCGCGGGGGCATGCGTCGGTGCAGTTGAACGTGGTGCGGCAACGCCACACGCCGTCCTTGTCGTTCAGGATGTCGAGACGCTCGGAAGCGGCCTCGTCACGGCTGTCGAAGATGAACCGGTGTGCGTTCACGATGGCAGCGGGACCGAAGTAGCTGCCGTCGCTCCAGTACACGGGGCACGACGTGGTGCAGCATGCGCAGAGGATGCACTTGGTGGTGTCGTCGAAACGAGCACGGTCGTGCTGGCTCTGGATGCGCTCACGAGTGGGCTCGTTGCCACTGGTGATGAGGAACGGCTTCACGGCGCGGAATGCGTCGAAGAAGGGCTCCATGTCGACAACCAGGTCCTTCTCGACGGGCAGGCCCTTGATGGGCTCGACCGTGATGGTGACCGGCTTGCCGTCCTTGGGCAGCATGTCCTTCATCAGCAGCTTGCAGGCCAGACGGTTCACACCGTTGATCCGCATCGCGTCCGATCCACAGACTCCATGTGCGCAGCTGCGACGGAACGTGAGGGTGCCGTCGAGGTAACCCTTTACGTACAGCAGCAGGTTGAGCAGACGGTCGGTGGGCAGTGCCGGGACCTGGAAACTGTCCCAGTGCTGGCCCTCGCCCGATTCGGGATTCATCCGCGCGATCTTGAGAGTGACCATGACGGCCCCCTCGGGAACAGCGGGGAGTTTGGGTGCATCTACAGCAGGCGCAGACATCAGTACTTACGCTCCATCGGCTCGTAGCGGGTCTGGATCACCGGCTTGTAGTCCAGACGGATGTCGGAGAGCAGGCCGTCACCCTCCTTGTACGCCATCGTGTGCTTCATGTACTCGGCGTCGTTGCGATCCGGGAAGTCCTCGCGAGCGTGGCCGCCGCGCGATTCCTTGCGGTTGAGGGCGCCGACGACGGTGACCTCTGCCATTTCGAGGAGGAAGCCCAGCTCGATGGCCTCGAGCAGGTCGCTGTTGTAGCGCTTGCCCTTGTCCTGGACCGTGATGTGGTTGTAGCGCTCCTTGAGAGCACGCACATCCTTGAGAGCCTGGGTGAGGCGCTCTTCGGTGCGGAAGACGGAGGCGTTGTTGTCCATCGACTGCTGCAGCTCGGTGCGGATGTCCGCAACGCGCTCGTGGCCGTGATCGGACAGGATGACGCCGACCCAGTCTTCGACCATCGCGGCCGGGGTTTCCGGCATGTCGACGAACTCGGTGGAGTTCGCGTACTCGGCGGCAGCGATGCCGGCGCGACGGCCGAACACGTTGATGTCGAGGAGCGAGTTGGTACCGAGACGGTTTGCACCGTGTACGGAGACACAGGCGCATTCGCCGGCCGCGTACAGACCCTTGACGATCTCGTCGTTGTTGCGCAGCACCTCACCGTTGATCTTGGTGGGGATACCGCCCATGACGTAGTGGCACGTCGGGTAGACGGGCACGGGCTCCTTGACGGGGTCCACGCCGAGGTAGGTGCGCGAGAACTCCATGATGTCGGGGAGCTTCTCGTCGAGAACTTCCTCGGGGATGTGCGTCACGTCGATGTAGACGTAGTCCTTGTTCGGGCCGGCGCCGCGGCCTTCGAGAACCTCGAGGACCATCGAACGAGCCACGATGTCACGCGGAGCGAGGTCCTTGATGGTGGGTGCGTAACGCTCCATGAAGCGTTCACCGTCGGCATTACGGAGAATGCCACCTTCACCGCGGACGGCTTCCGAGATCAGGATGCCGAGACCGGCGAGTCCTGTCGGGTGGAACTGGTGGAACTCCATGTCCTCGAGGGGCAGGCCCTTGCGGAAGATGATGCCCATGCCGTCACCGGTGAGGGTGTGCGCGTTGGACGTCGTCTTGTACATGCGTCCCGAGCCGCCGGTCGCGAAGACGATCGACTTGGCGTGGAAGATGTGCAGCTCGCCGGTCGAGAGCTCGTAGCAGATGACACCGGTGGCAACCGGGCCGTCCTCGGTCTCGGTGATGGCGATGTCGAGCGCGTAGAACTCGTTGAAGAACTCGACGTCGTGCTTGACGCAGTTCTGGTAGAGCGTCTGCAGGATCATGTGACCGGTGCGGTCGGCGGCGTAACACGCACGGCGGACGGGTGCCTTGCCGTGGTCGCGTGTGTGGCCACCGAATCGACGCTGGTCGATCTTGCCTTCGGGCGTGCGGTTGAACGGCAGACCCATCTTCTCGAGGTCGAGCACCGCATCGATGGCCTCCTTGGCCATGATCTCGACGGCGTCCTGGTCGGCGAGGTAGTCGCCGCCCTTGACGGTGTCGAAGGTGTGCCACTCCCAGTTGTCTTCCTCCACGTTCGCCAGTGCGGCACACATGCCGCCCTGGGCCGCGCCGGTGTGGCTGCGGGTGGGGTAGAGCTTGGTCAGTACGGCCGTGCGGGCACGGGGGCCAGCTTCGATTGCCGCACGCATGCCTGCGCCACCGGCGCCGACGATGACCACGTCATAACGATGTTCCTGCATGAAGTCTGTGCTCCCCTAGCTCGCCGAGATATTGGGGTCGAAGGTGAAGATGACGTACGTGCCCAGGCCCATGATCAGGATCATCGAGAGAACGAGGATCGTGGTCAGCCAGAAGCGCGTGGAGTCCTTGCGGGAGTAGTCCGCGATGACCGTGCGCAGACCGTTACCGCCGTGCAGCTGTGCCAGCCACAACATCGTCAGATCCCAGAACTGCCAGAATGGGCTGGACCAGCGACCTGCGACGAACGCGAAGTTCAAACGGTGAACGCCACCGTCGAGCATCAGCATGATGAACATGTGGCCCAGGACCAGAACGATCAGGGCGACGCCGGAGAAGCGCATGAAGAGCCATGCGTACAACTCGAAGTTGTTCCGAGCCTTCGCGCGCGGGGACCGCGGGTTGTCCAGGCTTGCGGGACGGTCGTATGAGGTGCCCAGGCTCTTGGCTTCGGGTCCGTGAGTAGTCGCCATGTCAGTGCTCCGCAAACATGTTGATGAGGATGCGTCCGGCGCCTGGGATCATCACCAGGAACCAGATCGTCAGAATGGTCCAGAGCATGACGCGCTGGTACTTCGGGCCCTTCGACCAGAAGTCCACCAACATCACGCGCACGCCGTTGAGGGCGTGGTAGAGGACTACGCCGACGAGGCCGATCTCCATGAGGCCGACGAGGGGGTTCTTGTACGTGTCGATGACGGCGTCGTACGTATCGGGATTGACCCGAACGAGTGCCGTATCGAGAACGTGTACGAATAGGAAGAAGAAAGTAGCGACGCCTGTGATCCGGTGTAGAACCCAGGACCACATTCCGGGGTCGCCCCGGTAAAGCGACCTCGTGCGCTCCTTCTGAGGAGCGGCTTCAGTCGTAGTACTCATCGAGTGCTGTGCCTCCAACGTCATTGGTGGACGCGTCGAGCCTGCAGAGAGCTTCGATGTACCTCAGCCCGGGCTCGACGGGATCCTGAACCGACTTGACTCAGACTCTAAACCTATGTGAAACCGGGAACTAATCAGATGCGGGATTCGTACGCGTACCAAACTCTTTGTAAGGTTTGCCTTTCCAATCTCGCCGAGACGGTTTCGGCGTGGTTTCTGCATCCATTCAGTCGGCGTGATTGGATAACGAACCATGGGTGACATCGACTGGAAGTTGTTGCGGCACAACGCGCAAGTGGTCATGCGGCACGCCTATGCGCCGTACTCGGGGTACGCGGTGGGTGCAGCGGCCCTGGTAGACGATGGTCGGATCGTCTCAGGATGCAATGTGGAAAATGTCTCATACGGTTTGAGCCTGTGTGCCGAATGTGGACTCGTCGGTAACTTGGCCGCCACCGGGGGTGGCCGGCTGCTTGCCTTCACGTGCTGCGACGCGAAGGGCTCGATTCTGATGCCGTGCGGCCGGTGCAGACAGCTTCTCCTCGAGCACGGCGGGGGTGAGATGCTTGTCGACACGAGCAGTGGGTTCAAGCCGCTGAGCGAGCTGTTGCCTGATGCTTTCGGGCCGGAACAAGCAGAGGGGCTCCGCCATGTTTGACGCAGTTTCCATCATCGGCGCCAAGCGTGACGGCCGCGAGCTGTCGGGAACCGAGATCGACTGGATAGTTCAGGCGTTCACACAGGGGATCGTCGGCGACGAGCAGATGTCGGCGCTCGCGATGGCGATCTACTTCCGCGGAATGTCGCGAGCAGAGACCGGTCGATGGACCGAGGCGATGATCGAATCCGGCGGGAGGATGGACTTTTCGGACTTGCCGCTGCCCACCGTCGACAAGCATTCGACCGGTGGAGTGGGGGACAAGATCACCCTTCCGCTCGCACCCCTCGTCGCTGCCTGTGGTCTTGCAGTCCCGCAGTTGTCGGGCCGCGGACTCGGCCACACCGGTGGAACTCTCGACAAGCTCGAGGCCATTCCAGGTTGGCGAGCCGAGCTCACGGCGACGGAGATGGTCGACATTCTCTCGGATCCGAAAATCGGCGCGGTGATCTGCGCTGCCGGAGCGAATCTGGCCCCCGCGGACAAGAAGCTCTACGCGCTGCGCGACGTGACCGGAACGGTGGAATCCATTCCGCTGATCGCAAGTTCGATCATGAGCAAGAAGATTGCCGAGGGAACCGGCGCCCTGGTGCTCGACGTCAAGGTCGGTTCCGGAGCGTTCATGAAGGACCTCGGCGACGCGCGAGAGTTGGCACGCACGATGGTCGAGCTTGGCAACGACGCCGGCGTGCGTACAAGCGCTCTCATCACCGGGATGGACACCCCGCTCGGATTGACGGCGGGCAACGCCCTCGAGGTACGTGAATCCGTCGAGGTGCTGGCAGGCGGCGGGCCGTCGGACGTCGTCGAGCTGACCCTGGTCCTGGCGCGGGAGATGCTGTCAGCGGCCGGGATCGACGGTATCGACCCCGCCGACAAACTGGCCGACGGCACAGCCATGGACCGGTGGCGCGCGATGATCGCCGCCCAAGGTGGGGACCCACACGCGACGCTGCCGGTGGCCCGGCACAGCGACGTCGTCACCGCGGACCGAGACGGCGTACTGACCCGACTCGACGCCATGGCGGTGGGCATCGCGGCCTGGAAACTGGGAGCCGGACGCGAACGGCAGGGCGAAGCCGTTCAGGCCGGTGCCGGCATCGAGATGCATGCAAAGCCTGGCGACGTGGTCCGTGCCGGGCAGACGCTGATGACATTGCACACCGACACTCCCGAGAGATTTGATGCAGCGCGACGAAGCCTCGGCGGTGGATGGTCGATCGGGACCGATTCCGACACCGTTTCGCGACCGTTGCTCATCGAGCGAATTGTGGGTGATTCGCGTTAGCGTTGGCGAATGAACGCACCGGAGTTGACCACGATCCGCAGCGCACCCAAAGTTCTTCTCCACGATCATCTCGACGGAGGACTCCGACCCGAGACCGTTCTCGAACTGGCCGAGCAATGTGGCTACGACGAGCTGCCGGCGAATACGGCATCCGAACTGGCGCAATGGTTCCGAACTGCCGCTGACAGTGGATCGCTCGAGCTCTACCTCGAAACGTTCGCGCACACAGTCGCCGTGATGCAGACCCCCGAAGGGCTTGCACGGGTGGCACGTGAGTGTGCCGAGGATCTGGCCGACGACAACGTCGTCTATGCCGAGGTCCGTTTTGCGCCCGAGCAGCACCTGGAACAAGGCCTGAGTTTGGACGAGGTCGTCGAGCACGTTCTCGAAGGTTTCCGGGCCGGCGAATCCGCTGCCAGGGTCGCGGGACGGGAGATCCGCATCGGCTGTCTTCTCACGGCGATGAGGCATGCCGCCCGGTCGCGGGAGATCGCCGAACTCGCTGTGCGATTCCGGGACCGCGGGGTTGTCGGTTTCGACATCGCCGGTGCCGAGGCCGGTAACCCACCGAGCCGGCACCTCGACGCTTTCGAGTACATGCGTGACGCGAACGCCCACTTCACGATTCACGCGGGTGAGGCTTTCGGGTTGCCGTCGATCCACGAAGCCATCGCCTTCTGCGGAGCGGATCGGTTGGGCCACGGCGTGCGGATCGTGGACGACATCGACGTAGGAGTGCAAGGTGGGGCAGAGTTGGGTCGGCTCGCGAACTACGTCCGTGACATGCGCATTCCCCTGGAACTGTGCCCGAGTTCGAACGTGCAGACCGGAGCCGTAGCCGCCCTGGCGGACCATCCGTTCGGACTCTTGGCGGACTTGCGCTTCCGAGTGACCGTCAACACCGACAACAGGCTGATGAGCGACACCACCATGAGCCGGGAAATGGCCGCGTTGGTCGAGACCTTCGGTTACGGATGGACCGATCTCGAACGCTTCACCATCAATGCGATGAAGTCGGCCTTCATCCCGTTCGACGAGCGCCTCGCGTTGATCGACGACGTCATCAAGCCGGGCTACGCCGTGCTCATCGGCTAGATGACGTGCGCCCGACTACTCAGATCGAAGCCGGGCCTCGAACTCGCGCTCGAGTTCGCGCCAGGCCTCGGATTCCTTGGTGAACGGCGCACTCGGAGCCATCCGCGACGGATCGGGGTTGAGGAGGTACGAGACGTACCAACCCAGCTCGTTCGACGCGGACAGAGCCTCCTCGGTGGAGTCGTCGTCGGCGAAATCTGCTGCATCGGTGAACAATTCGACTGCGAGTTCCAGCTGCTCGGCATCTACGACGTCCGGGCCCTGGGCGAGGTCGTCGGCGATGCCGGGCAGAACGTAGACGTTCTCGTCCGTGACCTCGATTTCGAGTGAACCGTCGACGGCCGCATTCTGAATTTCGCCGTACGTACTGACCTGCGAGAGATCGTGTTCGTGGTTGTCGGCGAGGTAGCGAGCGAGTGCGCGCTCGCTACGGAAGACGGTGATCAGTCCGTCCTTGCCGAGGAAGATCGCCTGATCTCCCATGTAGCAGCGCAGAGTGTAGAACGTCTCGGCCGAGGTGATGATGCGGATCGGGTCGACACCGACCTCACCCCAGAAGGTCTCGACTTCGTCTTCGTCCTCTTCGAGGTCGTCTTCGTCGAATTCCTCGTCCTCGCCCTCCTCGGCGACATCGTCGGCGTCGACGGTGTTCTCGGCGGCAGCGAGCAGTTCAGCTTCGGCGACCGCCACAGCAGCTGCATCGACCTTCGGGGAGGTGACCACCTTGTCGATGGCGTCGAGAACGGCGTCCCAGTCCTTGACGATCGCAGCGCCGACCTGGTCCCACAGCTCCAGGCCTTCGCGGCCTTCGAAGGTGCCGGCGCCGGTGG
The DNA here is from genome assembly GCF_040546695.1 of Rhodococcus sp. OAS809. Classification (NCBI taxonomy): domain Bacteria; kingdom Bacillati; phylum Actinomycetota; class Actinomycetes; order Mycobacteriales; family Nocardiaceae; genus Rhodococcus; species Rhodococcus sp. OAS809. The sequence goes on along the minus strand of NZ_JBEPOI010000002.1, from coordinate 1,837,927 downwards.
CAAGCGCGCCGAGTACCGGATGGCCGCTGAAGAAGCGGATGACCGCGTCGAGTTCGCACACCTCACCGATGTTGCGAGCCATGTTCAGGGTGTCTTCGAGTTCCGAGACCACCAGTGCCTCAGGGTCACCTGCGGCCAGTTCCGGCACGCCGACGAAGTCGAACGTGAAGTTCTCTTCCGGTTCCAACTCGGCTGCCGACAGTCCGGAGACGACGGCCCACGCCGGATGCTCGACCAGGTCGTTGTCGGAGTCCGTTCGGATGAAGGCCGCGAGTTCCGCGACGGAGGAGAACCCGTAGAGGTCTTCCTCATGGCCGAGAAACGCTTCCCACTCGTCGTCGCCCTCGCGCCAGCGAGGTGCCCACAAAGTGACGAGGTCTCCGTCGGTGAGTCCGATTTCGATAGGGACGATGTCTCCAGCCATGGGCGGAAGCCTATCCACCGCAGCGCGAAAGGCATAGCGGGGGTTCGTCACGTTTGTTTCAGGGCTACTCGGAGCTCACTGACCAGTCGCTCGCGTTCGTCGTTGGACTGTTGAACTGCCTGGTGAATCGTGGCCACCGTCAATGCGGCCACCGTCTGAGAATTCATCGCGGTGACTGCGTCGGTGATCCGTAGGTCGACCAGAGCGCCCAGCCCGTCGACAGTCGCCGTGACTATCCCACCCTCGCTCGAGACGACTACCCGAAGAGCGCCGACCCCGTCGACGGCGTCCTGCAAGAGTCCCGTCCGGTGTTTCGCCAGCTCCATGATTCGATCAATCTCGCTCATATCGAACGCATCCAGCTCGACGGAAGGTTCTGGCCCTCGGCGGCGTCGACATCGGCCAGTTCGTCTCGGGTCGGTAGACCGAGCCGATCGAGGATCGCTGCCGGGACTCCGGTCTCCTCGAGCTCCACACGATGGCGGGCGCCGGCTTCGATTGCTGCTTTCGAACACAGCGTGAGTATCTGTTGCGCCAACCGCTGCCCGCCGTACCGCAGTTCGTCCTGGCTGATCCGCAGGTCCACGGGCACGGCGTGCTCCGTGGCGCGGACCGCGATGGTTCCGGCGCGGTTGACGGCTACGGCTGTGATGATCGGCGGTGATTCGCGCTTGTTCTCGGGCATGATTCCCTGTCATTCCGTCGGACGGTAGAAGCCGTGAAAGTCCATGCCGCTGTTCGTGGTTCGGATGGCGCTGATCTCGACAGGATCGCCGGCTTCGACCATCTGACCGTTGCCGATCACCATGGCGACGTGTCCGTCCCAGACCGCGAGGTCGCCCGGCATCAGATTGTTCTGATCGACCTGGTTCCCGATTCCCTGTTCCTGAGCCAACCTCGGAATATCGACTCCGGCCTGGCCGTACGCCCATTGCGTCAGACCACTGCAGTCCAGACCGACTCCGGGTGTCGTGCCTCCCCAGGCGTACGGGACACCCTGTTGAGTGAGCGCGTTGCGTACGGCAGCAGCGGCCTCGGCGTTCGGTGCGGTGGCAATCGAGCCGTCGGGAAGTTCGACCTCAACGCCACCGACGGAACCGGAACCACTTGCGGAACCGGAACCACTTGCGGAACCGGAACCACTTGCGGAACCGGAACCACCCGCCGACTCGGAGACCCCAGGTGCGGGATCGGGTATCGGGACGGACGGGACGAGTGCGGACATCTTGTCGGTCGACCCGGCCAACTCACCGCGTACCCGCTCGATAACCGATACCGCGCGTCCGAGGTGCTCCAACGCGGCCGACAACAACATCAATTGGCCCATCGGTGTCATCAGCGTCGGCCCGGCCTTGATCGCGAGTGTCAGAAAGGACTGGAGAATCTCACCGAGTTCGGTCATTCCCGCGTACACGGACGTTGTCGCTTCGTCCACGACGCCGGCGATGTCGGTCCCACGATCGGCGAGGTTTCGCGTCGACGTCTGCGTCTGCTCGGTTTTGGTCACCGCAGCAGTGAGGGCAGTCGACGAACTCTGAGAGGACGCCAGTTCGCTCAGTGCCGCGCTTCCCAGTTGGTAGGCGATCTCGAGGGCGTCCGTGGCGATTCGGATGCCGACGTCGGGTCCACTTGCGCTGGGGACACCAGTCCCGACAGTGTCGACCAGGTCGATGATCGGTCGTGCGAGTGCGTCGACGTCGATCATGAGCGTGCGGCTTCAGCGAGAGTCCTTCGTACCGATTCCTCGGAGTCGAGATAGACGGCGTGAGCGTCGCGGGTGGCTGACTGGACGCTGGAGATCACAGCGGACAGTCGATCGATGTCGTCGATGTGCGCTTGCTGTGCTCGGCTCGCGACATCGACGAAGTCGCCGCCGATCAGCCCCAGCACAGTGGACAGAGCCAAGTGATCGCCACCCGCCGCGTCCTGTCGAGCTTGCGCGACGTTGTCGGCAACAGTGCCCAACCGCGTGGCGAACTCCGCGATGCTTTCAGTGTCCAGATCCAGACTTGTCAACTTTGTCTTCCCCCCGTTGCGCTTACTCCTTCTTGGACGCCGCGCGGGGTGCTCCGGTTCCCGAGGAACTATTCTGATGGTCATGCAAACGCACGTAGTCGACCATCCGCTCGCGGCGGCCCTCTTGACGACAATGCGTGATGCACGCAGTGAGAACGCAACTTTTCGTTCCGCACTTCGCAGGCTCACGCACATGCTGGTCTACGAGGCCATGCGTGACGCGGAGGTCGAGGAGTTCCCGGTCGACACCCCGGTGGCAGCGACGACGGGCATCCGGCTCGCGAAGCCGCCGTTGTTGGTACCCGTGCTGCGGGCCGGTCTGGGCATGGTCGAACAGGCGAGTGCGCTGATTCCGTCGGCCGGCGTCGGCTTTGTCGGAATGGCACGTGACGAAGAGACTCATCAGCCGGTTCCGTACCTCGAATCCCTGCCGGCGGATCTGTCCGGGATCCCGGTGTTCGTGCTCGATCCGATGCTCGCCACCGGTGGTTCGATGGTGCACACCATCGACTTGCTGGTTGCGCGTGGCGCGACGGATGTCACGGCAGTGTGCGTCGTGGCCGCTCCGGCCGGCGTCGACGCGCTGGCAGCGTCCGGCCACCCGGTTCGTCTGGTCATCGCGAGCATCGACGACGGACTCGACGAGAACGCTTTCATCGTCCCCGGTCTCGGTGACGCCGGCGATCGGCAGTTCGGACCCCGCTAGAGCGAAAAGGCGAAGGTTCGGAGTTCGGCCAGCCGGGCCTTCGCCTGCTCTACTGCGTTCGCGAGGTCGGCGCGGTTCGCCACCGGGACGACAACTTCGAGATAGCACTTGAGCTTGGGCTCGGTTCCGGACGGGCGCACCACCAGGCGGATCGACGGTCCGTCGAATATCACTGCGTCGGTGCGCATACCACCGCGAACCAGGGACAAGTCCTCGGTCGTGACCGGCTCGCCCGCGAGTTGGCTTGGCGGATCGGCGCGTAGCCGTTTCATCATTTCCGCGATGTCACTCGAGTCCTCGACGCGGCGGGATACTTGGTCCCCGCAATGCAGTCCGAATTCGACGGCATAGTCGCCTAGAACGTCCAACAGGGTTCTGTTGCTGCCCGCGAGGGTGGCAGCCAAGTCAGCCACCAGAACGGCAGCTGAGATTCCGTCCTTGTCCCGCACCACATCCGGATCGACGCAGTGCCCGATCGCTTCCTCGTAGGCGTAGACGAGTCCGTCGCCGGCACGCGTGAGCCACTTGAAACCGGTGAGTGTCTGCGCAAACCTGGCTCCGCGGGCTCTCGCCAACTTCGAGAGCAGGGTCGAGGAGACGATCGTCGTCGCCACCAACGAATCTTCGGGCGCCGTGCTCAGTACGTGGTCGGCCAGGAGCACCCCGGTTTCGTCGCCGCGCAACATGCGCCACTGATCACCGTCGCGAACTCCGACGGCGCAGCGGTCGGCATCCGGGTCGAGTGCGATCGCCAGATCCGCGTCGACACTTCGGGCAAGGGCGAGCAGGCGGTCTGCGGCGCCGGGCTCTTCGGGATTGGGGAACTCGACGGTCGGAAACGTGGGGTCGGGATCGAACTGCTCCGCCACGACGTGCAGGTCCTCGAATCCTGCTGCTCGCAGAGTCGCGGCCGCAGTCTCGCCGCCGACGCCGTGCATTGCCGTAAGCGCAATCCGGATCGAGCGTGCGTCGCCGTGCGGGAGGGTCGCGATGCGGGCGATGTACTCCTCGACCAGAGAGTTGTCGGCCGGAATCACCGATGCTCGCGCGACGTCGGCGGCACTACCGATGCGAGCGATCTCGCTCTCGATTTCACGATCGGCGGGGGAGACGAGTTGCGCTCCGCCCGAGAGATACACCTTGTAACCGTTGTCGGCGGCAGGATTGTGGGAGGCGGTGATCTGGATACCTGCCGCTGCCCCGAGCCTGCGCACCGCGAACGCCACCAGCGGTGTCGGCAGTGGGCGGGGGAGCAGGGTCACTTCGAACCCGGCGGCTGCCATGACCTCGGCGGCGGCCAGAGCAAATGCCTCTGAACCGAGCCGGGCGTCGCGGCCGACCACAACGCGGGACCCGCCCTGGCAGCGAGCTGTCAGCCAGGCCGCCAGACCGGCCGTGGTCCGGATGACGACCGCGAGGTTCATTCCGTTGGGTCCGCCGCGCACCGGCCCGCGAAGCCCAGCAGTGCCGAACGTCAGTGGTGCGGAAAAGCGTTCGGTCAGTTCATGTTCCGAAAGGGCTGCTAATTCTGCGCGGGTAACTGGGTCCGGATCGGCGTCGATCCACTCGGTGACGTTCAGTGGTGTCACAGCTGCTCGACCAGTTGACGCAGCAGCACTCCCATCCGGGCCGCCGAGGCTTTGCCTGCCGCCAGCACTTCCTGATGGTCGAGCGGGGCGCCCGTGATTCCGGCGGCCAGATTGGTGACCATGGAGATGCCGAGAACGCGAGCGCCGAGCGCGCGAGCCGCGATGGTCTCGTGAACTGTCGACATGCCGACCAGATCGGCGCCGAGTGTACGAAGCATTCGAATCTCGGCTGGAGTCTCGTAGTGCGGACCGGGAAGCCCGGCGTAAACACCCTCGGCAAGGTCCGGGTCGATCGAGCGAGCCAGCGCACGCAGTTCCGGCGAGTAGGCGTCGACCAGGTCGACGAACTCTGCGCCGACGAGGGGAGAGCGGGCCGTCAGGTTCAGGTGGTCACTGATCAGCACCGGTTGACCGACTGTGTAGTTTTCAGCAATACCGCCGGCCGCATTGGTGAGGATGACCGTTTCGGCACCGGCAGCAATGGCTGTCCGGACCGGGTGGACGACGGTACCGAGATCGTGGCCCTCGTATGCGTGCGCGCGCCCGAGCAGCAGCAGGACTTCGGTGTTTCCGACGCGCACCGAACGAATGGTGCCCGCATGGCCGAGAGCGGACGGTGGGGCGAAGCCAGGAAGATCCGCCATCGAGACTTCGGCTGTCACGTCCGCACCGGCGTCGCCGAACACGTCTGCGGCATCGGTCCACCCCGACCCGAGCACGATGGCGACTGACGGTGACGAAGAGCCAGTCATGGCGGACAGAGCAGCGGCGGCGGCCTCGGCGATCGTTCCCATGTGAGCAACCCTACTGAGGAGTCGGGTCGGTTCGCCGGGTGAGTTGGCGGGCGTTACTCTCCCATCCATGCCTTATCTCGAACGCGACGGCGACGTATTCATCCTGTACCTCGGCAACGAGGGCGAAACGGACAACGAGAACCGCTTCGGCCCTGAGTGGATCGACGCTGTTCACAGCAAGTTGGACGAGGTCGAAGCGCGCGAGGGGCCCGCAGCCCTGGTGACGACGGCGACGGGCAAGTTCTACACGAACGGCCTGGACACGACGTGGATCTTCGGCAATCTCGACGGTCTCCCCGGCTACCTGGACAAGGTCCACACCATCTACAGCCGTTTGCTGACCTTCCCGATGGCCACGGTCGCGGCCGTGCAGGGGCACGCGTTCGGCGCCGGCGCCATGCTCGCGTCCTCGCACGATTTCCAGATCATGCGCGCGGACCGCGGCTTCTACTGCCTCCCCGAGGTCGGACTGAACATGCCGTTCACTGTCGGCATGTCAGCACTGCTGAACAGTCGTCTGCCCAAGCAGACGGCGGTCGACGCGATGACGACGGGGCGTCGATTCGGCGGCGCCGACGCACTTGCTGCCGGCATCGTGCAGGAAACGGTCGACGGCGACGGAGTACTCGCCGCTGCTGTGGCCAAGGCGTCGGCACTGACGTCGACTCACGGCAAGAACTTGGCGGGAATCAAGGCAGGCATCCACCGCGATGCTCTTGCAGACCTCGCTCAGGTGACTGACAAGAGCAACTTCTCCTTCGGGTGAGACAATGATCGCGTGAACCAGAATGTCGACAGCGCAGTCAGGTCCGTAGAGGCCGATCTGATTGCGCTGTCGCATTCGATTCACAGCGACCCGGAACTCGCCTTCGAGGAGTTCCGCAGCGCTGCCAAAGTGTCGGACCTGCTGGCGCAGCACGGTTTCGCGGTCACTCGCGGGATCGTCGATCTGCCGACGGCTTTCGATGCCACCTACGGCAGCGGAGAGTTGGTCATCGCGATCTGCGCCGAGTACGACGCGCTGCCCGAGATCGGTCATGCCTGTGGGCACAACATCATTGCCGCCGCCGCGGTCGGGGCCGGCATCGCGTTGGCTACCGTGGCCGACGAACTGGGGATCACCATCCGAGTGATCGGTACTCCGGCTGAGGAAACCGGTGGCGGCAAGGTCCTGATGCTCGAGCGTGGTGCCTTCGACGGCGTCGGCGCCGCCATGATGGTTCATCCAGGGCCGATCGACATCATCGGTGCGACCTCGCTGGCCTTGGCGGACATCGCCGTGAGCTATCACGGTCGCGAGGCGCATGCGTCTGCTGCGCCGGAATTCGGGCGTAACGCCGCCGACGCAGCGACGCTCGCTCAGGTGGCGGTCGGACTGTTGCGTCAGCACCTGCAGCCAGGTCAGCAGATTCACGGAATCGTCAGTGACGGCGGCACGGCTCCCAACATCGTTCCGGCTCGGTCCGAATTGCTCTACTACCTGCGTGCCGAAACGGCCGCGTCGTTGGCCAATCTGTCCGAGCGTGCCGACGCGTGCTTCGCCTCGGGTGCACTCGGCACCGGGTGCACCCACGAAATCCGCACGGTATCGCCTACTTACACCGAGTTGACCCCCGATCCGTGGCTGGCGGCGGCGTACCGTGAACAGATCGTCGATCTCGGGCGGGTGCCACTGGCAGCGGAATGGGAGCGCTCCCGTCCACTGGGTAGTACGGATATGGGTAATGTGACCAATGTGATTCCGGGAATTCACCCGGTCATAGGCTTGGATTCATCGGGGGCAGTGACACATCAGCCGGAGTTCGCGGCTGCGTGTATCACCACCTCCGCAGATCGAGCGGTAGTCGACGGTGCAATTGCGTTGGCCCGCACTGCTGTCCGGGTAGCGTCCGATCCAGAACAACGCGCCCGTCTGTTGGAAGGGGTAGATCGCCGGTGAACGCGGCAATCGACACGTGGATTCACGCGCACACCGACGACCTCGTCGCGTGGCGTCGACACATCCATGCCAACCCGGAGTTGGCTCGCCGCGAATACGCGACCACCGAATTCGTCGCCACCCGCCTCACTGCCGCTGGATTGTCGCCGAAGATCCTTCCCGGTGGCACCGGTCTCACGTGCGATATCGGACCGGAGGGTCCACGAATCGCACTGCGCGCCGACATGGACGCTTTGCCGATGCAGGAAGCGACCGGGGCGACGTACTCGTCCACGGTCCCCGGTGTGTCCCATGCATGCGGGCACGACGCCCACACCACCATCTTGCTCGGCGCCGGACTGGCTCTGGCCACGCTGCCCGAACTTCCCGTCGGGGTTCGGCTGATATTCCAGCCCGCCGAGGAAGTCATGCCTGGCGGAGCACTCGACGTCATCGCCGCGGGCGCGCTCGACGGTGTGTCCAGAATCTTTGCTCTGCACTGCGATCCGCGACTCGAGGCAGGCCAGGTGGGAATGCGCCTGGGTGCGATCACCTCTGCTGCCGACACGATCGAGGTCGTCCTCGACTCTCCGGGTGGGCACACGTCGCGGCCGCATTTGACCACGGATCTGATCTACGCGCTCGGCACCGTCGTGACCGGGCTGCCGGGAATGCTCAGCCGTCGTATCGATCCGCGTACCGGAACCGTCATGGTGTGGGGCGCGGTCAGCGCAGGTCAGGCGCCCAACGCGATTCCGCAGACCGGCATGATGACGGGCACGGTACGTACCGGCGATCACGACACCTGGGAGTTGCTCGAACCGCTCGTGGAAGAAATCGTCCACGGACTGCTCGCACCCACCGGAGTTCGCTACCAACTCAACTATCGTCGCGGAGTGCCTCCGGTCGTCAACGACGAGGTGTCCACTCGGATGTTCGAGGACGCCATCGCGACCGTCGGACAAGATGCTTTGGCGGACACCCCGCAATCCGGTGGTGGCGAAGACTTTTCGTGGTACCTCGAAACCGTGCCGGGTGCCATGGCGCGGCTCGGCGTGTGGTCGGGTGAGGGCGATCAGCTCGACATCCACCAACCCACTTTCGATCTCGACGAGCGAGCACTCGGCGTCGGTGTGAAGGTTCTGACGAGCCTGGTTCTGGGATAGTTCCGGTTCCCGTCGGGGGTACCGTTTTTCGTGTCGTTCGAGTGAAGGTACGGGCATGTCCATAGGTGTGGGAGTGCGAATCGGCACATTGGTGTCGACGGCTGTCGTTGCGTCGAACGATCCGGGTTCGGCCGATCCGGTGGTATTGGTCAGGGACACGATCCTCAATCAACGCAAGGACGGCACGACGGTGCTCGGTGGGACCGAGCAACTGGGTGCGGGCCGTGAGTTCGCCGAGAGCTGGTCGGGCTTTGTCGGTCGCGTCGGGGACCCGAGTGGCGTCGCGGGAACTGCCGATACTCGTTACCGCGCCGAGGATTTGGTGGCGACCTCGATTCGCTGTCTGTTGCAGGAATGCGAGCCGCTGCCCGATCGTGGTGGTCGAAGCGGGGGAGCGCCCGACATCGTCGCGACCTACCCGTCACGCTGGGACTCGTCGACAGCGGCCCTCATGCAGGATTCGCTGGTCTACGCGGGCCTCGAACGAGTCACACTCGTCTCGGATGCCGAGGCCGTGTCGGCGTGGTTCGAGTCGGAAATCGCGGCACTCGCCGGCACGCTCATCGGCATCTATCACGTGGACGACACCGGGGCAGCGGTCACCCTCGTGCGTTCTGGTGTCGCGGCCGGCCGTGCATTCGGCTTTGCCGGCGACGGGAGTTCGCCGAGTTCACGCCTCGCGACGGCTCTGGGTGCGTTCGGTTGGATGCCGGAGAACCTGGACGCCGTAGTCGTCACCGGTGACGGCGAACCGGCGACAGACAAAGCGGCCATGATGTCCATAGCGGCCGGGATTGCCGAAAAGCTCGGTGTCAGATGTGAACTCGGTCCCGGACCTGAGCAGTCGGCTGCGCTGGGAGCCGCAATTCTGGCTGCCGGATTCACCTCGACGTCGCACACTATCGTGCCGATCGGATTGCCGCCTTCACACGACGTGACCGAGGTGTTCGACACCCTGGGACGCGAGAAGGTGGCGGCAGAAACCGCTGCCGGGGTGGCGACCGCCGAGCCGGAAACTGCAGTTGTCGCAGGCGAATCGGAGTCGCGCGGTTCCAAGCGTGTGCTCATCGGCGTGACGGTTGTGGTGGTGCTCGCAGCACTGGCAGTGCTCGCGTATTTCCTGCTGCTTTGAGCAGGACAGCTATCTAATCGGTAACACCGTTACCCGGACCGACATTGCGGCTGTTTCTCGTCCGCAACTCTCGTACGTACTCGGCCGGCGCTCCGGCAATCTCGGCGGCGTCGGCCATCACGCCGATGTAGCGGGCCGACGGCAGTCCGCCTTCGTACGCATCCATGACGTAGAGCCACGCAAGTACCGCGTCGCCGGCGGTGTCGACCCGCACGCGGATCTTGCGGTGCAGACCCAGTTCGGCACCTTCCCAGCGGTCCAGACTCACTTCGTCCTCTTCCGGGACGTCGTAGAGCACCACGAAAACACTGGAATCGGGATCTTCGACCACGGTGGCGAGAGCACCCTCCCAGCCGAGGTCCTCGCCGCTGAAGGTCAGGCGCCAGCCTCGCAGCCACCCTGTCCCGGACATGGGGGAGTGTGGGCAGCGCAACAACATCTGCTCGGGATGCATGTTGGAACCGTAGGCGGCATAAATCGACACGGGCGCAAGCCTAAACCGTGGTCCGAGGGTGTGGCGAAGCGGACCACCGGACGCAAGTAATCTGGTACAAGCACTGCGCGACACGTGGTGCTCGAATAGCGTGACACTGGTCGACGGGAGACCCCTGCCGGCCACGCGAGGACTTGGAGGACACATGACCCGGATCGTGATCATCGGTGGCGGACCCGCCGGCTACGAGGCGGCACTGGTAGCCGCGCAGCACGGGGCCACGGTCACCCTGGTCGATTCGGACGGCGTCGGCGGTGCGTGTGTGCTGTTCGACTGTGTCCCGTCGAAGACGTTCATCGCGTCCACCGGGATCCGCACCGACATGCGTCGTGCATCCGACCTCGGCATCACTCTGGATCCGGAGCAGGCTTCGGTGTCACTGCCGAAGATCCACTCCCGAGTCAAGAGTCTCGCGTTGTCCCAGTCCTCGGACATTCGCGCACGGTTGCAGACGGTAGGCGTCGAGGTTCTCTCCGGCACCGCCGAACTGACCGATCCACTCCTCGGCATGGCAGCACACCAGGTTCGCGCGACGCTCGGAAGCGGCGAGCAGAAGACCATCGACGCAGACGTCGTGTTGATCGCCACCGGCGCCAGCCCCCGCATCATCCCGGGAGCCGAGCCCGACGGTGAGCGAATCATGACGTGGCGCCAGCTCTACGACTTGGACGAGCTTCCCGAGCACCTGGTCGTGGTCGGTTCCGGTGTCACCGGTGCCGAGTTCGTCTCCGCGTACACCGAGATGGGCGTCAAGGTCACGCTCGTGTCCAGTCGCGACCGTGTTCTGCCCGGCGAGGATGCCGATGCGGCGCTCGTGCTCGAGGACGCCCTCGCCGAGCGCGGTGTCACCCTCGTCAAGCACGCCCGCGCGGACGCCGTCGAGCGCACCGAGAAGGGCATCGTCGTCAAGCTCTCCGACGGCCGCACGGTCGAAGGAAGCCACGCTTTGATGACCGTCGGTTCCGTCCCCAACACCAACGGTCTCGGCCTGGAGCGGGTCGGCATCGAGTTGGACAAGGGTGGATACCTGCGTGTCGACCGGGTCTCGCGCACCACGGTTTCCGGTATCTACGCTGCCGGTGACTGCACCGGACTGCTCCCGCTCGCGTCGGTGGCTGCGATGCAGGGACGTATCGCGATGTACCACGCACTGGGTGAAGGCGTCAGCCCGATCAAGTTGAAGACCGTCGCGTCGGCCGTCTTCACACGCCCCGAAATTGCAACGGTGGGTGTTTCGCAGGCAGCGATCGACAACGGAGAGGTGCCTGCGCGCACCGTCATGTTGCCGCTCAACACCAACCCGCGCGCCAAGATGTCCGGTTTGCGTCGCGGATTCGTGAAGATTTTCTGCCGCCCGGCTACCGGCGTGGTCATCGGCGGTGTTGTGGTCGCACCCACTGCTTCGGAACTGATCCTGCCGATCGCGATCGCCGTACAGAACAACCTGACGGTCAACGACCTGGCGCAGACGTTCTCGGTGTACCCGTCGCTGACCGGATCGATCACCGAGGCTGCTCGTCAGCTCATGCGTCACGACGACCTGGACTGACAACCGACCAGAGTCTTCTTACAATGTGGGAACTCTGTTTCACATACTGAAGTATTGGTGGGATAGTCGAGATGCCGACCGAATCAAGGGTCGGTATCTCGGCGCTCTCCCGCCCCGTTGACCCAGGACGGCTCAGGGTGTTTTTCCTCTGACCTTCATTCTGCGTGCCTGGGAGCTTCATATGACACACGCCGCGCTGTCTGCTCGTATGGACGGACTCCGTAGTTCTGCAATTCGCGATCTGCTCACCCTGACTGCCCGGCCCGACGTCATCAGCTTGGCCGGCGGACTGCCCGATCCCGATTTCATTCCGCGGGAGCGAATCTCGAAGGCAGCCCACGACGCACTCGGTGACCCCTCGTCCGTTCAATACGGCGAGACGTCAGGCCTGCGGCGCCTCCGTGAGGTGATCGCCGAGCGCGAATCATCCAAGATCGGGCGGACACTCGACGTGTCCGAAGTCGTGATCACCCACGGTTCTCAGCAAGGTTTGAGCTTGCTCGCGCAGGTCCTCCTCGACGCCGGTGACGTCGTGGTCGTGGAGGAACCGGCATATACCGGTGCGCTGCAGGTCTTTCGAACGGCGCAGGCCCGTCTCGTTCCCGTCCAGCTGGACGAGGACGGAATGGATACCGACGCGCTCGAGACGAAACTTGCCGCCGGTCTTCGGCCCAAAGTTGTTCACACCGTGAGCAATTTCCACAACCCGCGCGGCGCGGTGCTTTCGGCGCAGCGGCGAGCGCACTTGGCGGCACTGGCGGACCGATACGGGTTCTGGGTGCTCGAGGACGACCCGTACGGCGAACTGTACTTCGGCGAGAAACCGCCCGCACCGCTGGCGGCGTTGTCGGACAGGGTGATTCGGCTGTCCAGTGCTTCCAAAGTGTTGGCACCGGCGCTGCGCGTCGGCTGGCTGCACGGCGACCGAAAGGTCTGCGAGGCGGTCGAACTGATCAAGCAAGGCGCTGACCTGTGCGGGTCTTCGCTCACCCAGCAGATCGCCGCAGACCTCTTCTCCGACGTCGAATGGTTCGACGCGCATCTCGACGTGCTTCGAGCGGGGTACGGCGCGAGGGCGAAGGCGTTGGTCACGGCCGCCGAGACGGAATTGAGTGGGCGTGCACGCTTTTCCGAGGTCCGCGGCGGGATGTTCTGTTGGATGGATTTCGTCGACGATGTCGACACCACCGAACTCCTGGGTGCCGCGCTCGAGCATGGCGTGGCATTTGTCCCAGGTTCGGCCTTCGCGGTCGAAGCTGGCCTCGGTCGAAGCGCTCGACTGTGTTTCGCGACGTATCCCGAAGCCGTGCTGGTCGACGCCGTCGGCAGGCTCCGGGACAGTGTCACCGCAGGTACAGCCTGACTTTGTCGATAGTGTTGCGGAGCAGATCGATCTCCGTACCGGACGGTGGGGTGGTGACGGTGACGTGGTCGGCGACGGCCAGATCCCATCCCGTCGCCTCTCGCACCTGATCGACCGAGATGCCTTCGTGGACACTGGTCAGCTCCAACTCGCCGCCGGGGCCCTGGTGTGTCAGGACACCGAGGTTGGTGAACACCTTTGTCACTCCTGCACCTGCCGGCATGATGCCCTTTCCGCTGGCGTGGGCGCGGGCGGGGCTGGGTGAGGTGCAGAAGTCGAGCGCGGCCGGAAAGGAACTGAGGTCGTGGCGACGCATCACTACGAAGATCTCGGCCGCGTTCGCGATGATCTCGACGGCCCCGCCTGCTCCGGGCAGTCTGACCGTCGGGTTCTTCCAGTCACCGATGAAACTTGTGTTCAGGCTTCCCGTTCGATCGATTTGAGCGGCCCCGAGAAAACCGACGTCGACGTTGCCACCTTGCAGGACATAACCGAAGAGTGCGGCCATACTGAGCACGGATTCGGCGCCGGAGACCACGACGGAGTCGGCAATACCTTCGGCCATCGCCGACGGATGCGCGCCGCACACTCCGGATTCGTAGATCAGTTCTACGTCCGGATTCGACGTGTGGCGCGCGAGATCGACTGCGAGCGTGGGGAGCCCGACTCCGGCGAAGACCCGGCGCTTACCCGCCAACTCGCGTGCCGCGACGGCGACGATCGTTTCGGTGGAGGTGGTGTTACCGCTGACAATCGTGGTGGTCACAGTCTGCTCCCGTAGTCGACAGGTGTGGAGAGTTTTGATCCGACCTCGAGATCCGACCAGTAGTCGGCTCCGAGCTTGGCGAGATATTCGTCGTGATCGCCGAGTGTGTACACCCATTCGTCGAGCCAATTTCTCAGCAACGAAGGGTCTTTGGAAATCTCGGTCCAGCGTCGGTAGAAGCCGCAATCGCGGTCGTAGTATCCCTGTGCGTACGACGGGTGCGCGCCGCGCGGGCAGACGACAACCGCGTCGACGGCGTGCGAGGGAATCAGAGTTCGGCTCGGATCTGACCTGATGACCTCGTCGTCGACAAGCTCTTCCACAACGACGATCGCCTTCTTCGCGGCGTAAACGGCTTCTTGCTGCACCCCGGCGATGCCCCAGATCTGTGCGTTCCCGGACGTGTCCGCTCGCTGTGCGCCGATGATCGTCACATCCGGATTCAACGGCGGCACAACGTAGACGCTCCCGCCTCCGTACGGATCCTCGACGAGTCTCAGTTGTGGGTTGAGTGCGGGTAGATCACTACCGGCGTACGACCGCAGCGGGAAGAAGGGAAGTCTGGCCGCTCCCGCCTGATACCGGCACACCATGCCGTAATGGCTGTATTCCTCGACTTCGAGGGGGAGCGGGTCCTGGTTCTCGATGCGTCTGCGTAACTCGTACAGAGAACCTGCGGAGCCACTGGCGAAGAACGAGGCAACCAGCTTTCGGACGCAGCCGGCGGCGACGAGTTGATCGGAAACGATGTCCGGCGTCATCCGGCAGAGGGTGAGGTCCTTTCTGCCCTGCCGGATGATCTCGTGTGCCGCGGCAAAAGGAATGAGATGCGAAAATCCCTCCAGCGCAACGGTCATCTCGTCTTCGACGTATCGGCCGACGGCCTCTTTCATCGAGAGGGTCTTGTCCACGTCTGTACCTCTTCTTGTTCTTTCGCGCACTCGGTCGGTTTCGGAACTTGACATGTTCGGCCGGTGTGGCGCAACAATGTCGGGTGGAAATTCATCAGATCAACGCATTTCTCGCGGTGGCTGAGGAGCTACATTTCGGCCGTGCGGCGCAGCGGCTTCGGATTGCGCAACCGCCGCTGAGTCGAACGATCAGGCAATTCGAGAAACAGCTCGGTTCGCCGTTGTTCGATCGGAGCACTCGAACTGTGCGGCTCACTGCTGCCGGTGAAGCGCTGCTGCTTCCGGCGCGCGAGATTCTGGACGCGTGCCGGATGGCCGAGATCGCGGTGTCTGCGGCAGGCAAGGGAACGACAGGTCGCGTTCGCCTGGGTTTCGCGGGGACTTCTTCGCATCTGCTCGTCGGGCGGTGGGCGAAATTGGTGAGAAAGACCAATCCCGGTATCGAATTCGTGCTCGACAGTTCTGCTTTCGCGAACGAGGCGTTGTTGATGCTGCTCGATCGACGACTCGACATCGGGATGGTGAGGTGGACCGTACCGCCGCTCGGGATCACGTCGAGATTGATCGCCGAGGAGAACTTTCTGGTGGCCATGTCCAAAGACCACCCGTTGGCGTCGAGGGACTCGGTTCGGTTGATCGAATTGGAGTCCGAGAATTGGGTGACGCTTCCGGCGGAGCCAGGTTCGATTCTGCGGGAGTCTCTGCTCACTGCCTCGAAGAACGCAGGGTTCCTGGCTCGCATCGTGCAGACGGCACCGGATTCGATGTCGTTGATCGCGCTGGTGTCCGCGGAAATCGGATGCTCGTTGACCATTTCCTCGGTGGCCCAGAGCATCGTGAATCCTGATGTTGTCTTTGTTCCGGTCATGGACCCACCTCCTCCTCTTCAACTGCGTATCGCCTGGCGAGAGGGAGACGACAGACCTGCTCTTCTCGAAGTGTTGAAATTGTCCGAGCAGGCGCTGCCGTCCCTGGCCTAGACGGTTGCCCGACCGGTAGGAATCTCACCCGCTTCGGACTTCGGTGAGTTCGCAGTATTGACAAGAGTGTTTTCGAGTTCGAGTTCGTCGTAGTCCGCTTGTTCGGCCGTCGAGAGTTCGCCCGCGTTGTAGCCGGTACGTCGGAGCAGGAGCAGGGTGCAGATCAGCGAGACAAGGGCGTACAGCCCGGATACGATCGCGACCCCGACGATATTGCCTGACGTGTTGAGCATCCACTGCGCCAGTACGGGAGTTCCGCCGCCGACGACAAGGGAACACAATTGGTACGCCGTCGACAGACCGGTATAACGGATGTTGGCGGGGAAGGCACGAGCGAGAACGCCGGCGATGGCGCCGTAGAACATCGAGTGCGGGATCGTGGCCAGACACATCGCGACGACTGCGATGGTGAAGTTCCCGGTTCGGATCGCGAAGAACATGGCGGGCATGAGGACGAACTCCGGTATCACCATCAGGCACATGGCTTTTCGCATGTCGATCTTGGAGACCAGGACGGCACCGAAAGGTTGGACGATGAACTGCACGACGAGCGCGATCGCGATGGCGGCCAGGAAGGTTCCTCGATCGTATCCGAGTTCTTTTGTAGCCCAGGACAATGCGAAGGTGTTTTTGAAATAGGTGACCTGGGCGAGGGGAAGTGCGCCGGCGCCGAGGAGAACCAGTACCCAATGCTTGCGCAAGACTTCGGCGAGCGGAAGCTTGACGACCTTCTTGCGTGCGAGAACGGCCTTCATCTCGTCCGACTCTTCGAGTTTGAGGCGAATGATCATCCCGAGAATGACCAGCACCGCCGAGATGATGAACGGGATGCGCCATCCGTACAGGAGGAACGACGGCGTCGGCATCGAGGACAGAAGGAAGAACGCGATGGTGGCCAACAGATTTCCGGCGGGTGAGCCCTGTTGGGCGAACGCGGAGTAGAGGATGCTCTTGCCCTTCGGTGCATTTTCGCTGGCAATGAGCACTGCGCCGCCCCACTCGCCACCGACCGCGACTCCTTGGATGACGCGAAGGGTGACCAGACCGATCGGCGCCCAGATCCCGACCTGTGCGTAGGTGGGGAGGAGTCCGATGCCTACCGTGGCGACACCCATCATCATCAAGGTGATGACGAGAGTGTTCTTGCGTCCGATCCGGTCGCCGAGGTGTCCGAAGATGATCCCGCCGATCGGCCTGGCGAGGAAGCCTGCCCAGAGCGTGATGAAGGCGAGGAGAGTTCCGACTCCGTTCGGGAGAGTGTCGGAGAAGAAGATGTCGCCGAATACCAGGGCAGCGGCAGTGCCGTAGATGTAGAAGTCGTACCACTCGATAGTGGTTCCGATGAACGAAGCGATACCGGCTCTTCGCGCCTTGGCGTTGATCTCCTCGGAACTGCGAGTGGGTGAACTCATGCGTGGCGACCTTTCTCTGCAACATTCGCGGCGCCGAAACGTGGCGTGCCTGAATGAGATTCGCAGAGTGGTGTAGGTCACGTCCAATACCAACTTGGTCGCCTATTGATACCTCAGGAGTATCAATAGGCGACCATGATCAGCTCTTCCGGTATGGAAGGATCGGGGTGATTACTCGGACCAGTTGTACGTCCGCTCGACGGCCTTGTTCCACTCCGCGTACAGCCGTGACCTTTCGGACTCGTCCATCGCCGGTTCCCACGTCTTGCCGACGGCCCAGTTGTTGCGGATGTCTTCGGTATCGGCCCAATAACCGATGGCGAGGCCCGCTGCGTATGCAGCACCGAGAGCTGTCGTTTCGTTGACCACCGGACGGATGACGGGAACTCCGAGGATGTCCGACTGGAACTGCATCAGGGTTTCGTTGACCACCATGCCGCCGTCGACCTTCAGTGCGGACAGTTCGACTCCCGAATCCGCTCGCATGGCGTCGATGACCTCGCGGGTCTGGTATGCCGTCGCCTCGAGCGCTGCGCGGGCCAGGTGTCCCTTGTTGACGAAGCGCGTCAGACCGACGATGACACCCCGGGCATCCGGTCGCCACCGAGGTGCGAACAGCCCGGAGAACGCGGGCACGAAGTAGGCGCCGCCGTTGTCGTCGACACTTGCGGCGAGCGGCTCGATGTCCTTGGCGTTCTGAATGATTCCGAGATTGTCTCGAAGCCACTGGACCAAGGAACCCGTCACGGCGACGGAACCTTCGAGTGCGTACACGGCAGGGGCTTCGCCGAGTTTGTAGCAGACGGTCGTCAGTAGTCCGTGCTTGCTGTGCACCGGCTTCGTGCCAGTATTGAGAAGCATGAAATTGCCGGTGCCGTAGGTGTTCTTGGCTTCACCCTCGGAGAGGCAGGCCTGGCCGAATGTGGCTGCCTGCTGGTCACCGAGGATTCCGGCGACCGGCACACCGGCGAGATTGCCGCGTGGACGTCCTGTGCCGTAGACCTCTGAGGAACTACGGATTTCCGGGAGCATCGACATCGGGATTCCGAAGTCCGCACAGATCGATTCGTCCCACTGGAGGGTCTCGAGATCCATCAGCATCGTGCGTGACGCATTGGTGACATCTGTCACGTGGACGCCCTCGGTCAGGTTCCACACGATCCACGTGTCGACAGTGCCGAAGCACAATTCGCCGGCCTCCGCTTTTGCTTTCGCACCGTCGACGTTGTCGAGAATCCAGCGGATCTTCGGCCCGGCGAAGTAGGTCGAGAGTGGTAGTCCGGTCTTGTCTCGATACTTGTCCGGACCCTCGTCGCCGCCCAGTTCGACACACAGTTGATCCGTGCGCGTGTCCTGCCACACGATCGCGTTGTAGATCGGCTTACCCGTCGAACGTTCCCAAACGACGGTCGTCTCACGCTGATTCGTGATTCCGACGGCAGCGATGTCGGCCCGCGTGAGATCGACCTTCGCGAGAGCGCCGGCCACCACCTCCCGAGTGTTGATCCACAGCGCCACCGGATCGTGCTCGACCCAACCTGCTCGCGGGAAAATCTGCTCGTGTTCTTTCTGCGCAACGCTCACCACGGCGCCGTCGTGATCGAAGATCATGCAGCGGCTCGACGTCGTGCCTTGGTCGATGGCGGCGATGTATTGATTCACTGTGCTCCTAGGTTCGGGCGTGTTCGCAGTAATCCGTGCGCTGTCGCAGTATGTGGATCAAGCTACTAGCCTGTAAACGGATTCGTCGTCGACTTACAGGAGACCGGGTTGAGTAAGCAGCAAGGTGCGCAGTTTCTCGGCCCGCAGCAGCGCGAAGCTGCTTGGGAACAACTTCAGACCGAGCAATTCGACGTCGTCGTTGTCGGCGGTGGTGTCGTCGGTGTCGGAGCGGCCCTCGATGCGGCCACCCGCGGGCTGAAGGTTGCGTTGGTCGAGGCCCGTGACTACGCATCCGGTACGTCCAGTCGCTCGTCGAAGATGTTCCACGGCGGTCTCCGCTATCTCGAGCAACTAGAATTCGGCCTCGTTCGTGAGGCGTTGCGTGAGCGCGAACTCTCGCTGACCACGCTCGCTCCGCACCTGGTCAAGCCGCTGAAGTTTCTGTTCCCCTTGGCTCACCGAGTGTGGGAACGCCCGTACATGGCCGCGGGAATCTTCCTCTACGACCGGATGGGCGGCGCCAAATCGGTCCCCTCCCAGAAACACTTGACGCGGGCGGGCGCACTGCGCATGTCGCCGAGCCTCAAGCGCAGTTCACTGACCGGTGGCATCCAGTACTACGACACCGTCGTCGACGACGCTCGGCACACCATGACCGTTGCACGGACCGCCGCCCACTACGGCGCGGTCGTCCGAACGTCGACGCAGGTCGTGGGATTTCTGCGTGAAGCGGACCGGGTCTCGGGAGTTCGTGTTCGCGACTGCGAAGACGGCCGTACCGCGGAGGTCAAGGGTCACGTCGTCATCAATGCAACCGGTGTCTGGACGGACGAAATCCAGGCCCTCTCACGTCAGCGCGGACGGTTCCGGGTGCGAGCGTCGAAGGGCGTACACATCGTCGTCCCGCGCGATCGCATCGTCAGTGAAGCCGCCATCATCCTGCGTACCGAGAAATCGGTGCTGTTCGTCATTCCGTGGGGCAGTCACTGGATCATCGGCACCACGGACACCGACTGGAACTTGGATCTCGCTCACCCAGCGGCAACCAAAGCAGATATCGACTACATCCTCGGCCACGTGAACTCCGTTCTGGTCACGCCGCTGACGCACGCCGACATCGACGGTGTGTACGCAGGCCTGCGTCCGCTGCTTGCCGGTGAGAGCGACGAGACGTCGAAGCTCTCGCGCGAGCACGCCGTTGCCCGTGTGGCTCCAGGCCTGGTCGCCATCGCCGGTGGAAAGTACACGACGTATCGGGTCATGGCGGAAGACGCCGTCGATGTCGCAGCAGAAGACATTCCGGCGCGAGTGGCGTCGTCGATCACGGAGAAGGTGCCGCTCGTCGGCGCCGACGGATACTTCGCGTTGATCAATCAGACTGTGCAACTGGGCGAGCAGTACGGCTTGCATCCGTATCGCGTCAAGCACTTGCTCGACCGCTACGGTTCACTCATCACGGAGGTCCTCGAACTCGGCCGACAGACGCCGGAGTTGTTGCAGCCCATCACAGATGCCCCCGATTACCTTCAGGTCGAGGCTGTGTACGCCGCCGCGGCGGAGGGTGCATTGCACCTCGACGACATCCTGGCTCGCCGCATGCGCATCGCAATCGAGTACCCGCATCGTGGTGTCAACTGTGCGCAACAGGTTGCCGGATTGGTTGCTCCGATTCTCGGTTGGGATCCCGCCACCGTCGAGCGCGAGGTCGACACGTACCGAGCGCGCGTCGAAGCGGAGATCGAGTCGCAGACCCAGCCGGACGACGAGTCGGCCGACGCCTTGCGCGCCGCAGCGCCGGAGTCTCGGGCCGAGATCCTCGAACCCGTCGTCGTGGTGCCGGATCGGGTCTGAGTCGCCCGTCGTTTGTTCTCGGTCTGTCGCGGGTAGGCGGATGTCGAATCACCACCCGTGTCAGCACAGACCGGTCGAGCGTCGCCCAGGAGGATCCCAATGTTCGGTAGTCGGTCGAGATCTGCTGAGGAACACATAGCCACTGCTTATCTGGTCACTCACCTGTGCGGAGCGATGGTAGGGCTGCAACTCTCGCGGTCACTCTCGGACTCGTACGGCGCGTGGGCCGACGGTGAGCTGGACTCGTTGCCGGGTGAGCTCGAGTACGAGATCGAGCAGCTGCTGCAACTGATCGAGGACACCCAGGGCATATCTCTGCCGCGGTACTCCAAGATCGACGCGACGGTCAATCGGATCAGGCGCCTCGTCCATGTCGACGCCATCTGGCGCAACCGTCTCGTGAAGCTGGCAACTCTCGAGATCATGCGGACCGCTCTGTGCGGCAAGAGTGCGATGTGGGAGGTCCTGAGAGACATTCCGGCCGGGGAGACGGAGGAGCAGTACCGCGAGCTCAACGACCTGGTGTCCAAGCAGATCACCACCGTCACGGCTCTGCATCACCGCGCGGCTACGGAAGCTTTTCAGGGGACGGACGGGCGGGAATCGGCGAGCGGCGGCGACCCCATCCGCTCGAGTAAGTAAGGTTTGTACCGTTCGGTGAAGAATTCGATGAACGGTAGACCCCGAGGTGTATGGAGATGGCTGAGCGCGACCAAGCACTGACAGAACCCACGGCAGTGTTCGCGGCGTTGGCGGAGATCCTCTACTCCGCCGCAGACAGCGCCGAGGTGTACTCCGCGATCTGTTCGGCGGCTGTCGAGTTGATTCCCGGTTGCGATCACGCAAGCCTGATGCTGCGACGGGGAAACACCAACGTCACGGTAGCGGCAAGCGATGAGATCGCCGAGCATGCAGACGATCTCGAACGTGCGACTGGTGAGGGGCCGTGCATCGACGCCCTCGACACGGAGGCGCCGCAGCTCGAGTCAGATCTTCGCACTCCGAATCAGTGGCCCGAGTTCGCTCGGAAAGTCGTGGCAGAGACACCCATTCGTGGCTCGATGGGGTTCCGACTGATGGTCGATCGTCAGAAGTTCGGTGCCCTCAACCTCTTCTCCGACACTCCGGGAGCATTCACGGAAACTGTTGCCGACCACGCGATCATGTTGGCATCGTTTGCATCCGTGGCCGTCACCGCGCTGAACCGAGGAGAGGATGCCGACTCGCTGCGGCGCGGCCTGGCGAGCAGTCGCGAAATCGGTCAGGCCGTCGGTCTGCTGATGGCTTTGCATCGGGTGTCCGACGACGAGGCCTTCGACATTCTGGTGCGAACCTCGCAGAACATGAACGTCAAGATCGCCGAGTTGGCGCGCAAGGTCATCGTCCAGCATCGTTCGACTCTGGACTGAGCGCTTCGTTCGCCCCGGGCGAGCCGAGGAGTTGAGATCGCTTGAGATCCACCGTCTCTCGAAGTGCCGTCACCACCGCTGCGACTTCCGGTCGGCGCAAGGATTCAGAACGAGCCACCAACCAGTACGAAAGTCTGACTTCGATGTGAGCCGGCAGCACGCGAATCAGATCGTCGTGCTGCTCGGCCATGAAGCAGGGGAGCAAGCCGATGCCGGCACCCGCGCGCGTTGCCTCGATGTGGACGAACACGTTGGTGGACGTGACGGCCTCGCGCATGGAAACCGTGAGCTTGCGAGCCAGATCGAGTTCGTCGACCTGCAGCATCGAGTCGATGAAATACACGAGCGAGTGTTCGGCCAGCTCTTCGGCACTTTCGGGAACAGCATTCTGACGTAGATACTCTCGGGAGGCGTACAAACCCAGCGCGTAGTCGGCCAGATGGACGGCCTCGGCGCGGTGAACTTGAGGTTTGCCGACAACAACCTCGATGTCGAGCCCCGAGCGTATCTGCGACGCCTTTCTGGTCGCGACGACTATCTCCACGCTCACGCGAGGATGGCGTCTGCGAACCGCTGCGCCGGCGGGGGCCGCGATGTATGCGCTGAAGCCGTCGGTGGCCGAGACCCGCACGGCGCCGTCGAGTTGCTGCTGACCGGTGGAGTCGAGTGCCAGTTCGTTCACCGCGGCCTCGATGCGCTCGGCCGCGCTGAGGGCTTGTCTGCCCAGGTCGGTCAACTCCCAGCCGCCGGACGAGCGGACCAGTACACGGCCGCCGAGGCTCTTCTCGAGCAAGGCGATGCGGCGCGAAATGGTGGTGTGGTTGAGGCCCAGGTCGTCGGCGGCGGTGTTGAAGCGGCCGGTGCGACCGACCGCGAGAAGCACCAGTAGGTCGTCCGGGCTCAGTCCGAGTGTCATATCTGCATTTTTGCACCTGTATGGTGCGAGATTTGTCATTGTCGTGCCAAGAATCTGCACCGATACTCATCGAGTCACAAAAAATGTGCGAGCGGTCACATTCCTGATCGTGAAGAGCAGGCGAATCGCGAACTGAAGACGAGGGAGTCCACGATGAGCGTCGACAACATGCCGAAACCCGAGAGCCAAGCCCCACCATCGGGGCTGAAGAAGGTGGTCGGCGCCTCGATGGCGGGCACCGTGGTCGAGTGGTACGAGTTCTTTCTGTACGGCACGGCGGCCACGCTGGTCTTCAGCAAAGTCTTCTTTCCTGGCGGCGGCAACGAGCTGGATGCGATCATCGCGGCTTTCATCACCTACGCCGTCGGATTCGCCGCCCGGCCACTCGGCGGAATCGTCTTCGGATATTTCGGAGACAAGTTCGGCCGGAAGCAGTTGTTGCAGTTCAGTTTGCTGCTGGTCGGTGCCGCGACCTTCCTGATGGGCTGCCTACCGACCTACGGTCAGATCGGCTACTGGGCGCCGGCACTGCTGGTCACGCTGCGCTTCATCCAAGGATTTGCTGTCGGCGGCGAATGGGGTGGGGCGGTACTCCTTGTCGCCGAGCACAGCCCGAATCGATCTCGCGGGTTCTGGTCGTCCTGGCCTCAGGCCGGCGTGCCGATGGGCAACCTGGTGGCCACTGTCGTGCTGTTGATCCTGACGTCGACGCTCTCGGACGAATCCTTCATGAGTTGGGGCTGGCGCGTTGCCTTCTGGCTCTCCGCGGTGATCGTTCTGGTCGGGTACTACGTTCGGACCAAGGTCACCGACGCTCCCATTTTCATTGCGGCGCAGAAGGAAGCAGAACTGGTCAAGGCAACCTCGTACAGCGTTTTCGAGGTGGTCAAGCGTTACCCGCGCGGAGTGTTGACCGCGATGGGCCTGCGTTTCGCCGAAAACGTCATGTACTACCTCGTGGTGACCTTCTCGATCACCTACCTCAAGGTCGTCGTTCATGCGGACACGGCGCACATCCTCTGGTGGATGCTGATGGCACATGCCGTGCACTTCGCAGTGATTCCGTTGGTGGGCAAACTGTCCGACACGATCGGTCGACGCCCGGTGTACATGATCGGCGCCGTCACCGCCGGAACATGGGGATTCTTCGCCTTTCCGATGATGAACAGCGGGCACAATGCAGTCATCTTGTCGGCAATCATCATCGGGCTTGTGTTCCACGCGTTCATGTACGCCGGCCAACCCGCGATCATGGCCGAGATGTTCCCGACCCGGATGCGCTATTCCGGTGTCTCCCTGGGATATCAGGTCACGTCGATCGTGGCAGGTTCACTGGCTCCGATCATCGCGACCGGACTGCTGAGCAAGTTCGACTCCTCGGTCCCCATCGCGATCTATCTCCTGTTGGCATCCCTGGTCACCATCGTCGCAGTCGTTTTCGCGCGGGAGACCAAGGGAATCTCGCTCGAGTCCGTCGATGCCGCCGACGCACGAGTGCTCGCCGACGAGCGGGCCGGTGTTTCCGCATGACGCTCTCCGGCAAAACGGCACTGGTCACCGGTGGTGCCAGCGGTATCGGCGAGGCGTGTGCTCGACTCCTTGCCGCCCGCGGCGCCCACGTCACCGTCGCTGATCTCGACGACGTCGCCGCGAAGGCGCTGGCCGACGAGATCGACGGCACTGCGTGGGCCGTCGATCTCCTCGACACCGACCAACTCGTGGATCTGGCACTCGAGACGGACGTACTTGTCAACAACGCCGGCATTCAACGGGTCAGTCCCATCGAGGATTTCGACGTCGAGGACTTCCGGAAGATTCAACGCCTCATGGTCGAAGCGCCGTTCCTCCTGGTCAGAGCGGCCCTGCCGTACATGTACCGCAAAGGATTCGGGCGCATCGTCAACATTTCCTCGGTCCACGGGCTCCGCGCTTCGGCATTCAAGAGTGCGTACGTCACGGCAAAGCACGGACTCGAAGGCCTGTCGAAAGTTGTTGCGCTCGAGGGTGCCCCACACGGTGTCACCAGTAACTGTGTCAATCCGGGCTACGTCCTGACACCACTCGTGCGATCCCAGATCTCCGACCAGGCAAAGGTTCACGGAATCAGTGAATCCGAGGTTGTCGAGAAGGTGATGCTCACTGAGAGCGCGATCAAACGGATGGTCGAGCCCACAGAAGTGGCATCGCTGGTGGGGTGGCTGGCATCGACCGAGGCGTCGATGGTGACGGGGGCTTCGTACACCATCGACGGCGGGTGGAGCGCCAGCTAGATCACTGGGGCTGCTGTGTTGTTCAAGCTGCCGGGTTCAGGCTTCGGGAATCTCGATTCCGAACTTCTCGCGGGTGATGACCTCGGGTTCGGGACCGCCGCGAACTCCGGTGTCGAGTGCGTCGATT
Source organism: Rhodococcus sp. OAS809 (assembly GCF_040546695.1). Taxonomy (NCBI): domain Bacteria; kingdom Bacillati; phylum Actinomycetota; class Actinomycetes; order Mycobacteriales; family Nocardiaceae; genus Rhodococcus; species Rhodococcus sp. OAS809. The sequence goes on along the minus strand of NZ_JBEPOI010000002.1, from coordinate 1,812,473 downwards.
GCGGAGAGTTCTTCGGCGGTGAGTTCGAAGTCGAACACGTCGAAGTTCTCCGCGATCCGCGAGGGAGTCACCGACTTGGGGATCACCTGGCGGCCCTGCTGGAGGTGCCAGCGCAGCATCACCTGTGCAGGCGACTTGCCGTGCGCGGTCGCGATGGCGCCGATGGTGGCGTCCTCGAGGGTCGAGCCGTGGGAGCCGTCGCGGTAGAACGTGATTCCGCCGATCGGTGACCAGGCCTGAGACAGAATCCCGTGATCGGCGTCGGCCTCGAGCAAAGTCGACTGCCTGAAGTACGGATGAACCTCGATCTGGTTGACCGCCGGCACCACGGACGTTGCGTCCAGGAGTCGGGTGAGGTGATCCGGCATGAAGTTACTGACTCCGATGGCGCGGACCTTGCCGTCGGCCAGAAGCGTTTCCAACGCCCTGTACGCGTCGATCGTGCGCTCGAACTCGCTCGGCAACGCCTGATGGAGGATCAGAAGGTCGAGTTGTTCGACACCGAGTTTGCCTGCGCTCTTGTCGAAGGCATGCAGAGTCTCGTCGTATCCGTAGTCGGTGATCCAGACCTTCGACTCGACGAAGATGTCCGCGCGATCGAGTCCGGATCGCCGGATCGCCTCACCGACGCCCTTCTCGTTGCCGTAGGCCGCGGCAGTGTCGATATGGCGATAACCCGTCGACAGCGCGGACTCGACGGCGGCGAGTGTTTCGTCCGGCGGCGTCTGGTACACGCCGAAGCCAAGCGCTGGGATGTCGACGCCGTTGTTCAGTTTCAGACTCGGGATGCTCATGTCGTCCACGGTAGCGGCGGCCGGGGGTTCGGCGGGAGTGACTGCTCAGCCGGGTAACGGCAGTACCTCCCTCGACCGGCAGTACTTCAGCTCGGTTGGCAGGTGCCGCCGATGGGTAAAGCCTGCGCTCGTTCGCCTACCCAGCGGCCGATGTCGCTGAGCATCGCAGTACCGTCGGCGAAAGTGCCCGAGTCCGGCTTGGCTGCGATGGCGACAGCGAGTTGTCCGGTGCCGCTGCTGATGATCCCGAATTGGCGGACCAGATAGCCGCCGTCGTCGTCCGGCCCCCACCCACCTTTGAATCGAGCGGCCGGGATCACTCCCAGGCCCCACTGTTGGTCGGGGCTGATGCTGCCCATGAGCCCGAAGACTTCGGTGGCGTCGCTCCGGCATGGCAGGGTGGCGGCGAATTGCGCTTGGACGGCAAGTGGCCATTGTGTTTGACCGAACGAGCTGAATTCTGGTCGTAGCGTGCGTGATTCCACGGTGGTGGACATATCGCCGGAGGCCACGAGGACTGACTCGACCTTCGCTGCGGCAGTGGTCGGATCGCCGAGGCCTCGCCACAGTTCTTCGGCTGATTCGTTGTCGGAGGTGGTGATCGCCTGCTTGACCGTTGTGAGTTCTGTGTTGTCGGTTTCGTGGAGGGCTGCGATGGACAGTGGGACTTTGATGGTGGACCAGGCGACTCCGTTCTGCCACTCGCCGGCAACGAGTGACTGACCTCCGCCGACGGGCACGAGTGCGATACCCACGGCGCCGCCGAGGGTGTTGCCCAGGGCCTCGAATCCGGCGAGCGGGCCGACACCGTTGCCCGGGGCGGCAGGAGTCTCTGTCGGCTCCGGTGGAACGACGACGATCTCGGTGATCGTCTCGACCTTCTCCGACGACTCGTCTCGCGTCGGAATCGTGCAGCCCGCGAGGGCTGCTGCAGAAGCAGTGGCGAGTGCAACCGCCAGGAGTCGTCGGCGCGTCCCGCTTCGAGCCTCGACGCACTGCTCAATAGACATAGACCACCGCGTTGTTTCCGCCGGTACACGTGACGACTTTGTTGCCGGCGCAGTTCATCGAGTACCGAGTTCCCGTGACCGGACTGACCGCGCTGATGGAGACCGGGCCGCCGCGTCGACCCTGGCTCACGTACTGGTAGCGCACTTCTTCGGCGAACTCACAAGACGTCACGCTGGTGCCGACGGCGGACGTCGTGAATTCGTTGTTCGAGAACACCGATCCACAACGCGCTGCGCTGGCAGGGACCGACTCGTTGGGCGCGGGTGTGACGACGCCGTTCTGCGGCGCGGCCGCAGGTGAGGTGATCACCACGGTTTCCGTGCGTGCGGTGTTCTCGTCGGAATTGTCGTTCAAGACGAGAGGGAGAACCCATACGTAGACCACGACGGCGACGAGTGCGACTGTGACAACTCCCAGTAGGACCCACAGCCATGCATACGATTTCGGCGGGCGGGGAGGCATCGGCGAATATCCAGTGCCTTGACCGTATGGGGGCCGGGGCGGGGTGTAAGCAGGCTGATGTCCCGAGTACGGAGCCTGACCGGGTGTGATGCCCGGCGGCGGAGGAGGGGGCGGAGGGAGAGGTGTCGTGTGGTTGGGGTCGTTGTTCCAGGGATACGGCGACTGTGGTGTTGTCATTGCGGGCTGCTCCTCTGCCTACTTGATAGAAGTGGGCCGAGTTAGTCGTCGATCACCGCACATCGAAATTACCGATTGCTAGGTTTCTGCGAATTGCCCGTCTTAGTTATATACGACCGGTCTGACTTCTTTTGCACTTGTGGCTCGTCAATGAGTGAGCACTATCTTCAACCCGACTATGAGGGTGGCGACGGCAGCGAGGCCGAAGGCTGCCAGATGTGTGTTCGTACTGACTTTCTCGCCGTGCAGTCGGCTGATCACGTAACTGGTGGAACCGATCCGCAGGATCAAGACGATTTCCGCGATCAACTGCGCCGTCCGTGGTTCCAGGAAGTTGAACCACGCCGTCGCGAGAATGACGACAGGAACAACCGCAGAGGTGAGGATCGGGACGGAATCGCGAAGCGAGTCGATTCTCTCCGCGGTCGTCAGTCGGCGATCGTTGCGAATGCTCTCGCCGACGCCCTCGGCAAATGTGTGGGCGATGTATGTCGACAATGCCGTGCCGACCACAATCGCGGCGCCGAGCGATTCCTGAGATTTCGTCACCGGTATGAGTGCGGCGAGGACAAGAATGTTGCCGTAGATGTACGCGGTGGTCCTCGCCGCCACACGTTCTTGTCCCAGCGGCGCACCGTGAGACGTGATCGGACGGTTCAGCAGGGTTCGCAGGTCCCACTCCATGTTCAGAGCATGGCAGATCAGACCCTGGGGCTGTAGTGCATCGGGTTATCTCGCTGCTCGAGCGGGGGCAGGTTGCGCGCCGGTGTGTGGACCAGTGGTGCATCGGCGGGGATTCGGCCGTCAGCTCGATCCCATCCCGCGCGAGCACGTGGCTGATACCGGTATCGCCACGGCACCAGACGGAAGACGGCGTTGACGGTGCGGCCGACAGCGTTGTGAATTTTCTGATCGCGACTGGTCCACGAGTAGCCGAGTAGGTCTCGAACCGGTTGGTCGTACATTCCGACCGTCAGCCACACGAATCCGCGGGCGAGGGGGATTCGGGCGAGCCGCCACAACGGATCGGGTAGCCACGTCATGTACGGGGGCTTGCCGAGTCCCGACAGGTCGAGGACGTCGCGGGTCGCCTTGTTGTCTTCGAGTACGTTGCGGCACATGTGGTCCCAGTACTCCTGAAATGCTTCCCAGGTCTCGGGAACAGGGCGCATGCTCATCCCGTACAGGCGGTACCACTGAATGTGCTCGGTGAAGAGCTGACGTTTCTGGGCCTCGGTCAAGCCACCGGAGAAGTTCTCGGCAGTGACGATTGTGCCCATGAAGAACGTTGCGTGCGCCCAGTAGAAAGTATCGGGATCGAGTGCGTGATACCGACGCCCCAACTTGTCGACGCCCTTGATTCGTGTGTGATAGCCGCGGACTTCTTCGGCTGTCTGCTGCGCGCGATCGCCGTCGAAGACCACGCCTGCAATGGGATACAGCGAGCGGTACAGTCGTTCCCACCGCTCGTCGAAGAATTGTGAATGCTCCTCGACTCCGGCGCCGAGGCCGGGGTGCATGTTCTGCATCGAACCGGCCCAGACGCCTTGCAGCATCCCGCGCCAGTCGCCGAAATACCTCCACGTCAGGGAATCCGGACCGAGGGGAACCGGGGTGCTGCTGTCGTCAAGTTGACTACGCATGTTGTCAGATTAGGATCGACAACAGCGGTAGTCAAGGATCGAATGCCGGGTGCATTGAAGATCAAGTGTCGGCGAAGTGGGGAAGTTGTGAGCATCGAAGAACGCAGGGCCACTCGAAAGGCGACGTTGTTCGACGTCGGAGTGACACTGCTCGGTGCGGTCGACGGTCCGGCCGTCAACGTGCGTGCGGTCTGCAAGGCCGCCGGTTTGACCGAGCGGTACTTCTACGAAAGCTTCACCGATCGCGATCAGTACGTTGTCGCGGTCCACACGTTTGTCGCCGAGCGTGCGCAGTCGGCGCTTGCGTCGGCAGTGGAGTCGGAGACGACATCCGAGGCCGTCGCCACCGCTGCGGTCGACGCTTTCGTCAAGCTCATGGTCGACGATCCGGCGATGGGGAGAGTGCTCCTGATCGCCCCGCTCTCGGAACCCGTTCTGAGCGGCCGCGGTATCGAATCGATGCCGGCGTTCGTCGACCTGGTGTACGACCAGTTGTCCGAGATCGCTGATCCCGTGGACAAGCAACTGGTGGCAGTCGGACTGGTCGGGGCGTTGTTCACACTGTTCATCGGTTATCTGGACGGCACGATCGTCGTGGACCGTGATCGATTTGTCCGCCACTGCGTCAGGCTGCTGATCAACGCTAACCAGGCGTGAAGGGCTGGCAGGCCGGGCAGAAGAAGATATTTCGCTCGGTGAGCTGATCCGGTCCGAGGGTGTCTTCTCTGATGCGAGTTCCGCAACGGCGGCATGGTTTTCCGCGTCTGCCGTACACCCATGTCTGCCTACCGGGGCGGGTGTCGCCGGTGGTGACCCGGATGCGACGCGACTTGTTGACGTTGATGGTGCGAAAAGACAGATCCACTATCGCGTCGAGATTCCCCGCGAGATGTGTCGGCGTTTTCGGGTGAATACCTCGTAGGAAGCAGATCTCGTTTCGGTACACGTTGCCCAGTCCGGCCATCACCCGCTGATCCAGGAGCGCGATTCCGATCGGTACGGAGTCGGCAGCCCGAAGATTTCGGGCGGCCACGGAACTGTCCCAATCGGTCCCGAGCAGATCCGGTCCGAGATGTCCGACGGCCTCCTGTTCCTGCCCGAGTTCGAGGATCTCGGTGATTCCCAGTGAAAAGCCAACTGCTACAGAGTCTTCGGTGGCCAAGATGATGCGCGCTTGATGAGCGGGTCGGCGCCAGCGCTCGCCGGGGCGATAAATCTGCCACTGACCTTCCATCTTCAGATGCGTGTGAATGGACGCTTCGCCCACTCGGATCAGGAGATGTTTTCCGCGGCTGGCGACGGAATCCACGCGGTGGCCCGAGAGATCAACCGTGGCGTAACGAGGAACGCGGACGTCGCAGGTGGTGAGTACCTTCTCGGCCAGGGCAGCGCGCAGTTCATTGGCGGCCCGCCACACGGTATCGCCCTCAGGCATGGTCGCCGCACCCACACTTCAGGATCTCAACTTCCACGATCTCAATCATCATGACCCCAATCCTCATGACCGCAACCGGAATCCGCGAGGGGTGGCCGCGAAGCCGGCTTCGACCAGGACCGGAGCAAAATCGTTGCCGTGGATGGTCTCTCCGTCGACCTTCTCCACTACCAACTTGTCGATGGCGCGAGAAGTCACCTTCTGAGCAAGTGACAGTGCTGCCAGGCGCAACGTTCCGCCGTCGTCGGTGAATGTCAGGATCGTGCGACCGCCGCGCTCGACGAACAGAACCAACTCACCCTCCACCAGAACTACCAGTGCGCCGGCTTTTCGTCCGGGTCGGTGTCCTGGTGACTCTTCGCCCCCCGACGCCGGCCACGGCAGCGCCGCGCCGTACGGGTTTGCCGGGTCGCACGCCGCGAGAGTGACTGCAGCCGAGGAGGTGTGGCGCCCCTCGATGGAATCACCGAACGTCCGCAAGCGGTCCACCACGGGAGGCGTGGAGAATTGAGCGCCGCCCAGGGTGTCCACGAAGTATCCGCGTCGAGCGCGCCCGTTGTCCTCGAACGTGCTCAGTACCTTGTAGATCAACGCGAAACCGCCCGGCACGTTCTCGCTCATCACCGAACCGCGGGTGACGACGCCGTATCGTTCGAGCAGCAGATCAGCCGTGGCGTGCGCCCGGATAGTGGGGTCAGGTTCGATACCTGGCAGCTGGAACCACCGACCGGAGGCAGTTGCCGGTCCCGTGCGCGCGGGCGTGGAAGCGCGGGCCATTCCGCGGTACGGACGGGCCCGCGGAACACGGCGAGGTGATCGGTGACTGGTTGTTGTTCTGGTGGTGTCGGAGAGAAGTGCGCGCAGCGGTGCAACGGTGTCGTTACCGATGTGTCCGAGCCACACCAACTCCCACAGTGCCGTCGTCACCGCACTGTCGACCGTGTCCGCAGCCGACTCCGTAGTTCGCAACGCGTCGACCAACTGGCGGAAGAAGTAGGCACCGCCGCCGGACAGCAGGTCGAGGATGCGCTTCTGCAATTCCGAGACGTCGGTGTCGGCGGGCGAATTGAGCGTGATCGGTGCCAGGTCGGCGGGGTGCAGCACTACCCACCCGTCTTTGCCCGAGATAGCTCCCGATCCGGACCACAGGACTTCACCCGTCGACGTGAGTTCGTCCAACATCGCGGGAGAGTAGTCGGCAACTCGGCTCGGCAGGATCAACGATTCGAGAGCGGACGCCGGAATCGGAACGCCGGCAAGTTGATCGACCACCGTTGCAACACCGTCGATTCCTCGCAGCGTGCCGCCTACGTGCTGCCAACTGGGAAGGAATCGCCCGAGCGTCGCGGTGCTGACCGGCTCGACCTCCTGCCGTGCCGCGGCGAGCGAGCGTCGCCGCAAGCGACGCAGGACCTCGGCGTCGCACCATTCGCTCCCGGTTGCAGACGGGCGGAATTCACCTTCCAGGACCCGCTTTTCGAGCGCGAGCCGACCGAGAACGTCACGCGCGACTGATACTCCGAGACCGAAGCGTGCAGCCGCGTCGGCGAGAGTGAAGGGACCGTGGGTGCGGGCGTACCGGCTCAGGAGGTCGTCGAGTGGTTGATCGACCGGCTCGATGAACGCGGCCGGAACGCCGATGGGTAGGGGAACGCCGAGTCCATCGCGAAGCCGCGCTGCATCTTCGACGACGGTCCACCAGCTCTCGCCCGCATACGAGACGTGGAGGGCGCGTTTGTCCGTAACCAACTTCTCGAGCCATGAGACCGGGTCCTCGAGACAGCGTTCGGTGACTTCTTCGGTGGTCAGCGGGCCGAGCATGCGGAGGAGATCGGCAACACCCTCGAGGTCCTTGGCCTTTCGGTCAGGGACGAGCCGTTGCAGTTCACGTTCGGCCTGCTCGATCACTCCGGCGTCGAGGAGCTCGCGCAGCTCGACGCGGCCGAGGAGTTCGGCCAACAGCGTGGAGTCCAAGGACAAAGCGGCGGCGCGTCGCTCGGCGAGGGGGCTGTCGCCCTCGTACATGAACGCACCCACGTAGTTGAACAGGAGCGCACTGGCGAACGGAGACGGAGAGGCCGTCTCCACCTCGACGATTCGAATCTGCCTTTTCTCGATCTTGCCGAACAATTCCTTCAGTGCAGGCAGGTCGTAAACGTCCTGCAAGCACTCGCGTACGGTCTCGAGCAGGATCGGGAAGGTCGGGAACTTGCGGGCGACGTCCAGCAGTTGCGCCGACCGCTGACGCTGCTGCCACAGCGGTGCACGTTTTCCGGGATTGCGGCGGGGGAGAAGCAGTGCGCGGGCGGCACATTCGCGGAATCGGGAAGCGAAGAGCGCGGAGCCGCCCACCTCCTGGGTGACCAGATCTTCGATGTCCTCGACGTCGAAGGTGAACAGTTCGGCGCCGGGAGGTTCGTTCTCGGTGTCGGGGAGTCGGATGATGATGCCGTCGTCGGAGGCCGTCGGGCTGGAATCGACGCCGTATCGTTCCTGCAGGCGCGCCCCGATGGCGAGGGCCCACGGTGCGTGAACCCGTTGGCCGTACGGGGAATGCAGCACCAGACGCCAATCACCGAGTTCGTCGCGGAAGCGTTCGACCACCAGGGTTCGATCCGACGGCACCTGCCCGGTGGCATTCTTCTGCTCACCGACGAGTTGGATCAGGTTGGTAGTCGCGTTGTGATCGAGCCCGCCCACGCGGCAACGCTCGACGACGTCGGCTTCGTTGCCGAGAGCCGTTTCGCGGACGAACTGCCCCAACGCCTGTCCGAGTTCGGCGGGGCGACCGAGTCCGTCGCCGTGCCAGAAGGGCAAACGACCCGGCATGCCGTAGGCGGGGCTGACCAGAACCCGATCGAAGGTGATCTCCTCGATCCGCCAACTGGTGGCGCCGAGCGCGAAGACGTCGCCGACCCGGGATTCGTAGACCATTTCCTCGTCGAGTTCGCCGACGCGGGACGCTTTCTCGCCAACCATGTAGACGGTGAAGAGGCCGCGGTCGGGGATTGCGCCGCCGGAAGTGACGGCCAAACGCTGCGAACCCGGGCGGCCCGTGAGCGTGTTGGACTCACGATCCCAGACAAGGCGAGGACGTAATTCGGCGAACTCGTCCGAGGGGTACCGCCCCGCCAGCAAGTCCAGAGTCGATTCGTACGCCGAACGGGGAAGCGTTGCAAAGGAACCGCTTCGGCGCACGGTCTCGAACCAGTCGTCGACGTCGATCGGTTCGAGAGCGGTGGCCGCAACAGTTTGCTGAGCGAGGATGTCGAGGGGATTGGCCGGAACGGCCATCGCTTCGATCTTGCCTTCGACCATGCGCTCGACCGTCACCGCGCAATGAATCAGGTCGGTGCGATGCTTGGGGAAGACGACGCCTCGCGATATCTCACCGACCTGGTGGCCGGCGCGGCCGACACGTTGCAGGCCGCTGGCAACCGAAGGCGGTGCCTCCACCTGGATGACCAAGTCGACGGCGCCCATGTCGATTCCGAGTTCGAGACTGCTGGTGGCGACGACGCATCGCAATCGACCCGATTTGAGGTCGTCTTCGATGAGGGCTCGCTGGTCTTTGCTGACCGATCCGTGGTGGGCGCGAGCAAGGAGGGGTTCTGCGCCGTAGTTGACCTCGGTGGGAGCCCCGATCTGCGCGGGCGGGCGAGATGTTTTCTCGACGGCCAGACCGATGCGTTCTGCATGAATCTCGTTGAGCCTGGCTGTCAATCGTTCGGCGAGGCGGCGAGAGTTGGCGAACACGATGGACGATCGGTGGTCGAGAACGAGGTCGACGATCTGTTCCTCGACGTGGGGCCAGATCGAACCGGCTTGCGGGGTGGGAGATTCGGAACCGTCGTCCGGCGTCGCGATCCCCAGTTCGGTCATGTCCTCGACGGGAACACGGACCGTGAGGTCGAAGGTCTTGGCGGCAGGCGGAGCCACGATTCGGATCGGTGCCGAACCGGCGAGGAACCGCCCGATCTCCTCGTGCGGACGGACAGTGGCCGACAATCCGATGCGTTGCGCCGGACGCTCGAGCAAGCCGTCCAGGCGTTCCAGTGAGAGCGCGAGGTGAGAGCCGCGCTTGGTGCCCGCCACCGCGTGAACCTCGTCGACGATCACGGTGTCGACACCGACCAGTGTTTCCCGGGCAGCGGAGGTGAGCATCAGGAACAACGACTCAGGCGTGGTGATCAGGATGTCCGGGGGTCGTTTGATCAACGAGCGCCGATCGGCCTGGGACGTATCACCGGAACGGACACCGACGGTGATCTCGGGCGGAGTGAGGCCTAGACGCTTCGCCGTCTGCGTGATGCCGACCAGCGGCGCGCGAAGGTTCCGCTCGACGTCCACACCCAGCGCTTTGAGCGGCGAAATGTAGAGGACTTTGGTGGCGCGTTCGCCTTCGTCCTTGGCGGCGAGTTGATCGAGGGCCCACAGGAACGCCGACAATGTCTTGCCGGAGCCGGTGGGCGCGACGACAAGTGTGTGAGAGCCACTCGCGATGGATTCCCAGGCGCCGAGCTGCGCAGCAGTCGGAGCGCTGAAAGCGCCGCCGAACCACTCGCGTGTGGCGGGCGAGAACCTACCGAGGACGTTGGTCACGACCACCATATTGCCCCTTCCCACCGACAGCGTGTTCGTGCCTGCAGCCGAAGCGCAGAGCATACTATTTGCCCTGTTATAGCGATTCTCTTGTTATCGAGAAGGCGAGTGCCTGATGGAAGCAGTCAAGATTGTCCTCGAGCTGGCGGTAGTGCTCGGGGCGATTGTCATGGGTACCAGATCGAGCGGTGTCGCTCTCGGTCTGTGGGGCGGCGCAGGTGTTGCCGTCCTCGTGTTCGTCTTCGGAGAGGACGTCGGCAGTCCGCCGGTCGACGCTCTCCTCATCGTCCTGTCCGTCGTCCTCGCGTCGTCGATGATGCAGGCGGCCGGTGGTATCGACTGGATGGTCACCATCGCGGCCAAGTTGATCGAATCTCGCCCGAAACAGATCACGCTGATCGCGCCGTTGGTGTCATTCCTGTTCTCGGTCGGTGCCGGCACGTCCAACATCCTCTACCCACTGCTCCCCGTCATCTACGACGTCTCGTACAAGAACGGTGTGCGGCCGTCACGACCGCTGTCGCTGTCAGTTGTCTCGACCGGTGTGGCGCTGGCGTGTAGTCCGGTGTCCGCGGCAATGGCGGCAATGGTCACGCTGACCGACGTGCCGCCTTACGATTTCGAACTCATCGACATCATCAAGATCACCTTCCCGGCTGCTGTTGTCGGCATCGTCCTTTCCTCCATCGCGGTCAACCGACTCGGCAAAGATCTCGACGACGACCCGGAGATACAGGCGAAGATGAAGTCGGGCGAATTGGCCGGACCTGGTGCAGCCTCCAAGACCGAACTCGTCTCGACGAAGACCGGACGAAACGCGGCACTGATCTTCCTCGCCGGCGTCCTGGCTATCGTGATCTTCGGCCTGTTCAAGGGGATTCGTCCCGAAGCTGCCGACGGTACTCCGATGGGGATGACACCGATCATCGAAATGCTGATGTTCGTCGTGGGTACGTTGATCCTGCTGGTGTGCCGCCCGAATGTCGCCGACGTGCCGTCGTCGACGGTGTTCCGTGCCGGTATGGTCTCGGCCATCGCGCTGTTCGGTCTGGCATGGCTGACGGACACGTTCATCAGCGCCCATTCCGAGCTGATCACGAGCACCGTCGGCGACTGGGTCAACGCCGCGCCGTGGATCTTCGCGCTCGGTGTCTTCCTGGTCTGTGTACTGACGACCAGTCAGTCGACCGCTACGAGGACCATCGTGCCGATCGGTCTCGCTGCCGGGATTGCACCCGGTCTGGTGAGCGGAATGTGGGCCGGAGCGTTTGCCGGCGTCTATCTGTTGCCGACAAACGGTTCGCAGATCGCGGCTGCGAACTTCGACCTCTCGGGCAGCACGAAGCTCGGTTCCAAGCTCGTCGACCACTCGTTCTTCCTGCCGACCATCATCTTGGCCGTCACGACGATTGCGGCCGGCGCGTTGTTCGGAGTGGTGCTCGGTTGAGTATTGCGGCTGAGTCAGCCCTGAGTGACAGCGCTGAGTCAGCTGTTGCGGTAGTGGTCCCAGCTCGCCTTGCACGCGTGGGCGAGCTGGTCCACCCGTTCGGCGTCGGGTGTAGGCCAGTCGACGCCGGGTTCCATGATGTAGGCGGCCAGTTCGTCTCCCAGTAGGAATTCTCGTTTGAATTCGGCCTGAACCGCGCTCAACGTGATCCCGGCTTCGGCGGCGCGGGCGCTCAATTCGGCGAATCTGGCTCCGGCTCGAATGATTTCGAAACTGCCGAGGTACGGCTGATTGAGAGCGACGGCATCCGGATCGTCGACCTGAAATCCCTTGCGATGTGAGATCGCAAGTGTGCGAATGAGCTCCGGATCCATCGTCACGGGATTGTCGCCGCGTCGATTGCCGTCGTGGTCGCCACGATTGGAGAGCGCGACGACGTCGGGGAGCCGATCTGCTTCCGGCCGTTCGACATTGACGGCGCCGTCCTGCCGGGTGGTGTGGTTCATCGTGTCGTGGAACGACAAGGTCGTGAACGATCGACCGAGTTCGAAGCTCTTCGCCACCATGGCTTCGATCAGTGCGTCGCGAGTTCTCTCGTAGACGCCCAAACCGTGTTCAGCTGTCTCGGTGAAGGTCTCGGCGAGGTCCTTCCAACCCGCGTCGTCGGTCGGCTCGAGCAGCAGGGGGTAGAACGAGAAGGTGACAGGGCGAACTGCGTCGACGCCGGTGAGGTCCGCTTTGTTGCCGGCACCGGCCTCGTGGACGCGGGCGAATGCTTCGCGCAGTGACGCTTCCAGGTTTTCGGGCTTCGCACGGTTGGGATCGCGAATCATGCGAGGGTGCGGATTCTCCACGTACACGATGCGCGAATCGATTTCGGCCCAACGGCGCACGATGGGACTGGTGGACATGTCGGTGAAGTCGAACTGCAGCCGCTGTGTGAACTCGGGTGCGAGAAAACGTGAGAGTTCTGCTGGAATCGCGGAACCCGAGTGTGGGCAACTGACAAGAAGGTCGGCTTCGGCGATGGCGTCGTCGAGACTGCGGGAGTCGCGATCGGCATAGAACGTCAGGTCCTCCGGCGTGAACACGGTTCCGGCCGGGATGAGTACTGGTTCTCCACTGGTCATGAGCCCCAGCGTAATCGAGTACAACCTTGCGTACTCAGTATCCGCTGAGTCGTTCCACGAGAGCTGTTTTGATCTCCGGGCGACCAGCCGCGACAAGAGTGAAGGTGGCTTCACGCATGAGCCGCTCGGGGGTGTTGCTGCCGACCAGAGCGCGGCTTCCGGTCGCAGTCACGAGTGCGGCCGACGCGCGTATCGCAAGTTCCGACGCTCGGGCGCGGGCGGCCGACATGTCGCCGCCGTCGCGCAGTGCTGCATCGAGATCGGCGCGCGCCCGGGTGGCTTGTTCCTCGAACGCGTCGGTGTCGACTCCCAGATCCGCAAGTTCGGTGACAGCGCGGCGGGTGATGCCCATGGCCATCGCGCCGTTGAGCCACAAGCCGGGGAGCTGGGTGCTCTGGAATTGTTCGTCGCTGACGACAGCACAGACGTCGGTATCGGGAATTTCGAAAGCGTCGAACACGATTCGGACGGTGTTGCTCCCGCGCGCCGCGATCAGTGGAAGCTCCTCGATCGTCAGACCCGGGGCCTCGCCCACCGGTACGACGGAATGAACGATGGAATTGTCGAACTCGTCGCGCGCCGACACCAAGAGAACATCGACGATGCCCCAACCGGTGACGAAGGGGGCGATCCCGTCGAGGACGTAGCCGTCGTTCACCCGCTTCGCCCACAGGAGCGGTGGGCGGGGGATGGCGCCGGCATAGGCAACCCCACCGCGAATCGTGCCGGAAACCAGACCGTCCCAGTATTGTTCGCGCAGAGGTGCATTGGGACTCGCCGCCAGGGCTCCGACGACGCCGTGATGCTGCATCCAGGTGAACGTCGTCGCGAGGCAACCGCCGCACAAGGTTTCGAGGACCTCGACCAGTTCTTCGCTGCTGGGGCCACCCTCACCGAGGGCGGCGATGCCGTAGAAGCCGTCGGCTGCGAGCGCGTCGAAATGGCTGCTGGGGATTTCTCCGTCGGCGTCGACGCTGTCGGCGACGGGAAACAGAACGGTATCGGCGATTTCGCGCGCAAGTTCCGGCCACATGGTCACGCTGTCAGGGTAAGCCGTGAGCGGGGGGTTGTGGTGTGGAACTACAGCCGCGCATCTAGAACGAGGGCGGCGAACTCACGATGAGGAACCTCGCGACCGCATCGGTGCGATTGAGCCACCGGTGCGGGATGGTCGAGGTGTAGAGGAGGGTGTCGCCTACGTGAAGAACGTGATGCTCGTCCAGTCCCACCTCGACCTCGACAGATCCTTCGAGAACATGAATGAACTCTTCGCCGGCGTGCTCGGTGTGCTCACCTGCCTCGGAATGAGGTGCTGCCGTGATCTCGTTGGGTTCCATGGTCCGTGAGCCGGTGGAGCAGAATCGAATCACCGAATCGTGTGCCAGTTCGAAGGTTCGCCCCTCGCCGGCGCGGACGAGGCTGGACGGAGTTCGCTCACCCTGTGCCAAGAGTGCGTGCGCCGTGGTGCCGAGCGATTGCGCGAGGCGATGAAGGTTCATGACACTGGGTACTGCGTGGCCGTTTTCGGTCTGGCTCAGGAAGGGCTGGGACAAGCCCGACTTCACGGCAACCTCGCGCAACGTCAGTCCGGCTTCTTTTCGCGCCGTCCGCACGGCGGCCCCGATTGCGGTCGCTATCGCCTTCTGGTCGTCGTCCATGTGCCGAAGATAGCAGTGCTCTGGTGAAAGTTTTGATTACACAGACGAAACAAATTCGACCACGGTAAGAAATTATCGACGTGCTGAATAGTCCCGTACACGAAACACTTCCAGCTTCGGACGGAGATCGGCGCATGGCCATCCATCCTGTCGACCAGCGGCTCCCATTTGCCCGCCAGTCTGCTTTTGCTCTTCAGCACGTCCTCATCATGTACACCGGCTGCATCACGGTTCCGCTGGTTTTCGGTGCCGCCGTAGGGCTGGACCGCAGCACAGTCGCGATGCTGATCAGCGCGGACCTGCTCGTTGCAGGCATCATCACGATCATTCAGAGCCTGGGCGTCGGGAAGGTCGCCGGTGTCCGGCTGCCGATCGTCTGCGGGGCGACCTTCGCCGGGCTGACGCCGATGATTCTGATCGCCAAGGAGTACGGCCTGCAGGCGGTGTACGGGTCCATGCTGGTCGGTGGCGTAGTCGGCATTGCCTTGGCCGTGCCGTTCGCCAAGATCGTCCGATACTTCCCACCCCTGGTTACCGGCGTCGTCCTCACAGTCATCGGCATCTCGTTGATCGGTGTCGCAGGAGGACTGATCGTCGGAAACGACCCCACCTCCCCGTCGTTCGCCGACCCGAAGAATCTGGCGCTGGCTGCCGCAGTCGTTGTGGTCGCGGTGGCCTTCATCTGCCTCGGCCGCGGGATGTGGACGCAGCTCGGTGTACTGATGGCGCTGGTGATCGGCACCGTGATCGCCATCCCGATGGGCCTGATCGATCTGAGTGGCGTCGGCGGCTCGGCCTGGGTGGGCTTCCCGATGCCGTTCCACTTCGGCGCTCCGGAGTTTCCCGTCACCGCCGTGGTGGCGATGAGTATCGTCATGGCAGTCGTCTTCGCAGAATCGACGGCGAGCATGCTGGCGGTCAGCGAGATCACCGGAAAGCCTTTGAAGAAAGCAGATCTCGCACGAGGGCTGGTGGCCGACGGGATGTCGGGAGTTCTGGGCGGAATCTTCAATGCCTTTGTCGACACCGTTTTCTCGCAGAATGTCGGCGCCGTTGCCACGACCCGGGTGTACAGCCGGTACGTGACCGCTACCAGCGGTGCCATTCTGATCGTCCTCGGCCTCATCCCGCGAATGGGTGAAGTGGTTGCAGCCCTGCCTGATCCGGTGGTCGGCGGCGTCGGAATCATCTTGTTCTCCACTGTCGCCGTGGTCGGAATCAACACGCTGCGCAAGGTCGATCTCAGCGACCCGATCAACACCACGATCGCCGCTGTATCGGTGGGGATCGGTATTCTTCCGGAATTTGCGGAAGGGATGTTCGAGCGATTCCCCTCCTCGGCTCAGATCCTCCTCGGTAGCGGCATCACCTTGGCTGCGGCCTCGGCCTTTTCGCTCAATCTGCTGTTCAATCACACCCGACTCGGTGAACTCGCGAGGCGATCGCGAGAGAGCCTCCATGCCACTGCAAAATCTGAACCCGCCACCAGCTCTGCAGGAGACGCCAGTGTCACAGTCCCAGTCTGATCCCTTCGAAGTGCCCGTCGTCGACATCTCGCCTTACGTGCTCGGTGGTGCCGACCAGGACAAGGCGCGAGTGGCTGCCGAAGTCGACCATGCTTGTCGGACTGTAGGTTTCATGCAGATTCGGGGCCACGGTGTTCCGGCCGCTGTTTCTTCCGGCCTCGCCGAAGCGATGGACGACTTCTTCGGGCTGCCGATGGAGACGAAGTCGGGCTACCGAATCGAGGGCGCGAATCGTGGGTACAGCCCGCCCAAGAGTGAGTCGCTGAGCCTGAGCCTCGGCGTCGAATCCGCGACCAGAATGAACGACTTTTTCGAGGCCTTCAACGTCGGAACCGAAGCCCGATCATTCACCGAACTCGAACTGTCGGAGGACGATTACGGAATCAACCTGTGGCCCGCAGTGTCTGGTTTCACGGCGCGGGTGGAGAATTACTACGCCCATGGCGAGCGGGTGGCACGCACACTGACCACCATTTTCGAAGACGCGCTCGGGCTGACCCCAGGATTCTTCGAGTCGATCACCGACCACTCCATCGACGTACTGCGGATGAACAACTACGCGTTACCCGAAGGGACGGTGACGTTGGACGGTGAGTTGAAGGGGATGGGCGAACATACCGATTTCGGGCTGGTCACCGTGCTGTGGGCGGATCAGGTCGAAGGTTTGCAAGTACTCGGGAGCGACCGACGCTGGCACGATGTCTGGCCGCACGACGGCGCGCTACTGGTCAACCTCGGGGATCTCACCGCGCGACTGACCAACGACAGGTGGATGTCCACGCTGCACCGAGTTGCGCCTCCGGTGGTGAACGGCACCATCAAGCGCCGGCGATCGGCGGCCTTCTTCCATGACGGAAACGTCGACGCGGTGATTGCGACCTTGCCGAGTTTTCAGGACGACTCCGGCTTGGAGTACGAACCCATTACCGTTCGCGATCACATCAAGGCCAAATTGGCCGGGTCGAGGCAGGGGAAGTCCAACGCCGCCGCAGGTCGTGAGGCGGCTCGGGTACTTTCGGCTGCAGAGCTCGAGGTCAAGCAGTGAGTGCACGGAACATCGTCCTGATCCACGGAGCATGGGCCGGCGGTTGGGTCTGGGATCGTGTGTGTGGCCCACTGAAATCGGCCGGCTTCAATCCTGTTGTGGTGGAGCTTCCCGGCTCGGGAAGTTGGAACTCAGACGACGTGATCGATCTCGATGTCGTTGCCGAACATGTTGTGGCAGTTGTCGAGTCCTTGGACGGGCAGTGCGCCCTCGTCGGTCACTCCGGCGGTGGCATCGTGGCCTCACAGGTGGCTGAGTTGCTGCCTTCGCGGGTAACGGGTCTTGTGTACGTCGCAGGGATGATGCTTCCATCGCAGACGGACTTCGGGATGCTCTGCATCGAACTCGGTCTGGAAAGTCCGGTCGGGATCTCACGTTGGTTGGTCCCCGCCGACGACGGGGATGCGACGGTGATACCGCCCGAAGCCGGCGCCGCTGTGTTCTTCCACGAAGCGCCGGTGGCTGATGCGATCTTCGCCGCGCGCATGCTCGTTCCACAACTGGAGTCAGCCCGCCTGATGGCACCGGTCTGGACGGAAGAGCGATTCGGAACCGTGCCGAGGTTGTATGTCGAATGCACGCTGGATCGAACCGTGCCGATCGAGGCTCAACGCGCCATGCAGAGACTTGTCCCCGGTGCCCAGGTGGTCAGCCTGGGCACCGACCATGCACCGCAGTTGTCGGCGCTCCCGGAGTTGATCGACGCGATCACCGATTTCGCCCGGCAGGTGTTCAGCCGAACTCGACCCCTTGAGCCAGCGGAAGCTGGTCCGAGTAATTGACGGTATTGGTGGCTCGGCGCATGTATGCCTTCCACGAATCCGAACCCGATTCGCGTCCGCCGCCAGTCTCCTTCTCCCCGCCGAATGCGCCGCCGATCTCCGCACCGGACGTTCCGATGTTCACGTTCGCGATGCCGCAATCGGAGCCGTCGGCGGCGAGGAAGCGCTCTGCTTCTCGCTGGTCGAGTGTGAAGATCGAGGACGAAAGTCCTTGAGGTACGCCGTTGTGCAGCGCAATGGCGTCGTCGAAGTCGGTGTAGGTCAAGACGTAGAGGATGGGTGCAAAAGTCTCCGCCCGCACCACCTCGGTCTGTGCGGGCATACGAACGAGGGCAGGTGTCACGTAGAACCCGGAATCGCCGACGCGGTCCCCGCCACACACCACAGTTCCGCCGTCCGCGCGTGCGGCCGAGAGCGATTTCTGCATCGTCTCGAACGCGGCTTCGTTGATCAGCGGCCCGACCAGAACACCGGAATCGAAGGGACTACCGACCTGAAGTTGCGCGTACGCGGACGCAACGCGGTCGACGACGTTGTCGGCGATCGACTCGTGAACGATGAGCCGGCGCAGTGAGGTGCAGCGCTGCCCGGCAGTTCCAGCGGCGGAGAAGACAATTCCGCGCACGGCAAGCTCGAGATCCGCCGACGGCGTGACGACTGCGGCGTTGTTTCCACCCAGTTCCAGGAGACTTCGTCCGAAGCGCTCGGCGACCCGCGGAGCCACGGCGCGGCCCATCCTCACGGAACCGGTGGCGCTGACCAAGGCCACGAGTGGGTTGTCCACGAGAGCCTCACCGACGTCACGTCCGCCGACGACCAACTGGTGAACGTCGATCGGTGCTTGACAATCCGCGAGCGCGCGTCGCAGGAGCGCGTCACATGCCAGCGCGGTCAACGGAGTGGTTTCCGAAGGCTTCCAGACGACGGCGTCGCCGCACACGAGAGCAATGGCGGTATTCCACGACCACACCGCGACGGGAAAGTTGAACGCGGAGATGACTCCGACAACGCCGAGAGGGTGCCACGTTTCCGTCAACCGGTGTCCGGGACGCTCGGACGGCATGGTGCGTCCGTAGAGCTGCCGGGAGAGACCGACGGCGAACTCGCAGATGTCGATCATCTCCTGTACCTCGCCGAGAGCCTCCGAGGTGACCTTCCCGGCCTCCAACGTCACGATTTCCGCGAGGTCATCCTTGTGCTCGGTCAGTAGGCTGCCCAGCCGGCGCACGACCGCGCCGCGCGCCGGAGCGGGGACGGTGCGCCAGGTGAGGAACGCGCGATGCGCCGCGTCGACGGCGTCGTCGACTTCTCTACCGGAGTGCTGCCGAACGGTACGCAGTTGCGTACCGGTGATGGGGGTTCGTGCGCTCAGGTCGCCGGCGGGCCACTCGACACCGCACGCGGCAAGGGCGCTTTCGGCGCGATCGGCGAGGCTCGAAGAATCAGGCAGGTTCACTGGGGAGTCCTCTGTTGTTGTGGGCGGGAGGCAGCACGGCACGTGACGCCTCTTGTTGTGCGCGGTACAGCTCGAACGGATCTTCGATGGTGCGGTCGATGGCGCCCTCCAATCGATCCTGCCCGTATTCGGCGCCGGGCGCATCGGAAACGAATCCGGTCACGGAATCGAGATTGGATGCGAAGATCCCGGCCGCGGAGGCAGGTAGGAAGTCCTCGTAGACGATCGGGTCGCGGACGACAACAGTTCCTTCGTTTCGGTACGTGAAGTACGCCAACCCCGCGGCATCGAGTTCGCTTTCGGAGTGCGGAAATTCGCTGTCCCAATCGGCGTCCTCGGGCGTGGCGATCAGTCGGTCGTAGATCGCTCGCCCGCTGCGGGTCAACGCGATTCCGCGTGCCTCCACCTCGCCGAATCTGACGCGGACGGGCTCAGTGGTGACCGATCCGTCGTGCTGACGGAAGAGTCTGTCTTCGGCCAATGCACGAAACGACGTCTGCCGCAGAAGTAGTGGTGGTCCGCTCCATCTCGGCGGGCCTTGGATGCGGTCGATCATGGTGATACCGCGCTCGGTCATGCGGCGGTACAACTCGTCGATGTCGAGCACTCGCGGGGTGAGGTGATTGACGTGGGTCGAGCCCTGCCCCGCAATGTCTGCAGCGACCGGCGAGATTGCGGCGAGTTCGCGGTACCAGCCCGCGTCGATGGGATCGGTGCCGAGCCGAAACGCCGAGGTCGCTGCATCGACGAACTGTGTCGCCTCGGGCTCCGTCAGCCCGCCCTCGCGACTCGATTGCCGTGCCCACTGCAGAAGTTCGGGAGAGAACAGGGTCCGGCGACGCAGGAACCTGGTGATCCGACGCTCGAGGTCGGTGTCGAAGAACCTGGAATCGGAACTGGTCAGCACCGAGGTGAAAACGCGGAACGGGTTCTGGGCGAGTTCGGCGGGATCGGTGGGGCGAAATGCCGTCGAGACAACGGGAATGGGGGAGTCGGTGAGCCGGAGGTCGTAATAGCCGACCGGAAACATACCGAATCCGCCGAAGACGGTGGCTACGTCACGTAGTTCGTCGAGAGTCCCCAGTCTGATGGCGCCGTGACGCTCGGCGCTGACTCTCGCCAGGCTGCCCAGGCGCTCCGCAGAATCCGGATGTTCGGCGGCAAAATCACGGTTCACCTGCATCGTTACATCTACCAAGGTGTTGTAAGCGGGGACCTCGTCGCCATACATCTTGGCGAGGGCCGCTGCGAACCGTGCACGTAGCTCCCAGGTTTCAACCATACGAATGTCCGATTGCGTTAGCCTGCGCAGGTGCGAGAAACAGAAACCAGTGACGTTGCCGGTGTTCCGGTCGACGAAACCGATCGACTCTTGATGCGTGAATTGGTCTTGGACGGCCGTGCCACTCTCGCGAGTCTTGCTGAGAAGGCTGGACTCTCGATCTCCGCAGTCCAGTCGCGAGTGCGTCGTTTGGAATCTCGCAAGGTGATCCGTGGGTACTCCGCGAAGATCGATCCGGAGGCACTCGGTCACAATCTGTCCGCATTTGTCGCCATCACTCCTCTCGATCCCTCGCAGCCCGACGATGCGCCTGCCCGCTTGCGTCATCTGCCGGCGGTCGTCTCGTGTCACTCGGTAGCCGGGAGCGAAAGCTACGTCCTCCTGGTCCGGGTGGCGTCACCTCGGGCGTTGGAGCGATTGCTGCAGGAGATCCGTACGGCAGCCAACGTCAACACACGAAGCACCATCATCCTACAAACTTTTTACGGCGAATGACGCTTGTTCAATAACTTTTACGGTCCTCTATCGACACTCCCGGAAAATTGACATAGCCTTCGCGTATGAGTACTGCGATGCGAGACTTCGGTGACAGTGCGCTCTTTCCGGTCTACGACGTGTTGAAGGCCAGCATCCTCGTCGACGGATTCGATCTGATTCTCGACGTCGAAGGGTCGCGGGGTTCCTATCTCCGTGACCTGCGAGACGGAACCGAGTATCTGGACATGTTCGGTTTCTTCGGCTCTTCGGCCCTGGGTATGAATCACCCTGCGATCGCAGGCGACGAGGAGTTTCAACAGGAGTTGGCTGTCGTGGCCTCCAACAAGCCGAGTAACTCCGACATCTACACCGAACCCATGGCGCGCTTTGTTGCGGCTTTCGCTCGGGTACTGGGGGATTCGGCACTCCCACACTTGTTCTTCGTCGACGGCGGAGCCCTGGCGGTGGAAAATGCACTCAAGGTTGCCTTCGACTGGAAGAGTCGGTGGAACGAAAGCCGCGGGTTGTCAGCAGATCTGGGGACAAAGGTCCTGCACCTGACCGAGGCTTTTCACGGCCGCAGTGGTTACACGATGTCGCTCACCAACACCGAACCGGGCAAGGTCGCGCGATTCCCCAAGTTCGACTGGCCACGTATCGACTCGCCGTACCTGGCAGACGGCCGCGATGTCGAAGCTGCGGAGAGGCAAGCTCTCGATCAAGCGCGCCGAGCTTTTGCTGACAACCCCGACGACATTGCCTGTTTTATCGCCGAACCGATCCAGGGCGAGGGCGGCGACCATCACCTCAGGCCGGAATTTCTGCAGGCGATGCAGGAGTTGTGCCACGAAAACGACGCCCTCTTCATTCTCGACGAAGTACAGACCGGTTGCGGAATCACCGGAACTGCCTGGGCCTACCAACAATTGGGTCTGAGTCCGGATGTGGTGGCGTTCGGCAAGAAAACGCAGGTGTGCGGAATCATGGCCGGCGGGCGCGTGGATGAAGTGCATGACAACGTGTTTCACGTCAGTTCTCGGATCAATTCGACGTGGGGTGGCAACCTCACCGACATGGTTCGTGCCCGGCGGATACTCGAAGTCGTCGAGCAGGACCGACTGATCGACCGCGTGCGATTCACGGGTGCGCATCTCCTTGCCCGGTTGACCGAAGTCTGCGGGCGGTACGCGGCGGCAACCGAGCCGCGCGGTCGTGGCCTCATGTGCGCGATCACTCTGGAAGACAGTGACCTTCGCGATCGCGTCGTACAGCGACTGCGTGAAGACGAGCACGTGATGATACTGCCCACCGGGAAGAGGGGAATCAGATTCCGGCCCGCGCTGACGGTGACCACCAGTGAGCTGGACGACGCGGTCGACGCGGTCGAGCGCGTGCTCGCACGCGAGACCTAGGGCCTCTGCAGCTGTTCCCACACTCGATCCGGTGACATCGGTGTGGAGTACATACGCACTCCACACGCGTTGGCAATCGCGTTTGCCAACGCCGGTGCTACAGGATTGAAGGGGGCCTCACTCATCGATTTCGCGCCGAAAGGCCCGAGCTTGTCGTACGTGTCGGCAAACATTACTTCGGTGATCGGCAGATCCCCGATCTGGGGAACGTGATAATTGCGCAACTGCGGATTGATCACCCGACCTTCTTCGATGACGATCTCCTCCGACAGCGCAGCGCCGAGCGCTTGTCCCACACCGCCTTCCACCTGCCCTCGCAGTTGTGCCGGGTTCATGACGGTGCCGGCATCGGCGGCCTGAACCGACTGCAGGATCTTCACCCGGCCGGTGTTCGTGTCGACGGCAACGCGAAAACCGTGAACGTTGAACGAGACCGAGCGCGGTGTCCCGTCGTGGCGACCGTCAGCGGCGAGCGGGCCACCTTCGAGTAGCGTCGCGAAATCGAGGAAACCGTGGGACGTTTCGACACCGTCCGGCGAAAGGTCGTCGATCTGCGCGCCGCGACCGCTCGATCGCACCGCACGGGTCAGTATCCGCTCGCGAAGGCGCTCGCAGGCGATCAGGAGCGCCTTTCCGGCGACCACCGTTCCCGTCGACCCGAACGCTCCGGTGTCGTATCCGCCGGCATCGGTGTCGGATTGAACAATCGTGATGCGATCGACTGTCGTCCGCAATTCGGTGGCCGCGATCTGTTGGTGAATCGTAGTGGTTCCGTTGCCGAACTCAGCGGTGCCGATGTTCACGACGTACCGACCGTCGGCCTCGAGCGCGACGGTGGTGTCGGAGAAGTGACCACGCGGCGGGATCGTCGCGATCATGGCAATTGCCATGCCCCGACCGATCCGCCAACGCGACCCAGTCGGTGCAGCCTCTCCGCGTCCGCTTGACAGTGCACTGTCGACGAGGTCGATGCACTGGTCCAGCCCGTAGCTGCCGAACTCGAGATCACCGTCCTCGACGTGCCAGTCGACAAAATCGTCTCCGGGAACGACGACGTTGCGCCGCCGAAACTCGAAGGGGTCCATGCCGAGACGATCCGCGAGCTGATCCATGGCCGACTCGACGGCGAAGATGATCTGGCCGAGCCCGTAACCACGAAAGGCCCCGGAGGGAACGTTGTTCGTGTAGACCGCTTCGGCGTCGACGCGTTTGGTCGCAGCGCGATAGACCGCCATGGATTCGGCGCACCCATGGAACATGACTCCGATCGAATGGTTCCCGTACGCCCCCGCGTCGGAAAGCACGTCGATAGCGAGCGCAGTGAGAGTTCCGTCGGCGTCGGCTCCCGCACGCACCGATACTCGCATCGGATGCCGTGACGGTGCGATGGTGAACTGATCGCTTCGGCTGAACTCGTAGGCTACGGGCTTGCCGGTCTTCAAGACGGCCAGTGCGACCAGATCCTCGGTGAGTAATTCCTGCTTCCCGCCGAAACCCCCGCCTACCCGTTTTGCGAACACCCGGATTCGGCTGCGATCGAGATCGAAGATGTGGGCCAATTCGTCCCGAACCAGAAACGGCACCTGTGTGCTGCTTCTGATGGCGAGACGGCCCTCCTCGTCGAGCCACCCCACTGCGCCGTGAGTTTCCAAGGCCACGTGCTGGACTCGCGCAGTTTTCCACGTACCTTCGACGACTGCAGTCGCATCTGCGAGCGCACGGTCCAGATCGCCGACGCCATCGTGAAGCGCGGCAACCACGTTGCGGGGGGCCTCGGCGATCCGCGAGCTCTCGTCCTTGTCGCCGTGCAGGAGTGGAGCGCCGGGGGAACGCGCCAGATCTGGTTCGAATACCGCGTCGCGTACCTCATAGTCGACTTCGATCAGCGAGAGTGCACGTTCCGCCTGCGTCGGGGTTTCGGCGATGACCGCGGCTACGCGCTGGCCGCGGAAACGGAGGGTGCTGTCGAACACGCGCGTGTCGTCCGGATCGTCGTTGCGGTCCTCGTGCCGGGCGGTCGAGAACAGCACGTCCGGACTGTCATGAAAAGTGAGGACCGCGGTGACGCCCGGCGCCGCTTCGGCTGCTGCCGTGTCTATCCGGCTTATGTGTGCGTGTGCGTGCGGACTGCCGAGTACTGCGACGTGAAGCAGGTCGACCGGCTTCTCACCCGGGGAGAAGTCCATGGTGTACTGCTCGGTTCCCGTGACGATGCGCGCGGACGCCGGTGCTGCGATCGAACGCCCTTGTGCCCCGCCTATTTTGGCAGTCTCCGTATTGGATGTACCGGCGAGAGCGTCACGAATGGACCGATAACCGGTGCAGCGGCACAGGTTACCTTTCATCGAGCACGCGAGATCGGATTTTTGCTCGACCGACAACGCTGATGCGGTGACTACCATTCCCGCTGTACAGAAACCGCATTGGAATCCGCCCGCGTCCACGAATGCCTGTTGAATGGGGTGAAGTTTCTCCGGTGTTCCGAGACCGGAGGCGGTGACGACGTCGCGGCCGTCGATGCGATGGGCGGGAAATATGCACGAATGGGTGGGGTGTCCGTCGACCAGCACCGAGCAGGCGCCGCAGTCTCCGGCATCGCACCCCTTCTTGACGGAGTTCGCTCCGTGCTCGCGGAGGAAAGTTCGCAGGCACTGTCCTGGGCGGGGCTGGTCGTCGCGCGGAACTCCGTCCACCGAGTACTTCATTCCAGTTCACCTCGGATTTCTTCGGCAAGAAGCTCGGTCATCGCCTTCCGCCACGGCGCAGTTCCATGGACATCGGTGAAGTAGGCGTCTTCCGGAATCCTGCTGCGCAACGCATCCGCAAGTGCAGTGGCGTCGGGGAGTTCGTCGAATTTGAGAGCGTACGGACGGCGGGTCGCGGCGGTGATCGCCAGCGTGAAACCGTCGGCGCCGCAGCGTCCGGCCACGGCTACGGCCGATCGCCCGAGTGACGTCTGAGCCAGCTTTCGCATCGCGGTACGTGCAGTCAATGCATGCACGGGAATCCGAATACTGCGGATGATCTCGCCGGACCTGAGTACGTTTCGAGAATCGTCGATAACGAAATCGACTACGGGGAACGAGTATTCGGTACCGTCCGGACGCCAGATCGTCAGTTCGGCATCGAGAGCGGTACACAGAGTCGTCATCGCTCCGGCCGGGAAGGAGAGCGCGATGTTGCCGCCGACTGTCGCGTATCGCAACACCTTCCACGATGCGAGCAGTGCGTCAGCGCAGTGTTGGAACAGCGCTGCGGCGCGCCAGGATGCGGGAAGTTCGGCGCGGCACAGTTCCTCGATGGTGCAGGTGGCCGCGATCTCGAGACCGAGATCGCCGACCGCCACAGCTTCCCAGTCGAAGCCCGCAAGGTCGACAAGGGTGGTCAGGTGCGGCTGCGGTTCCGAGTACAGCCAGGTGCCGCCACCGATGAACCCGATGCCGGGTGACGCACAGGGGAGTTCGGCGCGGGTCCGCGGCACCAGAACTTCGTCGACGCTGTGCAGGTCCATCGCGACCTCAAGCCTTTCCGAGTAGATCGCGGTGTGCGCGTGCGACATCCGAGGCCACGACGTCCTCGTCGACGGTGGTGACTCGTCCGTCGGCAACTACGATTCGCCCGTTGACGAGCAGTAACTTCAGCGGGGGAGTCGAGCCGAGTACGAGCGCCGCCACTGGATCGGTGATGCCGGCATGCGCGACGGTGTCGAGTTTCCACACCGCCAGGTCGGCAAGTTTTCCGACCTCGATCGATCCGATCTCGCTCTCTCGGCCCAGAACTCGTGCGCCGCCGATGGTTCCCAATTCCAAGGCTTTTCGCACCGTCATCGTCTGCGGTCCGCCCTTGGAGCGAGCAAACAGAAGTGCATGACGAGACTCCTCGATCAGGCTGCAAGCTTCATTGCTCGCCGCGCCGTCCACGCCGAGCCCCACGGTGACCCCGCCGTTCACCAGATCGGCGGCACGGGCGATACCGGCTCCCAGGCGCGCATTGGAGGTCGGGCAGTGCGCCGCCGCAGTTCCGGTTCGCGCCATCGTCTCGATACCGGCGTCGTCGAGATGGACTGCGTGGGCGTACCAGACGTCCGGGCCCACCCAGCCGACTCGTTCCATGTATTCGACCGGCGTGCAACCGAAATGCTCGCGGCAGAATCTCTCCTCGTCCAGTGTCTCGGCCAGATGCGTGTGCATACGCACGCCGTTTTCGCGGGCCAGCGTCGCGGACTCGCGGAGCAATGCCTCCGTCACCGAGAAGGGTGAGCAGGGAGCTACCGCGATCTGCAGCATCGATCCGGGATTCGGGTCGTGCCAACGGTCGATCACCGACTGCGTGCCGGTCAGGATGTCATCGAGTTTTTCCACGACGTGATCCGGTGGCAGGCCGCCGGAACTCTGGCCGAGATCCATCGACCCACGACACGGGTGGAATCGAAGGCCGACCTGCGCAGCCGCGGTGATCTCGGCCTCGAAAACGTCGCCGGCGTCGCGGGGAACGACGTAGTGGTGGTCGGTGGTGGTCGTACATCCGGTTTTCGCCAACCACGTGAGGCCGCCGGTGGCCGCCACGTGGACGGCGTCGGCGTCGATACCCGCCCAGACGGGGTACAGGGTGGTCAGCCACTCGAAAAGCGTCGAGTCCGCGGCCAGGCCTCGGGTGATCCATTGGTAGAGATGATGATGTGTGTTGACCAGACCCGGCGTGATCAGGCAACCACTCCCGTCGATCACTTGCGCACCCGGGTATTCGGGTGGCGTTCCGGCGCCGACGTCGACGATCTTGTTGCCCGAGATCACCACATAGCCGTCGGAGTACTCGGAGCGGTCGCCGTCCATCGTGACCACATGAGCGCCCGCCACGACGAGTGTTGCCCCGAGAGCTGATTCGGTCACGACAACCAACCGGCGTAGGTGGTCCACGACGGTCCCGCGTCTGGTGCGTCGGATCGGCTGACCGCAGCTTGGATCAGGCCGTACGGGCGATCTGCAGCGTGGAACACCTCGTTGTCGTTCTCCACTCCGAAGCGGCCGAGTGCATATTCGAAATGATGCTTGTTGGGTGCGGACAGTCGAACCTCCGCGATGATCGGGAATTCCTCGAGGATTGCCTTGCCGATGTGGAAGAGCGTCTGCTGCAGGGCAAGTGAATGTACCTGTGCGAACTGCTTGACGATCTGTGCCTTGATGCCCGTGTAGACCGATTCCCAGTCGACGTCGGTGGTGACGAATCGCCACTGGGCGACCAACGTCGTCGCCATGACGCGGTCGTCGGTCGGCTCGAGAACGGTGTACGGATCTTCGAGAAAACCCGAGAACTCACTACCGGTCGATTTGAGGATCACCAGGTCCTTCAGGCCGCCGATCACCCATGTCCCGGTATCGGCGATGGTGATCGACGCCGTCCGAACTTCCTGACCCTTCCGAATCCAGGTGTAGTCGTGCTCGCTGCCGTCGACAATCGCACGCTCCCAGGCGTATTCCTCGATCTCGATCCGCGCGCCACTGACCGGTTCGATGTCGTCGACGAAATGACGGGCGAGTTCGAGTCCGTACGTCTCGATCGAGATCAGACCCTTTTCCTTGGCGTAGGAGTAGGCCGTTTGTTTCTGCGTGTCGGTCGGCAGAACCTTCGATTGATCACCGGTGAGGTACGCGTCGGCGAAATCTCCACGCAGGCAGGTGGAGACGTTGATGTCGTGAATTTCGTGACGGGGGGTGTCTCGATAGATTCGGACTACTCGATTTTCCGCTTTGCCGTACTGGTGACCCGATAGTTCGATCGATCCGCTCAACCGTTCGGTGTTCGTACTGCCGGTTGTGATGTTGCCGGTCGTGATGTTTTCGGTAGTCACGTGTTCAGCTCCCGCGATAGGTGGAATAAGCAAAGGGAGACAGCAACAGTGGGACGTGATAGCCCCGTGCCGTGTCGTCCACCCGGAAGGTCACTGTCACTTCCGGGTAGAAGTTTTCTTGTCCGTTGGTCTCGAAATACGTTCCGGTGTCGAAAGTCAGGGTGTAGTGACCGGCGGTCAGGCCACCGGGAGCAAGTTCGGGGATGCGGCCGTCGGAGTCGGTCTCCGCAGTGGTGACGGAGGCGCCGTCTCGATCACGAAGTTCGACGCGAATCCCCGCCGCGGGGTTGCCCGTCGTCGCGTCGAGAACGTGCGTGCTGAGGGTCTTGCTCATGCTGTGCCTCCGGCGAGTGCATCGATCAGACGGGCGAGTCTGATCCGACTGATGGCGGCCAATTCGGTTCGAAGCACGGAACGCTCGGTCGCCGGGTCGTTTCGGAGACGACCTCGAAGGATGTCGAGGAGCTCCGTTCCAGATTTCCCCGACGCGCAGACCAGGTAAACATGGCCGAATGTCTCTTCGTACTCGGCGTTCTTCCGTCGAAGTTCCGCGAGTACGTCTTCTGTCGCCGAAGAGACTCCCGACTGTTCACGGGTAGAGGCCGCGCTCTCGCTTCGCTCACCGATTCGTGGGTGGCCGGAGAGAGCGTCGTCGATCTCGGACTCGGGAAGCTCGGCCAGCACCGCATCTGCTTTGTCGAACAGAGCTTCCAGATCGGCGAACGGGCGAGACGAGGCGATTTCCTGTGCCCACACGGCGGAATGGCAACACTCGAGCAGCGCCGCGACTGCCTGGTGGTCACCGAGCGCATCGAAGGCTCCGAGACCACTGGAATTCGTTGTAGGCATGTCCACAGGATTACTTGAGCATGTTACGGATCTGTAGCGCAGCAATTACGGGAGATGATGTGTCTCGATCTTATTTCTCCGGCTGCTCTTCCCCGATCACGGTTTCTCGGCGACCGATACATTCTCAGGTATGACCGATACTCCGAAGCTGTCTTCCGTCGTACCGTCCCTGGCGAACCTCCGAGACATCGGTGGCCCCGAATCGAGCTTCGGTGGCACCGTCCGCACCGGGAGCGTGTTTCGTTCCACCGATCTGGCATCGCTCAGTGCGGACGGCGCACAGACCCTCGCCGATCTGGGCATCGTCACGATCTACGATCTGCGCACCGAATCCGAACGCGAGACGGCACCGGATCTGACGCCGGACGGTATCCGAGAAATCGGCCTGGACGTATTGGCGGACAAGCAGTATCGCGCCATTCCGGCTCAGATGCAGCAGATGATCGCCGACCCGGCGTTTGCTGCCGAAGCGTTGGGCAGCGGCCAGGCGCTCGAGTACTTTCAGGGAAGTTACCGCGATTTCGTGACCTTGCCGAGTGCGGTCGCGTCGTACCGGCAACTGTTCGTCGACTTGGCGCAGCCGCCCAGCTCGCCGGCACTCATTCACTGCACCACGGGCAAGGATCGCACGGGTTGGGCAGCGGCCGCGTTACTGCTGTTCCTGGGTGCCTCCGAGGACGCGGTCTTCGCGGACTACCTCGAAACCAACAAGATTTTGTTGCCGATGTTCGCGCCGCTCCTCGAGCGATTCGAGGCCAAGGGGATCGACCCGACCCTGCTCGAGGGTGTCCTCGGTGTCAGGCGCGAGTACCTGGAGGCGTCGATGGCAGAGCTCGCGCAGGTACACGGATCCATCGAGGCCTACTTCACCGACGGCTTGAAGATCGACGCGTCGACCCAGGACCAATTGCGGAGCAACCTGCTCAGCTGATCAGGACCTGCTCGGCTCGTCTCGGCGGGAAGTTCGTCGCCTCGTCAAGAGGCTGACGATACCGATCCCGATGGCGATGCCGAGCAGGTCGGCGCTGCCGTCCCAGATCGAACCGGAACGCGAAATGGGCAGCGCTGCTTGAAGAACCTCGGACGTCGCGGCAAAGATCAACAACCACACAGCCGTGAGCCACACCGGGATCCGCGCGTGCAACGAGGTGATCGCCAATACCGCGAACATCAGCGTGTGAGTGATCTTGTCGGTGTTCTCCGGGCTCGAGGGCACGGTGGAACCCGGGGAGAAGAGCATGATCAGGGCAATGACCACGGCGATCGCCAACGGCCAGTATCGGTTGTTCTTCAATTCGTCTGCCCCTCGACGACGACGAGTCCGAGTGCACCTTCGGCGAATCTGGTGACGGCGTCGGCGGCCGTCGTGAGCGCCTCGGTGTGCCCGTCGCGGGCCCAGCCGGTGAGCAGGGCGGTGGAGTCGAGAGGCGTCAGAACGACCTCGGCGAGAAGCTCACCGGTGTTGGGTTGGCACACTGCCCAGGAGTAGACGCTGTTTTCGTGCCACTGAGCGCTTCGCTGACTCACGTAGTCGGGGTCGGTGATACCACCATCGGCAAGGGCGGGGCGGTCGTCCACACGCTCGTCTGCGCGTAGTGCGCGTAGATACCAGCCGCCTGCGTTGATCTCGATCGGCTCCATCAGTCGGAGTCCCGCTCGCGGCGGCGCTTGGCTTTGCGTTCCCGGTCGGTACCGAACAGCAGTGCACCGGCCAGGGGAATCGCGAGGAACCACAACCAGGTACCGGTGACGAAGAACAGGATCACCGCGAGAATCGGGACGACGGCCATGACGCGACCGGACCAGTCGGGGTTGAAGCCTCGCTCCGCCGGTGCGTCGGGAGGCGTCACCATCGACAGGGGAGCGGTGCCGGGGGCTTGGTAGTTGCCCGGAAGATCGGCGAACACCGGAACGAGTTCACTGCGAGTTGTTGCGGCACTGACGATTCCGCTTCTCTCGTCGAACTCGGTGACGGTGAGGCGGCCTGCGGCGAAGTGCTCGCTCAGGAGATCGAGTGCCTGCTCGCGTTCTGCAGTGCCGATGCGAATGTCGGGGACGTCAGCCATCGTTACAGCCTACTCAAACGACTGTGCGCCTTTCCGGTAGTGGGGACTACCGGAAAGGCGCACGGGGCCGGAGGCCCTACTTCAGTTCTGCGAGAACCGTTCCCTGCGTGATTGCTGCACCCGGCTCGACGGACAGTCCGGTGACGACACCGGCCTTGTGCGCGTTGACGGGGTTTTCCATCTTCATGGCTTCGAGAACGGCGATCAGATCGCCTTCTGCGACTTCCTGGCCTTCGGTCACTGCAACCTTGACGACGGTGCCCTGCATCGGAGCCGTGACAGCGTCACCCGATGCTGCACCTCCGCCGGCGCCGCCGCGCTTGCGCGCCTTCGGCTTCTTGCGGATCGCACCGGAGGCAGCGCCGCCGCCGTTGCCGAGCGAGAACTGGCCCGGGAGGGAAACCTCGACGCGACGTCCACCGACCTCGACGACGACGTTCTGACGCGGCAGAGCCTCGTCCTCGTCGTCTACGGGAGCACCGGCGCCTGCGTACGGCTCGATGGGGTTGACCCAGTCGGTTTCGATCCACTTGGTGTAGATGTCGAACTTCTCGCCGTCACCGATGAACGCCGGGTTCTCGACGATGTGGCGGTGGAACGGGAGAACGGTCGCGAGGCCGTCGATCTCGAACTCGGCCAGAGCGCGCGATGCCCGCTGGAGGGCTTCTTCGCGGGTGGCGCCGGTGACGATGAGCTTGGCGAGCATGGAGTCGAATTGTCCGCCGATGACGTCGCCGGCAACGACACCGGAATCGACGCGAACGCCGGGGCCCGTGGGCTCACGGTAGACGGAGACCGGGCCGGGGGCAGGCATGAAGCCGCGGCCGGCGTCTTCGCCGTTGATGCGGAACTCGAAGGAGTGTCCACGCGGGGTGGGATCTTCCTTGATGGAGAGTTCTTCGCCGTTGGCGATGAGGAACTGCTGACGCACGAGGTCGATGCCCGCGGTCTCTTCCGTGACGGGGTGCTCGACCTGCAGGCGGGTGTTGACCTCGAGGAAGGAGATGGTGTCGCCCTGAACCAGGTACTCGACCGTTCCGGCGCCGTAGTAGCCGGCTTCCTTGCAGATGGCCTTGGCGGATGCGTGGATGCGTGCGCGCTGGTCGTCCGTCAGGAAGGGAGCGGGAGCCTCTTCGACGAGCTTCTGGAAGCGACGCTGCAGCGAGCAGTCGCGGGTACCGGCGACGACGACGTTGCCGTGCTGGTCGGCGATGACCTGAGCCTCGACGTGGCGGGCCTTGTCCAGGTACTGCTCGACGAAGCACTCGCCGCGACCGAAGGCTGCGATGGCCTCACGGGTGGCCGACTCGAACAGCTCGGGGATTTCCTCGATGGTCTGGGCGACCTTCATGCCGCGTCCACCGCCACCGAAGGCAGCCTTGATCGCAACCGGGACGCCGTATTCCTTGGCGAATGCGACGACCTCGTCGGCGCCCTTGACGGGATCCTTGGTGCCTGCTGCCATCGGCGCCTTCGCGCGTTCTGCGATATGGCGTGCCGTGACCTTGTCGCCGAGGTCGCGGATGGACTGCGGTGACGGACCGATCCAGATGAGGTTCGCGTCGATGACGGCCTGGGCGAAGTCGGCGTTCTCGGAGAGGAAACCGTAGCCGGGGTGGATGGCGTCGGCGCCGGACTTCTTGGCTGCGTCGAGGATCTTGTCGAACACGAGGTAGGACTCGGCGGACGTCTGTCCACCGAGGGCAAATGCCTCGTCTGCGAGCTTCACGAACTGCGCGTCTGCATCGGGCTCGGCGTAAACGGCAACGCTGCCGTAGCCGGCATCCTTGGCCGCCCGGATGACCCGTACCGCGATTTCACCGCGGTTCGCGACAAGCACCTTCGTAATGTGCGCGCTGGCATGACTGGGCACTGAGCCTCCTGTGGTTCGCATAGTCTGTCTCCGCGGTGTATTCCTCTGGGATTTCACCATCGGGGGATTGGCATCACTTCGGAGTGTATGCATCGCTTCGGCGCTGGTTGTAACCGGATCGCTAAAGCCCACTCCGGCTTAGGAAACGGTTTCGAAAACTACCGATGAGTAGCTGTCGGAGGTGGCGGCGTCCGGTTCGGTGACGATTTCTTCGATGGTCCGGCGCAGTGCGGCCACGTAGGCGTGAACCGCGGCGTTCGCCGTCTCGTTGCCTGGGTACCTGACCGCGAGGTTGAGTCCCTGGGGTGTGCGGTTGATCCAGATGTAGACGTCGTGCGTATATGCCTTGCTTCGAAGTGCTCTGGCGTTCCATTCGGGCCACTGTGCGGCTTCGGGCACGAAGCGAACGTCCATGTAGGACACGACGAATCGCGGTCGGATCGGGGTTTCGAGGTGCTCACCGATCCGATCGAACGGGACAGCTGCGGCAGGCTTGACCGAAGCGATGGATTCGGCGGCGCGTGTCGCGAGGTCGCCGAACGAACAGTCCGATCCAACGGCGAACTCGACCGGGCACAGTCCGACGAACCAGCCGAGCGCACCCGCCCACTCCTGAGCGCTGCGGGTGTGAACTGGCGTCACGACCTCGAATCGATCGGATCCGGCGACTTCGCGACCTACAGCGGCAAGTCCGCCGAGAAGTCCGGCGAAGTACCCCACGCCGGTGGCTGCACACGTCGAACTGAAGGCCTTGGACTGGTCGGCGTCGAGCAGCCAGGTCGACAGGCCGTTCTGAGAATCGGTTCCACGGTCACCGATCGGTAGCGGGAACTGGGGTAGACCGTCCGGGCCGAGAGCATTTCGCCAGATCTCGACCGCAGCCTTCTCGGCTTCCATGTCGGCCATCTGCTCGCGTTCGACGGCACCGAAATCGACGTAGCTGCCCACCGGAAACAGATTTGCAGCACTACCGGTCGAGGCTTCGCGGTACAGAGCTGCGATCTCGTGAGCGACCAGCACGATCGAGAACCCGTCGATGATCGAGTGGTCCGCCGCGAAGAACACGGTGAACGGACCGTCGCCACCGCGGGGCGTCAACGTCGCGAAGACGTACGACGGCCAACTGTGCGGGGACGCGTAATCGTCGAACAGGCGGTGAAGGTGGTCGAAGTTGTCCTGGCTGGACGCGTCGTAGCCGTGGCTGACGACCCCGATGTCGATTCCGCCGAGCGGGACCGTGTGCCGGGTGATCTCGCCGCTCGAGGGCTCGAGGACGGTATGCGAGCGCAGAACTTCGTGACGGTCGATCCACCGGCCGAGAGCGACTCGGAACGCATCGACGTCGAGCGGGCCGAAAATCTCGAAAGCTGTTCCCAGCCAAGACTTGTCGCCTGCGCCTGCAGCGGAACGGTTGAGATGTGCCTCGTGAATGTAGGAGACGGGCCGCGGATCCGGAACCCAGGGCCCGGTTGCGCACGGCAACCATTCGACGAGTGCGCCGGCCGGAATCGCATAGTCGGCCAGTTCGGTGAACTCCATGTTTTCAGCCCCGCAAGTGCCGCTTGATGCGCGCGAGCATGGCCGACATTCCGCGCAGACGGAGCGGGCTCACGGCTTCTGCGAGACCGAGCGCCGAATAGAAGTCGTCGGGTACACCGAGGATCTCGTCGGCGCTGTGGCCGTCGAGCCCCTGCGCGAGGATCGATGCGAAACCACGCGTCGTGGGAGCCTCGGGGGGAGCGCTGAAGTACAGACGGACGTTGTCGCGATCCGAATCGTCGACCGAGAGGAAGAGCGGCGACTGACATTCGGGGACCGGCTCCATCGCGCTCTGCTCGAGCTCCGCCGGCAACGGCGGCAGCTCTCGGCTGAACTCGAGAAGAAGGGTGAGCTTGTCCGAGGCGCCGACGGCCGCGAAGTCGTCGACGATCTCGGCCAGAGCCGAAGGAAGAGCGCTCATGACGCCGATACAGAGGACGGAACGGCGCCGGGCTCTTCGCCCTGGACGATCGGGACGCGCACGGCATTGCCCCACTCGGTCCACGAACCGTCGTAGTTACGAACGTTCGGGTAGCCGAGAAGATGAGTCAACACGAACCAGGTGTGACTGGAACGCTCACCGATGCGGCAGTACGCGACGATGTTGTCGTCGGCCGACAGGTCGCCGTAGATCTCGCCGAGTTCGGTACGGGTGCGGAAGCGGCTGTCCGGTGCCGCTGCCTTCGCCCACGGGATGCTGAGCGCGCTGGGAATGTGTCCACCACGCAACGCACCCTCTTCGGGGTAGTCGGGCATGTGGGTGCGCTCGCCGGTGTACTCCTGCGGAGATCGCACGTCGATGAGCGGCCCGTCGCCCAAGTGCGCGAGAACGTCGTCCTTGAATGCGCGAATGGGAGCGTCGTTGCGCTCGACGACCGGGTAATCCGTTGACGTGATGTCGGGAACGTCGAAAGCGGTGTCGCGGTTCTCGGCGATCCACGCATCGCGGCCACCGTCGAGAAGACGGACGTCCTCGTGGCCGAAAAGAGTGAAGACCCACAGTGCGTAGGCCGCCCACCAGTTGCTCTTGTCGCCGTAGATGACCACGGTGTCGTCGCGGCCGATGCCCTTGCGGTTCATCAACTCTGCGAACTTCGCACCGTCGATGTAGTCGCGGGTGACCGGATCGTTGAGGTCGAGATGCCAGTCGATCTTCACGGCTCCGGGGATGTGGCCGACGTCGTACAACAACACGTCTTCGTCGGATTCGACAACCTTGAGGCCCGGCGCACCGAGATTCGCCGAGAGCCATTCCGTCGAGACCAACCGGTCGGGATGCGCGAACTCGGCAAACGCGGTTGAGGGATCGGGGGCAACGGGCACGGGCGTACTCCTGAAGACGAATCGTTCGGTTCGAACACGGACTTCATCGATTCTATGCGCTGTGCGCAAGGTGAGACGCCCGGAAGCAGGTTCTGCCTGCTCGTGCCCGTTGCCGACCCTAAATCCTCGGTGTTCCTGCTCCGACGCTCGAATCTCTCAATTGTTCGGTGACACTTCCGATCGGCGTCACGCCCCGGGCGCAGACCTCTCTCAGAATCCGGTCGAGTTCGGTGAGGAAATTCACCATGGTGTCGTTTGCCGTCTCGGTGTCGGGAAAGCGTGAACGCAGCGAGAGACCACGGTTCGTTCGCGAAATCCAGAACTGGGCATCGTCGGCGACCGTCACATTGCTGATGTGATGGGCGTTGAGGAGATCATGATCGTCTGTGCCGGGTAGTTTGCGGTAATCGATGTAGGACACCATGAAGACGTCGGTGCGCGTGCGTCGAATCTTGTCGCCCAAAGCATCTCGAACCTGGGCCATGGTGACGCCCTCGAGCGTCAACGCAACTCGGAACGACGCGTGCGTATGTGCAAGGGATGCACCGAAATCCGCATCGGGAGTGATCTGGACCGTGATCGGCGCGCTGGTGGTGAGCCAGCCGATCGCGTCGGCCCAACGCGGATCTTTGCGAATGTGAAGCGGAAATTGCAGCGGAAGCGTCGACTGCCCGGTGTACGAGTGGACGGAAAGTCCCATCGCAGTGAGGATTCCGGTGAACACGCTACCGCCGGCGGATAGGCAGATCTCGTCGAACGTCGCAGTCAATTCCTCGTCGAGCAGCACGCGCACATCGGCGCCCTGCGGCGCGGGCTTTCCGCCCTCGACGCCGAGATCCAAGGGGAAACTCGGTGATGTGCCACCGCAGATCTCGTAGAACCTTGCCCACTCTCGGATTCGAGGGTCGTTGTCGACGGGAAGCAGAGCGTCTGCCTCCAGTTCGCAGTACCGCACGAAACTTCCCGGGTCACCCAGTCGGCTCATCACTGCGTCGACGGCCTCGTGGTCGGTCAGGTCGGGTAGGGCGATCAGTCCCTCGTAGATCTGTCGCAGTTCCCCGAGAGCGATGACCAACGAGTAGCCGTCGACGAGTGTGTGATCGAACGCGCTCAGGACCGTGTAATGCTCTTCGCGTTCGACCGTGGCAAACGTGTATGCAGGGAAGGTCAGTGGATCGCATACCGTCGTGAATCGCTTCTTGAGATGCGCTCGGAGGTCTTCGGTCGAATCGAATTTCAGAGGTTCCGAAGTCTCGATGTGTGTGCCGTCTGGATCGAGTCCCATTCGGGTGGTGGTGAACTCGCCCACCTCGAATCCTGTGTGCAGAGTGTCATGGCGACTGATGAACAGGCGCAGCGCGAGGTCGAGTGCAGGCCGATTCAGTTCTCCGGGAAGGTCGAATGCGGCTGCCATCCACACACTCCGGCCCATGCCGTGTGTTCGCGCAGTCTCGAGGTGAAAATGCTGGTTGTACGACGGTGGTACTTCCGACTCGGTGACGGCGCCGTCCGCGGGCTGAAGCGACCATTCGGTGACGATTCCGGGGTCGAGTCCGTATCGATCGATCGAGGTGACATGCATCAGGCCACTCCCTCTGGTGCCACGAACGAGTAGTCGCCTTGAGCTGCAACAGTTTTGATGATCTTCGAGACATGCTCGGCGAAGCGGGTGGCCGATTCGTGGGCAATGGGGGTGTCGGGGTGAGACACGGCGATCCAGGTTCCGGTGTGCATCCGGTTGATCCACATCGACGCGATCTGAGTCTCTTTGCCGCCGACGATTCCCGTTGCCTTCGTCTCGGCGTAACTGTATGGATCCGGCATGCGTCGGCCGTCGATGTACGAGACGATCGGCGGCGGGGTGAGCGTCTTCGACAGTCCGCCGGGTGCGGAATCCGACTCGGCCAAGCTCGACAGAACCAGATCGATGACCTGCTGCACAGAGACATCGAGGAGTGCCTTGCCGTCGTGGTACCCCTGCTGCCCGAGCTTTGCCAACTCGGTGAAGCGTCGCTTGTCGTCGACGTCGATGCCGACCGGGATCAGGTTGATGTACCAGCCCTGCGCAAACGAGTCGGCCTCGGTTCGTGTGCTGACCGGCGAGAGGGCGATGTACTTGTCGCGTCCGGCGAGTTCGAATTCCGCAATCGCGAGCGCGGTGAACATTCCGCCGATGAAGTTGGCGCCGTTGGCTTTACAAACCGCACCGAACTTCTCGCACTCGATGTCGTCGGCCAGGTCGAAGCGTGAACCGATAGCCGGTTTGGGCGCGTCTTCGGCCCCGAGCGGGAGCGGAAATCCGGGGAACGAGCCGCCGCTGCGCATGAGGTAACCGAGCCACTGGTGCACTTCGGGTGACTGCATCGTCAGTTCGGTTGTTCGCTCGCGTTCGACGCGACCGAACTGTGCGTAACTTCCGGCCGGCCCGAGCTCGGGATGCGATCCGGTCGTTTCCGCGGCGTAGAGCTGACGCAATTCTGCGTACATCAGCACCATCGAGTTCATGTCCGAATGGGCGTGGTCGACTGCATGGAACAGGGTGAAGCTCGGATCGGCTTCGAGGTCGGCATGGTGGTGCTCGACGGCACCGAACACGAAGGCCGGCCACTGCAGCGCGCTGGTTTCGGTGGCGAACTTGGTCGCGACGAGCGCGCGGATCGCCTCGGATTCGGAGACGTCGTCGCCGACGCGGTACTCGAGTTCGATGCTTTCGACCGGCACCACGTGTCGACGGACCTCGAACGAGGTGTCCGCAGCGTCGGTGGTTGCTTCGTCGAACGAGAACCAGCTGTGCAGCGTGTCGTGGCGACGGATGTAGCGCTGAAGTGCTCGCGTCATGGCGTCGCGGTCCAGTGTTCCTGCGAAATCGAAGGCGATACCGATCCACGGAGACTGCGGATCGCCCTTCTCTGCGGTGACGCGGGCGCGTCGCAGGTGGCGATCCTGCATCGTGGTCGGGGGTAGTTCTCGGTCGATCTCGGCTTCGGCGGCTCGTTGAGCGGAAGCATGCGTGACGCCCCATTCGATTACCCGCCCAGGAAGCGGGTGCCAATGGGTGATCAAGTTCAGATCCATCGAGTAGAACTCCTGCGTGTGTCGTCGAGAAGCCTGCTCTGAAAATGGGCAGACGACGAACTATCCCATCTGGGGGACTGAATTGTCCGAAATACTACAATCTAAACAAGAACAGGTTCTAGAAGCGTTGTGTTCGATTAGGATCATTCGGTGCTTCCGGACCCTTTAGGTGACGCTGTCGGCGCCGACCACAAGGGCGGGCGGCGAGCTGGTTCTCTGACGCCCTGGCTCGGGTTGGCGACGAGTCTGGCGGCGGCGTTCATGCAATTGCTCGACGCGACCATCGTCAACGTCGCGCTTCCGAGTATCGCCGTCGATCTTCAAGCAGGCGTATCGGCGCAGTTGCTCATGGTCAGCGTGTACATCCTGGCTTTCGCGTGTTCGTTGATCACTGCAGCGCGGCTGGGGGACCTGTTCGGCCGTAGAGTTGTTTTTCTGACCGCCTTGTCCGTATTCGTGGTTGCCTCGTTGCTGTGCGGGCTCGCGCAGAGCGCGACGATGTTGATCGTCTTCCGGGGTCTGCAAGGATTGGCGGCCGGTTCGATGTCCGCCCAGACGTTCGCCATCATCTCGGGTCTGTTTCCGAAGGCCAGGCATCCGCGAGTCTTCGGGATCTACGGTGCGACCATCGGGCTCGCAACGGTCAGCGGGCCTCTGATCGGCGGGCTGCTGATCGAGTGGAATCTGTTCGACTGGGGCTGGCGCCTGATCTTCTTCGTCAACATCCCGATCGGCATCGCCGCCTTGATTCTCGGATATTTCCATCTCGTCGATGCTCGCGCTGAGCATGTGCGCTCACTGGACCTCATCGGCGCCGCACTGTCATCACTGGCGCTGTTCCTGCTGATCCTTCCCCTGGCCGAGGGAAGGGCGCGCGGATGGCCCACAGGTCTTGTCGTAATGCTCGCGATGTCGGCGCCGGTGGCAGTGGCGTTTGTGCTCTACGAATCGCGTTTGGCGAAACGAGGCGGCGATCCGGTCCTTCGTCTCGAGCTTTTCCGCGACCGAGCCTTCACAATC
Organism: Rhodococcus sp. OAS809; assembly: GCF_040546695.1. Taxonomy (NCBI): domain Bacteria; kingdom Bacillati; phylum Actinomycetota; class Actinomycetes; order Mycobacteriales; family Nocardiaceae; genus Rhodococcus; species Rhodococcus sp. OAS809. The sequence goes on along the minus strand of NZ_JBEPOI010000002.1, from coordinate 1,772,541 downwards.
GGCGCGGTTCTTGCGTTCGTTTTCTTCGGAACCCTGACTTCCTTGATCTTCACCATCAGTCTCACCCTTCAGTTCGGCTTCGGGTTCTCCGCATTGCGAGCGGGCGTCATGACGCTGCCGTGGGCCGTCGGAATGGGCGTGGCGGCGGTTCTCTCATCGGCGGTGTACCGGATGCTCGGAAACCGTGTTCTGATCCTGGGGATGGTCGTCTTTGCCGGCTCGCTGATCGCGCTGTCGATCATCCTCGAACGCGAAGGAACCGATCCACGCTGGCTCGCGCTCGCCGGTCCGCTGCTTCTCGGTGGCGCAGGTCTCGGACTGTTCGTGGCACCACTGCAAACCGCGATCCTTGCGACGGTCGAACCCGCGCACGCGGGTTCGGTGTCGGGACTGCTTCCTACCGTTCAGCAGGTTGGCAGCTCCATCGGACTGGCCTTGATCGGAGTGGTGTTCTTCTCGCTCGTCGCGGGGCAAGCTCCGCAAGCAGTGCAGGGGGAGCGGCCCGAGTACGTTGCGAACCTTGAAGCTGCCGGCGTTGGTCCCGGCCTGATCGACATCGCCGAAAAGGCCTTTGTCGATTGCGCAACAAGCCAATTGGCATCCGGAACACCGATGGAGGTGGCGCCGGAATGTCGCCGGGACGGCTCCGCCGGTGCCGGGGGTCAATCCGTTCAGGTGGCAGTTGATGCCGCGTACGCATCGACTCGCGCGGCGGCCGGCGAAGCATTTCTCCAAGCGCAGCGCCGTGTGCTCGCGATCATCGCAGCAATTGCGCTCGGTATCGGATTGGCGTCGACTGCTCTGCCGCGGGTCAATTCGCCGGTCTGAAAATTGCCCTTGACTCGAACGGGTGTTCGAGTACCCTGTGTGCAGGGGATCGGGGGATTCAATGAGTGTCTTGTTGTCGGATGTGGTGTCTGGTTCTGCGGTGGGGTTGCGCGGACGGTTGTGGCGGTTGTCTGCTTCTGAGTTGCGTGCTGCTGCTGTCGAGGCGAGTGCGGAGATTCTGCGCCTGGAAGCTGTGCGGGTGGCGGTGGTGGACGAGTTGTCGTTGCGCCCGGATGATCAGGTGATCGCCAGTCGCGGGGTCGGTTCGTGGTTGGCGGCGAACACCATGCTGCAGGTTCGGGACGGGAAAAAGATCGCCGCGTTGGGTGCGGCTTTGCGGCCGTTTCCGGCGGTGGCTGCTCGGTTCGATGGCGGGGATTGCTCGTTCGAGCACGCGGTGTTGATCGTGGCGTTCTGTGAATCACCGCCGAAGGGGATGCCGGAGGAGGCGCTCCCTCGCTGTATCGATTTGTTGTTGGCTGCTGCGTCGGGTGTGGAGGCGACGACGACGAAGGTGCGGAACGTGATCGCGACGTTGGAGCGGTTGTTCGAATCGGATGAGATTCCGCCCGCTGAAGATGTCGATCTCAATGAGTTGCGGATCGCGTCGACGCTCAATGGTCGGGTGGTGGTGCGTGGGGATTTCGATGCCCTCACCGGGGAAATGTTGCTGTCGGCGTTGTCGAATCTGACGATGCCGACCCCGGCACCGGACGGGACTCCCGATGCTCGGTCGGCGGCGAAGCGGACTGCGGATGGGTTCACCGAACTGATCCGGCGTTATCTCGATTGCGCCAAGACCGGTACCGATGGTGGTCAGCGTCCGCATGTGAACGTGCACATCAATGCTCGTGATTTGGCTGAGCATCGGGATTGTGCCGCACAGTCTTCGGATTCGGGTGATGACGGCTCACTGGAGCTGTCCGATCTTGATGTCGGGCACATGCCCTGGCTGGGACCGCTGTCGGTGTCGCAGACCAGGCTTCTCGGGTGTGATTGTTTCCTCTCCACCGTCCTGCTCGACGATCACGGCGCGCCGCTCGATGCGAAACCAGGGAAGAGGTTGGTCACCGCCGAACAGCGAGTGGCGTTGATTGCCCGAGACAGAGGCTGTGCGTTCCCGGGTTGCACATGTGTACCGGCGTGGACCGATGCGCACCATATCCGGCACTGGGCGAACGGCGGCCCGACGGTGATGAACAACCTGGTCCTGCTGTGCCGTTCGCACCACCGGTTGATGCACCGGAAATCAGGGTTCGTCGGGAAATGGGATATCCGTATCGGTGTCGACAACAAACCGTGGTTCATTCCGCCGCCCTCGATCGACCCGCAGCAGCAACCGAGGCCGGCGAACACCACCTTCAAAACCTGAAAGGTCAAACCTTTTCGGTGACAACAAAAACGACCAGCTTCGCATCGGCATGGACCCGATGCGGGGCTGGTCAGTGGTGCTTGGAGAAAACGTGCTTGGAGAAAACGTGCTTGGAGAAAACGCGTCAGAAGATGCTCTGCGTGCGCCAGAGATCCGAGACGGAAACCCCGACACGCTCGAGAAGTGTTCGTACCAAAGGTAATCCGATACCGATGACACTCGAGGGATCACCCTCGATCCTCTCCACGAACCAGCCGCCGAGACTGTCGAGCGTGAATGCTCCGGCGACTTGGAGCGGCTCGCCCGTTGCCAGGTATGCCTCGAGATCCTCGGTGGACGGTTGCGCGAAATGAACCACTGTTGCGCTGTGATCCGAGGCCATGCGGACGATGCGGCCGTCGGCGACGCGTAGGACACAGTGCCCGGTCAAGAGAGTGGCGCTGCGTCCGGCCATTGCGGCCCATCGCTTTCGGGCGATATCGACGCTGCCCGGCTTGCCTTGAAGTTGCCCGTCGATCAGGAGCATCGAATCGCACCCGACAACGACTACGTCGGTGAGATTGTCGGCGGCAAGACCGGGAACGATCTCGGCGGCCTTGGCCTCCGCCAGTACCGTCACGACTTTTTCGGGGGCGGCGTCGGGTCCGAGGTTGTCGGCGATCTTGTCCTCGTCGACGCCGGAGACACGCACAAGCGGCGAAACCCCGGCCGCCCGCAGAACTGCGAGGCGAGCCGGGGACGCTGAAGCTAGAACCAGTTGAGTCACGTCAGCAGAGTGATCGTCAGCTGCGACGGATCGCGGGGTTCAGGTACGCGTACGGCGAGAACGGCGCACGCGTGCGGTGGAACTGAGTCGGATCGCCCCAGGTCTCCGCGGGAACGTTCGACTCGGGAGCTTGACCGCTGCCGGCAGCCGCAGCAAGCACGCTGACCAGTGCCGCGATCTCGACGTCCGTGGGCGAACCCTTGACGATCTTGATGACCGACGCGTCGGAGGTCGACGTCTCGGTCAGCTCCGTGAGCGAAGCATCCGTCGCGGTTCCCTCGACGACCGCACCGTTGGTCGGTGCGGTCTCCGCCAGTGCGACATCTTCGCTGAGAATGTCCTCGGTGGTTGCGGTCATAGGGGAATGTTCCCATGCTTCTTGGGCGGAAGGGAAACGGCCTTGCGCTCTAGCAGTCGCAATGCGGAAACGATTTGTCCGCGGGTGTGCGACGGAGGAATGACAGCGTCGACGTATCCGCGCTCAGCGGCGACGTACGGGTTGACGAGTGTGTCCTCGTACTCGTTCTGCAGCTTGAGGCGCAGTGCATCGACGTCTTCGCCGTTCTTCGCGGCTTCGAGAAGCTGCTTGCGGTAGACGAATCCGACAGCTCCGGATGCACCCATGACGGCGATCTGAGCGGTCGGCCATGCCAGGTTCACATCGGCGCCCATGTGCTTGGAGCCCATGACGTCGTACGCTCCGCCGTAAGCCTTGCGGGTGATGACCGTGATCTTGCCGACCGTTGCCTCGCCGTACGCGTAGAGGAGCTTCGCGCCGCGACGGATGATGCCGTTGTATTCCTGCTCGGTTCCGGGGAGGAAACCGGGAACGTCGACGAGGGTGATGATCGGGACGTTGAACGCGTCGCAGGTACGCACGAAGCGAGCGGCCTTCTCCGAGGCGTCGATGTCGAGGCAGCCCGCGAACTGGGTGGGCTGGTTGGCGACGATGCCGACCGAGCGTCCGTCGACGCGACCGAAACCGACGATGATGTTCATCGCGCGCTCGGCCTGGACCTCGAGGAACTCGTCGTCGTCGAGGATGCGACGGATGACCTCGTGCATGTCGTACGGCTGGTTGGCCGAGTCCGGGATGAGGGTGTCGAGTTCGATGTCCTCGGCGGTCAGGCTGTCTTCGATCGAACCGACGATGGGGTCGGTGATCTCGCCGCGGGGAGCCGCTGCCTGGTTGTTGGACGGCAGGTAGCTGAGCAGGTCCTTGACGTAGTCGAGTGCGTCCTGCTCGCCGGAAGCGACGTAGTGGGCGACGCCGGACTTGACCATGTGGGTGCGAGCACCACCGAGGTCTTCCATCGTGACGTCTTCACCGGTGACTGTCTTGATGACGTCGGGGCCGGTGACGAACATCTGGGAAGTCTCGTCGACCATCACGACGAAGTCGGTCAGTGCGGGGGAGTACACGTGGCCGCCGGCGGCGGGTCCCATGATCAGTGAGATCTGGGGGATGACACCCGAGGCCTGGACGTTGCGGTGGAAGATCTCGCCGTAGAGGCCGAGCGAGACGACGCCTTCCTGAATGCGCGCGCCTGCACCTTCGTTGATGCCGACGAGGGGCCGTCCGGTGCGGATCGCGAGGTCCATGACCTTGACGATCTTCTCACCGTAGATTTCGCCGAGCGATCCGCCGAAAACGGTGGCGTCCTGTGAGAAGACACAGACGTCGCGGCCGTCGATGGTGCCGTAACCGGTGACGACGCCGTCGCCGACCGGGCGGTTGTCAGCGAGACCGAAGTTCACACTTCGGTGCCGTGCCAGTGCGTCGAGTTCGACGAAGGAGCCCTCGTCGAGGAGGGCGGTGATGCGCTCGCGGGCGGTCAGCTTGCCTTTGGCGTGCACCTTGTCGATGGCGGCTTCGCCGCTCGGTGCCTGCGCCTGGGCTTGGCGATTCCGCAGGTCCGCGAGCTTTCCCGCGGTCGTGTGGATATCGGGTGCGGCCGCCGCCTCCGGCGCGTTCGGCTCTTGGACAGTGGTCATGGACGTGAGCTTAACGAGAGTGCGTGGGGGGCTTCGAAGGCAGGTCCGATTGTCGCTGTCTTGCAGGCTCAAGCTACTGACCAGTACATTCTCGCTGTCGTCATAGGCTGGGGCTATGTGGACCGACTTGAACCGACCGCCCCTCGACGGCAATGCCCTACGACGCGCACTGGTGCGCAGTGACAACGACGACGCGCGCGTTTTCTGGAACCGCCTCGACGTTGTCGAGGAGACCGGTTCGACGAACGCGGATCTCCTTGCGCGAGCGGCAGATCCGGATGCCGACCGTCACGTTCTGATCGCCGAGTATCAGGCGAGTGCCCGTGGCCGTCATTCGCGCACGTGGGTGAGTCCGCCGCAAGCGCAGATCTCGATGTCGGTTCTGCTGTCGATGCCCGGAATGAATCTCGCGGACATGGGTTGGCTCCCGCTACTGTCGGGAATCGCGGTCGTCGACGCGCTGCGCAACGTGGCCGAAGTACCCGCAGAACTCAAGTGGCCGAACGACGTTCTCATCGGTGACAAGAAGGTCGCCGGCATTCTGGCCGAGGTGGCGAGGACGGCGCCCGATCCCGCGGTGGTGGTGGGGATCGGGCTGAACGTGAGCCTCGGCGTCGAGGAGCTGCCCGTCCCGACCGCTACGTCACTGCTGATCGAAGAAGCATCGACTGTCGACCGCGACACTCTCGTTCGCGCAATCGCCCGTGAATTGGCGACGCAATTCCGTGCTTGGGAATCGTCGAAATGGGATACATCTGTGTTGGCTGCCGAATACCGGCAGCGCTGCGGGACGCTGGGCAAACGAGTCCGCGCGGTTTTGCCGGGCGACAAGGAGGTGTTCGGTATCGCGACCGACGTCGACACTTCCGGACGCGTCGTCATCGAAATCGAGGGAACAGATGGGGAGACCTTTGCGGTCGCAGCAGGTGATATCACGCACCTTCGCGCCGCCCCGGTCACCGAATCGTGAACGTTGCCGGATTTTCTGGCACCAAAGTGCTAATTTTTGGCCCGGACCGGTTTTCGAACCAACCGTCCGTCCTTCATTTCACTCAACTGCGGGATTTACCGAGCTGCCTAGGGGCGTCATGACCACACCGATCGTTGTTCCGACCGAAGCCGAGACGGCCGAGAGCGCTCGCCGCGTACTCACCGGCGTGACGGTGCTGCTCGGTGTCCTCACATTGGGCCTGGGTATCGCGGTACTCGCGTGGCCGGATGCCACCCTGTTCGTGGTCGCGGTTGTCATTGCGATCCAGCTGTTCGGATTCGGAATCGTTCAGATCATCCGTTCGTTCGCGGACGTGACGGCTTCGGGTGGAACTCGCACGCTCGTCGCGATCTCCGGCGCGTTGGCAGTGCTCCTCGGATTCTTGGTTCTCCGTAGCCCTTTGCAGACGGTGGTTCTGATCGCGTTGGTGATCGGTGCCTGGTGGGTATTCCGTGGCGTTCTCGATCTGGTCGACGCGGCGTCCGGGCACACCGTCGATCGCGGTCTGTCGATCGTGCTCGGAGTCATCAGCATCGTCGCGGGTGCAATCGTCCTTCTGCAGCCCGAACTCTCGCTCGACGTCTTCCGCATCGTGGTCGGCGTGTGGATGGTGCTGTACGGCATCATCATCGTCGTGACCCCGTTGGTGCTGCGAAAGATCGCGCAGCCCTGAGCGTTGCCCTGAAGACGGGTGTGCCTGAAAGTCGGTGTGCCTGAAAGTCGGTGCGGGGTGGCAGACTTCCCGTCATGGGATATCCCGAAGACGCCCTCGCTCAGGACGAGGAACTGATACTGCATCGCCATCCTCATTGGAAGATGTTGGTGCTTCCGGCGCTGACGTTCGTACTTGCGACGGCCGTCGCCGGGTTCTTGTTGGGCCTCGCACAGACGAGATTGGACGGCACGGCTCGCACCGTGTCGTCCATTGCCGTCGGAATCATCTGGCTCGGTGTCGTGGCCTGGCGATCGGTTGCGCCCTTCACGGTTTGGAAGTTCACGCATTTCATCGTCACCGATCGGCGAGTGCTCATCCGCCACGGAGTGCTCACGCACACGGGTATCGACATTCCCATGGGGCGGATCAGCAATGTTCAGTTCCGTCACGGCCTGATCGATCGAATGCTCAAGACCGGAACTCTGGTCATCGCATCTGCCAGTGACGATCCGCTCGAGTTCGACGACATTCCTGACGTCGAGCACGTTCACGCCCTGCTGTATCACCAGGTTTTCGATTCCATGCAGCAGCCACCATCGCAGGCACCGCAGTGGCCGTCAGGTGAAAACGACGACCCGAATGATCGAAATGGCTGGTAATCAACGTGCAAAGGCGTGTTGTCCGTAGTCTGTTCGTGTGACTGCCGTATTGCTAGCCGAAGACGACGAGGCCATTGCTGCACCCCTTTCCCGCGCCTTGGGGCGTGAAGGGTATTCGGTGACGGTCGAACCGACCGGACCCGCTGCGTTGCAGCAGGCGCTCGAAGGTGATTTCGACCTGTTGATTCTCGATCTCGGCCTTCCGGGCATGGACGGCCTCGAGGTCTGCCGACAGATTCGTGCGCATCGCACCTCGCTCGCCGTGCTGATGTTGACCGCCAGGACCGACGAAGTCGACTTCGTGGTCGGGTTGGACGCGGGCGCCGACGACTACGTCAGCAAGCCGTTTCGTCTCGCCGAGTTGATGGCACGTGTGCGAGCACTCCTGCGTCGCCACGGTGGCCGCGAGGACACGATCGTCGAGGTCGGTGGCATCAGGCTCGAGCCCGCGGCACGACGCGTACTCGTCAACGGCTCCGAAATCGCCTTGGCCAACAAGGAATACGAGCTTCTGCGGGTCCTCCTCGAGCACGCCGGGGAAGTGGTCTCGCGCGATACGATCCTTCGTGAGGTGTGGGGCGACGTCGAGCTTCGTGGATCGAAGACGCTCGACATGCACATGTCGTGGCTGCGCCGCAAGATCGGCGACGAGGGCCCCGCCGTGGAACGCAGGATTGCCACCGTCCGCGGTGTCGGTTTCCGAATCAACACCGACTAACTTCTCGAGAATCAGGAACTGCCGGCATGCGGCGTCGCATATTGCAGTCGATTCTCGCTGTCGTGATCATGACGGCGTTGCTGCTGGGGGTTCCGCTGATCTACACGGCGTGGCTCTGGGTGGAGGACGTGACGCGAAGTGATCTCCGGGTGCGCCTCGACCGGATGGCCGCTGAGGTCATCGCGCAAGAGGGGACGAACGGACTCGTCGAAGGTGCGTTGAACACCGATTCGCTCAAGGTTCTCACCCCGAACGACGGGCGCCTCGTCGTCGTGTATCCGACCGTCGTCGACGGCGCTGCACGCGTCGACGTCGGTGAGGCGACGGTCAAGAACGCACTCGTCGAATCGCTCGCGATGGGAACGTCCGGCTCGTTGCGTCTCGAGGTGCCGTCGGAGAACCTGCGCACCCAGCAGAAGCAGGCGGTGATGGCTGTCGGCGTGCTCGTGCTTCTGTCCATCACGGCAGGCACCGTGGTTGCTGTGGTCACTGCGCGTCGGCTTGCCGATCCGCTGCAGGATGTGGCCGACCGGGCGGCGCGCCTCGCCGAAGGCGACTTCCGGCCGGATCCTCGTCGGCACGACATCCCCGAACTCGACCGCGTGTCCGACGTCCTCGATGCGGCAACCGTGGAGATTTCGGTGCGGCTGCAACGAGAGCGCGCGCTGGTTGCGGATGTCTCGCATCAACTGCGCAGTCGACTGACTGCAGTGCGGCTGCGCCTGGACGAGTTGTCCGTTCACGAAGATCCTGACGTCGTGAACGAGGCCGAGGAAGCCATGGCGCAAGTGGACAGGCTCACCGACGGAATCGACGACCTGATTCGCTCGTCGCGCACCAGTGGGTCATCGGCGAGTCTGGTGTCGGTAGTCGGCGAGCTGGAACAGGTGACTCGCGACTGGCAGGCTCAGTTCGACGGAGAGGGACGCAGGCTGCGCCTACGCGGCGATCGCACGGTGATGGCTGCGACCACAGGTTCGCGTCTGCGTGAAGCTGTTTCCGTTCTGGTCGACAATTCGTTCGAACACGGTGAAGGCACGTGCACGGTGTCGGTGCGATTGATCGACGGTACGGGTCGCAGTTCGTCTCGCCGTGACTCGATGGTGTGCGTCGAGGTCACCGACGAAGGCTCCGGTGTGGAGAACGATCTGGCGCCGCACATCTTCGACAGAGGATTTTCGGGGGCGGGGTCCACCGGCGTCGGGTTGGCGCTCGCACGTGCACTGATCGAAGCCGACGGGGGCCGACTGGAACTGCAGAGGCGTAAGCCTGCCTTGTTCGCCGTCTTCCTGCCGGTGGCCAACACGGCGCCGACCGCGGACGTCGTTCCGCACCGCGAACCGCGCTGACCGAAAGGTCGGCGCAGACGGAAAACTCAGGAGTGCCCGAGCTCCTCTTCGGCATCAGGAATTACCGGGTCAGGCGCCGTGGTTTCGGATAACGCTGTGGTTTCGGACAATCCTGTGGTGTCGGACAGCTCGAGCGGTTCCGGATTCTCGTCGGGAAACACGAACTTGCGGAAGGCCCAGAATCGGAACGCCATCTGCAGCAGGTTGCCGATGACATATGCACTGATGAAGTCGGCGATGTTCTCCGTCGCCAGGCTGACTTCGGGTACGCGCAGGTTGAAGACGTAACTGGAGATGTACAGCGGGATGAAGCTGATGACGACACCGATGGCGCTGATGATGAAGAACAGCGCAGCTTCGTGCGCTGGTTCACGGCCACCACGGTTCTTGAACGACCACTCGCGGTTGAGAATGTACGACGCGATCACCGCGACGACGCCGGCGATGATCTTGGCCGTGATCGGCTTGGATTCGAGGATCGACAGCTTGAGTGTGTAGAAGATGCCCGAGTCGATGAGGAAGGTCGTTCCGCCGACGATCGCGAATTTGATCAGCTCGCTGTGACGCAGAGCGATGTCACGAAACGGTTGGGGTATGCGGGCAATGACCCCGTCGACAAATGGCACAACAGATGAGTTTACGAAACGAAACCGCGTTACCACCAATTTGCCGCGGATTCATCAGCAGAATCACAGATTGGGAACGCTGAATGAACGGGCGAACGCGGCACATGACAACATAGAGAGCCGTGACCGGCAACAACGATCCCGCGCAGATCCCCGCCCGCCCGACCACCCCTCGACCGGCAAAAGCATCCATGCCCGTCGTCACCATGATCGGTGGCGGACAGTTGGCCAGGATGACTCACCAGGCGGCGGTGGCACTGGGCCAGACGCTCCGAGTGCTCTCCGGGACTTCGGACGAGCCGGCAGCTCAGGTCAGCCCCGACGTCGTGCTCGGCAGCCACACCGACCTCGATGCTCTCCGCCGTGCAGCGGTCGGTTCCAATGCACTGACCTTCGACCACGAGCACGTGCCGACCGAGCACCTCGAGGTTCTTGTTGCCGAAGGCGTGAACGTTCAGCCGCCGCCGCAGGCTCTGATCTTCGCTCAGGACAAACTGCTCATGCGTCGCAAACTTGCCGAACTGGGCGCACCCGTACCCGCGTACGCCGAAGTGACGTGGGCGGAAGACGTCGTGCGTTTCGGCTCCGAACACGGTTGGCCGCTCGTCATCAAGGCAACACGCGGAGGCTACGACGGCCGCGGCGTCTGGATCACCGACGATCAGGACGAAGCAGAAGCCATCGTCACCGAGCAGCTGAACAAGGGTGTTCCGCTGATCGTCGAGGAAATGGTCTCGATGCGTCGGGAGCTGTCCGCCATGGTGGCGCGGTCGCCGTTCGGACAGGGCGCTACTTGGCCGGTCGTGGAAACGGTTCAGCGCAACGGCCAGTGTGCCGTCGTGATCGCACCTGCCCCCGAGCTTTCGAGTGCCGTTGCCGAGGAAGCTGAACAGTTGGCGCTGCGCATCGCGTCGGAGCTCGGTGTGGTCGGCTCCATGGCCGTCGAACTGTTCGAGACGACCGACGGCACTCTCGTGGTCAACGAGTTGGCGATGCGCCCGCACAACTCCGGTCACTGGACGATGGACGGCGCCCGCACCTCTCAGTTCGAGCAGCACCTGCGCGCGGTTCTCGACTACCCGCTCGGAGATACGTCGCCGATCGCGCCGGTCACCGTGATGGCCAACGTTCTCGGTGCGCCGGAAGCTCCCGAGATGACGATGGACGAGCGCGTCCATCACCTGTTCGCGCGGATGCCTGACGCGAAGATCCACCTGTACGGCAAGGGTGAGCGCAAGGATCGCAAGATCGGACACGTCAACATCGTGGGCGTCGCCGGATCCATCGACGATCCGAATTACGTTGCCGCAGTTCGGGAACGCGCCGAGCGCGCAGCACATTGGCTTTCGTACGCAGTTTGGACCGACGGATGGGATGTACACGGTGAGTGAGAGCGCGCAGGTCGGCCTGATCATGGGCAGCGATTCGGATTGGCCGACCATGGAAGCTGCAGCCGAAGCTTTGGCCGAGTTCGGTATCCGCTTCGAGGTCGGTGTTGTCTCGGCGCACCGCACGCCTCAGCGGATGCTCGACTACGCCAAGGAAGCTTCCGGCCGCGGAATCAAGGTCATCATCGCCGGTGCCGGTGGCGCCGCGCATCTTCCGGGCATGGTTGCCTCGGCCACGCCGTTGCCCGTCATCGGTGTTCCGGTGCCGCTCAAGTACCTCGACGGTATGGATTCGCTGCTTTCGATCGTCCAGATGCCGGCCGGCGTCCCGGTGGCGACAGTGTCGATCGGTGGCGCTCGCAACGCCGGTCTGCTGGCTGCTCGGATTCTCGGTGCTTCGGATCTCGCACTGCAGCAGCGGATGGTGGCGTTCCAGGAGAGCCTCGAGTCGATGGTGCTCGACAAGGACAAGGCGCTCCGCGAAAAACTGCTGGGCTGATCTTCTCGTGTGTGCACGACGCGGGCTGCCGCTGATCCGAGCGAGTCGGGGCAGCGCGCAGTCCGCGTTCGTCACCCGTGTCGCCCTGCTGTACGCCAGGATTCTCGGCGCGGACATCCGCTTCGACGACGAGTCCGGAATCTTTGTCGCCTCCGGACTGCGCTGCGGGTTCGCCAGAGGCGGAACAACTCTCGGTGGTGTATATCTCACCCGGCGGAACACGACTCGATCCGTCCTTCGTCACGAGGCCGTTCATGCGGACCAATGGGCCAGGTACGGAATCATATTCGGGTTGTTGTACCTGCGTGAGGAACTGCGTCATCGCGGGCCGCGCAACCGCTTCGAAATCGAGGCCGGTCTCGAAGACGGCGGTTACCGCACCTGAGTGAAAGCTCGTCAGTAAAAGCTACTCTTGGCGGCATGGCTCGTTTTCCGACTAGTGAACGCTTCGTCCGCTGGAGCGCGGATCATGCTCGCGGTGTGGACATCTGCATTGCGACGGTTGCCGCACTGTTCAGCGTTGTCGTTGCGGTCGAGGCGAGTCCGCTGGCGGTGTTCATCTCGCTGGGTATGACCGTTCCGTTGGCGTGGCGACGCTCGCGCCCCGAACTCTCCGGCATGGTGATCGCAGGATTCGCAGTTCTACACGTGATCTTCATCGGCAACACACTGCTCGCATCGGCCGTTGTCGTCCCCATCTCCCTGTACGCGCTGGCGGCCTATGGCGCTCGGTGGAGTTCACTCACCGGGCTGGTGCTCGCGTTGCTCGGCTCGATTGCCGGAACTGTTCGATACTTCGGCTACGACGGAATCCCGGTGTCCTCGCAGGTCATGCAGTCCGTGGCCGTCATGATCTTCATGCTCGCGGTCTGGGCGTTCGGTGATTTGCGTCGAGTTCGCACCAAACAATTGGAAGGTCTGACCGAGCGCGCACGGTTGCTCGAACTCGAGCGTGCGCAGGAAGCGGAAATCGCGACGATCAGCGAACGCTCGAGGATTGCGCGCGAGATGCACGACATCGTCGCGCATTCGTTGACCGTTGTCATCGCTCAGGCCGACGGTGGACGCTACAGCGCGGCCAAGGATCCTCAGGCTGCAATTCAGGCACTCGAAACAATTGCCTCCACCGGCCGCCAAGCGTTGACCGACATGCGATCGCTGCTGTCCGTCCTGCGTGAGGACACGCCCCGGGATTTCTCGGTGATCCCGGGCGCCGGCGACATCGACAGTCTCTTCCACGAGTTACGCAGCAGCGGCCTCGACATCGCCGTCAGTGTGACCGGGGAACCACGCGAACTCTCTGCGGGTGCGGGGTTGACGGCGTATCGCATCGTGCAGGAATCGCTGACGAACGTTCTCAAACATGCGGGGCCTGGAGCACAGGCTAGCGTCGAGATGACTTGGGCTGAAACCGAACTCGTTCTCGGTATCACCGACGACGGACGAGGCGGCAGCGCCGCGCTGGTCGAATCGTCACCAGGCGGACAGGGACTGATCGGAATGGCCGAGCGAGCCAAGCTGCACGGAGGCAAAGTGACCGCCGGACCGAAATCAGGCGGCGGATACAGCGTCCGGGCCGTCTTGCCGTACGAACGAACGTCTGGGTAGGTCTTGAAACGTCCGAAGGTCTTAAGGTGAGTGGCATGGACGAACACGTGGCTCCGATCGCAGTGGCACTGATCGACGATCAGCAGCTGGTCCGCGCAGGTTTTCGAATGGTCATCGACTCACAGCCGGATCTGTCGGTGGTTGTCGAGGCTTCGGACGGTCAGCAGGCGCTGACCGAGTTGGCCGCCCGTCATGTCGACGTCGTTCTGATGGATGTCCAGATGCCGAAGATGGACGGCATCGAGGCGACTCGTCGGCTCCTGGCCGACCCCGATGCGCCGAAGGTCGTGGTGCTCACCACCTTCGACAACGACGAGTACGTGATGTCGGCTATCCGGGCGGGCGCCAGTGGTTTCCTGCTCAAGGACGTGCCACCGGAGCAGTTGCTCGACGCCATCCGCACCGTGCACCGCGGGGACGCGGTGATCGAAGCCCGGGCCACTCGGCGACTGCTTCAGCACGTCGGGCCACTTCTGGAAGGCTCGGCGCCCGAAGCGCAGTTGCCCGAAGAGTTGACGCCGCGCGAGGTCGAGGTGCTCGAAGCCATGGCGTACGGGCTGTCGAATTCGGAGATCGCTGCGAAATTCCACGTCTCCGAGACGACAGTGAAAACCCATGTCGGACGGGTTCTTTCAAAGACTCATTCTCGTGATCGTGTACAGGCAGTCGTCTTCGCCTTCCAGATCGGACTTGTCCGGCGCGCAGATCTCCTCGGCACCGAGGGCTGACACGCCGCCCTGTCCAGTCCTACCCCGGGATGACACCGGGCTCTCCAAGATCGCCCCGCACTCCGACGCGGAGACCACTTGCGCTGCAATAACGTCGATTCCGTCATAGCGAGAAGCTTTACGGAGGGCAAAAAATGCATGCGCACACCACGACGGAACCAGCCGCAGTGCCGGCGATCACTGCCCGCGGTGTCACCAAGGTGTACGGCACCGGTGAGACCACGGTTCACGCGCTCGGCGGAGTCGACGTGGACTTCGGTCGCGAGCGGTTCACCGCGATCATGGGCCCGTCCGGCTCCGGAAAGTCGACGCTCATGCACTGCCTGGCCGGACTCGACACGGTCTCGGGTGGGCAGGTTTTCCTGGGCGACACCGAAGTCACGAAACTCGGCGACACGGAGCTCACCGAACTGCGACGCGAGCGGATCGGATTCGTCTTCCAAGCGTTCAACCTGCTACCGGTGCTCACTGCTCGGGAGAACATGCTGCTGCCGATGAAGCTGGCAGGTAGTGAACCCTCGCCCGAGTGGATGGACGAGGTGATCGGCAAGCTGGGCCTGTCGCAGCGTCTCGATCACCTGCCGCACGAATTGTCGGGCGGTCAGCAGCAACGCGTAGCCGTCGCCCGCGCACTACTGCCGCAGCCCGACGTGATCTTTGCCGACGAGCCCACCGGCAACCTGGATTCCCGTTCCGGGACAGAGGTTCTGGGACTCTTGCGGACCAGTGTCCGGGAGACCGGTCAGACCGTCGTCATGGTGACGCACGATCCGGTGGCGGCGTCGTACGCGGATCGAGTCGTGTTGATCGCGGACGGGCGTATTGCCGGAGAGATCGACCATCCCACCGTCGACTCGGTGATCGGTGCCATGCGAGCTCTCGGTGCCGACGACCTGGCCGATGTTCCTGCAGTTTCGGGTGCACTGCGATGAGAGGTCTGGCTTTTGCGCAGGCGCGGGCACATGCCGGGCGCTATGTGGCGTCGATACTCGCGGTGGTGATCGCCGTCGGATACATCGTCGCGACTTTGACCTTGAGCTCGACGGTCGACGCGAGTGTGAGCAAATCACTTGCGACGCAATACGAAACCACAGATGTCGTCGCGTCCGGTCCAGGCGTGACGGAAGCTCTGCTGAGCGCGGTGCCGGGCGTCTCGGCGGTGGCCGACGACGTGTCGACGTATGTTCGTGTCGACTCCGAGGCAAAGGGCGCGTCCTACGGGGATGCGCTCTCGATTGCCGACAATCCCGAATTGCGTTGGGAGAAGGTGTCGGAGGGATCGATTCCGGCCGGTCTGGGGCAGGTGTTGGTGAGCGCGGACTCCGGGATACCGATCGGTGCCCGAATCACAGTCACGGCACGGGATTCGACGGTCGGTGCCGCCGCACCCACCGCGGAGGTAGTCGGACTGGTCGACCTCTCCGGTTCGGCGCAACGACTGGGCGGGATCAAGATATTCACCACCGCCGAGCAGGTGAGCGCGTGGGCCGGTGACAGTGCCGAACGTGAGTTCCGTGTCGCCGGTGACGGTTCACGCTCTCAGCAACAACTCGTGGATTCGATCGCGAGCGCGCTGCCCGCGGACTCCACCGTGCTGACCGGCGAAGAAGCCACAGACAACGCCGCAGCCGAATACATGGGCGGCACCAAGATCCTCAGCACGGTGTTGCTCGCCTTCGGCGCCATCGCCGTTGTTGTTGCCGCGCTGGTGATCGCCAATACATTTGCCGTGCTGCTCGCGGCGCGCACTCAGGAACTTGCGTTGCTGCGATGCGTCGGCGCCACGGCCAAACAGGTTCGCCGGAGCATTCGCAGTGAAGCCGCGGCGGTCGGCGTGATCGCCTCGGTGATCGGCGTCGGACTCGGTGTCGGACTTGCCTGGGCAATCGGTCGCGTAGCAACGGCCGCAGATGTGCCGGTTCCTCTTTCGTCACTGAGCGTCACCCCGGTGACCGTGCTCGTCGGTCTTGCCGTCGGCATCGTGATGACGATGCTCGCTGCATCTGCGCCCGGGCGGGCGGCAACGAGGCTCTCCCCGCTGGCAGCACTGCAGCCGATGGAGTCCAAGCCTGAGAGCGTTCAGGTATCGGTGGTGCGCCGGGTTCTCGGCGTCGTGACCCTGCTCGCGGGCATCGCGATGACCGTCCTGGGAGTGACGAATCAGCAGGTGCCGGCCGCAACCGCCGGTGGACTGTTCTCGTTCCTGGGGATCGCGGCGCTGTCCGGTCGAATCGTGCCTGCACTGATCAATGCGGCCGGCGGAGTGTTGGCGAGACTGATCGGTCCGGTGGGAAGCCTGGCAGCAGGCAACGCCGGTAGGAACCCACGCCGCACCTCGGCGACAGCCACCGCATTGTTGATCGGTGTGGCCTTGACGAGCACGCTCGTCGTGGGAATCGCGACGGTCAAGGAAGCCGCACCCGCGGCGATGGACAGTCAATTCCCCGTCGACGTCATGGTGAGCAGTTCAGGTTCGGCACCGCTTCCCGCAGGGTTGGGCACAGACATCGCCGCGGTCAACGGTGTCGGCGCGGTGAGCGGTCTGGACAAGGCCGAACTGACGATCGACGGGCGCGGTTCGTTGGCCGGATTCGGCGTCGACGCTGCTCGGGTGAAAGATGTTCTGCGTACCGAGATCTCGGTACCCGCGGCCGGTCAGTTGGTGCTCTCGCCCGCTGACCTGACCGAATACAAGCTCTCGGCGGGCGATACGGCGACGGTGCGTGGGGATCGCGGCGTCGTGAACGTCAGCGTGGTCGAGGGCGTGAAAGGTCAACCAGCACTACTGGATCGAGGCGATCTCGGTGCAGCGGCCACCGCGCCGACCACCGATTCGTACTGGGTAAGGCTGGGGACGGATACTGACGAACAGGCTTTGGCCGCCACCGACCGCATCACGGAACTGGCACGCCAGGAAGCGCCGGGCAGCGATGTTCAGGGCATGACCGAGATGCGTTCAGCTCTCGATTCGATCCTCGACACCATGCTCATGGTGGTTGCCGGATTGCTGTCGGTAGCGGTGTTGATCGCTTTGATCGGCGTCGGAAACACCATGGCACTGTCCGTTCTCGAACGGCGCCGCGAATCCGGACTGCTTCGCGCACTCGGACTGACCAAGAAGGGAATTCGAGCCATGTTGATCTGGGAAGCACTGCTGGTGGCAGGAGTCGCATCGGTGATCGGAGTGCTGTTCGGGATGGTGTTCGGTGTAGCCGGTACCGCATCGGTTTTCGGGATCGAGGACGTCGCCCTCAGCGCAGTGCCGTGGGTGCAGTTGGTAGCCATCGTGTTGATCGGCGGAATCTGCGGTGTGATCGCGTCACTGCTCCCCGCTAGGCGGGCGGGGCTGGTGTCACCGGTGACAGCTCTCGCGAGCTAGCGTTCAGAACTGTTTCGTGACCTTCTCGGTGCCCACTCGGCGCGCGGTAGCTTCCGCGTCCGGGTGGGCCACCTGCACGAGTGAGGCACCCGCGGCGAGAACTGCCAGAAGCCCGTCGATCATTTCGTCTGCCGTGTCCCACGTGCGATTGGAGAGGACACGATCCGTCGACACCAATTCGACGTTCTTCGCCGATGCCCGTGCCGCGTCGATCGTGTCCGCTACGGACCGGCCTTCCAGCGCCGAACCGGCCCCGGCGCTACGGAACTGGTCGCCGTGCACACGGATGGAGGTTGCGTAGTCGGCGACGCCGAGCGGAAGATCGCTCAAACCTTTGCCGAACGCGTCGAGGGAGAGTGCGGCTACTTCCGGTACGTCCGCAACATCGTCCAGTCGGTCGGCAGTGACAAAAGCCAGTTCGGCGTCGGCGTCGGGGGAGAGGACCACCTCACCGCCTGCCCACCACACACCCAGCAAGACGGCGACGCTCTGCCAGTGCGCGGGAAGCAGCACGGCAACTTTGCTGCCGGGCTCGAGAGCGAACTCGTCGCGAACCATGTTCGCTGTCTTTGCCGCCCAATTGGCCAGAGTGCTCGCAGACAATTCGATGCGCTCGCCGGTGGCGTCGTCGTAGTAGGTCACGCGAGGGCCGGCCGGGTCGGCAGCCAGGATCGGTCCGAGGAGGGCGTCGGTCAGGTTGTCTACAGGCGAAGGCACCTAATCAGCTTACGCAGCGGTTCAGTTGACACAGCGCGGGCCGTTGGAGGCCGCGTCGATCGGCGGACCGGGAGGGGCGGGAGTGGGGCTGGTCTCGGTGGTGCTCGACGATTCAGTCGTGCTTGTCGCTCCTTCGGACGGGGATACCGCGTCCGCGGACTGCGGGCCGCTGTAGTCCTCGGCAATGACAACCCGAACCTTGCCCGAGGACAATGACGAATCCTCCTTGACCGTCAGACCGCCGAGTGCCTCGGCCACCGCGAGTGCTGCGTCGTCGTCCGCGGACTTTGCGAACACCGTCGATTCGGTGACGTCCGAGCCGGTGTTGTTGCCGACCTGACCCTGCTTGTACCCGAGGGCACTCAACGCTTCGGAAACACCGCTGGCCAACCCTGCGACGTCACTGGCGTTTGCGACGTCGACCGTGATCGAGGACGCATTCACCGTGGTCGGTGCTTCGGAGGTCTCCTCCGAGTCCTCGCTGTCGGCGCCGACCAATCCCGCGATGTACTTCTTGACGGCCTTGGGATCGACCTTGACGATGGACTCGCCGTAGTCGGTCATGCCGTTGATGTCGAGAACGGGAATGGTCTCGAATTGCACCTTGCCGCCGGCCAGATTCTGCAACTGCTTGGCGAACTCGATGATGTCCCAGTCGTCGTCGATCACGACGGAACGCTGGACAGCCGAGGTCAGCTGACTGAGCTTGCCGGGGTCACTGAGGGTTTTTGCGCTGAGTACCTTGCTGACGAGAGAAGCCATGAACACCTGCTGGCGAACGATCCGGTCCAGGTCGCCGCGAGGAAGGTCGTGTCGTTGTCGCACGAAGCTCAGCGCGTCGGCGCCGTCGAGTGTCTGTTTCCCGGCCGCGAAATTGGCTCCGGACATCGGTTCGTCTACCGGCGCGTTGAGGCACACGTCGACTCCGCCCACTGCGTTGGTCAGCAGGACGAATCCGAGTAGTCCGACTTCGGCGTAGTGATCGACGGTGATGCCGGTCAGATTCGCCACCGCTCCGATGAGCGCGGTCCGGCCGGCTTCGGTCGACTTCTTGTCTGCGTCGCTGTCGGACGACCCGTTGTTGACCAACTTCAGCCGCTCGGTTTCCTTGGTGGCACCGAACGCGGCGTTGATCTTCGACATACCGATACCCGGGACGTTGACGTACGCGTCGCGGGGAATCGAGATCGCGGTCGCGGAACTCCCGTCGTTGGGGACGCGGATCAAGATGATGGTGTCGGTATTGGACGCAACTTCCTCACCTGCGCGCAACGAGTCGAGCTCGCTTTGTGAGAGCGGGTTGCCGTGCGCGTCCGTTCGACTGTCCGTTCCCACCATCAGAATGTCGATTGCTCCGTCCTTGCCGCCACCGAGGCCGAGTCCGCTGGCAGTGGCAAGGCTGTTTCTCAACGAGTCCACACCCCGCCATGCGAACCCGGTGACCAGCAGAACGAGCACGGACAGCACCGCGACCGCTATGCGAGCCGGGCTCGTCTTGGTCCGAATCGGCGCAGGTCGTGGACGCGCGCGGCGCTGCGGTTGCTGGTGGGACACTCCTTCAGGTTACTGGTCCGATGCTCGGCCGCGGGTACCTCGACGCGGCGTGCCAGACTGAACCGTGTGACGAATATCCTGCTCACCGGCGCCCGAGGGCAGCTCGGAACACGTATCGATGCTCTCGCAACGTCGGCGGGTCACACTGTGACGGCCGTCGGTTCCCGCGAGCTCGACATCACCGACAGCCGAGCGGTCGACAACTTCGTCTCGCCTGGTTCGGTGCTGCCGGTCAACTGCGCTGCGTACACGGCCGTCGATGCTGCCGAGACCGACCAGGAAGCGGCGAGGGCGGTCAACGAGATCGGGCCGCGGAATCTCGCGCAAGCCTGTGCGCGGGTGGGTTCGCGGTTGATCCACGTTTCGACGGACTACGTCTTTCCGGGCGATGCAAGCTCGCCATACGGCGTCGATGCACCGACCGGTCCCGCGACGGTCTACGGCCGAACCAAACTGGACGGCGAGATCGCTGTTCGAGAGTCGGGGGCTGACGCGGCCGTTGTCCGTACCGCGTGGGTGTATTCCGGTGCCGGCACGGATTTTGTCGCCACGATGCGAAGGCTCGAAGCCGAACGCGAATTCGTGAACGTCGTGGACGACCAGATCGGGTCGCCCACGTACAGCGTCGATCTGGCCGGCGGCATCGTCGAACTCGCGCTGCTGGACTTCACGGGTGCGTCGACATTCCACGTGACCAACGGCGGGCAAGCAAGTTGGTACGAGTTGGCGCGAGCTGTTTTCGAGGAGATCGGCGCAGACCCTGCTCGGGTGCGCCCGTGCAGTAGTGCGGAGTTCGTACGCCCTGCCTCTCGCCCGGCATATTCGGTCTTGTCCGAGCGCGCGTGGGTTACCGCGGGAATGACGCCGCTGCGTCCGTGGCGAGAGGCTCTGCACGCCGCTCTGGCGTGAGCATTGTTCGGGACAGTGGCCGCGGACGGCTAGGCTGACCGGCGTGAGTCCCAAGCTGGCCGTGGTAACGGTGACCTACTCGCCAGGCGAGCATCTCGAGAATTTCTTGAGCACGCTCGCTGTGGCGACGACAGAAAAACCCCAGGTCATCATGGCCGACAATGGGTCGACCGATGGTGCCCCCGAGGCCGCCGATGCCAAGTACGAGCATGTCCGTCTGCTTCGAACCGGCGGAAACATCGGGTACGGGGGAGCGATAAATCGGGCTGTAGCGGAGATCGATTCGTCGATCGAATTCGTCGTGATTTCCAACCCGGACGTCCAATGGGCACCCGGTTCACTCGACGAATTGGTGGCTGCGGCAAATCGGTGGCCAAGGGCCGGTGCACTGGGGCCGAAGGTCCTCGAACCGGACGGCAGTGTCTATCCGTCGGCGCGAACGGTGCCCGACATCACCTCGGGCGTCGGGCACGCGTTGCTCGGTACCGTATGGCCGAAGAACCCGTGGACTGCTCGTTACCGTCAGGAGAACGAGGCCGTCACCGAGCGTGCAGTGGGGTGGCTTTCCGGGTCGTGCCTGCTGGTGCGACGCGACGCCTTCGACACCATCTCAGGTTTCGACTCTCGTTACTTCATGTACATGGAGGACGTGGACTTCGGTGACCGCCTCGGAAAAGCCGGGTGGCTCAACGTATTCGTCCCCTCGGCCGTCGTCACCCATGCCAAAGGCCATGCGGCAGGACGTCATCCGGAACTGATGTTGCCTGCCCATCATCGCAGTGCGTACCAGTTCCAGGCTGATCGCCATCCGCACTGGTGGCAGGCTCCGCTACGACTTGCCTTGCGCGGTGGCCTCGCGGTGCGATCCAAGATCGCCGTAGCTTCTGCAGTTCGCGAGCGCGCTCGCACCGACAACTCGACCGACAACCCATCAGTTTCGAACCACGGGGGAAAATGATGTCCGATCCGAATCCGACCGACGCCGTAATCCTGGTAGGCGGCAAGGGCACTCGGCTGCGTCCGTTGACGCTGTCGGCGCCCAAGCCGATGCTTCCGACAGCCGGCCTTCCGTTCCTGACGCACCTGCTCGCCCGCATCGAGGCAGCCGGAATCAAGCACGTCGTGCTCGGAACGTCCTTCAAGGCAGAGGTATTCGAGGACTACTTCGGCGACGGCTCCAAGATGGGCCTCGAGATCGACTACGTCTTCGAGACCGAACCTCTCGGCACCGGTGGCGGAATCCGCAACGTGCTGCCGAAGTTGCGCGGTGACAACGTCATGGTGTTCAACGGCGACGTGCTCGGTGGCACCGATCTGAACGGCATTCTCGAGACCCACGAGAAGACGGACGCCGACGTGACCCTGCATCTGGTTCGTGTGGGAGACCCGCGAGCATTCGGTTGTGTTCCGACCGACGAGGACGGACGAGTCTCGGCATTCCTGGAGAAGACCCAGGATCCGCCGACGGATCAGATCAACGCCGGCTGCTACGTCTTCAAGCGCGAGATCATCGAACAGATCCCCGAAGGACGACCGGTATCGGTCGAGCGCGAGGTGTTCCCGAATCTCCTGGCCGAGGGCAAGCGGGTGTTCGGCCACGTCGACTCGTCGTACTGGCGTGACATGGGAACCCCCGAGGACTTCGTTCGCGGTTCCGCCGACCTGGTGCGAGGTATCGCACCTTCGCCGGCTCTCGAAGGTCCGCGCGGCGAGTCGCTGGTTCACCCCGGAGCCGGAATCGCGCCGGGCGCTGTTCTGATCGGCGGCACGGTTGTCGGTCGAGGCGCAGAAGTTGGTGCAGGCGCTCGCCTCGACGGTGCAATTCTCTTCGACGGCGCCGTTGTGGAAGCCGGGGCGGTGGTCGAACGATCGATCCTCGGATTCGGCGTCCGTATCGGACCCCGAGCGCTGGTCCGCGACGCTGTCATCGGAGACGGCGCGGACATCGGTGCGCGGTGTGAATTGTTGCGCGGCGCACGCGTGTGGCCGGGGGTGACGCTGCCGGACGGTGGCGTGCGCTTCAGCACAGATGTGTGATCGTTAGCTGACCTACTGGAATACTGGCGGGTATGACTTCTCTTCCGAGCCGTTACGTTGCCCTCGGTGACTCGTTCACCGAGGGCGTCGGCGACGCCGACGAACGATTCCCCAATGGTCTGCGCGGGTGGGCAGACCGAGTGGCCGAGCAGCTGGCGGTGAACAATCCCGACTTCCGCTACGCCAACCTGGCGATTCGTGGTCGCCTACTCGGACCGATCATCGACGAGCAGTTGGAACCCGCTCTGGCGTTGAAGCCCGATCTGGTGACCATCTACGCCGGCGGAAACGACATGATGCGTCCGAAGCTCGACATCGATGCGATGGTCGCCCGCTACGATTCGGCAATCGGTCAGCTCACTGCATCCGGCGCTCGGGTTCTGATGTTCACCGCGTACGACACCGGATGGTCCGCCTTCTTCGGCAAGCTCCGCGGACGTCTGGCGATCTACAACGAGCTTGTTCGCGAGGTGGCCGACCGCCACGACGCGACCCTCGTCGACTTCTGGCGATTCTCCGAATATCAGGACCTTCGGATGTGGGACTGGGATCGCCTCCACATGTCGCCCTCCGGGCACGAGAACATGGCGACGCGTGTGCTCGACGTGCTCGGCGTCGAACACGGATTGACCCCACCCGATCTCGGGCCTGCGCCGGTCCTCACGAAAGCCGAAACTCGTCGCGAGGATCGTCAATGGGCGCGAGAGTTCTTGGTGCCGTGGGTAGCTCGGCGCGTGAAGGGAACATCTTCGGGCGACGGCGTGAGCGCCAAACAGCCCCAGCTTTCTCCGATTCAGTCCTGATTCTTGCGCTGACGGGCGAGCGCGACCAGGTGGTCGATGGTCTCGCGTTCCGCTGTAGGTGGGAGCGCGTCCACCGGCCACCATCTGAGGTCGGTGGACTCTGCGCTGCGGACGATATGTGAATTGTCCGGCGCCACAACAAGAAACCGTAGATCGAGATGGCGAGTCGGTACTCCGAGTGAGCACGTGATCGGATGCGTGTGGGCCGAGAGTAGGTCCGCGTCTATCCGAACGTCGTGAATTCCGGACTCCTCGCGAGCTTCCCGCAATGCCGCATCTACCACCGTCTCGTCGTCGGGCTCGCAGTGGCCGCCGAGCTGAATCCACCTGCCCACCTTGGGATGCAGGGTCAGCAAGACGTGGCAGCCACTCTCGTCGAGAACGAGAGACGACGCGGTGATGTGTCCCGGTGCGTGGCGACGAAGGCAGCCGTCCGGAGCCGAATCGAGGAACGCGAGCATCGTGTGCCGCAACGATTCGTCCGCTTCGGAGGACGTCTCCCAGCCCTCCAGGACACCCTTGGCGGAGGCGTGCAGCGATTCGGCTGACATGGACCTACAGCTCCACCAACGCGTCCCCGGGGGCGGAGACAGAGCGAGGAGTCAGTGGTTCGAGGGGGTGCCCGATTGCGATGGCACCGAGTGGCTGCCAATCCGCCGGGAGATCGAGTTGTTCGCGTACGAGATCGGCGGCGAAGATCGTCGATCCGATCCAGCAGCTTCCCACGCCGCGGGTGGCCAACGAGACCAGCAGTCCCTGCACTGCCGCGCCGGCGGCGACCGTGAACATCGTCGACTCCGCCGCGGTTCGTCCGGCATCCGGATAACTGTGTGCGCCATCGGGCACGCAGAAGGGAATGACGACCTCGGGGGCGTCGAACAGGATGTTTCCGCGGGCAACCCGGGCCTCGACGGATTCGTCACTGCGACCGTCGGCGCGAAGATCGGCGGCCCACTTCTCGCGCATCTGCTCGAGAAGAGCCGTGCGGACCGACTCCGTGCGTAGCCACACGAATCGAACCGGTCTCGTGTGGTGCGGTGCGGGAGCGGTGAGTGCCTCGGCGATCGAGCTGCGAATGATCTCCGCGTCGACGGGATCACTTGCGAACTGTCGGACCGATCGACGCAACAGCAGCGCCTGGCCACGGCCCATCGCCGTAGCTTCCTCGGTGCCCAGCCAGAACAGATCGTCCGGGCCGCGGCGAATCAGATCCTGGCCACTCGAACCGTCGTCCTCGAACCGAAGCCCACGAACGACGGCGACGGGAACGCCGCCCAGCTTTCCCTTGACCAAGTCGCCCGCAGCGGCGATTTCGTCCGCGATCGCGATCTCGGTGACGATCAGATCGTTGCCCTGACTGTCCTGTGCTCCGAGGTAGCCGTGCAGGACCGGAATGCCGGAGGAACCGATTGCGGCGTCGGTCTGCCCGTTGCGCCACGCACGACCCATCGTGTCGGTGACGACGACGGCGACGGACTTGCCCGTGCTCTCGAGAATTCGGGCGCGCAGACCCGCAGCGCTCGCATCCGGATCCACGGGGAGTAGCGCCAATTCGGCACCGTCGACGTTGGAGCCGTCGATGCCCGATGCGGCCTGCACGATTCCGAGTTTGTTCTCGGTGATCAGAGTGCGGCCCTTGCGTGCCACGACGCGGACGGCTTCCTGATCCACCAGGAGGCGTCGTGCCGCGTCGCGCTCTTCCGGATCGGTCGGTGAGGAAACGATGCGACCCTCGACTTTGGAGAACACCTTGCTCGTGACGACAACGACGTCGCCGCTCTCGAGCCACGGCGTCGCGTCGACGACAGCGGTGGCCAAGTCGTCTCCGGGCCGGAACTCGGGAAGCCCGAGCACTGGAATGACTTCGATTGCGGCGCCGGGGGAGTGATCACCGGGAGAGTGATTTCTGTCGCGGCTTGCTTCGGTTCCGGGCTCGGTCACAGTTCGACTCCGGCGATCTCGAAAGCCGTGCGAACCATTTTCGCGGTCTCTTCGGGGGACGTCATCAAAAGTGGGATGCTTCGCACGTCCACCCCGTCGATGTCGGCCGTGTCACCTTCGTCGACGAGCCAGCCGTCGAGAATGCCGTTGATCGAACGAGCTCCGTAGTGGCGACCGATCGCCTCCGAAGTCGTCTCGACCCCGATCACCTCGAGGCACTCGTCAGCCATGCCGCGCAACGGTTTTCCGCCGATGACGGGGGAGAGGCCGACAACCTTGGCCGCGGTTGTTCGCAGGGCACCGCGAATGCCGGGCACCGCGAGGATCGCGCCGACGCTCACGACGGGATTGGACGGTGCGATCAGCACGATGTCGGCACCGTCGATCGCCTCGACCACCCCTGGCGCGGGCTTGGCCTGCTCGGCGCCGACGTGAGCGAAGCTGTGCGTTTCCACCTGTGCCCGATGGCGTACCCACCACTCCTGGAAATGAATCGCCTTCTGCTCACCGTCTTCCGGATCGGTGATCACGACGTGTGTTTCGCTGCGGTCGTCGCTCACGGGAAGCAGTGCGACACCGGGATTCCAGCGATTGCACAACGCTTCGGTGATCGCGGACAACGGATATCCCGTGCGGAGCATCTGGCTGCGAATCAAATGCGTTGCGATATCGCGATCTCCGAGGCCGAACCAGTCCGGCTTCGCGCCGTACGCGGCGAGTTCTTCTTTCGCATTCCAGGTTTCGCCGGCGTGCCCCCACCCGCGTTCGGTGTCGATGCCGCCGCCGAGTGTGTACATACAAGTGTCCAGATCGGGGCAGATGCGCAGACCGTGCATCCACACGTCGTCCCCGACGTTGACGACGGCCGTGATGCGATGTGGGCCTTCGTATTTCTCGAGGGATTCACCACCGGCGATTCCGAGCGCGTTTTGAACACCTTGAAGGAAACGGGCCCCGCCGACGCCGCCAACCAATACAGTCACGTTCACGACAACAGAGCCTAGGCGGTCGGCGCGTCGTCGTGTCTGGCGGGCAGAAGGTCCCGTCAATTGAGGGCCGGAATACTAATGGATTCATCTCGTTTAGCTTGACCGCGACACGCTGGACGTGTGTAATCTCAAATGTGTCATTCCAACCGCTACTTGTGAGTTCACTTGCAGCGGGGCCGGTTTCGAACACAGTTTCGAACGGTCGACGGGGTGGGGTTGAAGATGGAGTGAAAATTCTGCGCTATTACAGGTGAGGAGGCGGAACGATGCCCAATGAAAATGTCGAGATCAGTTCTCTCGCAATGACAGTAAGCGACGAACCGCAGACCGATTCCCGAGCAGGCGCAGCAGAAGGTGCCTGCAGCAGTGAGTTCGACGGTATGAGTACTCGGCCAGTGCTGAGTCTCGTCACCGGCTTCGAAGAATTGTTCGACACCATCGAGGATCAGTGGCAGGAGCGTGCTCTCTGCGCGCAGACCGATCCCGAAGCGTTCTTTCCTGAAAAGGGAGGATCGACGAGGGAAGCAAAACGGATCTGCCTCGGTTGTGAAGTTCGTGACGAGTGCCTCGAGTACGCGCTCGCGAACGACGAACGGTTCGGAATCTGGGGAGGGTTGTCCGAGCGCGAGCGTCGGCGACTCAAGCGGGGGATCATCTGATCTGCTGCTGAATCGGTTCTGTCAGCGTCGGGGCTGACGGGCGGTCTTCGAAAGTCTGACCTGCAACGGGGAATTGCAGGTCAAGCAACGACTGTTTTGTTCCTCGTGTGGATTTACTTCTTCGTGTGACATCAGTTTTTTCGTCTGACAGTGCGTCAGTCCTCGTCGGGCAGTATCAGTCCTCGTCGGGCAGCGTGGGGTCGATGACCTGTGGGTCGACGCCCAGATACGTGCCGACTTGATGGACCAACACGTCGTGCACCAGATCCGTGAGTTCTTCCGGATCCTTCGCTCGCTGCTCCAATGGGCGGCGAAACAGCACAATTCTTGCGCGAGTCGTATTTCCGTGACGGTCGATTCCGGCCGGAATCAGTCGTGACAGTGGAACCGGGCCGTCTGCGATGACCTCCGGCGGCCATGTGACGGACTCCGGATCGTGCGCGTGAATCTTCGGAACTTCGTCCACTGCGATGTCGAGTTTCGTCAGCCGGTCGTGCCACGCGAGGTCGACGGGAGAGAAGGCGTCGAGCACCAGGAGATCGAACTTCTCCGCGCGGGTACGCCTGGCGGGCACCTCCGGGGGAAGTAGCGGTCCGCGCAGGCCACGGCCGTGTCGCTCGATGGAACGAGTGGTGACCGAGCGTCGGCGGCGGGCTTGTGGCATGGCGCCAGATTACGACAGGAGAAACTGCTCGGTGTGTCCGAGTAGGTTCCGGACGTGGGGAGGGCTAGGCTCCGTACCTGTGAGATCTCTGCGTCGCTGCTGCCGCCCCGGGTGCAAGAACCCCGCCGTCGCGACGCTTACGTATGTCTACTCGGACTCCACTGCGGTTGTCGGGCCGCTGGCAACCGTCGCCGAGCCCCATTCATGGGATTTGTGTGACACTCACGGCTCTCGAATCACCGCCCCCAAGGGGTGGGAACTCGTCCGCCACGAAGGCGGATTCGCGTCGAGTACTCCCGACGAAGACGATCTGACCGCTTTGGCTGAAGCTGTACGTGAGGCCGGTCTCGGAGATCGCAGCAAGTCCAACGTCGATGCAGATGAGGACATACGTCCCGCAGCTCCGAGTACTGCCCGTACAGGGCGTCGTGGACACCTACGCGTTCTGCCCGACCCGTCCAACTGACGCGAGATTCGTCGCCGTAGACGCTAGGCTCGACCGAGTACTTCCACACCCGAGTACTGCGAATCTCCGGACGCCATGCGCCCGGACGTTCCCGTCTGTGAGGGTGCATGCACAAGGAGAGTTTTCAGTGGGGCGAACAGCCGAGTCGGTTGCTGCAATCATCAAGGCGTACGACGTACGCGGTGTGGTCGGTGAGCAGATCGACGAAGATTTTGTCCGCGACGTCGGTGCGTCGTTCGCCCGCCTGGTCCGCGACGAGGCCGGCGCCGCCACGACGGTTGTGATCGGCTACGACATGCGCGCATCGTCGCCCACACTGTCTTCGGCTTTCGGTGACGGCGTGCTTGCTCAAGGGCTCGACGTCGTCTACATCGGATTGGCGTCGACCGACGAGCTCTACTTTGCATCCGGTTTGCTGAACTGCCCGGGCGCGATGTTCACGGCGAGCCACAATCCCGCCAAGTACAACGGCATCAAGATGTGTCGGGCCGGCGCCAAGCCGGTCGGTCAGGACACCGGCCTCGCAGTCATCTCTGCCGAGGTCGTCTCGGGTGTTCCCGCGTACGACGGACCGGCAGGCACCGCCAGCACCAAGGACGTCCTCGAGGAATACGCGAGCTACCTCCGCGGATTGGTCGACCTGGCTGCGTTGCGCCCGCTGAAGGTCGCAGTCGATGCAGGCAACGGTATGGGCGGCCATACCGCGCCGGCCGTATTCGGGCCGATGCCCCTCGACGTCCTGCCGCTCTACTTCGAGCTCGACGGCACGTTCCCCAACCACGAAGCCAATCCGCTCGATCCGGCCAACCTCGTCGACCTGCAGGCCTACGTGCGCGAAACCGGAGCGGACATCGGCTTGGCGTTCGACGGTGACGCGGACCGTTGCTTCGTCGTAGACGAGAAGGGCGACCCGGTCTCGCCGTCCGCGGTGACGGCACTTGTCGCCAAGCGCGAACTCGCGAAGGAACCGGGCGCGTCGATCATCCACAACCTGATCACGTCACGGGCAGTGCCCGAACTGGTCGAAGAACTCGGCGGCGTCGCTATTCGTACCCGAGTCGGCCACTCGTTCATCAAGCAGGAGATGGCCGAGACCGGTGCGGTGTTCGGCGGCGAGCACTCCGCTCACTACTACTTCCGCGACTTCTGGGGCGCCGACTCCGGCATGCTCGCGGCGCTGCACGTACTCGCGGCACTGGGCGAGCAGGATCGTCCGCTCTCCGAGTTGATGGCGGAGTACACCCGCTACGCGGCCTCGGGCGAGATCAACTCCACCGTGGCTGACGCGGCAGATCGTACGGCCGCTGTACTGGCGGCATTTGCCGACCGCACCGAGTCGGTGGATCGCCTCGACGGTGTCACGGTCAGTCTCGAGGGAAATGCCTGGTTCAACTTGCGCGCGTCCAACACCGAACCGCTGCTGCGACTCAACGTCGAAGCACCCACGTCCGCCGATGTCGACGCATTGGTGAACGAAATTCTGGCGATCGTCCGGGCTTGAATCCGAGTCTGATCGGTTTGTCGGTGAGCCGAAGCCCTGGGATAGTTGGGGGACTATCTCAGGAACCACGGCCTCGGGAACGAGGGCTTTGCCACCACGGACCGCGTGGAGCTGGAATGCTGGATGGTGCGGGAACTGCTAACGGAGAAGGGGGTGCGGTGAGATGACAGCGCCGATGCCGCTTCTCGACCTCGACGACAGCGAGGGTTTGTCAGCTGCCGATTCGGAAGGGCTACTGCGGTCTGTAGCCATGGGCGGCGCACAGATTCGGGCGACCGCATCGGCCGTCGGCGAGGGTGTGATCTCCCGATTGGCCGGTCTGCGTCCGCGCAGCGTCGTACTGATCGCCGGCGCGGGTGGCGCCCGGCACGGAGCCAGGATCGCGCTTGCTCTCGTCGGAGATTCGGTCGGTTGCCCGCTCCTCGTACTCGACCGGACGCCGTCGTGGGCCGGGCCGTTGGACGTGATCGTCGTCGCCGGTGACGATGCCGGTGATCCACGCCTCGTCGAATCCGTTGACAGTGCCGTACGCCGCGGCGCCGAGGTTGTTGTCGCCGTTCCCGACGAGGGGCCCATGCGAGCCGTGGCGGCCGGGCGCACCATGCCCTTGCCGCCGCGGCTCTACGCCTCGCCCCGGCACACGATGACGCGGTTCCTCGCCGTCTTCCTCGCGGTTGCCGCCGAAATCGAGGGCAAGGGATCGATCGAGGACCGTTCGGCGGTGCTCGGTCGAATCGCCGACGCAGTTGATGCGGAGGCGCTGCGGGACGGACCGGCCAACGAGGTATTCCACAACCCGGCCAAGTCGTTGGCCACCAGGATGAGCGGCCGGCGAGTCGTTCTGTGTGGAAGTGGTTCCGTGACAACAGCACTCGCAGAGTTCTCGAGCGTTGCGCTGATGAGCTCCGGCCTGAACGCCGCTGCCGCCGAGATGTCCGAGGTGATTCGTTCGGCGCGGGCACTGTTCGCGCCGGACGCAGCTTCACGTGATTCGGTGTTCCACGACCCCTTCTTTCACGATCCGCAACTCGACGGCGCGCTGCCGACCCCGCCGGCGCGGGCGTTCGTCTTCGCGACCGAATCCACGCGCGGGGAGGCGAGGCGCCGGATGGACGCACTGGCTGACGCCGACCTGGTGGTTGCGGCAGACGAAGACCAGACCAACGTGGTCATATCGGAGATGGAGCAGGTATTCGTGTTGGCGTCTCGAGTAGACATGGCCGCGGCGTACGTGCAGTTGACGGGCGGTGCGAAGTAAGTGCGTGAACTCGAAGGTGCACTTCGTTCTTACGCGTGGGGCTCGCGAACGGCAATTGCCGAACTACGCGGTCTTTCGACTCCGTCGAATCATCCCGAAGCGGAATTGTGGTTGGGCGCGCACCCGGGTGACCCGGCGCGCGTGATCGCCGAATCCGGAAGCGAGTCGTTGCTCGAGGTCCTGCACCGCGAACCCGAACGTGAACTCGGCCGCGAGAACCTCGAGACATTCGGTGAGCGACTCCCATTCCTGCTCAAGCTGCTTGCGGCGGAAGAACCGCTGTCACTTCAAGCGCACCCCAGCGCCGTTCAAGCCGACGAGGGTTTTCGTCGTGAGAACGCACTCGGCGTTCCCATGGAATCGCCGATTCGCAACTACAAGGACGGCAGCCACAAGCCCGAACTCGTTGTCGCGCTCAGCAGATTCGAAGCGCTTGCCGGATTCCGCGAGCCGACGCGGACTGTCAAACTGCTGCGCGCTCTGGCCGTCGACGAGTTGGAGCCGTACATCGGTCTGCTCGAAGGCCAACCCGATTCCGACGGACTGCGGGCGTTGTTCACGACATGGATCACGCTGCCGTCCACGGTGCTCGGGACCTTGCTCCCTGCCGTACTTGCCGGGTGCATCACCTACGTCGCGCACCACGACGCCGAATTCGTGACCGAGATCCGCACCGCGCTGGAATTGAGCGAGGCGTACCCCGGCGACGCCGGTGTTCTGGCGGCACTGCTGCTCAACCGCGTCACCCTCGAGCCCGGCCAAGGACTGTTTCTCGCTGCCGGCAATCTCCACGCGTATCTCCATGGACTCGCGGTCGAGATCATGGCCAACTCCGACAACGTTCTGCGCGGCGGGCTGACACCGAAGCACGTCGACGTGCCCGAATTGCTGAGGGTTCTGGACTTCGTCGGGGCCGATATCGAAGTGCTCGATCCGGCCCCGTCATCTGGATCAGGTCAGTCAGGATCAGGTAGATACGAGTACGTCACGCCGGCGCCCGAATTTCGTTTGACGCGTCTGGAGTTCGACGCTAATTCCACGGACATCGTCGTCGACGCTTCAGGCCCGCGGATTCTGATCTGCACCGACGGCGCGGTCACTGCGACGTGCGGCGCCGACACTCTCGACCTCGATCGAGGCCGCGCGGCGTGGATCGCTGCCGACGAGCCTGCGATACACCTGAGCACACGGACCCCGACTGCGCAGGTTTTCAGTGCCGTAGTCGGAAACTAGGAGACATTGTGTCGGCTCATGGTGGCAAGAAGGCAATTCTGGCGGCCCTCGGAGCCAATGCCGGAATTGCCGTAGCCAAGTTCGCCGGATTCTTGATCACCGGATCGTCGTCGATGCTCGCCGAATCGGTGCACTCGGTGGCCGACACGTCCAATCAGGGTTTGCTGCTCCTGGGGCAGAAGAAGGCAGAACGTGACGCGGATCAACTGCACCCGTTCGGCTACGGGCGCAACCGATACTTCTATTCGTTCGTCGTTGCACTGGTGCTCTTCACCCTCGGTTCGCTGTTCGCGATTTACGAGGGTATTCACAAGATTCAACATCCGGAAGAACTCAATTCGGCTTTCGTGGCAATCGCTATTCTTGTCATAGCGATTTGTCTGGAGGGCTACAGCTTCCGGACCGCAGCGAAGGAATCACGACCGCTCAAGGGAAATGCGTCGTGGTGGAACTTCATCCGAACCTCTCGTAGCCCGGAACTCCCGGTTGTGCTGCTCGAGGACACCGGCGCATTGATCGGTCTCGTCCTTGCACTCGGCGGCGTCGGCCTCACGATGGTGACCGGAAATCCGGTCTTCGACGGCATCGGAACTCTGTGCATCGGTGTCCTGCTCGGCATCATCGCGGTCATTCTGATCATCGAAATGCAGTCGCTGCTGATCGGTGAGGGCGCAACGGCGGTGGAGACCGAACTGATCCTCAACGCCCTGGTCGACGGAACTCGTATCGAACGCGTCATTCATTGCAAGACGCAGTACCTCGGTCCCGAGGAGATCCTTGTTGCTGCCAAGGTTGCGGTGCCGATCGGATCGACGATCTCGGACGTGGCGACGGCGATCGACGAGGCCGAGTCTCGCGTGCGCGCTGCAGTGCCTGCGGCGCGGGTGATCTACCTCGAGCCGGACCTGGATCGTCTCAGCGCAGGAGATCGCCCTGAAACAGATCTACAGGCCCCCGACAAACCCTGAACAAAGCTGCGCCTGCGGGCTTAGGCTGATGCCATCTCTCTACTTGCCCATGGTGGGACCTGCTGGTCCCCAGCAAGGAGGCGGCAATGGCTGTCAAGGACGAGCAGGCCGGATCTGGACGGTCGAAGCTGTTTCGAACCAAATCGATCGAGCAGTCCATCAAGGACACCGACGAGCCGGAAACCAAACTCCGGAAAGAACTGAACTCGTGGGATCTCACGGTGTTCGGTGTCGCAGTCGTCATCGGTGCGGGCATCTTCACACTCACGGCTCGGACGGCGGGAAATGTCGCCGGGCCGTCGGTCTCGCTCGCGTTCGTCATTGCCGCCATCGCCTGCGGACTGGCAGCGCTGTGTTACGCCGAATTCGCGTCGACGGTCCCGGTTGCCGGTAGCGCGTACACGTTCTCGTACGCGACGTTCGGCGAATTCGTCGCCTGGATCATCGGCTGGGATCTCATCCTCGAATTCGCCTTGGCGTCTTCGGTGGTCGCCAAAGGCTGGTCGCTGTACCTCGGCGAAGTGATGGGCTCACGCAGCCCGATCGTCGAGTTGGGGCCGATATCCTTCGACTGGGGTGCGGTGCTGGTGATCGCTGTCATCACGATCCTGCTCGCGACCGGCACAAAACTCTCGTCGAGGGTGTCACTGGTGATCACGGCGATCAAGGTCGCGGTGGTGTTGCTGGTGATCATCGTCGGTCTGTTCTACATCGACACCGACAACTACTCGCCGTACATTCCGCCGTCGGAGCCGGGCTCGACGGGAGAGGGCATCCACCAGTCGTTGTTCTCGTACGTGACCGGGGCCGGTGGCAGCACGTTCGGGTGGTACGGATTGCTCGCGGCAGCCAGTCTGGTGTTCTTCGCGTTCATCGGCTTCGACGTCGTCGCCACGACGGCGGAGGAGGCGAAGGAGCCGCAGAAGGCGCTGCCACGCGGCATCCTGGGTTCTCTCCTGATCGTCACGGTTCTGTACGTGGCGGTGACACTGGTGCTGACGGGGATGGTGAAATACACCGAGCTCGAGGGCGATACCTCCAACCTGGCAACGGCATTCGCTTTCCACGACATCACGTGGGCGAAAAACGTCATCTCGTTCGGCGCTTTGGCCGGTCTCACGACAGTGGTGATGGTGCTGATGCTCGGGCAGACCAGGGTGCTCTTCGCGATGGCACGCGACGGTCTGATGCCACGACGCCTGGCACCGACCGGCAAGCACGGAACCCCTGTGCGGATCACGATCTTGGTCGGCGTCGTGGTCGCGGTGCTCGCCGGCGTTTTTCCGATCGGCACCCTCGAGGAAATGGTCAACATCGGCACACTGTTCGCTTTTGTTCTCGTCTCGATCGGGGTTCTCGTGCTCCGTCGGACGCGTCCCGACCTACCTCGCGGGTTCAGGGTGCCGCTGGTCCCGCTGGTCCCGATTCTGGCCGTCCTCGCGTGTCTGTGGCTGATGTTCAACCTGTCGGTGGAGACCTGGATGAGGTTCGTGGTCTGGATGGCCCTCGGCGTTGTCATCTATTTTGCCTACAGCAGGCAGCATTCGATGATCGGGAAGCGTGAACGCGGCGAAATCGAGTAGATGTACAAAGTTTATGATTTGTCTATCACTTGTACAAAATCAGTAGTACTGTCTACCTCATAGTGAACTGACTCACAGTTTTCGGGTCGGTCCGAATCGAGGAGGTAGACCGTGTCGACGCACGTGGACTCGCAATCCGGCCAGACGCTCCCGCCCGAGCAGTGGCGTGACAAGAAGAGATACCTCTGGCTGCTCGGCCTCGTGCCGCCGACGGCGGTCTTCATCGCCGTCGGATTGGTCGCGTTGTTCAACAGTCTCGGATGGAATGCGGTCTCGCCGGTGTGGTGGTGGATCGGGCCGCTTCTCGTCTACATCCTGCTCCCGATCCTCGACATCTTCTTCGGCCCGGACGGCGAGAATCCGCCGGACGAAGTGATGGAGCGCCTCGAGAACGACAAGTACTACCGGTATTGCACCTACATCTACATACCGTTCCAGTTGGTCAGCCTGGTCCTGGCCTGCTACCTCTGGTCGGCGACCGATCTGTCCTGGCTCGGAATCGACGGGGGACTTGGGCTGATCTCCAAGATCGGTCTGGCGATCAGTATCGGTTGTGTCGCAGGAATCGGGATCAACACCGCACACGAGCTCGGTCACAAGAAGGACGATCTCGAACGCTGGTTGTCGAAGATCGCTCTGGCGCAGTCGTTTTACGGCCACTTCTACATCGAGCACAATCGTGGACACCACGTGCGCGTCGCCACGCCCGAGGATCCGGCGTCGTCTCGCTTCGGTGAGAGCTTCTGGACCTTCCTGCCGCGCAGTGTGTGGGGATCTCTGCGCTCGTCGTGGTCCCTGGAAAAGGCCAGACTCGATCGACTGGGTAAGAAGCCGTGGACAATTCGCAACGACGTCCTGCATTCGTGGTTGATGTCCGTCGTACTGTTCGGTGTCCTCGTCGCCGTCTTCGGCCTCTCGGTACTGCCGTTCCTGGTGCTGCAGGCCGTGTTCGGATTCTGTCTGCTCGAAACCGTCAACTACCTCGAACATTACGGACTGAAGCGTCGTCGTCTGGACAGCGGGCGGTACGAGCGTGCAGCACCGGAGCACAGTTGGAACAGTGATCACATCTGCACCAACATCTTCCTGTATCACCTCCAGCGTCACAGCGATCATCACGCGAACCCGACGCGTCGTTATCAGACGCTTCGAAGCATGGACGGTGCGCCCAACCTGCCCAGTGGGTACGCGAGCATGATCATCCTCGCCTACGTTCCACCGCTGTGGCGAAAAGTGATGGATCCCAAAGTCCTTGCGCACTACGGCGGCGACATCACCCGCGTCAACGTTCAGCCGTCCAAGCGTGATCGCATCCTTGCTCGGTACGGAGCAGCGTGATGAGCAGCTATCGATGCCCGGTGTGTGAATACGTCTACGACGAATCGAAGGGTGCACCACGAGAAGGGTTTCCGGCGGGCACGCCGTGGGATGCCGTGCCGGACGACTGGTGCTGTCCGGACTGCGGCGTGAGGGAAAAGCTGGACTTCGAGCCGATGCCGGCAACGGCGGGGAGTGAATCATGAACGACTACAAGCTGTATCAGTGCGCGCAATGCGGCTTCGAGTACGACGAGGCAGTCGGCTGGCCGGAGGACGGTATCGAACCGGGCACTCGCTGGGACGACATTCCCGAAGACTGGAGTTGCCCGGACTGCGGGGCGGCGAAGAGCGACTTCTTCATGGTTGAGGTCGAACGACGGTGAGATGCGTCGGCGTCGAACGGACCTAGGTGCGGCGGTAGTGTCGTCACCATGACTTCGACGCCCACTCGTCTGCCGCAGAAAGAAGCGTCGCGCCTGCTGCTGCGTACGTCGGTGCTCGATTCGATGCGTGAGTTGTTGACCGAGCGCGACTGGTCCGAGGTGACGCTGACGGTTCTGGCCAAGCATGCCGGTGTGAGTCGTCAGACGCTCTACAACGAGTTCGGCTCGAGGCAAGGGCTTGCCGAGGCGTACGCGCTTCGCCTTGCTGACGGCTTCGTCGACGCGGTGGACGAGGCCATGGTGGCGAACGACGGACGTGCAGTCGAGGCGTTGACGGCGGGTTTCGGATCGTTTTTCGCCTCCAGTGCAACCGACCCGTTGGTGATCTCTCTGCTCACCGGTGAGGCCAAGCCGGACCTGCTTCGCCTGATCACCACCGACAGTGCGGTCATCATCGAGCGCGCGTCGTCGCGGCTTGCGGAGAGTTTCCAGCGAGGGTGGATTCAGGCGTCACCCGCCGACGCCGGAATTCTGGCCAGGGCGATTGCGCGTCTCGGGCTGAGCTACATTTCGATGCCGCCGGAGTCCGAGGCTTCGGTGGCGGAGGATCTGGGCATACTGCTCGGGCCGTTCATCGACGTGGCGCGCGAGGGCCGCGCAGTAGAGGGGCGGGCGGGAGAGGGCGTCTAACCGATAGCCTGGTACACCGATAGGCTTGTGCAGAGTATGCACGTCAACCAGGAGAGGCAGATGACGACCTCAGTTTCAACAACGCCCGTGGCCGAGAGCCGTAACGGCATCGACTTCAAAGTTGCAGATCTTTCGCTCGCGGAGTTCGGTCGCAAGGAAATCCGTCTGGCAGAGCACGAGATGCCCGGCCTCATGGCGCTTCGTCGCGAATACGCAGAGGTGTTGCCGCTCAAGGGCGCTCACGTTTCCGGCTCGCTGCACATGACCATTCAGACCGCGGTGCTGATCGAGACGCTGACCGCGCTCGGCGCCGAGGTCCGCTGGGCTTCATGCAACATCTTCTCCACGCAGGATCACGCTGCCGCCGCCATCGTCGTCGGTCCGCACGGCACCCCGGAAGAGCCCAAGGGCGTTCCGGTTTTCGCCTGGAAGGGTGAAACCCTCGAAGAGTACTGGTGGGCAGCCGAGCAGATGCTGACCTGGCCGGGTGAGCCTGCCAACATGATTCTCGACGATGGCGGCGACGCCACCATGCTGGTGCTCAAGGGCGCACAGTTCGAGAAGGCCGGCGTCGTCCCGCCGACGGACGACGACCAGGATTCCGACGAGTACAAGGTCTTCCTTGCACTTCTGCGTCAGTCCCTCGAGTCCGACAAGGGCAAGTGGACGGCAATCGCCGAGTCCGTCCAGGGCGTCACCGAGGAGACCACCACGGGCGTTCTGCGCCTGTACCAGGTTGCCGCTGCCGGTGAACTCACGTTCCCCGCTATCAATGTCAACGACTCGGTTACCAAGAGCAAGTTCGACAACAAGTACGGCACGCGCCACTCGCTGCTCGACGGCATCAACCGCGGCACCGACGTTCTGATCGGCGGCAAGGCTGCGCTGGTCTGCGGTTACGGAGACGTCGGCAAGGGTTGTGCCGAGGCACTTCGCGGCCAGGGCGCTCGCGTCGCGGTCACCGAGGTCGACCCCATCAACGCCCTGCAGGCGCTCATGGACGGCTTCGAGGTCAAGACAGTCGAGCAGGCCATCGGCTGGGCCGACATCGTGATCACGTCCACCGGTAACAAGGACATCATCACGTTCGAGCACATGAAGGCCATGAAGCATCAGGCCATCCTGGGCAACATCGGTCACTTCGACAACGAGATCGACATGGCCGGCCTCGAGAAGTCCGGCGACGTCACGCGGATCAACATCAAGCCGCAGGTCGACGAGTTCACGTTCGCCGACGGCCACTCGATCATCGTGCTGTCCGAAGGCCGCCTGCTCAACCTCGGCAACGCGACGGGCCACCCGTCGTTCGTGATGAGCAACAGCTTCTCCAACCAGGTCATCGCGCAGATCGAACTGTGGACGAAGCCGGACGAGTACGACAACGAGGTCTACCGCCTCCCGAAGCACCTCGACGAGAAGGTCGCCAAGATCCACGTCGAGGCACTCGGTGGCACGCTGACCAAGCTCACGAAGGATCAGGCAGAGTACATCGGCGTCGACGTCGAAGGCCCGTACAAGCCCGAGCACTACCGCTACTGACCCGGTGATTCGTCGCTGAGGATGTAGTGTCCGCCGTCCCCCGGTCTGCGCAAGCAGGCCGGGGGATAGGCTTGTCCGCCGTGGGAACACTGGTGGCATTGGAAGGCCTCGACGGCGCTGGAAAGCGAACGTTGATCGGCAAAGTGGAGAGCGAACTCCGCCGCGGCGGCACGTCGATCGCGACTCTGGATTTTCCGCGGTACGGGAAGTCGATCCACGCGGATCTTGCTGCCGAGGCACTCAAAGGATCGCACGGAGACCTGGCTGAATCCGTGAACGCGATGGCAGTCCTGTTCGCCCTGGACCGCGCGGGTGCGGCGGATCGGATCTCGGACCTGTTGTCCGCCAACGACATTGTTCTCCTCGATCGCTACGTGGCGTCCAACGCCGCCTACAACGCGGCGCGCGCGCATCAGGGCGTGGACGGCGAGATGGTCGCCTGGGTCCGTGAATTGGAGTTGGGTCGACTCGCTCTTCCCGCTCCCGATCTGCAGTTGTACCTCGACGTACCGGTAGCTCTGGCCGAGCAGCGTGCTCGCTCGCGTGAGGCCGAGGACGCGTCGCGTCAGCTCGACGCCTACGAGCGCGACGGCGGCCTGCAGGCCAGAACCGGTGAGCTCTACAAGCAGTTGGCAGCTACGGACTGGGTCTCGCCCTGGTGGATCGTGGGGCCGGAGACGGACCCGGGCGAACTGGCGCGCAGGCTCGCGGATTTCGCGTGATCGGTCACCCTTGCGGCCGGGATTCGAACTTTCCGGCACAGTAGAGGGAAAGACGCGGCACGCCGCACGGCCTCGTAACGGTCTGATTCATCGCTCCGAGATGCAACGATAGGGATATGAAACCAAGGATTCTGGTTGTCGACGACGACACGGCACTCGCCGAGATGCTCACGATCGTGCTGCGTGGTGAGGGTTTCGATCCCTACGTGGTAGGCGACGGAACCCTGGCGCTCGCGGCAGTGCGTGAGACCCGGCCCGACCTCGTCCTGCTCGATCTCATGCTTCCCGGAATGAACGGGATCGACGTATGCCGAGTTCTGCGTGCGGATTCCGGCGTGCCCATCGTGATGTTGACGGCCAAGACCGACACCGTCGACGTCGTACTCGGCCTCGAATCCGGCGCGGACGACTACATCATGAAGCCGTTCAAGCCGAAGGAGCTGGTGGCGCGGGTGCGTGCTCGCCTGCGCCGCACGGAAGAGGAGCCGGCCGAACTGCTGAGCATCGCCGACATCGTGATCGACGTTCCGGCACACAAGGTCAGCCGCGGCAGCGAGCAGATCTCGCTCACACCACTCGAATTCGACCTGCTGGTCGCATTGGCGCGCAAGCCGCGCCAGGTGTTCACCCGTGAAGTCCTCCTCGAGCAGGTGTGGGGATACCGCCACGCCGCCGACACCCGCCTGGTGAACGTGCACGTTCAGCGTTTGCGCGCCAAGGTCGAAACTGATCCCGAGAATCCCGAAGTGGTTCTGACGGTCAGGGGGGTCGGCTACAAGGCCGGACCGCCGTGAGCGGAGTTTCCAGGTGGCGTCGTCGTCTCAACCGACGGCTGACGCCATTTCTGCGGTGGTGTCACTCGATGAGCAACACCCTCGCGCACACGTGGCGACGCTCGCTCCAATTGCGAGTGGTCGTCTCGACTTTGACGTTGTCCTTGATCGTCATCGTCATTCTCGGTGTCGTGCTGACCAGCCAGATCACCGATCGGCTGTTGGAAACGAAGATCACCGCGGCGACCGAGGAAATGGACCGAGCCCGCGGCATCGTCGAAGACCAACTCGCGGGCGTCGACGATTCGACGGCGCTCAACGTTCAATTGGAAAGCGCTGCATCCGGACTGACGAGCCGTCGAAACCAGACCTCGGGCCAGGCCTCCGGGTCGGCCGGCACCTTCGACCCGGTGCTCATCGTGCCAGGGGACGGGCCGCGCCAGCCGACGAGTTCGGGACCGGTCGATCAGATCCCCGACAACCTTCGCGAGTTCGTCAAACGCGGCCAGATCAGTTACCAATTCGCGACGGTGTCCAACCCGAACGGTTACTCCGGACCCGCGCTGATCATCGGTAGCCCCACCGCGTCGTCGATATCGGGACTCGAGCTGTACCTGATCTTCCCGCTCGCCAGCGAAGACCGGAGTCTGTCGCTTGTTCGAAGCACCCTGCTGATCGGTGGAGCCGTGTTGCTGGTGCTCCTGGCTGCGATTTCGCTGTTGGTTGCCAGGCAGGTCGTGCTTCCCATCCGATCGGCCTCACGAATCGCGGTGCGTTTCGCAGACGGCCGACTCAAGGAACGAATGCCGGTCCGCGGCGAGGACGACATGGCGCGCCTGGCCATGTCCTTCAACGAGATGGCCGAGAGTCTGTCCAAACAGATCACCCAGCTGGAGGAGTTCGGCAGTCTCCAGAAACGCTTCACCTCCGATGTCAGCCATGAGCTCCGCACACCTCTGACCACGGTCCGGATGGCAGCCGACCTGATCTACGACGGCAGCGAGAACCTCGACCCGATGCTGCGTCGGTCGTCGGAACTGCTTGTCGCCGAACTGGACAGGTTCGAAGGGCTACTGGCGGACCTCCTCGAGATCTCCCGTCACGACGCCGGTGTCGCGGAACTTGCGTCCGAACAACTCGACGTCCGTATGTGTGCGCGAGCGGCCGTTTCCACGGTTCGCCATCTCGCCCGCGAATCCGGCACCGAACTGATCGTGGACATGCCCGACGAGCCGGTCATGGCAGATGTCGATCCGCGCCGCGTCGAACGCATCCTGCGAAATCTCCTTGCCAACGCCATCGACCACGGTGAGGGGAAGCCGATTCTGCTTCGCCTTCGCGCCGACGACAATGCCCTCGCCTTCATCGTCCGCGACAGTGGCGTCGGGTTGCGTCCGGGCGAGGAGAAGTTGGTCTTCAACCGGTTCTGGCGATCGGACCCGTCCCGCGTGCGCCGCAGTGGCGGCACCGGACTCGGCCTCGCGATCAGTGTCGAAGACGCGAATCTGCACGACGGCAAGCTCGAGGCCTGGGGCGAACCGGGAGTCGGCGCCTGCTTCCGGCTGACGCTCTCGCGCACCCGTGGCAAGAAAGTCGTGTCGAGCCCACTGCCTCTCAAGCCGACGACCACAAAGTTCGTCCGCACGCCGAGCGAAGCCGACATCGTCGCCGATACCGTCGGCGAGGTCACATCGTCCTTGCCGACTCCGCGCGAAACTGACTCACGGAACGAGTCCAACGGTGGGGATCGATCATGATCGGAACCCGCCGCCGTCTGGCACTTCTCGCAACAACGCTCAGCGTGCTGTTGCTGACCGGTGCATGCGCGAGTTTGCCGGAGTCCTCGTCGCCACAGGCAATCGGAACTCTGGCGACAGCCGTGCCCGGAACCTCCGTCGAATCACCGGCATCGGGGCGAGAGCCGGACCTGCTGGTACGTGACTTCGTCAAGGCAAGTACCGATCCGTCCAACCGGCATGCCGCAGCCCGTCAGTACCTCACCAAGGACGCGTCGGCGCGTTGGGACGACGCGGCAAGTGCTGTCATCGTCGACAAGGTCGATGTGCTCTCGGTTTCTCGAACCAGCACCGAAGCCGTCTACACGATTCGTGTGAACAAGGTCGGTCGCCTCGACCCGGGAGGACTGTACGTTCCCGAAGAGGGCAGCTTCGAAGCGAGGATGACCCTGGCGTTGACCGACGGCGAATGGCGGATCAGTGATCTGCCTCCCGGCGTGATCATGGAGCGTCCGCAGTTCCTCGGCGCTTACCAGCGGAAGTCGTTGTTTTTCCTCGACCCCACCAGCCAGACGGTCGTCCCCGATCTTCGCTGGATCTCCGGCGGGCAGGACCAGGTGGCGGCTCAGCTGATCGGTCTGATGATCGACGGACCGAAGGCAGCGCTGGCGCCGGCTGTGCGAAACGAACTGGGCAATGGCGTGTCGGTGATCGGTCCGATCACCAAGGCCGACGGTAAGCCGGGACAGGTCGGAGTCGGTCTCGGTGGTGTGCGCATCAACTTCCGCCTTGACAACCCGATGGATGCTGCTACTCGCGGTTTGTTTGCAGCACAGGTCATTTGGACGCTCGCCAACGCCGATGTGGCAGGGCCGTACGTTCTGGAGATCGACGGCGAACCGCTGGACGCGGCTCATGCCGACGGCTGGACCACCGCCGACGTCGCATCCACCAACCCACTGGCCACCACGAGTGCAACCGTCGGACTGCATGCACTGCGCAACGGTTCACTGGTGAGTGTCACCGAGCAAGAGGCGACTCCGGTGCCCGGTTTCGCGGGCAATGCGGGCAACCTCACGGCGGCTGCTCTCTCACGGGACGGCAAGTTGGTGGCAGCCGTCGCGGACACCGCTCGGCCGGATCCAGGCACAAGATTCGACTTGTCGCTCGGGACATACGGCGAAGGGTCCGTTCCGGTACTCGAAGGCAGCGCCATCACCAGGCCTTCGTGGGAGTTGGACAACAACGCGGTCTGGACGGCTGTGAACGGCAATACCGTCGTTCGGGTCGTCCGTGAACCAGGCACTGGCCGGGTGTCGGTCACCAACGTCGATGTCGGGGCCCTGACGTCGGTCGGTTCGACGATCTCGGAACTGCGTCTGTCGCGGGACGGCGTGCGAGCGGCGATGATCATCGACGGCAAGGTCTACCTGGCTGTGGTCGTGCGCACCGCCAGCGGGGTCTATGCCCTGACGAGTCCACGCGCAGTGGCCTCCGGCTTGGGCAGTACCGCGCTCTCACTCGACTGGAGCAACAGCGACACCATCGTGATCGCGCGCAGTGGAGCCGACATACCGGTCGTCCAGGTCGCGATCGACGGCTCACGAATGGACGCGCTGCCGAGTGGAAACCTGACCGCTCCCGTCACCTCCGTGGATGCGTCGCCGACCACCGAGTACGTCGCCGACGCGCGTGCGGTGTTCCAACTGAACAACAACGACCCCGCCGGGGATCGCCGCTGGCGTGAGGTGACCGTGCTGACCGGACAGAAGGCGATTCCGGTTCTGCCTGGCTGACGCCTCTGCGCTCTGGTGAATGTCTGCGCTCTGATGCATGTCGGTGCTCAGGTTCATGATTCGGCCATGGGGGACAAGAAATTCGGTGCCGGTCTGCTCGACCTGCTGTTGCCACGCGAGTGTGGTGGGTGTGGCCGCTCGGGGACTCTGTGGTGCGGTGAGTGCGCGGAACTGCTGCGCGATCATCCGCTTCAACTGAGTCCGCGCGTGGATCCGGGCGTGCCCGTCTGGGCACTCGGCCGCTACGACGGCCCCAGGCGGCGCAGTGTGATCGAGATGAAGGAACGGGGTCGTCGGGACCTCGCGATGCCTCTGGGGATCGCTGTGGCCGACGCGTTGGCCACTCTGGAACGGTGGGGCGAGCTCGGCAGCGGGGGTCGTCCGCCGATCGTGCTGGTGCCGGCTCCCACGCGCGCCCGAGCGGCGCGATCTCGCGGGGGTGATCCGGTTCGCCGGATAGCCGAAAGTATGCGCGGAAAGCGGGAAATTGGTTCTGTCGCGGGTCGTCCGGTACGTGTCTGTCCGATTCTCCGGATGACGCGAGGTGTACGTGACTCGGTGGGACTGTCCGCGGCCGACCGGGTGACCAACGTGAACGGTCATGTGTCTCTCGACACCACTGCGATCTCTTCGATTGCCGGGGACAGTGACATCGTCCTGCTCGACGACGTCCTCACCACGGGAGCGACTGCGGCAGAGTCGGTTCGGGCCCTCTCGCTCAGTGGGATTCGGACAACTCTCGTGCTTGTCCTTGCAGGGGCTTAGATGAATTTCGTTGGAACAGTGGCACTCGCG
Source organism: Rhodococcus sp. OAS809 (assembly GCF_040546695.1). Taxonomy (NCBI): domain Bacteria; kingdom Bacillati; phylum Actinomycetota; class Actinomycetes; order Mycobacteriales; family Nocardiaceae; genus Rhodococcus; species Rhodococcus sp. OAS809. The sequence goes on along the minus strand of NZ_JBEPOI010000002.1, from coordinate 1,727,945 downwards.
CGCGTTACGTACTAGCGTCGGCGGCACACCCGAAAATACTGGTAGGAGGTGGTACTTCGATACTGGTGCCGGGCGGATCCCCTCTCGGTACTTGCAGAATTTGCCGCCGCCCACCGTGGGGCGGGGCCGTAATTGGGAGGTACGAGTGACGACCCCTTCGCAAGCCTCGTTTTTCATCGAGGACGCCACCATCGAGCGTTCCGAGAATGCCGCAGCTCCGAGATCCGACGTCGTAGTCAAGGGACGAAATGTCGAGATCCCCGATCACTTCCGAATCTACGTTTCGGAAAAGCTGGCGCGACTCGAACACTTCGACCCCTCCATATTCCACTTCGACGTGGAACTCCAACATGAACGCAACCGACGACAGGCCAAGAGTTGCCAGCGCGTCGAGATCACCGCTCGAGGTAAAGGCCCGGTGGCCCGAGCCGAAGCGTCCGCAGACAGCTTCTACGCCGCCTTCGAATCGGTGATCGACAAGCTCGAGAGTCGCCTCCGTCGAACCAAGGACCGCAAGAAGGTCCATTACGGCGACAAGCGACCGGTGTCCGTCGCGGAGGCAACCGCCTCCCTCGTCGACGCAGACTCACTCGGAGTCACACCGGACATTTCGCTGAACGGTCAAGAGCCGGACGAGTACGACGGCCCGGGACGCGTGGTCCGCACGAAGGATCACCCGGCCGAGCCGATGACCATCGACGACGCTCTCTACGAGATGGAACTGGTCGGACACGACTTCTTTCTCTTCCATGACAAGGAGTCGGACAAGCCGTCCGTCGTCTACCGTCGTCACGCTTTCGACTACGGATTGATCCGCCTGACATGACCCAATCGGTGGTGGGTTTGCTCGCTCGCCGCCGGTAGCGCCTACCATGGAATCCGGCCGGAGTTTTCGGACCCCGGCCGGATTTTCAGTGTGTGACCCCCTGTCGCCGAAGATTGAGGACGAAGAAGACTGTGCCGTCGCTGTCGCTATCGAAGCTGCTCCGTGTTGGTGAAGGTCGCATGGTCAAGCGGCTCAAGCACATCGCCGAGCATGTGGAATCTCTGTCGCCCGATGTCGAAGGCCTGACAGACGAGCAACTCAAAGCCAAGACCACCGAGTTCCGTGAGCGCTATGCCGCCGGGGAAACTCTCGACGAGTTGCTGCCCGAGGCATTCTCGGTTGCCCGCGAGGCGTCGTGGCGCGTGATCGACCAGAAGCACTTCCACGTGCAGATCATGGGCGGCGCGGCCCTGCACTTCGGCAACGTCGCCGAGATGAAGACCGGTGAGGGCAAGACCCTGACCTGTGTTCTTCCGGCATACCTGAACGCGATCGCGGGTGACGGCGTCCACGTGGTGACGGTCAACGACTACCTCGCCAAGCGTGACTCCGAGTGGATGGGCCGCGTTCACCGCGCCCTCGGCCTCGAGACCAGTGTGATTCTCTCGGGCATGACGCCGGCCGAGCGCCGCGTCGCCTACGCAGCCGACATCACGTACGGCACCAACAACGAGTTCGGCTTCGACTACCTGCGCGACAACATGACGCATTCGTTGGACGACCTGGTCCAGCGTGGCCATGCGTTTGCCATCGTGGACGAGGTCGACTCGATCCTCATCGACGAAGCCCGAACCCCCCTCATCATCTCGGGCCCGGCCGACGGCTCCAGCAAGTGGTACAGCGAGTTCGCGCGCATCGCGCCGCTGCTGAAGAAGGACGTTCACTACGAGGTCGACATCCGCAAGCGCACCATCGGTGTGCACGAGGCGGGCGTCGAACTGGTCGAGGACCAGCTCGGTATCGACAACCTGTACGAAGCCGCGAATTCGCCGCTGGTGAGCTACTTGAACAACGCGATCAAGGCCAAGGAGCTCTACACCAAGGACAAGGACTACATCGTCCGCGACGGTGAGGTCATCATCGTCGACGAGTTCACCGGCCGCGTGCTGGTCGGCCGCCGCTACAACGAGGGCATGCACCAGGCGATCGAGGCCAAGGAGAAGGTGGAGATCAAGGCGGAGAACCAGACCCTTGCCACCATCACCCTGCAGAACTACTTCCGTCTGTACGACAAGTTGTCGGGCATGACGGGTACCGCCGAGACGGAAGCTGCCGAGCTTCACCAGACTTACACGCTCGGTGTGATCCCGATCCCGACAAACCGTCCGATGGTCCGAGTCGACAACGGTGACCTCATCTACAAGACCGAGGAAGCCAAGTTCGACGCGGTGGTCGACGACGTCGTCGAGCGCCACGAGAACGGCCAGCCCGTCCTGATCGGTACCACCAGCGTCGAGCGCTCGGAGTACCTGTCCAAGCAGTTCACCAAGCGCGGCGTTGCCCACAACGTCCTCAACGCCAAGTTCCACGAGAAGGAAGCGACCATCATCGCCGAGGCCGGTCGCTCCGGCGCGGTCACCGTCGCGACCAACATGGCCGGCCGCGGTACCGACGTCGTGCTCGGTGGTAACCCGGACATCATCGCGGACATCGCGCTGCGCAAGAAGGGCCTCGACCCGGTCACGACGCCGGACGAGTACGAGGCAGCTTGGGACGCAGTCCTGGACGAGGTCAAGGCTGAGGTCAAGGCAGACGCCGAGAAGGTCCGCGATGCCGGCGGCCTGTACGTCCTGGGCACCGAGCGTCACGAATCGCGCCGAATCGACAACCAGTTGCGTGGTCGTTCCGGACGTCAGGGTGATCCCGGCGAATCGCGGTTCTACCTCTCGCTCGGTGACGAGCTCATGCGCCGTTTCAACGGTTCGGCACTCGAGTCGATCATGACGCGCCTGAACCTGCCCGACGACGTCCCGATCGAAGCCAAAATGGTCTCGAAGGCCATCAAGAGCGCTCAGACCCAGGTGGAGCAGCAGAACTTCGAAATTCGCAAGAATGTCCTCAAGTACGACGAGGTCATGAACCAGCAGCGAACGGTCATCTACAAGGAGCGCCGCCAGATCCTCGAGGGTGAGGACATGGAAGGCCAGGTCGAGCAGATGATCACTGACGTGGTCACCGCCTACGTCGACGGTGCCACCGCCGAGGGATACGTCGAGGACTGGGATCTCGAGCAGCTGTGGACTGCGCTGAAGACGCTGTACCCGGTCGGCATCGATCACAAGACGTTGGCCGGGGAGGACGGCGCAGGCATCAACAGTGACCTGAGTCGTGACGACCTGCGAACCGCTTTGCTCGAAGACGCCCACGCGGCGTACAAGAAGCGCGAAGCCGAGATCGATGCGATCGCCGGCGAAAACGGTATGCGTGAACTCGAGCGTCGTGTCTTCCTCTCGGTCCTGGACCGTAAGTGGCGTGAGCATCTCTACGAGATGGATTACCTCAAGGAGGGAATCGGTCTGCGTGCGATGGCCCAGCGCGATCCGCTGGTCGAGTACCAGCGCGAGGGTTACGACATGTTCATCGGCATGCTCGACGGATTGAAGGAAGAGTCCGTCGGATTCCTCTTCAACCTGCAGGTCGAAGCAGCTCCGGCGCAGCCCGCAAGTGGAATTTCCGTCACCGCGGGCTCTGCCGCCGCGGCGTCCGCCACGGCGCCCAAGCCGCTCCCCACGCAGGAAGCTGCGGCCAGGACTGCCGGAACTGCTGCCCCGACGGCGTTGCGCGCCAAGGGACTTGACGACGAAGGTCCGTCGCGTTTGACGTACACCGGCCCGGACGAGGACGGCAAGGCAAAGGCAACACGTGACTCGGCTGCCGACACCGGCGACGGTGCCGCCTCTCGTCGCGAACGTCGTGAAGCAGCACGGACGCAGTCGAAGAGCAATCGAGCTCCGAAGTCCAAGCGCAAGCGCTGAGGTATTAGCGCAGTCAGTACTCGGCAGGCTGGACGGTCACACCACGTGTAGTGCGGTGACCGTCCAGCCTGTTTCGTCTGTGTGGTCGATCCGGCCTGCGACGGCAAAAGTCTGCGTGCCTCGTGTGTACGTCGCACAGACTTCGGCGGTACTCTCCGACACTGCTTGAACGTGGGTGCGGTGAACGGCCGCGCCGCCCAGCTTCCGGGCCGAGAAATCCGAAGTGTAAAGTCTCGCAACAACTTCCAGGACGGACGGCGTCAACACGCCCTTGAGTTGCCGTGGATTTCGTCGTCGGTCGACGGTTTCGAGAACCAGACGTAGTGATCGGTTCCAGAAGATGTCGGCACCTACCAGCCGCGGTTCCGGAGCGTGAGTGAACCCGGTACTGGGCGACGTTCCGTTGTGTGGCGTCTTTCGCGGGCGACGCAGCATCCGGTCTGTTCGGCACTGCGTTCGGTCTGGCCGGCACTGTGGCCGCGACAGCACGACGGTATGCGGGTGAGGCTCGAATTGCGGCGCCGGCTCGAGAACGATCTTGCAGTCCTGCTCCATGACATCCCCCCGGATGATCCTGCGTCCGAGACAGCTGTCTCGGACTTCGCTCCCCCGAGCGATGGTGAGAAGCATGACACGAATCGCTCGAGATGTCGCCGTGATCACCATCGCGACTTAGGGTGATGGCGTGCGGGGACTTCTGTTGGATGTCGGTGGCGTGCTGTTCGGTCCGGGATCGGATCTCGACGGCTTGAGCGCGGTCGTGCGCGCGGTGAAGGCCCGCGGAATCGTGACGGGAATCGTCAGCAACGATCCCGGCGGCGCCAGTGCTCAGTGGTTGCGGGATCTCGGCGACGGGGTCTTGGTCGACGACGTGATCTTGTCCGGTGATGTCGAGATGGCAAAGCCCGACGCCGAGATCTATCTGTTGGCAGCGAGTCGTTTGGGCGTCGAGCCGGAGGATTTCGTTTTCGTGGATGATCTCGAAATCAACGTCCGGGCGGCTGTGGCCGTCGGGATGGTCGGGGTCCATCACGTCGGCTCGGAATCGACCATCGAGGAGTTGTCGATTCTGTTCGATCTCGGCGAAGGAGGGGACACGAAGCCATGGTGAACAGACTGACGACTCAGGATGCCGCTTTCTACTTCCTCGAAGCCGGGACGACGCCGATGCATGTCGGCTCGTTGGGGATCTTCAGGCAACTGCGAAACGGGATCGATCACGAGGAGTTGCTTCGACTTGTCGAAGAGCGGCTCGGATCGGTTCCGCGGTACCGACAGAGAGTTCGCGAGGTGGCGTTCGGTCTGGCCCGCCCGGTATGGGTGGACGACTCGGATTTCGACATCACTTATCACGTTCGCCGATCTGCTCTGCCCAAACCGGGTTCCGACGAACAGCTGATGGATCTGATCGCGCGGCTGACGTCGAGACCACTCGACAGCACGAGGCCGTTGTGGGAGATGTACCTGGTCGAGGGGCTGACCAGAAACAGATTTGCCATCTTCACGAAGTCTCATTCGTCGTTGGTGGACGGCGAGGCGGCTCCAGAGATCAGTCAGGTGATCTTCGATCCGGAGAAGAATCGAGCGCCAGGCCCCGAAGAATTGTGGATGCCCGCCAGGCCGCCGAGCGATACCAGCTTGTTGGTCAGTGCACTGGCGGATCTCGTAACGAGCCCGGGGGAGGGGATCGCACGGGCGCGTGCAGCGTTCAACGACGTGACCACATCCGTCACCGAGGCTGTGAGTGCACTCGGGAAACTCGCGGAAGTGGTTCGAACGGCGACGCAGGTAGCCCCGTCGAGCCCGCTCAACGCCACCATTTCGCGCAATCGACGCCTTGCGGTGGCCAAGACGTCTCTGGAGGACTATCGACGTATTCGCGCGCGGTACGGGTGCGAGATCAACGACGTGATTCTGACCGTCATCGCAGGTGCGATGCGGAACTGGTTGCTCTCGCGCGGTGAACCGGTGACCGAGGCGACCATCGTGCGAGCGATGGTGCCCATGTCGGTCTACACCGACGGCCCGGAGAGTCCTGACGTCGACGATCCGCAAGCGCCCGGACATGTTTCCTCGTTCCTCATCGACCTGCCTGTCGGTGAACCCAACGCGGTGGTTCGGCTCTCGCACGTGGCCCATGCGACGGAGGCATTCGCGCGTCAGGGTCGGCGGGTCACCGCGCAGACGATGGTGCGAATGTCCGGGTTTGCGCCGGCGACGCTGCACGCGATGAGCTCCCGCGCGGCCAGTAGTCTGTCGCAGCGAATGTTCAACTTGATGATCACCAATGCGCCAGGGCCGCAATTTCCGCTTTACCTCGGTGGTGCTCGGATGCTCGAGATGTATCCCGTGTCGCCACTGCTCAAGAATCAGACACTCAGCATCGCCCTGACGTCGTACGACGGAAATGTCTACTACGGTTTGAATGCCGACCGTGACGCGATGTCGGACGTCGACGTCGTTCGTTCGCTGATCTTCGAGTCACTCGAGGAATTGACGGATGCGAGTCGGTGACGAACGAGCATGAAGGTGGTCTCATGAGGGTGTACGTACCGGCGACGGTCGAGATTTTGCAGCAGTTGGTCGCAGATCAGGAGTTCGACCCTATGAGCCGGACGGCTTTTGCGGTCACCCCGACTCTGCGTGAGTCGTACGCGGCGGGGGACGACGACGAGTTGGCCGAGGTCGCCATGGGTGAGGCTGCGCGTGCGTCGCTGCGACTGATCGCCGGAACCGAGGGTGACGTCACCTTCCGGCGTGCTGTCGTTGCCGCCGACGTCGACGATGCCGATGTGAAGTTACGGCCCGATCTCGACGATTCGGTAGTCCGATTGGCGGGTCCTGTCACGATGGCTCAGGTTGCATCTGTGCATGTCGACCTCGAACAGGCAGAATCGGACATCGAGCGCGCTGCTGGCATAGTCGACGCGGCGGATCTCGGTGACGCCGATGCCGAGTTCACGCTCGGTGACGCGGAGGACCACGAGTTGGCGTGGTACGCCGCGCAGGAGTTGCCGTTCTTGCTCGACCTGCTGTGAATGTGCTTACCGTGAAGTAACCTACGGTACCGTAACCTGATAACCTACGGTACCGTAGGCAGTGGGTTCGGAAGGTGAGAGGTGGAGGTCTGATGGGTCTGAAGGACTGGATCGAGGCACCGGCAGCGTCGGTAGTTCCGGCAGCGCGGTCGAAGCTCAATCTGCTTCGCGGTGCGGCGGCTCGGCTGACCACACCATTGCTTCCCGACGACTATCTTCACCTCGCGAATCCGTTGTGGTCCGCGCGCGAGCTGCGTGGTCAGATCGTCGAAGTCCGGCCCGAGACCACGGACTCGGCGACCATCGTCATCAAGCCGGGTTGGGGATTCGACTTCAACTACCAGCCGGGGCAGTACATCGGCATCGGTCTGCATATCGACGGCCGCTGGCATTGGCGGTCGTACTCACTTACCTCGCCTCCCAACTGGGAGAACAAGCGCATTTCCATCGCGGTCAAGGCCATGCCCGAGGGCTTTCTCTCGAGCCACCTCGTCAGCGGGGCCGTGCCGTCGGGAACCATCGTTCGACTGGCCACGCCTTCGGGCAACTTCGCGTTGCCGGATCCGCCACCGGAGAAGATCCTGTTCATCACCGCCGGCAGTGGCATCACTCCGGTCATGGGCATGTTGCGGACGATGAACCGGCGCGGTCAATTGCCCGACGTCATGCACATCCACTCGGCTCCGACGGAATCCGACGTGATGTTCGCCGACGAACTCACAGCACTGCACGCCGAGCACGAGGACTTCGTGAGCCACGTTCAACTCACGCGCCGTGACGGAAAGTTCAAACTCAGTTCTCTCGACACGGTCTGCCCCGACTGGCGCGAGCGCCACACCTGGGCGTGCGGGCCCCTCCCGTTGCTCGACGAGCTCGAAGACGTCTGGAAGGCGGAAGGCATCGAGGATCGACTCCACATGGAGCGGTTCGCCGTATCGCGCATCGACGCTTCGGCCGACGGTGGCACGGTCACGTTCGAGAAGTCGGGTAAGACGATCACCGTCGACGGTGCGACAACGCTTCTGGAGGCAGGCGAGCAGTCCGGTGCCTTGATGCCGTTCGGTTGCCGCATGGGCATCTGCCAGACGTGTGTCGTACCTCTCGTTGCCGGCCACGCGATCGATCTACGCTCGGGGAAACAGCACGCGGAGGGCGAGCGCATCCAGACGTGCATCTCCGCCGCCGCCGGCGACTGTACGCTGGACGCATAGCTTCTAGGCACACGGAGGACCACGGTGGCCATCACCGATATCAAAGAGTTTTCGCACCTCACCGAGGCCGATGTCGAAGCTCTCGGACGTGAACTCGATCAGATTCGACTCGACATCGAAGACTCTCGTGGGATCCGGGACGCCCGCTACATTCGTCGCGTCATTCGCGTCCAGCGGGCGTTGGAGCTCGGCGGGCGTATCGCATTGTTCGGCAGTCGGTACCGACCGGCATGGTTGGTCGGCACGACCCTGCTGAGCCTGTCGAAGATCATCGAGAACATGGAGCTCGGGCATAACGTCATGCACGGGCAATGGGACTGGATGAACGATCCCGAGATTCACTCCGTCTCGTGGGAGTGGGATCAGACCGGTCCTTCCGAGCATTGGAAGCGCGCCCACAACTACCAGCACCACACGTACACCAACGTCGTCGGTATGGACGAGGATCTCGGTTTCGGGATTCTGCGTATGACTCGTGACGAGCCGTGGAAGCCGATCAACCTCTTCCAGCCGATCGCCAACGTGATCTTGGCGGCCACGTTCGAGTGGGGCATCGCGCTGCACGACCTCACGGCGGCAGCCGAGTTGGAGGGCGCGGAAAAGGGGCAGCTGAACTCGCAGGCGAACAAAGACTTCGCGCGCAAGATCTTTCGTCAGGTGGGCAAGGACTTCATCTTGTTCCCGGCGCTGACGGGGCCGGCGTGGAAGTCGACCATGTCGGCCAATGCGACCGCGAACCTCGTGCGCAACCTGTGGGCGTACGTCGTCATCTTCTGTGGCCACTTCCCGGACGGTGCCGAGAAGTTCACGGTTGCCGAATTCGAGCAGGAGACTCGTCACGAGTGGTACCTGCGCCAGATGCTCGGTAGTGCGAACTTCAATTCCGGCAAGCTCATGGGACTCATGAGCGGCAATCTGAGCTACCAGATCGAGCACCACGTGTTTCCCGATCTGCCGAGCAACCGCTATCCCGAAATCGCTGTGAAGATGCGTGCATTGTGCGAGAAGTTCGATCTCCCGTACACCACCGGTTCGCTCTTCAAGCAGTATCTTCTGGCTCTGCGCACCATCCACAAGTTGGCTTTGCCGGACAAGTGGCTGACCGCAACCTCGGACAATGCTCCGGAAACGTCTTCGGAACTGCGGTTCCGCGACTCGGGATTCCGGGACGCAGCCATGGCGATGGTCGAGGACCTTCGTACCGATCCGATCACCGGTAAGCGTCTCGGTTTGTTGACCGCACTCAAGTCGCAGGCCCGTTCCCGCATGCCGAAGCGCCGGAAGTGATATAGGTTACATCGGGAAAAACCTAACCTACGGTGCCGTAAGTTACGCTACAGTAGGTGCAGTTGATCTGAACGATTGGAATCGATGATCGTTCTGCACTTACTACTTTGCGCCTAACTCACTGCTAGGAGGCTTTCCATGGCGATTGCAGATGTCAAGGAATACGCACATCTCACGGACGCCGACATCGAGGCGCTCGGCCGCGAACTCGACGCGATTCGTCGCGACATCGAGGAGTCGCGCGGCGAGAAGGATGCGCGATACGTGCGCAACGTCATTCGTCTGCAGCGTTCGCTCGAAATCGGCGGCCGCGCAGTGCTTTTCGCGAGCCGTCGTCGTCCGGCGTGGCTCGCCGGAGTTGGCCTGCTGACGCTCTCGAAGATCATCGAGAACATGGAACTCGGGCACAACGTGATGCACGGGCAGTGGGACTGGATGAACGACCCGGAGATTCACTCCACCTCGTGGGAGTGGGACGTCACCGGCCCGTCTGCGCACTGGAAGCAGACCCACAACTACCTGCATCACAAGTACACCAACGTCCTCGGAATGGACGACGACGTCGGATACGGACTCCTCCGCGTCACCCGCGATCAGCGCTGGAAGCCCTTCAACGCCGGCAACCTGGTCTACAACACGCTGCTCGCGCTGTTCTTCGAGTACGGCATCGCCGCTCAGCACCTCGAGCTCGGCAAGGTGGCCAAGGGCCGCGCCGACAAGGAAGAGACGCAGCGCAAGCTCCGTGAGGTCGGCGAGAAGATCGGCAAGCAGGTCCTGCGCGACTACGTCATCTACCCGGCCATCACCGGCCCGGCGTGGAAGAGCACGTTGTCGGCCAACTTCACCGCCAACACTTTGCGGAACGTGTGGACCAACGCGGTCATCTTCTGCGGCCACTTCCCGGACGGTGCCGAGAAGTTCACCAAGGAAGACATCGACAAGGAAACGCAGGCTCAGTGGTACCTGCGTCAGATGCTCGGCAGCGCCAACATCGAGGGCAGCGCGCTCATGGACTTCATGACGGGCAACCTGAGCTACCAGATCGAGCACCACCTGTTCCCTGATCTGCCCAGCAACCGCTACAAGGACATCGCGGTCACGGTGCGTCAGCTCGCGGACAAGTACGACTTGCCGTACACGACCGGCCCGCTTGCCGTGCAGTACGCCAAGTCCTGGCGAACCATCGCCAAGCTGTCGCTGCCCAACAAGTACCTCAAGGACACCGTCGACAATGCGCCCGAGACGGCGTCGGAGCGGATGTTCGACGGCGAACTGACCTCGACTGTCGATCCCGTGACCGGGCGCCGCAGTGGCCTCAAGAGCGCCATCGCACGTAAGCGCAAGAGCGGAAAGCTGCGCAGCCTCCTCGGCCTGCGCTGATCGTCGACTGCGCTGACCGTAGACAGCAAGCGGCCCGACACCATTCGATGGTGTCGGGCCGCTTTGCTGTTCTCGCCCGGAACGTCGCTCGGGGGCGCTCAGTACTGATCGTTGGACTTGATCGCTTCCAGCAGTTGTCGCACAGCGACGACGCGTCGAGCTGATTTGCCCTCCAGCAGGTCGAGCTTGCATTCGGGATCTGCCGGCGGTCCGAGGTGCGTGCATCCGCGCGGGCAATCCTCGATCGCCGCAGCGAGATCCGAGAACGCCGCCACCACGTTCTCGGGCGAGATGTGCGCCAGACCGAACGAACGGATGCCCGGGGTGTCGATCACCCAGCCGCCACCGGCGAGAGGGAGCGCCACCGATTGCGTCGACGTGTGCCGGCCCTTGCCGACGCCGGATACAATGCCGACCGCTCGATTGGCATCGGGGACAAGGCGATTGACCAGTGTCGACTTTCCGACGCCGGAATGTCCGATCAGGGCGGTCAACTTGTGCTCGAGGATCTGCGTCAGTTCGTCCAGGGGATCGTCGCGACCGGCGACGACCACTTGGATGTCGAGGTCGGCGAACGTGCTCGCGAATTCCTCCGGCGGTTCGAGGTCGCTCTTGGTCAGGCAGACGATCGGCGTCAGGCCACCCACGTAGGCGGCGACCAGTGCGCGCTCGACGAAGCCGGTGCGCGGTGGGGGATCGGCGAGTGCCACGACGATGAGAAGCTGCTCCGCGTTCGCGACGACGATACGTTCGAAGGGATCGGTGTCGTCGGCGGTCCGTCGCAGAACCGTCGAACGCTCGGAGACCCGGACGATGCGCGCCAGGGTGTCGGTTTTGCCCGACAGATCGCCGACTATGTCCACCTGATCGCCGACGACGATGGGGGTTCGGCCAAGTTCGCGGGCGCGCATCGTGACGATCAGCCGGTCGGGATCGCCGCCGAGGACGCAACCCCAACGGCCACGATCCTTCGACACCACCATCCCCGATTCGGCCGAGAGATGTTCGGGCCGAGTCTTCGTACGGGGGCGGGATCCGCGCCCGGGGCGTACCCGGACGTCGGACTCGTCGTACTGCCGCGGACTCAGAAGCTTGCCTTCGGTGCCGCCGACGAACTCTCGAGCATGTCGATCCACATGTTCTCGAAGCCCGGCAGTGTCTTGGCTGTGGTTCCGACATCGTCGACCTCGACACCGTCGACGACCAGGCCGATGATGGCGCCGGCTGTTGCCATGCGGTGGTCGGCATACGAGAGCCATTGTCCGCCATGGAGTTCCGCGGGAACGATCGTCAGGCCGTCATCGGTTTCGGTGACGGAGCCGCCGAGTTTGTTGATCTCGTCGGCGAGGGCGGCGAGACGGTCTGTCTCGTGCCCGCGCAGGTGCGCGATTCCTCGTAGATGCGAGGTGCCCTCGGCGAGAGCGGCCAGGGCCGCCACGGTGGGGGTCAGCTCTCCCACGTCGTGGAGGTCGATGTCGATGCCGCGCAGTTTCTCCGGGCCGCGGACGGTCAGGACACCATCGGCGAGAGTGACGTCGGCCCCCATCGAGGCGAGGATCCCGCGGATCGCGTCGCCGGGTTGCGTCGTCGACGACGGCCACATCGGGACGCTGACGGTTCCGCCGGTCACTGCGGCAGCGGCCAGGAACGGTGTGGCGTTGGAGAGATCGGGTTCGATCGCCCAGTCGACGGCGCGCACCGGCCCCGGTGCCACACGCCAGGTGTCCGCGTCACCGCCCGTGGCTGGCGTCGTCACGGAAACTCCGGCCTCGCGGAGCATCTCGACGGTCATGTCGATGTGTGGCATGGACGGGACGGGCTTGCCGTCGTGGTGAACGGTGACACCCTCTTCGAACGCAGCAGCCGAGAGCAGGAGACCGGAGACGAACTGCGACGAACCGGATGCGTCGATGGTGACCGTCCCGCCGCGTAGGGATCCGGTTCCGGTGACGGTGAACGGGAGTGCGTCACCCTCGATCCGAGCGCCGAGACCGCGCAGTGCTTCCAAGATGGTGCCGAGCGGTCGTGTGCGTGCTTGCTCGTCGCCGTCGAAGTGGACGATGCCGTCGGCCATCGCGGCGAGTGGCGGCAGGAAGCGCATCACGGTGCCGGCCAGGCCGCAGTCGACCTCGCCGCCGCGCAGGGGTCCAGGGGTGATGCGAAGCGTGGTCGCATCACCGGCTTCCTCGACGCCGATGCCGAGGTCACGCAGAGCTGCGATCATCAGGTCGGCGTCACGGCTGCGGAGTGCACCGGTGATCGTGGACGGGCCATCCGCAAGTGCGGCCAGAATCAGAGCTCGATTGGTGATGGACTTGGATCCGGGCAGCGTCACCACTGCATCGACGGGTGCTTGGGCCCTCGGGGCGCTCCACAGACTCAGACTCACATGGTCCATCTTCTCTCATCGGTGGGGGAATGGTCGAAACCGTGCCACCCTGGGTGTCATGTGCGGAAGGTATGCGACCACAGCGGACCCGGCCACCCTGGCGGTGGAACTCGATGCGCTCGACGAGACCGACCACTCGGCGCCCGTCGAAGCCGATTACAACGTGGCCCCCACGACCGAGGTGTTGACCGTCGTCGAACGCCACGATCGGGAGAACCCCGACAGCGATCCGACCAAGAGGATTCGGCGGATGCGGTGGGGATTGGTGCCGTCGTGGACCAAGGAACTGGGCAAAGGCCCGGTCCTGTTCAACGCCCGCGCCGACTCGCTGGCGGAGAAGCCGGCGTTTCGGACCGCCTTCAAGTTCAAGCGTTGCCTGGTCCCCATGGACGGGTGGTACGAGTGGCAGACCGAGGCCACCGGCGGGAAGAAGGCAGCGAAGATTCCTTACTACATGCACCCCGACGACGGATCACGGCTGTTCATGGCGGGCGTGTGGTCTGCCTGGCGGGACCCGAGTGTCGAGAACGCGAGCCCCGTTCTGAGCTGCTCGATCGTCACGGTCGACTCTCTCGGTCACCTCGAGCAGGTTCACGACCGCATGCCCCTCGCCCTGCCTCGTGACCGCTGGGAGGCGTGGCTCGATCCCGACAACACCGTCGATTCGGCTCTGCTCGAACCGGTACCGGACCTCTTCGAGCGGATCGACGTCGATCGAGTCCGGCCGCTGGTCAACAGTGTCAAGAACAACGGGCACGAGTTGATCGAGCCGGACGTCGACCGTGCCGGCGAGCAGATCAGCCTGCTCTAGCAGTCAGCCGAGAGCCCAGGTGACGGTCACTTCGAACGAGACCTGCTGGGTTCCCGGGGCGAGAACCATGTCGGACATCGAGGCGTCGGGAGCGCGCATGGTCTGACCGCCACTCGTGTCGTGTGCCTCGGTGATGGTCACGACGTTTTCGAGCGACGTCCCGGACAGATCCGCGTACTGCTCGGCACGGTTCTTCGCGTCCTCGAAGGCACGGGTGCGAGCGTCGGCCAGAAGCTGAGAGTCGTCGTCGATGGCGAAGGCGACGTTACCGAGCCGTGCCGCGTTTCCGCCCGCCGCGATGCCGGCGTCCAGGACAGAAGAGGCCTTGTCGAGATCGCGGACGACGATTCGTACCGAGTTGGTCGCCCGGTAGCCGGTCACGTTGCCGCCGACGAACGGTCCGCCGCTGGCGTCGTACTGCGGCTGGACGGACAGATCGCTTGTCTGCACGTCCTCGGGGGCAACCCCGGCGGCGACTATCGCGTCGATCATCTGACGGGCCTTGTCATTCGCCTCCGAGACCGCTCCCGATACATCCGGGGCAACCACCTCGATGCCGATGTCGGCATTGAGGATGTCCGGCGCCCCGCGGACCTGCCCTGATCCGACTACCGTGACTTCCTTGGCGGCATTGTCCGAACTCCCGCAGGCCGTCAGCGAGACGGTGAGAGCTGCCGTCGCAGCGGTCAGTGCAAGAGTTTTCAGGTGTGGTCGCATGGTGAGACCGTAGCGACCGGATACTCAGCCCGCCGTGATTTGCGCCGTGACCGCGCCACTGAGCTGCGCGAGGTCCGTCGGAGCCAGCTCGATTTCGAGGCCGCGTCGGCCGGCGCTGCAGAGAATGCGGTCCCAGTCGAGCGCCGACGCATCGATCACTGTCGGCAGTTTCTTGCGCTGGCCGAGCGGTGAGATACCGCCGAAGACGTAGCCGCTCGAGCGCTCGGCTTCGGCGCGATCGGCCATGACGGCTTTGCTCGCACCGAGGGCAGCGGCTGCACCCTTGAGGGAGAGCTTGTCCGGGACCGGCAGGACCGCGACGGCGAGCTTGCCGGTGTCGAGTTTGACGACCAAGGTCTTGAAGATCTGTGCGGCCTCGACGCCTGTCGACTCTGCCAGTGCAGTGACCGCCTCGTCGCCGAAAGATTCGGCGCGAGGATCGTGGTCGTAGCTGTGGACGCGGTGCGGTGTCTTCGACTTGTCGAGAAGTACGGTCGCAGGGGTCGCTGTTCCGGCCATGAGGAACACCCTATGTGGATCGCCGACAGGTGCATCCGACCAGGCCGGGAACAGAGTCGCTGACTCCCGTGTTGGTACCAGTTGATGAAACTTGTCCCGAGAAGCGAAGGAGCGACCGTGCTGGCTGTGTGTGAGCCACCACCGGCCCGTGGGTCGGATCTTCAGTTGGCGGTAACCTTGATCCCTACGGCTAGTGAAGGGATCAGAGTGCTGGAACACGACCGGCCCAAGGACGAACCGTCAGAGGTAGCTGAACCTATCGACGGCGCAGTGTCCGAAACGCCCGAAACTGCGGATGAGTTGATTGCCCGGTTCGAGCGCGACGCGCTCCCGCTGCTCGACCAGTTGTACGGCGCTGCCTTGCGTATGACGCGGAATCCCGCTGATGCCGAGGATCTCGTGCAGGAGACGTACGTCAAGGCGTACACCGCTTTCCGCTCGTTCCGTGCCGGTACCAACCTGAAAGCCTGGCTGTACCGGATTCTCACGAACACCTACATCAACTCGTACCGCAAGAAGCAGCGCCAACCCGCGCAGTATCCGACGGACGAGATCACCGACTGGCAGTTGGCCGCCACCGCCGAGCACACTTCGACGGGGCTGCGATCGGCCGAGGTGGAGGCGCTCGACGCGTTGCCTGACGACGACATCAAGGCGGCGCTGCAGTCGCTTCCCGAGGAATTCCGTATGGCCGTGTACTACGCCGATGTCGAAGGATTCCCGTACAAGGAGATCGCGGAGATCATGGGCACACCCATCGGAACGGTGATGTCGCGACTGCACCGTGGTCGCAAGCAATTGCGTGGTCTTTTGGCCGATGTCGCAAAAGACCGGGGATTCAATCGGGACGGCGCGGTCGACACAGCCACAGTCGCAGCCACCGAGACGGAAGGTGTCACACGATGAGTGAGCAGGACGAATTCGAAAGGCTCGACTGCTCGGCAGTCATCGCCGACGTCTGGTTGATGCTCGACGGTGAATGCGACGATTCGAGTCGTGCTCGCCTGCAGCGTCATATCGACGATTGTGGATCGTGCCTCGAGGCCTACGGGATCGAAGAGAAGGTCAAGAGCCTGATCAACCGTAAGTGCGGTGGAGACCACGCGCCGGAAAGCCTGCGTCAGAGGCTCACCGTCGAGTTGCGTCGGACCATCGTCATAACGACTACCGAAACCGACAGCTAGCCCGTCAGCGAAGATCTGAGCGGCAGCAGTCGGAAGGCAGTAACGCCGAGGGGCGGGGAAGCAATGCTTCCCCGCCCCTCGGACGTTTTGTTGCGCTACATGTCAGGCGTTTGGACGCTTGCCATGGTTAGCGGCGTTGCCCTTACGGCTGCGCTTCTTACGACCACGCTTACCCATGATTGGTCTCCCTTCTGTTTCTTTCGCGTCATTGTTTCACGCCGATGCCGGTGTGGTTCCATTGGCAGGTCGATCGAGTGATCCGTCGACGTATTTTCGTGGTCAGAGTGCAGTTCCGACAGAAGTGAGGTTCACGATGGCAGAAGACGTGCGCGCCGAGATGGTTTCGACGGTCTACCAGGTCGTCGTGAGCGAGGGAGACGTCGTTGCGGACGGCGACACCCTGGTCATCCTCGAATCCATGAAGATGGAGATTCCCGTCCTGGCCGAGGTTCCTGGAACGGTGACGACGGTGGGCGTCAAGGTCGGCGACGTGATTCAGCAAGGCGATCTGATCGCCGTGATCTCCTAAGCCGGACGATGTCCACTCTCAGTGACCTCCTCGCCGAACACACCGATCTTCCCGGTGCGGCGGTCGACCATCTCCAGCGCGTCGTGGGGGAGTGGCAACTGCTCGCCGACCTCTCCTTTGCCGACGTTCTCTTGTGGGTGGGCACCGAATCGGAGAAGAACCGATCCGAGGGGACGGTCATCTGCGTCGCGCATTGCCGGCCGACAACGGCATCGACGGCTTTTCCGGAGGATGCGGTCGGAACGGTCGTTTCCGAGTCCGAGCACCCGCAGGTTCTTCGCGCTCTCGTGGAGGGCCGCGTCGTGCGCGGGGAAGACGAGACGTGGCGTGAAGGAATGCCGCCGCGTCGGGAAGCCGTTCCGGTGCGTCTGGACGGGCGAGTCATCGCTGTTCTGAGCCGCGACACCAACCTGTCGCACCAGCGAGCGCAGAGTCCGCTCGAACTCGCGTATCTCGATTGCGCCGAAGACCTGTGTCAGATGATCAGCGACGGAACCTTCCCGATCCGAGAATCGCGCTCCGACACGAACTCGAGCCCACGTGCGGGCGACGGCTTCATCCGTCTCGATACCGAAGGCACCGTCGTCTATGCCAGCCCGAACGCGCTCTCGGCCTATCACCGGATGGGTCTGAGTTCGGATCTGGTGGGCCAAGACCTCGCAGCGCTGACCCGTTCGTTGGTCACCGACCCGTTCGAGTCTCAGGAAGCTGCGGGATACATCCGAGATACGTTGGCGGACAAGCCCGGTCGCCGTATGGAGATCGAGGCGCGCGGGGCGACCGTTCTGCTGCGAGCCCTGGTTCTCAAGCCGGGCGGCCGGCATGTCGGTGCGGCGGTCGTCGTCCGCGACGTCACCGAGGTCAAGCGTCGTGATCGCGCTCTACTGAGCAAGGACGCAACCATCCGCGAGATTCACCATCGAGTGAAGAACAATCTGCAAACCGTCGCGGCGCTTCTGCGTCTACAGGCCAGGCGAACCGGCAACGACGAAGCGCGACAAGCGTTGACAGAGTCGGTGAGACGCGTGACGTCCATCGCCCTCGTTCACGACACCTTGTCGATGTCGGTGGACGAAGAGGTGGATCTCGACGAGGTGATCGACCGGTTGGTTCCCATGCTCTCCGATGTCGCGGGAGTAGGTGTGCCGGTGACGATTCGGCGTGAGGGCAGTTTCGGAGTGTTCTCCGCCGAGCGCGCCACCCCGCTGGTCATGGTGCTGACGGAGTTGGTGCAGAACGCGATCGAGCACGCATTCGATCCGGGTGTGACCGGCACGGTCACACTCAGTGCCGAGCGTTCTGCACGCTGGTTGGACGTGATCATCCACGACAACGGGCGCGGACTGCCAGAGAACTTCGACCTCGAGAAATCCGATCGGCTCGGACTCCAGATCGTGCGGACTTTGCTGGGCGCCGAACTCGGTGGCTCGCTCGGACTGCACCCGGGAAGCGGAGGCGGTACCGACGCGGTTCTGCGTGTGCCGCTCGGTAGACGTTCTGCGCGTTACTGATTCGAGCCGCGTTAGCGATTCGAGCAGACAAAAAGCCCGGCACCATGTGGTGCCGGGCTGTCGTCTTCGACTGTGCAGAGGGGCTGTTCTCCGCCGCGAGTCGAACGTCTCGGTTCTACCTAGACGGAAGTGCGTGCACGGGTACGTGCGTTACGACGCTTGAGTGCGCGACGCTCGTCTTCGCTCATTCCGCCCCAGACGCCTGCATCCTGGCCGGACTCGAGAGCCCACGACAGGCACTCGGCGGTGACGGGGCAGCGGTTGCAGACAACCTTGGCATCAGCGATCTGAGCGAGGGCCGGTCCACTGTTTCCCACAGGGAAGAACAGTTCGGGATCCTCGTCGCGACAGATTGCGTTGTGGCGCCAGTCCATCTTTTTTCGCTCCTTAATTGGGTGTGTATTCACACCATTTGGTACCAATGAGTTTGTGTGTGCGTCATCAATGTTTCCGCACTGTTACTTGTGAATGCTTTCACGAACTCGCGGTATGTCAATAGGTTTGAACGGGTTCGTGGGCCAACTCACTAATTTGTGACACACCTGACGGCCACCTGGGCGTCACCGGCATTTTACCCGATTTCGACCTTTTGGCACCAGAGTTTTTGCAGGTCAAACGTGTTGCCTGACTCACGTCGTAATCGGTGCGAACACTTCCAGTGCATCCGGGACCGAGGTGAATTCGACCTTTTCACGAAGTCCGATGTAGTCGCCGTCCATCTGGAGTCCGATCGGTCGCGACGATTCGATGGTGATTGTCGGGACGTCGTCGGTGCGTAAGAGAACCTTCGATTTCGGCTCCGCGCCGCGTGCGAGTAGTTGCCGCACAACCCGCAGGGACGGCAGAACTTTGGTGCTCGTCATGGCGAAGATGCCGAGTCCACTGTCGAAGGTCGTTCCCGGATTGGTGTGGACGGGACGCTCTTCCAGATATGTCCACGGGCTCGAGTTCGAGACGAATGCGTAGTGGACTCCGGAGACGGGATCCTGATCGGGAAGGTGGACGGTCAGCGCTGGTTCGGCTCGCTTGGCACGGAAGAACGCCGCGATCGCGGTTCGGACATACCGGGCGGGTGTGGCGGCGTCACCGTTCTTACGGCTGGCGTCGACGGCCTCGCACACATCGGCGTCGAGGCCCATTCCGGCGTTGAACGTGAACCAACGGTTGTCGCAGTGTGCGAGCCCGATTCGGCGCCTGGTCCGTTCGGAGAGGAGGTCGACGAGCTGGTTCGTGGCGTCGATCGGGTCGGCGGCAATACCGAGTGAGCGCGCGAAAACGTTTGCCGAGCCTCCCGGGACGACAGCGATCGTCGGGATCGGACCGACCGGAACCGATTTCATCGACGCGGGATGCGGTGACCCGAGCAGTCCGTTGACCACTTCGTTGACCGTTCCGTCGCCGCCGTGGACGATCACCGAGCCGAAGCCGTCTTCGTGGGCTTCGCGCGCCAGTTCGGCGGCATGACCCCGATGTGTGGTGTGCGCCACAGTAAGTCGCACCCGACTCTCGAGGGCGTGTGCCAACAGGTCACGACCGGCAGCGGTGGTGGAGGTGGCATTGGGGTTGACGATCAGCAGTGCGCGCACGGGGCATGAGCCTATCCGGTGTCGTGTTCTAGGCTGGCCTCGTGCCGAATACCGCCAGTCCGAACGCCCTGCCCAAGACAGTCACATGGGCAGGTGCCCTCGTGACGCTTCAAGGGCTGGTTGCCGCCGGGTTCGCGATCGTCGCAGTGATTCGCGGTGCAACCGGCCACGATCAGAGCGTCACCAACGGATACGGATTTGCCGCCTGGGTCGCGATCCTCGGCGGCGCGGTGTTGGCTGCCGGTATCGCTTTGCTGACGGGCCGCCGGTGGGGCCGGGCAATCGCCGTCGTCGCGCAGTTGCTGCTCCTGCCGGTCGCCTGGTCGCTCCTGACCGATTCGCATCAGGTGCCGCTCGGCATCGTTCTGGGTGTCGTCGTTCTCGGCGCTCTGGGCTGCCTGTTCTCGGCTCCGACGTCTCGATGGATGGCAGCGGAGTACGGAGCGTACGCAGACGAGGTGTCGCCGGAAGAGGGGCGCCCGGACGAGACCGAAGAGCCGCGGGACAAGTAGGACGGAACGCCTACGCTGCTTCAGACCTACTCAGCTTCCGCTCTACTCAGCTTTGGCGGCGAGAGCTCCGAGGTGAGTACCGGTCAGGCGATACGTGGTCCACTCCGTCTTCGCGTCGGCACCGAGTGACTCGTAGAACTTGATCGAGGGGGTGTTCCAGTTGAGCACCGACCAGGACAGCCGGGTGTAGTCGTTGTCGGTGCACTCCTTGGCGAGTGCGGCCAGAAGAGCCTTCCCGTGGCCTGATCCGCGCTGACTGGGCTTGACGTACAGGTCTTCGAGGTAGATGCCGTGAGCGCCGTCCCACGTCGAGAAATTGCGAAACCACAATGCCATGCCGACGACGTCGTCAGCCGAATTCACAGCGACGTGCGCGAAGGCCGTCGCGGCCGGCCCGAACAACGCCTCGCCGATCTGTTCCGCCTTCACGGTGCACTCGTCGAGGGCCTTCTGGTAGTCGGCCAACTCGTAGATCATGTCGGTGATCGGCTGGACGTCTGCGGGCGTGGCGCGTCGGATCATAAGGGGAATCTTAGGCCTCAAGCCTCGACGAGCGGCGGCACGTTGTGATGGACGAGGTGGGTGGCGCCATGCTCGTAACCGAGAACCGAGTATGCGCCGGGGGACAAGGCGAAACGCTTTCCTTCCGTCACCGGGAGCTCGAGCCAGCGGGCGATGAGTGCGCGTGAGAAGTGGCCGTGTCCGATCAGGATCACGTCCCGCTCGGGTAGTTGTGAACGCACCGTCGACAGCACCATGTCGGTGCGGGCGTGGATCTGATCGGCCTGCTCGCCGCCGGGGCACGGGTGCGTCCAGACGGTCCAATCGGGCACCGTTGCGCGGATCTCGGGCGTCGTGAGGCCTTCGTAATCGCCGTAGTCCCATTCGGACAGTGCATCCCAGGTTCGCTCTTCCGGCAGGCCGGCGAGATCACCCGTCAACTGTGCGCGCAGCCGCGGACTCGTCAGAATCATGGGATTGCGGAGGTCGAGTGTCCGCAGGCGGTTTCCGGTCGCGGTTGCCTGCATCTCGCCGAGCGGAGTCAGCGGAACCTCGGTCCGGCCCGTGTGTTTCCCGGTGCGTGCCCACTCGGTTTCACCGTGGCGCATGAGTACGACGCGAGCACCGAGGGGGATCGACGAGGGGGCGGACTGGGAGGTCATGTCGACCATCATTGCAGGCTGCCTCGCGTGTGTAGCTCGCCTCCTGGCGCGAAGTGCGCAAGGATCTACGTGTGACGACGGTTCTCGCAGTGGCGAATCAAAAGGGCGGCGTGGCTAAAACCACTACCGTCGCTTCTCTCGGTGCGGCTTTGTCCGCGCTCGGACAACGAGTCTTGGTGGTGGATCTCGACCCGCAGGGCTGCCTGACGTTCTCGCTCGGACACAACCCGGATCGCCTCGAGCGTTCGGTCAACGAGGTCCTGGCGGGTGATCTCGACGCGGTCGACGCCGTGCTGAAGACGGACGACGGTATGGATCTCCTGCCGGCCACGATCGATCTCGCGGGCGCCGAAGCGCTGCTCCTGATGCGACCCGGTCGAGAGTTCGCGCTCAAGCGGGCGCTGTCTCCGCTCCTGGGCTCTTACGACGTCATCATCATTGACTGCCCACCGTCGTTGGGTGTGCTCACACTCAACGGATTGACTGCGGCGCAGTCGGTTCTGGTTCCACTGCAATGCGAAACCCTCGCACACCGCGGCGTCGGACAGCTGCTGCGTACGGTTCGTGAAGTCCAAGCCATCACCAACCCGGATCTTGTTCTGCTCGGCGCACTTCCGACTCTGTACGACGCTCGAACCACGCACAGTCGCGACGTGCTCGCCGACGTCAGCGACCGCTACTCCCTGGCCGTTCTGGCGCCTCCGATCCCACGCACCGTCAAGTTCGCCGAGGCGTCCGCGTCGGGCGCGACGGTCCTCGCCGGACGAAAGAACAAGGGTGCGGATGCCTATCGTGAACTCGCGGACAATCTCGTAAAGCATTGGGCTGGAAACGAAGTCGTGACTTTCGCGCCGGAGCTGGCGATCTGAGGAAGGTGAGCTTCTAGCGCAGCGCGAACAAGGTATCGCCGCGCTGTTCCAGAATCGTCTCGCCCGCACTGGCGAGCACGATCGGTGTCGCCGTCTCACCGCGGTCGACTGCGATCATGCGCTGCACCGCTCCGTCCGACGGACTGACGGCTGCAATGCCGCCCGGAACGGGGATGAGCATCTGACCGGCAACCATGCTTCCGGGTCCGGACGTTCCGTTGACGATCCACGTCGGAGCCAGATCGCTCAGGCGCAGGTTGACGGTCTGCGAGCCGGTCCACCACGTGATCGAAGCCTTGTCGGCGTGGGTGCGGGCGCCTTCGGTCACCGTTCCCTCGATCGGATAGTCGACGATCGGATTGCCGGATCCGTCGAAAATGGTGATGCGAGAAACGGTTCCGTTGGCGGCAGGGAGGTAGACGGCCGTCTTTTCGCCGGCCACGGCAAGCAGGCGGGCGCCCTCGGAGTCGAGGAGAATCGCGGATCCGTACTCTTCGGGTTCCTGGGCGTCCTTGGGTGCGGGATTCATCACCGTCAACCTGTTGGAGGCTTCACCGGGGCAGCGCTCGAGTACCGAGACTCGGTTGGCGCTCGACGCAGCGTCGAGCAGCGTGCATCCGGTGCGGGGTTGCTTGTTGGGGTTGACCTTCGCGTCGACCCGGCCGTACTCGAGGGTTCGGACGAGGTCCGAGCGCCACAGCTCCATTCGCTCACTGCCGCGCGAAATCAGGTAGGTGCCGTCCGCTGAAAGGCTGACCGCAGAATCGGCGTCGCTGTTGCGCTGGTCCTTTCGGGCGCCGGTGTCGGCGACCAGCGACGTGACCTGAGAGCAACCGCGATCGTCCTGATAGACGCTGACGACGCGATCCCACGAACCGATCGCGCCGCACAGCGGAATGTTGCGCGCGTATCGCCATACTTCTTCGCCCGTTGCCGGATCGCGGCCGATCACCTCGGAGCCGTCGGCGGTGACGACGGCATTTCCGACGGTGATCGGTGCCGTCGAGTCGGCACTGGGAGATTCCCACGTCTGCTTCAGGATGTCGGGTAACAACACCGACGTCGACAGAGGTGGGAGTGGAGATTCGGCGGTGACCGAGGTGGTTCCGCGCGCATCACTGCGCAACCACACAACGGTCACCGCCACGATTACGGCCAGCGCGATTGCCAGCGCACCGATGACATCTGAGCGAGTACGCCTTTCGGGAGCCAGCACATCGGCAGCTTACTCTGCGGCGCCTGCTGTCGCGGAAGCCGCGGGGCGACGACGCCGACGGCGACGCGGCTTGGCCGCTCCGTCTTCGTCCGAGTTCTCGGCAGCGGTTGCCGCGGGTGCCGAAGGGGGAGCTGTGGTGGCGCCGGCGGTGGTGGACGTCGCGGCGTCGGTCGAAGCGCCGGCGCGGGTGCGGCGACGGGTCCGGTTGCGGCGGGGAGCGGCCTTCTCTTCGTTGCCGTCCGAGTCGGTCGACTTCGGCGCGTCTGCTTTGTCCGTTGCTGCTTTGTCCGTTGCTGCCTTCTCCGGGGCGGCCTTGGCCTTGCGAACAGTGCCCTTGGCATCGGCCGGAATGGACAACTCTTCGTAGAGGTGCGGCGAGCTGGAGTAGGTCTCGACCGGGTCGGGGATTCCGAGGCTCAGTGCCTTGTCGATGAGCTGCCAGCGAGGGATGTCGTCCCAGTCGACCAGCGTGACGGCGATGCCGGTGCGTCCGGCGCGGCCGGTACGACCGATGCGGTGGACGTAGGTCTTCTCGTCCTCGGGGCACTGGTAGTTGATGACGTGGGTGACGTCGTCGATGTCGATACCGCGGGCAGCGACGTCGGTGGCGACCAGAACGTCGACCTTGCCGTTACGGAAGCCCTTCAGCGCCTTTTCACGGGCGATCTGGCCGAGGTCACCGTGGACGGCACCGACGGAGAAGCCGCGTTCCGCGAGATCGTCGGCCACCTTCTGGGCTGTGCGCTTGGTGCGGGTGAAGATCATCGTCGCGCCGCGGCCTTCGGCCTGCAGGACGCGGGCGACCATCTCGGCCTTGTCGAGCGCGTGTGCACGGTAGATGTGCTGGCTGGTGCGATCGTGCACCGCGGAGGATTCGGCCTCTTCGGCGCGGATGTGCGTCGGCTGCGTCAGGAAGGTGCGAGCCAGGGTGATGATCGGGCCGGGCATCGTCGCGGAGAAGAGCATCGTCTGACGCTTGTCGGGGACCATGCCCATGAGGCGTTCGATGTCGGGGAGGAATCCCAGGTCGAGCATTTCGTCGGCCTCGTCGAGGACGAGAACGCCCACCTTGCCCAGGATCAGGTGCGACTGGTTGGCGAGGTCGAGCAGGCGACCCGGGGTGCCGACGACAACGTCGACGCCCTTCTGGAGTGCCGAGATCTGCGCCTCGTACGGACGGCCGCCGTAGATGGGCAGAACCTGGAGACCGCGGTCGCCGACCCGGAGGTACTTGCTGGCGTTCTCGAGGTCGCGGGCGACCTGGATGCACAGCTCGCGGGTGGGAACGATGATCAGAGCGCGGGGCGTGCCGTCGAGAACAGCTGTGCCGTTCTCGGCGGTGACGATGCGATGCAGGAGCGGGACGCCGAAACCGAAGGTCTTGCCCATTCCGGTGCGGGCCTGACCGATGAGGTCGTCACCGGCGAGAGCCAACGGAAGGGTGAGTTCCTGGATGGCGAAGGTGCGCTCGATGCCGATCTCGTTCAGTGCGCGGACGATTTCGTCGCGGACACCGAGTTCGGCGAAGCTCGGGGGTACATGGGTGTCGTCGAGCTGGACGGAAACGGTGTTCTCGGTTGCTTCGTCTTCGTGGTCGACAGTGATCTTGCTCAGGGGACTAGCCTTTCCTCGTGGCGGTACGCACGCACAAGGTAAGGGGCCAGGCCGTAAGTCGGCCGATGTCGATGCCCTCTTTTTCTTCGGTCATGCCTACGCCTCAGCACTGAATTCCACTCGGACGAATTCGAACCGTCCGGAGATCTCGGCGAAGCGGGCGACAACCGTCGATGCAGGTGCGCGCACATTATCGGTGGGGTTCGTGTGAATACAGCCGTCCCGGCTAACCAAATGGCCCGGGGGAACTGGCGAACTCCCAAGACCATTGTAGCTGCACGTTGTCCGTCCCTCGCGATGACATGTCGAAGATCACCGAATCGGACATGCGGTCCTTGCCGGTCGCGTCGGCCGTCGAAGCACTACAGTTCGTAGTCATGGGCGCACACGATCTTGATGCTTCGACGGACGCTGGAACCGGAGGCCGAGTCGCTTCCGATCACCCTGGCGTGATCGATTTGTTTGCCGTTCTCGCGTATGGCGAGATTTCGGCGTTCTACCGCTTGGCGGAGGACGCACAAATGGCACCGGACCTGCGAGGCAAGGTGGCGTTCGCCAGCATGGCCGCCGCCGAGATGGACCACTTCGAGACTCTGGAAACGGCGTTGACGGAACGTGGCCACGAGATCTTCGCCGTCATGGACCCGTTCGTTCGAGCTCTCGACAACTACCACGCGTCGACGACACCGTCGACGTGGCTGGAATCGCTCGTGAAGGCGTACGTCGGCGACGGAATCGCTGCCGACTTCTATCGCGAGATCGGGCACTCCCTCCCGGCGGATGTCGCGGAAATCGTCGAGGACGTGCTGTCCCAGACGGGCCACTCGGAGTTCGTGGTGCTCGAGGTGAAGGCAGCAGTGGAGGCCAGTACTCGCGCCAAGGACCGGTTGATGCTGTGGGGACGCCGTCTTCTGGGCGAAGCAATCACGCAGGCACAGTTCGTGCTGGCGCAGCGTGAAGATCTCACCGATCTGGTGATCTCCGCCTCCGGCGACCTCAACGGAGTTGTCGCGTTGTTCGACGGCATGCAGGCGAAGCATGCCGAGCGGATGGCGATTCTCGGACTCGTCTAGGTGCCTGTTCGCTCTGGGCACAGCGTGCAGAGGAGCGTGGGCGGTCGTTGCTGCATTAGCCTTGCGTCGACAACGGATGTAATTCACGAACAGTTCGGAGGTTGACCGTGGAGGTCAAGATCGGTGTAATCGACAGCCCGCGTGAGCTCATCGTCAACAGCGAACAGACCCCTGACGAGGTCGAGACACTGGTCGCGGCTGTCCTCGGTGGCCGCGAGCCGGTTCTGGCTCTCGTCGACGACAAGGGCCGCAAGTTCCTGGTGCAGGCTTCTCGTGTGGCGTACGTGGAGATCGGTCCGTCCGATATCCGCAAGGTCGGATTCGCGCCTACCGTCTGACGCGTAGCTGTAACAGCAGAATGGGCGGGCAGTCGTGAGACTGCCCGCCCATTCTCGTTCGGGTTCCGGTTACTTCGTTTCGGCTTGCAGCGGCACGTGTGAGAGACCGCCCCACGCGAGGGTCACGGTGATTTCCACGGCTTCTTCCTTCGGGATCGGCCGCGCGGCCTCGAGCCAGTACCGCGCAGTGAACTGGCTGGCACCGACAAGACCGACCGCAAGGATGCGCGCGCGGTACGGATCGAGTCCGGAATCCTGACTCACCAGGTCGAACACGGCGTCGACGCAGGCTTCGGTGGCTTGTTCGACGCGTGTCTGGACCTGAGGTTCGCCCATGATGTCGGACTCGAACACCAGGCGGAAGCCCTGGGAGTCGTTGTCGACGAAGTCGAAGAACGCCTGGACCGCGGCGCGGACACGCTGTTTGTTGTCCGTCGTCGATCGCAGGGCCTGGCGTACACCCGAGATGAGGCTGTCGACGTAACTCTGCAGGACAGCGACGTACAGTTCGAGTTTGCCTGGGAAATGTTGGTACAGAACTGGCTTGCTGACACCGGCACATTCGGCGATCTCGTCCATGCCGGCCGAGTGGTACCCGTTCGCAACGAATACCTCACTTGCAGCTGCGAGGAGCTGGAGGCGGCGCGCATCGCGGGGGAGGCGGGTGCTGCGACGTGTTCCGGCAGGCTTGCCAGCCGTTGTACCGCGATCGGAGTCAGTCCGATCCGCGAGTTCTGTCATGTCGCTTCCAATCTGAGCAAAAGTAATTCGGTCGGCGCGCGGATCCGCGAGTCGCGTGTGCGTACCCGCCAGTATCCTCCGTCACACCGGTCGTAGCCGAATGAACGATACCGTGTGTCGCCCGGGCGAGTCGCGCGTGCCTCGGTGAGCGAGACCAGCGGTCTTTCTCGTTACAGGACGGGCTGCCATGACACGCCAGGACCAGCAAGTTTCGGTCAGCCCGGGCGAGCGACTTGCCGTGTGTGAGATTCTGGACGACGTGACTGACCCAGGGGGACCGCGCATGCGTGGACGAACTACGCAGAACCCTGAACGTGAGGAACGTCGAATGCGTAGCGGAACTGGAGCGCCTCGCGACGAACGTCGGCCGGAGGTGCCGGATGATCGTGCCTACGGCGAACGCGACTATCGCGGCATTTCCTCCCATCAGCCTTTGCGCGCCCAATGGGATCCGACCAAACGAGAAGTGGGCCGAACCCCGCGTAATCCGCGACCGGACCGGGCAGCGCGAAAGCAGAGCAAGCTCGGGCGCTTCGTCTCGACCTACGGTTGGCGGGCCTACGCGATTCCGGTTCTCGTGGTGCTCACCATTCTTGTGATCGTCGATGCGGTACGGCCGGACGCCACAGACTCCGCGAGCAAGACGTCGGCCACCGCCGACCTCGCGCACAGCACCGACGGAACCGATGTCATCGGTGCCCCACCGGCCGGAGACGGAACTTTTGCCTCGTCGATACCGTCCGGTGCCCTTCCCGACGGTGGTCCGTTCACCGTCGCGGGGGGTGGAACGTGGCACGTCGTACCAGGTACGACGGGCAAGGTCGGACAGGGAACCGAACGCGAGTTCACGTACACGGTCGAGATCGAGGACGGCGTCGACACGACCGGCTTCGGCGGAGACGAATCGTACGGACGCATGGTCGACCAGACACTGGCCAATCCGAAGAGTTGGACCAACGATCCCAAGGTCGCGTTCCGGCGCGTCGACGCCGGCGAGCCGGACTTCCGGATCTCCTTGACCTCACAGATGACGATCCGCGAAGGCTGTGGATACGAAATCGAACTCGAAGGATCCTGCTACAACCCGAGCATGGACCGAGTCCTGCTCAACGAACCGCGATGGGTGCGAGGCGCCATTTCGTTCCAGGGCGACATCGGCTCGTATCGGCAGTATCAGATCAATCACGAGGTCGGCCATGCCATCGGATACGCCGCTCATCAGCCGTGCGAGACCGAAGGCGGACTCGCACCGATCATGATGCAGCAGACCTTCGGAACCGCGAACAACGACATCGCTAGGCTTGATCCCGAGGGCGTCGTTCCGATGAACGGACTCACGTGCCGCTTCAATCCGTGGCCGTACCCCCGAGCGTGACCGGATCGAGAATCCCTGATCTCGTCTTGAACTAGGAGTGTTTCGCGGTGTCTGCAACACCCGTCGTATTGCCACCACTGGTGGAGCCGGCAGCCGAGTTGAGCCGGGAGGAAGTTGCCCGATACAGCCGGCACCTGATCATCCCGAACGTAGGCATGACCGGTCAGAAGCGGCTCAAGAATGCACGAGTCCTGTTCATCGGCGCCGGTGGATTGGGTTCACCGGCACTGCTCTACCTCGCGGCCGCAGGAGTGGGCACCATCGGGATCGTCGAGTTCGACGAGGTCGACATGTCGAACCTGCAGCGTCAGGTGATTCACGGACGCTCCGACGTCGGACGCCCGAAGGCGCTCAGCGCGAAGGAGTCGATTCTCGAAATCAACGAGCACGTCGACGTCCGGTTGCACGAGTTCCGCCTGGACAACTCCAACGCGGTCGAACTGTTCTCCGAGTACGACCTGATCCTGGACGGTACGGACAACTTCGCGACGCGGTACCTCGTCAACGATGCTGCCGTCATCGCGGGAAAGCCGTACGTGTGGGGCTCGATCTACCGCTTCGAAGGGCAGGTCTCGGTCTTCTGGGAAGACGCCCCGGACGGCGCGGGACTGAACTATCGCGATCTTTACCCGGAGGCGCCGCCGCCAGGCATGGTCCCCTCGTGCGCCGAGGGTGGTGTGCTCGGAGTCCTGCCCGCGACCGTCGGTTCGATCATGGCGACCGAGGCGGTCAAGCTCATCACGGGGATCGGCGAACCGCTTCTCGGACGCCTGATGATCTACGACGCACTTGCGATGACGTTCCGGACGATCCGCCTTCAGCGTGATCCGACCCGCGTGCCGGTCACCGCCTTGATCGACTACGACGCGTTCTGCGGTGTCGTGTCCGAAGAGGCGAGTGCCGCTGCTGTCGGTTCGACGATCACGGCGCCCGAACTGGAGGCCATGATCGGCGAGGGACGGTCGATCGAGCTGGTCGACGTACGAGAACCGGTTGAATGGGACATCATGCATCTGCCGGGGGCCGTGCTGATCCCGAAGGACCGCATCCTGTCCGGTGAAGCTCTGGCGACGTTGCCGCAGAACAAGCAGATAGTGCTGTACTGCAAAACCGGCATTCGTTCCGCCGAGGCATTGGCATTTCTCAAGAACGCCGGTTTCTCCGACGCGGTCCACGTTCAAGGCGGCGCGATCGCCTGGGCGAACCAGGTGGATGCGAGTCTGCCGGTCTACTAGGCGCGCCTCGCGGGAGGCGGCGCCGCGCACCGGTAGCGTTGGGGTGTGAGCACAGGCCAACCTCCCCAGCACGTGTGCTCCACCTTCGGCCTCCGTGAAGTCGATCCCATCCCACTCGGTGCGGATTGGGACGGCGGGTGGCTGTGTGGAGACGTCGTCCTTTCAGCAGTCGCGGATCATGCCCGCGCAGCGTGGTCGGCGAAGGTGCGAGAGAACCTCGAAGTCGACGGCGTTCGGCTGGCTCGACCGGTGCGTTCGACCGACGGTCGTTACGTCGTCTCGGGCTGGCGTGCCGACACCTTCATCGTCGGATCGCCGGAACCACGTCACGACGAAGTGGTCTCGATGTCCTGCCGACTGCATGCGGCGACGGCCTCGCTCGAGCGCCCGCGCTTCCTTGCGCAACCGCCCGTGCCGCCGTGGGCCGAGGTCGACGTATTCGTCGCCGCTGATCGCGCGGCATGGGAAACGGTTCCGCTGAGGATCGCGAAGGGCGTCGAGCAACTCGAGACGCCCACTCCTGACGGTCGCAAGAGTCTGGAACTGATCGCCGGGCTCGCTACTTTGCGTAAGCCGGTGCAGAGCCCGGACCAGCTCGTGCACGGCGATCTGTTCGGGACAGTGCTGTTCTCGGGCAGTATGGCGCCCGGAATCACCGACATCACGCCGTATTGGCGGCCGGCTGCGTGGGCCGCCGCCGTCGCTGTAGTCGACGCGATCTCGTGGGGCGGTGCCGACGAGGCACTGGTCGGCCGGTGGGAAGATCTCCCCGAGTGGCCGCAGATGCTTCTACGTGCGGTGATGTTCCGCTTGGCGGTTCATGTTCTGCATCCTCGCTCGACGGCGGACGCGTTCCCGGGGTTGGCCCGTACGTCCGACATCGTGCGCTTGCTGCTCTAGATCGGGGCGCCGGTACCGAAGTCCGAGACCAGGCCCTCGAACAGCTCGCGTGCGGCGTTCGAGGCGGCCACGGTGTTCCCGTCGACGACAGCGTTGACGAGGTTCGCGTGCTGCGAGTGGAATCCTTCGCCGGTTGCATCGATGTGCTGTTGGATCGTGGTCTCGATGACCGGGAGCAGGGAGTCGTAGAACTCCAGGTAGACCTCGTTGTGGCTGGCCGCGACGATTGCTCGGTGCAGGGCGACGTCCGCGGTGGTGGCAGCGTCGACGTCCTGACCCTCCCATGACGCGGTGCGAAGCTCGAGTAGCCGCGTCAGTTCGGCGATGTCGTCTTCGGTTCGCCGTGCGGCGGCGAGGGTGGCTGCAGTGATGTCGAGTGCGCGCCGAAGTTCGAGTACATCCCGCTGGTGGGCACCGGCAAAGTAGTTGCCGAGAGTGCCACCGAGGTCGGAGACAGCAACGACGTAGGTGCCCGATCCCTGACGACGTTCCAGCATTCCGGCGTGTACGAGCGCCTGGACCGCCTCGCGCACGGTATTGCGACCGGTCCCGGTCAGCTCCGACAGTTCCGGTTCGGTGGGGATTTTGGAACCGATCGGCCAGGTTCCGCTCCGGATCTCGTTGCGGAGTTGTTCGGTGACCTGCGAGATGAGACTTGCGCGTCGAACGGGTTGCACGTGGTTGTTTCCTCGGGTCCGGGTAAGTGGTGTGAATGTGACGTTAGATTACCGCGCTTGTGCGAGTTCATCCGGTCATCCTATGATTTGCCGGTGACTGCTCAACTGGAGAGAACCGAAACCCGCTCGTTGATACAAGGCCGTGTGCTCGTCTTCGCTGCGATTGCGATGTCTGCGCTCGTACTTCGACTTGCGGTGACCTCGTTCTCGCCTTTGGCGGCCGAGATTCGCGACGAGATCGGCTTCTCCGCCTCGATCGTCGGTGTCTTCGGCATGGTTCCGACCGCAATGTTCGCCATCTTCGGTCTCATCACTCCCGCCATCGCGAAACGTATCGGGCTCGAGCGAACGGCCCTCGTCGCGATGCTCATGGCCGGCGTCGGAATGTTGTTGCGCGCCATGATGTCTCAGACATGGTCGTTGCTGGCCCTCTCGGCTCTGGCACTGGCAGGCATGGGAATCGGCAATGTCGTGATCCCGCCGTTGGTCAAGCGGTACTTCTCGGATCGCCTCGCCACCATGAGTTCGGTCTACATCGTGGCCGTGCAGATCGGCACCATCGTTCCGGCGTTCGTCGCAGTCCCGGTCGCCGACGCCTTCGGGTGGCGGTTCTCGATCGGCTGGTGGTCCGCCTTCGGCTTCGCCGCAGCAGTGCCGTGGTTGATCACCCTCGCTCGCTCGCGCAAGGCTCGCGCGAACGAAGCCGGGTCCGTCGAGAATGCATCGGATTCGGTTGCGGCAGTGGCAGAACAGCCACGCGGTCAGGTCTGGCGTTCTCCCGTGGCCTGGGGGATGGCCGGCATGTTCGGCATGACCTCACTGATCACGTATTCGATGTTCACGTGGATTCCCTCGATCCTTCGTGACGCCGGAGCCAGTGACGCCTTCGGCGGAACGATGGTCGGAATGTTCTCGGTGATCGGGCTCGTCGCAGCTTTCGGTGCACCGACGCTGTGCGCCCGCATGGCCAATCCCTTCCCTGTCGTGATCGCGTGTGCCGTCTGCTACCTGGTCGGCATGGGCGGGCTGTACTTTGCCCCGATGGCGGCGCCGGTCGTGTGGGTTGTCGTCCTGGGCCTCGGTCCGAGCACGTTCCCGATGTCGCTCACACTGATCAACCTGCGTACTCGTTCGCACATCGGTTCCTCGGCACTGTCCGGCTTCACCCAGGGCATCGGCTACTCCGTTGCCTGCCTCGGTCCGCTCCTGTTCGGCGTTTTCCACGACGTGTCCGGTGGATACGCTGCGCCGTTCGGCCTGCTCGTCGTCGCTGTGATCGTGGTGCTCCTGGGCGCCTACCAGGCATGCAAGCCTCGGATGCTCGAGGATTCCTGGCACGCACCTGCGAAAAACTAGCTCACACCCGGTCTTGTTACCGGGTGAGGATCAATTGACTTCGCGGTCATCGCACGCAGCACCGGCGCAATAACCATTTTCTACCTTTGGGTCTCCAACATATTCAGGAGGCCCTGGTGAGTCATTACATCGAGCATTGGGATGCAGAGGACGTCGACGCCTGGGAATCCGGCGGCAAGGACATCGCGAAGCGGAACCTGATCTGGTCAGTGGTAGCCGAACACGTCGGCTTCTCGATCTGGTCGATCTGGTCCGTGATGGTGTTGTTCATGCCGACGGATATCTACGGCATCGACGCGGCCGGAAAGTTCTTCCTCGTCGCAGTGCCCACACTTGTCGGGTCGGTCCTCCGCATTCCCTACACGGTTGCCACCGCACGGTTCGGCGGTCGTAACTGGACCGTCATGAGTGCGCTGTTCCTCTTCGTGCCAACACTTCTCACGCTCTACCTGATGATGAACCCGGGTGCGTCGTACACCACGTTCATGTTGGTAGCGGCCACTGCAGGTATCGGCGGCGGCAACTTCGCGTCGTCGATGACCAACATCAATGCCTTCTACCCGCAACGCCTCAAGGGGTGGGCGCTCGGTCTCAATGCCGGCGGCGGCAACATCGGTGTGCCGATGATTCAGCTGATCGGTCTGCTGGTGATCGCCACCGTCGGTAACCGCGCTCCGTGGATCGTCTGCGCCGTCTATCTCGTGTTCATTGCGGCCGCCGCCGTCGGTGCCGCGCTGTTCATGGACAACCTGGGCAACCAGAAGTCGGACCTGCGCTCCATGGCCAAGGCACTCAAGTTCTCCGAGTCGTGGGTGATCAGCTTCCTGTACATCGGTACGTTCGGTTCCTTCATCGGATTCAGCTTCGCCTTCGGTCAGGTTCTGCAGATCAACTTCCTCGCCGGCGGTGCCACTCCGGCCGCGGCGGCGCTGCATGCAGCACAGATCGCCTTCATCGGACCACTCCTCGGTTCGATCGCCCGGCCGCTCGGTGGCAAACTGGCCGACCGCATCGGCGGCGGCAAGATCACCATGTGGACGTTTGTCGCCATGGCATTCGCGGCATCGATACTCGTGACGGCCGGAACGATGGACGACAACACCGCGGGCGTCGCCAGCGCCGGAATCATGGTGACATTCGTTCTCGGCTTCATCGCCCTGTTCCTGCTCTCGGGCATCGGAAACGGATCCGTCTACAAGATGATCCCGGCGATCTTCGAGGCGAAGGCCCAGAGCTTCGACCACATGGATCGAAGCGAGAAGGCAACGTGGTCGCGCAGTATCTCCGGCGCTCTCATCGGATTTGCCGGTGCGGTAGGCGGTTTGGGCGGCGTCGGCATCAACCTGGTGCTGCGCGCGTCGTACAGCAGCCCCGCGAAGTCGGCGACCATGGCCTTCTGGGTGTTCCTGGCCTTCTACATCGCCTGCATCGCAGTCACCTGGTTCGTCTTCCTGCGCAAGCCGTCGACGCTGACCACAGACGTCGACGAGGCGAAGGTCGCAGTCACGGCGTGAGCGGTCCGCAGAATCTCAGAACTATCTCGTACCTCAGGAAGTAGGCGTCATGAGCAAGTCGGTTGTTGTCATCGGACACGGAATGGTCGGACACCGATTCGTCGAGGCACTGCGTTCGCGCGACGAAGCGAACAACTGGTCGGTGACCGTACTCTGCGACGAGCAGTACGCAGCGTACGACCGAGTCGGGCTGTCCTCGTACGTCGGAGCGTGGGACCCCAAGGAATTGGCACTGGCCGGCAACGATTACGACGGCGACAGCCTGGTCGACCTCCGTGTGGGGGAAGGCGCGCTCTCGATCGACAAAGATGCACGCACGGTCACGACGACAACCGGCGAGACGATCTCCTACGACGCTCTGGTGATGGCGACCGGTTCGTATCCGTTCGTGCCACCCGTGCCGGGGCACGAGGGCGACGGATGTTTTGTCTACCGCACCCTCGACGACCTCGACGGTATCCGGGCCGCCGCCGAGAAGGCTGGTCCTGGCGCTGTCGGCGTCGTGGTGGGCGGAGGTTTGCTTGGACTCGAGGCCGCAAATGCTCTCTCGCTCATGGGAATGACGGCACACGTCGTCGAACACAATGCGCGATTGATGCCGATGCAGGTCGACGAGGGTGGTGGCGCACTGCTCGCTCGCCTCGTCACCGAACTCGGGCTCACTGTCCACACCGGTGTCGGGACGGCGGGAATTTCGCAGGCCGACAATGGAATCGTGGTCGAACTCTCCGACGGCTCCACCATCGACGCGTCGCTGCTCGTCTTCTCCGCCGGAGTACGTCCGCGTGATCAGCTGGCCCGCGACGCCGGCATCGCAGTGGGGGAGCGCGGTGGCATTCTGACCGACCTCGGCTGCGTGACGTCGGACGAGAACATCTATGCCGTCGGCGAATGTGCTGCGGTGGAAGGCCGTTGCTACGGTCTGGTCGCTCCCGGTTACACGACGGCCGAGATCGTGGCCGATCGTCTGCTCGGCGGCGCCGCGGATTTCCCGGGCGCGGACATGTCCACCAAGCTCAAGCTCATGGGCGTCGACGTCGCCAGTTTCGGTGACGCGATGGCGACCTCACCGGGCGCCCTCGAAGTCGTCCTCAGCGACGCGTCCAAGGGGACGTACGCAAAGCTCGTGGTCTCCGACGACGCGAAGATCCTGCTCGGCGGCATTCTTGTCGGTGACGCATCGGCCTACGCGTCGCTGCGCCCGCTGGTCGGTCGCGAACTACCCGGTGACCCGGCGACATTGATCTCGCCTGCGGGGGAGAAGCCGGGTGCAGGCTCGCTGCCCGACGACGCCGAGGTGTGCTCGTGCAACGCCGTGACGAAGGGAGCCATCTGCGGTGCAATCGCAGCCGGCGCATGCGACATCGCTTCGGTGAAGGCGTGCACCAGCGCCGGAACCACTTGTGGCGGTTGCCTTCCCACCGTGAAGCAGCTGCTGGCCGATTCCGGCGTCGTGATGTCGAAGGCACTGTGCGAACATTTCGCGCAGTCGCGGGCCGAGTTGTTCCAGATCGTCCAGTCGACGCAGACCAGAACCTTCTCGGCGCTGATCGCCAAGTACGGCAAGGGCGCCGGTTGCGACATCTGCAAGCCCGTAGTCGCTTCGATTCTGGCATCGACGGACTCCGATCACATCCTGCACCGCCAGCAGGCGTCGTTGCAGGACACCAACGATCACTTCCTCGCGAACATCCAGAAGAACGGTACGTACTCCGTGGTACCTCGGATGCCTGGCGGCGAGGTCACGGGTGAGCAACTCATCGTCATCGGAGAAGTGGCGCGAGACTTCGGCTTGTACACGAAGGTGACCGGCGGTCAGCGCATCGACTTGTTCGGTGCCCGCGTCGAACAGTTGCCCGCGATCTGGAAGCGCCTCGTCGACGCCGGGATGGAATCGGGTCAGGCGTACGGCAAGTCCCTCCGGACGGTCAAGAGTTGCGTCGGTTCGAGTTGGTGCCGCTACGGTGTCCAGGATTCGGTGGGTATGGCCGTCGACCTCGAGAATCGCTACCGCGGTCTGCGTTCGCCGCACAAGATCAAGTTCGGCGTCTCGGGTTGCGCCCGTGAATGTGCCGAAGCGCGAGGCAAGGACGTCGGCGTCATCGCGACGGAGAACGGTTGGAATCTGTATGTGGGCGGTAACGGCGGACAGTCGCCCAAACACGCTCAGTTGCTTGCCGGAGGCCTCGACGACGCGACCTTGGTCAAGTACATCGACCGCTACCTCATGTTCTACATCCGTACTGCCGATCGCCTCCAGCGCACGGCGCCGTGGGTCGAATCACTCGAAGGCGGACTCGATCACCTCAAGGCCGTGATTTGTGAAGACAGCCTGGGTATCGGCGAGGAACTCGAGGCACTGATGGCCAAGCACGTCGAGGGTTACCAGGACGAATGGGCCGGTGTGCTGGGTGATCCGGAGAAATTGTCGAGGTTCGTCTCGTTCGTCAACGCACCGGAAGAAGCCGACCCGACGGTTGTGTTCGACGAGACCGGAGTGCGCAAGGTTCCGGTCCTGATGGGCATGCCGAGCATCCCCACGCGCCGGTAATAGTCGCGTAACCCGTGGGAAACACGGGATCCGTAGAAACGTAGACAAGAACCCGCGCGACGTTGTCGCCGGATCGACAGGAGGACTTCGATGAGTGTCATCGATGCGCAGATCGCCAAGCTGGATTCGGATCGACTCGAATGGACGTCGGCCTGCCCGCTGAGCCATCTGATCCCTGGACGCGGAGTTGCCGTGCTTCTTCGCGGCGGCGAGCAGGTGGCACTGTTCCTACTCGAGGACGGCACACTCCGGGCTGTCAGCAACTTCGATCCGTACGGCCGCGCCGCGGTGATGTCTCGCGGACTCGTCGGCGACCGGGACGGTGAACCGATCGTGGTCTCGCCACTGCTCAAGCAGGCGTTCTCGCTGGTCGACGGCCGGGCGCTGGACGACTTGTCGGTTGCGCTGCCGGTGTACGGCGTTCGCGTGTGGGCTGGAGTCGTTCAGGTACACAGCTTGCAGATGCAGGGCGTTCGCTCGACTGTCTCCGATGCAGTCTCGTGAGTGACGACATGCCGTTGGCTGGATTCACGGTAGGTATCACTGCTTCGCGCCGCGCCGAGGAGTTCGCGACCTTGCTGACTCGTCGGGGAGCGGATGTCGTTCACGCTCCGGCGATTCGAATCATTCCGTTGGCCGACGACCGTGAGCTCGAAAGGGTGACACAGCAGATCATCTCGGATCCTCCCGAGGTGGTTGTCGCCACCACCGGGATCGGATTCCGGGGTTGGCTGGAAGCCGCCGACGGATGGGGCGAAGCCGAAAGTCTCGGTTCTGCGCTCGGTTCGGCTCGTCTACTCGCGCGAGGACCGAAGGCCAAGGGAGCAATCCGCGCGGCCGACCTTCGTGAGGAATGGTCACCGGCATCCGAGTCTTCCGCCGAGGTGCTCGAACATCTTCTGGCAGAAGGTGTCTCGGGAAAGCGGATCGCTGTACAACTGCATGGTGCGACCACCGAGTGGGAGCCGATTCCCGACTTCTGTCAGGTGTTGCGCGAGGCCGGCGCCGAGGTCATCGCGGTGCCCGTCTATCGATGGGAACCGCCGGAGGATCCGACGCTGCTCGACCGGATGATCGACGCCATAGTGTCAGCCGGAATCGACGCCGTCAGTTTCACCAGTGCACCGGCCGTAGCCTCGATGTTGATGCGAGCCGACAAGACCGGGGATCTCGGCGACATTCTCGACGCGATGCGGGGTCCGGTGGCGGCAATGTGCGTCGGCCCGGTCACCTCGGCGCCGCTCGAAGCCTTGAATGTACCGACCACAGCCCCGGCGCGGGCACGTCTGGGCGCGCTCGCGAGACACATCGTCGACGAACTCCCGCAGCGAGCCAACAAGATTCAAGCCGGCGAACACGAAATCAGCATTCGCGGCGGTTGCGTAGTCGTGGACGGTGAAGTGAAGCAATTGCCGCCGGCTGCGATGTCGTTGATCCGCACTCTCGGTGCGAGTCCCGGTCGAGTCGTCTCCCGCGACGAACTTCTGGCTTCTCTTCCCGGCGGCGGCGGGGACACCCACGCCGTCGAGACCGCCGTCGCCCGATTGCGCGCGTGCCTCGGCGCGCCCAAAGCCGTTCAGACGGTGGTCAAGCGGGGCTATCGACTTGCCCTCGACCCCGGCGACTACGTACAGAATCCCGGTGACTATGCAACGCGATGACGATGTCCTCGTCCTGGTAGCTCATGGCACGCGTAGTGCACGTGGCGTGGAAATGGTTGCCGCACTGGCCGACGCCGTCGGCACGCGCGTCGGACGCACGCGCGTTGCCTTTGTCGATGTGCTCGGTCCGTCACCTTCGGAAGTCCTCCGGGACACTCCGGGGCGAGCGATTCTCGTACCGGCGTTCCTGGCGTCCGGCTACCACGTTCACACCGATGTTCGACGCGAAGTGACGCTCAGTGAGCACTCGGCTGTGAGTGTGACGCCCGCACTCGGACCCGATCCGGCGCTTGCACGCGTGTTGCTTCGGCGCTTGACCGAAGCGGGGTGGAATCCGGGTGACGCGACAGTGCTTGCTGCCGCCGGGTCGTCCGATGCGCGGGCGCTGCGAGACGTCGAGCGTGCTGCGCTGATGCTTGCCGAGGCGGCGGGGACTCGTGTCGACATCGGGTACATCGCGACCGGGGAGCCGAAGGTAGCCGATGTTGTTGCAGCAGCACGCGTTCGCGGCGCGAAGCGAGTTTTTGTCGCCTCGTACCTCCTCGCGCACGGGCTGTTCCACGAAAGGTTGCACGCTGCAGGAGCCGATGGTGTGACCGAACCGCTCGGCGTCGATCCGGGAGTGGTGGACCTTGTCGTGAATCGGTATGAGAGTGCGCGAAGGGAACTAGTATCGCTGCATGACGTCTCACTCCGTAACGCCGACGTATGCCGACCTGGTCGCAGCAGTTCGTGAATCCGACGTCAAGGCACAGGCTCTCATCGGTGCACTGACCGAAGAGCAGGCGCGGGAGCCCTCCGGGCTCCTCGGGTGGAGTCGGGGACACGTCGTGACGCACATGTCGCGCAACGCCGACGCGCTGGGCAGATTTGTTGCCGGCGTGCAGGGCGGCGAATCGGGGGAGATGTATCCAGGGGGGCCGGATGCGCGCAATGCTGCAATCGAAGAGGGCGCAGATCGCCCGGCTGAATTGTTGGCCCTCGACTACCGCTTCTCGGGAACGAGGCTGGTCGACGCGTTGTGCGAGATCCCGACAGATCGACTGGACACACCGGTGCCGTGGCGCAAACCTGTGACGGCATTCGATCTACCGATCCTGCGCTGGAACGAGATCGAGATTCACCTGATGGACCTCGACATCGGTTACACCTGCCACGACTGGCCTGCCGAGTTCGTGGAATTCACTCTCGCCAGTCAGTTGGGCGCACTCGAGACGGCGGTCCCGGGTGTACGAGTGCCGTCGCTGTCCGACGCGGAGACCTTGGCCTGGTTGGTCGGGAGGCCGACGAGGGTGGGGCTGCCGACTCTCCCTGCCTGGCCGTTCTGAGATGCAGCCGTTCTGAGAGTTAGAACAGGGTGGGGGCGCTCACGTCGTTGCGTGCTTGGGCCAATCGCGCACTCCACCTTTTCACCAACCACATCTCGACGATCTCGGGTTGGGTGCCGGCGGCATAGGCCCAGCTGTCGAGAAGTTCGCAGTACCGGCGGTAGCGACGCGTCGTGAAGCCGGTGACGGAAGGATCCTCGAGCCAGCCCTCGTGGATGAGCGTCGAGACTCCGTACTGGTCGATCATCTGAGCGCGTCGGCCTTCGTCCTGTACGCCCACTGCCCACATGAAAGCGGCCATCAGCGATACCCCGACACCGGGGGTGAGTGGCCACCCGGACCAGGTGTCGCGCCGGACGACGGGCATCGACTTGTTTTTCGAGCAGTGATCGAGAATGGCTGTGATCTGGGTCAGCGGATCCTCGTCCTCGCGGTGATGGGGATTGAAGACGTTGGGGAACCGCCGTGTGAACCGTCGGCTCTCGTGCGAGCCCTGCCAGGCCGCGCAGAGAAACAGTAGTCCGAGGCCGTCGTGCTGGGCGACAACGAGATCGCTCGACGGGCGAAGGTCGTTGCGTTGAACGATGGCTCGGCCTTCGGTGATCACTTTGCCGTCGAGATCACGCCCGCGCAGGCTGATGGTGTGGCCGGCGTCCTTCAGGTGGGCGTTCCACCAATCCAGGTCGACGGTGGCTTCGTCGTCGAGGACGTGCAGTGGAAAGGTGCGGGAGCGGCACCACTCGACCAATGCGTCCGGCGGTTCGAATCCTTCGTCGACACGATTCATGGCGCGATGATCCCACGAGTCGCCGACAGTAATTCGTGCGACGCGCAGTCCACCGGGATGGAACCGGACACTCGCGGTACGCTCCGCTCATGAAATTCGCGTCCTCGCAGGTGCGGTCGGCGCTGTGGACGGTAGCCATCGCTTTGGCGGCCACGAGTCTGAGCGGATGTATCGGTGCCGTCGATCGGATGGATTTCGACAATCAGATGCGCGAACGTGGCGGTGGGATGACGTCGGAGTTGGTGCGAGGCGGGTTCGACAGCCTCGCACATAGATACGGCGTCGACGCGGTATCGGTGACCAGCATCGACATCAGCCCGATCGAGACGCTCGGAGTCACCGTTCGAGACCCCGGGAAGCCGACCCAGCTCGACAGATTCTCTTTCGACGGAGTCATTCTCGGCGAGCCGAGCCCCGTGCAAGTCAGTGTCACCGACGATCTCGATGCACGATCGTTCACGCTGGATCAAGTGCCGGCATTGACGAACCTCGAGAAGTTGGTCGACGACGCGCTGGAGAACAGCGGTGTCGACGACGGCGAAGTCACCGGGATCTCGGTCAGTCGCACCGAGGCGATTCGCGCATCCGTGATGGTGGAATCTCCACGCTCGCGGGCGCTGGTGGTCTTCGAGCCTGACGGAACTCCCTTCCTGGTGCACCCGCTGTGAGCCGCCGTATCGCTCCGTTGCTGATCTCCGTAGTGGTGATCGTGGTCGTGGGAATCTTTGCTGCACTACTGTCTTCGGTGATCTGGCCAGGACAGGTCGCTCATTTGGCGCCGATTTTCTGTGAAGCTCCCACATCGAGCGCGATGGTCGTCTCGGATACCTTTTCCGACGGCGACGGTACGTCCACCAATTTCACGCTGTATTGCGTCGGACCGCGCGGTCAGACCGTTGATGCCGGGTGGCTGCTGCCGTTCTTGGTGCTGTGGGGCGTGTATTCGCTGGTGCTTGCGATAGTGGTCGGCGTGGTCGGGGTCAACCGGCGTAGGCGCCCAAACGACTGACCCGATCAGCGTGGGAGGACAACCACTTCGGCGACGGCATCGTCTTCCGCGTGTGGCGGAACGAGTGCAAACGCGGAGCGCCCGATCAACCCCGCCAGGTGTGCGGTACGTACAGACGGTTCGGCGCGCCAGCGACCGTCGGCGGATTGTGTGACCGGCAGTAGGCGTACCGCATCGGAAGTCACCGCAGCGGCGTTCTCGATGATGCCGAGCAGTCGCGGTGGTGTGTCGCTTCCCGTCAAGGCGGCCACGACGGTGGGCAGCATCGTCAACAGGGTGGTCACTGCGGCGTACGGGTTGCCGGGGAGGCCGAGAACCACCCGACCACTGGGCAGGACAGCCGTTATCTGAGATCCGCCCGGGCGCGAGGCGACTCGCCCGACAATCGTGCGAGCGCCGAGTCGATCGAGCGCACTGCGCATTTCGTCGGCAGCGCCGCCGCCCGTGGCACCAATGACAACAAGCAGGTCCTGTTCAGTCGCATCCGCCAGTACACGCTCGAAACTGTCGGCCGTGTCCCTCAGGTGCGAATCCGCCACGCACCGTACGCCGTTGCTTTCCAGTAGGTAGGGGAGAATCCCACCGACGGAGTCGCGGGTCTGACCTTCACGCAGTGGACCGGTCCGCCGGATCTCGTCGCCGGTGACTGTCACGCGTGCCCGTACCGGACCACGGACGAGGGCGTCGAACACTTCACCGCTGGCAGCTGCGGAGACCACCGCCGGAGTCACCGCGGTACCAGTCGGGGCGATCGTGAATCCGGTGGTCCAATCTTCCCCTCGTGGTCGAGCGTCGTTGCGGTGCGGCGCATCCGGCAGTCTCCGTACCATCCGAGATGGCTCGTCGACGGACAGATACTCGTCACGAATCACCGAGGTGGCGCCGAGGGGCAGGTGTGCTCCCGTGGCAATGCGAATCGCTTCGCCTTCACCGAGTTCGAGTTGCCCGTCGGCGCCCGCGATACGGATCTCGGTGCGGATTCGCCAGGGACCCTCGCCGGAGACGGCGTACCCGTCCATCGCCGAGACATCGGATCGAGGAAGATCACCCAGGGCGACGAGAGGCTGCGCGAGCGTTGCTCCGAGACTGTCGGCGAGGGCGGCCCGGTGTGGTGACAATGCTGTCAGTGAGTTCCTGACGGCGGCGCGGGCTTGCTCGATCGTCAGGCGCGGATGGTTTCGCGCGCGGTCGATGTCCGCCGGTGTGTCGCAGTCAGTGGTGCCAGTGACACGCAGCGTCGAGAACGGTTCGGTGACAATCGCTTTCATAGGTTGATTCTCCAACCCCGAACTCTCCCGCAATGTGGACAGGCGTTGCCGGAGCTCGCGAAATGTCCACGCGGAGAGCAGGAATTGGGTTCGGTTGTTCTCGTCCACGGCACACGTCACCGGACTGTCCGTCGACGTGGCAGCTATCAAAGCGTCGACTGATACGGCCTCGATGTGCGGCAGATCGGACGCCAGGACCACCACCACGGCGTCGTCGGGTAACCGGGTCGCAGACAATCCGGCCCAGATCGCCTCGACAGGGCCGGCTCCGGCCGGAGTTTCCTGAGTTTGAGTGATGCCAGGATCAAGTTCAGGGCGATGTGGACCGACCACGACGACGGCGTCCAGATGCGCCGTCGCTGAAAGCGCGATGTCGAGGAGCCTGCGGCCGTGAACGAGCAGGCCGGGTTTGTCGACACCACCCATTCGGGTCCCGCGACCACCCGCCAGAATGAGGGCGGCGGTCGGCGGCGTGACGGTCATACCTCCATGCTGCCCCATCGCCCGCGTCACGACGACCGGTGACACGTGAATCAGAAGTGATACCGAGCTTTCTTCAGGTCGATCCGACCGTCCTTGATCGGCACGCCTTCGAGTTCGAGCTTGGCGATCTGACGATGAGCCAGGTGCGCCGACGGTTTGCCGGAGGCGCCGAGAACCCGATGCCACGGCAGGTCGGCAGAGTCCGTTCGCATGATCCAACCGACCGTGCGAGCACTGGAAAGTCCTGCAGCATCAGCGATATCGCCGTACGTCGCCACGAAACCGGCCGGAATCGACGCGATGAGGCGCCGTACCTCTTCGATCTGCTCTTCGGTGGTGGCTGCCATGTCGGTTCCTTCAGAGCATGCTGCGAACGAGGGCGGCGACTTCGTCGGCCCGCACGTGCGGGACCATGTGGTCACAGTCGAATTCGACACCGGTCAGATTTTCACCGAGGTGCTCGGTGAGCGCTGCCCGGAACTCGTCGGTGACGTACGGCGGTTGGACCTTCATCGCCTGAACCAGCACGGTGGGCATCGACGACGGAGGCAGCACGATCGGGCGAGCGAGTTCGCCCCACCCGGTCACGATCGCGGGCGTGGACAGGCGCCAGTTGACGCGTCCGTTGTCCAGTTCGATCAGGTGTTCCGCCATCTCGACGTCGAGGTCCTGGGTGGGAACCTCACCCCACGAGCCGTGAATCTTCTCGGAGTAGGCCTCTGCCGCATCGGTGTAATCCGGTGAGCCGATTGTGAGTTCGGCCACTTCCTGCATGAAAGTCGGATCCAACCCGATCGCCGGGTCGAGCAGGACGAGCCCACGAATGCGTTCCGGTGCGGTGGCCGCGAGGTGCAGCGCCAGCATTCCGCCGAAAGAATGCGCGACGATCACCACCGGTCCGGTGGCATGTTCGTCGAGCGTCTCCAGCAGGCTCGCCACGTGGGATTCG
This sequence comes from Rhodococcus sp. OAS809, assembly GCF_040546695.1. Classification (NCBI taxonomy): domain Bacteria; kingdom Bacillati; phylum Actinomycetota; class Actinomycetes; order Mycobacteriales; family Nocardiaceae; genus Rhodococcus; species Rhodococcus sp. OAS809. The sequence continues at coordinate 1,683,363 of NZ_JBEPOI010000002.1, read as the reverse complement.
ATGTTCCACGGAGGAGCCCAGGTGGAACGCCCGTGACCGCGTAGATCCGGCGAGATCCAGCGCGCTTCGGGCAGTTGGTTTTCGGCCATCGACTGCCAACGTCGGCCGTGACCGGTCAGACCGTGCAGCGAAAGGATCTCCGGTGCCCCGACGGGTCCGTAGAGATACGTATGGAGTGCAGACACGAGGTCAATCATGCCGGATGCAGGCGATGTGTGAGTTGTCGGTGCGCTCTGGTGGAATGCCTGGGTGAGTGAGACGGCAACACGCAGCAAGGTCACCATTCCGCGGGCGCGGTTGGTGCACCGAACTGCGCCGTCTCCGATACCCCGAACGTGGGACGACGGGACGGCCCGGCTGTTCGCGCCGCCGTCCGAGGATCCGTTCCAACTCGCGTTCGGCCCTGTTTCATTCGGCTCGGGGGCCGCCTGGAGTCCCTGGCAGGTACTCGGCAGCCCCGGAACGGGCAAGACGTCCCTTCTCGTGGATCTGGCAGTGCAGAAGATCTCCGGTGGCGAAGATCCTGAATCGGTCCTGGTGCTCACCCAGTCGCGCCGGGCAGCGACGCAGGTCCGCGAGCAGATCACGGCCGGGTTGCTCGGGTACGAACAAGAACGCGGACCGCAGGCAACTCGTGAGCCGTTGGTCCGCACCGTTCACTCGTACGCCTTTGCCGTACTCCGGCTTCAAGCCGCAGCGCACGGCAACGCGCCGCCACGCTTGATCACCGGCGCCGAGCAGGACTCGGTGCTCCGAGAGATGTTGCGCGGCGACATAGAAGACGGTGCGCTCCGGTGGCCGGAGCGCCTGCGACCCGCATTGGGTTTGAACGGCTTTGCCGTCGAACTTCGAGATCTGATGTTGCGAGCGAACGAGCGCGGACTCGGCCCCGAAGATCTGGTCAAGCTCGGCAAGAAGCGTGGACGTCCGGAGTGGGTGGCGGCCGGGCGGTTCGCCGAGGCCTACGAACAAGGCGTGCTGCTACGCGGCAGTGTCGGTGTCGAGGCTCCGGAGGCGACGGCGCCGGCACTCGACGCGGCCGAGTTGATCGGTGCGGCATTGACCGCGTTCGCCACCGATCCCGAATTGCTTCGCTCCGAGCGCGCTCGGATCCGGCACCTACTCGTCGACGACGCACAACATCTGGATCCGCAGGCGGCGCAGCTGGTTCGGCTGATCGGAACCGCAACTGCGGGCACGGTCATCGCCGGTGATCCCGATCAGTCGGTCTTCGGGTTCCGCGGTGCGGATTCGGCGTTCCTACTCGGACTCGCCGAGCGCGGAGACGAGCGCCAGATCGTCCTGCCCACCACGTTTCGCAACAACGCCGACGTCGCGTCGATCGCGGCCAAGATCGCTGCGCGGCTGCCCGGCAACCTCGCTCATCGCATCGCGGTTCCATCCGATCTCACCGATGAGGACCCGGGGCGGGCGTCGGTGCGGGTTCTCGGTACGACGGCCAAAGAAGCGGCAGTCGTCGCAGATACCTTGCGCCGGGCGCATCTGCTGGACGGGATTGCGTGGTCCGACATGGCCGTCATCGTCCGGTCGGTCCCGCGCACTCTCGCCCCTCTCCGGCGAGCCCTGCTCGCGGCCGGGGTACCCGTCACGACCGCTGCCACCGAATTGCCGCTGGCCAGGCAACACGGAGTGTCCGGCCTGCTGCTGGTCCTTCGGGCGCTTGGCGGCGATCAGTTCACCGGCGACGACGCGCTTGCCCTGATGGCCGGTCCCATCGGCGGCGCCGAGCCGGTCACCCTGCGCCGGTTGCGTCGTGGCCTGCGCCGGGTCGAGTTGGCATCGGGAAGTGATCGGGACTCCTCGGAGTTGTTGCGGCTCATTCTGATCGACGAGGATCGTGCGCAGTCCAAGCGCCTGATGGGCAAGTTGACAGACGTCGAAGCTGCGGCACTCAATCGCGTGCTGTCGGTCCTTCGCAAGGCCCGAGTGCCTCTCGAGCGAGGTCTCGGGGTCGAAGAAGTTCTGTGGGCAGCATGGCAGGCGACGGGGCTGGAACGACGCTGGGCGGCTGCGTCGGCGCGCGGCGGACCTATCGGCTCACAGGCCGATCGAGACCTCGACGCAGTCGTCGCACTTTTCGACGCGGCCGCCAACTACGTCGACCGGTTGCCGCGTTCGCAACTCGCCGGTTTCGTCGACTACTTGACCAGCCAGGAGATACCGACCGACTCGCGGAGCCGGTCGGTCATCACTCCCGACGCCGTCACCGTGGTCAGCGCTCACGCCGCGGCGGGTCGCGAATGGGCGGTCGTGGCGGTGGCGGGTGTGCAGGAGGGACTCTGGCCGAGTTTGCGGGCACGCGGATCGCTACTGCGTACCGAAGCGCTGATCGACCTGGTCAACGGAGTCTCCGACGGCAGTGACTCGGCTGCCGAACGACTCTCGCGAACCGCACCGCTTCTGGCCGAAGAACGCAGGTTGTTCCTGGTTGCCTGTAGCCGTGCTCGTCGCCGTCTGCTGATCACCGCAGTCGAATCGGCTTCGGGGGACACCGACTTGGTGCCTTCGCGGTTCGTGGACGAATTGATCCGTGGTGACGTGTACTCGGACGATCCGTCCTCCGATCTCGACGTCGTTGCACCCGAGACCGGGGATACCCGGGTTCTGTCGCTGCCTGCACTGGTCGCACAGCTTCGCAGCGTCGTGTGTGATCCCGACATCGCGCATTTCGACCCCGAGAAGCATTCCCGGGCCGCTCGCCAGTTGGCACGTCTGGCTGCTGCCGGGGTACGCGGCGCGCACCCGGATCAGTGGTACGGCACAGCCGAGCCGAGTACCGCTGCTCCCATGTGGCAGCCCGAGGACGGACCGGTTTCACTATCGCCGTCCACCATCGAGCTTCTCGAAACATGCCCTCTCCGATGGGTGTTCGAGCGTCATGGCGGCAGCGACGGAGACAACACTCATGCGATCGCCGGTACGCTGGTCCATACCTTGGTGCAGGCATTGGCCGGCCGGATTCCACCGGATCAGGTCGAGAAGGCACTCGAAAATGCCTGGGAATCCATCGATCTGGGATCGCAGTGGTACTCGCGCCGCGAACTCAATCGAACTCGGGAGATGCTGGCGACGTTCACCGCCTGGATGAACGCAACTCGCGGCGAACTGACCGAAGTCGGCGTCGAGGTCGCGGTCGAGGGGGTCCTCGAACCACGTGAGGAGGGAGCGCCCGCGGTCAAGCTTCGTGGCCGGATCGACCGGCTCGAGCGCGACACCGAAGGCCGTCCGGTGGTTGTCGACGTCAAGACTGCGCGAAACCCTGTCAGCAACGAGGCCGCGCAATCTCACGCGCAGTTGGCGGCGTACCAGGTCGCAGCGTCCGAAGGTGCGATTGCCGGCGAACCGGCCACACAACCCGGCGGTGCACGCCTGGTATTCGTGGCCAAGTCCAACAAGAAAGACGGTGCGGCGCAGCGAGTTCAGCCGCCGCTGACGGCCGAAGCCGTCGAGATGTGGCGAGACGTCATCCACAACGCAGCGGCAGCGACCCAAGGGCCGCAGTATCTGGCCAGGGTCAACGACGGATGTAGACATTGCCCGGTGCGCTCGAGTTGCCCGGCACACGACGAGGGACGACAGGTGAGTAACTAAGTGGCTGCCGCGACGCAGAAGGCACGCCGACCGAAGATCGATCCTGTCGACCTGGCGGTCGCGCTCGGTCAACACCCGCCGACGCCGGAACAGGCGGCAGTCATCGCCGCACCGCTCGGTCCGACATTGGTCGTCGCCGGTGCCGGTGCCGGTAAGACCGAGACGATGGCTGCTCGCGTCGTGTGGCTGGTGGCCAACGGCTTCGTCGATCCCGAGGCCGTTCTCGGATTGACCTTCACGCGCAAAGCGGCACAACAGCTCACGTCGCGAATCCGCAAGCGCTTGGCGCGACTGGCGGGTTCGGACGTTTTGCGGGCACTCGACCCGACCGGCGGAGTGCGTTCCCGGATTCTGGCCGGGGAACCCGAAGTCAGTACCTACCATGCTTACGCGGGACGGTTGCTGTCCGAGCACGGACTGCTGTTGCCGATCGAACCCTCGGCGACGCTGTTGTCCGAGACCGAACTGTGGCAGGTTGCGCACCGCGTCGTGAGTGGCTGGGACAGTGATCTGGACACCGACAAGAATCCGGGGTCCATCACCGAAACCGTTCTGGCCCTTGCCGGTCAGTTGGCGGAGCACCTGGTCGACCCCGAGCAGTTGCTCGAGGCTCACACCGAGTTGGACAAGCTGATTCACACTCTGCCCGCCGGTCCGAAACAGCGGGGTGGGCCGAGCAAAGAGCTGTTGAATTACCTTGATGTGCAACACAAACGCATCGAGCTACTGCCCCTCGTTGCCCGGCTGGGTGAGACGCTGCGGCGTGAAGGCGCATTGGATTTCGGCAGCCAGATGTCGCTGTCGGCCCGTGTCGCCTCCGAACATCCCGAGGTCGGGCAAACCGAGCGTGAGCGCTTTCGGGTAGTTCTTCTCGACGAGTACCAGGACACCGGTCACGCTCAGCGAGTGTTGTTGTCCTCGTTGTTCGGCGGGGGAGCCGACGGCCGGTTGGCGCTGACAGCCGTCGGCGATCCGATGCAGTCGATCTACGGTTGGCGAGGCGCGTCGGCGGCCAACCTGCCACGGTTTGCAACCGACTTCCCGCTTGCCAACGGAAAGCCGGCTCCGACGCTCGAACTGCTCACCAGTTGGCGTAACCCGCCGGAGGCTCTCGAATTGGCAAACCTGTCGTCGGCACCGTTGCGCCGACGCGGTGTGGCCGTCAGCACACTTCGTGCGCGGCCGGGAGCCGTCGCCGGAGACGTTCGACTGGCGCTGCTGGGAGACGTCGAACAGGAACGTCAGTGGGTTGCGGAGAAGATCGCCGAAGAATACGAGGCGGCACGTGCCGAAGACCGCCCGACGCCCACGGCAGCGGTGTTGATCCGCCGCAACGCCGATGCTGCCCCGCTGGCCGAGGCTTTGCGGTCCAAAGGTCTGCCGGTCGAAGTGGTCGGACTCGGTGGGCTCCTGCACACACCCGAGGTGGCGGACGTGATCGCCATGCTCCGAGTGGTCGCCGATCCGCTGGCGGGCAGCGCCGCCGTTCGGCTGCTCACCGGAGCGAGATGGCAGATCGGCGCGAAGGACCTCGCCGCACTCTCGCAACGCTCCCGCGAACTTGCCATCTCCGCCGGATACGGAACAGCGGGTGCGGTCACCGACGCCGAGGCGCTCACCTCGGCAGTTCAGGACGCGCTGCCGGGGGAGAACGCCGAGCAAGCAGGATTGGTCGATTCGATCTCCGATCCAGGCCCGGCAGAACGTTATTCAGCTCTCGGGTACACACGCATCAACGCGATAGCGGCAGAATTGGCGTCGTTGCGCGAACGTATCGGCCAGCCGCTCACCGAACTGGTGGCGGAGGTCGAGCGGGTGCTCGGTATCGGAATCGAGGCAGGCGCGCGAACTCGAGTCGGTGTCGTCGGGACCGCGGGCCGCGAGCATCTCGACGCATTTGCCGACGTCGTCGCCAATTACGCGACGCGTCCAACAGCCAATCTGCCCGGGATGCTCGCATTCTTCGCGGCCGCCGAACAGATCGAAAAGGGCCTCACTCCGGGCGAAGTGGAGGTGGCGCCGGATCGCGTGCAGATCTTGACCGTGCACTCGGCGAAGGGGCTCGAATGGGAAGTAGTGGCGATCCCGCATGTCAGCGACGGGGTGTTCCCCTCGACCACCGCGTCCGGATCGTGGCTCGGGGCGCTCGCCGAACTGCCACCGTCGTTGCGTGGGGACCGGGCCGTCGACGCGGATTCGGCCGACGGAGTTCCGGTGCTCGACCTCGAGGAGCTCTACAACCGCAAGGACCTCGAGAACGCGATCACGGCGCACAAGAAGGCCTTGTCCAACCGTCGACTGGACGAGGACCGGCGACTGTTCTACGTCGCGCTGACCAGAACCGAACGGGCGCTGTTCATCTCGGCGCATCACTGGGCGGAATCCGGTTCGGAACCGAAGGGGCCTTCGGAGTTCCTGGACGAGCTGCATCAGATGGTCGCGGCCGAAAACGATGCCGATGAGGAAGACTCGCGCGGTGCGATCGGCGTCGTGGAGGAGTGGGCGCCTGCACCGGAACCTGACACCGAGAACCCGTTGGCCGCCACGCCCCGTACGGCGCAGTGGCCGCCGGATCCGCTGGGTGCGCGGCGCGGCGCGGTCGAGGCCGGAGCCGCAAGCGTCCTGTCCGCACTTGCTTCGCTGCCGCAAGACAGCCAAGAGGCGGAAGAACCGGAGGACGATCCGGAGAACTGGGCCTCGGACGTCGACGTGCTCTTGGCCGAGCGCGAAGCCCGGGCAAACGCGCGTGCCGAAGTGATTCTCCCGGCGCAGCTTTCGGTGACTCAGCTCGTCGACCTCAAGGCAGATCCGGATGAACTCGCGGCACGGCTGCGTAGACCACTGCCGTACCCACCGAACCCGCTCGCTCGGCGCGGCACGGCTTTTCACGCCTGGATCGAGCGAAGGTTCGGTGCGACCCGACTGTTGGATCTCGACGAACTACCCGGCGCCGCGGATACCGGCGCGGGTCCCGAGACCGATCTGGTGAAACTTCAGGATGCGTTCCTGCGGTCCCCGTGGGCCAATCGCAGCCCGATCGAAGTGGAAGTTCCTTTCGAAACATCCATTGCCGGAACGGTTCTCCGCGGTCGGATCGACGCTGTGTTCGCCGATCCCGACGGCGGATGGACGGTGATCGACTGGAAGACCGGTGCCGAACCGTCGGCCGCTAACGAGGACGCTGTTGTGATGCAGTTGGCCGCGTATCGGGTGGCCTGGGCCGAATTGATGTCGGCCAGAGCCCGTTCGGCGGGGCGCAACGAACAGTTTCCGGCCGACAAGGTGCGGGCGGCGTTTCACTACGTTCGATCGGGTCGCACCATCGCACCCGAGAACCTGCCGGACGGTGAGGCTCTCGCTCGCCTCATCCGAACGGCAGGCGCGCAAGATTAGCTTGCGTTTCGACGAGCCTTGAGTGCTTCGGTCACCAGCGGAACCTGCAGGGGAAGACGTGCGATCGAACCGATCTTCTGCGGTGTGGACGTCTTCGGGCTTCGGCACCAGTCGATCGCCATCTGGATGTTGGCGGGGAACACGGCGACAAAGAGCGCGGCGGCAAGGCCCGCGCCGAGCTTGCGGGTCTTCGGCACGGCCAAGGCAGCGCCGATCGCCAGTTCCGCGACGCCGGACACCTGGGTGTAGGTGCGGGCCTGTCCGGGAAGCTGGCGGGGAACGGTGCTGTCGAAGAAGGAAGGCGCCACGAAATGCATGGTGCCGGCGCCGAGAAGGAGGGCCGACAAACGAAGAGCGGCCGCTTGGCTGGGAGTGGACGTCGAACCGGTGAAAGGCATTTGCCCAGCCTGCCTCACGGTGGACCTTCTTGCCACTACCGGCGCCACGACCCGCGCGCTATTCGGCGCCCGAGTTCCGAAGTCGATCTTCGAGGGTTACGCTGCCTGCCGATGTCCGTGTAGGTATTTCGTAAGTTCGAGTGAGAGAGTCGATGTATGGCCGGTAAGCTCCGGGCGCGTTTGACCAGGTCGGAAGCATTGACCGATCAGCCTGACTTCGCCCTTGTCGGGGTGCTGCGCATTCCCCAGCTACAGACAAGTCCGGCGCGGGCCATCTACAAGCGAGTTCTCATCGCGTTGGGTGCTCTCGGCGCCGCCGTGTTGATCGTGTACATCGATCGCGCGGGATACCGGGACGCACAGGACAACGAGCTGTCGCTGCTCGACTGCATTTACTATGCGACGGTTTCGCTCTCGACCACCGGCTACGGCGATATCACTCCGTTCACGCCGTCGGCGCGCCTGGTCAACGTCCTGTTGATCACGCCACTTCGGATCTTCTTCTTGATCGTGTTGGTCGGAACCACACTTTCAGCTCTGACCGAGAGTTCGCGTCAGGCGTTCAAAATTCAGCGTTGGAGGCAGCACGTGCGTAATCACACCGTCGTCGTCGGATACGGGACCAAGGGGCGGACGGCAATCGAAGCAATGCTCGGTGACGGTGTACCGGCGTCGGAGATCGTGGTCGTGGACACCGATCAGACCGTCCTCGATTCGGCGGCGAGCAAAGGCCTGGTGACGGTATTCGGTTCGGCGACGAAATCGGACGTACTTCGGTTGGCAGGTGCGCAGAATGCGTCGTCGATCATCGTGGCAACCAACCGTGACGACACCGCAGTGCTCGTGACGCTGACAGCCCGCGAAATCGCGCCGAAAGCCAAGATCGCCGCAGCCATCCGTGAAGCCGACAACGCGCATCTTCTGCGTCAGTCCGGCGCAGACTCCGTCGTCGTGTCCTCGGAGACGGCGGGTCGACTCCTCGGCATCGCGACCACGACGCCGACCGTCGTGGAGATGATCGAAGACCTGCTGACTCCGGAGGCCGGATTCGCGATTGCCGAGCGTGCCGTCGAGCGCGACGAGGTCGGCGGCTCTCCGCGTCATCTCTCCGACATCGTGCTCGGGGTCGTTCGTGACGGCCGTCTGGTTCGCGTCGGTTCACCCGAGGTGGACGCCGTCGAGGAGAACGATCGACTGCTCTACATTCGCCGCGTCACGAACTGAGTGTTACCGAGCTTCGTGCGCGCAGTAATGTCGTGAGCGTGAACGACTTCCAGCTGACCGAAACACCTCTGCTCTCACGCTCGAGCGTCGGCCGCGCCGAGGAATTGCGGTCGGACGCCGCTGCACTGACGACGGGTTGGGCGGACGCACTGCTCCTCCGTGTGAATTCACGGGGTCAGGTCAAGGTGTCGCCGGAAGGTCAATTGGTCTTCGCCGAGGCAACCGAGTTGGGGCCCGAACCGGTGCGCGGCGCGGTCTTCCTGGGAATTCGGGAGAATCGCCACGTCTGGGCGGTGCGGGTGTCGCTGCTGGCGGGCACTTTGTCTGAATTGCGGATGCTCGGCGGAACACTCGACGACGCGGACGCCGGTTTGTTGACCGGTGCCGTCGCGATTCTCAACTGGCACGACAGTGCCGGATTCAGCGCTATCGACGGCGCACCGAGTGAACCCACGATGTCCGGCTGGTCACGCATTTCCACGTCCACCGGCCACGAGGAGTTTCCCCGAACGGATCCGGCGGTCATCTGCCTGGTGCACGACGGCGGCGATCGAGTTCTACTCGCGCGTCAGCCGACCTGGCCGCAGCGCCGTTTCTCGATTCTCGCGGGATTCGTCGAGGCCGGGGAGTCACTCGAAACGTGTGTTGTCCGCGAGATCAAGGAAGAAGTCGGTATCGACGTGCACAGCGTTCGATACCTCGGGAGCCAGCCCTGGCCGTTCCCTCGCTCGGTGATGTTGGGCTTCGCCGCAATCGGCGACCCCGCCGCTCCGCTGCTGTTCGCGGACGGCGAGATCGCCGAGGGCACCTGGTTCACGAAGGACGAGGTGCGCGCCGCTCTCGAACTCGGCGACTGGGGTTCGGAAGCGGACGCGCCACTGCTGCTGCCCGGGTCGATCTCCATCGCTCGCGGAATGCTCGAGAGCTGGGTCAAGTAGCAGCCGGAGAAGGTCTACAGACCCAGAGCCTGCTTGACCTGGTTGAGCGACGGGTTGGTCGCAACGCTGCCGTCGCCGTACTTCACGGTCGGAACGACGTGATTGCCACCGTTGACGCTGCCGACGAAATCGGCTGCTGCCGGATCGTTCTCGATGTCGATCTCGGTGTACTCGATCCCCGACGCGTTGAGCTGCGTCTTGAGGCGACGGCAGTAGCCGCACCACGTGGTCGAGTAGATGGTCAGGGCAGGCGCATTTTCGGTAGAAGTCACGGCCGATATAACACCACGACCGAGAGCGTTGTTCCGTATCGGCCCGTGTTCTCTTGCCCACATACCGTCGGGCGCGGCGAATGGAGTGTCGGAACGTCCTGCCATGATGGTCCCCATGCCTGCGGACACCGGACTGGATCCAGAACAATCGGCCGCCGTGCTCGCGCCACGCGGCCCGGTATGTGTCCTCGCGGGCGCTGGAACAGGCAAAACCCGCACCATCACGCGCCGGATCGCTCATCTGGTTGCCGACGGTCACGTGTCGGCCGGTCAGGTGCTTGCCGTGACGTTCACCGCTCGTGCGGCCGGGGAAATGCGTGGACGTCTCCGTGAGCTGGGCGTCGGCGGGAGTGGGCCGCAGGTGCAGGCTCGAACTTTTCACGCTGCTGCTCTCCGTCAACTGAAGTACTTCTGGCCGCAGGTTGTCGGCGACACGCCGTGGCGTCTGCTGGACCGAAAGTTCGCCGTTGTCAGCAGTGCCGCAGCCCGGGTGGGATTGTCCACCAGCACGGAAAGCGTCCGCGACCTCGCCAGTGAAATCGAGTGGTCGAAGGCGTCGCTGATCGCGCCGGAGGATTACCCACGCGCGATCGCCAAGATTCGCCGTGAGGCACCGGTCGATGCCACCAAGGTGGCCCAGGTGTATGCCGCATACGAAGAGCTGAAAGCACGCGGCCAGGACGGCATGCTGCTTGATTTCGACGATCTCCTACTGCACACGGCGGCAGCTCTCGAAGAGCATTCGACAGTCGCCGACGAGTTCCGCGAGCGGTATCGCTGCTTCGTCGTGGACGAGTATCAGGACGTCACCCCACTGCAGCAGCGTGTGCTCGACGCCTGGCTGGGCGACCGAGACGATCTGACCGTGGTGGGCGATGCGAATCAGACCATCTACTCCTTCACCGGAGCCACCCCCAACTATCTGTTGGACTTCTCCCGGAAATTCCCCGAAGCGACCGTCGTTCGGCTCGAACGGGATTACCGCTCCACCCCTGAGGTCGTGTCGTTGGCGAACCGCGTGATCGGTGCCGCGCGCGGGCGGATCGCCGGGACGCGTCTGCAGCTGATCGGGCAACGCGCGCCGGGGCCTGAGCCGGAGTTCATGGAGTTCGACGACGAGCCGGCCGAAGCACTCGGCGTTGCGCGGGCGATCAAACGGCTGATCGCGGCAGGCACCCCTGCGGCCGAGATCGCTGTTCTGTACCGGATCAATGCTCAGTCGGAGGCGCACGAGCAGGCCCTGACGAAGCTGGGCATTCCGTTCCAGGTGCGCGGTGGAGAGGGCTTCTTCACTCGCACCGAGGTACGTCAGGCGGTGGCAGCGCTGCGTCAGGCAGCTGGACGCGACGACCTCCCCGAAGGTGCAGACAACGGCGAAGCGCTGGTCTCACTCGTCCGCGCTGTGCTCGCGCCGCTCGGCCTGACCAACGAAGAGCCTTCGGGTACTCAGGCACGCGAGCGCTGGGCGTCGCTCTCGGCTCTCGTGGCGCTCACCGAAGAACAACTTGTCCACGAACCTGAACTGACGCTCACCGGGCTTCTACAGGAGCTCACGGCCCGAGCCGAGGCGCGGCACCCACCGACCGTGCAAGGTGTGACGCTGGCCTCCCTCCACGCGGCCAAGGGGCTCGAATGGGATGCGGTGTTCCTGGTCGGCCTCAACGACGGCACCCTGCCTATCCAACACGTTCTCGGCGACGCCAATTCGGGCGCCGACGACGTCGCGGTGGAGGAGGAGCGTCGGCTTCTCTACGTGGGGGTTACTCGCGCTCGCGAGCATCTGCAGCTGTCGTGGGCATTGGCCCGCAATGAGGGGGGACGCAAGTCCCGTCGCCGGTCGAGGTTCCTCAACGGGCTCATCCCCGAGGACTCACCGGCTTCGCGCGTTGCCGCGCCGTCGTCGGGGAACAAGAAGCGTCCGCGCTGCCGCGTCTGCGGCAAACCGTTGATCGGGACGTCGGCGACAATGCTCGGGCGCTGCGAAAAATGCCCGTCCAATGTCGACCTGGAATTGCTCGAGCACCTCAAGGCCTGGCGTCTGGACAAGTCCCGAGAACTCAAAGTTCCGGCCTATGTCGTCTTCAGTGACAACACATTGATGGCTATTGCCGAACAACGACCACAAGACAATCGTGGACTGGTTTCGATCCCTGGAATCGGGCCGAAGAAACTCGACAACTTCGGGGAAGACGTACTAGCTGTCATTCGCGGCGAACTGCGTGCGGCAACACTCGATATCTGACAACACATCCGAATCGACAACGGTGAGTTACATAACCGCAGGTCAAAAATAGGTTGTGCAGATTCGGCAGATTCTCTACTCTGGTTTTCAGTGTTACGGGGCAACCTGTGCGCAGAAACTATCCGGACCGACACGAAATGGAGGTGGCAAAAAAATGACGAACTTGATCTCTTACGAAGCGTGCGCAAGCGCAAAGTTCGCTGTTGCCGCCCCCATGCTGCCGCGTGCAGCGGGATGGGCGCAGCATGCGTTCCGCCTGCGCCCTCAAGCAGCAGCAAAGAAAGCAGCTGTCGAGTCCGTGTTCTTAAGCCATCGAGGTATTTCTCGGTAGGACACATCCGTTCACTTACGGCCACGGACCCGCAGCCCCTGCGGACCGTGGCCTTTGTGTTGGATAGCCCTCTTCATCTGGTTTCCGACTCGGCTCAGGTTCGCACCCATCGAACCCATATCGTGCGACACAGTTTCGCATCCGAGCACTAGGAGACCGAGTTGTCTGCCCAGACAATCCGCGTGGAATCCGAAAACTCCACCACTGCAGTAACTTCCACCGACGTCACTTCGGCTGCAGTCACGTTCATCGAGGTCGCGTCCACCCGCCGCGACCTGCCGTGCCGGGCATCCAACCCCGATCTCTGGTTCGCCGAAGCTCCGGCCGAACTCGAGCAGGCCAAGGCACTGTGCGCGCAGTGCCCCATCCGTTCCCGTTGTCTCAGTGCGGCTCTCGACCGCGCCGAGCCATGGGGGGTGTGGGGCGGCGAGATCCTCGATCAGGGGGCCGTCATAGCGCGCAAGAGACCGAGAGGGCGCCCACGCAAGCAACTTGTGTGCGCGTGAGAGCCCTATTCGGCGGAGCCGGTGTCTTAGTCGGCGGAGCCGGTGTCATCCAGAACCGGCTCCGCGAACCCTGGCAACCAACGAGTCAGGATTTCCATGTACGGGGCATATGCGTCCAACTGGGCGCATATGCCGACCGAACCGAGAAGAACACGGAAGATCATCAAATACTCGGCCGGAAGGTTGAGTGCACGGGCCGTTCGGAACTGCGCACTGTTGAAGTCAGTGGCGGTTCCGGCGGCCTTTTGCAGCCATGCCCGAGTGAAGTGAAATGACTCGGTCTGGATCGGGTCGGTGAAGGGTCGCAGGTAATCCGCGATCTCCTTGTCGGTCACCGTGCGTCCGGGGATCACGAAACCGTTGGCGCGCAACAACTCCGTCAACTCGTCGAATTGTTCCTCGACAGCCAAGCGCACCATCGTGCCGAGAACCCGTGGCAGTCCGTTCGGGAACGGCGCAGCAGCACCGAAGTCGATGACGCCGAGTCGGCCGTCCTCGAGAAGCATGAAATTGCCGGGGTGCGGGTCACAGTGGAGCAATCCGACACGGGCCGGAGACGCGAAGTGGAATTCGGCGAGTAGTGCACCGGCCGCATTGCGCTGCTCCGGCGTTCCACTCTCGATGATTCTGGTCAACGGGGTTGCCGTCATCCATTCGGTCACGACCACTTTCGGCGCGCTCGCCACGACGTGCGGGATCACGAATTGGGGATCTCCGTCGAACTCGTTGGCAAAAGCTCGCTGATTGTTCGCCTCGATCCGATAGTCGAGTTCTTCCTCCGTGCGCGCGGTGAACTCCTCGATCACGGGCCGTACGTCGACACCGGGCATGACCGAACCGAAGAGACCGGCAAATCTGCCCAGGGTCTTGAGATCGGCGCGTAGAGCTTCGTCGGCGCCGGGGTACTGAACTTTCACGGCTACGTCGCGGCCGTCCGCCCAGACGGCTCGGTGAACCTGCCCGATGCTTGCCGACGCGGTCGGTTCATCGTCGAACGACTGGAATCGGTCGCGCCACTTGGTTCCGAGTTGCTGGTCGAGCATCTTGTGTACTTGCTTGGTCGGCAGCGGCGGGGCGGCGGCCTGGAGCTTGTTCAGCGACTCGCGGTATGGCTCGGCGAATTCCTCCGGAATTGCCGCCTCCATGACGCTGAGCGCTTGGCCCAGCTTCATCGCGCCGCCCTTGAGTTCGCCCAGCACCGCGAACAGTTGCTCGGCCGCCTTCGCGCTCAACTGCGCGTCGATCTCGCCTTTGTCGCCGCCGGCGAGCTTGCGTCCGAAGCCCATGGCGGCGCGACCGGCCATCCCCAGGGGGATGCTCGCGAGTTTGGCAGTACGGGCAGAACTCTTGCGTGGGATCTCGGACACCACACCATCATGTCTGACTGGGGCGTCCTTTGCCCGAAACAGGTGCCAGGTATTGGCAACTGCAGGATATTTGCCGAGGCCAGCGCCTGGTTGTGATCCGATACGGACGGAGCGCGATCTCGAGCGTCGACGACAGACTCGCCGCATGCGTCGCCGCTGTCTCCGATAATGCGGAGTCGATCTCGGCCAGGGCCAGCGCGACACTTGCATGGATCATCGCCGATTCCGCGTGGCCTGCGCTGCCGAGTAGCTGCGCGGACAGATGAAGCCAATGAGGGTCGAGTTCGGATCGGAGGATGTCTGCGCACCGCAGGCAACTCGACTGACCAGGCAGGACAAGAGGACCGACCACACCGTTGCCGTCGCGGATGCGGACGGAAAGGTGGGGGAATCCACAGCGAACGAGATCGCTGACCAGACGAGGATCAGTCACGACGTCGTCGCTCAGGACCACCAGTTGTTCGTTCCACGTGCGCACGACGTCGGTGTTGCGATACCCGCGCGAGCGACGCGTGCTGACCCCGCCGGTGACCAGTGCGCGCTCGATGGCGTCAGAGAGCGGACCGACACCGTGAATCCGGACCGTCGCGGTGCTTCTGCGGGCAGTGTGGACGAAACCGGAATCGGCGAGTTGCTCGAGCAACTCCTCCGTCACGGATGTGGGAATCCCGCGCCTCGACGCTTCCCAGAGGATGTTTGCGCGGGATCTCGAGCCGTCCATTTTGCGCAGGATCGACTTCACCGCGCGATCGTCGACCCCGACAGGCAGAGTCAGCAGGACGGCACGTCCGGGGGTCCATCCCAGCTGCAGTCGACCATCCGGGCGCGACAGAACAGCGATCCGCGGGTCCCATCGAGGTCCCGCGGATCGCTGTGAAGTGCTGTCTTGTCTGGTGTTGTCGTGTGTGTGACCGGTCATCATTCGATGCTGGCACGACGGGCCCTCGGCGAGTCCACGTCAGCGGCAGTTATCCACAGGCCGTCATCGCGGCTGATCTGCGAAAATGTGTCGAGAAGAGATTACTTCTCTTCGTCGTCCTCGCGGGTCTTGTCCATCGCTTCCTCGGCCGCGCGCTCTTTTGCCACGACGGCTTCGAGCTGGGCTATCGGGTCGTCGAAATTACCGGCTTCGCCGGCGCCGAGGACACGGGCGACAAATCCGTCCGGTGCGTCGAGATCGCTCGAATCGGGCATCAGGTCGGGATGCGACCAGACGCCGTCGCGAACGTCCATACCGGCTTCCGCAGTGAGCTTCTGCCACAAACCGGCCGCTTCACGGACCTTGCGAGGACGAAGTTCGAGTCCGACCAGCGTCGCAAAGGTCTGTTCGGCGGGGCCGCCGGTAGCGCGGCGACGCCGCAACGTCTCACTCATCGCGGCAACACCAGGCAGTCGCTCGCCGAGTGCGGCGGTGACGACCGTCTCCACCCAACCCTCGACCAGCGCAAGCAGAGTCTCGAGACGTTCGAGAGCGGCTTTCTGCTCCGGTGTGTTCTGCGGCTCGAACGTGCCCTGCTGCATCAGCGCTTCGAGCTTGCTCGGATCGGTGAGAGCGGATGGATCGAGGTCCTTGGCGAATTCTTCCATCGCCGAGAAGTCCATGGTGATTCCGCGGGCGTATTCCTCCACTGTCGCGAGAACACGCTGGCGCAGCCACGGAACGTGACTGTAAAGGCGCTGATGAGCGGCTTCCCGCGCGGCGAGGAAGACCAGAACTTCCTGATGCGGCTGTTCGAGACCCTCACTGAAAGCCTGAACCGCAGCCGGGAGAAGGGCCGCGGTGCCTTCGGGGCCGAGGGGCAGGCCGATGTCAGTGGAGGAGAGCACCTCGGTGGACAGTTGGCCGAGTGCCTGGCCCAATTGCGAGCCGAACGCGAGTCCGCCCATCTGGCCGAGCATGCCCAGCATCGGGCCAGCCATCTGCTGTGCTTCGGCCGGAAGACCCTGGACCCACATGCCCGCTACCTTCTCGGCCACCGGATCACAGAGTCGCTTCCACGTGTCGATCGTGTTGTCGAGCCAGTCGTTCGGAGTCCACGCAAGAGTGCGGCTCGCTCCGGCAGGGAGCGTTGTCGCGGCGTCCAGCCACATCTCGGCCAGGTGCGCGGCGTCGGCGATCGCCTTGACGTTGCCCTCGGTGATCGGTGTGACCGATCCGATCTGTTGGCGTGCCAGCTTCTTGGCGATGTCGTAGTTGACCGGGCCGGACGTACCGCCCTGGCCCATCGACGAGCCCATTCCGCTCAGCATCTGCCCGAACTGGGTGAGCATCTGGCCGAGCTGAGCCGGATCGAATCCCTCACCGCCCGCGCCGAACCCGAACGGCATGTCACCACCCCCGAACGGATTGCCACCCGCCGCGTTCTTGTCGCGATCGGGATCGTCGTCGGAGTTGGAGAAGCCGAACGGCATATTGCTCATACCTCAACGGTACAAGGCTCGAGCGGTCGGAGTCGCCCTCCGAGTCACGCTGACGGCGAACACGCACGGCGCTCAGGCGGTGCGATCGGTGCTCCGGAGCCTTCGCGCTTTACTCTGGATCAGGTGAATCGACGGATAGTGACGCTCTTGGCCGCACTCGCACCCATCGTCGTGTTGGGAGTCGTCGGAACAATGGTCACTGTTCCTTATGTCGCACTCGGTCCTGGCCCCACCTTCAACACGCTCGGCGACGTCGACGGTAAGCCCGTCGTGGACATCCAGGGGACCGAGGTCGATCCCACCGACGGCAACCTCAACATGACAACGGTGTCGGTTCGCGACGGCCTCAACATCTTCGAAGCGTTCGGACTGTGGGCGAGTGGCAGCAACGGACTCGTCCCTCGCTCGGAGATCTATCCACCCGAGAAGTCGAAGGAAGAGATTCAGCAGGCCAACACCGCCGACTTCCAGCAGTCCGAGGACAGTGCCGAGTTGGCGGCACTGCACTTTCTCGGCAAGCCGGTGTCACTGACTGTTTCGAAGGTGACCCCGGACGGTCCCGCTGCGGGTGCCCTGCAAGAAGGCGACGTCCTGGTCAAGATCGGCGACACTCCGGTAACCACCATCACCGGCGTTCAGGACACGGTCGGTGCGATCGCGCCCGGCACCGCGATCGACGTCACCGTCCTACGTGAGGGTGTGGAGACCGTGGTGCCGGTCACCGTCGGGGCGCGGCCCAACAAGCCCGAATCGGGTTACCTCGGCGTCACACCCAACGAGGTCCCGGACGTTCCCTTCACCGTGCAGTTCAATCTCGCCGACATCGGCGGTCCTTCTGCCGGACTGATGTTCACACTGGCCTTGGTCGACAAGCTGACTCCGGGGGAGCTCAACGGTGGAAAGTTCGTGGCCGGAACGGGCACCATCGACTCCGACGGCGAGGTCGGTCCGATCGGCGGCATCAGGTACAAGTTGATCGCCGCGTCCGAAGCCGGTGCTGAGACCTTCCTCGTGCCGGCCCAGAACTGTGACGAGGCGAAACAGAATGCGCCGGACGGGCTTCGACTCGTCAAGGTCGACAACCTGCCCGGCGCAGTGGACTCACTCGAGAGCCTCAACACGGGTGGCGACGCACCCCGCTGCTGAAAGCTGCCTGGCCGCCGACGACTCTGTCAGTCTTCTTCGACCTCGTCGAGCGTCGCGTACAGGGCGTGCACGAGGTGAGGTGCAAGACCGTCGTAGGTGAGCAGTTCCAAGTCACCGTACGGATCCGCATCCTCGTCGGGACGCATCTGTAGGAGCGACAGCGAGGGACCGTCACGGAGCACGCCGACGAACAGTCGAGCCTCGCGTCGATCGGGATGCGCGTCGGCCGTCAGTCGAGCGACTTCGTCCGCCGCGTGCTGATCGGTCAACACCGGCGCCGTGGCGTGGTCGAGATCCGATTCCGCCTCGGGCGGCAGGACGACGATCTCCTGCACCAGGATGCAACCCTGCACGGACTCGGGCCAATGCGTCGTTGCCAGGAACTCGTCGAGTGCCCGTGAACCGCCGATGATGTCCTCGGGAAGCGATTCCTGTTCGATAGGTGTGTATTCGGCGCCCTCGGCGAGTTGGTCGAGCAGTCCGGGTTCGGCCGCGGCGAGCATTTCGGTGGGTACCAACGCGTACAGCTTCGGCGGCTGATCCCAGCCTTCGGCGTCGATGTGGTCGACAACTTCATGAACGCACCGGGCGAGGGCACTCGGTGATCTGCTCATATTCTCTTCACTCACGCGTTCATCCTCCCACCTTCTGTCCGGCTCCCCGCTCTCCGTGTTGTCAACCCGTGACCGTTGTTACGTAGAGTGGTCGGAAACGGCCAAGTCCACTCGGGCGTGGCCGCAGTGATCGATGCAATCGGTTGCGACGCCACGGCGTCGCCAAATCTTGGAGCGTGGCACGTGGGCATGCGGCCCCCCGCAGGTTTACCCTCTCTGTCCAGACGCAGTCGAATCTTGTTGGTGGTGGCTGTCGTAGTGGCGGCCTTGCTGCTCGTGGGGCCGCGACTGATCGGCATGTACACGGACTGGTTGTGGTTCGGCGAAGTCGGCTTCCGCGGTGTCTTCACCAAGGTTCTGTTGACGCGATTCGTGCTCTTCCTGGTCGTCGGAATTGTCGTCGGAGCCATCGTGTGGCTCGCGATGCTTCTCGCGTACCGCGCACGCCCGGTGTTCGTCCCGGTCTCCGGACCTAATGATCCGATCGCGCGCTACCGCACCACCGTCATGTCGCGTCTTCGTCTTTTCGGCGTGATCATTCCGGTAGCGATCGGCATCCTGTCCGGTCTCATCGCACAGGCCAACTGGGTCACTATCCAGTTGTTCCTTAACGGCCAGGCTTTCGGGATCACCGATCCGCAGTTCAACATGGACGTCAGCTTCTACACGTTCGATCTGCCGTTCTACCGTTTTGTTCTCAACTGGTTGTTCGTCTCGATCCTGCTGGCTTTCGTGGCAAATCTGATCACCCACTACGTTTTCGGTGGAATCAAATTGGCCGGACGAGCGGGGACGTTCACTACCGCCGCTCGTGTGCAGTTGGCTGTTCTGGCGGGCACTTTCGTGCTGTTGAAGGCCGTCGCATACTGGCTCGATCGCTACTCGTTGCTTTCGAGCGGCCGTAAAGAGCCGACGTTCACCGGCCCGGGGTACACGGACATCATGGCTGTGCTCCCGGCAAAGCTGATATTGATGTCCATCGCGATCATCTGTGCTTTGGCTTTCTTCGCTGCGATCTTCACCCGCGACCTTCGTATCCCGGCTATGGCCGTTGCTCTGTTGGTTCTCTCGTCCGTGCTCGTAGGCGCAGTCTGGCCGATGATCGTCGAGCAGTTCTCCGTCAAGCCCAACGCGGCGGACAAGGAGAGTACGTACATCGAGCGAAACATCGCGGCCACCAGGCAGGCCTACGGAATCACGGACGACAAGGTCACATATCAGCCTTATTCGGGTGACGGCGACGCAATTCCGCGCGAAGTGCCGGCAGACGTCACCACTATTGCCAATGCTCGTCTCCTCGATCCGAACATTCTGTCGCCCACTTTCACCCAGCAGCAACAGCGTCAGAACTTCTACGGGTTCCCGCCCTCGCTCGACATCGATCGCTACGACATCGACGGTGAGATGCGCGACTACATCGTGGCGGCGCGTGAGATCTCACCGAACAACCTGCAGGGAAACCAGACGGACTGGATCAACAAGCACACGGTCTACACCCACGGCGACGGCTTGGTGGCCGCTCCGGCGAACAAGATCACTGCGCCGGTCCTGGACCCGACGAAGGACAACGCGAACAACAACAATGCGGGCTACCCGATCTACACGGTCAGCGACATCGCCTCGCAGGACGCGGGAACACAGGTCATCAAGGTCGATCAACCGCGCATCTACTACGGCGAGGTCATCGGTCAAGGCGCTGACGACTACGCAATCGTCGGTGGTGCCGGTGGTTCGGAAGCTCGCGAATACGACACGGAGCAGACCAAGTACACCTACACCGGTTCCGGCGGCGTCTCCATCGGAAACTGGGTCAATCGCTTGGCTTTCGCGGCGAAGTACACGGAGAGGAACATTCTCTTCTCGGGTGCCGTCGGTTCGGATTCCAAGATCATCTACAACCGTGATCCTCGCGATCGCGTCGGTCAGGTTGCTCCGTGGTTGACCACTGACGGAGATGCGTACCCGGCCGCAGTCGACGGCAAGATCGTCTGGATCGTCGATGCGTACACCACGCTGGAGAACTACCCGTACGCACAGCGCAGTTCGCTGGACGGACTGGTCGCGGACAGTGTGGATGCAACGACCGGTCGTTTGTTGCCGAAGAAGGAAGTCTCGTACATCCGCAACTCGGTCAAGGCAACCGTCGATGCCTACGACGGCACCGTGACGCTCTATCAGGTCGACGACAACGACCCGGTACTCAATGCGTGGAAGGGTGTGTTCCCGGACACGGTCAAGCCGCAGAGTGATATCTCGGACGATCTGCGGGCACACTTCCGCTATCCCGAAGACCTGTTCAAGGTTCAGCGGGAAATGTTGGCGAAGTACCACGTCGACAATCCGACCGAGTTCTTCACCAACAACGCTTTCTGGTCGGTGCCCAACGAGCCGACGGTGGAGAATTCGAAGGAAAATGAACCGCCGTACTACGTGATGGTGGGGGACCAGGAAACCGGCGCGCCGTCGTTCCGGCTCACAAGTCCGATGGTGGGATTCCAGCGAGACTTCCTGTCGGCTTACATCACCGTGAATTCGGATCCGAAGGACTACGGCAAGATCACTGTTCTGCAGTTGCCCGTCAACAAACAGACGCAGGGTCCGTCACAGTCGCAGAACTCGATGATCTCGGATGCTCGCGTGGGCTCGGAGAAGGCACTGCTGGAGAGAACCAACACGATCCGATACGGCAACCAGTTGGCCTTGCCGATCGCAGAGGGTGGAATTCTCTACGTCGAGCCCATGTATACCGAGCGAAGTAACACAACGACTTCGTTCCCGCAGCTTTCCCGAGTTCTGGTGAGTTACCAGGAGTCTGCGAAGGCTGGCAGCAGGGTTCGTGTCGGTTACGCATCCACGTTGGCCGAGGCGCTCGATCAGGTCTTCGACAATGGTGGAGCCGCGGGCGCTGCCACCGCACCGGGTGGAACTGCCACGACGGAACCGCCGGCGGGAACCGGGACCACCCCCGCGCCGACGGCGCCGACGACGCCTACAGGTCCGGCATCATCGGAAGATGTGTCGAAGGCTCTGGCAGAGGTCAACGCTGCCATGGATGCATTGAAGTCTGCGCAACAGACTGGTGACTTCAGTGGTTACGGAGCCGCGCTGGATCGCCTGCAGAAGGCGGTTGACGCTTACCAGGCGCTGCCGCCCAGTTAGTCGACCTCGTTCGTGAGTCACAGAAGGCCCGCCATCCGATCGGATGGCGGGCCTTCTTGTGTTCTCAGGTGAAGCTGTACGAGCTGAATCAGCGCAGTGCTGCAACGATCGGTGCGTTGGCATCGGAGAGCTGCTGGAACTGTGCGGCGAAGCCGTACTGGCCGGCGAGGTCACGAGCGGTGTCGTAAGCCTGCTGTGCGGCGGGCTTGAGCTCGGCCGGGATCTCGATGGCGGGAGCAACTGCGGGTGCCTCGGCGACGGGAGCCGGCGCTGCGGCGGGAGCTTCTTCGACTGCAGGCTCGCTCGCGACGGTCAGACGCTGGCCGCAGACGGGCCATGCGCCGGGGCCCTGGCTCTGCAGGGTGTTCTCGGCGACGCGGATCTGCTCTTCCTTGGAAGCGTTGGCGGGCGAGCCGGTGCCACCGTTGGCGGTCCAGGTGCTCTGCGAGAACTGCAGGCCGCCGTAGTAGCCGTTTCCGGTGTTGATGTTCCAGTCGCCACCGCTCTCGCACTGTGCGACGCCGTCCCAGTTGTGGGTGGCTGCGGAAGCGGTGCCGGTGCTCATGGTGAGGGGCACTGCGACAAGTGCGCCGGCTACTGCCAATGTGCCGAATGCACGCTTGCTGATGCTGGTGTACGTCATGTCGGGGTAAATCCTCTCCGCGCTTGCTGACATCGGCGGGCCTGCGGGTCGGCGATGATGCTGACTTTCCCGGGCGCTTGTCTCTCCGTGTCTCTGCCCCTCGAAGGTTTCGGGGGTTCCGATCCCGCGGGGCAGAGTGGAGCAGCGGCGGGTCGGCGTTCGCCCGGTTGATTCGGGCCGGGACCGACCGTACGGGAGCGTCGAACGAGGGTCGATTCGCAATTTTCCGGACTGTCTGGTCTGCTCTCGACCCGAAATTTTAGCGTTTGTGCTGGTAGAGCCTTTCCGATGCCGTTTCGACGTACGTTCGTTACATGCTTGTTATGTGTTGATGCTCACGGGCATTTTGTGAACCCAGTCACCCGATTCTTCGACTTTCAGGCGTGTATTTCGCTCCAGCGCAGGCGATTTGCGTTCCGTTCACCTGCTCGTGTAACTTTGTCCATGCATCGCGGGGTGGAGCAGCTCGGTAGCTCGCTGGGCTCATAACCCAGAGGTCGCAGGTTCAAATCCTGTCCCCGCTACTAGAAAAGGACCGCCGCACTGGATTCCAGTGCGGCGGTCCTTTTTTGTGCGCAGCCGTCGTAGGGTGGCGACGTGCGACTCTCGAAGATTCTCTTGGCGATGGCGGTGACTACTTCGCTGGTGACCACCGCTCTGGCGTTCTCGGCAGGAAGCGCTGCCGCCGGTGGGCGGATCACCGATGCGAAGCGCGTGGTCTTCATCGTTCCGGGGCAGCAGCTCTACAACTCGGGAGAAACGCACCAGGCGACCTACCGCGCCCTCGACAAGGCACTGAGCGCTGCGGGCTACGAGACACACTTCGTCGACGCACCCGGCAAGATGATTGCGGCCGACGCCGAGCTGATTGCCGATTCGATTCGCTCCTACGCTGCCGGCGCTGACTCCGTCGGGGTGATCGCGCACAGTGCGGGTGGACTGAGCTCCCGGTACTACGCGAAGTTCCTCGGTGGCTCCGAAGTAGTGGATTCATTCGTCGCCATCGGTGCGCCACAGTACGGTAGCCCCGGTGGCTGCGTACAAGGCCCTGCCGACGGTTACGACACCTGCATGTTCTCCGAAGTTCTCACCAAGCTCAATGCCGGTGAGGACACTCCTGGATCTGCCTACTATTCGGTGGTGCAGAGTTCGGGCGAGTGGGCGGACGGTCGGTTGGACGGGGGCCAGTGCCGGGTGTACGTCGATGGCGTTCCCGGGGCCGGAACCGGAGGAGACCACCTCACCGAGCTCGAGCATCCAGAGGTCATCTCGGGAGCGATCAGCGCTTTGGGGCGCGACTGTGTCGGTACGTTCGTGGACGAGAACGACGGCGACATCACCTGGCCTGACACACTGTTTCCGTCATTTCGGTAAAGCTTCAGGTCCGGGTTGTTCGGACGAGTAGCCCGGCTACGTGTGCGCTCGCGGCAGTCCTCGCCCCCAAGGCGTCACCCGATTCGATGGCCGCGACTATACGTGCGTGCTCGGTGACGGCGATCCGCCGATTGAGCTCGAGGCTCCACATGTCCGAACGGTAGAGATGTGACTGTCCATCCAGACGATGCAGGGCTTCGCTGAGTGGGTGATTGCATGCAGTCTCACGAATCAAGGTGTGAAACTCGAGGTCGAGCTTCGAATCCCGACGCTGATCCGGCGGGCTCTCGAGAAGTTCGCGTTGCACCTGCACCATCTTGTTCAGCTGTGACACGGTTTCGTGCGTGGCATTGGCCGTGGCGTTGAACGCCGCGAGACCGTCGAGTACCTCACGCACCTCGAAGACCGCGCGCAGAGACTCCGCGTCCAGCGAATCGACTTTTGCACCCGCATTCCGTGTGTGGACGGCGATGCCCTCGTAGATCAACTGCTGCACGGCCTCGCGGACCGGCGTTCGACTGACATTGAGCTTGCTCGCCAGCGCGGGAACACTCAGTGGTGTCCCCGGCGCCAGCTCTCCCGAAAAGATCAGTTCGCGAAGTGTCTCGTGCACGGACTCGGTGAGCAAAGCTCGTTCGGTGGTGGTCATCTTGTCCTCACTTCGATCCTGCACGATGTCGACGGTACCCGGGAGCGCTATCCAGCGGCGCGCACCCGGTCAGCGCTGCGACTGTCGACGTCGGGCGCCGTCGCGCCTTTCAGTCCGGCCACTTTGGCCGCGATGTTCTCAGCGATCGTGATCGGCGGGTATCCCACTTCGCCCGGTGTGAGAGTCCCTGGCAGTGCTTCGATGACGGCGTCGTAGTTCCCGTCGAAAAAGAATGCGGCAGAGCGACGTCGGATGATCTGACCATCGACGATAGGTGGGTCGACTCGGTGCACTGTTGAGCGCCATCGGTCGTTCGTCCAGCGTGCCATCGCGTCGCCGAGGTTGATCAAGAGTGCGCCGTCGGCAGGTTGGACGTCGTGCCATACGCCGTCGGCACTCAGAACTTGAAGGCCCGGAACTTGATCTGCCCACAGGATGGTCAAGATTCCGAAGTCGGTGTGAGCGCCCATTCCCGTCATGTCGCCGGAGATGCGGATCTCGCCCTCGGGCAGTGCGTAGTTGTTCATCTTCATCGCGTCGATCGAATGGTCGAGCATCGAATCGAAGTACCCGGGCTGCAATCCGAGAGCGTCGGTAAAGGCGCACATCAGGATTCGTGCCAAGCCCTGGGAATGACGGAAATACTCTTCGATTGCCGGTCGGAATCCGGGCGCGGCCACGGGCCAGGTGTTGGCGGCGTAGCTGGACTCGGGTAGGTCGACGCCCGGATAGTCGCTCACCTCTGTGCCCACGACTATTGCTTCGTAGAAATCGTTCATCTGGTTCGCAGCGGCGACGCCCAGGCTCATGCTGAGTGATTCCGATTTCGGTGGTGAGTAGCCGCGGTTCTCGGACGAGGGACGGCGATAGTTGTTCTTCACCGTCAGTGGGAGAGCAAAGAACTCGTCGAGAGCGTCGGCCAGTCCTTCGGTCGCCGATCGTGGAATGCTGTGTCCGACAATCTGTATGAATCCGACCTCCCGGCACGCGCGATCGAGTTGAGCTGCCACTTCCGCACAGGCAGTGCTGTTGGTGGCGTTTGCAACCGCTGCCTCGCCGCGGAGGTACGGGCTGATATCGATCGTAGGGATTTCGAAGACAGGAGTTTCGTGGGTCATTTAAAGTCCTTGCGGCCGGACGTGTGCCACTTACCGACGAGCACACGTGAGAGGAATCCAAAGGCAGAGAAGACGAGGACACCGAACACCGACGCGATCACGATCGCGGCGATCAGATCCTCGGACTGAAGGCGGCTTCGGTAGACGTCGAGCAGCGTTCCGATCCCGGGTTGTCCTTTGGCGAAGAACATGTCGCCGATGATGGCACCGACGACAACAAGGCCGGAGGCGGTGCGGATGCCGGTGAGAATAGCCGGCATTGCCGCTCGCAGTTCGAGTTTCACCAATCGATCCCAACGGGACGCGCGGCCGAGGGTGAAGAGTTCGTGCAGTCCGCGATCGACCGATTGCAATCCGAAGTGTGTGTTGGTGATGATCGGGAAGGCTGCGATGAGAACACACACCAGGGTACGCGCGGTCATACCGTAGCCGAACCAGAGCCCGATGAGGGGGACGATGGCGAGGATGGGAATGACCTGCAGCACAACGGCATAGGGATAGACGATCCGCTCGATCCACTTGGCCTGGCTCATCAGCACGCCGGTTCCGACGCCGACTGCCACCGCGACGACGAAGCCGACCAGTGCTACCTGTGCCGTCACTGCGAGGGCTTCGAGCATGGGCGAGAGGTGCTTCCAGTCGAGTAGCGACTTTGTCAGTACTTGACTCGGCGGCGGAAGGAGAAATCGACGTTCCGGGGAGAGAACGAGGTAGCTGACGATCGACCACGCTGCGACCGCGCCGGCAAGTGAGAGCAGCGGATAGAGCAGGAAGGTGCCGAGCGCTCTCATTCGAGAGGGCCGTCCGGGCTGTGACTGTGCTCGCGCAGCGGTCGCAGAATCAGTGCGAACGGCGGAATTGCGTGTGGTGGTGCCCTGTTGCACTGCAAGGACTTCGGTCATCGTGAGCTCCCATGGAGACTGGCCGAGATCTCGGCGACGTGTTCGGTGTATCGGGCGTCGTAGCGCAGTTCCGGGCTACGCGGGTAGGGGAAATCGATGTCCACGACCGAATGGATTCGTCCGGGCCGGGCGGTCATGACGACCACCTTGTTTGCGAGGTACACGGCCTCGGATACCGAGTGCGTGATGAACATCGAGGTGAACCCCTTGTCGGTGTAGAGCCTTTGCAGCTCTACCTGCATCTCCAGTCGTGTCATCTCGTCGAGAGCACCGAAAGGTTCGTCGAGCAGCATCACAGCAGGTGCGAGGGTGAGCGCACGCGCCAACGAGACGCGCATCTTCATTCCGCCCGACAACGCGTTGGGCAGTTGTTTCGCGAAGTCCGCCAGTCCCACTGCGCGAATTGCCTCGTCGGCGCGCAATTTTCGGGCTGCTTTGTCGCCGCCACCGAGTTCGGCGGACAATTCGACGTTGGCCTGCACGGTTCGCCAGGGGAGGAGAGTCGGCTCCTGGAAGATGAAGCCAACTGATTCGGTGTCGAGGGCAACCGCGCCGCTGGTCGGTCGCTCGAGGCCGGCCGCCATGCGCAACAAAGTCGACTTGCCGCAGCCGGAGGGTCCGACCACGGCGACGAAGTCTCCTCGCTCCACGTTCAGATCGATGCCGTCCAGCGCGACAGTGCCGGTATCGAACTTCTTGACGACATCGGAAAAGACCATCTGCATCGGTGCGGTGAGCTTGCGAGCGTCGGCATCCTGCATCGTGTTCGCGAGTTCCATCTGAGCCTCCGGTTCGATAATGCATGCAAAAGTTCTTCAAGATGTATGAACTATCTTGAATTGCATGTATGTCGCCTAGATTGCTGAATGTAAATGTGAGGTGACATTGCAGGTGAAGCAAGAATCTTGGCGCGCGTTACCTGATGGAAACAACTAGTCGATTGCATGTAATCCATGTACTGCAGAGTGTGCACATCGGATCACCCTTCCTGGTTCGCCCACATCCCAATTGTTTTCACGAAGGAGACGCTGTGTATTCAAATCGCAAGGTGCATTCCAATCGCAGAAGTGTGGGAGCGGCCGGCGCGGCACTGGCCATGTGTGCAGCCATCGGATTGACTGCGTGCAGCTCCAGTGAGGCTGAGACGGCCAAGGCTGAATCTCTCGAACCAGCTGCCGAGGCTCAGAACCTAGCGGGTCTCTGTCCGGAAAACGTTGTGGTTCAACTCCAATGGCAGCCACAGTCGGATATGGGAGCGCTCTTCGAGATGCTTGGTCCCGGCTATTCGGTCGACACCGACGACAAGTCCGTCAGCGGGACTCTTGTCGCCGGAGGGAAGGACACCGGAGTCGACTTGACCTTGCGGGCCGGGGGACCGGCAATCGGGTTCCAATCCGTCAGCTCCCAGATGTACGTCGACGATTCGATCACTCTCGGCTTGGTGCACGGCGATCAGGTGATCGCGGCAGCGGCAAGTCAGCCCGTTGTGGCCGTCACGCCATTGCTCAAGTACAGCCCGGCAATCCTCATGTGGGACAGCGAGTCTCATCCGGAATGGGCGAGTGTTGCCGATATCGGCAAGTCCGACGCGAGTGTCGTCGTTTCCAAGGAGCAACTGTTTCCGCAGTGGCTCGTGGCGAAAGGCCTACTGAAGCAGTCTCAGCTCGACACGAGCTACGACGGAGCTCCCTCGCGATTTGTCGGTGACCCGACCATCGCTCAGCAAGGATTCGCGAATTCGGAACCGTACACGTACGAGAAGGAGACGCCGGCGTGGGACAAGCCGGTTTCCTATGACCTGCTGAAAGATTCGGGTTTCGACATCTACGCGTCCAATGTTTCCGTTCGTGCCGACAAGGTCGAGACACTCTCCCCGTGTTTGAGCAAGCTGGTTCCGATCATTCAGCAGGCCACCGCGGACTACATCACTGCGCCGGATACGGCGAATGCTGCCATTGTCGACGTCGTCTCGCAGGACGTGTCGTTCTCTCCCTACACCGAGGGTGAAGCAGCGTTCAGTGCCCAACTCTTGAAAGAGAAGGGCCTGATCGCGAACGAGGCGGACGGATCCGTCGGCACGTTCGACATGACGCGAGTCGCTCACACCGTCGAAGAACTGAAGCCCATCCTGAACGCCGGGGGTGCGGCGATACCGCAGTCATTGGCTGCAGAAGAGATCTACACCGACAAGTTCACCGATCGGTCCATCGGAATCCGCTGAAGGAGCTGACAGCAAATGACTTACGACATGACAGAACTCAACCGCGAGACCCGCATGGGTGGCCTGGGCACGGAGACCACCGACCGCGAGGTCCGAAGAATCGATCTCTCGGATTTCGAGAACCGGCGCAGCGAGATCGCCGAGGAGTTGTGGTCGGCAGCGACCGACATCGGATTCTTCCAAATCGTCAATCACGGGATCGATCTGGACCAGGTCCGCGAGGCTTTCGCGGCGGCCGAGCGATTCTTTGCACTGCCCACCGAGGTCAAAGCGCAGTATCCGCTCAAGAAGGGTTTCAACTCCGGCTGGGAGAGCATGACGCAGGTGCGTCCGTCCATCGGAACACCTGATCAGAAAGAGTCCTATCAGGTGACCCGCCCGCATATGGGTGATCTGTGGCCCACTGCAGACGAATTGGGCGGATTCCGCGAAACGATCCTGGACTTCGAAGCCAAGTGCTGGGGCATTGCGATGGACCTGTTGTCGTGCTTCGCCGAGAAGCTGGGATTCGAACGAGACTTCTTCACCAGGGCACATGACCCGTCGGTGGACACCTACCAGAGCACGCTGCGACTACTCCACTACTTCCCCCTTGCCGCCGACGCAGATGTCGAAGGGATGTGGCGTGCCGGAGCACACACCGATTTCGATTGCCTGACATTGCTTTTCCAGCGTGACGGTCAGGGCGGCTTGCAACTGTGCCCGGGCAAGGAGATGGACACCCAGGAATGGACGTCGGTGGTGCCGGCTGAGGAAGCAATCACCTGCAACATCGGCGACATGCTGATGAGATGGAGTGATGACGTCCTGCCGTCGAATTTTCATCGAGTCAAGAGTCCCGGAGTCACCGACTATCGGGGAGCCCGCTACAGCCTCGCGTTCTTCGCTCAGGCGAACCGCGACGTGACCATCGAGGGGCCGGCGGGCAAGTACCCGCCGATCACTGCCGAGGACTACATCGACCAGCGAGTACGCGCGAACTTCGCGCGTTGATCCGTATCCGTTCCGTCACACACTTTCAGGAGAACTGGCGATGACTACCGCGCCCAAGAACATGACCGACGCGATCATCCGGGACGTGACGTTGTACAGCGGCGGGCAATGGCTGACCGGCCACGACGTCGTCGTCTCGAATGGGGTGGTCGAATCGATCGAGAAGTCGACCGGCACCGCCACACCTGGAAGTGTGGACGGATCGGGGGCGTATCTGATCCCTGGGTTCGTCAACACCCATACGCACCTTCAGCAGTCACTGATGCGTGGGATCGCCGAAGGGACACCGCTTCTCGAATGGCTACTCGCGGTCGCAGAAGAGTCGGTTCA
Organism: Rhodococcus sp. OAS809; assembly: GCF_040546695.1. Lineage (NCBI taxonomy): Bacteria > Bacillati > Actinomycetota > Actinomycetes > Mycobacteriales > Nocardiaceae > Rhodococcus > Rhodococcus sp. OAS809. Next base: position 1,653,510 of record NZ_JBEPOI010000002.1, on the reverse strand, counting down.
GATCACGCCGGAGCGCGCATACACGGCCACTGTCGCAGCCTCGCTGGAGGCATTGCGCAGCGGTACGACCACCCTGGTCGAACACATGTGGCCGCACCCGTCCAGCGAGGTTCACGACGCTGTGATCCGGGCGTTGCACGACACCGGGATTCGTGCCGTACTGGGACGCGGAACCGCAGACCGGGCGGACAAGACGAGGAAGTGGGGCTTCGATCCGCGGCTCATGCAACCACTCGGAGACGTTCTCGCACATACGGATCAGATGATGCGCGACGTCGCAGGTTCCCGCGTCGACGTGGCAGTCGCGGTACCGAACCCGCGTTCGCTGACCCCGGAGGGGATGTCGGAAGTGCGTGAGTTCGCGCAGGCTCGCGACCTGACGGTCTCGATTCACCTGCTCGAGACGCAGACCGACAACACGATGTGTACCGAACACGCGGGCATGAACGCGGTCGACTACCTGGATTCCCATGGGTTCTTGTGGGACCGGGTGCTGGCGGTCCACTGCGTCGAACTCGACGACCGTGGTCAGAAGGTGCTGGCGGAGCGCGGCGTCGGAGTGTCGTACAACCCCGTCAGCAACATGCGGCTCGGTAGCGGAATCGCGCCCGTCCCGAGTTTCCTCGACGCGGGGATCGCGGTGGGGTTGGGTGTGGACGGCGCAGCCAGCAACGATACTCAGGACATGCTCGAGACGCTGCGCACCGGCGCCTACGTGCAGCGAGCCGCGCGCGGCCGCGCCGACCTGCTCGGCTTCGAAGCCATGATCGACATCGCATCCGGCGGTGCAAACGCAGCACTCGGTCTGCCGGCCAGGTCCGGCGGGATCTCCGTGGGTGATCCCGCCGACCTCACCATGATTCGGTTCGAACGCGACTTCGGTTGCCTCCCGGTACGAGATCCGGGCGCGTCCATTCTCACGACGGGCAGTCGTCAGATAGTGGACACGGTGTTGGTTGCGGGCGAGGTCGTGCTCCGCGACGGGCACTCCACTCGCGTCGACGAGGCGGAATTGATCCGCACGCTCAGCGCTTTGTGACTGTGCTCAGTCTTCGCTGATCTCCATCTCGATCAGGACGCGACGCAACAGCTTTCCGGTGGCGTTGCGGGGAAGTTCGTCGATGAAGACGATCTCGCGGGGAACCTTGTAGCGCGCGAGATTCGACCGGACGTGATCCTTCAGCTCGTCGGAGTTCTGGTCGGCGCCGTGGGCGACGACGACAAACGCTCGCAGGCGGTGCCCGAAGTCGGCGTCCTCGACTCCGATGACTGCCGCTTCCAAGACGTCCTCGCGATCGGCGAGCAGGTTCTCGACTTCGAGCGGGTAGACGTTCTCGCCACCGGAGACGATCATGTCGTCGTCGCGGCCGTCGACGAAGAGGAGGCCGTTGGCGTCGAAGTGTCCGACGTCGCCGGTCGAGAGAAGTCCGTCGATACGTTCCTTGTCGCGCCCGTCGGTGTATCCCTCGAAGCTCAGCCCGCTGGCGACGAAGATCCTGCCGATCGTGTGTGGGGTGGTGATCTTCTTGTTGTTCTCGTCGAACAGTTCGACGTGACAGGTCACCGGAGCGCGGCCCGCGGTTCCCGGCGCAATGGTCAGATCCTCGGGAGTCGCGACCGTGGCCACTGCGACCTCGGTGGATCCGTACAGGTTGTAGAGGACGTACCCGAACGAGGCCGTGACTCGCTTGCACAGGTCGGGTGAGAGTGACGAACCTGCCGAGAAGATGATCTTCAGGTTCGACGTGTCGTACTTGGACAGCACGTCGGGACCGAGGTCGATGATGCGAGTGAGCATCGTCGGGACCACGACCAGACTGTCGCACTTGTACTGGGCGACAAGCTTGATCGTGTTCTCCGGATCGAACTTTCGATGCATGACGACGGTCTGGCCGAGCGCCAACGCGAGAGCGAACTGCGAGACACCGGTTCCGTGGAAGGCGGGGGCCGCCATCATCATGGTCTGTCCGCGGCGCAACGGCACGCGGTCGAGGAACTGTGCCGACGCGAGAGGGGAGGTGTGGCCACGCGGCGCACCCTTGGGAGTTCCCGTTGTGCCGCTGGTGAGGAGGACGAAGCCACCGTTCTTCTCGGGTGCCGGCACCGACGACGTGGTGCGTCCGGCGATGGCCTCGTCGAGAGTAGCTGCCGTGGAACCGTCAGCGGCTGTGCCCTCTGGCCAGGAACGATAGACGACGACGTCGTCCGGCAAGGCATCGGCGATGGCCGCGAACTCGTCGTCGTAGACGAAGGCGACAACCTTCTCACGCGCTGCGACGTCCACGAGTTGGGGCCGAGCGAAGCCCGTGTTCATGAGAACGAGCTTCGTTCCGTTCTTCGCTGCCGCCAGCATGGTCAGGACCAAGCCTCGATGGTTACGGCACATCGCACCCATGACGGAGTCGGAGGTGATGCCGTCGGCCTGCCACGCCCGGACCAACGCGTTGCTCTGACGCTCGAGCTCGGCATAGGTGATGGGGCCGCGCTCGTCGATGATCGCCACCGCGTCGTAGCCGTTCTCGGCGTGTGCATGGACCGGCCCGGCGAAGGGTCCGTACTTGTCCACGGCTGCAATGGATTTGAGTCCGCGATCGAGGCGAGGGAACGGGACGAGTCCGGCTCGGAACATGACCCCCGCCGCGCCGATGGTGTCAGTGACCTTGGTGACCAATCCGGGCATACGTGAACCTCTTCCGAGCGTCGTTGTAGGACTGATTACACACTAATGCGCAATCAGGTTTCGGTGGTGAAGTTTCACGATGGCGACCGAGCACTCCGCCCCGCCACCTCGAAAGGTGGCGGGGCGGAGTGTTTCGGGATCTGGTCCGTGCGACCGTCACTTCAGTTCGGCGGACGACTTTCCGAGCAGGCGGCGTGCGACGATCAGCTGCTGGATCTGCTGGGTGCCCTCGAAGATGTCGAGAATCTTCGAGTCGCGGCCCCACTTCTCGAGCAACGGGCGCTGCGAGTAGCCGTAAGTGCCGGCCAACTCGACTGCCTTGAGCGTCACGTCGGTGCCGGTGCGGCCGGCCTTCGCCTTGGACATGGACGCTTCGAGCGAGTTCGGCTTCTTGTTGTCGGCCATCCACGCCGCGCGCAGAGACAGCAGGTACGCGGCCTCCCAGTCGGCTTCCAAACGGATGAACTCGGCTGCAGCTGCATGCTGGTTGTAGACCGGTGTGTCGTAGGAGATCTCGACACCGGCTTCGGTCAGGATGCCGCGCAGTTCTTCGAGAGCTGCGCGTCCGACGCCGACGGCCATGGCTGCAACGAGGGGCCGGGTGTTGTCGAACGTCTGCATGACGCCGGCAAAGCCCTGCTCCACGTTGACCTCCGGGCTGCCGAGGATGTTGTCCGCGGGAATGCGGCAATCCTGGAGCAGGAGTACTGCGGTGTCGGAGGCCTTGATGCCCAGCTTGTGCTCGAGGCGAGCAACGCTCAGGCCCGGTGCGTCACGCGGAACGACGAACGACTTGATGGCCGCTCGGCCCTTCGACTTGTCGACCGATGCCCACACGACGATGTGCGTCGAACGCTCACCGGCGGTGACGAAGATCTTCTCGCCGTTGAGAACCCACTCGTCGCCGTCGAGAACGGCGGTGGTGGTCACTGCGGCGGAGTCGGAACCGAAGCTCGGTTCGGTGATGGCCATCGAGGCCCACACCTTGCCGAAACGTTCGAGCTGTTCGTCGGTGGACACTGCGGCGATCGCGGCGTTGCCGAGCCCTTGGTAGGGGATCGAGAGCATGAGTCCGACGTCGCCCCAAGATGTTTCGAGCGAGTTGAGGAGCGCAGACATGTTGCCGCCGTTGGCGTTGCCGCCCTTGGCGCTGGCGTCGGACCGTCCGCCGCTGGCGCCGCCGATGTCTCCACCGGAATCGGAGAGGCCTTCCACCATGGCGGCCATGGTGTCGAGCTCGACGGGGTACTCGTGCTCAGCGAGATCGTACTTACGTGAAATGGGTCGGAAGATCTGCGCCGCGACCTGATGTGCCTGGTTCGCTGATGCTTTGAGCTTCTTGGGAAGTTCGAGGTTGATCATCGTGGTTCTCCTGGAAGTTCAGCGGCGTCAGATGAGGACGATGCCCTCGGCAACGCCGATGGCACGGAGGTCGCGGTACCAGCGCTCGACCGGGTGTTCCTTGGTGAACCCGTGTCCACCGAGGAGTTGCACACCGTCGAGGCCGATCTGCATGCCCTTCTCGGAAGCCAGCTTCCGGGCCAGAGCGGATTCGCGAGCGAAGGACAAGCCCTGCTCGGCGCGTGAAGCGCCCCGAAGCGTGACCAGGCGCAGTCCGTCGAGTTCGATGCCGATGTTGGCGACCATGAAGGCAACCGCCTGGCGGTGGCTGATCGGCTCGCCGAACGCTTCGCGCTCGTTGACGTACGGAATCACGTAGTCGAGAACTGCCTGGCTGGTGCCGACGGCCATGGACGCCCAACCGAGGCGAGCCAGGCGAATCGCGTCGGCGTATTCGGCCTTGCGCTGCTCGGCGTCACCGTCGCCGAGCAGTGCGGACTCCGGCACAGCGACATCGGTGAGGATCAGGCGACCCAGGCCTGCGGCGCGCAGTCCCATGCTGGGATCTGCTTCGACGACGAGTCCCTTGGTGTCGGATTCGACGATGAAGAAGGACGGCTTGCCGTCGAGTTCTGCGGCGATGACGAAGAGCTCGGACGTAGCCGCGGCGGGCACCAAGCTCTTGACGCCGTTGAGCTTGTAGCCGCTGGGGGAGCGAACTGCCTTGGTCTGCAGGGCGAACGGATCGAACAGTGCGCGTGGTTCGTTGACCACCACTGCTGCGCCGGGGACCTGCTCGCCGGTGAAGGCCGGAAGGTAGGTCTTCTGCTGCGCGTCGGTGCCCCACTGCGTCAGTGCGACTGCAACACCGCTGGGTGCGAGGATCGGAAGTGCAAGCCCCATGTCTCCGTGCGCAAGTGCCTCGGCAACAAGAGAATTGGTGACTGCGCCGCGATCGGCAGCTGCTCCGTCGAGTTCTTCGGGAACATTGATCAGCGTGATGCCGAGCTCGGCTGCGCGCTTGGAGAGATCGGCGGGTGCCTGCGCTGCGCCGTCGGCGTCGTGCGCTGCGGGACGCAGGATCTCGGCCGCGAACTCGCGCACGGTCTCGACGATCATCTTCTGGTCGTCGTCGGGGGTCAGATCGAAGTAGTCGGCGTTCTTGCTCGGGTTGTCGGGCAGGCGCTTGGGTGCGCCGTTGCCCGAGACCTTCTGGAATCCTCGAGTGGCGGCACCCAGGGTTTTGAAGCCCGTCTTGGTGCCCTCGTAGGTCACGCGATCGATGGTCTGACGCAGATTGAACTTCTCGGCCAGTTCCGAACCGGTGATCTTGGTAAGCACACGCATGGCTGCGCCCATGGCGTCGCGTTTGATCGGGTTCAGGCCGACGGCGGACGTGTCGCGGGGCGCACCCTTGGCGCCGCCGCGCTGCGCGCCCGATTCGCTGCGCTGAGCGCTCCTGTCGGGGGCAACACTGTCTTGCTTGGTCATGATCACCAGCTGTTTCTCGGTGTTGGGGCGTTGGACGATCCTTATCTTACTCATCAGTAAGGTCTGTTGTCGAGAAACCGCGAAATGATGCGCGTCATAGGCTCGAGGGGTGAACCGGACAGAGGTGCCAGATCGGATACAGCGGTACGTGCGCTACACGCCGTTGGTGGTGGTCCCGTGCCTGTTGATCGCCAGCACGTATCCGGGGGAGTATCGAGTTCCCCTCACCTACTGGATTCTGTCGATGCTGTCGGCGCTCGCCTTCGCCGTCGGCCGTCGATGGCCGGTCTTCGCGTCCCTGGTCATCTCGGCGCTCGCCGTTCCGATGTTCGTCGCCGACGCCTGGGGGCTGTCCGAGCTTGTTCCGTATCTCGGGGCGGTCGCCGTCGTCGACGTCACGATGCGGGCCGAGCGTAGAGAAATGGTTGCCGTATCGGCAGCAGGATGGTGCGGTTCGGTGCTCGCGGGGATCTGGTTCGAATCTCACGAAGCGTTCTGGTCTGTCACGACGGCTGTGAAAGTGCTTGCGTACGTGGGGTTGCCACTGCTGCTCGGGCTGTATCTACGCTCGCAGCGTGAATTGGCCGCGAACAATCTTGCGCAGACCCGCGCTGCGGAGCGCAGTGCGCTCGCCCGCGAACTGCACGACCTGGTTGCGCACCACATGGCATCGATCGTCCTGAGAATCGGCGTGGCTCAACATGTCTTGGCGCCCCAGGACGAGGCCGTGCGTGAGGTCCTCGCGGATGTGCGTGGGACTGCGTCCGATGCGCTGGCCGATATCCGTCGCCTCCTGGTCGCACTTCGTGATCCTTCGCTCGGTGAGGTCGCTCTGGTCGAGCCGGATGCCGTCGAGGCGGAAATCGAGGCGGCGATAGATCGTGTGCGTGCGGCGGGTTTCGAGGTGCAGGCAGTCTTCGATGCCCAGGAGAATGTCGAGTCAGGCGCAGCCGATCTCGACGCGATCGGGAGGCTGACGTTGTTGCGGGTGATTCAGGAATCACTGACCAACGTCATGAAGCACGGCGACAAGAAGGGGCTGGTATCGGTCTCGGTCGGTCGCGAAGACAACCGGGTGCATGTCAGGGTTGTCAACCACGTCGAGGGATCGCCTCGGAGTGCAGGTCATGGCCTGGTGGGAATGCAGGAGCGTGCGGAGTTGGTCGGCGGCGAGATGACCGCCGGCACCAACAGTGACGGGAAATGGGAAGTGCACGTGAGTATTCCACTCGTTGTCTCGGGCGATGTCTCGTGATCAGCGTGCTGATCGTCGACGACCAGCGACTTGTGCGCGCCGGTTTGCGGATGCTGTGCGCGGCAGCCGAGGACATGACCGTGGCCGGTGAGGCGTCGAACGGCGTCGAGGCGGTAGCGCTCGCTGCAGAATTGGATCCCGACGTGATTCTGATGGATTTGAGAATGCCCGGGCTGGACGGGATCGGCGCCACCCAGCAGATCGTCAAGGCCGGTCGTCGAGCGCGCATTCTCGTGCTGACCACCTTCGACGACGACGATCATCTGTATCCCGCACTCGCCGCGGGGGCTTCGGGATTCTTCGTCAAGGACACCGAACCCGCCGAGTTGCTCGGTGCCATTCGGCGGATCGCCGAGGGCGAGATGGTGTTCACTCCGGAACTTCTCCGCCGGGTTGTGGATCGAGCGGTGATCGGTGGTATCGCAGACACTGCTGTGACGGACAAGGTTCCGTTGACCGATCGCGAATCGCAGGTCCTCGCACTGGTGGCAGAAGGGAAGAGCAATCAGGAGATCGCGGACACGCTGCATCTCGGTGTGACCACGGTGAAGACGCACGTGGCGAACCTGATGTCGAAGACCGGTTGCGACAATCGGGTTCGCCTCGCCGTGTACCACTTGCAGAACTTTCAGTGACCGGAGTGCGAACCAGACGAAGGCATCGGCATGTCCATCGGCATGTCCATCTGCATCGGAGCCGCCTTCTGCCCCGGTTCGAGGACGAGGAATTGGCCCATCATCCCTTGGTCCTCGTGCATCAGCAGGTGGCAGTGGAACATGTACGGGAACGTGGGATCGGTGTACTCGGACCACTGCAGCGCGACGCGAATCCTACTGCCCGGTGGTGTGTAAACAGTGTCCTTGAGTCCGCGCAAGTGCGGCGGAGGAGTGCGACCGTCGACGTCGAGGATCTGGAACTGTACGTCGTGGACATGGAAATTGTGTGGCCAGTTGTCCTTGTTGGTGATCGTCCACACCTCGGTCGCGCCGACCTCGGCCTCGAAGTCGATGCGGTTCATGTCCATTCGTTGCCCGTTGATCATGTACCACTGCAGATCGAAGGTTCGGGAAACGCTTGCCTTCGACGGATCCAGACGCGGCAGTACGGCCAACTGCGCCGGGAGAGTCGACCGTGACGCGCGGCTGGCAACGCCCCGCAGTTCGAGGATGTCGAAGCGGTCGTTCATGCCGAAGTTCTCGGCGTCGGAGGAACTCACGCCACCGCCGTCCTCGATCGGGAACGACACCAGTGTGGTCGTCGCACCGGGGTCGACGCGAACCACGATCTCGGCTCGTTCGCCGGGGCTGAGCTGAATCCGCTTGATCGCAATAGGTGATTCGAGCAGTCCGCCGTCGGTGGCAATCAGATCGAACGTGCGGTCGTCGGGGAACCCCAGGTTGTAGAGACGGCCGGAAGAGCCGTTCAGAATGCGTAACCGGACGACCCCGGTGGTGACGTCGAGGTAGGCGTCGGAGATGCCGTTGGTGACGATCGTGTCGCCGAGCAGGCCTATGTCGGTCGGATCCGATTCGTCGAAGCTGCCGTCGGCGAGGAATCGACGATCCTGGATGATCAGCGGAACATCGTCGACACCATAGGTTTTGGGGATGTCCAACGCCCGCGTGTCGGCGTCGTCGATCAGGAACAGTCCGGCGAGACCGCGCTGCACGTGCCGTTCGGTGGATCCGTGCGGGTGTGGGTGATACCAGAGCGTCGACGCCGACTGGCCGATCGTCCACGCCGGTTCCCAGCGTCCGCCGGCTTCGATGGTCTGGTGCGGGCCGCCGTCGTATCGGGCGGGCAGATGCATGCCGTGCCAATGGACGGTCGTGGGCTCTGCCAGTGTGTTGTCGATCGTGAATGCGACAGATTCTCCGCGTTCGGCGCGGACGGTCGGCCCCAGAATGGATCCGTTGAAACCCCAAGTGTCGGTGAGTTTTCCCGCGACGATCTCGGTGGTCCCGGCACCGGCACGAAGTGTGAAGTGGCGAACACCGGCGTCGTCGACGGTGGATTCGGCAAGCGGCGGAATCGGTAGCGGACGCGAAGTTCCGGCCACCGCCAACGTGGCGCTCTTCGCTGCCGGGTCGGCGCCGCAGCCCACCGCGAGCCCGAGGGGCGCTGCGGCCAGACCGAACAGAATCGTGCGCCTGGAAATCCGGTTCATCGTTCTCCTGGAAGTAGTGCGTGATCAACTACTTCCAGTCAACGGGCCGAGATGTCGTGCCGAATCCTGCCGACGGGCCTGTCGGAACTCCTCCCTCGGACCCTTGCGGCGGGTGGGATGTTCTGGTACTCGGGTGTTACCGCAGGCGGGCCAGAACGTCTTCGTGCAGCAGTCCGTTGGTGGCGACCGCGCTGCCGCCGTGCGGACCTGCGCCGCCGTCCAGATCGGTGAACGCGCCGCCGGCCTCACGGACCAATACGTCGAGCGCTGCCAGATCCCACAGGGAAACCTCGGGTTCGGCAGCAATGTCGACGGCGCCTTCGGCCACGAGGCAGTAGGAGAAGAAGTCCCCGTAACCGCGCACGCGCCAGACGTGGTCGGTGAGTTCGACGAACTGATCGCGAATTCCGCGGTCCTTCCACCCCGAGAGGCTCGAGAAGCTCAGGCTCGCTGACTCGCTGCGATCGACGGCGGATACCTGGATCGCCCGCGCATCACTGTCCCCGAAGGAAGTATGTGCACCCAAACCTGTTGCAGCCCACCATCGCCGATTCAGTGCAGGTGCGCTCACGACGCCGATGACCGGGACGCCGTCCTCGAGCAAGCTGATCAGCGTGGCCCACACCGGTACGTTGCGGACGAAGTTCTTGGTCCCGTCGATGGGGTCGACCACCCACTGTCTGCCCTCGAAGACTGCGTCGCCGCCGAATTCCTCGCCGAGTACGGAATCCGCAGGACGATGCTCACCGAGCGTCGCGCGCACTGCTCGCTCGACAGCCAGATCGGCGTCGGAGACGGGGGTGAGGTCCGGCTTGTCGTCCACTCGAAGGTCGAGGGCGCCGAAGCGGGCGCGAGTGATCGCGTCAGCCTCGTCGGCGATACGGAGGGCGAGTGCGAGGTCGGATGCGCGATCGGTCACGGGTACACAACCTACCGGCTCAATCGGGGAGGACCTCGTTCAGCTTTCCGGTTGCGACGTCGAAGACGAATCCGCGTAGGGAGGTCGTCGCGGTGACGAACGGACTGTTCTCGATGCGCTTCAACGACTGACGGACGTCCTCGTCGATGTCGGGAAACGATTCGGCAGCCCAATTTGGTTTGATGCCGATCTCGTCCTGGATGGATCGCTTGAAGTCGTCGTCGGTGAACGTCAGCATTCCGCAGTCGGTGTGGTGGATGAGGATGATCTCGGTAGTTCCCAGCAGACGCTGGCTGATGGCCAGGGATCGGATCTCGTCGTCGGTGACGACTCCACCCGCATTGCGGATGACGTGCGATTCGCCTTCCTTGATTCCCAGCACCCGATAGACGTCGATGCGGGCGTCCATGCAGGCGAGTACGGCGACGTGTTTGCTGGGTGGGAGGGGGAGCGGTCCGGTGAACTGCTCGGCGTAGGCGGCGTTGTTCTGCAGGTATTCGTCGGTGACAGTCATCGTTCCAGTAGGTTCCCTCGGAGCGACGTTGGCAAGGCTTCCAGTCCCGGTGATCCCAATACGTGACGGGCGGCAGGGCCGAGGTCGGCACCCGGTAGCCTTGAGAACCGTGCATCCCGACGTAATTGCAGACCTGAACGCCCTCGACACCACCCTTCGCACCTGCGAATCGGTTGTGGACGTCGAGGAGCTGCGCCGACGCATCGACGAGCTCGAGCACCAGGCAGCCGACCCGGGTCTGTGGAACGACCAGGAACACGCCCAGCAGGTCACGAGCCAGCTCTCCCACGCGCAGGCCGAGCTGCGCCGGATCGTGGCACTACGCGAGCGACTCGACGAGATGCCGATCCTCTACGAACTGGCAGAAGACGAAGGCCCCGACGCGGTGGCCGACGCCGACGCCGAGCGCGCGAGCCTGCGAGACGACATCGCGGCGATGGAAGTCAAGACCATGCTCTCGGGCGAGTACGACGAGCGCGACGCGCTCATCAACATCCGCTCCGGTGCCGGCGGTATCGACGCTGCAGACTGGGCCGAGATGCTCATGCGTATGTACATCCGCTGGGCGGAGAAGCACGACTACGGCGTCGAGGTCTACGACACGTCGTACGCCGAAGAAGCCGGACTCAAGAGCGCGACGTTCGCGATCAAAGGCCCGTACACGTACGGCACGTTGTCCGTCGAGATGGGCACCCACCGGCTCGTTCGCATCAGCCCCTTCGACAACCAGGGGCGCCGTCAGACGTCGTTCGCCGAGGTCGAGGTACTGCCGGTCGTCGAGACGACCGACCACATCGAGATCAACGAGAACGACATCCGCGTCGACGTCTACCGCTCGTCCGGTCCCGGCGGCCAGTCGGTCAACACGACGGACTCCGCCGTTCGACTCACGCACATCCCGACGGGAATCGTCGTCACCTGTCAGAACGAGAAGTCGCAGCTCCAGAACAAGGTGTCGGCGATGCGCGTCCTGCAGGCAAAACTGCTCGCGGTCAAGCGTCAGGAAGAGCGCGCCGAGATGGATGCGCTCAAGGGCGACAGCGGCAGCTCGTGGGGCAACCAGATGCGCTCCTATGTTCTGCATCCGTACCAGATGGTCAAGGACCTGCGTACCGAGTACGAGGTCAACAACCCGTCGGCAGTGCTCGACGGCGACATCGACGGGTTCCTCGAGGCCGGCATCCGCTGGCGCATGAGCGAGAACCAGTCCGCATAGCGTTCGGATACCGAAAGGCACGATGACTTTACTTCGACCTGGGCAGAACCTGCTCGATTGGCTTCAAACCACCGGTTTGTCCGTCCTCATGACCGTGCTCGGGGCGATGATTCTCGCCCGGTTGGTCAGTTGGGGAGGCAACAAGGTCACCGACCAGATCGACTCCAACTATCAGTTGGGCGATGCGCTGGTTCGTTCCGAGGCGACCAAGCATCGTCACTCGGTCGCGCAGGTCATCACCTGGGTGGTCATCACGTTCATCTACGTGATCGCGACGCTGAAGGTTCTCGACCAACTGAACCTGCCGATCGGAAGTCTCGTCGCGCCGGCGACCGTTCTCGGTGCGGCGCTCGGTTTCGGTGCACAGCGCGTCGTGCAGGACATTCTTGCCGGTTTCTTCATCATCACCGAACGTCAGTACGGCTTCGGTGACACCGTGCGACTTGCGATCACCGGCTCCTCCGACGACGCCGAGGGTGTCATCGAGGACGTGACCCTGCGCGTGACGCGAATGCGGAACTCCGACGGCGAGGTCATCACCGTTCCCAACGGGCAGATCGTGAAAGCGACCAACCTGTCCAAGGATTGGGCACGCGCCGTCATCGACGTTCCGGTTCCGGCGACCGCCGATCTCACCCGGGTCAACGAGGTGCTTCGCCAGGTCGGAGTCGACGCGATGGCCGACCGCGGACTCAAGAAACTGCTGCTCGACGAGCCCACGGTCATGGGCGTCGAAAGCCTGGAGGTCGATCAGGTCAACGTGCGGATGGTCGCGCGCACACTCCCTGGCAAACAGTTCCAGGTCGGACGCGCTCTTCGCGTCCGCGTCGCCGCAGCACTGCGACGTCAGGGGATCACGGTGTCACCGGATCTGCACACCGTACGGACCGAGGAGGCGAGCGAATGACCGATCAGGAACCGCGCCGCGGACTCGACCGACTGTTTCACCTGGACTGGCTCCCGTCCCGGATTTTCGGCGGCCGGATGCGAACCTCTACCTTCATTCTCATCGTGGCGTGGATATTGACGTATCTGTTGCATACGTATCTCAATCCTGAGGACCCGACCGCAGTGACACCACCGCCCAGCGTGGACACGTCGCAGACCGAGCCTTACGTCGCGCCCTCGGTCAAACCGTCGACGACGACCCCCGTGCCGTCCTCGACCGAGCCGACGACTACGTCCGAGACCCAGTCTCCGGAATCGAGCACGGGCAGCTCAGGTTCTCCGACTCCGACTTCGGGTCCCGCGCCTGCGCCGGGCAACGCCGAACAGTCCGCGACCACGGTGCCGACCACTCCGGCGACGACGACCGTTCCCCAACCTGGCGCGGCGATGCAGGCACCGACGTCTGTGCCGCAGTCACCCGCGACCACCGGTACCGGATAAGGACGAGGGTGCTCGCGCGTGGCGCCAAGGTCACCGTTAGATAACGGCTAGACTGGCTAGTTGTGATCAGCATGAAGAATGTGTCGAAGTCCTACAAGGCCTCCACCAGGCCGGCGCTCGACAAGGTCAGTGTGGAGGTGGAGAAGGGGGAGTTCGTCTTCCTCATCGGCCCCTCCGGCTCCGGCAAATCGACGTTCATGCGGTTGCTGCTCAAGATGGAGTCGCCCACGTCCGGCGACATCGAGGTCGCGGATTTCCACGTCAACAAGTTGGCGGCCCGCCGCGTGCCGAAGCTTCGCCAGAGCATGGGCTGTGTGTTCCAGGACTTCCGCTTGCTTCAGCAGAAGACGGTCTCCGAGAACGTGGCCTTTGCGTTGGAAGTCATCGGCAAGCCCCGCAACGTCATCGCGCGCACTGTGCCCGAGGTTCTCGACATGGTCGGTCTGGCCGGCAAAGCCGATCGACTGCCCACCGAACTTTCCGGCGGTGAGCAGCAGCGCGTCGCCATCGCCCGCGCATTCGTGAACCGCCCTCTCGTGCTGCTCGCCGACGAGCCCACCGGCAACCTGGACCCCGAAACGAGCCAGGACATCATGCTGCTGCTCGAGCGGATCAACCGCACCGGCACCACCGTCGTGATGGCGACCCACGATCACCACATCGTCGACTCCATGCGTCGACGCGTCATCGAACTCGATCTCGGCAAGGTGACCAGAGACGAAGCGCGGGGTGTGTACGGCGTCGGCAGGTAGCGCCGACTACGACCACACGTCCCGTACGCCCACCGGTTGTCGTGAAACAACCGGCCTCTCGAAAAGGAATCGGATTCCCCGATGCGCGCCAGCTTTATTTTCAGCGAAGTCCTGACCGGCCTACGCCGCAACATCACGATGACCATCGCCATGATCTTGACGACGGCGATCTCCCTCGGACTCTTCGGCGGTGGTCTGCTGGTCGTGCAGATGGCAGGCAAGACCCAGCAGATCTTCCTCGAACGAGTCGAGGTGCAGATCTTCCTGACCGACGACATCTCTTCGGCCGATCCCGGTTGCGAGCAGGAGATCTGCAGTTCGTTGCGCAAGGAACTCGAGCAGACTCCGTCCGTCGTCGCGGTTCAGTACCTCAACCGCGAAGACGCCGTGAAGGACGCCACCGAGCGCGTGTTCAAGGACCAGCCCGAACTGGCAGCCCTGGTGAGCCCGGACAGCTTCCCGGCGTCGTTCAAGGTCAAGCTCAGTGACCCGGAGCGGTTCGGCGTCATCAACGACACCTTCGGTTCGAGGCCCGGCGTCGAGAGTGTGCTCAATCAGCGCGAGTTGGTGGACCGACTGTTCAGCGTGCTCGGTGGAGTGCGCAACGCAGCGTTCGCGATCGCGATCGTCCAGGCGATAGCGGCCATCCTGCTCATCGCCAACATGGTCCAGATCGCCGCGTTCACGCGTCGTACCGAGGTCAACATCATGCGGTTGGTCGGCGCGACGCGTTGGTACACCCAGCTTCCGTTCCTCCTCGAAGCCGTCGTGGCGGCCTTGATCGGTGCGGTGCTCGCCATTGCCGGACTGTTCACGGCGAAGAACGTCTTCATCGACGGGGTCCTGTCCGACGTCTACGAAGCAAACATCGTGGCGCGGATATCCAACAGTGACGTGCTGTTCGTCTCGCCGATCCTCGTGCTTGCCGGTGTCGGAATGGCCGCGGTGACGGCGTACGTGACGCTGCGTCTGTACGTCCGCGAGTAATCGGTTTGCACGAGCTTCTATGCTGGAACAGCAAGAACCATTCGACAGCAAGACAGCGGACTGAGAGGCCCGGACAGTGAAGGAAAAGGGCCGCAAGGTCATTGCGACCAATCGCAAAGCACGCCACAACTACACGATCATCGACACCTACGAGGCCGGCATCGCTCTCGTCGGGACCGAGGTCAAGAGTCTGCGTGAAGGCAAGGCGTCGCTCGTCGACGCGTTCGCCACGGTGGACAACGGCGAAGTGTGGTTGCGCTCGTTGCACATTCCGGAGTACACGCAAGGCACGTGGAACAACCATTCGCCACGTCGTACCCGAAAGCTCCTGCTGCACAAGCGTGAGATCGAGCACCTCGTCGGCAAGACCCGCGAGGGAAACCAGACGCTGGTCCCGCTGTCGATGTACTTCAACGACGGCAAGGTCAAGGTCGAACTCGCACTGGCAAAGGGTAAGCAGGACTACGACAAGCGCCAGGACATGGCCAAGCGCACCGCCGAGCGCGAGGTGACCCGCGAGCTCGGTCGTCGTATCAAGGGCATGCGCTGACCTCCATCCTGCTTGCCCTCGTGGCGGCAGTTGCCTACGGAGTCAGCGACTTCGTCGGGGGAGTTGCGTCACGACGAGTTGCCGCACTGCGTGTGGTGATCGTCTCGTATCCACTCTCGCTCGTCATCGTTCTGATCGCAGCACCTTTCGTATCCGGGACGCTGACGCCGAACGGTCTGATCTGGGGCGCGATCGCGGGCGTCACGAGTGGTCTGGCGGTCTGGTGGTTCTATCTCGCGCTGGCAACCGGCCCCATGTCGGTGGTCTCGCCGCTGACAGCTGTTCTGGTGGCGGGCATTCCGGTGCTCGTCGGATTCGCATTCGGTGAGCGGCCGGGGTTGATCGCGTACCTGGGTATTGCCGTCGCGCTGGTCGCCGTCGTCCTGGTCAGCCGCGAGTCGCCTGACGACACCGCGGGTGAGGTCGCCGGCGGAATCACCCTCCGCTTCACCAGACAAGTGGCTCTTCTGACCGTCGGAAGCGGTGGCGCATTTGCACTCTCGTTCATCGCACTTCACCAGATCGGCGAGGACAGCGGACTGTGGGCGTTGGCCGTATCTCGAGGTGCCGCGACCGTCGTGGTGTGGTTGGTCGCGCTGGCGGCCGGTCACTTCGTTCTCCCACGAGGCGAGCCACTCAAGCTCGCGGTGTACGTCAGCGTCCTCGACGTCGTCGCGAACGGGACGATGATCTACGCCTTCCAAGGCGGAATGCTCTCACTGGTCAGCGTGATCGGTTCGCTGTATCCGGCTGCGACGGTTCTGCTCGCCATGGTGATGCTGGGCGAGCGGGTAAGCCGCGTGCAACAAGCGGGAATGCTGTTGGCGCTGGCGGCAGTCGGCATGATTGCCGTCGCTGGGGCGTAGTTCCTTTTCAGCGGCTGTGACCCGTACACCCATCGTAGGAACGCGCTGTTTCATTCCTCGACGAGTACCTGGGCTACTTGCACGCCGGATACCCCGATCCGACACCATCCTGTCAAAAGAGTCCCGCGTGGTTTGAACTGGTCTCCGATTGGCGGAGTGGCCAAATTGGAAACGCGGCGGCGGTGCGAGTTTGGTATCGCACCAAACTCAGGGCCTCGGAATAGCTCATGACGGCTCGACAATGCCCGCGGGCGAACCAAATTCAGTACTCCGCAGGAACATCCGAGTGGCCGCGGAAAGGTGGGCCACGGTTTCCTCCGGATCTCCGATATCAGCGGTGAACACCTCGACTCCCAACACGACGTCGGGAGCCACGACCCCCAACGCCCGCACAATCTCCGCGATCGGCGCCGTTCCCTCGCCAGGAGCCAGGCGGCCGGTCATCGGTACATAGGGATCGTGGCGGCCAGGCTGGACACGATCGCTGATCTGCACTTCGAATACCTGACCATGGGTAACCTCTGCAAGCTGGGTCGGCGTACCACCCGAGCGCAGAAAGTGCCAAGTATCGAACAGGATTCCAACGCCGGGGTGGTCGGCTCGCCGGACGATGTCCAACGCCGCACCGAGATCCGGTATTCCTGTGCCGGGGATGAACTCCAGACTGACACGAACTCCGACCTCGGCTGCGCGGTCGGCGACTTGTCGCACCGCCGACGCCAGCGCGTTTCTCTTCACTGTCGGATCACCCAAGAAATGGGCGACGTTGAGAGTGCGAGCGTGAAGCGCCTCAGCGGCTTCGAGACACTCGTCGAGATCTACCATGAGCTTGCGCCAGTGTGGAGGTACCTCATCCAGTCGAGCAGAGCCGGGTAGATAGGTCATGAGCGCATCGATCACGCCAACAGTCACACCTAGATCGTCCAGGCGCTCCCGCACTCGGGAGTCGGCACTCTTCACAATCGAATATTGCGAGGGATGAACAGTGATCTCTGGAAAGCCGCCCCTACGGGCCAACTCGGCGAGCTGTATCAAATCAGCGTGTGGGATGCATCCCCAGCAGAGGGCAGTGCCCTCGATTGGCTGCACAGCCTGGTAGGTCATCGATGGCCACTTCTCTTCGTCACTCACACACACTCGGAGGTGATGTGCTGGTCCTGTCGTTGCGACTGCCGGCGGAACGAATACGGTCGACGCGGCTTACAGGTTGGAAGTCCAACATTGGATTGCGAAAGCGAGCTACCAGTGCGCGGGCCGTTTGTTTTCTATCTGGCTGCTCAGTAGTCAAATCAGCAAAAGGAGTTGAACCGCAGACTTTCAGGGGCGCGAAGGCAGCGCCGCAAGAACGTCGTCGTCGAGCTTCCACTCCGCGGCGGCAACATTTGATCGCACTTGTTCGGGGTTCATCGCACCGATGATCACAGAGGGAACGCTCTCCTGCGCGCACAGCCACGCTATGGCGAGTTCGAGTATCGAGTGTCCGTGCGCTTGTGCGAACGCTGACAGTTTCTCCACGTACTCGAAGTTCTCTTCCGTTGCCAGTGTGGCGAAGTACGGCGCACTTGCTAGTCGGCTGCCGGTCGGAAACGGCCGTCGCATCGTGTACTTACCGGTGAGCATTCCGGAAGCAAGCGGAAAGAAAGGGATGATTGACATTCCGACCTCGTGTGCGGCGGGAACAATGTCTGCCTCGATCGCGCGGTTGAGCAAATTCCATTCGACCTGGTTCGCCAATAAATGCGATGCGCCAGTACCGGTGGCGATGCCCTCGGCCTGCCTCATCTGATCCGCGGAGTAGTTCGAGCAAGCTACGTGGCGGGCTTTCCCTTTGGCTACCAGCCCATTCAACGCCTCGATGGCCTCCTCCAGTGGAGCATCGGGGTCAGGGACATGCTGGTAGTACAAGTCGATTCGATCGGTGCTGAGTCGCCGCAAGCTTGCCTCACAGCTATCCTCGATGCTTCGTGCGAGTACTCCGGGCTTGTAATCGACCTCACGCGGGCGTGGAATCGCTTTGGTGGCGATTACCACCTGGTCTCGTTGACCTGCGAGCGCCTTGCCGAGGATTTCCTCCGAGCGCCCGTTTCCGTACATCGTCGCTGTGTCAAAGTGGGTGACGCCCTCATCGAGGGCGGTACGGACGACCTCCGTACTCCCCTCAGGGTCCAGCCGGGTACCAAAGTTGTTACACCCTAAGCCAATACGCGAGACTTGAAGATCGCGCGCGAGTTGTCGTAATTCCATGTCATTCCCCTTGTTTTCGCCACTTACGTGAATTCGTCGCCCCGCGAACTCGACGAATGATTGGACGCAAGATCAATTACCCTGCAAGAGCTCTGAGCGGTCGGCAGGCCCTGTGGGACGAACGAACATCTACATTCCATACATCGACAAGGTTGGTCCGCCGACCCACTTCATCGGAGCGATTCAAATCGTGCACGAGCCCGGACCGCAGTAGGAAGTGGTTTTTCCACTCATCGGGATTCCTCTTCTCGGTCATGATGATTCATCGGGCTAGCTATCTCGCGTGGAGACAGGCGGCGCGGTACAACAGTTGGCATTGGTTTGGCCGGATTCTCAGTCATCTCTCAACGATGTGCGCCCGCTCCACCGAGTCACCCGCTTGTAGATGTCCTCGCTTCTCGGAGAATTTTCTTCAGCCGCGTCTGTCGGCCGGCGCTGCGCGTAGGTGAACCCGCTCGCCTTGTTTTCCGAAGAGGCTGATCGCCTCGGCCGGCCGTCCGTCGGCAGCACTGATGCGGTGCGGGATGTGCGTGTCGAACTCGGCGGCCTCGCCTGCCCCCATGATGAAATCCCGGTCGCCGAGTTGGAGTCGGATGCGCCCGGACAGAACGTAGACCCACTCGTAGCCCTCGTGGGATCCCGGTTCGCGATCGTCGTCGGTGGGCGAGATGATCATCTTGTAGGCCTGCAGATTGCCGGGTTGACTGGTCAGCGGAATGACCGTCATACATCCGACCGTTCGAGGTTCTTCTCGAACGCGGGGGTCCTTGATCTTGCTGTTCACCAGGTCGTCCAACGGGACGCCGTGTGCCTTGGCAATCGGCAGCAGCAACTCCAAGTTGGCTCGGCGAGTACCGGATTCGAGTCTCGACAGTGTGCTGACGCTGATGTCGGTGGTCTCCGACAGGTCGGCCAGGGTCATCTCGGACTGCTGGCGCAACGCACGTAGGCGAGGGCCGATGCCGGCTAGTACGGCTTCGAACGATGGTTCGGTCATGCACTCATTTTGCCAAAGTGGCAACAGTGTTTGTCAAGACTGCGTTCTCTTGTCATTCTGGATTCATGACGCAGAACTCATTCGACGTAGCAGTAATCGGAGCCGGTGCGGCAGGCCTCAACGCCGCACTCATTCTCGGTCAGGCACGCAGGTCCGTGATCGTCTTCGACAACGGATCGCCACGGAACGCGGCCGCCGACCACATGAACGGATTCCTCTCCCGTGACGGCATGAACCCGGCAGAATTGTTGACCATCGGCCGAGGTGAGGTCCGCAAATTCGGCGGCGAGTTCCATGACGGCACCGTTGTCTCCGTGACACGGGACGGCGAGAAATTCTCGGTAGAACTGGCTGACGGCAGCAAGATTCAGGTGCGCAAGGTGCTTGTTTCGACGGGTCTGACGGACCGCCTACCGGTAGAACTCGAAGTCTTCGGCGAGCGTTGGGGACGCGATGTGTTGCACTGCCCGTACTGCCACGGGTACGGCGTGCGTGATCAGCCGCTCGGCGTGATCGCCAAGAGCGCGGAATTTGCGATGCACCAGGCGCTCATGGTTCGCCAGTGGTCCGATGACGTGGTTCTCTTCCTTCATCGCATCACCGAACTGAGTTCCGAAGATCGGGAAAAGCTTGCGGCTCGCGGTATTTCGATCGTCGAGGGTGAGGTTGCCGGTCCCGTCGTCGAGGATGATCGGTTGGTGGGCGTGCGGTTGGCCGACGGCAGTGTGGTCGCGCGTTCGGCGGTCTTTGTCGGTGGCGCCCTCACGATGGACCCCAACGATGCGATCTTGCGCGCATTCGGTGCGCAGCGCGCCGAGACGATGATGGGCGATTTTGTCACAGTCGACATGATGGGGGCCACAAGCGTGCCCGGCGTGTTCGCTGCGGGCAATGTCGTGGACCCGGGTGCCCAGGTCATCATGGCCGCAGCCGCCGGGGCGAAGGCCGGAGCGGGGATCAACATGATGTTGACCAACGACGACCTCGAGGTTGCACTCGCGCTTCGCAGTTGAATTGTGCGTAGCGTGGGGTGATGGACGCAGTGAGAGTGTTGATCACGGGTGCGACCGGATACATCGGCGGACGTCTTGCCCCTCGCCTGGTCGAAGAGGGTCATCGAGTTCGAGTGGTGGTGCGCAGCCCGGAGAAACTACGCGATGTTCCCTGGCACGATTCCGTGGAGATCAAGCGCGGGGATCTGACCGACAGTGGCACCCTCTCAGGTGTTTTCGACGATATCGACGTGGTCTACTACCTCGTTCACGCCATGGGTGGGGGAGGGTCGTTCTCGGATATCGACAAGCGAAGCGCGGAGAACGTCGCCGCCGCTGCCCGCGATGCGGGGGTGCGACGGATCGTCTACCTGGGCGGGCTTCATCCGTCCGACCGAGAGTTGTCGACTCACTTGCAGTCCCGGCTCGAAGTCGGTCGGATCCTGCTCGACTCCGAGGTTCCGACGGTTGTGTTCCAAGCTGGAGTGGTGATCGGATCGGGTTCGGCGTCCTTCGAAATGGTGCGCCACTTGACCAATCGGCTTCCGGTGATGACCACACCCAAGTGGGTGCACAACAACATTCAGCCGATCGCGGTGCGTGACGTACTCCACTATTTGATTGCAGCCGCGGCGACGACGCCGGAGGTCAACCGCGCCTTCGACATCGGTGGGCCGGATGTCATGCAGTACGGCGAAATGATGAACACCTACGCCGACGTCGCTGGATTGGTACGCCGACGCATCCTCGTCCTGCCCGTCCTCACCCCGCGTCTGGCAGGTCACTGGGTGGGATTGGTCACGCCGATCCCACGAGGTTTGGCGATGCCCCTGATCGAATCCCTGCAGAACGACGCGGTGATGCACAATCACGACATCGACGGCTTCATCCCGCCTCCCGCCGAGGGCCTCACGCCGTATCGAGAAGCGGTGCGACTGGCACTTCGAAAGATCGACACCGGTGAGGTGGAGACGGCGTGGTCCGGTGCAACGATCGCGGGCGCTCCATCCGATCCTCTTCCATCCGACCCGGATTGGGCCGGCGAAGCGGTCTACGTCGATCATCGCGAACGTGACTGCGCGGCGGATCCGAAAACCCTCTGGTCGGTGGTCGAGTCGATCGGCGGCGAGAACGGTTGGTATTCATTCCCTTTGGCGTGGGCCATTCGGGGGTGGATGGACCGCGCGGTCGGTGGTGTCGGACTGCGCCGGGGCAGGCGGGATCCACGCCGGCTCAACACGGGCGAAGCCCTGGACTTTTGGAGGGTCGAAGAAATCGATCGAGGCAAGTTGCTCCGATTGCGCGCCGAGATGAAGGTCCCGGGCGGAGCATGGTTGGAGTTGCGAGTATCAGAAGGCCCAGCCGGTGCCGACGGACGGCCGGTGGGTTCCCACCTCGATCAACGCGCGGTCTTCTTCCCTCGCGGGCTCGCGGGTCGGGCGTACTGGTATTCGATCCTGCCTTTCCACGGAGTCGTCTTCCAGGGGATGATCACCAACATCACCGGTGCCGCCGAGCGTGAGATGGCTGCGGTGCAGGAAACGGGTGCAGTGCAGGAAGCGGGTGCAGTGCAGGAAACGGCTGGGCCGAAGGACACGGAAAGTGCCGCCGATTAATTGGTATGACTTCCGAACTTCGGCGCGTTATAGTGAATAGCCCCACGAAAGACGCGGGGCACACACGGGGCTGAACGGTTTCGACTGCGTGTGTTGAGTTAGGGGAAGCGTGTCGGTGCAGGCAAGAGACCACCGTAAGCGTCGCTGCAAACCTATAAGCGCCGATTCCAATCAGCGCGACTACGCTCTCGCTGCCTAAGTAGCGAAGCGTGTCTGTCAGCCCGGGGTTGCCCTCGACCCGGTTCCTGGCATCAGCTAGAGGGCTTTACTGTTCGGCTCGGTCACGGAGTCGAATGGGACATCAAACAGTGACTGGGATCGTCATCCTGGCTTGTTCGCGAGACTGGGAGATCCAAGTAGAGACTTAGCGAACTGCACACGGAGAAGCCCTAGCGATTCAACGTAGGACCCGGGTTCAATTCCCGGCAGCTCCACAACAGGTCGGGCCGGAGAGCACACGCTCTCCGGCCCGACCTTTTTGCTGCATTCTTGCTGCTGTCTTGCTGCGGCACTCTGCTGTGTGGCCCGGGCCTTCTTGCGATCAGGAGCCGAAGAATCCCAGGTCGACCGAGCCGACGAAGCCGGGAGCTTCCTTGGCCAGCGGCTTGCCGTCCAGATCGGCAGGCAATGCAATGCCCAGGCTCTGGAGGATTGTCGGGGTGATGTCGGCGATCGTGTACGAGTCTGTGTTCTGACCGGCCGCGTATCCCGAGCCGCGTGCTATGACGAATGTCGTTGCTTCCGCGGGTGTCTGACCGCCGTGCCCACCGGCGGGCTTGTGCCCGTGATCCGCAGTGACCAGTACAGTCCACTTCTCGCCGGTCTTTGCTGCGCGCTGATCGACGGCATCGACAATCTTGCCCACCTGAGCATCGACCGAGGCGATGGACTCTTCGTACGCAGCGCCGTTGGTGCCGCCGCTATGTCCCGCGCCGTCCACCTGATCGAGTTGGGTGAAGATCAGGTCAGGTCCCTTGTCTGTGATGTCGCGGGCGACGGCGTCTGCCGTCGCAGCGTCGGTGGCCGCTCCGGAACCTGCATCGGCCGTGGTGACGACAACGTCGGCTTTCGGTGTCCCACTGGAGGCGATGTTGTCGATGCCGCCCCAGGTGGAGATCGATTCGGTGAGGAGGGAGGGCTTTGCTGTTTCCAGCCGGGTGAAGACGCTCGGGTAGAGGTCGAAGCGGGCGCCCGCGTACGTGTTGTCCTTGACTCCGTGCTTGGTATCCCAGACTCCGGTCAGGATGGTCGACCACGACGGTCCGGAGATGGTGGTGTGGCCGAGGATGGAAGATTCTCCGCTGGTTCCTTCGGCGATCAGCTTCTGGAGGCGGGGAGCGTCGGCGGTCTTGATGTGGCTGAGCATAGTGCCGTCGAGGCCGATGACAACTGTCTTCTCGGCGGCCGACGGATTGAGGTCGGACGATCCGGGAATTGCTGCAGCAGTTGCAGTTCCGGCAGCAACAGCGCCGGCGAGGAGGAGTGTGATAGCGGCTGAGGTGCGTGCGATTTTCTTGGTCACGCTAAGCATCTTGCGATAGGACTAGACCAATTGCACTACCTGGATGTGAGGGTTGTCCTGTTGTTCACGGCAGATTCAGATTGGACTAGACCAATGTTTCCTCAGGCGGCCCAACCGTCGAGGATGACGCTGACCGCGTGATCGAGGTGAAGGGGCTCGCCGTCCCATCTTGGGATGATCGCGTCGTCGGGTATGTCTCCGCGCAGTAGGCCATCAGCGAATCCCTCGGTCGGTGGTGCTGGGTCGATGACGTCACCATTGGCGTAAAGGAACTCGAACTTCTGCTCGCCGAGAGCAGTGATCGTGAACTGGCCGTCATGCAGCGCGCGGTGGCAGGTGCCGCACAGCATGATCAGATTGTCCAAGTCCGTATTTCCGCCGCGTCCCCAGAATTTCACGTGATGTGCGTGTAAGAAGCGAGTCCGCCCGCAACCCGGTGTGCGGCAAGATCCGTCGCGGTAATTCAATGCCAGCATTTGTTTGGCGCTGACGACGCGGGTCCTTCGGCCCAGATTCAAAACGCATCCCTCCTTTGTCGTTCCCAGGCGAAGTTTCGCGTTGCAGAGCACTTCCTCGGCGGCACTTTGGGGGAGCGCGGGTCCACTCGGTACACGGACGGTGTTCGCTTCGTGGAAGAACACAACTTCGTTCGCG
This sequence comes from Rhodococcus sp. OAS809, assembly GCF_040546695.1. Taxonomy (NCBI): domain Bacteria; kingdom Bacillati; phylum Actinomycetota; class Actinomycetes; order Mycobacteriales; family Nocardiaceae; genus Rhodococcus; species Rhodococcus sp. OAS809. The sequence continues at coordinate 1,629,358 of NZ_JBEPOI010000002.1, read as the reverse complement.
GCGGCCTTGGACGTGCGGTCTGTGACTGCGGCGGTGGCGAGCTCTGCCATCGCGACGAGTCCTGGTCCGATATTTCCGGCCGGGTTCTTTGCAGCCTTCTCGTCGACAGGGCGGATGGCAGCGGTTCGGGTGCGTTCACGTTCCGCCACCGCCAATGCTGCGAGGATTCGGGCGCCGTCCTGTGCGGGCAGGCGTCCTTTGATGACAAACTCGCCCGTATCAGAGTCCCAATGCCAGCGGACCTGAAGATGTTCGGGCGCTTTGCTTTTGCCGGATTCATTGTCGGTTGCTTTACGCAGACCTGCGGCGAGACGATCGATCTGGGCTGCGGGCGCCTCGCATCCGAACCGAACCATCTGCTTTTCGTTTGACGGCGTGGTGACCCGGGTGAGTGCGCGAACCTTCGAGTAGGACAGCCGGCCTTGCTCGAAGGCCTTCCGCATCTCGGGCAAAGGTCGGAGCGCTTTGGCGACGCGAACATATTCCCTGCCGGTGTGCAGGCTCATTCCACATTTCCACGACAGCCAGTGGGCGCATGAATGCAGTCCGGGGCCGGACCAGCCGCGGTCTTCGTCGAACTTCGACAGGAGGGTGAGGAATCGAGCCGTGGCCGCGGCGATCTGGCCGGCGAGAGCGCAGATTTCGGAGCCGAGTTGCTCTACGTCGCTTCGGGTGGAACCCTGCGTTTCTTCATTGATCAGTGCTGCGGTATCGGTCAGTTCTGCGTTCATCGTTGCCCCCCGGCGCGTGTCCGACATTGTTTCGAATGTACGTTCGATAATAGATGCCAGTACCGACACACATCCGTGGATGAGGACGGAAAGCGTCCCCGCGGGGACGTCTAACCGCTGCCGATCGAGTACTCGGCGTAGGTACCGACATCCTCGAAGCCAGCGTTTCGATAGAGCTGTGCGCCGTCGCTGGACGCCTGAAGTACAGCGGTTCGGGCACCTCGCTCGCGGGCGATGTCGAGTGCGGCAAGGGTGACCGCCGAGCCGAATCCGCGTCGGCGCGCCGTTTCGAGTGTGACGACCCCATACAGTCCGGCGACGTCGGCGGCAAAATGGACCTCGGCTCCGGCGACAGGCTGGGAGTTCGCGTATCCCACGACAAACGAACTCCGCGAGCGCTCATCGAGGATGTCATCGGCGGTGTCTTCGAAGAAACGTATTACTGCGGTTGAGGGCGGCGACCAATTGGCGGCCATCACGGCGGCGTAGTCGGCGAGCTGCGAACGAGTCGTCACTCGCTGAACGCACAGTTCTGAGACAGGCGTTGGGCGTGGGACGACGTTCAAGTCTGCCGTCATCGCTCTTTCTTCCTCGGAGCGCACGCAGCCGAGGGCTGACAAGCGAGCGCCGAGGTCAGAGGGCTTGTCGCGCGGACCTGTCCACCAGGAGAACGGACGACCGGTTGCTCGAAGCCACGCGAGTACGTCGAGTAGTCGTCGGTCTTCTTCCGGGCCTTCAGCAGCAGGTACAGCGAAGCGCGCACCAGCGATGATGTTGAAAGTGTCGTCGGTGAGGCCGCTGTCTGCGACGACAACATCTGCAGAGACCGTGACCGATCCCGTCGGCAAGTGTTCATGCAGGTGGCAGGCATGGGATACCAAGTTGGCGTCCATGGCGTCGAGGACATCGCCGACGAGTGCTTCACGATTCACAAAAGAAATTCTACGAACCCCATCCAAATGGTTTTCGGCTCCGAATGCCGTGTATGACGCCCAACCGACGGCAACAGCAGGACGGTGACCAGCACCTGGTGGTGCTAGTGCTGCCTGGAGGAAAGGTATCGAGCCATCGCCCGGCTCGCGCCTGGCATCTGTCCAACCTTCGGATGTGCCCGTTCACCGCTCAGCTTCGCCTCTCCGGTGTCAAGGCGGTGCAGGCTCGCTATCGAGTTCGAGGTTGGAACGGTGCCGAGCGCAGTCCGGTCGCCGACGCCCGCGCCGCACTCGACGCGATAACGAAACGTAATTCACAAGCTCAGGTGATCCTGCTGGGGCACTCGATGGGCGGACGGGTCGCCGCCGAACTATGTGGCGATCCGGCGGTGGTCGGTGTGGTCGCGCTGGCGCCGTGGTGGCCCGATGGAACGTCGGTGAATCTGCGTTCGGACACACCACTGTCAGTCCTTCACGGCACGGCTGACTCCTGGACCGATCCGGAGGTGTCGCGGCGAAAGTTCGACGAACTGCAGGCGTCGGGTAAGAGCGCTGAATGGATCGGCATCGACGGCGCAGGCCACTTCATGCTCCGTCGGGCGGCGACTTGGCATCGCCTCGTCGCGGATGCAATCGCAGGAATGAGTCGCGGGGTAGCCGCAACAAAGATGGGAGAACGACGATGAGTTCCGACAAGCGCAAGGTGGCCGTCGTCGGTAGTGGTGTCGCAGGTCTGACAGCGGCGTGGGTGCTCAGTAAGGACAGTGACGTCACCCTCTACGAAGCGGATTCACGGCTCGGCGGGCACGCGGACACCCATTCGGTCACCGACCCGGAAGGGCGAAGCCTCGCCATCGACACGGGGTTCATCGTCCACAACGATCGCACCTATCCGACATTGTTGCGATTGTTCGCAGAACTAGATGTGCCTACGCAGGAATCCGATATGAGCATGTCGGTCAGGTGTGGGGGGTGCGGGCTCGAGTACTCGGGAGGCCAAGGGTTGCGCGGCGTTCTCCCGACGCCGGGGCTGCTGGTGAACGGCAGTTTTCTGTCGATGTTGATGGAGGTCAAGCGCTTCCACCGCCGTGCCCGCGCATTGCTCGACAACACGGATCCGTCGGCACCTGACCAGACACTTGGGGTGTTTCTGCGCAGCGGCCGGTTCTCCGACTACTTCACCGCTCACTTCATGACTCCGCTCGTGTCGGCAGTCTGGTCGTGTGATCCCGGCTCGGCGCTGAAATATCCCGCGCGGTACCTGTTCTCGTTCCTCGATCACCACGGAATGCTGAGCGTCACTGGATCGCCGACCTGGCGAACAGTCACCGGTGGATCGGGCGAATACGTTCGTCTCGTCGCCAAAAGTATCGGGGATATCCGCCTCAACACGCCGGTTCGCGCCGTCCACCGGTTCGACGATCGCGTCGACATTCGTGACGGCGACGACCAGATCCAGACCTTCGACGCAGCCGTGGTCGCAACGCATCCGCAGCAAGCACTGAAGATTTTGGCGGATCCGACGCATGCCGAATCCCAGGTCCTCGGCGCAATGCCGTACTCCGTCAACCACACCCAACTTCACACGGACGAAAATGTGCTGCCCGGCAACACCAATGCGCGCGCGTCGTGGAACTACTACATCCCTGAATGCAACGCGAAGCCGGATCACGTTCTGGTCAGCTACGACATGACGAGGTTGCAGCGGCTGCCGGAGACCGGTCGGCGCTACCTGGTGACGTTGGGGGGAGACGAAATGGTGTCCCCGGACTCCGTGATCGATCAGATGACCTACGAGCATCCGCAGTACACACCCACCTCCGTCGCCGCTCAAGCGCGGCTTCCTGAGCTGGACTCGGACGTACTCGCGTTTGCCGGCGCATACCACGGATGGGGCTTCCACGAGGACGGTGCACTGTCTGGCCTGCGTGCCGCCGAACGCGTCGGAGGTCGGTGGCCGTGACTACTCCCATCACGCCGTCCATCGTTCATACGAGCATCCGACACGTACGAACGGAGCCGTTGCACAACGAGTTCGAGTACCGAAGCTACAGTTGGCTCGTCGACGTCGACGATTTGCCCGAGCTCCCGAAGGCTTTGCGGCCCTTGGCGAAGTTCGACGCCGGGGATCACCTCGGCGACCCCACTCGATCGATTCGTGCCAACGTCGAGACTTTTCTGACAACCAACGGACTGGAGTTCGCCGGCGGTCGCATCCTCATGCTTACGAACGCGCGTGTGTTCGGCCATGTGTTCAACCCGCTGAGTGTGTTCTGGTGTCTGAACGACGACGGCAGTCAGCGGTGCGTCGTTGCCGAGGTTCACAACACCTACAGCGAACGGCACTGCTACCTGCTCGAAACCGACGAACGTGGCGGGGTTCGCACGCCCAAAGAGTTCTACGTATCTCCGTTCAACGATCTGGACGGCGAGTACCGGATGCGACTTCCGCTACCCGACACCGCGCTCGCGCTCTCGATAGTTCTGGCCCGTGACGGCAAGGCGCCCTTCGTGGCCACGGTGTCCGGTCGTTGTGTGCCGGCGACGACGCGCGAGATCGTGCGCAGTGCGCTCGCCATCCCGCTGGCTCCGCTCCGAGTCGCCGCGCAGATCCGATTTCAAGGAATCCGGCTGTGGGCCAGGCGCTTACCCATCGTTCCCCGACCGCAACATCACCCGCAGGAGGCAGTGCAATGACCACAACCACTCTCGGCACCGAACCTTCCGCTCACACGATCGAAACCGAGCGGTGGCCGGGCGTCGCCACCGTGCCGAGCGGGCTCAAAGTGCGGGTTGCATCACCGGTTGCCCGCGCCCTGTTCCACAAGGCGGTCGCACGTTTGCCGCTGCGTGTCCAGATGCCCAACGGTGAGTTCTCCGGTGGCGGTAGCCCCGATTCGCCGTTGATGGTCATTCACCGCCCAGACGACTTCGCTGCTCGTGTGGGTGACAGTGGTTTGATCGGATTCGGCGAGTCGTACATGGCGGGCGATTGGGAAGCGTCCGACCTCACTGCGGTCCTGGAAGTCTTCGCCTCCCGCGTGGCGACGCTCATTCCCGACTTCCTGCAGCGGCTACGAGGCCTCTACATTCCGAAGCAGCCTCGCAGTGAACGGAATTCGACGCAGAACACGCGCTCGAACATCTCCCGGCACTACGACCTCTCGAACGAGATGTTCGAACTGTTCCTCGACGACACCATGACGTATTCCAGTGCCCTCTTCGAGGATCTGTCGGTAGGAGCGACCCCGTCGTGGGACGTGTTCGCAGCGGCGCAGCATCGGAAGATCGATCGACTGCTGGATGGCGCAGGTGTCGGACCCGGTTCGCGAGTGCTCGAAATCGGCACAGGCTGGGGAGAATTGGCGATCCGAGCTGCCCAACGGGGAGCGACGGTGCGCTCGGTGACACTTTCGGTCGAACAGCAGGAATTGGCAGCGAAGCGGATAAGCGCTGCGGGACTGGCAGATCGCGTTCAGGTCGACCTTCTCGACTATCGGCAGGTACAGGGGGAGTACGACGCCGTTGTGTCGGTCGAGATGATCGAGGCCGTCGGCCACCAGTACTGGGGAAGCTACTTCCAGACGATCGACGCCCTGCTGGCGCCGGGTGGGCGCGCAGCGATCCAAGCCATCACGATGCCGCACGATCGAATGCTCGCGACCCGCAACACCTACACCTGGGTGCACAAGTACATCTTCCCCGGCGGATTTCTCCCGTCGGTGCGGGCGATCGAGGACGTCACCGAGCGCATGACAACCCTGCGGGTGCGTGAGCGGATGTCGATGGGCGATCACTACGCGCAGACGTTGCGACTGTGGGACGAGCGATTCAGCGCTCGCACCGACGAGGCGTCCGCGCTCGGGTTCGACGCAGTGTTCGCGCGCATGTGGCATTTCTATCTCTGCTACTCCGAGGCGGGGTTTCGGTCGGGGTATCTCGACGTCCAGCAAATTGTTCTCGATCGGAGGAACCAGCGATGACTGCCACAATGGATCGAACGACACAAGGTACCGGCGTTGCGGGTCGTCTCTCGGACATCCTCAGTCCACTTGTCGGCGGCGAACTTCCGGTGCGGTTGACTGCATGGGACGGCAGCACAGCAGGTCCGGAAGATGCTCCGAAGGTGACGCTTTACAGCCCGAACGTTTTGCGACGCTTGCTCTGGAATCCCGGCGAGTTGGGGGCTGCGCAGGCGTATGTTCTCGGTGAACTCGACGTCGAGGGCGATCTAGGCGACGCACTCACACACGTGTGGAAGGTGTCTGCCGAGCGGGGGCTCGGGTCGATTACCCCGACACCATCGCTCGTCTTGGCCGCGGTCAAGGCTGCGCGATCCTTCGGTGCTTTCGGGAGACCTTTGGCTCCGCCGGCGTCGCAGGCTCAGGTGAAGGGGCGCCTGCACAGCCTCGCCCGCGACCGCGAGGCGATCGGGCACCACTACGATTTGTCGAACGATTTCTACCAATTGATCCTCGATGAGAACATGGCGTACTCCTCGGGCTATTGGACTTCCGATGCACCGGACTACACGCTCGAAGACTCACAGACAGACAAGCTGGACCTGGTGTGCCGCAAGGTCGGTCTCGATCGAGCGCGAGGCTTGCGGTTTCTCGATGTCGGCTGTGGTTGGGGCTCGCTCAGCCTGCATGCAGCGCGGGAGTACGGCGCCAGGGTTGTCGGAATCACGATCTCGGCGGAGCAGAAGGCTTTTGTCGACGCGAAGGTCCGCGCGCTCGGTTTGGAAGACTGGGTCGAGATTCGCCTCCAAGATTATCGAGAGATTCCAGACGGTCCCTTCGATGCGGTCGCTTCCATCGAGATGGGTGAGCATGTCGGTGAGGACAACTATCCGACCTACGTGAAAGCGCTCCACGACAATGTTATTGCCGGTGGCCGTGTGCTGATTCAGCAGATGTCCCGCACTGGCCCGCACCCCGGGGGAGGTCCGTTCATCGAGTCGTTCATCGCGCCGGACATGTACATGCGGCCCGTCGGTCGCACTGTTGCGATGATCGAGGAAGGTGGACTCGAAGTGCGGGACGTCCACGCCCTGCGTGAGCACTACGTGCGGACCGTCGACGCGTGGATCGAGACCTTCGAATCGAACTGGGATCGCGTCGTGGAACTCGTAGGTGTCGAAGTCGCTCGGGTGTGGCGTCTCTACCTCGTCGGCGGAGGAATGGCATTTCGGGACGGCAGGATGGGCGTCGATCAGATTCTGTCGGTCCGGCCGCACGGTGATGGTCGATCGGGTATGGAACCGGTACGGCCGCAGTGGGTGTCGCGGCGATGAACGGATTCGACTGGGGCGCGTTCGGAGTGGTCACACTCACGAGTCTGCTGGCGATCGCCGTCGGAATGGCGGTGACAGCCACGATCGGTGTACGGATCGGGCGCCACAACGTTGTCGACGTGTCATGGGGCGCCGGCTTCGTTCTGATCGCGCTCGTGTCCGCGATAGTGGGAACCGGCGACCTCTGGCGCCGGTTGCTGATGCTTGCGCTCGTGGCGATCTGGGGTCTGCGGTTGGCGACGCACATGGCGATTCGATCGCGTGGCAAAGGTGAAGACCCGCGGTACGAAGAAATGCTCGGACGAGCGACGGGTAATCGAACGCTGTATGCGATCCGCAAGATCTATCTCACGCAGGGGATTTCGTTGTGGTTCGTCTCCCTGCCGATCCAGGTCGCAGCAGTGTCGAACGGCAGCTTCGGACTTCTTGTCGTACTCGGAATCGCGCTGTGGATTGTCGGCGTCACGTTCGAGACGGTCGGCGACCGACAGATGGAGGAGTTCAAATCCGATCCGGGCAGCCGTGGCCACATCATGGATCAAGGTTTGTGGGCATGGACGCGGCATCCCAACTATTTCGGCGACGCGTGTGTCTGGTGGGGGATCTTCCTCGTCTCGGCGTCCGTGTGGCCGGGGGTGTTGACCGTCCTCTCACCGATCGCCATGACCTACTTCCTGGTCTTCGCCACCGGAGCGCGGTTGCTCGAGCGACACATGGAACAGCGTCCGGGCTATCGCGAGTATCAGCAGCGGACAAGTTACTTCATTCCTCGCCCGCCGAAAGCCCGCTCCGGGACGTAGGCTCTTTCGGGTGAGGCCAGAGCATGGGTGATCTGAAACTGCCGGCTGCGGTATGCGCGGTTGCCGTCGGCGGAGGGTTGGGCGCGCTCAGCCGCTACGGTCTGGGGGAGCTCTTTCCCCACATCTGGACGACTCTGGTCATCAACGTCGTCGGCTCGTTCGTTCTCGGTGTTCTCGCGGCCCTGCTCGTGCACAACAAGGTTGGGTACCTCTTTCTCGGCACGGGCTTCTGCGGCGGCTTCACCACCTTCTCGTCCTTCGCGGTTCACGCCGTGACGGAGAGTCCGTGGCGATCGATTCTCTATGTTCTCGGGACGTTGATTCCCGCGATCCTCGCTGCAGCACTGGGCAAAGGGCTCGGTGAACGCTGGATCCGCGCGCGGGACGGAGCGTCGGCATGACAGTTCTCCTGGTGGCGCTCGGCGGCGGCGCTGGTGCGAGTGGCCGGTACCTGTTGGCGCGGTATGTGCCCGCGTACAAGGGATTTCCGGCTGCGACGTTCGCCGCGAACGTGATCGGCTGCTTCCTCCTTGGATTGTTCACCGGGGCAGCTCTTTCCACCGAGATGGCCGCACTTCTGGCGACCGGCTTCTGCGGCGGCTTGTCCACCTATTCGACCTTCGCGACCGAGAACGTCGGGATGATCGAGAGGCGCCAGACGGCGCTTTCTCTGATCTACATCGTCCTCAGTCTGATCGTGGGACTGTCCGCTGCGTGGTTGGGAATCCAGATCACGGATTGACGGATCCGGCGCCGAGCGTGCACGCCACGCGGCCAGGGTAGACAATTGTCCACAGTCGCGTCGACACAGTGGTCGACCACCGGGCCGAGGGGGATTCGTGGCGCACGAACGAGCAGGACAAGTGGCTCTGCCAGAGGATCTGATCAATGTTCCTCATCTGGTCACCGCGTATTACACGCGCACTCCGGATCCCGAGAACCCGATGCAGCAGGTACTTTTCGGCACTTCAGGACATCGCGGTTCCAGTCTCGACTCGGCGTTCAACGAAGCTCATATCCTGGCGACAACCCAGGCGATCGTCGAGTACCGCGCTTCGCAGGGAATCGACGGCCCGCTGTTCATCGGCCGGGACACACATGCGCTCTCGGAGCCTGCCTGGCTGTCGGCCTTGGAGGTCCTGGTCGCCAACGACGTCGTCGTCCTCGTCGATTCACGCGACGCCTACACTCCCACCCCGGCTGTCAGTCACGCGATCTTGCGATACAACTCGACGGGTCCGGAGGCCAAAGCCGACGGCATCGTCGTGACACCGTCACACAATCCGCCTCGTGACGGCGGCTTCAAATACAACCCGCCGCACGGCGGGCCCGCGGACACGGATGCGACGTCGGTTATCGCCGATCGAGCGAACGAGCTACTGCGCAAGGGGCTTTCCGGGGTACGGCGTGTGACGGCGGCACAAGCGCTGGACCGCGTCGAACGCTACGACTTCCTCCGCTACTACGTCGAAGACCTCCCCAGTGTCCTCAACCTCGACGCGATCCGCGATGCCGGAATCACGATCGGTGCAGACCCCCTCGGCGGGGCAAGCGTCGACTACTGGGGCGCGATTGCCGAAACTCACCGACTCGACCTCGAAGTGGTGAATCCTCTCGTCGATCCGACCTGGCGGTTCATGACGCTCGATACGGACGGCAAGATCCGCATGGACTGCTCGTCGCCCGACGCGATGGCGTCGCTGATCGGGATTCGGGATCGCTACGACATCGCGACCGGAAACGATGCGGACTCCGACCGCCACGGCATCGTCACTCCCGACGGCGGTTTGATGAACCCGAATCACTATCTGGCCGTTGCCATCGAGTACCTGTTCGCGAACCGGCCAGGTTGGGGCGCAGATACCAAGGTCGGCAAGACCCTCGTGAGTTCCTCGATGATCGACCGTGTCGTGAGCAGCCTGGGCCGCGATTTGCTCGAGGTTCCGGTCGGGTTCAAGTGGTTCGTTCCCGGATTGCTCGACGGGTCTGTGGGATTCGGCGGCGAGGAAAGCGCCGGCGCGTCCTTCCTCCGACACGACGGTTCCGTCTGGACGACGGACAAGGACGGCATCATCCTTGCGTTGCTCGCGTCGGAAATCACCGCGGTGACGGGAAAGTCTCCGTCAGCGCACTACGCCGCGTTGGCCGAAAAGTTCGGGAGCCCGGTGTACGCACGGATCGATGCGCCCGCGACACGCGCACAGAAGGCAGTCTTGGCAAAATTGTCTCCCGACCAGGTGAGTGCGACCGAGCTGGCGGGTGAACCGATCACCGCGACACTGACTGCCGCGCCCGGAAACGGCGCGGCGATCGGTGGTCTCAAGGTGGCGACGGAGAACGCGTGGTTTGCAGCGAGGCCGTCCGGCACGGAGGACGTGTACAAGATCTATGCCGAGTCGATGAAGGGCGCCGATCATCTGGCTCAGGTTCAGGCAGCGGCCAAGGACTTGGTGTCCGGCGTCTTGAAGGCGAACTAGCCCGCGGACCGCTCAGGTCGCCCGGCTAGAATTCCGGGCGACATGAAAACTCGTGCAGCCAAGCTGCCACAGGAAATTTGGGTACTGGTCGCCGCCAGCTTCGTCATCGCCCTCGGATTCGGGTTGGTCGCCCCGGCACTACCTCAGTTCGCGCGCAGCTTCGACGTATCGGTCACCGCCGCCACGATCGTGATCTCGTCTTTCGCTTTCATGCGGTTGGTGTTCGCGCCGATGAGCGGCACTTTGGTACAGAAACTCGGTGAGCGGCCGGTCTACATCGTCGGCCTTCTCATCGTCGCGGTCTCGACCGGTGCGTGCGCTTTCGCGGGGGAGTACTGGCAACTTCTGCTGTTCCGGTCGTTGGGCGGCATCGGGTCGACCATGTTCACGGTGTCGGCCCTCGGGCTGATCATTCGCATGTCACCGTCGGACAGTCGCGGCCGCGTGTCGGGTCTGTACGCGACAAGCTTTCTCATGGGATCGATCGGCGGCCCGCTGGTCGGCGGTGCGCTGTTGCAGTTCGGTCTGCGGATGCCGTTCATCATCTACGCAATTGCGTTGGTGATCGCCGCGCTCGTTGTCTTCGTGAGCCTGCGTGGATCTCATTTGGCGTCACCGGACAAGGCTGTCGATGTGAAGTCGATGACTCTCACAGAAGGCCTCCAGTCTCCGGTGTACCGGGCAGCGCTCGGATCGAACCTCGCCTTCGGTGGCGTGATCTTCGGAGTTCGCGTTGCCATGGTTCCCCTGTTCGTCGTCGAGTTCCTCGGCCGAGACCCCTCGATTGCGGCCTACGCCCTGACGATCTTCGCCGTCGGCAATGCGTTGGTGTTGATCGTCTCCGGACGACTCTCGGACCGCTTCGGACGCAAGCCCTTTGTCGTGAGCGGCCTACTCATCTGCGGTCTGGGAACCATCGCAATGGGATTCACCGACAACCTCGTGGTGTTCTTCGCCATTGCCGCAGTGACTGGTGTCGGCTCCGGCCTCATGAGTCCGGCCCAGCAGGCCGCGGTTGCCGATGTTGTCGGATCGACGGCCCGAGGCGGACCCGTTCTGGCGGTATTCCAGATGATGTCCGACATCGGTGGGGTAGTGGCGCCGATTTGTGCCGGACTGATCGCCCAGCATGTGTCGTACTCGGCGGCCTTCGCAGTGATGGGAGCCGTAGTAGTCGTGTCGGCGACGGGTTGGTTGTTCGTTCCGTCGCGAACGAAGCCCGTCGAATCCGTCGTCGAAGATCTGACTGATGTGACGGTGCTAACGGATACTCCTGCGCGGACAAACCTGGACTGACCGGGCATTCTGTACTCTCGATCGGGTGGCAATTCGCATCGTGAGTCTTGTGGCCCGATTGGGTTTGGCGGCCGTCTGGCTGATTTCCGGGGGACTCAAGTTCTTTGATCCCGTTCAGACGAAGATCGCGGTGCGCGCCTATCAACTATTGCCCGAGTCACTGGTGGGTCCGGTGGCGACGGCTCTTCCCCTGGTCGAAATAGTCCTGGGCCTGCTGATCCTCGTCGGGTTGGCGGTGCGAGCATCCGCTGCAGTCTCGGTGGTCATCCTCACGGTTCTCATTGCGGTGATCATTTCGGTGTGGGCCAGGGGATTGTCCATCGACTGCGGATGTTTCGGCGGCGGAGGTGCAGCCGACGTCGGCGCTTGGGACTATTCGAAGGAGATTCTCCGCGACCTGGGCTTCTTGGCACTTGCCGTCTGGCTGCTCGTGTTCCCGCGTTCGCCACTCGCGTTGGGGCCCGGATCACGCGCGGCGTTCTCAGTGGATACTCAGTCTTCAGTGGCAAGGTAAGCAATCGGTAAATCGTTTCGACGCACGAAGGACTGCATCAGCGTGAGCACCAAGAGCAGCAAGAACAAATACTCTCCGGAACCGGTCTCGAGCCGCTCCACCTACATCATCGGTGGCCTCGCGGTGCTCGTGATCGCGGCCCTCGTCATCGGCGGTGTCTTGTGGACGAACAGCAAGAACAAGCCCCAGAACGACGGTTACGGCTCCGTGCAGAGTTCCGAAGTTGCCGTCACGGTGCAGGACAACGGAGTGGTGCTGCTCGGCAAGCCCTCCGCCGCGACAACCATTGATCTCTTCGAGGATCCGCTGTGCCCGGCCTGTGCTGCTCTCGAACACCTCAGTGGCCAGGCTCTCGCGGCCGCCGTCGACAACGGTGACGTCGCCGTGCGGTACCACATGCTGAACTTCCTCAACCGGGCCTCGGGCAGCGGTGACTACTCCACACGGGCCGGCGCCGCTCTGCTCTGCGTCGCTCAGGGTGGTGACGCGATTGCGTACTCCGCATTCCACAACAAGCTTTTCGCGACCGACACGCAGCCGGCCGAGGCCGGCAGCAGCGACCACACCAACGACGACCTCGCCCAGATCGCTCGTGATGCGGGCGCATCCGAGGACGTGGCAACCTGCATCTCTTCCGGTACCAACGTCGAAGCCGCCGCGGCCAATGCCGCAGCCGCCAGCCAGGCGCTCAAGGATGTCGGGTCGAACGGGACGCCCACGGTAGTGGCGAACGGCAAGATCGTTGACACGGGCAGCAGCGACTGGGTTTCCAAGCTCTCCTCCTGAGCTGAAGCGGCCGCTCCGACGAGGAGCGGCCGCTTCGCTCTGACCAGGCGATTTGTTGCCCAGGAGTCAAGTGGTGTAACTTTCTTCCAGCAAGCGGAAAGCAGAACAGCCGCTGCGAGTTCGACTGTTAGAGCGAACTGAATACGGGGCTATGGCGCAGCTGGTAGCGCACCACACTGGCAGTGTGGGGGTCAGGGGTTCGAGTCCCCTTAGCTCCACCCAAGACAAATGCTCTGCACCAAACGGTGCAGAGCATTTGTTGTTTTCGAGCCAGTGTTGTGTTGTCGACCCTGTGTTTTTCGAGTCTCTATTGCATGCAGCACAGTTCTGCCTAGATGTGTCGACCGCCATAACGCCAGGGCGTCAATGTTCAATAACGTCCGCGATGAGGCCTGATCATCCCGTGCATTCTCAGCATGGGGACCGTTGGCGGAACGGAGAACCATGAGTGCACACGTGGTGATAATCGGGGCAGGATATGCGGGCGTCATGGCAGCGAAGCGACTGCTGAGAACTCGGTCGGACATCACGGTGACCGTCGTGAATCCGCGCCCACACTTCGTGCAAAGAATCAGGCTCCATCAGATGATCGCGGCTGGCTACGACGCGACGGTCTCGTTCGACAGGGCGCTACCGCGTGCGGCACACCGAGTCTTCGGAGAGGTGACGACGATCGAGGCGGGGCTCGGCAGGCTTACCCTCGACGACGGCAGTGTGCTCGACTACGACTATCTGGTCTACGCAGTCGGAAGTGGGCAGTTACCCAGCACTATCGGCGGGGCGGCGGAGCACGGGTTCAGCGTCTCCGAATTCGAGGACGCGGTTCGCCTCGAATCCAGACTGGCGACACTCGACGGGAAGGCTACGGTCTGCGTTGTCGGCGGCGGTCTCACCGGCATCGAGACTGCCGCAGAATTGGCTGAGCAGCGAAGCAGCCGAATCACTTTGGTGACCGGAGGAATCGTGGCCCCGGATCTGTCAGAGCGTGCGCGATCTGCAATTCTCAGAACATTGACCGATCTTGGGGTCGACATCGTCACCGAATCCCGGGTTACACGCATTGACGGTTCGTCCTGCGAGCTTGCGGGAGGCGCACGGGTGGAGGCAGATTGCACGATTCTCGCGACAGAATTCGGGGTCCCCGAGCTGGCGCGCCGAAGTGGCCTTCCCGTCGACGGTCTCGGTCGTCTGAAGGTCGACGACCGACTCGAATGCTCGTCCCACCCCAACATCGTCGGTGCGGGTGATGCGGTCGCAGTCGGTGATCTTTCACTGAGGATGAGTTGTCAGGCCGCGATTCCCTTGGGAGTCCATGCGGCCGAGACGATCCTGCATCGACTCGAAGGTTCCGCGCCGCGCCCGGTGGCTCCGAAGTTCGCAGGCCGGTGCATCAGTCTCGGGAGGCGGCGAGGTGTGTTCCAGCGGACCACTCGTGTCGACGACGCAGCGGGCATGTTCATCGCAGGCAGGGCGGGTGCGTTCGTCAAAGAACGAGTGTGCTCGTCGACGACCGAGTGGGCACTCACTCCCCGCCGCTCTTTGTTCTACAACTGGACATGAGCAGCGCTGGTCACGCTCGATCACAGACTCGATCGATGATCGCCGCAGTCTTGCGGACGTACGGTTGGCGGACGACGTCTTCGTGGCACGCGTCGACGTCGTCGAAATCCAGTGAGCCTGTGGCAATGAGTGACCAGATCTCGCGTCCACGGTTGTTGGTGGCTCCACGGATGACGGTGACGGGCGCGGCGCATGCTCGTATCCGATGCTTCCGGAGCGCCTGGCCTCCGATGTAGAGGAACACGGTCCACTGGGTGGCCGGCGGGTACTGCAGAATGCCGGCGAACAGCGTGCGGATCCACATGGCCGCGACGGTGCGTCTGGTCGGCTTCCAGCGGGCATTGGTGGATGGTTGTGGTGCAAGGTCGACGATCGACGGATCCAAAGTGATGCCCGCTCGACCAGCCAGTCGTGCGGCAGCCTCGGTGGAGATTCTGGTGTCGAGAACGGTGACGTGTTCGACAGTGTCACCTGACTCGGACAGCTGTGTCGCCATTTCCAGCGCCACGTAGCCGCCGTACGAGTATCCGGCGAGGAGGTATGGCCCGGTGGGCTGAATCTTCTTGATTTCGAAAATGAAACGGCGGGCGCTTGCTTTCACCGACCGGTCGGGTAGTCCGCGAGATTCGAAGCCGTGTGGCTGAAGTGCGTAAACCGGCCGATCGGTGTGAAGCGCTTTCGACAAGGTGGACAGCGTCGTCGATGGGCACCCCGCTCCGTTCATGATGAAAAGCGGTCGCCCGGAGCCTTCGAGCTTCAGTGGCACCATCGTGTTGTGACAGACGCGATCATCGGGATCGATTCTGCGCCGATCCACCAGCGCTGCAAGGTCTTTGACGGTACTGGCGGCCGCGAACTCCGCCGCCGTGATCCGGATCCGGAACATGTCGTGAATCTTTGCCACCACTTCGGTTGAAGCAAGCGAATCGCCGCCGAGTTCGAAGAAGTCGTCCTCACGGTCGATGGAGTCGATACCGAGAATCGACTCCCAGATCGAGGACAACCACAATTCGGCGGGCCCGGCGAGAGTCGGTGGAGTGGACCGCACCTCGACGGAGGGCAGCGCTGTTCGATCGACCTTTCCTCTTTCGTTGCGGGGCAACGCCGGCATCAGAACAAAATGTCGGGGGAGCATCCAGGCCGGCAGATATGTCGCCAATTCGCGCCGCATCTCGGCGCCCGACCGTGCCATCACGGCTTTGGTCAGGACCACGTAGGCGACGATCTCCGGTCGATCGTTCTCGAGGACGACGGCCACGAAAACATCGGCGACGCCTGGAATTCGACGAATATGCGCCTCGACTTCCATCGGCTCCACCAGGTAGCCCCGAATCTTGACGGCGTCGTCGACGCGTCCCCGCAGTTGCAGTTCTCCGCGTTCGTCGATGCGGCCCCGGTCACCGGTCCGGTAGATGCTCACTCCGTCGCCCAGGCGCGTGAATCGTGTTGCAGTTCGATCCGGGTCGCCGTGGTATCCGTCGGCAAGATCACTGGAGACAACCTGAATCTCTCCGATCTCTCCGTCGGGGAGAGGCACGCCGTTCACATCGACGATCTGTACGTCCTTGCCGTCGCGAGCACGTCCGGCCGGTACCACTCCGACGGGTAGTTCGGAATGTGGTGGGAACACGTTGTACGCGACGACACCGGTCTCGGTGGTGGCCAGCCAGTTGACGTACGTGACGCGAGCGAAGCCGTGACTGCGATGGCGCGCGTAGTCCTCGCCGTGAACTGCTTCCCCGTACGTTACGACGACGCGTAGGGAACCGATCGAATCATCATTTGCTGCACCGCAATCGAGATCCGACCACGCCCGCAGAAAAGACGGCGCACAGTGCGTGGTCGTGATCGAATTCTCGATCAGCCAGTCGTCGATTCCCGAGACGCCGTCGATACGTGGATCCCAGCAGTAGACCGTGACTCCGTTCATAAGCCCCATGATCAGGGCCGTGATTCCGGCTCCGAAACTGACGGGCAACAGGTTCCCGATGTGATCGTCGGGTCGCAGGTCGATTGCTGCGGCGAGTTCGTCGGCCTTGTTCAGGCACATGGAGTGGCTCAACACGACTCCCTTGGGTGCCCCGCTGGTGCCTGACGTGAACGCGATCATGGCAGGGTCGGAACTCGATGGTTCCAACGCGCTGTCGAATCTGAAGCCCGTCGCAGCAGACTCGTCGAGTATCGACTGCAGCGGGACTGCACCCGAGGTGCTCATGATGTGCGCTCGGCGGGCCTCGGGGAGTTGTGGGTCGATCATGACCAAGGGCCGACCGGAAATCAGAGTGGCGAGGATGGCGGGCACCGACTCGGCCGTTGGTTCGAGATCGACCGCAACCGGGCGTGCCCCGTGTGACCCACGTAGGCGAAGTTCGCGGACCAATGCGTCGGTCCGGAGTTCGAGTTCGGCGAAAGTGATCCGGTCGCGCGGAGTCACGACGGCAACGGCGTCGTGCTGCATAGAGGTGACTCGGCGCCACCTCGACTCGATCGTCTCGTCGATGACTGCATAGCGAGTGCGTTCTAGACCTAAGTCGACAACCTTCATCACAGTAGCTCCGTCCGACTTTCAGCTATCTTTTAGCAAAGACTACATAAGGTTTGTGAAGTAGGTCCATAACAAACCAAAAGTAGTTTTACATACCTCCCCATCCTCCAGTCCGTCAGCTCCGAATGTCTTGAGGAACCAATGCCGATCGAGCGTTGTACAGACGAGGAGCAGTGACATGAAGTGGTCGGGGCGAAGTGCGATTGCGATTGCGGGAGTGTGCGCCGCAGCGACGATGTTTTCGGGAACCGCGCAGGCGAGCCCAATCTGGGAACCCTTGCAGCCGGTGGCGAACCTGGACGTCGCGCGCTACGTAGGGGAATGGAACCAGGTGGCGGCGATTCCTCAGCCCTTCAACCTCGCGTGCGCGAAGGACACCCGGGCGAGTTACGGGATTGTCGATTCCACGAACGTGAGCGTGAAGAACACGTGTACGACGTGGACCGGTCAAGCCAACGAGATCGTCGGGAATGCCCGAGTTACCGATCCAGCAACGGGTGCCCAGTTGCATGTGAGCTTCCCCGGGGTGCCCTCACAGGAAAGCTTGGACGGCCCACCCAACTACATCGTCACCTACATTGCCGACGACTATTCGTGGGCACTGGTGGGCGATCCGCTCAGGCTTTCCGGGTTCGTGCTCTCACGGTCGGCGGTCATCGACGCGGCAGGCTGGAGTGAGATCCGCCGGGTCGCCGAATCCCGTGGATACAACGCATGCACGATCCTGACGTCACCGACCACCGAGGGCACGTCGGACATCCGTCCGCTCTGCACGGTGTGAGTCTGCTGTCAGCGTGAACCTTCCGGAGCCACACTCCACTACGATCACTGATCGGTACGTGTGGTTTCGGAAGGTTGTGTGGTGGCGAAGAAGCAGATTCCCGTAATAGTCGTCGCAGGCTTTCTCGGTTCGGGCAAGACGACGCTGCTCAACCATCTTCTGCGTAACAACGACGGTGTACGCATCGGCGTGATCGTCAACGACTTCGGCTCCGTCAACATCGACTCGATGATGGTCGCTGGTCAGGTCGATTCGATGGTCTCTCTCAGCAACGGCTGTTTGTGCTGCGCTGTCGACGTCTCGGACATGGACGAGATGCTGAACAAGTTGGCGCACCGGCAGTCCGGGATCGACGTGATCGTCATCGAGGCCAGCGGGCTTGCCGAGCCGCGGAACATGATTCGACTCGTCCTCGGAAGTGAGAACCCGTCTGTCGTCTACGGCGGCCTGGTGGTCCTGGTCGACGGAGCCAATTTCTCCACCGTTCGCCGCGAACATCCCGAGCTCGATCAACATGTCCGCCTGGCAGACCTGGTGGTAGTCAACAAGATCGACAGCGTTCCGGTCGCCGAACGCGAGCGATTCACGACCGAAATTCGTAAGTTGAATCCGCGAGCGCCGATGGTGGAAACCTCGCACTCGCGGATAGACCCCGCTCTGTTGTTCGATACCGGCGAGGTGACCCCTCCGGCTCCGGGCGATCAACTGAGCCTCGACGAGCTCCTGCGCGACGGGCACGACGACGATCACGAGGACGGCTCGTGTCACCACGATCACCTGCACCACCGCTACGAATCGGTTGATTTCGCATCGGAGACGCCTCTCGATGCCAGGGCCTTGACGCACTTTCTCGAGAATCAGCCGTCGGGTGTTTACCGCATCAAGGGCTTCGTGAACTTCGAGATTCCGGGCTACACAGGAAAATTCGAGATCCAATCGGTGGGTGATCATGTCCGGATCACGCCGCTGCGATGGAAGTCGGGCGAACCTCGAACCACGCAACTGGTCGTGATCGGCACCGGGATGGATTCGGGGGCGGTCGGCAGCGCGCTCCGCGCCTGCGTGCGCGAAGAAACGGTCGAACCGCACCCCGACGCCATGCTGGGATTGCACCGCTATACCGTCGGGGCGTGAGTGAATCAGCTGTATCCGTGTACGAAGCGATTCGGCGACGGCGAGACGTTCGCGCCGAGTTCTCGGGAGAGATCGTCCCCGACGAAACTCTGATGCGCATTCTCGACGCCGCCCATCGCGCGCCGAGCGTGGGAAACACGCAACCGTGGGATTTTGTCGTCGTTCGTAATCCGGAGACGCTCGACACCTTCGCGGCACACGTCGCCGATGCCCGGGTGAAATTCGCGCAGTCCTTGCCCGAGGATCGCCGCTCGACGTTCGACCCCATCAAGATCGAGGGAATCGCCGAGAGTGGTACCGGCATCGTCGTCACTTACGACCCGTCGCGCGGTGGCCCGAACATCCTCGGCCGTCATACCGTCGACGACACCGGGCTGTTCTCGGCGGTGCTGGCAATTCAGAATTTGTGGCTCGCCGCGGTAGCCGAGGAGATCGGCATCGGCTGGGTTTCGTTCTACGACGAGAAGTACCTCACCGAACTCATGGGCATTCCGTCACCCGTTCGCCCCATTGCGTGGCTGTGCGTCGGGAAGGTGACCGAGTTTCAACAGGTTCCGGATCTCGAACGCTTCGGATGGCGACAGCGCCGGCCATTGGCCGACGCTGTCCACTACGAAACCTATTGAGTTGTACCGGGGGCCTAGCGTGCGGGACGGCCACCGGTGGAGCCTGCGGTGCGAGCGCCGCCGCCGGTGCGGGGACGGCGAGCGCCACCACCGGCATGTTCCTGACGGGCAGCTCCGCCGGTGCGAGCACCGCGTGACTGACCGCCCTGTCCGGAGCGAGCCTGACCCGAACGTGCTGCGCCGCCGCGTCCACCCTGGCCGGCGGGACGCTGCCCGCGTCCGCCGTTCGGCTGGGCAGGAGCCTTCGGAGCCGGCGTGACGTGCGGTGCGATGTCGCCGACCAACTTGACGACGTGCTCGGAGTTGGCAGTCGAACGGACCGGGGTCACCTTGATGGCTGCCTTGCGCATGAGGATCGCAAGATCCTTACGCTGCTCGGGCAGAACCACGGTGACCACGTCGCCGGCGCTGCCTGCGCGAGCGGTGCGACCACTGCGGTGCAGGTAAGCCTTGTGCTCGGCCGGCGGATCGACGTGGACGACCAACTCGACGTCGTCGACGTGGACGCCACGCGCTGCGACGTCGGTGGCGACGAGGACGCGCGCTTCACCGGCGGAGAATGCCGCCAGGTTACGGTCGCGAGCAGCCTGCGAGAGGTTGCCGTGAAGGTCAACGGACGGGATGCCCGACTCGGTGAGCTGGCGAGCCAACTTGCGAGCCTGGTGCTTGGTGCGCATGAACAGGATGCGACGACCGGTACCGGAAGCGAGCTTCTCGACCAGAGCCTTCTTGGCTTCGACGCCGTCGACGTCGAACACGTGGTGCGTCATTGCGGCGACGGGGGAGTTGGCCTCGTCGACCGAATGCATGACCTCGTTCTTGAGGAAACGCTTGACGAGCTTGTCGACGCCGTTGTCCAGCGTTGCCGAGAACAGTAGACGCTGCCCGTCCTGCGGCGTGGACGAGAGGATGCGGGTGACGACGGGCAGGAAGCCGAGGTCGGCCATGTGGTCGGCCTCGTCGAGCACGGTGATCTCGACGGCGTCGAGACTGACGAACTTCTGCTTCATGAGGTCTTCGAGGCGACCGGGGCAGGCGACGACGATGTCGACTCCGGCCTTGAGAGCCTGAACCTGGCGGTGCTGCGAGACACCACCGAAGATCGTGGTCACGCGCAAGTCGTATGCGGCGGCCAACGGTTCGAGGGTTGCGGTGATCTGGGTGGCGAGCTCACGCGTCGGTGCGAGCACCAGGCCGAGCGGTCGACCCGGACGACGCTTTCCTCCGGACAGTTCGCCGGCGAGGCGGGAGACCATGGGGATGGAGAACGCGAGGGTCTTGCCGCTTCCGGTCTTTCCGCGGCCCAGTACGTCGCGCCCCGAGAGAGTGTCGGGGAGGGTGTCGATCTGGATCGGGAACGGAGAAGTGATTCCGCCGTCTTCGAGAGCTTTCACCAGCGGTGCGCGCACACCGAGGGCTGCGAAGGTGGTAGCGGGCGTAGAGATGTCAGACAAGTGTGTTCAGAGCCTTTCGGGCACGTGTTCGTGCCCGGATGCCGACACGGGAATTAACCGGTCGAACAATCAAGCACAGTGGTGGCGGCGCTGCCGGTCGGCAGGCTTCTTCGCCGTAAGAAGAGCGGGTGCATTGAGCACTCAGCAAGAAAATTTGCGTTCTACGACGCTGGATGCCCGATTTCAGGCACCTAGTGATCGCAACTCTACCTTCCCGGAGCGTTCGACCTACAACCCGACCCATTCGGAGACGCCGTTCGCGAAGTGTTGCCGCTTCCAGATCGGTACCTCGTGCTTGATGCGCTCCACCAGTTCGGCGCACGCGGCAAACGCCTCCGCTCGATGCGGCGCGGCGACGGCGGCGACCAGTGCGAGGTCGCCGATCTCGAGGTGACCGACGCGATGGATCGCGGCAACCGGCAGGCCGGTCGAGGCCGCAACCTCTTGGCAGCACGTCTCGAGGAAGCGTTCGGCATCCGGATGCGCTTGGTACTCCAACGCCGAAACCGCTTGACCTCCATCGTGATTGCGCACCGTTCCCGTGAACACCACAACAGCGCCGTTCTTCGGACCGGCCACGGCGGCGTCGACGGTGTCTGCGTGAATCGGTTGCTCGGAGATCCGAGCCAATAGCTCACTCATCGTGCGCTCCTCCGCCTGCGACCTGCGCGAGCAGGTGATCGATGATGGGTCCGAGGACGGCGAGACCGTCCTTCACTCCACCGGGAGAACCCGGAAGATTGACGATGACCGTCGTACCTGTGAGACCTGCCACACCACGGCTCAGCGACGCGTGCGGTGTCTTCTCGAGGCCCTTGGTCCGGATCGCTTCTGCGACGCCGGGCAACTCACGGGTCAAGACTGCCCGGGTAGCTTCCGGGGTGGCATCCGTGGGGGAAGCCCCCGTGCCGCCGGTACTGATGACGAGTGACGGGAAGCCCTCCTTGGCGTCAGTGATGCCCGCCGCGATGTCTGCGTCGGCGTACACAAGCGGTCCACGTACCTCGAAGTCCCGTTCACGTAGCCAGGTCGCGATCGTGGGTCCGGTGGTGTCGGGTCTGGTGCCGTTCGCACCGCCGGTGGAAGCCACGAGGACGGTCGCGGACCGTGCCGAGGTGAAGGTGTGCGCCGGAGCTGTCTGTGCGTTCTGAGTGTCGCGGGTCCAATGTCCGCGCTTACCACCGTCTTTGGTGAGCAGACGAACACCGTTCATGGTAGCTCCGGGGTCCACCGCTTTGACCATGTCGTGCAAGGTCAGGCCGGCTACCGCGACGGCGGTGAGTGCTTCCATCTCGACGCCGGTCTGTCCGCGAGTCTTCGCCGTCGCCTCGACGGTGATCGATGTTTCGGTGAACCCGAATTCCACCTTGACCGACGAGAGCGCGAGTTGATGACACAGCGGGATCAGTTCGGAGGTCTTCTTCGCACCGGCGATTCCGGCGATGCGCGCGGTGGTGAGGACATCAGCCTTGGGCATGCCGTCGGCGCGGACGAGGCGAACTACCTCGGCGGTCGTGACGAGTTCGCCGGCGGCGACGGCGATACGCGTCGTCTCGGCCTTGGCGCTGACGTCGACCATGCGCGCTCGGCCCTCGCTGTCGACGTGTGTCAATTCGGTCATCAGTGTCCTTTGAATCAGATCGAGTGAATCAGATCGAGGAAGTCGAGAGCGGGACGACGTCGACGAGATCGCCCGCGCCGAGCTCGGTCACGGCGGCGGGGATGTCGATCAGGACGTCGGCCCACGCCATGGCTGCAACAAGGTGCGATCCGGGTCCGGCAACGAGTTCGATTCCGTCCGCAGTTCTGCGTGCCCGCAGGAACTGCCGCTTGCCGTCCACCGAACGCAGCGGTGCAGTCAACGGGAGTCGCTCGCGCGGGATCTCGGGCAGGCCCGCGGCCCGGCGCAGTTCGCCCCGTGCGAAGACCTCGAAGGAGACCATCGTGCTCACCGGGTTGCCCGGGAAGCTCAGTACCGGCACTTCGTTCACCACTGCAGTGCCTTGCGGACCGCCCGGCTGCATTGCGACGTGGCCGAAGTGTGCTCCCAGAGGCGTGAGAGTTTCCTTCACCACCTCGAAGTCGCCCATGGACACTCCGCCGGAGGTGAACACCAGATCAGCGACCGAGGTTGCGTACGAGAGCAATTCGCGGAACTCGGCGGGGTCGTCGCTGCTTCGGGCGACGGATACGACATCGGCGCCGTTGGCTTCGGCCAATGTTGCCAAAGCTGGACCGTTGGAATCGTATATCTCACCGGGTTCGAGAGTTGTTCCGGCACTTTTCAGTTCGGCGCCCGTCGTAATTATCGCGACCCGTGGCTTCGTGTAGGTGTCGAGCGAGGCCAAGCCCACAGCACTCAGCGCGGCGATATGGCGAGGTTCCAAGTGCGTTCCGGCCGTGACCAGTAGCATTCCGGCGGTGATGTCGCTGCCACGTTCGCGTACGAATTCGCCTACCGACCTGCCCCGTTCGATCGTGACGACGTGCTCGGTGACACCCGTTGTGTCCTCGACCGGAACAACGGCGTCGGCACCCTCGGGGAGCGGAGCACCGGTCATGATGCGAAATGCCGATCCTGGAAGGTGTTTCGGTGGTTTTCCGCTTCCAGCGGCGATCACGCCTCGAACCGTCAGTGTGGTCGGAACCGAGGCCACAGAAGCAGCATCGACGGCATACCCGTCCATCTGCGAGTTGCGGAAGAGTGGCAGGTCTACCGGCGATGCGATATCCGAGCAAGTTATGCGCCCCAACGCTTCTGCCGTCGGAACTGCCGTCGGAGAGAGGGTGTGCAGGCCGGTGAGCAATCCGGAGATGTGCGACGCGTGTTCCTCGACCGAACGCGCGCTCATGACAGTAACCTCGACAACCTCGACATGTTTTGATCCTAGGCGGTGTGGTCCGTCCGACACACGGAGTACGGCTTTCGGTCATACTGGAGCAATACGGAAGTTGGTGAAGTGATGACAGTGGTCTCGATGGGAATTCCCACCGTGCGGTTCGACGCTGCCTCCCTCGCCGGTCGTCCCGAGACGGATCTCCTGGTCGACAGGTTCGGGCGTGTTGCCAGAGATCTGCGAGTCTCGATCACCGAGAAGTGTTCACTTCGTTGCACGTATTGCATGCCGGAGGAAGGCTTGCCGGCCATCGCTGCGGAAGATCTTCTGAGTGCCGACGAGATCATTCGAGTAGTCGGAATCGGCGTCGAACGAGTCGGTATTCGCGAGGTGAGATTCACCGGCGGCGAACCGCTGATGCGTAGTGACCTCGAAAAGATCATCGGGGGGTGCGCCGCGCGCGTGCCAGGAATTCCACTTTCCATGACTACCAACGCCGTTGGGCTCGAACATCGTGCCGCAAAGCTGGCTGCAGCTGGTTTGACTCGCGTGAATGTTTCCCTGGATTCGGTTGATCGCGCCCATTTCGCTGAATTGACGCGTCGAGACAGGTTGCCGTCCGTTCTCGCGGGAATTCGAGCGGCAGCTGCGGCCGGGCTCGCGCCACTGAAGATCAATGCGGTGCTGATGCGTGAAACGCTCCACGGCGCGGCGGATCTTTTGCAGTGGTGCCTCGAAGCCGGCGTCGAATTGCGCTTTATCGAGCAAATGCCTCTGGACGCAGACCATGCATGGGCACGCGAGAACATGGTGACCGCGGCTGAATTATTGTCCGTTTTGGGAAGCCGTTTCGAATTGGAAGCAATCGGCCGTGAAGATCCGTCGGCTCCTGCCGAAGAATGGCGTGTCGACGGGACCACGATGACGGTAGGGATCATCGCTTCCGTGACCCGCTCGTTCTGCAGTGAATGCGATCGGACGCGAATGACCGCAGAGGGAACAATTCGGTCATGTCTGTTCAGTGACCGTGAAGTTGATCTGCGTGCCGCGCTCAGGGCCGGAGCAAGTGACGACGAACTAGCGGATTTGTGGCGCGGTGCGATGTGGAACAAGTGGGCTGGGCACGGCATCGACGCCGCGGACTTCGTTCCGCCGGAAAGAAGTATGGGAGCGATTGGTGGCTGATCCGCATTCGATCTCGGTTCGTTACTTTGCTGCTGCAGCGGATGTATCCGGTTGCCGTAGCGAGGTAGTCGCCATCTCGCCTGACAACACACTTGCCGAGTTGGTGGCGGTGCTGGTCGGGCGATACGGACCGGAGATGGAGCGAGTGCTGTCGGTCTCGGCTTTCCTCGTCGGTGACGAGTTGACCCGCGACGTCTCTCGAGCCTCCGGTAGCGCTGTCGATATTCTTCCGCCTTTCGCTGGAGGCTAGTCCGAGAATTGCCGGCGTAGCTATTTGTGGGCTGCCGACGTATTATCCTTTTTCGGTTTGCCGGTCCAAATATTCATATCTTGATCACTCCAGCTCAAGTGGCATCTATCTCCGTTTTCTCCATTGTTGGTCAATTGCCCAGCATTGGTCGTTTTTGTTTAGTTTCTCCTACTTTTGGGGGAGCGAATGCACTTCGAATTGCCAAGGTGAATTGTCATCTGTTTGGATGACAAAAGAAATACCTTCGCTGTTGGTAATTGTCGACATGTGTTAATTTGGCGCAATTCCACTCGGGATATGTGAAAGGTATTTCAATGTCGATTAATTCCACGCGCCGTGTCGGAGTCGTCGTAGCGCTCCTCGGGGCAGCTGCACTCACCGCTCCGGCAATTGCTACTGCGCTTCCGTCCACCGGTTCTCTCGGCTCGTCTGCGCCGGAAGCCTCGTGCTCGACCCTGTCCACCGAAGCGACGCCGAACGGGTGGGGCATCCCGTTCACCGACGAGAAGGATCAGACCGCGTCGTACTCGGCCGACAACGTTCTCGACAAGGACGGTTCACTGAAGCTGGCCGTCGACGGTACCGGCGATCGTTCGGTTTCCTACCATTCGGCCGGCGGTATCAAGTTGTCCGACGCAGTCGACAAGGCGATCGGCTTTGCCGAGCGCGCCGCCACGCCGACTGCGGCGTTCCAGCTCCGCCTCACCGGAACGACCGGCGGAAAGTTCGAGAACGGATTCACCACCCTGGTGTGGGTCCCGGGACCCGACGCCACGCCGACGGCTGACGGCGGCGTTCACGCGGATCTCCAGAAGGGCGTGTGGTGGAGCACTCAGAACATCGACGGCGCCAAGGACCGCGTGTCAGTGCCTTTGGCTGACATCGTCGCCGCGAACCCGAACGCGGTAGTCGACCACTACGGCGTCAGTGTGGGCACCGGTTCCGCCGCCACGTCGACGCTGGTCGATGCAGTGCAGTTCAACGGATGCACCACCAACTTCGCGAAGAAGGATCCGGCTTCGGGAACGGGTTCGCTGGGCGACGTCTTCGGCAGCCTGTTCGGTAGCTAGTCGCTGGTAAGAGCTCTGGTAGGAGTTACTTCCACCAGTCATCGAGGGGTGTGACCGGCACCGTGCGCTTGTGACGAGTGTTGGTGAACATCTTCTCGAGCTTCTCGGCTACCTCGGAGGAAACGTCCTTTCCTTCGAGGTAGTCGTCTATCTGTGAGTACGTGACGCCGAGGGCAACTTCGTCGGGTAGCGCGGGTCGGTCGTCCTCGAGGTCGGCGGTCGGCACCTTGCGCCACGTGCTCTCGGGTGCGCCCAATTCCTGCAGCAATGCGGCGCCCTGGCGTTTGCTCAAGCCGGTGAGCGGCGTGATGTCGACACCGCCGTCACCGAATTTCGTGAAGAAGCCGGTAATCGCTTCTGCGGCGTGGTCGGTACCGATCACGAGGTAGCCGAGCTGACCGGCAATCGCATACTGGATGACCATTCGTTCGCGCGCCTTGATGTTGCCGCGGACGAAGTCGCGCAGTTCGCCGTTTCCCAGCGCCTCGGAGGCCTCACGGGCTGTCGCGTCGGCGCCAGGCTTGACGTTGACCGTGAGAGAGCGGTCCGGCTTGATGAAGCCGAGCGCGATCTGAGCGTCGGATTCGTCGGCCTGCGCGCCGTAGGGGAGTCGAACGGCGACGAACTCGGCCTCGAGGCCCTCTTCGCGAAGTTCCGTGACCGCGCGTTGGGCGAGGGCTCCGGCGAGCGTGCTGTCCTGACCGCCGCTGATTCCCAGAACGAACCCTTTGGCGGGGGTCGAGCGCACGTAGTCCTTCAGGAACTGGACTCGCGCGCGAACCTCCGCTGCGGCGTCGATTGTCGGCTTTGTGCCGAGTTCTTCGATGATGCTTTCACGCAGTGTGGCCATGAATGGACTCTAGCGATGTGAGCAGGTGCGTGCAGTGCCACCGTATCCGGGGCGGTACGGTCGCGCACATGAGTGCGAACAACGTTCTGGTGGTCAGTGCGACGAAGTCGGAAGCGGCATACGTGCCGCAAGGATACGAACTGCTGGTCACGGGGATTGGAAAGGTCAGTGCTGCAACAGCAGTCGCCTCTGCTCTCGCGCGGTACGAGCGGGATGATCTGCCGCTGGTCGTCAACATCGGGACAGCCGGTGCGCTGCACGCGCACCACGGCGGCCTCTATGTTCCCGGCGTCGTCATCAATCACGACATCAGCAGCACCGCGATCCGAGCGCTGGGGCACGACGTCGCGGACCGTTTGGTGCTCGCCGGCGGTGACGACTCGGTGTTGGCGACCGGCGACGCATTCATCGCCGACGCTGCAACCCGGGACGCCCTTGCGCAGCGAGCCGATCTGGTCGACATGGAGGGATTTGCCATCGCATTCGCCGCGCAGGCTGCGGGTGCTACCTGCCGACTCGTCAAACACGTCAGCGATCACGCGGACGACTCGGCCTTGGACTGGCCCGCGATGATCGATGCCAGCGCCCGCGAGTTGGGGCGCTGGCTGCTCGACAACGTCTGATCGAGCCTGCAGCGTCTGGTCAAGCCTGCGCAGTCAGTATCAATCCGGTGTCGTCGGGCTTGCGCAGGGTCAGCGTGTCGGCGTCGACGGTGTAACTCACTTCGCCGTCGAGCACCGCCAGGATCTGGCGGCTCGATGTCCATGTTCTCCTCGGGGCAAGCCATACGCGTGGTTGCCATCGGCGTGAACGTGACTGTGGTGTCGGACGTCTGGGCGCTTCCGGTCATGCGATTGCATCCGGTGCTCCCGCTGACCGAACCGTCTGCGGCAATCGTCAGTTCGGGAGCTGACGTCTCCAGAGCCAGGCTCGTACTGATCGCATCGGGACTGATGAGGGACGTGACAGTCCACGTCGTGCCCGGCAGCGGTCGATCCGGCGTGACAATTTTCTTGTCCTGCAGGGTGACTGTGGCGTCCTTCGATGTCAGGACGAGGGTGTCGCCGTCGAGGCTCCACGCCGGCGCAGCGGTCAGCAATGTTGTTGTCCAGGAGTCGGACTCGGCGATGCCGGGAGGGCAGCCCATCATGGTCGACGCCATGGTGCCGGTGGTCAGCTTGCCGTCGGTGAACTCGACCGAACCGTTTGCCGTGTTGCATCCGGCGCTCGCGGACACTCGACCGGCCTGGCTGAAGTCGAGAGTCAGCGGGCCGCCGCCGGGAATTGGTGTTCCATCCACGGAGGTCGAGATGAACACACGACCGGAGGGATCCGTCTTGTCCTCGGGGGAGTCGGACGAAGCGGAGCAACCGCTTACCGCGGCGATGGTCAGGAAGCCGATGACGGCAGCAGCGATGCGCATGGGCTCACATTAAGCGGTGGGACGAATCGGGGGAGTCAACATCGAGTAACGCGCCGGGCAAGGTCTTCCCAGCCGGCGGCCAGACGCTCGGTGGTCATCCCGAGATCGCGCACCTGATGAAGGACGAGCGACGCTTCGAGCGGTGCCAACAGTGCTGAAGCGAGCAGCTCGAGGTCGCCCTCGACGTCGGCTCCTCGAAGAAGCCCGATGACGTGAGCGATGCCGAGAGCCCGGGCCGGACCGCCGAAGCGGTATTCAGGAGCGTTTTCCGCTGCTCGGAGGACTTCGCCCTGTACTTCCACCATGGCAATCCGGGCTCGTCCGAACGCGATGAGGCGCTCGATCGGCGGCGCGCCCGGACCCAACGGTGGGGGGCCGAACATGAATGCCTGCTGCAGTTCTCGCTCGGTGTGATCGAGCAAAGCCTGCATCAGTCCCGATCGATTGCCGAAGCGCCGAAAAACTGTGCCCTTGCCCACACCGGCCCGGCACGCGACAGCATCCATCGTCACCGCGTCGACACCTCGCTCGGCAACGAGGAGGGCTGCGGCGTCGAGCAGAAGTACGCGGTTACGTGCTGCGTCACCGCGCTCGACCGGCGCGGCGCCGATCTGGGGGAGGGGGATTGCGCTCACGGGATCAGGTTACAGGGCCGGGGAATGTAAGTGGACCGCGGTCCGTTTAGTTGATATAACTTTCAACCGGAGCCACCAACCGCACCACTCTCGAAGGAAACTCGCTATGTCACAGACCAATGTTCTCGTTCTCGTCGGCAGCCTGCGCGCCGGATCCGTCAACCGCCAGCTTGCCGAGACGGCTGTGTCCGCCGCGCCCGAGGGTGCAACGCTGACGGTCTTCGAAGGCCTCGCCGACGTCCCCTTCTACAACGAAGACATCGACGTCGAGGGTGCTTCCATTCCCGCTGTCGACGCACTGCGCGCCGCTGCGAGCGACGCTGACGCGTTCCTGCTCGTCACCCCCGAGTACAACGGCACCATTCCCGCAGTTCTGAAGAACGCCATCGACTGGATCTCGCGTCCGTACGGTGTCGGTGCAGTCAAGGACAAGGCTGTCGCAGTCATCAGCGCTTCGCCCAGCGGCAACGGCGCCAAGTGGGCACACGAAGACACCACCAAGGCAGTCCGTATCGCCGGCGGCAAGGTCGTCGAGGACACTGCACTGAGCATCGGTGGAACCGGCGCACTGTTCGGTGAGCTGCACCCGCGTGAGAACGCAGAGGTGCTCGCTCAGGTCTCCAAGGTCGTCTCCGACCTCGTCGGCGCCGGCAAGCAGCTCGTCAACGCGTAATTCGTTTCACGAATGAGGGCCATGCCGGAAGGTGTGGTCCTCACTCGTATGCGCGCTAGAGCCCTTCGCGTTCCATCGCGTCGTCGACCGCGTCGCGAACCGACTCGAAATCCTTGCCGGCCATCATCGCTTCGCCCATCGCAGCATCGATACGGTCGGCGACGGCGGCGTACCGACGCTCCCAGTTCTCCTTGTCCTCCCGCCAGTAACCCATCACGTGCATGCGGGTTGCCGGGATTTCCCATGTTCGACGCAGGTGAGTGCGGATGCGTCTGGCGGCCGCGGCCTCGACTGCACACCAGATGTAGCCCTCGCCGGGGGGCAGGGCAGCGTCGGCCAATTCGGCGAGCAGCGAGTCCGATTCCTCGATCCATCGGTAGTGAGCGTCGGCGCGCGTCGTGAACGTCTGCTGTTCGCTCGGCGCGGGTACCTGCGCGATGACGTGGATCGGTAGACCGTCGGGTGCTTCTTCGAGAATTCGCCCGATCGCGGGCAGAGCGGCGTGATCGGCGACCATCAGCAGCCAGTCGCAACCTGCCGGCGGCGTGAACCACCCGCTCGCCGTCGAGAGGTGAACGGTCTCGCCCGGTTGCGCAGTCGCGGCCCAGAGTGCCGCGCCGCCGTGGCCGTGGAGAACGAAGTCGATCTCCAGTTCGTTCTTCGACGGCTGCCAGCGCCGGACCGTGTAACTACGGGCGTGAGGGGGATCGAGGGGGAATCTGACGAGCACCCGTTCGTCGGGGCTCCCGCTCGTCTCGAAGTCGCTCAGGCCCTCCCCACCGAAGGTGATTCTGCGCATCAACGGTGTCACCTGCTGTGTTCTCGTCACGGTTGCCTGGTGGCGTGGAGCCTCGTCCTTCGGGGGTGTTTCCACGACGCTCATGGTAGGTCCGTGGCGCGGCTCCCAGAGGCTGGCGAGCACAAAAAGGAACTGTGACGCGCGACACGCCGACGCGCCGGGAAATGAAGGCGCTGAACTGGGGCGACCTGGGAATTCCAACGATGTGACTCACAACATCTCGCGTTATGTGTTTCTGTCGGCCACTAGGTGTAGTGTCTTGAGCACTGAGAGACCACAACGCGGAACGCCTCGAGCGAGACTCCGGCAATCGGTCGTATCGGTGCTGAACATCACTACATCGGCCTTTGTTGGCTAAGCGAAAGAGGGACTCTCATGAGCATCACCGTCTACACCAAGCCCGCTTGCGTTCAGTGCAATGCCACCTACCGCGCCCTGGACAAGGCCGGTCTCGAATACAACGTCATCGACATCACCGAGGATGCCGAAGCCCGCGACTACGTCATGGCTCTCGGGTACCTCCAGGCACCCATCGTGGTTGCCGGTGAAGATCACTGGTCGGGCTTCCGTCCTGATCGCATCAAGACCCTGACCGTCGCTGCTTGAAGCGCCGCAGTGTCGGCGGTGGACACCTCCGCCGACACATCTGAGTAGTTCCGGGCACCGTACAAGAAAATGGTGACAACCGATGACTTCGCTGGTCTATTTTTCCAGCGTGTCGGAGAACACCCACCGATTCGTTCAACGTCTCGGCCTGCCTGCGACACGTATACCTATCCATGACCGTGACGGCTCATTTCGTGTAGACGAGCCCTATGTGCTGATTCTGCCCACCTATGGTGGCGGGGTCACCGTGACAGGGCGCGACACCAGTTATGTACCGAAGCCGGTCATTCGTTTTTTGAACAATCCACACAACAGGTCGTTGATCAGAGCAGTGATCGCGGCGGGAAACACCAATTTCGGTGAGTCCTTTTGCTATGCAGGAAACATCATTTCCCAGAAATGCCACGTTCCTTTTCTGTACCGGTTCGAACTCATGGGCACTGCCGAGGACGTCGACCGGGTACGAGAAGGCTTGGGGGAGTTCTGGAATCATCTCGAAACAGAGAAGGAGCACGGGCAGTGGCGCCAACCATCACTGACACGATCGCGGCAGGAAGCGTAGAGCGTGATGCGCGCGGCGGCGATTCCACCAACGGTCTCGACTACCACGCACTCAACGCCATGCTCAACCTGTACGGCGCCAACGGTGAGATCCAGTTCGAGATGGATGTCGCTGCAGCCCGTCAGTACTTCTTGCAGCACGTCAACCAGAACACCGTGTTCTTCCACAACCTCGACGAGAAGCTGGACTACCTCGTCGAGGAAAACTATTACGAGCCCGAGGTTCTCGATCAGTACTCACGTACTTTCGTGAAGTTCCTGATCGATCACGCGTACGCCAAGAAGTTCCGCTTCCCGACGTTCCTGGGTGCATTCAAGTACTACACCTCCTACACGCTCAAGACCTTCGACGGTAAGCGCTACCTCGAGCGTTTCGAAGATCGTGTCTGCATGGTTGCGCTCACCCTGGCCGCAGGCAACGAAGACCTGGCCGTCGAACTCGTCGACGAGATCATCGCCGGACGCTTCCAGCCCGCCACCCCGACGTTCCTGAACTCGGGCAAGAAGCAGCGCGGTGAGCCCGTGTCCTGCTTCCTGCTTCGTATCGAAGACAACATGGAGTCCATCGGTCGCTCCATCAACTCGGCACTGCAGTTGTCCAAGCGCGGTGGCGGAGTTGCCTTGCTGCTCACCAACGTTCGTGAGCACGGCGCCCCGATCAAGAAGATCGAGAACCAGAGTTCGGGTGTCATCCCGATCATGAAGCTTCTCGAGGACTCGTTCTCCTACGCCAACCAGTTGGGTGCGCGTCAGGGCGCCGGTGCTGTGTACCTGCATGCGCACCACCCCGACATCTACCGGTTCCTCGACACCAAGCGTGAGAACGCCGACGAGAAAATCCGTATCAAGACGCTCTCACTCGGCGTCGTGATCCCGGACATCACGTTCGAACTGGCGAAGAAGAACGAGGACATGTACCTGTTCTCGCCGTACGACGTCGAGCGCATCTACGGAGTTCCGTTCTCCGACATCAACGTCTCCGAGAAGTACTACGAGATGGTCGACGACAAGCGAATTCGCAAGTCCAAGATCAAAGCTCGCGAGTTCTTCCAGACCGTCGCCGAATTGCAGTTCGAATCGGGCTACCCCTACATCATGTTCGAGGACACGGTGAACCGGGCAAACCCGATCGAGGGCAAGATCACGCACTCGAACCTGTGCTCGGAGATTCTGCAGGTTTCGACGCCTTCACTGTTCAACGACGACCTGTCCTACTCGAAGGTCGGCAAGGACATCTCCTGCAACCTGGGTTCGCTGAACATCGCGAAGACCATGGACTCGCCCGACTTCGCCAAGACCATCGAAGTGTCGATCCGCGGATTGACGGCAGTGTCCGACCAGACGCACATCTACTCGGTGCCGTCGATCGAGCAGGGCAACAACGACTCTCACGCCATCGGCCTCGGTCAGATGAACCTGCACGGATACCTCGCTCGTGAGCGGATCTTCTACGGCAGCGAAGAAGGCATCGACTTCACGAACATCTACTTCTACACCGTGCTGTTCCACGCACTGCGTGCGTCGAACAAGATCGCCATCGAGCGCGGCTCGTACTTCAAGGGTTTCCCGGAGTCGAAGTACGCCTCGGGTGAATTCTTCGACAAGTACACCGATCAGGCTTGGGAGCCGGCAACCGACAAGGTTCGCGGACTCTTCGCCGATGCGAAGCTGCACATCCCCACTCAGGACGACTGGCGTGAGCTGAAGGCTTCGGTTCAGAAGCACGGTATCTACAACCAGAACCTTCAGGCCGTCCCGCCGACCGGCTCGATCTCGTACATCAACTACTCCACCAGCTCCATCCACCCGGTGGCGTCGAAGATCGAGATCCGCAAGGAAGGCAAGATCGGCCGCGTCTACTACCCGGCGCCCTACCTGACCAACGACAACCTGGAGTACTACCAGGATGCCTACGAAATCGGGTACGAGAAGATCGTCGACACCTATGCTGCCGCAACGCAACACGTCGACCAGGGCCTGTCGCTGACGCTGTTCTTCAAGGACACCGCAACCACTCGCGACATCAACAAGGCGCAGATCTACGCGTGGCGTAAGGGCATCAAGACGCTGTACTACATCCGTCTGCGTCAGATGGCACTCGAAGGCACCGAGGTCGAGGGCTGCGTTTCCTGCATGCTGTAGAGGGCTCCGCCCCCGTGCGCCTTTTCGGTAGTGGTTACTACCGAAAAGGCGCACAGGGGTATCAGGCCGGCGGACGGCCGGGACCGTGCATCTTGCCGGCATTCTTCGGCATACGACCGTGTTCGGTGAGTGCGCGCCGAAGGAGAAACTCGATCTGGGCGTTGGTACTTCGGAGATCGTCGGCGGCCCAGCGGGCAAGCGCGTCGTGTACCGCTGGGTCCAACCGAAGCAGGATCTTCTTACGCTCGGATCGCGGAGCTGGATCCGTGGCCATGTGGCCTTTCCTTTACTGGTAGAGCGAACCGGTGTTGAGCACCGGTTGTGCGTCGCGGTCGCCGCACAGCACGACCAGAAGGTTGCTGATCATCGTCGCCTTGCGTTCCTCGTCGAGTTCGACGACGTGCTTTTCCTCGAGCTGCTTGAGAGCCATGTCGACCATGGACACCGCACCTTCGACGATTTGCTTGCGGGCGGCGATCACTGCACCCGCTTGCTGGCGCCGAAGCATCGCGCTGGCGATCTCCGGTGCATACGAGAGCCTGTTGATGCGTGTCTCGATAACTTCGACACCCGCCGCACGCACGCGGGCGTGAACCTCCTCCGACAAGGTGGTGGTGATGATATCGGCGTTCTCGCGCAACGAGACTCGGCCTTCGGCGTCGTACGGGTAGCTACCGGCGATATGGCGGACGGCCGCCTCGGTCTGTACGGAGACGAACTCCTCGTAATCGTCCACCTGGAACGAGGCGAGCGCTGTGTCGGCCACCTGCCAGACGACCACCGCCGAGATCTCGATGGGATTGCCGTCGGCGTCGTTCACTTTCGCCTGACCGGTCTCATGGTTTCGGATGCGCGTCGAGATCGATCGACGGACCGTCAGCGGGTTTGTCCATCGCAGTCCCGGCGTGCGCAAGGTGCCGCTGTACGAGCTTCCGAGAAGTTGCAGAACTCGGGCTTGATTAGGTTGCACCAAGGTCAGGCCCATCAGGAGGGGGAGTGACGCGATGAACAGCACCACTCCGACCGGAATCAGGGCGAAGAGTCCCAGAACTCCGCCAACGACGGACAGCGCGATTCCGGCCAGGAAGAGAAGGACGCCGCCGAGGAGCATCCAGCTGCCGGACAGGTCCCAGCCTGGGCGTTCGGCGATCGTTGTGGTGGCGACACCGGTCGGTTTCTCGGCCACGGTGGGTGTGCTGGTCATGCGAGACTCGCTTTCCATCGGTAAGTGATATTTAATTGATATCACATTTTTTGTACTCGTGGAGGGGCGCGTGCGACACATGTTGTTGTGTTGGCATCGCGGACCCGACACAACGGGTAGTGTTCAGGCAAGCCAACATTCGGCAGTATCTCTCTCGCTAGGTAGGAATTATGGTCAAGCTGGTCAGTCGCGTTTCCGCCATCAACTGGAATCGCGTCCAGGACGAGAAGGACGCCGAGGTATGGGATCGCCTCGTCAGCAACTTCTGGCTGCCCGAAAAGGTGCCGGTCTCCAACGACATCCCGTCCTGGGGAACGCTGACCGCGCAGGAGCAGCAGCTCACCATGCGCGTCTTCACGGGCCTGACGCTGCTCGACACCATCCAGGGAACGGTCGGCGCCGTCAGCCTCATCCCGGACGCGATCACTCCCCACGAAGAAGCGGTGTACACCAACATCGCCTTCATGGAATCGGTGCACGCGAAGAGCTACAGCTCGATCTTCTCGACGCTGTGCTCCACCCCCGACATCGACGACGCGTTCCGCTGGTCGGAGGAGAACCCCAACCTGCAACGCAAGGCGCAGATCGTTCTCGACTACTACAACGGCGAGTCGCCGCTCAAGCGCAAGGTCGCATCGACGCTCCTCGAGAGCTTCCTCTTCTACTCCGGCTTCTACCTGCCGATGTACTGGTCCTCGCGAGCCAAGCTCACCAACACCGCAGACCTCATCCGCCTCATCATCCGCGACGAGGCCGTGCACGGGTACTACATCGGCTACAAGTACCAGAAGGGCCTCGAACAGCTCACCGAGGCCGAGCGTGAAGAGCTCAAGAACTACACGTTCGAGTTGCTCTTCGAGCTCTACGAGAACGAGGTCGACTACACCCAGGACCTCTACGACGGCGTCGGTCTGACCGAGGATGTCAAGAAGTTCCTGCGCTACAACGCCAACAAGGCGCTCAACAATCTCGGCTACGAAGGCCTTTTTCCGAAGGACGAGACGGACGTCAATCCGGCTATCCTGTCGGCACTTTCACCGAATGCGGACGAGAATCACGACTTCTTCTCCGGCTCGGGTAGCTCCTACGTCATCGGCAAAGCCGTCAACACCGAAGACGACGACTGGGATTTCTAGAGAGCGACCTACACACCGAAGCCCGACTCCTGCACACGCGGGAATCGGGCTTCGGCCGTGTATTGAGAGCGGGCTAGCGCTGAAACCACGCTTCCGGCTTGTCCAGCAACGCTTTTGCGAGGCGCAGGCGCGAGGTTTCCGTCATG
The DNA here is from genome assembly GCF_040546695.1 of Rhodococcus sp. OAS809. Lineage (NCBI taxonomy): Bacteria > Bacillati > Actinomycetota > Actinomycetes > Mycobacteriales > Nocardiaceae > Rhodococcus > Rhodococcus sp. OAS809. Next base: position 1,592,909 of record NZ_JBEPOI010000002.1, on the reverse strand, counting down.
TCCGAAGGCAGTTCGCTCGGCGCGAACCACGCGACCTCGAGGTTTTCGTCGTCCGCCACGTGTGCAGCTCCGCCGGTCCACCTGGCCAGGAAACACACGTCGAGGTACTGAGTCACGTCGCCGTTGGGGTACGTAATGGGCTCTGTGACATCGACACTCGTGATCCGAACCAATTCGGCGTCGACGCCGGTTTCTTCCTTCGCCTCGCGCACCGCCGCCGCCGACGGTTCCTCCCCAGGCTCGAGAACGCCGGACACGACGGCCCACTGACCGTTGTCGGCGCGGCGGGTGAGCAGGACCCGACCGTCGTCGTCGCGGATCACGACGCTCACTCCGGACAGCCAGAGCGGCGCATGACCGACCTTCTCGCGCAGTGCAACAATGAATTCGGGGATCGGCATGATCAGAACCCGAACTTCACAGCTGGGGCGAACCGCTTCGAATGTCGGAGTTGTGGTTCGTTCCAGTCAGCTCGCATATCCGTTCAAGGTTCCCTTCAAGTCCGCCAATACGGCACGGGCGGCAGTCATCCCGTTTCCGTTCCAGATGTCGTCTTCCGCTACGAACACACGTCGGTCGGTGGCAGCGGCGAGGTCCTGCCACTGGTCGCTCTTCATGACCTCGGTGCCGTAGCTACGACCGTTCGGCCCGTCGAAGAGGACGTAGATCAAGTCCCCTTCGGCGGCGCTGAGATCGTCGGCCGGAATCGGTGCCGTGGTCGCATCGGTCAATCGCTGCGCCGGTGGGCGCCGGACGCCGACGTCGCTGAGGATCTGTCCGGCGAAGGATGCGGGGCCCTCGATCTGCAGGTCCTTCGAACCGAACCGAACCACTGATGCCTGCGTCTGCGATGCATTCAATGCGTCGCCGAGCTGCACGACGTCCTGCTGGTAGCGGTCGAGCTCCGTCGCAGCCGCGGACGAACGGCCCAGTGCCTGGCCGGCGAGGGCGAACTGCGCTTTCCAGTACACAGGATCCGAGCCCGCGAACACGGTGGGGGCGATGGCGTCGAGTTGCCCGTACAAGCCGTCGGACGCCGGACTGGACCCGAGGATCAAGTCCGGCGCGGCGGCCTTCACGGCGTTGACGTCAGGTGTGCTCACGGGGCCGACACTCGGAATCTCCGAGATGCCGAAACCCAGGTACGACGGTTGAGGTGAGTCGACACCGGTCGCGGCGCCCACTACCCGCTCCCACAGGCCGAGGGCGCACACGGCGTCCATCGAGACGCTGTCGAGGACCACGATCCGTTGGGGATCGGAAGGAACCTCGGTTTCACCCGCAGTGTGTACGACTCGACGCTTCACCCCGGGGCCCGCTCCCGGGTCGGCTTGCGTCGGCGTCGGGCACGCGGTGGCGGTGTCGCGTTCGATACCCATCACGCCGGCACCGGCGATCGACGTAGTGGTCCGGACGATGGTGCTCGCGGGATCGTCCGACGAGTCGGACGAGCAACCACCGAGGACGAGCATCGTGGCGGCGATCCCCAGGATCGAGACACGACGAACGGACGTGCGGGCGGTCGTGCGTGAGAGAACAGACGTGCGTGAGAGAACAGACAAGTCGACGGCTTCCTGTGTGAGCGGGCGCCGTTCAGGTTAGCTGTTCGACTCAGCTGTTCTGCTTGTCCACCTCGAACGTGTCCGAGAGGTCGTCGAGGATCATGTGGGCGCCCTGGATGCTGACCGGCGACATCCAACGTGAATCGTCCACGTCGACCTTGCGTCCTCGAAGGGTCTGCCACAGCGGGCTCTCGAGGAACGGCTTCGCAGCTTCGGCGCTCTTGCCCTCGGCGTCTTGCCAGGTGCTGATGAAGATGACGTCCGCGTCGGCTTCGTTGATCAGCTCGGGGCTGATCTTCATCATGATGTTTCCGGCATCGGCGGGGTCAGGTCCCTGGTTGTCCGGGCGCTTCAATCCGGCGTCCTGAAGGACGATGCCGCTGAACGAGGTGGTGCGGTAGAGGCGTGCCGTCGGTTCACCGGCGAATCGGACTACCGAGATGACCGGGTTGTTCGCCTTCTCGTTGATTTCCTTGCCGACGGTGGCTGCGCGGGTTTCGTACTCGGTGATCTTCGCCTCGGCCAGTGACTCCTTGCCCAGCGCTTGACCGACCAGGCGGATGTTGTCCTTCCACGTCGGGCCGGTCGTCTGAGTGAAGACGGTGGGTGCGATTGCGGAGAGCTGCTCGTAGTTCTTCCCGTCGCGGACCTCGGCGGAGATGATGAGGTCTGGCTGCAGTGCGGCGATCTTCTCGAGGCTTGCACTGCTGACCGTGCCGACCGAGACGGCGTCCGCGGCGAATTCCTCCCGCGAGGATCCGAGGTAGTCGGGAAGACCGGGCTCGCGGTAGTCGACGTAGCCGACGAGCGGGGATTCGAGGAGAAGGACGGCGTCGGTGAAGCTGTTGTCGAGCGCGACGATCCGCTGGGGTGCTGCCGGGATTTCGGTGCTTCCACGGAAGTGTTCGATCGTGCGGGGGAATGCGCCCGACTCGGTCGAGGTGGTGGTTGCAGCGGGCTCGTCGTTACTCGAGCAGGCTGGAACGACCAAGGCGATCGAGGCTGCGACGGCTACCAGCGCGGCGCGGCGGGGAAAGAATTTCACTGATTGGCTCCTGAGATGAGTTAGGCGAGGGTGACCTTATCAGTGGAGGGGTTGGCCGAAAACGGACACCGACCGAATTCTTCGACGCGCACGACACGCCGATTCGGAAGTGGGTTCGGACTCCCGGGGGAACATAAACCGCAGGTCGTTCGTTCGGTGCCGTGAAAAACGGATGCTCGAGTACGACGCAGAGTAGGACCGGGTCGCGGTGCCTCGGAGTCACGGTCTACGATTCGATGAGCGCAAGCCAGAAGCCGTTGTCCGCAGCCCGGGCGACGGACCCTGCGGGCGCAACCAAGGGCTCTTTGACGGAGTCTGCGGAGCGACCAAAGGCACATTCAGGAGGATCAGTGACTGCCGTAGCGCCCCAGCCAGTCCCCACGATAGCGCCGGCCAGGCCTTACCCGCCGCGGCAGGGACCCAAGGGCTCATTCATTTTCAAGATGATCACGACCACCGATCCCAAGGTGCTCGGAATCATGTACTTGGCGACTTCCATCGCCTTCTTCCTCATCGGTGGCCTCATGGCACTGATGATGCGTGCCGAACTTGCTGTACCCGGCATGCAGTTCCTTTCCAACGAACAGTTCAACCAGCTGTTCACCATGCACGGCACGATCATGCTGCTGCTGTACGCGACCCCGATCGTCTTCGGCTTCGCGAACTACATTCTTCCGCTCCAGATCGGTGCACCCGACGTCGCGTTCCCGCGCCTGAACGCGTTCAGCTACTGGCTGTACCTGTTCGGTGCGATCATCACGACGGCCGGATTCGTCACGCCCGGTGGCGCAGCAGACTTCGGTTGGACGGCATACACGCCGCTGACCAGCGCGCTGCACAGCCCCGGCGTCGGCGCCGACCTGTGGGTCTTGGGTCTGGCCGTCGCCGGCCTCGGCACCATCCTCGGTGGCGTCAACATGGTCACCACCGTGATCTGCCTGCGCGCACCCGGTATGACCATGTTCCGCATGCCGATCTTCACCTGGAACATCTTCATCACCAGCATCCTGATCCTGCTGGCGTTCCCGCTGCTGACCGCTGCATTCATGGGCTTGTTCGTCGACCGCCATCTCGGTGGGCACATCTTCGACCCGGCAACGGGCGGTGTGCTCCTGTGGCAGCACCTGTTCTGGTTCTTCGGTCACCCCGAGGTGTACATCATCGCGCTGCCGTTCTTCGGCATCGTCTCGGAGATCTTCCCGGTCTTCAGCCGTAAGCCGATCTTCGGCTACAGCGGCCTGGTGTACGCAACGTTGGCCATCGCCGCTCTGTCGATCGCAGTGTGGGCCCACCACATGTACGCAACCGGCGCTGTTCTCCTGCCGTACTTCTCGTTCATGACGTTCCTGATCGCTGTGCCGACAGGTGTGAAGATCTTCAACTGGATCGGCACGATGTGGAAGGGGCAGTTGACCTTCGAATCGCCGATGTTGTTCTCGATCGGCTTCCTGATCACCTTCCTTTTCGGTGGTCTGTCGGGTGTCATCCTCGCGAGCCCGCCGCTCGACTTCCACGTCACCGACAGCTACTTCGTCGTCGCCCACTTCCACTACGTGGTCTTCGGCACGGTCGTGTTCGCCACGTACGCCGGTATCTACTTCTGGTTCCCGAAGATGACCGGTCGCATGATGGACGAGCGTCTCGGCAAGTGGCACTTCTGGACCACGTTCGTCGGTTTCCACGGCACGTTCCTCGTTCAGCACTGGCTCGGTGCCGAAGGTATGCCGCGTCGTTACGCCGACTACCTGCCCTCGGACGGGTTCACGGTTCTGAACTCGGTGTCCACGATCTTTGCCTTCGTACTCGGTGCCTCGACGCTTCCGTTCATCTGGAACGTCTTCAAGAGCTACCGCTACGGCGAGGTGGTCACCGTCGACGATCCGTGGGGTTACGGAAACTCGCTGGAGTGGGCAACCACCTGCCCGCCGCCGCGTCACAACTTCACCGAGTTGCCGCGCATCCGCAGCGAGCGTCCGGCGTTCGAGCTGCACTACCCGCACATGGTGGAGCGGATGCGCGCGGAAGCGCACGTCGGCCCCGGCCACGGCGGGAAGAACGCCAGCACCGTGCTCGAAGATGCTCGTCACGAGCCGCTCACGGTCGGGGACGAAGGCGACCCCGGAACCGACAGCCGCTCCTGAGCGAAGTAACACACTGAAGTAATCAGCGAAGGCCCCGCCCGAGTAACGGGTGGGGCCTTTCGCTTGGCACAATAGTGACGATCAAGACGCGAACGAAGAAACGATCGGAGTTTTCGGTGGGTGCCTCTGACACCACTGTTCTGGTGACTGTGACCGGGCCGGACCGCCCTGGCGTCACCTCGGTACTGTTTGCGGCGCTGTCGCGGCACGATGTGCGTCTACTCGACGTGGAGCAGGTGGTGATTCGAGGTCGACTGACACTCGGTGTCATGGTTGCCTGCCCGAACGATCCCGAAGCGCTTCAGGAAGAACTCGAACAGGCGATGGCGACGGTCGGAATGAACGTCGACATCGAAATCGGTGCCGATCCCGGACGGCCCGCGGTGTCCACCCACGCGGTCGTTGTTCTCGGTAGCCCGGTCAATGCTCGCGCAATGCGATCGGTGGCACGCGAACTCGCGAAGCAGGGCGCAAACATCGATTCCATCCGTGGTGTCGCCGACTATCCGGTCACCGGCCTCGAACTCAGCGTCAGCGCGGCCGATACGGCGGACGGCGACGCGAAGCTGCGCACCGGACTCGCCGAGGTCGCCGCTCTCGAAAACGTCGACATCGCGGTCGAGCGCGCAGGTCTCGCTCGCCGGGCCAAGCGTCTGATCGTGTTCGACGTGGACTCGACGCTCGTCCAGGGCGAGGTCATCGAGATGCTCGCCGCGAAGGCCGGCGTCGAGGACGAGGTCCGCGCCGTCACTGAAGCTGCGATGCGCGGCGAGATCGACTTCACCGAATCACTGCACCAGCGTGTGGCGACACTCGCCGGTCTCGACGCCTCCGTCATCGACGAGGTGGCAGAGAGCATCGAACTGACGCCGGGTGCGCGAACCACGATTCGCACCCTGCGCCGTCTCGGATTCCACTGCGGCGTGGTGTCGGGTGGCTTCCGGCAGGTCATCGAAGGCCTCGCACACGAACTCGAACTGGACTTCGTGCACGCCAACACCCTCGAAATCGTCGACGGCAAGCTGACCGGACGTGTGATCGGTGAAATCGTCGACCGCGCCGCGAAGGCCGTTGCGCTGCGCAAGTTCGCCGATCAGGTCGGTGTGCCGATGGAACAGACCGTCGCCGTCGGTGACGGTGCCAACGACATCGACATGCTCAACGCCGCGGGCCTGGGCGTGGCGTTCAACGCCAAGCCTGCGTTGCGGGAGGTCGCGGACGCTGCTTTGTCGCATCCCTTCCTCGATGCTGTGCTGTTCATTCTCGGTGTGACCCGCGACGAGGTCGAGGCTGCGGACGCCGTCGACGGTGGCGTGCGACGCGTACCGATTCCATGAGTTCCGATCCAGCATTCAGTTCCGATCCAGCTGTGATGTCCGGCCCCGATTCGCGCTGGCGCGAGCGCCACGCGGTGCTGGCTGCTGGGTACGGAGGGCGAGACGATCCCGCGGATCCGGCACTGGTGTTGGCGATGCCGATCGTTCTGCACATTCCGAAGGCAGACCCGCCCAAGCGCACCGCACTGCTCGAGGCTGCGGCAACGGCGGCTGTGGCTCTGTGTCTGGACGAACGCGTCGGGTTTACCGAAGACGGGGAACCCGGCCCCTGGCACGAGGACTATTCGGCGTGGGTGGGTGCCCGGATTAGGAAGGTGTCTCGTCGAGCGCGAGGAGCGCAGTGGCTCGCCGCGCAGGAGGTACCGGGAATCACCGTCGATGTGGATGGCGCGCAGGCGCGGGCTCTGGTTCCCGGGCCGGTCGGAGAACTGGACCCGCGAATCAAGAAGTTGCAGATCGGTGGGACCGATCTCGAGCACGACGAGCCTGGCCCGCCGGAGCCTGGTCTTCCGGTGCTGTGGATCGACTCGGCGCTCGAGATGACGGTTGGCAAGGCGTCGGCACAGGTCGGGCATGCCTCGATGTTGTTGGCGGCGGCCATGTCCGAGAAACAGTGCTGGGCCTGGGCGCAGAACGACTTTCGCTGCTCGGTGCGCGACGCGAGCCCGGAACAGTGGGCCGAAGCAGTAGTTCGGCTGAAGAAGTCGGAGGCCGTCGCGGTTCGTGACGCTGGTTTCACGGAAGTGGCACCAGGCTCCATGACAGTCATCGCGGTTCCGTAGAGACGCAACCGACCAGTCCAGTATCGGCAACTTGGCTATGGATGAACAGTCCAGTGGCCATCAAGATGGTCGGGTGTTGATACGGAGATTCGCCTCGCTGTTCGTTGGTCTGTGGTTGTACGGCTTCTCGATGGCCATGATGATCACAGCCGGTCTTGGTCTGGATCCCTGGGATGTGTTCCATCAGGGCGTGGCCGAGCATGTTTCGCTCAGTTTCGGCGTGATCACTGCGATTACCGGTGCGGTGGTATTGCTGCTCTGGATTCCGATCCGTCAGCGGCCGGGATTCGGAACGGTCGCCAATGTCGTTGTAATTGCCATCTCGGTGGATACCTCACTGGCCTTCTTGCCGGTCTTTGATTCCATGCCAGTTCGAGCCATAATCATGGTCGCGGGAATCCTCCTCAACGGACTGGCCAGCGTTCTCTACATCGGCGCGGGCGTGGGGCCGGGCCCCCGCGACGGGTTGATGACAGGACTGGTGGCGCGCACCGGCTTGTCGGTCAGGCTCGTGCGTACCAGCATCGAAATCGCGGTCCTCGCTACCGGATGGCTCCTCGGTGGAACGGTTGGCATCGGAACCGTGTTGTACGCCTTCGGGATCGGACCGACCATTCAATTCCTGATCAAGGTGCTGCCGGATTCCATGACAGCAGCGGTGACCGGAGGACGTGTCACGGAACGTAAGGCCAAGACCGTGGGGCCGGTCAATGAGATCTCCGTGCCGACGGGAACTTCGGCCGTGGAAGCGGGTTCGCCGGTCGGTGACGTCGAATCGAACGATGCAGTCAATGTGTCGTCGAACCATTCCGGAGTGCCGACGGTGACCTGAACCGGTCCACCGGAATGCAGGATCAGGAGCCAACTGTCGTCACCGAGCGGGCGCCCGGTCCGAGTGTGAGACCGAACGTCGGCTCCGTCGATCCAGGCCTGCAGCGTTCGGTGACTCTCGTCGTACCATGCGGTGTCGTCGAACTCGACGCCGGCAGCGTCGAACCAGACGAGGTCCGGGTGCTCCAGTCTTCTTCTGCCTTCGAAGAATTCGGGCTGACGCAACGCTGGTGCTGCTCGGCGTAATCCGAACGCTCGGGAGACGAACTGCACCAACGACTGATCGGCCGCCGTCCAGTCCAGGGCCCACGAATCGGCTGGGGAGGCAAGTGTGGGAACACAATACGCGTTGTTGTTTCCGCCGAGACTGTGGCCGAACTCGTCTCCGGCGGTGAGCATCGGTGTGCCTGTCGACAGCACGAGCGTGGCCAGTAGCGCCCGTACATGACGTGCCCTGGCGTCCTGAATCTCGGGATCGGTGCTCGGGCCTTCGATTCCGTGGTTGAACGAATCGTTGTGATCGGCGCCGTCACGATTGTCTTCACCGTTGGCTTCGTTGTGCTTGTGGTTGTACGCGACCAGATCGGCGGCGGTGAACCCGTCGTGCGCTGTGACGAAGTTGATCGACGCCCAGGGGCGACGGCCGCTGCCGGCAAAGATGTCCTCGGAACCGGCGAGGCGCGACGCGACCTTCCGGACGCTGGAGCCGCCGTTCCAGAACTGGCGAATGGTGCTGCGGTACTTGTCGTTCCATTCCGACCATTGGAGTCCGAAGTTTCCGACCTGGTAACCGTCTGCAGTGGCATCCCACGGTTCGGCGATGAGCTTGCACCGAGTCAGTACCGGATCGGAGGAGATGGCGGACAGGATGGACGCCCGCTGGTCGAAGCCTCCGCCGCGCGGCCTACCCAACGCGCTCGCAAGATCGAATCGGAAGCCGTCGACACCCATTTCGGTGGCCCAGTAACGGAGGCTGTCGGTGATCATGCGGACGGCGATGGGGGAGCAGGCGTCGACCGTGTTGCCGCACCCGGTCAGGTCGATGTCGCGGCCGTCGCCGTCGAGAAGGTAATAGCCGGGGCCGTCCAAACCTCGCCAGCTGACACTGATTCCGTCGACACTCTGCTCGCAGGTGTGGTTGTAGACGACGTCGAGGATGACCTCGATGCCTGCCGCGTGTAGTGCGTCGACCATGATCCGGAACTCGGTGACTTCGCCGCCCGGAGTTGCCGCGTATCCGGGATGCGGGGCGAAGTACGACGCCGTCGAGTATCCCCAGTGGTTGCGCATCCCTCGCTCGCGGACGCTGTGTTCGGTCAGAAATGCCTGTACGGGAAGCAGTTCCACGGCGGTGACGCCGAGTGAGACGAGGTGATCGATCACGGCCGGTGCCGTCAGGCCGAGGTACGTTCCACGGTGGGCGGCGGGTACTCCTGGATGACTGGCGGTGTACGCGCCCACATGCAGTTCGTAGATGACGCTTTCCTCCCACGGCGTCTCGAGGCGGGCTCCGGCGGGCGCGAGGCCGGGAGTCACCACGGACAGCGGCACGTGGCCGAGCGAGTCGACCGTCGACGGGTCGCCGAAGGGATCGTCGGCGTACGACAGGAGGGCACGGTGATCACCGAGATCCCCCTCGATGCGGCGCGCCCACGGATCGACGAGCAGCTTGTGTGGATTAAGTCTCAGCCCGGCGCGCGGATTCCACGGGCCGGACGCCCGAATTCCGTAACGCTGCCCCGCACCGATCCCGGAGATGATTCCGTGCCAGATTCCGTACGTGTGTTGCCGAAGTTCGACGCGATCTTCGTTTCCGTCCTGGTCGATCAGGCAGATGTGGACGCTCGACGCAGCTGGGGCGTGGACCGCGAACTGGGTTCCGGAGTCCACGATGTGGGCGCCGAGTGGGAACGGAGACCCGGGCGTCGGGGTGTGAGTTTCGATGAGAGGCGACACGCAAGATGATCCTGCCGTGAACGGCCGGAGAATGTGCGGGAAGATGTTCGGGTGCCGCTACCTGATCCAGATCTGCTCATCGATTTCGACAACGTACTCATCCGTCGGGGAGGGTCCACTCTCGTGGGGCCCGTCACCTGGAAAGTGGAGCTGGACGAGCGATGGGTGGTGCTCGGACCCAATGGTGCCGGCAAGACCTCGCTGCTGCGTATCGCGGCCGGTGAGACTTTCCCGACCAGTGGTTCTGCCCACCTCCTTGGCGAAGTTCTCGGCAAGGTCGACGTCAACGAGTTGCGCCCGCGAATCGGTTTGTCCTCGTCGTCGTTGGCGAACCGCGTGCCCGGCGACGAGAAGGTCAGCGACCTCGTCGTGTCGGCGGGCTATGCCGTTCTCGGTCGGTGGCGCGAGGAGTACGAATCCATGGACACCTCGCGCGCTGTGGAGATGCTCGAAAGCCTCGGCGCCGAGCACCTGGCGGATCGGACGTACGGGACGCTTTCCGAAGGCGAGCGCAAGCGCGTCCTCATCGCGCGAGCCTTGATGACCGATCCCGAACTTCTTCTCCTGGACGAGCCCGCCGCCGGGCTCGATCTCGGTGGACGTGAGGAACTTGTGGCTAGACTCGCCGAACTGGCTGCCGATCCGGACGCCCCGGCTACCGTTCTGATCACCCATCACGTCGAGGAAATCCCGCCGGGATTCACCCACGCACTCCTTCTCAAGGAAGGGGAGGTCGTCTCCCAGGGGCTTCTGGACGACGTCATCACCGCCGAAAATCTGAGCGCGGCATTCAGCCAGTCCATCAGCCTCGACAAGGCGGACGGCCGATACTTCGCGCGCCGCGCGAGACCGTCCGGAGCTCATCGCGCGTGAGCTTCAGTGGGACCTGAAATGCGGCCCAGATCACAGATCGCGTAGGTTCGCGAAGCATGGCTAACGAGAATGCAAACGCTGTCCCCGAGCCCAAGGATGCGTCGACCGTCATCTTGGTGCGCGATGCCGAATCCGGTATCGAGATCTTCCTGCTTCAACGAGTACAGGGGATGGCGTTTGCCGGGGGCATGACGGTCTTCCCCGGAGGCGGCGTCGACAAGTCCGATGCGACGGCCGAGGTCGAGTGGGCCGGGCCGTCGGTCGAGTGGTGGGCCGAGCGGTTCAGCACGGATGTTGCTCGGGCGAAGGCTCTCGTCTTGGCTGCGGTGCGGGAAACTTTCGAGGAGTGCGGTGTCCTGCTGGCCGGCCCCACGGCTGACACGGTCGTCGCGGACACGGCCGGCTATGCACAGGACCGAGTAGCTCTCGAAAAGCACGAGCTGTCGTTCAGCGATTTCCTGAAGAAGGAGAACCTGGTCCTGCGAACGGATCTGCTGCGGCCGTGGGCGAACTGGATCACGCCGGTGGGCGAGACCCGCCGCTACGACACGCGCTTCTTCGTCGCAGCGTCACCGACCGGACAGATCGCGGACGGCGTCACCTCCGAGGCCGCCGAGGTTCGTTGGCAGAGCCCGCAGGACGCGCTGGCGCACTGGCGGGAGGGTGGCAGCATCCTGTTGCCGCCGACGTGGAGTCAGCTGACCGAATTGGCCAAGTTCAGTTCGGTGGCGGAGATACTCGCAGCCGAGCCGGTGATTCCCGTCATCCTGCCTACGTTGATCACCGACGAGGAAACGCTGCGCGTCGAGTTCCCGAACCAGGACGGTTACTACGTCGCCGGGCCGCATCCGTGGTCGGTCAAGGCGGCAAAGTAACCTCTCGACCATGGCTGAATTTGTGACTCTCGAGGTTTCCGAAGGCATCGGCACCATCCGTCTGGCGCGTCCGCCCATGAACGCTCTGAACCGTCAGGTTCAGGACGAGTTGGCTGCTGCCGCACACGCTGCGACCGTCGACAAGGCAGTCAAGGCCGTCATCGTCTACGGCGGCGAGAAAGTCTTCGCAGCCGGTGCCGACGTCAAGGAAATGGCCGAGATGGATTACGGCCAGATCCGTGACGCGATCGGTGGCATGCAGGCCGGGCTCGGCGCCGTGGCGTCCATCCCGAAGCCGACCGTTGCCGCGATCACCGGATACGCACTCGGTGGTGGACTCGAAGTTGCACTCTCGGCCGATCGCCGGATCGTCGGAGACAACGCCAAGCTCGGAGTTCCGGAGATTCTGCTCGGAATCATTCCCGGTGGCGGCGGAACGCAGCGTCTGGCTCGTCTGATCGGTCCGGCCAAGGCCAAGGATCTGGTCTTCACCGGCCGTTTCGTCGGGGCTGACGAGGCGTTGGCCATCGGTTTGGTCGACGAGGTCGTCGCTCCCGACGACGTGTACACCGCGGCCCGGACATGGGCCTCGCAGTTCGTCGGGGGAGCGTCACGTGCGTTGGCTGCTGCCAAGGCAGCCATCGACGAGGGTCTGAACACCGACCTGGAATCCGGGCTCAAGATCGAGCAGCATCTGTTCGCCGGATTGTTCGCGACCAAGGATCAGGCGATCGGCATGGAGTCGTTCATCGCGAACGGTCCGGGCAAGGCCGAGTTCACGGGCGAGTAGGCTCCCCTAAACTAGAACTTGTTCATCTCTTACCAGCGAGTAGGATAGCCGCCATGACAGCCAGCCCGAATGACGACGCAACCGTCACGCCGCCCGCCGCTACCGACACCTCGGTAGTCGACCCCGCGCCGCGGCCGCACGCCACGGCCGAAGAGGTCGAGGCCGCTCGTAAGGACACCAAGCTCGCCCAGGTGCTCTACCACGACTGGGAAGCCGAAACCTACGACGACAAGTGGTCCATCTCGTACGACGAGCGCTGCATCGACTACGCACGTGGTCGTTTCGACGCCGTCGCGGGCGATCAGCCGCTCCCGTACGAGCGCGCGCTCGAACTCGGTTGCGGCACCGGATTCTTCCTCCTGAACCTGATGCAGGGTGGAGTCGCCAAGACCGGTTCGGTCACCGACCTCTCGCCCGGTATGGTCAAGGTCGCACTGCGCAATGCCGAAAGCCTCGGCCTTCCGGTCGACGGCCGTGTTGCCGATGCCGAGACCATTCCGTACGAGGACAACACCTTCGACCTGGTGGTCGGCCACGCCGTGCTGCACCACATTCCGGACGTCGAGAAGTCGCTCCGTGAGGTCCTTCGTGTCCTCAAGCCCGGCGGACGTTTCGTCTTCGCCGGTGAGCCCACCACTGTCGGCAACTTCTACGCCCGCTGGCTCGGCCGCGCGACGTGGGAAGCAACCACACGCGTGACCAAGCTGCCGTTCCTCGCAGACTGGCGTCGTCCGCAAGAGGAACTCGACGAGTCTTCTCGTGCAGCAGCTCTCGAAGCTGTCGTCGACATCCACACGTTCGACCCCACCGACCTCGAGAACATGGCGAAGTCTGCGGGCGCCGATCAGGTCCACGCTGCCACCGAGGAATTCGCCGCGGCGCTTCTCGGCTGGCCTGTCCGTACCTTCGAAGCGGCTGTTCCGCCGGAGAAGCTCGGTTGGGGCTGGGGGCGTTTCGCTTTCGGTGGTTGGAAGACGCTCAGCTGGGTCGACGAGAAGGTGCTCCGCCACGTCGTTCCTCGCGGATTCTTCTACAACGTCATGATCACCGGCGTGAAGCCCGGCAACTGAATTGGGTTATGACTTCACCCTCGGCGACGTCGACTATCTCGGAAGTGATTCCGGCGTAGCTGCCTTGGCCGAGGTGGATCAGCTCGAACTGTCCACGCGTACGCGTCTGGCCGACATCGGCCGGACGCGTACTCGTTTCGGTGATCACATGCCTGCGCTCGTGGACACCGTCCTGCTTCGACGCAAGGCCGTTACGAAACTGCCCGGCAGTGATCAGTGGTTGTTCACGGACGACGCGATGCAGCAGGCCACTCCCGGTGTTGTGGCGGCGCACCGCGCGCAGCGTCTGATCGGGCGCGACGTCCACGACGTGACGTGCTCCATCGGCGCCGAACTGCATGCCTTGACCGGAGTTGCGCATCGCGTGATCGGCAGCGACATCGATTCCGTTCGCCTGGCGATGGCGCAGCGCAATGTGCCGAGCGCAGCGTTGCTGCGGGCCGACGCGCTCCGCCCGACGACACGCGACACCGTCGTACTGGCAGACCCCGCACGGCGATCGGGCGGTCGCCGCACTCACGATCCGGCAGCGTTGATGCCACCTCTACCGGACCTCATAGAGGCGTACTCCGGCCGTGATCTCGCGGTGAAGTGTGCTCCCGGACTCGATTTCGACAATCTGGGCTGGGACGGGGAAGTCGAGGTCGTCTCGCTCGACGGCGGCGTAAAGGAAGCCTGCCTGTGGTCGACGGGACTGGCCGAGTCCGGCGTCACGCGCCGAGCTTCGGTGCTTCGCTCCGACGGGAGCGGGTGGGCGATCACCGACGCCGAGGACGACGTGATTCCGGAGCAAGCGCCGGGGGAGTGGATCATCGACCCGGACGGAGCGGTAGTGCGCGCGGGCCTCGTGCGCCACTACGCGGCCAGACACGGCCTCTGGCAGCTCGATCCACGCATCGCTTATCTGACCGGTGACAGCGTCCCTGAGGGAGTTCGCGGATTCCGGATCCTCGAGCAGATCAAGTACTCCGAGAAACTGCTCAAACAGACACTGTCCAAGCGGGACTGCGGTGTGGCCGAAATCCTGGTGCGAGGAGTCGACGTGGACCCGGCAGTGCTGCGTCCACGGCTCAAGCTCAAGGGCTCGCTTGCGCTGAGCGTCGTGATCGTACGGATCGGGCGATCGGCGTCGGCCTTCATCTGTGAGGCATCCCGCTAGCTCACTTGAAGACGAACAGCTCACCGATTGCGCTGGGCGTCAACACTTCGCCCTTGGGGCCGATCGAGGTGCCGACGGTGAAGCCGACTGCTCCCGGCAACGTGTCCTGATCCACCGTCTCACCGGTTTCGGTGTCGAAGGTGATCAGGCTCAGTCCGTTCTCACCCTCGCGGACGACGGTGTATCCGGTGTTGCCGGCGGTCTGCGCCGGAACGCCCAGTTGCAGAAGGTCTTTACGTTCCCAGGCCAGTTCGGCGTGATCTCCCTCGTCGCGCACGGCAAGGAGGTGGCCCTTGTCGCCGCCGGCGGGAATGATCAAACCGTCGTCGGACGTCGAGGCACTACCGGCCGAGTTGAAGCCGATGTCGTAACTCCACCTGGTGTCACCGGTTTCGGCGTTCACTGCCCAGAGAGATCCGTTGTTGTCGGTGGCGTAGACGGTCTTGCCGTCCTTCGACAGGTCCGGGCTCGACGCCGTTCCACCGGGAAGCGCGTCGGTGGACCACTCGCGGGTGATGGACGGATTGTCGCCGCCCGTGTACTTCATGGCGACCAGATCGGCTGCCTGAGAACTGGGTCCGTAGAAGGTGAAGTAGAACTTGCCGGTGCCCAGGTCCACTGCCGGGGTATTGGCCACCGGGCAGCCGGACGTGCCGAGGAAGCACTCGTTCAAACCCTTGTTGTCGGGAATGAGTTCTGCATTCGCGCCCTGGTCGATCGACGGCGGCGGGATCAGGTCGAACGACGGAACCACTTTTGCGCCGGTCTGCGGGTTGAGCACGTTGATCTGACCCAATTGGGTGATGAACAACAGGTTTCCGTCGCCGGTGAACTGTGACGAGAGAGGAGTGCCCACAACGAGCGTGCGCCAACGCAATTGACCAGTCTCGGTGAAGGACATCATCGCGCCGCTCTCGCCGACGTAGACATTGGTGGCAGTGTCGACGATGGGCGTCGAGGCGACTACTCCGTCGTTGAGTCGAGCGCACCACTTCTTGCGACCCGTATCCATCTGGAACGAGAAGAGATTGCAGCCGTTCTCGGTGCGGGCGGTGACGAAGCTCTGGCCGTTCGCGGCCACCGAGGCGTACGCGGCAACCGGACCGCCGAGAGGGCGTGACCATGCGAACTCGACATCGCGTGATCCGGTGACCGGGCTCGTGTCGCTGTTGCGGGCGTCGGCATGTATGGCCGGCCAACCCGCCGACGCGTACCGGTCCACCCGTCCGTCGTCGCTGCCGCAACCGGCGATCAGGGCCGCAGCGATCGCCGTCGACACCATCACGGACGACCGTAGGACCCGCCGCATCACAATCTCCCTGCCTTCACTTGATCAAGAGCCCTCGGTAACTGCACAAGCCCGGACCAGAGACTATCCCGACCGGGGCAACGTGACGGGGCACACCCCGAGGGTCGGTGAGTCGGCCCCACGTAGGCTGAACACTCATGACGAGCATGTGGGGCGCACCGTTGCGCACTCGATGGCGGGGATCACGCCGAGGCGACAGCGATCAGGCCAAGTTCTTGACGGTCGATTCCCTCAAATGGGTTCTGGCGAACAAGGCGTACACACCCTGGTATCTGGTGCGGTACTACCGTCTCGCCAAGTTCAAGATGGCCAACCCGCACGTGATCCTGCGCGGCATGGTGTTCCTCGGCAAGAACGTCGAAATCCATTCCACCCCCGACCTGTCCCGCCTCGAGATCGGGCGCTGGGTGCACATCGGTGACGGCAACGCGATCCGCTGCCACGAAGGCTCGCTGCGCATCGGCGACAAGGTCGTCTTCGGCAAGGACAACGTCGTCAACACGTACCTCGACATCGAAATCGGTGCGTCGACGCTCGTAGCCGACTGGTGCTACATCTGCGACTTCGACCACCGCATGGACGACATCAACACACCGATCAAGGACCAGGGCATCGTCAAGGGCCCCGTCCGTATCGGCCCGGACACGTGGGTGGCAGCGAAGGTCACCGTGCTGCGAAATACCCGCGTCGGACGCGGTTTGTGTCCTCGGGGCGCACGCCGTCGTCAAGGGAGACATCCCGGACTACAGCATCGCGGTCGGCTCGCCCGCGAAGGCGGTCAAGAACCGCAAGTCCGATTGGGAAGCCGGCGCTGCCGATCGTGCAAAGTACATCGCGGCGCTCGAGGACATCGCACGCAAGAAGGCTGCTGCGGACGCTGCCGACGCGTCGTCGACGTCGTAGCTCACTTTTTGGCAGAACCAGCGATTACTTTCGGCGCCGCAACCGGTCTGTATCGGTATCGGCGCCGAAAGTCTGCGCCGGTGAAAGGAGTGCCGACATGAGCGAACAGACACCCGAATGGGTCGTGGCGCAGCGCCGCGAACTGGTGGGATTTCTCGAAGGCCTGAGCACGGAGCAGTGGAACGCGCCGACCCTGTGCGAGGGGTGGCGGGTCCGCGAAGTGATCGCGCACATCACCATGCCCTACCGATACTCGGCGCCGCGATTCGTCGTGGAAATGGTCAAGTCACGCGGAAACTTCAACAAGATGTCGAACCGGCGAGCGCTCGCCGATGCGTCCGAAGTCGGTGAGCGACAACTGCTTGCCTCGCTTCGCGACAACGTTGCACACCCGTGGAAGCCTCCAGGCGGCGGCTTCGAGGGTGCGCTCTCGCACGACGTGATCCACGGTCAGGACATTCGCGTGGCACTCGGCGACGACTACGTGGTGCCCGAAGACCGGCTCACTCGCGTGCTCAGCGGACTCTCGCCCAAAACCCTGAAGTATTTCGGGACGGACCTCGACGGCGCTCGGCTGCGCGCCGACGACCGAGACTGGACGTACGGTGCCGGCGCCGAGGTTCACGGGGCGGCGCAGGATCTCCTGCTCGTGCTGTGCGGCCGGATGATGCCACCAGGCCATCTGCTCGGGGATGCGAGTTCTCGTTTCACCGCGCCCCTCCCGACCCGCTGAGGTCAGCGCGTCAGCGACCAGGGAGCGGCCGCTCGGGAATCTGTGGCCGTGCCAACGGCTGCCGCACCCGACGCTTCGCGCCCGCGTAGACGTGAGCAGTCTCCTCGGCGACCTGATGCCAGTCGAAGTCCGATGTCAGGCGTGCGCGGGCGGCCACTGCCCGTTCCTGCGCCCCGGCGGGATCGTCGAGTACCTCGCGGACAGCCGAGGTGAGCCCGGCGATGTCGCCCGGTTGGAAGGACATCCCCGTCACCCCGTCGACGACGGCTTCGCCCAGTCCGCCTGCGGTGGACGTGATCAGCGGAGTGCCGGCCGCCGCCGCTTCGAGGGCGATGATTCCGAACGGCTCGTAGCGCGACGGCAGGACGATGGCGTCCGCTCCGTGCAGCCAGCTGAGCAGTTCCGTGTGATCGAGGTTGCCGAGAAAGTCCACCGCCCGCGCGACGCGATGCGTGCGTGCCTGTTGGTAGAGCCAGGTGAACTGGGTGCCTTCGCCCGCGATCGCGAGGGTCGTGCCGGGGTGGCTACGACGGATTCGGGGGAGTGCTGCGATGGCGTCCTGCACGCCCTTCTCGTATTCCAGGCGGCCGACAAAGAGGAGTTTCGGCGGTCCGGATCGCGGTCCACGTTCGCGAAAGTTCCACGTGGTCACGTCGATTCCGTTGCGGATGACGGTGATCGGCGGCAGCGTCGGGCCGTAGAGCTCGGTCACTTCTTCCTGCATGGACGCCGAACAAGTTATGAGAGAGTCGGATTCGTTTGCCAGCCACCACTCGACGGAGTGGACCTGGCGGTTGATGCGTCCGGAGATCCAGCCGCTGTGGCGACCCGCCTCGGTGGCGTGAAGTGTGGAAACCAGTGGGACGTCATAGAATTCGGCCAGGGCGATCGCCGGATGTGCGACCAGCCAGTCGTGCGCGTGCACGACGTCGGGCTGCCAGCCCTCGCCCACTCCTGGCTTGTGCAGCGCCATCCCGGCACGGACCATCGCGTGACCCATCGCGAGGGTCCACGCGAGCATGTCCTCGCCGAAGACGAAGTGCGCGGGGTCCTCGGCCACTGCGACGACAAGGACGCCCTCGGAAATGTGCGTGATCGTCGGGTGCGTCGACGCATCCGTGCCGGAGGGGCGACGCGAGAGAACAACGACCTCGTGGCCTGCAGCCGCCAACTCGGTGGCGAGATGGTGGACGTGTCGGCCGAGGCCGCCGACGACGACCGGTGGGTACTCCCACGAGACGATGAGAATTTTCACGACGGACTCAGTTCTGTGTCAGGTAGACGGCGAGCATCCAGTCCCGGGAACAACCCGTCGGCGCGATTCCAGCCTTCGGCGAGTCGCTCGGCGACGGCATCGCGGCCGGAAACGAGCGCTTCGGAGATTTCCCTGGTCGCGTGGGCGTGCTTGTGTGCGCGTTCGCGGGCGTACCCCGCGGCCGAATCCTTGCTCACCATGAATGCCCAATCGCTCGAAACTGTCATCAGTGTCTCGCGAAGTACCTGATCGTTGACCCGGTTTCGCAGTTCCGGTCGTCCGGGTGCGTTGTTGCGTCCGCGAGACTTGTCCACGGTGCCGAGCGCGGTCTCCACCACTTCGGAGTTCAGTTGCACCAGGTCGGACACCTGATCGCCAGCCCAGACACGCCAGTCCTTACCCGATCCCCAGGACGAATCCTCGAGTTGAACGGGTTCGCCGACGTATCCCGATGCCTTGGCGTCGGCGAGGGTGCCGACGCGAATTCCGGCCTCGGGAAGCGCGCGCAGGAGTTTTTCGAGCCACTGCGGACCTTCGTGCCACCAGTGCCCGAACAGTTCGGTGTCGAAAGCTGCGACCACGAGGGCGTCGCGGCCGATGCGGGTGGATTCACTGCGCAGACGCGCGCGAACGGTTTCGACGAAGTCGGCAACATGCTTGTCGACGGCGGCCGCAGCGAGTTCGGGGTCGTACGGCAACTTGTCGGCGGAGTCGACGGTCCGTCCGGTGACTCGCGACGGCTTGAGACCCGTCTCGTGGTCGTAGGTGTGGAAGTCGCGGTAGGCGGCGTGACCCGGATATCCGGACTTGGGGGACCAGACGCGGTAGCTGACCTGCAGGTCGCGGCCGAATGCAACTACGTCGGATTCTCGAACCGGGCGGCCGAGGGACGTGTCGCCGCGCAAGGCGGGGCCGTCGACCATGAAGTGGGTGACGCCCGCTTCGGCGTACCCGCGCTCCATGCCCGGGGTGTACCCGCACTCGGGTCCCCAGATCCCGGTCGGAGTGTGATTCCACCGGGCATGCGCATCGGCGAGACCTTCGCGGAGGGAGAACGCCCGCAAGCGAGGATCGAGCAGCGGTTGGAACGGGTGGGCCAGCGGCCCGCCGAGAAGCTCGAAGGCCTCGCGATCGATGAGGTCGCGGAACACCGGTGAGGCGCCGTGCTGCCAGTGAGTCTCGAAATCTGCGAGAGCGGCAGCTGACGCCCGGTGTTCGCGCGCGCCGAGTTCGCGGTGCGCCGCGTCCGGCATGCCGGCAGCCTCGTGGGCGCGGATCTGCCAGTTGCCGAGCCAGTGATGCATCCCGGCGAGGCAGTGGGGATCGTCCAACTGGGCCGCGAGTACGGGCGTGATTCCCAGCGTCAGCAGGTGCGATCGGCCCTCGTCGGCCAGGCGTCGTAGCGCGGCGGCGAGCGGAATGTACGACGCAGCCCAGGACTGGTAGATCCATTCCTCGCCGACTGGCCATCTGCCGTGGTTGGCGAGCCACGGCAGATGGGAGTGCAGAACCAGGGCGAACATCCCCGGTTCGGTGACGGGTGTTGCGTTACTCACTCGCCGGTTTCCTTCACGGCAATAGCGACGAGGTCGAGGCTGTCGTCGATGTCGGGTTCGCTGATGCTGAAGTCGTCGACGGTGATGCCCTCGACGTCGCGGGTGAGATCTTCCGGCCAGGGCTCGCCGGCCAACGCGCGGTCGATCTGCGCATTGATGAACGATCCGCCGTGCTTGGCGTCGAGTTCCTTCAGGCGCGAACCGTGGTGGACGCCGGTCATCAACTGAACGCGGAATCCGGCGTCTTCGAGCAATTCGGTCATTTCGGAGGCGTTGAGCTCACGAGTGTGGAAAGGGTTGAGCGGCGTGTCGCGGCCGGGGGAGAAGGTGATCCGGTTGGGGGTGCTGATGAGAAGTTCACCGCCGGGAGCGAGAACTCGGAAGCATTCGCGCAGGAACTGACCCTGATCCCACAGGTGCTCGATCACCTGGAAATTGACGACGACGTCAACCGAGTTGTCCGCCAGTGGAAGCTCGGCGAGGTTGCCGTGGAGCATCTCGACGCGGGGGTAGCGGGCACGGACGTGCTCGACCGCGGAGATGTCGTAGTCGAGGCCGGTAACCTTTGTTGCGACGTCCGCAATCATGTTGGCGCCGTAGCCTTCTCCGGAACCGGCCTCGAGGACTCGGCGGTCCGTGCAGCGCTCCAGAAGTGCGCGGTACACCACTTCGTGGCGTCGGAACCAGTAGTTCTCCTCGGGGATTCCTGGCACGGTTCGTTCGCCCGTCAAGGGCAGGGGTGCGTCCTCGTGGTTGCTGACACTCGTTTCACTCACCCGTGCGAGATTAGTGCCATCCGAGTAGAACGTGTTCGCCGTGGTCCAGATCACTGCTGTCAATTCCTGTTCGTGCCGTTATGGTGGACGAGGTTCCACGTTAAGTTACCCACCGGTAACTTAACGTGGGGTAATCTAACGCACAGCCGACGTGAACCGAGAAATTCGCCCGTAGGGAGACCTGTCGGACTCTCTTATCGGACGCTCGGACTGCGCGAGCACCACAGACGATTTATCAGGTGAATTACACACAGGAGGTCGACGAAGACCCATGACGAATATCGTTGTTTTGATCAAGCAGGTCCCCGACACATGGTCCGAGCGCAAGCTGACCGACGGCGACTACACGCTTGACCGTGAAGCCGCCGACGCAGTCCTCGACGAGATCAACGAGCGCTCCGTCGAAGAAGCACTCCTTATCAAGGAAGCTCAGGGCGGTGAGGTAACGGTGCTGTCCGCAGGTCCCGACCGCGCCACCGACGCGATCCGCAAGGCTCTCTCGATGGGCGCCGACAAGGCCGTCCACATCAACGACCCGGCACTGCACGGCTCCGACGCGATCCAGACCGCATGGACGCTCGCTGCTGCTCTCGGACAGATCACCTTCGAGAACGACGAGCCTGCCGACCTGATCATCGCCGGCAACGAGGCCACCGACGGCCGCGTCGGCGCTGTTCCGGCCATCATCGCCGAGTATCTGGGCATCCCGCAGCTCACGCAGCTGCGCAAGGTCGTCGTCGCCGACGGCAAGATCACCGGTGAGCGCGAGACCGACGAGGGCGTCTTCGGCCTCGAGGCTTCGCTGCCCGCGATCGTCTCGGTCACCGAGAAGATCAACGAGCCGCGCTTCCCGTCCTTCAAGGGCATCATGGCCGCGAAGAAGAAGGAAGTTCTCGTCTACACGCTGGCCGACCTCGGAGTCGACCCGGAGACCGTCGGAGTTGCCAACGCCGGCACCACCGTGACGTCCTCCACCCCCAAGCCCCCCCGTACCGCTGGTGAGCGCATCGTCGACGAGGGAGACGGTGGCACCAAGATTGCCGCGTACCTCGTCAGCAACAAGGTCATCTGATCGCGCCCTTCTAGACATCCAGCAGAAGAACTCAGGGAGAGTTAAGTCATGGCAGAAGTACTTGTGCTCGTAGAGCACGCAGAGGGTGCGCTGAAGAAGGTCAGCACCGAACTCATCACCGCTGCACGCGCACTCGGTGAGCCGTCGGCAGTTGTCGCCGGCCCCGCGGGCACCGCAGCAAAGCTCGCCGACGCTCTGGCAGCAGCCGGCGCCGAGAAGATCTACGTCGCCGAGTCCGACGACATCGACGGCTACCTCGTCACCCCCAAGGTCGACGTTCTCGCCGCTCTGGTCGAGTCCACCAGCCCGGCAGCAGTCATCACCGCAGCCGGCACCGAGGGCAAAGAGGTTGCCGGTCGTCTGGCTGCACGTCTGGGCTCCGGATTGCTGACCGACGTCATCGAGATCAAGGCTGACGGCACCGGCGTCCACTCCATCTTCGGTGGCGCGTTCACCGTCGAGGCCAAGGCCAACGGCGACGTTCCCGTCTACTCGGTTCGTCCGGGCGCAGTCGAGGCTGCTCCGCAGGCCGGCGCAGGCGAGCAGATCACCGTCGAGGTTCCGGCCCAGGACGAGAGTGCCGTCAAGGTCACCTCGCGTGAGCCCATCGTCGGCGGCGACCGCCCCGAGCTCACCGAGGCGTCGGTTGTCGTCTCCGGTGGACGTGGTGTCGGCAGCGCGGACAAGTTCTCCGTCGTAGAAGAGCTGGCCGACTCCCTCGGCGCTGCAGTCGGTGCTTCGCGTGCCGCTGTGGACTCGGGTTACTACCCCGGACAGTTCCAGGTCGGTCAGACCGGTAAGACGGTCTCGCCGCAGCTGTACATCGCGCTCGGAATTTCCGGTGCCATCCAGCACCGTGCCGGCATGCAGACGTCCAAGACCATCGTCGCGGTCAACAAGGACGAAGAGGCACCCATCTTCGAGATCGCCGACTTCGGCATCGTGGGCGACCTGTTCAACGTCGCACCGCAGCTCACCGAAGCTGTGAAGTCCCACAAGGGCTGAAAAGCACAAACTGCTGTGCGCCTTTATCAACCCCCCGCGGTTGATAAAGGCGCACAGTGCTTTATTCACCCGGCCTGCATCGGCATGTCACTTCGTCGATACCGAGACGCCGTTCGCGCTCGATAAACCTTGCGCATGACAATTACGTCAGTCCTTCGCTCCGCGAGTGACAATCTCGGCCGTGAGGTCGCCCAGCCGAGATATTCCCTGATCGTCTCCTCCGACCGCGAGCATCGTGTCGCTGCGCAGCGCCTTCGATACCGAGTGTTCGCCTCCGAGCCAGGCTTCTCCCTCCCCGCTTCGGCCGGGGTGTTCGAACTCGACGCCGACGCCTTCGACGAATTCTGTGATCATCTACTCGTTCGTGACAACATCACCGAGGAGTACGTCGGCTGCTACCGAATGCTGCCGCCGGATTCCGCCGCGGCGGCGGGTGGGTATTACACCGCAACCGAATTCGACATCTCCGCGCTCGATCCGGTGTCGAACAGGATCGTCGAAATGGGTCGCGCGTGCGTCGATCCCGCGCACCGCACCGGATCCGTCCTGAGCCTGATGTGGTCGGGCATCCTGCACTATCTCGAATTGACCGGATACGAGTGGGTGATGGGCTGCGTCTCCGTGCCCGTCTTGCCAAGCCCCGATTCAATCGCCGGCGCCGATGTCCGCGGCGTCCGTGACTTCGTGATGAACAAGCACGCCAGTCCGGGGTCGCGGCGGGTGATCCCACGAAACCCGGTGGTCCTCGGGGGTCTGACGCTCGACGAGATCGCCGCACCGGAACGCGTGACGATGCCGCCGTTGCTCCGTGGTTACTTGCGGATGGGCGCGATGATCTGCGGGGAGCCCGCCCACGATCCCGAGTTCGGTGTGGCCGATTTTGTTGCGCTGCAAGGCCTTCACTCCGCCAACAAGCGGTACCTCGAACGGCTGCGATCGGCGGCCGCCGCACACGAGTCGGGGATCGGCTGATGACCGCGGCGGTGCCGTACTGGGTGCCGACGAGCCCCTGCGGCGACGGGTGCCTACCCGCGGACGCACCCGGTGTGTCGAGTATCACCGTGATGGCCCGCGGGGTCATGGTCGGTGCCGCACTGTTGACTGCGCCTGTGCTTTCGGCCGGCTGGCTGCTCCCGCGCACCTGGCGTACTGAGATGCAACGCGGATACTCGCGCGCGTTGCTTCGTTGTCTGGGGATGAAGCTGACGGTCGACGATCAGCGGTTGGGGCGCGCGGAACCTGACGGGGTCATGGTTGTCGCCGGTCACGTGTCCTGGACCGACGTCCTCGTCGCGAGCGCCGTTGCTCCGGCCAACTTCGTCGCCCGCGCCGACCTGCTCGACTGGGCAGTGCTCGGCGGTCTCGCGCGCCGGATGCGCGTCGTCCCCATCGACCGCGCTCGCCTGCGTGAACTCCCCGGAACCGTCGACGTCGTTCGCGAACGCCTGCAGCGAGGTGTCCGGGTGATGGTGTTTCCCGAGGGGACGACCTGGTGCGGGCGGGCGTACGGCGGTTTTCGTCCGGCGATGTTCCAAGCAGCCGTCGACGCCGAATGCCCGGTTCAGCCGATGGCGATCCGCTACGAGAACGCCGACGGTTCCCTGTGCACCGGACCCTGCTTTGTCGGCACCGAAACGATCGGTCAGTCCATCCGTCGGATCCTGCGTCAGAAGAACGTCGAGGTGAAGGTCAGGCTGGCTCCGCTCGAGGAGGCAGGGGAGTGTCGAGCCGATCTCGCGCAGCGATGCGAGAGCGCCGTACGCGGCGTCGACATCGTCGATCTGGCAGCTCACGACATCTTCGACCCCGCACCGGAACTCGTGACACAAGCCATGGGACAAATCGATCCTTCCCCGGCGATGAGCGCTTAGCCTGCTGAGCGAGGCTGGTCGAACTCTCGTGCTGGGCTATCCTTGTCAAGCCATGACTCTGCCTGCACACAGTGCCCACGCCGGATTTCCGGTGTACCTCGATCATGCCGCCACGACTCCGATGTCGGCAGCCGCTATCGAGGCGATGACCGATACCTTCAAAACCGTGGGCAACGCGTCCTCGCTGCACGGCTCCGGCCGTGCGGCCCGGCGCCGCGTCGAGGAATCGCGCGAATCGATCGCCGCCAGCCTGGGTGCGCGGCCGTCGGAGGTCATCTTCACCTCCGGAGGCACCGAGAGCGATAATCTCGCGGTCAAGGGCATCTACTGGGCTCGCCGTGACGCAGACCCGCGACGCACTCGCATCCTGGCCAGCTCCGTCGAGCATCATGCTGTGCTCGACGCCGTCGAGTGGCTCGAGCAGCACGAGGGCGCGCGCGTGACGTGGTTGCCGGTCGACGAGAACGGTGTCGTCGACCCGCAGACCTTGCGTGACGAGCTTTCCGTCCACGCCGACGAGGTAGCACTCGTGACGGTGATGTGGGCCAACAACGAGGTCGGCTCGATCATGCCGATCGTGGAGTTGGCGGAGATTTCGGCTGAGTTCGAGATTCCGATGCACAGCGACGCGGTTCAGGCAGTTGCACAATTGCCGGTCGATTTCGCGGCGAGCAAATTGGCCGCGCTGAGCATCGCGGCGCACAAGTTCGGTGGTCCGCACGGCGTCGGCGCGCTTCTGCTCGGACGCCAGGTTCCCTGTGTGCCGCTCCTTCACGGCGGCGGACACGAACGTGATCTGCGTTCGGGGACGCCGGACACCGCGGGAGTTGTCGGGATGGCTGCGGCGCTGCGCGCGAATGTCGCGAACTTCGATTCGAGCACAAGGGAATTGGCGAAGCTGCGTGACCGTTTGATCGGCGGGGTCCTGGAGATCCTTCCCGAGTCGGTGCTCAACGGCCCGACCGGTTCCGATCGGCTTCCCGGTAACGCGCACTTCACCTTCCCCGGTTGCGAGGGCGATTCGTTGTTGATGCTGCTCGACGCTGCCGGTATTGAATGTTCCACCGGTTCGGCCTGCACCGCCGGTGTGGCCAGGGCCAGCCACGTCTTGATTGCGATGGGCGTCGAATCGCCCGTCGCGCGTGGCTCACTGAGATTTTCGCTCGGACATACGTCGAGTGTCACCGATGTGGACGCGCTCATCGCTGCGCTTCCACAAGTAGTAGAGCGCGCTCGGGCCGCCGGTCTTGCCGGTGCCGGTTCGCGTGGAGGGGATCGCTGATGCGAGTACTCGCAGCCATGAGCGGAGGTGTCGACTCCGCTGTCGCCGCCGCCCGCGCTGTCGCCGCCGGACACGACGTCGTCGGCGTTCATCTTGCTTTGTCCACGGCGCCGGGCGCATTGCGGACGGGTTCGCGTGGATGCTGCTCGAAGGAAGATGCCGGCGACGCCAGGCGCGCCGCCGACGTTCTCGGAATACCCTTCTACG
This sequence comes from Rhodococcus sp. OAS809, assembly GCF_040546695.1. Taxonomy (NCBI): domain Bacteria; kingdom Bacillati; phylum Actinomycetota; class Actinomycetes; order Mycobacteriales; family Nocardiaceae; genus Rhodococcus; species Rhodococcus sp. OAS809. The sequence goes on along the minus strand of NZ_JBEPOI010000002.1, from coordinate 1,566,519 downwards.
TCTGGGATTTCGCCGATCGCTTCAAGGAAGACGTGATCGACGACTTCGTGGCGTCGTACGCAGCGGGTGAGACCCCCAATCCGTGCCTGCGCTGCAACGAGAAGATCAAGTTCACCGCACTCGCCGACCGTGCAGTCGCTCTCGGCTTCGACGCCGTGGCGACCGGTCACTACGCGCGCCTCGAAGACGGCGTCCTGCGCCGGGCGGTCGACGCTGACAAGGACCAGTCGTATGTCCTCGGTGTGCTGACGGCTGAGCAGCTTTCGCGAGCGATGTTCCCGATCGGTGACACACCGAAAGAACAGATCCGCGAGGAAGCCGCCGAGCGCGGTCTGGCTGTGGCGAACAAGCCTGACAGTCACGACATCTGCTTCATCCCGACCGGCGACACACGAGCATTCCTGGGTGCGCGCATCGGCGTTCGTCCGGGAAGCGTCGTCGACGCCGATTCGGGTGAAGTCCTCGCTGCACACGACGGCGTACACGGCTTCACGATCGGACAGCGCAAGGGTCTCGGCGTCGAAGGTCCGGCGGGTGACGGCCGTCCGCGGTACGTGACCGCGATCGAGCCCGAAACCGGAACGGTCCGAGTGGGTTCGGCCAAGAATCTCGACGTCTGGGCCATCTCGGCGCAGCGTGCGATCTGGACCTCGGGCCAGGCGCCGGAGGGCCCCGTCGAATGCATGGTGCAGGTTCGTGCGCACGGTGGACTGGCGCAGGCCGTTGCGGAGGCCGTCGACGACGGTACTTCGAGCGGCGGTATCTCGATCTCGTTGCGCGAACCACTGACCGGCGTCGCAAAGGGACAGGCCGTCGTGTTGTATCGCCCCGACCGAGAACTGGGCGACCAGGTTCTCGGCAGTGGCACCATCTCGGGCACCGAATCCGAGCCGAACACACTGTGACGCAGCAGGTTTCCATCGGTGGTCTCGTCACCGGAATCGGATCCTGGCCGGGCACGGATGCCCGCGAAAGTGCCGCAACCATCCTCGGTGAGCTGGGTGGTTTCCCGCATCTGGTGGAGTTGCCGAGCCGCGGTCTCGGCGCTGACATGGTCGGCCGGGCGGGGGCAATTCTGGTCGACATCAACCTCGACGCCTCGACCCGTGCCTATCGAGTCGTGCCTCGGCGGGGCAATGTCGCGAAGCGAGCCGAGGACTTTCTGAATCAGGATCTCGATGCGCTCGAGGAAGCCTGGGAGTCGGCGCGCTTGGTCGGCGGAGACCACGTCGTCAAGCTTCAAGTCGCCGGCCCGCTGACACTCGGCGCCGAGATCGAAGTCGCAAACGGTTCGCGAGTTCTCGTCGACCGCGGTGCGCTCCGCGACATCGCAGAATCACTCGGTGAGGGTCTCGCGCGTCATGCGGCAGAGGTCACTCGCCGCACCGGCGCCGCAGTGGTGATCCAGTTGGACGAGCCGCAGATCGCGGCAGTTCTGGCCGGTTCGCTGCCTGGGCGCACCAAGATGGAGAGCGTTCCGGCACTGCCGGAACCCGAGGCACTCGCCGTACTCGACTCGACGATCAGCGGTTGCGGACTGCCCACAATCGTCCACAGTTGCGGCACAGACATGCCGTGGGATCTACTGAGGCGAAGCCAGGCGTTCGGCGTGAGCTTCGACATGTCGCTCATCGGCTCACGCGATCTCGACGGTATCGGCCAGTTGTTCGACGCCGGCAAGGAATTGGCGCTCGGTCTGGTTCCGTCCGCCCCGCCGGAAAAGCCGGTGACGTGGAAAGAGTGTGCGATGCCCGCCGTCACACTGGTAGATCGTCTCGGCTTCTCTCGTGAACTCCTGCAGACCCAGGTCGCGATCACTCCGCGTTGCGGTCTTTCGGGTGCGAACCTCGACTGGGCTCGTGCCGCCCTTCGGCTGTGTACAGACGTCGGCAAGGCATTGGTGGACGATCCGTCGGCGTTCTAGTGTGTGCGTTCCGATGTGGAGTCGTGTGGTGTGTCGGTGTGAACCGATAATCTTCTAGCTGTGACTGAAACCGCGGATGCAATGCAGCCAGCGCCCAACGAGGCGCGCGAGCAGTGGACGGAGCTGGCCGAAGAGGTACGCCAGCATCAGTTCCGCTACTACGTTCGTGATGCGCCCGTCATTTCGGACGGTGCATTCGACACATTGCTCGGGCAGCTCAATGCTCTCGAAGAGCAGTACCCGGATCTGCGAACTCCCGACTCTCCGACGCAACTCGTCGGTGGCGGATTCGCGACGGACTTCACGTCCGTCGACCACCTCGAGCGGATGCTCAGCCTCGACAACGTCTTCGACGAGTCGGAGCTCCGAGCATGGATCGCCAAGGTCGAGCAGGAAACCGGGCCGGAACTGCACTATCTCTGTGAAGTGAAAATCGATGGTGTCGCCCTCAATCTCGTCTACGAGAACGGCAAACTCGTTCGTGCCGCAACCCGCGGTGACGGTCGTACGGGCGAGCTGGTCACGCTCAACGCTCTGACGATCAACGACATCCCGGAGCGCCTTACCGCCACGGACGAGTACCCGATTCCGAGCCTGCTCGAGGTGCGTGGCGAGGTGTTCTTCCGCCTCGAGGACTTCGCAGCACTCAATGCCTCCCTGGTGGAGGAGGGGAAGGCGCCGTTCGCCAATCCGCGCAACTCCGCGGCGGGCTCCCTGCGTCAGAAGAATCCTGCCGTCACCGCGCGTCGCCGCCTCGGAATGATCTGCCACGGGTTCGGGCGCATGGAAGGTTTCGAGCCGGCCTCGCAGTACGACGCCTACGTGGCCCTCGCCGCCTGGGGTCTGCCGGTGTCCACGCACACCTCACGGGTGGTCGGCGCCGACGCCGTGGTCGAGAAGATGAAGTACTGGGGAGAACACCGCCACGACGTCGAGCACGAGATCGACGGATTGGTGGTCAAGGTAGACGAGATGTCGTTACATCGACGTCTGGGCACCACGTCGCGCGCACCACGGTGGGCTATCGCGTACAAGTACCCGCCGGAAGAGGTCACGACCAAGCTCCTCGACATCCGGGTCAGTGTCGGACGTACGGGTCGTGTGACGCCGTTCGCGTACATGGAACCCGTCACGGTGGCGGGTTCCACTGTGTCCTTGGCCACGCTGCACAACGGATCCGAGGTCAAGCGCAAGGGTGTGCTGATCGGCGACACCGTGGTGTTGCGTAAGGCCGGAGACGTTATCCCCGAGGTCCTCGGGCCCGTGGCAGACGTTCGTGACGGTACCGAGCGCGAGTTCGTCATGCCGACGCATTGTCCCGAGTGCGGCACGTTGTTGGCACCCGCGAAAGAGGGCGACGTCGACGTGCGATGCCCCAATCAGCAGTACTGCCCGGCGCAGTTGCGCGAGCGCGTGTTCCACGTCTCGGGGCGCGGTGCATTCGACATCGAGGTGCTCGGTTACGAGGCCGCGACCGGGCTGTTGGAGGCGAAGGTCATCGGCGACGAGGGCGATCTCTTCTCACTCGACGCCGAGAAACTGATCGAAGTTCCGATCTTCCGCACCAATGCGGGATCCCTGTCCGCCAACGGAAAACGCTTGCTGGCCAACCTGGATTCGGCCAAGGACAAGCCGCTGTGGAGAGTGCTTGTGGCACTGTCGATTCGGCACGTCGGCCCCACTGCCGCGAGGGCGTTGGCCGGCGAATTCGGCTCGCTGCAACGCATTCGGGAAGCCTCGGTCGACGAGTTGGCTGCAGTGGACGGCGTCGGATCGACTATCGCCGCCGCCGTCGTGGAGTGGTTCTCCGTCGACTGGCATCAGCAGATCGTCGACAAGTGGGCGTCGGCCGGAGTACGCATGGAGGACGAACGCGACGATTCGATTCCGCGCAATCTCGAGGGCCTCTCGATCGTCGTCACCGGTTCGCTCGAGACCTACTCGCGTGATCAGGCGAAGGAAGCGATTCTGGTGCGCGGCGGTAAGGCGGCAGGGTCGGTCTCGAAGAAGACTGCGTTTGTCGTCGTCGGTGAAGCGCCCGGTTCCAAGCACGACAAGGCGGTCGAATTGGGTGTGCCGGTGCTCGACGAAGACGGCTTCCGGCGGTTGCTCGAAGATGGCCCGGATGCGGTCGCTCCCACCGATTTGGACGAACCAGAGTGACTTTGTCCGATTTCTGAGATTGGTGTGCTGGGTGCGATAGTGACGCCATGATCGAGATTCGTGAAGTTCTACCGGCTGAGTTCGAGACCGTCGGGGAGCTGACTGTGCAGTCGTACGTGGGTGGCGGATTTGTCGCCGGCGGATCGCCGTACGCGGAGCGCCTGCGAGACACCGCAACTCGGGTGGAGCAGGGCCGGGTGCTGGTTGCGGTTCTCGGTGACGAAGTCGTGGGCTCGTTGACGATCGCAGAACCCGGCACGCCCTTCGCGGATGTTGCGCAGAAGGGCGAACTCGAGTTCCGCATGCTCGCAGTCTCGCCGCAAGCTCGGGGATCGGGCGCCGGAACCGCATTGGTTCGCGCAGTGATCGCCGAAGCCTACGACCGCGGCGATCACTCGGTGGTCATCTCGACGCAGCCCGAGATGGTCGATGCCCGTCGTATCTACGACCGCAACGGTTTCGTCCCCGATCCCGAGCGGGCGTGGGAGCCGATTCGCGGTATGGAACTGACCGTCATGGTGCGCGGCCTGGCCTGATCAGCCAGCCTGGTCAACCCAGTACCGTCGCCACGATTCCTGCGAGGTAGCCGAGGCGGGCTATCTCCGAAGGGCGGAATTCGGGCCCACCGGGACGACCGAGCATGAGGACTCGATTGCCCGAGCCGAGAGGTGCGGCAGCGAGGCTGGTGTTCATGTCGCGCCATACGTCCGGAACCCAGTCGGCCTCGCCGTCGAGGGCGGTGGGCTTGTCCAGTGGCATCCACGGAATGTCGGTGGCGTGGGTTTCCGGCGCGCCGGCGCTACCGACGACGCGGTACGCACCGTGCTTGCCGATGTCCGCGACGACGCACCAGCCGACTCGCAGTACACGCGGCGCGCCGTCGACGAGGACCTGTAGTCGATCGTTTCGGGCCGTCGCAACGGAATCTATGAGTTCGAGCTCACGGTGAGTGTCGAGAATCCCGGCGTAGGGGCGGATCGAATCGACCAGCACGTCCGGTAGATGCTCGGCAGCGGTGATCAAGGTGTCGGGCAGCGCGCCCGGTTCGACGTCGACCACGAGGTCGTCGATGGCAAAACCGTCACCTCGTTCCACGACGTCGAGGGAGAGGATGTCTGCGCCCACGGATCCGAGAGCTACGGCGAGCGCGCCGAGGCTGCCTGGTCGATCGGGCAGTTGGACGCGAAGCAGGTACGACACGTGCGTGCCTTTCGCTGATCGGTTCTCGCCCGGATCACGTCGACCCGGGCCTGACTCATCTTTGCACTTGCCCAACCTGCGATGGTGGGCGCCGCGGCGGCGTCACGCCGGATGCACATGCTTGTCACACGAGCGAAACACACCGCGGGCATCCGGCGTGGCGATCGACACAGTGAGCGTGCTCGTCGTTCGATACAGCAGGCGTGCTTACAGGTCTGTCGCGGCGAGCAACTAGGCTGGACCGGCAATGTTCACGTCCTCTTCCGAAAGGGGCCCCGCGGTGCCTGCCATCTCCCGTGACGAGGTCGCGCACCTCGCGCGGCTGTCCAGACTCGCCCTGTCCGATGCCGAACTCGACGAGTTCGCCGGTCAGTTGGATTCGATTCTCAACCACGTCAAGGTGGTCACCGAGGTTGCGGCCGACGACGTCCCGCCCATGGCGAATCCCAATGCCGTCACCAACGTGACGCGCCCCGACGTGATCGTGCCCGGGTTGACCCCCGAGCAGGCATTGTCCGGAGCACCCGCAGTCGAACAGGATCGCTTTGCGGTTCCGCAGATCCTTGGAGAGGGCGAATGACCGATCTGACCACGCTGGACGCCGCTGAGCTGGCCGGCAAGATCCACTCGCGTGAGGTGTCCTCCGTAGAGGTCACGCAGGCGCATCTCGACCGCATCGCGGCCGTCGACACCGAGTACCACGCCTTCCTGCACGTTGCAGGCGAACAGGCTCTCGAAGCCGCCGCAGCAGTGGACAACTCGCTCGCAGGCGGAAACGAACCCGCTTCGGCACTCGCCGGCGTTCCGATCGCGTTGAAGGACATCTTCACCACGACGGACATGCCGACCACCTGTGCGTCGAAGATTCTCGAAGGCTGGGTCGCGCCGTACGACGCGACTCTGACGTCCAAGCTGCGCGCTGCCGGCATCCCGATCCTCGGCAAGACGAACCTCGACGAGTTCGCGATGGGCTCTTCGACCGAGAACTCGGCCTTCGGCCCGACGCGTAACCCGTGGGACGTCACCCGCATCCCCGGTGGCTCGGGCGGCGGCAGTGCGGCTGCGCTCGCGTCCCGTCAGGCCCCGCTGGCCATCGGCACTGACACCGGCGGTTCGATCCGTCAGCCCGCTGCGGTCACCGCGACGGTCGGAACCAAGCCGACGTACGGAACCGTCTCGCGCTTCGGACTCGTCGCGTGCGCGTCCTCGCTCGATCAGGGCGGCCCCTGTGGTCGCACCGTGCTCGACACCGCTCTGCTGCACGAGGTCATCGCCGGACACGATCCGCGTGACTCCACGTCCATCGACGCCCCCGTGCGTCCGGTCGTCGCCGCCGCACGCGAAGGTGCAAACGGCGACCTGCGCGGCGTCAAAGTCGGTGTGGTCAAGGAACTTCACTCCGACAGCTACCAGCCCGGCGTCATCGCTTCCTTCGATGCTGCCGTCGAGCAGCTCAAGGCACTCGGTGCCGAGGTTGTCGAGGTCTCGTGCCCGAGCTTCGAGCACGCGCTCGCGTCGTACTACCTGGTGCTGCCCAGTGAGGTCTCGTCCAACCTGGCCCGCTTCGACGCCATGCGCTACGGACTGCGTGTCGACGACGGCAACATGAGTGCCGACCAGGTCATGGCGGCAACCCGCGCCGCTGGTTTCGGTCCGGAGGTCAAGCGCCGCATCATGATCGGTACCTACGCACTGTCCTCGGGATACTACGACGCCTACTACGGTTCGGCGCTCAAGGTCCGTACGCTCATCGCGCGCGATTTCGACAAGGCCTACGAGAAGGTGGACGTACTGGTCTCGCCGACCAGCCCGTTCACGCCGTGGAAGTTGGGGGAGAAGGTCGGCGATCCGTTGGCCATGTACCTCTCCGACCTGTGCACGCTGCCGACCAACCTGGCCGGACACTGCGCGATGTCGGTCCCATCGGGTCTGTCCGCGGACGACAACCTGCCGGTGGGCTTGCAGATCATGGCGCCCGCCATGGCTGACGAGCGCCTCTACCGTGTCGGTGCGGCCTACGAAGCTGCACGCGGCCCGATCGCGACTGCAGTCTGACCTGTTTGCTGTGCGCCTTTATTAACCCCCCGCGGTTAATAAAGGCGCACAGCAGTTTCAGGAGCAAGTCCTCAGGGCCGTCCCCTGATCGGTTCCGTAGCGATGGCCGTGACCGGCGGGGACACCGAGCGAACCGAGCATGTCGACGGTGGTCTGCAAGAACGTGACACCCGGGATCCACTGCGGGATCGGTGCATCTTGCACGGCACGGCTCAGATCCGGTTTCTGTGTCGCGAGGGCAGGCGACCACCACACCACCGGGTCGGAAGTGTTCGCTAGGACGGTTGCGCCGTCCGTTCGTGTCGCGCCGGCCGGGGGACCTGCCCACAACACGTCGCACGCGGTGGTGGGACTGCCCTCGGACAAAGCCTCGGTCAGTGCGGCGCTGCCGCCGACGGCGCCGAGGCTCTGTCCGTAGAGGAACAGGTCCGGTCGATCCTCGGCGGGCATAGCGGCAATGTGGCTGCCGACGGCGGTGAACAGAGCGGTTGCCGATTCTTCGGCGTCGTCGCGACTGAACAGGAATGTCGCCCAACTGGGTGCGTCGGAGTATTGCTGCCCGACTATTGCGACGTCGCCGCCGAACCGTTGCTCGATACCGTCGACTGCATGCGTGTCGATCCACCCCGATCCGGTCGGAACGGCCACTACGACGCTGTTGCGGGCAAAGCCGCCGACGCGATCGAGTTCGCTCACCGCGAGAGCGGCACGTGATGCAGTGTCGGGTGCCGAATCCAAACCGGCGTAGACACGCACCGAGTCTTCGCCTGCTGCGACGAATTTGCGTCCTTCCGCCCCCATCGACGTCCACGAGATGAGAGATTCGGGGCTGCCTGACACAGAGGCCGAAAGTGGCTGTGTCAGAGCAGTGTCGATGTACGCGTTGGACTTGTCGAACGAATCGGCGAGGCCGTTCCACACGACGGGACCGACTACCAACTGCACCCCGAGAACACCCATGACCAGTGCGCCGACGCTCCGCGCGAAACCCATCCACCGCAGCGCCTTCGAAATTCCGATCCCGATGCCCCAGAGACCAAGTGCGGTCAGTGCTGCAATGCAACCCGCCTCCGCCCAGTGGAGAAGTCCGGCAGACGGTGCGCCCATCGCCGCTCGCAACGAGTTCTGCCAACCGGCGGCGGCGAACATCGCAACTGCGGTGCCGGCAGTCGACAACCCGAACGCGGTGATGCGCCAATGGCGTTCGTCGAATCGGGCCTTGACCCGGTCGGGGACGAGCCGACGGGCTACCGCGGAGAACGCCCACATCGCCAGTAGTCCGGCCGCGACGAGCAGACCGCTGAACACCCCTTGTAGTACGGCTGATCGCGGCAGGAGTCCGGGAGCCAGCGAGATGGCGGACATCGCTGCCACGGCGACGCTCGTGGACACGCGGGGGAGTGCGAGCGCCCCGACTCGGGCGAGGACGGGGGTCCGTGACGCATTCAGAACGCTCATGCTGCAATCGCTTTCGGGGAGTAGGAGAACTCGTTCGACGGGTCGAGGCGCCGCGATCGCATCAGGGTGAAGCCGAAGGCGGAGACTGCCAGAACACCGGCCGTGCCGTAACCGAATCCCGATTCCGCGACCGGCGTCAGATAGCTTTGGCGCCAGGAGTTTCCGTTCACAGCCGTGACGGCTACATCGGCCATCGCGAAGCAATACCCTCGTGAGAGAAAGGACGTGCGGTCTTCACACGCGGCATGCATTCGCTGGTCGAGCTGACCGTCGAGGACCTGACGTGCCCACGGCCCCAGTTCCGTTCCGTGCGAATGCGCGTAGCGGAGTAGGTCGTAGCCGAGATCGTGCGCTTTGCAGGCCGAGTCGAATTCGTCGGGAAGTGGGACCGGCGACGAGCAGTCGCCGTGGGGATTGGCGAGGTATCCGTCGACGACGGCGGGGGTGTAACCGGCGAATGCCGCAAAGTCCGCCGGGATGGTGGTCGCAGCGTCAGCGGCATCCGCAGTAGTCACGGTGGCGATCGCCCTGGATGCGTTCGAATTCTCGGTGCGCGGCGACTGGGCTCCGCTCGCTCCGGCAGTGGCCGTGATCGCTGCCGTTGCAGCCAGCGCCAGGGCAGCCAAGGTGCCGGCGCTTCGAGAGATGTCTTTCACCCGTGTGATCCGCATGCCGTTCACGCTATGAACGGACAATCCTGGCGGTCATCGCTCTGTGGAGGGGTTCTCCGACGCGCATTCGGGTGAGAATTCCCTCCCCTGTGATACCTCGGAGGTAGGGGGATCTCACTCTGCAGTATGAGGACTTTCGGGGTTCGCCTTCATAGGCTTGACGAGTGATCAAGGTCCGTAGGAAGAACAAGGGTGCACCGGATGTGCCCGCGCCGACATACGCCACCGCCGGGTCGATGCTGTCCGGCCTCGACGGGGTGGTCGTTCATTCGGAGAAAGTGCGCCGGGCAACCAGTTTCGTGGCCCGCGGTCAGTTCTGGAACATAGTCATCGTAGCGATCACTCTGATCCTCTATTCGATTGCCTGGCCGACACTGCAACTGACGCATCATGTTTCGCCGCCGATCATGCCCTTCGTCGCCGCGTTGGCTGCATTTCCGTTCGTCCTGATCCGGATCAACGCACCGTTGGGGTGGGCGGTGTCGGCGGTCTCGGCGCTGATCATCCCGTTGGTGTTCGACAACACTCCCGGTTACGACTACCCGTGGCAGGTCGTCCACATCATCGTGCTGATGTCGTTGCTGGCCGCAGTGAGTCTGCGGGCGCCCATGCAGGTTGTCGGTGTCGCCTGGATCGCCACGGTGCTGCTCTTTCTCGGCAACGCCCCTGGAAGCGACGGCGCCGGTTGGGCTGTCGGACTGAGTGCCCTGGTCGTCTTCTGCCTGTTGATCCGCTGGTTGGTTCTCTCACGCCGCCAGTTGGCCAAGCAGGAGGAAGTCAGCGAACTCGAACGCACTCGACGCACGATCCTCGAGGAGAAGGCGCGGATCGCCCGCGACTTGCACGACATCGTGGCCCACCACATGTCGATGGTGGTCGTGCAAGCTCAGAGTGCGCCGTACAGACTCGATGCAGTCACTCCGGAGATCCGAACCGAATTCGAATCGATAAGTGAGACAGGGCGAGCAGCGCTCAACGAGATTCGTGGTCTCCTCGGAGTGCTGCGCAGCGACGGGGACCCCATGGTGACAGCTCCGCAACCGGGCGTCGACCAGTTGGACGAACTGTTGCTCGGCAGTACTCGTGCCGGTTTGCCGGTGTCGTGGCGAGTCGACGGTGATCGAGCGTCGGTCTCGGAATCCACGGGCCTTGCGCTCTACCGGATCATTCAGGAGTCGATCACCAACGCGGCCAGGCATTCGCCAGGCGGACCCATCGAGGTCGCCGTGGCATTCGGTCCGCAATCGGTGAGCGCGCTCGTGAACAACGGACCTTCGCCATTGGGTGGCAATCAGCACTCGGCGTCGGAAACCACTGGTGGCAACGGAATCCGCGGAATGCGAGAGCGGGCTTCGGCGGTGGGCGGCATGCTGCTGGCAAACCGGCGACAGGACGGAGGGTTCGAGGTCCGGGCCGAGTTGCCGTCGATGCCCGCCTAGGCTGTCCGAGTGCCCATCACAGTATTCATCGCAGACGACCAGGCGATGGTTCGACAAGGGTTCGGAGCCCTACTCTCCGCCCAGCCCGACATCAGCGTGATCGGCGATGCGCCGGACGGCAAGATCGCCGTCGCCGAGGTCGCGCGATTGCGTCCGGATGTGGTCTTGATGGATGTTCGCATGCCCGAGATGAACGGACTCGACGCTGCCCGCCAGATTCTGTCCGCCGGATGGGAACCGCCGGTGCGAGTCCTCATGCTCACCACTTTCGACATCGACGACTACGTCTACGAGGCACTGAGCGTCGGGGCGAGCGGTTTCATGCTCAAGGACGCACCGGCTGAGGAGCTGATTCGGGCGGTACGCGTCGTTGCCGAAGGGCAGGCCTTGCTGGCGCCGACGGTGACTCGGCGTCTGATTGCCGATGTGACCAGCCGGCGGGCGGCCCCGCGCGCACGGCCCGCAGCGCTGGACGCCCTGACCCCGCGTGAGCGCGAGGTCCTCGAACTGATCGCCCGCGGATTGTCCAACGTCGAGATCGCCGAGCGGCTGTTCGTCGCCGAGCAGACCGTCAAGACCCATGTCGGAAAGGTGCTGTCGAAGCTCGATCTGCGCGATCGCGCCCAGGCAGTCGTGTTGGCGTACGAAAGCGGGCTCGTCACGCCGGGTTAGGGGTCCCGTGCGGCGCGGCGTTGCGGCTCGGCAACGCCGCTATCCTGCGGCAATGCCGTGACTGGGGGAAGATGGACACCAAGATCCACAATCCGGTCACGAGAGGTGCTGCACTATGCGAATCGGAATCCTCACGGGCGGCGGCGACTGCCCGGGCTTGAACGCGGTCATCCGCGCCGTCGTACGTACGTCGGCCGGTCGTTACGGCAGTACCGTGGTCGGATTCCGGGACGGCTGGCGAGGATTGCTCGAGGACCGCAAGGTCCCGCTCGACTCCGATGACCGCATCAACCGCATCCTCACCCGCGGCGGCACGATCCTCGGCACCGCTCGCGTGAACCCCGACAAACTCCGTGCGGGCCTCGATCAGATCAAGCAGACTCTCGACGACAACGGGATCGACGTCCTGATCCCGATCGGCGGCGAAGGCACTCTCACCGCGGCCAGTTGGCTTTCCGAGAGTGGCGTACCCGTGATCGGTGTGCCCAAGACGATCGACAACGACATCGACTGCACTGACGTGACTTTCGGTTTCGACACCGCCTTGGCTGTCGCCACCGACGCCATCGACAGGCTCCACACCACGGCCGAATCGCACCAGCGCGTCATGCTCGTCGAGGTCATGGGCCGGCATGCGGGCTGGATCGCGCTGCAGGCCGGACTGGCGTCGGGGGCACACCTGACTCTGGTTCCGGAACAGCCGTTCGACGTCGACGAGGTGTGCGCGATGGTCAAGAAGCGCTTCCAGCGTGGCGACTCCCACTTCATCTGCGTCGTGGCTGAAGGTGCGATGCCCGATCCCGCGTCGATGACCCTGCGCGAAGGTGGCATAGACGAGTTCGGCCACAAGATCTTCACCGGTGTCGCGCAGCAGCTCGGAAACGAGATCGAGCGCCGGATCGGCAAGGAAGTTCGCACCACCGTCCTCGGGCACATTCAGCGCGGTGGCACCCCGACGCCGCACGACCGCATCCTCGCCACTCGCTTCGGCGTTCATGCCACCGACGCAGCTCACCGCGGAGATTTCGGTCAGATGGTCGCGTTGCACGGAACGTCCATCGACCTCGTTCCGCTCGCCGAGGCGACCCGCAAACTCAAGACGGTGCCCAAGGAGCGCTACGAGGAGGCAGCCGCATTCTTCGGCTGAGCCGCAGACGCATAAACTGATCACCATGACTGCTGTCGATGCGCCCGACATCCTCGATTACGACGAAGTACTGACCAAGTATGAGCCTGTGATGGGTATGGAGGTGCACGTAGAACTCGGCACCGCGACCAAGATGTTCTGCCCGTGCCCCACCGAGTTCGGTGCCGAACCAAATACCCAGGTGTGCCCGGTCTGTCTGGGCATGCCCGGTTCGTTGCCGGTGGTGAACGCAGCCGCTGTCGAGTCCGCGATCCGGATCGGCCTTGCGCTCAACTGCTCCATCACGCCGTGGGGCCGATTCGCACGCAAGAACTACTTCTACCCGGATCAGCCGAAGAACTACCAGATCTCCCAGTACGACGAGCCGATCGCAACCGAGGGTTACCTCGACGTGATCCTCGACGACGGCACGACGTGGCGCGTCGAGATCGAGCGCGCCCACATGGAGGAGGACACCGGTAAGTCCCTCCACGTGGGTGGCGCTACCGGTCGTATCCACGGTGCCAGCCATTCGCTGCTCGACTACAACCGTGCGGGCGTTCCCTTGGTGGAGATCGTCACCAAGACCATCCACGGTGCCGGTGAGCGCGCCCCCGAGGTTGCTCGCGCGTACGTCACGGCGCTTCGTGATCTGCTGAAGTCCCTCGACGTCTCCGACGTCCGCATGGATCAGGGATCGATGCGCTGCGACGCCAACATCTCCCTCATGCCGATCGGTTCCACCGAACTGGGGACCCGCACCGAGACCAAGAACGTCAACTCCCTCAAGAGCGTCGAGGTCGCAGTTCGCTACGAAATGCGCCGTCAGGCAGCAGTTCTCGACGCCGGCGGTGAGGTCATCCAGGAGACCCGCCATTTCCAGGAAGGCGACGGCACCACCGCAGCGGGACGCCGGAAGGAAACGGCCGAGGACTACCGCTACTTCCCGGAACCGGATCTCGAGCCCGTCGCTCCGAGCGCCGAGTGGGTCGAAGAACTGCGCGGTACCTTGCCGGAGCTTCCCTGGATTCGCCGTGCGCGGATCCAGAAGGACTGGGGAATCTCCGACGAGGTCATGCGCGACCTCGTCAACGCCGGTGCCATCGATCTGGTGATCGCGACCACCGAGGCCGGTGCTTCGCCCGAGGCAGCGCGCTCCTGGTGGCTGTCCTACCTGTCACAGCAGGCGAACACCCGTGGCGTCGAACTCGGCGCTCTGCCGATCACCCCGGCGCAGGTTGCCCAGGTCGTAGCTCTCATCGACAGCGGCAAGCTCAACAACAAAGTGGCTCGCCAGGTCGTCGATCACGTCCTCGACGGCGAGGGTGACCCGGAGCAGGTTGTCGCGGCCCACCCGGAGTTGGTCGTCGAACGTGACGAAACCAAGCTCAAGGCAGCCGTCGACGAAGCGCTCGCAGCGAACCCCGACATCGCGGACAAGATTCGCAGTGGCAAGGTGCAGGCCGCCGGAAAGATCGTCGGCGACGTCATGAAGGCCACTCGTGGACAGGCAGACGCGGCTCGTGTGAAGGAACTTGTCATCGAGGCGTGCAGCTAGCGCACACTGAATTTCTGACACTGATGCCCGGCCGAATCGAATTCGGCCGGGCATCAGTGTTTTTCGCTGTCGTTTTGCCGCTGTCGGTCTACAGACCAGGGACCACAACCGCGCGGCCGCTGAGCGTTCCGGCGGCCAGTCGTCGATACGCTTCGGCGCCGTTGTCGAGACTGAAGGTCTCCACCGCGATGTCGAAGATGCCGGCGTGCGCCAGGTCGATCAATTCGATCAGCTCGTTGCGGGCACCCCAGTACGGAACTGTCACAGAAGCCTCGTAAGGACTTTGGAAGAACCCGACTTTGGCATGGGCCTGCCCGTCGCCGATCCCGACGATCGTGACGTCCGATCCGACGCCGGCGACAGCCATCGCGGTGTCGATGGTGGGCTGATAGCCGACGAAGTCGAGAACCAGTGCGGCGCCCTGACTTCCGGTGATCCTGCGGACGTTCTCGGCCGCGTCCTTGTCGGACAGAACCACTTCGTGAGCGCCTACCTTGGTTGCCAGTTCGAGCTTGTCCGCGCTCACGTCGAGTGCGATGACGGTTGCTGCCGAGAGGTGGCGGAGGAGTTGGATGGCGACATGGCCGAGACCGCCGGTACCGATGACGACGGCGTACGAGCCACCGCGAAGTTTCGGCAGTGAACGCTTGATCGCGTGATACGGAGTCAGACCGGCGTCGGTCAGCGGCACCGTCTTGACCGGATCGAGGTCGCCGATCGGGACGAGGTGGCGAGGTGAATCGACGATCATGAATTCGGCCAACGCGCCGGGTGCACCGAGACCAGGAGGATTGATGCCGAGTTCTTTTGCTCGAGAACAGTAGTTTTCGAGTCCTTGCGAGCAGTGCCAACAGCTGCCACAGCCCCAGGGTCCGTAGACGACGACATTGGTTCCGATGTCGAGCCCTTCGACGCCCTCGCCGACGGCGGCGACCCGGCCGGCGCCCTCGTGGCCGAGCGTGAGAGGAAGGCCGTAGGTGTACTGCTCCTCGGGCAGGCTCATGATGAAGTCGTCCGAGTGGCAGACGCCGGCAGCGGTGACTTCCAGGAGCACTTCACCTGGACCGGGCTCGGGTTTGGGAATCTCCGTGAGTTCGGGTTCTGCGCCGATTCTCGTGTACTGGATTGCCTTCATACCGACTCCTTTGTCGTGGTTGGGCCAACCGGTCCTGGCAAATGCGTGGTGTTTAGCCCCGCTAACAAAAGAGTACGCATCTGTGCATGTTCGGTCACGGGATCCGTGACCGAACAGACATGGCGGCTCAGTCGATCCCGCCGCTGCCACTCGGCATCGGGATCTTGACCACCTTGTCGTCGTTCGGACCCGGCTCGCCCGCGGTTTTGTTTATCGTGCTCGCCCACATCAAACCGTCGGATCCGAGTGCCAAACCGCCCAGCTGGCCGTACGTGTCTTTCGCCACTGCCGACGGCGCGGTCGTGACGGCACCTGTTCCTGGATCTGCGGCCAGCGCCGAGATCGCTTTGCCGGCCCCCAGCGCGACAGCTACCACTCCCTGCGCCGCGATGCACCCGCCGACTCCGGGTCGGTCGGGCCACGTCCACGCGGGGGATGTCACCGTGCCGTCGGCGCCGACGCGTTGGAGGCGATCCTCGAGAGTGGTTCGGTCCGTGACCCACGTCGCGATTCCCGGATCGACGCACACGCCGCCGCCGTTTCCGATTCCGGACAGAACTACTTCCGGGCGAGGCGGCGCAGCGTTGGGTGTCAGCGATCGGACCCGCAAGAGTTTCCCCGCCAACGAGGCGGGATCCTGAGCAACCGCGGGGTTTCCGGTATCGCCTGTCAGAACCATGAGCTGGTCCGGGGCCGCGAACTCCAGTGACCCGCCGTTGCCGCTCGCGCCGCGCGGGATTCCACCGAGTACTTCCTTGGCGGTGTCACCCGGAGCGATGCGGACCACCCGGTTGTCCGTTCCGGTGGTGACGTAGGCATAGATCAGGTTGTCTTCGACAAACGTGGGGGAGAGTGCGATGTCGAGCAGGCCGCCGTCACCGCTGCCGTCGACGTCGATCTTGGCTACCTCGACCGGTGTCGTGTTGGGAGCTACCTGCATGATCCGGCCGGTCCGCCGTTCGGCAACCAGTCCGGAGTTCCCGTCCGGGAGTGTGACGAGCCCACCCGTGGTGTCGAGACAGGTTGCGATCACGGCGGTGTCGGCATCCTGACACGGTCCGAGGGGGCCGGTCCGCGGCGCCGGCGGCGTGGTCGACGGCGGCGGGTTCTCCGGCTGCACTTCCGCGCTGGCCTGGTTGGTCGGTTCGGGTGTGAACGGCGAGGCAGTCGATTCGTCGAAGTCGGCGCAACCTGCGAGCAACGATGTCCCGAGCACCAGCGCCAGTGCGCCCAGCGCTGCATGCCTACCCGTAGTCATGCCCAAGACGTTACGTAATGCACGGCAGATGCCGCCACGCCGGACCAAGGTTCCCCGTCGAGTTCGTGAATCGGTCATAGGCTCACCTACGTGACTGACGAGCGAAAAGATCCCAGCGAGTTGTCGGATGCGGACAAGCCGACGGGCAATGTGTCCAGTCCGTATGATTCGCCCACCGAACAATTTCCGACGGTGAGCGCCAAGAATCCGTTGCCGCGGACCGACGACGATCTCGATTTCGGTTCCACGAACGCCAACTCCCTGACCGAACAGATACCGACATACCGAGCACCTGGCGCGGATCAGCCGACCGTGGCTCTCGAGCGTGAGACGGCGTACGACGCTCCGATCGCCGCCGTTCCCACCGCCGAAGCCGTGGCAGGTACAACTGAGTCTCCGCGGGGCCGAGGCACTCTCGACCTCGGGTTGCTTGCACTGCGATTGGCCGTCGGTGGAACTGCGTTGGTGCACGGTCTGCAGAAGTTGACCGGTATCTGGAACGGGCCGGGGCTGAACGGGTTCGAGTCGATGCTGGCGGACGCCGGGTTCCAGCAGGCGAAGTGGATGGCGATACTCGGCGCCGTCGGTGAAGTCGCAGGTGGCGCCCTCCTGATCCTCGGGTTGCTGACTCCCGTTGCGGCAGCGTCGGTTCTGGCGGTGATGATCAATGCGTGGGCGCTGCGTCAGGCGAGCGCACCCGGCCTGGAGTACTTCGCCCCGGCCGGGACCGAGTACGAGATGCTGCTCGGAATCTGTGCGGGCGTCATCATTTTGACGGGACCAGGTCGTATTGCGCTCGACGGTCGTCGTGGCTGGGCAACTCGTCCGTTTATCGGATCGCTCGTGGTTTTGATCCTCGGTATCGCTGCCGGCGTCTGCACCTGGATCTTCCTGAACGGTGCCAATCCGCTCATCTGAAACTCGCGCCGTCGAACCAACGAACCGCCGCTCTCCGAATCGGAGAGCGGCGGTTCGTTTGTGAAGGATCAGTCCTTGACGAGTACCGGGTCGGCGTTCGCGGACGGGATGGCCGTTCCGTCCTTGAGCTTGCGACCGAGGACCGACTTGCGGTGACCGTAGGCGAAGTACACGAGCACACCGATGGCCATCCAGACGAGGAACCGGATCCAGGTCTCGACCGAGAGGTTGAGCATCAGCCAACCGCAGGCGAGCACGGCGACGATCGGAACGAACGGCACCAGCGGGACGCGGAATCCGCGCGGCAGGTCGGGGCGGGTGCGGCGAAGGACGATGACACCGACACAAACCAGGACGAAGGCGAACAGCGTTCCGATGTTGACCATCTCTTCGAGCGTGCCCATGGGGAAGAACGCTGCCAGGACGGCAACGATGCCACCGACGATCAACGTGATGCGCATCGGGATGCCCTTGGCGTTGGTCTTGGCCAGGCTGCGCGGCATGAGGCCGTCACGGGACATGGCGAAGAGGACGCGGGTCTGGCCGAGCATCATGACCATGACAACTGTCGTGAGGCCGGCCAGGCCACCGAAGTTGATGGCGGTTTGTGCCCAACCAATGCCGTTGGCCTCGAATGCGGTTGCGAGGGTGGCGCTGGAATCGCCGACCAACGGACTGCCGTCCTTGAGTTCGGTGTACTTGACCATGCCGGTCAGTACGAGCGTGACGGCAACGTAGAGAACCGTGACGATGGCGAGCGAGCCGAAGATTCCTCGCGGCAACGACTTCTGCGGGTTCTTGGTTTCCTCGGCGGTGGTGGCGACGACGTCGAAACCGATGAAGGCAAAGAACACGAGGCTGGCTGCGGCGAGCAATCCGTAAGCGCCGTAGCTACTTCCGCCTGCGCCGGTCAGCCAGGAGAACAGGGTCTGATGGATTCCGCTTGCAGAACTCTCGGTTCCTTCGGACGGCGGGATGAAGGGGGAGTAGTTCTCCTTCTTGATGTAGAACGCGCCCACGACGATGACGAGCAGGACTACTGCGATCTTGATCGCGGTGATGATCGCGGAGACTCGCGAGGAAACCTTGGTGCCGATCGCGAGGATCAGCGTGATCGCGCCGATGATGAGCAGAGCGCCCCAGTCGAAGCTGATCGAACCGATGTGGGCGGTGGTGCTTCCGCTGGCCCCGATGACGTTGCCGAGGTACAGCGACCAGCCCTTGCCGACGACGGCGGAGGCGAGAGCGAACTCGAGAATGAGGTCCCAGCCGATGATCCAGGCGGCGAACTCCCCGAACGTGGCGTAGGAGAACGTGTATGCGCTGCCTGCGACGGGGACGGTGGAGGCGAACTCCGCGTAACACAGCGCGGCGAGGCCACAGGCGATGGCAGCGAGAACGAATGCCAGTGAAATGGAGGGTCCTGCGACATTGCCTGCGGTTCGAGCAGTCAGCGTGAAGATGCCTGCGCCGATGACGACGGCGACTCCGAATACCGT
The DNA here is from genome assembly GCF_040546695.1 of Rhodococcus sp. OAS809. Classification (NCBI taxonomy): domain Bacteria; kingdom Bacillati; phylum Actinomycetota; class Actinomycetes; order Mycobacteriales; family Nocardiaceae; genus Rhodococcus; species Rhodococcus sp. OAS809. The sequence goes on along the minus strand of NZ_JBEPOI010000002.1, from coordinate 1,547,443 downwards.
GAGGTCCTTCGCGGTCAGTTCCTTCTTGAGCTTTGTCTCAGGCTCGTCGGTGTCCGCGATCGATTGCTCGACTGATTTGGTGCGCCATATGCCGACTCCGGGCATGTATTGCTCCTTGGTTGTTTCCCGTCGACCTTGTGGGTGACGGGCGGTGGCTGACTGTCGTCGTTGTGATGTGCGTCTCAGCGACCTGATGAGGGAACCACTGGTGAGCGCCGTGTGCAAGTCGGCTCGCTCGAACTGACCGAAATGATCACCTGACTGAAAGTCATCCCCCCTCATGTATCTGAATTGATCAGCTGGTGTCTGAAACCCTACGTCCAAGTGAATTCGCTCACGAGCCGGACGCGCGATTCGGTCTGAAATGTCTGATAGCTCATATCGTTCCGTTGGTGCTCCGCGTGTCGCCCGACTATTCGGTACCTGTCGGTCGGTCTTGCTGTCGATGAGTTGCACTGTCGCTGTGCCAGCACGTCCCATTTCACCCGTATCGGGGCGACAGGCGAGAGGACCAACGCGTACCTGGATCCGATCGAGCGTCGATCACGCGTCGTGGCAGAGTGTCTCGGCGACGGGATGATCGGATTGGGTTGTGGTTCAAGCTCATACAGCACCGGAGGAAGTACGGCGTGTTCGGACGCAGTCGGTCCCGCGTTCTTCTCCGAGGTGACATGAACCCGACTCTGTCGACCCTCTGCCGTGGCCCGTTGGCGAGCATTCTCGTGGAGCTGAGTTGGTTGCCGCACGTCCGACTGCCCGAAAACCTTGTGTGACTGTCACATCGGCTACGCGCGTCTCGAGCCGCACGCACGCTTACAGAAAAGATCCCCGGCCGAAAGGCGGCCGGGGATCTTTTTCGATTCGTGGCAGAACTTACGGAACGTAGCGAACCGCGCCCTTGTCGGCGGACGTTGCCAGAGCGGCGTAGGCGCGCAGTGCTGTCGTCACGGTGCGCTGACGATCGACCGGCTGCCACGGGCGCTCCGAGGCCTCCATCTTTGCGCGTCGCTCGGCGAGGACGTCGTCGTCGACCAGGATCTCGAGCGTGCGCGAGGCGACGTCGATGCGAACCTGATCGCCGTTCTGGACGAGACCGATGATTCCGCCTGCGGCAGCCTCGGGGGAGATGTGACCGATGGACAGCCCGGAGGTTCCGCCCGAGAAACGACCGTCGGTGATCAGTGCGCATTCCTTACCGAGGCCTGCGCCCTTGAGGAAGGCAGTGGGGTGCAGCATTTCCTGCATGCCGGGGCCGCCCTTGGGGCCTTCGTAACGCACGACGAGAACGTCGCCGGCCTTGATCTTCTTCTGCAAGATGACCGAGACGGCTTCTTCTTGGGATTCGACGACGAGCGCCGGGCCCTGGAAGGAAAACAGTTCCTCGTCGATGCCGGCCGTCTTGAGGATTGCGCCGTCGAGTGCGATGTTGCCACGCAGGACAACCAAGCCGCCTTCGACGGTGTAGGCGTTCTCGACGTCGCGGATACAGCCGCCGGCCGCATCGGTGTCGAGGGCAGACCAACGGTTGTCCGTGGAGAACGGTTCGATGGTGCGCACGCCGCCGGGAGCCGCGTGGAAGAGTTCGATTGCCTCGTCGGTTGCCTTGCCGGAGCGGATGTCCCAGTCGTCGAGCCACTGGTCGAAGCTCTTGGTGTGCACGGTGGACACGTCGGTTTCGAGGAGTCCGCCGCGGCGAAGCTCACCGAGCAGGGCGGGGATTCCGCCGGCGCGGTGGACGTCTTCCATGTGGTAGTCCGAGTTGGGAGAGACCTTGGACAGGCACGGAACCTTTCGGCTGATCGCGTCGATGGTGTCGAGGTCGAAGTCGACCTCGCCTTCCTGCGCCGCAGCCAGCGTGTGCAGGACGGTGTTGGTGGAACCGCCCATGGCGACGTCGAGAGCCATCGCGTTGCGGAACGCTGCCGGGGTCGCGATGTTGCGTGGCAGCACCGACTCGTCGCCGTCGCGGTAGTACTTGAGGGCAGCCTCGACCACGGTGGTGCCCGCACGAGAGAAGAGTGCGTGACGAGCCTTGTGAGTTGCCAGCGTGGAGCCGTTGCCCGGCAATGCGAGGCCGAGGGCCTCCGTCAGGCAGTTCATGGAATTGGCGGTGAACATTCCGGAGCAGGACCCGCATGTCGGGCACGCGCTGCGCTCGACCTCGTCGAGGCCCGCGTCGGACACGGCATCGTTGGCAGAGGCGGAGATCGCGGTGATGAGGTCGGTGGGGGCTTGGGCCACGCCGCCGACGACCACTGCCTTACCGGCCTCCATCGGACCACCGGAGACGAAGACGGTCGGGATGTTGAGACGCATTGCAGCGTTGAGCATGCCGGGAGTGATCTTGTCGCAGTTGGAGATACACACCAGTGCGTCGGCTGTGTGGGCGTTTGCCATGTACTCGACCGAGTCGGCGATGATCTCGCGGCTCGGGAGCGAGTAGAGCATTCCGCCGTGGCCCATTGCGATGCCGTCGTCGACTGCGATGGTGTGGAACTCACGAGCGACGCCGCCGGCCGCACTGATGGCCTCGGCAACGATCTCGCCCACGTTCTTGAGATGCACGTGGCCGGGTACGAACTGGGTGTACGAGTTCGCTACGGCGACGATCGGCTTTCCGAAGTCGGAATCCGTCATTCCTGTGGCGCGCCACAGGGATCGGGCTCCGGCAGCATTACGTCCGATGGTGGTGGTGCGTGACCTCAACGGGGGCATGGGCGTGTTCCTTATGTGATCGTTGCTGGTCCACTCAAATAGAAGCGAGGGCCTTTCAACGCTACTCGCGTGCTACGGGCGCTTCTCTTCGGGCTGGTCCTGTGTGTTCTCGGCGACCTCGGATTCTGCTTCTGCTTCTGCAGCTGCTTCTTCCTCTTCGGCTTCCTTGGCGGCGAAGGCTTCTGCGGCAGATGCATAGGGATCGGTGATGCGGCCGCCGCTGGCGATCGCGATCTCGGGAAGCCTGACGAAGCTGACCGCAGGCAGGGTCACCTCGGTTCCGTCGGTGAGTTCCGCGCGCGCCCAACTCCGCTTCGGGAAGCGGAAACCCTTGACGTCGTCCCAGGCGAGGGTGCGCTTGGAGAACGTCGAGCGGACCTCGAGGCCGTCAGGGCTGACGGTGGTGCGCAGTCGCGCGACGAGATAGACGGCGATGATCGGAAGGATCAGCAACCAGCTGAAGGCGACGGGCCACCCGAAGATCGGGAAGCTGACCGCGAACAGAAGGAACGCGCACGCCATGTAAGCGAGCTGCGAAATGCGGATGACGTGCCGAAGTGGTTTCGGCGTGTGGGATGATTGAGCCGGTGGCACGGGCTGCTGCGAAGTTGACACCTCTACATCTTCGCATTGCAGCCGATGTATCTCAGATTCTGGGACGGTCGACTCACCAAGTTTGCCGTTCGCGACTAGCGCCTCTACTGTCGAGTGCGTGAAACAGAATGAGTTGCTCGTAATCGGCCGGCGCGTCGTCGCCTGAGTCGATTTTTCAACTCACCAGATAACGACGCGCCACCCTCGCTCAGCAGATGCTGACGGGGGTTTTTTGTTGCCCGGAGCCAGAATCAGAGGATTTCCCAGTGAGCGCACCAACAGCACGGCCTCAACCCACGCCGCGCAAGTCAGGGACACCGAGCCCGACAACCGCGGCTGCCGCAACCCAGACGGCCAACCGTCGCCAGCTCCCGCCTGAGCGGGTAACCGGCGCGCAGTCTGTGGTTCGAGCCCTCGAAGAGCTCGAGGTCGACACGGTATTCGGCATTCCCGGCGGTGCCGTGCTCCCGGTTTACGACCCACTCTTCGATTCGGTCAAGGTTCGCCACGTGCTCGTGCGCCACGAGCAGGGTGCAGGCCACGCTGCCACCGGTTACGCCCAGGCGACCGGCAAGGTCGGCGTCTGCATGGCTACCTCGGGTCCCGGTGCGACCAACCTGGTCACGCCGCTGGCCGACGCGCAGATGGACTCCGTTCCGATCGTGGCGATCACCGGACAGGTGGCGCGCTCGCTGATCGGTACCGACGGCTTCCAGGAAGCCGACATCTCAGGCATCACGATGCCGGTCACCAAGCACAACTTCCTGATCACCGACGCGATCGACATCCCGCGCATCATGGCCGAGGCCTTCTACCTCGCGGCCAGCGGTCGCCCCGGCGCCGTCCTGGTCGATATCCCCAAGGACATCCTGCAGTCGCAGACCACGTTCTCGTGGCCGCCGGAGATGCGTCTGCCGGGCTACCGCCCGGTGACCAAGCCGCACGGCAAGCAGGTTCGTGAAGCTGCACGTCTGATCGCCGACGCCAAGTCGCCGGTTCTGTACGTCGGTGGCGGCGTCATCAAGTCCGACTCCTCGCCGGAGCTGCTCGAATTGGCCGAGCTGACCGGTATCCCCGTCGTCACCACGCTGATGGCCCGCGGCGCGTTCCCGGACAGTCACGACCTCAACTGCGGTATGCCGGGAATGCACGGCACCGTTGCCGCAGTCGCCGCTCTGCAGCGTAGCGATCTACTGATCACCCTCGGTGCGCGTTTCGACGACCGCGTGACCGGTCAGCTGAATTCCTTCGCGCCCGACGCCAAGGTCATCCATGCCGACATCGACCCGGCCGAGATCGGCAAGAACCGCTACGCGGACGTCCCGATCGTGGGCGACTGCAAAGAGGTCATCACCGAACTCATCGAGGCGATCCGTGCCGACATGGCCACGGGCACCACGTTCGACCTCACCGAGTGGTGGGCGTACCTGAACGACATCCGTCGTACGTACCCGCTGAGCTACGACCGTCCCACCGACGGTCAGCTGAGCCCGGAGTACGTGATCCAGACCGTCGGCAAGCTCGCCGGACCGGATGCCATCTACTGCGCCGGCGTCGGTCAGCACCAGATGTGGGCCGCGCAGTTCGTCGGCTACGAGAAGCCGCGCACGTGGCTCAACTCGGGCGGGCTCGGCACCATGGGGTACGCGGTTCCCGCAGCCATGGGCGCCAAGATGGGTATGCCCGACACCGAGGTGTGGGCGATCGACGGCGACGGCTGCTTCCAGATGACCAATCAGGAACTCGCAACCTGCGCACTCGAAGGTATTCCGATCAAGGTTGCCCTCATCAACAACGGCAACCTCGGCATGGTGCGCCAGTGGCAGACACTCTTCTATGAAGAGCGCTACTCCAACACCAACCTCGGAACGCACGGCGCCATCCGCATCCCGGACTTCGTGAAGCTCGCAGAAGCATTGGGCTGCCACGGAATTCGTGTCGAGCGTGAAGAAGATGTCGAAGCTGCGATCCGTGAGGCGCAGTCCATCAACGACAAGCCTGTCGTGATCGACTTCATCGTCACCGCCGACGCACAGGTGTGGCCGATGGTCGCTGCCGGAACGAGCAACGACGAAATCATGGCGGCCCGGGGCATCCGGCCGCTGTTCGACGACGACGAGGCAGTTGCCGAGCCCGCCGTCATCCACGAAGCCATGTCACGCGAGCAAGCCGGACCCGCCGCGGGCACAGGGGAGGATCAGAAGTGAGCACCAGTCACACCCTCAGTGTTCTCGTCGAGGACAAGCCAGGCGTGCTGGCTCGCGTCTCCGCACTTTTCTCCCGCCGCGGATTCAACATCGAATCCCTTGCGGTGGGCGGAACCGAGATCCCCGAGATCTCACGTATGACCATCGTCGTCACGGTCGACGAGTTCCCTCTCGAGCAGGTGACGAAGCAGCTCAACAAGCTGATCAACGTCATCAAGATCGTCGAGCAGGACGGTGAAGCATCCGTCGCTCGCGAGCTCGTGCTCATCAAGGTGCGCGCTGATGCAAGCGTGCGCACGCAGGTCATCGAAACGGTGAACCTGTTCCGCGCCAAGGTGATCGACGTCTCTCCGGAGTCCGTCACCATCGAGGCGACCGGTACTCGGTCCAAGCTGGATGCACTGCTGCGGATGCTTGATCCGTACGGTATCCGGGAGATCGTTCAGTCCGGGGTCGTGGCAGTCGGTCGAGGGCCGAAGTCGATCACGGCCACCCGCTAGTACTTTTAGACACGTAAAAATCCAAGGAGAGGTTGAGAACTGTGGCAGTCGAGATGTTCTACGACGACGATGCCGATCTGTCGATCATTCAGGGCCGCAAGGTTGCTGTGATCGGCTACGGAAGCCAGGGCCACGCCCATTCGCTGAGCCTGCGTGACTCGGGCGTCGATGTGCGCATCGGCCTCAAGGAAGGCTCGAAGTCGCGTGAGAAGGCTGAAGAGCAGGGGCTGACGGTCGGTACGCCGGCAGAGGTTTCCGAGTGGGCCGACGTCATCATGGTGCTCGCACCTGACACCGCGCAGGCGAGCATTTTCACCAATGACATCGAGCCGAACCTCAAGGACGGCGACGCGCTGTTCTTCGGTCACGGCCTGAACATTCACTTCGACCTGATCAAGGCTCCGGAGTTCGTAACCGTCGGCATGGTCGCCCCCAAGGGCCCCGGCCACCTGGTGCGTCGTCAGTTCGTCGACGGCAAGGGCGTTCCCGCGCTCATCGCCATCGACCAGGATCCCAAGGGTGAAGGACAGGCTCTCGCTCTGTCCTACGCCAAGGGCATCGGCGGAACCCGCGCAGGCGTCATCAAGACCACGTTCAAGGAAGAGACCGAGACGGACCTCTTCGGCGAGCAGGCCGTGCTCTGCGGCGGCACCGAGGAACTGGTCAAGACCGGTTTCGAGGTCATGGTCGAGGCCGGCTACGCACCCGAGATGGCGTACTTCGAGGTTCTGCACGAGCTCAAGCTCATCGTCGACCTCATGTACGAGGGTGGCATCGCCCGCATGAACTACTCGGTGTCCGACACCGCTGAGTTCGGTGGATACCTCTCCGGCCCGCGCGTCATCGACGCCGACACCAAGGAGCGCATGAAGGCGATCCTGGCCGACATCCAGTCCGGCGAGTTCACCCGTCGTCTGGTTGCCAACGTCGAGAACGGCAACACCGAGCTCGAGGGCCTGCGCAAGGCCAACGCCGAGCACCCCATCGAGGTCACCGGCAAGAAGCTGCGCGACCTGATGAGCTGGGTCGATCGTCCGATCACCGAAACCGCGTAATTCGCAGTTTCACGCTCCACGTCTCCACTGGCCTGATGCCGCGCCGGTTCAATTACGTTGAACCAGCGCGGCATTGGGCCGGAGTCGTTTTCCGGGTCGTCTGAGTCCGGATTCATATTCCGTCGAGAATTTGCCCGCGAAAGTGTCCACTATGTGGTATTGCCTACCGCGTTGTGGATTCCAAGTGAGCGCGCACTAAACTATCGGTGGTTAAACCACCTTCACACCCACCTAATCAGGGAGTTTGCACGTGAGCCAGCCTGGCCGTCCCGTTGTTCTGATCGCCGACAAGCTCGCGCCGTCCACAGTCGAGGCGCTCGGTGACGGTGTGGAGGTGCGTTGGGTCGACGGACCCGACCGCCCGGCGCTGCTCGCCGCGGTACCCGAGGCCGACGCGATTCTCGTCCGTTCCGCCACTACCGTCGACGCCGAGGTTCTGGCTGCCGGCACCAAGCTGAAGATCATCGGCCGCGCCGGTGTCGGCCTGGACAACGTCGAGATCCCCGCGGCCACCGAGCGCGGCGTGATGGTCGTCAACGCACCGACCTCCAACATTCACTCCGCTGCCGAGCACGCTGTCGCGCTCCTCATGTCGACCGCTCGCCAGATTCCCGCAGCAGACAAGACCCTGCGTGAGAACACCTGGAAGCGAAGCAAGTTCAACGGTGTCGAGATCCTCGGCAAGACCGTCGGTGTCGTCGGACTCGGCCGCATCGGCCAGCTCTTCGCGCAGCGTCTCGCTGCGTTCGAGACCACGATCATCGCGTACGACCCCTACCTGCCCGCAGCGCGCGCAGCGCAGCTCGGCATCGAACTGGTCACCATCGACGAGCTCGTCGAGCGCGCCGACTTCATCTCCGTGCACCTGCCCAAGACCAAGGAAACGGCCGGCCTGATCAACGCCGAGCGCCTCGCCAAGGCCAAGGACGGCGTCATCATCGTCAACGCCGCTCGCGGTGGTCTGATCGACGAAGATGCGCTCTACGACGCACTCGTCTCCGGCAAGGTCCGAGGCGCCGGTCTCGACGTGTTCAGCACCGAGCCGTGCACCGATTCGAAGCTTTTCGAGCTCGACAACGTCGTTGTCACCCCGCACCTCGGAGCATCGACGTCCGAGGCTCAGGACCGCGCAGGTATCGACGTGGCCAAGAGTGTTCTCCTCGCTCTGGCAGGCGAATTCGTTCCCGAGGCTGTCAACGTCTCCGGAGGCCCCGTGGGCGAAGAAGTTGCTCCGTGGCTCGAGCTCGTCCGCAAGCTCGGTCTCCTCGCTGCGACGTTGTCGCCCGAAGCTGTGCAGACCGTGCAGGTTGTCGCCACCGGCGAGCTGTCTGCCGAAACCGTCGACATCCTCGGCCTGGCTGCACTGCGCGGCGTGTTCTCCGCCAGCAGCGATGAGGCTGTCACGTTCGTCAACGCTCCGGCACTGGCCGAGCAGCGCGGCGTGACTGTGTCGGTCGAGAAGCACTCCGAGGCTCTTGCTCACCGCAGCGCGGTCGAGGTGCGTGCAGTTGCCGCCGACGGCACGGTCACGTCGGTCACGGGCGCACTCACCGGTCTGCAGCAGGTCGAGAAGATCGTCAACATCAACGGACGCAGCTTCGACCTGCGCGCCGAGGGCCACAACATCGTCGTTCACTACAGCGATCGCCCGGGCGTTCTCGGTGTCCTCGGCACCGTCCTCGGAAACGCGGGCGTCGACATCCTCGCAGCAGCACTGAGCCAGGATGCCGAAGGCGAAGGCGCAACTGTCATCTTGCGCGTCGATCGCGTCGTCGGTGACGCCGAGGTCGAGGCAATCGTCTCGCAGCTCGACGCTCGCGTCGCCCAGGTCGACCTTTCCTGATTGTTTTTGCTGTGCGCCTTTATCAACCGCCCGCGGTTGATAAAGGCGCACAGTTCTACTGAGATGAGGACTCCATGAAGCTTGCGGTCATTCCGGGTGACGGAATCGGCGTCGAGGTCACTGCCGAGGCGCTCAAGGTGCTCGGCAAGTTGGTTCCGGATCTGGAAACCACCGAATACGATCTCGGTGCCCGTCGCTACAACGCCACCGGCGAGTTGCTCCCGGCGGACGAGCTGGACCAGATTCGTCAGCACGACGCAATTCTGTTGGGCGCCATCGGTGATCCGCGGATCGTCGCACCCGGCATCCTCGAGCGTGGTCTGCTGCTGAACATGCGCTTCCAGCTCGATCATCACGTGAATCTTCGCCCCGCACAGCTGTATCCGGGTGCGCTGTCGCCGTTGGCGGCCCAGCCGGAGATCGACTTCGTCGTGGTTCGTGAAGGCACCGAGGGTCCGTACACCGGAAACGGTGGAGCGATCCGCGTCGGCACCGATCACGAGATCGCAACCGAGGTGTCGATCAATACCTGGTTCGGTGCCGAGCGCGTGGTGCGTTACGCATTTGCCTTGGCGCAGACCCGGTCCAAGCACCTCACCTTGATTCACAAGACCAACGTGCTCTCCAACGCGGGCGCAATCTGGACGCGTGCAATCGAGACCGTCGGTGCCGAGTTCCCGGACGTCGAAACCGCGTACTGCCACATCGACGCGGCCACGATCTACATGGTCACCGACCCGTCGCGCTTCGACGTGATCGTCACGGACAACCTCTTCGGTGACATCATCACCGACCTCGCCGGCGCCGTAACCGGTGGCATCGGTTTGGCCGCAAGCGGAAACATCGATGCCTCGGGTACCAACCCGTCGATGTTCGAGCCCGTTCACGGCAGTGCTCCGGACATCGCCGGCAAGGGAATCGCTGATCCCACCGCCGCGATCCTCTCGGCCGCACTGCTTCTTCGCCATCTCGGACGCGAGGACGACGCCGCTCGGGTCGAGGCTGTGGTCGCTGCCGACCTGGCTACCCGCGGCGAAGGTCCCATCTCCACAACGGAGATCGGCGACCGGATCACTGCAGCGCTGTAAGGAATTCTTTCACGAGACTGACGCGCGTAAGCCTTTCGGCTTGCGCGCGTCAGTCGTTTCCGGCACCCCGATAGACTGGCCGGCATGCGTCTTGGTCGAATTGCCAGTCCCGATGGTGTTGCGTTCGTCAGTATCGAAGGTGAAGAGGATGCCCTCGTCGCCAAGGAAATTGCGGAGCACCCGTTCGGGAACCCCACATTTACCGGCCGAAGTTGGCCGCTCGCCGATGTTCGTCTGCTGGCTCCGATTCTCGCCAGCAAGGTGATCTGCATCGGCAAGAATTATGCAGATCACATCGCGGAGATGGGCGGAGAGGCTCCCGCGGACCCCGTGATCTTCCTCAAGCCAAACACGTCCATAGTTGGCCCGGGTGCCCCGATCGTCTTGCCTCCCACCTCGAACGAGGTGCACTTCGAGGGTGAACTCGCGGTCGTCATCGGTCAACCGTGCAAGGACGTTCCGGCGGCGAAGGCGTTGAGCGTGGTCCTCGGTTACACGATCGCCAACGACGTGTCGGCGCGAGATCATCAGCGTCACGACGGGCAGTGGACGCGCGCGAAGGGCCACGACACTTTCTGCCCACTCGGACCGTGGATCGAAACCAGTCTGGATGCGTCCGACGTCGATATCAAGACCGAGGTGAACGGCCAGGTCAAGCAGGACAGCAGCACGGCTTTTCTCCTCCACGACATTCCGAAGATCATCGAGTGGATCTCGGCGGTGATGACTCTCTTGCCTGGCGACGTCATCCTCACCGGCACCCCCGCCGGAGTAGGCCCGATCGTCGACGGCGATTCCGTGTCGGTCACGGTCTCGGGGATCGGCACGCTCACGAACCCGGTGACCGCCAAGAGCTGATCTGACCCGGTTCGTTCAGTCACGCGACTACGGAGGCCCCATCCAACCGGATGGGGCCTCCGTCGTGGTGTGAGGTCGAGAGGTGTCTGTCGCAGAAAAGTCGCAAGATGGTAACTATCGCCAGTGGATTGATCGGGATTGCCAACCGACTCGAAGAAATCAGGCTCCGGGACTGACCTGCGGGTTTCATGACCCAGGCGAAGCTTCGCCTCTGATCCTCCTGGCGTTATGTCGGATTTGGCCAGGTTGGGAGAGTTCGCCATACGGTTTGCTGTCGCAGCCCGTAACAGACCAAATTCCCTGAAATGTAACGCTGAGCAGTAGGGTGACCGATAACTGGATAGAAGCCGATGGGGCAATCGAGTGGATTGCGCAGAAACGTGGTGATACATGACGACCTTCGCGGAAGCCTCCCGGACAGCGGCAGGGCAAGCGCGGAACGGGCAGCGGCCGGTGTGGCGAGACAAGAAGCGCTACCTGTGGCCACTGGGTTTGCTGGTTCCTCTCAGCCCGTTCGCTGCGTGGTTCCTGGTCGACAAATTCAGTCTCGGGCTCTTCTGGGCCATCGGGGCGTGGCTGATCGTCATCGTCATTCCCCTGATCGATCTCCTGGCGGGCGAGGACGGTAACAGCCCACCGGACGAAGCGATCCCTGAATTGCAAGAGGATCGTTTCTACCGCTGGTGCACGTACTTGTTCCTGCCCCTCCAATACGTCGGGCTGGTGTTCGTCGCGTGGTGTTGGGTGAACGCGCCGATGGCGGCGGGGGAGAAGTTCGCGCTCGCGATGACTGCCGGCGTGGTTGCCGGTGTGGGGATCAACGCGGCGCATGAATTGGGGCACAAGAGTGAGAAGCTCGAGAAGTGGCTCGCGAAAGTAGCGCTCGCGCAGTCCTTCTACGGCCATTTCTACGTCGAACACAACCATGGTCATCACGTCCGCGTCGCGACGCCGGAGGATCCGGCCAGCTCGCGGTACAAGGAAAACTTCTGGTTCTTCTTGCCTCGCAGCGTCATCGGCGGCCTGCGCTCGGGATGGCGGATCGAAAGCGCTCGTCTGAGGCGTCAGGGGAGACGGACGTGGAGTTACCGCAACAACATCCTGAACGCGTGGGCGATGAGTGTGGTTCTGTTCGGCAGTCTGATCGCCGCGTTCGGCTGGGAAATTGCGCCGTGGCTCGCCGTTCAGGCAATTGCAGGCTTCACGTTCCTCGAGACCGCCAACTATCTCGAGCACTACGGCTTGCTACGTGCGAAGCGGCCTGACGGCTCGTACGTCCGGTGCTCGCCCGAGGACAGCTGGAACAGCGACCACGTCGTCAGCAATCTGTTCCTCTATCAACTTCAGCGTCACAGCGACCATCACGCGAATCCGCGTCTGCGGTACCAGAGCCTGCGAAGTGCGGCCGAAGCGCCGCAACTTCCAGCGGGTTACGCAGTCATGATCGTCTGCGCGTGGGTGCCGCCGCTGTGGCGAAAGGTCATGGACAAGCGACTGCTGGCCTACTACGACGGCGACATGACACGCATCAACGTCCTGCCGGGTAAGTGATCGGCCGGATGGAGGAAGGGCTGCCGGACTAACCTGTAGTACGACCATCCATCATCGCCGAGCCAAGTGAGCCATGACCAACAGCGAAGTACGCGTCCGTTTCTGTCCGTCACCCACCGGAACCCCGCACGTGGGTTTGGTGCGCACCGCCTTGTTCAACTGGGCATTCGCACGACACCACGGCGGCACATTCGTGTTCCGTATCGAAGACACCGATGCGCAGCGCGACAGTGAAGAGTCCTACCAGGCCATCCTCGACGCCCTCCGCTGGTTGGGGCTCAATTGGGACGAAGGCCCGGAGGTCGGTGGGCCGCACGCACCGTATCGCCAGTCCGAGCGTCGCGACCTGCATCTCGACGTTGTTGCCAAGTTGCTGGCCGCGGGCGAGGCCTACGAGTCCTACTCGACGAACGAGGAGGTCGAAGCGCGACACAAGGCGGCCGGACGCGATCCGAAGCTCGGATACGACAACTTCGATCGCGAGCTCAGCGACGAGCAGCGCGCTGCCTACATCGCCGAGGGGCGCAAGCCCGTCGTCCGCCTCCGGATGCCCGATCATGATCTGACCTGGAACGACCTGGTGCGGGGCGAGACCACGTTCAAGGCAGGCACCGTTCCGGACTTCGCGCTGACTCGCGGCAACGGCATTCCGCTGTACACCTTGGTCAACCCGGTCGACGACGCGTTGATGAAGATCACCCATGTACTGCGCGGCGAAGATCTGCTGTCCTCGACTCCGCGTCAGCTCGCGTTGTACGAGGCATTGATTCGTATCGGTGTCGCCGATTTCACACCGTCGTTCGGGCACTTGCCTTTCGTGATGGGTCAGGGCAACAAGAAGCTTTCCAAGCGCGATCCCGAGTCCAACCTCTTCATCCACCGCGATCGGGGCTTCATTCCCGAGGGATTGCTGAACTACCTGGCTCTGCTCGGGTGGAGCATCGCCGACGATCACGATGTCTTCTCGCTCGACGAGATGGTTGCGGCCTTCGACGTCACCAAGGTCAACTCCAATCCTGCCCGCTTCGACCAGAAGAAGGCCGACGCGATCAATGCCGAGCACATTCGTCTGCTCGAGCCGGCCGACTTCGCCGGTCGTCTGAAGTCGTTCCTGGTGGAGCACGGACACATCGGCGCCGACGTCGACGAAGCGACGTTCACTGTTGCGGCGGACCTCGTGCAGACGCGCATCGTCGTCCTGTCCGACGCGTGGGATCTGCTGAAATTCCTGTTCGTCGACGAGGCGTCGTTTGCTCTCGATCCGGCCGCGACGGCAAAGAACTTGAAGGAAGATGCCGGTCCGGTTCTGGACGCGTCTCTTGCGGCGCTCGATGCCATCTCAGAGTGGTCGGCGGCCAGTATCGAGGAAGCACTCAAGAAGGCCCTCATCGAGGATCTGGAGCTCAAACCGCGTAAGGCCTTCGCTCCGGTTCGGGTCGCGATCACGGGCTCTCACATCAGCCCTCCGCTGTACGAGTCGATGGAATTGCTCGGTCGTGAGGTCTCGCTCGCTCGGTTGCGCGCCGGTAGGGCAGCGGTAACCGCCTAGATCGGACGGTCTTCCGGCCGAAAATGAAGCAAAAACCTCCTGTGACCATACGATTTGGTATTTGGGGCAGGGGTACTGGTAATCTTCTTTTCGGCCGGAGACGAGCCGCCGAGCACAACAGCGAAGCGGATCGAGCAAGGCTGGTGAGCAAGACCTTGGGGTATGGTGTAATTGGCAACACAGCGGTTTCTGGTACCGCCATTCTAGGTTCGAGTCCTGGTACCCCAGCGGAAATCCGGTCGATTTTGTGGCCGGACTCAGACAAGCTAAGCTTGCTGAGCATCCAAGAGCAAGACTGAAATACCACGTTTAAAAGCGTGTCCTGGCCCCGTCGTCTAGCGGCCTAGGACGCCGCCCTCTCAAGGCGGTAGCGCGGGTTCGAATCCCGTCGGGGCTACAAAGGAAAGACCCTCCGATCATTGATCGGGGGGTCTTTTCGTATGTGCGGGAAATGTTTCCGGCGATGCGAAAAACGATCACCCCCAGTCGAATTCGACTGGGGGTGATCGTCATCTCACTCTGTTGTCCGCGATCGGTTATCCGCTCTTACGGCGGAACTCTCGCTTGTGATCGGCCGGGCCATGCGTGTTGTGGACCTTGGACTGTCCGTCGCGATGGTCGGTCGATTTGGCGTTCTGATGATTCTTCCGTTCGAGGGCCTCACGGAACTTTCGTTTGGTTTCCTCCGATTGGGATTCGGGTTCGGACGGGGTGTTGCTGTCGAGATCGCTCATATGCTCACTCCTTGTTGTTGGGCCTGTTGGTGAAACTACGCCGGCCCGAATTCGATTGCTCGTGATTTTTCCGCTCACGAATCTCAGGGCTGCGGCGGCGGTGCGGTAGAGCCGGAAAGAGGCATCGCAGGCATCCCGAGCTTGCGGTGATCCCACGAACGAGTTCGATCGGGAACGAACCGTACCGCGACGCGCTTGTGGAGCATCGCGTCGACGGCCGGGCGGAGATCGTCGGTGTACGGGCCCGTGTATCGCTCCCAGACGCTGATTCCCACAGCGAAGAGGGCTTCCGGATCTTCGACGATGACCCCGGTACCCTCCATCGAGACTCCTCGGAGCGTGTCGTACGTCTGACCGTCTTCGATCAGGACGGACATACGGGCGTCCCGGCGAAGATTGACGGCCTTCTGCGACTTGGCTTTGGTCTCGAACCAGATTTCGCCGTCGACTATCGCGAACCACATCGCGATCAGGTGAGGCATTCCGTCGGCGCTCAACGTCGCCATCGTTGCCGTACGGCTCTTTTCGACGAAGCTCGAGATTTCGGCCTCGGTCATCGTGATCTGACTACGCTGCTTTCCTGCCATGGTCGCGTCGTACTCCTACGTGCTCGAGGATCTGAAGGCCTTACTGTGTCACGAATTACAGACGCTTGTGGAGCGCTTCGGCAGCTGCGAGAAGGTCCGCCGCCCAGCGGGCTCCCGGTCGTCTACCCATCCGATCGATGGGGCCGGAGACCGAAATCGCGGCAATGACAGCGCCTGCCGAGTCTCGGACGGGAGCCGCGACGCTGGCGACACCGGGCTCACGTTCGGCCGCGCTCTGTGCCCAGCCGCGCCGGCGAACCTCGAGCAGCACTCGTTCGCCGAAGGACGCATCGGCGAGGACGGTCCGTTGGGTTTGTGGATCTGCCCATGCGAGAAGGACCTTGGCACCGGATCCGGCGTTCATCGGCAGTCGGGCTCCGACGAGCACCGTGTCACGCAGGCCCGTCGGTGGTTCCATCGACGCGACGCAGATGCGTTGTGTGCCTTCGCGACGGTACAGCTGGACGCTTTCGCCGGTGATTTCGCGAAGGCGGGGGAGGATGAGTCCGGCCGCAGCAATGAGTGGATCATTAGCGGTGGCAGCGAGTTCGGCGAGTCCGGGCCCTGGGCACCACTGACCGTCCGAGTCGCGAGTGAGGAGTCGATGGACTTCGAGACCGACGGCGAGTCTATGGGCGGTCGCGCGCGGCAAACCGGTTCGTGCACAGAGTTCGGTGAGGCTGCACGGTTCCTCAGCTACTGCATGAAGCACGCCCATTGCTTTGTCCAGGACGCCGATGCCGCTATGCTGTCTCATAGGTCGATACCAGTTTCTCGCATAGTGGGATGCTACCGCATTTCCTGTAGGGATAGCGCATTTCCTCGGGACAGTCTGCATCTGCTGTGAAGGCTGGGGACCTACTTCACGCGCGGCGGGCCAGCCCGTAGTCCGCCGACGCGAGGCTACGTACAGAGGTGGAAGACATGGCACAGAAAGCACGCACTCTCGCCGAGAAGGTGTGGGACGACCACGTTGTCGTGAAAGGGGAGGGGCAGGATCCCGACCTCATCTACATCGATCTCCACCTCGTTCACGAAGTGACGAGCCCCCAGGCATTCGACGGACTTCGCCTGGCGGGACGCCAGTTGCGCCGTCCCGACCTGACGATCGCCACCGAGGACCACAACGTTCCGACGATCGACATCGACAAGCCGATCGCAGATCCTGTGTCCAAGACTCAGGTCGACACCTTGCGCCGAAATTGCGCGGAGTTCGGAGTTCGCTTGCACCGCATGGGCGATCTCGACCAAGGCATCGTGCATGTGGTCGGACCGCAGCTCGGCCTGACGCAGCCCGGAACCACCGTGGTGTGCGGCGACAGTCATACGTCGACGCACGGCGCATTCGGTGCGCTCGCAATGGGAATCGGCACCAGCGAGGTCGAGCATGTGATGGCAACGCAGACATTGTCGTTGCGCCCCTTCAAGACCATGGCGATCACGGTCGACGGCGAGCTGCCTCCCGGCGTCACGAGCAAGGACTTGATCCTCGCAGTCATCGCCAAGATCGGCACCGGCGGCGGCCAGGGCTACGTACTGGAGTACCGCGGCGAGGCCATTCGCAAACTGTCGATGGAAGCTCGTATGACCATCTGCAACATGTCGATCGAGGCCGGAGCCCGCGCGGGCATGATCGCACCGGACGAGACCACTTACGAGTTCATCAAGGGCCGTCCGCATGCACCGTCCGGCGCAGAGTGGGACGAAGCCGTCGCCGCGTGGGAGTTGCTCAAGACCGACGAGGGCGCGGAATTCGACAACGAGGTTCACATCGACGCAAGCGCATTGACGCCTTTCGTCACGTGGGGAACCAATCCGGGACAGGGTGCGCCGCTCGGCGACCGTGTGCCTGATCCCGAACTGATCGTCGACGAGAGCGAGCGTCAGGCAGCCGAGAAGGCGCTCACCTACATGGGTCTCGACGCCGGTATGCCGCTTCGGGATGTTTCTGTCGACACCGTGTTCGTCGGTTCGTGCACCAACGGACGCATCGAAGACCTGCGCGCAGTGGCGGAGGTGCTCGAGGGTCGCCATGTGGCAGAGGGCGTTCGGATGCTCATCGTTCCCGGCTCGATGCGGGTGCGGGCTCAAGCCGAAAGCGAAGGTCTCGGTGAAATCTTCACAGCGGCAGGGGCTGAATGGCGCCAGGCCGGTTGCTCGATGTGCTTGGGAATGAACCCTGACCAGCTTGCTCCCGGCGAGCGTTCGGCATCGACGTCCAACCGGAATTTCGAAGGCCGACAGGGTAAAGGCGGCCGGACCCATCTGGTTTCCCCGCTCGTCGCGGCTGCCACGGCGGTCCGCGGAACGCTCTCGGCACCGGCCGATCTGGTCTGACCCACTTACCATCTCGAGGAGAATTTCGATGGAATCCTTTACCACGCACAAGGGTATCGGCGTCCCGCTGCGACGCTCGAATGTCGATACCGACCAGATCATCCCTGCCGTGTACCTGAAACGGGTGACGCGCACCGGATTCGAGGACGGGCTGTTCGCAGGCTGGCGTACCGACCCCAACTTCATTCTCAATCTGGCTCCGTACGACAAGGGAAGTGTCCTCGTGGCCGGTCCCGATTTCGGCACGGGCTCTTCGCGTGAGCATGCCGTGTGGGCTCTCTCCGACTTCGGATTTCGGGTCGTCATTGCTTCCCGGTTCGCCGACATCTTCCGCGGAAACGCCGGAAAAGCCGGTCTCGTAGCGGCTCAGGTCGAGCAGAGCGACGTCGAATTGCTCTGGAAGTTGCTCGAAGAGCAGCCCGGACTGGAATTGACAGTAGATCTCGAGAATCGGACCGTCAGCGCCGGAACTACGGTGGTGCCGTTCAATATTGACGACTACACACGGTGGCGTCTGCTGGAGGGTCTCGACGACATCGGACTGACATTGCGGCAGGTAGACGCGATTTCCGAGTTCGAAAAGTCAAGGCCTTCATGGAAACCGACTACCCTTCCAGCCCGAATTTCGCAGGGCTGAACCGAAATCCGCAACTCCGCGCGGGAAGAGAAATAGGTCACCATTTCGCAGTCACGTTGAATGAGAATTGGCGTGGCACATAGACTCTTGCCGTTATCAGGTTTACCGTGGTTCTCAGTCGGTCCGACGGTGGACCACAATTAGCGGAGGAATTTCAATGAACAAGGCAGAGCTCATCGATGTTCTGACTGAAAAGCTGGGTTCGGACAGGCGCACAGCGACCGACGCAGTGGAGCACGTCGTGGACACCATCGTCCGCGCCGTCCACCGTGGCGAGAGCGTGACCATCACCGGCTTCGGAGTCTTCGAGCAGCGTCGTCGTGCAGCACGTGTTGCACGCAACCCGCGTACGGGCGAGACCGTCAAGGTCAAGCCGACGTCGGTTCCGGCTTTCCGTCCGGGTGCGCAGTTCAAGGCTGTTATCGCTGGTGGACAGAAGCTTCCGGCCACCGGCCCGGCAGTCAAGCGTGGCGTAGCAGCACCGGCCACCAAGGCTGCAGCCAAGAAGGCTGCTGCCAAGAAGACCGCAGCCAAGAAGGCTCCGGCCAAGAAGGCTCCGGCCAAGACCGCAGCCAAGAAGACGGTTGCCGCGAAGGCTCCCGCCAAGAAGGCTCCGGCCAAGACCGCAGCCAAGAAGACGGTTGCCACCAAGGCTCCCGCCAAGAAGGCTCCGGCCAAGACCGCAGCCAAGAAGACGGTTGCCACCAAGGCTCCCGCCAAGAAGGCTCCGGCCAAGACCGCAGCCAAGGCTCCGGCCAAGAAGGCTCCGGCCAAGAAGGCCCCCGCCAAGACCGCAGCCAAGAAGGCTCCGGCCAAGAAGGCTCCGGCCAAGCGCGCAAAGTAGTCGCGTTCGGGTGAAAAACCCGATGCCGTAAGACAAAGAGGTGCAGCCGCGGATCAGATCCGCGGCTGCACCTCTTTTTTGCTGTCTGGGAGAAGTGTGAATTCTCCTGTGTTTCAGTGCTTTGCAAAACTACCGAATCGAGCTGGGTGTCGGTTGGTCCAAATCCCTCAGGAGTTGGCGACTTTGGGGAGCGGGCTGTCGAGGTGATCCGCGGCTACCAGACGGCCGTCGAGGAACGAGAGCACCCAAGTGCTCGCCTTACGGTTGCGCGCCGAGGGCAGTGTTACACCGGCCGTATCAGCCCACCAGCGCATCAAATCGGGGATGACGCCTCCTTGGCTGCAGATTACGGGAGTGCCCTCCAGTGCGGCGATCTGCAGCGCACGCGCCCTGGCGGCGTCGGGATCGGCCTCGTAACCTTCTTCGGTCAGAAGAGGTTCCGTCGAAATCTCTACACCCAATGCCTCCGCCAATGGCATCACAGTGTCGATGCAGCGCGTACGGTCAGCCGCGAAAACCGAATCGGCTCCGAAGATTTTCAGCTGTTCGACCAAGGCGGCGGATTGCTCTTTGCCCTTGGCGTCGAGTGGACGCACATTGTCGTCGCCCTTGTATCGCTTACGGCTTCCAGCTTTTGCGTGGCGGACGAGTAATACCGTTTTCGTGTCAGGCCGAAGGGAAACGAAGCGGCGAAGAATCATTCGATCCATCGGGTAGGAAAGATGATCGGCTACCTCGGTGACCGGAAGCCAATAGAGAACATCCACTTCGCTATTCGGCCCGAAATCTCCGTCCACTGCTTCGGCCGACCAGTATTCGACCCGTTTGAGTTTGCGATGTCCCGGGATCGGGTACGTCACGCCACCGAGGTGCCTTCCGAAACGTCCAGTGATCGAGGTCTCTTCGCGGACCTCGCGAACTGCTGCGGTCAAGAAGGTCTCGCCGGGATCGAGCTTTCCTTTGGGGAATGACCAGTCGTCGTACTTCGGTCGATGTACGACGGCGATCTCGATGGCGGAAGGATCCTGAGGAGCCTTCCGCCACAGAACCGCGCCTGCGGCAAAGATGTTGGCTTTGACCGGCTTGTCGCTCATTGTGTGATCCGAGCCCGTCAAGACCCGCTGGCGGTGCGGCTGCGCATCAACGACTGTTGATGCTCACGTACGTCCTCACCGCGTTCGGGGGCAGCGACCCAACTCCCGTCCGGATGCAGTACCCAGCAGCGAGTTCGGGGATCGAGCGCGGAGTCGAAGATGTCACCGAGTTGCTTCGACAGTTTCGGGTCCTTGACCTGCACCATGACCTCGACGCGGCGATCGAGGTTGCGGTGCATCATGTCTGCGCTGCCGATCCAGAATTCGTCGCGCCGAGCGGAAATGGAACATTCGCGAGTGTTCGAGGAAGCGTCCGAGAATGGAACGTACTTCGATGTTTTCGCTGAGGCCGGGAACGCCCGGCTTGAGCGCGCAGATTCCGCGAACCACGATCTCGACGGGGATACCGGCCTTGGACGCGCGGTACAACGCGTCGATGACCTGCTCGTCGACCAATGCGTTGGCCTTCAAGCGGATACCGGCATCGCGGCCTGCGAGCTTGTGCGCGATCTCGTTGTCGATCCGCTCGATGATCCCGCGGCGAACCCCGTACGGCGCTACGAGAAGGTTGCGGTAGCTCGTCTTTCGGGAGTATCCGGTCAGCGAGTTGAAGAGGTCGGTGAGGTCTGCACCGATCTCCGGTGCTGCGGTGAGCAATCCGACGTCCTCGTACATGCGCGCGGTCTTCGGATTGTAGTTGCCCGTGCCGATGTGGCAGTAACGACGAATGGTCGAGCCCTCTCGCCTGACGACGAGGCACGTCTTGCAGTGAGTCTTGAGACCGACGAGACCGTAGACGACGTGAACGCCGGCCTGCTCGAGTTTGCGTGCCCACTTGATGTTGGCCTGCTCGTCGAAGCGGGCCTTGATCTCCACCAGCGCGACAACCTGCTTGCCCGCTTCGGCGGCGTCGATCAGTGCATTGACGATGGGGGAGTCGCCGGAAGTGCGGTACAGGGTCTGCTTGATCGCGAGCACCTGCGGGTCGGCGGCGGCCTGTTCGATGAAGCGTTGAACGCTTGTGGAAAACGAGTCGTATGGGTGGTGGACGAGCACGTCGCCTTCGCGCAGGGTCGAGAACACGCTCTTCGGAGTCTCGCGTTCACCGAACGCCGGATGCGTCGCCGGGACGAACGGAGCGTCTTTGAGAGCGGGGCGGTCGACGGCGTAAACCTGCCAGAGGCAGGACAAGTCGAGGAGACCGGAAACCTCGATCACGTCGGCCGGATCGACGTCGAGTTCACGCAGAAGCAGTTCGAGCATGTGCTCGGTCATGTCGTCGGCAACTTCGAGGCGAACGGGTGAACCGAAACGACGACGCGCCAATTCACGTTCGAGTGCCTGCAGCAGATCCTCGTCCCGATCTTCTTCGACCTCGAAATCGGCGTTGCGTGTGATTCGGAAAGCGTGATGTTCGACGATTTCCATTCCGGGGAACAGCACGTCCAGATGAGCCGAAATCAGTTCTTCCATCGGGAGGAAAGAATCGATGGTGGACGAAGATGTCGTGCTCTTGACTCGCACGAACCGGCCGACGTTGTCGGGAACCTTGACGCGAGCGAAGTGTTCGCCGCGGGTGACGGAGTCCTTCACTGTCACGGCGAGGTTGAGGCTCAGTCCGCTGATGTAGGGGAACGGGTGGGCGTGATCGACTGCCAACGGCGTCAGTACCGGGAAGACCTGCTCGTGGAAATGCGCCGAGAGCCGGCCGTGATCGTCGGCACTGAGGTCGGCCCATCGAACAATTGAAATGCCTTCTGCCGCCAGGGCAGGGCGGACCGAGTCGAGAAACACGTGTGCGTGCTTGTCAGCGAGTTCCTGGGTGCGACGCGCGATGAGCGCCAATTGTTCGCGTGGGGAGAGGCCGTCGGCGGACCTGACCGACAGTCCCGTCTCGTCGCGGCGCTTGAGTCCGGCGACCCGGACCATGAAAAATTCGTCGAGATTGGAAGCGAAGATGGCGAGGAACTTTGCGCGTTCGAGCAACGGCAGTGACTCGTCGGCAGCCAATGCGAGAACACGGGCATTGAAATCGAGCCAGCTGAGTTCGCGGTTGAGGTAACGATCCTCGGGAAGTCCGACGAGCAATTCGGGTAGCTCTGCCTTGGTAGCTGCAGGGGGAGCGCCCGGGATGTTGGTGGCGACCGCGACGGCCTGAGATCGCGGCGAGGTGGCCGCGCCGTTCTCGTGCCGGCCGGAGCTGTGGTCTCCGTCCGACTGGTCTTCGGAAATACGGTTTTCGAGTGCTTCGCCATTGCTCACTCGTCGATCATCCCCCACAATCGCGCGGTCCGACAATCGATGAAAGAAAATTCATCGACTGTTCGACGGCGTGGCCTTGAGTCTGGTCAACGAAGCCGATGTCGCGGGGCCTACTCCCAGTGCTCGCACAGTGCCGAGATCGGCATGGGTGTCGACGTCGGTGCGCAGTCCCGGCCATTTGCCGTTGAGTGGACGAGCACCTGAATTGGCATGTCCAAGTGCGGATTCCGGCCCGAACCGAGGGTCGAGCGCGCTTTCGCCGCACGCAAACAATGCGGAAGTGCCGGTACCGTGGTGATCGACGACGACTGAACGTCCGCCGCTTCGGGCCGCGGCCACGGCCTCCGTCAGTTCGCTCGGTTGCATGGCGGGCAAGTCGGCTTGCAGCACAACGAGGTCGACCACTCCGCGCTTGGCTCGGATATCGGCGGCCGCTGCGCTCAACGCCGCGTTGAGGGTTTCCTCCGTGCGCGGTGTTGCGCCGTTGGTTCGGGCGCCGTCGGGAGCTGGATCGGCGTAGACCGTCACGCCGACGGAATATGCAAGGGCGGCAACGGTGGGGTCCGGGGTGACCACTGTGACGCTGTCGATGGCCGAGACGGCTGCAACTGTGGCGAGGGTGTCGTGAAGCATGGCCAACACGAGGTCTGCACGCGCGTCCGAGTCGAGTTCGCCCGCGAGGCGGGACTTGGCCGATCTCAAGGACTTGACGGCCACTATCGCATGCATGGGGCGTTCGATCTCCGTGCGCGCATGCGGTGTCTCCACGGCGTGTGGGTACGGGGGTTCCGCGCTGTCCATCCCTCGATCTTGCCAGTCATCACGCTCGGTGTCCGCGGCTGCCCACCGCAGTGCACCACAGGCGATACTCTGTGCAGACGATTTTTCTGGCGGCGACCCGCTTCGCCGGGTAGACGGGGTGAGCGTGTGAGTAAGGCAGCTGTATTGGGCGCAGGTTCGTGGGGAACGGCGTTGGCGAAGGTGATGGCCGAGGCCGGAACCGACGTGACGATGTGGGCCAGGCGTGAAGAGGTCGCGAAGCGCATCGACACCACGCACGAGAACAGCGACTATCTGCCAGGCATTGCTTTGCCTTCGTCGATTCGCGCGACCCACCACCACGAGGAGGCGATGGCAGGTGCTGACTTCATCGTGCTGGCGGTTCCCTCGCAGTCGCTACGAGCAAACCTGGAGCAGTGGAAAGGCTCGATCGGACCCGATGCGACTCTGCTGAGTCTGGCCAAGGGAATCGAGACCGGGACGCTCATGCGCATGAGCCAGGTCATCGTGTCGGTGACCGGCGTGGAACCGGGGCGCGTCGCGGTGCTCTCGGGCCCGAATCTTGCACACGAGATCGCCGGCGGGCAACCCGCGGCGACGGTGATCGCCTGTTCGGATTCCTCGCGTGCCCTCGCTCTCCAGGATGCTTGTGCTACCGGCTATTTCAGGCCGTACACCAACTCCGACGTCATCGGATGCGAGATCGGTGGTGCGTGTAAGAACGTGATCGCGCTGGCCTGCGGCATGGCCGCCGGCAGTGGATTCGGCGACAACACGGTCGCCAGCATCATCACCCGTGGGCTCGCCGAGACGATTCGTCTCGGCGTTGCGCTCGGCGCCAAGGCGTCGACTCTTGCAGGCTTGGCGGGTGTCGGTGACCTGGTAGCGACATGCACGTCCGAGTTGTCGCGAAACCGGACGTTCGGAGAGCGGCTCGGACGAGGCGGGTCAATGGAGTCGGCACAGAAGGCAACCAACGGTCAGGTCGCCGAGGGCGTGAAGTCGTGCACGTCGGTACGCGCACTCGCTGCCGGATACGACGTGGAGATGCCGTTGACCGACGCGGTCCACCGGGTGTGCCACGAAGGCATGGCCGTCAGCGATGCGATCGGTCAGTTGCTCGGACGCCGGACGAAGCCGGAATGAGTGAAATCGGTGTGGGTCGCTTCGAGGATTACGGGGATTCGACGCGCAGCGTGAGCGCCGTCGCGCGCGAACACGCCGCGGGTCAGCCCATGCAACTGGGCCCGATATTCGCTGCGCCGTACCAACTTTCGGCGGACGAAGGTTCCGAGTCCGATACCTATGCACGTGCATCGAACCCGGGTTGGCGCGGACTCGAATCCGCGCTCGCGGCGCTCGAGAGAGCGGACCACGCCCTCGTCATGGGATCGGGGATGTCCGCGATCACCGCTACCTTGCGCAGCGTCCTCGTCGCGGGGGATACCGTCGTCGTGCCCTCGGACGGGTATTACCAAGTGCGGTTGTACGCGAACGAGCGCCTCGCGCCGTTGGGAATCACCGTTCGCGAGGTTTCGACTCTGCAGATGGGCGACGCGAGCTTCGTAGATCTGCTCGACGCGTCACCGGGCCGCGTGGTCGTCGTCGCCGAGACGCCGTCCAACCCGGTGCTGGACGTGGTCGACCTTCGCGTGCTCGCCGACGTGTGCCACCGTTCGGGTGCGCTGCTGATCGTCGACAACACGACCGCGACACCGCTGGGTCAGCGCCCGCTCGAATTGGGTGCCGACGTCGTGGTGGCCAGCGGTACCAAGGCTCTCAGCGGGCACAGTGACCTCCTGATGGGTTACGTCGCCACCTCCGATGCGGCAGTGAGTCGGCGAATCGAGCGTGAGCGACTTCTCTCGGGAACGGTGCTCGGCCCCTTCGAGACGTGGCTTGCGCACCGGAGCCTCGGCACGGCAGGCCTGCGATTCGGGCGTCAGTGCGACAACGCGCTGGCGCTTGCCGAGATGTTGGTAAATCACAAAGCAGTCCGGTCCGTTCGTTACCCCGGCCTTCGCGGTGACCCGTCCTATGCAACGGCATCCGGTCAGATGAATCGATTCGGCGGATTGGTGAGCGTCGAGTTGGATTCGGCTCAGGCATTCCACTCGTTCGTCGAAGCGAGCGCTCTCGTCACGGCTGCTACCAGCTTCGGCGGGATCCACACGACGGCGGATCGCCGTGCGCGCTGGGGCGATCCGGTCAGTGCGGGGTTTGTCCGAATCGCTTGTGGCATCGAGGACACCGCCGATCTCCTGGCCGACATCGAGCGCGCACTCGACGCGTAAACGGGCCGGGTCGACGAAATCGGTCCGGCCCGATCGCGTGCCGCAGTCGATTCGGCGGTACGGTTTGACGCGTGAACAGCAGTCGTACCCGCGTGGCCGTGATCTTCGGTGGCCGGAGCAATGAGCATTCAGTGTCCTGTGTTTCCGCCGGAAGCGTCCTGAGCAACCTCGACCCCGACCGGTACGACGTCGTACCGATCGGCATCACCGTCGACGGTTCCTGGGTGCTCGGTTCGAGCGACCCCAGTTCCCTCGCGATCAGCGGGCGCGCGCTGCCGTCGGTCGACAAAGACGGAACGTCGGTGGTCCTCAGCGCGGACCCCACCCGCGAGGGCGAGGTAATCTCCTTCGACGGCTCCGACGCCGGTGCTGTGCTCGCGTCGGTCGACGTCGTGTTCCCCGTTCTTCATGGGGCTTACGGCGAAGACGGCACGATTCAGGGTCTGCTCGAACTTGCCGGGGTTCCGTACGTCGGACCCGGAGTTCTGGCCAGCGCCGCCGGCATGGACAAAGAGTTCACGAAGAAGCTTCTTGCTGCTGAAGGACTTCCCGTCGGAGTGCAGGTCGTGCTTCGACCGGGAACCGCAACGCTGACCGAAGAGCAGAAGGCGGAATTGGGCCTTCCGGTTTTCGTCAAGCCCGCTCGTGGAGGCTCGTCCATCGGCATCACTCGGGTGAGCAATTGGGACGGTCTGGACGGGGCGATCGCTCATGCACGCCTGCACGATCCCAAGGTGATCGTCGAAGGCGCGATCATCGGCCGCGAGGTGGAATGCGGCGTCCTCGAATTCCCGAACGGCGACGTCAAGGCGAGTGTGGTCGCCGAGATCCGGATGCCGGATTCCGACGCCGATTCGGACGCGTTCTACGACTTCGACACCAAGTACCTCGACGACGTCTGTGAATTCGACATCCCCGCGAAACTCGACGAGTCGGTGAGCGACCAGATCAGGGAGCTTGCTGTCCGCGCGTTCAAGGCACTCGATTGCCAGGGACTCTCGCGGGTCGATTTCTTCGTCACGGCTGACGGCCCGGTGATCAACGAGATCAACACGATGCCCGGGTTCACTTCCATCTCGATGTACCCGAAGATGTGGAACGCCACCGGAATCGATTACCGCACTTTGATTTCGACTCTGGTCGACACCGCCGTCGCTCGCGGCACCGGCCTTCGCTGATCAGGGAACCGCGACCGGCGCCGGGTCGAGAGGCTTCTGTTCGAGAGTCGCCGTGATGGTGTCGGAGATTTCCTGAATCGGCGTCGGACCGGTCCCGTCGGGGATCGTGATACCGATGTATTCACCGCGGTCTACGGCAAACCAAGTGCTCGCCGCCAAACCGATGTCGGTTCCCGAGACCTGGAACCACTGGACACCGTTCACGACCTGTAGTGCTGCAGCCTGATCGAACTCGGACGGACGGTCGAGTCCGCAGCGCAAGACGATCGGCTCTCCTTCGCTGCGCTGCCACGCTGCCGCACCGGCCGGAGCAGGTTCTACCAATTCGGCTTTCGTGAAGTCGTCGATCTTGTCGGGGAGCGCGCCGAGAAGGGAAACGCAGGCCGGCGACTCCGCTGCCGGTGCCGGCACGGGTCCCAATGCAACCGGCGAGAGTTCAGGGTTGTTTCCCGCGACGACGGCCGCGATCACTACTCCGACGATCAGGGCTACCGGGAGTGCGATGGCGGTGGCGATCAGCGCCGGACTGCGGCGCTCTGACGGATCGTCGTCGCCGTCGGGGTCGATGTCGGCGTTGTCTGCGGTGGAGGTGTTTTCTGCCATGCTCAGTTCTTCGCTCGGGTCCTGGTCCAGTCGATCAGCGGTCTTGTCACTTCTGAGAGCATGTCGGTGAATCGGTAGGATTGCCGACACACGCGTGAGCTTGCAGAAGCATTCACGACCACAGCTAGAAGGTACCGCAGGCCGCTTACGAGCGAATTGCGTCGGCATTGGAGAGACTCATCGCATCATCGGAGTTCACTGCATCATCGGAGTTCGCTGCGTCATCGGAGTTCGGGTCGGAGCCCACTGTCGAGCAGGTGGGGGAGTTCGACGTGATCGCGCGATCTCTTCTCGGCCGAATCCAACCGGTCACCACTGAATTGGGGCCGGGTGACGATGCCGCCATCGTGACTTCCGGAGACGGCCGTGTGGTCGTCTCGTCCGACATGTTGGTCGAAGGTCGACATTTCCGAATGGATTGGTCTTCACCACGCGACATCGGCCGGAAGGCAGTGGCACAGAACGCTGCTGATGTGGTCTCGATGGGAGCGCGGCCGACGGCCTTCACGGTGTCTCTGGGGTGCCCGCCTTCGACACCCGTCGACGTGGTCGACGCAATCTCCGCGGGAATCTGGGACGCGGCAACCGATCTGGGTGCCGGTGTGGTCGGCGGTGACCTGGTCCAGTCACCGGTGATCGTGGTGTCGGTGACCGTGCTCGGCGATCTCGGTGGCCGTGCGGCAGTTCTGCGTTCGGGAGCAAAGATCGGTGACAAGATCGCGGTCGCCGGGTTGTTCGGTTGCTCGGCAGCAGGGTTGGCACTACTGCTCGACGAAGCCGTACTGCTCGACAAGCCCGCAAACTTTCCAGATTTGCTTGCCTCCCATCGCGTTCCGAATCCGCCGTATCAATCGGCATGGGACGCCGCAGAATCAGCACATTCCATGACGGACGTGTCCGACGGATTGATCGCGGACCTCCGACATCTCGCAGAGGCCTCGCACGTGCGGTTCGACATCTTCTCGGCTGCGGTTCCGACCTCACCGGATGTCGCATCGGCGGCCGAGGCACTCGACGTCGATCCGCTGGACTGGATCCTCTCCGGTGGTGAAGATCACGGATTTGCAGCAACTTTCGGGCCTGAGGTCGAGATTCCGTCGGGTTGGATCGTGATCGGTGAGGTTGCCGCCGGTTCGGGCGTGAGCGTCGACGGTTCGCTTCGCGAGAGCGACGGGGGCTGGCACAGCTTTTCGACCACCGGTACCACCGCGGTATAGGTTGCTTTCATGGCTGTATACGCACTTGGAGACAGAGTTCCGGACATTCATCCGGACGCATACGTCCACCCGGACGCGGTGGTGATCGGCGCCGTGACTCTCGCAGCGGGTACCTCGATCTGGCCGCAAGCGGTATTGCGTGGTGACTACGGAACCATTTCGGTGGGAATCGGATCGAACATCCAGGACGGAACCGTCATCCATTGCACCGCCATCGATGCGACTGTCATCGGTTCCGGTTGCGTCGTGGGCCACAACGCGCACATCGAGGGATCGACCATCGAGGACCATTGCCTGATCGCGTCGGGGTCAGTTGTTCTCAACGGAACGGTGATCGGGACGGGGTCGATCGTCGCCGCGGGTGCGGTGGTGGCCAACAAGATGCAGGTTCCCCCGCGCAGCATGGCACTCGGTGTGCCCGCCAAGGTCCGTGCGGGATACGAAGTTCCGCTCGGCCACCTCGACGGAAACGTCAAGATGTACGCAGCCAATGCGGCGTACTACCGCGACGCGTTGCGCAGGCTCGACTGATGGCGCCGCTTGCAGAGATCGTCGATCCAGGGTGGGCGCGGGCACTCGAACCGGTCTCGGAGCAGATCTCCGCGATGGGTAAGTTCTTGCGCGAAGAGATCGCTGCGGGACGGGAGTACCTGCCGGCGGGGGAGAACGTCTTGCGTGCGTTCACGAACCCTTTCGAGGACGTTCGAGTGCTCATCGTCGGTCAGGACCCTTATCCGACGCCCGGTCACGCTGTCGGGTTGAGCTTTTCGGTTGCACCGGACGTGCGGCCGGTTCCGCGAAGTCTCGGCAACATCTACAAGGAGTATCACCAGGATCTCGGGTTGCCGATACCGCCGAACGGCGATCTGACACCGTGGTCGAAACAAGGTGTGCTGCTTCTCAATCGCGTTCTCACCGTGCAGCCGGGTCAAGCCGCTTCTCATCGTAAGAAGGGCTGGGAGCCGGTGACCGAGCAGGCTATCCGCGCTCTGGTCGCGCGGTCGTCGCCGATGGTGGCGATCTTGTGGGGTCGTGACGCGGCCACTCTCGCGCCGATGCTCGGCGACACACCGATCATCGAATCCGCGCACCCGTCACCGCTTTCGGCCTCGCGTGGCTTCTTCGGTTCGCGCCCCTTCAGTCGTGCGAACGAACTCTTGACCGGACTCGGAGCCGATCCGGTCGACTGGAATCTGGGCTGATCGAACGGTGTCTGCACGAACCGGCCTGCCGAACGTCGAGTCGCGACGTTCGGCACGGCAGTTCGACTAGGCCTGCTTTGCGGAAGTGAAATCGGGCCGACGCTTGTCGACGAACGCGTCGACGCCCTCGCGTCCGATCGGGCTGTTCGCTGCGATGGCGATGGACGCGGCTTCGGCGTCGAGTTGCTCGGCGAGCGAGTTCGTCCGGGACGAACGCAGCAGTGCTTTGATTCCCGAGTACGACGTACTCGGTCCGTTGGCCAGAGCGCGGGCGAGGCGAGCTGCCTCTTCCTGGACCTCGTCGTCGCCGACGAGTCGGGTGAGGATCCCCAGGCGGACGGCTTCGTCGCCACCGATCACCGAATCGTTGAGAAGAATCTCGCGAGCGCGTGCCACGCCGACGATGCGTGGAAGCGTCCACGACATTCCGCCGTCCGGGGTGAAACCGATGGAGGGGTACGCGGGGCGAAGCTTGGTGCCGGTGCCGCCGATTGCGACGTCGGCGAGGCAGACCAGGCTCATTCCGGCGCCGGCAGCCCATCCGTGGACCCCGGCCACCACTGGAGCGGTCGCAGCGTCGAGCGCGCGAACGAACACGTGGAAGACGCGGGCAACCTCGGCGACGTACTCGCCGCGGTCAGGAGCTGCGGCGAACGCACGGACGTTGCCGCCGGCACAGAAGTTTGCGCCTTCGCCGACCAGAAGGATGCTCCCGATGTCGTTTCCGACTGTCTCGAGCGCCTGCGCGCCCTGAACCAGTCCTTCGTCGTCGAGGGAGGTGCCGTTGGCGGCGGTGGAAATGGTGATGCGGAGTACGCCCTCGTCGAGGGTCACTTTGCTCAGGTCATCGATGGAAGTCACTCAACGCACATTACGGGTGTCCGACAGCCATACGAAACACGGGGACACATAGATACAGCCACATAGATACAGCTCTGCCCCCGTCACCGAAGTGACGGGGGCAGAGCCTGCAATAGTTTGTGCTCGGGCAATCAGCCCCGAGCGACCTTGCCTGCCTTCAGGCAGGAGGTGCACACGTTGACCTTACGGGTGTTACCCGGGGCAACCTCGGTACGAACAGACTGAATGTTCGGGTTCCAGCGACGATTGGTACGCCGGTGCGAGTGCGAGACCGACTTACCGAAGCCGGGCCCCTTGGCGCATACGTCGCAGACGGCAGCCATAGTCGCGAACTCCTTGTTAGAAATGAATATTGAAGTGGTTACCCTACACGGTAGGGCAGCCAGAATTACAATCCGAATATACTCGACTTCGAACCGATCCTTGACCGCTCACTGTGCAGCCGAACGTGAAAACAGTCAATCAGCAACAAACAAAGTGCAGCATTATTTCGTGTAGCCCGTTCGAGGCAACCGTGTAAGAGTAACCGCTTCCGGCCCGAATGGCCAAACCGCCCGGTAATGACGGTTGCGCAGAAGCGTCGGACTACCCTCGACTGCACCGATCACCGATCTCTTTTTCATCGTCAGTCTTTCCATCGTCGAGGGGAACCGTCAGTGGGGGAAGTGCAACGCGTCGCCGAAGAAGCGGAATCCGTCGCGGACGGACGTCTGCTGCGGCGCTGGGCCCGCCGGGCGGTCGACAGCCTCCAGAAACGTCGCGGTGAGATCAACAGCCTCAACGTCTTTCCCATCCCTGATTCGGATACCGGCACCAATCTGCTGTTCACGATGCGGGCTGCACTCGATTCCGCCGAGACGATCGAGGACGACGTCCGCAGTGCGGGCCGCGTCGCCAACGCTCTGGCTCGGGGCGCCGTGTCCGGTGCTCGCGGTAATTCCGGAGTGATCCTCTCCCAGGTGATCCGGGGCATCGCCGAGAGTGTTCAAGGTGAGCACATCGACGGCCGTAGCTTCGCGAACTCGCTGACCACGGCGACGACGCTGGCCTCTCGGGCTGTCTCCGATCTGGTGGAAGGCACCATCGTCACGGTATTGCGCGCATCGGGAGAAGCAGCGCAGGAGTGCGTCGACACCAGGACACCGAGCGGCGAGGATCTTGCATCCGTGGTTGCCGCCGCTGCCGACGCCGCTGCGGTCGCACTGAACAAGACGCCGGAGCAACTGGACGTTCTCGCGTCCGCCGGGGTGGTCGATGCCGGGGGATTCGGTCTGGTTCTGATCCTCGACGCTTTTGTCGAGGTGCTGACCGGGAAGCCGCAGGTTCGCGAAGATCTGGGGACGCCGGACCCGAGGTCGAGCGCAGTTGTCGACGTCAGCGCATTCGATCACGATTGGGCTCACAAGAGCCCGATCGAATGTGGTGATCACTCGGAACAGGATTTCGAGGTCATGTACCTCGTCGACGACTCCGACGACGATCGCATGACGGCGCTGCGCACGCGGCTGTCCGTCCTCGGAGATTCGACGGTCATCGTCAGCGACGGTTTCGGCGGCTGGTCGGTGCACGTGCATTGCTGCGATGCCGGTGCAGCCGTGGAAGCCGGCCTCGAGGCCGGGAAGGTGCACGGTATTCGCATCAGCAGTTTTCTCGTCGACGAACGCGACCAGTTGGTGGCACGGGCGGAGAGGCGATTCCCCGGGGCCGGCGCGCGCGGCGTACTGGCCGTCGTTGCCGGTGACAGCGCGGCGGCGTTGTTCGAGAGTGAGGGTGCGACGGTTCTTCGGTGCGACGATGCGCCGGTGACACGCGCACAACTGCTCGGCCGCATTCGTCAGATGGAACGCAGCGAAGTTCTGGTGCTTCCGAACGGAGCTTTGACCGCGCAGGAACTCGTCGCAGTCAGTGCCGCTGCACGCGATCCGCTTCACCAGGTTCTGCTGCTGTCGACGTCGTCGATGGTCCAGGGCCTGGCAGCACTTGCCGTTCACGACCCTCAGCGCAACGTCGCCGACGACGGCTTCACGATGTCCGAGGCGGCGGCCGCCACGCGCTGGGGATCGTTGCGGATCGCGGTCGAGCGTTCGCTGACCTACGTCGGGACATGTGATCCGGGTGACGCGATCGGTCTGATGGGGCACGAGGTGGTGCTCATCGGTCCCGACGTCGCGGAGTCGAGTGCGCGACTGGTCGACCTCGCGCTCGGATCCGGCGGCGAACTCGTGACCCTACTCATGGGCGCAGACGCGCCGGACGACCTGGCCGGGCAGCTCGAGGCGCACGTCGTCGCGCACCACCCGGGCGTCGACGTGCTCGTCTATCAGGGTGATCAGCCGGGTGACCTGTTCCAGTTGGGTGTGGAGTGATCGAACCTGGTCTGTCGGTGACTGCTGATATACGAACACATGTGCTTACCGCGACACTGTGCTGGAGGAACTGATGGCGACGCTCGCCGACCCACTCGATCGGCTGCTGGGAAAGAAGACCGCGGACGCGCTCGACGAGGCATTCGAGATCCGCACCGTCGAGGACCTGCTGCGTCACTACCCACACCGGTACGCGTCGGCAGGCAAGGAACTCGCCGAGAAGGAGCCGCCCGAGGGTGAGCACATCACCATCATCGCGCGGGTGGCGTCGGCCGCCGTCGTGAAGATGAAGAACCGTCCGGGGCAGATGTTGCGAGTATCGCTGGCGACTGATTCGCAGACCGTCGACGTCACGTTCTTCAACCCGCAGAAGGTGCGGCACGTCATCAAGCCCGGCGTTCGGGCGATGTTCTCCGGGACGGTGAAGTACTTCCGCGGCAAGTGGTCTCTCACTCATCCGAGCTACCTGATTCTCCCGGAACCTCGTGTCGGCGAAGAGGATTCGGTAGTTCCGCTTGCATCCATCAAGGGAGCCGGTGACCTTGCGGGCCTGGCTCGCGCAAATCAGGATCCCGGCGCCGAACTCGATCTGTCCGTCTTCGACCGCGCGTTGATCCCGCTGTACCCGGCGACCCGCGAGGTCGAGAGCTGGACCATCATGCGGTGCGTGCGGCAAGTGCTCGACCAACTCGATCCGATCGAGGAGCCGTTGCCCGCCGAGACTCGGGCCGAGCACGGATTCATCGGTTTGGACGAGGCGCTGCGCACCGTTCACCTGCCAGATACCAAGGAAGACATCGAACGAGCACAGGATCGTCTGCGTTTCGACGAGGCGCTGTCTCTGCAGTTGGTCCTCGCGATGCGTCGTCACGACAATTCCGAGCGTGTGGCTCCGGCCTGCGCTCCGGTCGCCGGCGGGATCGCGGACCAGTTCGAGGAGATGCTCCCGTTCACTCTGACGGAGGGACAGCAAGCAGTCGCGGAGGAGATCTCCACCGACCTTGCCCGCCCACACCCGATGAGCCGCCTTCTTCAGGGCGAGGTCGGGTCAGGCAAGACGATCGTGGCTCTGCGCGCGATGCTGCAGGTCGTCGATGCGGGTTATCAGTGCGCGTTGCTCGCACCCACCGAGGTCCTGGCAAATCAGCACGCGCGATCACTGCGCAAGATGATGGGCTCGCTGGCTGCAGGTGGTGAACTCGGTTCTGCCGAACATTCCACCCGTATTGCCCTTCTTACCGGCTCGCTGCCAGTCGCTGCGAAGCGCGCAGCGCTGCTCGAAGCCGTGACCGGCGACGCCGGGATCGTCATCGGTACCCATGCGCTCATTCAGGACAACGTCGAGTTCTTCAACCTCGGCATGGTTGTCGTCGACGAGCAACACCGCTTCGGCGTCGAGCAACGTGATCAGTTGCGATCACGTGCCCGTGAAGGACTCAGTCCGCATCTGCTGGTGATGACGGCAACGCCGATTCCGCGAACCATCGCCATGACCGTGCTCGGCGACCTCGAGGTCTCGACCCTGCGAGAGCTTCCACGTGGGCGAACCCCGATCAAGAGCAGTGTCGTGCCCGCGAAGCAGAAGCCGCAGTGGGTCGATCGCGCATGGGAACGAATCCGTGAGGACGTCGCCGACGGCCGTCAGGCGTATGTCGTGTGCTCGCGGATCGGTGACGGCGAGCAGGGTGCAGGCGAAGATCAGTTCACCGAGGAGAAGCAGCCCGAGACCAAGTCGGCGGTCGACGTCTTCGAAGAGCTGTCGAGTGGTCCGCTGGCCGATCTGCGAGTCGGGTTGCTGCACGGTCGACTGCCTTCCGACGAAAAGGACGTGGTGATGAGCGCGTTCAACGTCGGTGACATCGACGTCCTCGTCTGTACGACCGTTGTCGAAGTCGGTGTCGACGTTCCGAACGCGACGGTGATGGTGATCGTCGACGCCGAGCGGTTCGGCGTCAGTCAGCTCCATCAGTTGCGTGGCCGCGTCGGTCGAGGGAAACACCAGGGACTGTGCATCCTCGTCACCGGAAGCAATCCCGGGGGACCGGCGTACGAGCGGCTCTCGGCGGTGGCAGCGACCAACGACGGGTTCGAACTGGCTCAACTCGACCTCGCGACCAGACGTGAAGGAGACATCCTCGGTGCGGCGCAGTCGGGCACAACCTCGAATCTGCGGCTGCTTTCCCTCATGGCCCATGGAGACATCCTCGAGTCCGCCAGGGAGTTCGCTCAGGGAATCGTCGACTCCGATCCGTCGCTCGACGGTCATCCCGCCCTCGCTTCCATGGTGACCGCTGCCCTGGACTCCGACCGGATCGAGTACCTCGAGAAGTCGTGAAGGGTATGACGACAAGCTGAAATCGAATAGCACGAGGACCGCCGGGTTGGTTTCTCGATTCAGTCCGAAATATGAGACTCCGCATGTAGACGCAAGATGAAATCGGGGTAGTTTTCTCGAATGTTCTCCAAAGTGCTCGTCGCGAACCGCGGCGAAATTGCGATCCGTGCCTTCCGCGCCGCCTACGAACTAGGTGCCGGAACCGTCGCGGTGTTCCCGTACGAGGATCGGAATTCGATCCACCGTCTCAAGGCAGACGAGAGCTACCAGATCGGGGAGAAGGGTCACCCCGTTCGCGCGTATCTCTCGGTCGAGGAGATCGTCGCCGCCGCCAAGAGCGCCGGAGCCGACGCCATCTACCCCGGTTACGGTTTCCTCTCCGAGAACCCGGACTTGTCGGCGGCGTGTGCCGAGGCAGGCATCAAGTTCGTCGGCCCGTCCGCCGAGATCCTCGAGTTGACCGGAAACAAGGCTCGGGCCATCGCAGCGGCAAAGGCCGCCGGTCTCCCGGTGCTCGCGTCTTCGGAGCCGTCAGCGGACATCGACGAGTTGCTCGCAGCCGCCGAGGACATGACCTTCCCGCTCTTCGTCAAGGCTGTCGCAGGCGGCGGTGGGCGCGGAATGCGCCGCGTTGCGGAGCGCTCACAGCTCAAGGAATCGATCGAAGCCGCAGCACGCGAAGCGGAATCGGCCTTCGGCGATTCGACGGTCTTCCTCGAGCAGGCCGTCATCGACCCCCGGCACATCGAAGTGCAGATCCTCGCCGACGAGCAGGGCAACGTCATCCACCTCTTCGAGCGTGACTGCTCGCTGCAACGTCGCCACCAGAAGGTGATCGAGCTAGCTCCGGCGCCCAATCTCTCGGAAGAGTTGCGCGCCAAGATCTGTGCCGACGCCGTCGCCTTCGCGAAGGAGATCGGATACACGTGCGCGGGCACCGTCGAGTTCCTTCTCGACAAGCGCGGCAACCACGTCTTCATCGAGATGAACCCGCGAATTCAGGTCGAGCACACCGTCACCGAAGAAGTGACGGACGTGGACCTGGTCCAGTCGCAGCTCAAGATCGCGTCCGGTTCGACGCTTGCAGAACTTGGTCTGTCACAGGAGACGATCAAGCTTCGCGGCGCGGCGCTGCAGTGCCGCATCACGACCGAGGATCCGGCAAACGGATTCCGCCCGGACACCGGCCGTATCACCGCGTACCGCACCCCGGGCGGAGCCGGTATCCGCTTGGACGGTGGCGCCACACTCGGCGCCGAGGTCGGAGCGTACTTCGATTCCATGCTGGTCAAACTCACTTGTCGCGGTCGCGACCTCGAAGCCGCTGTGGCGCGAGCTCGCCGCGCGGTCACCGAGTTCCGCATTCGTGGCGTCTCGACCAACATTCCGTTCCTGCAGGCGGTTCTCGACGACCCGGACTTCCGTGCCGGACGTGTGACGACCTCCTTCATCGAGGAACGTCCTCAGTTGCTGACTCTGCGTTCTTCGGCAGACCGCGGCACGAAGATCCTGACCTACCTCGCGGATGTGACGGTCAACAAGCCTCACGGTGAGCGGCCCTCGGCGGTGTACCCGCAGGACAAGCTGCCCAAGATCGATCTTTCGACGCCTCCTCCTGCCGGTAGCCGTCAGCGCCTGCTCGAACTCGGACCCGAAGGTTTCGCGAAGGCACTGCGTGAGCAGAAGGCCGTCGGCGTCACCGACACCACCTTCCGTGACGCGCACCAGTCGTTGTTGGCCACGCGAGTTCGAACCAGCGGACTGCTCGGAGTTGCCGGGCACGTTGCGCGGTTGACGCCGGAACTGCTCTCGATCGAAGCCTGGGGCGGCGCGACCTACGATGTGGGACTTCGCTTCCTGCACGAGGATCCGTGGTACCGGCTTGCCGCACTGCGCGAGGCGATTCCCAACATCTGCCTCCAGATGCTTCTTCGCGGTCGAAACACGGTGGGCTACACGCCGTATCCCGAAAAGGTCACGCGCGCATTCGTTCAGGAAGCCACCGACACCGGCATCGACATCTTCCGAATCTTCGACGCGCTCAACAACGTCGACCAGATGCGCCCTGCCATCGACGCGGTGCGTGAGACCGGAACGGCTCTCGCCGAGGTGGCGTTGAGCTACACCGGCGATCTGTCGGATCCGAACGAAACGCTGTACACGCTCGACTACTACCTGAAGTTGGCAGAAGAGATCGTCGATGCGGGCGCTCACGTGCTCGCGATCAAGGACATGGCGGGCCTGCTGCGCGCTCCGGCGGCCACCAAGCTCGTGACGGCGCTACGCAGCAACTTCGATCTTCCGGTTCATGTCCACACGCATGACACCCCCGGTGGACAGTTGGCCACGTATTTCGCCGCGTGGCAGGCGGGCGCCGACGCAGTCGACGGTGCTTCGGCGGCACTGGCCGGAACCACCAGTCAGCCTGCGCTCTCGGCCATCGTCGCCGCTGCCGCGCACTCCGAGTTCGACACCGGGCTGAACCTGCAGAACGTGTGCGACCTCGAACCGTACTGGGAGGCGCTGCGAAAGGTGTACGCGCCGTTCGAATCCGGACTGCCGGCGCCGACGGGACGTGTGTACACGCACGAGATTCCGGGCGGCCAGCTCTCCAATCTCCGGACCCAGGCCGTTGCTCTCGGTCTCGGCGACCGGTTCGAAGAGGTCGAAGCCAAGTACGCCGACGCAGACCGCATGCTCGGGCATCTCGTGAAGGTGACGCCGTCGTCGAAGGTCGTCGGCGACCTCGCCCTCCACCTTGTCGGCGCCGGCGTGCCTTCGGAGGAGTTTGCCGCAGATCCGGCGAAGTTCGACATTCCCGACTCCGTGGTGGGCTTCCTGCGCGGTGAACTCGGTACGCCTCCCGGTGGTTGGCCGGAACCGTTCCGCAGCAAGGCACTCGAAGGACGTGGCCAGGCCAAGCCCGAAGCGACGTTGTCCGCTGAGGACGAGGTGCTGCTCGAGGGCTCGTCGAAGGACCGTCAGGCGACGCTGAACCGTCTGCTGTTCCCCGGCCCGACAAAGGAATTCCTCGAACACCGCGAGAAGTACGGTGACACGTCGCGGCTTTCGGCGAACCAGTTCTTCTACGGTTTGCGGCGCGGCGACGAGCACCGGGTCGAGTTGGCTCCCGGCGTGGAACTGATCATCGGTCTCGAGGCGATCTCCGAGCCCGACGAGCGCGGCTACCGCACTGTCATGTGCATCCTGAACGGCCAGCTGCGCCCGGTCTCGATCCGCGATCGCTCCATTGCCAGTGACGTACCGGTGGCGGAGAAGGCCGACAAGAACAACCCGGGCCACGTGGCTGCACCGTTCGCGGGCGTCGTGACGCTCGCGGTGAAGGAAGGCCAGAAGATCGAGGCCGGCGACACCGTGGCCACGATCGAAGCAATGAAGATGGAAGCGGCGATCACCTCGCCGCGCGCCGGCGTCGTCTCTCGGATCGCGATCAGCGCCGTCCAACAGGTCGAGGGCGGAGACCTGCTGGTAGTCGTCTCGACGGGGGAGAGCGCCGCAGAGTGACACGCATCATCTCGGGACTTGCGGGCGGTCGACGCCTGCGAGTCCCGCCGAGCGGCACCCGTCCGACGTCGGATCGGGTTCGTGAGGCGCTGTTCAGTGCTCTCGAAGCGCGCATCGATCTCGAAGGGTGCGCGGTTCTCGACCTCTTTGCGGGTTCGGGTGCTCTCGGCCTCGAGGCGCTCTCGCGGGGAGCCGAGCACGTTGTTCTCGTGGAATCGGATGCCAAGGCTGCTGCCGTCATCAAGGCGAACATCGGCACTGTCGCGTTGCCTGGGGCGACGGTTCGCGCCGCTCCGGTTGCGGCCGTGGTCTCGGGTCCGAGCGCGCGTGAATACGACATCGTGATCGCGGACCCACCGTATGCGGTAACCGACGAGGCTGTCGTGTCCATGCTCGCTGATCTGCAGGCCAACAAATGGGTGGGGGAGGGCACGATCGTGGTACTCGAACGATCGTCGCGCTCGCCGGAGACCGTGTGGCCTCAGGGCTACGAGCCGATCAAGGCCAAGAACTACGGTGAAGCCCGCATCGAGCTGGCCACCTGCTACGGTCTGGACTCATGACTGGCGCCGTCTGTCCCGGATCCTTCGACCCTGTGACCAACGGTCACCTCGACGTAATCGGAAGAGTTGCTGCGCAATTCGACGAGGTCGTGGTCACCGTGCTGATCAACAAGAGCAAGCGTGGCATGTTCACGATCGACGAGCGGATCGAGATGCTCGAAGACGCGACGAGTCACCTGCCCAACGTTCGCGTCACGTCGTGGCACGGATTGTTGGTCGACTACGCGAAACAAGAAGGCCTCAGCGCGATCGTCAAGGGTCTGCGCGGCGCGAACGACTTCGATTACGAGCTGCAGATGGCTCAGATGAATCAGAAGCTCACGGGCGTCGACACACTGTTCGTCGCCACGAATCCGACGTACAGCTACCTGTCGAGTTCTCTGGTGAAGGAAGTCGCGACTTTCGGCGGCGACGTCTCCGACATGTTGCCGGCCAAAGTGCATTCTCGGCTACTCGCACGTATCGCCGAGCGAGCAGCCGAAAACAGCTGATCCCCGACACACCGCCCACGACGACACCCCGTTGGCCGTTCTTCCGGCAAACTTGGACAGGAACGGGCACAGGTCCGAGTGGACCGGTGACGATGTGGGCCGATTTCGGCCGGTAGAGATTGGGGTTGCTTGTGTACCGCGTATTCGAGGCACTGGACGAACTGGTCGCAATTGTCGAAGAGGCGCGCGGTGTTCCCATGACCGCAGGGTGTGTTGTGCCTCGCGGTGACGTACTCGAGCTACTCGACGACGTCCGGGACGCAATTCCGAGCGAGCTGGACGACGCTCAGGACGTCCTCGATCATCGCGACAAATTGGTCGGTGACGCGCGAGCAAACGCCGAGAAGACGGTCAGCAGCGCCAATGCCGAGGCAACCTCGACTGTGGAGAACGCACGCGACGACGCCGACCGGATTCTGTCCGATGCCAAGGCTCAGGCCGATCGCATGGTTGCCGAAGCGCGTGCGCACGCCGATCAGTTGGTCGAGGACGCCGAAGCAGAAGCGGAACGGACCGTCACCGACGGCCGTCGTGAGTACGAGGCCGTCACCGGACGGGCGCGTGCCGAGGCCGATCGGATGATCGAGTCCGGCCAGGCCTCGTACGAACATTCGGTGGCGGAGGGAACGGCGGAGCAGGCTCGTCTGGTGTCGCAGACCGAGGTTGTCCAGTCAGCTCACGCGGAATCCGCGCGAGTGATCGACGCCGCTCATGCCGAGTCCGACAGGATGCGTTCGGAGTGTGACCTGTACGTGGACACCAAGTTGGCCGAGTTCGAAGAGTTCCTCACCGGAACGGTTCGATCAGTCGGGCGTGGTCGTCAACAGCTTCGAACGGGTTCGGGGGTTCCCGACTACCAGGACGACGATCGTCGTTCCGAGCGGCGCCGATAGAGCAGACAAGTCAGTCGAGGGTGGGTCGTCCGATATGGGGCGGCCCACTTTTTCGTGGATCGAATTGGGATTTGCCTTGTAGCTGCCGTATTGTGGAGTGGTTGCCCATACCAGTTTCAACAGTTAGGTGAGTTCTCTTTGTCAACGCATCGTCGTAGTTCGTCGCATCAGTCAAGTGATGCGGGATTTTTGCTGGACACGGTCAAGCTCGGTCGTCGTCCAGGGTCGATGCGTACCGTCGAGAGAACAATTCAGTCCCCGAACCGTATCGGTCTCGATCTGATCGCGATCGAAGCGGGCGCGGACATAGATCTCGATCTTCGTCTCGAAGCAGTGTCCGAAGGCGTTCTCGTCACCGGAAACGTGCACGCACCCACCAAGGGTGAATGCTCGCGGTGCCTTGAACCTTTCACCGACACCGTGGACATCTATCTCACGGAGTTGTTCGCTTACCCGGACAGCACCACCGAGGAGACGACGGAAGAGGGAGAGGTCTACGCGGTCGAAGACGACGAAATCGACCTCGAACCGGTCATCGTCGATGCAGTCGGGCTGGCGCTTCCGCTCCAGCCTCTGTGCAGTGACGATTGCCTGGGATTGTGCTCAGAATGTGGCATTCGCCTGGCGATTGCGGAATCTGGGCATGGGCATGACATACTTGATCCTCGCTGGGCTGGTCTCGCGGCCAAATTTGGCGTGGAATCAAACACCAGCGAAAATCTTGTGATCACCGAAGCCGAGGAGAAGTAGAAGTGGCTGTCCCCAAGCGCAAAATGTCGCGATCCAACACGCGGTCGCGTCGTAGCCAGTGGAAGACCACTGTGCCCACCCTCGTTACCTGCCCCAACCGTGGCTGTGGCGAGCAGACCCTTCCCCACATCGCATGCCCGTCATGCGGTACTTACAAGGGCCGCCAGGTAACCGCTGCTGTCTAGTTCTCCCCGGAGAAAGACTATGACGAGCGAAAATACAGTTTCAGCCGCCGGCGGCGAGGGCAATCACGACAAGCTCCTCGCCGCTGTCGGCGTAGATATAGAGCCCGGTCTTCTGACCCTGGCTCTCACGCACCGCTCGTACGCGTACGAGAACGGCGGACTGCCCACGAACGAGCGCCTCGAGTTCCTCGGGGATTCCGTTCTCGGCGTCACGGTGACCGAAAATCTCTACCTGTCCCACCCGGACAAATCCGAAGGTGATCTGGCGAAGATCCGTGCCAGCGTGGTCAACATGCATGCACTCGCCGAAGTTGCCAGGACTCTGGGTGAAGGTGGACTCGGAGCACACCTGCTGCTGGGTAAGGGCGAGGAAATGACGGGCGGCCGTGACAAGCCGTCCATTCTCGCCGACGGTATGGAGTCGATTCTCGGCGCCATCCACCTGCAGCACGGCATCGAGACTGCGCGACGCGTCGTCCTCGATCTGTTCGACGATCTCCTCACTCGCGCACCGCTTCTGGGCGCGGGTCTGGATTGGAAGACGAGTCTGCAGGAACTGACCGCAGAACACGGTGCCGGAGTTCCCGTTTACGAGATCACCGCCACAGGACCCGATCACGACAAGGAATTCACGGCCACCGTTCTCATCAGTGGCAAACCCTTGGGTGTCGGTGTCGGTCGTTCCAAGAAGGAAGCCGAGCAGAAGGCAGCAAGTTCGGCATGGAAGACGATGTCGGAGAATGCCGCTGCTACCGCAGTCGCTGCTGACGACACGCCTGATCTTGCCGGCTGAGTTCACTCTTGCCTGAGCTTCCCGAAGTCGAAGTCGTTCGCCGCGGCCTACAGTCTCATGCTGTAGGTGCGGCGATCGAGGCCGTCGAGGTACTC
This sequence comes from Rhodococcus sp. OAS809, assembly GCF_040546695.1. Lineage (NCBI taxonomy): Bacteria > Bacillati > Actinomycetota > Actinomycetes > Mycobacteriales > Nocardiaceae > Rhodococcus > Rhodococcus sp. OAS809. Next base: position 1,504,857 of record NZ_JBEPOI010000002.1, on the reverse strand, counting down.
CATCCCCGCGCGATCAGGCGCCACATTCTCGGTTCCGAGGACTTGATCGGCCAACTCACCGGGCAGACCATCGCTTCGGCAGAGCGTCGCGGCAAGTACCTGTGGCTGGTTCTCGAGCCTGCCGGTGTCGGACTGGTGGTTCATCTCGGGATGAGCGGACAGATGCTGGTCCAACCCCCGACAGTCGACTGGGAAAAGCACCTACGCATTCGGTTGGCCCTCGATTCCGGGGCCGATCTTCGATTCGTCGATCAGCGGACCTTCGGTGGCTGGTCGATTTCACCCCTCGTCGAGGTCGATGGAACGATGCTGCCCGAGTCGGTGGCGCACATCGCCCGCGATCCCATGGATGCGGCGTTCGATCTCGAATCCGTCGTGAAAGTCCTGCGGGGCAAGCACACCGAGATCAAGCGCGCGATTCTCGACCAGACGGTGGTCTCCGGAATCGGAAACATCTACGCCGACGAATCATTGTGGCGCGCCAAGATTCACGGCAACCGAATCGCCGAAACGCTTACCAGGCCCAAACTTCGAGAACTGTTGACCGCGGCACACTCGGTGATGGGTGAAGCGCTCGATCAGGGCGGTACGTCCTTCGACGCGCTGTACGTGAACGTCAACGGGGAATCGGGCTACTTCGACCGGTCGCTGTCGGCGTACGGGCAGGAAAACCTCCCGTGCCCGCGATGCGGCGCGCCGATCAAGCGTGAGAAGTTCATGAATCGATCGTCGTTCAGTTGCCCGCGGTGCCAGCCGACCCCGAGGGCACGGCGAATCGCCTAGGTCTCCCGCCCCTTCGGTTCGGCGGAGTGGCAAGATTGCGTCATGGCTGAACAGACTCCCGACACCACTGCAACCGCCCCGGCTCACACGGAGCTTTGGGTCGAACGAACCGGAACCCGCCTCTACACCGGCAAGAGTTCGCGCGGCGCAGAGGTTCTCATCGGCTCCGAATCGGTGCCAGGAGTCTTCACGCCCGGCGAACTCCTCAAAATTGCACTGGCCGCATGCACCGGGATGAGCTCCGACTTCCCGATCTCGCGCCGGCTCGGTGACAACTACGACGCGACGGTCCGAGTGTCCGGAGCCGCCGATCGTGAAAACGAGGTCTACCCGCAGCTCGACGAGGTCCTCGAGCTCGATCTCAGCGAGTTGGATGCCGAGGCACAGCAGCGCCTCATCACTCTCGTCGAGCGTTCCGTGGACAAGGTATGCACGGTCGGGCGCACGCTCAAGGCCGGAACCAAGGTCACTCTGTCGTTCGACACGGAAGCCTGATGTTCCGCGCCGGCAGCGTTGTCGCTGCGATCGCACTGGGTTCCGTTGTGGCGCTGAGTGCTCCAGCGCAGGCCTCGGTCCCGGCCGACGGCTCGGCCGGTAGTTGCGGCACATGGACGTCGAGCGTCGTGACGACTGGTGCCGGAATGCTCGAGAACCTCGAATTCGACGGCAACGGATCGATGGTGTTGTCGCAGTCGGCTCTGATCGGGCCGGGTGCACTGCTGAAAGTGGCGCCGGACGGAACACGGACAACTTTGGTCGGTGACGTCACCGGACCTGGCGGTCTGGTCGCGCGTGAGGGATCCGTGTACTTCACCACGGGCAACTCGACTGTCTCGGGACTGTTCGGAATCGCCGACGGCAGCCTCCGCAAGGTCGACGTCGCAGACGGGTCGGTGACAACGATCGCCGACGGTCTGGTGATGCCGAACGGGCTTGTGCAGCTGGACGATAACCGTTTCCTCACTGCCCGCACACTCACCAGGCCGGGGCTCACGGTCGTCAACAGTGACGGAAGCAGTTCGATCGTTCGTGAAGACCTCGGCACCGTCGACGGCCTCGCACGCTCCGGTTCGACGATCTACGTGAGCACGACCTTCGACATGGTCACCGCCGTCCACATCCTCGACGCAAACGATCTGGGCGGGCCGGTGCGAACGATCACGCTCCCCGGGTTCGGTCCGGCAAACATGGCGGACGATCTGACCGTCGGACCGGACGGCGCGTTGTACGTCGCATTCAATGCAGGCGGCAAAGTTGTTCGCGTCGATCCGGATTCGGGATCTTCGTGTGAGATCGCCTCGGGTCTGCCGTTCACATCTGCGGTCAAGTTCGGCGCCGGACCGGGCTGGGATCCCAACGCGCTCTACACCACCGGATTCCTGGGTGACGTTCACCGTCTCGAACGTGTGGCGGGCTGAGCGTCATGGCTGAAGCAGCGCCTGTGCGGTTGACGGCGTGGGTTCACGGATACGTTCAAGGCGTCGGGTTCCGGTGGTGGACCAGGGCCCGCGCTCTCGAACTCGGATTGATCGGATATGCGTCCAATCAGCGTGACGGTCGAGTGCTCGTCGTGGCGGAAGGCCAACGCACGCAGCTCGAGCGATTGGTGGAGCTGCTGCGCTCCGGCACTACCCCGGGCACGGTGGATCTCGTGGTCGACAGCTGGGACACCGCCAGGGGCGACCTGACAGGGTTCGTCGAACGCTGACCGGTTTGGCGGTAAAGTTTCCCCCCATGCACCTCAAGAGTCTGACACTCAAGGGATTCAAATCCTTTGCGTCGGCAACGACTCTTCGGTTCGAGCCGGGAATTACCTGTGTGGTCGGCCCGAACGGCTCGGGTAAATCCAACGTCGTCGATGCGTTGACCTGGGTGATGGGCGAGCAGGGCGCCAAGGCCCTGCGCGGCGGCAAGATGGAAGATGTCATCTTTGCCGGCACCTCCGGCCGCGCGCCGCTGGGCCGCGCCGAGGTGACCTTGACCATCGACAACGCCGACGGGGCGCTCCCGATCGAGTACTCCGAGGTGTCGATCACGCGCCGCATGTTCCGCGACGGCGCGGGGGAGTACGAGATCAACGGCTCGTCCTGCCGTCTGATGGACGTCCAGGAACTGCTCAGCGACTCCGGCATCGGCCGCGAAATGCATGTCATCGTCGGGCAGGGACGGCTCGCCGCGATCCTCGAATCCCGTCCCGAAGATCGACGCGCCTTCATCGAAGAAGCCGCGGGAGTCCTCAAACATCGCCGCCGCAAGGAAAAAGCGGTGCGCAAACTCGATTCCATGCAGGCCAATCTCGCTCGCCTCAGTGACCTCACCGCGGAACTGCGTCGGCAACTCAAACCGCTGGGACGCCAAGCCGAGGTTGCTCGGCGAGCACAGACGGTCCAGGCTGACCTGCGTGATGCAAAGATGCGTCTGGCCGCTGACGATCTGGTGACCCGTCGAAACCAGTTGAACGACCAGGCACAGGACGAGAAAGCGGCCCGTGAACAGTACAACCAGGTGGCGGCTGCGCTCGACGAGGCCAACCTCGAACTCGGGCGCCAGGAGCAAGCTCTCGCTCGTCTGACTCCGGGATCGGAAGCCGCTGCGCAGAGTTGGTTCCAGCTTTCCGCGCTTGCCGAACGCGTGAACGCCACTGTGCGCATCGCCCGCGAGCGTGCGCGTCATCTCGACTCCGAACCCGTCGGCAACCGCGGCCAGGACCCGGACGAGATGGAGGCGCGCGCCGAACGTCTTGCTGCCGAGGAGGCCGAACTCCTCGAAGGCGTCGAAATCGCGCGAGCGGCCTCGGAAGCTGCTCGGGATCAGCTCGCAGCCACCGAAGATGCTGCAGCAGAAGCGGAACGGGCGCACATGGCGGAAGTTCGTGCCGTCGCCGACCGCCGTGAAGGTCTTGCTCGACTCTCCGGTCAGGTCGACACTCTGCGTACCCGCGTCGAATCCGTCGACGCGGAAGTGTCTCGGCTGACCGAGGCGATCGACGAGGCTCGTCTGCGTGGCGATGCCGCACAGGCCGAGTTCGACACGGTGCAAGAAAGCATCGGGGACCTCGACGCCGGTGAAGTCGGCCTCGATACCAATCACGAACGCGCCATCGAGGCTCTCGAGATGATCGACGCGCGCGTCGAAGAGCTTCGTGAGGAAGAAAAAACGAGCGGGCAACGCATCGCTTCGCTCCGGGCGCGCATCGAGGCACTGTCGATGGGTTTGCAGCGCAAGGACGGTGGCGGCTGGCTGCTCGAACACCGCGGCGACGACGGCATCACCTCGCTGGTCGGATTGATTCACGTCGAACCCGGCTACGAGGCCGCGATCGCTGCCGCGATGGGGCCGGCGGCGGACGCCGTCGTGGCGCAGTCGCTGGACTCTGCTCGTTCCGCTGTCACAGCACTGGCCGATCAGGACGGTGGACGTGCATCACTGATCGTGAGCGGTGAACCGGCGATCAAGCGCGAGGCCGAGATCGCGCCGGGTAGTCGTCCGGCCGTCGACGTCATCGACTGCCCTGACGAGTTGCGTGCCGGATTGACCGCCATCCTCGATGGCGTCGTCCTGGTCGAGACTCTCGATGACGCGATTCGAGTTGTTGCTGACCACAAGGGAATTCGCGCAGTGACGCGTTCCGGCGATCTGCACGGTTCGGGGTGGATGATCGGTGGCTCGGATCGGCAACCGAGCACGCTCGAGGTGCAGGCGGCGATCGACGCGTCAGCAGCGGAACTGGCGGCAACGGAGAGCCGATCCGAGGAACTCGACGCGGCGCTGTCCGGCGCTCTGGCCGAACAGGCCGCTCGACGCGAGACCGCGGAGCAAACTTTGGCCGCGCTCAACGAGTCGGACGCTGCCATGTCCGCCATCTACGAGCAGTTGGGCAGATTGGGGCAGGCAGCGCGAGTCGCCCACGCGGAATCCGAGCGGTTGACCGCCCAGCGAGTGCGTGCCGAGGAGGGCCGCGGTGAGTCGCTGACAAAGCTCGCGGATCTGGAGGAACGTCTGCGCGTCGCCGAAACCGACGGCAGTGCACCGGGACACGGTGCGGAATCGACCGCTGCCGATCGCGAAATGGCCGCAGCAGCGCTCGCCGAAGTGCGCATCGTCGAAATGGATGCTCGCCTTGCCGTGCGCACCGCCGAAGAGCGTGCGGAATCCGTACGCGGAAAGGCTGATTCGCTTCGCCGCGCCGCGGCCGCCGAACGAGAAGCGCGGATCCGCGCCGAACGGGCTCTGCGCGCCAGGGCGCACGCTGCGGAGGTCGCAGCTGCCGTGGCCGAATCGGGACAGCGTGTGGCGGCCGAACTCGAGACCGTCGTCGCCGCGGCTCTTGCTCACCGTGACGAGTTGGCTCGGGCCCGCACCGAGTGCACGGCCAAGCTGGATCAGGTCCGCGAGACAGTCCGAGCACTGACCGGACAACTCGCTTCGCTCACCGACGCCGTCCACCGCGACGAGGTAGCGAAGGCACAGGCAGCGCTGCGCATCGAACAACTCGAGGAGTCGATCCTCGATCAGTACGGTATCGGCCTCGACGATCTGATCGCCGAGTACGGGCCCGAGGTCGAACTGCCGCCGACCGCTCTCGAAATCGAGGAGTACGAGCAGGCCAAGGAGCGTGGGGAGCAGGTCACCGCCCCCGCTCCGCTTCCGTACGACCGCGCGACTCAGGAACGGCGCGCCAAGCGGGCCGAGAAGGACCTCGCCACCCTCGGCAAGGTCAATCCGCTGGCGCTCGAGGAATTCGCAGCTCTCGAGGAGCGGTACACCTTCCTCTCCACTCAGCTCGAGGACGTCAAGACCGCACGCAAGGACCTTCTTGCTGTGGTCGCAGACGTCGACGCACGAATTCTGCAGGTGTTCACCGAGGCCTATGCCGACGTCGAGCGTGAGTTCGTGGGAGTGTTCGAGAAATTGTTTCCCGGGGGAGAAGGGCGGCTGGTCCTCACCGATCCCTCGGACATGCTCACCACCGGCATCGAAGTCGAGGCGCGTCCGCCCGGTAAGAAGGTCAAACGGTTGTCGTTGCTGTCGGGCGGCGAGAAGTCGTTGACCGCGGTGGCCATGCTGGTCGCGATCTTCCGGGCACGCCCGTCCCCGTTCTACGTGATGGACGAAGTCGAGGCGGCGTTGGACGACACCAACCTGCGGCGGCTGATCGGACTCTTCGAACAATTGCGGGAGAAGTCGCAGTTGATCGTGATCACTCACCAGAAACCGACGATGGAAATCGCCGATGCGTTGTACGGCGTCAGCATGCGCGGCGACGGCATCACCACCGTGATTTCGCAGCGACTTCGCGGTCAAGACATGGCCTCGACGTAAGCCCTGCTCACTTTCCGGGTCGGAGCCTGAAACAATGGGCCGGTGACTACCCAGGCTTGGATCATCATCGCGGCTGTAGCGGCCGTACTACTCGTCGTTCTCGTTGCCGGATTCCTGCGCTACCGCAAGGGGCAGGTATCGCTGAAGGCGCCCGAGACGAAGCCGGAGCTCGGCGCCTCCGAGAAGGACAAGTCAGGCGGCTACAAGGCCGGTGGCGGGTTCAACTTCAGTCAGGGGTCGACGGCAACGGCGCCACCTCCGGTGGTTCCGACGCCGCCGGTCGCCGAGAAGCCGCCCGTCGTCGAAGAACCTGTCGTCGAAAAACCGATCGTCGAAGAACCGGTTATCGAGGAACCAACTGTCGCGGAACCGGTTGTCGAAGAACCTGTTGCGGAGAAGCCGGCCGCCGTCGAGGAGCCGGTTGTCGAAGAGCCGGTAGTAGAAGAGGCGCCGGTAGCAGAACCGGTTGTCGAAGAACCTGTCGTTCCCGAGCCCGTCGTCGTTCCCGCGCCAGTCGAGCCTGCACCGCGCGTGCTGGACGAGATCGACCCGACCGAGGGTCGGCTGGACCGACTGCGCGGGCGCCTTTCCCGCTCGCAGTCAGCAGTCGGCAAGAGCTTGCTGGGTCTGCTCGGTGGCGGCGATCTGGACGAGGACTCGTGGGAAGAAGTCGAGGACACCCTCCTCATCGCAGACCTCGGCTCCGCGACCACGGAAAAGGTCGTCACGAAGCTTCGTGAGCAGATGGCGGCCCGCAGCGTCCGGACCGAGGCTGCCGCCCGCGCCCTTCTGCGCGAGGTGTTGATCGCCGAACTGCGTCCCGAACTGGACCGCTCCATCCGCGCATTGCCGCATGATGATCACCCGGCTGTTCTGCTCGTCGTCGGCGTCAACGGGACCGGCAAGACAACGACCACCGGCAAGTTGGCTCGCGTGCTCGTCGCCGACGGTCGTCGCGTCGTGCTCGGTGCCGCGGACACGTTCCGCGCGGCCGCCGCCGATCAGCTCCAGACGTGGGCCGAGCGTGTCGGCGCTGAAGTTGTTCGTGGCAAGGAGGGGGGCGATCCCGCTGCGATTGCCTTCGACGCGGTCTCACGGGGCATCGCGGACGGCGTCGACGTGGTCCTCATCGACACCGCCGGCCGCCTGCACACCAAGACCGGCCTGATGGACGAGCTCGGCAAGGTCAAGCGGGTTATCGAGAAGAAGGCCTCGGTCGACGACGTTCTGCTGGTTCTCGATGCGACGGTCGGCCAGAACGGATTGGCGCAGGCTCGAGTGTTCGCGGAGGTCGTGGACATCACCGGCGTCGTACTGACCAAGCTGGACGGAACCGCCAAGGGCGGAATCGTCTTCCAGGTTCAGCATGAACTGGGTGTGCCGGTGAAGTTGGTCGGTCTCGGTGAAGGTGCCGACGACCTGGCGCCCTTCGAGCCGGGTGCGTTCGTCGACGCCCTCCTGGGCTGACGCCCCCGTGCGCCTTTTTGGTAGCGCGAACTACCGAAAAGGCGCACAGGGTTGGTAGAACCCCCTGGCGAAACCTGTTTGCAACAAATTTGGGCAATTGGTTCACGTCTGCGAAACGCGACAGCGCCATGGACGAAACACCAGCCCAGCACTCTTCTCCTTAACGACGTGCTGCCCGGCACGTGCGACTAGGAGGTAGTAAGTGAGTACCGACGATTTGTTGGCGAACTCCGGTAACGCCGCATGGATGCTGATGGCTGCATCTCTGGTCTTGCTGATGACACCCGGCCTCGCTTTCTTCTACGGCGGGATGTCTCGGTCCAAGTCCGTCCTGAACATGATGATGATGTCCTTCGGGGCCATGGCCGTCATCGGCGTCATCTACGTTCTGTGGGGATGGTCGATGTCCTACGGCACCGAGAACATCGGGGGCATTTTTGCCAACCCGTTCGAGTTCTTCGGCCTCAAGAACAGCATCACCGATGCTGACGGCAACTTCATCGCCGGCGCCTGGGGCTACCCCAACGTCATCGACATCGCGTTCCAGGTGACATTCGCGATCATCACCACCGCACTCATCAGTGGTGCCCTGGCCGAGCGGGTCAAGTTCGGCACCTGGCTCCTGTTCTCGGGTATCTGGGTCACCGTCGTCTACTTCCCGCTCGCACACATGGTGTGGGGTGGCGGACTCCTCTCGGGTTCCGAGGACGGCATCGCGGCAAAGCTCTTCGGCACCACGGTCAACGACGACGGAGTCACCGTCGCCAACGTCGCTCCGATCGACTTCGCCGGTGGCACAGTCGTTCACATCAACGCGGGTATGGCCGGTCTGGTCCTCGCACTCATCGTCGGCAAGCGTCTCGGCTTCGGCAAGACCGCCTTCCGTCCGCACAACCTGCCCTTCGTGATGCTCGGCGCCGCACTCCTCTGGTTCGGTTGGTTCGGCTTCAACGCCGGCTCGGCATTCGCCGCCGACGGTAACGCCGGTCTCGCCTGGGTCAACACGACCACCGCGACGTGTGCCGCAGTCCTGGCCTGGCTCGCTACCGAGCGTATTCGTGACGGCCACGCCACCAGCCTCGGCGCAGCTTCCGGTGCGGTCGCCGGTCTGGTCGCCATCACCCCTGCTGCCGGTGCGCTCAACCCGGTCGGTTCCATCTTCCTCGGCGCAGTAGCCGGCATCCTGTCCGCTCTCGCAGTCGGCCTGAAGTTCCGCTTCGGCTTCGACGACTCGCTCGACGTCGTCGGTGTTCACCTTGTCTCCGGCCTGTGGGGCACGATCGGTATCGGATTCTTCGGCACCGCAACCGGCCTCTTCTACGGCGGCGACTACAAGCAACTGGTGGTTCAGATCGTGATCGCACTCGCAGCACTCGTCTTCACCGGCGTTCTGACGACGATCATCGGCTTCGCACTCAAGCCCCTGGGCTGGCGAATCTCGGCCGAGGACGAGGCACGCGGCATCGATGAGACCGAACACGCAGAGACCGCATACGACCTCGCGTGATCAGCACGTGATTAAAGTGAATTCAGGCACTTCAGAGTTTGGAAAGGGATGAGCACATGAAGCTGATCACAGCAATCGTCAAGCCGTTCACGCTCGAGGACGTCAAGACCGGACTCGAGCAGGCCGGAGTGCTGGGTATGACAGTCAGCGAAGTTCAGGGCTACGGCCGACAGAAGGGCCACACCGAGGTGTACCGAGGCGCGGAGTATTCCGTGGACTTCGTACCCAAGGTCCGGGTCGAGGTCGTCGTCGACGACGCGGCCGTGGACAAGGTGGTCGAGGTGATCGTCGAGGCCGCTCGAACCGGCAAGATCGGTGACGGCAAGGTGTGGGTCTCGCCAGTCGAGTCGGTCATCCGGGTTCGCACCGGGGAACGCGGTGGCGATGCACTCTGACCCGAAAGGGTCCGAGAACTTCGGCCCTGGTTCCGTCGCGAAAGCGACGGGGCCAGGGCCGGTCTCGTCAGGGGGATCCGACGAAGCTGCGGACCTGGCCCGCGCACGCAAGGCCCTACTCACCGGAGGCGTCAAGAACAGGAGGCTCGACGCCCCCGCGCTGCGACATGCACTGGTCGATCTGCACGAATTCTGGTTGACCACCAAGGGGACCGAACTGGGCATCAAACCGGATTGTGGGTTTGCCATCGTCGCCGTGGGTGGTCTCGGCCGACGCGAACTGCTGCCGTATTCCGATCTCGATCTGATTCTGCTGCACGACGACATGGACCCGGCGGTCGTGGCCCAGGTTGCGGACAGCCTGTGGTACCCGCTGTGGGACGCGCACATCAAACTCGACCACAGCGTGCGGACGCTTCCGCAGGCGCTTCAGGTTGCGGCCACCGACATGACGGCAGCACTCGGAATGCTCGAAGCACGCCACATTGCGGGCGACGTGGAGCTGAGCAACTTGTTGATCAGTGGTGTGCGACGACAGTGGCGCATGGACATCCGCAGCCGATTCGACGAATTGATCACCCAGACCCGTACGAGGTGGGAGCGCAGCGGCGAGATCGCCCATCGCGCCGAACCGGATCTCAAGAGCGGTCGTGGCGGGCTGCGCGACGTGCAACTGCTCAACGCCCTGTCCATCGCGCAATTGACCGACGGGATGCCGGGGCTGGGACCCAACTCGCCCGGCGGCGGTCTGGCACTTGCGCACAGGCGGTTGCTCGACGTGCGCACCGAACTTCACCGCGTTGCCGGTCGCGCCCGCGACCAACTGCGAGCACAGGACGCCGACGAGATCGGTGCGGCGCTACGGATCGGTGATCGCTTCGATCTGGCGCGACTTCTCAGCGAATCGGCGCGCACCATCAGCTATTCGGTCGACGTCGGTATCCGTACCGCCGGAAACTCCTTGCCCCGGCGTGGTTTGTCGCGGCTGCGTCGCGCGCCGGTGCGGCGGCCACTGGACGAGGGCGTCGTCGAGCATGCCGGCGAAGTAGTTCTGGCGCGCGATGCGAGACCGAAGAAGGATCCCGGTCTGGTGATGCGGGTCGCGGCAGCGGCGGCCACCAACGGCATGCCGATCTCCGCGTCGACGCTCAATCGCCTGGCGGACAATGCCCCGGAACTGCGTGAGCCGTGGCCGAAAAATGCAGTCAACGATCTCTTGGTCGTGCTGGGTTCGGGATCGCGTGCGGTTCCGGTGATCGAGGCGATGGACCGGACCGGGCTCTGGGGTCGACTCCTGCCGGAGTGGGGGACCATTCGCGATCTTCCGCCGCGCGACGCCGTCCATACGTGGACGGTGGATCGCCACCTGGTTGAAACCGCCGCGTATGCAAGCGGATTCACCACTCGCGTCGCCCGGCCGGATCTGCTCATGCTCGGTGCGTTGATCCACGACATCGGGAAGGGGCGAGGGGGAGACCATAGCGTCGTCGGTGCCGAATTGGCCACCGCGATCGGAAATCGCTTGGGACTCTGGCCTTCCGACGTCGCGACGTTGACGGCGATGGTGCGCTACCACTTGCTGTTGCCGGAAACCGCCACCCGTCGCGACCTCGACGATCCGGCAACGGTGCAGCGAGTGGTCGACGCACTCGAGGGAGACGGGACCCTTCTCGATCTCCTGCATTCGTTGGCGGAAGCGGATTCGCTGGCCACCGGGCCTGGTGTCTGGGGCGACTGGAAGTCGTCGTTGATCGGCGAGCTGGTGCGTCGTTGTCGTTTGCTGATGGCAGGGGAGGAGCTCCCGCAACCCGATCCACTCGCTCCCGAGCAATTGGCCATCGCCGAGGAGGGCGGGGTTCACGTCTCGCTCGTTCCGGCCGAGAATGCGCACACCTACGTCGTGACCGTCATCGCGCCCGACGCTCCCGGGCTGCTGTCTCGGGCTGCCGGAGTTCTGGCGCTGCAGTCGTTGCGGGTGCATTCCGCATCGCTGGGGTCGCATGCAGGTTCGGCGGTCAACTCGTTTGTCGTGACGCCGAGGTTCGGCACACCCCCGCAGGCGGTGTTGCTCCGGCAGGAATTGATCCGGGCTTCGGCCGGTGAACTGAATTTGCTCGAACTTCTCGACGCGAAGGACGAGGAGGCACGGGCAGAGCAGTGGGACGACCCGATCCAGACCAACAAGGATTCCGCGGTTCCGGTGCTGTATGCGCAGGCGCCGCCGCGGGTCATCTGGTTCGACGCGCCCGGTGACGGTCAGGCGATCCTCGAATTGCGTACCGAGGACCGCGTCGGCCTGCTCTGCCGACTGGCCGCAGCACTCGAACACAGTGGAGCCGACATCCGGTGGGCGAAGGTCGCCACCTTGGGTTCCTCGGTGGTCGACGCGTTCTGCCTCGACTTCGGTGAGGCCGATACCCGCGCGGCGCGAGAGCGCGTCGAGGAGGCGGTGCTGGCGGTGGTTCCGGTGCCACAACCCAAGAAGAAAGAGGATTGACGGACCGGTTTCGGCAGTTACGCCCGCATCGGCTGGGATCGGTGCGGGCGTAGCGGCTAGGCTGGTGCCCGAGAATATCCACGGCTAACTCGCACGACCTTCAGGAGCGCACTCGGTGTTCGAATCCCTTTCCGACAGATTGACCGGATCTCTCAAGGATCTGCGTGGCAAGGGTCGTCTGTCCGGCGCCGACATCGACGCTACGGCCCGCGAGATCCGCCTTGCCCTGCTCGAGGCCGACGTAGCGCTTCCCGTAGTGCGTAGCTTCATCGCCAAGATCAAGGAACGTGCCAAGGGCGCCGAGGTCTCGGGTGCACTGAACCCGGCTCAGCAGGTCGTCAAGATCGTCAACGAAGAACTGGTCGAGGTTCTCGGCGGCGAAACTCGTCGACTGCAGTTCGCCAAGACTCCGCCGACGGTCATCATGTTGGCCGGTCTGCAGGGTTCCGGTAAGACCACGCTGGCCGGAAAGTTGGCCAAGTGGCTCAAGGATCAGGGGCACACGCCCCTCCTCGTCGCCTGTGACCTTCAGCGTCCCGGCGCCGTCACTCAGCTTCAGATCGTCGGTGAGCGTGCAGGCGCCGCAGTCTTCGCGCCGCATCCCGGTACCTCCATCGGCGGCGGCGAGAACGCACTGGGCGTGTCCGCAGCCGACCCCGTCGAGGTCGCCCGCGCCGGCGTCGAAGAAGCACGCAACAAGCATTACGACGTCGTGATCGTCGACACCGCCGGTCGCCTCGGTATCGACTCGGAGCTGATGGCGCAGGCCGCCGGTATCCGTGACGCCGTCAACCCGGACGAGACCATCTTCGTCCTCGACGCCATGATCGGTCAGGACGCGGTCAGCACGGCCGACGCTTTCCGTGAGGGAGTCGGCATCACCGGTGTCGTCCTCACCAAGCTCGACGGCGACGCCCGCGGTGGCGCCGCGCTGAGCGTCCGCGAGGTCACCGGCCAGCCGATCCTCTTCGCCTCCACCGGCGAGAAGCTCGAAGACTTCGACGTCTTCCATCCCGATCGCATGGCCAGCCGGATCCTCGGCATGGGCGATGTCCTGAGCCTCATCGAGCAGGCCGAGCAGGTTTTCGACGCCGATCAGGCCGAAGCGACCGCAGCGAAGATCGGTTCCGGTCAGCTCACCCTCGAAGACTTCCTCGATCAGATGATGGCCGTCCGCAAGATGGGCCCGATCGGCAACCTCCTCGGTATGTTGCCGGGTGCCGGCGGCATGAAGGACGCGCTGGCCAACGTCGACGAGAAGCAACTCGATCGCATTCAGGCCATCATCCGCGGTATGACGCCGGCCGAGCGCGACGATCCGAAGATCATCAACGCCTCACGCAGACTGCGCATCGCGAACGGTTCGGGCGTCAAGGTTTCCGACGTCAACCAGTTGGTGGACCGTTTCTTCGAAGCCCGCAAGATGATGGCTGCCATGGCCGGCCGTATGGGTATGCCCGGCGCGCGTAAGCAGGTTCGCAGCAAGAAGGGCAAGAAGGGCAAGAAGGGCGGCAAGGGCCCGACGCAGCCCAAGATGCGCGGAGGATTCCCCGGCATGGGCGGATTCCCGGGTATGCCCGGCGGAATGCCGGCCGGTATGCCCGACCTGTCGAACATGCCCAAGGGTCTCGATCAGTTGCCGCCCGGACTGGAAGGCATCGATCTCTCCCAGCTCAAGCTGCCCAAGAAGTAGTCGGTGGCTGCGCTTCATCTGCGGGGTATCGGTCTGCCCGATGCCGAGCCGATCGAATTGTGGATCGTCGACGGGCTGATTTCCTTCGAGCCGGTGTCGGGTGCGGAGACGATCGTCGAATCGGGTTGGATCACACCGGGTCTCGTGGATGCGCACTGTCACGTCGGTATCCGCTACGGCGGTGGCGGCGGCGAAACCGTCGACGGCTTGCTGGGGCAGGCGAAGACCGAACGTGACGCGGGCGTGCTGTTGCTTCGTGACGCCGGATCGCCGGTCGACACCAGGTTCATCGACGAGCGCCTCGATCTGCCGCGGATCATTCGCGCAGGTCAGCACATCGCAGCACCGAAGCGGTACATCCCGGGCCTGCCGGTCGACCTGGACGACGAATCTCAGTTGCCGGCCGAGGTGGTGCGGCAGGCACGCGCCGGTGACGGTTGGGTCAAGCTCGTCGGGGACTGGATCGATCGTTCCATCGGCGACCTCGCCCCGTTGTGGAGCGACGAGATTCTGGTCGAGGCCATCGCTGCCGCCCATGCCGAAGGCGCAAGGGTCACCGCTCACGTCTTTGCCGAGGATGCTCTGCCCGGCCTGATCAACGCCGGCATCGACTGCATCGAGCACGGCACCGGATTGACGGACGCGACCATCGAGTTGATGGTCGCTCACGGCACGGCCTTGGTTCCGACGCTGATCAACATCGCAACTTTCCCCGAGATCGCGGACTCCGCCACGCGGTATCCGATCTACGCGGCGCACATGCGGGATCTGCACGCTCGTCGACATCGGACGATCGGTGCCGCTCACGAGGCCGGGATTCCGATCTATGCCGGAACGGATGCCGGCGGATCGATCAGGCACGGGCGGATCGCCGACGAGATCGCCGAACTCGAAGTTGCCGGTTTGACGGCGCATCAGGCGCTGGGCGCAGCCTGCTGGGACGCGCGGAGTTGGCTGGGTGCGCAGGGGATCGAAGAAGGAGCGCCCGCCGACCTGGTGGTTTATTCCGAAGATCCGCGCGGAAACCCCGATGTGCTCGCGAAGCCGATGCGTGTGATCCTCCGCGGAACCCACGTGAGTGGTTAGGGAGTCCACGCACTCTCGAAGCGCGCACAGGGTGGTTTCCGAACGAGCCCACCCATCTGGCACAATGGACCATTGTTCGTCGCAACCGGTTACGTACCGCTGCGACGGTCACAGGATAGAGGCAAAACCGGGCTCACAAATCGTGTGGGTCGCTGAATTGCACGTGACATGCGCAGCACTGTTGTGCGCGCTGAAGGAGAACTGCAGCTGTGGCTGTCAAAATCAAGCTCACCCGCCTCGGTAAGATCCGCAACGCTCAGTACCGCGTTGTCATCGCCGACTCGCGCACCCGTCGTGACGGCCGTGCGATCGAGACCATCGGTAAGTACCACCCCAAGGAAGAGCCCTCGCTGATCGACATCGATTCCGAGCGCGCTCAGTACTGGCTGTCCGTGGGCGCACAGCCCACCGAGCCCGTCGAGGCACTCCTCAAGATCACCGGTGACTGGCAGAAGTTCAAGGGCCTGCCGGGCACCGAAGGCACCCTGCGCGTCAAGGAAGCCAAGCCCACCAAGCTCGAGCTCTTCCAGGCTGCGCTCGCGCAGGCCGAGAACGAGCCGGTTGCAGAAGCAATCACCCCCAAGAAGAAGAAGGCTGCAAAGGCTGACGAGGCCAAGGCAGAAGACACCGCGACTGACGCCGAGGCTCCCGCTGCAGACGCCGAGGCTGCTGACAAGTGAGTGCCGTCGTCGCTGATGCGGTAGAGCATCTCGTGCGTGGCATCGTCGCCAATCCCGACGATGTGCGCGTCGAGCTGATCACCGGACGTCGGGGACGGACCGTCGAGGTGCACGTGCACCCAGACGATCTCGGCAAGGTCATCGGTCGGGGTGGTCGCACTGCGACCGCTCTGCGGACCTTGGTCTCCGGCATCGGTGGCCGCGGTATCCGTGTTGATGTCGTCGACACCGATCAGTAGACGGCAGTAAACAGGTGGAACTCGTAGTCGGTCGTGTCGCGAAGTCGCATGGCATCAAAGGTGAATTGGTAGTCGAGGTTCGTACAGACGAGCCCGAAGATCGTTTTGCCGTAGGTTCCGTGCTGCGTGGGCGCAAGCCGCGCGAGTCCACACTGAAGTCGTACACAGTGGAAGCCGCCCGGGATCATTCCGGGCGGCTTCTGCTGCGCCTCGAAGGCGTCAGTGACCGTGGCGACGCAGATGCGTTGCGCGGCACACTGTTTGTCATCGACAGTTCCGAACTCGAGCCTTCGGATGATCCGGACGAGTTCTACGATCACGAACTCGAAGGACTGAAGGTCGTCCTCACGGACGGCACCGAGATCGGTTCGGTCATCGAGGTATTGCATTCCGCCGCAGGTGAATTGCTATCGATTCGCCGCGCCGGTGAGACGTCCGGTGAATTGCTGATCCCGTTTGTCGCAGCCATCGTCACCTCGGTGTCGATCGCCGACGGCGTCGTGGTGATCGAGCCCCCCGAGGGACTGCTCGACCCGGACTTCGGTGACAAGTCGAACAGCGACAATTCGAACGCCGACAGCGACTGATCGCTTGTCATGCGTCTCGATGTAGTCACCATCTTTCCCGAGTATCTCGAACCGCTTCGTGCTGCCTTGCTGGGCAAGGCAATCGAACGTGGCTTGATCTCGGTCGACGTCCACGATCTGCGGTCGTGGACCCATGACGTACACAAAGCCGTCGACGATTCCCCGTACGGCGGCGGACCCGGCATGGTCATGAAACCAACCGTCTGGGGCCCGGCACTGGACGACGTGATCGGGCGCTCCGATTCTTCCGGCCCCGATGATGCCGAGACCATTCTGGTGGTGCCCACTCCCGCCGGCGTTCCGTTCACCCAGGAGACCGCGCACCGCTGGTCCAACGCCAAGCACCTCGTCTTCGCCTGCGGCCGATACGAAGGTATCGATCAACGGGTTTTCGACGACGCCGCCAAGCGGGTCAGAGTCGAAGAAGTCAGCATCGGCGATTATGTCCTGATCGGCGGCGAAGCAGCGGTGCTGGTGATGGTCGAGGCTGTCGTGCGACTGATGCCCGGCGTTCTCGGCAATCAGCTGTCACACCAAGAGGATTCGTTCTCCGACGGCCTTCTCGAAGGGCCTAGCTACACTCGCCCGGGTGTGTGGCGCGACCTCGAAGTTCCGCCGGTGCTTCTCTCCGGTGATCACGCGAAGATCAAAGCGTGGCGCCATGAGCAGTCGCTGCAGCGCACGGCCGAGCGTCGACCGGATCTTCTTCCTTAGGTATTTCGCTTCAACCAGGTGATGCTTGCGCCGTCGTCGAGCGATTCGGTTGCAGTCGGTGTGAACAGTGTCGGCTCGAAGTTACCTCTGATCATCGGTATGCCTGCGCCGGCGACTACCGGATACCTCTTGATGATCAACTCGTCGATCTCCGGTAGTAGTTCGCCGGCGAGAGTTCCGCCGCCACACAGCCAGATATCTTGTCCTTCTTCCTCTTTGAGAGATCTGACTACCCCAAGCGGATCGGCGCGAACGATGGTGACGGGGGGATCCTCGGCGTCAGGGATGGTTGTGGAGACGACGAACTGACGCAGGTGCGCGAAGGGGCTTTTCACTCCGGCGGCCAGCCCGGGCTCGTAGGAGCCGCGGCCCATGACGACCGTGTCGAAGGTCCTGTTGGGCGCGTCCTCGATTCCGAGAGCGGGCCGCACATGCGTTGGCACGGTTTCAGGATATCGATCGCATATCCAGGCCGTGATCTGTTCGGAGACCGGGAGGAAATCGAATTCGCCACCAGGCCCCGCGATGTATCCGTCGAGGGACGCTCCCACGTAGTACACAAGCTTTCGCATATAGCGCTCCGTTCGTAGTACTATGTTTGTAGTGGTTTAACCTAGGGCCGTGTCAGGAGTGATGTCAAGTGCGAAAGAACCCGGAACGCCGGCTTGCCCTGATCGACGCGGCAATCGAGGTGTTGGCCCGAGAGGGTGCTCGAGGCTTGACGTTTCGAGCCGTCGACGCCCAGGCAGCAGTGCCGAACGGGACAGCGTCGAACTACTTCTCCAATCGCGACGACCTGCTCACTCAAGCGGGTGGCCGGATCTACGAGCGACTGATTCCGGAGGACCTCGAAGGGATGATCGATCCCGTCAACGGCACCGATCGTGAGCGCCTGGTGACGCTCATGCTCGACGTGGTCGAGCGCGTCACCTCGTTCGGAACAGGTTTCCTCGCGCTCATGGAGTTGCGACTGGAGGCGACGCGTCGACCGGACCTGCGAGCGGTGCTGACCGTCCGCATCCGAGAAGACTTCGATCTGAACGTAGCCAATCATCTGGCGTCGGGCGTGCCGGGTGATGCGATGACCGTTCGCCTGCTCTATTTGTCGCTGAACTGGCTCGTACTGGATCGACTGACATTGCCGAACCTGTTCGGGGAGGAAGATATTCGTACGATCGTCGAGGCCGCGGTGGATCGAGCGCTACCCCGCGAATCGTAGAAGGTCAGTGCCGCTCGGCAGGTTTGCGGCGGAACGAGAAGTATCGATGACCGAAGAAACTCACCCCGGCAACGATCAACATGACAACCGCCTGGGCGGGAAGCGGCGGGGCATGCAGAATTGACACCGCGATTGTTCCGAGTATCAGATTCAGCACGAGGCCACCGGAATTGACGACGATGAACGCTCCCAGGTCGCGTGCCACATGTCCGCGGACGCGGAAAACGAGAGTCCGATGCAGAACGAAAGCGATGAGCACGCTGATGGAGTACGCGCCGATCACAGCCACTTGATACAGATCCTTGTTGTCGAGGATCAGTGTCCAGATCACGAAGAGCACGTATCCGATCGCCGTATTAGCCACTCCGACAATGGCAAATGCGATGGGTTGATGCTTGACCACCCGAAGCAGTGGGCCGGGATTCTCGGGTGATGCGATGTCTTCGGTCATGAAGACTCGGTTTTCACGGTGTTGATCCCGTCCTTGCGTCGGGTCCGCAGATACATCCACTCGAGCACGCCGAGTCCGAGGACTCCGGCGACCATCGAAGCGCCGCCGACCTTCCATCCCGGGGGACGCCACGTCAGGACAAGCTCTGCGTCCTTCGTCCCGGCGGGAATGTCCACGGTGACAAAGGACTTCGCGACGACGTCGATCGGGACAGGCTGACCGTCGATGCTCGCCCGATATCCGGGCCAGCCGAGCCGTGCGAACACAACCTTGCCGCCGGTCTCCGAACTGACACGAAGGGTGCTCGACATGTTCGATTCCGCGATCGACGTAGCCTCGACGCCGTGGGCGTCGGCGATGCGTCCGTTGCGTGTCGAGACGGGGCCGTCGACGCGTTCGAGTACCGAGATGTAGTTCTCGTGTCCGGGGTAGTCGACCCATTTCCATCCGTCGGGAGCCGGGTTCTTGCGTGCATCGGGGTAGAGAGCGTTCTGCAGTACGACGCGGTCCACGTTCATCAGGTCGACGATGGTGCGGCCGGTGGTGGGTTCGACGGTGAATGCGCGTCGGAAGGCGTCGGGGCAGACACTCATGTCCCAGCGCATGCAGAGCAGGTCACCGAAGTAGAAGTGCCCGTTGGGGGTGTAGCCGCTGGTGTAGGTCAGTTCGAGGTCTTTGGGGTAGTTGCCGAAAGCCAGGGAACCGTACGCTCCGTCGAGGGTTTTGTCCCCGGGGGCGATGAGTGCACGGTCGCCCAGTTGCAGTGTCGTGCCTTCGAAGTCGGGGAAGGCCTCTTTCATCTCCGAGCGGGATTCGGGCAGGTTCCAGCTCATCGGGGTTGGTTGCGCGGCCCGAACCTGGGCGTACGCGATGGGGGAGACCGCGACGATCGCTATGAGGCATGCGAAAGCGGTGCCTTTGGTACGGCCGAGCCAGATCATCGCGGCGCCGAGTGCGGCAACGAGCAGGGCTGAGATCACATGCCATTTCGCGAGCCCGGGAGCTGCCGAGGCTGACCGAATCAGAAGCAGGCCCACGAGGATTCCCGCTGCAACGCAGCGCCCGCGCAACTTGTCGGTCGTGGCGTAACGCCCGAGCAGGATGCACACCAGAAGCAGGAGTCCGATGGCCACCATCGGAAGTACGCGCGCGGGCCACCGCAGTGGGCCGATCGTGCTCGGCCCGGCAGTCCACATGAGGACTGCGACCGTGAAGATCCCGACGGCGGTCAATTCGCGTGCCGCGGCGCGTGCCTTGCCCCAGTCGATGAATGCCAGGGCGGGTATGAGGAACCAGGCGATGTAGACCATGGGCATGGTCTGGATGTATCCCCACCACGAGGTGAACGCGGGCATCGTGCTCGGCAGGCTCGCGTTCAGCGATTCCGACCACGGGACGGCGAGGAATGCGTCGTTCTTGACTTCGGATGCACCGCGCCAGGTGACGTCCGCGGTGAGCAGGCTCGGCAGATACGTCGCGAGACCGGCCAGAGCGGCACACGCGGACACCGCCAGAAGCCGCAGTGACGGCAGCCAACGCCGCTGATAGACAACTTCGCCGATTGCGACCGCGCCGATCATCAAGCCGGATTCGACTGCGGGGAAAACATATTGGACCGACATCGCGAGATACAAGAACACGAAGGTCGGGATCGGACCGCTCTTACCTCGGGCGTAGCGGATTGCCGACGCCCACGCCTGAACCATCCAGGCAGTGCCGGTGAAGGCAGTCATCCAACTGGCCGAGTCGAAGAACAGCAGGAAACCGGTGAACGGAATCGAGACGCCGGCGACGGCAGCCCACGTGGGCTTCGAGCCGTACTCGAGGCAGATCCGATAGACGCCGAGTGCAAGGATGATCGCGAAGATCAACTTCACGATCGTCGCGTACAACGCCAGGTTGTCGAAGGACGGTGCGATCAGGTCGATCAGGAGTTGCGGTGGATTGAGAAGGCCTGCTTCCTCGATCGCGTAGTTGCCCGCCATCCAGTTCTCGGGGACGAGCACCGGGAGGTGTCCTTCTCGCAGACTGCGGCCGAGCATGACCCACAGCGGCGCGTATTGGGACTCGGTGTCGTCGGTGTAGAAGTGACGAGCATTCGCGAGCACCACGGCCAGATAACCGGCGATGACACCGATCGCCGTGACGGCGCCCCACTTGTACACGTCTGCCCGGGCGAGAGTGCGAGTTTCCACCACGAGTTCCAGACCTTAACAGGGCAGGTGGGGCGTACGGAGACGCGAGCGCGTCACGCGCCGCCGGCATCCGAAGTCAAGACATCTCTGCGTGTTAAAGTTCGCGACGGTGTGGGCCCGATCGTGCCTGTCTCTCGGCGCCAGTCGAGCCCCCTGAAGGGAGTGGAAGCGAGTGCACTCGATTTCCGTCGTAGTGCCCGTTTATCAGGGCGAAAAGACGATCACGGCGCTCGTCGAGGAGTTGGACGGCCTGGGCACACCGAGTGCGACGCCCGGTGGTGCGCAGTTCTCCGTCGACGAGATCGTGCTGGTTCACGACAACGGGCCGGATCGCTCCGACGTCGTGTTACTCGAATTGGAGCGCCGTTTCGAGCAGGTGCGTGTCGTGTGGCTCAGCCGCAACTACGGCCAGGACGCGGCGACCATCGCCGGCATGGCCGCTGCAACTGGACAGTGGATCGTGACGATGGACGAGGACGGCCAGCACGACCCGGTGCACATCGGGGCTTTCCTCGACACCGCGCTGACGGAGCGATCCGATCTCGTGTATTCCAAACCCACGAACACACGCCCGCACGGATTCTTGCGGAACCTGACCTCGCGCGGCGCAAAGATCGTCTTGGCGACGGTATTCGCGTTCCCTGATTCGACGAGATTCGAAAGTTATCGCCTGATCCGCGGTGACATCGGCCGACAGTTGGCCGGCGTCGCGGCCAACGGCGTGTATCTGGACGTTGCGCTGACGTGGGTTGTCGGTAACACGGCCACGGCGCCGGTGACACTTCGAGCCGAAGGCCGCGAAGAATCCGGGTACAACTACCGCCGTTTGTTCTCGTTGTTCTGGAAGATGGTGTTGTGTAGCGGAACACGCGGTCTGCGGCTGGTCAGCCTGCTCGGAGTCACCCTGGCGTCGGCCGGCGTGATCATGGCCGCGGTGATCTTCATCGGGGCCATGACCGGCGACAACAATGATCCCGAAGGATGGGCGTCGATCATCATGGCGCTGCTGGTCTGTTCGGGTGCGATTCTGTTCTCGCTCGGGCTCATTGCCGAATATCTCGGTGTGGCACTGCACGTCCTTGTCGGAAAGCCGCTGTATCTGACTGTCGACTCCCCGCGGCCCGGAACCTCGATCGATCGGCGTAGTCGTGAGCACTGATCGCATCATCTTCTCCCGCCCCTATCGGGCATCGAACGAATTGTCGAATCTGGCAACGGTTCTGGAGTCCGACCACATTCACGGTGACGGACGTTTCACCAAGTCCGCGACTGCAGCGCTCAAGGCGATCACCGGATCCACGCATGCTCTGCTGACCACCTCGTGCACGCATGCACTCGAATTGGGTGCGCTGCTGCTCGAATTGGGCCCGGGCGACGAGGTAATAGTTCCGAGCTTCGCGTTCAGTTCGGCGGCGACCGCCGTCGCGTTGCGCGGGGCCACTGTTGTTTTCGTCGACATCGATCCGAGTACCGGCAACATCGACCCGGCGTGCGTCGCGGCGGCGATCACCGAACGCACCAAAGCTGTACTGGTCATGCATTACGGCGGAGTCGCCGCGGACATGGAACCTCTCCTCGACCTCGCGGAACTCCACGGCGTTGCGTTGATCGAAGACAACGCTCACGGACTCGGCGGAAAGTGGCGCGGGCGCTCGCTCGGCACCATCGGAACTATCGGAACGCAGAGTTTTCACGACACCAAGAACGTTCACTGCGGTGAGGGCGGCGCGCTGTTGCTCTCCGACGATCAGTTGATGACTCGCGCCGAAATCATCCGTGAGAAGGGGACCGACCGTGCGCGTTTCCTGCGCGGGCAGGTCGACAAGTATTCGTGGCAGGACATCGGGTCGAGTTATCTGCCCAGTGAACTCAATGCCGCCGTCCTCGACGCACAACTCTCCGAGTTCGACGCGATTCAGGCGGCCAGGCATCGCGTCTGGGATGCCTACAGCGTGAGTCTGGGCGAGTGGGCGGCCGCGAACGGTGTCGTGCCCATGGCGGTGCCCGATGATCGCGAGCACACTGCGCACCTGTTCTATCTCAAGATGCCGACCGAAGAGAGCCGTGACGGCTTGATTCGGCACCTTGCCGGTGACGGAATCGTGGCGCCGTTCCACTACGTTCCGCTCGATACGAGTGCGGCCGGTGTGCGCTACGGACGAACACCGCAGCCGTGCGTGCGTAGTGCCGAGTTCTCCGCGTCGATCCTTCGACTGCCGCTGTGGCCCATGCTCACGTTCGAACAACAGGACCGTGTCATCGGTTCGGTGCTCGAGTACAAGCAGGCTTGAGGACGAACACGACCGCGTGGATCGAATCAGGGCCCGGAAGCTTCGGGCATCGCCGAATCCGCGGTCGTGGATGCCGCTGCCCAGTCGTCGATGCTTCCGCTCGGGAAGAGAATCTGCGTGACGCCGGTGACCGTGTCGCGTGCGTGCAGTGCACTTTCGTCGTCGACGGCATCGGTGAACGAGGTGTCGGGATAGAAGCTGTCCTCATCCGTGTACTGGACGTCTTCTCGCGAACCGATCGCGATGATGTATCGGTTGTCGTCACCGACGATGCCGGTGGACAGATGGATCCACTTGTCCTCGACACAGCACATCCAGCCCTGTTTGACTCCTATGACGGGCTCGCCGAACAAGGCCTCGGGCAGGCCGAATCTCTGGTCGTAACCGTCGGTTCCTTCGGGAGTGGATTGCCGCAGGTACTCGACGAACTGCTCGACCCGTTCAGGTCCGAGTTGATCGGAGTCGTCGAGGACACCGCTGTAGAAGGTGACCAGGTCACGTGTCGTGGTCTCGGTGTTCCACCACATTCCGTCCCAGGGCGGCGTCGTCGCGGTCAGTGCGTAACGCTCGGCGACGCGGGTGATCACCTCTTGGCCGCCGACCTCGTCCCACAGGAGGTTGGCTGCGGTGTCGTCGGAGGATTCGAGCATCGCCGCCATGAGGGTGCGATCGTCGTCCGTGATGGGTCGCTCACCGCGCGCATCCTGATGAAGTAGATCCTCGGCGATGAAAAGTTTTGCCACCGAGGCTGTTTCGATCTGCTGGTCACCGGCGACGTCGAGGTACTTGTCCGAGGAGCGGTCGAGGATGGCGATGGAGACGTCCGCACCACGCCCGAGCGCAGCCACCTGAGCCTGTCCCAGACGGCCGTCGAGGGTCTCGGCTACCGGAACATTGGTGTCGGGAAAGGCGGGGGTCTGCATCGGATCATCCGGGTTCTGTCCACCGCTGCACGAAGCCGCAAAAGTAACTGCGGCCACCATTGCGGCAATCCGGACGTACCGCGTACTCATTTGTTTCCCCCGGTAGCCCTGACACGGCACTGTTGCCGATCTTCTTGTCTCAGGATAGCGGTAGGGTCGGATCTCGTGATTCTCAAGACCGTGAACCAGCGCATTGCCGAGGAACTCGACGTCCGCGAAGGCCAGGTTGCAGCAGCAGTCGACCTTCTCGACGGCGGAGCCACGGTGCCCTTCATCGCCCGGTACCGCAAGGAAGTCACCGGCACGCTCGACGACGCCCAGCTGCGACTCCTGGACGAGCGGCTGCGGTATCTCCGCGAGCTCGACGACCGTCGTGACGCCGTGCTCACGGAGATCGACTCTCAGGGCAAGCTCGACGATCAACTGCGCGGTCAGATCATGCTGGCCGAGACGAAAGCGCGGCTGGAGGACATCTACCTCCCCTTCAAGCCGAAGCGGCGCACCAAGGCGCAGATCGCCCGCGAGGCCGGCCACGAGCCCGTCGCCGATGCTCTCATCGGAGATCCCACCACCGATCCCGCGAAGTATTCGGACGAGCAGCTCGACGGTGCCCGGTCGATCCTCGTCGAGCGCTTCGCCGAGGACGCCGATCTGGTCGGTGAATTGCGTGAGCTGATGTGGAATCGCGGCCAGGTCGTCTCCTCGGTCCGCAAGGGCAAGGAAACCGATGGCTCGAAGTTTGCTGACTACTTCGAGTTCTCGGAACCGTTCTCCAAATTGCCCTCGCACCGCATCCTCGCCGTCCTGCGCGGCGAGAAGGAAGAAGTGCTGTCGCTCAACATGGCGGCAGACACCGAAGAACTCGCGCCGGGGGAGCGCACGGTCTACGAAGGCCGCATCGCGTCGCGGTTCGAGATCGCCGACCGTGGTCGGGCCGCCGACGGGTGGCTTCTCGACACCGTCAAGTGGGCGTGGAAGACGAAGTTCGCCGTCACGCTCGGTATCGACACTCGGATGCGTCTGCGGCAGTCGGCCGAAAAGGACGCCGTCGACGTCTTCGCCACCAACCTCAAGGATCTACTCCTCGCAGCTCCCGCCGGCGCCCGACCCACCATGGGACTCGACCCCGGATTCCGCACCGGAACGAAGGTTGCCGTCGTCGACGGAACCGGCAAAGTTGTTGCCTACGAGACGATTTACCCGCACCAGCCGCAGAACAAGTGGGACGCGGCTCTCGCGACGCTTGCCGGACTGGTCGCCGAACACGGCGTCGAACTGATCGCCATCGGCAACGGCACGGCCTCACGCGAGACCGACACGCTCGCTACCGAACTGATCAAGAAGACCGGCGCGCCCAACCTGACCAAGATCGTCGTCTCCGAGGCAGGCGCATCGGTGTACTCGGCTTCGGCCTACGCGTCGCAGGAACTTCCCGACCTCGACGTCTCGATTCGCGGTGCGGTGTCCATTGCGCGTCGCTTGCAGGATCCGTTGGCGGAGTTGGTCAAGATCGATCCCAAGTCCATCGGCGTCGGTCAGTACCAGCACGACATCACCGAATCGCTGCTCTCGCGTTCCCTCGACGCCGTCGTCGAGGATGCCGTCAACTCGGTCGGCGTCGACGTCAACACCGCGTCCGTGCCGCTGCTTGCTCGGGTGTCCGGAATTGCAGGATCCCTTGCAGAGAGCATCGTCGCGCATCGGGACCAGAACGGTCCGTTCAAATCCCGCAAGGGTCTCAAGGATGTCTCCCGACTGGGACCCAAGGCATTCGAGCAGTGCGCAGGCTTCCTGCGGATCACCGACGGCGACGACCCTCTCGACGCGTCGAGCGTCCACCCGGAGGCATATCCGGTGGTTCGCAAGATCGTCGCGAGTGCAGGCGGGGACGTGCGCACCGTGATCGGAAACTCGCAGGCACTTCGATCGGTCAAGGCGTCCGACTACGTCGACGAGCGATTTGGTCTACCGACCGTCACCGACATCATCTCCGAGTTGGAGAAGCCGGGACGAGATCCACGACCCGAATTCAAGACCGCGACTTTTGCCGCAGGTATCGAGAAGGTCGCGCATCTCAAGCCCGGCATGACCCTCGAAGGCGTGGTCACCAACGTCGCAGCCTTCGGTGCCTTCGTCGACATCGGAGTTCATCAGGACGGTCTGGTTCACGTCTCGGCGATGTCGCACAACTTCGTCAAGGACCCACGCGAGGTCGTCAAGTCAGGTGACGTCGTCAAGGTGAAGGTCCTCGAAGTGGACGAGGCACGCCAACGCATCGGGCTGACGCTTCGTCTCGACGACGAGGTGGGAGCGCCCCGCAAGTCCGAAGGCCAGCGAGGTGGGCAACCTCAGCGGCAGGGCCAGCCGCAGGGCCAGCGTCAGGGGCAGGGTCAGCAACGAGGAAATGGCGGACGCCAGGGCGGACGCGAGCAGCGACCGGACAACCGCGCGCCTGCTGCCGGGTCGATGGCCGACGCTCTGCGCAAGGCGGGCTTCGGCAAGTAAATCCGTCCGCCGGGTTTTCGAAGTCCGTATCGTCACAATCGAGTCGGTTGGCGGTATGAATCCGATCAGGGTCGGATCATGAATTCGGTGAAGGGAGGACAGTGATGCGGGAGTGGCTCGAGCGCGAGATCATCGCCCATGGCCGATTGCCGTTGCTGTTCTTCCTGCTCGGGTTCCTGTCCGCCTTCCTTTTCATCCGCCTCAGCGTCCGTATGATTCGCGCGCAAGTGAAATGGTGGCCGGGCAACATCGCGCCCGGAGGCCAGCATGTGCATCACGTCGTGTTCGGTGTGATCGCCATGATGATCTCCGGTGGTGCGTTGATCGCGGTCTACGTCGATGGTTCGCAGACCACCGGTGCCGTCCTGGCGGCGATCTTCGGTATGGGTGCGGCGTTGGTGCTCGACGAGTTCGCACTGATCTTCTATCTGAAGGATGTGTACTGGTCCGAACAAGGTCGGACCTCGGTGGATGCGGTCTTCGTCGCGATCGCCGTGACCGGTCTGGTGCTGCTGGGTTTCCGCCCGCTCGAACTTCTCGACGTCGCCGGATTCCGTGAAGAACGCGATCCGTGGATCAAATTGGTCTTCGTTTTCGTCGCGTTGATCAACTTCGCCTTGGCAGCCATCGTGATTCTCAAAGGGAAGATCTGGACGGGGCTCGTCGGCCTGTTCGTTTTCCCGTTGCTGGTAATCGGAGCGGTCCGCCTGAGCCGGCCGGGTGCACCGTGGGCTCGCTGGCGGTACACGCGCAAGCCGAAACGGATGAACCGCGCGCTCGAACGCGAACGGAAATGGCGTCGGCCCGTCATCCGGGCCAAGATCTACGTCCAGGATCTGATAGCCGGATCGCCGAGCGTCGAACATGCGATGACCGCGGCCGAGCAGGAACTGGACCACACCATCCACGCAGCTCCGCCGCCACCGATTTCCCCGCTGGTATCCGCGTCTGGCACAATGGACGGGTTGCCTGGACCAGGCAGCAGCACTTGATCTGGGCACGAACCAGACGAGCGCCGTTTCGGGAGACCGAAACGCGTGCCGCTCGGTTCCTCTGCTCCTGCGAAATACAAGGATGACATATGAACACCCTGGACTTCCTGGACAAAAAGTCGCTCCGCGACGACATCCCCGAGTTCCGTCCCGGCGACACGCTCAACGTGAACGTCAAGGTTATCGAAGGCTCCAAGGAGCGCGTGCAGGTCTTCAAGGGCGTCGTTATTCGTCGCCAGGGCGGCGGCGTTCGCGAGACCTTCACCGTCCGTAAGGTCTCCTTCGGCGTCGGCGTCGAGCGCACCTTCCCGGTTCACAGCCCCACGCTGGCCTCCATCGAGGTTCTGACCCGCGGTGACGTCCGTCGCGCCAAGCTGTACTACCTCCGTGAGCTTCGTGGCAAGAAGGCGAAGATCAAGGAAAAGCGCTGATCTTTCCGATGAGCCCGGCACCGCGTACGCGCGGTGTCGGGCTAATCTGGTTTCTGTGGCAGATTCTTCGAAGGAGCAGGCATTGTCGTCCGGACCCGAGAATCACGAGGGATCAAGCGGTTCCGCGGAACCGACCTCACATCGGCCGCAGAAGAAACAGCGATCGTTTCTGCGAGAACTCCCTGTTCTGATCGGCGTAGCGCTGGTACTCAGCATCGTCCTTCAGGCATTTGTCTTCAGAGTTTTTCTCATCCCATCCGAGTCGATGGAACCGACACTGCACGGCTGTGCGGGATGTACCGGTGACCGCATCGTGGTGGAGAAGATCGGATACCGCTTCGGCGATCCGGAACCCGGCGACGTCGTCGTCTTCAAGGGACCCGATTCGTGGAACACGAAATATGTGTCCAATCGGTCCGACAACGTTGTCGTCCGCGGCATTCAAGAGGTCGGTTCGTGGGTCGGCCTCGTTCCGCCGGACGAGAACGACTTGGTCAAGCGAGTGATCGCTACCGGCGGCCAGACCGTCGAATGCTGCGACGAGCAGGGCCGAGTCCTGGTCGACGGCAAGCCGCTCGACGAGCCGTACATCAAGATGGATTTCCCGTTCACTCCGGGAACGCAAACGTGTGACACCGAATTGAAGTCGGGCCGCTGCTTCGGACCGATCACCGTTCCCGAGGGCCACGTGTGGGTCATGGGTGACAACCGCAGCAATTCCGCCGACTCGCGCTACCACGTCGACGACGAGTTCCAGGGAACCGTCCCGATCGACAACATCATCGGTCAAGCTCGTTTCATCGTTCTTCCCCCGTCGCGAATGGGCGGCATCGATGCGCCTGATATTCAGGGCAACTGAGTTGTCGGACCGCACACATGGATTCGCGTAGTTCCGAGTAGGCAGAGACAGTGAGTAGTTGGCCCCCTCGCGTTGTCATTCGCAGATCGGCAGGTCTGCGGACGATGGAGTCTGCGTTGGCGCGAACCGGACTCGGTCCGGTGGCCGGCGTCGACGAGGCCGGGCGCGGAGCGTGCGCTGGTCCACTTGTCATTGCAGCGTGTGTCCTGGCGCCGAAACCGCAAGCAGCCCTCGCGCGGCTCGACGATTCGAAGAAGCTGACCGAACGTGCGCGCGAGGAGCTTTTCCCGGCGATCAAGCGCTTGGCGTTGGCGTGGAGTGTCATCTCTGTTCCCGCTGCGGAAGTCGATCAGATCGGCATCCACGTCGCCAACATCGAGGGGATGCGACGAGCAGTTGCGGGCCTCGACCTCGAACCGGGCTACGTTCTCACCGACGGATTCCGGGTTCCGGGTCTGACGGCTCCGTCGCTACCGGTCATCGGCGGTGACGGCGCCGCTGCATGCATCGCCGCGGCGAGCGTTCTCGCGAAGGTGACCCGAGATCGTGTGATGACCGAGATGGACGACACTCATCCGGGATACGGCTTCGCGATTCACAAGGGATACAGCACGCCACTGCACATGGACGCACTCGACGAGCTGGGGCCGTGCCCTGAGCACCGCATGACCTATGCCAACGTGGTGGCTGCGGGAGTCCGGTTGGAACAACGCGCGGGCCGTACGGGATGATGGACGTTCAGACGAACTGGGAGGACTGGCTAAACCGATGAGTGCCGAGGATCTCGAGAAGTACGAAACCGAGATGGAGCTGTCGCTCTACCGTGAATACCGGGACATCGTCGGACAGTTCTCCTACGTCGTGGAGACCGAACGACGTTTCTACCTGGCCAACACGGTCGAGTTGCTGCCCCACAATTCAGACGGGGAGATCTACTTCGAGCTGCGGATGTCCGACGCCTGGGTGTGGGACATGTACCGCCCGGCGCGATTCGTGAAATACGTACGCGTCGTGACCTTCAAGGACGTCAACATCGAAGAGCTGGACAAGCCGGATCTGCGCCTTCCTGACTGATCTGCGCTTGCCGGACTGATCTCGACAACGAAGTGCCCCGCCGATATCGGCGGGGCACTTCGTATTTCGCGGAGTTGTGCGGGGTCAGTTGCCCTTGACGTTCACAATCTGACGCAGCGTGTGTCGAATCTCGACCAAGTCCTTCGCGTCGTCCATCACGACGTCGATGTCCTTGTACGCACCCGGGATCTCGTCGAGGAACGCCGCGGAACGCTTGTATTCGATGCCGACCATTGCCTTGTCGAGATCTTCGATGGTGAAGGTCTTGCGTGCCTGGTTACGTCCGTACACCCGACCCGCGCCGTGGGGGCTGGACTTGAACGACGGTACGTTTCCCTTCCCGACGACGACGTAACTCGCCGTCCCCATCGAACCGGGGATGAGCCCGGGCGTGCCCTCGTCTGCCTTGATCGCACCCTTACGGCTCAGCCACACACCCCTGCCCATGTGGAACTCCTTCTGGGTGAAGTTGTGGTGGCAGTTGATCCGCTCGACTTCGTCGATGATCGCGGGTTTGCCGTCTCCCATGAAGTGCGCGAAGTCCTTCACGACGCGGTCCATCATCTCTTCGCGGTTGAGCAGAGCGAAGTGCTGAGCCCAGTTGAGATCGGTGATGTACGAGTCGAATTCGGGCGTCTTCTCGACCAGGTAGGCAAGATCCGGATCGGGAAGGTTGATGTACCACCGCTCGCACAAGTCCTTGGCGATCTTGATGTGATGCTGCGCGAGCTTGTTTCCGATACCGCGGCTTCCCGAGTGCAGGAACAGCCAGACGCCGTCGCTCTCGTCGAGCGTCACCTCGATGAAGTGGTTACCAGAGCCCAGCGTTCCGAGCTGAAACCTCCAGTTGTTCTTGAACTTGTCGTAGAAGGACAGGCGATCGCCCGCCATCGCCTCGAGTTCTGCGATGCGGATTTTCGCCGTGTCGCTCAGCGTCTTGTTGTAGACACCTGCCGAGAGCGGGACGGAGCGTTCGATGCTGTGGCGAAGTACGGTCAGGTCGCGGCCTTGAAGGTCGCGTGCGCTGAACTGGGTTTTGACCGCGATCATTCCGCAGCCGATATCGACTCCGACGGCGGCGGGCATGATTGCGCCTTCCGTCGGAATGACCGAACCCACCGTCGCTCCCGCACCGAGGTGCGCATCCGGCATAAGCGCCAGATGTGGACGGACAAAAGGCATCTGGGACGTACGCAGCGCTTGCTCGCGAGTGTTCTCGTCGAGTATCGATGCCCAGTTCCACAGCCTCTTGGTGATCTTCTCCATCAGATTTCTCCCACATAGTTCACAGCCGAACCGATCGGTCCGGTGTGTCGTGCAGGAATGACCATGCGCTCGGTCAGTGGTTGTGTGCAACCCCTTTTCAGGTTCGCAGGCCGTCTGCGAGTTCGTAGATTCGTCCGACGTACTTCTCCTGGAAGGCTTTTCGGGCAGCATCTGCTTGTTGCCGTGCGCCCATCTGGGAGTAGAGGTACTCGAGATGAACCAAACTCTCGCCGATGTCGACGCGTCGCTGGTCGAGAACCGTCAGCTCGTCGACCAGTCGAGCCAGATCTAACGCGGTGTCCGGTACCTCGTCCATGGTGATCCTCGATGTCCGTGAGTGCTTCCTGACCCCGAGGCTAACACTCTTCGAACATATTTTCGATACCTGCCCTGTAGTTTACTTCGACAACGTGGCTGTCAGTTGGTCGATGGCATACGGAATGCTCAGGACGGTATTGCCGGACATCGCCGCGCCGACGGGTGGATCTGCGGTGTACCGCACGACCATCGCATTTCCGCTCTTCACGGCGGGTAGTCGCTGGTAGAGCGTGTTGCCGGCGAGGGCCTTCTCTCCCTCCGGGTCGGCCATCACGATCAAACGATCAACGGGTTCGAGGATGTCGTATCGCTCGTTCGGCATCCAGTCGCCGAACTGGTCGCCGACGAATGCGTCGACGGTCGCGGGGAGGGTGAACCCGAGTGACGAGAGGAAAATGCCGCGTGGGTCGTGCGACGAGAACACGTAGCCCTCGGGAGTGTCGAGGTTGACGATCGTTGCGGTTTGCCCGGCAAACTCCGGGTGTGCAGCGCGGGCGGCGGCAAACGCGTTTTCGGTATCCGTGATCAGTTGCTGAGCTTGTGGTCCTTTGCCGAGGGCGCGCCCGGCGGTGAGCGTCATGTCGGTCCACGGCGTTGTGTACGCGTCGTAGTCCTTGCTCTGCGCGACAGTCGGCGCAATCGAGGTCAGCTTCTTGTAGGTTTCCGTGTCGATGTCGGCGTACAGCGCGAGGATCAGATCTGGTGCGAGGGAGGCGATTTGCTCGAAGTTGAAGTCTCCGCCGCTGTTGATGTAGGTCGGAGTTTTCCCCTTCCAGTAATTCTTCGTCCACGGCCAGCTTTCATCCATGCCGGACCCCCACCATTCGGCCATGCCTACGGGTTCGACTCCCAAGGCGAGCAGTGGTTCGTGATCGGTGTATCCGAGTGTCACTACCCGCTGCGGTTCGGCATCGATTGTCGTCGAACCCTGTGCGTGCTCGATCGTCACGGGGAATGCGTCGTTGCTCTGGGTCGCTGATGCGGTGTCGACGCCTTGCGAGGTTCCACAGGCGGTCGAGAACCCGATGATCGCGGCCGTCGTGAATAAGGCGGCGAGGATTCGGGTGCTATGTGAGGGCACGTGCATGCTCCTTCGAAGTGGTGGGCGAAGTGATCTGAGGTCCGCGTGAAGTGCTGAGCTGGTCGCGTCAGCAATAAAGTGAGGCTAACCTTTGCAGGATCGTCGGTCCATCCTTCAGGATGGACTCGGATACGCCCAGAAAGACGCAAAATGTCCACTATCGAGTACTCGACTCGCCCAAAGTCCTTGCTAGCGCTGCCCGATAGTCGCGGACGGACATTCAAAGATTTTCAGGTCTACACCAACGTCGTCGAGGGCGTGACCGCGTACGGGGCTCACCGCCACCCGGAGCATCAGATCGCCTGGATGAGTGAAGGGACGATGCAGATTGCTGCCGGGGGCAACGTGTGGCACCTGCACAGCGAGCACTTGGTCTGGTTGCCGGGCACCGTTCTCCACGACATGACGCTTCTGTCGGCGGGATGCATGATCGCGGCCTATGCGCGTCCGGATCTACGCCCTGGCGGGCCCAGGTGGACTCAGCCACTGGTTCTCGAAGTCGATGCTTTGTCCGCTCAATTGCTGCGCCATCTCGCAGATCGGACCATCGACGATGCTCGGCGGTTGATGAGTCAGGAGTTGCTCTACGACATTCTTGCTGCCGCGCCCGAACGGCACGACGTCCTCGCGGTTCCTCGTAATGCTGCGGCGAGTTCGGTTTCTGCACGGATCCTCGCCGATCCGGCGGACTCGCGAACATTAGGGGAGTGGGCGGGCGAACTCGGGGTCAGTTCCAAGACCTTGATGCGTGCCTTTGTCGCCGATACTGGGATTACCTTCGGACAGTGGAGGACTCGCGCCCGAATGTATGCGTCGCTCGAGATGCTCGCGCGGGGTGAGGGTGTCAACGACGTTGCCCCGCAAGTGGGTTACCGGACCAGTAGTGGGTTCATCGCCGCATTTCGGGAAACCTTCGGTACGACGCCCGCCAAGTACGGTGGGAAAGCTGATGCAGTGAGTCGCTGAGTTGGAAACCCACGTCGCACACTCGGAGACGATAGTTGATAGATCGTGCTCGCGTCGACAGGCTAAATGCTGAGGGTGGCAGTCTTCAGTACACCCAGGCTGGCTTTGCGGAGGCTGAGAGTCGGCATTGGCATCGGATTCTTCGTTCAGGGCTGCGTCTCGACGATCGGTCAATCGGTTACGGCAGCATTTTGATGGCGATTAGACAAAAATCAGAAATGTCCTCATCGTGAGCGCTTTCCGACGATCTGCGTAACCGTAGAAGACGTAACACACAATGCTGCGCCAGAAAGGAGGACAACCCAAAGCCCCCACCCGATCGATGGAGGAACGGTGGTGCGAAAAACCGTCGCTTCTGCATCTGAAACGTTCATGGCGTCGATTATTCCGATCACGACCGCGATTGCGCCTACCGCTGGCGCGACCCACCGGTCTCCAAATTTGGCCTTTCCTCCTCTAGATAGAATAGTGAACAGTGCGATTGCTGCTACCGCGCCGAGAACGAGTGTTAGGACGCCGTCTCCGTCGACACCAGACTTTGAGAAGTTGAGAAATGTCACCCATGGACCGAGGCTTCCGACGATTATCCCGAAACATGCAAGTAGAGCTGCCACGATATTTGGCATGTAGTTGGAAGGGAGGGGAGAGTCGGCCTGTACGAATCCAACTGGCGGTACACCAGCGAATCGCCAATCTGTCTCGTGCTCGGGATGGGGTTCGTAAGGTTGATCCGATTCTGGCGACGGTGCTTGGTGCTGAGCGAGCCAGTATTCCGGTGGTCGGGGCTCTTGGTTCGGTTGGTCAGATGGAGAGTTGGGTGGCTGCGTCACTTGAGAACCAACTTTCTGCTGTGGGAGCTGCGCAGTTTGTGGGTGAGTTGTATTGCAACTGCAATCTGTCAGACAAACTATACAAGTGAAAGTTTCGCGGAGTTCTTAAGTTGTCGGCATAGGAAAATTCGTGCAGGTCGACTGTCGCTTCAAAGTCAGACATGCTCGCCAATAGGTTGTCCGTCTACCTCGAAACGAATTGTAAATCGAGCTGGCGGGCGGAGCAGTGGCTCTACGACGTTGACCGCCTGGACGGTACGCATAGAATAAAAATGGGTGTGCCTTCCTCGGGGATAAACCAGTAGGTAGTTCGATTTTGGAGATTAGTACCAATCTGTGAAGTCATGGCCTTGTCTCTTCGAGCGATCCAGACCGCAGTTCGATGTCTAAGCTTCTACCTTCGTTGTCGGAACGCCGGAAGTGATTGATGGTTTCAACGGCGAAGATACTTCCAGAACATTGAAATGGGCCGAGCTGCCAGCATATGCTGGTGGCTCGGCCCATTTACTAATCTGAACTGAGTCAGCTCATGTTGCCGAGCACATTGCCCAGGACGCCGCTGATGACATTGGTCATCGACCCCTGCGGGTCGGTCAGGGAGCCGAATACCTGGCCCGATCCGGAGTTGAGTGAGCCGAAGCCCATGTCTTCGAGGCTTCCGGCGCCGGCCTCGACGGGGTTCGGCTGCCGGATGGTGACGCACACGCCCATCGGATTGATGTCCCAGTCGCCCGCCGCCAGCACAATGTTGGTCCCGGCGCCGCTGTCGAGCTGAGAGCCGACAACTGCGTTATCGGGAACCTTGTAGGTGGTCTCCAATGCGATGATGCCGCCACCAGCAGTGGTCCATCCGCCGCCCTTTGCCACCACGGAGTTGTTGCCGACGACGACGGTCTTGGTGACGTCGTCCCACTTCTGGTCGCCGATAAGCCATTTGACGTTCAGGCGAGCCTTGACCAGCTGGAATCCTGCCGGGTGGAAATCGCGGATCTGATTGACGAGTGCTCCCGAACCGGAAAC
This sequence comes from Rhodococcus sp. OAS809, assembly GCF_040546695.1. NCBI lineage: Bacteria > Bacillati > Actinomycetota > Actinomycetes > Mycobacteriales > Nocardiaceae > Rhodococcus > Rhodococcus sp. OAS809. The sequence goes on along the minus strand of NZ_JBEPOI010000002.1, from coordinate 1,469,466 downwards.
CTTTGTCAGGTAGGTGACCGTCTGTCCCGGGGCGACCTTGCCGTCGCCGACAACCTCCTTGCTGACGGTGTACGGCGTCCCGAGGGAACCGGCCCAACTGTCGGTGACCGACTGGTTGAGCGCGCATGCCGGTGCTGCTTGCGCCACCGAGGCTCCAAGTCCAACAGTGACGCCGGCGGCGATGAGAACGAGGGATGTAGTGGTTGCTACTGCGTGGCGAAGTGAGCGGCGGGCCATGTAGAACTCCATTCAGCGGGGTGCGTGACGGTTTGAGCAAAACTGTAACTAGTTCTACTGGACTTTCGTCCAAGATGTGGCTGATTTCAGAAAATTGTCAGGTTTCGGGTCGCCGTTGGTGTGTCGCGCTGCCGAATTCCACAGGTTCCGAGTTGTGAACAGGTTGTTTTCGGATGGCTTGGTTTTGTGGTGGTGGGTTGAGGGTGGTGGTTGGGACGCGTTTCGTATGGGCGGGCGCGGGGTGTGAGTGGTGGGGGCTGCGATGGCGAGGAATATGGCGTTGGGGGCTCGGGGCGAGGATGTGGCTGTCGAGTTCCTGATTGATGCGGGTTTGGAGATTGTCGAACGCAATTGGCGTTGTCGGTACGGCGAGTTGGATGTTGTTGCGACGTCCGGTGATCGAATTGTGTTCGTGGAGGTGAAGACTCGCTCGGGTGCCGGGTACGGGAGTCCGGCGGAGTCGGTGACGTTCGCGAAGCAGCGTCGGATTCGGGTGTTGGCGATGCACTGGCTCACTGATTCGGGCCGGTCGTGGTCGAGGGTCCGTTTCGATGTGGTGGCGGTGTTGATCGGCCGGGACGGCGTGCCTTCGGTCGAGCATTTTGTGGATGCGTTCTGATGGCGTTGGGGCGGGCGCATTCTGTTGCGGTCAGTGGTGTGGACGGGCAGATAGTGGAGATCGAGGCGGATATCGGGCGCGGGTTGCCTGCGGTGCATTTGGTGGGGCTGCCTGATACGGCGTTGCACGAGTCGCGTGATCGGATTCGAGCGGCGGTGACCAGTTCTGGTGAGGAGTGGCCGGACAGCAAGGTGATTTTGGCGTTGTCGCCGGCGACGTTGCCGAAGGTGGGCAGTGTTTACGATTTGGCTTTGTCGTTGTCAGTTCTCGATGCGGCGAAGAAGTTGCCGCGGAAGTTGTTGCGGGAGACTGTGTTTTTGGGGGAGTTGGCGCTCGACGGTCGTTTGCGGACGGTGCGTGGTGTGTTGCCTGCGGTGCTTGCGGCGAAGCGGGCGGGGTGGGGGACTGTGGTGGTTCCGGCTCGGGCGTTGGCTGAGGCGGGCTTGGTGAAGGGGATCGAGGTGCTGGGCGCTGACGATCTGTCCGCGGTGATCGGGTGGTTGCGTGGGGAGTTGGCGCTTGCTGTTCCTGATGTTTTCGAGCGTGCTGGTGTGGTGGCGGTGCGGGATTTGAGTGAGGTTGTCGGGCAGACGGATGCTCGGTGGGCGATCGAGGTTGCTGCGGCGGGTGCGCATCATTTGATGTTGACGGGTCCGCCGGGGATCGGGAAAACGATGTTGGCGCAGAGGCTTCCGGGGATTCTTCCGCCGTTGACGGAGGGGGAGTCGTTGGAGGTGACGGCGATTCATTCGGTGGCGGGGGTGTTGCCGGAGGATCGGCCGTTGATCGATATGCCGCCTTTCATTGCGCCGCATCACAGTTCGTCGGTCAGTTCGCTGGTGGGTGGTGGTAGTGGGATGGCTCGTCCTGGTGCGGTCAGCCGCGCCCATCGCGGCGTGCTGTTTCTCGACGAATGTGCCGAGATCGGGGTGAAGGTGCTCGAAGCGCTACGCACACCACTCGAAGACGGGGAAGTGCGAATCGCCCGGCGGGACGGAGTTGCTCGGTACCCGGCGCGGTTCCAGCTGATCCTGGCCGCGAATCCGTGCCCGTGCGCGCCGCCCCGAGACGCGGATTGCGTCTGTGCGCCCGCGGCACGTCGCCGATACCTGGGTAAATTGTCCGGCCCGTTGTTGGACCGGGTCGACATTAGAGTCCGGATGCAGGCGGTAGCAACCGGAGCGCTGATCGACGAAGTGGGGGAAAGCACCAGCGATGTTCGTGCGCGCGTGGCGGCGGCTCGAGACACTGCAGCCCAGCGGTGGAGTGAGTACGGGTGGCGGACCAACGCGGAGGTACCAGGGCCGGCGTTGAGACAGAAGTTCAGACTCTCGCGTGCAGCGCTGGCGCCGGTGGAACGGGCGCTGCGTAAAGGTGTCATCACTGCTCGTGGGGCGGACCGCGCGTTGCGGGTTGCCTGGAGTGTCGCCGATCTGGCAGGTGAAGCGATGCCCGGACCAGACCAAGTTGTCACCGCACTCGACTTTCGAGACAGGGGATTCCAATGACTGCACACGATCCACGACTACTCGCTTGGGCATATCTGTCCCGCGTCGTGCAGGGCCCTAGCACATATATGTCCATGTTGATCGGCGAGCTCGGGGTCGAAGAAACTGCGAGGGCGGTTCGCAACGGCGATCTGCCACCCGCGATCGAGGAGAAGACGCGAGCCCGCGCTCACATCGACACAGCCCAACGAGACCTCGACCTGATGGAGGCGATGGGTGGCAGACTCGTAACACCGAACTGCGCCGATTGGCCGGCGTGGCGAATGCTTTCCTTTGACGGACTCGATCCCTCCGGGGGTGAGACGGCGCCATTTGTGTTGTGGGTGTTGGGGTCCGGGGATTTGGTTGATCTGACCGAGAGATCGGTTGGAATTGTGGGCACGCGGGCATCTACTGCGTACGGCGAACACGTGACGGCAGAGATTGCCGGTGACCTCGCTGTCGACGGATGGACCGTGATTTCCGGGGCGGCCTTCGGTATCGACGGGGCCGCGCACCGCGCTGCATTGGGCGTAGGTGGAAACACACTGGCTGTCTTGGCCTGTGGCGTGGATCGAGCGTATCCGTCAGGGCATGCGCGACTACTCAAACAGATAGCGAGTTCGGGTGCAGTGATAAGTGAATATCCGCCGGGCACAACACCTGCAAAGTTCCGGTTTCTGGCAAGGAATCGACTGGTAGCTGCGTTGTCGGACGGAGTAGTGGTGGTCGAGGCGGGTTGGCAGTGGTGCACGCAATACCGCCAATTGGGCTCGGAAGTTAGGCCGTCCCGTGATGGCGGTGCCCGGACCGGTTACCTCGGCATCGTCGACCGGATGCCACCGGATGATCCGCGAAGGTGAAGCGCAACTCGTTTCCAATGCCGTGGATGTAGTCGAAGCGTCAGGCCCATTTGGTGTCGGGGATTCCGCGGAGGATGCGGCCGCGACGCGTGACATCGACGCATTGCGAGGCAATTCTCGATTGGTATACGAAGCATTGCCGGGAACGGGGTCTCGCAGTACGCGTGAGTTGTCCGAGGAATCAGGATTGCTCATAGCTCAGGTTCGTGCCACTCTTCCTCTGCTCGAACTGGAGGGATTTGCAAGTTCTGATTCCAGTGGTTGGTTTCGGACGCGGTAGTACGTGAACTACTTCTGCGCCCGTCAGACCATGCGTGGCGATGCTCACTAATCGTTTGCGAAGACCGTGAATCGTCAATACCCGCAGCGCATCGGAAATGGCACGTCAGGGCTATTTTTCACGAATTTGCTCGACTGTGTGCAATGTAATTCTCGATGCGTTTCGCCGACCCGACCTGCAAGTTCGACGGGTCTCAGGAAAGCCTCAGGTCAATGTGCATGGAAGTCCGATTAGTCTGGATCACGATGACGGCGGGCATTGATTGACACCCGGCATCCGAGGGATGAATGTGCAGAATTTTCAGGGTCGTGTTCGGTCGAGGCAATGCCGCTAACCCGCTGCTAATTCGGACCATTGAGTCTGTTCGGAAACGGTGAAGGCTTTCGAACTTCTTTTGTTCATCAACGCTCTATCTGTGTATTGTGAAGGAGAATTGAATCGATCATTGAAAGAGGAGTGCAATGGCTGAGAAGCTGATTCGGCAACTCATCGACGACCTTGATGGTAAGCCGATTGACGATGGATTCGGTGATCGAATTGAGTTCTCTTACCAGGGAACGGATTACGTGATCGATCTGCGCGCCACCAATGCAGAGAAGTTCGACGCTGCGGTGAAGCCGTTCGTGGAGGCTGCTGCGAAGGTGAGCGGGAAGCGCGGCAAGAAGGCTCAGGCTGCATCTCCGCAGGCCACATCAGGTTCCGGACGCTCCAAGGAGACGCTCCAGGCCATCCGTGACTGGGCAGGTAAGAACGGTTACGAAGTTGCTCCGCGTGGGCGTATCAAAGCGGAAATCATCGACGCTTTCGACGCTGCACACTAGATCGAATTAAATACACCTCTGGCTCTCGGCGAACTCGCCGGGAGCCAGAGGTGTATTTTACTGTTGCTTTGCCGAGTTCTCGGACAGCTTTGTCCGACAGGTCGTCCGTGTGAAGCTGATCAGATAATTCGTCTAAACAGCACCGAATTTACCCAGCAGATTGGTCGGTTTCTTTCGCTCTGCACAAAGGTCGACAGAGCGCTATGTGGAGTCGCCGGCGAGGTATTTCGCCCTCGTGCTGCAATTGTCGTGTACATTAGTTAGGTAACACTAACTTTGGGAAGGATCTTTCTGTGGCCAAGCCGACAACTGCATTGACGGTTCTGCGGACCGAACAATTGACCCCCCATATGGTACGAGTGTTTCTCGGGGGACCAGGCTTCGAGTCGTTCACTCCCAGCGAATACAGCGATTCCTATGTAAAGATCGAATTCGGCACTCCTGATCAGCCGACACTGCGCACCTACACGATTCGTTCGTACGATCTTGATGCCAAAGAGATTGCAATCGATTTTGTCGTCCACGGCGACATGGGTGTCGCAGGTCCTTGGGCCGCGTCAGTTCAGCCGGGCGCTGAGATTACTCTGCGGGGACCCGGTGGCGCGTTTTTGCCGTCACCAACCGCTGATTGGTATCTCTTCGTCGGAGACGAGACCGCAATACCCGCTATTTCCGCGTCGATAGCGCGATTGGCGCCGAATGCGGTCGGCTACGCCGTCGTCGAGGTCGGGGGACCGGAAGACGAAATCGCGCTCGATGCCCCAGAAGGTATTGCCGTGACCTGGCTGCATCGCGGGGCATCGTCCGACGCGGTCGGCGAAGAATTGGCGGGCGACAACGCTCCGGTTGTCGCCGCGGTCAAGGCGCTCGAGTGGTTGCCGGGCGAACCGCACGTGTTCATTCACGGTGAAGCGCAAGCCGTCATGCACAACCTCCGGCCGTACATTCGCAAGGAACGAAATGTCCCGGCGTCGGCCGCTTCTATTTCCGGCTATTGGCGTCGTGGTCGCACCGAAGAGGGCTTCCGGGTCTGGAAGTCCGAACTCGCTGCGGCCGAAAACTAACTCGCGGCGGCCGTGCCGCGAGTCAGCAACACGAGCGCAACGGCCGCGAGAACTCCGAAGGTGGGAATTGCGATTGCCATCGGAACTGCCGTGTCTTCTCCCGCAATTCCCACCAACGGCGAAACCAGCGCCGCCAAGCCGAACTGGCCCGCTCCCATCAGCGCTGAACCGGTCCCGGCCGCGTTGGTGACCTCTCCTTGGGCGAGAGCGGTCGCATTGCCCATGATGAACCCGATGCTCGAAATTGCCACCAACAGTGGGACCAAGATCAACCAGGTATTCGTGGAACTGAAAACCACGCTGGTGCAGAACAATACGGCGCCGCCCATGAGGAGTAGGCACACGCCGAAACGCAGCAGCGTGCGTGCTCCGACGCGACCGAGCAGGCGAGTGGTGATCATCGCTGCCGTGACCATTCCGGTGGCGTTCACTGCGAACACGATCGAGAATTGTGACGGACTCAGTCCGAGAACGTTCTGAACGACGAACGGTGACGCGGAGATGTACGCGAACAAGGCGCCGAATCCGAAGACGAATGCGAGCGCATATCCGAGGTAGTGCCGATTGCGGACCACGTATCGCAGATTCGAGATCAGGGCCTTCAATCCGCCGCCGTGGCGTCGCTCGGGCGGAAGTGTCTCGGGAACGAGCAAAACGACACCAGCCACCATCACGGCGCCCGCGACAGCCAGGACCCAGAAGATTCCGCGCCATCCGACGGGGCCGAGAAGTGCGCCGCCGATCAGTGGCGCGACGACGGGAGCGATACCGCCGATGATCATCATGATGCTGAAGAGCTTCGCTGCGTCGTCGCCGCGCGCTCGGTCGGCAATACAAGCGCGGGCAAGAACGATGGCAGCGCCTCCACTCAAGCCCTGGACGAGTCGTGCACCGATGAGAAACTCGATGTTCGGCGCCACCGCGCATGCCGCGCCGCTCAGTGCCGTGATGATTGTCGCGGCCAGCAGTATTCGTCGCCTGCCAAGTCCGTCGGAGATCGGACCGATGATCAGCTGGCCGATTCCGAGGCCTGCCATGAAGGTGGTCAGCGTGAGCTGAACGCTGGCCGCAGTAGTGTCGAGTGCATCCGCCATCAACGGTAGGCCGGGCAGGTACATGTCGATGGACAGTGGAGCGATTGCGGAAATCAGTGCCAGTACGCACAACATCTTCAGAGGAATTGCTCGATTCACCGATCGACCCTATCGGCGAGGGAGCTTGCAGTTTCAATCGCGGCGAGCGAGCGTGTGTTCATGACTGACGCATTGCCGGCGAGCTTGAGCGTTCACCTCGATGCGTATGCCGAGCACCTCCGACTGAGCCGAGGCCGGTCGGAACACACGATCCGCGCCTACGTCGGTGACGCGCGGGCATTGCTGACCCATTTCTCCGCGGGTTCGGAGAATGCAGATCTCGACCGCCTCGACCTAAGTGTCATGCGTTCGTGGTTGGCCGCCCAGAATGCCGTAGGAACAGCCCGTACGACGGTAGCTCGACGGGCTTCTTCGGCGCGTGGGTTCACTGCGTGGCTCGCGCAGACCGGACGCATTTCCGTCGACCCGGGCACACGTCTGGCGGCTCCACCAGCTCGCCGGACGCTGCCGACGGTGCTGCGTCAGAGCCAGGCCCTCGACGCAATGGATGCGGCGGAAAGCGGTGCGCAGCAACAAGAGCCGCTCGCCCTGCGAGACCGACTCATCGTGGAATTGTTGTACTCCACCGGAATTCGCGTCGGCGAGTTGTGTGGACTGGACGTCGAGTCGGTCGATGCCGATCGACGATTGCTTCGTGTTCTCGGCAAGGGGAACAAGGAGCGGTCGGTGCCATACGGCCTGCCCGCAGAATCGGCACTGAACGGCTGGCTGGAGCACGGACGACCCGCGCTGTGTTCGGATCGGTCCGGGCGAGCGTTGCTCCTCGGAGTTCGAGGCGGCCGGCTCGATCAGCGTCAGGCGCGTTCGGTGGTCCACGAAACCATGGCTGCAATTCCAGGGGCTCCCGACATGGGTCCGCACGGGCTTCGGCACTCGGCTGCGACACATTTGCTGGAGGGTGGTGCGGACCTTCGTGTGGTCCAAGAACTCCTCGGTCATGCGAGTTTGGCGACCACTCAGCTGTACACGCACGTGTCGGTCGAACGGCTTCGATCCGTCCACGATCAGGCCCATCCGCGCGCCTGATTTGTGGAGCGACGCGAGTTCTCGGCTGGTATTTGGTAGCGTCGCAGCTCAGAAGAGTGAACAATCGGCAAAGTTCGATCGTCGTATCGAGACACTCGATTACATGCGATATCCGGGGGATTCGTGAACCGCCAAGATGTGAAGCACCTGCCGAACAGCGGCCAACCAGCCTGGCTGTCCGAATCGCCGCAACCGGCTCCCGAGCCGGCGCCGACGCCGGAGCCTGTGGCGCGACTGCAAGAGGTCTGGTCCACGCCACCGCCACCGTCGAGCCAACAGCAGGTGACAAACCAGGATCTGGTTGCCGAAGCTTTACTGAAACGCCCGAAACGGACACCGCGTGGCGGCTGGCGTAGGGGATTGCATCGTGCGACCGGAGGTGTGGTCAATCTGGGGGATTCGACCAACGAACAGCGCAACCGTGCACTGGCCGCCCGAATCGAGCAGCCGATCCGCAACGACTACCGAGTCGCTCTGCTCTCGCTCAAAGGGGGCGTGGGCAAGACGACGGTCACGGTCGGACTCGGTGCGACGTTTGCTTCGCTGCGTGGTGACTGCGTCGTGGCGGTTGACGCCAATCCCGATTTCGGGACTTTGGCACAACGTGTTCCGCTGCAGACCAATTCGACAGTGCGCGATCTGATTGCTGCTAGACCGGACATAAAGAGCTATTCGGACGTTCGAGTGCACACATCCCAGTCGTCGAGTCGTCTCGAGGTGCTGGCGAGTGAGCAGGATCCGGCGATTTCGGAGGCATTCAGCGAGGCCGACTATCGCCAGGTCATCGACATCTTGCAGGTCTACTACAACATCATCCTCACTGATTGCGGTACCGGGATCATGCACTCGGCGATGAACGGCGTTCTGGATCTTGCCAATTCGTTGGTTCTGGTCAGTTCGCCGGCAATCGACGGAGCGCGCAGTGCGGCGGCAACGCTCGATTGGCTTCAGTTGCACGGATACGGCCATCTGGTCGAGCGGACCGTCGTCGTCATCAGCGCCGCCAGACCAGGGTCGAGCGTCATCGACATGGACGCGTTGGTGGACTATTTCATGCGTCGATGCCGCGCCGTCGAGGTCATTCCTTTCGACGAGCATCTCGCGGAGGGGTCGGTGATGGACCTCGAATTGATGCGACCGGCCACCAGACGAGCGTTCATGGAACTGGCAGCGATGGTGGCCGACGACTTCGCGGACGCTGTGGGTCGGCACGCCGTCTCCGAGTGGCACTGATTCTGCGACCGATTTCTGCGACCGATCAGCCTCCTTTCAATGGCTTGAGCCTGAGCGGTTGCGACCGAACCAGTCCGAGTGGATCGAGATACTCGCGTCCTCTGCGCAAGCCCCAGTGCAAACATGCTTCGACAGCGCACCCTTCGTGCCCGGTTTCGAGGGTTCCGATCACTGACCTGGCTGCGACGCGTTCACCTGTGCGAACGACTGCGGTGACGGGTTCGTAGGTCGTGCGTAGGCCGCCGGAATGATCGATCGACACCGTCGGCTTTCCGGCGACCACTCCCGCGAACACCACGATGCCGTCGCCGGCCGCGAGGACGGATTGGCCGGCGCTGCCGCCGAGATCGACCCCGCGATGACCCGGCAGCCAGTTCTCGGCCGGTTTGTCGAAAGCGCGTTCCACGTGCGGCCGAGGAGCGAGCGGCCAGTCGAATCGCGTGTCTGCTGACGCCGTGCCTACGGCGACACAGCAGGAGATCACGGCAAAGACCACGCCTCGTCGAGCTCCGCGCAACATCGTCATTCCTTGATCTTGCGTGGAGTAGCGCACGCTTCAATGCAGATCAGACGGGTAATCCACAAGGTAGCCGCCGATCCACAACCGCCGGTTCGGTCTGTTGCTACCGGGGTGGTTATGGCATCGGGGGACGAGGACGTACACTTGTCGAGCGGTCTGTGCTCGCACAGTCCGACTTCGCGCGCCCGCGCACGTTTTCCGGCCTCGGCTGGTCCTGGTTCTCACGAAACAGGTCCGACGGCCGTGCGGGTGCCAGGGCAGGGATCACCCGATCGCCTGCATCAACCGGATTGAAAGTTTGAGGTACACAGCCATGGCTGTCGTAACCATGAAGCAGATGCTCGATAGTGGAACCCACTTCGGACATCAGACCCGTCGCTGGAACCCGAAGATGAAGCGATTCATCTTGACCGACCGCAACGGCATCTACATCATCGACCTCCAGCAGACGCTGACGTACATCGACAAGGCGTACGAGTTCGTCAAGGAGACCGTTGCCCACGGCGGCACCGTTCTCTTCGTCGGTACCAAGAAGCAGGCGCAGGAGTCCATCGCTTCCGAAGCGACTCGCGTCGGAATGCCCTACGTCAACCAGCGTTGGCTCGGCGGCATGCTCACCAACTTCACCACCGTTCACAAGCGTCTGCTTCGCCTCAAGGAGCTCGAGGCAATGGAGCAGACCGGTGGATTCGAAGGTCGCACCAAGAAGGAAATCCTCATGCTCACGCGTGAGATGACCAAGCTGGATCGCACCCTTGGTGGTATCCGCGACATGGCCAAGGTTCCTTCCGCGGTGTGGATCGTCGACACCAACAAGGAGCACCTGGCAGTTGCCGAGGCTCGCAAGCTGAACATCCCGGTCATCGCGATCCTGGACACCAACTGCGACCCCGACCTCGTCGACTACCCGATCCCGGGCAACGACGACGCCATCCGTTCCGCAGCACTGCTGACCAAGGTTGTCGCTTCCGCGGTTGCCGAAGGTGTGCAGGCACGTGCAGGACTGAGCGCCGACAAGGACGCGAAGCCCGAAGCCGGCGCAGGCGAGCCCCTCGCCGAGTGGGAGCAGGAACTGCTCTCGCAGGCAGCTCCGGCCGCAGAGGCTGAGGCAGCTCCGGCTGCAGAGGCTGAGGCAGCCCCCGCCGCAGAGGCACCGGCCACCGAGGCCTGATTCGTTGAAAACCGGCCCTGACCAAGAGTTCTTTTGGTCAGGGCCGTTTCACCGTTAGGCCCGAGCACCACCGTCAGGCCGTGCTTCACCGTTAGGCCGTGCTTCACCGTTAGTCCTAGGTCCGAAACAGACACATGAGGAGGCTCGCTAATCATGGCGAACTACACCGCCGCTGACGTCAAGCGGCTCCGTGAGCTCACCGGCTCCGGAATGATGGCATGTAAGAACGCACTCGCAGATGCAGACGGCGATTTCGACAAGGCCGTCGAGCAGCTGCGCATCAAGGGCGCGAAGGATGTCGGAAAGCGCGCAGAGCGCACCACCGCTGAGGGTCTCGTCGTCGCCAAGGACGGCGTCATGATCGAGATCAACTGCGAGACCGACTTCGTCGCCAAGAACGACGAGTTCATCAAGCTGGCCGACGAGATCGTGACCGTCGCTGCTGCTGGTAAGCCTGCTGACCTCGACGCTCTCAAGGCGCTCGAGCTCGACGGCAAGACCATCGACACCGTCATTGCGGAGCAGTCCGCGAAGATCGGTGAGAAGCTCGAACTGAGCCGCGTCGCTTCCTTCGACGGCCCCGTTGCCGTTTACCTGCACAAGCGCAGCTCCGACTTGCCGCCCGCTGTCGGCGTTCTCGTCGAGTACACCGGTGAAGGCGATGCTGCTGCTGAGGCCGCTCGCGGCGCTGCAATGCAGGTCGCAGCACTCAAGGCGAAGTACGTCACGCGTGACGAGGTTCCCGAGGAGATCGTCGCTTCCGAGCGTCACATCGCCGAAGAGACCGCCCGCGCAGAAGGCAAGCCCGAGCAGGCACTGCCGAAGATCATCGAAGGCCGCGTCAACGGTTACTTCAAGGACGTCGTTCTGACCGAGCAGTCTTCGGTCACGGACTCCAAGAAGACCGTCAAGGCGATCCTCGACGAGGCAGGCGTGACCATCAAGCGCTTCGTGCGTTTCGAGGTCGGCGCCTCCGCTTAATTCGGAGCCCGCACACATGGACCCCGCCTGAAGAGCATTTGCTCTACCGGCGGGGTCTACGTGTACCTGGGGCCTCCGATGAGGCAGGATGAGAGTGCCTCGGGACGAGTCCCGGGGGCTTTCCTATGCCGCGGTGTCCGATTCGGCGGCAGAAGAAGAATGAAGGACCTACAAGGTCTTGTATCGAACTGAGGAGAACAATGTCCGAACCAGCCAACGAACGTCCAGGATTCAAGCGGGTCCTGCTCAAACTCGGCGGCGAAATGTTCGGAGGCGGCAAAGTCGGTCTCGATCCCGACGTGGTCACCAAGGTGGCTGAGCAGATCGCAGAGGTCGTTCGATCGGGCGTACAGGTTGCAGTGGTCATCGGCGGCGGAAACTTCTTCCGCGGGGCGGAACTGCAGCAGCGTGGCCTCGATCGCGCGCGCTCCGACTACATGGGCATGCTAGGCACCGTCATGAACTGCCTCGCTCTGCAGGATTTCCTGGAGAAGGCGGGCGTCGATTCTCGCGTGCAGACGGCCATCACCATGGGCCAGGTCGCCGAGCCGTACCTCCCCCTTCGCGCACGCAGGCACCTCGAGAAGGGGCGCGTAGTCATCTTCGGTGCCGGGATGGGTATGCCCTACTTCTCGACTGACACCACTGCTGCGCAGCGCGCGCTGGAGATCGGTGCCGAGGTAGTGCTGATGGCCAAGGCTGTCGACGGCGTCTACTCGGCCGACCCGCGTCTCGATCCGGACGCGACGATGTACGAACAGATCACGCACCGTGAGGTCATCGAACGTGAGCTCAAGGTCGCGGACGCGACGGCATTCAGCCTGTGCATGGACAACTCGATGCCGATGATGGTGTTCAACCTCCTCACCGAAGGAAACATCGCTCGCGCGGTGTCCGGTGAGAAGATCGGCACCCTGATCAAGTCGTGAGTGACACCCAAAAAATGATGCAGAACAACATGGAGGAACAGCCGTGATCGATGAAGCGCTCTTCGAGGCAGAAGAGAAGATGGAAAAGGCTGTCACGGTAGCCAAGGACGATCTCGGCTCGGTTCGCACCGGACGCGCGAACCCCGGTATGTTCTCGCGCATCGTGATCGACTACTACGGTTCGATCACGCCGATCACGCAGCTCGCGAGCATCAACGTCCCCGAGGCCCGCATGGTCATCGTCAAGCCGTACGAGGCTTCGCAGCTCAACGCGATCGAGACGGCGATCCGCAACTCGGATCTCGGGGTGAACCCGTCCAACGACGGCAGCATCATCCGCATTTCGGTTCCGCAGCTCACGGAAGAGCGTCGACGTGAACTGGTGAAGCAGGCCAAGTCCAAGGGCGAGGATTCCAAGGTCACGCTGCGCAACATCCGCCGCAAGGCGATGGACGAACTCGGCCGGATCCAGAAGGACGGTGAAGCCGGCGAGGACGAGGTCGGTCGCGCAGAGAAAGAACTCGACAAGACCACGGCGAAGTACGTGCACACGGTCGAGGAACTCGTCAAGCACAAGGAAGCAGAGTTGATGGAGGTATAGCCTCCTCATTTGCAGTGTTTGTCGTCGGGAGTAGATCAGGGAGTTTGGGTGCACGCACAAGAGGGAACCGCCGGTGGTCCCGTCACGGACGGGCCTACGGGCGGCGCTGAGGGCGCGCAACCGCCGAAGTCGAAGGCGGGCAGGAACCTACCTGCCGCCATCGGCGTCGGAGCTGGCCTCGGCGCCTTGGTCATCGGCACTTTGATCTTCCTGCCCCCCGGATGGATCGCCGTCGTTGCGATCGCGATGTTCATCGCGACGTGGGAGGTCACCACGCGGCTTCGTGAAGCCGACATCGAGGTGCCGCGAATTCCGCTTCTCGTCGGCGGGCAAGCCACGATCTGGCTCGGCTGGCCGTGGGGACCGGTCGGGGTGCTCAGCGGATTCACCGCGACCGTCCTGGTATGCATGGTGTGGCGGTTGTTCGACCACGGCCTCAAGGCGACCCCGAAGAACTTCCTGAGAGACACCTCCATCACGGTGTTCGTTCTGGCGTGGATCCCGCTGTTGGCGTCATTCGGTGCGTTGATGGTGCTCGAAGACGACGGCGCCGGTCGCGTCTTCGTCCTGATGATCGGTGTCGTGTGCTCCGACATCGGCGGCTACGCGGCTGGAGTGCTGTTCGGGAAGCATCCGATGGTGCCCGCTGTGAGCCCGAAGAAGTCCTGGGAGGGATTCGTCGGCTCCCTCATTTTCTGCGTCATCGGCAGTTTGCTTTCGGTGACGTTGATACTCGACGCGAATTCGATGATCGGCGTCCTGCTCGGTGTCGTCCTGGTGGTAGTCGCGACGGTCGGCGACCTGATCGAATCGCAGATCAAGCGTGAACTCGGCATCAAGGACATGGGAACCTTGCTTCCCGGCCACGGCGGAATCATGGACCGCCTGGATTCACTCCTGCCGTCGGCATTTGTCACCTGGCTGATTCTGTACGCACTCGTCTGATTTCTCGTGCGTGATTTCTTCTCCGGCCGATCCAAGCCCATTCCCAGTCCGAACATCTGGCATTGGCCGGACGTGTACGAAATCGAGAACCGCGCGCAGGACGTCGACGGTTCCCTCTGGGCGGCGATGCGAGCCCGGGTCGACTGGACTGGACGCGATGTCGTCGATGTCGGCTGTGGGGCGGGGTTCCATCTACCGGAGTTCGCTCGTACCGCCCGTCGTGTTGTCGGAGTGGAGCCGCACGCACCGCTGGTGAAGGCCGCGCGGGAACGAACCCGCGATTCGGCGTCGATCGACGTAGTCCAGGGTTCAGCAGAGTCCACGGGTCTGGTGGATGCTTCAGTCGATCTCGTCCATGCCCGTACGGCGTACTTCTTCGGAAAAGGCTGCGGCCCCGGAATTCGTGAAGCAATGCGCATCCTGAGGCCCGGGGGAGCCCTGCTGATCGTGGATCTCGATGTGAGCGCCGGCCCGTACGGGGAGTGGATGAGGGCGGATCTGCCCAAATACGATCCCGCGGCGGTCGAAGCGTTCTTCGAGGCTCAAGGATTCTCGCTCACGCGCGTCGACACCCGGTGGGAGTTCGAGAATCGAGACGATATGCGGCGGGTGCTCGGAATCGAATTCACCGAGAAGACTGCCGAGCGTGCGTTCTCGCAAGTAACAGGGCTTGCCTTCTCGGTGCGATACCGGATCCATGTTCGATCCAAACCACGATCGCTCGAACTTGCGTGAGGGCGGGCCCAAAAGACGAACGTCAGGCGCTCCGACTTGAGCGCCTGACGTTTTCTGCACCGATTCAGTAGTAAAAAAATCAGTGATCGGTGGGGATGTGGAACAGGGTGGCCAGCTTGTGAATCTTCTTGGCCTTGGCAAGCTTGGGCAGGTCGCTGCCGTCGCGCACGCGTGAGCCGTCTTCGCCGAGATCGTCGATGACATTCTGAGCCCAGATCGCGTCGGCCACGGAGGGACTCAGTCCCGCGTTGACGGGGGCAGTCTGCGCGGTGGTCATGCAGAGTTTGCCGGCCATGCCGAGTGACAAGGTGATCGCACAGTCTCGGGCGAGCAGATCCAGATCGGGGCCGAGCGTGGGACCGTCGATCGGCGGAGCGATGCGTGCCGCGCGGCTGGCGATGGTGAGCCGCGAACGCGGGTACGACATCGACGTGGGGGAGTCGTCCATCCCAGTGTCGCGCCGGAAGTCGCCGCTGCCGAATGCGAGACGGAAGATGCCGTCAGTGCGTGCGATCTCGGGCGCAGCCTCGAGTCCCACCGCGGATTCGACGAGAGCAAGAATCTTGGTGCCGTCGGGAAGTCGCTCGGCCGTGGCGTCGGCCTGCTGACCGCTTTCGGTCTTTGCGAGCATGACACCCTCGAGTCCGGGGAGGCCCGCGAGTACGGCCAGATCCTCTTCCCAGAACGGTGTCGTGGCGTCGTTGATCCGAACCCAGGCGTGATTGTGTTCGCTCAGGAATGCGGCGACATCGCGGCGGGCAGCTGGTTTGTTGGGTGCGGTGACGGCATCCTCGAGGTCGAGAATGACGGCGTCGGCCGCACTCGCGAGTGCGGCGTCGAAGGTGTCCGGTTTGGACGCGGGGACGAGGAGCCAGGATCTTGCCTGCTGCGGGGCAATTCGCGAGGTCACAGGTCTCTCCATGTGAGTAGTCACATCAGGGCCTTTCCGGTGATTTCCACGACATCAATGATGCCTGCTGGCCCATCGATCGACCCAATTGCGTAACTAGATTTCAGTCACATCTGCCGCTTCGCTGCGCGCCGGATCTGAATGATGCGAACGCCGCCTGCCAACGCCATGATCAATGCGCCCGCGATGGCGGAAAGCAGGATCGTGATTCCGAGCGGAAAGTCGATCTGCCAGGCGAGGATCTTGACGGAGACGCTCTCGAGGTTCTGCAGGATGAACACCAGCAGTAAGATCAACACGATTGCACCTATGACCAGGCCAACCCAGGTCGTCGCAGCCCTGGTTCGGTCGGTGACCGACGTTCCGGTCGGCACCGGTTCAGGCGTCGGTGTCGGTTCCGGATCGTGTTTTTCCACTGCCTTGTTCTCGTCCACCTTCGGAAGTTCCGGATCGGGGCCGAAACCGTCGGCTGGGCCGTACACGGGGGAATTCGACGGATCCTCTGGTGTGGTTGACATGACATGATCATCACTCAACCTGCGCGAAGTTGCACGGGTAATCCGGCCACAATCGGGTGGCAGTGGGGTAGCACCCCAAAACAATGGGACAATGGTGTAACTATGGCTGCCTCTCTTCCCCTCGTTTTCACTGCACCCAAGCGCGGAATGCCTCCACGGCACCTCGCCGATCTCGATTCCGCCGAGCGCAAAGAAGCGGTGAAAGAGCTCGGCCTTCCGGCTTTCCGGGCCGATCAGCTGGCGCGTCAGTACTACGCGCGGCTGGAAGCCGATCCGGAGAAGATGACCGATCTCCCCGCATCGGTGCGCGAGAAGGTTGGGGAGTCGCTGTTCCCGACCTTGTTGACCCCGATCAAGCACCTCGCGTGCGATTCGGGCGACACTCGCAAGACCCTGTGGAAGGCACATGACGGAACGCTGCTCGAAAGCGTCTTGATGCGCTATCCCGACCGGGCAACACTTTGCATCTCGAGTCAGGCAGGCTGCGGAATGGCCTGCCCGTTCTGTGCGACGGGTCAGGGCGGCCTCGACCGCAACCTCTCGACCGCCGAGATCGTCGATCAGGTTCGCGAGGCAGCGGCTGCCATGCGCGACGGTGAAGTTGCCGGCGGCCCCGGACGCCTCTCGAACGTCGTGTTCATGGGTATGGGCGAGCCTTTGGCGAACTACAAGCGCGTGGTGGCAGCGGTACGACGGATCACCTCGCCTGCACCCGACGGCCTCGGCCTGTCTCAGCGGTCCGTCACGGTCTCGACCGTCGGCCTAGCTCCCGCTATCCGCAAGCTCGCTGACGAAGGCCTGAGCGTCACGCTGGCGGTATCGCTGCACACACCGGACGACGAACTGCGCGACACTCTTGTCCCGGTCAACAATCGCTGGTCAGTGTCGGAGGTACTTCAGGCTGCACGGTACTACGCAGACAAGACCGGTCGCCGTGTGTCCATCGAGTACGCGATGATCAAGAACGTCAACGATCAGCCGTGGCGCGCGGACATGCTGGGCAAGAAGCTGAGGAAAGCACTCGGCGGGTTGGTGCACGTCAACCTGATTCCGCTCAACCCGACTCCGGGCAGCGAGTGGGACGCGAGCCCCAAGGACGTCGAGCGTGAGTTCGTGCGTCGGGTCATCGCCCAGGGCGTCTCGTGCACGGTGCGCGATACGCGCGGTCAGGAAATCGCCGCAGCCTGTGGCCAGCTGGCAGCCGAGAACTGAAACGTTCCAGGCCTGAAACACGTAAAGAGAAGGCCTCCACGAACTTTCGTTCGTGGAGGCCTTCTCTTTGTCAGGTTTCTAGCGCGGGCGGCGACGGATGACGATGTCGCGGACCAGAATGAAGATCATCAATCCGGCGGTGCCGATGAGCCACAGATCCTCGACCTTGCCGTGATGGTTTCCGATCATCATCAGAAGCAGGAATATTGCGAAGAACCATCCGAGGAAACGGAAAAACTTGAGTCCTTCACCACTCCACCCCCATGCGGCAGAGGGAACCTCGGCCTCATCGACGTGCGAGACCACGACGGGGGCGCTGGACTTGACGTCCAACTGGGTATCGGCCACGGTCGATCCTCCTGCTCATTCGGTTGCACTACTGCCCAATATGGTGACATACGACTGCCTGTCGTACGTAGTTGGGCGTCGATAAGGTTGTTCTCAGGTGTTATCAGGAACAATGGGCGAGTGCAGGAAACCACACGTACCCGCGTCCTCCTCCTCGGCAGTACCGGTTCGATCGGTACCCAAGCGCTGGAGGTCATCGCTGCCAACCCCGACCGTTTCGAAGTAGTCGGTCTTGCAGCGGGCGGCAACAACGTCGAGTTGTTGGCCGAACAGATTCGTGCAACCGGCGTCACGGACGTCGCCGTCGCCGATCCTGCAGCGGCATCGGCGCTGGAATCGGTAACCGCCCGTTCGGGACCGAGCGCCGTGACGGAACTGGTTCGGGACAGCGGTGCCGATGTTGTCCTCAATGCGCTCGTCGGTTCTTTGGGACTCGAACCGACACTGGCGGCTTTGAACTCGGGAGCGCGCCTGGCGCTGGCGAACAAGGAATCGCTTGTCGCCGGCGGAGCGCTGGTGACGAAAGCCGCCGCCCCCGGTCAGATCGTGCCGGTCGACTCGGAGCATTCGGCGCTTGCCCAGTGCCTACGTGGTGGAACAGGCGACGAAGTGGCCCGGTTGGTTCTCACCGCTTCGGGTGGGCCGTTCCGTGGCTGGAGCGCCGAGGAGCTCGAAAGTGTGAATCCGGCTCAGGCAAAAGCGCACCCCACCTGGTCGATGGGCCCCATGAACACCCTCAACTCGGCAACTCTGGTCAACAAGGGCCTCGAGTTGATCGAGACGAACCTGCTGTTCGGGATCGACTACGACCGCATCGACGTCACCGTGCATCCGCAATCGATCGTGCACTCCATGGTGACCTTCTTCGACGGATCGACGCTGGCACAGGCGAGTCCACCGGACATGAAGCTCCCGATCGCTCTCGCTCTCGGCTGGCCGGACCGCATCGAAGGTGCGGCGTCGGCATGCGACTTCACCACCGACTCCACCTGGGAATTCGAGCCGCTCGATTCGTCGGTGTTCCCAGCCGTCGATCTGGCGCGAAGCGCAGGAAAATCCGGAGGTTGCTTCACCGCGATCTACAACGCGGCCAACGAAGTGGCGGCTCAGGCATTCCTCGACGGTGTCATTTCCTTCCCGGCGATCGTCCGCACGGTGGCTGCTGTTCTCGACGATGCAGGTCAATGGTCCGCAGAACCGGTTACCGTGGACGACGTTCTGGCCGCAGACGGCTGGGCACGCACACGAGCGCGTCAGCTCGTGAAGCAGGAGGGCTAGAGCTTTCATGGTTTTTGCACTGGGCGTAGTGCTGTTTGCCCTCGGCATCGGCGTGTCCATCGCCCTGCACGAAGCCGGTCACATGTGGACGGCCAAGGCTTTGGGAATGAAGGTTCGCCGCTACTACATCGGCTTCGGACCGAAGATCTTCTCGTTCCGTCGAGGTGAGACCGAGTACGGCCTCAAGGCGCTGCCGCTGGGCGGATTCTGCGACATCGCGGGCATGACGGCCCTCGACGAGATGACGCCTGAAGAAGAGCCGCACGCGATGTACAAGAAGGCGGCGTGGAAGCGCGTCGTCGTCATGTCCGGCGGTATCGCGATGAACTTCATTCTCGGGTTCCTCCTGATCTACGCATTGCTCCTCGGTTGGGGTCGAACCAGTACGGAGCCGGCACCGCCTGTTGTCAAGGGCGTGACGTGTGTTGCTCCGACGCAGCTCGGACAGGATCAGGGGTGGAAACTCGCGGATTGCACCGGTACCGGCCCGGCGGAGGCAGCCGGAATTGCTGCCGGCGATCGGATCGTCGCGGTGGACGGTCAACCGACGGACACTTTCGCCAAGGTTTCCGCGGCGATCCGCGACAAGTCCGGGACAGTCACGCTCACAGTCGAGCGCGGCGACGAGACTGTTCAAGTTCCGGTCGACGTATCGCCGGTTGAGCGTTACGTAGCCAAAGACGGCAGCACAACGCCGGAACTGGCAAAGGTAGGCGCTGTCGGAATTGAGGGTGTCAGCAATCTGATCGAGTACAACGCGCTCACTGCTGTTCCGGCGGCCTTCGACTACACCGGCCAGATCATGGTCGACTCGGTGAAGGCATTGGCTGACATTCCGTCGAAGGTGGGGGCACTGTGGGAGTCGATCACGGGCGGCGAACGCGCCCAGGACACACCGATCAGCGTGGTCGGTGCCAGCGTGATCGGTGGCGAGGCCGCAGATCGAGCCGAGTGGCCGATGTTCGTCGGACTGCTCGCATCGATCAACTTCTTCCTCGGTGTTTTCAACATCCTGCCGCTGTTGCCGCTCGACGGCGGTCACATCGCGGTGGTCTTCTACGAGAAGATCCGTGATTGGTTCCGCGCCCGCCGAGGCTTGATTCCCGGCGGCCCGGTCGACTACACGCGACTCCTTCCGATTACTTACGTATTCATCGTGATCGGTGGCGCGTTCATGTTGCTGACACTCACGGCTGACATCGTCAATCCGATCAAGATCTTCTGACCGTGTGAGAAGGGTGACGGTTGCCGCGCGGTAGTGCGGCGATCGCCCGGCTAAACTTGCAGTGAAGCTATGAAAGAAGGCACAGACGTGACCATCCCTATCGGACTGGGAATGCCCTCGGCACCCGCAGCGATTCTTGCTCCTCGACGCAAGACACGGCAGCTGCAGGTCGGCACGGTAGGTGTGGGCAGCGATTTCCCCATCTCGGTGCAGTCCATGTGCACCACGAAGACGCACGACGTCAATGCAACGCTGCAGCAGATCGCGGAACTGACCGCGTCCGGTTGCGACATCGTTCGTGTCGCCTGCCCGCGTCAGGAAGACGCGGACGCGTTGTCGATCATTGCGAAGAAGAGCCAGATCCCGGTTATCGCCGACATCCACTTCCAGCCGCGCTACATCTTCGCGGCAATCGACGCGGGATGCGCTGCGGTGCGCGTCAATCCGGGCAACATCAAGGAATTCGACGGCCGTGTCAAAGAGGTGGCCAAGGCTGCCGGTGACGCAGGCATTCCGATCCGTATCGGTGTCAACGCGGGATCGCTCGATCCTCGGTTGATGGAGAAGTACGGCAAGGCGACGCCCGAAGCGTTGGTCGAGTCCGCGCTGTGGGAGGCCGGGTTGTTCGAAGAGCACGGCTTCGGTGACATCAAGATCTCCGTCAAGCACAACGATCCGGTGATCATGGTCGAGGCTTACCGCCAACTCGCCGCCAAATGCGATTACCCGTTGCACCTCGGCGTCACGGAGGCAGGGCCGGCGTTTCAGGGCACGATCAAGTCCGCGGTCGCCTTCGGTGCGCTGCTCGCGGAGGGTATCGGCGACACGATCCGGGTTTCGCTCTCGGCCCCGCCGGCCGAGGAAATCAAGGTCGGTAACCAGATTCTGCAGTCTCTGAACCTGCGTCCCCGCAAGCTCGAGATCGTCTCTTGCCCCTCGTGTGGCCGTGCACAGGTCGACGTCTACACACTTGCCGACGAGGTCTCCGCCGGCCTCGAAGGCATGGAGATCCCGCTGCGCGTGGCAGTCATGGGTTGCGTCGTGAACGGACCGGGTGAAGCGCGTGAGGCCGACCTCGGTGTGGCGTCCGGCAACGGCAAGGGCCAGATCTTCGTCAAGGGCAAGGTCATCAAGACGGTGCCCGAGGCGCAGATCGTCGAGACGTTGATCGAAGAGGCGATGAAAATTGCCGAAAGCATGGAGGGTGACGCCTCGGAGGGTGCGCCGGTCGTCACCGTGAGTTGAGTGATTGCCGGATGAATCTTCCCCGTCGGTGTCAGGTTCGTGGCAATCTGAGTGCATCATGATCGGGTAGTGATATTCGTGGACGCGCAGTCGAGTCGAGGGGGTTGACGGATGCTCAAACTCCTCGGAGCCAAGCAGGTCGGAAGTCGAGATCTCGAAGACGTCCGACGGGTACTCGACGCCGATCCGGTGGCGGCCTGCATGATTGCCGCGCGCGTCGAAGAATGCGGCGTCGACCCACGAATGATTCACGGCGAGCTGTGGAGTCGAGGCGGGCCGTTGTCCTCACTGTGCTTTGCCGGGGCGAATCTGGTTCCGCTTCGAGGCGATCCGGATGACATTCGGGCATTCGCCGACCGTGCCTGTCGGATTCCGCGCATGTGCTCGTCGGTGGTCGGCCGCGCCGAATTGGCGTTGCCGCTGTGGGAGATGCTCGAGCTCGATTGGGGAACTGCGCGGGAGGTTCGCCCCGAACAGCCGTTGCTCGCGGTTTCCGAGCCGTTGGCATGTTCGTCGGATCCGCTGGTCCGGCAGGTTCGCTCGGACGAACTCGAGATCTATCTGCCTGCCGCGATCGCGATGTTCATCGAAGAGGTCGGAGTCGACCCGCGTGCCAACGACGGTGGGCGCGGATACCGGCACCGTGTCGCTAGCCTGATCGCCGCTGGTCGAGCGTGGGCGCACATCGAGGACGGCCAGGTCGTTTTCAAGGCGGAGGTCGGTTCGATGTCTGCTCGCTGTGGCCAGATCCAGGGTGTGTGGGTCAACCCGGAATTTCGTGGGCAGGGCTTCGGCGTGACCGGTACAGCGGCTGTAGCGGAGTCGATCATGGCGACCGGTCGCATTGCGAGCCTGTACGTCAACAGCTTCAATACGATTGCGCGGTCGACCTATTCGCGGGTGGGGTTCCGACAGGTCGCGACCTTCTCGACGGTGCTGCTCGACTGACCGTACAAGCTGCGTGCAATGGTCGCGCCTACGCTGGGTGGAGCATTTGTCGCCCTACTATGGGGCTCGATGAACACTCGGCATTTCTCTCGTAGTCGCTCGGCCCAACTGTTGGCCTCCTGCACCGTGATTTTCTTGGCGGTGGGGATCAGTTCGTGTACTCCGAAACCCGCCGGCCCCGAGCCCGTCGCGCAGCAGTTCCTGAGTGCGTTCGGTGACAGGGATATCGACGAGGCAGCAAAACTGACGGACCGGCCTGATTCCGCGGGTCCTGTATTGAGTGACACCTGGGATGCGCTCCAGGCCGAGTCGATGACTGCCGAGACCACGTCGGTGAAGATGAACGGTGACACTGCGACGGTCGGCTACACCTACGAGTGGCACCTTCCGAAAGACCGTGTGTGGACGTACGACGGCGAGCTGCAGATGGGACGCAAGGACGGCGACTGGTCCGTCCGGTGGAGTTCGACGGACGTTCACCCGCGCCTCGGTGACAAGCAGACGATGTCGTTGCGGGCAACCGCGGCGCCGCGAGCGCGGGTCAACGAGCATTCGGGCACGGATGTCCTGGTGCCGGGAATTGTCTACCGAGTGAAGTTCGATCGCTCCAAGAGCAACGACATCATCGGTTCCGCAAACAATCTCGCAAGTGTTCTCGGTCGCTTCGATTCTTCGCTGACGGGTCAATCGATCGCCGAATCCTCGACGGCCGTCAAGGGCGACTATCTGGTGACCCGCCTGCGCAGTGACGACTACGACCAGGTATCGGCGCAACTGGGAGCCATTTCGGGAGTATCTGTCTCGGACGAATCGGATCTCGTCTCGACGGACCCGGAGTTCGCGCCCGACCTTCTCGGGCAGATCAAGAAGACGATCATCGACGAGGTCGACGGCAAAGCCGGCTGGAGTGTCGTCACGGTCAACCAGAACGGCGTCGACACCGATGTGCTGACCGAGACTGCGCCGCAACCTGTTCCGTCGTTCAGTATCAGTTTGGATCGCAACATTCAGATCGCTGCTCAGCGTGCCGTGAACGTGAACAAGGATCAGGCGATGATGGTGGTCATCGAACCGTCGAGTGGGGCGATCCTGGCTGTCGCACAGAACAAGGCAGCAGACCGCGACGGACCGGTCGCGACGATGGGTCAGTACCCGCCCGGTTCGACGTTCAAGATCATCACGGCAGGCGCCGCAATTTCGACCGGTCAGGCGACCCCCGACACGATGGTGCCATGCCCGGGCCGGATCGAGATCGGTGAGCGCAGCGTCCCCAACTACAACGAGTTCTCACTCGGCACGGTGCCGATGGCAACGGCCTTCGCGCGTTCGTGCAACACGTCCTTCGCCAAGCTGGCCAGCGAGATGCAACCAGACACGTTGACCACTGCCGCAGCGCAGTTCGGCATCGGCCAGGACTACAACGTGGTGGGATTGCCGATCGATTCCGGTTCGGTGCCGCCGGCGTCGGATCTGGTGCAGCGGACCGAAGACGGGTTCGGTCAGGGAAAGGTCGTGGTCAGTCCGTTCGGAATGGCGATGGCAGCGGCGACGGTCGCGAACGGTTCGACTCCGGTGCCGCAACTGATTTCAGGGCGCGAAACCACCATCGACGGTGAGCGCCCGGCGATCTCGCCCGCCATGGTCGACGGCCTGCGCGGCATGATGCGACTCGTGGTCACCAGCGGTACTGCAGAACGCGTCGAAGATCAGGGTGAGGTGTACGGTAAGACCGGTGAAGCCGAGGTCGAAGGGGGATCGCACGCGTGGTTCGTCGGCTATCGCGGGAACCTGGCCTTCGCGACTCTGGTTGTGCGGGGCGGAAGTTCGGACAACGCCGTCGCAGTCACCCGCGACATGCTCACCGCCCTGCCTGAAGGCTACTGACCCGTCAGGGGAGCAGTCCCAACCTCCGGGCGGTCACCACGGCTTCGTGGCGTGAGCTCGCGTCCAGCTTTCCCATCGCGCTTCGCAGATAGCTCTTGACTGTTTCCGGGCGAAGGGAAAGCCGTTGGCCGGCTTCGATGTTGGTGCAGCCGAGTGCGACCTGAGAGAGAACGTCCACTTCACGCGGGGTGAGCGTGACGTCGGATTCGGCGTCGGCGGTAGGACGCAGCAGGTTGGCCAAACGCTGGGAGAGTCCGCGGAGTTTGGTCTGCAAGTCGGTGTCGGTGACGGTCTGGGCGACACTGCGTAGTTCGGCGTGGACTCCGCGGATCTCTTCCGAAGACATACCGTCGGCGGTAGTCGCGGCGGCGGCCTGCAGTAGTTGCAGGCGACGATCGACTTCGTCGCGGATGGCGAACTCCATCCCGAGACGCCGGGATGCGCCGACCATGACGTCTGCTGTGCGGTCACCCAACGGAGCGGAATCGCGGATCGCGGCGTAGAGCACAGCGCGCGATTTTCCCGAAACCATGACCGGAACGGCGATGATCGAATGCAGGCCCTCGCTGAGAACAGGACGGTCGAAGTGATGAGTGATGGACTGCGAATTGCCGTAATCGTTGACGGTGATCGGTGAACCCTGGGCTACGACGCGTCCGCCCATGCCCGAGCGCGGCGGGATGGCCAAGCCCTTGAGGTTGTTGGTGCGGGTGCCGACGAATTCGCTCAGGTGCAGGGTTCCGTCCTGGACCTCGCCTCCGAACAGCACGGGAACAACGCCCTGAGCTGCGATTGTTCGGAGTTCACCTCGCATTGCGTCCCCGTCGCGGGGGCGCAGAAGTGACGAAGCATGTCGGTTCACGCAGGTACCCCTTTCTGGGGGTAGTGAAGTTCTCTTGTGAGCTAGATCATAGGGGGTGAACAGTACGTATGACGAGCCGCCAACGTAACCGGTCGGGCCAACCATACGACGATCGATAAGGAGCAAGTTGATGAGCACCGATCCCACCGCACGGGTGCGCGAGCTGCTGGACCAGTACGACACCCCGCATGCCAGCGCCGCAGAATTGCTCTGCGATCGGCATCCCGCGGATGGCGTTGCATTCACCGTCGTCGAGGCAGACCTTAGCTCGGTGGACCTCACTTACGGTCATCTACGTGAGCAGTCGGCGCGTTTCGCGGCAGCTCTGGCCGACCTCGGAGTCGAGCCGGGTGACAACGTCGCGACCTTGATGGGTAAGTCTGCGGACCTGGTGGTCGCGCTCCTCGGAATCTGGCGCCGCGGAGCGGTCCACGTGCCCTTGTTCACGGCGTTCGCTTCGCCGGCCATCGCTTTCCGCTTGACGGCCAGCGGCGCGAAGGTGGTCATTTCCGACGCCAATCAGCTCGAGAAGCTCGCGCCGGGAGAGGACATCCCCGCCGACGCAGCGTGGCAGGTCATCGTCGCGGGCGGCGCGGCCGGTGACGAGTTGGACTTCGACGCACTTGTCGCAGCTCAGGATGCCGAAGACCCGAAGGGCGCTGCTCAGGCAGTCGGCGGCAACGCACCGATGGTGCAGTTGTTCACCAGTGGCACCACGGGAACACCCAAGGGCGTGCCGGTTCCGGTGCGCGCGCTCGCCTCGTTCCACGCCTACCAGGAGTTCGGCCTCGACGTCCGAGAGGACGACGTGTTCTGGAACGCCGCAGACCCGGGCTGGGCGTACGGGCTGTACTACGCGTTGCTCGGCCCGCTTGCCGCCGGCACGCGAAGCCTTCTGCTGCACGCCGGATTCTCCGCGCCGCTGACGTGGCAGATCATCGAGAAGTTCGGTGTCACCAATTTTGCCGCCGCTCCGACCGTCTACCGCAGTCTGCGTGCCGACAAGGCTCCCGTTCCGGAAGGCATCTCGCTGCGCCGCGCTTCCTCGGCCGGTGAGCCCTTGACTCCGGATGTTGTTGCGTGGTCGAAGAACTCGTTGGGCGTCGAGGTCCGTGATCACTACGGCCAGACCGAGCACGGCATGTTCATCGTCAACGCCTGGGCCGACGGACTTCGCGACGATGTCCGTCCCGGATCCATGGGCCGTCCGTTGCCGGGTTGGTCTGCCGCTGTGCTGGAAGACAATTCGGATGACATTGCACCGGCCCGCACTCAGGGCCGCGTGGCGATCGATACTCACAACAGCCCGTTGATGTGGTTCACCGGGTACGTCGATGCGCCGGAGAAGACGAAGCAGCGATTCAGCGAAGACGGCCGCTGGTACATCACCGGTGATGCGGGAATGACGGACGAGGACGGATTCTTCTTCTTCTCCTCGCGCGACGACGACGTCATCATCATGGCGGGCTACCGCATCGGTCCCTTCGACGTCGAGAGCGTGCTGGTCATGCACGAGCACGTCATCGAGGCCGCCGTGGTGGGCATGCCCGACGAGTTGCGTGGTGAGGTTCTCGAGGCGTTCGTCGTTCTTCGCGAAGGTGTCGACGGTGACGACGAACTCGAGAAGGAACTGCAAACCCTGGTGAAGAAGAAGTTTGCAGCGCACGCATACCCGCGCACAGTGCACTTTGTTCCGAACCTGCCCAAGACCCCGAGTGGCAAGGTTCAGCGGTACATCCTGAGGAAGGGATAAGCCCCTGCTGTGCGCCTTTATTAACCCCCGGCGGTTAATAAAGGCGCACAGCAAGGTCAGCGCCGACGAATTCTGCCGACCACCATGAGGGCGACCAGGGTGACTGCAAGCAGCAGTGTCGTATTTGCTGCGGCAAGAAATACCTGGCCACGGTCGGTGAGTCCGAAGATGCTGACCGGCAAGGTCTTCCATGTCGCCGGGTAGACCATGACCGTTGCGCCCAGCTCACCCATCGACAGTGCGATGGAAAGCCCGGCGGCCGCACCCAACGCTGGGAGCAGCAGCGGTAGCGTTACCCGTGTCAGCACCCGCACCGGGCCGGCGCCGAGTGATTCGGCAGCTTGACGGTAGGCGGGATCGAGCCGTTCGAGCGCGGCCGATACGGAACTGAAGGCAAAGGCAAGCACCAAAACCGTGTGAGCGAGAATCACGATCCACTTGGTGCCTCCGAGCAGTAGCGGGCGCTCGTTGAAAGTGATGAGCAGACCCAAGCCGATCGCGACCGACGGAACCGCAATCGGTAAATGGAATACGGCATCGGTGATGCGCCGCAGCCACATCGGTGCCTCACGCGAGGCCAGCGCGGCCCACGTTCCGACGATCAATGCCAATGCCCCCGCGATGAATGCAGTCTGCAAACTGACGATCAGGCTGGCGAAGTTCTCGTCGGACAGCGCCGTGGAGAAGTTCTTGCCGCCGAGATTCGACGGAAGTGGACCGGTCCACGATCCGGCCAAGGCAGCCGCGACGACGGTGGCGATGGGCGCGACAAAAACCGCCGCGACGACCAGGGTGAAGAATCCGAGTACGAGGGCCCTAGAGCTTCGTGTCCACAGCAGCACGGCTGCCTCCCATCAATCTGTTGAAGGTGAATCGGTAGAGGCAGTACAGGCCGAGTGAGAGTGCGACCTGGACCGTCGCGATCACTGCCGCGCCGGGCAAGTCGAAGGTGACAATGCCGCGGGTGTAGATGAGGACCGGCAGAGTTACGACGTCTTTAGCCCCGGTGAAGAGCACGATGCCGAATTCATTCAGCGTCATCAGAAGCACGAGCGATCCACCGGCCAGGAGGGCCGGCCACGCTTCCGGCATCACCACCTGTCGCAGAACTCGGACGGGTGACGCGCCGAGACTGGCTGCCACGTCGAGTTGTTCACGCGGAATCTGGGTGAACGCTGCCAATAGCGGACGCACGACAAAGGGTGTGAAGAAAGTGATTTCGGCCGCGATCACACCGAACGGAGTGTTGAGGAAATTCAGTGGGCCGCTCGCATCGCCGGTGATGCGGACGATCAAGGCGTTGACGGCGCCGGCTGTCCCGTACAGGAACGTGAACGCCAGCGTGATCAGGAAAGACGGCAGGGCGAGCACCGTGTCGATCAATCGCCCCACCACCTTGGATCCGGCGAACGGAACGAAGGCAAGCACCAAGGCGAGGAAGGTTCCCAGGATCAGGCAACCCAGGGTCGACGCCACGGCGATTTGGATGGTCCGCCAGAGCGCGGTTCTGAACAGTTCCGAACCGAGCACCGAAGACCACGTGGACAACCCGGTGCCATCTGCGGTGCTCAGAGATTCCGTGAGGACACGTGCGGTGGGATAGACAGCAAACACGAGGACAAGAAGCAGTGGTGGCAGCGTCCAGCCGATCCGGCGCCACGGGATCGGCTCTTTGTGCTGGGGCGCAGCGGTTTCGGGGCGTTCCAAGGTTGTGGTCATGGGTGGCGATCCGCCGGAACCAGGACACTGCCGTCCGTGGGCAGGACGACGCCCACTTCGGTGTCGACCGGTCGTTCGTCGTGCCCTGGAACATCCGCGTCGACGCGGACATCGTCGAGGCCACGTACAGCCAGCGTCAGACGCGTCGTGGAACCGCGCCAGACGCTCGAGACGATGCGCGCCGGGAATGATCCTCGTGCGCCGAGGCCGGTTACGGCTACCGCGTGTGGACGAACACACAGGTAGGCGTCCATGTCGGACTCCCATTCGATGTGCCCGATCTCGGGCTGCGGGGCGTGAGCAGTGAACGGCGTGCCACCGATCGAGACCAGCGCGGAGGTGCCGATAACGCGTGTGACGGTGCAGGGCAGCAGGTTGGCACCCCCGAGGAACGCCGCGGTGAAGCTGGACGGCGGACGTTTCCACAAGGTCTCAGCGGTGTCGATGTCCGCGAGTCTGGCGTTGCGCATCACTGCGATTCGGTCTGCGAGCGCCAGGGCTTCACTCTGATCGTGCGTCACGTAGAGCATGGCTGTGTCAGGTAGTGCTGCGCGCAGTCTCGCCAGTTCGCCGAGCATGCTCTCGCGAAGTTGAGCATCCAGGGCGGCCAGTGGTTCGTCGAGGAGGAGTACTCCAGGGCGAATTGCCAACGCTCGGGCAATGGCGATTCGCTGCTGTTGACCGCCGGAAAGTTCACGGGGAAGCCGCTTTCCGTACGCCGACATCCCGACCATGTCCAGGGCTTCGGCCACGCGAGGGCCGATCTCCGACCGCGGCACGCGATGGGCTCGGAGTCCGAAGGCTACGTTTTCGGATACACGCATGTGCGGGAAGAGAGCGTACGACTGGACGACGACGCCGATACCGCGTTGTGCGGGAGGCAGATTGGTGATGTCTCGGGTGCCGAGCTTGACGGAACCGGACGTGGGGCGGACAAATCCCGCGAGGGCCTTCAGGGCGGTCGACTTGCCGGATCCACTGGGCCCCAGCAGTGCCACAGTTTCACCCGGCGCCACTCGCAGATTGAAATCGACGAGTGCATGGGTTGCGGTCTTCCCGCGGCCGTAGGCGACGTTGACGCGATCGAAGGTGATGGCCGGAGCAGAATGTTCGATCGCTCCGTGAACACCGACGGTCTCGGGGAGCGTCCGCCCCAGTCTGGTTCTTGCCATGATCAGCTCCCGGTGGCTTTCTGGTAAGCGGCGATGTCGGCGTCGAGCGAGCTGAGGACGTCGTTCCAGTTCGGGGTCCACACGTTGACGCCCTGCAGAACTCCGGAAGGCGTGTTCTTGTCGGTGGATTCACCGGCAGCGCTTCGGACGTCCTCGCGGACCGATACGCCGAGTGCATCGGTGGCGACGGTCTTCTGGGATTCTGCGGAGAGCAGGAACTCCATCAACTTCTTGGCTTGTTCGCTGCTCGGTGCGCTCTTGGCGAGGCCCATCACGTAGGGCAGTGCAATGGTGGTGCGAGTGCCGTCGGCTCCAGTGGGGAAGAAGATGTCGAACTTCGATCCGTCGTCGGCGATGGAGGCGAGGTTCATCTGGACGTCACCGTTGGCGACCAGCAGCTCTCCGTTACTGACCTTGGGCTGGAGCTTTCCGGTGGAAGACGAGGGTCCGACGTTGTTGGCCTGGAGCTTTCCGAGGTAGTCGAGTGCTCCTTCCTTACCCATCAGGTGCTGGAGCAGCAAGAGCACCGCGGTACCGTCGCCGGCCTGGCCGGGCGTGGAGTACTGCAACTTGCCCTTGAACTGGTCAGTGAGCAGATCGTCCCAAGATTGTGGGGCGGGTGATGCAGTCGGATTGGCGATGAACGAGAGGTAATTCTCGACGACGGGTACGTACTTGCCGGCGTCGTCCTTCTCGTCGGTAGGAACGGCGGAGGTGTCGATTCCGCTGGGCTCGAGCAGACCTTGGGCGTCGGCCTTCTGGATGAACGGGGGCAGCGTGATGATCACGTCTGCCTGTGGGTTGGACTGCTCCTTTTCGACGCGGGAGACGACCTCGCCGGATCCGGCTTCCACGAGGTTGACGGCGATACCGGTCTGCGCGGTGAAGGCGTCGAATCTTCCCTTGTACCAACCGGACAGGCCGTCGGCGCTGTATACGGTGACGGTCTCGGTGTCTGATCCGGCAGCAGTGCCGGTGCCACCGCAGGCAGTGGTGAACGAAAGGACGGACACGGCGAGAGCGGCCGCAGCGATGCTCGGGCGTAGACGCATGACGATTCCTTTTTCGGAGGTGAGATCAGGAGTGGGTGAGGAGTTCGGCGAACTCCGTCACGGACGGGACGATGTGGGTGGCTCCGGCGTCGCGAAGCTGTTGCTCGTCGTGTGCGCCGGTCAGAGTTCCGGCGACGATGGATGCGCCGGAACGAATGCCGCTGAGCACGTCGTTGGACGTGTCGCCGAGTACGGCGATCTGGTGGACGTCGTCGATCGAAAGTTTGAGCAGGGCAGTCAGAATCAGGTCCGGGTACGGTCGACCGCGACCGGCTTCGGCGGGGGAGAGGGTGAGATCGGCGAGGGTTTCCCAGCCGAGCGCGACGAGGAGTTTGTCCTGCGTCGATCGGCTGAACCCGGTGGTCAAGGCAACTTTGATGCCGGCCTCGCGCAAAGTGGTGATGGCTTTCTCGGCGCGGGGGATCGGCTCGGCCAGGCCCTGGTCGATGAGGGAGTCGTACGTGGTTTCGAAGGCGGCGTTCGCGGCCTGGGCGCGGTCTTCGTCACCGAAAATCGCCCGGAACACGACGATCTTCGACTGGCCCATCGTGTCGAGGACGTACTGGCGAGCGGCGTCGGCTTCCGGGCCTTCGGCGGGCAGTCCGCCGGCTTCAGCGGCGGCAGCGAAGGCGCGAAGAACCAGTCCGTCGTCGGCGACGGTGGTGCCGGCCATGTCGAGAACGGCGAGGGTGATCGGAGACATGAGAAGTCTTTCTTGTCGGAGAGATTCAGAGACCGAGCTGGTCGGCGGTTTGTTCCGCCAGTGCCGGGCCGAGCGTCATACCGCGGCCACCGGGGCCGGCAACCACCCAGACGTTGTCGGCGGCTTGTGCGCGGTGAACAAGTTGTGAGGGGTCGATGCACTGGCTGTAGACGCCCGCCCAACGCTTGACGATTGGCGGAAGATCGCGTCCCAGAAGTGTTTCCACGACTCCGGACAGATGGCGATAGGGCGCCTCGTCGACGTCGAAGTCGAAGGGCTCCTCGTATTCGTGGGTGTCGCCGATGGTCAGACCGCCGTGCAAGCGCTGCACGCACAGGAGTTGCATGCGGTGCTCCTCGGCAGTCGGTTCCTGCGGCTGTACTGTACGGAGGTGATCGAGGGCAGATCCGGCGAAACCCGGGTAGTAGCGGAAGCTGTCACCGTCAGCGATTGCGGTGGTGAGCTTTTCGCCGAGTGGGGCGCTCTGCATCATCTGCAGGCGCACACGGCGCAACGGGAGATCGCCGGCGAGATCGCGAGCCAATCCGCCGAGTGTTGCTCCGGGGCAGACGATCACGAGATCGGCGTCGAAGCTGCGACCGTGGTCGTCGCGGATGTGTGCGCCGGAGGTGGTCGTCGTGATCTCGCGGGCTTCCGTTCCGGCGTGGAAGGTGTAACGGCCGGTGGATTCGAGGTAAGAACGGATGGCGGGGAGCGCTTGCCGTGACTCGACAGCGGCGTCCAGCGTGCAGTGCAGTCCGCCGAGAAACTTGCCCCGGAGCGCGGGGTTGACGACGCGAACGGCGTCGGGATCCAGAAGCGCGAACCCTCGGTTGTCGGCGTCCGGCCGAGAGAACGCTTCCTGCGCGACCGCGACCTCCTCCTCGGTGCGCATGAGGGTGATGGAGCCGGCTGGGCGGTATCCGACGCCGGGGACACGGGCGGCAAGGTCTGCCCACAGTTCGCGCGAGCGCAGCGCAGCTTCGAGTTCGTGCGGGGCTCGCCCGGATACCCAGACGAGGCCGAAGTTCCGTACCGTGGCACCGCGGGCTTCGGGCTCACGTTCGAGATGGATGACGTCGTGTCCCCGACGGATTGCCTCGTCGGCGTGCGCCGTTCCGAGGATCCCTCCGCCCACAATCAAAATTCGCATGTAGAGATAGTGACGTTTGGTCTAGACCAATAGGGGGAATCGAGACGAACTCCAGGTTAACAATTGGTATAGACCGAATTCTTGTACGCTTGCGCCATGAATCAGCAGACGTCCACCGGGCCGGGGACCTCGAGCGTCGTGATCGAACCGGAGTTGAAGTACTACCGGGTGCGCACCGAGATCGAGACCATTCTCAGTGGGCTCGAGGAGGGCGACGCAGTCCCGTCCGAGCGGGAATTGGCGGCGCGGTTCACAGTCGCTCGCGAGACGGTCCGTCAAGCGCTTCGTGATCTTCTTGTCGAAGGGCGAATCGAGCGGCGGGGGCGGGGCACTGTCGTCGCGAGTCCGAAGTTGGTTCAGCCGCTATCGATTCGTTCCTATACCGAAGGTGCTCTGAGCGCTGGGCGAGTACCCAGTCGTAAGGTTGTGACCTTCGAACGAATGTCGGCCGACGACGGTCTCGCCACGGAATTGGGTATCGAACCAGGTGACAGCGTCGTTCATCTCGAGCGTGTTCTCTTCGCCGACGGAGAGAAGATCGGACTCGAATCAACGTTCCTGCCGGACAGCAGGTTCGGTGAGATGCTCGACGCTTTCGATGCGACGACGTCGCTGTACGCGGCTATCCGTTCCATCGGCGTGGTCTTTGCCTCCGCAACCGAACGGATCGAGACGGTGCTCGCTTCACCGCGGGAGGCAACCCTCGTCGAGTCCACCACCTCGATGCCGATGCTTCTATTGCACCGGACGTCTGTCGACCCGGACGGTGTGCCGATCGAGCGCGTTCGTTCGCTCTACCGCGGCGACCGTATTGCCTTCTTGACGACTCTTCGCGAGTAGGAGGGGCGTCGAGGGGGTCTGCTGTTACCGGGAACGATAGGCACTCCCAGGCCCGTGGAATCTGTTCTGTACTGGACTCCATCAAACGGGAGGACAGTGAACATGGGTGACAAGAAGGTCTGGTTCGTAACCGGCGCAGGCCGGGGGATGGGAGTCGATATTGCTCAGGCGGCTCTTGCCGCCGGGCACGCGGTGGTGGCAACGGGGCGTGATGCGGACCGTGTTTCTGCAGCGATCGGTGCGCATGACGACCTGTTGGTGATTGCCTTGGACATCACCGACGATCAAGCCGCATATGCTGCGGTGGACACGGCAGTTGCACGATTTGGTGGAATCGATGTACTGGTGAACAACGCCGGAAACTTCTACGCCGGGTTCTTCGAGGTTGTCAGTCCGGCGCAACTTCGCGCTCAGATGGAGACCAACTTTTTCGGGCCGATCAATGTGACACGGGCGGTGTTGCCGGTAATGCGTAGGCAACGGAGTGGACGTGTCGTGACTGTCAGCTCGCTTGCGGGCCTGGTTGGTCAGGAGTTTTGCGCAGCCTACGCGGCGTCGAAGTTTGCGCTGGAGGGTTGGATGGAATCATTGCAATTCGATGTCGAACCGTACGGAATCGGGACGATGATCGTGGAGCCGGGATTCTTCCGGACCGAACTGCTTGTCGAGGGTGCGTCGTCGGTCTGGCCGGAATTGTCGATAGACGATTACGACGCTCGGACCGGCGAGACCGTCGAAGCGTGGAAGAGTATGAACGGTGCCCAGGGCGGGGATCCGGTGAAACTTGCCGCGGCACTTGTGGCACTTGTCGATTCGCCGCTACCCCCACGTCGTTGGGTCGCCGGTGCCGATGCAGTGACCGTGGTTGAGCAGAAAGCCCACCAACTACTCGATCAAGTTGAAGCCCATCGCGGTTTGTCCTCGTCGCTTGCCCACGTGGACGTGACGACCTGATCCGAGTTTGTCAGGTCACGGGAGTGAGGTGAACATGTCCACGAGCCCCTGGGGTGCGTTCTCGCCGAAGCACATGTCCAGTCCATCAGCGGACTGTTGTGCCGATACGGCGCTGCGTGGGAATAGGCGCTCTTCGTAGACAGCTAGCCCTTCCTCCGTGCTGCTGTGCGACGCGATCGCCTGGCCGAGTTCCGCGCCGTCGAGCATTGCCAGGTTCGCACCCTCTCCGGCAAACGGCGACATGACGTGTGCCGCGTCCCCGAGCAGAGTGACCCCGGGAGTACGGCTCCAACTGTGGCCGATGGGAAGGGCATGGATGGGGCGAGGGGTCAGCGAGCTGTCGGCTTCGACGATCAGTGAACGCAGTGACTCGTCCCAGTCCGAGAAGTGTTCCAGCAGAACCTTCTTCGCGATGTGATCGTCGGAGAAGTCGACACTCGCTGCCCAGCTCTCGGGAACTCGCAGGGCGGCATAGATGTGCAGACTGTTGTCGGTCTCACGGTGGGCAAGGAAGCCCTTGTCGGCACTGAGTGCGAACATCATTCCGCCGCCGACGGTTTCAGCGGCATCCACGTGCTGGTTGTCGGCGTCGTGAAGGTCGAACTCCACGAAAGATATTCCGGTGTACGCAGGAGTGTCGTTTGAAACCAATGGACGGATTTTCGACCACGCACCGTCGGCGCCGACCAGGAGATCGGTGGTGAAGTGGGTTCCATCCGCGAGGTGAACTTCGTGTCGACCATCCGGCAACGGATGAGCACTGCGGACCTTGGCTCCCCAGTGGATTGTTTCCTTCGGAATTGAGCTGAGCAGTAGGTCACGGAGCTGGCCGCGGTCGATTTCCGGGCGGTCGCCGTCTCCGGTGTCCTGCTCGCTCAGGTGCACGACGGCATTTCGATCGAGGACGCGTGTCTCTTCCCCGCCTTGATGAACGAGGGCGCGGAACTCCTCATAGAGGCCGGCGGCACGAAGCGCGATCTGACCCGAGTCTTCGTGGATGTCGAGCATCCCGCCTTGAGTTCTGGCTGTCGGTCCGGATTCGAGATCGAATACCGCCGAATCGATTCCGCGGAGATGGAGGACTCGGGCGAGGGTGAGGCCGCCGAGGCCGGCGCCGATGATTGCGATGGGGTAGTGGTTCATGGTGGGTTCCTAAGAAGTGAGTGGGGTGTTCTCGATGCCCGTGATGAGCGTGCGGAATCCCCAGGAGAGGCGCGCGGTGGGTTCACCGGCAAGTAGAGCTGTTGCATGTCTTGCGACGAGTGGGTGCGTCTGCGGGTTTGCGTTCTGGATTGCGTCGGTCAGCGCGCTCCATCGGGCATCCGCGTCGGCGGAATTGTTCGGCGTCGAGTGTTCGGCAGCAGTGGACGTCGCGTACTGCAGCAGCAAGTCCACGCCCCACGCGGCCTGACCTGGAGGGACTTCGCCTTCGTCGAGCAATGCCAGCAGGCGCTCGAGCAGGCGCACGTAGTGAACTCCGCTGGGCCGGGAAACGAGAGCCGACTGGGCGAGGCCGGGATGATCGAACAGTACGGCCGTGTAGGACGTCAGCACCCGTTCGAGGCGTGCTTGCCAAGTGCCGGAGGTATTTTCGGCGAGGTCGACCACTCCGAGAAGTGTGTCCAGAACGGCGGCGTGCAATTCGGCGGTATTGCGCACGTACACGTACATCGATGCCGGCCCGGTGTCGAGTTCGAGGGCGAGTCGACGCATCGTCAATTTCTGCAAGCCCTCCGACCGCAAGATTTCCACCGCGGTACTGACGATGCCCTCGCGTGTCAGAGCGGGTTTGGCCGGACGATTGCGACGGCTCGACGGACTTGTTGGCTGAGTGGGCATGATTTCACCGTACACGAACATGTTCGTAACGAACATGTTCGTTGGATCACGCACTGAACGTCCACCGCTGTGCGGAGCCATATCGGGAGCGGTGGGTTACATGCCTGAACCGCCGGAGAGCATTGCGATCGTCAGTAGGATGCCACCCACAATCCCCACGAGCGGGCTGTCGCTGTCGA
The DNA here is from genome assembly GCF_040546695.1 of Rhodococcus sp. OAS809. Classification (NCBI taxonomy): domain Bacteria; kingdom Bacillati; phylum Actinomycetota; class Actinomycetes; order Mycobacteriales; family Nocardiaceae; genus Rhodococcus; species Rhodococcus sp. OAS809. Next base: position 1,433,006 of record NZ_JBEPOI010000002.1, on the reverse strand, counting down.
GAAGCCAGTCGTTCAACGATCCCATGAGTGCCTCTTTCGGGTGTCGATCTGTCGACGGTCGAGCCTATCGACAGATCGACACCCGAGATGTCACTTTCGTCCGAATTGTGGATCGGACCCGAGGTGATCAGCCGTAGACGTTGCCCGGGCTGATCAACTTGGTGATCGGCACCATCAAAGCACTGGTCAGGTCGGTCTCTCCGTCGATGTCGGTGTTGATGAAGACGACCAGGGTTGTGTCCTTCTCGGGCAAGTAGACCGAGACTGTCTTGTAGCCGGGCAGGCTTCCGTTGTGACCGATCCAGCCGCCGCTGTTGAACAAACCGAGTCCGTAGCCGGAGCTGTCGTCCCCTTCGCTCAAGCTCACGGTTTGCAGGCGCTGCTTCTGAGTGGCGTCGGTCAGGAGATCGCCTTTGGCCAGCGCCGGAACCCAAATGCGCATGTCGTCCAACGACGAGATCATTGCACCCGCGGCGCCGCCCCACGACGGATTCCAGTCCGTCGCCGCGGTCACGGATTCGTCGAGCGTTTGGTTGGTGTACCCCTGAGCGTGTGGTGTCGGGAACGCGTTGGTGGTGGGAAAGCTGGTGTGCTCCATTCCGAGTGGTGTCGTGATCTTGGTGTCGATGACTTCCGACAGTTTTGAGCCGGAGACCTTTTCGATCACCATGCCCAGCAGAACAGTGTTGGTGTTCGAATAGTCGACGGTGGTCCCTGGCCGAAGTTGGAGTGGGAGGTCCTTGACGTACCCGACGAGTTCCTCCGGTGTGAAAGTTCGGCGGGGATCCGAAAGATATTCCATCACAAACTGTTCGGACGTCGTGTAGTCCACGAGGCCGCTGCGCATTCCTGCCAGGTGACGCAAGCTGATCGCATCACCTTCCATGACGCCGTCGACGTACTTGGAGATCGGATCATCGAGACCGATCTTTCCCTCGTCGACCAATTGCAGCAGGGCGGTCACGGTAAATGTTTTGGTGACGCTGCCGATCCGGTGGTAGAAGTCGGTTTCCATCGGCGCTTTGGTTGCCGTATCCGAGACTCCTGCAACCTTGACGTAGTTGCCGTCGGGCCCCCAAATGCCCACCATCGCACCGGGAATCCCGGTCGAATTCACCGCTGCGTCGACGATCGAATCGAGCTGGTCGGTGATGGTCGAGTCCATGATCTTGTCGGATGTGTCTGTGGATTTGTCCGTGCTGCAGCTGATTACAGCTCCGACAACCATGGCGCTGCACAGGCCGACAAGCAGGATGCGTCTTGCTCCGGTTTTCATGAGTCGAACTCTGCCTGTCCGAGGGCACTCACACATCGACCCCGGGTACGGCAGACGCAGTCCCCAGGTACCTCCTCAACCGGTACCGGGGGACTACGGAACCCTGGCCTGAACCCTTGACTTGGGTCAGAGCCCGCCGTCGAAGAACGCCGCCAGGGCCAGCGCGGGGTCTGCCGCGGTGCCCATATTTGCTACGCCGACAACGATCAATCCCAGCGTGAACAGTGCAGTGAGAAGACCTATCGACCCCGACATGAATCTCGTCCGTCGCTCGGATCGTGCCGTTCTCGCGAAGCGTGCCCACACGACCACAGTCACGGCCAGTGATATTGCTGCCGCGATCAGCGCGATCACCGCCATGGCCAAGTGATACCGCGCGAAGTCGCTGATCATCAGTTCGAGGGCGGGACTTTGCTGATTTCCGGTGCCCGTCGACTGAGCGAGCTGTTGGCGGACCTGCCCGACAGTTTCGGAGAGTGCCCCATCCGTCTGGGCCACGGGCAACATCGAGATCAGCGAAGAGAAGGGTGCAACGACACCTTGGATATTTGCCATCACGAGTACCGAGGAAAACATCGCGAGGAGCGTGACCAGCCCTCCCGCCGAGACGAATGCGAGTTTCTTTCCAGCCGTCAGGGGGCCGGCGTTCACGAACGACGCCTTGAGCATCCTGCCGAGTGCGAGCAGAACCGTCAGCAGGATTACCGCGATCACGGCCTTGGCCACGTGGTACCGCAGCCAGTAGTCGACAGCGGACTCCAAGCTCGGCGAGAAGGCTTGGACACCGGAACTCCAGTATTCGACGAACGCGGCGCGGACCGTCTCGACGAGTTCTCCCTGGTCTGCGTACCCATCACCCGGCCTACTCGTCAGCATGCCCGGGGCGAGAACGAAGGCAGCGGAGAAACCGGCGACCAACGCGATCAACGCAGCGATCTTGCGACCTGAGGACTGCGTCGAGCGCGACGGCCCCGCAGTGTTGTGCCGTGAAGAATTGTGCAGTGGGATTCCTCCAGCGTGATGAGCGATCATCTGGTCACCGTCCACAAAGTCATGTCACCGAGTGTAGAAATCGGTACACCGGACTTCATCGTTCGAGAGGATGATATTTCCTGCGACGGCGTCCGCCCGCCCTCGCCGCTGCCGCCGACATCCCCCTCAGCACTCGACGACATTGACGGCGAGCCCGCCTTCACTGGTTTCCTTGTAACGCACGGACATGTCGTTTCCGGTTTGGCGCATGGTTTCGATGACGGTATCGAGGCTCACCACATGCGTCCCGTCACCGAGGTATGCGAGCTGAGCTGCGGTGACTGCAGTCGAGGCGGCTACGGCATTTCGTTCGATGCATGGGATTTGGACCAGGCCACCAACCGGATCGCAGGTCAGCCCCAGATGGTGTTCCATGGCAATCTCAGCTGCATTCTCGATTTGTCGTGGCGATCCGCCCATGACAGCGCACAAGCCGGCTGCCGCCATCGCGCAGGCAGCTCCGACTTCACCCTGGCACCCCGCCTCCGCGCCCGAGATCGAGGCATTCGCCTTGATGATCGATCCGATTGCGGCAGCGGTGAGGAGAAAGGTTCGAACGTCGTGAACACCGGCGCCCGCCGCACGTATGTGGTGGTATAGCACTGCCGGCACGATGCCTGCGGCACCGTTCGTCGGAGCCGTTACCACGCGGCCACCTGCTGCATTTTCTTCGTTGACCGCCATGGCGTAGACGGTCAGCCACTCGCGTGAGGAGGGTGCGCAGTTACGTTGTTCCAGTTGAATGTTCGCAGACCGTGCTCTTCGGCGAACTCCGAGACGCCCGGGCAATACACCTTCGGTCTGGGTGCCGCGTTCGATGCAGTCGCGCATCGCGGACCAGATCGCGTCGATGCCGGTGAATGCCCGATCCTGGCCGTGTATCGCGATTTCGTCCGACAGTGCCAGTTCGGCGATAGTTCTGGAGCCGCACTCCGCCAGTAGCTCTTTCGCGGTTCGATAGCGTGAGTTGATCGAATGCGCGCTTGCTTGCGTCTCCGTTCCGGCACGCAGTACGAATCCGCCACCGATCGACAGATATGTACTCGTACAGACGATTTCGCGACCGCTGAAGGCGGTCAGTGTCATCGAGTTGGGGTGCCCGTGACGGCGAACGAGCGGCTCGAACACCATGTCCTCGTGAGCGAACACAACGTGCCCGAGTGAGCCGCCGACGAGCTTCACCGATCCGCCATCCGAGAGCTCGGCCCAACGCCCGTGAACGTCGTTCGGCTCGCACGTTTCAGGATCCAACCCACGAAGTCCCGCGATCACCGCGTCGGGAGTGCAGTGCCCTATTCCGGTGGCGGCGAGAGAGCCGTGCAGATTGCAGCGAATTCGGTCGACCGACGCGGTCAAGCCGGCGTCGGAGAGCTCGCCGACAAAAGTGCGGGCGGCTCGCATCGGACCGACCGTGTGTGAACTGGAGGGCCCGATGCCGATGGAGAAGAATTCGAGCGCGGAAACATAGACGCCGGTGGTGCTCATTCGGCGCTCGTGACGGTAGTCGCTCCTGACTCGCGCTGGGCCGCAATCGTCAGGAGGTTGGAGCGCGAGTCTCCGGTGGCGGCTCGGATCACAGTGCGCGCCATTGCAATTGCTCCGTGCAGAACAGCTTCGTCGCCCGCTGCGGAGCGGGCATCAGCGGCAAACTCGATCGTGTGAGGAACTCCGGTAACGCCGCGTAACGCGATCATCGGGTGGATCGAGGGAACCACCTTCGACACGTTGCCCATGTCTGTCGAGCCGCCGGTCAGGGGAGTTCGGGCGGCCGCGGTGCGGCCCAGGCTCGCGATCTCCTCGTCCCAGATCGTCGCCAGCACGCGATGTTGAACAAGCTCCTCGTAGCGCGGTTCGGCGCGTTCGGTCGACCAGGAGCAGTCGCTGGCCACAGCTGCGCCCTCGAAGCAGGCGAGCATACGACGCTTGGCGTCCAACAGCACGTCGAGTTCTGCGGCCCGAACTTCCGCTCGCACCAATGTCGAGGCCGGAATGATGTTTGTTGCTTCGCCGCCGTGCTCGACATAGGCGTTGAGCCTGACGTCGGAAGGAAGTTGTTGACGGAGGAGTCCGATGGCGACCAAGGCGATCGTGGCGGCGTCGCCTGCGTTGATGCCCTTGTGTGGCGCAGCGGCCGCGTGTGCGGCTCGTCCGGTGTAGGTCACGTCGAACCGGTCGACTGCCTGCGTTCCGGTGACGGTGCAGCTGACGTCTTCACCTGCAGCGCCGTGGACCATGATCGACATCGCCGCGCCCTCCCATGCGCCACGTTCGAGCAGCAAGACTTTCCCGCCGCCATGTTCTTCGGCCGGCGTACCGAGAAGGACGACGGTCAGGCCGTGTTCCTCCGCGACCTCTCCGAGCGCGATCGCTGCTCCCAGTCCGGCAGCGGCGATGACATTGTGTCCACACGCATGACCGATGTCGGGAAGGGCGTCGTACTCGGCGCAGACGACGACGCGGAAGGGGCCGGAGCCCCGCACCGCTTCGAATGCCGTCTCGAGGCCGTAGGCGGCGCGAGTAACCGTGAAGCCGGCTTCCTGTGCGGCGTCCGCCAAGAGGGCGGATGCCCGATGCTCTTCGAATGCCAGCTCTGGGTGAGCATGGATCGTGTGGCTGACATCGATGAGGCGTGATGCCCACTTCTCGATCGTGCTCGAAACCGTGTCTGTGAGGGTGCGGGTGTCAGCGATGGACATGGGTATTGCTTCCTTTCAACATCTTTGGTTCTCTGTGTCTTCGGATCGCGGTGTCTTCGGTTCTCAGCGTCTTCGGGTGCAGTTCTAGTGCCAGAGGCCCAGCGCGAACTCCGCGACGACCACGGAAAGTAGGTAAGAGGCGAGGATCGCGACGATTCCGACGGGCACGATCTTCCAGCCGATCGTCTTGAGCAAGGGAAGGTCCTTGCCGAGGCTGAGACCTGCGACAGTCAAGGTGAGGGTGCAGATCGAGAGAAAGTCGACAGTCCCGACGGTGCTCGAGACGAAATCACCGATGGGGGACCACGGTGTTGTCGCCAAGGCGCCGATGGTGATGATTGCGATCATCGCCGCGATCTTGCCGCGGGTCAGGCGGGCCACGCCGACGCCCAGGAGCAACAATCCGGTGAGGATCAAGTAACCGACGATGATCGATCGAGATACGCCACCCGCTGCGATCGAGGAGACGATGACCCCACCGACGAACAGAATCGGAACGATCGTGGTCAGCGGCACGGTGACGCTCGGCGCAACCGCTCGTGGGGCAGTGTCGGCTTTCCGTTCGCTGGTCGTCTTCGAGCGCTTGGTGAGTGCGCCGTAGATTCGATCAGCAAGGGGGAGTGCGACATACATGCCGACATACACGCCGAGGAGGCCGGTGATGATGTTGGATGTGGCCGCCACGGCGAGTACCTGGTCGGCCATCTCGGGGTGCGCCGAAACGACGCTGGCGGCAGCGGCAGCCATCATCGAGCCGGATCCGACGCCGGCACCCATCGCCAACGCGAGGGGGTCGAAGATGTTGAAGGATGTAGCCAGTGACGCAATCAGGCTGATCAGCACGGCACCGAACAGAGTGCCGAAGACGTACATCGACAGGACTCCACGGTACTGGTCGGAATCGGGGCCGTAGCGTTCGCTGACCATCGCGAAGGAACCCTCGCGGTCGATGGAGAAGGTTGCTCCGACGGTGGCCGGCCCCATCCGAAGGAGTACCGCCAGCGGGAGTGCGAGAGCGATAGTGCCGAACAAGTGCCCCAATTCCTGCAGTAGCAGTGCGGGGCCCGCCTCGAACAACAATTGGATGTTCGGGCCGATGGTGAAAGACAACCTTGCACAAAGCAAGAGAACAGCCAGGCCCATGATTGCCGAGGCTGCAGCCTGAAGGTCGAGGCCGAGTGGTTTCCACTTCTGGCTCGAGACGACACCGCCGGCAATCAGTCCCCACACCATGGGCAGGATCGTGATGGCGGCAGCGCCGACGGGAATCACTGCGGGGCCGATCAGTTGCGCGCCTGCCGCAAGCGCGAGGAGCAGAGTCACCACGATCCACAGGCGTGGCGACCGCATGGCGAAAACGACTTTTTGCGTCGCGGTTTGATCGCTGACCGGAGAATCGTCATGCGAGACAGGGAATGCTTCGGTCATGTCGGTGTCTTTCTCGAGGGGGCGAACGAACGCAAGATGTAAGCGTTCTCGAGGCTCAGGATTTGGTGGACTATTGATGTGATGAAGTTAGGATCGACGCGTTTCGATCCTGTTTCGGTGCAGCATTCTTTTGAAAGTGAGGTCCTCGGTGCAGGATCAGATGCTCAAGGACGACGATCTTCGGCTGTTGAACGCACTGCAGATCAGGCCGCGAGCGTCGTGGTCCGAGCTTTCACGCGCGATCGGTTCCGACCCGGTCACCCTGACCAGGCGTTGGGAGCGTCTGCACTCGCAAGGAATAGCGTGGATCGCTGCGTACCGTGGTGGACCCATCGTGTCGGCGACCGCACTTCTCGAGATCGAATGCGCACCGGCACAGACCATGAGCGTTGCCGAACAGATCGCGCACGATCCCGAAGTTCTCACAGTCGATCTCACAACCGGCAATCGGGATCTGCTCGTCACGCTCACCTGCACTGACCTCGATCAATTGTCCAGGTACGTGTTGGAGCGAACACAATCCCTGCCGATGATCACCGCGATGCGAACTCAGATCGTGTCCTCGGCGAACTCCGACGCGAGGAACTGGCGTCTACGTGCTCTCGATGCGGAAGAAATTGCCGCGCTCGAGTCGGCCCCGGCGGGAAAGATTCGTGGTGTACGCGCCGGCGAAGAGGAACAGTCGCAGCTGTTCGACATTCTTTCTCGCGAACCACGTGTCACCGTCTCGGCACTCGCTGCGGCCCTCGGAGTCACGCCGGCTCGCGCTGGGGCGCTCCTTTCTCACGAGCTGTCGACGGGGCGACTGGTCGTCCGCACGGAGATTGCTCGGCCCTACTCCGGCTGGCCGGTCTACGCCTGGTACTTCTTACGTCTCGACGGGCGAAAGGAGGCAATTGCTCAGCGTCTTTCGCACCTGCGTGAGGCGAGGCTTGTTGCTTCTACGATCGGCAGCTACGACATCGCATTGGCGGTGTGGCTGCGCTCGATCGACGACGTGCAGCGTCTGGAAGGTTATCTCGCCGAGCAGTTTCCGGGCGTATCCGTGGTGGACCGGTCGATCGTCCTGCGTACGCCGCATCACCTGCATCGGACGATCGATGTGTCGGGTCGAAGCATGCCGAAGCACGGGTGATCCGCAACTCGTTCGCGCGGGTCGGGTGCTCTCCGACTAGTTGGGGATCGCCACGTCGACGATCAAGCCGAAGTGATCGGAACCTTCGATCTCGATCCGCTCGAGTGACTTCGCCTGACCGCCCCGCAGAAGTACATGGTCGATGCCGACGATCGCGGGAAATTTCTTGTCCGCCGGATAGGTGCGCACGATGCCTACTCCCAATTGGTCTGCGGCATCGGAGTAGCCGACATCGAGGAGGTCACGGAATTGCTTGTGCGTGAATGTGGTGTTGAAGTCGCCACTGACGATGACGGTTTCCTCGGCGGCAGCAGCGTCGAGCGCGTTTCGCAAAGTGCTCAGCTCGGCAGTCCACACGTCGGGCGGGGTCACGTACGCCGGTCCGGGGTGAACCGCCAGAAGGGTGAACGAAGTTGAGAAGCCCACTTCGGCAACAAGATTGGTCGGTCCGAATCCGTTCAATTCCCGAGTGTCCGTCAGCGGATAACGGCTGTAAATACCGGCGCCACCCCCGCCGGCCTCGTCCGGTACCAAGTAGTGATGCGGCAGCAGTTGCTCGAGTCCTTGATCTCTGAGAGAGCCTTCGAGTGATGTGGTCAGTTCCTGAACCGTCAGGACGTCGACTGCCTTCTCGCGCACCGTCGCAGTCAAACTGGCGGGATCTGCCTGCCCGAAGAGAAGATTTGCTTGCATTACGCGCAGAGTCGGCCCGTCGATTTCGGAACTGTTTGCCACATACAGTGGACTGATCACCGACGCGCCCACCGCAATCAGTACCACCGAGATCGCCAGCAGGATCCAGCGGCGAAAGACCAGGCATATCAGGGACGCTGCGAGTGTGACCGCAAGCAGTATCGGGACGAAGGAGGCCACGGCGATCAACGGGTTGATCGGCTTGGTGGAGTACAACGCGATCAGCGCGACAACGCCGACGGCGATACCGCCCACGCCGGCGACCTGAGCGATACGGCGTGCCGGAACATTGTCCGTCGTGAATCCCATACCAAACGGTACCCAATGCAGCCACGGCTCCCGACTGCCTGGCGTTTGTCAGTCGCCGGTTCGGGTGCGGAATGCGTTCACGGCGGCTTCGACGGTCGGGTAGAAGTGCGTCGAATCGAATCGATCCCCGACTCCGAATCGGATGAGTCGATCCTTGATCGGACCTTTCATCTCTGCGAATGCCAACCGAATTCCTTTGCCTTCGAGGAATGTATCCAGATCGACGAGTTCGTCGACTGCCGTTGTATCGAGTCCGGTGATCGGTTCGGCGGCTATAACCACCCAGTCGACCGGATCTGGCGCCTTGGCGACGACGGAGCGAACGTACTCGTCGAAGATCTCGCCGTTCGCGAAAAACAGTGGCGCGTCAAACCTCACCAACACCAGGCCGGGGATGCGATGCCCATCTGGATGGCGTTCGATGTCGTGGAATCCGGTGGGATCGCCCGTCTCGACGAGTTCGGTTCGATGTGGCTGCCATACCTGCGCGATGACCGCTGCGAAGGACAGTCCGATCGCAACAAGGATGCCTTGTAGCACACCGACCAGGGCGACGCCCAGAAACGCCGCGACGGCGAGGCCGAATTCCACGGTGCTCATGCGCCACATGCGGACCATGCCGCCCACGTCGATCAGTGCACACGCGGCGACGATGACGACGGCGGCCAGTGTTGCATCGGGCAGATATGCCGTGAGTCCGGGAGCGACGAGGACGAACACCAGGACCGCGAGCGCCCCGACGACGCCGGCCAATTGTGTGTGCGCCCCACTCTGTTCGGCTACCGGAGTTCGTGACCCGCTCGCCGAGATCGGGAACCCGCCGAACAGCCCGCCGGCCACGTTCGCGACACCGATCGCCTTCATTTCGGTACTGCCGTTCACGTCCTCGCCGTGGCGGGCGGCGAAGGTGCGCGAGAGAACGCCGGTGTCGGCGAAGGCAATCAATGCGATACCGGCGGCGGGCCCGATCAGATGGCCGACGTCCTGCCACGTGACTCCACCGACGGAAGGGAGGGGGAGTCCTTCCGGCAGTGCGCCGACCATGCCGATGTCATCGGTGAGACCGGCGGCAGCGGACAAGACTATGGCCGCGACAACGGCCACCAGAACGCCGGGAACAACAGGTACCCAGAGCCGGAAGGCGACTATGACGACTAGCGAACCGACACCGATGGCGGCAGCGAGGGGGTCGACGTCGCCACCCACCAGGGCCTTTGAGATCCCGCCGATTTCACCGAGTAGACCGGACGCGTCGACGGAGAATCCGAGCAGCTTGGGAATCTGACCAACTACGACGACGAGTGCAATGGCATTGAGGTAGCCGAGGCGGATCGGTTTCGAGAGGAGTTCGGTCACGAAGCCGAGACGAAGGAATCCGCCGATCACGAGGATGAGTCCGACAAGAATGGCGAGAACACCGGCTAGTGCAAGCGCATTCTCCGAATCGCCGACCACTGCCAGCGGTATGACCGCGGCGGCAATCAGCGGCGCCAGTGACGAATCAGGTCCGAGTACAAGGATTTTCGAGGGCCCGACTACCGCGTAGGCGAGCAAAGGCACGATGGTGGCGTACAGCCCGGCGTACGCAGGCAACCCGGCGGCCTCGGCGTAGCCCATGCCTGCCGGGATGAGCAGGGCAGTCAAGACGAGTCCGGCAGTGACGTCTGTTCGCAACCACTCGCGGCGATACCCACGGGCAGTCGCGACGCCCGGTAGCCGACCTAGACTCTCCGCCCACATCATCGTTTGATTGTCCTCCCTCAGTGGAGCGAACGGGCGCGCTCGGGGGCAACCGCGGTGGTCGCAGGGAGGGGCGCAGGTGCCTGTGCGAGGCGGCGGCGTCGAATTGCCTTGTCCAACTCGACGACAACCGGGATGATCAGCGACCAACCCAGGCAGGCGAGCCACTGGGCGCCGGTCAGTGAGGTTGTCATGAGGAGGTCCTGGAGGACGCCCGCCTCGACGGCGAATACGGTCACGACCGTGGGGATCGTCAAGATCTTGATGGCACCGAGAACCGGTGGAACCACGCCGGACTCGGGATCACGCCGCATGGTAAGCCCCGCGAGAATCGAACCGAGAGAGAGCACTACGAATGCTGTGGTCATGGGAACATTCGCATCGGAAGTACTCATTTCACCGGGTGCGAGAAGCATCGCCGCGAGTGTCACGGCAAATTGCAGGACACCGTACGCGAGCCACTGAGCGACTGCGCTTCGATGTGCGATCGGCATCTTGGGATCGCGCGGAGGCTTGTTCATCAGATCCGGTGGCGGCGGGTCGAGCATGATCACGGCGACGGGGAACAGTGTGATGAAGAAGTGCTGGAACAGCACCATCAGTGGCGTCAGTGCCACACCCTCGTTGATGTTGAAGATGCTCGCAGCGAGGAAGAGGAGAACCAAGGAGAAGAGTTTCGACATCTGGTAGCGGATGTACGAGACGATTTTTCCGTAGATGTTGCGGCCCAGCGTGATCGCGGTGATGAGGGTGCCGAAGTTGTCGTCGGTGAGCACCATCTTGCCCGCCTGTTTGGTCACCTCACTGCCCGAGCCCATGGCGACGCCGATGTCTGCCTTCTTCAACGCGGCGGCGTCGTTGACCGCGTCTCCGGTCATCGCGACGACGGCGCCACCGCTCTGCATGACATCGACCAAGCGAAGTTTGTCCTGCGGAGTGACGCGGCCGAACACGTGCAGGTTCGGCAACGCGGTCGACAGTTCTTCATCGGTCATCGCTTGCAACTCGCCTCCGCCCACCGAGCCCGGGCCGAGTCCGAGTTCGGCACCGATCGCTGCGGCGGTGATGGCATGGTCGCCGGTGATCATGCGGACCTCGATGCCGGCCCGGTGTGCGGTTCGCACCGAATCGACCGCCTCCGGACGCAGCGGGTCGATGATGCCTGCCATACCGACAAACGTCAGGTCCTCGACAAAGGACATGGGGTCGGCCACGACAGCGTCTTCCCGTCCGTCGAGGCGTCTGACCGCGAATGCCAGCACCCGAAGACCCTTTTCGGACATGGACTGATTTGCTGCCGTGAGTTCGTCTCGGACTTCCTCGATCGGGACCTGCCGACGGCCGGGGAGAAAGGCCGAAGAACACCGAGCGAGGACGACATCGGGTCCGCCCTTGACCAATCCGACGAACTGACTTACGCCGTCGACTTCGAGATGGTGGTACGTGGCCATGAACTTGTACGCGGAATCGAACGGAACCGTCGCCACCCGCGGGTAGGTCCGTCTGGTGAGTGGGGCGTCGGCACCGATCTTTGCCGCGAGCACCACGAGCGCGGCCTCGGTCGGGTCGCCGACAACTTCCCCGGAATCGGAAACCGTTGCATCGCTGTCGAGACACAGTCCGTATGCGAGAAGGGTGAAGTCGGGCGGCGCCTCGCCGGCAACCTGCGTTATCCTTCCCGCTTTGGCATAGCCTTCGCCCTCGACCGTGTACCAACGGCCGTGGACGTACAGCGATCGGACGGTCATCTGGTTCATGGTCAGCGTGCCGGTCTTGTCCGAGTTGATTGCACTGGTCGCGCCGAGTGTTTCGACGTCGGTCAGGTTCTTCACGACGGCCTTGGCGTCGGCCAGTTGACGGGCACCGTAGGCCAGCATCGCCTGGACGAATGTTGGCAGGCCGGTCGGAATCGCGGACACTCCCATTGCGATACCAAGGAGCAGAAGCGTAGTCAGGTCCTGCCCACGAAGGAGCCCGATGACGACGATGACGATCACTGCCGTCCACGCGATGATTCCGAGAAGTTTGGTGAGAGAGTCCAATTCACGTTGAAGTGGCGACTTGCCAGGGGCGACCGCCGACAACATCGACGCGATCCGGCCTATCTGCGTCTGCATCCCGGTCTCGGTGACCACCATGGTCGCCGTGCCGCGGGTGACCGAGGTGTTCTGGAAGACCAGATTGCTGCGGTCTCCGAGCGGAATATCCTCGTTGTTCAGCGTATTCGGGTCCTTCGGTATCGGCGCGCTTTCCCCGGTCAATGCGGCTTCCTGCGTCTCCAGGGTGGTGGTGGCGAGCAACCGTCCGTCGGCAGCGATGATGTCTCCTGCCTCGACTTGGACGATGTCACCCGGCACCAGTTCGGTAGCGTCGAGTTGAATCAGGTTCCCGTCACGAATGACCCGTGCTTGGGGCGTCTGCATCTTGGCGAGGGCGTCGACGCTGGCCCGTGCCTTCAACTCCTGTCGAGTTCCGAGGACGATGTTGAGCACGACGAGCACCGCCACCACGATTGCTGTCGGCACTTCACCGATGGCGATGCTGACCGCGGCCACGGCGACGAGCATCAAGTTCATCGGATCTTTCAGCTGCAACAGCGCGATCGACCACGTCGACGGCGGTGGCGTCGAGGTGATTTCGTTCGACCCGTAGCGTCGTCGCCGTTGGTCGGCCTCATCCGACTGCAGTCCGCGCTCCGGGTCCGACTGCAGTACGGACACGACTGATTCGCCACTCTGCGCATGCCACGGCGTGGGGCTCATGACCGCACATCCTTTCCTTGGCGATCGTCAATACCGGGTCGGAATCCAGTGCAGCGGTTGTTTGGGCGTCTGGTAGCCGTGAGCCTTCTGCCGTTTCGGCAGGGTGATGTCCGTGGATTGCACGGGCTCGTAGGGGATCTGACTCAGAATGTGGCTGATGATGTTGAGTCGTCCGCGTTTCTTGTCATTGTTGTTTGCGACATACCATGGCGCCCAGCCGGTGTCGGTGAAGCGAAACATCTCGTCGCGGGCACGCGAGTAGTCGTACCAATGACTGAACGACTTCAGATCGAGATTCGACAGCTTCCAGATCTTTCGAGGGTCGTCGATCCGGCTCTGCAGACGTAAGAGCTGCTGTTCTTCGCTGACCTCGAGCCAGTACTTGAGCAGAATGACTCCCGATTCGACGATCGCGCGTTCGACGGTCGGAATGAGCTGGAGAAATTGATGTGCTTGTTCTTCGGTGCAAAAGCCCATTACTCGTTCTACACCGGCACGGTTGTACCAACTTCGGTCGAAGATGACGATCTCACCGCCAGCCGGAAGATGCGGGACGTAGCGCTGGACATACATCTGCGAATGCTCTCGCTCGGTCGGGGCGGGTAACGCAACGACCCGGAACACTCGCGGACTCACTCGCTCGGTGATGGCTTTGATGACACCGCCCTTCCCCGCGGTATCTCGACCTTCGAATACGATGCAGACCTTGGCTCCAGACGATTTGACCCACTCCTGCAAAGCCACGAGTTCGCCGTGCAACGGCTTGAGTTTGCGGCGGTACACCTTGTTCTTCATCGGCTTTTCTGCCACGGGCGGCGCGTCGTCGGTAAGGGTCGACGGGGTGTCGTCGTGAAGAATCCGAGCGTTCTTTCCCACTTCCACTCCCTGGCATCATGAGCGCAACGCGAGCGCGCGGGGAACCGTCCGCCCTTATGTGTATGCCCCATATTCGGTGAACCTATTCTCTTCGCAATCGAGACCCGAATCGTGTTGTTTTCGAACCCTTTCCGAGTCTTGACGTGCTCGGCTGGACGGACGACCATTAATGGATGACTGGCGACGAAGAGTTGCTCCACGTCGAGCGGGTGATCACTCGCCTCATTTCCCGCTATCCCGCCGTTCCTCCACCGGAGATCGAAAACAGAGTGCGAACAATTCACCAGCGTTTTGCGGGATGTCGGATCCGCGACTTCGTGCCTCTTCTGGTCGAAAAAGCGGCCAGACAAGAGATCTCGGATCGGAGAATCGTGATTCCGATAATGGATGAGCGGTCGGCGAGTCTGAACTCTCTCGAGCTGTAGCCGGAACGGGGATCGTCGGCGCATACTGAAATGACCTTGGACCAGGGAGTTCTGGCCGAATGCAGGAGCTCAGGCGCGGAACGTCAGCCTCCCGAACTCCTGATGTGTAAAACCGAGTACAGGGAGCGTTGACATGGAAGGCTTCTGGGAATTCTTCTGGTTCATCTTCGTCTGCTTTGCCTTTGTGGCGTACTTGAGCGTGTTGTTCTCGATCATCACCGACTTGTTCCGTGATCACGAGACTTCGGGCTGGGCCAAGGCGTTGTGGATGATATTCCTCTTCGTCATTCCATTCCTGTCCGCGATGATCTACGTGGTCGTCAAGAATGACGGAATGACGAGGCGGTCGATGGAAGCCGCTCAAGAGCACATACACGCGCAGAGTGATTACATTCGAAAGGTCGCCGGGAAATCGCCGACTCAGCAGATCGCCGACGCCAGAGAGCTTCTCGACTCAGGCGCGATCAACGAAGAGGAATTCCAGGCCATCAAGGCAAAGGCGCTGGCGTAGTTTTCGTATCTTCTGCCCCGGGCCTGGCGTCGTCGGTTCCGCCGTCGTCAGGCCCGGCGTCCTGCGCGGCGGCGCGTGCGGGACGAACCAATACTTCCAGTGCGACGAGAGCAACGAGCGCAATGACGACGATCCAACCAACGACCAATCCGGTGGGGTAGCGCCAGAAGAGCAGCAACAGGGCGGCGATGCCGATGATGGCACAGCGCAGTGGGACACGAAGCTGATTGGCCCACCGCTCCACCTGATTCGGCGTTCGGCCGCTTGCAGAATGCCGGACGAAGTCCAACGCCTGCCCGTAGCCTCGACGAACGGCGATCGCCGACGACGACCCACCGATCAGGTAGGCGCCGAGCCCCACCACCACACCGAGGACCGCAACCGCGCGAAGGCTCGTCCGAAGCGGAACCAGAACTGTGTCGATGACAGCGGTGGCGGCGTCTGGCGAGAGGATATCGGTAGGGACACTGTCGAGGTAGATTGCGCGCCCGATCAGAATTCCGATCGCAAGAACAAGCATTCCCAACGCAATCGACAGTCCGACCAGGGACAGCGTACGAAGCCTGCGACCGGTTGGCGCAACGGCGACAGCGGCTGCTGCGCAAGCAATTCCCAACCACGGCAGCACCGCCGAGACCTTGTCGAGTGCCGAGACGGCTCGCTGCGCCTTCACCAGCTCGGGGGACTGGAAGAGAACAAACTCCTTGTCCACGGACGGGATTTTGTCTGCGAAAGCGAAGCCGCGGTCGGTCAGCGCCGTTTTCACCCGGTCGATGATCGTGCTCAGTGAAATGCTGACCGTTCCGCTCTGGTCGACCTCGACCGAGTCGGGTCCGTAGTTTCCGGTCATGACGGCGACGAGGGAGTTGTGCGCCGCTCGGTTCGCCTGAATCCAAAGGTCTTCGAACTGCTGCGTCCGAACGAGCGAGGCCACTGTGTCGTGGACGAAACTCTTCGCCTGGCCGGCGATCACCGGTGCCAAACCCACCAACGCCTGGTCCACGCGAGGCGCGTTGGCTTCGAGATTCGACACATCCGTCAATGCCGTGAGTGCCTCGGTGGTGAGCCCTTCGACGTCGACGCGATCGAAGATCTCGTCCGTGACTTGATTCGTGATCTCCGCTTGCACGGCTGGATTCTCACCCAGTGGCGCTACCGTGCTGACGTAGCGGTCCGTGTCGAGGATCTGACTACGTACGAAGCGGGTGGTTACCGACAAGACTGCGAGCAGTGCGACCAGCACCAGCAGGATTGTCACCGCGGTCCACCGCAGCCCATGTCGAGGTGGTCGGGAGACTTTCTCGACGGTCGTTTCGCGGGCGCTGGGAGTCTGCTCGCGAAGTGTTGCTACCTCTTCGCGCAACCGGGCTAGTTCGGCACGTTCGTCCTCCTGGAGTGGTCCGTCGCTCGTGCCGTTTGCCATGATGGTCCTCCCGGGACGGAAACTACTGGCGCACAGTTGAAATGCTGAACTGCGAAGATGATTCGGCGGGTGACCTCAGATGACCTCGGGATTCCAGGTCGCGACGGCCCAGATGACGAATACGTCGAGCGCGATGATGATGATCGACCACCACGGCGAGTGGGGTAGCCACAGGAAATTCGCGAGGATCGACAGAGAACAGATGACTATCGCGCCTACCCGTGCCCACGTCGCGCCGGTGAAGAGCATGATTCCGACAGCGGTGACGAGCACACCGAGTACGAGGTGAATCCATCCCCAGGAGGTGAGGTCGAATTGGTACGCGTATTCCGGGCCGACGACTGTCACGTCGTCCTCCGATATCGCCGAGATGCCTTGGAGGATTTCGAGCACGCCGACTGTGATGAGGAGAACGGCTCCGCCCAGCGCGCTTCCTTTTGCCACACCCTGCTTTACCAGTGAATCCTCGGACATGACCGCCCCTAGATTTCAAGCGCGAAATAGCCTGGCATATTTCCCTGTCCCGACCTTTTACGGTGGTGAAGTAGCCCGTCGGAGGGCAAATCAAACATTGAGCGCTGCACAGCATTGCGATATTCATTCGCCTACGAATTCGAAAGAACCTACCGTGACGGCATGGATATGGCGGACGTAGGTGTGGCGATGAGGCCTGCACCGGGTGTGATCCGGACGGACCGGCTGGTGCTCCGTACCTACCGCCCAGGCGATCACCGGGATCTTCTCACCTTCTACGGGCGCAGCGACGTATGCCGGTATTTGCTCAACGAACCCTGGAGTCTCGCGGAGGCTCGAGAGGCCGTGCAGACCAGAATGTCTCGCCGCGACCTGGCATCGGGCGCGGTGGCACTTGTTGTCGAGTACGGGGGCCGGGTTGTCGGAAGCGTGAGTGCTTGGCGAGTCGAAGAATCTGATTGCACAGCCGAAGTCGAGCACACCGCCGAACTCGGGTGGGCATTTTCGCCCGAGTTCGGCGGCCGAGGATTCGCGACGGAAGCAGTGACCGCTCTGATCGACCTCGCGTTCGCGACACCCCGATTGCGCCGCGTGGTCGCGCGAATGGATTCGAGAAACGAATCCTCGGCGCGACTCGCGCAGCGGATCGGTATGAGGCGAGAGGGACATTTTCGGCAGAACGCGTGGATCAAGAACGAGTGGACCGACACCGTGGTTTTCGCGACACTTCGCGGTGAGTGGCCTTCAGTTGCTTGATCAGACCGAGCGGGCTGCTATTTTGCGACCAGTTCGGTCAACTGTGGCACGAGTTCGTCGGTCGCCCACGGAACACTCAGAAGGCTGACGTACATTGTTGCTGCAGTCAGGCGATTGTCGGTGATCCACAGGTCCTTGCCGTTGGCGATGACCGGCCACCGCGAGAACAGAGTGTTGGCCAATGTGCTGTCGACTTCCGACTGATCGCTTGCCCAACCGAGATACACGTCGGTGTTGATCGTGTCGAGCTTTTCCATACTGATGCCGAAAAGGAACGAGTCGCCGGCAAAGTTCTTGGCGCCGTTCACCACGTCGGGAGCGACTGTGAGCCCGAGGTTTTCGACAAACTTGACGCGCGGATCGTCCGGACCGTAGATGGCGGTTTCGGTTTCTCCTTCACGGATGTAGGAACCGAAGGCGAAAGTGACTCCGTTGAATTCGGGATGACTCGCCTTCGATTCCTGGACCGATTCCTCAACCGATTTGATCAGCGCCGCGGTCTGAGCGGGACGCCCGAGTGCCTTGCCGACATCGGTGGCGAGGTTTTGCCACGAGCTGGGCTGATACGGCTTGGTGTCGTACGGGAGGGTAGGGGCGATCGAGCTCAGGCGCTGGTAATCCTGCTCGGAGAAGCCCGAGTACGGGGCAAGAATCAGATCGGGCGCGGCATTGAGAATCTGCTCGAACAGGAGCTCACCGCTGTCGGAGTAGTACGGCGCAGGCGTGGGCAGCGTCTGGCCCGACTTTTCGAGTTCGGCGCGGGTCCACGGCAGGAACCCGTCGGCGTCGCCGGCCCAAGAGTCCTTCTGCATCGCGATCGGAGTGACACCCAGGGCGATGACCGTGTCTGCCGCTGCGGAATCGAGGGTCAGGATCCGTGTCGGCTCCTTGTCGATGGTGGTCCCGCCGAAAGCGTGCTTGATCGTCACGGGATAGGCGCCGTCCTCGACGGCGGATGCCGATGAACTGTTTTCCTGGGCGTCCGATGACGACTGTGTGCAGGCGGTCAGAGGCAGTGCCGCCGCCAGCATGAGCGCAACAACGATTCGTCGCCTCCGCTGGGGACGAATTCTCTGACGGGCAGATCTGAACACGCGAAACTCCTCGGTATTAATCAGGGAAGTGCTTGCACGACTCAGCGCGGTACGCACATGAGAGCAGGCTTACCTAAGTGAATGTAGGGCGCGTGCGTGTAGCGAAGGGGCCAGCCGATGTCGACAACAGGTCAGGCTCGAGTCAGTTGACAGCGGCGAGCGCATTGCCGGGGGTGTAACCGACCGTCTTGCGAAAAGCGGCGATGAAGGAACTCGACGTCCCGTAACCGACACGGCGGCTGACGGCATTCACACTCATTCCGGTCCCGAGCATGCCAAGGGCCGTGCTCATACGAACCAGAGTGCGCCACTGCGCAAAGCTCAAGGCGAGTTCCGCGGCAAAAATCCGGGTCACCGTACGTCGGCTGAGATTGAGAACGTGAGCCCACTGATCGAGTGATCGATCGTCGGCGGGATCCGACAGCACTTTGTCGACGAGCATCCGTAGTCGCGGATCTCGGGGGATCGGCACGTCGAAGTGAGGTGCCGATGCCGGGGTGAGGAGATCGACACAGACCTGCTGTGCCCGAAGGCGTTGTTCTGCAGGCATTCCGGTATGGGCGAGGTGTATGAGCAGAACTCGCGCCGCCTCACTCAGCGTCACGATGCACGGTTCGTGCCAGGCGGGAGTCCACAACTCGGGGGTGAATAGAGTGGCGCGGAATGCAACGTGGGGATTGGCCTGACCCTCGTGGAGGATCCCGCGAGGGATCCACAGGCCGACGCCAGGCGTGACGGTCCAGAGTTGATTGTCGATGATCATGTTGACGACGCCGCGGTCGGACCAGATCAGTTCGTGCTCGACGTGAGCGTGTTGTGGCCACCGGGTGATGTGATCGGTCTCGACGATGTACGTCGTGAGTTTGAATGGCGCCGGGACGGCGCGCGCCATCGGGGTGTGGCGGTCGGATTCCCGTAAGTGGGAATCGTCGTCCAGCTGTGGACCGTCGTCGATTTCACGAAGGGCAGGGATCAGCACCGTGGACTACCTCCAGAGCAAAGTTAGGTAAACCTTACACTGATGTGTGCAGCGATCAGTGACTCGCACCGAGTTCGATGAGAAGCACGCCTGCCGCGATGAGGCCGATCCCGACCATCATGAGCCTGGTCAGCGGTTCGCGAAAGAGAATGCGAGATGCGATTGCCGTCAACGCCACTCCGCATGCAGTCCAGATTCCGTAGGCGACGCCGATGGTAAGGCCCGCGTCGAGCGCGAGCGTGAGGAAAGCGAAAGCCGCGAGGTACCCCACGGTGACAACCGCGAGCCATCGTTTGTCGCTGCCGTCCTGCGACGCCATCCGTAGTGACAACGTCGCGGTGACCTCGGAAATAATTGCAGCGATCAGAAATACGAAGGTCATGCCGGGTCCACCGGCCCGCTGTCGGCAGCAACCTGGGAACCGAGTTCAACGCACAGCACTCCGCCGATGACCAGGGCAATGCCGACGCCCATGGTGGCTGTCAGGGGGTCGCCGAAAAGGGAAGTCGCGAACACCGCGGTCAGGACAACTCCGGTTGCGCCCCAGATTCCGTATGCAACACCGAGTCCCATGCCCTCCCGCAGGACGAACGACAACGCGGTGAATGCTGCGAGATATCCGCCGACGACCACGACGTACCAGGCGGGGTGATCGAGGGCCGCGCGCAGAGACAGAGTCGCAGACACCTCGGTCAGGATCGCGGTGATCAACAGCAGCCATTTCTTCACGGTTCGGATTCTGTCAGGCTCCACCGATTCCGGTCGCGCACTACGGTCGAGACATGACGTGCGTGCTGCTCGGCGGAATCCGCGAAGGTGACATCCGCCACGATGTGTCTGTTGGCGATATAACCGCGACGCCGATTCTCGACTGGGGCCACGACGACGTGGCCCGCCTCTACGAGGACATTGCAGAAGGTGCGATCCAGTCGGCGCAGGAGTTCCTGGTGTCGGCGCATCGCAGCGTCGCTGCAAATATTCGGCCGGTGTACGGCCTCGACGACCGGCAACCCGTCTCGGTGACATTGAGTCGAGAGCGCGGATCCTGCAGTCAGAGACTGGCTATCGTCGAAGCGTTGGCTCGCCGCCGAGGTATCGCCACCCGAGTTCGCGGTCTCGTACTTCGTGGGGAGTTCTGGTACCCAAGATTTCGGCGTCTACATGCGGTGATTCCGAAGTCAGTGCTGCTGGCGTGGCCGGAATTTCTGGTCGACGGACGCTGGCAGGACGTCTCCGAGATCGTTTCACCTGCGGTGGTCTCAGCGCTCGAACCGTTCACGAATACCGGCGAGGAGACACTGTTCGACGCGATCGGACGCGCTCCGATCAGTTGGGGCAAGTCTGTTTCGTGTGATTGCTTGGACTTCTCCGAATTCGTCGACCGCGATCTGGGCACCTTCGAATCTCGCGACGTGCTCTTCGAGGAATTCGGACAGACGATGTCGACCCTCGTCAGAATTCTCGTCGACCCGGTTTTCCGGAACTGGAGTGCATCCGGCTGACGCGCGACGCGAGGTCTAGGCTGTTCTGCATGTCTGTGCGTACCCCATTGGTCCCTGGAACCGTCTCTCCCGTCCTCGCTGTGCCCTCGAAGATCGAACGGCCCGAGTACGCGTGGAAGCCGACCGCCAAAGAGGGCAACGAGCCCTGGGTTCAGACGCCGGAAACGATCGAGGCGATGCGCATCGCCAGCAAGATCGCTGCAGGCGCGCTGCAGGAAGCCGGCAAGGCTGTCGCTCCCGGTGTCACGACCGACGAACTCGACCGCATCGCACACGAGTTCATGCTCGACCACGGTGCATACCCGTCGACGTTGGGCTACAAGAGCTTTCCCAAGTCGTGCTGCACGTCTCTCAACGAGGTGATCTGCCACGGAATCCCCGACTCGACTGTGATCCAGGACGGCGACATCGTCAATATCGACGTCACCGCGTACATCAACGGGGTACACGGCGACACCAATGCGACATTCCTCGCCGGTGACGTGTCCGAAGAGAACCGCTTGCTCGTCGAGCGCACACACGAGGCAACGATGCGGGCCATCAAAGCCGTCAAGCCCGGCCGCGCGCTCAACGTGATCGGACGTGTCATCGAGTCCTACGCCCATCGGTTCGGGTACGGCGTCGTCCGGGACTTCACCGGACACGGAATCGGCGAGACCTTCCACAACGGCCTCGTGATCCTGCACTACGACGAGCCCGCGGTCGAGACGATCATCGAACCGGGCATGGTCTTCACGATCGAACCGATGATCAACCTCGGTGGTATCGACTACGAGATCTGGGAGGACGGTTGGACCGTCGTCACCAAGGACCGTAAGTGGACGGCGCAGTTCGAGCACACCTTGGTGGTCACCGAGACCGGTGCAGAGATTCTCACCCTGCCTTGAGTTCGGAGATGCGCGGCGCTCTGCTGGTAGCCGGCACTACTTCCGATGCGGGCAAGAGCGTTCTTGTGGCCGGATTGTGTCGCATGTTGGCGCGTCGAGGCGTCCGAGTGGCGCCGTTCAAGGCGCAGAACATGTCGAACAACTCCGTGGTCACGCTGGACGGCGGAGAGATCGGCCGTGCGCAGGCACTTCAGGCGCGTGCATGCGGTCTGGAGCCGAGTGTTCGATTCAATCCGGTGCTGCTCAAGCCTGGAAGTGACCGCACGTCGCAATTGGTTGTTCGGGGCAAGGCGATGACCACAGTGGGTGCTCGCGACTACATGCAGCATCGGCAGTGGCTTCGCGCCGTCGTGGCCGAAGATCTCGAATCGCTTCGATCCGAGTTCGACGTCGTGATCTGTGAAGGCGCCGGTTCACCGGCCGAAATCAACTTGCGCGCAACGGATCTTGCCAACATGGGATTGGCTGAGGCTGCGCGGATTCCGGTCGTCGTCGTCGGTGACATCGATCGCGGCGGCGTCCTGGCCCATCTGTTCGGGACCGTTGCTGTGCTCTCGCCGAGCGACCAGGCATTGATCGCGGGATTTGTGATCAACAAATTCCGCGGTGACGTTGCACTGTTGGAACCCGGACTGGAACAACTGCGCAGCCTCACCGGTCGACCCACTCTCGGAGTGATCCCGTTTGCCGACGATCTTTGGCTCGACGCCGAGGATTCGCTTGGCGTCACCGGCAATGCCCCGGTAGGGCGCCCGGGCCCACCCGTCGGTTCGGCCTGGCTCACCGTTGCTGCGGTTCGGCTCCCGCGCATCTCCAACTCCACGGACGTCGAGGCACTGGCATGTGAACCGGGCGTGGCAGTTTCGTGGGTGACCGATCCGTCGCGGATTCGCGACGCGGACCTCGTGGTGATCCCCGGTAGTAAGTCCACCGTGAGTGACCTCGAGTGGTTGCGAAGTACCGGCCTGGCCGACGAGATCGTCGCGCGAGCAGGTCGCGGGCAAGCAGTCCTGGGAATCTGCGGCGGTTACCAGATGCTGGGTAATTCCATCGTCGACGACGTCGAATCAGGATCAGGGACCACCGCGGGACTGGGTCTGCTGGACCTCGATGTCGAGTTCGCTCCGGACAAGGTGCTGGCGCAGATGACCGGTACGGCAGACGGTATCTCGGTGTCCGGGTACGAGATTCATCACGGACGCGTCGTGCGCAACGGGGACCGCCCATTGCTGGCGGACTCGAGCGGTATGCCGGAAGGCAGTGTGCGAGGGCCTGTTCGAGGGACACACTGGCACGGTCTCCTGGAAAGTGACGACTTTCGGCGCAGCCTGCTGCGTGAGCTCGCGGTTCCCGGTTTTGTTGCTGCACCCGACACCGCGGTTGCCGCGGTGCGAGAACAACAACTCGACCTTCTCGCTGATCTCGTCGAGCAGCACCTCGATCAGGATCTACTCGAGAAACTGATCAACGGTGGGGCGCCTATCGGGCTCCCCGTCATTGCTTCCGCACTCGAAGCCTGAGAGCGCTCCCGCGGGTGTCGACGTGGACGCGGTAGAATAGCCAGGCCTCACTCCCGCGACGGCTCCCTAGTAGGAGTGTGCGCGGTGACAGATCAATTCGACGGCTTGCTGACCGACTTCAGTGACGAGGTGCTGGTCGACTCGGCAATGCTCGGCGATCACGCGGCCTTCGACGTCATCGTCCGCCGATACGGCCCGCACTTGTATCGATTTGCCCGTCGACTGCTCGCGAGCGAGAGTGACGTCGACGACATCGTCCAGGAAACCTGCGTCGCTGCGTGGCGCCAACTTCCGGGGTTTCAGCGGCGCTCGAGCACCAAGACCTGGTTGTTCGCGATCTGTTCTCGCAAGATCTCGGATTTCTATCGAAAAGTCGGCTCCTGCGCCGCCGATATGGACGAACTCCGGGAAGAAGCTGATCCCCGTTTGCGTGATCCGAGCGAAGAAGTCTGCGGCACAGCATTTCTCGATGCCCTGGAATCCGAACTCGATCGCCTGCCACTGCGTCAGCGTGCTGCCTGGGTCTTGCGAGAAGTGGAGGGCATGACGTATCCGCAGATCGCTGTTGTCCTGGAGCTGAGTCCGGACGCGGTTCGTGGCCAGCACACTCGGGCGAGGCGGAATCTCGGTGTCGCACTCGATCGATGGCGATGACGACTCGGCGGTTTGCCGGGTTCTGTCACCGAACTCACTCTCCTTGGTGCCCGTGAAACTGGAAGAATGCTTCGTCGTGGATACCGCTTTCGACCCCAGAGGCTTCGACCCGAGAACCGAGGATTCGGTGCAGTCGGTACTGCCGGACGATGCGACGGCATCGGGTGCTGACGTCGCCGTCGAGGCTGCGGAAACTCGGCTGACGGCACGTGCGGTCAGAGAGTTGCTGGCAGCGCTCGGGGGAAGTATCGGCGACGAGGACGAACTCGTGGTTCTACTCCAACGCGCCGTCGAAATCGCGAACGACGCCATCGACGGCGCCGACAGCATCGGCGTCACCATCGATCTTGCCGGGCAGACCTACACCGCCGTTCACACCGATTCGCGGACCCTACGCGTCGACATCGAGCAATACGACGCCGGCGACGGACCATGTCTGCATGCGGCTCGAACCGGTGAAACCGTAGTCGTTGATGCCGAGACCAGCGCAGAACGCTGGCCGCGGTTCGCGGCTGCCGCGAAGGACGAAGGGATCAAGTCCTTTCTCGCGGCGCCGCTCTTCACGCCGGATCAGCGACTCGGTTCGTTCAACCTGTACGGACGTGCCCCAGCGGCCTTCGACAGCGTCGACGCGGAAGTCATGGAGATTCTCACGACAACAGTCTCACGCGCGATCGGAGACTTCTCCCGCTTCAAATCTGCCAAGGCGGTAGCTGACGCCTTGCAACGCGCGCTCGAGACTCGGGCGCCGATAGAACAGGCCAAAGGCATGCTGATGGCCATCCATCGGATCGACGCCGACACCGCATTTCACATGCTGCGCAGGCAGTCTCAGACCACGAACACCAAGTTGCGTGACGTGGCAGCCGAGATCGTCGAGACGTATTCCGCGCCGCCTACCGCGGTCTAGTTCGACGGAGACCGACGTACGGCCTCGAGCGCGACGACCACGCTCGCGGCGACAACCACGTGCATCAGCGCGAGCGTGACCGTGCTGGCGGCGTCGAAGTCCGCGGCGATCGTCAGGGCGATGGTGCCGAGCGCAAACACTGCACCCACGACCTGAGCGATGCGGATGATCGGCTCCCACTTCATTGAGATCAACATTGCGAGCGACAAACCGACCAGCAACGGCACTACCGTAAGTGTGATGACCCCGCCGGGAGCTACGCTCGCCACCTTTCCTTGATCTGTCATCTCGAACGATCCGCCCGATGCCAGGCCGATCAGCCACAGGATCAGGTTGGCGACGAGGGCGATGACCGTGGCCCCGAGTACGGCACGCGGCTTGGTGAGGTGGAGGTTGTGTGCGATTGAAGCGATTGCAGACATGATGTTCTCCCGGCTCGATGCGATGCTCTTGTGACGTCGCTCTGGTGAATAGACCCGCCGGCCGGGAGAAACTCATCGCTGGTGGTTACCGGGGGTCGTCTGTCGGCACGGCGGTGCCGGTGACCGCGATACCGCCGTCGACCGGGATCTCGACCGCGAGAACGCTGGGTCGCCCGACGTGTCGGCCCTGGTGGATGGTGATCCGCCGCGGAGTGGCCGCGGGTTCGAGTTTGCGCAGGTAACCGCCGGTCGACGCCGCTGCGGACCCGGTCGCGGGATCCTCGACGATGTTTCCCACCGGAAACAGATTTCGAGCTTCGAAGGTGTTGTCGTCGAGGGGATGCAGGATCGTCACCGTGCCCGCCCACCCCTGCGCGTCCATCAGAGTTCGCATTGCGGATGGATCGAAGGTGAACTCGTCGAAGGCCGCCTGATCACGAAGTACGACAATCGGGTGCGTGTTGCCGGCGTACGAGAGCATTGCGGGATACCGCGCGTCGAGCGCAGACGAATCGACGCCGATGAGCCCGAGCAGTGCTGTCAGTACAGCATGATCGATCGGCGAGACCGATGGTTCGACGCTGGTGAAGGTCGCGGTGGACGTTCCGTCCTCGTCGGTCGCCGTGTCGATGGATACCGGTCCGATCGGTGTTTCGAATGTGAAGGTTCCGTCACCGTCTCGCTCGGTGAGAGCGATGGCCGTCGCAATAGTGGCATGACCGCAGAACGGTACTTCGGCGATAGGGGAGAAGTACCGGATCCGGCTGTGGCGCGGGTTGCCTCCGAGTACCGGTTCGATGAGGAACGCCGTCTCGGCATACCCGACTTCGGCTGCAACAGATTGTAATTCGGAGTCGTCGAGTCCACGCGCGTCGAGCACTACGCCGGCCGGATTACCGCCGGCCGGATCCGAACTGAACGCAGTCAGCCGGAGGATGTCGCGAGAAGTTGCCATGTCGACCATCTTTGTCCGCTGTCGTCCATCGGGGGAAGAGACATCGCGCGATTGCGGTCCGCGATCTTCGAACTGGACTGCCTCCGGAACAAACCGGCCGCACGGCGTCGTTGGTGCAGACATGAGCAATGACACAGACACCGACGACGCGTTGTTCGCACTCGTGGCCGAGGGAAAACAAGGTGTGCTGGCAACCGTCAAGCGTGACGGCCGCCCACAGTTGTCCAACATCATTTACCGCTGGGATGACGAGTCGAAGACGGCTTCCGTGTCCATCACAGCCGATCGCGCCAAGAGTAAAAATGCGATCCGTGATCCGCGGGTTTCCCTCCACGTCAGCGCGCCCGACTTCTGGAGCTACGGCGTGATCGAAGGGCTTGCTGTGGTGACACCCGCAGCGGCCGATCCTCACGACGAAGTGTCGGACGCCCTGGTCGAGCTGTACCGGGACATCAGCGGCCAGGAGCATCCCGATTGGGAGGAGTACCGCGAAGCGATGGTGGCAGAGCGTCGACAGATCCTCACGGTGCGCGCTGATCACGTCTACGGAATGACGAGGCTCCCCAAGCCGTCCGGTACCTAGAGCCGCGCCCCACTGGAGTTCGGCCCACCCCCACTTTCGAGCGAACGGTACGTCCGTCGCCTCAGATGCGCCGAAAGCCACTTTCGCTCCGAGTGGAGGCGGTACAGAGCGAACAAATCGGACTCGCCGCCGGTGGTGAGAGTGTATGAGTGGTCATACTTCTGTCGACTCCAGGGTCCTCCACTGTGTGGATCGCGTACCGTTTCCAGACATGGAATTGACTCGAGTAGCGGTGGGCAGTGGTTCGTGCACCGTTCGGATCGACGGGCCGGTCAGCAAGCATGCGGTACTCCTGCTTCCCGGCAAGGGCGACCCCGTCGACTTGTACGACGATGTGTGCGAGCGACTGCACCATTCGGATCTGCGGACCGTCGCGGTGGAATCGATCGAGAATCTCGACGAGACCTCGGCAGTGGTACTTCTGGACGAGTTGAACATCGCCTGGGTGAATCTGGTCGGTCACCGGGAGGGCGCCGATCTCGCGTGGCTGTTGGCTGCACGTCAGTTCGGCCGCTTCGCGAGTTTGATCGCCGTGGACCGTGGACATCCGTCGGCCAGCGATATTGCCGGCGTACCGCCGGTCGAGGTTCCGACCACCGTAGTCGTGGGCAGTGGAGGTCGGGCCATCGCCGACGCCAGCGGTCGTTTCGTGTACTCCGACTTCCGCGTGACGGAACTTCCGGGTGTCGACGACGTCGTCAAGTCGGCACCGGCCGAACTCGCAACCGAGATCGTGCTGCGTACCAGCCCCTGGTGAAACTCTGACCTACGAAAAGGCGGGCGCTCCCATTGCGAGGAGTGCCCGCTTTTTCGGCGTCATAAGGGCTGCGGGGCTCAGATGTCGAGGCCGAGCAGCGCGTTCTCGACCACTTCGGCCAGGGCCGGGTGGATCCAGTACTGGCCGCGCGCCATGTCCTGAGCTGACAAACCGAAGCTCATCGCCTGGATGAGCGGCTGGATGACGGTCGGAGCCTGCGTACCCATGACGTGGGCGCCGAGGATGCGTCCGGTGCCGCGCTCGGCGATCACCTTGCAGATGCCCTCCTGATCCTCCATCGCCCAGCCGTACGCGACGTCGCCGTAAGCCTGCACCTTGACGGTGATGTCGAGTCCGGTGTCGCGAGCCTGCTTCTCCGTCATTCCGACGTCGGCGATCTGCGGGTCGGTGAACACGGCTGCCGGTACGAAGCGGTGATCGGTGCTGCGAAGCCCGGACGTGTCCTTCCACGCGTCCTGGAGCAGGTTGTGTTGAACAACGCGCGCTTCATGGTTGGCGACGTGCTTGAGCTGGTACGGCGAGGAGACGTCACCGAGTGCGAAGACGCCCTCGGCGGTGGTGCGTTGGTATTCGTCGACCACGATCGAGCCCTTGTCGTCGAGTTCGACGCCGGCCTTGTCGAGACCGAGTAGGTCACCGTTCGGCTGACGACCGACCGCGACGAGGAGAACGTCACCGGAAACGACTGTGCCGTTTGCCAGTTCGACGGCGATGTTGTCGCCGTCGCCGCGTACCGACGTGAGGGGGGAGCCCAGATGGACGTCCCACTTCTGTTCGGCCAACTCGGTGAAGCGCTCGGAGATCTCGTCGTCGAGGTGCCGCAGCAGTCGCTGGCTGCGACCGATGATCGACACGCGAGAACCCAACGCGGAGAACACGTGTGCGAACTCGGTGGCGATGAATCCGGAGCCGACGATCACGAGGTGCTCGGGAAGTTCGGGCAGTCGCATGATGTCTTCGTTGGTGTAGTACTTCACACCACTCGACGCGATCTCGTCCGGGATGATCGGACGCGAACCGGCTGCGATGACCACCTGGTCAGCGGTGATCGTCTCGCCGGTTCCGGTGTCGATCGTCTTGTCGCCGGTGAACGTGGCGTGGCCGCGGTAGACGGTGGTGTTGGGACTGTCTTCGCTGCGGTACCGCTCACCACCTGCAGAAATGGGATCGATGCGGCCGAAGACGCGCTTGACGATGTCGGACCAACGAACGCCGTCGAGCGTGGCGTCGACGCCGTACTTCTCGGCAGTGGTGACGGTGCGTGCCACCTCGGCGGCGTAGACGAACATCTTGGTCGGGATACACCCGACATTGAGGCACGTTCCGCCGAAGGTGCCCTCTTCGAGGATTGCGATCTTCTTGCCGTCGAACCGCTCGTCTGGCAGCGAGTTTCCGGATCCGCTGCCGATGATTGCAAGGTCGTAGTGCGTCACTGCGCGATCTCCTGTGTGTTGCTTGCTGTGCTTGCCGAATTTTCTGCGGCCGGCGTGAGGTGGCCGTCGAGCCACTCCAACCACAGGTCGAGTTCGGAAAAGGCTGTGGCCAAGGGCTTCTCGGTCGAAAGGAACACGTCGTGACGGGCGCCGTCGATCGGGACTATGGTGGTGCGATCGCCGAGGCAACCGGCCCAACGTGCGATCTGCTTGACGTCGAGCACGGAATCGGCGAGGTCGACGCTCGGGTTGTACGCCTTCGCGAACTGTGACTTCTTCGAGCGCAGAATCAGCGCGGGCACTCCGATGTCGAGGCCGCGGTGAAGTTTTGCGTGACCCGCTCGGACGGCCCGCATCCAGCCGAAGGTAACGGGGCAGCCGGCCAGTGGCTTCCAGTCGAGGTTGTAATCCCAGACGCCGTTGGCCGAAACATGAAGACTGGAACCGTAAGTCGGTAATCCAGTTCCCGGGATCACCGTCTTCGCCGATACCCGTCCGAGCGCATCGATCGCCGTAGTACCGACGTTGCGCACCACTGAGGGACCCTGAAGGTCGAACCAGGGGCTGTTGAGTACCAGCCCGCAGATTCCGGCGCCGTCGCTGCCACCGGGCTTGCGCTGCAAACGGTTCAGCCAGAGCGGAACGATCAGACCGCCGGTGGAGTGCGCCATGAGCAGCACCTCGCTGCCCTCGGTCTCGCTGCGGACGATGCGCAGCGCTTCGTTCAGTTCGGCGTCGTAGAGCGCAAGGTCGGAGACGTAATGAGCTGTGTGCCCCGGTTTGAGGGAGCGGCCGCACTTACGCAGGTCGAGTGCGAAGAAGGCGTAACCCTGCTCGGCAAAGTGCTCGGCGAGGTGCTTCTGGAAGAAGTAATCGGTGAAGCCGTGCACGTACAAAACGGCACGGTGTGTCTTCACCGCCTCCTTCTGCGGTTGGTAGCGGACCAGTGTTGCGTCCACCTCGCCTTCGCCGTCCGGATCCGTTCCGAGCGGGATCGTCAGCTGCTGATATCCGTCACCGAGGACGTCTGGAACCCAAGTAGTCACAAATCACAATCTAATCGTCGTTTCGAGTGCGCGTTGTAGAGCACAATTGGGGGTGGTGAACCGCGCGTGTACGCACGGGTAACCTATTCGGCGTAACACAGCAGGCGGATGCGCGCACGGCTAATGACAAGGAAGTCGATTCTCCAGTGTCGAATCAGAACGCGGTAGAGACGAAGACGGATGTAGTGCTCGTGGGCGCAGGCATCATGAGCGCCACGCTGGGTGCATTGCTGCGCCAGCTGCAGCCCGATTGGTCGATCTCGACCTTCGAGCGGCTCGATGCCGTCGCAGCCGAGAGCAGCGACCCCTGGAACAACGCGGGAACCGGTCACTCAGCCCTGTGTGAGCTCAATTACACACCTGAGAACTCGGACGGCACGGTCGACATCAAGAAGGCCGTCAACGTCAACGAACAGTTCCAGGTGTCACGCCAGTTCTGGGCACACGCGGTAGAGCAGGGCGTCCTGACGCAGCCCAAGGAATTCATCAACCCCATCGCGCACGTGAGCTTCGTTCACGGTGAGGCCAACGCCAAGTACCTCCGTGCTCGTTACGACGCACTTGCCGGCCACACGCTCTTCCGCGGTATGGAGTACATCGACGATCCGGCCGAGTTCAGCAAGCGTTTGCCGCTCATGGCCAAGGGACGCGACTTCTCCGATCCCATCGCCCTGAACTGGAGCCAGGACGGCACCGACGTCGATTTCGGAGCGCTCACCAAGCAGCTCATCGGCTACATCGGCAAGACCGGCGGCAAGATGTACTTCGGCCACGAGGTCACCAACCTGACCCAGAACTCGGACAAGTCCTGGACCGTCAAGGTCACCAACCGTCGCACCGGTGAAAAGCGCACCGTTCGCTCGCGCTTCGTGTTCGTCGGTGCCGGTGGCGGCGCCCTGCACCTGCTGCAGAAGTCGGGCATCAAGGAAGCCAAGGGCTTCGGAGGCTTCCCGGTCAGCGGTGCCTTCCTGCGATGCACCAACCCCGAACTCATCGACCAGCACAGCGCCAAGGTCTACGGCAAGGCTGCCGTCGGCGCCCCGCCCATGTCGGTGCCTCACCTGGACACCCGTGTCATCGGCAACAAGCCGGGTCTGCTGTTCGGTCCCTACGCTGGTTGGTCGCCGAAGTTCCTCAAGCAGGGTCGCGTCACCGACCTGCCCGGCTCGGTCAAGCCGAACAACATCCTCTCGATGCTCGGTGTCGGTGTCAGCGAGCTCGGCCTGGTCAAGTACCTGGTCAGCGAGCTTGCCAAGAACGAAGCCGGTCGCATCTGGGATCTGCGTGAGTTCGCGCCCAAGGCGCAGGCCCAGGACTGGGAACTCATCACCGCGGGCCAGCGCGTCCAGGTGATCCGCCGTGCCAAGGGCAAGGGTGGTGTCCTCGAATTCGGTACCGCTGTGGTCGCCGCTGAGGACGGTTCCATCGCCGGCCTGCTCGGTGCTTCGCCCGGTGCGTCCACGGCCGTCCCGGCGATGCTGGACGTACTCGAGCGCTGCTTCCCGACCGAGTTCCAGGGTTGGAAGGGCAAGCTCCGCGAGATGGTTCCGTCCATCGGCGTCAAGCTCACCGACAACGAAGGCCTGTTCAACCAGGTCTGGGATTGGTCCTCGAAGGTTCTCGAGCTCGATTCCGCCGGTGCTTCCGAATCGGCTCCGGTCGCGGATACCGCCGCGACTGTGTGATAGTCCAACCCATGACGGCAACAGCAGCTTTGAAGCGTTCATGGGCACTCGATCTCGACAACAAGACGTTCTACGAGTTGTTGAAGCTTCGAGTGGAGGTCTTTGTCGTCGAGCAGGCTTGCCCGTATCCCGAGTTGGACGGGCGGGACCTGCTGACGGAAACACGCCACTTCTGGCTCGAGCAGGACGGCCAGGTGGTGTGCACGCTCCGGCTGCTCGAAGAGCACGACGACGGAAACAAGAGCTTCCGAATCGGACGCCTGTGCACGTCGCGTCAGGCTCGCGGCCAGGGCCACACGACCCGCCTCCTGCAGGCCGCACTGGCCGAGGTCGGCGAAGCGCCGTGTCGGATCAACGCCCAGACCTACTTGGTCGAGATGTACGCCAAGCACGGATTCAAGGCTGACGGCGAAGAGTTCATCGAAGACGGCATCCCGCACACCCCGATGCGTCGTGGTGGGGGAGAGCCTTTCGTGGCCGTCAGCTAGTTTGTCGGAGAATTGACCCTGGTCGGCTCGTGGGAAAGCGAGCCGACTAGGGTTTTTTCGATACCGAATGTTCGCGGGGAAGTCCTGTTCGATCCAGGCGCGGTCCCGCCACTGTGAAAGATCTCTCCTCTACCGATAAACCGGGAGATCTCAGCCAGGTTGCCGCGACATTCGAGTGCAGCCAAATTCTCGGCGAGGAAACCGAGAGGTGGAGGGATATCGACGTGCGAAGTGAAGAAGATCGACCAGTGGCGGGCTTCCCGTTCAGTGCTGTGGTCGGCCAGGATCAATTGCGATTGGCGCTGATCCTGTGTGCGGTGCATCCAGGGATCGGCGGGGTCTTGGTCCGCGGTGAGAAGGGAACTGCCAAGTCGACGGTCGTGCGCGCGCTGACTGCGCTGCTGCCCGCGGTCGACGACGCCGGAACGACACGACCGGCCCGCTTGGTCGAACTGCCCGTGGGCGCCACCGAAGACCGGGTGATCGGTTCGATCGACTTGGAGAAGGTTCTGCGTGACGGTGAGCGCGCATTCCAACCTGGACTGCTCGCCGCCGCTCACCAGGGTGTTCTGTACGTCGACGAGGTGAATCTGCTTCACGACCACCTGGTAGACGTGCTTCTCGACGCCGCGGCGATGGGTCGGGTTCACATCGAGCGTGACGGCATCTCCCATTCGCATCCGGCCAAGTTCGTACTCGTCGGCACGATGAATCCCGAAGAGGGAGAACTGCGTCCGCAACTTCTGGACCGTTTCGGTCTGGCTGTCGACGTCGCCGCTTCCCGCGACGTCGACATTCGCATGGAAGTGGTGCGTCGCCGACTCGACTACGAGCGTGACCCCGATGCATTTGTCGCTCGGTACGTATCCGCCGATGAGGAGTTGGCGTCCGAAATCCTCACGGCGCGTGAGAAATTGGACTCGGTCGAGCTGAGCAACCGCGAACTGCGTCGTATCGCCTCGCTGTGTGCGTCGTTCGACGTCGACGGTATGCGCGCGGACTTGGTGCTGGCGCGCACCGCGACGGCCCACGCTGCCTGGCGTGGCGACAGTGAAGTCACTGCGGAGGACGTACGAGTAGCGGCGGAACTGACGCTGCCGCATCGCCGCCGCCGCGATCCGTTCGACGAGCCCGGCTTGGATCAGCAGCAGTTGGACGATGCGCTCGAGCAGGCCGATCAGGATGCTCAGTCGCAGGTAGAGGACGACGCGCGCGACGGAGAGCCCGAACCTCCCGAAAATCACGAAGACCGTGGCCCGGAAGATGGCGGCTCCGATGACGGCGGTCCCGGAGACGAAGGGCCGGACGACGACGGCCCGGACGACGACGGCCCGGACGACCCTGACGGACCTGGTGGGGGAGTGCGCGCCACCGATCGTCCCTCGGCTCCACCGGCCGGCGAATTCAAGGCCAAGCTCCTCGAAGTTCCGGGAGTCGGTGAAGGTGCGCCGGGACGACGCTCGCGGTCCATGTCGTCCCGTGGACGAGTTGTGCGTTCCACGCGGGAGCGTGGGCACGGATTGCATCTGACGAGCACGGTCTTTGCCGCAGCCGAGTCTCAAGTTGCCCGTGGTCGCACTGCTGGACGGTTGCGGCTGGCACCGGCTGACCTCCGCGGCGCGATACGTGAAGGGCGAGAAGGCAATCTGATCGTCTTCGTTGTCGACGCGTCGGGGTCGATGGCAGCACGCGACCGCCTCTCCGCGGTCACCGGTGCGGTTGTCTCGTTGCTCCGCGACGCCTATCAGCGCCGCGACAAGGTCGCCGTCATCACCGTCCGTGGTCGTGAAGCGGAGCTCGTACTGCCGCCGACATCTTCGGTGGACATCGCTGTCCGTCGCTTGCAGTCGATGCGTACCGGCGGCAAATCCCCACTCGCAGAGGGATTCCTGCGTGCTCGCGAAGTGGTTCTGCGTGAACGACTTCGTGACCCGCAGCGTCGCGCCCTCGTCGTCACACTCACCGACGGCCGGGCTACCGGCGGCAAGGACGCGCTGCACCGCGCCCGCGTCGCCGCGCATCTTCTCGCCGACGCGTCCGTCGCGTCCATCGTCGTCGACTGCGAGACCGGCCTCGTGCGTCTGGGGCTGGCGGCCGAGTTGGCGCGAGAACTACGTGGCGGATACGTCCGCCTCGCCGAATTGTCAGCGCAGCAGGTCGCGGGTGTCGTCCGCGCCGCAGCCTAGATCCCAGCTCAGGAGTTCACGATGCCCAAGGGTGTTCCCGAGACAGTTCCCGACGACGGTCTGACCACGCGTCAGCGTCGTAACGCGCCGGTACTTGCCGTGCACACCGGCCCGGGAAAGGGTAAGTCCACCGCCGCTTTCGGCATGGCGCTGCGTGCCTGGAATCAGGGGTTCGACATCGGCGTGTTCCAGTTCGTGAAGAGTGCCAAGTGGAAGGTCGGAGAGGAAGCCGCGTTCCGCGCGCTCGGAAACCTGCACGACGAAACCGGCGTCGGTGGGCCGGTGCAGTGGCACAAGATGGGCGAAGGTTGGTCATGGACACGCAAGGCCGGTAGCGAGGAAGATCATGCTGCTGCCGCTGCGGAGGGTTGGCAGGAGATCGCGAGAAGGCTTGCGAGCGAGGAACATCGATTCTATGTCCTCGACGAGTTCACCTATCCGCTCAAGTGGGGCTGGGTCGACGTCGACGAGGTCGTGCAGACACTGCGCGATCGTCCGGGCAACCAGCACGTTGTCATCACGGGACGCGACGCCCCGCAGGCGTTGATCGACGCCGCCGACCTCGTGACCGAGATGACCAAGATCAAGCACCCGATGGATGCCGGCCGAAAGGGCCAACGGGGCATCGAATGGTAAGTCCTTCCACTCCGGCCGTGGTGATCGCCGCTCCTGCCTCGGGTAGCGGAAAGACCACGGTGGCAACGGGATTGATCGGCGCGCTGCGACGGTCCGGTAGCAGCGTTGCACCCTTCAAGGTGGGGCCGGACTACATCGACCCGGGTTATCACGGACTCGCGGCAGGGCGGCCCGGACGCAACCTCGACACTGTTCTGGTGGGCCCGGATCGCATCGGACCGCTCTACCGGCATGGAACCGCTGGTTGCGACATCGCCGTGGTCGAAGGCGTCATGGGTCTGTTCGACGGGAAGATCGACGAGGCAAACTCGCAGCCGTCGGCGGAGGGATCGACGGCGCAGGTCGCGTCGATCCTCGGTTCGCCGGTAGTGCTCGTGATCGACGCCCGTGGGCACAGTCAGAGTCTGGCCGCCGTACTCCACGGCTTCGCGACCTACGACGCAGGTGTGCGCATCGGCGGCGTCATTCTCAATCGCGTCGGGAGCGCTCGTCACGAGCAGGTGTTGCGTCATGCGTGCGACAAGGTCGGCGTCGCAGTGCTCGGAGTTGTGCCACGGTTGACGGAACTCGAAGTTCCCTCCCGGCACCTCGGCCTGATTCCGGCGGCCGAGCACGGCGCCGCCGCTGTGGCCGCAGTGGACGCGATGTCCGATTTGATTGCCTCGCACGTCGATCTGGGTGCTGTTCGCGCATTGGCCGCCTCGAACGTGAGTGCAGCTGCATGGGATCCGGTTGCCGAGGTCGGCGCACACGCAGAGTCTCGGCCTGTGGTTGCCATGGCGGGTGGCCCGGCCTTCACCTTCGGCTACGCCGAGCACCGGGAGCTGTTGACTGCTGCCGGCGCGGACGTGCAGGTGTTCGACCCGTTGCGGGACGAGCTTCCCGCGGGAACTGCTGCTCTTGTCCTTCCTGGCGGGTTCCCGGAAGAGCATGCGGTGGACCTCGCGGCCAATACCGTTCTGCTGCAGCAGGTTCGTGACCTGGCGGACGGCGGCGCACCGATCCACGCCGAGTGTGCCGGTCTGCTCTACCTCGCTCGCAGCTTGGACGGTCACAGCATGGCCGGTGTGGTCGGAGTGGATGCGACGTTCGGGAAACGCCTGACCCTCGGGTACCGCGAAGCAGTGGCGATCAGCGACTCCAGCCTCTTCGAAGCAGGCTCCCGCGTCACCGGTCACGAGTTCCACCGAACGTCTCTCGTCTCGGCAGACGCGGACGGTTGCGGAAGTGCGTGGGGGTGGCGGCCCTGGGACGGCGGCAGTGTCCGCGAAGGATTTGTTCGCGGCGGCGTCCACGCGTCGTATCTCCACACTCATCCGGTGGGGCAGCCCGAATCGATCGCGAAGTTCGTCGATGCCGCACGGGGATGACCTCTGTATAGGCGTGGGATTCACGACGAGTGTCACCGCGAAGAACATCGTCGCTGCGGTGAAGGCTGTGCCCGCGGCGCAAGGGAAGATCGTGGTACTCGCCACTGTGGCGGCAAAAGCTGAGTCTTCGGCTCTTCTGACAGCGGCCCATGAACTGAACGTCCCGATTGTGAGTTTCGCCCCGGACGTACTTGCGCGAGTTCAAGTTCCGTCACCATCGCCTCGCGTCGAGAACGCCGTCGGAACGGCAAGCGTCGCGGAAGCGGCTGCGATCCTCGCGTCCGGGGGCGGCCGACTTGTGCTGGCCAAGACTGCCAGGGATGGAGTGACCGTGGCCGCGGCCCGTAAAGTTCCCTCCAGCTTGACCAATTCTGACAACGAAACGGAGTGCGAGTGAGCGAGTCCACCGCAGACGAGACCAACTACCTGGTCGGCCTCAACCTGACCGATCGACGCGTGGTCGTGTTCGGTGGCGGCACTGTGGCTCAGCGCCGACTCGGACTGCTGGTCGCCTCTGGTGCCCGCGTTCACGTCATCAGTCGCGCGTTCACTCCAGCCGTCGAAGGTATGGCCACTGCCGGTCAGATCACGGTCGAAGAGCGCCCGTACGCCGACGGCGACCTCGAAGGTGCGTGGTACGCCATCGCCTCGACCGACGAGCCGGAAACCAATGCGGCGATCGTCGCCGAAGCGGAGCGTCGCCACATCTTCTGCGTGCGCGCCGACAACGCGAAGCACGGCACCGCCGTCACTCCCGCGAGCGCCGAGTACGACGGTATGAGCATCGGAATTCTGGCGGGCGGCGATCACCGTCGTTCGGCAGCGGTCCGCACCGCCGTCGTCGAAGGTCTTCAGTCGGGCGTGCTCGCCGATACGGCCGAGCCTGCCGCTGCGGGTGTTGCTCTCGTCGGTGGTGGCCCCGGTGATCCCGATCTGATCACCGTGCGCGGACGCCGTTTGCTCGCCCGCGCCGACGTCGTCGTGGCCGACCGATTGGCTCCGCCGGAGTTGCTCGCCGAACTGGGTCCGGACGTAGAGGTGATCGACGCCGCGAAGATCCCGTACGGCCGTGCCATGGCTCAGGAGGCCATCAACGCCGCGCTGATCGACAACGCGAAGGCAGGCAAGTTCGTGGTCCGCCTCAAGGGCGGGGACCCGTACGTCTTCGGACGGGGATACGAAGAACTCGAAGCGTGTGCCGCTGCCGGCGTTCCGGTGACCGTAGTGCCCGGAATCACGAGCGCGATCTCGGTCCCGTCGGCCGCAGGCATCCCGGTCACCCACCGCGGCGTCACCCACGAGTTCGTCGTCGTCAGTGGGCACGTGGCTCCGGATCATCCGGATTCGCTGGTCGACTGGTCGGCGCTGGCCAAGTTGCGCGGCACGATCGTGCTGCTCATGGCGGTCGAGCGCATCGATCAGTTCGCGAAGGCACTCGTCGACGGTGGACGCCCGGCAACCACGCCGGTCACCGTCATCCAAGAGGGCACGCTGCGCACTCAGCGTGAACTTCGGGCCGATCTGGCGACCGTTGCTCAGCGCGTCAAGGACGAGGAGATCAAGCCTCCGGCGATCATCGTGATCGGGCCGGTCGCGGGCTTTTCCGTCGACGCTGGGTAACGTGAAGTCTTGTGTCTGACTCCCCAACATCTGAAACCGCTTCGGCGAATGCCCCGGTAGCGACTCGAGTCATCGGGCTTGCCATCATCGTCCTGAGTGGTTTGCAGATGATGGTGGTGCTCGACGGTACTGTCGCGAACCTCGCTCTGGCGCCATTGCAGGCCGACCTCGGGCTGAGCGACAGCGGCCGCAACTGGGTGTTGACCTCCTACGCGCTTGCGTTTGGTGGGCTCATGCTCCTCGGTGGTCGGCTCGGCGACGCGTTCGGACGCAAGAAGATGTTCATCGCGGGAGTCTCGCTGTTCACGGTGGCGTCGTTGCTCTGTGGACTCGCCCTGAACGAGGGCATGTTGATCGCAGCGCGGGCGCTTCAAGGTGTCGGCGCAGCCGTGGCGTCGCCCACTGCCTTCGCCCTTGTTGCCACGACTTTCGCCGCGGGTCCGGCTCGTAATCAGGCCATCGCAATTTTTGCCGCCATGACGGGCGTCGGATCGATCGCCGGTCTGATCATCGGCGGCGCATTGACCGAGGTGTCGTGGCGTCTGATCTTCCTCATCAACGTCCCGATCGGCATCGCGCTCGTCGGCATGGCGTTCCGCGCCCTTCGCGAGACGAATCAGACGCGTCTGGCTTTGGATGTCCCCGGCGCGATCCTCGCGACCCTCGGTTGTACCGGTGTTGTTTTTGCTCTCACCGAAGGCCCGGAAATGGGATGGGGGAGCATCGCCGTCATCGGTGCATTGGCGGCCGGATTGGTCGCCCTCGCCGCCTTCCTCTTTGTCGAGCGAACTGCAGACAACCCGCTCTTGCCCTTCTCGTTGTTCGCCGATCGCAACCGTGTCGCGACGTTCCTCGCCATCTTCTTCGTCGGTGGCGCGATGTTCAGCATGACGGCCTTCGTCGCACTGTTCGTGCAGGACATCATGCAGTATTCGCCGTTGCGTGCCGGTATCGCGTTCATTCCGTTCGCGTTCGGATTGGGCGCCGCCGCGTCGGTTGCTTCCAAGCTCGCCGTGAAGGTTCAACCCCGCTGGCTGGTCCTCACCGGCGTCGTGATCATGATCGTCGGACTCCTCTACGGCTCTACTCTCGATTCCGACTCCACCTACCTGGCCAACTTGTTCGTGCCCGTGATCGGGATCGGATTCGGTATCGGCCTCGCGATGGTGCCCTTGCCACTGTGCGCGATCGCCGGTGTCCCGGAGACCGAGATCGGCCCGCTGACCGCAATCTCCCAAGTTGCCCAGACGCTCGGTGGACCATTGGCGCTGTCGGTGATCGGTGCAATGGCGACGTCCAAGACGCTCTCGCTCGGCGGCACTTCGGGCAAGGCAGCGGACATGAATCCGGCGCAATTGATCGCACTCGGAGAGGGGTACACCTTCGCACTTGTGGGCTGCGCGGTCTGCGCCGTGTTCGCCGGTATCGCGGCGCTGTGCATCAGGTTCACACCTTCTCAGGTAGCCCAGGCTCAGGCTGCGGAGAAGGCAGCTCAGGGAATCGCCTGATCAGTCCTGTTTTTCCGCTTCGCTAGCCGATACGATCGTTGCAGGACGTGCCGAGAGTCTCGACGGATCGGGGTGCCGTGATGCGGATCGCGGACATATTGCGAAACAAGGGCAACAGCATCGTCACGATCGACGCCCACACGACGGTCAACGGGCTGCTGTGCGATCTTGCCCGCCACAACATCGGAGCCATGGTGGTGGTCGACGACGATGCGGTGGTCGGCATCATTTCCGAACGCGATGTCGTTCGACGCCTGCACGAGCGTGGCCCGGACCTTCTCGGGATCCAGGTTTCCGAGGTCATGACCGCTCTGATGTACACGTGCGTTCCGGCAGACGCAGTGGACAGCATTGCCGCGATCATGACCGAGCGTCGAATCCGGCATCTGCCGGTGATCGAGGACGGCAACCTCCTCGGCATCGTCAGTATCGGTGACGTGGTGAAGAGCCGCATCGACGAGCTCAAGAGCGAACGCGATCAGCTCGAGTCGTACATCGATCAGGGCTGATCGATAGGTTGTCGCACGGTGACTACTCTCGTGTGATGGCCGCATTCCAGGAATCCACAGCAGACACGGTCACCATCGTGGCCGGCCTCGAGAGCACGTTCGCCGACGAACTCGGCGCTCTGACGGTGCCGTGGCAAGGTGCTGCCGCCCCTGACCCGCAGTTGCTCGTGGTGAACGAGCAGCTGGCTGCGTCGTTGAGATTGGACGTAGCAGCGCTGCGAAGTGTGGACGGGATCGGCGTCCTGTCCGGGTCGACGGTGCCGGTCGGGGCCACACCGGTGGCGATGGCGTATGCGGGTCATCAGTTCGGTGGGTATGCACCAATTCTCGGAGACGGTCGGGCGTTGTTACTCGGCGAACTCGTCAGCAGTGCCGGGCAGCGAGTGGACTTGCATCTGAAAGGCTCCGGGCGCACACCGTTCTCTCGGGGCGGCGACGGGTATGCGGTCATAGGGCCGATGCTGCGCGAATATCTCGTCAGCGAGGCGATGAATGCCCTCGGTGTACCCACTACGCGCGCGCTGTCGGTGGTGGCGACGGGCCGAGACGTTCGCCGCAACGGCGCAGAACCCGGTGCCGTGCTTGCACGGATCGCGTCGAGTCACCTACGCGTTGGGACCTTCGAGTTCGCGGCCCGGCAGGGCGAGGTCTTGCAGCCGCTCACCGACTACGCGATCGCCCGGCACTACCCGGAGCTGACCGAACTTCCGTCAACGGGTACACACAATCGCTATCTGAGGTTCCTCGAGGCGGTCGTCGAGGCGCAGGCGTCACTGGTGGCGAGGTGGATGCTCATCGGTTTCGTGCACGGGGTCATGAACACCGACAACACCACAATTTCGGGAGAGACCATCGATTACGGTCCGTGCGCCTTCCTCGACGCATTCGATCCGGCGGCAGTGTTCAGCTCGATCGACCACGGGGGCCGCTATGCGTTCGGCAATCAGCCCGCTGTACTGAAGTGGAATCTGGCGCGCTTGGCAGAAACACTGTTGCCGCTGATCGATTCCGCACCCGACAATGCGATTTCCGCGGCGTCGGCAGTTCTCGAGACCTTCGACGAGCGCTACGAGGGACACTATGCGGCCGGTCTCGCGGCAAAGATCGGTCTGGCCCAGCCGTTTGTCGATCGGGCGCTCGTCGACGATCTGCTGACGTTGTTGGCGGAACACGGAGCTGATTGGACAGGCAGTTTCCGCGCACTCGCAGACGAATTGCGCGGAAATTCGGCGCCTCTCGACCAACTCGTGCCACGGGAGCACATCGCGCCCTGGTTGCAGCGGTGGCAGGGAGCCCTGACCGAAAACGGACAAGGGGCCGCGGAGACCGCGAGCGCGATGGATCGCGTCAACCCGCTGTACATTCCGCGTAATCATCGGCTCGACGCTGCCCTGCGCGCCGCGACCGACGGCGACCTCGCTCCATTCGAGAAGCTGCTGGAGGTTGTCACGCATCCATTCGACCGACGCGACGAGTGGGCTGACTACACCGAGGCGGCTCCGCGGTCTTTCAGCGAGACGTTCCAAACCTTCTGCGGCACTTGACAGACGAAGCCATCAATCCGTCAGGATGATCAGTTCACGCTCCGACGCGATTTCCACCCGCAGGCCGGCCTTCGACGCCACCCGCGCGACACCCTTGATGTCGGTCGGTTCGGCACGCGAGACCACCAGCGCACGGGCGAGCAGACCCTTGTGGTGCTTGTTGAAGTGACTGACGACAGTGCGGGTGCCGTCCGGCTTCTCGGTGAGGACCGTTGCGATCAGTGCGTCTGGAACCGGTCCGAGGTCTTGGTAGGTGCCGGACCGTAGATCGATGACAAGGCCGTCGGCTTCGGCCGCCAAGGCCTTCGGCAACTCCGGCTTCCACAGTGAGCGGAGCGTGCCCATCCCGGGCAGCTTGGACCCGCCGGAAAGGCGGTAGGCGGGGATCAGATCTCCCGCACGGACTGCACCGAACAGAGCGGAGCCGATCGCGATCCGATCGAGAGCCTTGGCCTTCTGGGCGCGGGTGAACGACTTTGCGTCGAGGGCGTCGAAGAGCACGCCGGTGTAGCGCTGCAGTGCGGGCCGCGTCGCGGACACCCACAGCTTGGCATTGCGCTCCACTTCGTCTGCTTGCGTCGGGCCGAGCCCGAGCGCTTCGCATGACGCCTCGACGTCAGCGGCCAGATCGACCAGCGTCTGAACCAGCAATTCGCGCGTTTCGGTCAACTGGGGCATCGACAGTTCGGCCAGATCGAGGGGCGCATCCTTGCCGCCGTCGGACTTGGTTTCTGAGGGAGGCAGCAGTACAAGCACGCTGTAACCGTACCGAGGCCCGCTCGGCCGACTGCGGCGACTATCCTTACACCTCGTGATTACCCGTCTGTCCCACCTGTTCCTGCGTACCCTGCGTGACGATCCCTCGGACGCCGAAGTTGCCAGCCACAAACTGCTGGTTCGTGCCGGCTACGTGCGTCGTATCGCTCCAGGCGTCTACTCGTGGTTGCCGCTGGGATTGCGGGTGCTGCGCGAGGTAGAGCGTGTCGTTCGTGAAGAAATGAATGCAATTGGCGGACAGGAAATCCTGCTGCCTGCGCTGCTCCCGCGCGATCCCTACGAAGCGTCGAACCGCTGGACCGAGTACGGCCCCAACCTGTTCCGCCTCAAGGACCGCAAGGGCAACGACTACATGCTCGGCCCGACCCACGAGGAGCTCTTTGCTCTGACGGTCAAGGGTGAGTACAACTCCTACAAGGACTTCCCGGTCACCCTGTACCAGGTGCAGACCAAGTACCGCGACGAAGAGCGTCCGCGTGCCGGCATTCTGCGTGGCCGCGAGTTCCTCATGAAGGATTCCTACTCCTTCGACCTGACCGACGAAGGCCTGACGGAGTCGTACCAGGCGCATCGCGGCGCCTACGAGAAGATCTTCACGCGTCTGGGCGTCAAGTACGTCATCGTCTCGGCCACCTCCGGTGCGATGGGCGGCAGCGCGTCCGAGGAGTTCCTTGCCGAGAGCGAGATCGGCGAAGACACCTACGTCCGCTGCCTCGAATCCGGCTACGCCGCCAACGTCGAGGCCGTCAAGACTGTTGTTCCCGATTCGATTCCGTTCGACGGGCTGCCCGAAGCCAAGGTGTACGACACCGCGAACACACCCACCATCGACACCCTGGTGGACTGGGCGAACCGCGCTGATCTCGGCCGTACCGTCACCGCCGCCGACACTCTCAAGAACATCATGGTCAAGACCCGCCTGCCCGGCGGCGAGTGGGAACTGCTCGGTATCGGCATCCCCGGCGACCGTGAGGTCGACGAAAAGCGCCTCGAGGCTTCGCTGGAGCCGGCCGAGTTCGTGATGATCACCGAGACCGACTTCAAGAACAACCCGTTCCTGGCCAAGGGTTATATCGGCCCGAAGGCGCTGCAGGCCAACGGCGTTCGCTACCTTGTCGACCCGCGTGTCGTCGACGGCACCAGCTGGATCACCGGCGCCGACGAAGACGGCAAGCACGTGGTCGGCCTCGTTGCCGGTCGGGACTTCACCCCCGACGGAACCATCGAAGCCGCCGAGGTTCGTGACGGTGACGCCTCTCCGGATGGAGCCGGCACGCTGGTCTCGGCTCGCGGTATCGAGATCGGGCACGTCTTCCAGCTCGGCCGTAAGTACACCGACGTCTTCACCGTCGATGTCCTCGCCGAGAACGGCAAGCCCGTCCGCCCGACCATGGGGTCGTACGGCGTCGGCGTCTCGCGTCTGGTGGCCGTCATTGCCGAGCAGCATCACGACGAAAAGGGCCTGCGCTGGCCTGCCGAGGTTTCACCGGCCGACGTCTACCTCGTCATCGCGAACAAGGACGAGACCGCGCGCGAAGGCGCCGAAGGCCTCGCCGCGCAACTCGACCGTGCCGGACTCGAAGTAATCCTCGACGACCGCAAGGCATCGCCGGGCGTGAAGTTCAAGGACTCCGAGCTGATCGGCGTTCCGCTGATCGTTGTCGTCGGACGCGGTTGGGCCGACGGCAAGGTCGAAATTCGCGACCGCTTCACTGGCGAGAGCCGTGAGATCGACGCCGACTCGGCGATCGAGGAGATCATCAGCGCAGTTCGCGGCTGATTCGAATAGCTGTCCGGGCCGCCGCAGTCACCTTCCGAGGTGTCTGCGGCGGCCCTTCTTTTCTGCCACAATCGTGGCTATGGAACGCGAACCGGATTGGGCAGAAGTCGACGGCTATCTCGTTTCCACGTTGGTAGGTGAAGATCCGGTTCTCGACGCGGCACTCGCCGCCAATTCCGAGGCAGGTCTCCCGCCCATCGACGTGGCGCCGAACCAGGGCAAGCTCCTCAACCTTCTGGCGCGAATGTGCTTGGCGCGCAATGTTCTCGAGATCGGAACGCTCGGCGGATACAGCACGATCTGGCTCGCTAGCGCGGTCGGTCCCTCGGGCCAGGTCATCACGCTGGAATTCGATCCCACCCATGCGGATGTCGCTCGGGCAAATATCGATCGCGCCGAACTGG
The DNA here is from genome assembly GCF_040546695.1 of Rhodococcus sp. OAS809. Classification (NCBI taxonomy): domain Bacteria; kingdom Bacillati; phylum Actinomycetota; class Actinomycetes; order Mycobacteriales; family Nocardiaceae; genus Rhodococcus; species Rhodococcus sp. OAS809. Next base: position 1,388,200 of record NZ_JBEPOI010000002.1, on the reverse strand, counting down.
CTGACCGTGTCGACATCCGCGTCGGGGCCGCGCTCGACAGCCTCCCGTCGATCGCGAAGGAAGAGTTGGGACCTTTCGACTTGGTCTTCATCGACGCCGACAAGGAGAACAACACCGAGTACGTGCGGTGGGCGTTGGCCCTTTCGCATCCCGGAACCGTCATCATCGTGGACAACGTGGTGCGTGGGGGACATGTGTCCAACCCGGATATCGACGACGAGCGCGTCAAAGCGAGTCGAGCGGTGTTGGAGATGATCGCGGCCGAGCCGAAACTCGACGGCACCGCCATTCAAACCGTGGGTTCGAAGGGATGGGACGGGTTTGCCGTTGCAGTAGTGAACGAGTGAGCGCAGACTCGAAGCGGTGAGGATGCTGGGGGCAGCAAAGGCGGCATGGCGATGGGTGCGCAGTGCTCCCGGTACCTACGTCTGGTTGCTGGCCCTGCTGTTCACCACGCTCTTCCTTCGGCATCTGCCCGACAATGTCGAGGAGCGTTTTCTCGGCAAGCGCTCGACCAATCTGCATCACCTGGCCGAAGACCCGCTGCGAGTCCTGTTCTCGAGTGCCTTCTGGCTCGAAGGTGGCGGTTGGTTGGGATACCTGGTTCTCTTCACCATCTTTCATGCAACGGCTGAGCGTTGGCTCGGGACGTGGCGGTGGCTGTGTGTTGTCGTCATCGCCCACGTCGGAGCCACGTACATCAGCGAAGGTGTTCTGTACGAAGGTATTCGGCACGGATACGTGGCGGAGTCGGCGGTCAACACTCTCGACGTGGGTGTGAGCTACGGTCTGGCCGGCATCATGGGGATTCTGGTGTACCGCATCGTCGATCCGTGGCGATACGTCTATCTCGCGGGGTTGCTGCTCTTCTATGGTGTACCTCTGATTTTCGCCACCAATTTCACCGCCATCGGCCACATGTCTGCGTTGTTGCTCGGGTTGGCGTGCTACCCGATCACGCGTGCTCGGGCGGGCACGTGGAATCCGATGGACCTGTGGCATTCGCGAAGAATCGCAGGTCTTCCATGAATCGCACCGCGGAAAGTTACCCGCTGGTAGTTTAGCGTCATCGACGAAAGGTAATGACGTGTCTGGCACCGATGGATTGCTCTTCAACCCCCATACTTACGACCCCGCTCAGTTCGATCCGGAGACCCGCCGTTTGCTGCGAGCCACCATCGAATGGTTCGAGAGCCGCGGTAAGAAGCAACTGCTTCAGGACGACCTCGACGCCGTGTGGGTCTCCGACTTTCTCGAATTCGTCGGCAAGGAGAAGTTGTTCGCGACGTTCCAGACTCCGGCGGCATTCGCCGACGGTGACGAGAACCGTCGTTGGGACGGTGCCCGCAACGCGGCCTTGAGTGAGATCTTCGGTTTTTACGGACTCGCTTACTGGTACGCCTGGCAGGTCACGATCCTCGGACTCGGACCGATCTGGATGAGTGACAACGACGCTGCGAAGAAGCGTGCAGCGCAGGAACTTGCCGACGGTGGTGTCATGGCGTTCGGGCTGTCCGAGCGCGACCACGGCGCCGACGTGTACTCCACCGACATGCTCCTCACTCCCACCGACGGCGACGTCGCCTTCCGCGCGAGCGGCGAGAAGTACTACATCGGAAACGGCAACGTAGCCGGAATGGTGTCTGTGTTCGGGCGTCGTACCGACGTCGAGGGCCCCGAAGGCTACGTGTTCTTTGTCGCCGACAGTGCACATCCGAACTATCAGCTCGTGGACAACGTCCTGCGCGGGCAGATGTATGTCAGCAATTTCCGCCTCGACGATTACCCGGTGCGCGAGGAAGACATTCTGCACACCGGCGTCGCCGCATTCGAGGCCGCGCTCAACACGGTCAACGTCGGAAAGTTCAACCTCTGCACCGGCTCCATCGGCATCACCGAGCATGCGTTCTTCGAGGCAATAACTCACGCGCAGAATCGAATTCTGTACGGCAATCCCGTCACGGATTTTGCCCACGTTCGCGCCGCCTTCGTCGACGCGTACTCACGTCTGATCGCGATGAAGCAGTTCAGTGCGCGGGCGGTCGACTACTTCCGCAGCGCCAGCCTCGAGGACCGTCGCTACCTGCTGTTCAATCCCATGACCAAGGCCAAGGTCACCTCCGAAGGTGAGAAGGTGGTCGGGTTGCTGCACGATGTGATCGCAGCCAAGGGATACGAGAAGTCAACGTACTTCCGCGAGGCAGCGCAGATGATCGGCACGCTGCCCAAGCTCGAGGGCACCGTCCACGTCAACGTCGGCCTGATTCTCAAGTTCTTGCCGAACTATCTGTTCAACTCGGCGCAGTTCCCGGAGATCGTCACGCGCGACGACGCCGCCGACGACGAGTTCTTCTGGAACCAGGGGCCTACCCGCGGCGCTGCGAAGATTCAGTTCCACGAGTGGAAGCCCGTCTACGAGAAGCACTCTTCGATTCCGAACGTCGCCCGTTTTTACGAGCAGGCGATCGCGCTCACCGAATTGCTCACTGCTGCAGCGCCGGACGCGCAGCAGCAGAAGGATCTCGATTTCATGCTCAACGTCGGGCACCTGTTCTCTCTCGTCGTCTACGGTCATCTGATTCTCGAACAGGCCGAGATCAGCGGGCTCGACGCCGACGTTGTCGATCAGATCTTCGACTTCCAGATTCGTGACTTCTCGGGATACGCGATCGCGCTGCACGGAAAGCCGTCGTCGACACCCGAGCAGCAGAAGTGGGCCCTGGCCGCGGTGCGGAAGCCTGTTGTCGACAGTGAACGCTTCGACCGGGTGTGGCAGCAGGTCAAGGCGTACGACGGTGCATACGAGATGCGCGCATGACCGCGCCGGTGACGCGCGAGCAGTTGATGGCCGTCGTGGAGGGATCCCCGAAAGCCGTCGGCGCGCATGACCGCTCGACCTGGGTGGCCCTGTTTGCCGGCGACGGACAGGTCAACGACCCTGTAGGTTCACGTCCGCACAACGGTCAGGCGGCGATCGAGAGTTTCTACGACACGTTCATCGCCCCCAATTCGATCACCTTCCATGTCGAGCGCGACATCGTGTGCGGCCGGACGGTGTGGCGCGATCTGAGCCTCGCTACCGAGATGTCGACCGGAGTCGTTCTCGACGTTCCGATGCACTTGCGCTACGACTTGGTGGGGGAGCCCGATTCCTTGCGGATCGGAACCCTCTACGCGCATTGGGAATTGGCGACGATGTTGAGCCAGCTCGCGACTGCTGGTGTGGCGGGGGTGAAGGCGGCCGCGAAGTTGACGCCGCAGTTGCTCTCGAACCAGGGGATCGGCGGGGCGCTCGGGTTCTCGCGCGGCATCTTCGGCGTCGGAGACAAAGGCAAGAAGGCAGCGTCGCGGTTCCTCGATGCGGCCGCTGTCGGCCGAACGCCGCCGGTACCCGTCGAGCTTCCGGCGGGGACGCAGTTGTCCAACGCTGATGTCAACGCTCTGCTCACCGGCGTGACGAAGAGCAAGATGCTGGTTGCCGGTCGCACCGTGACGGCGAGCGTCATCGTGTGCGGGGAACCGGCCATCGCATTGTTCGGCTTCGAGGCGAGCGGTCATCGACTCAATCGGGTGCGTTTCTTCACCGAGAGCTGACATAGAGCCCTCCACATGCAGGTCAGGCTCGGCGCGCCACTCCGGCGCGCCGAGCCTTCGCTTTTCTGAGAATTGTCAGATCGCCCCGAGATCCGCAGACAGCCAGTGCTGCGGATTCATGTAGATCGCTACCTGTTCGCCCAACTGCGATCGCGCGAATTCGAGATACCCGTCGACCTTGTCCGGAGCCAGGTAACGCCGCGAGACTTCGACCAGCATCTCGTCGGTGCCCGGAACGATCTTGTCGACGGATCCGCTGACGCTGACGTAACGGATTGTCGGATCGAGCCTTTCGGCCATCAACGAGAAATGCCCGGCCGACTCGATGAGTCGTGCCTTTCGCGAATCCTTGCCCGTGAGGATCCATGGTTTGCCACCGGGTGAGTACAGGTACCAGATCGGGACGGTCAACGGACCGCGCTCGGTGCCGTCCGCCACGGACAGCGCCCCGATGTGGGGTTCGGCCAGGAACTGTTCACGCTCATTTTCGGAGAGTGCCATTCCTCGAGATTACCGCGACGTTTGACATGGCGTTGTGACTCCGTACACAATCGATGTGCTCATTATGAACAGGCGTTCGCAATGCGAACACGTTTCGATCCGATCTACTGGATCCCAACCGGTCGCGAACGCCCACAAGCAGTGAATGTCGAGGATCCGATGACCGCACATACGCAGTCGAGTTCAATCACCGGTTCGCCTGGGGCGCGTGCCGCAATGTGGGTAGCACCGTTGTGTTGGATCGCTGTGCTTCTGGACGGATTCGACCTGGTCGTACTCGGCGCGGTCATTCCTTCGCTTCTCGACTACGACGCGTGGGGTTTGAGTACCGGCACGATTACGATGATCTCGACCTTCGGGCTCATCGGCATGACCATCGGCGCCCTCGTCATCGGCACTCTCACTGACGTCATCGGTCGACGCCGCGCGCTGCTGTACGCCGTTGCCGCATTCTCGATTCTGACTCTGTTGTGCGCAATTGCGCCCAATCCGTTCATCTTCGGGCTGCTGCGCTTCTTTGCCGGTGTGGGGCTGGGTGGCGCCCTACCGACGGCATTGGCTCTGGTCAACGAATTCTCGAAGAAACAAGGCGGTGGATCTGCGTCGACCATGCTGATGACCGGCTACCACGTCGGCGCCGTTGCCACCGCAGCGCTGGCGCTCGTCGTGATCGAACCTTTCGGTTGGCGAGCGATGTTCGTTGTCGGCGCACTTCCTGCCGTCGCCCTGATTCCACTCATGTTGCGGTATCTGCCGGAATCCCCGTCGTACCTTCTCGCTCACGGAAAGCGTGCCGAAGCCGAGGAAATCGCTGCCCGTTACGGAGTCGAACTCGAGATTGCGCCCACGTCCGAAGTTGAGCGCGCCGAAGCCGCCAATCCCGTTCGCGCACTGTTCTCTTCGAAGTTCCTGCGCAACAGCATCGCCATCTGGATCACCAGTTTCATGGGCTTGCTGCTCGTCTACGGATTGAACACGTGGCTTCCGACGATCATGCGTGAGGCCGGTTACAACCTCGGGGCGTCGTTGACGTTCCTTCTGATCCTCAATGCCGGCGCCGTCGTCGGGCTGTTGATCGCCGGGGGCGTCGCGAACAAGATCGGCCCGCGGACTGCAGCCATCGTGTGGTTCGCCGGAGCTGCACTGTTCCTGGCGCTTCTGAGTGTGAAGGTGTCGTTCGGAATCTACGTGATGGTCTTCCTCGCCGGATGCTTCGTATTCAGTGCGCAGGTACTGGTCTACGCCTTCACGAGCGCCAATCACCCACCTCAGATTCGCGCGACCGCGCTCGGATGGTCGGCAGGTGTCGGCCGGGTCGGTGCGATCTGTGGCCCGATCCTGGGCGGAGTCCTCCTGGGTGCGGGTTACGCCGTGCCGTGGGGCTTCTACGCTTTCGCGCTCGTCGGACTGCTCGGAGCAATTTCGATCTCCTGCACACGGGTGCGCATCTGAAATACCAGTTTCGCTGGTTGGCGTGCTACTGCTATCGTAAAACATGAGTATGAAGAGTAGCGCTATCGTCGCGCCGCAGGAACCGCTACCGATGCCATCGTCTCGATCCGGTTTGTGGTGGGGCTTGCTCGGTGTGCTGGCGTTCTCGTTCACCGTTCCGCTCACGAGGGTCGCCGTCGCGGATCTCGACCCCCTGTTCGTCGGTGCGGGCCGCGCTGTCGTTGCCGGGGCCCTTGCGATTGTGATGCTGTCGGTTACTCGCGCGACGCTTCCGACGCTTCGGCAGTGGTTTCGCATCGCACTCGTGACTGTTGGTGCGGTACTGGGGTTTTCACTGTTCACCACGTTTGCGTTGCAGACATCGCCGGCGAGTCACGCGGCAGTCGTGATCGGGCTACTCCCCGCTGCGACCGCGGTATTTGCCGTCGTCCGAGGAAAAGAGCGTCCCAGTAAGGGATTCTGGTGGGCAAGCGCCGCCGGCGCGGTATCGGTCGTAGGGTTCGTGGCGATTGCAAACGGCGGACTCGGCTCGTTTCATCTCGCTGATCTTCTTCTGTTCGCCGCGGTGGTGTGTGCAGCGCTGGCATATTCGGAAGGTGCGTTGCTGGCCCGCGAGATCGGGTCGTGGCAGACGATTGCCTGGGCATTGATTCTCGGACTGCCGGTCACGATTGCGTTGACGGTGGCGTCCATGGCCCAGGCTCCGGTCTCTGCCGATGTGAATTCGTGGCTTTCGTTTGCCTACCTGGGATGCGTGAGTATGTTTCTCGGGTTCTTTCCTTGGTACCGGGGTCTGGCGATCGGTCCCATTTCCACTGTGAGCCAAACACAGTTGGTTCAACCGGTGCTCAGCATTGCCTGGTCGGCGCTGATACTCGGTGAGACGTTGTCACCCTCGATCGTGGCCGGCGGTGTCGTCGTCATCGGGTGTGCCTGGCTTGCCCTGAAGGCGCGAGTGGCAGCGCCGCGTGCTGTGCCGGCACGCGACGCGACCACTGCTACTGATGAATCAGAAAAGCGGGCCGCCACCGAAGGCACTGCGGTGTGACGCCGGTTGTTTCCCGTTGGCGTCGGTGATTCCGTACTCGACGGCCGTCTCGGCGGTGATCAGTGTGTGACCGCTGCGCGCGTTCACTTCTGGATCGTTGGCCAATGCAGTGATGACTTGGCCGACGAATTCCGGGGTTTCGGCCTCGGCCAGTGAGAAGCCTTCGAAGCTCTCGATCCCACTCGCCTCCATCCGCTCGTTGCGGATCAACCCGAGCCAGAAGGAAAGTGCGGTGACGCCGGTCCCCTTCAATTCGACAGCCATGTCCGCGGCCATCTTGTCCAAACCTGCCTTCGACATCCCGTACAGCACAGAGTGCAGGTACCCGCGGGTGCCGAACGACGAGATGTTGCCGATCACTCCACTGCCCCGGGGAACCATCAACTTCGCCGCTTCCACCGAAGCAACGTAGTGGGCGCGCAGTCCGATTCCGATCAGCGAATCCCAATCGTCGATCGGCCTCTTCCAGAACGGATCGGCGAAGCCTGCATAACCCGCCGGGTTTGCCCAGACGTTGTTGACCAGAAGATCGAGGCGGCCTGACTGTTCCTCGGCGATGCGTGCAAACAGGTCGACGATCTGTTGATCGTCGGCGTGATCGCACTGCACGGCAATGCCGTGACCACCGCGCTCGGTGATCTCGGCTGCGGTGCGATCGAGTGGGCCGTCGTCGCCGACGGTTCCTCGGGCCGTCACGTACACCGTCCATCCGTCGCTTCCCAGCGCGAGGGCAATGCCCTTGCCGACGCTCCGGCTGGCACCGGTTACGAGCGCAACTTTTCCGTTCGTCGTCATCGCGGCCCACCCAACGAACCCTCGGCGATGTCAGCGTCCGGGGAAAGGGGAGTGGTGATCGACCACGTCTCCGTGAAATGGCATTGACTCATTTTCCACATACCGTCCTCGATCACGTACTTGTCGTCGTATTCGCCGGTCATCAACTTCTCGGTGCGCCCGACGGTGTCGATCTGGCGGAACTGCAGAGCCCATCGCCCCACCGCCGACGTCTCCGAGGTCAGTGTGATGTCGGGATGCAATCCGTGATGCATGTCGAGGACCGCGTACCGGCCGTCGACCTTGCGAAGAGCGATCTTCTCGAAGATGTCCGCCATCGGCCCCGCGTCGTCGAAGGCGCCGAGGCGGCCGTAGTCGATCGACGCTCCGGAACGGATGAAGCTGTTGCGGAACCCAACTGGATCCTTGGCATCACATGCTCGCCAGTAGCCGTGCTTGAGCTTCTTGATTTCCTCGATCTGTTCGAGCGCGTCGAGGCGTTGTGCGAGATCCAACGTCGGTCCTTTTCGTCTGGGTTTCCCGGAGACATGTCGGATCGACTGTAGGGTGTCCTCAGTCACATGTGTGTAGTTTTTCCCAGTGACCGGTCAGGAATCGGTGTCGGTTTCGCTCGAGGATTCGTCGCCGGTGAGCGTGATCGCAGTCGAGTCGCTGAAGACGCTGCCCCAGAGCTCGCCGAGGGCTGGATCTTCTTCGGCGTGTTCGGGCGCCATCATTGCGAGCAGATTGTTGATCAGCATCCCGTTCGCGATGAACAAACGCGCTTGCTCGGGTGTGCAACCGGTGCGCTCGCGCAGCAAGGTGTAGATGCCGGACATGGCGTTCCGAGGAGACGGCGGCGACATCATCGGTGCTGGTGGCGAAGCCGTGCAACATGACAAGCAGTAGATCTCGGTCGAGAACCAGCTCGCCGTAGGCGGATCCGAGTTCGGCCCAGAACTGCGGATTGCTCGGATCGATCGTGACCGTATCCAATTTGTCGTTGAAGGTGCGGACGATTTCGTCGAGCGCGCGCGTGAACACTGCGTGGAACAAATCTGCCTTGGTTCCGAACATACGCACGACGTAGGGCTGCGAGACACCGGCTTCCTTGGCGACGGCGTCCGTACTGGTCCCCGAGTATCCACCCTTTGCGAAAGCTCGCGTTGCCGCGGCAAGGACCAACGCGCGACGTTCCGGTGCGCTCATCCTGCGGGTACGTGGTTCAGCTGCACCGATCGACATGTTGACACGTTATCACCGGATAGCTTAGTTTCGACTTAAGTAATCATCCGATGCCTTAAGGCACCTTCACTCGAGGAATCACGATGACCGTTTTGACGAAGTCCGGATCGGACGCCGCATCCGGGTCGGAAAGCAGTGGAGGACGTAAGGTTCCGATCGCGATAGCGATGGTTGCTGCCTCTCTGCCCATGTTCATGGCCACCCTCGATAACCTCGTGATGACGAGCGCGCTGCCGGTGATCGAGAAGGAGCTGAATGCGTCCGTCGGGCAACTTCAGTGGTTCATGAATGCGTACACGCTCTGCTTTGCGACGCTGATGCTTTCGGCGACGACGCTCGGCGATCGGTGGGGGCGCCGCAAGATGTTCGTGTTCGGGATCGGGCTGTTCACGGCGGCGTCGATTGCTTCGGCGTTGTCGACGACACCAAGCCTGCTCATCGCGGCCCGAGCCTTTCAGGGCGCCGGCGCTGCCGCGATCATGCCGCTCTCACTCACTCTCCTCGTGGCAGCGGTACCGGAAGCCAAGCGCGCCATGGCAATCGGCGTGTGGGGTGGAGTCTCCGGGCTGGGAATCGCGATGGGTCCGGTTGTCGGTGGGGCGGTAGTCGACGGGTTCTCATGGCAGGGCATCTTCTGGATAAACGTGCCGGTTGCGATCGTCGCTGTTCCTCTCGCGTTGTACGCGCTGCGCGAATCGACCGGTCGCACACAGCCTCTCGACCTTCCCGGTGTCGCACTCGCCGGACTCGGTGTGTTCCTGGCGGTGTGGGGGATCGTTCACGGCAACGACGACGGCTGGGGATCGCTTGGAGTAGTTGCGTCGTTGGTCGGGTCCGCAGTCGCGTTGGCACTGTTCGTTCTTCGCGAGATGAAGACCTCGCATCCGGTGATGCCCCTACGTCTGTTCCGTTCACGCAGCTTCTCGATGGCGAACGTCATCGGCTTGACCTTCTCGATCGGAATCTTCGGGGCGGTGTTCCTGCTCTCGCAGTACCTCCAGATCGTGATGGGCTACAGCCCGTTCCAAGCAGGCCTGCGGACGCTTCCGTGGACGGCAGCGCCGATGATCTTCGCGCCTCTCGCCGGTTTTCTGGCGCCGAAGGTCGGGCTCCGTTCGCTTCTGCTGACCGGTCTGTTGCTCCAGGCCGGAGCATTGTTCTGGTTGGCAGCGTTGATCGGTCCCGACGTGACGTACGGGTCGCTGGTTCCGGCTCTACTGATGGCGGGCATCGGCATGGGCCTGACCTTCGCGCCGAGCTCGACGGCGGTACTCGTCGACATGGACGAGCCTGATCACGGAACGGCCAGTTCGACCAACTCGACGCTTCGTGAGATCGGTGTTGCACTGGGAATCGCGGTTCTCACTGCAGTCTTCCTTGCCGCCGGCGGTGCCCTCACGCCACTCGGTTACGGAGATGCGCTGACACCTGCACTGCGCGTCGGCGGTTGCTTCGTATTGGTTGCGGTTGTCGCGGCGTGGTTCGTGCCCTCGCATCGCAAGGCCTGAGCCGCTGTGCGCCTTTATTAACCGCCGGCGGTTAATAAAGGCGCACAGCAGTTACGAAGCCGGGTCCCCCGGGAACGCTGAGGTGGCCGGAGCGGTTCCCAGCGCGGACCGCCATCCGGCGCCGCGGATAGCCGCATCGGTCAGGCCGTCGATTCCGAACGTGCGGAGTTGGTCGGTATCGACCTGTTCGACGAATGCCCGGTAGGTCACGGCGGTGTCGGATTCGATCTGTGCTGCCAGCTGTGCCGCGGAAACGGCGTCCGTCACCGGAAACGGGATCTCGTACGCTGCCGCGGCTGTCGGCGGGGTCACGCCCGCGTCGGTCGACAGGGCAACCAGCGCATCACGTCGTGCGCGGTGCGCTGCTGTGTGCGTGGCAACCTCGTTGACACGGGCAGGATTCGAAAACGCGGCAACCACTCCGTAAGCGAAGATCGCGGCATTCTCTGATTCGATTGCGGTCAGCAAGGCAGAACTCTCGGATCGACGGGTGTGCGAAATGATCACGGAAGCAACACCGCTACCTGAGTCGAGCACGACGCGCTGATCGAACCGAGCAGGCCCGCGCGATAGCCGGACATCGTCCGAGCGAGATCCGCGGCACTGCGCGCCGAATCGGCCAGCGAGGTACTCAAGGTTTCGACGCCCGTAGGAGCGTTTGCGACCGAGGTCGACGGGGGCGCTGTGGTCGTAGCGGCGCCGCTGCCCGCTGCTCGCGCAATCTCGGCGTCGAGTTCGAGTGCGTGCGCTGTGCGTTCGGCGCTGATCGTGGTCAGTGATGCCGACTTGTCCGGCGCGAGTGCGATGGCGGCGGTTGCGGCTGCCGCGTCGGAGCGGGCTCGATCGGCCTGGGCCGTCAGCTGGTCGACTTCTGCAGCCGCCTCCGCTGTGCCGTTGTCGGTGCAGGCGGACAACGAGAAGGCAGCAGCGCCCAACGCTGCTGTTCCCGTCATCTTGAGCGCACTCCGCCGGGAGAGTGGGGTAGTAGTCATGGGCGTCAGCACCAGTCCATCGTGCCAGGTGGTCGGCTGATCGTTCGAATCCGCGGCACGTGTTCAAGTGTGACGTGCGTCGGGCACTCTGGTCACGGAGACGCGCAATGAGCGGTACTCTTGGATGCTTGCAGCATGTGGCACCTGGTGTCTTTTCATGCTCGCAGCCGCCCACGTCGACAGTCGACACAAGTCGGACAATCGACGACAACTGAAATGAGGAGTTCGCGAGATGCCGGTGCCATCCAGGGAGAGGGTGATCGAGCTGATCTCCGAACTCGTGCACGCCCAGGGTTATGACGTCGAAGACGTTGTCGTGACCAGTGCGGGCAAGCACAGCGCGGTGCGCATCATGGTCGACAGCGATGCCGGGATCGAGCTCGATGCCGCCGCGGAGATCAGCAGACTCGTTTCGGAACTTTTCGACACCCTCGAGGAAATCGGTGAAACGCCGTACACCCTCGAGGTGACCTCCCCGGGAATTGACCGCCCACTGACGCTCGATCGTCACTGGCGTCGGGCTCGCGGACGTAAAGCGCGAATCGATCTGGCCGGCGAGACCGTGGTGGGCCGTATCGGAACGTTGAACGACGATTCCGTGGCAGTTGTCATCGGTGGCCGTGGCGGACTGACCGTGCGCGAGATTGCACTGGGCGACGTTCAAAAGGCTGTAGTTCAGGTGGAGTTCTCGAAGCCCAGTGAGGCGGAGTTGGAACTCGCGGGCGGCATCCCGGAGGGGCGCGCAGTTCCTTCGGATGCGGTTGACCTCACCGAGGACTCGGGCGTGGACAGTGTCGAAGACGACGAAGCAGAATTAGAAGACGTAGAAAACGAAGAAGGGTTCGACAAGTGAATATCGACATTGCAGCGTTGCGAGCGATCGAAGCCGAAAAAGGTGTCTCGATCGAAACTGTGATCGCCACGATCCAGACCGCGCTGCTGACGGCGTACCGCCACACCGAGGGGCACAAGCAGAACGCTCGGATCGATGTCAACATCAAGACCGGTTCGGTGCGAGTGATGGCGCACGACACCGATGCCGACGGCAACATGATCGGTGAGGAGTGGGATGACACTCCCGAGGGATTCGGACGCATCGCGGCGACCACCGCACGCCAGGTCATCCTGCAGCGTCTGCGCGACGCCGAGCACGAGCGCAGTTTCGGTGAGTTCTCCACCCATGAGGGTGAAATCGTCGGCGGTGTCATTCAGCGTGACACGCGTGCGAATTCCCGCGGAATGGTCGTCGTCCGAATCGGCAGCGAATCCAATGGCGCCGAAGGATTGTTGCCGCCTGCAGAACAGGTTCCCGGCGAGAACTACGAGCACGGTGAGCGCATCAAGTGCTACGTCGTCGGAGTTGCTCGCGGAGCCCGCGGCCCACAGATCACCCTCTCGCGGACCCACCCGAACCTGGTTCGCAAGTTGTTCGCACTCGAGGTTCCAGAGATCGCGGACGGCAGCGTCGAGATCATCAACGTCGCGCGCGAAGCGGGACATCGTTCCAAGATCGCCGTTGCCTCACGTGTGCAGGGGCTCAACGCAAAGGGTGCATGCATCGGCCCGATGGGTCAGCGCGTCCGCAACGTCATGAGCGAACTCGCGGGGGAGAAGATCGACATCATCGACTTCGACGAAGATCCCGCGACGTTTGTGGGCAACGCACTTTCCCCGTCGAAAGTGGTCTCCGTCACTGTCGTCGATCCCGAGGCTCGTGCGGCCCGTGTCATCGTGCCCGATTTCCAGCTTTCGTTGGCCATCGGAAAAGAGGGTCAAAATGCCCGCCTGGCTGCGCGGTTGACGGGTTGGCGTATCGACATTCGTAGCGATGCGGCACCCGTTGGCGACGCGTCCGACCGGCCCGCCACGTCCAACGGATAACGGTGGAATGCAGTGATCGAGACGGTTCGGCGGTAGAGTGGACAATGGTTCGACGTGAGTCCTCGGATTCTGCGCGCGTGAAACCCGGTTCGCCGGTCAGAACGTGTGTGGGATGCAGGGAACAAGGGTCGGCTGTCGATCTGTTGAGGGTCGTGGTTGGTGAGCAGGGGCCGGAGGGTTCCCCGCTCGTCCCCGACGTATCGCGAAGACTCCCCGGTCGAGGTGCATGGCTGCACCTGGATCCGAGTTGTCTGAGCCTGGCAGAGCGGCGCCGAGCATTCAGCAGAGCACTGCGAGTGTCCGGAAATCTGGACACGTCCGCTGTCGACCAGCTGGTCGACGCAGTTCACACAAAAGCAGTACCTCTCGAGAAGAACAGGCACAAGCACTCATGAGCACACCGTGAAGCACCAACGATGAACGTCCATCGGCGATAACCCGAGGTCGTGCGGGACCCACATCTGTGGGATGCCTCCTGCTCGACCTCATCAGTGAGGAGAGCAGTGGCAGGCAAGGCCCGCGTGCACGAGTTGGCTAAAGAACTCGGTGTCACCAGCAAGGAACTACTCGCAACGCTCAAGGAGCAAGGCGAGTTCGTGAAGTCTGCGTCATCCACAGTGGAGGCGCCCGTCGCCCGTCGTCTGCGGGAGTCATTCCCGTCGGCAGGCGGAGCAGAAACCAAGTCCGAGACCGGCGCAGCCGCTCCGGCGGCTCGCCCCGCGGCAAAGCCCGGCGCACCGTCGCCGTCGGCTGCAAAGCCTGGCGCACCGCGTCCCGGCCCCAAGCCGGCCGCACCCGCACCGGCTGCTCCCGCAGCTCCGGCCCCGGCAGCCCCCGCGGCTCCCGCAGCCGCTGCTCCGGCAGCACCGTCAGCGCCGGTCCCCACCCCGACGTTCAACGCTCCGAAACCAGCACAGCCGGCACGTCCGGCTCCGGCTGCTCCCGCAGCGTCGGCACCGGCAGCCCCCGCGGCTCCGGCCGCACCGTCCACCGGCGCAAAGCCCGGCGGACCGCGTCCGGGACCGAAGGCACCTCGCGTCGGTAACAACCCGTACTCCTCGGCACCCGCCGAGCGTCCGGCACCTCGTCCGGCTCCCGGCGCACCGCGTCCGGGCGCAGGTCAGGGCGGTTCTCGTCCGGCTCCGGGTCAGGGCGGTCCCCGTCCGGCTCCCGGTCAGGGTGGACCTCGTCCGGCTCCGGGTCAGGGCGGTCCCCGTCCGGCTCCCGGCCAGGGTGGACCCCGTCCGCCTGCAGGTCAGGGCGGACCCCGTCCCAGCCCCGGCTCCATGCCTCCTCGCCCGAACCCGGGTGCAATGCCTGCTCGTTCCGCTCGTCCCGCGCCCGGTGGCGGCGGACGTCCGGGTCGTCCCGGTGGCGCTCCCGGTGGTCGTCCGGGTGGCGGCGGCGGTGGATACCGCGGTGGCGGCGCTCCCGGCGCCGGTGCTGGTGCAGGTGCTCCCGGTGGAGCAGCTCCGGCCGGTGGATTCCGCGGTCGTCCCGGCGGCGGTGGCCGTCCCGGTCAGCGCGGCGCAGCGGCAGGTGCATTCGGTCGTCCCGGCGGAGCAGTTCGCCGTGGACGTAAGTCGAAGCGGGCGAAGCGCGCCGAGTACGAAAGCATGCAGGCTCCCGCAGTCGGCGGCGTCAGGCTGCCACGCGGCAACGGCGAGACCATCCGTCTCGCTCGCGGCGCATCTCTGTCGGACTTCGCGGACAAGATCGACGCGAACCCCGCAGCACTCGTGCAGGCGTTGTTCAACCTCGGTGAGATGGTCACGGCAACTCAGTCGGTCAACGACGAGACGCTGGAGCTGCTCGGCGGCGAAATGAACTACGTCGTGCAGGTCGTCAGCCCGGAGGACGAGGATCGCGAGCTGCTCGACAGCTTCGACCTCACCTACGGCGAGGACGCCGGCGGAGAAGAGGACCTCGAGTCCCGTCCGCCTGTGGTCACCGTCATGGGCCACGTCGACCACGGTAAGACCCGTCTGCTCGACGTGATCCGTAAGGCGAATGTCCGTGAGGGCGAAGCCGGCGGCATCACGCAGCACATCGGTGCCTACCAGGTGCTGACCGAGCTCGAGGGCAACGAGCGTCTCGTGACGTTCATCGACACCCCCGGTCACGAGGCCTTCACGGCCATGCGTGCTCGTGGTGCCAAGGCCACCGACCTCGCGATCCTTGTTGTCGCAGCCGACGACGGCGTCATGCCGCAGACGGTGGAAGCGATCAACCACGCCCAGGCGGCCGACGTGCCGATCGTGGTCGCGGTGAACAAGATCGACAAGGAAGGCGCGAACCCGGACAAGATCCGGCAGCAGCTCACCGAGTACGGACTGGTGGCCGAGGAATACGGCGGAGACACCATGTTCGTCGACATCTCGGCGAAGCAGGGTCTCAACATCGACGCACTGCTCGAAGCAGTGCTGTTGACGGCCGACGCTTCCCTGGATCTGCGCGCCAACCCGGACATGGACGCGCAGGGTGTTGCCATCGAGGCGCACCTCGACCGTGGCCGCGGCCCCGTCGCTACCGTGCTCATTCAGCGCGGAACGCTGCGGGTCGGCGACTCGATCGTTGCCGGCGATGCTTACGGCCGCGTCCGCCGCATGGTGGACGAGCACGGTCAGGACGTCCACGAGGCACTGCCTTCACGTCCGGTCCAGGTCATCGGCTTCACGTCGGTCCCCGGTGCAGGCGACAACCTGCTCGTGGTCGACGAGGACCGTATCGCTCGTCAGATCGCGGACCGTCGCAACGCACGTAAGCGCAACGCGCTTGCAGCGAAGAGTCGTAAGCGCATCAGCCTCGACGATCTCGATGCAGCTCTGAAGGAACATTCACAGCTGAACTTGATCCTCAAGGGTGACAACTCGGGAACCGTGGAGGCCCTCGAAGAGGCTCTCCTCGGAATTCCGATCGACGACGAGGTGCAGTTGCGCGTCATCGACCGCGGTGTCGGTGGCATCACGGAGACCAACGTCAACCTGGCTGCTGCGTCCAACGCGATCATCATCGGCTTCAACGTCCGCGCCGAAGGCAAGGCAACGGAGCTGGCGAACCGCGAGGGCGTCGATATTCGCTACTACTCGGTGATCTACCAGGCCATCGACGAGGTCGAAAAGGCACTCAAGGGTCTGCTCAAGCCGGTGTACGAAGAGGTCGAGCTGGGCAAGGCAGAGATCCGCGCCATGTTCCGTTCGTCCAAGATCGGCAACATTGCCGGTTGCTTGGTCACGTCGGGCAGCATCCGTCGCAACGCCAAGGCACGTCTCATCCGCGACAGCAAGGTCATCGCCGAGACGGTCACCATCTCCTCGCTCAAGCGGGAGAAGGAAGACGCTACCGAGGTTCGCGAAGGCTACGAATGTGGTTTGACCGTCACCTATTCCGATATCAAGATCGGTGACGTTCTCGAGTGCTACGAGCTTCGCGAGAAGCCGCGCGACTGACTATGTCGACACGGGCGTTGGGGCGGACGCACGTGAGTACTAGCTGACATGGACTCTCTCGGACTTGAACATACAAGTCCGAGAGAGTCCATTCGGCTCTGTATAGGGGGAAAATGTTTGTAGGGGCACTGGAGTTCGACATCCTTTTCGGCGATGTCCACTCACTCAAGGAAAAGCGTTCGATGCTGTCGCCGATCCTGACGGAACTCCGTCGATTCGGTGTGAGTGCAGCGGAGGCGGGGGAGCAGGGACGCCTGCGTCGTGCGCTCGTGGGAGTCGGTGTGGTCAGTTCGTCCGTCGATCACCTGCACGACGTTCTCGATCATTGTGAGCGGGCGGTCGCCGAGCGTCCGGAGATTCAGTTGCTGGCTGTGCGAAGGCGAATTTTCGGCCCGGAAGACTGAGCGTCACCGATCTGTGTCGCTTAGCCACTCTTCCAGACGCCGTAACGAATCGAGTTCGTCGGCAAGGGATTCGGTGGCTTCGGGTCCAACTGTGGCGGTGTTTGTGCTCACGCTCGACACATGCGACAACTGTGGAGATCGACGACGGCCCTGGCGGCGGTGGCTCGTGGTCGAAGACCTCTACCGATGGTGATTTGGTTGCCGGGTAGCCGATGGACGAGACTGTTGTCGGTAATAATTCTTGTTAACCAGAACTTTGATCGATCGAGTCACCTCGATTCGAGTGGCCAGGTAGAGGAGACTGACAGTCATGGTAGATCCAGCCCGGGCACGCAAGTTGGCAAAGCGTATCGGAACCATCGTCGCGACGGCGATCGATCACGAGATCAAGGATCCGCGACTCGCATTCGTGACCATCACGGACACCAAGGTCACCAACGATCTGCACGACGCGACGGTGTACTACACAGTCATGGGCGAGAAGGTTGATTCCGCACCCGATGTGGAAGCCGCCGCCGCAGGTCTCGAGAAGGCCAAGGGTGTTCTGCGCTCGAAGGTCGGTGCCGGAACCGGAGTTCGCTTCACACCGACTCTGACGTTTGTCGCCGATACCGTTCCCGACACCGCGCGTCATATGGAAGAACTGCTGGCCCGTGCCAAGGCCGCCGACGACGAGGTCGCCAAGGCGCGTGAGAATGCACAACCGGCCGGAGATGCAGATCCGTACAAGGAGCCGCGAGTGGCTTCGGACGAAGACGAGGCGTCGCCAGATGTTCGTGAAGCCGACTGACGCGCACCGAGAATGACGATCACCGCACTTTCGGACGTTGACCCCTGCGAGGCGAAGTTCGCTCAGGTGGCCGAGGTTCTCGAAGCAGCACATTCGGTGACAATCCTCTGCCATGTGCAACCGGATGCAGACACGATCGGCAGCGGACTCGCACTCGGTCTCGTTCTCGAGCGTCGGGGAGTTTCGGTGCAGGTCGCGTTCAGTCGGCCGTCGGCGCTGCCCGAGTCGATGCGCGATTTCCCCGGTCTCCACTTGCTCGTGGCGCCCACTGATGTTCGGGAAAGTGTCGATGTACTGGTGACGGTGGATGTCGGCAGCGAGGGCCGCCTCGGTGATTTGGCGAGTCGCCTCGGCGGCGCGAATCGCACGATCGTCCTTGATCACCATCGCTCCAATTCCGAGTTCGGAAGCATCAACGTCGTCGACGAAACCGCGGCCTCGACGACGGCACTCATCGCACGATTCTTCGATGCGTGGGGAGTCGCGATCGATCGCGACATCGCGCACTGTCTCTATGCCGGACTGGTCACCGACACCGGCTCCTTCCGGTGGGGAGGTCCGCTTCCGCACGTGCTCGCCGCGCGTTTGCTGGCGACCGGCATCGACGGCGACGCGATTGCGCGAAAGCTGCTCGACACCCATCCGTTCGGGTGGTTGCCGATGCTGGGCACCGTACTCGGGTCCGCGGTGCTGGTTCCGGAAGCTGCGGACGGCCGTGGGCTGGTGTACGCGGTGATCCGACGCAGTGACATCGGCGCTCTTCGCTCCGAGGAGATCGAGAGTGTCGTCGATATCGTGCGAACCACTTCGGAAGCCGAAGTTGCCGCCGTACTCAAAGAGTCGGTTTCCGGAAGCTGGTCGATCTCGTTGCGTGCAAAGTCGGCGATCGACGTGTCGGCGGTCGCTGAAAGTCTTGGTGGCGGCGGGCACCGGCTGTCGGCCGGATATACGTCGACCACTTCCAGCGACGAGATTGTTGCCGCGCTCGTCGCGGCACTCGGCTGAATCCGCGGCATTGAGCGAATCTGACGCCACCTCAGCGGGATCTTCGGCAGCTGATTTCGACGTCACTGGGCGTCGAATCTTTTCCCTGGCGTTTCCGGCACTCGGGGTACTGGCGGCCGAACCCCTCTATCTGTTGTTCGACATCGCCGTGGTCGGCCGACTCGGGGCGCTTCCGCTGGCCGGATTGGCAGTCGGTGGTCTGATCCTGTCGTTGGTGAGTACGCAGCTGACCTTCTTGTCGTACGGCACCACGGCGCGGGCCGCACGGCTTCACGGGGCGGGCCGCGAGCGCGACGCGGTGGGCGAGGGTGTTCAGGCGACCTGGCTGGCGGCCGCGATCGGCTTGGCCTTGGTAGCGATCGTGCAGGTGATCGCCGGCCCGCTGACTTCGGTTGTGGCCGGGACTCCCGACATCGCCGCGGCTGCGGAAAGTTGGCTTCGGATAGCGGTATTGGGTGTTCCACTCATCCTGGTAGCCCTGGCCGGCAACGGCTGGATGCGCGGGGTTCAGAACACGGTGCGACCGCTGCGGTTCGTCCTTGTCGGCCTGGGTATTTCGGCGGTGTTGTGTCCGATTCTGGTGCACGGCTTGCTCGGTGCTCCGCGTCTGGAACTCGAAGGATCAGCTGTAGCGAATCTGGTGGGCCAGAGTGTTTCGGGTGTGCTGTTCGCCTGGGCGCTCTTTCGTGAACCGGTTTCGGCTCGACCACATTTTGCGATCATGCGGGCGCAGATGCTGATGGGCCGTGACCTGATTCTGCGCAGCCTCGCATTCCAAGCGTGTTTCGTTTCCGCGGCTGCTGTGGCGTCGAGGTTCGGTGCGGCTGTAGTCGGTGCCCACCAAGTTGTCCTCCAACTGTGGAACCTGGTTTCGCTCCTTCTCGATTCCTTGGCGATCGCAGCTCAGACGCTGATCGGAGCGGCGCTCGGCGGTGGATTCGCAGCCGCGGCGAAAAAGATGACCTGGCGGATCACCGCTTGGTCGACGGTATTTGCCGTGGTGCTCGCGATCTTCTTCGCCGCCGGCCACTCCGTGATCCCCGGACTCTTCACGTCCGACGTCGAGGTGCTCGGTCAGATGTCGATCGCATGGTGGTTCTTCGTCGCGATCATGCCGGTGGCGGGAATCGTCTTCGCACTCGACGGTGTTCTGCTCGGCGCCGGGGACGTGGTGTTTCTGCGCAACGCGACCATGCTGTGCGCCGTTCTCGGGTTTCTGCCCGCGATCTGGCTCTCTCTCGCCTACGACTGGGGGCTGGCCGGAATTTGGGCAGGGCTTACCGTGTTCGTAGTACTTCGGATGGTCGCGGTGTCGTGGCGAGCGTTTTCCGGCAAGTGGGCCGTGACAGGTCCGGCGACGGCGAAGCGCGGAAGTTCAACTGAGGAAGCAGAGGGATCGTGGCAGCAAAGCTGATGGCGGTGAGCGACATTCATGTCGGTCACAACGGCAACAAGCCGATGACGGAGGAACTGTTTCCGGATTCGCCTGACGACTGGCTCATTCTCGCCGGAGATGTTTCCGAGAAAACTGACGACATTCGGTGGGCGTTGAAGCTCCTTCGCAGCCGATTCGCAAAGGTCATCTGGATTCCGGGCAACCACGAACTGTGGACGACCGCCAAGGATCCGGTTCAGATTCACGGAGCGCCGCGCTACGAGTACCTGGTCAACATGTGCCGCGAACTCGACGTCATCACACCCGAGGACCCGTTCCCGGTGTGGGAGGGAGACGATGGACCGGTCACGGTCGTCCCGATGTTTCTTCTCTACGACTACTCCTTCCTGCCGGAAGGTGCGCGAGACAAGGAACACGGGCTCGAGATCGCGCGTGACAAGAACGTCGTCGCCACCGACGAGTTCCTACTCTCACCGCAGCCGTATGCGACGCGCGACGCATGGTGCCGGGCGAGGATCGAGTACACCCAGGCGCGGTTGGATGCGCTTCCCGAAGGCACAAGAACCGTTCTCGTGAACCATTTCCCGATGGTCCGGCAGCCGACGGACGTACTCATGTATCCGGAGTTCGCACTGTGGTGCGGAACCACCGCGACCGCCGACTGGCACGTGAAGTACAACGCGGTGTGCTCGGTGTACGGGCACCTGCACATCCCTCGAACCACGTACTACGACGGCGTCCGCTTCGAGGAAGTCTCACTCGGATACCCGCGCGAGTGGCGTCGGCGTGGACTGCCGGAGAAGTTGTTGCGTCAGATTCTTCCCGTTCCGGAGTACCCGCCGGGAACGCTCAACAAGTGGGGTGGCCACTTCAAGGTCACGCCGGAGCAGGAAGCCGAAGTCGAGCGCATGCGCGCCGGACGCTGAGAGGTATCGCTACGTGATCGAACAGATTCTTCCCGGTGGAGTTGCGACGGCCGAGGCCTTCGTGGATCCGCCCGGTCTGGTTCCGCACCCCAGTGAGGAGGCGTTGATCGGCCGCGCGGTCGAGAAGCGTCGTCGTGAGTTCGTGACCACCCGGCACCTTGCGCGTCAGGCGATGGGCAAGCTCGGTGTTCCGTCTGCCGCTGTCATGCGCGGTGAGCGTGGTGCGCCGCTCTGGCCGCAGGGAGTGGTCGGGAGCCTCGCCCATTGCGACGGCTACCGCGGCGCTGTCCTGGCGTACTCCATGCAGGTCCGCTCACTCGGTATCGACGCCGAACCGCACGGCCCGCTGCCGGACGGGGTATTGCCCGCGGTCAGCATCGAGGCGGAACGAACGTGGTTGGACACTCAGGAAACCGGCGGTCCGGTGCACTGGGATCGAGTGCTCTTCTGCGCGAAGGAAGCCACGTACAAGGCGTGGTTTCCACTCACCGGGCGCTGGTTGGGTTTCGAGGACGCCCACATCACGTTCGAGGCGGAGTCGGAAACGTCCGGCACTTTCAACTCGCGTCTGCTGGTCCCCGGTGAGGCGACGTCCGGTCCGCCGCTCACCTCTTTCGACGGCAGGTGGTTGGTGTCGGACGGACTCATCCTGACGGCAATTTCGGTGCAGTGAGCGCGACTGGCAGAATCGGCACACGTGTCAGCTCGTGAAAAGCCTTCCTCCGGTCTTGTCGGCGCCGGAATTCTGATTGTCGACAAAGAGGCGGGTATCACCAGCCACGACGTGGTCGCTCGGTGCCGCAAGTTGTTGAACACCCGGAAGGTGGGACACGCCGGGACGCTGGATCCCATGGCGACCGGTGTTCTCGTTCTCGGCGTCGAGCGTGCGACCAAGTTGCTCGGACTCCTGGCGCTGACCACCAAGGCGTACTCGGCGACCATTCGCCTCGGGGCAGCGACGGACACGGACGATGCCGAGGGGGAGGTCCTGACCTCCGCAGACGCTTCGCAGGTGACGGACGCGGAGATCGCGGCGATCGTGGCCACGCTGACCGGGGACATCAAGCAGATCCCGGCAAGCGTGAGCGCTATCAAGGTGGACGGTCAGCGCGCACATGCTCTGGTGCGTGCGGGAGAAACCGTCGAGCTGGCGCCGCGCCCGGTAACGGTGTCGACTTTCGAGGTTCTGGCTCGGCGAGATGTCCCGGGTGGCTTCGTCGATCTGGACGTCGACGTGGAGTGCTCGTCCGGTACGTACATCCGCTCGCTTGCCCGCGACCTCGGTCGTGAATTGGGCGTCGGCGGTCATTTGACGGCATTGCGCCGCACCCGCGTCGGGCCGTTCACTCTCGAACATGCGCGCACGCTCGAAGATCTCGCGGATCAGCCGGGTGTGAGCCTCGACATCGATCAGGCCGCGCAGACGGCTTTTCCGCATCGGCAGATCACGGCGGAGGAAGCCGAGGCGATCAGCCAGGGGCGCTGGCTCGAGCCGATCGGGATGAAGGGGATCTGTGCGGCGATCGATCCCACCGGTCACACGATTGCGCTTCTGCAGGAGAAGGGTCGACGCGCCAGTTCGGTGATGGTCGTGCGACCGGCGACGCTTCGCGGGTGATCGTCCGCGAGCGTGTCGACGGCGACCTCGACGGTTGCGTCGATGCGCTGGCACAGGTCCACGAGTGCGACGGATATCCGAACACGTGGCCGCAGAACCCGCACCGCTGGCTCAGTTCGCCCACGGTGGTGAAGGCGTGGGTCGGTGAGAGCGACGGTCGTGTTGTCGGTCATGTGGCCGTCGACAGCGAGGTCGCAGGTGCGCCCACAACCGCGGGATCGATAGCCGTGTCGCGACTGTTCGTTCATCCTGGCTCACGTGGAAACGGCCTCAGCGATGCGCTACTCGATGCCGTGACGGATTTCGCAGCCGAGAGTCGGTTGGAACTGGTGCTCGACGTCGTCGACGACGCTCTGCCGGCGATCGCACTGTACGAGCGTCGAGGGTGGGTGTACGTCGACGAGAGGCTCGCCGACTGGACCCGGACCGACGGCGTCCGGCCCGTGGAACGCCGATACCGACTGCCGCTTTGACTACCTCGGCTAGACGAGCCAAATTGCTTGAGCGACTGGACTTCCCAAGTCGATGGTGTTGGGGCTGTCGCCGAGTCGAACGGACACTGTCCCGGCGAAATCGCGGCGTTCCTCGACGGTGATCTCGACATCGAGACTGACGCCGACGGAATCGAAGTACCGGAGCATTTCGGGATCGGAATCGGAGATCCGGGCAACGCGGCCCCGCTCACCGTTGGCGAAGTCGCTGAGCTGGCGGGCCGGGGGAGTCGGCACCGAACCGTCGGTGGCGGGAATGGGATCACCGTGCGGGTCACGTTCGGGGAAGCCCAGTTTGGCGTCCATCCGCGAGATCATCAGATCGGAAACGGCGTGTTCGAGGACTTCGGCCTCGTCGTGGACTTCGTCCCAGCCGTATCCGAGTTCCTGAACCAGATAGGTCTCGATCAACCGGTGGCGCCGGACCATGGAGACGGCGGCGGCGCGGCCGCTGTCGGTCAGGGCGATGGATCCGTAGCGGGCGTGATCGACCAGGCCCTGGTCCGAGAGTTTGCGGATCGCCTCGGAGACCGTCGAGGCCGAGACGCTCATTTTCTCGGACAGGAGCTTGGTGGAAACCCGCTCGTGGGACCACTCCTGGATAGTCCAGATGACCTTGAGGTAGTCCTGGGCCACCGACGAGAGTGCGAGCGTGTCGATTGCCGCGTCGTGCGCCGAAGTGCTGTCGCCGTCCGACGTCGATGATGCTTCCGAGGTTCCGGTCTTGTGAGCTGCCACAACGCTTAGCTTAGGCTACGAAATCCGGAAGTTCCGTACGTGAGCGGCAGCACAGCGGTGATTCGCTGGGCGGGTCCGAACGTGACCCGCCGCCGGTGGACCCGTAGGCTGCCAATCGTGCTGAGATGGCGTGGTCTCGACGAAGTTCCGGCCGATTGGGGTCGTTGTGTGCTCACTATCGGTGTGTTCGACGGTGTGCATCGTGGGCATGCCCAATTGATAGCGAGAGCGGTTACCGCTGCCCGCAAACGTGGTGTTCCGAGCGTGTTGATGACGTTCGACCCGCATCCCATGGAGGTTGTGCGGCCGGGTAGTCATCCAGCCCAGTTGACGACGCTGCAACGGCGTGCGGAATTGGCTCAGGATCTGGGCATCGACGTGTTCTGCGTGATGCCGTTCACTGCTGATTTCATGAAGCTGACGCCGGAGCGCTACGTCCACGAGATTCTCGTCGAACGTCTACATGTCGCCGAGGTCGTGGTGGGGGACAACTTCACCTTCGGCAAGAAGGCGCTCGGCAATGTCGATCTTCTTCGTGAAATGGGCGCTCGCTTCGGCTTTGCCGTCGACGGCGTCCAGCTGCTCGCCGAGCATGCGGTGACGTTCTCGTCGACCTACATCCGCTCGTGCGTCGACGCAGGCGACATGGAAGCGGCTACCGAAGCTCTGGGCCGTCCACATCGTGTCGAAGGTGTGGTCGTCCACGGTGACAAGCGTGGACGCGAGTTGGGGTTCCCGACGGCCAACGTTGCACCGCCGATGTTTTCGGCGATTCCGGCCGACGGCGTGTACGCGGCGTGGTTCACGGTGCTCGGTGCCGGCGAGGAACTCGGAACCGTCGTTCCCGGTCGCCGATACCAAGCCGCGGTGTCTGTGGGTACCAATCCGACCTTCTCCGGCCGGACCCGAACCGTCGAGGCATACGTTCTCGACACCGAAGCAGACCTGTACGGACAACACGTCGCGGTCGACCTGGTTTCGCGGATTCGCGGTATGGAGAAGTTCGACTCGATCGAGTCGCTCATCACGGCGATGAACCGAGATGTCGAACGCGCACGCCGGATTCTGAGTGAGGATGCAGAACGCAGCGTCGGTTGAGTTCCTCCTGTGTCAGTGGCGGCCGCCACATTCGCTCCAGGTGGGCGAGAGCGCCTCATTGCTGCTGGTAGGATCTTCTCTCGGTGCGTGCTGCGGTTTGCGGTGGCCGCGCCCGATCTAGTTCCTTTCGCGCAAACGTCATCACAGGAGTGAATCAAGTGGCATTGACCACGGAAGAAAAGAAGGCCGTTCTCGGCGAGTACGGCTTGCACGAGACCGACACGGGATCGCCTGAAGCTCAGGTGGCAATGCTCACCAAGCGCATCACCGATCTCACCGAGCACCTCAAGACCCACAAGCATGACCACCACTCGCGTCGTGGACTGCTCTTGATGGTCGGTCGCCGTCGTCGTCTGCTGAAGTACGTGGCAAAGACCGACGTCGCTCGCTACCGCACGCTCATCGAGCGTCTCGGCCTGCGTCGCTAGATTTTTCTCACGACGCTGATCGAAAGCAACACGGCATGCTTCGGTTTGCCGAACACTCCGTCAGCCGGCGAAGCCACGCATATACTGGGCTTCGCTGGCTTTCGGCGTTAGCTGCCGCAAGGCAGTTTCCGCTGTCGGCGCTATGCACAGTTGTTTATGCGCAGTTGTTTATGCGCAGTTGTGCAGTGCGCAGCCAGCACACCGTATGCACCAGAGAACGTGGTGTCGGTTGTCGGTAGTGGTTCTCCGGACCGGGCAAGTGCCCGAAAGCTCCGGCGGACTTCGATCGACGGCCGCCCGAACGTCGTGACGTCCCGAAGCAGAAATCGCTCGCATCGCAAGGAGCGTCTGCAATTCAAGAGGGGGACGTCCCTCGGTGCGCAGTTTCCACCAGGAGGGTGGAAACGCCCGCGCGGGTACGGCGAAGACGAGAGGGAAGTGAAGAGAAAAGAATGACAGAGAATTCCGTAGTAGAGGTCGACGAAGGCGTGTTCGAATCCACCGCCGTGATCGACAACGGGTCCTTCGGTACCCGCACCATCCGTTTCGAGACCGGACGCCTTGCTCAGCAGGCCGCCGGCGCCGTCGTTGCTTACCTGGACGACGAGACCATGCTGCTGTCCGCCACGAGCGCCAGCAAGCACCCCAAGGAGCACTTCGACTTCTTCCCCCTGACGGTGGACGTCGAAGAGCGTATGTACGCAGCGGGCCGCATCCCCGGTTCGTTCTTCCGTCGTGAGGGACGTCCCTCCACCGACGCGATCCTGACTTGCCGCCTCATCGACCGGCCGCTGCGCCCGTCCTTCGTCGACGGTCTCCGTAACGAGATCCAGGTCGTCGTCACGGTCATGAGCCTCAACCCGCAGGATCTGTACGACGTCGTGGCCATCAACGCTGCTTCCGCGTCGACGCAGATCGCGGGCCTGCCGTTCTCCGGACCCGTCGGTGGCGTGCGCGTTGCACTCATCGTCTCGGACGAGAACAAGACCGGCCAGTGGGTTGCATTCCCGACGGTCGATCAGCTCGAGAACGCCGTCTTCGACATGGTCGTCGCCGGCCGCGTCGTTTCCGGTAGCGGTGACAACGCCGACGTCGCGATCATGATGGTCGAGGCCGAGGCCACCGACAACGTCATCGCGAAGATCGCCGACGGCGCTCAGGCACCGACCGAGGCCATTGTCGCCGAGGGCCTCGAGGCCGCCAAGCCGTTCATCGCACGCCTGTGCGCTGCACAGGCAGCACTTGCATCCAAGGCTGCAAAGCCCACGGGTGACTACCCGGTCTTCCCGGCGTACCAGGACGACGTTTTTGCTGCCGTCGAGGCTGCTGCGTCCGAAAAGCTCAATGCCGCACTGACAATCGCCGGCAAGCAGGAACGCGACGACAAGACCGACGAGGTCAAGGTCGAGGTTCTCGAGCAGGTTGCACCCAACTTCGAAGGCCGCGAGAAGGAACTGGGAGCAGCGTTCCGCTCGCTCACCAAGAAGCTGGTTCGCCAGCGCATCCTGCGCGATCAGTTCCGCATCGACGGCCGCGGCGTCACGGACATCCGTTCGCTGTCCGCCGAGGTTGCGATCATCCCGCGCGCACACGGCTCCGCACTGTTCGAGCGTGGCGAGACCCAGATCCTGGGTGTGACCACTCTCGACATGGTGAAGATGGCTCAGCAGGTCGACTCGCTCGGTCCCGAGACCACCAAGCGCTACATGCATCATTACAACTTCCCGCCGTACTCCACCGGTGAGACGGGCCGCGTCGGTTCGCCGAAGCGTCGCGAAATCGGTCACGGTGCACTCGCCGAGCGCGCTCTCATGCCGGTTCTGCCCAGCGTCGAAGAGTTCCCTTACGCGATTCGCCAGGTCTCCGAGGCTCTGAGCTCCAACGGTTCCACCTCGATGGGCTCGGTGTGCGCGTCCACGCTCGCACTGCTCAACGCCGGTGTGCCGCTTCGCGCTCCGGTTGCCGGTATCGCCATGGGTCTGGTTTCCGACCAGGTCGACGGCGAAACCCGCTACGTCGCGCTGACCGACATCCTCGGCGCCGAAGACGCCTTCGGCGACATGGACTTCAAGGTCGCAGGTACCAAGGACTTCGTCACGGCCCTGCAGCTGGACACGAAGCTCGACGGCATCCCGTCGCAGGTCCTTGCGGGTGCACTCTCGCAGGCCAAGGACGCACGGACCACGATCCTCGAGGTCATGGCGGAAGCCATCGACACCCCGGACGAGATGAGCCCGTTCGCTCCCCGCGTGACGGCCATCAAGGTCCCCGTCGACAAGATCGGTGAGGTCATCGGCCCCAAGGGCAAGATGATCAACTCCATCACCGAGCAGACCGGTGCCAACATCTCCATCGAAGACGACGGCACCGTGTTCGTCGGCGCCACCGATGGACCGTCTGCACAGGCCGCGATCGACATGATCAACGCCATTGCCAACCCGCAGCTCCCCAAGGTCGGCGAGCGGTTCCTGGGCACGGTCGTCAAGACCACCGCCTTCGGTGCCTTCGTTTCGCTCCTGCCGGGACGCGACGGACTGGTGCACATCTCGAAGCTGGGCAGCGGTAAGCGCATTGCCAAGGTCGAAGACGTGGTCAACGTCGGATCCAAGATCCGCGTCGAGATCGCCGACATCGATGCACGTGGCAAGATCTCGCTGATCCCAGTCGAAGAGGGCAACGACGAGGCTGCCGCTCCGGCCGCCGACGAGGCTGCTTCCGAGTAGATCTCACTTCGTACTCTGATGCGGCCCCGCGCGGATTTCCGTGCGGGGCCGCATCTGTACTGTCTGTAGACACAGAGCCTGTAGATACCTGATTGACCACTTGCACCGAGGACTGCTGAACCTTTTCATGGCAAAGACCACTCCCAACACCACGCGCAGCCGCAGCGCTGTGCTGAAATCGCCGATCGATGCGACTCCCGAATCCGGAGTACAGCGCACGGTCCTTCCCGGCGGCCTGCGCGTCGTCACCGAGTTCATTCCCGGTGTGCGTTCCGCCTCCGTCGGTGTGTGGGTCGGAGTCGGCTCGCGCGACGAGCAGCCGAGTGTGGCCGGTGCCGCGCATTTTCTCGAGCACCTGCTGTTCAAGTCGACGCCGTCACGGACGGCGTTGGACATCGCGCAGGTCATGGATGGTGTGGGCGGCGAACTCAATGCATTCACGTCGAAGGAGCACACCTGTTTCTACGCGCACGTGATCGACGACGACCTTCCGATGGCGGTTGACCTTGTCGCCGACGTCGTGCTGCGAGGGCGTTGCAGAACCGCGGACGTCGATGTCGAGCGGCAAGTAGTGCTCGAAGAGATCGCGATGCGTGACGACGATCCGGAAGACTTGCTCGGCGACGCGTTCCTGACCGCGTTGTTCGGCGATCATCCTGTCGGCCGTCCGATCATCGGTAGCGTCGAATCGATCGAGTCGATGTCGCGCAATCAGTTGCATTCCTTCCATGTTCGGCGTTACACACCGCAGCGGATGGTGCTGGCCGTAGCGGGAAACGTCGACCACAAGCAGGTAGTGACGCTCGCTCGCCGTGCATTTGCCGGACATCTCGAGCGCGGGGTCAAGCCGGCGTCGCGGCGCGAAGGCACTCTGCGGTTGCGCACGATGCCTGAACTGAGCTTGACCCACCGCGACAGCGAGCAGGTCCACCTTGCGCTCGGGGTACGCGCGTTCGGCCGGCACGAGGGCCATCGCTGGGCGCTGTCGGTGCTCAACGCCGCAGTGGGCGGTGGGCTGAGTTCTCGTCTGTTCCAAGAGATTCGGGAGAAGCGCGGGCTTGCGTACTCCGTCTATTCGGGCGTCGACACCTTCGCGGACACCGGAGCGTTCTCCGTGTATGCAGGTTGCCAGCCGGAGAACCTCGGGGAGGTTGCCACGGTGATCCGCGAGGTACTCGCGAACGTGGCGACGGACGGAATCACCAATGCCGAGATCGCCCGCGCCAAGGGATCGCTGCGCGGCGGATTGGTTCTGGCACTGGAAGATTCAGGCTCACGCATGAACCGTATCGGTCGCAGTGAACTGAACTACGGCAACCATCGCAGTGTTGCGCAGACGCTCACGACCATCGACGCAGTCACCTCCGAAGAGGTGCTCGAGGTGGCGCAGGTGCTCTTGACGAGGCCGTTTGCAGCCGCCGTCGTGGGTCCGTACAAGCGGGTTCGTGACCTCCCCGCGTCGGTACGCGGGATCGTGGGCAAGTAGTTCGAACTATCGAAATCGGGGTGTGCAGTTGAAGATCCGTGGTGCAGTGCTCGAAGAGATCGGCCGGAAGCGTCCCTTCGCAGAGTCGACTCCGATTTCGATTTCGGAACTCGACCTCGAATCCCCGGGCCCGGGTGAGATCCTGGTCAAGATCGAAGCTGCCGGGCTTTGTCACTCCGACCTCTCCGTGGTCGACGGCAATCGGGTACGACCCGTGCCGATGTTGTTGGGCCATGAGGCGGCAGGTCGAATCATCGAACTCGGCGACGGAGTTGATTCGTTGTCGGTGGGCACCCGCGTCGTGATGACTTTTCTTCCACGGTGCGGTGAATGTGCGGGATGCGCCACTGACGGCCGGATGCCTTGCACGGTGGGTAGCGCTGCCAACAACGACGGCAGTTTGCTCGGTGGCGCGCATCGACTGCGGCGCTCCGGCGAGAACGTCAAACATCATCTCGGTGTTTCGGGTTTCGCGACGCATGCTGTGGTCAACGCCAAGTCGGTTGTTCCCGTCGACGACGACATCCCGGCCGAAATTGCAGCCGTACTCGGTTGTGCGGTGTTGACCGGTGGGGGAGCGCTCCTCAACGCGGCGAAGCCTCGCCCGGCAGACACCGTGATGGTGGTCGGCTTGGGTGGCGTCGGGATGGCCGCAATCCTGACGGCGAGGGCACTCGGGGTCGAGAACGTCATCGGTGTCGACGCACTGGAATCCAAGCTGGCTCAGGCGCTGGAACTGGGCGCGACCGAGGTCTTCACACCGTCCGGCCTGTCCGAGAGTGGCGTTCGCGCAGACATCGTCGTCGAGGCCGCGGGAAATGCTCGGGCCTTCGAGACAGCGGTGGCTGCGACGGCAGCGGGTGGCACGACCGTCACGGTCGGGTTGCCGGCGCCTGACGCGCGCTCGTCGATCTCACCTCTCGGACTGGTCGCCGAAGCGCGGACCATTATCGGCAGCTACCTGGGATCTGCGGTCCCGTCCCGCGACATCCCGATCTACGCGCAGTTGTGGCGCGACGGGAAGCTGCCGGTCGAGAAGCTCATTTCCTCGCGAATCGAATTGGCCGACATCAATTCGGGTATGGACGAACTCGCCGACGGAAAAGCAATCCGACAGGTCATTATCTTCGACGCGGAGTAGGTGCACGTCGGTGTTATGCAGCGGAAATGAGGCGTTTGCGCTACCGATTCCCTCCCGAGTCGCCACGGAAAATCGTTACCCGTTGTAACGCTCCTCTTGTACTGGACGACTACTCGAATGACGTTGCGTGACGCCCCGGGGGTCGGTCGTACGTTTTCCAAAAGTTGATTGGGGAGAAGATATGCCGGTTCGTGGGTTCTTTTCGCGACATCGAATACTGGCGGGTGCAGTAGCGCCCGCAGCGCTCGGCGTGGCCGCACTGGTCGCGGTTGCGGTCGCTGTGGACTCTCCGGAGTCACGCACGATCGAGACACAATTGACGTCGTCGGTCACCGAGTGTCACGACATGGTCAGCATCGCGGTTGCCGGTCGACACGACACACCGGACGCTTCGACGGTGAAGATGTTGCTGGGAGCCGACGGGAAGCCGCTGCCGGCCGCCCTGTCCGGTGACTACAAGAGTGAACGCGTCGACCAGGTGATCAACCCGGCAGGCTCCGTCAACGCGAACAAGCCCGGCTCGTACGCGGCTGTGTATATCGCGTACCCGGCCAACATGGCGTCCTACGAGGATGCCGTCGCTGCCGGCGCTGCAAATACGCAGTCCGTGATGAGTGCCATCGCCAAGGAATGCCCGAAGACTCAGTTCTCAATCGTCGGGTACAGCGAAGGCGCCGATGTGGTGCGTCGCGTCGCGATGGACATCGGTACGCAGGAGAACAACGAGTTCGGGGTCGACCCGGACAAGGTTGTCGGTGTGGTCATGCTGGCGGATGCAGGCCGTGAAGCGGGCGACGGCACGTTCCTCGGTGCCACGAATCCGTTCACGAACCCGGATAACTTCAATACGAAGTACCAGAACGGCACCTCCGCGACACCTGGCGAAGGTGTACTCCCCGGCACTGCCGGAGGTTTCGGCAAGCTGAACGGCAAGGTCGCGTCCTTCTGCTCGGACGGTGACTTCACCTGCTCGGCTCCCAGCAACATCTCTCTGTTGATCTTGGCGGCAAATGTCGGTCGGCAGTTGAACATCGACCAACTCGAAGCGCAGGGTCTGAACCCGGCCACCGGTCAGGACGTCGCGGTGGTGTTCGGCCAGATCGTCTTCGAGGCGTTCGCAGACATTTCGTCCAATCCCAACTGGATGCAGAGTGACGAGACATTCCTTCAGGTGATGCTCAAGGTCTCGGATCCGGAGTACAAGCCCGGAAAAACACCCGCGCCGGCGCCGGTAGCCGAGGGCGAGACGGTGTCCACCGACAAGGTGTCTCCGCTGGCATATCTGCCGCAGAAGCTTTTCAAGGAGATTGTCGGTCTGATTGCTACCAACCAGAACACGATTCCCGTGATCTTGAGCGACCCCTACCAGCAGACACTCGCTCCAGACGTCGGACACCACTTCGATTACTGGCGAGATGCGGATGCGGCCAACGGCAAGCCGTTGACTTCAGCTGAGTACGCAGCGGCCTGGCTCACCTACCTCGCCCAGCAGGCGAAGGAAGGAAAGCCCGTCGACACAACTGCGAAGCCGACCCCGGAACAGATCAGTGCCGCTGTCGATGCCTACATGGCTGACGGCAATGCTGAGGGCGACGCCGCGGTGGCTGAAGGCACCGGAACCGGTCAGGCACCGGCCGGGACCACTGGCTCCACGGGATCTGCTGGAGCGCCCGCAACCACGTCACAGGTGCCTGCGGCAGGATCGGCGTCGGTCACATCGGGAGCGGTTGCCACTCCGACGGGTTCGGCGGCAGTGACGCCGACGTCGACAGTTCCGACCACACCGGTAGCGGGAACGGATGCAACGACGGCCCCCCCGACTACGACAGTGACGTCGACGACCACGACGACGAAGGTGCCGGTTCCGAACCCGTAATCCTTCTCGCCGGCGTTCGTCACACGAATAACGCTGTCACAGGCTGCGATCCGCAATTAGTTGCGGATCGCAGCCTGTTTTCGTGTACGGGTTACGCACAACGACCGTTGGTGCTTATCGTGGAAGGGAGGTTTCCGGATCACGAATCGTGGGTTTCACCGTGCACGAGCTGTCCATTGCGCAGAGTGTGGTCGAAGCCGTGTGTGAGCGTGCCGGCGAGCGACGAGTATCGAGCGTGCGGCTTGAAGTAGGGCAACTCTGCGCGGTGGTTCCACACTCTCTGCTGTTCTGCTTCGACGTCGTCACCGCGGGTACTCACGCCGAAGGTGCCAGCTTGCACATCGATGAGATTGCAACCAGCGCGCGATGCAAAAGCTGCGGCGTGATGTTCTCGCCGCCCGACATGTTCTTGCTGTGTGAATGCGGCAGTGCTGATGTCGAGGTGCTTGCCGGCCGAGAGTTACGGATCCTGTCGATGGAAGTGAGCTGAGCATGTGCGCGACGTGTGGGTGCGGGGACACCACAGGACCTCGGGTGTCGGTAGTCGCAGACGGAGAACACGAGCAGGAACACGACGATCATGGGCACGGTCACGGGCACGGTCACGAGCATGACCATGAGCACGGCCACCCCGACCACACCGTGATTCTCGAGCAACAGGTGCTCGCCAAGAACGACGGCATTGCGGTTCACAATCGTCAGTGGATGCGGAGCCGCCGAATCACGGCGCTCAACATCATGAGTTCCCCCGGCGCGGGGAAGACGACATTGCTGGCGCGAACCATCCGGGAGCTCGGATGTCAGCGACCGATAGCCGTGATCGAAGGTGACCAGGAAACCCGGCTCGACGCCGAGCGGATCCGAGAGACCGGCGCGTCGGTGGTGCAGGTGAATACCGGGGCCGGATGTCACCTCGATGCCGCGATGATCGACCGCGCACTGCGCGCCTTGGATCCCGCTGAAGAATCGCTGCTTCTGATCGAAAACGTCGGAAACCTGGTGTGCCCCGCGCTCTTCGACCTCGGCGAGGAAGGCAAGGTTGTCCTAATTTCGACGCCGGAGGGGGCAGACAAGCCGAAAAAGTACCCACACATCTTCGCTGTCGCGGACCTCGTGGTGATCAACAAGATCGACTTGCTCCCATACGTCGAGTTCGACGTCGATGCCTGCGTCGAGCAGGCGAGAATACTCAATCCTGCTGTGCGCGTTGTTGTTTTGTCTGCCACGACAGGTGAGGGCATGGACGAGTGGTACGAGTGGATCGGTAGTCGTTCGGCGATTTCTCCGGTGGCCGTTGACAACTGATCTGCTCGGGTAGTTAATGAAATGAGTGGGTGCCACGCAAGTGGGCCGAGGTTCGACTCCGGTGGCGTCAGCGTTTCGGTGCCGCGGCAATTCGAGGCCACAGAGTCTTGAGGCCATAGCGTGTCAGGCCAGTCGCGGCGCTGAGAGTCAAGGCGCAAGTGCACCCGTGAAAGCGGCTGACATGGACACACAAAAATCGACTGCTGGCACCACGGCGGAACCTGCCTCCGAAAGCGCAGCTACCCCCGCAAGCGCAGCGGCCAAAGCGGAAGAAACTCTGATCCACGTGCTGTGGATCAATGCCGGTCTCAGTTGCGACGGAGATTCGGTGGCGCTCACTGCAGCCACGCAACCCAGTATCGAGGAGATCGCGCTCGGTGCGTTGCCCGGCCTGCCTCAGGTGGCGGTTCATTGGCCGCTCATCGACTTCGAATGTGGACCGCAGGGTGGCGCTGACGATTTCCTGGAGTGGTTTTGGAAAGCCGACCGGGGAGAACTGGAACCCTTTGTTCTTGTTGTCGAAGGATCGATACCGAACGAGAAACTTCACGACGAAGGGTACTGGTGTGGTTTCGGGAACAATCGCGAAACCGGCCAACCGGTCACCACGAGCGAATGGCTCGACAAGCTGGCACCGAAAGCGACTGCGGTAGTTGCGGTCGGTACGTGTGCGACCTACGGCGGCATACATGCGATGGCCGGCAATCCGACCGGTGCGATGGGTGTGCCGGACTATCTCGGGTGGACCTGGAAATCGAAGGCGGGCATCCCGATCGTCTGCGTTCCCGGGTGTCCCATTCAGCCGGACAACCTCTCCGAGACCCTGACTTATCTTCTGTACATGGCCACTGACCAGGCGCCGATGATTCCCTTGGACGAATCCCTGCGCCCGCAGTGGCTTTTCGGTGCCACCGTACACGAGGGCTGTGACCGTGGTGGGTACTACGAGCAGGGTGAGTTCGCGACGGAGTACGGGTCACCGAAGTGCATCGTCAAACTCGGATGTTGGGGACCGGTCGTGAAATGCAATGTCCCCAAACGTGGTTGGATCAACGGAGTCGGCGGGTGTCCCAACGTCGGCGGGATCTGCATCGGGTGCACGATGCCGGGGTTCCCCGACAAGTTCATGCCGTTCATGGATGAACCACCTGGCGGCAAACTCTCCACCAATGCGGTGGGAATGTACGGGTCCGTGATTCACAGTCTGCGCCGGATCACCGGAAACACGTTGGACAAGGAACCGCACTGGCGCGAGCGCGGGTCGAAATTACTCACTGGTGCGACGCGTACGTGGTGACCGACCGGATACATTCAAATCAGTTCGTGAGCAACGTCTCTGGGAGGCACTGCAATGACGGCCATCGTTCCCGAACCCACCTCGACTGCAGACCGCGACGGTCTTGTCGAGATGGCGTGGGACCCCATCACCCGAATCGTCGGCAGTCTGGGTATCTACACCAAGATCGACTTCGCCAATCGCGAAGTGGTGGAGTGTCACAGCACGTCGTCGATCTTTCGCGGGTATTCCCTGTTCATGAAGGGGAAGGACCCGCGCGACGCGCATTTCATCACCAGTCGTATCTGCGGCATCTGCGGTGACAATCACGCCACATGCTCGTGCTACGCACAGAACATGGCGTACGGCGTCAAGCCGCCGCATCTGGGCGAGTGGATCGTCAATCTCGGCGAGGCCGCCGAGTACATGTTCGACCACAACATCTTTCAAGAGAATCTTGTCGCCGTCGACTACTGCGAGAAGATGGTCTCCGAGACGAATCCCGGTGTGCTGGCGCAGGCAGAGAACACGCGCTGCCCGCACGAGGAGCAGCACGGGTATCGCACGATCGCGGACATCATGCGGACTCTCAATCCGTTCACGGGTGAGTTCTATCGCGAAGCGTTGCAAGTCTCGCGTTCGACTCGCGAAATGTTCTGCTTGATGGAGGGCAGGCACGTTCACCCGTCGACGCTCTATCCCGGCGGCGTCGGCACCGTCGCGACGATCGAACTGATGACGGACTACATGTCGCGGCTGATGCGGTACGTCGAATTCATGAAGAAGGTCGTGCCGATGCACGACGACCTGTTCGACTTCTTCTACCAGGCGATGCCTGGTTACGAAAAGGTTGGCCTGCGGCGGACCCTGCTGGGTTGTTGGGGATCGTTCCAAGACCCCGAGTACTGCAATTTCTCCTACAAGGACATGACCGACTGGGGCCGGAAGATGTTTGTCACTCCCGGTGTGGTTGTCGACGGAAAGTTGGTCACCACGGATCTGGTGGACATCAACCTCGGTATCCGAATCATGCTGGGCTCCTCGTATTACGAGGACTGGAGTGATCAGGAGATGTTCGTCAAAACCGATCCGCTGGGTAACCCGGTCGATCGCAGGCACCCGTGGAATCAGCACACCAACCCTCACCCGCAGAAGCGGAACCTCGAGGACAAGTACAGCTGGGTCATGTCACCGCGATGGTTCGACGGAAAAGACAACCTTGCTCTGGATACGGGCGGGGGAGCATTGGCTCGCCTGTGGAGCACCGCTCTGGCCGGCCTGGTCGACATCGGATACCTGGAGTCGACCGGACACAGTGTGAAGATCAATCTTCCGAAAACAGCTCTGAAGGCTCCTGTCTCGCTCGAGTGGAAGATTCCCGAACATGGCAGCAATACCCTCGAAAGAAACCGCGCGCGAACGTATTTCCAGGCATACGCAGCCGCGGCTGCCCTTCATTTCGCCGAGAAGGCGCTTGTCGAGATCCGGGCCGGCCGGACCAAGACGTGGGAGTCGTTCGAGGTCCCGGACGAGGGTATCGGTTGCGGATTCACCGAAGCCGTCCGCGGAGTTCTCTCACATCACATGGTGATTCGTGACGGAAAAATCGCGAACTATCACCCGTACCCACCGACACCGTGGAATGCGAGCCCGCGCGACAGCTACGGAACCCCCGGTCCGTACGAGGATGCCGTGCAGGGTCAGCCGATCTTCGAGGAGAACGATCGCGACCACTTCAAGGGCATCGACATCATGCGGACCGTGCGTAGTTTCGATCCCTGCCTGCCGTGTGGTGTTCACATGTATCTCGGCGGTGGCAAGACCCTGGAGAAGTTGCACTCTCCGGCGCAGTCCGTGACCGGGGAGTGATCGATGGAGCAATCGGCCGACTACTGGCGCGGAGCAGGTGAGCGCATCGAGACGTTGTTGCAGGCCAACGTCGGCGCAGGCCCGGTGGCGAGAGATCGCGCCGAGCAACTGGTGCGTGAGGTCGTGCAGTTGTACGGCGCAGCACTCGAACGCACCGTCGCTCTGGCAGATCCGGCCACGATGGATGCGATGGTTCGCGACGATCTGGTGTCCAGCCTGCTACTGGTGCACGGACTTCACCCGCACGACGTGGAGACCCGCGTCCGCACTGCGCTCGACAGCGTGCGTCCGTACCTCGGTTCGCACGGAGGCGACGTCGAACTGATCGAGGTGGCGGACGGCGTAGTGCGACTACGGCTTCTCGGAAGCTGTAACAGTTGCCCTTCGTCCTCGGTGACCCTCGAAACCGCGGTCCAGGACGCGGTGCAGGCGGCGGCGCCCGAGACCACCGGAATCGACGTCGAAACACCGGATCCGCACGAGGTGAAGTCGGGTGTGATCTCGGTCGAGTCCCTGTTCTCGCACGTTCACGCCGACGGGGGAGGTACGCACTGGGTGGAGGTCCCCGAATTCGCCGAAGTCGAGGTGGGAGAGGTCGCGGGCTTCCGCGTGTCGGGCTCCGATCTGTTGGTCTGCCGCTCCGGTGACGATCTGTACGCGTATCGCGACCATTGCCCGGTGTGTGAGCACTCGATGGCGGGGGCTGTGCTCGAACGCATGATGGGCCGTCCTGCCCGAGACGCCGCTGTCCTCACCTGTCCGACGTGCTCTGCCCACTTCAGTGTGTACGGGGCGGGAGCGCGGGTGGGCACCGGGACCGAGCACCTGGCGCCTGTGCCGGTGCTGATTCGCGACGGAGTGCTCTCGGTCGCGCTTGCTGACGAGTCTGTGATATCGGTGACCTAGCCGTGAACGCAGCCGGGTCATGAAAGTCACTGTGGGAGAGGTGCTCACACGAATCGCCTCGTCGCGTGTCGTTCCGGCCGGACCGAGGTGTGAGATGTGTGCGGCGGGCATAGGCGACGAACACCAGCACGTCGTGGACGTACAGGTCCGGAGCCTGATGTGCGTGTGCCGACCGTGCTATCTACTCTTTGCACCGGTCGACGCGGACCTTCGATACAAAGCGGTTCCCGATCGGTACCTCGAGTTTCCGGACTTCGACCTCGGCCCTGGCCGGTGGGAGTCTCTGGAAATCCCCGTCGGCCTGGCATTCTTCTTCCGCAACTCACTCCTCGACAAGTACATAGTCTTCTATCCGGGACCGGCCGGAGCTACCGAATCCGAGTTGCCTATCGACTCGTTCGAGACTGTGCTCGAGGAGAATCCGGGGCTCTCGCAGATGCGGGCTGACGTCGAGGCGTTGATCGTGTCGGTGCCCACGTCAGGACAATCGCCGAGATGCTTCGTTGTTCCCATCGACGCCTGTTACGAACTGGTGGGACGATTGCGCACCGTGTGGCGCGGATTCGACGGTGGCCAGGATGCCGCACGCGCAGTGGACGAGTTCTTCGGGCGCGTCGAGGCGCGAAGCAGGTCGGCATGACTGTTCTCGACTTCTCGGTCGACAACATAGAGGTGGAACCGTACGCGGTTACGCCGAATCTGACGGTGAGATTGAGAATGTCGGAATCCACCGGCACGACCGTCCGTGCGGTGGCTCTGCGCGCGCAGGTACGAATCGAACCACACCGCCGACCGTACTCCGACGCCGAAGGCGAAGGTCTGCGCGATCTCTTCGGTCCGCGGGAGCGTTGGTCGAGTACGCTGCGCACCTTCCTGTGGATGGAATGTTCCACGGTCGTTCAAGGATTCACCGGAACAACGGTCGCGGCCTTGCCCATGGCGTGTACGTACGACTTCTCGGTGACGGCGTCGAAGTACATGCACGCACTCGGAGACGGAACGATTCCGATCGTGGTTCTACTCAGCGGCACGGTATTCACCGACGGACCGCGTGGTTTCTCCGTGCAGCAGATCCCGTGGGACAGATCTGCTGCCTACGAATTGCCGGTCGACGTGTGGAAACAGCTGATGGCTGCGCATTATCCGGCGTCTGGTTGGGTACGCCTCGACCATGAGACGATTGCCGATCTCGTGCGGTTCAAGGCAGCGCACGGCCTCACGGACCTCGATTCAGCCGTGCGGCAGTTGCTGACGGCGAGCCAGGTGCCGCGATGACTCGAACGGGGATGGATCACGACGTTCGGGCCGTGGCCGACGCCGTCCTGTACGAGGGATATCTTCTCTATCCCTACCGAGCCGGCTCGGCGAAGAATCAATCCCGTTGGCAGTTCGGGGTTCTCGGACCGCCCGGCGCCGCCGAGGTCGGAGTCGGTGAGGAACCGTCGATGTCCGCGCAATGTCTGCTCGGCGAATTCGAGCGGAACGGCGTCGAAGTTTCTGCGACTGTGAGATTTCTGCACCACCAGTCGCGGACGGTTGAACGACTCGGCGCCGGCGGGGCGTGGATCCCGGTCGATCGGTTGGTTGTCGGCGAGCGGGAGTCGATCTCGTGGGACGAAGCCACCGAGTCCGAGATCGTGTTGGGTCCGTGGGGTCTGGACGAACTCGAGGCCGGCGTCGAAGAAACCTTCTGTGCGGCCGGAGTTGTCGAAGGAGAGACTTTGTCGGACTCTCGGGGCAGGGTGGTCGGACGGATCGTTCGGACACGGCTTCCGGTGAATGGCCTCTTGGCAGTGAGCGCCTCCGCCGGGGACGGACGCACGGTGATTTCCGTGACGATCATGAACGCCACGAGCGTCGACGCACGGGACAAGGGCACGGCCACCGCGCAATCGATGCTGGGGACTCACGTCATTGTGAACTGCACAGGCTCGAGGTTCCTGTCGTTGTTCGAAGAAGCAGATCACTCGGAGCAGTTGCGGCAAAATCGCTGTTATCCGGTGCTTGCGGGGACCGAGGACCCCACTCACCCTGGCACATCTCCCACCGTTCTGGTGTCACCGATCATCCTGTACGACTTTCCCGAGATTGCGCCGCAGAGCGAGGGATCTCTCTTCGACTCGACCGAGATCGACGAAATTCTCACCCTGAGAATCCTTGCCATGACCGACGAGGAAAAGGCGCGGGCGCGAGCTACCGACTCCAGAGCTGCCGACATCATCGACCGATGTGAGCGATTGACGGACGACGATCTAGCCGGCCTGCACGGCGTGCTGCGAGATTCGAATGCCGGTTCTGATCTGATACCCGAGGTGCCTGACGGTGTGGACTGGTGGACCCCGGAAGCCGACACCAGTGTCCAACCACGCACCGACGCAGTTCTGATCAACGGCGTCCGTGTCTCTGGTGGAAGTACGGTTCGGCTCCACCCCTCACGCCGCGCTGATGCTCAGGACCTGTTCTTCGACGGCCGGATCGCCCACGTCGCCACCATTCATGAAGACGTGGACGGCGACATTCATGTTGGGGTGACACTGTTGGACGATCCGGCCGCCGATCTACACAACTGGTACGGCCGCTACCTGTACTTCGCGCCGGACGAGATAGAGCCGATGCCGCGCGACAGCGCGTGACGTACTCACAGGTATCGAACTTCACAGCTATCGAGAGGAGAACTCGCCATGAGGAGCATGGGATTGCTGTCGACGGCACTTCTCGGCGCCACCGCGATCGCAGCCGCGATCGTCCTGGTGGTGTCGATGCCGGACATCCAGCGCTATCTGCGAATGCGAAAGATGTAAAGCGCTGTGCGCGTGCTGATTGCAGGTGTCGGAAACATATTTCTCGAAGACGACGGATTCGGCCCCGAAGTTGTTCGGGCGCTGCAGCATGAGAATCTCCCATCGGGAGCTCGCCTGGTCGACTACGGGATTCGGGGCGTGCATCTGGCGTACGACTTGTTGGAGTCGTGGGACGCCCTGGTCCTGATCGATGCCTTACCGGCGACCGGAGTCCCGGGCAAGCTCGCGATCATCGAAGTGGACCCCGAAAGTGAAGGCCCGCAAGGAGGTTTCGACGCGCACTCGATGCATCCGAGTTCGGTGTTTGCCAGCCTGCAGGCCCTCGGCGGAACACTCCCGCGGACGTTCGTGGTGGGGGCACATGCGAAATCGATCGGCGACGGAATCGGATTGAGTGCGGAGATGCGTGATTCGGTAAGGCAAGCCGCTTCGGCGGTGCTGGCACTCGTCCGGTCCATCGACGTGGACTGTGATGCCACCACACTGGGGCCGGAGGTGTGAGTCATGTGTCTGGGGATTCCGGGACGGGTACGCGAACTACTGGACGGATACGGCGGTCAACTCGCTCTCGTCGACGTGGAGGGGGCACCACGCAAGGTCAACATCGGAATGCTCGACGAAGGCACCGTCACTGCAGGTGACTGGGTGGTGATCCACATGGGCTTTGCAGTCGAGAAGGTCGACGAGCAGGAAGCTCGCCACGCTCGGGCCGGCCTCGAACTGATGGGCCGTGGTGGCCACGACGGTGAGATAGTCGACTCCGATACTGGTAACGGCGAGGTCGGGACATGAAGATCGCCTGCCGTGTCATCGTTCGTGGCGTAGTCCAGGGGGTGGGCTTCCGGCCGTTCGTCCATGCGACCGCCACCGAACTGGGACTGTCGGGTTCGGTGGGAAATTCTGCTCTCGGTGTCGTGATCGACGTCGAAGGCGACGGAGAGACAATCGATGCATTTGTCGCTCGGGTGCGAAACCACCCCCCACCGCTGGCACGGGTGGAGTCGGTAGAGCGCGAGGACTCGCGGCCGGTTGGTCGTGAGGGGTTTTGCATAGTCGAGACGGATGCGGGGTCGGTCGGGCGAACCTTGGCGCCGGCGGATGTCGGGATCTGCGACGACTGCCTCCGGGAACTGACTGATCCGAGCGATCGGCGATATCGTCATCCATTCATCACCTGCACCAACTGCGGTCCGCGATTCACGATCATCGAATCGCTGCCCTACGACCGGGCCGCTACGACGATGAAGCGATTCCCGTTGTGCGCGAACTGTGCGGCGGAGTACGTGGATCCCTCCGACCGCCGGTTTCATGCGCAACCGATTGCCTGCCCGCAGTGCGGTCCAACGCTATCGTTCGTGGAAGGGGACGCGCCCGCCGTGACCGGTGAGGGTGCACTGCTACGAGCCCGATCCCTACTGCGAGACGGGAAGATTCTTGCTGTCAAGGGAATCGGAGGATTTCACCTGGCTTGTGATGCCCGCGACGACCGCGCGGTTCACGAGTTGCGTGAACGCAAGCATCGAGCAAGCAAGCCGTTGGCGGTGATGGTGCGCGATGTGCCAGAAGCCAGAGAGTTGGGTGTGGTCGGTGATGCCGAGGCTGATGCCATGTCCTCGCGCGAGCGCCCGATTGTGCTGGTTGCCAAAGCGTCTGGATACGCGCTTTCCCCCTTGATTGCCCCCGGCATTCCGGATATCGGAATCATGCTGGCCTACAACCCGATTCAGCATCTTCTTCTGGGTTTGGCCGGAGAAGAGGCGGGCCCAGCGGTGTTGGTCATGACATCGGCGAACATCGGCGGTGAGCCGATTCTGTACTCCGACAACGATCTCGAACGATTGGGTGACCTGGCCGACGGGGTATTGACCCACAACCGTCCGATCTTGATGCCGTGTGACGACTCGGTGATGCGAATAGTCGGCAGTGGAAGACAGTTGCTTCGTCGCTCGCGCGGATATGCTCCGCTGCCCGTCACCGCGCCGTTCGACGTACCGCCTACCTTGGCGGTCGGGGCCGACCTGAAGAACACCTTCTGTCTTGCCGAGGACGGATATGTGTGGCCGAGTCAGCACATCGGAGACATGGGCGACCTCGCTGTCATCGACAGTTTTGCTGCGTCGGAGAGTCACTTCGAATCGATCACGGGGGTGGTGCCGCACCAGATCGCCTGTGACGAGCATCCTCGGTATCGCTCGTCCTCGTGGGCTCGCAGTCGTAGTGGTGACCGACCGGTGCGCATCGTCGGGCATCACCACGCACATGTGGCTTCCGTGATGGGGGAGAACGGCCGGGACGGGAGCGAACCAGTTCTCGGAATAGCGTTCGACGGCACCGGCTACGGGGCGGACGGCGCAGTGTGGGGAGGGGAACTACTGCTGGCGACGTACAAGGGTTATCGCCGTCTCGCGCATCTGGGATACGTACTGCTGCCCGGTGGCGATGCCGGAGTGGAACGGCCGTACCGAATGGCGCTCGCCCACCTGTGGCATGCCGGGTTGGACTGGGAATCCGACCTCGCGCCCGTGGCAGCCTGTCCGCCCCGAGAGCAGTCGGTCCTACTTCACCAGATGGAAACCGGTTTCGGGTGCGTGGACACCTCGAGCATGGGGCGGTTGTTCGACGCAGTCTCCTCGCTGACCGGGGTCCGTCAGAGGGTCGACTACGAAGCGCAGGCTGCCATCGAGTTGGAGGGGGTGTCGAGGGGAGTCGACAGCGCCGGTTCGCGGTACACCTTCGATTGGACGCAGTCGGACGACGATTCGTGGACAGCAGATCCGCGGTCGGTCATTCGGGCTGTTGTCCGCGATCTCCGGGAGAAGTTGCCCGCTGAAGTGATCGGCGCCCGTTTCCACGAATCCGTAGCGCACCTGGTGCTCGAGTGGGCAATTCGTGGCCGGGAACTGGCGGGAGTGGACGAGGTAGTACTCACCGGAGGTGTCTTTCAGAACCCTCTACTGCTCGTTCGGGCGTGTGCTCTGCTCTCAGACGCTGGATTCACGCCGTTGACAGGACTGGAGTTGCCGCCGAACGACGGCGGTCTCGCCTACGGCCAAGTGCTGGTGGGGAGTTCGTCATGAGGTCAGGAGTTGTGTCATGTGCCTAGCCGTACCGGGACGTATCGAGTCCCTGGAGGAACGCGACGGAACGACGATGTCGGTGGTGAACTTCGGTGGCGTCCGAAAAGAAGTGTGCCTCGAGTACATTCCGGGCGCCCAAGTCGGCGAGTACGTCGTGGTGCACGTCGGATTTGCCATCCAGCGACTCGACGAGGAATCCGCTCGCAGCACGCTGGCGGAATTCGAGCACCTCGGCGTACTCGAAGAGGAATTCGGTGACGGGTTCGAAAGGGCTGCCCGGGCCGCGGGGATCGAACCGAAGGAGACGGAATCATGAAATATCTGGACGAGTTCTCCGATCCGGAACTGGCCGGCAAACTGCTGGATCAGATCCGTGCGCTGGCCACACGGCGATGGGCGATCATGGAAGTGTGTGGTGGTCAGACACATTCGATCATCAGACACGGCATCGATCAATTACTTCCCCAACAGATCGAGATGATCCACGGACCCGGATGCCCGGTCTGTGTCACCC
Organism: Rhodococcus sp. OAS809; assembly: GCF_040546695.1. NCBI lineage: Bacteria > Bacillati > Actinomycetota > Actinomycetes > Mycobacteriales > Nocardiaceae > Rhodococcus > Rhodococcus sp. OAS809. The sequence continues at coordinate 1,343,888 of NZ_JBEPOI010000002.1, read as the reverse complement.
CGCTCGAGATCATCGACAAAGCTCTCGAAATCGCGGCACGACCCGATGTCATTTTCTGCTCCTTCGGGGACATGTTGCGAGTTCCGGGGAGTTCGTCGGATCTGTTCCGCATCAAGAGCGCCGGCGGTGACGTGCGGGTGGTGTACTCACCGTTGGATGCACTGACTATCGCCAAGGAGAATCCGGGCCGGCAAGTGGTGTTCTTCGGGATCGGATTCGAGACCACCGCGCCGGCCAACGCCATGACCGTCTATCAGGCCAATCGCCTGGGTATCGAGAACTTCTCGCTACTCGTCTCGCACGTTCTGGTCCCGCCGGCGATGGCCGCGATCATGGATTCGCCAGAGTGCCGCGTGCAGGCATTTCTGGCGGCCGGGCATGTGTGCAGTGTGATGGGAACGTCGGAGTACCCGGCGCTGGCCGAGAAGTACAAGGTCCCGATCGTCGTCACCGGATTCGAGCCGCTGGATCTGCTGGAGGGCATCCGAAAGACGGTGCTGCAGTTGGAATCGGGTCGATACGAGGTCGAAAATGCCTACGCCCGTGCCGTCACCGCGCAGGGCAACACCGCAGCGAAAGCGATGCTCGAGGATGTGTTCGCCGTGTCGGACCGGACGTGGCGCGGCATCGGATCGATCCCGGACAGCGGTTGGCAGCTGGCACCGAAGTATGCGTATTTTGATGCCGAAGAGCGTTTTTCGGTGACCGATATCCATACTGACGAGTCGAGCGTCTGCCGTTCCGGAGAAGTGTTGCAAGGTTTGATCAAGCCACACGAGTGCAGTGCCTTCGGGAAGGAATGCACTCCGCGGAATCCACTCGGTGCCACGATGGTGTCGTCCGAGGGGGCGTGCGCCGCGTACTACCTGTACCGGCGCCTGGAACTTCAGGAGGCGGGTCATGCCGGCTGAGGAGACCGCTGTCGTGGACTTGTCGGCGTGGGTCTGCCCACTGCCGCTGCGTGATTCGCCGAACATCGTCATGGGGCACGGTGGTGGAGGAGCGATGTCCGCCGAGCTCATCGAGCACCTGTTCCTGCCCTCGTTCGGAAGCGCTGCCGATGCAGAACTCGGTGACTCGGCCGTATTCGACGTCGGCGGGGTGCGGCTCGCGTTCTCGACCGACTCGTATGTCGTCAAACCCATGGTGTTTCCCGGCGGAACTATCGGCGATCTCGCTGTCAACGGAACGGTGAACGACCTGGCGATGGCGGGAGCGCAGCCATTGGTGATGTCGACGGCATTCATCCTGGAAGAAGGGACGGCGCTGACCGACATCGCGGGAATCGCGAAGGCGCTCGGTGAGGCCGCGCACGTTGCCGGCGTTCGGCTGGTGACAGGTGATACCAAGGTCGTCGATGCCGGTCACGGCGACGGAGTCTTCATCAACACCGCAGGAATCGGGATTGTCGCAGACGGGGTGGACATCAGCCCCACTCGCGCACAAGTGGGTGACGTCGTGATCGTCAGCGGCGACATCGGCGTTCACGGCGTGGCCGTGATGAGTTGTCGCGAAGGTCTCGAATTCGGGACCGAAGTGCGCAGTGATTGTGCGGCCCTGAACGGCGTGGTGGCCGACATGATTGCCACCGGTGTCGACATCCACGTCCTGCGCGACCCTACGCGGGGCGGAGTCGCCGCGACCCTCAACGAGATCGCTCAGGCGTCGAACATCGGGGTTGCGCTGGTGGAGCGAGATCTGCCGATTCCCGCTGACGTGCGCGACGCCTGTGGGCTACTCGGCTTGGATCCGTTGTACGTCGCAAACGAGGGCAAGTTGATCGCTTTCGTTCCACGCGAAGATGCCGCCCTGGTTCTGGAAGCGATGCACGGCAATCCACTGAGTGTGGGAGCCGCCGTGATCGGGGAGTGCGTGGCCGAACATCGCACAATGGTGGTGGCGCGTACGGCATTGGGAGGCAATCGGGTAGTGGATTTGCCGGCAGGTGAACAACTTCCTCGGATCTGCTGATGACTGCCGTCGGTATGAACGGGCCGGCATTGTTTGCCCGCTACGCGTATCCGCCGAACGAGTTGGGTTACTGCGGACCCGACGATCCTTCAGTGCTGCTTCGTCTGGCCAGCGGCAACTCGGGCAGCGGCGACCGTGATCACGCTCGTCAATTCGACGGTGCGTGGCCGTACCTCGAGGCATTGGCTGTAGGAGCGGGCATCGACGACCCCCTGGATCCGCGAGTGATCGAAGCCTATTGGGTGGGAGGTGATCTCCTCGACTCTCTCGATTCGGGGAAGTTGTTACAGCACTTGAGGGGGGCATTCGGTGAACGCGAGAACACCGGGTTCCTCCCCGTCCTCGGGGGTCGGGACCGCGCGCTCGCGCACCACAGTTTTCACGTATTTCTGGTGTATCCGTGGGTCAAGCTTCTTCGGAAGCGCGGTGCGGTCCCACTGTCCGTCCTCCAGAACTGCCGGATCAGATGGGGAGTGGTCGAGGACGTCGGCGAGGAGCATGCATTGGTGGTTTCGTCCCCGCTCGAGTTCGACGGTGAGCAACTCGCACGCGGCCGACCGGCAACGCAGAGAGTGCGGTGGAGGGTCGAGGGCAACGCGCTTGCGGCGATGCCCGTCCCCGGCGCTGTGGTGACGATGCACTGGGATTGGGTGTGCGACAGGATAACGGCAGAGCAATCACGTGCATTGGATGCCGCGGAAGACTCGGGATTGCGGATCGCGAACCGAATGCTGTCGACCGATATGTGATCGTCAGTTCCCCTCCAGGACGGAGGCTACGGTGAATTGGGGTAGCGCGGTAACGGACAGCGCACTGTGGTTGGCAGAGGCATATGCGATCACGGTAGTGGTTCTCGTCGTCACCGCGCTGCTGCTTGCTCGGTATACCTTCTGGGGCAACCAGTTTCGGCGAATGGCTTGGCCCTACTTCGATCCCCGGCGCACCGTCATTCCGCTGTCGATTCTCGCGTTACTGCTGCTGCTCACGATATTCGGTGTCCGCGTGACGGTGTTGTTCTCGTACTGGTACAAGGATTTCTACGACGCCATTCAGAACCTCGACGAAACCGCTTTCTGGCACTACCTGCGAGTGTTCGCGATATTGGCCGCAGTCCACGTCGCTAGCTCACTCGTCGTCTACCTGGTAGGCCAAACACTCGATATCAATTGGCGCAGTTGGCTCAATGACACATTGACCGACGATTGGCTCGACGGCCGCGCCTACTATCGCGGAAACTTCCTGGAGAACCCGGTCGACAATCCGGACCAACGTATTCAGGCAGACATCACCGCATTCGCGACGTCGTCCCGCACGTTGTCCATGGGCGCCGTCGCCGCAATGGTCTCGATCGTCAGCTTCACCAAGATCCTGTGGGATCTGTCCGGTCCCTTGACTGTTTTCGGTGCCGAGATTCCGCGAGCGATGATCTTTCTCGTCTACACCTACGTGTTGGTGACCACGGCACTCGCATTCTGGATCGGCCGGCCTTTGATCATGCTGAACTTCTTGAACGAGAAACTCGGCGCCAGCTTCCGGTACGCGTTGGTTCGACTACGGGAGTACGGCGAAAGCATCGCCTTCTATCGCGGAGAGAACGTCGAACGACGCACGCTCGGACTACGTTTTGCTGCAGTGATCCGCAATATGTGGGCGATCGTCTTCCGGACGCTCAAGTTCAGTGGCTTCAATCTGGCAGTGGATCAGACAGCGGTGGTGTTTCCGTTTCTGGTCCAGGGATCTCGATTGTTCAGCGGGCAGATCACTTTCGGCGACGTGATGCAAACTGCTCAAGCATTCGGCCAGGTGCACAATTCGTTGTCGTTCTTTCGAGAGTCTTATGCCGATTTTGCAAGTTTCCGGGCCACACTGATCCGTTTGACCGGGCTCGCCGATGCCAATCGACGTGCCCGCGCACTTCCCGTGCTCGACGCGTTCTCCGCTGGCAGTCATTTGGTTGTTCGGGGACTCGACGTGCGCACGCCGGTTGGTGAGGCGTTGATCTCCGAACTCGACATGTCACTGGGGCCCGGCGATGCACTGCTGGTGAAGGGTCCGTCGGGTAGCGGCAAAACCACGCTGCTCCGCAGCATCGCGCAGTTGTGGCCGTACACAAACGGTTCCGTGACCACCCCGGTCGGAGACGTCCTGTTCCTCTCACAACGGCCATACCTACCATTGGGTTCTCTGCGCGCGGGTTTGGCATATCCGGACCAGTTGCCCTCAGGTCAGCCGAACACCGGGCGCTCGAACTTCGACGACCGCAGGCTCCACGACGCGCTCGCCGAGGTGCATCTCGCACATTTGATCGGTCGGCTCGACGAGCCGGCTGATTGGACTCGAATTCTGTCGCCGGGCGAACAACAACGGTTGGCGTTCGCCCGAGTCCTCCTGATCCGACCGCGAACCGCATTTCTCGACGAGGCGACATCCGGAATCGACGAAGGCCTCGAGTACACGCTCTACGACATCCTTCGCCGTGAACTGCCCGACAGCATCATTGTCAGCGTCGGGCATCGCAGCACTCTCGACGTTTTTCACAATCGACAACTCGAACTGCGCGGTGCAGGACACTGGACTCTCGCTGATCACGAAGGCTGAGAAAACTTTCGACGGTCGGATTCTTGCGACAGGATTCGGCCGGGTTACCCGCCGCGCCGCGATCGATCGAAGACACCGACCGTCACGAGGTCGAAGGGTTGCGGAAGTCGTTTGTGCGCTGGAGCACCCAGGCCGCAATCCTGGTGCGCGAGCCGTACCCCAGTTTGTTCAGTATGTGATCGACGTGGCCGTCGACAGTGCGCTGAGAAATGACCAGCTTGTCCGCGATTGCTCGGTTTGTCAGGCCCTGTGCGACGAGTTCGGCCACCTGCTGCTCCCGCGGAGTCAGCACTTCGTCGGCCGCCGATTTCGGTGATCCACCGGGCGGTTGCCCTCTCAGCGCGCGGGCCGCTGCGTCGTCGAGAGTCAGAGCTCGTCCATGATCGAATGCTGTTTGAAACACCCTGTCTCCGAGCCGGTTACGAGCCTCGGTCACGCTGTTTTCGTGGTACGGGACCATGCTCCTGAAGGTGTCCATCGGGCTGCCCGTGGCGGTGAACAGCGTGTTGGCAGCTCCCATCAGTGTGGCTGCCAGCTTTGCGTCCCGGTCGACAAGCGTCCACGCGATTTCCTCGAGGCATCATGCACATCCGAACTGGTTACCCAGCCCTCGCAGCAATCGGAGAGAATCTTCGAGTAGCTCGATACCGCGAGCGTGGTTGCCATGACGCCATAGGGCGGATCCGTAGTCCGACATCGTCATCGACCGCCACAAGATTTCGCCGCGCGATTCGGTGAGGGCCAACTCCTCCTCGTAAATACTTGCAGCCCGGTCAGTTTCGCCGAGTGCGTCGACGACGAAGGCGAACCAGTAGAGCGCGGGTACCAGACGGGCGATGTCGTCGTTTGCCCGGAATGCTGCGACAGCCTGCTCCAGGTACTCGGCGCCGCGCACGAGATCGCCGTCGGCGACCGCGACGAATCCGAGCGTGTACCGCGCCAGTATGCGACCGTCGTCGTTCCGCTGCATCTCGGCCTGTCGCCGAGCCTCTTCGGCAATGCTTGTCGCCGAAGCGATATCTCGTTGGAGGGCTGCCAGCAGTGCGCCTGTCGCGGCGGCCTCGACTACCGCCTCACCGAGAGTGCCCTCGGTCAGTTCGGGCACCTCGGCCAGGGCGCGACCCAACCAGTAGCGACCTTCGTTGAATCGACCACGTGCAAGCCAGTAATCATGCAAGGCACTTGCGGTACGCAATGTGGCTTCGACCGAGTCGGGTTCGGTCAGACCGAATTCCAACGCGGTGCGCACGTTGGGTAAGTCGCGGTCGATCCGCGTCATCCAGTCGATTTGGTGCGGCCCCGTCCAGTCGACTCCGGCGCGGAAGACGAGTTGCCTGAACCACTCACTGTGCCTGCGCTGCAGCGAGACCCACTCGTCGACTGACACCAGTTCACGCCCGTAGTCGCGAAGAGTCTCGAGTAGGCGGTAGCGGACGTACGAGCCGTTTTGTTCACGGATGAGGATCGACTTGTCGACAAGGGACATCACGAGATCGCCCAAGTCGTCGTTCTGTGCTTCGTCGGCGAGAATTCCTTCGACGGACCCGAGATCGAAGCTACCCGCAAATACGCTCGAGTTCGCCCACAACGACTTCTCCGGCGGCGTACACAGATCGAAGCTCCAGTCGATACTCTGTGCAAGCGTTTGTTGACGCGCTGGAGCGTTCCGGCTGCCCCGCGTCAGCAGTTGGAAGCGGTCGTCGAGTTTTTGCAGGATCTGATCGACCGACATCGCCCTCAGTCGGGCAGCCGCCAACTCGATCGGCAGCGGTAGTCCTTCCAACCGGCGGACGATCTTCTCCACAGCCGCGCTGTTCTCGCTGGTGATGCGGAAGTCCGTCACGGAGGAACGTGCCCGCTGCTCGAACAGCATCATCGCATCACCATCACGGGTGTCGGTTGGCGACGGCGCCTCGGTGGGAAATCGCAGAGGCGGCACCCGTAATACCATCTCGCCGGGAATGTCGAGCGGTTCTCGGCTGGTCGCCAGAAGTGCCAATCGGGCACAGCACCGGAGGAGTTCGGCGGCGGTGTCGGCCACCCAGCCGATGAGGTGTTCGCAATTGTCCAGAACAAGCAGGACCCGTTCGTCGACGAGACGGCCGATCAGTACCGATCGCGGTGACCGCGTAGATCGGTCTTGTACTCCGAGTGCGGCAAGAATCGTCTGATCGAGAAGTGCCGGCTCCCGCAGTTCGCTGAAGTCGACGAACCAGACGCCCCCGGGGAACGCACGAGAGGAATCATCGGCGGCACGGAGCGCCAAGCGGGTTTTGCCGACCCCACCCAGGCCCGTAAGGGTCACGAGCCGGTAGTCCGACAGCAGGCGTCGGACTTCTTTGGCCTCGGACCGGCGACCGACGAAACTGCTCAGTTCGATCGGTAGGTTTCCTCGTTTTGCCGCCATGAGAATCGCGCCGAATTTGTACGTGCTGAGTGGATTGACCCCACACAGTGTACGCGGACTCGCGTGTGTGAAATCTGTCAACGCACCACCGGTGTTTGTCCGTGATTGCCGTTGGGTCGAAGCTTTTCGGTGCATGACGCGGAATAGCGAACACTTTCCACCGACGTAGTTCGCGCCTCATTCGAAAGGGATGAGAGGCGCATTTCATCTTTCTGGCGCACTTACGATTCGGGCATGAAACGTGTGTGGGAAGGTGTGCGGCGCTACGGCAAGACGCTGCACTCGGTCGGGTTGTCGTTCGGTCTGGTGTTTTTCGTCCTCTCGATGAGCCCGTCCCTCTTACCGCGCGCGTGGTACCTGCAGGGCGTGGCAACCGGTATTTCCGTCGCCACCGGGTACGGCATCGGTGTGAGCGTGGCGTGGATGATCCGCAAATGCGGAGTCGAACCGAGATGGTCGGACCGGACCAAGCGGATCGGTTGGGCCGTACTCGCCGTACTGGCAGTGATATTGGTGCCTCTGTTTCTGATCTTGGGTTCGTGGTGGCAGCAGATCGTCCGTGATCTGGTCGAGGCGCCTCGCGTGAACCGGGCGAACTATCTTCTGGTGCTGCTGATTTCGCTGGTGGTGTGGTTGACCTTGTTGGAGGTGGGTCGTGGTCTGCGGTATCTCACCAGAGGGCTCGCTGCCGTTGCTCTGCGGTTTGTTCCCAAGGAAGCAGCGAAAGTCGCGAGCTTGGTCGTCGTCTTCGCGTTGGCGATCTTCGTCGTCAACGGTGCCCTCTACAACGGGCTCATCGCTTTTGCGAACTGGAGTTTCTCCGGCGCGGACAACGACACGCCCGATGGTATCGACCAGCCTCTGATCGCCGAACGCAGTGGTTCACCCATGTCTGCCGAGGCATGGGATTCGCTGGGCAAGGAGGGTCGCACTTTCATGGGTAGCGGGCCGTCTGCGGTGCAGATTTCCGCGCTGACCGGCCGGGACGCGAAGCAACCCATCCGCGTGTACGCCGGCCGTGAGTCGTCGGATTCCGTCGACGGTGTCGCGCAGCGGGTCGTCAACGAACTCGAGCGCACCGGCGGCTTCGACCGTGCCGTCCTGGCAGTAGTGACCACCACCGGCCGCGGCTGGGTGAACGACGACGTGGCGTCCGCTTTCGAATACGTCCAGGGCGGCGACACCGCCATCGCGGCGATGCAGTACTCGTTCCTTCCCAGCCCTTTGGCATTCATCGCCGATCGCGAAACCCCGATGGCCGCAGGCCGGGCGCTGTTCAACTCTGTCTATGCGAAGTGGATCGATCTGCCGCTCGACAAGCGCCCCAAGCTTGTCGTTTTCGGCGAGAGCCTCGGATCGTACGGGGGACAGGCCGCGTTCGCGGGAGCACAGGACATGGCGACGCGGGTGGATGGGGCGTTGTGGTCGGGGACTCCGAACTTCACCGCTCAATGGCAGGAGATCACCAGCAGTCGTGACTCCGGCTCACGGGAAGCCGTGCCGGTGATCGACGACGGGCAGTCGATTCGTTTCGCTGCCTATCCGGAGGATCTCGAACTGGATGCGCCGTGGAACGACTCACGCGTCATGTACTGGCAGCACGCCAGCGACCCAATTGTCTGGTGGTCTTTCGACCTGCTTCTGAACAAGCCGGACTGGCTTGCCGAGCCTCTCGGCCGTGATGTCGATCCGGGAATGACGTGGATACCGTTCGTGACATTCTGGCAGGTGACACTCGACATGGTCTTCTCGGCGGACGTTCCGCCAGGTCACGGGCACAACTACGGTGCCGAGGCGGCGGACATGTGGGCGCGGATCCTGCACCCCGACAACTGGTCTCAGTCGGACACCGACGCGATTCGCGGCGCTCTGACGAACGACTTTCAACCCACCAAGTAGTAGTGCGGAGTGCGGACCTCGTGACGGTCTCTCGTCGTTGGACCGGGAGTACTCGCTCTAGATCGTTCTATCACTGTTTGTCAGCTATCTAACAAGGAGCGCGATGCATTCATCAAGAACACTCGTAGCTGCGGTGGCGCTGAGCGCGATCACTGTATTTGCCGGGGCTGGGTCCGCGGTTGCCGCGCCGGCGGTCGGATCTGTCGATTTCGGCTCGTCGAGCGGATCCGGATCAGGAACCGGTTCGGCTAGCGGATCCGAATCTGGTTCTGTCGATTTCGGATCCGGCGGACCGGACGTCGAGCATCCGGTGTCGACCTGCTTCTGGTCCGTGCCGATCAATCCCGAGCGCGCGGACCCACAGCTCAACTACGCCTTTCCTGACACTGCGGCGATTTACTGGGCTGCGCAGTTCACAATCCCCGAGAACGCCGAGTTGGTTATCCGAGGGCAGTATGCGCATGCGCGCTATCAGTCGTTGAACTCGTACAACGCAGCAACCGCGATGCCGACCGCCGTCCTCAATGACATTTCGACAGCTCCCGACGCAGGTTCGCGCAACACCTATCTTCCCGGTGCCGATCGATCGAACGAAAGTGCCAGGTCGTACACGGCTTCCGTCCTCAACGAGGCCTCGCCTGTTGAGCCGAAACCCAACACCTTGTATGCCGGTGTGCCAGGTCAGGACCGGATAAGCCTGCTTTATCGCATCTACCTGCCGGACAACGGGCGTGATCTCACCGGCGGCGTTGGACTGCCGGAGCCAGAGCTGCACCTTTCCGGTGGTCAGGTGTTGCGCGGGCAGGATCTGTGTTCAGCGGTCGGTGCGGACAACGGAATCTTGAAGCCGGCTTCGCTGTCGCTGGACACGTACAAGGCATTGCGTGACCAACCGGGCAAGCCTGCGACATTCCCTTCCGAGCAGACACCAGTCTGGCGGGCGTACTACAGCGCCGAGTTCACGCTCGGCTGTACCTATCTCGGCAAATGCGATGGCACACCCCAGCGGGTGGGCGGGCAGTACTCCAACATCGACAACAGCTACGTCACCGCCGAAGTCAACCGTGGGTTCGGCGAAGTTCTAGTACTTCGGGGAGAGTTGCCGAGGACTCCGAAGACGACAGGCGGCGCAAAGAATCTCGACAGCGCAGTCGACATGCGGTTCTGGTCGATGTGCAGCAATGAATCGCTGGCAACGACGAAGGTAGCGACGTGTCTGTTCGACGAGCAGATGGCCACTGATGCGGATGGTCGCTACACGATTGTCGCGTCGCTCCCTGAAGACCGACCCGCAAACGCTACGAAGGAATGTGGGGTGTCATGGCTTTCGCTCTCGCCGGCCGGTGACGGCGCAGGGCATCCCGACGATTCCCTCTTGATCATGCGGAACATGCTGCCGGCCAAGGACTTCAGCCACGCTGCACACGATACCAAGACGCCCGGTGACGAGAAGGCAGTGATGGGAGAGTATTTGCCGGACGGGCAATATACGTCCAAGCTCGCGTTCGAGGGCAGTGGCTGCGCGAAGTAACCCGTCCCTACGCGTGAGGTCACTACTCGAGATTGTGTCTGGTGATCCTCCTCGATGATGTCGGCTGCGCTCTGCTGCGAGCGCAGCCGACACACCGTTAGCCAAGTCTTTTCGCGATCTTCGGTGGGGAATCGAGGCCTGCGGTTCAGGCACTCATCCCTTTCGAATGAGGCATGAACTACGCAGGCGCTCGCAGTGTCAGCATTATCGCGCAGCGGTATCGGCTGTGCTCTGTTGTCCGTCGTGGCGGACAGGGGCGGCTTTTCTCGCCTACTGCCTATCCTGCTTGCCGCAATCAGAAATGAGTTTTGACATGGGTTCCGTTGTCGGAGAACTTCTCCCATTGGCCGTCGGTGTCGCCGTGTCGCCGGTGGCCGTCATCGCCACTATCTTGATGTTGCTCTCCAAGCGAGCGGGTAGCACCAGCGCCGGGTTCGCGGTGGGCTGGTTACTCGGAATCTTCATCGCTACAGTTCTTTTCGTCATCTTGTCCAGTGCCGTCAGCACGTCAGACGACGGACCGTCCGCCACGGTTTCGTGGATCAAACTAGCTCTCGGTGTCCTCCTGTTGGCCGTCGGGGTCAAGCAGTGGCGGGGGCGCAGCGGCGAGCACGAAACACCGAAGTGGATGCAAGCCGTCGACGAGATGACCGCGGTCAAGGGATTGGGCCTTGGATTCGCGCTCGCCGCGATCAACCCGAAGAACCTGCTCATGTGCATCGCGGCCGGAGTGTCGATCGGCTCGGCGTCGTTGGCGACCAGCGGAGCGATCACCTCGATTCTCGTATTCACGGTCATCGCCAGTTCAACTGTCGCGATCCCGGTCATCGGATACCTGGTGGCTGCTGATCGCCTGCGAAAGCCATTGGCCAATCTCAAAGTCTGGCTCGAGGACAACAACACCACGGTGATGAGTGTGTTGATCTTGGTCGTCGGAGTTGTTCTGATCGGCAAGGGAATTGGCGGAATCTTCTGATACCCGCTCTTTCGCGTGGTGTGAACGCGCGATTCCCGGATGATCGTTCGATCAGGCGCGCTTGACCGCGTAGTCGCCGTCGGCGTGACCGATCAGTTGCCATCCGCCCTCGATCGGGGACAGTCGGACGTCGGAGAGATTCGTGGTCTCGAGCTGTGGCCGGTCGGTGCCGGGGTACCAGGCCTCGACCCGTCCGGTGCCGCTCCCGTCAAACCCGTCACGCGATACCTCCGTCAGCGAGCCGGGCGCTGCCCGCGGATACGCTCGCGAGAGTGGCGCGGCGAATCCCTCTACGAGCCCGAGTGATTCACCGGACGGGCAGTCGATGCGATTCAGATTTCCCTGCGGCTGGTGGGTATTGCCGTCGCGAACCGGGTGGGGGTCACCGCACGCTTGTGTCCACGACCACCACGCACCGCCCATCCGGTACCTGTCGGTGGCATCGACGAAGCGGTCGACGTCTGCTCTCTGCTCGTCGGCGTCGCCGAACCAACCCCATTCACCCGTCCACAACGGTGCGTCGTACCAGGCGGCAGCGAGGTCGGCGATCTTGAATCCGTCTTCGATTCCGGGAAATTCGCTACTGACCGTTATCGATTCGCTGTAGAGATGGGGCGAGAAGACCACCAGGGGATCGGTCAGGTAATGGCGTGGAGGCAGCGCGTCGAGGCCGAAAGCCGACCAGATCGCGCTGGGCTCGAAGAACACGAGGTGTGGAAATCCTCCTGCTTCGGCCTGTCTGATGGCGTCGGTGGCCCGCTTGTAGAACTGCCCGATCTGATCAGCTGCCGTGAATGGATCGCGCAGGCCGGGGTTCGGTTCGTTCAACAGGTCGTATCCGGCTACAGCTGGTTCGTCTTTGAACTCGGCAGCCAACCGCGCCCACGTCGCGACGAGGCGACTCTGGATTCCTTGCTCGTCGTCGTAGAACGCCTGGAAGGCATGGGCGATCGCGGGTGCGGCTTCCCTGAGCCCACCGATGTTGCAGGTTGTCCATCCGCCGGTCAGGGTTGCCCACTCGGGTGCGCCGTCCCAGCCGACTCCCGGCCGCATGAATGACGGGCACGACTGGTCGCTCGGAGTGCCGACGTACGGGCCCCATGCATCCTGATGCATGTCGAGAACGGTGTAGATGCCGTGGTCTTTTGCATCCTCGACCGCTACTCGAACGCGGTCGACGTACGCAGTGTCGAATGCACCGCGGGTCGGTTCCAGGAGGGACCACGCGACGTTGAGCCGGACGACGTTGAAGCCCAGCGCTGCCATCTGCGCGAAGTCCGTTCTTCCCAGCGGCGTAACGGTGGGTAGACCGGTGCCGTTGGTTGCGTAGTCATTGAGACCGTTGGCGTTCACGCCGCGGAGCAACACCGTTCGTCCGTCGACGTCCTTGATCGTTCGATCTGCGACGGTCAGTTGGGGGAGAGTCCAGCCCGGATCCGGTGGTGCAGCGTTCGCCGCCGGAGTTGCAATCTGGAGGACCAGGATTGCGAGGGTGGCAAGCAACAGCGCACGCATCCATCGACCTTTCTAGACAAACGTCCAATTCCGAGTCGAGGCTAGCGTGAGAAGACCTCTTTCCGGCGCGGTTTGCTCATACCTGTCACGGCCCCGCGTTGCCGAGAACACGTCGGACACGTGCTCCTGCTGGAGGTGTCATCATTGTCGACAAGTCTCGACCCGAGGGAGCCCTGGTGAAGCTTGCATTGACTGATCTGATCGAACAAATGCCTCGTGACGATTTGGCGAGTACGCGAGCGTTCTATGCGTCGCGGCCTGCCGGTGTCGGTCCGAGTTCCCTGCAAGAACTGCTTGTGGTGCGAGCATCCAGGGTGGTTGATCCCACGGCGAGCCGGGCTGTTGAACACACACTCGACATCGAGGGCCGATCCGTTTCGGTGCGCGTAGTCACTCCGAAAGACGGCGATGTCAACGGGGTCTATCTGTATCTTCCGGGTGGGGGTTTCTACATGAGTTCAGCGGCCAGCGCTGACGCCCGAAGCATGAGACTTGCCGACGAGGTCGGGGTGGTAGTGGTTACCGTCGATTACCGGCTTGCACCGGAATTCCCTTGGCCGGCAGCGCCGGACGATTGTGAGGCGGTCGCCTTGTGGCTGCTTGATGTCGCTGCCGAACGGTTCGGGACGACCAGGCTCGCCATCGGTGGCATGTCGGCGGGAGCAACCTTGGTGACGACGACGTTGCTGCGCCTTCGTGATCGAGGTCTGGCCAAGGCATTTTCGGGTGCGGTGCTGGAAGCGGGCACGTACGACGTCAGTGCCCAGACTCCCGCGGGCCGCACCATCAGCGACGAATACTTCATCGAAGCCTACGTCGGCCATGTCGATGATCGCACTCTTCCGGATATTTCTCCGACATTCGGCGACCTCAGCGGCCTGCCGCCGACCCTCGTTGTCGTTGGATCAGAAGACGTGGTCCTGGCAGAGAACCTTGCCATGGTGGCGCGACTGTCGGCGGCCGGAAACGACGTCGACTTGCGTCTCTATCCTGATGTCCCGCATGGATTTACAAACCATCCAACGCCTGTTGCCCGCCGCGCTGCGTCGGATATGGGTGCCTGGCTTGGGCAATGTCTCGACGGCGAGTCGGAGTGACAAGCACGGGCGCGGTTCAGCGTGCCGAGGACACGCGGCGCGTGTTCGGTGTCAGATGGTGGTCGAGCGTTCGGCGATGAAACAGTTCGAGGCTCACGATAGATTTCATCAGGCCGTCGAGGGTTCGCGCATCCCATCCGGTCAGATGCTGCCAGCGGTCGAGTCGATACGTGACAGAGTTCGCATGCAGGTGGATGTCACGGGCGGCAGCGCTGACGGAGAACCCGCTTCGGGCGAAGGCGCGGACGGCATCCATCAGATGTGAGTGCTCTTCGGCCACGGACGCCCCAGCCTGTAGAAGCGGCAGCAGCTCGTCCTGGTGGGTGGCAAGAGTGGCGATGAGCCATTCGTCGGCAAAACTGACCGTCGTGCCCGGCGCTGTCGCCAACTGCAATGTGCGCTCGGCGTCTTTGATGCTTTGAGCTGCGCCGACGAGCCCGACCCGGGGCATCCCGATACCTAGTGAAGTTCGTGGATGATCTCGCATGATTGCGTGGATGACTTCGGTTGGTTCGCCCTGACACATCACGATTACTCGGGAGCCATGTCGACTGCAATGCGCGACAGCATGCACGGAATCCAGGGTTCGTTGCAGGTTTTCCACTTGTGCTTCTGACCATTCCTCCTCGACGGCCGACAGTGCTTGGAACGATTTCTGTGTATCGAATCCGAGGGTTTGTGCCAGCTCTCGGGCGTTGCTCAGTTCCATATCCGTTGCACTGTGCAGTGTTTCGAAGAATCGGTATCGAACGCCGGCGCGGATGGCCTGCTCGCTGCGCGTTGCCTCGGAGTGTCCGACTGCGACTGCGCTCGTCGCGGCGTGAACGAGGTCCCAGAGTTTGCCGCCTGCTTGCAGCAGCTCGTGTGTTGGTTTCGTGGACCGCTGGACCATCGTGTCCCAGAGCTCACGAGATGCAATGTGATAGGTCTCGATGACATCGGAGAGGGGGAGCCCTTGCATCGCGCGACGGCGCCCGAGTTCGCGGTTTCGGTCGGTGTCTTCTGTGGTGATCGTTTCGTTCTCGGCGACGGCACACAGCATTGCGGACAACTGTTTGCGGATGTAGTTGCCTTGCTCGGCCACTGGTACCGCGGAGTAGGCCGGGAGTTCGCTGCGAATCTGTTGTACCGCGCGCTCGGTGAGCGCTTCGAGCTCGTCGGAAACCTCGCGACACAACCGTCGGATCGTGTCTTCTTCTTCGACGTCGGTTACGTCCACGGGGTTACTCCTTTGTGCGTGCTTGGTCTTGCGTCCCGTGAATTTCACGAACGAGCGTCGTGGATTCCGGGGTTCACCCATGGTCCCGCCATAGTGACGGGAGGCACACTCAACGCTAGACCGGACGACGATTCGACGGCAAAACGCCCCTCGCCTCATCTGCTCCGGATCGATCAACGGCTAAGGAGCCACAATCATGTCCAACGAGGCGAAGAGTGCCTTGCTCGCAATCGGAGTTCCGTTCGTCGGGGTGCTGGGCGGGATAGTTGCGCTCTCCGGATCCGAACTGACTGTTCTCGGATTTCCCATTTTGTTCGCGTGGCTTTTCCTGTGGATGCCGCTGACCTCGTTGTGTCTCCACATGGCATGGAAGTTCTTTGACCGCAAGGACTTCGAGGAAGCGGAACGAAACGAACTGGCTCAGGCCAAGACCGAGATCGGGGATCCGACATGATCGCTGCAACATTTACGCTCGTGCTACTCCTCGCGCTCGGCGCCGGAGTGCTTTCACGCCGTGGAAGCAAAAAAGAGATCTCCGACTACCTCGTGGGCGGGCGATCTTTCGGTCCCGTGCTGGTTTTCATCCTGGGAGCAGGTGAGGCCTACAGCATCGGTACGCTCATTGGATTCCCCGGCGGTGTGTACGCCCACGGGGCAAGCTACGGCGTCTGGTTCATCGGATACATCTTGCTTGCCTATCCGATCGGATACTTCTTTGCGCCCTACCTCTGGCGGGCAGGTAAGCGGTACAACGCGATGACGCTGCCCGATGTGGCCGGGCGGCACTTTCGGTCGCGCGGGTTGGAACTGACAATCGCGATTGCCTCGGTAGTCTTCCTCATTCCCTGGGGGCAGTTGCAGCTTGCCGGCCTCCAGGTCGCGCTGAGCGGACTTGGCATCACCATCAACCCGACGGTGGCAGTTTTCGTCGGCGCTGCGCTTGCTCTGCTCTTCCTCCTGCTTTCGGGTGTACGTGCACCGGCGTTCGTGTCTTACGTCAAGGACGCAGCTCTGCTGCTGGGAGCGATCCTGATCGGACTGGCCGCCACGGCCAAATCCGGCGGTATCACGAAGCTCTTTGCCGATGCGGCATCCCATGGGGCCGGGCAGGCCTCGCAATCCACCGTCACCGGTTCGTCGCTGACCTTCGTGCTCACCACAATTGTGTTCCAGTCACTCGGCTTTTTCGTCTTCCCCTTCATCGTGCAGGCCGTGCTATCGGCGAAGTCCGAGGCAACCCTCAAGCGAGTCGCCCGATTCAACCCGCTGTACATGCTCATGTATCCCTTCCTCGTCGCTGCTGCCTTCGGAGCAATTTCATTGCTGCCCAACAAGCTCGAGGGCGCAGAGTCCAACGAGGTCCTCCTGCAACTGTCCCGCCTCGTGCTCCCGGACTGGCTGACCGGAGTGGTGGCGGGTGGTGCGGCACTGTGCGCGATCGTTGTTCTGTGTGGCTCGGCGCTGGGAATCGGCTCGATCGTCTCGCGAAACATCGTTCCTGGAATACCCGAATCACGTCAGAGAGTGTGGGTGCGCGGGGTCATAGTCGCCTACCTCGGCCTCTCGCTGATCCTCACCCTCGCCGCACCCCAATTGCTGCTGACGCTGGTGAATACCGCGTATTACGGGGTGACCCAGGCCGTGGTGGTGTTCGCGACGATGATCTTCGGGTGGAAGCTGCGACCGGCAGCGCTCGCGATGGGCGTGGTGCTCGGCGACGTGCTGGTGCTCTGGCTGTACCTCGACACACACGGCACGGTATCGATGTGGTTGGCGGACAAAGGCATGAACATCGGTGCCGCAGCCCTTGTTCTGAACGTGTTGTTCGTGTCCGCCACCCGGGTGATGTGGCCTCCTGTCGAAGCGGTTTCGGGCCTCCGTGCAGAAAATCGATCGGCACCAGTGCCTTGCCCCGCAGTCCCGACCGCGAAGGCGGATATCCGATGACTCGGACACTACTCACCGCAGATGCAATCCTCACCCAAGACGCAGCGTCACCCCAGGTTGAGGCGCTCGTCCTCGATGGAGGCCTGGTTGTCGCCACCGGAAGTCGAAAGGACATGGGGGAGTACACCGGACCGGAAACTCGTCGGCTCGATCTCGCCGGCGCTACTGTGATCCCGGGGCTGATCGAGTCGCACATTCACCCGACCTACTCCGGCTTGACTGACGGATGGGCTGATTGCCGGACGCCACCGTGCGCCTCGATCACGGATATCCAAGGGGCTCTGCGGAACTCAACTCCCACTCACGGCTGGATACGTGGATGGGGGTACGACGACACACAACTTCGAGAAGGTCGCCATCTCACACGCGATGACCTCGACGCAGTCTGCACCGACCGCCCGATCATCGTTCTGCACATCTCGGGGCACTTTGCGGTGGCAAACACTGTTGCGCTTGCAACTGCAGGCATCGACGAATCGACGGTGGATCCCGGGGACTCGCAGTTTCCGCGTGGGGCGGACGGGAGGCTCACAGGGATGGCCTGGGAAATCGACGCCGTGGCACGGTTGAGTGGCGCGATACCAGACCTGACACAGGCAGAGGTGCAGACCGCGTTGCTGCGTAGCTTGACACTGGCGCGTTCGCGAGGAATCACGACCGTCCACGATCTAGGGGTCGGCCTGTCGGCGGGCATGCAGGAGTTGGCCGCCTATCGTGCCCTGGACACCATGGGCGAGATGCCCGTGCACACGGTTGGCTTCCTTCGGGGTGATCTCGCGATCGCAGAACTGGAGGAAAGGAACATCGCTTTCACGGCTGCACCGGCCCCAGGGTCACGCTTCCGCCTGGCCGGCGCCAAATTCTGGGCGGATGGGTCCATTCAAGGATTGTCTGCAGCCTTGCGAACTCCGTATACCTGCAGCCCGAACCATCACGGTGATCTGCTCTATCCGCAGGAGCAACTCGACGACATGGTTCTCCAGGTGCACCGCGAGGGAGGTCAGGTCGCGGTGCACGCCAACGGCGATGCGGCTGTAGCCGCCGCCATCGCGGCGCTGCGCAGTGCGCACCGCAGTGACGGACGTCGAGCGCGGCACCGTATCGAGCACTGCCAGGTGAGTGGGCCTGCGGATCTCGAGGCGATACGTGATGCCGAGATCGGGGTGAGCTTTTTCGTCAACCATGTTTTTCATTGGGGCGATCGTCACCGTGACCGTTTCCTCGGTCCTGAGAGAGCCGGCAACCTGGACCCGCTGGCGTGCGCCGATGACATCGGCTTGAAATTCGGGCTGCACTCGGATTGCCCGATAACGCCGATGGATCCCCTCCAGACGATTAGGACTGCTGTGAATCGGCTGACCATGGGCGGTGCCGTGCTTGGCGCCCACCAACGGATCGGAGTGCAGCGTGCAGTGCAGGCCATGACTGTGGACAGTGCGTACTTGGTCCATGACGAAGGACGGGTGGGGATCTTGGCGCCGGGTCGTCGTGCGGACCTTGTCGCGCTCGACGGCACTCTTGCTGCTCTCGCAGACGCTTCGTCCGACATTCCTCAGCCTGCACTGGTCATGGTCGACGGCCGGTAGCGCATGAGATTGATTTCGTCCCAACGGATACCAGCTCGAGGTGGAGATTCGTGCAGTTGCTCGACAGTGAAGTTGTTCGGCGCTGTGCAGTTACGGCTGCCGCCGCGGCCGCGGTCTGTCGTTCGATCGGGCCCGGCGTGGTCGATGGCGACGCAGTGACGGGCAAGAGTTTCTTCCTGCAGGATGGCGGCTGGCCGGGCACCTGAACACATGTCCGGTTTCTGGAGCAAAGTCGGGACGAGGAGCGTGCCACCCTTGTAATCTCGCACGGGAGTTTGCGGGGCGCGGGGTATCCCGCACAGCGAATGAGAGGATGAAGGTGACAACTGTCTACACGCGCCGCCGAGGGGCGCGCCCTTTCGGAATCGCCCTCGCTGCGCTGGTCGCTATGGGTGCGGCCCTGACAGGCCCCACACTCGCCTCCGCTTCGAGCGGCGACCTGCAATTGGGTTCGAGTCAGTTCGGATCGTCCGGGGAGCAACCGCCGCTGCCGGAGATCCCACCGCCGTCCGCGGCCGAGATCAGGCTCGACGAGGCGCGGAACTTCCGCGATATCGGCGGGTATCGGACTACCGACGGCAGGACCGTCCGGACAGGCCTGGTGTTCCGTTCCAACAAGCTCAGCTCGCTCAATGAGACTGATCTGGCAAAACTCACCGCCGCGAACCTGACCCTCGACGTCGACCTGCGCAACGCCTCCGAACGTGCGGAGGATCCCGATCGGATCCCCGCCGGGGTCACCTACCAGGTCGCCGACGTCGTCAGTATCGAACACGGCATCGCGTTCCACGAGTTCGTTCCCCTGACCCTCGGTCGCGCGTTGATCGACGGCGCAGTCAAGGGAACCTCGAACATCGGCCAGAGCATCGGCTACCCGTTCATGGTCAACTACCGTGGTTCCGATGTCGCCTTCCGTGACCTGCTGACTGCGATCGCGAACAACTCCGACGGCGCAACCGTCTACCACTGCAGTGCAGGGAAGGACCGCACCGGTTGGGGTACCGCGATCCTGCTGACCATTCTGGGTGTCCCGCGTGAGTTCATCAGTGCCGATTTCATGGCGTCGAACACGTACCTGGGCCGGGACGACGCGGTGGACCTGTCGTGGCTCGATGCGGCGTATGCACAGGTGGACCGGCTCTACGGCGGTATGGATACTTACGTACGGGAGGGCCTCGGCGTCGACCAGGGCACTGTCGACTCTCTGCGCGCCAAGCTTCTCCTCTAAGCGGAGCTCCACGCCCGGCTTCTTGCCTACTCGGACCTTCTTCTGTCCCAGTGCGACCTGTGGTTGCGGGAGCGCGCGATTGTGTGGCGCCGCTCCTGGGGTGGGCCCGAGGTTTCTTGGCCGTGTGCGATCACCAAGTGGCGCAAGAACTTGGCGCGCAAGAATCACGACTGGTCATGGACTCGACGCTGGCCAATTGGTCAGCATCGAATCGAGAGCCTCGAGGATTCTTGCCCAGCTTTCGGCGCTGTCCGGTGCACTGTGGCTGAACGATCCACCCAGCTCGAGGCTGGCGTACCCATGAAAAACGCTGCCGAGCAACCGAACTGCGTGGGTCTGATCGAGATCGGTGAGGTTGTACCCGCGCAGAATCGATCGCATCATCTGCGAGTGTCTGAAACCCGCGCTCGCGGCCGCGGCCTCCGGGGTGAGGCGCATCTGTGACGCGGCGTACCGACCAGGGTGTGACCTCGCGTAGTTGCGGTACACGTTCGCGAAGGCGGTCAAGGCGTCGCGGCCGGACCGACCGGCCACGGCGTCGGCAGCCTGGTCGGCCATCTCTTCCAAGGCAAGCAGCGCGATTCTGGTTTTGAGGTCGTTCGAACTTTTCACGTGCGAGTACAGGCTTGCGACCTTGACGTCGAACGCTCTGGCGACCGCCGATACGGTCACCTGCTCGAAGCCCACCTCGTCGGCCAATTCGGCGCCCGCCACGGCGAGGCGTTCGGGTGTCAGTCCTGCGCGAGGCATGTCCGTTGGTCCTGTTCGTCGAGAAGTGAAACCGCTTGCCTAAATAGTATAGGCAAATTACTGTGTGCTGTAGTTAAAACCTTCGCAACTTATCTACAGGTGAATGAGATGAACAGCCAGAGCAGCTGGATTACTACCGTAATTTCCGAGGACATCGTGCGCGGAGCCCTCGAGCTCGAGCGGACCGAACGCGGTGTGCTGACACACCGTCTGCCTGCCAGAGCTCGCACGCAATTCGCTGACGGGCAGATGGCAATGGCGCAATCACAACCGTCCGGAGTGCGGCTGGTGTTCCGAACCAGCGCTACGGCCATCGAACTCGACACTCTGCCCACGAAAATGATCTACATCGGTGCTCCGCCGAGGCCGCAAGGGGTGTACGACCTGATCGTCGACGGCGAACCAACCGGGCACGCAATCGCTGAGGGTGGCAACACGGTGACGATCGACATGGCGACCGGTACCGCTCAGAGACAATCCGGACCCGTCAGCACCATCCGCTTCGCGGACTTGCCCGCGCGATCCAAGACCGTCGAGATCTGGTTGCCGCACAACGAAACCACCGAACTTGTCGCATTGCGAACCGACGCCCCGCTCGAACTCGCAGTCGGCACGAAGCGTGATGTGTGGCTCCATCACGGAAGCTCGATCAGTCAAGGCTCCGGCGCTGAAAGTCCCTCCCGCACTTGGCCTGCTCTCGCAGCCTCCCTCGGCGGCGTGGATCTGATCAACCTCGGGTTCAGCGGCAGCGCTCTGCTGGACCAGTACGTCGCCCGCGCTATGCGAGACACTCCTGCCGACCTCATCAGCATCAAGATGGGCATCAATCTGGTCAACTCCGACGTGATGCGCCTGCGGGCCTTCACGTCGGCAATGCACGGCTTCCTCGACACGGTCCGCGACGGTCATCCAGTGGCTCCACTGCTGGTCGTCTCGCCTGTCTATTGCCCGATTCACGAAGACACGCCTGGACCTGGTGCATTCGATTTCGACGCGCTTGCCAGAGGCGAAATGCGATTCGTTGCTACCGGCGATCCCGCCGAGCGCGCAGCCGGAAAGCTGACGCTGCGCTCTATTCGGGAAGAGTTGGCGCGCATCGTAACCCAGCGATCGGCGGATGATCCCAATCTGCATTACGTCGACGGGTGCGATCTCTATGGTGCGGCCGAGAACGAAGAGTTGCCGCTTCCCGATCAGCTCCATCCGGACGCTGCGACGCACCGTCTCATCGGCGAACGCTTTGCCCAACGGGTATTCGCAGACGACGGCGCATTCGCACGCACGGTGTGATCGCGCAATCTGGTTCGATCGGATTTCACACGATTTGACCCTGACGTAGCGTGAGGGCTCACGATGGCTTCATGACCGATACTTACCCGGCATTCGACATCAGCCCCGTCCCTGTCCCCGCTACAGACGCCGTGCCTCCGGAACAGTTCCGAGGTCTCTACGGAATGCCCATGTTCGTGGCGGTTCCGACATCGGATCTGGCCGAATCTGCCGACTTCTGGATCCGTGGGCTCGGTTTCTTCGACCTCTTTTCGGTACCGGATCGACTGACGCACCTGCGACGCTGGGCATTTCAAGACGTTCTGCTCGTGCCCGGCGAATGTGCAGATTCACCACCGTCCGTCAGTGTGAGCTTTGCGTGTGTGCTGAGTCAGATGGACCAGATAGCACAGGCGTGTGAGGAATTGCGGCCCGGATGCACCAGCGGTCCACATCTGAAGCCGTGGAATTCACTGGAGTTGGAGATTGTGACACCGGAGAACGCGCGCGTGATCATGACGGCCGCTCGTCCGTACGACCCGAACAGTGCCGAGGCCGAGCATCTGCGAGGCATGGGAATTGACGGACCCGACGACTGAACCGAGGTCTGACGCTGTGGCCTCCCGAACCGCGTCTGTCAGACTGGATCACGTGACGGACCAACTCTTCGGAGACGAGGCAGACAGTGCTCTCACTGTCGGTGCTGCCGCATCACGACTAGGCATAACCGTACGTACCCTCCATCATTGGGACGCAATCGGTTTGGTGCGTCCGTCCGGGCGCAGTGACGGGGGCTACCGGCTGTACACCGACGCGGACCTCGGTCGCATCGGCCGGGTGCTTGTCTACCGTGACGTGGGTTTGTCGCTCGACGAGATCGGGATATTGCTCGATGCGCCCGCAGCCCACGTGGACGAGACGCTGCGTGGGCAGCGCGCCGAGTTGCGGCAACGGATAGCCGACTTGGAGGAACTGGGCGAGTCCTTGGATCGCATCATCGATGCCAGGAAGTCGGGTGTGCTGTTGCCGGCACACGAGCAGGTCTCGATCTTCGGCCGACACTGGCAGCCGTCATGGGGACCTGAGGCGCACGAGCGTTGGGGTGACAGTGCGCAGTGGGCGCAGCACGCGGAACGGTCGGCGGGTAGGACCGCTGAGGATTGGCAGAAGATCGCCGACTGCGTCGAGACGCTCAACGAAGATCTGGCGCTGGCCTGCCGATCCGGTGTCGAACCGGGAAGCGGCGAGGCGAATTTGCTGGCAGAACGGCACCGAGCGTCGATCGGGGTTTACTTCGACTGCACACATTCGATGCAGGTGTGTCTGGGACGGATGTACGTGGCCGATCCGGGATTCACCGCGTTCTACGAGCAGGTCGAGACCGGTCTGACAGTGTGGCTCCGCGCTGTCATCGATGCGAATGCTCGGGCCAACGGGGTTGCCCCCGAATCGGCGACGTGGGTGTGAGTGAGCTGGTGGTCGCTCGTCAGTCCAAAGACGCACACGCAGTGCACCACGGTCGGCCGTCGACTCCGTGGGCACGATGGGACACTGCGATGCGCGCGGCCAAAATGCAGCTTTCGTTGTCGTGATAGACGTCGAGATCCGAAGGAACCGTCGAGTGGAACGCCGGGACCTTCATGTCTACCTCCGTTGTGGCTCGCCAGGGAGTTGGCTCGTTGCGGCAATCCTCCCACCACAGAGATCATCTCGCCTGTCGGCAGAAGCAGGGCCGTTGCTCGGCCAAATTGCCAGGGGTCGACACGTGCGGTCCCGTCCGCGCGATTGTGCAGCCCCGCAGCGACTTACAGGTGTGGTTACTTGAGCGCCCTGCCTTCCGAACAGATGCGCACTGCGCGCGGGGTGTGATCTTCGACGGCGCTCACCGCAGAGAATCCCGCAGGGATAGGCTGGACGGATGCGTGGAGAGTACAAGGTTCCTGGTGGAAAACTGGTCGCGGTCGACGTCGAGGTGGCGGACGGTCGGCTGTCCGAAGTCGCAGTCTCGGGGGACTTCTTCCTCGAGCCCGACAGCGCGCTCGACGACATCAACGCGGCGTTGCGCGGAATGCCCGCCGACTCGGATGCAGAACAGTTGGCGCATGCCATCTCCACTGCGCTCGACGAGTCCGTCTCGATGATCGGCTTCACGCCGCAGTCGGTCGGCATCGCGATCCGGCGCGCACTCGGCCACGCCACGAGCTGGGCGGATCACACCTTCGACCTCATCCCGCCGGTGGTTCTCGATCCCGCGATGCACGTCGCGCTGGACGAGGTCATCGCGCGTGAGGTCGCATCGGGTGAGCGTCCGCCGACATTGCGTTTCTGGGACTGGGACTCGCCCTTGGTCGTGATCGGATCGTTCCAGTCCGTGCGTAACGAGGTCGACTCCGAGGCGGCTGCGCGGTACGGCATCGGGGTGGTGCGCCGAATCTCCGGTGGCGGCGCGATGTTCATGGAACCGGGCAACTGCATCACGTACTCGTTGGCAGTACCGGCGTCATTGGTCGAGGGTTTGAGTTTCGAGCAGTCCTACGCGTTTCTCGATCAGTGGGTCATGGGAGCGCTTGCCGAGGTCGGTATCAACGCTCGGTATGTGCCGCTCAACGATATCGCCTCGGACAAGGGCAAGATCGCCGGCGCCGCTCAGAAGCGATTCGCGTCCGGCACTGTGCTCCATCACGTGACCATGGCCTACGACATCGACGCTGAGAAGATGACGCAGGTGTTGCGAATCGGACGAGAGAAGATGTCGGACAAGGGAACCAAGAGTGCGGCCAAGCGCGTCGATCCGCTGCGTTCGCAGACCGGAATGACGCGTGCAGCAATCCTGGAGTCGTTTGCGCAGCACTTTCGAGGTCAATACGACACCCACGACAGCGATTACACGGACTCGGAGTTGGAGCAGGCGCGCAAGCTGGTGGACACGAAGTTCAGAACCGAAGAGTGGACTCACCGCGTCCCGTGAAACCGAGAAACCGGGACGAGACCCGAGCGGTCTCGTCCCGGTCGCCTAGGTAGCCGGAGTCGCTGAGTTTGCCCCGAGGAGCTCGGCGTCGGCCGTCCCGGAGTTCCGCTTCGGAATGGTGAAAGTTGCGCTCACGCACAGGATTGCGATGACGAAGCACGCCACTGTGTACCAGAGGTTCCCGATGGGATCTCCAGCGCTGGTGGAACCGTCGACCGCGTCGAAGAAGTCGGGAAGCGCACTCGCCCACAGGACGGCCATGACAACCAGGTACACCACGCTGTAGATCTGCACGAACCTGTTGGTGTGTGCAGGAGTGTTCGATTCTGCCGAGCGCAGGTGCGTCCATTGGCGGACGAGAACCACGATCGCGACCACTGTGAGGACTGCAAGTTCAGCGGCGTAGAGGAACCCGCGGACAGTGTCGCTTCCTATACCGAAGACCGTCGCCGGGAGCGGGAGAATGAACGTACCCAGCGAGGCCAGCAGGCCGATCACGATGGTGCGCCATACCAATTGAAGTCCGGAGAAGTGCTTGCCGGCATCGACGTGCCGTCCGACGAAGTACTGGACGCAGAATGCCAACGACATCGGCCACAGCGCGGCGAAGACGACCACGCTGGGAAGTGGAACCGCGTCGAACATGGGTTGGTTGATCGGGTTCGACGTCGACCACTCCCACCACCGCAACTGGGGCCCCAGGTGGTCGAAGATTTCGTAGAACGCATGGTGGACGAAGCCGACGCAGACAGCGCCCAGTAGTGGACCGTATCTGCGGAAAACGCCGAGCATTCTGACTATTTCGAAGGCCAACGTCGCCATCAGTGGATAGATGGCAACGATGTACAGCGGCAGTCGACCCCACATGAAGTCGACGGTGAACACGTTGTGCGCGAACATCGTGTCCACTTGTTCTTCGATGCCGAACGCCGCCGGGAAGTACAGCGGAGGCTCGATGATGAACAGGTAGGCGGTGGCGCCGAACCAGAGAACCAGATTGGTGGGGTCGCCGTTGCGGCGCAACCGCACGATCGCCAGGACCAGTGCGAGCACCGAGCCGACGATGATGGTCCATTCGAGGACGGGCAGGGTCCAGTTCTCCAGCGCCGCCGGGTTACGGAACTCGACGAGTCCACCTGCTTCCTGACAGGAGAAACCGAGTTCTGTTGCGAGCTGGGAAAACGTGGGGGAGCAGTGTTCTGCCATCAGTTGGCCCCTGACGTGATCGACTCGGCTTGTGCCTGAGATTCGGCGGTGTACCAGCGTGTGCAGTCGTAGCCGTCGTCGTAACGCTTGAACCACTGGTCGGCGAGTGCGGGGAGTTTCTCGTGGTCCGGGTTGTGATTGGGCATCTGGCTGCGGAAGACACCGCCGAGTGCAACGAGTTGTTCTCCGAGTTGAAGGTGATCGAAGGCGCGAGGCATCGTGCCCTTGGTCAGATACGGAGCGAACGACGTCAGAATCTTCTGCTTGGTGCGGTGGGTGGCGAACATCGACAGTGAGTCGACTTGCCGCTCGGAGAGCGGAACGTGCTGGTTGAAGCCTGCGCAGGCGATACGAATCACCTTCATCACGTGCGCGAAGATCGACGGTGCCATCCGCATCCGGTAAAGCTCGCTTCCGACAACGGAATTGAAGATGATCAGAGCCGAGCTGCGATGCTCGACCTCCTCGACGAAGTGCCAGATGAACAGCGACGCGACGCGGTCGTCTCCCGGGCGGAACAAGGTCGCCTCGTTGTCGAGCATCAGCTTGAACACCGGAGTGAAGGTCGCCTCCAGGTCCGCGGTGTATGCAAGCCGGTAGTTCAGCGAGGTCGCCTCGGTCAGTAGATCGAATTCACCGATCACAGCGTCGAGCGTGTTCTGTAGTCCGGGGTAGCGCCTGATCAGAGCCTTCACATGCTGGCGGTGCGCGGTCGAGTGATGGCCTTCCTGACGCATGAACGCCACGGCTTCCTCGGCCACTTCAGGATCGCTGATCCGCGACTTGGTCTGCATGATCATCTTCACGATCATCTTCTCGAAACCGATGGCCAGGAACGAGACCGCGTTGGACATGCTCGACCAGGCCGGATTCTCCGGGTTCCACAGGAAGGGAACGTCCTGATCCTCGAATCCGAAGTCCATTTTTCGGGGTTGAAGGTTGGTCACTTGTCGAACCTCGTCTTTCGGAGGGGCTGGTCAGGTGGCCGCTCTGGCACTCGAAGCCACGTGTGGCGGTAATCATACATATTGGTGTGCAGTTGTATGTTCACTTTCGGCGAGGGGAGTGAATTCGAGGGGCGCAGATGCAAAACCTGCCTGTGTTAGCCTGTGGCTCTTGGACTTCGAGCGCAAAGACATGGTTCGAGCCTCGTTCGAGCGAGGAAGTGGGCAGTGGCACGAAGGCGTGGGTGGGGCGGCAATCCACCGGACAGTGACGAAGATGCGTCTCGTCGCATTGTCGAGGCCGCGGTCGAGTTGATCGGACGGACGAGTTCGGAAATCAGCATCGGCGACGTCGCCGAGTCACTGGGCGTGATCCGGCAGACCGTGTATCGATACTTCCCCAGCGCTGACGCTCTGATGCGGGCAGCTGCAATCGCGTCGGTCGACGGCTACCTCGATCGGCTCACCACACACGTGAGCGGCATCGAAGATCCCGTCGAGGCGATGACCGAGGGTGTCGTCTACACCCTGACCCAGGTCCACCGAACGCCGCATCTCGGCATTCTGCTCACCAGCACGAATTCGAGTCTTCATCCCGAAGGTCTGACCTCTCAGGAGGCGCAGGCCTTCGGAATGGCGATGATCACCCGCTTCGACGTGGACTGGGTGCGTTTCGGATACGACGACGCATCACTTCAGGAACTGGTCGAATACGTCCTGCGGACGATGCAGTCGTTTTTCCTCGCGCCCGGCGACCCGAAGCGGAGCGACGAGGAACTGCGGCGATACCTACGGCGCTGGATGGGTTCTGCGATCATCGCCCAGGGAAATTCTGTCAGCGGTGATCCGATCAGCGCAGAACCAGAGTCAAAACAACCGCGCTGACGCACGCGGCGATGACGACGATCAGCGCGAACAGGTCGGCGAGCTGAGGGCGCTTGGGGTACGCCGCGATCAAACCGGTGCCCCCGCGAGCGGAGATCGCTTCACCCATCTCGGCAGAGCGCCGAATTGCCACCGACATGGTCGTGGTGATCAGATCGACTATCGAATTGTCGGCAGCGCTGTTCACCACAGCTTTCGGGCGTAGTCGTCGCGCCGCCACCAGGGTGAGCATCTCGTCGATCAAGAGCGGAAGTGAACGAATGCAGAGGGCCGTCGCGATCGCCCACTCGTCGACCGGGATCTTGAGGAATCGCAGCGGTCTACCGAGCGTTGCCAGTGCCGGCGCCACATCGCTCATCGACGTGGTCCATGCCAACATCAGTGAGACGCAGAGCAATACAAGACCGAACGTCACAGCTTGCAGGTAGATGAAGACTGCGTCGAGGCCGATCGGAAGATTGATCAACGCGCCGAGCAGGATCAGCGCCCACAACCACCACGGAGGTCGCGGAACTGCAGTCGGGGGGATGCGTCCGATCACCGCGGTCAGCAACAACAATCCGAGTACGACGCCGATCGCCGGCCAGGACGGAGCGGTCACGACCACGATGCTGACGAGAACGACGGCAACGATCTTCGTTCCGGCCCACAATCGGTGGATCGGCGATGAAGTCGGGACTTCGCGCAGAAGTGTTGTCACGTCGTCGATCCTTCCAAGGCGCTGCTGGCGGCAGGGTCGAGGATGCGACCCTCCGACAGTCGAATTGTTCTGCTGCACACGGCGTCCATGCCGTCGACATCGTGGGAGATGACGACTACTGCGGTTCCGTTCCGACGAATCCACCTGAGTACGTTCAGGATTTCGTGTCGACCGGGTGGATCGAGACCGGCCAACGGTTCGTCGAGGATGAGTACCCGCGGTTGGCGCACGAGGAGACCGGCCAGGACGACGCGTCGCATCTGTCCGCCGCTCAACTCGTCGATGCTGCGGCCGGCGATGTGACGGTCGAGTCCGACGGCGTCGAGCGCCCACGAGACTTGCACCGATCCGATCTCCGGACCTCCGGCGGCCTCGATGTCTTCGGCGACGGTTCGGCGTTGCAGCTGCAGTCGCGAATGCTGGAACGTGAGACCGACGGTGCCGAGTTGGCGTGAGACGGGTTTGCCGTCGAAGACTGCGGTTCCCTTGCTCGGTGCGATCAAGCCCGCCATGATCCAGGCCAGAGTCGATTTACCGGAACCGTTGCCGCCCAGAACCAGCAGCCCGTCGCCGTCGCCGATTGTGAGATTTACGTCCGACAGTGCGCGCCGCGACCACGGAGTCCGGTCGTTGTACGTGTGGGTGACATCGGTGAGTTGGAGGACAGCTCGAGTGCTGACCGGCCACGGCGCAGACGGCGGACCCCCGAACGTCGACGTCATCCAACCGGGTTGGTGATCGATCTGCCGTCCGCGTTGTAGTTGAATCACCCGATCTGCGTTGCGGGTGTCGGCGTGGTGATGGGTGACCAGTACCACGGCCATCGGGTGGCGTCGCGGAAGTTCGGCAAGGAGCGAGACCAATTCCTCCCGGCCGGCCTGATCGACCATCGCGGTGGCTTCGTCCGCGATCAGCAGAGCGGGGCGCCGCGCCAGCGCGGCTGCAACAGCCAGACGTTGCATCTCGCCACCGGACAGCCCGGAGGTCTCACGCATACCCATGCCCGCGAGTCCCACCTCGGCCAGCAGTGCATCGACGTCGGGATGCGACTCGGGGGGGAGCCCCCAGACGACGTCGTCCGCGACGCGGGTTCCGAGGATCTGGCTTTCGGGTCGTTGGAGGACGACGGCGGTTCCGCCGTGTCGGCCGAGACCGGCGGACCCGGGTCTCGTCAGCGTCCCGACAGTCGGCGCGCGACCGGCGAGCAACCGGGTGAGTGTGGACTTGCCCGAGCCGTTGTGGCCGACGACGGTGACGAACTCTCCTCGTCGCACGGTGAAGTTGACGTCGACGAGGGCCGGTGTCGTTGCACCCGGATAGGTGAAGCCCACGTGATCGAAAGTGACCGGCAGAGGATCGATCGGACGGTCGTCGGGTGCTGTCTGGAGCGGGTCGGCCGAAGGGAGTGCAGCCAATCGGTCGAGGACGGCGCCGAGGACGAAATAGGAGACGACGGTACTGAGGACGATTCCGGAGATGATGGACACGCCGATCCACAACCACCAGTAGTCGATGATCGAGCCGATGCTGTTCTCGATCCATTCGGCTGCGCCGACCAGTGTGGGGGCACGCTTCAAGATCTCGGCCACGCCCAACGCGGTGTTCTCGAGCGAGGTCAACAACAAGGTGCGCAGCGGAGCGAGAACAAGCAACAGGACTATGGAGAACAACGCCAGCGCGGGCCCGATGACCAATGACGACAGCAATGCGGAGACGAAGCCGAGACCGCGCCGCTTGACCGTACCGATGATTCCGCCGAGGAGAGCGCTCAATGCGACCGCCGCCGCAGATCCCGAACCCGCCGCGACAAAGGCGACTGCCGTGGCCGAGATACCGGCCGTCGTCACGGCGCGGACTCGGAAGCGCTGGGCAACAATTCCCATCGGAACGGCGGCCACGAGGTTGAGGGCGCTGGCCATGGGGATGACCGTGGCAATGACGGACAACGCGACCGTGAATCCGGCCATGACGGCACCCGTTGCCAACTCGAGTGGTCGAAGGTTGCCGGTTTCGCGGACTTGCGGACGGTTGCTCACTACGTCCAGTGTGCCAGTGGTGACATAACTCCCGCCCGACTGATGGTGAGCGCATCGGGGTGATTGCGTAGGCTTCACCTCAAACAATGCATCGGACGGAGCGTGGAAGACGTGAGTGCAGCACCCATCAGGGTCGGGGTTCTGGGAGCCAAGGGCAAGGTCGGTCGAGCGATCTGCGAGGCAGTGGAAGCTGCTCCCGATCTGGAACTCGTCGCTCAGGTCGACACCGGTGATCGCATCGAGACGTTTGTCGACACCCGCACTCAGGTAGTGGTCGATTTCACGCACCCCGACGTCGTCATGGGAAATCTGGAATTCCTCGTGGCCAACGGAATTCATGCAGTGATCGGCACCACCGGTTTCGACGAGTCCAGGCTTGCGACTGTTCAGTCCTGGCTCGACGCCCAGCCGGCAACGGGTGTTCTGATCGCCCCGAACTTCGCCATCGGTGCTGTGCTGTTGATGCGCTTCTCGGCTGCCGCGGCGCGCTTCTTCGATTCCGTCGAGGTCATCGAACTCCATCACCCCAACAAGGCAGATGCTCCCTCGGGCACCGCATACCGAACGGCCGCCATGATCGCCGAGGCTCGCGCGGAAGCAGGCGTCGGACGCAGCCCTGACGCCACCACGACCGAGCTCGAGGGTGCGCGCGGAGCCGACGTCGACGGCGTCCGGGTTCACTCCGTGCGGATGGCCGGACTGGTCGCGCATCAGGAAGTGATTCTCGGAACTCAGGGCGAGACACTGACCATTCGCCACGACTCGATCGACCGGAATTCGTTCGCGCCGGGCGTTCTGCTCGGTGTCCGCCAGATCGGCTCGCGTCCGGGTCTGACGGTCGGTATCGATTCCTTTCTCGATCTATGAACAAGACCACCCGCACCGTCGCACTGATCGTCGCGATTTGCATCGCGCTCGCGGTGTACTTCGTGCTGCTCGGCCAGCGCGGAATCCAGCTCATCCAGGACGGTGGCGGCGCCGCGATCGGTCTCGGGATCGGCGTGCTGATCCTGCCGTTCCTGGGGCTGTGGCTCGTCATCGCCACGCTCCGTGCCGGCTTCACGCACCAGCGCCTCGCGCAGCAGATTCACGACGAGGGCCTCGCTGTCGATGCGTCTGCGCTTCCGAAATTGCCTTCGGGCCGGATCGAGCGAGCGGCCGCCGACGAGTTGTTCGCCCAGATCAAGGTCGACTGGGAAGCAGACCCGGACAACTGGAAGCAGAACTTCCGACTCGCTCGCGCCTACGACTATGCCGGTGACCGAAGCCGGGCTCGGGAAACCATGCGACGGGCAGTCGAACTGGAACGCCGTTCACGAGGCAAGTAGGTGTCTACGCCGCGAAGCGGGGCCTGCTGAGACGCTACCGCTCCGGAACGGTTGTGGGAGATGACGGATCCGGAGTGGTGGGGTCGAATGGCGGCGGGTTGTTCGGGTCGAAGCTCGTCACCGGCACCGAACAGGTCGCGCCCACTTCGGGATACGTGTTCGGGTTGACGCGCAGAGCCGAGACGAACTGATCGATGCGCGCGTCCGCGGCGTTGTCGAGCTTGAGCTGACGGCCCCACGACTGCAGCGAGATCGGCGAATCCAGGGTCGGATACGGCGACATCAACGTGTAGCTCATGCCCTCGACTCGCTGTGCCAAGCGAGCCTGATCCTCGCTCGAGACGAGGTCGGGGTTGTACGTGATCCACACGGCCCCGTGCTCGAGAGAATGGACCGCATTCTCGGTCCGAATCGCTTGTGGATAAACAACTCCGGTGCAGTTTGCCCAGACCGAGTCATGACGGCCTCCGAAGGGCGGTGAATATGTGTACGCCACGCGTTCGTTCGGGCGTACGTGTTGGGCTGCTGGGTAGTCGACCGTGACAACTCCGTCGATGGCTTCGGACGGATCCGGGTTGTCGATGCTCGGAACAAACGCATCCGGGCGCGGTGATCCTTCGAGGGAATTCGCACACGAAGCCAGTGCGAGAACTGCCGAGACCACCACTGTCGCTCGAAGTTGTTTGTTCACTCGGCCATGATAGCGGCGCCTGTCCGCTTTCCCGGGGACGCGAATCGACTACGACCCGAGAGAGCCGCTCGCTCCGCCCGACAGTGCGATGTCGCTGGCGCCGCGAAGAATTCGGATTGGTGGTAATGGCCCTCGGTATGCCTCGGAGCCACTGATCAGATCACCGGCAGCGTCGAACGCGATCGCCTCACCTTGTGGCTCGTCGGGAAGGGGGACGCGAATCGGGTTGGTGTTCAACGCTTTCACGATATCGCCGTCGGGAGCTGCGTACAGGTAAGCGTCGGTATACGTGCGGAGCGCTACCACCGTGCCGTCCTTGCTCACGGCGCCGCCGGTGACAGCCATCGTTCCGGCGTGGGGAACGGGCCCACCGGGTGTGAGGGTGGGAGTAAATCTGAGCTGACCTACTTTGGCCAACATGGTCGGCGAGCCCGTACTCAGATCCTGAACCTGCTGTCGCTCAGCGGTTGTGTAGACCACGCTTGCACCTAGGTAGTCCTTGGTGACGATGACGGGAACCCCGTCGCTCTGGATCAGTAGTGTCTCGGCGTCGTGCGCGCCGTCGGGATAGACCAGGGGGTAGGAGGTCGCCGCACCTGAAGCCGGATCGAGTTCGATCAGCCCGACCGACGTTCGTACCGCGTTGTTGTCGCCGATGTCTGCCAGCCACAGATGGCCGTCGGGAGTCGACGACAGATCCTCGACGTCGACACGAGGGGTGCCCACGCTGATCCAGCGCTGCACGTGGCAGTTCGAATCGAGTTCGGCGACCCGATCGTCGGAGCCGCTGTCGCCGATTGCGTACATCCCGGCCGCGGTGACGGTGAGTCCGGACAGCTCGGAAAGGCCTGCATCGGTGGGTGTGCACAGTACGTCGAAGACGCGGGCCTGTTGCGCCGCCGCAGGAACGGTGTGAACGCCGACAATCGCGGCGGCGAGAACAACCGATCCGGCAGCCCAAGCGACTGAGTGGGTGAGCGGTCGATTCCAGATCACGATGCAGTCCTCCAGGCCGAAGAATCGGGACTTAGTACCCAGAGAATACTGGACGTCCGTCTCACTTTGACCGAAACTGCAAGAAATCGCATCTGCCGAGACGCCGTGATGCGTCAGTGATTCACCGAGTGAATCCGCGTGCAGGAGGGGATACTCGACTCACCGGAGATCGGCGGCGACGAGCAGGAAGTGACGAAGCGATGGCGAAGAGTGAGTCCGACAAGCAAGGCGCAGATTCCCCGTCTCGGTTGATCGACAAGCGAATCGAGGAACTCGGAGACTGGCGGGGCGAGATGCTCGCCCGGATACGAACTCTGATCAAAGAAGTGGATCCGGATGTGGTGGAGGAATGGAAGTGGCGAGGTGTTCCCGTGTGGTACCACGCCGGAATGATCTGTACCGGTGAGACTTACAAGAGCGCAGTGAAGGTGACCTTTGCCAAAGGCGCATCACTCGACGACGCTTCAGGACTCTTCAACTCCAGCCTCGAGGGCAATACGCGACGGGCGATCGATTTCCACGAGGGCCAAGCCGTCGACGAAAAGGCGTTCAAGGCACTCGTTCACGCCGCGATTGCCCTGAACACCTCGAAGAAGTGACGCCCTGTCAGAGATGATGTTCAGCGAGGTCGAACGCACTGAGTAGCGTGCGGAATTTTGTACTGGTCTCTCTCAATTCGATTTCCGGGTCGGAAGTAGCGACGATGCCGCCGCCGGCGTAGGCCCGCGCCGAGAGGCCGTCTGCTGCGATCTCGGCGCAACGAATAGCTACCATCCACTCGCCGTCTCCAGTCCGGTCGCACCAGCCCACGGCACCGGCATAGAACCCACGATCGGCTTCGGTTGCGGTGATGTGCTCGCGTGCGGCGACCGTCGGTGTGCCGCAGACAGCGGGAGTCGGATGCAGCGCCATTGCGAGTTCGAGCGAGGTCAGGCTCGGGTCGATCAGGACACCTTCGATCTTGGTCCCGAGATGCCACAGTTGCGGTGTCCGAAGGATTTCCGGTGCGCTGGGTGCATTGAAGGACGTGCACAGTGGTCCGAGTATCGCGCTGATGGAGTCGACGACAAACGCGTGTTCGGCCAGATCTTTGGTCGACGCGCGGAGTTGCTCGGCATTCGCCTCGTCCTGATCCGAATTCGGATGGCGTGCAATCGAGCCCGCCAGCGGGTGGCAGGTGACGACGCCGCCTCGCCTTTCGATCAGAACCTCGGGCGTCGAACCGACCAGCGAACGCCCGCGGTACTTTCCTCCGGCGGGGGACAGGTCGACGCAGAAACCGTTGTGCGCGTGATCGAGTGCAATCAGTTTCTCGGCCAGAGCGGCGGGGAAGATCGTGGACTCGGCCTCGATGGTCAGGGAGCGTGCGAGGACAACTTTGTCGAGTTCGCCTGCTCGAAGTCGTTCGATGGCTCCGCGGACCCTGTCGGTGTGGATCTGCGGGCTGGGTTCGAATCCGGCTACCCGCGAAGTGGGTAATGACGGGATGTTCGAGTGATATAGATCACCGCGGACTCGTGTGAAACTCAGTGGCGCGGTGAGGGCGGACGGCGTCTCCGGGGAGAACGGCAGGGCGCCGACGACCGAGTCGATGCGCCCGGTCTTGAGGGCTTCGGCAGCGTCGAAGGCCGAGTCGAATTCTTCGACTACTCCCGAAGTGCGGATCGACGTTTGCCTACGTGAGAGCAGGAAAACGGAGTCCGTTTCATCGTCAGTCCGGTTGTTGCGCAACGGGAATTCGGAGACTTCGGCGAGTGCTGACATGGACACCCTTCCAGTTCGACAGATTGCTTGTTATGTTGAGGCTAGCCTTAGTTTGGGTGAATTTGTGTTGCGAGCGTCCGGGTTGTGTACTTCCGTACCGTTATGGTTAGGCTGGCCTAAAGTCAAGGCGTGCGGACGGGGTCGACACGAGGTTGGGTTGGCTCGATCTGAGCGCGTCGACCACTACTCGAGGAGACCGATGAGCAACACCGTGGACCGTGACCAGATCGTGCGCGACGTCGCCGAGGTTCTGTCGATGAGGGCAGAACAACTCGGCGACGACGCGGACCTGGGTGACGAAGGCCTTGACTCGGTTCGCTTGATGACGCTCGTCGAACGGTGGCGGGGAGCGGGCGCGGATGCCGACTTCGCGGAGTTGGCAGAAGAGCCCACGATCAATGCCTGGGTTCAGGTCCTGTGCCCGCAGTGAGCGAGCGCCGAATCGCCGTGGTCACCGGTGCTGCGGCGGGGATCGGCGCCGCAGTGGCCCGTACGCTTGCGCGCGACGGGTATTCGCTGGCGTTGCTCGATCGCGACGACGTCGAATTGAAGCGGGTAACTGCGGAATTGGCAGAAACAATCGTCGAAGGCGCCGATATCGAGAGTCACGTCGTGGACGTGACCGATCGGCAGGCAGTCGACGCTGCAGTGGCCTCGACGATGGACACGTTCGGCCGGATCGACGCGCTCGCGCACGTCGCCGGAATTCTCGACACCGGATCGGTGCTGGACTCCGATCCGGACCAGTGGCGGAAGATATTCGGCGTCAACGTCTTCGGATTGCTGAACGTGCTGCAAAGCGTGGGACTGGAAATGCGTCGCCGTCGGGCCGGGGCGATCGTGGTCGTCTCGTCGAACGCGGCCGGTGTCCCACGTATCGGGATGGGTGCTTACGGTTCGTCCAAAGCTGCTGCCACCATGTTGGTTCGAACCGCTGGACTGGAGCTGGCTACTGACGGCATTCGTGTCAACGTGGTCGCTCCGGGATCCACCGACACAGCGATGCAGCGGTCACTGTGGTCGGACCCTTCCGACGATTCGGGTGCCGACGCGGTCATCGAAGGCAATCTGGCGAGCTATCGCCTGGGTATTCCGCTCGGAAAACTGGCCACCGCAGACGATATCGCGGACTCGGTGCACTTCCTGCTGTCCGACCGGGCGGCCCACATCACCATGCAGGCGCTGTACGTCGACGGTGGAGCGACGCTCAAAGCGTGAGACGTATTTGCTGACAGTACTTTCGAACAGGAGTCACTTGCATGACCTCGAGGATCGCTCGCGAGCCCTTGGCACCCGTCGCACAGTATCCACCCGATTTGGTGACGTATTATCGGGAACGAGGCTATTGGACTGACGAGACGCTGGCCGGATTCGTCACGGCCGCGGCCGCACGGCATCCCGACAACGAAGCGGTGGTCGGCAGCGATGCCTTTGGCACACAGACACGGCTGACGTATTCCGACCTCGATCGTCGCAGCTCGGCCGTGGCCGGAGGCCTGTCCGGCTTGGGTGTTCGCGCCGGTGACCGGGTGCTTCTGCAGCTGCCGAACATCGTGGAATACGTCGAAGCATTGTTCGGTGTGTTGAAGCTCGGCGCCCTGCCGGTATTCGGGTTGCCGGCGCATCGCCGAACCGAAATCGGATACTTCTGCCAGTTCGCTGATGTCGCTGCCTATATCGTCGCCGACCGTCATGGCGGGTTCGACTACCGCGCGCTGGCGCGTGAGGTGAACGAAGGCCTCGAGACTCCGCCTGTTGTGATCGTGGCCGGTGACCCCGAAGAGTTTGTCGGTTTCGATTCGCTGCGCGGATACGAGGTTCCCGTTCTTGCCGACGTCGATCCGTTGTCGGTCGCCTTTCTTCAGCTTTCCGGTGGCACGACCGGTGTTCCGAAGCTGATTCCGCGAACGCACGCCGACTACCTCTACTCGGTGCGAGCGTCCAACCCGATCTGTGGCGTCGACGACTCGACGCGCATGTTGGTGGTTCTTCCTGCAGCGCATAATTTTCCGATGAGTTCGCCGGGCATCCTGGGCGTTCTCCACGCGGGCGGCTCCGTGGTTCTGGCGCCGGACACCATGCCCTCCACAGCTTTCGGTCTGATCGAATCAGAGCGAGTCACGCACGCTTCCTTGGTTCCACCGATCGCGTTGGCCTGGATGGCCGCCCCCAGTAAGGCAGATCACGATCTGTCGAGCTTGCGGGTTCTCGGCGTCGGCGGAGCGAAGTTCAGCGCCGAAGCCGCTGCACGCGTACCCACGGAGTTGGGCTGCACCCTCCAGCAGGTGTTCGGGATGGCCGAGGGGCTGGTCAACTACACCCGCCTCGACGACACGCAAGAATTGATCGTCAGCACTCAGGGCCGGCCCATTTCACCCGACGACGAGGTTCGTGTGGTCGACGACGAAGGCGCGCTCGTCGCGCCCGGAACCACGGGGCACTTACTGACTCGGGGTCCGTACACGATCCGCGGCTATTACCGGGCGGATGCGCACAATGCCGAGGTCTTCGACGCCGAAGGTTTCTATCGCACCGGCGATCTGGTCAGCGTCACCGATTCAGGACATCTGATAGTCGAGGGACGCGCAAAAGACCAGATCAACCGCGGCGGTGAGAAGGTTGCGGCCGAGGAGATCGAGAACCACCTGCTCTCGCATCCGGCTGTCCACGATGCGGCCGTCGTCGCCGTTCCCGACGAGTACCTGGGCGAACGAACCTGTGCTGTTCTGGTGATTTCCGGAGATGCCCCGACCGTCGGCGAGATCAAGCGATACATACGAGGCCGAGGCGTTGCGGCGTACAAGGTTCCGGATCGAGTGGAGTTCGTGACCGAGTTCCCCGTCACCGGCGTCGGAAAGACCAGCAAGGCGGCCTTGCGCCGTGTTCTCAGCGAATCGATTGCCGCACAGACTCTGTCGAGTTGATCGGTTCCCACCCCCACATTTTCGAGGAGATTCATCATGGCGCTACCCACAGCAGTGCGATACGAGATGCCCACCGAGTTTCCGCAAAATCGGGTCGACTGGACTCTCGATCCTTCCCGAGCGGTGTTGCTTCTGCACGACATGCAGGAATATTTCGTGAACGCGTACGACCGAAGCGTCGACCCGCTCCAAACCGTGGTTCCGAACATCGACCGGCTTCGTTCGTCGGCGCGAGCTGCCGGAATCCCGATCGTCTACACCGCGCAACCCGGTGATCAGGATCCCGAGGAGCGTGCGTTGCTGTCGGATTTCTGGGGACCGGGTCTGAAGGCAGATCCCGCTCACACCGACGTGATCGCCGAGTTGGCTCCGCATTCGGACGACGTGATGCTCACAAAATGGCGCTACAGCGCCTTCATCAAGACGGATCTGCGTGAGCGGCTGCGCGAGAGTGGGCGTGACCAGCTGATCATCACCGGAATCTATGCCCACATCGGTTGCCTGACTACCGCTTTGGACGGGTTCATGCAAGACGTGCAGATCTTCTTCGTGGGCGACGCGGTAGCCGACTTCTCCCTGGACGAGCATGTCGGTGCGCTCGAGTACGCGGCCGGGCGCTGCGCCTCGGTCACCCGAACCGACGACCTGGTCAAGGCGATGAGCGCGGAAACCGTTTCGGCGTAGGCGTGAACGGCGACGGGTGCGCCACCCGTCGCCGTATTGTCAGATGTGTGAAGACTCTGTTGGTGGTTCACCACTCGCCCTCGCCGACAACCCACGAATTGTTGGATGCAGTCCTGGCCGGGGCTCGCGATCCCGAGATCGAGGGCGTCGAGGTGAAGGTGATGCCGGCGTTGGCGGCGACGGTGCCCGACGTCCTCGCTGCTGACGGCTATCTTTTCGGAACCACCGCCAATTTCGGTTACATGTCGGGCGCGCTGAAATACTTCTTCGACACCACGTACTACCAATGCCTCGGCGCGGTTTCGGATCGACCGTACGGCCTGTGGGTTCACGGCAACAACGACACTGCCGGTGCAGTGTCCTCGGTGCGCAAACTCGCCACCGGGCTCGGATTGGTCGCGGTGGCGGATCCGCTCGAAGTGACTGTGAGCGTGGACAAATCTGTCCGCGATGGTTGTTATGAACTGGGCGGAACCGTCGCGGCAACGCTGATGGACTAGCCTTCACTTTCTCGTTTCGATTCACGAAAGAGACTGTCCCGCAAGCGGTTGTAGAAGCGCGTGTCCTCTGATTGACGCGTCGGGAGCCGTCGGTTCTCGGGTCACCGGCGAGGCGGATTCCCCGATTCATTGACATTTAGTTTAGGCTACCCAAAACGACGTTAGGTCACCCTTGGGTGACGTGTGTCCACAGACGAGGGGATCAGTGTGAGCGTTCTTCCAGGTTCGAACTCCGGAGCGGCGAGCGAAGCTACGTTTGCTCTCACAGGAGCTCAACTCGGGATTTGGAACGCACAGAGGCTTGATCCCGAATCTCGGAGCTACCTCGTCGGTGAGGTGCTCGAAATCTCGGGCGACGAACCGATCGACACCGAACTGCTGACAGCCGCCATCACGGCGACGATCGGTGAAGCCGAAACCATGCGGCTGCGGATGATCGAGACGGCGGACGGCCCGCGTCAGTACATCTCCGACGAGCCGGTTGGCATCATCCCGATCACCGACGTCCGTGACGAGCGCGATCCCGTAGCCGTGGCGCACGCACTGGTCGACGCCGAGCGCAGCCGGGCGTCCGAGTACTGCCGCCTGATGGTGGAGCGTCCGCTGTACACCTACTCGCTGATCAGGCTCTCCGATCGCGAGATCTGGTGCATCCAGCTCTATCACCACCTGATCGTCGACGGATACAGCGCAGCAATGATTTCGCGCCGAGTCGCCGCGCACTACACGGCCGCGAAGAAGGGAACCGAGGTCGCGCCAACGCGATTCGGTTCTATGACAGATCTGGTCAGCGAGGACGAGGCGTACCGGGCTGGCGAGCAGTTCGCGGAAGATCGTGACTACTGGCGTGATGTCCTGACGCCGTTGCCCGCGTTGGACGGACGCGGCCAGCAGGTCACCGGTCCGGCGGAACGAACGATCCAGGTTCGCGAGATCATTACCGCCGACGCCCTCAACCGCCTCAAAGACGTGGCAGACGCGACGGGAACAACGTGGGCCGAGGCACTGATCGCCTGCTACGGCGCGTTTCTCCACCGACTGCTCGGCGAGACGGATGTTGTCATCGCGATGCCACTCATGGCGCGCGTAGGTCGCACGGCACTCAAGACGCCGGCCATGGCAGTCAACGTTCTGCCTCTCCGGTTGACGATTCGCAGCCACGATCGACTCGGTGACCTGAGCAAGCAGGTGGCCGCCACGATGAAAAGCCTGCGCGCACACCAGCGCTACCGCGGTGAGAATCTTGCTCGGGACCTGGGCGTCGCCGGAACCGGCGCACTGCTTCACGGGATCGGAATCAATCTCAAGGCTTTCGACTTCGCCCTCGATTTCGCCGGCGCTGTGGGTGTACTGCGAAACGTCGCCGGGGGACCGCCGGAGGACCTGGGTTTGACGGTGACGCCCATTGCGGACGGCGAAGTTCTACTCGGATTCGAAGTGGACGCGCGTACCAATACTCGGGAATCGGTTCAGCGTCGCCTCGCCGGTTTCGTCAGCATCGTCAACGCGATGGTCGGGGAGGGAGATCCTGCCGTCGGTCAGGTGGAGATGATGCC
Organism: Rhodococcus sp. OAS809; assembly: GCF_040546695.1. Classification (NCBI taxonomy): domain Bacteria; kingdom Bacillati; phylum Actinomycetota; class Actinomycetes; order Mycobacteriales; family Nocardiaceae; genus Rhodococcus; species Rhodococcus sp. OAS809. Next base: position 1,302,713 of record NZ_JBEPOI010000002.1, on the reverse strand, counting down.
TGCGGCCGAAGCCGCGCGGATTCTCGCCGGCCGCGAAACTGCACTGCTGCCCGGCTCGGTCGAACTCGTTCCCGACGTGTTCGACCGCATCGTTGTCGAGCACGCGGATGACACAGTCCTCGTGTGCGGTGACGAACGTTTGACAGGCGCAGAACTCGGTGGCCGCGTCCACAAGCTCGCCCGGTTGCTTCGGGCCCGCGATGTCGGCCCGGACGACATTGTCGGACTTGCGCTTCCGCGTACTTCCGAGATGGTGGTGGCTCTGCTCGCGACATTGAACGCGGGCGCAGCGTACGTGGCCCTGGATCCGCAGCACCCGGCCGAGCGGTTGCGAGATCTGATCGACGACGCGCAGCCGAAGGTCGTGATCACCACTTCCACTCTGGCCGAGCAACTCGTCGGAGGTTCTCGGCCCGACCCCCTCGTCCTCGATTCCGACGCAGTCCGCGAAGAACTCCGTGCCAATTCCGAGCTTCCACTCGAACTCGGTGAACTGGCGACAGCACGGCATGGTGATCACCTGGCGTATGTCATCTACACCTCGGGATCGACAGGCAAGCCCAAGGGTGTGCTGGTCAGAGGCGGTGGATTGGCGCACCTGCTTCACCACCATCGCGCCACCATCTACCGGGACACCACCGAGCGCGTCGGGAACCGCCAACTGCACACCGCGCACACAGCGTCGTTCGCCTTCGATGCGTCTCTCGATCAACTGTTGTGGCTGCTGTGTGGTCATCGGGTGCACGTATACGACGAGGAACTGCAGAAGGACGCGGTCGCTCTGGTCGCGGCGTTCGAGCGAGATTGCGTCGACGTGGTCGACACGACGCCGTCGATGGCGGCAGCGATGGTGGACAACGGGTTGCTGCGTACGCAGCGGTTGCAGCTCCTCGTCGTGGGTGGCGAGGCGGCACCGCCCGCACTGTGGGACGCGATCATCGAATCCGGTGTTCCGGCTCGAAACCTGTACGGCCCCACAGAAACGACGGTCGACGCGATCGCGACCACGGTCGAAGGTGCCGGACCGCGTATCGGGTACCCGCTCGCGGGTACCCGTGCGTACCTGCTCGACAGCGCGCTCGAGCCGGTCGCCGACGGTGAACGAGGTGAGCTCTACCTGGCGGGACCGCAATTGGCCAGGGGCTACCTCGGCCGCGCCGGCGCGACCTCCGAGCGTTTTGTCGCAGATCCTTTCGGGGCTCCGGGAGATCTGATGTACCGCGCCGGGGACGTGGCGCGGTGGGTGCCGGGGCGGGGCTACGACTTCATCGGTCGCAGCGACAAGCAGGTGAAGATTCGCGGACATCGAGTCGAGTTGAGCGAGGTCGAGGCTGTTCTCGGATCGGTACCCCGAATCGGCGCGGCTGCTGCGTTGATCCGCACGGATGGGGGACGGCCCAGCCTCGTCGGCTACGTTGTAGCCGCCGCCGGCGCGACGCTTCCGCCGCAGGAAGAATTGCGCCGTGACCTCGCCGGTCGCGTACCGGATCATCTGGTTCCCGCCGCAATCGTCGTTCTGGACGAACTGCCCGTCACGGTGAACGGAAAGCTCGATCGTGCGGCACTACCTGCCCCGGCTGCCGAATCGGCAGGGCGCGCCGCATCCACACCGCGCGAGGAAATCCTCTGTGACGTGGTGGCCGAGGTGCTCGGCCGCGAACGCGTCGGCGTGGACGAGGACTTCTTCGGCCTCGGTGGTGACAGCATCACGGCGATCAGTGTCAGCAGTCGACTGCGGGTGCGCGGACTGATCGTTGCTCCCAAAGAACTACTGGCACAGCGAGATCTGGGAACCATCGCCGCTGCGGCACGTGAGATTGCCGATGACGCCGACGCCGTAGCCTCGGTTGCGGACGTGGCGACCGGCACCGTGATCGCCCCGCCGATCGTTCGAGCACTGATCGACAAGAATCCGACAGACGAGGCAATCGCGGGCTACGCGCAGTGGACCGCAGTGCGCATCGACGACAGCCTTTCACTGGGTGACCTGCAGTCCGGCGTGCAGACGATCCTCGATCACCATGACGCTCTACGCCTGCTCCTGCGCCGTGACAACGACAGCGGCACTACCGAATTGATCGTCCGGGACCCCGGCGCGGTGCGCAGCGAGGGACTCGTTCGAGAGGTGTCCGACACCTCCGAGCCGTCCCGGATCAGAGACCTCGCGGAGGCGTCGGCGGCGGGTCTCGACCCACGTGCCGGTGAACTCCTGCGAGTCGTACTGGTCAATACCGAGGCCGGACGACCCGACCAATTGATCGTCGTGGCTCACCATTTGATCGTCGACGGTGTGTCCTGGCGAATTCTGCTTCCAGACCTCCACGAAGCCACCGATGCTGCACGCGAGCGTAGGTCGGCCCGGTTGGCTGCAGGCGGAAGTTCGTGGCGTCGATACGCAGGGTTGCTCGCGGAATTCGGGGCCTCTGGCAGCAGGGCGTCAGAGCTCGAGTACTGGAAGTCTGCGTCGGTACAGGCGGACGACGAGCCGATCGGCAGTCGTCGTCTCGACCCGAAGATCGACGTGACCGCAACCGCCTCTCGCACGACAACCATTGCGCCCCCGGCCGTCACCGACGCGCTGTTGACCACGCTTCCGGCGGCGTATCGAGCCAAGGCCGACGAAGTGCTTCTCTCGGGTTTGATGCTTGCCTTGCGCTCATGGCAGCACGGCCGCGGCCTCATCGGGCTGCCCGCGCAGACAGTTACCGTCGAAGGTCATGGCCGCGACGCGCTCACCAGCGACACCGACTTCGCCGGAACCATCGGGTGGTTCACCAGTGAGTTCCCCGTCCGGGTTCCCACCGATGCACTGCTCACCGCAGACGATCTTGCCGACGCACTGAGCGGCGGAGCAGCTGCGGGGCATCTCCTTCGTGCGGTGAAGGAGGCAAAACGCGCCGTACCCGGAGGCGGAGTCGGCTATGGAGTTCTGCGGCATCTGGATCCCGACACCGCACCTGACCTTTCCGCGTGCGCTACACCCGAACTGCTGCTCAACTATCTGGGCCGCTTCCCGTCCTTGCCCGGAACCGGATGGCGATTGCCGGAGCAGGATCCATTCGCGGTCATCGAGCCGGCGACGAAGGTTATGTCGGAAGTGCTGGCGCTCAACGCATTTGTCCGAGAGGACGACTCGACGACGCTGGCAGTCGAATGGACTGCGGCGGGTTCAGTGCTCGACGGCGCGACGATCGTCGAGCTGCAAGAGCATTGGGAACGTGCGCTCGCTGCCCTGACCGCGCATGCCGCGCTCTTCGAGGGTGGTTTGACGCCTTCCGATTGCTCGGCGACGATCTTCGGCCAGGGCGCGGTGGTCGATCAGGCAGGGATCAACGAACTCGAAGCCGTCCACGGACCGCTTGCCGACGTCCTTCCGCTCTCGCCGCTACAAGAAGGTCTCCTGTTCCATGCGGTCCGTGACGGAGCCGCAGACGTCTACACGCTCACTGCACGCTTCGACCTCTCCGGGCCACTGGACGAGGCGAAGTTGGCCGACGCGTTCGAGACCGTGATCGACAGGCACCCGAACCTTCGCGCAGCTTTTCACTACGAGCAGTTCGAACGGCCCGTTCAGATCATTCCGCGCGGCGCAAAAGTCGAGTGGCGTTCGGTCGATCTGACCTCCGTTCCAGCTGACACTGCATTCCGCTCTGCAGATCAGCTCGAGGACGAGGCCGCCAAGCATGTCTTCGACGTCAGTACACCGCCTCTGCTGCGTGCACTACTGGTTCGGCTGCCCGGCGGGGTGCACCGTTTGGTCCTCAACGCGCACCACCTGCTCACCGACGGTTGGTCGACTCCGATCGTCCTGCGCGAGCTGATGAACGTCTACCACGACGGCGACAGCCGCCTCCCTGCGCCGACGCCGTATCGCGACTACTTGGCATGGATCGCCGGCCGTGATCAGGACTCTGCCCGCGCAGCGTGGAGCGAGCGTTTGCGTGGGCTCACCGCGCCGACTCTCGTTGCCGATGCCGGAGCGCCGCGAAGTGTGCCCGTCGCGCTCGAGGTTCCTCTCGCGACATCGGACGCCGAAGCGCTGATCGAACTCGGCCGTGCGCGAGCGCTGACGGTCAACACCCTGGTTCAGGGTGCGTGGGCAGCAGCGCTCGCCGAAGCGACAGGACAGTGGGACGTCGTGTTCGGGGCCACGGTGTCCGGCCGACCTGCCGAACTCTCGGGGGTGGAGGGAATGGTCGGGTTGTTCAGCAACACGATTCCGGCCCGCCTCGACATCGTCGCGGACCGGCCTTTGCTCGATCAGTTCGTCGATCTCCAGAATGCCCAATTCGACATCGTGGACGTCGAACACACCAGTTTGGCCGAGATCGAACGCATCGCCGGAATCGGGCAACTGTTCGACACGCTCCTGGTGTTCGAGAACTTCCCGAACTCCGGTGCAGGACAGCCTGCATCGCACACACTGCGGGTCGAGGGATTCACCAACCGCGGAGTCACGCACTATCCGATGACGTTGATGGCGCCGCCGAGCACCGGTCTGGATCTGGTTCTGTACCACGATCCGGCAGTTGTCTCCGACGCCACGGCGGAGCGAATGGTCACACGGCTCGCGGAGATCCTGCGTGGGTTGCTGACCGAGCCGACAGCTCCCGCATCCGCGGTGCTCACGGTAGTCCGACAGGCAGCGTCCGTTGCCGATGCGGTGTCTGCCGCGAAAAATGTCGCTGTCACGAAAAAGGTGGCCGCGTCCGATCCTGCGATCGATGTCGATCCCGCGGTCGTGGATGCAGTGTGCGCCTGTGTCGCAACGGTGTTGGAGATTCCCGACGTCGATCCGGGCGACAATTTCTTCACTCTCGGCGGTCACTCGCTCACTGCGATGCGGTTGGTGGGAAGCCTGCGCAAGCTGGGAATTCGCGTCGTCGTCTCGGATGTCTTCGACACCCCGACCCCCCTCGGTCTTGCCGTGGCCGCACGCGTCGATCGGACGAAGTTCTCGCCGGATTCGGTCGTTGGCGTCGATCGACCCGTCGTGACCGTGGCGACGTTCCGCGCCCCGGCGGTGGCGGGAAATCCTGATCACGAGCGGTACTGGGTTCGCACGCTCGCGGACCTGCCCCTCGAAACGGACCTTCCGTATGACCGCCCGCGCGGCGAAGAGTACCGCCCGCACACCTACCTCCGTCAGCTACGCGATGCCCGGTTCGGTGACGAACCAGGATTCGACGCGGTGCTGTTGGCCGCCGTGGCGGCGACGCTGAACAGCTTCGGCGGTGGTCGGGACCTTGCGGTCGGACTGGTCTCGGAAGGGACTGACACCCTGATTCGGGTCGACCTGTCCGGTCGGCCTAGAATTGCCGATGTCGTTCGGCGAGTCGAAAACGCTGTCTCCGAGGCACTTGCGCATTCCGATGTCAGCCTCGACCGAATCGCCGATCTACTCGGGCGTCCGACGAGCAGCCTGTTCGCTGCCCGTGTCGGTCACTCGCCCGGAAAGAGCGTCGACCTCGAATTCGTCCGAACCGCAACAGAACTTCGATTGACGGTTGATGCCGGGCTGTTCGACGCCGCGACTGCGGACGCATTGCTCGACGGTGTGATCGCGGTCCTCGGTCACGAAATCAGCACTGTCGTCGCGGATCTGCGACTGGCGGAAAACAAGCCGGATCGCGACCCGGGCCGACGCGCGACGCCGCCGTCGGGGATCTCGCAGTTGTTCGCTCGACACGTCAGCCGCCACCCCGACGACATCGCGGTGATCTCCGGCGAGGTCGGAATTACCTACGGGGAACTGTCGGCGCGCGTCGACGAGCTGGCCCGCGAACTTCTCGCGGTCGGCGCCGGACCCGAGAAGGTAGTCGCCGTCGCGCTGGATCGAAATGCGGATCTGGTGGCCGGACTGCTCGCGGTACTGCGCATCGGCGCTGCGTACCTGCCACTCGACGTCGATTACCCGACTGAGCGGCTCGAGTTCATGATCGAGGACGCGGCTCCGGTGTGTGTCCTGACCAGTATCGACAGCGCCGGGCAACTTCCGTTGACGGTCGCCACGTGTGTCTTCGTGGACGGTGAGTTCACCAACTCGGGTGTCGTGCTTCCTCCGCCGCCCGCGGCGGGTGATCACCTCGCCTACATGATCCACACCTCCGGTTCGACGGGTCGCCCCAAGGGCGTGATGGTCTCGACGGGCAACCTCGCAGCCTTCGCGGACACGGTACTCGAGGATTGCTGGATCAGGCCGGGCGATCGCATCGTCGCGGTGACAACGGTGTCGTTCGACATCGCGGCACTGGAGTTGCTGTGCCCGCTCGCGGCGGGCGCGACTGTCGTGATCGCAGACCGCAGGACGGTTCGCGATCCGGATGCGTTGTCGGCGTTGATCATCGCAAGCGATGCGACAGTGATGCAGGCAACGCCCGCGCTGTGGCGAGTGGTCACCGAACACGAGAACGCAGTCGGACTCGCCATGGTGCGAGCCCTGGTGGGAGGGGAAGCCCTCCCGCAGGATCTGGCCGACGATCTGGTGGCCAACGCTGCTTCGGTCCGGAATGTCTATGGACCCACCGAGGCCACGGTGTGGGCGACATCTTCGGTCATCACGACCGGCGACCGAGTCACGATCGGTCAGCCCTGGACCGATGTGCACGTGCGAATCCTCGACGACGACCTGCGTGAGGTTCCGGAAGGCGTTGCGGGCGAGCTGTATCTGGGCGGTGCGCAGGTGGTCCGCGGATACCTGAACCGCCCCGATCTGACCGTCGCTCGGTTCGTCGCCGATCCTTCTCTGCCGGGGGCACGCCTCTACCGCACCGGCGATCTGGTCCGACGCCGGCGAGGGGTTTTGCACTTCCTTCGTCGTGCGGACGATCAGGTGAAGGTTCGCGGTTTCCGCATCGAGCTCGGCGAAGTCGAAGGCGCGCTCGGATCGGTGGCAGGTGTGTTCCGCGCGGCAGCCACCGTTCGCGTCGATGCGGCGGGTACCGGAAGTTTGCACGGGTATGTGGTTCCCGAAGGTGCAACCACGCTCGATTCGGTACTGGTGCGCAAGGAGATTGCGCGGCTCCTACCCGAACACATGGTGCCGCAGACCATCACGGTGCTCGAGGCACTACCACTCACCCTCAACGGGAAGGTGGACCGGAAGGCATTGCCCGACACCGCGCCGGATCGCGTGCAGAGTCCGCTCGTGGCCGTCGATGCGGATCGTCGGGCACGGCTCGAGTCGCTGAGCCCGGGCTGGCAGGACGTGCTGCCACTCGGTCCCTTGCAGGAAGGCATGTACTTCCAGTCGGTTCTCGACGGCGCCGGCGGCACGGATGTCTATCACATGCAGCCGCGATTCGAGTTCTCCGCCGATGCCGCCGTCGACGTTCGCTCAATCCGAGCAGCGGGGGATGCGCTCTTGCGGCGCTATCCGAACCTGCGGGCCGGCTTCACACACGCCGGTTTCGACGCTCCGGTGCAGTTCGTGCCCAGGGCAGCCGAAATGCCTTTCCGCGAAATCGATCTGAGCGCAGTCGCACCCGACGACTTGGATATCGAGGTCCGCGCCGTCGACGAGGCTGAATTCGGCAGGCTGTTCGACTTGAGTGCGCCGCCACTCATTCGAATGGTGTTGGTCTGGTTGCCAGGTGGGGGAGCGCACCTCGTCTTCACTCAGCACCACCTGCTGACCGACGGTTGGTCGCAGACCTTGATGTACGCGGAGTTGTTTGCGCTCTACGAGTTTGCTCGCACACACGGCACGGACCCGGTTGGACTCGACGGCGCGCTCGACAAGCCTGCGGACTTCCGTGATCACCTGCGATGGATCGCCGAAGCGGATCGCACGGACGCCATCTCGTCCTGGAAGGACTACCTCGCGGATCTCGAGCAACCCACATTCGTGGGTGGTACGGGATCAGGCGGGCGCGCTCCGTTGCCGGTGTTCACCCGGGTTCAGCTCGAACAGAGCATCACCGAGCACGTACGCGAGCTGGCCAGACGTAGCGGAGTGACGCTGTCCACCGTGGTTTCTGCGGCGTGGGGCCTGGCATTGCGCGCCGTGACGGGCCGTGACGACGTGGTCTTCGGATCGACGGTTTCGGGACGTTCACCTGAGGTCGAGGGCGCCGACCGAATGGTGGGCTTGGCGCTCAACACCATTCCCGTGCGTGTCCGGGTCCGGCCAGGCGAGGAGATCTCGGCGTTGCTCGGACGCCTGTTCCGTGAACAAGGTTCGCTGCTGGGGCATCACCATCTCGGGCTCGGCGACGTGCAGCGAAGTGCAGGGTTCGCCACGCTCTTCGACACGCTCTACGTTTTCCGCAACACCCCTCGCGACGAACAGGCACGTCGAGACACGTTCGGTCGCAGTGGAATCGTCGGGTTCGATGCGGTGGACGGCACGCACTATGCGCTCACGCTCGACGTGGATCCGGGTGTCGGGGACGCGGCGATGGCGCTCACACTCGAAAACCGTCCTGACCTGATTCCGCACGACGTGGCTCAGGACATCCTGTCCCGCACCATCACGATTCTCGAAGTGATGGCGAATTCCGATACCGCCACGGTGGCGGACACGGCGGTTCCGCTTTCGCGCACCCCCGCGGAATTCGCTTCGAAGTACGTCGTGATGCCACGGCCGGACCAGGCCGGCGGTAGCGTGGACGCACTACTGCGCGAAAGGGCAGCGGCAACTCCGGACGAGACGGCGCTGGTCTTCGGAGACGTCACACTGAGCGCAGCCGAGATGAACTCTCGGGTGGACAGACTGGCACGGATACTCGCTTCGGCGCTGGGGCAGTCGGTACCAGGCGGGGGACCGACCCGTGTTGTCGCGCTCGCGCTTCCGCGTACTGCCGATCACGTCGTCGCGATCTTCGCCGTCATGAGAACCGGAGCGGCCTACCTTCCCTTGGATCTGGCTCACCCACCGGCACGCCTGCGCGAACTCATCCTCGACAGCGATGCGGCGCTGGTAGTCACCGCGACTCGGACGCGTGACCTCGTTGTTCCCGATGGACAGGCATGTCTGGTACTCGACGACCCGGACGTGGCCGGGGTACTCGACGGGCAGTCTTCGGCACCAGTTGTCGACGAGGCCGCGGTCTGCGGGCCGACCTCACCGGACCAGCCTGCCTACGTCATCTACACCTCGGGCAGTACCGGAAGACCCAAGGGCGTCGTGGTGGGTCACCGCGGGTTGACGACGATGTATCACAATCACAAGGCCGAGATATTCACTCCGACCGAAAACAGTGTGGGTGGCCGACGTCTGCGCATCGCGCATACGGTCTCGTTCTCGTTCGACATGTCGTGGGAGGAACTGTTCTGGTTGCTCGCGGGGCACGAAGTTCACGTGATCGACGAGCAGGCGCGACTGGACCCCGCGTCTCTGGTGAAGCATTACCGCGAAGTCGGTATCGACGTCGTGAATGTAACCCCCTCGTATGCACGGGAACTGATGGCCGCCGGTCTCCTCGACGGTGAGCGGACGCCGGTGTTGGTGATGCTCGGCGGAGAAGCTGTACCTGCCGAGTTGTGGTCGCGATTGCGCGATCAGGACGGTGTCGACGGGTACGACCTTTACGGGCCGACGGAGTTCACGATCAACGCGATGGGATCCCCGGTTCAGGGGAGCGAGACACCCTGCTTGGGTCGTCCGATTCTGAACGCGTCTGCGCGGGTACTCGATTCGGGTCTGCGGGAGGTACCGATCGGAGCGGCGGGCGAGCTGTACATGTCCGGAGACGGAACGGCGATGGGTTACCTTCACCGGACCGCGTTGACCTCCGCTGTGTTCGTTGCTGATCCCTACTCCGTCGGCAAGCGCATGTACCGCACGGGTGACGTTGTACTGCGTCGCCGCGACGGCGAACTCGAATATCTGGGTCGCGCAGACCATCAGGTCAAGATCCGAGGCATTCGGATCGAATTGGGTGAAGTCGAATCCGCGCTGGCGTCGTTGCCGGGAGTGTTGCGAGCGGCAGCGTCAGTCCGTAGCGAAGGCGGTGCGCCGCCGCGACTGGTCGGCTACGTCATCGAAGAACCCGGCGCTGATCCAGTCGATCTGCGAGCTGCGTTGCGGGAACGCGTACCGGCACACCTGGTTCCGTCGGACATCGTCGTCGTGGATTCGATCCCGTTGACGCCCAACGGAAAACTGGACCGCGGTGCGTTGCCGGCACCCCCCGCCCGAGCAGCGGCCCGAGCACCGCGAACCGAGATGGAAAGGCAACTGTGCCAGGTCTTTGCGCGGGTACTCGGCGTCGAGGCAGTCGATCCCGAAGAGAGTTTCTTCGATCTCGGCGGCGACTCGCTTCGAGCTATGCGACTGGTGGGGGAGATGGAGCACGACCTGTCGGTGAGCGTCGGTGTGGGAACGCTGATGGCCCGTCCGACAGTTGCAGAACTTGCAGTACACCTTGACGAGTCGGCGTCCGAAATCGATCTGAGTCGCGATCGCCTCCTGACACTGCGAGCCGAAGGCAGCGGAGAACCACTGTTCTGCGTGCATCCGGCCGGTGGATTCGCTTGGCCCTTTGCGCCTTTGACCGGTGTTCTCGAGGCCGACCGTCCACTGTTCGGCCTGCAACTGCCCACAGTTGCCGGGGAGCCACTCGAACCGACGAACGTGGACCAACTGGCAGCGATGTACGTCGACACGATTCGCGGCGTGCAACCGAGCGGGCCGTACCACCTGCTCGGCTACTCGTTCGGTGGCAACGTCGTTGCCGCGATGGCGGCTCAGCTGGTCGATATCGGCGAGACAGTGGAGTTCGCCGGTCTGATCGATACTCATCCACTGGGAGATCGTGACGATCGCGGTCGCGACGATGCCGACGACCGAGATCTGGCCGCCGCCCTGCCACCCGAGATCCTCACTCAGGCACCGGGACTGGTCGACGCAGTTCGGGCGGGTTTTGATGCCACTCGTTTGCTCGTGGCCAGCTCGACCGACACAACCTACGACGGACCGGTTACTCTGATCACCGCCGACGCCGAGGCGTCCGGACAGCTGCTGGCTGATCGCTGGCGCGCAGTCCGCGGGGACCAGGACATGGCAGTACACCATCTGCCGTACGACCACGCCGGTTTGGTGACCCCAGCCGGGTGGGCGGCGATTGCCCCGCTGCTCGACAGCTATTTGTCGAAACGCACGGCCACATAGTTCGAAAACCACACAGTTGAAACACAATGGGAGCTCAATGATGAAGTCCACACCGCCCCTCGCGATACGGAGTTGGCGACGATTCGTCGCCATCGCAGGGTTGCTGATCGTCGCACTCGTGGCGATGATCGGTTGCAGTAGCGATTCGAACGACGAACCGACCAAGGCTGCAGAGCCCACGACCCGCGTGATCGAGACCGAGAAGGGCTCGGTCACCGTGCCCGCGTCGGCGGAGCGCATCGTGGTTCTGAGCGGCGGTCTCGCCGGATACCTGTACGCCCTGGACGCACCGGTGGTTGCCACCGATACCCGCGTCCTCGGTGTCACGAACCTCGACGGTGGATTCCCGCCGGCTTGGGCGGACGCCGCAAAGGCGCAGGGCACCAAGGAATTGCCGGCCGGCGAGCAGCTCAACATCGAAGCCGTCGCGGCGGCTGAGCCCGACCTGATCATCGGCGGTGGCCAGGGAATCACCTCCGTTCAGTCCGAGGAACTCTACGATCAGCTCACTGCTATCGCACCCACCGTCTTGGTCCCCAAGACGGTCGCCGCGTGGGACAAGCAGCTCGAAATCGTCGCCGACGCGGCGGGCCGTTCCGACCAGGTTCCGGCGCTGATGAGCGCATACGAGGACAAGGTCAAAGAGGTCAAGGGCAAGATCAAGGTTCCCGAGGGCAACGTCGTCTACTTCCTCTCGGTCTCGAGCAACAAGCCGTACCTCGTTCCGCCGACGGCCGCGCTGCCCGCGATGCTCGCCGAGCTCGGTTTCAAGGCCGACGACGTCATGGCCAAGGCCGGCAACCCGCAGCTCTTCGGCTCGGGTGACTCGTTCGAGGTCAGCCCGGAACTGCTCTCGCAGGTCGCCGATGCTCCTGTCGCCTTTGTGATTCCGGTGTCCGGTCGCCCGATGGCCGAACTTGCCACCGATCCGCTTTACTCGCAGTTGCCGTCCTTCAAGGCAGGCACGACGTTCGAGCTCCCCGCCAGCAGCTACCGTCCTGACTACGACGGCGCAATGGCTACCCTCGACCTGATCGGCCAGACCTTCGCATGACTCGATTCGGTGGGCTGGTGATCGATGTTTCACCCTTGCGGACCAGCCGTCCCTTCAGGTACGCCTTTTCCGCGCGATTGATCTCGCTGCTCGGGATCGGACTGCTCGTCGTAGCCGTCCCCGCGCAGACGTACCAGCTCACCGGCTCGACCTTGCAGGTTGCCGGAGTGTCCACGGCGATGGCCATCGCCATGTTCTTCGGCAGCCTGTTCGGCGGCGTGCTCGCTGACCGTTACGATCGGCGACGCACCATCCAGTTGGCCCGCAGTGCTGCGGGTCTCGGCTTTGTCATTCTCGGGTGCAATGCGCTCTTGCCACACCCGTCGATGTGGGTCATCTACGTCGCGGCAGCTGTCGACGGCTTGGCCGGCGGTGTCAGCAGCTCGGCCTTGATGGCTTTGATGCCGACGTTGTTGCCGCGCAACAAGATGGCTGCGGCCGGCGCTTTGGTAGCGCTGACCACCGACATCGGGACGATGATCTCGCCGGCAATCGCCGGCGTGATCATCGCCTCCGGCGGCATTCCCGCGACATACTTTGTTGCTGCGGTGGCCACCGCAGCAACTGTCACGTTGTTCCAAGCCATCGGCCCTTCTCCTGCACCGGGCACGAATCACGAAAGCCCGATGCGCGCGCTGGTGACCGGCGTGAAATTCGCCGGCACGCACACAGTCATTCGCGGCATCCTTATCAGCGGTCTGTTGGTCATGTTCGTCAGCGGGCCGATGGTGTTGCTGCCTGCCTTCGTCGACCAGGTCCTCGGCGGCGGACCCACCATGCTCGGTCTGCTCTACGGCGCCCCCGCTGTCGGCGCTGTGGTCGGTTCCCTCACCAGCGGTTGGACCGGACGAGTCCACCGCAACGGCGCCGCGATGTTGATCTCTGTTGCGCTGATGCCTCTCGGCCTGGTGGTACTGGGTGCGTCGGGAGCAGCGATTGTCGCGTTCCTGGGCCTGGCCGGATTCGGCCTCGGCCGCGCACTCAACGACATTCTGAGATTTGCAGTCCTTCAACAGAACACTCCGGACGAATTGCGCGGACGCGTGTCCAGTCTGTGGATGGTGCAAGCCGTCACGGGTACGGCGATCGGTTCGATGGCAGCCGGGTTCCTCGGGCAGTGGCTCGAGCCTGGCGCCGCGCTACTGGTCTTGGGGCTCGCCGGTGTGACACTGGGCCTGGTGCTCCTGGCAGCATTGGGTTCGGTGCGCCGGGTAACTTCGGAGATCAACGAAGTCGATCTCTCCGAAAACACTGTGCCGGTGGGGAATGCTCCGCCGGAAAAGGAAGGTAGTTCATGAACCGAGGAGACCACCTCGCGACCATCGCCGAAGTTCTGGCGGGAACCACCGGCGCAAAAGTGCCGTACCCCATCGGCATTCGCGAACTCGAAGTTGTTCGCAGCGAAATGGTCGGGACCGGACTGTTGCGTCTGACCTTGGGTGGACCGGAGTTGGCGGGCTTCGAATCGCACGCTCCCGACGAGCATGTTCGCCTGGTCTACCCGGATGCAGACGGAACTTTACGTCTACCCGAACGCGACGGATTCAGCCTGAAGTGGCCTCGTCCATTGCCGATCTCGCGTGAGTACACCGTCCGTCGATACGACGCCGAGGCGGGGGAGCTGGACCTCGATTTCGCGCTCCACGAAGGTGGGTACGCCTCTGATTGGGCTCAGGCGGCGACCGTCGGCACTCGGGTGCACGTGGCAGGTCCGCCCGGTGGCGTCGTGGTTCCGTGGACGTACGACCGCTATCTGCTGGCCGGTGACATCACCGCCCTTCCTGCCATTGCTCGTTGGCTCGAGATGATGCCCGCTGCTGCCGCCGGGTGGGTGTTCGTCGAGATCACCGACCCTTCACAGGAAATCGAACTCACTGTTCCGGAAGGCGTCGAGGTGCGATGGCTGCACCGCGGTGACGTCCCAGCCGGTCACTCGGATCTGCTCGAGCAGGCAGTACGGACGGTCACCGTGCCCGAGGGCGAGCGTGTCTACGCCTGGATCTCCGGTGAGGCCACCAGTCTCAAGCCGATTCGCAGATTCGTGCGCGACGAACTCGGCCTGAGTTCGGGCGACCACCTGATCACGGGCTACTGGAAGCGCGGAGTCGCAGACTTCGACGAGGACGACGACGACCACTGAACATCGGTTGATGCCGGTTTCGGCATCGTCACCGCGACAACGAGTCCGACAATCGCAACGATTGCCGCCACTCCGAAAGCTGTGGCGAATGCCGAGTGCTGGGGAAGGCCGCCGGATGAAGTCGCGCTCGCGATGATCCCGGCGGCAATTTGGGTTCCCACAGCAGAACCCAGCGATCTGGCGATCGTGACTATTGCCGTCGTGACACCTACGCGGTCTGCCGGTGCGCTGTCGGCGGAGATGACGAACACTGCCGTCGACGCGGCGGCAACGCCGGTACCCGCAAGGATCAGCACCACAACGATCTGCCACATCGTGGTTGCAAAGACCCCGACGGCGCCGCTCAGGCCGAGGAAGGCAACTCCCGCTACCGCAATGGCTTTCGTGCCGACCCGTTGTGCGAGCTTTCCGGAAATCACCGACGCGATCACCGCTGCGCCGTAACCGATGCACAGCAGGATTCCGATGGCACTTGTCGATGCACCGCGGCCGAATCCGCTCTCTGCCGGCACGGCGAGTTGTTGCGGAAGTAGATAGACAACAGCGCCGTAAGTGAACCCGAAAACCACGCCGACGACCACGGCGCTCCACATCGAACGATGCCGCATCATCGTCAGGTCGACCATCGGCTCGGTTGTCCGGCTCTGATACTTGGCCCAGATCGCGAACACGGCAGCGGAAGCGAGAAGCAGCAGCATCGACGTCGGTGCGCCCCACCCGTTGCTCGATGCGCTCGCCAGCCACGCCGTCAGCGTCAACAATCCCAGAGCCAATCCGCCCGCTCCCGGCCAATCGAGTCGGCCGCCGACGTTCGACATGTGATCTCGTGGTGTGCTCACGGCAAAAGCAATTGCGCCGAGCAAAACGAACGCGGTCGGAACTGCATACATCGCGGTGCGTGAGACGTTTTCCGCGACGGGCCCGGCCAATACGACTCCCAGAGCGCCGCCGGCCACTACGACAGCCCCGAGTAAACCCGTGGCCGTCTTCAGTCGGTCCGAGGACAAAGTGCGTCGTAGGACCACGAAGCTCACGGGAAGCAACCCGAGCCCGAATCCCTGGAGAAATTGGCCGAGGACGAACAGCGGGAAGATCGTTGCGAGAGCGGACACGCTGCCGCCCAGGACAACGATTGTCGTGATCGCGAGCAAGGTGGGGCGGGCGCCGTACACGTCGGCTATTCGCCCGGCCATCGGCGTGACGAGGACAGTGCTCAACGTCAGAGCGACGGATGCGAGCGCTCCGACGTCGGCCGTCACTCCGAAGTCTCTCTGTATCAGGGGGAGTGCGGGGACGATGATGCTTTCGAGCGCGGCCACGGCAGCGATCAGCAGGGTCAGGCTTGCGATAGTTGCTACCGGTCGCGGCTGATTGCCG
The DNA here is from genome assembly GCF_040546695.1 of Rhodococcus sp. OAS809. NCBI lineage: Bacteria > Bacillati > Actinomycetota > Actinomycetes > Mycobacteriales > Nocardiaceae > Rhodococcus > Rhodococcus sp. OAS809. Next base: position 1,287,029 of record NZ_JBEPOI010000002.1, on the reverse strand, counting down.
GAGACGCTCTCTGTGGTCATCGTGCTCTCTTTCGATCGGGGAGTGAGGAGCTTATGGACGCGACGAAACGCCGCCCCTCCAAGAGCCCGGAAGGGTTGTGGCACTGGATATATCGGGCTGTGAAGTAGACCGTCTCTTTATTTCGTTACGCGTACCGTTATTGTGGAGAAATGTAATCGGATTCAGCGCACAAAGCAAGAGTCGGATGGGGTGGAAATGGTGCCATGTATCGCCAGATCGCAACGGGCAGACTTTTGCTGCTACCGTCGGTCGGTGTCAGGTGATGTGACGATGGGGCTCATTTCTCGATGAGCATGACGCTGGTCACCAAAATGCTTCTCCGAGCAGGGAGTTCATCTGCCGGACACATCCAAGGTCCCCGTTTGAATGCCGGGTTTGTTAGCTTTCTGCCTGTGACGCGACGTCACGGAAAGTTCACGAATCACGGAGGATCATCATGGGTTCTATTTCAACGATCATCGGAATCTTCGAGCTCTACAAGCTTCTCGAGCCGCTGCTGAGCTCGCTGAGCTGATTCAGGTGTGATTTCGCTGTTGAGCCGGGGCGCCGAGGGACTCGGCTCGACAGCGGATCTCGAGGATCCGGCGCGATCAGGACCCGTGGAACGGATGTCGGCACCGGCAGAATTCCATCGCTCCGGTGTAGTGGTCCATCACCAGGATTTCTGCACACCGAGCGGGCTGCGGTGCGAACCTGAGGCAGCGCTCGATCCAGCCGCGCTCCAGCGAAGGGGCGGGGTGCGCGCAGTTCCCGCATCGGCCGGGACGTTCGGCGACACGTACGGAACCGTAGTGCTCCGGGGGCATGCCAAACATCTTGGTGGTGCGATGTTTCCAGGGCAATGGTTCGGCTCGAGCGGAAGCTATGTCACGAAAGCCCGGCGGCGATATGCGAGGACCGAACCCGTTGAGCTGCGCTACCTGGATCCCTGATAATCCGATTGCCCAGACTGAGTTTTTTGGTGCAAGTTGCGGCTACTGCGCTGACGCCCAGAAATTCTCGGACTATCTGGGCAACGATCATGTGGTGGTAACCGCGAACAGAATCCGATCCGGCTCGCGTTGCATACGGGTGATCGCGACGCGGCCCCCGATCCAAGCACCAAGTGCACCAATCGCAACAGCGACAGGGATGGCGAAATAGTTCACCGGGTTCGGTAGCAGCGCCCCGAGTAGAACGCCGGGCGCCGTTGTCGCGGCGAAGATGACGATGGCGAGGATGATCAGTCCGAAGGACGAGCCGTTGAAGGACCCGCGGGTGTTGAAGGAGAACGTCTTCTTCATCTCCGGAACCGGGTAGGGCGCTTTGGCGGATATCGCCACTACCAATCCTGCACCGACTCCCATCATCGAAATGCCGACGGCGATCGGCACGGCCAGTCGGTCGGTCCCGAGGTCCCCGAAGATCCGTACAGCAGCTGTTGCGACGACCACGAAGGGTGTCATCACGATTGCCCACGCGATTTGTCGGCCCCGGACGTCAGCGGCAGCGGCTTCGGGGATCATCACCAGATGCCAGATCGATGCGCCGTCGAATCCGTACAGATTCGATCCGGCTGCCATTGCCAGGTAGATCAGGAACCAGGCACCCCATGCGGCGGAGAAGGGGATCGATGACGAGATCAGCGGTCCGAAGCCGGAGACCAAGGTCATGATGGCAACGGAGAGCAGTTGTGTTCGTCGGCGCATGTCTCCGTGCCAGAGCGAAAGCTCGCGAGAGATGACGGTGCCCAGTCGGGATGCGCGCCAACCGGTTCGAATGTCGCGGCCCTGGTTCTTCAATTGCACGGAAGTGGCGCCCGCTGATTCTGCGACCTTCCCGTTGAAGTAGCGAACGACCAGGCGTTGCCATGACCACAGCAGTGCGAGATCGACCAGCACCAGGGCGAGGACTGCTCCGGCGGCGAGGAGCCAGGCGCCTCCTGCTGCTGCGTCGACACTGGTGATTCCCCACGCGAACGGGATCGAATGCGCGATCGTGAGCGGCCACGTGACGTCGCCGTCCACGACCGTGCCGAGGCGACTCTGCAGCGGAAATTGCAGCAGATACAGTCCGCCGAAGAACGTGCCGAATGCCAACAGTCCCAGTTCGCGGCTGCGACGACTCCGCAGGAGCTGCGACATCGCCAGCATCGCGACCCGTGAGGTGCCGACAATGAGCAGGACCGTTGCGGGCCAAGCGATAATGGCCAATGGCAGTGCGGCAGGGTGGTGTGTAGCGGCATAAATTGGAATCGCTGCTGCAGCCAACGCGGTAATCGGCACGGTCATACCGACCAGCGACGTCGAGAACAGTGCTCTGGCGAGTCGGACGGGTTCCAGGGGGAGTAGTTGGAAATGTCTGGGGTGAAGATTGTCATCTGACAGACCAGACATGATCGGCATCAAGATCCACATCACGGCGATAGCCGAAAGTGCGAGACTGGTTGTGCCGCTGACGAGATCGGGAGAAACACCGTTCTTTCCCGAAGCTCGTAGGCACAGTAGCGCTGCCCCCAGAACCCCGAACAACGCTGCAATGACCTTGATTACAGCTCTTCCACCGGTGAACTGACGTTTGTAGAGGGTCATGCGCATGCGGAGAACAGTGCGCCACACAGAGACCGACGGGTTCCAGCGTGTCGGTGAAAAGCTGGTGGTGGTCATGCGCGCATCCATGACAGTCCGTCGGGATTGGGACTGCGGCTACCGACAAGGCGAACGAATGCCTCGTCGAGAGTGTTGCCTGCGCGCACCTCGTCGACCGTTCCTGAAGCCACGACGCGACCGTCTGCGATGACTCCGATGTGAGTACACAGTTGTTCGACAAGGGCCATCACGTGACTGGAAAGAATGACCGAGCCACCTGAGTGGACGAACGAGAGCAGAATGCTCCGAATTCCGGCCGAAGAAATGGGGTCGACAGCTTCGAACGGCTCATCCAGTACCAGTAAGCGAGGGCCGTGCAACAAGGCCGAGGCCAACCCGATTTTCTTCGTCATGCCCGCTGAATAATCGGCGATGACCGTTCCACCTGCATCGGCGAGATCGAGCGCGGCCAACAGTTCGTCGCGTCGTGACGCGATGACGTCCTCTGGCATACCGCGCAGGCGTCCGAAATAGGTGAGTAGTTCATGGCCGGTGAACTGGGCGGGTAGCGCCAGACCGTCGGGTAGGACGCCGAGCAGACTCTTCGCTGCGACAGGGTCGTTCCACACGTCGTAGCCGTACACCAGGCTGCGACCGTAGTGCGGGCGAAGCAATCCGACAGCCATCGACAGTGTGGTCGTTTTTCCCGCACCATTCGGCCCAACCAGACCGAACAACGAACCTGAGGGCACCGCAAGGGAAAGGTCGTTCACAGCAACTTTCGCGCCGAACGCCATGCAGAGGTGTTCCACTTGCAAAGCCATCGGTCCGGGAGGTAGCTGTCCTGTCTCGGGGAGAGGGTGCATCGATCGAGGGTAACTGTCCGGAGCCATGTGCGCGGAGACGGAGCGGAGCGATGCAGGCTGCGTGCACCGAATGTCATTCCTAGGTGAGGGTTGCGACATGAGTCGCTGGTTCGCAAGGGGAGCGGATGGCAGGAGTCGAACCTGCGTGGACGGTTTTGCAGACCGCTGCCTTGCCGCTCGGCCACACCCGCATTGATCCAATTATGTTCGTAGTGAACAACAGTCGCCACCATTGTGATCAGGGTGAGTTGATCGCCGTGTGACGGATCGCAGGGGGTGCGGGGGAAGTGCCGGGTCAGGCGCGGGAGAACACCGCGACCAGGAATTCGGAATCCTCCTTGAACGGGCGAAGATCCCACGTGGAGAGCAGCAGATCAGCCTCGAGGCCACTCGCGGTCGCGTCGGCGAGAAACTCGGGGAACTCGTAGCCACGGCCGGCACCGAATCCGATGACCACTCGGCCGCTCGGAGCGAGATGACGAGCAAATCCTGACAATACTGCTTGCCTGGTGGACGGCGCGAGAAACGCCACCACGTTGCCTGCCGACACGATGACGTCGAAATCTGCCTCGACACCGCGGGCCGGCAGATCGAGTTCGGCGAGATCGCCGACAAGCCACGCCGGTCCGGGGTGGTCTTCTTCTGCGGCAGCGATGAGAACCGGGTCGACATCGACTCCGACAACCACATGCCCGACGTCGTGCAGATAACCGCCGAGTCGGCCAGGCCCGCACCCTGCATCGAGAACCCGGCCACCGCGTCCGAGCATCGCGTCGATCAAACGTGCTTCCCCGACAATGTCCTTGCCGTCCGCTCTCATGGAACGGAAACGCTCGACATATCGTGTGGAATGCGTCGAGTCGGCTGCAGTGATCTCTTCCCACTGGCTGGGGATGCGCTCGTTCGGGGCGTGTGCAGTCATCTTTCGAGGGTACCGACCGCTCACCGGGTGCCGACGACCGTCCCGTCTGCGGCATATCCGACGAGGGTTGGACGAGGGGACGTGAGCGACAGGGGAATCCATCCGTAGAAGCGGTCTTCGGCAAGAATTGTCGGATAGATCTGGCCGTCTGCGGTGTGAAGTTCGGCTCGGACAGCACCTCCCGCCCCTGCGTCGTAGGTCGCCTCGTGCGGACCGGCCTCGTACCCGGCGCCGCCCCCGAATGAATCTGCGCCGTACAAGTCAATTGATCTGCAGCCGTGTCCGAGGCCGATGAATTTCGACGGACCAACCTTGTCGATGTCGGCTGACGCCTCGAAAACCGGGGCGACGCACCTCCAGCCATTGGCGCCGTGGGCGACAAAGACGCTGAACAAGGTTCCGTCAGGTCCGGGAATGGACCCGACCCGCTCGGCGGTGGACGGATCTATTCCGCCGTTGGTTCCCGGCATCGTCTGCCAACCCGAGTACATGTCGGTGAACGCTTTCGGCATCATCCCCGTGGCAGCGGCGCAGCCCACCACCACTGCTGCGCAGATCGCCGCGACGAGAACGATGGCACCGACGCGACGGCGTGGAGCTTTGGTTGCCCCAATGTTGTTTTCGGTAGCCATGATTCGGGTGCGTGCGGCATCTTGGACGTTCTCGGGCCAGAGTTCGGCGGAAACCGTATCGCTTGGCCGCAGCCTCTCGAGCGTGGTCAGCAGATCTTTGGTCATGGGGTACTCCCATGTTCGGCGGCAGCGCAAGGTCGGGCGGTGTTCATCGGGATTACGGTGACGGATTCTGAAGTCAACCCGGCGCGCAATCGACGCCGAGCGCGAAAGAGACGAACATGCATGGCCGGAACCGAACACCCAGCGACCCGCGCGGCTTCGGTGGCGGTCAACCCGTCCCAGGCAGTCAGGAGCAGGGCTTCACGTTCGGTGACGGTGAGTGTTGTCAGTGCTTCGAGCAGTTCCGTGCGTTCGGTGACAGTGACGTCGGCGCCCGGCGTCGATGCCGCAATCTGCTCGATGCGTCCCATCTTCTCGGTGAGCGCGTCAAGGCGCCGAACGCTGCGACGGTTGTTGTTCACGGTGTTTCGAGCCACCACCAACAGCCACGGCAGTGCATGCTCGGGCACTTCGTCTAAGCGTCGCCAGGCAACGAGGAACGTCTCGGAGACAACCTCCTGCGCGCTGTGATGATCAACGTGGCGACAGGTATACGCGAACACCCGACCGGCGTAGGCGTCCCACAGGGCGGTGAACCGCTCTTCGCCGCTCGGCGGCGGCTGTTCCTCGGATTTCGGGGTCATATGAAGAGATGTCCGGCTGGCTGCTGATCCTTACAGCCTCTGAGCTAATGGACGGTTTGGCGTGTTACTCCGGCCGAGAACTCCCACTGTCAGAAGCAACAGAGCGAGGATGTACAGCGTCATGATCCAGATGCCCGCAGCGGCGGGCTGCCACTTGTTCGCCTGACCGAGCAGGATCAAGGCGTCGGAGACGAGGAAGAGAGCGCCGCCGATACCGGTGATCGTGTTGTACGCCAGTGCGGTTGATGCAGTTCCCACCAGGATTGCGGCGTACACGGGGACGGCAATTCGAAGTTCAGGTTCGAGACCGGGCCAGGTGTACGACACAAGAGCGATTCCAGCGATGGTGTAAGCGCACAGAAACCATGGCCGCCTTCGTATCTCCCGAAGAGCGCCGTGTGAGAGAAAGAATCGGATGAAGCAGAGGTGACCGATCGCGAAGGCTGCCATGCCGATGACAAACGTGGAGTCCCAGATCAGGAACAGGTCTCCGAAAGCACAGGCAATCAGTGCCGCAGCCACAACTCGAGGTCCGCGTCGGGCGACAACCCAGGCAGCCAGAATCGGCGCGAGCATGACCTTGGTGATCCCGTCCCAGGGCGCAGCATCAGCGGCATTGAGGATCAGATGGACAATCGCTACCGCTGAAAACCCGACAAACCATGGCGACCGGATGGTGCTCGGCAGTCCGGCGTCGCAATCAGATTCACCCATCGGCTCAGTGCAGGAAGTCCGCTGCACGCTCGGCGAGGTCGAGCGCCGGCTGGGGGAGTATGCCGAGGATGAGCGTGACACCGGCGCCGAGGCCGATCACACTGCTGGTCAGTGCACTCGGCACCACGACGGTCGGAGCGTCTGCGGCCGATTCGGTGAAGAACATCAACACGATCACTCGCACGTAGAAGTACGCGGCGATCGCGCTGCACAGGACGCCGACGATCACGAGAGGTGCGGCCCCGCCCTCGGCTGCCGCGCTGAACACCGCGAACTTTCCGATGAACCCACTGGTCAACGGGATCCCGGCGAAAGCCAGCAGGAACAGTGCAAAGACAACTCCGACCAATGGTGAGCGCCGGCCCAACCCGGCCCAGCGCGAGAGCGTCGCGACCTCACCGTCTGCGTCCCGAACCAGACTCACGACGGCGAACGCGCCCACGGTGCTGAATCCGTAGGCTAGAAGGTAGAACATCGCCGAGGCCAGGCCGGCGTCCGAATCCGCAACCACAGCGGTCAGAATGAATCCGGTGTGCGCGATGGCCGAATACGCGAGCATCCGCTTCATATCGGATTGCGTCACAGCGACGATCGATCCGACAACCATCGTGAGAATCGCGACCGCCCACATCAGTGGACGCCAGTTCACGTACTCGTTGGGCAGAGCCACATAGAAGACACGAAGGATGGCACCGAATGCGGCGATCTTGGTCGCAGTAGCCATGAAACTGGTGATCGGCGTCGGCGCCCCTTGATAGACGTCGGGAATCCACGAATGGAACGGCACGGCACCGACTTTGAACAGTAATCCCACGGCCACGAGTGCTGTCCCGAGCCACAGGAAGGCGTCGGTACCCGACCCGCTGCGAGCTGCGTCGGCGATACCGGAGAGCGTGACCGTCCCGGCATAGCCGTACAGCAACGCAATTCCGAAAACGAAGAACGCCGACGAAAATGCCCCGAGCAGAAAGTACTTGAGCGCAGCTTCCTGGGAGAGCAGGCGACGTCGGCGTGCCAGACCACACAGGAGATACAGAGGCAGTGAGAACACTTCGAGCGCAACGAACATCGTCAGCAGATCGTTGGACGCGGGAAAGAGGAGCATGCCGCCGACAGCGAAGAGGGTGAGCGGAAAGACCTCGGTCTGGGCGATACCCACCTTCACTGCTTCTTGCTCCGCAACACTTCCGGGGACGCTCGACGCTTGAGGGGTGAAACCGCCGAGCGCGTCGTGTTGCGCGATCACCTCGGCGGTGTTGCCCGAGCCTCGCTCGGCGATCAGCAGTACTGCGGGGATCGACACGAGAAGGATCGTGGCCTGCAGGAAAAGGGTCGGACCGTCGACCGCTACAGAACCCATCATCGCCGTCGACCGCGTGCCGGCGAGCAGAAGCACTGCCACGAATGCGGCCGCCAAGCCTGCGACACCGAGGACGAGTTGCACGGGGTATCGAAAACGCCGGGGTGCAAATGCCTCGATGAGTACGCCCACAACCGCAACACCGAACACGATCAACATTGGCGAGAGCAAGCTGTATTCGACACTGGGTGACGCCGTGCCGGCTGAGCCGAGGACGGTCACGTCGTTGAAGGAACTCATTTGTGGGCACCTCCTTCGTGGTCGGCGACGAGCGGGGTCGGAGCCTCGTCGACGACCGTATGGCTCACTGCAGGAGTGATGACGTCCAAGGCAGGCTTGGGGTAGATGCCGAGAAGCAACAGGAGTGCGATCAGAGGGGCGACCACCACGAGTTCGCGTCGAGCGAGGTCGCGGATCGTTCCCTGCTCTTCCTTCACAGGTCCGCCCATCATGCGCTGGTAGAGCCAGAGTATGTAGATCGCGGACAGGACAAGCGCGGCAGTCGCCGCGATAGCGGCCACGTGGTATCGCGAGTACGTCCCGATCAGCACCAGGAACTCACTGATGAACGGCGCGAGACCCGGCAGCGACAGCGTTGCCAACCCCGCAACGAGGAATGTGCCGGCAAGTACGGGTGCAACTTTCTGGACGCCGCCGTACGCCGCGATCGATCGAGTACCTCGCTGCGAGACGAGGAATCCCGCAATCAAGAACAGAGCCGCAGTGGAGACTCCGTGATTGACCATGTACAGCGCGGAACCCGCTTGGCTCTGGCTGGTCATCGCGAAGATTCCGAGAATGATGAAGCCGAAGTGCGAAATCGACGTGTAGGCGATCAGTCTCATGACGTCTGCTTGCGCGATCGCCAGTATTGCGCCGTAGACGATCCCGATAACGGCGAGCGTGATGATCCACGGTGCAAAGGTCGACGACGACTCCGGGAACAGTTGCAGGCAGTAGCGAATCATCGCGAACGTGCCCACCTTGTCCACGACCGCCATCATCAACACTGCTGTCGACGGAGTCGATTCCACCGCGGAGTCCGGCAACCAACTGTGCAGCGGCCAGAGCGGTGCTTTCACCGCGAACGCGAACATGAATCCGAGGAACAAGGCGTTGAGCACCCCGGGTCCAACACCGAGTTCACCGCTGTTTGCCGCTGAGGCGATCGCCCGGAAGTCGAAAGTGCCGCTGGCGAAGGGACTCTCGTCGCGCGTGGTGACCACATACAGGCCGATGACTGCAGCGAGCATGACCAGGCCGCCGAGGAGGTTGTAGAGCAGAAACTTCACGGCTGCGCGAGATCTGCCCACTCCGCCGAACCCGCCGATGAGGAAATACATCGGTATCAGCATTGCCTCGAAGAAAATGTAGAACAAGAGAATGTCCAAGGCGCTGAACGAAATCATCACCATGGACTCGACAACAAGGATCAGCGCGAAATAGGTGTGCGGCATTCTCTTGGGTGATGCCGGGTCTGCCGGGACGTCGTTCCAGCCCGCGATCAGTAGTAATGGCACCAGCACTGCGGTGAGAAGAACCAGAACGAGTGCGATCCCGTCGAGTCCGAGTGTGTAGCTGGTGCCGAAAGCCGGTATCCAGCTGTGGCTTTCGACAAATTGAAATTGTTCGCCGCCGCGGTCGAACGCAACTCCGAGAACGGCGGCGACCACCAGGACTGCCACGGACACAGCCAATGCGAGATACTTCGCAAATTGGTACGACCGTGCCGGCAGAGCGAGGACAACACCCGCTCCGATGAGCGGAAGCAACCAGAGCACCGTCAGCGCGGGGAAGCCGGTATTGGTCACAGAGTCGCTCACCGCCGCTTCGATCACCACAGTGTCACCGCCATCATTGTCGCGACCACGAGTGTTGCTCCGACAAACATCACCAGCGCGTACGAGCGAACAAACCCGGTCTGTAGCTTCCGCGTGAGCGCGGACAGCCCGGTGACGACCACCGCAAAGCTGCCCACGACGCCACCTATTCCCTTGGTGTCGAACACTTCCAACGACTTGGTGAGTTGTTGTCCAGGCTTCATGAACACCGTCTCGTTGAAGGCGTCACCGTACAGATCGCGGCGAGCCGCACCGGTCAACGGTGAAACCGGAGTCGGTGCCACAAGTGGAATCTCCCGGGTGGCGTACTCGCGATACGCAATCGCGACGCCGGCGGCAACTGCGAGCAGCGCCAGCGCGGTGATCGACCATGCGGGTATCTGCGGTTCGACGTGATGTGAGCCGACAACCGGTTCGAGCCAGTTCTGCAAGCTGGACCCGATGGTCAGGAGCATCCCGGCGCCGACGGACCCCACCGCCAGGATGATCATCGGAGACGTCATCACCGCCGGAGATTCGTGAGGTTTCTGGTTCTCCCAGCGGGCCTTCCCGAAGAAGGTCATCAGCATCACGCGGCTCATGTAGAAGGCAGTGAGGGCCGCACCCAACAGGGTGACGATGCCCAGCACAACACCCTTGATGCCGCCCTCGCCGATCGCAACCTCGATGATCTTGTCCTTGGAGAAGAACCCGGCAAACGGCGGAACACCGATGATGGCAAGGTATCCGAGCCCGAACGTGACAAAAGTCAGTGGCATGAACGCTCGGAGCCCGCCGTAGCGCCGCATGTCGGTTTCGTCGTTCATCGCGTGCATCACCGAACCCGCACCGAGGAACAGGCCTGCCTTGAAGAATCCGTGGGTGATCAGATGAAGGATTGCGAAGGCGTATCCAGCTGGTCCGAGACCCGCTGCCAGGACCATGTATCCGATCTGACTCATGGTCGATGCGGCGAGCGCTTTCTTGATGTCGTCCTTCGCGCAGCCGATGATCGCACCGAACAGCAGCGTCACGGCACCGACGATGACAACCACGAGCTGAGCGTCGGGTGCGAGATCGAAGATCGGATTGGAGCGCACGATCAGGTAGACGCCGGCCGTGACCATCGTGGCCGCGTGAATCAGAGCCGAGACGGGGGTGGGGCCCTCCATCGCGTCGCCGAGCCACGACTGCAGTGGCACCTGCGCGGACTTCGCGCATGCAGCGAGGAGGAGCATCAGGCCGATCGCCGTCAGGACACCTTCGCTTGCACCAGACGCGTCGGCGAAGACGCTGCTGAACGAGAGCGAGCCGAACGTGCTGAACATCAACATCATCGCGATCATCAATCCGATGTCGCCCACCCGATTGACGACAAAAGCCTTCTTGGCAGCGGTCGCCGCCGACGGCTTGTGCTGCCAGAAACCGATCAGCAGGTACGACGCCAAACCGACGCCTTCCCAGCCGACGTAGAGCCCGAGGAAGTTGTCGGCGAGCACGAGGAGCAGCATCGCAGCGAGGAAGAGATTGAGGTAGGCGAAGAACTTACGACGCTCGGGGTCGTGCGCCATGTAGCCGACCGAGTAGATGTGGATCAGCGAACCTACACCGGTGATGAGCAGGACGAAACACATCGACAGTTGATCAAGCTGCAGTCCGAACTCGACCTGAAGACTGTCGACCGGGACCCAACTGAACAGGTGCTCGGTGACGGTGCGGTCGGCGGTGTCGCGGCCGAGCATGGCGATGAAAAACACCACTGCGACGACAAACGACGCGAGTGCCATGACGCAGGCGAACAGGTGGCCCCACGCGTTCGTGCGACGACCCGCCAGCAACAGGACAGCGGCGCCGCACAGGGGCAGGGCGGGGAGCAACCAGATGGCGGACGTGATTCCTCCTGACATGTCAGTACTTCAGCAGGTCTGCGTCGTCGACGGATACAGAACGCCGAGATCGGAAGATGATCATGATGATTGCCAAGCCGACGACTACTTCGGCCGCAGCTACCACCATCGTGAAGAAGGCGAAGATCTGGCCGTCCAGATTGCCGTGCATGCGCGCGAAGGTCACGAATGCCAGGTTCGCGGCGTTGAGCATCAATTCGATACACATGAACACTACGATGGCGTTGCGTCGCAGGAGGACTCCCGCAGCCCCGATGGTGAACAACAGGACCGACAGATACAGATAGTTCTCTGGATTCATCGCTGCGTTTCCTCGCCGGTATCGGGATCCGGGGATCGCGGAGTGAGGGCGCTGCTGACGGAGAGGGTCGAGAACGTTCCGTCGGGCAACAACGCCGGCATGTCTACTGCGTTGTGACGTGCGTACACGCCGGGACTGGGGAGGGGAGTGGCCGAGCCCTTGTCGGGATTGCTCTCATCGCTGCCCAGGTACGTGAATCGTTGCTGCGAGAGTTCGCGTTGGCTGAGTGTGGCTCCGATCTTCTCCCGATGCGCGAGCATCATTGCGCCAAGTGTCGCCGTGATCAGCAGTGCGCCGGTCAGTTCGAAGGCCCAGACGTAGCGGATGAAGATGAGATCGGCGAGAGCGTCGATGTTGCCCTGGTCGAGTCCGGTGAATCCGGTGAACCCCGAGATCGACGCATTTCCGAGGCCGCCGATAAGGAGTAGCCCGAATCCGACGCCGATCACGATCGCGCTGACGCGTTGTCCCCGTAGCGTTTCGACCAAGGAGTCCGAAGAATCCACGCCGACCAGCATCAGGACGAACAGGAACAACATCATCACTGCGCCGGTATAGACGACGATCTGGACGACACCCAGGAACAGTGCGCCCTGCACGATGTAGAAGACGGCCAGGATGATCATCGTCATTGCAAGGAAGAGCGCAGAGTAGACGGCCTTGGGGGCGGCGACCACACCCAAAGCGCTGATCACCGCAAGGGTTCCGAGGATCCAGAACTGCACCGCCTCGCCGGTGGAGGTCGATGTCATCGTTCCCTCCGCCAGGATCGTGGTCGTGACCGCCGCGATCATTTCTCGGTCTCCGGGTTCGGCTCTTGCTCGGGTACTGCCTGTTCGGGAGCTGCTGTGATGTCGCCGCGGTAGTAGTCGTCCTGAGTTGTGCCGGGACGCAGCGCGTGTGGTGGCGCTGCCATGTCGGGTTTCAGGGGCGCGAGAAGGAGGTCCTTCTCGTAGATCAATCCGGCTCGGTTGTCGTCGGTCATCTCGTACTCGTTGGTCATGGTGAGAGCCCGAGTGGGGCAAGCCTCGACGCAGAGGCCACAGCCGATGCACCGCAGGTAGTTGATCTGATACACCCGCCCGTAACGCTCGCCGGGGGAGAACCGTTCTTCTTCGGTGTTGTCAGCACCCTCGACATAGATCGCGTCGGCGGGGCAGGCCCAGGCACACAGTTCGCAACCGATGCACTTCTCGAGTCCGTCCGCATACCGGTTGAGTTGATGGCGACCGTGGTATCCGGGCGCGGTGGGCCGCTTCTCCTCCGGATAGAACTCGGTCTCGGGTTTCTTGAACATTGTCGAGAGCGTTACTCCGAAACCCGCGATAGGTCCGAGGAAATCAGGCATGGGAGTCCTCCGATGTGTCGGAAACATCTGTCCGCCGCGGCGGTGGCACGTTCTGACCCGGTAGTTTTCGGGTCGGCAGCGTTTGACCAGGTAGGGGTGGAACCGGGAAGCCGCCCGACATCGCATCGAAAGGCCGGGTCCCCGAATCGGGCACCAACGGGGCGGTTCGGCGTCGGCTGCGATAAGTCCCGGCCAACACGATCAGGAGCGCAGCTCCGAGAACCAGTGCGACGCAAAGAAGTACGACCCAGGTGTTGTAGCCCTCGTTGCGGAACGCACGAACGGTCGCGATCACCATCACCCATACCAAAGCTGCGGGGATCAGAACCTTCCAGCCGAGATTCATGAACTGGTCGTAGCGCAATCGAGGAAGTGTGCTGCGCAACCAGATGAAGACGAAGAGGAAGCCCCACACCTTGGCGACAAACCACAGCACCGGCCACCAACCGGAATTGGCGCCGTCCCACAGGTTGAACGGGAACGGTGCGTGCCACCCGCCCAGGAACAGTGTCGTGGCCAGAGCGGACACCGTCACCATGTTCACGTACTCGGCCAGCATGAACATCGCGAACTTGAGTGAGGAGTACTCGGTGTGGAACCCACCCACCAGTTCACCCTCGGCCTCGGGAAGGTCGAAGGGAGCCCTGTTGGTTTCGCCGACCATGGCTGTCACGTAGATCAGGAAGGACGGCAGGAGGAGAAAGACGTACCAGGCACCTTGTTGGGCGCTGACGATGCCGGACGTGGACATCGTGCCGGCGTAGAGGAAGACTGCGGCGAAGGACAGCCCCATTGCTACCTCGTAGGAGATGACCTGCGCGGTCGATCGAAGTGCGCCCAGTAGTGGATACGTCGATCCGGACGACCAGCCGGCAAGCACGATCCCGTACACACCGATTGAAGTCACGGCGAGGATGTAGAGAACTCCGACCGGCAGATCGGTCAGTTGCAGGGGTGAAAGGGTTCCGAAGATCGACACCTGCGGACCGAACGGGATGACGGCAAAGGCCATGAACGCGGGCACGACTGCGATGACGGGCGCGAGGAGATAAATCGGTTTGTCGGCGCCGGTCGGTGTGATGCCCTCCTTGAGGGCGAGCTTGATTCCGTCAGCGAGACTCTGGAGCATTCCACGGGGGCCGACGCGGTTCGGTCCGACACGCATCTGCATGCGTGCCATGACCTTTCGTTCCGCGTAAATTGCCACCAGCGGTGTGAGTACGAGGAACACGAAAATGGCGAGAGCCTTGCCGATCACCAACCACCACGGGTCGTGCCCGAACGCCGACAGGTCGACCGGAGCTGCCACGGTCCCGTATTCGTGGGTGGTCATTGCGCTCCAGCCTTCGCAATCTTCACCACGGAACCCGCGGTAACGCAGAGCGTTTCGTAGATCGTGCTACCCGGTGAATTGAGTGGGAGCCAGACTGTTCGAGGCGGGAGTTCGGTGATCTCCAACGGTAATGTGATGGAACCGGATTCAGTCGACACCGCAACGTGATCGCCGTTGTCGGCGCCGATCTCGGCAGCGGTCTCGGCAGACAAACGTACGAGTGGGAGCCGTGCCGTACCCGCCAGGTTGGGCTCGCCGTCTTGCAGTCGGCCGTTGTCGAGCAGCATTCGCCAACTCGACAACACTGCCTCGCCCAGTGCCGGTGTGGGCATGGTGCCTGACGGGACCTGAGGCGAGGTGGGGCGCGATCCGGACCAAGCGCCGAGGCGGTGTATCTCCGAGCGTGCGGAATCTGCGTCGGGTAGGCCCAGATCGATGCCCATCTCGGCTGCGATCGCGTGGAGAACGCGCTGATCCGGCATTACTCCTGTCGTTCTCAACGCGGTGTCGAACACGCGCTCGCGGCCTTCCCAGTCGAGGAAGGTTCCGGGCTTCTCGGCGACCGGTGCCACCGGGAAGACGACGTCGGCGAGTTCGGTGACTCCGCTGTGACGGATCTCCAAACTCACCACGAACCCTGCTGCTTCGATCGCGGCCCTTGCCTTCGCCGGGTTCGGGAGATCACTCAATTCGACGCCGCCGACAAGAAGGGCAGCAGTCGTCTGCCCCGGATCCAGCAGACTCGCGGCGTCGCGCCCGTCGGATGCCGGGATGGAGGCCCCCCACACTGATTCCACCTCCCGACGTGCTGCCGGGTCCGCAACGGGGCGTCCGCCGGGAAGCAATCCCGGTAGTGCGCCGGCCTCGACGGCGCCGCGATCACCAGCGCGGCGTGGGACCCAAGCCAAACAAGCTCCTGTCGCTTCGGCGAGACGTACCGCCGCGGCGAAGCCGCCCGCCACCTCACTGAGTCGTTCGCCCAACAGGATCACTGCACCGGGCTGCCGGAGGAGCTGGCCCTCCTCGCTGCTGGGGTGAGACAACGAATCCATCAGAGCTGCTTCACTTCCGGGTACGGTCCGAAGCAAAGAGCCGCCCATCTTCTGCAGGCCGCGCGTAGCGAATGGCGCGCTGGAGAGCACCGTCGTCTTGCCGAAACGTGCGGCCTTGCGTAGCCGCAGGAAGATGATCGGTGACTCCTCCTCGGGCTCGAGAGCTACCAGCAATGCGGCCGGGGCCGACTCGAGGTCCTGGTACGTCACCGACTCTTCGAGTGTGCGGCCGGCGACGTGTGCTGAGAGGAAACCTGCCTCTTCGGCAGAATGAGCACGGATTCGGAAGTCGATGTTGTTGGTAGCGAGAGCAACTCGCGCGAACTTGCCGTAGGCGTAGGCGTCCTCCAAGGTAGAGCGTCCGCCGACGAGTACGCCTGCGTCACCGCGGGCCTGCGCGAAGGATCGCGCAACGAGGTCGAGTGCCATGGGCCACGACGCCGGAATCAATTCGCCGTCAGCGTTGCGGATCAGGGGAGTGGTGATCCGATCACCTTGGGTCGTGTACGTGAATGCGAAACGGCCCTTGTCGCAGTTCCATTCCTCGTTGACTTCGGGGTCGTCCCCGGCGAGACGGCGGAGAACCTTTCCGCGACGGTGGTCCGTGCGCTGAGCACATCCGTCGGCGCAGTGTTCACACACGCTGGGGCTGGACACCAGATCGAACGGTCGCGCCCGGAATCGGTATGCCGTACTGGTAAGCGCGCCGACCGGGCACACCTGGATGGTGTTGCCCGAGAAGTAGGACTCGAAGGGCTCGTTGGCGTAGATCCCGACCTGTTGAAGCGCGCCGCGCTCGAGGAGATCGATGAACGGGTCGCCGGCGATCTGGCCCGAAAACCGTGTGCATCTGGCGCAGAGGACGCAACGCTCGCGGTCGAGCAGGATTTCGGACGAGAGTGGGATGGGCTTGGGGTAGGTCCTTTTCTCCTCACCGAACCGGGATTCGGTGCGACCGGTCGACATCGCCTGGTTTTGAAGCGGACACTCGCCGCCCTTGTCGCACACGGGGCAGTCCAGAGGGTGGTTGATGAGCAGGAGCTCCATCACCCCGCGCTGCGCCTTCTCCGCCACCGGTGACGTGAGCTGTGTGGTGACGACCATTCCGTCCGCAACCGGTGTCGTGCAGGACGCCACCGGCTTGCGTTGACCTTCGACCTCCACGATGCACTGTCGGCACGCCCCGACCGGGTCCAGAAGAGGATGATCGCAGAACCGCGGAATCTGTGTGCCGATCATCTCTGCAGCGCGAATGATCAACGTGCCCTTGGGTACCTGGAGTTCCCGGCCGTCGATGGTGAGGGTGACCAGATCAGTGGGCGGTGCCGTGTCGGTCTTGGTGGCGTCGTTCTTGGTAGCGTCGGCTGCAGTCATGAGACGAACGCTCCTGTCGCGAGAACGGATCGGCGAGGATCGAACGGGCATCCGTTGCTGTCGAAATGCGCTACGTATTCCTCGCGGAAGTACTTCAGGGAGGACATGATCGGGCTGGTCGCTCCGTCGCCCAACGCGCAGAAGGATTTTCCGAGGATGGTGTCCGAGATGTCGAGAAGTTTGGTGAGATCAGCTTCAGTACCTGTTCCGCCTTCGAGCCGACGCAGGATCTGCACCAGCCAGTACGTGCCCTCGCGGCACGGCGTGCATTTACCGCAAGATTCGTGGGCATAGAACTCGGTCCACCGCAGCACCGCACGCACGATGCAGGTTGTGTCGTCGAATATCTGCAGTGCTTTGGTGCCGAGCATCGATCCCGCCGCGCCGACGCCCTCGTAGTCGAGTGGGACATCGAGATGTTCGTCGGTGAAGATCGGAGTCGAGGATCCGCCGGGAGTCCAGAACTTGAGGGTGTGCCCGGTGCGAACGCCGCCCGCGTAGTCGAGAAGTTCTCGCAACGTGATGCCGAGCGGCGCCTCGTACTGGCCGGGAGTGGTGACATGACCAGAGAGCGAGTACAACGTGAACCCCGGCGACTTCTCGCTTCCCATCGACCGGAACCACTCCGGGCCGCCCAGGACGATCGACGGCACACTCGCGATGGACTCGACGTTGTTGACGACGGTCGGGCAGGCGTAGAGGCCGGCGACGGCGGGGAATGGCGGCCGCAGTCGAGGCTGACCGCGTCGTCCCTCCAACGAATCGAGGAGGGCTGTCTCCTCACCACAGATGTACGCGCCTGCTCCGGCGTGCACGACGAGATCCAAGTCGAATCCCGAACCGAGGATGTTGCGGCCCAGGTATCCGGCCGCGTAGGCCTCGGCCACGGCGGTCTGCAGACGTCGCAGGACCGGGACCACCTCGCCCCGGACGTAGATGAACGCCTTGGCCGCTCGAATTGCATACGCCGCGATGATGACTCCCTCGACCAACGTGTGTGGGGTCGCCATCATCAACGGCATGTCCTTGCATGTGCCCGGTTCGGACTCGTCGGCATTGACGACGAGATAGTGAGGCTTGCCGTCTCCTGGCTTGTCTTCGGTGCTCTGTGGGATGAAACTCCACTTGAGGCCCGTCGGGAAACCGGCGCCACCGCGCCCACGAAGGCCAGCGTCCTTGACCGTTTCGATCACGGCGTCGGGGGACATGGCTAGCGCTTTGCGCAGGGCTTGGTAGCCGTCGTGACGAAGGTAGCTGTCGAGAGTCCACGAGTTCGGTTGATCCCAGTAGCGACTCAGGACGGGGGCGAGTGTCATGTCACTTCCCTTCGCCGGGAGCGTCGGCTGCTGAGGCCGAACCGGGTGGGTTGTCGTCGTGAGATCGGCTGATACGCAGTCCGGCAAGAGTTGCCCCGCCGATTGTTTGTGCTTCGGCTGCTTCGATTCGCGTATCGGGGAACCCGGCCAAGGTGCGTGCGGTCTGTCGGAACGAACACAGTGTGGCACCGCGACTGGGTGTCACGCGCTCTCCGGCGCGGAGCGTATCGACGAGTGAGCGCGCCGATTCCGGAGTCTGGTTGTCGAAGAACTCCCAGTTGATCATCATGACGGGGGCGTAGTCGCACGCCGCATTGCACTCGATGTGTTCGAGGGTGATCTTGCCGTCGGACGTCGAGATGGAGTGTCCGCCTTCGTCTCTGGAGCCTGCTGACCCGAGATGCTCTTCGAGTGCTGCGAGGATGTCGTCTCCGCCCATGATCGCGCACAGCGTGTTGGTGCAGACTCCGACCAGATACTCACCCGTCGGACCACGGCGATACATCGAGTAGAAGGTGGAAACGGCGGCAACCTCGGCGCCGGTCAAACCCAGCTTGGCACTGCAGAAATCGATCCCGGCCGGGGTGATGTACCCGTCCTCGGACTGCACGAGATGAAGGAGCGGCAGGAGGGCTGATCGACTGGTGGTCGCCGCGGCGTCAGGCTCACGGTAACGAGCGATGACGGTTTCGGCATCGGCGTCGAGTCGGGCGAGTACGTCAGGCGGATAACTCGATCGTGCGCCAGGGCGTACCAGTTGCGTGGGCTCGTCCGGGCGCGGCCCGAGTTCGATGAACACCCGTGACGAGCCGTTCGGGCCGGTCATCGGTCCACTCCGCCCATGACGGGATCGATACTGGCAACCGAGGCGATCACGTCGGACACCATGCCTCCCTCGCACATCGCCGCTACCGCTTGAAGGTTGGTGAATGACGGATCCCGGAAATGGACGCGGTACGGCCGGGTTCCCCCGTCGCTGACCATGTGCACACCCAACTCGCCACGCGGGGACTCGACGGCGGCGTACACCTGGCCGGGCGGCACGCGGATTCCTTCGGTGACCAGTTTGAAATGGTGAATCAGACCCTCCATGGACGACTCCATGATCTTGGCGATGTGCTTCTGCGAATTGCCGAGGCCATCCGGTCCGACAGCGAGATCGGCAGGCCAGGCGATCTTCTTGTCGTCCACCATGACCGGCCCCGGTTGTAGTTTGTCGAGGCACTGCTCGACGATCTTGAGGGACTCCTTCATCTCCTCGACACGGATGACGTACCTTCCGTAGCAATCGGATCCGTCGTGCGTCACGACGTCGAACTCGTAGTTCTCGTAGCCGCAGTAGGGCTGCGCTCGACGCTGATCGTGGGGGAGACCCGTGGCGCGTAGGACCGGCCCCGTCACGCCGAGCGCCATGCAGCCGGTGAGATCGAGATATCCGATTCCCTGGGTGCGGGCTTTCCAGATGGAGTTGTCGCTGAGCATCAGTTCGACGTCACGCAACCGTTTCGGTAGGACCTTCAACAGTTCTCGTACCTTCGCGACCGACCCGTCGGGTAGATCCTGAGCGAGACCACCAGGCCTGATGTAGGCGTGATTCATCCGCAGTCCGGTGATCGTCTCGAACACGTCCAGAATCAATTCGCGTTCGCGGAATCCGAACAGCATCGCCGTCACGGCGCCCAGTTCCATTCCACCGGTTGCCAGGGCGACAAGGTGCGACGAGATTCGATTGAGCTCCATCATCATCACGCGAATGACGGTGGCTCGCTCGGGAATGTCGTCGGTGATGCCGAGAAGTTTTTCGACTCCGAGGCAGTACGCGGTTTCGTTGAAGAACGGTGACAGGTAGTCCATTCGAGTAACGAAAGTGACGCCCTGCGTCCAGTTCCGGTATTCGAGATTCTTTTCGATTCCGGTGTGCAGGTAGCCGATTCCACACCGAGCTTCCACGACTGTCTCACCCTCGATTTCGAGAATAAGGCGCAAGACGCCGTGAGTGGACGGATGCTGCGGGCCCATGTTGACCACGATCCGTTCGGCCTCGCCAGTTCGCTGGCGAGCGGCCGCGGTGACGATGTCGTCCCAGTCCTGACCCGATGCTGTGACGACGGTTTCCGTCGTGGCACCGGAGTTGCTTCCTGTCGTCTCGTTCATCAGTTGTACGACCTACGCTCGTCGGGTGGAGGAGTCTGGGCGCCCTTGTACTCGACCGGGATACCGCCGAGCGGATAGTCCTTGCGCTGTGGGTGGCCCTTCCAGTCGTCGGGCATCTCGATACGGGTCAGGGCCGGGTGACCGTCGAAGACGATCCCGAAGAAGTCGTAGGTCTCACGCTCGTGCCAATCGTTGGTGGGGTATATCCCGACGATGGACGGAATATGTGGATCGGAGTCCGGCACGGACACTTCCAGTCTGATCCGGCGGTTGTGCGTGATCGAAGCAAATGGATACACGGCGTGGAGCTCGCGACCGGTGTCCTGCGGATAGTGGACTCCATCGACACCCAGGCAAAGTTCGAAGCGCAGTTCCGATTCGTCGCGCAGTCTGCGCGCGACCTGCGGGAGGTGAGACCGTTCGACATGCAGCGTCATCTCGTCTCGAAAGATCACTACCCGCTCGATTGCATCGGTGAAAGTGCTGCCCCCGCTGCGCAATGCGGCATCCAAGGAGTCCGCAACTTCGTCGAAGTATCCACCGAACGGTCGAGAGGCCTTGTCCTCTACTGAGATCGGCGGGGCGAGCCGGCTGTAGCCCGAGGTGTCACCACTGCCGCGGACCCCGAACATCCCCCTCGATCCGTTGTTGCCCGCGGTCATCGCAGAAGCCCCTTCATGTCGATGGTGGGGGTGGATGCCAGTGCGGCGCGCTCGGCTGCCGCGCGTGCCTCTTCGCGGTTCACGCCGAGGGGCATCTCCTGGATCTTTCGGTGCAGTTCGATGATCGCGTTCAGGAGCATCTCCGGCCGCGGCGGACAGCCGGGCAAGTAGATGTCGACCGGCACGATGTGGTCGACGCCCTGTACCACTGCGTAGTTGTTGAACATACCGCCGGACGACGCACACACACCCATGGCCAGAACCCATTTCGGCTCGGCCATCTGGTCGTAGACCTGACGAAGTACCGGCCCCATCTTTTGACTGACCCGCCCGGCCACGATCAGAAGGTCTGCCTGTCGCGGCGACGCGCGGAATGCCTCCATGCCGAACCGCGCCAGGTCGAAGCGACCTGACGTGGTTGCCATCATCTCGATCGCGCAGCACGCGAGCCCGAAGGTGGCAGGCCACAGTGATCCTTTGCGGGCATACCCTGCCAGGCCCTCGACAGTGGTCAGTAGAAATCCGCTGGGGAGCTTTTCTTCGAGACCCATATCCGACTCTTTTCAGTCGTAACAGCTGCGGTGTGACCGGTTTTGTCTGACGTATGTGTGCTGTACCTGTGTCCGCTGGCCTAGTCCCAACCGAGACCGCCTCGTCGCCATTCGTATGCGTATGCCACCGAGACGTTGACTATGAAAAGGCCCATCGCCGCGAGGCCGAACAAGCCGAGCGAATCGAAATGCACCGCCCACGGGTAGAGGAAAACGATCTCGATGTCGAAGATGATGAACAGCATTGCCGTCAGATAGAACTTGACGGGAAACCGCCCGCCACCGGCGGTACGGGGTGCCGGTTCGATTCCGCATTCGTAGGCTTCGAGTTTCGCCCTGTTGTACCGCTTCGGGCCGACCACGGACGCGAGAACAACCGACACCACAGCGAAGGCCATCGCGATGACCCCGAGGACGAGAATGGGGATGTAAGCGTTCATGTCACCCGAACTCCTCTCCGCTGTGCGGATGTCCGCCCAGCCCGAAGGTGCCGTTCGATTTCGATACTGCCAGCAATTCGATACTTATGTGACCTGCGACACCCACACTAGGGGAGGCCTCCGACATTGGGTTCGTTTTCGGGGTGCGGAGTTTCGCTCTCGAAAGTCCGAAGTAGTCGGCGCCGCAACGAATCACCGCTGCAACGGGTGCTCACCGGCTCAGTTGTCGACGCAGAAGCGCGATGACGGTGGAAGCAAGTTCGATCGGATCTATCGGCTGCGGCACTGAGGCTTCCGCTCTCGACCACGACGCCAGCCACGCATCGTCGGGTCGACCGGTCAGTACGAGGATCGGTGGACAGTCGGCGATCTCGTCCTTGAGTTGTTTCGCGACGCCCATGCCGCCCGCCGGACTCGCCTCGCCGTCGAGGATTGCGAGGTCGATTCCGCCGGCGTCGAGCTTGGCTACGACGATCGGTGCCGTCGCGACCTCGATGTAGTCGATGGTGGGCATCGACGGATGTGGGCGCTCTCCGAGAGCGAGCCGAACTTGCTCGCGCGTGTGTGCGTCGTCGCTGTAGACGAGGATGCGCACGGGTGCCATGGAGTTGGGCTCTGCGGTCTCGGCGGACACGCGGCCGACGTTACTCCGGGCGGTCCCCGGCTACCGGCGAATCTTCAACATCGGCAGGGACTTCCGCGAAAACACAGCTCGGCTTCACGGCAAACGGCCCTTACCCGGCGATGAACGCCGAAGTAAGGGCCGCCTGAATTGCGTGTGCGCTCAGAAGTTTTCGACGAACTTCGTCAGGCCCTTGCTCGCTGTTTCCAGGGCCGTCTTCTGTGCCTTCTTCACCAGGAAGCCCGGCAGCGGGATCTTGGGATCGATGGTCAGTTCGAAGGTGACTTTGGTTCCACCGTCGGTGGGAGTCAAGACGTACGAGCCGTCCTGCTGGTTCTGCTGACCGCTCTCCACGAGGGTCCAGGTCACCTTCTCGTCGCCCTCGAAGGTGTAGTCGACTACCTGCTCGTCGTTGATTCCCAGAATGGACACGGCCATGCGAACGCGATGGGGGCGACCGTCGTCGTGGGTGCTCTCGATGGTGATCTTCTTGTGTGCAGACGACCACTCCGGCAGCCGATCGACGGCTGCTACGGCCTTCATCACCGTTTCCGGATCAGCCTTGATCTCGAATTCCTTGACGCCCGAAACGGCCATGAACGTGCTCCTTCTCGCCTTGCGGCAACGGTTCGTGATTACTGCAGTTGCGCAATTAGATCATTCGGTGATCGGGTTGGCGTCGAGCTAGTCCATGCCGTTCTTGCGCATCTGGTCCCGCAATGCGCCCTGGACGGCTTGTGAAACCCACGAGTTGAGGGAGACTCCGTTCTGATTGGCGGCCTCCTCGGCGCGGGCTTTGATCTGCTCCATCATCCTCAACGTCACCCGGCTGATATCTCCGCTGACGTCGTCGAACGAGTAGGTTGAGTCCTTCTTCTCGTCGTCTGCCTTCTCGTTTGCACCTTCGCCGCCGGTCGAGTTCGGCGGGCGAACGACGTCGACCAGTAATTCGCTTCCGTCGAGATTGACCTTGACCTCTCGGTCGCCCAGCTTCGCCCCGATCTCCTTGGCCAGTTCTGTCGCCGCGGCCAACAAGACCAGGCGGACCGAGGGTTCGATGGCGGCGGACAACGACGCCGCAATCCGGCGCGTGTGATCGTCGCCGAGTTCGGCTGCAGTGGCGAGGTCGTTCTGCAGCTTTGCGGTGTACTCCGAAATGTCCATGACACCACAGTGACGTCAAAAGTGACGTCAGTCAAGGATGTGATGACGTCACTCGGTATCGAGGGCGGTCGACCGCTATAGAGTTGCCCAGCACCTGAGGCGAACGGCGCCCGGGTTTCATGCTGGTCGTTTCGTGCTTGTCGAGGAGTGGGTTGTGCCGAACACGGTGTCACTGAAAGTGCAGTTGGTGGCGAAGTCCGAGTTCTTCCCGCCCGAGGACATTCCGTGGGAGACGGACGCGGATGGTGGCGAAGCGCTGGTCGAGTTCTCCGGTCGAGCCTGCTACCAGAGTTGGTCCAAGCCGAATCCGCGAACCGCAACCAACGCCGGATACCTGAGGCATCTGCTCGAGGTCGGACACGTTTCGGTGCTCGAGCATGCGACAGTGAGCTTCTACATCACCGGTATCTCGCGCTCGTGCACTCACGAATTGATTCGTCACCGGCACTTCTCGTACTCGCAACTCTCGCAGCGATTCGTCCGTGAGAACGATGCAAACGTCGTCGTGCCTCCTGCTGTCGAAGGTGATCCCGAGCTCGAAGCACTGTTTCTGAATGCCACCGACGAAAGCCGTCGCGCTTACGGGGAACTGCTGACTGCCCTCGAAGGGAAACTGCAATCGGTGCCCGGTGCCCCGATGCGGGGGAAGCAAGCCAGGCAGGCTGCGCGCTCGGTGCTGCCCAACGCCACCGAGACGCGCTTGGTCGTGACCGGAAACTATCGGGCCTGGCGGCACTTCGTCGAGATGCGTGCCACCGAACATGCGGATGTCGAGATCCGGCGAGTCGCGGTCGAGTGCCTGCGTCAGCTTCGTGATGTCGCGCCAAATGTGTTCGGGGACTACGAGATTCTTCGCGGAAGCGACGGATCGGAAATTGCCGTCAGCGCATTTGCGGCCGAGTCGTGACTCGTGTGCAGAAGTAAGAGCTGAACCGGGTAACCTTCTGACCATGACCTACGGTGATTCCGCTTCTCTTGTCGAGCGTCCGTTCGGCACCATTTCCGTTGCGATGGTGACCCCGTTCACTGCCGACGGGAAGTTGGACGTCGACGCGGGAGTGCGCCTCGCAGCCCATCTCGTCGACAACGGCTGTGACGGCCTCGTTCTTGCCGGTACCACCGGTGAATCTCCCACCACCACCGAGTCCGAGAAGCTCGACCTGCTCCGCGCAGTGATCGACGCCGTCGGTAACCGCGCGAAGATCGTTGCAGGCGCCGGCAGCAACGACACCGCTCACAGCGTCGAACTCGCACGTGACGCGGCTCGCGCCGGAGCGCACGGTCTGCTCGTCGTCACCCCGTATTACTCACGTCCGCCCCAGGCCGGACTGTTTGCACACTTCACCGCCGTCGCCAACGCGACCGACCTGCCCGTCATGTTGTACGACATTCCGCCCCGCTCCGTCGTTCCCATCGAGACCGAGACGATCCGCCGACTCGCCGAGCACCCGCGAATCAAGGCCGTCAAGGACGCCAAGGGCGACCTCAACGCCGGCGCAGAGTTGATCGGCACCACCGAGCTTCAGTTCTTCTCCGGCGACGACCCGCTGAATCTGCCGTGGCTCGCTGTGGGCGCCACCGGCTTCGTCAGCGTCATCGGCCATCTTGTTCCGGGTCGTCTCCGCGACCTTCACACCGCGTTCGTGTCCGGCGACATCGCCCGCGCACGCGAGATAAACCTCAGTTTGATCCCTGTGATTCGTTCCGTTGCCCGCCTCGGCGGTGTCAGCGCTTCGAAGGCGGGTCTGCGACTCATCGGAATCGATGTCGGAGAACCACGCCTTCCGCAGGTTGCACCCACTAAAGAGCAGATCGACGGTCTTGCCGCCGATCTGCATGCGGCAGGAGTTTTGTAAATGACCCGTCCCCCCCGACGTCGTAGTGCCAGTCGTCAAGCCGGTCCGCCTTCGCCTCCGGCTCCCGAAACGGCCGCAAAGGCCGCACCGGTAGAGGCACCAGCTGCGCCGGCGGCAGAAGCGGCCCCCGCCGCAGCCGCCCCGCCCAAGAAGGCCGCAGCAACCAAATCTGCAGCAACCAAGTCCGCTGCCACCAAATCTGCTGCACCCAAGAAGTCGACCGAAGAGAGGTCGCCGCGCAAATCTTCCGGCGGTAACCGACCGGCAGCATCGAAGTCGGGCAACGGGCGCGGAAACAAGCGCCCCGAGAACCGTCCGGCCGTCGATCCCACGGGTCGCCTCGGAACACCCCCGAAGGCGCCGGCATCGGGTCTGCGGATCGTCGCGCTGGGCGGCATCGGCGAAATCGGTCGCAACATGACGGTGTTCGAGCACCGTGGCAAGTTGCTGATCGTCGACTGCGGTGTGCTGTTCCCCGAGGACCAGCAGCCTGGCGTCGACCTGATCCTCCCGGACTTCCGCTACATCGAAGACCGTATGGACGACGTCGAAGCCGTCATCCTGACTCACGGACACGAGGACCACATCGGTGCTCTGCCGTTCTTGCTGCGTCTGCGCGCGGACATTCCGGTCATCGGCGCGAAGTTCACGCTCGCTCTAGTTGCCGCCAAGTGCCGCGAGCATCGCCTGCGGCCGAACCTGGTCGAGGTCGTCGAGGGAAACACCACCACCCATGGCCCGTTCGACTGCGAGTACTTCGCTGTCAACCACTCGATTCCCGACGCTCTCGCGATCGCGATTCGCACCGACGCCGGCGTCGTACTGCACACCGGTGACATCAAGCTCGATCAGCTGCCTCTCGACGGCCGCCTGACCGACCTCGCCGGATTCTCCCGCCTGGGCGACGAGGGCGTCGACCTGTTCCTCGTCGACTCGACGAACGCCGAAGTTCCGGGATTCGTCACGCCCGAGCGCGAAATCGGGGGAGTGCTCGACAACGTCATCGGCAAGGCGAAGCAGCGTGTCATCGTGGCATCGTTCGCCAGCCATGTGCATCGCATCCAGCAGGTCGTCGACGTAGCCGCTCGGTACAACCGCCGCATCGTCTTCGTCGGCCGCTCGATGGTCCGCAACATGCAGATCGCCCAGGATCTGGGCTACCTGACGGTGCCCGACGGCCTCGTCGTAGACATCGACACCGCCGCCACCCTTCCCGACGATCGCCTGGTGCTCATTTCGACGGGTTCGCAGGGTGAGCCGTTGGCAGCGCTCTCGCGGATGGCGCGCGGCGAACACCGTCAGATCAACATCCGCGCCAACGACCTTGTCGTTCTCGCGTCTTCGCTGATCCCGGGCAACGAGAACTCCGTTTTTGCCGTGGTCAACGGTTTGGCCAAGCGCGGTGCCACCGTCGTGACCCAGCAGAGCGCCAAGGTTCACGTCTCGGGCCACGCGTCCGCCGGTGAGTTGCTCTACCTGTACAACGCGGTTCGGCCCACCAATGCCATGCCCGTCCACGGTGAATGGCGGCACCTGCGTGCCAACGCCGCGCTGGCAAAGGCAACCGGCGTGCCGGAAGAGCGCATCGTATTGGCCGAGGACGGCGTCGTGGTCGACATGGTGGACGGCCTCGCCGAGATCGTCGGACGCGTACCGGTCGGACACGTCTACGTCGACGGTCTGTCCGTCGGCGACGTCGGTGAGCCGACGCTGTCCGATCGCCTCGTGCTCGGTGAGGGCGGCTTCATCGCGATCACCATCGTCATCAACGAGTCGACGGGCCGTGCGGTCAGCACCCCCGAGGTGTCCGGTCGCGGCTTCTCCGACGATCCGACAGCGCTCAAGGCTGCCGCGGATCTCGTGGAATCGGACCTGGCCCGGTTGGCGAGCGAAGGCGTCATCGACGCTCATCGCATCGCGCAGTCGGTGCGCCGCGTCGTCGGACGCTGGGTCGCGGACAAGTATCGCCGCCGTCCGATGATCATTCCGACGGTCATCGCGGTTCCGTAGATTCGGCACAGCAGGTCGCTTCCGCTCGAACCCGGTCCGGTTCGAGTACTTTGGCGAAGGTGACCTTCGCTCATGACGAACGACTCGCCCTGGTGGACAGCATGGTCGAATTCGGCCCCGATGCTCCGACACTGTGTGGGGAGTGGACCAATCGTGACCTGGCAGCACATCTGATAGTCCGGGAGCGGCGTCTCGACGCCGCTCCCGGAATCATGTTGAGCCCTCTTGCCGGTCACACCGAGAGCGTGCGTAAGGCCGCAGCGGCGCGTCCGTGGGAGGAGATCCTCGACGACGTTCGGAGTGGGCCGCCTCGGTGGTCGCCGATGTACTGGCTCGACGCGCAGGTGAATACCACGGAAATGTTCGTCCACCACGAAGATGTACGACGCGCACATCTGAACTGGGCGCCGCGTCCGTTGTCGGAGGGTCGGCAGGCTCAGCTGTGGAAGTACGCCCGGCAGATCGGCAAGATGGGTTACCGCAAAGCCGCTGTCGAGGTCATTTTCGAACTTCCGTCCGGCGAGAGTGCGGTCGTCCACAAATCCGGCTCTCGCAGTGTTGTCCTGCAGGGTGAACCCGCCGAGTTGCTGCTGCACGCTTTCGGTCGCAACGAGGTGAAGATCGAAGCCAAAGGTGAACTGGCCGACGTTCAATCCGTGATGGCGCTCGATCGCAGTTTCTGATGGCCCCCTTCTGCCGGAGCCGAGCTCGACAGACGGGTTGTGAAGATCACGTTTCGCACTCGCCACCAGTGTTGCTGGTGTTGCGGATGGTCCAGATGGGGTCGCACAGACTAGCCTGAACTCCATGGCAGGTAAGTCGAGCGCCCGGGGATCCAGTACAAGCACGTCTACGTCCAGGGCATCGACCAGGTCGTCAGCCTCTACTCCGAGCGCGCGCGCAACCGCAAAACCTCGTGCCTCGCGCACCACGCGAACCGTATCGACTCCTCGAAATGTCACGACTTCGGCCAGGGCTGGTGGGCGCCCCGCGTCGGGCAAAGGCTCCAAGCCGGCGCCCAAGAAGGCGTCCGGTACGTCGTCGGCCGCGCGCCGCCCGGTATCGAAAACCTCTCAGCGGGCCAGCCCGTTGGCCGCTGTGGGCAAGGGAATCGGAGCCGGGTGGTCCCTGGCTGCCCGCGGCGTCGGCGCCACCACACGCACCGTCAGTAAGGTCGGCGAGATCGAAGCCGGCCACCGCCGCGACGGAATAGCGCTCGGCCTGATCGCATTCAGCGTCGTCATCGCCGGTGGCGTCTGGTTCAAGGCCGGTGGTCCGATCGGCGGCGGCATCGACACCCTCGTGCGGGCGATCTTCGGCGCGGCCTCGGCCGTGCTCCCCATCGTCGGCGTCGGCCTCGCGATCCTGTTGATGCGCACCGAACCGAAACCTGAGATCCGGCCCCGACTGATCATGGGATCCTTGCTGGTCGGTCTGCCGGCGCTCGGCCTCTGGCACATCATCTCGGGTTCACCGACAGACGCCACCGGTCGCTCCAACGGCGCAGGGTTTGTCGGATACGTCGTGGGTGGCCCGCTCACCAACGGGCTCACCGTCTGGCTGTCTGCGCCGCTGCTGGTCATCGCCGCCGGATTCGGAATCCTCCTTCTGACCGGAACGACTCTGCGTGAGGTGCCGAGCAAGTTCCAGTCCTTCTTCGGCGCCTCGTATCGCTCGGACGAATACGGCGACTACGGATCCGAATTCGACGAGGACGGTGAGCACCACTACGGCGAATCTGCTTACGATCCTTCACTGTTCGACGCCGACGGCTACCCGGTCGACACCTACGCCGAGCCGCCGCTCAAGCCCGCCAAGCGGACCAGCCGACGCGCACCGATCGACAACTACCCGACGGACGAGTTCGAATCCGGAGACAAGAAGACCGAAGTCCTCGGTCTGTGGAACGCCGACGACACCGCAGTACCCGACGAGCCCGTCGCGGCTGCGGCAGCGCCCGTCGTGGAGACGCCGGCACCGCGCCCCAAGGTGCCTGCGCGTTCGGTCCCCATCGCCAAGCCCGTGCCGAAACCCGAACCGGAGCCGGAGGAGAAGGAACACTTCGTCACCGATCGGGTCACCGACGGCGACTACAACCTCCCGCCGACGACGTTGCTGATCGAGGGAGACCCGCCCAAGCTCCGCAGTTCTGCGAACGACGCGATGATCGAGGCGATCAGCGAAGTCCTCGAACAGTTCAAGATCGATGCCGCTGTTACCGGTTTCACCCGCGGACCGACGGTGACGCGCTACGAGGTCGAACTCGGCCCAGGCGTGAAGGTCGAGAAGATCACCGCGCTCGCCCGCAACATCGCGTACGCCGTGGCAACCGACAACGTCCGCCTCCTGGCCCCCATTCCGGGTAAGTCCGCGGTGGGTATCGAGGTACCGAACTCCGACCGCGAAATGGTCCGCCTCGCCGACGTTTTGAACGCGCCGAGCACCCGACGCGATCACCATCCGCTGGTGATCGGTCTGGGTAAGGACATCGAAGGTGACTTCGTCAGTGCGAACCTCGCGAAGATGCCCCACCTTCTGGTGGCAGGTTCGACCGGCTCGGGTAAGTCGAGCTTCGTGAACTCGATGCTCGTCTCGTTGCTCACCCGAGCAACGCCCGAAGAAGTACGGATGATCCTCATCGACCCCAAGATGGTCGAGCTCACGCCGTACGAAGGTATCCCGCACCTGATCACGCCGATCATCACTCAGCCGAAGAAGGCAGCGGCAGCGCTGGCCTGGTTGGTCGAGGAGATGGAACAGCGCTACCAGGACATGCAGGCCAACCGGGTGCGTCATATCGACGACTTCAACTCCAAGGTCAAGTCCGGCGAAATCACCGCCCCGCTGGGCAGCGAGCGCGTCTACCGCCCGTACCCGTACATCCTGGCGATCGTGGACGAGTTGGCCGACCTCATGATGACCGCTCCGCGCGACGTCGAAGAAGCAATCGTCCGCATCACCCAGAAAGCCCGCGCTGCCGGAATCCACCTGGTGCTGGCAACGCAGCGCCCGTCCGTCGACGTCGTCACCGGCCTGATCAAGACCAACGTGCCTTCGCGTCTGGCGTTCGCGACGTCCTCGCTCACGGACTCGCGAGTCATCCTCGATCAGCCCGGCGCCGAGAAGCTCATCGGTATGGGTGACGGCTTGTTCCTGCCCATGGGCGCCGGCAAGCCGACCCGTATGCAAGGCGCGTTCATCACCGACGAGGAAATCTCTGCGGTTGTCGACTTCGCGAAGAACCAAGCCGAGCCCGAGTACACCGAAGGTGTCACCGCACAGAAGGCCGGGGAGAAGAAGGACGTCGACCCCGACATCGGCGACGACATGGACGTCCTCTTGCAGGCCGTGGAACTGGTGATCACGAGTCCAATTCGGTTCGACGTCGATGCTGCAGCGCAAGCTGCGCGTCGGGTTCGCCAAGGCCGGTCGACTCATGGATCTCATGGAAAATCGTGGCGTCGTCGGCCCC
The DNA here is from genome assembly GCF_040546695.1 of Rhodococcus sp. OAS809. Taxonomy (NCBI): domain Bacteria; kingdom Bacillati; phylum Actinomycetota; class Actinomycetes; order Mycobacteriales; family Nocardiaceae; genus Rhodococcus; species Rhodococcus sp. OAS809. The sequence continues at coordinate 1,255,879 of NZ_JBEPOI010000002.1, read as the reverse complement.
AGCGAGGGCTCCAAGGCACGCGAGGTTTTGATGAAGCCTGAGGAACTCGACGGTCTGCTGTGGTCGATTCGCGGTGGCGACCCGGACGAGGCACCCGCAGACGAGTAGCGACACCTCGGCGGACAAGCCGTCGACAGACGACCGGAGGAACCCGTGCATGTGACGCCGTTGGCTTGGGGAATCACGATCGTGGTGATCCTCGGCCTGTTCGTCTTCGACTTCTTCGCCCACGTCCGCACTCCGCATGCGCCGACGTTCCGGGAGTCCGCATTCTGGTCGACGGTCTACATTTCGATCGCCATCGTCTTCGGCCTCGTCGTGATGTGGATCTGGGGCACCACGTACGGCGGTGAGTACTTCGCCGGCTACGTCACGGAGAAGGCGCTTTCGGTCGACAATCTGTTCGTCTTCGTGATCATCATGTCGACGTTCGCCGTCCCGCGAGAGTTCCAGCAGAAAGTCCTGCTGATCGGCATCGTCCTCGCATTGGTGATGCGCGGAATCTTCATCGGAGTCGGTGCGGCCGCCATCAATGCGTACAGCTGGGTGTTCTACCTCTTCGGTGCGTTCCTGATCTACACCGCGTACACCCTGATCCGCGATCACGGGCATGAGAAGGAAGCCGAGGAGAAGCGCGACAGTCGCATCATCTCACTCGTGAAGCGGGTGCTGCCGACAACCGAGGAATACGACGGGGACAAACTGATCACCCGGATCGACGGCAAGCGCGTCGTGACACCGTTGTTGTTGGCGCTCATCGCAATCGGGTTTGCCGACGTGCTCTTCGCGCTCGATTCGATTCCGGCGATCTACGGTCTGACCCAGGAACCGTATCTGGTGTTCACCGCCAACGCCTTCGCGCTGATGGGTCTACGGCAGCTGTACTTCCTGATCGGTGGGTTGCTCGAAAGGCTGGTCTATCTCTCGTACGGGCTCTCGATAATCCTGGCGTTCATCGGTGTGAAATTGGTACTTCACGCGTTGCACGAGAACACCCTCTCGTTCGTCAACGGAGGTGAACACGTCTCCGTCCCGGAAATCTCCACGGCACTCTCACTCGGAGTGATCATCGGAGTATTGGCGGTGACGACGGTCGCGAGCCTGTTGAAGACTCGCGACCGGGCGGGGGAGTAAGCCGGGGCCGGGGCTCTCAGGCGCTGAACTGACCCAACACCGGAACCCACTCGGTGATCCGGACCTTCTCGATCAAATCGGCGATCGCGAACGGATCGTGGGTGAAGAGGAGGGAAACGGTGTCGGCGTCTGCGGCGTCGACGATGATCAGCGCGCCGTTTCCATCTGCAAACGGGCCGGATGACAAGACGATCGAGCGGGAAACCAGATCCGCGAGCCACGCGCGGTGATCGCTACGGACTTCGTCGCGCTGAGCGTTCTTCTCGGGCGCGTAGGTGTATTCGACGAGGAACAACGACATCGTGAACCGCTTTCGGGGCTGGTGATCGAGATGGTGGTGTGTGAAGAGTCTGAACGGTTCAGAGAGTCAGGAGCATGCGAGTATTGCCGAGTGTGTTGGGTTTCACATAGCTCAGATCGAGGAACTCGGCGACGCCGGCGTCGTAGGACCGACACATTTCCGCATAGACCTCGGCGGTGACGGGGGTGCCGTCGATCTCTGCGAATCCGTGACGGTGGAAGAACTCGGTCTCGAACGTCAAAACGAACAACCGTTCCAACTCCAATTCCTTGGCGACCTCGATGAGTTTGTCGACGACGTGGAAACCTGCGCCCTGGCCTTTGGCGGTCGGATCGACTGCGACGGTGCGGATCTCACCCAGGTCCGCCCACAGCACATGCAGTGCGCCGCAAGCGATTACCTGGCCGCCTCGCTCGGCGACCCAGAACTCCTGGACTGCCTCGTACAGCGTCACGAGATTCTTCTCGAGGAGGATCTTGCCGGCGTAGATGTCGATCAGACGCTTGATTTCGGGGATGTCCGACGTTCGCGCGCGACGCACGATCAACTGGCTCTCGGTATAGGTCGGCGCGGTCGAAGTCATGTGGTGCACATTAGTCAATGGCCCTACCGATATTCTAAGTCGCGTGCCTGTCCGCCCCACGCAATTCCCGCGCCGCTCGGCTTTGTCCCGGGTTCGGCTCACCGCCTGTGCGGTGATCCGATGAGTACCCCGCGCGATCAGACCGACGCCCATCGCGCCGCCGTCGGCCCGTCCGACGGCACACCTGTCGCGGACAACCCGGTTCCGTTGCTGAACATCGCGAACATTCTCACGATGGTCCGAATGGTTCTCGTTCCGGTTTTTCTCGTTGTTCTGTTCGTCGACGGCGGACACTCGACGTGGTGGCGTCTCGGGGCAATGGGCGTGTTCATCGTCGCCGCGATCACGGATCGGATCGACGGCCAATTGGCTCGGAAGTACGGTCTGGTCACCGATTTCGGCAAACTCATGGACCCGATCGCGGACAAGGCGCTGATCGGAGCCGCGCTGATCGGGCTCTCGGTTCTCGGCGATCTGTCGTGGTGGGTGACCGGAGTGATCATCGCCAGAGAACTCGGAATCACGCTGTTGCGGTTCGCGGTACTGCGGCACGCGGTCATCCCGGCGGGCAAGGGCGGCAAGCTCAAGACCCTCGTGCAGGCCGTCGCGATCGGGTTCTACCTCTGCCCGCTGCCGAGCAGTTGGGACATCGTCAGCGGATTGCTGATGGCTGCTGCCGTCGTGCTGACGGTGGCGACGGGAATCGAATACATCGTGCAGGCGATCAGGCTTCGCGCCGGAGTTCGCGCAGTCGAGTCATGACGGACCCGCTGCTCGCACTCGGAGTGGTCGAACTCGTCGACGCCCTTGGCGCCGCGAGGCAGACTGTCGCCGCCGCCGAATCTCTGACGGCTGGATTGTTCACGGCTGCGGTCGCGTCCGTGCCGGGGTCGAGCGCGGTGCTGCGTGGGGGCCTGGTCGTGTATGCGACCGACTTGAAAGCGACGCTGGCGGGCGTGGATCCCGAGCGTCTGGCAACGGACGGCCCCGTGTCCGAGAGCACCGCCGTGGCTTTGGCGCTCGGCGCCCGGACGAGGTGCGGCGCCGACTGGGGTATCGGACTGACCGGAGTCGCCGGTCCGAGTGAGCAGGACGGACACCCGGTCGGAACGGTGTTTCTCGGTATCGCCGGCCCGGACGGAACCGAATGCGTACCGCTCGCGCTCGGCGGCGAACGGTGGGAGATTCGGACAACCGCAGTCGCAACTGCCGTGTCGCGGTTACGTGATCGTGTCGCAGAGCGTGCGGCACGATAGGCTCGGGAACCAATCGGATGTGTTCGGACGTTGACGATTGTGAAGACGTACGACCATGCACGATGAGGTCACGGATGAAGGAGGAGCGAGATGGCGCTGCTATTGCGTGAGGCAATCGGTGACAGTCTCCGGCGTACGCGCGTTTCGCAGAGCCGCACGCTACGTGAGGTGTCGAACAGCGCGCGTGTGAGCTTGGGCTATCTGTCCGAAGTGGAACGTGGGCGTAAGGAAGCATCGAGCGAATTGTTGGCGGCGATCTGTGATGCGCTCGCAGTCCCACTGTCCGACGTGCTGGTCGACGTGAGCGAGACCCTGGCCACGAAGAAGAGCGCTCCGGTAGCTGGTCGGCAGGTTGCCGAACCTGCCGTGTCTGCTTCCGGCTCTGTCTCGGCTTCTGGTTCGCCGACTATCGCACGCGATACCCGCGTCGTGATTCCGGCACCGAACGCTCGAAGGTTGGCGGCGGCGTAGCCACTACCGGCCGTAACCGATAGATTTTGTACGTAACCGCCGGTTTCCAGCAGGTGGGGTCAGAGCAGATAGGGCGCAGCCCTTGTTTCGGTGCGCGACGGTCGCGCTCCGGGTCGCGTTCGGCGCGGCGCATCAGATGGAGGCAGGATCAAACCAATGGCTAATCCTTTCGTCAAGGGCTGGAAGTACCTGATGGCGCTCTTCAATTCGAAGATCGATGAGAAGGCAGATCCAAAGGTTCAGATTCAGCAGGCGATCGAGGACGCACAGCGCCAGCATCAGGCGTTGTCCCAGCAGGCTGCGTCGGTGATCGGTAATCAGCGTCAACTCGAGATGAAGCTCAGCCGTCAACTCGACGAGGTCGAAAAGCTCAACGCCAACGCGCGCCAGGCCGTCAACCTCGCCGATCAGGCCGCTGCTGCCGGCGACAACGACAAGGCGATCCAGTACACCAACGCTGCCGAAGCTTTTGCGGCCCAGTTGGTGACGGCCGAGCAGGGCGTCGAAGATCTGAAGGCACTGCACGACCAGTCCTTGCAGGCCGCCGCTCAGGCCAAGAAGGCTGTCGAGCAGAACGCGATGACTCTGCAGGCAAAGGTTGCCGAGCGCACCAAGCTGCTCAGCCAGCTGGAGCAGGCCAAGATGCAGGAGCGCGTGAGCGAGTCCCTTCGGTCCATGGACAGCACGCTGTCGGCTCCCGGCAACACACCCAGCCTCGATGCTGTGCGCGACAAGATCGAGCGGCGTTACGCCGACGCACTCGGCTCTGCCGAGCTCGCCCAGAACTCCGTTCAAGGCCGCATGATGGAGGTCCAGCAGGCCTCGGTCCAGATGGCAGGGCACAGTCGCCTCGAGCAGATTCGTGCTTCCATGAAGGGCGAGGCACTGCCTTCCGGCGGCGCAGCAGCCACTCCTGCGACTCCGTCCGTCGAGAAGCAGCCCCCGGCTGCCGGTCAGACCGGGCAGTAGCCGAATCCTCGATGTCGGCAGTGATGCTCTGATGTTTTCTTCACGAGACGGTCGATCTGGGCGCGAGCCCCGGTCGGCCGTTCCCGTTTCCGTATCCGGCGCCTTCGGAGCGTTGGGACGCACCGCGGACACATTGCGCGAGGTCGGACTGTCTGCGGCGGATGCCGCTCGGCGGTGGCAGGACCCGCGCGCCAAATTCGAGCGCAAACGTGCCCGTGCACGTCGACGCGCTCAGCGTTGGGGTTTCATGTCCGGCGGATCAGTGGTCGGCACGGCCGGCCTTGCTGTTGCGTCGGCCCCCGAGTGGTCGGTGGTCGTGGCAGGCGGGGGAGCGGCACTGTTCGCGGTTCCCGCCGTCATCGCGGTCGGCCGTTACCGTTCGATGAGTTCCGGCCCACCGCCGTCGGCGCCGATTCGCCGGCGCTTGCCACCGTCGTCGTCTCGCGCGTTCATCCCGATGTCTCGCCTCATCGGCGCCGAGACTTCGCTGTTCGAGATCTTGAGTGTGCTCAGACGCGCCGACACCATCGACCCCGGTGAGTTGGACGAAATCACTGTTACCGCCGATTCGGCACTGAGAGCGATGTTCGCGGTGTCTTCGGATGTCGTCGCGATGGAACGCGCTGTGGCCGCGACGCCGAAGGTAACCGAACCTCTTGATCCCACCATCGACGGCGCAGTTCGTGAGTTGCAGTCGGGGTTGGATCAGTACGAGGATCTGGTGACTTCGGCAGCTGCTCTGACAGCGCCTCACAGCCCGTCGGCGCTCGTGGGATTCAACCGAGAGCTTTCGGCGCTGCACGCGGCCGCCGAGCGGCTCTCGGCGCTTGCCGACGCCATCGGCGAGGTGGACGACATCACCCGCAAGTACAACTGATCGGCTCTCGCGCCTGATCGATGCACACTGTTCGACATCTCAGTCGTCGGCGCCGCGGGCCGCCAATGCTTCGCCCATTGCGTCCGCGGTCATCAGGGTGCCGACGATGACCGGCACTGCGAAGGATCGCAGCGAGAATCCGAGCCCTCGCGCCTTGCGTGCCTCGGACACCTGTGTGATGACCTCGAACATCAGCGGGATACACCGGATCGTCATTGCGAGGAGCAAGGCGATCCGTTCGGGATTGACGCCGAAGCGTCGCAAGGGTGTCAGAAATCTGGTGATCGCGTCGAGCATCTCGGAGATCCGTGTGGTCAGACCCATGATCGCCGCGAAGGCGATCGAAATGATCAGAACCCCGCAAACGACGGCCGCTCGCTGCCATCCCGCGACTACCAGCTGGAACGCCCCGATGAAGAGCAACATCCACAGCGCCGGACGCAGCTGCCGGATTGCAGTCATCGGAGGAATGCGCGCAATCGCGTACAGGGCCACAACGACGATCGTGGGAGCTGCCAGTTGCCACGGCTCACGCACGAAGATCGAGACGGCGAGGATGGCCACGACCAAGGCGAAGAGCTTGATTCCCGTCGGCATCCGGTGCAGGAGTGAGCGGCCCGGACGGTAGACGCCGAGAGTGGTCACGAGACCAACGACCGGTAGTGATCGATGGAGTCGGCGGGGGAGCCGTCAGCGACGACGCGGCCTTGGTCGACGACCAACACCCGTTCGAAGGACTCGAGGAGATCGAGTTGGTGGGTCACGACGATCAGTTGCTGATCGAGTGACTCGAATACCGAGCTGATCAGCCGAGAGTTGCGAAGATCGAGGAGCGTGGTGGGTTCGTCGGCGACGAGTACGTTCGGTTCCGTCACCATGATGGCCGCGAGCGCGAGGAGCTGTTTCTGCCCGCCCGAAAGCTGGTGGGTGGGATGGTCGGCGTGCCCGGCGAGGCCGTAGCGTTCGAGCACCGAGGCCACCTTTGCGGCGCGCTCGGCTTTGCCCAATCCGCTACGGCGGAGCGAGAATTCGATGTCCTCGGCAACCGTCGGCATCACGATCTGGTGGTTGGGATCGGTGAAGACGAATCCGACCTGCTTGCGTACGTCGCGGCCCTTCTTCGCCGTGTCCAAGCCGTTGACGTGGACGTGTCCTTCCGTCGGAACGACCAGTCCGTTGATCATGCGAGCGAGCGTCGACTTGCCGCTTCCGTTCGCACCCACGATTCCGATTCGCTGCTCGCTCAGTCGCAGATCTATCTGCTGCAGGACCGTTCGTTCACCGAAGCTGTGTCCGACGTTCTCGAAGACGATCTCACTCATCGGAGATTAATTCGCCACCACGGTCTTGTTCGACGAGATCACCGAGTCGCGCAGTAGTGCCGGGTATGCCCGGTGAACCTGGGACGCGACCAACGCGGTGACGACTGCTTTTGCGGCGTCGAGCGGGATGAAGGCGGCGTTGGCCGACCATGCGGCAACGAAGCTCATGTGTCCGCGGACCATCATTCCAACGATGCCGAACGCGTAGAGAACGACGACGCCGCCGAGAAGGTTGATGCCGATGCCCGCGATGATCCGGTACTTGGGCAGCATCTTGGCGGTCAGCCATCCGATGACAAACGCCGTCGGGATCCAACCGATGAGGAATCCGGCTGTCGGGCTCGATAGAGACACGAGTGCGGTGCGACCGCCGGCAAGGACCGGTAGACCGACCAATCCCAGAGCAATGACCGTCAGGACGGCGAGAACACCCTTGCGCGGTCCGAGTAGAGCGCCGGCCATCATGACGCCCATGGACTGAAGGGTGATCGGCACGCCGGAAATGCCGATGTTGATCGACCCGGGTAGGCCCAGCGCGATGATGAGTGCGGCGAAGACGGCTACATGCGCGAGATCGCGAGCGGGGAAACGGGTCGTAGACACTGCGGACGTGCTCCTTCGGCATACGGGATCGAACTTCGCGAGTTTACGCCAGGAGCAAGCTCCCATGGGTTGGACACCTGACCTGCGTGAGGGCCGGTCTCGGGGTGAACCCTGATCTTTACCTGAACTTGCCGCTGAGCTGCTGCTTTGTCACGCCAGACCTGTCAGGCTGGTTCTACGGACGACGCAGCACCTGTCCGATTCGACTGATTATTCAACGGCACGTTGGAGGTAAGCATGTTTTGGAAGATCGTTTTGGCCGTCGTACTGGTGTGGGTCGCACTCGCGGTGGTCGGTGCGCTGATCAAGGGGCTTTTCTGGGTTCTGGTGGTCGGCGCTGTCGGCTTCGGAATCTACTTCCTGGTGAAGGCGATGTCGGGAAGTGACGACAATTCGCCCGCTTCGCGGTTCTGACGGGCAAGATCTGCCCTATGGAAAACTTCCCCGAGGACTGGCAGCGCGCGATTGTCATCGTGGCGCATCCCGATGACATCGAATACGGCGCAGCCGCAGCAGTGGCGCAGTGGACCGATCGCGGCAAAGACGTGCGATATGTCCTGGCCACGCGCGGCGAGGCCGGAATCGCCGGTCTGTCGCCCGAGGAGTCCGGCCCGATCCGCGAGGAAGAAGAGCGTCGCTCGGCCGCGATCGTCGGTGTCGGTGAGGTGGAGTTCCTCGGCCTGCCCGACGGTCGTCTCGTGGAAGGCTTGGAGTTGCGCTCGACTCTCGCCGCAGCAATTCGCCGCCACCGTCCGGAATTGGTGGTGACGATGAACTTCTCCCACACCTGGGGCCCCGGCTATCTGAACAGCGCAGATCACCGTGCACTCGGGATCAGCGTTCTCGACGCAACTGCCGACGCAGCGAACGAATGGATCTTTCCCTCATTGACAGCGCAGGGACTGGCGCCGTGGTCCGGTGTTCGGTGGGTTGCGGTTAATACGATGACTCCCACACACTGCGTCGACGTGACGTCGACGGTCGATCGCGCCGTGGATTCGCTCGCGGAGCATGCGCGATATCTGGCGGCGCTGAGTTCCACGCCGATCCGGGAACAGGCGCGCGCACAGATCGACATGGTCAGCGGACCGAAGCCTGGTTTCGACGCCGAGCGAGCAGTTGGTTTCGAGTTGTACTATTTCTGATGATCTCTGAGCGAGAGAAATCGCAAGTCCCGACGGGATTACCGGTGACTTGTCCGGTATTGTGTTACACACGATGGTAATCCGTAACGCAGATGACTCAATTGCCCCTCGCAAGGCAGATGGTCAGCGCATCCCCAGCCGCGAGATCGACGACGTGATTCTCGACGCAGCAAGGTCGTGTGTCCTCGATTTCGGAATGCAGCGAACCACACTTGCCGAGATCTCGCGTCGGGCCGGCGTGAGCCGACCGACGGTCTACCGGCGATGGCCGGACACGCGAGCTGTCGTCGCGGACCTGCTCACCCGGGAGATCCGATCGGTGCTGCCCGAGGTGACCTTCAACGGGTCTGCCGGCACGTTGCTCGTGGAGGCGATCGGTGACGTCGTCGGCCAGATTCGCGACCATCCGCTCTTCGTGAAAATTCGGCAAGCCGATCAAGAATTGCTGACGACCTACATCGTGGACCGGCTCGGCGCGAGCCAGAAGTCGATTCTCGAGCTGATCACATCCGTTGTCGCGGCCGGCCAACAGGATGGTTCGATTCGCGAGGGAAGCGTCAACGAGATCGCGGCGATGGTTCTACTGATGGCTCAGTCCGTCGTCATTTCTGCGCCGACTCTCGAGCCGGAGCTTTCCTCCGATGCGTCGGTCGAGCAACTTCGATATGCGGTCGCTGCTTATCTGACACCCGTCAAGAATTCGGGAGAATAGCTGTGAGCCCCCTAGATTCAGCAGGCAGCGATTCAGCGCTCAACGCACAACGGCGTACTCGTGAACTCGAGCAGTTGGCGAACGGCGATTCGGTCGACGTCCTGGTGATCGGCGGCGGAATCACCGGTGTCGGTGTCGCTCTCGACGCCGTGACTCGTGGGCTCAGTGTTGCGCTGGTCGAAAAGCACGACCTCGCGTTCGGCACCAGCCGCTGGAGTTCGAAACTCGCACACGGCGGCCTTCGGTACCTGGCTTCCGGCAATGTCGGTATAGCGCGTGAAAGTGCGGTCGAGCGCGGCATCCTCATGACGCGCACCGCGCCGCACCTCGTTCGCGCCATGCCTCAACTCGTACCGCTGTTGCCCGAAACGTCGTTCTTCGGGAAGGCCCTGGTGCGTACCGGTTTCCTGGCCGGTGACGCTCTGCGCATGTCGGCGCGAACCCCGGCTTCGGTGCTGCCCAGATCACGGACGGTCAGCGCTGCGCGGGCGCGCGAATTGGCTCCCGCGGTCAAGCAGGAGAACCTACGAGGCGCCTTGACCGCGTTCGACGGGCAGCTCATCGACGACGCCCGCCTCGTCGTCGGTATCGCCAGAACCGCAGCGTCGCACGGCGCGCGAATCCTGACCCGCGTCGGTGCATACGACGTATCCGGAACGTCGGCCACCTTGCGCGACGAGTTGACCGGATCCGAGTTCTTGATGCGTGCCCGCGTCGTGGTCAATGCGACCGGTGTCTGGGCTGATCAGGTCGACTCCAGCATCACCCTGCGCCCCAGCCGCGGGACGCACCTGGTGCTCGATGCAGCGCGATTGGGGAACCCCACGGCAGCGCTGACCGTGCCGATTCCCGGCGAGACCAACCGTTTCGTCTTCGCCCTGCCCGCCCAGCTCGGCCGGATCTACCTCGGGTTGACCGACGAAGCAGCGCCGGGACCGGTGCCAGACGTGCCGTCGGCGTCAGAGGACGAGATCGACTTCCTGCTCGACACCGTGAACACGGCGTTGGAAGTTCCGCTGACCCGTGGGGACGTCTTGGGGACCTTCGCGGGTCTGCGTCCGCTGCTGGACACCGGTGAAGGCTCGACGGCCGACCTCTCGCGCAATCACGCTGTAGTCCGTTCGGACTCGGGCTTGGTCACGGTGGTAGGCGGAAAACTCACGACGTACCGCAAGATGGCCGAAGACGCCGTCGACGCTGCGGTCGAGGTCGGGTCGCTGAGCGCCGGGGCATGTCGGACACGCGCGTTGCCGCTGGTAGGCGCTGCATCACCGGCGGAATTGAAGAAGATCAAGGCACCCGCGTCATTGGTGGCGCGATACGGCACCGAGGCCGAGGTCGTTGCCGCGGCGAGCGGCGATCGTCTCCGGTCGGTTGCGGACTTGGAGATCTGCGGTGCCGAGTTCGATTTCGCGGTGTCGCATGAAGGCGCCCTCGACGTCGACGACGTCCTCGATCGCAGGACGAGAATCGGATTGGTGGCTTCGGATCGCGAACGCGCACTGGGTGCGGCGGAACAGGCCTTTCACTCGGTGTGACACTCTGATCCGGTGCGTGTAGCCGTTGTTGCCGGGCCGGACCCGGGTCATGCTTTTCCCGCAATAGCGTTGTCGCTGGCGTTGATCCAGGCCGGCGACGAACCGATCCTGTACACGGGGACCCGGTGGGTCGAGGCAGCGCGAGCAGCCGGCGTGGAAGCCGAGCCGCTCAAGGGCTTGGCCCCGCGGCCGGGAGACGACGATCTTGATGCAGGCGCTCGGATTCATTCGCGCGCCGCCTATATTTCCACCGAACTGCTTCCCGACCTGAAGTCCGTCTCCCCGGATCTCGTCGTTTCCGACATCCTCACTGCCGGAGGCGGATTGGCAGCCGAAAGACTTGGCATCCCCTGGGTGGAACTCTCGCCTCACCCGCTGTACTCACCTTCACGGGGGTTGCCGCCGATCGGCAGTGGGCTCGCGCCCGGCGTCGGAATTCGTGGTCGACTCCGCGATACCCTGATGCGCGCAGCGACGGGACGTTCGATCAAGCAAGGGTTGGCCCAGCGATCCCAGGCCCGTGTCGGTGTCGGACTGCCCGCTCTGGATCCCGGTCCGCAAGCGCGGCTGATCGCAACACTTCCGGCACTCGAAGTGCCTCGCCCCGACTGGCCGGAGCGCGCTCACGTCGTCGGACCGCTTCTGTGGGAGCCGACCGAGGTGATTCTGGATCCACCGCCAGGTGACGAACCGCTGGTTATGGTGGCGCCCTCCACGGCGCACACCGGCGCAGTGGGAATGTTCGAGGGCACCGTCGAAGGACTCGACGGCGCCGGTGTCAGGCTGATCGCGTCGATGCTCGACGGGGCTGAAGGTCAGCATCCTGATTGGGTTCGTGCAGGTCTCGGACGCCAGGACGCGATGCTGCGTGACGCGTCGGTATTGGTATGCGGCGGCGGGCACGGCATGTTGGCGAAGGCCCTGCTGGCCGGCGTGCCGACGGTCGTCGTTCCCGGGGGCGGGGACCAGTGGGAGTTGGCCAATCGCGCTGCGCGGGCAGGCACGTCGGTGATCGTGCGGCCCGCAGATGCTCAGTCGATTCGCGATGCGGTACTGCAGGTGCTCTCCGACGGACGATTCGCGGAAGCTGCGAAGTCTGCTGCCGCGACTGCGTCGCAGGTCATCGATCCAGTGGCGGTGTGCCGACAGGTGGTCAACGGTGGTGTGACGGCGTGAGCACGTTGCGCCTGAATGCAGGTGCACCGCTCTGTGGACTACGGTGGCGGCTGTGCGGTTGACCGAATTTCATGAAATGGTGCGCGAAGAGTTCGGGCAGGTACGAGGCGACTCGATGCTGATCGACCATGTACTCCAGAGTCTCGACGGAATGACTGCCGCGGAGGCCGTCGAAGCAGGCCGGGAGCCTCGCGAGGTGTGGCGTGCGCTCTGTGTGGAGTTCGACGTACCACCCGCCCGCCGCTGATTCTTCGGCGTGTCGAACGTCTCCCATCTTCTGTTCGAACACGTGTTCGTCTATGCTGAAGCTGTTCGGTGGTGACGCTCCTTTCGTAACTGCGAACTTTCGGTTATCGACAAAGCACAGTGATCGACAAGCGCTAAAGCAAGATCGAAAAGTCTGTCGGTGGCCGGATCTACTCTGATCGCAACACACCAACAGGGTCGGCTCAGGCAGGCGCTGAAGAGACGGAGTCTGCTCAGGCAGGCACTGAAGACTGAAACAAGGATGGGGATCACGATGGCACCACAGGCACCTGATCGGGACAAGGCACTCGACCTCGCGTTGGCGCAGATCGACAAGAACTTCGGCAAGGGTTCGGTGATGCGCCTGGGTGAGGGTGTCCGCCAGCCCATCGCCGTCATTCCCACCGGTTCCATCGCGCTCGACGTCGCGCTGGGTATCGGCGGACTGCCGCGTGGCCGCGTCATCGAGATCTACGGCCCGGAGTCCTCGGGTAAGACCACCGTGGCACTGCACGCAGTTGCCAATGCTCAGGCCAACGGCGGCATCGCGGCGTTCATCGACGCGGAGCACGCACTCGATCCCGACTATGCAGCCAAGCTGGGCGTCGATACCGATGCACTCCTGGTCTCGCAGCCCGATACGGGTGAGCAGGCCCTCGAAATCACCGACATGCTGATCCGTTCAGGCGCCCTCGACATCGTCGTGATCGACTCCGTGGCCGCTCTTGTTCCTCGCGCCGAGATCGAAGGCGAGATGGGTGACAGCCACGTCGGTTTGCAGGCTCGACTGATGAGCCAGGCGCTGCGCAAGATCACCGGTGCCATGAACAACTCGGGCACCACCGTCATCTTCATCAACCAGCTTCGCGAGAAGATCGGTGTGATGTTCGGTTCTCCCGAAACCACCACCGGTGGTAAGGCACTGAAGTTCTACGCTTCGGTCCGCCTCGACATCCGTCGTATCGAAACTCTCAAGGACGGTACCGACGCAGTGGGTAACCGCACTCGCGTCAAGGTCGTCAAGAACAAGGTCGCGCCGCCGTTCAAGCAGGCCGAGTTCGACATTCTCTACGGCCAGGGCATCAGCAAGGAAGGCTCGCTCATCGACATGGGTGTCGAGCACGGGTTCATCCGCAAGTCCGGCTCCTGGTACACCTACGAAGGTGACCAGTTGGGTCAGGGCAAGGAAAATGCTCGTAAGTTCTTGCTGGAGAACACCGATATCCGCGACGAGATCGAGAAGAAGATCAAGGAAAAGCTCGGTATCGGTGCTGACGTCACTGCAACCGACGAAGCTCCCGCCGACTTCTGAGTTCAGTCATGAGCTTCGACGACGGTGACAACGGCGAGAATGCTCGTGAAGAGTACGGCGCTCCTCGGCGTCGATCCCGTCAACGATCCGAGAAGCCGTCGCAACGCGCAGAAGGTGGGACGGAGGCGCAGGCCAAAGATGCTTGCCTACGCCTCCTGACCGACCGGGCGCGCAGTCGTTCCGAGCTGGAAACAAAGCTGAGCGGGCGCGGCTTCGAGCCCGAGATCATTGCCAAGGTCCTCGATCGACTCCAAGAAATCGGGTTGATCGACGACGCGGACTTCGCGAACCAATGGGTTCATTCGCGGCACACCTACTCGGGCAAGGGAAAGCGTGCGCTTGCAGTCGAGTTGCGGCTCAAAGGAATCGACCAGGACACCGCTTCCGAAGCGTTGTCACAGATCGATCCGGAAGACGAGCGCGAGCGAGCAGCGGAGCTGGTTCGGCGGAAGCTGAAGAACAAGCCCGTCGATGATCGCGACAAGGTCACGCGTCGACTGGTCTCGATGCTGGCACGCAAAGGATATTCAGCTGGGATGTCGTACGAGGTGGTCAAAGCCGAGATGGCGGCGGTCACCGACTCGTAGCGAAGTGCAGCATTCAGAACAACAGGGCGGGGGTACCACCGAAATTCGGTGGTACCCCCGCCCTGTTGTGTATTCACGCTAACGCGGCTGGATTCGACTCACGGCTCCATCTGATTCACGGCTTGGTCAGGTCCATACCCGGAACCGAAACAGCTGGGTCGGCGGACGGAGCCGCGATGGGGCCCTTGCCCTTTCGCTTCCCGGACCGCAGGCGCTTCTCCACCTTGGTTGCCAGGAAGGTCAGAGCCGAGTTGAGAGCGATCATGATCGCGGCGACCACGATGAGCGCCGGCAGGAAGTTTCCGTAGAAGGTGCCGAGCTGTTGGGCCTGACGCACCAGCTCGACATATCCGATCAGGTAACCGAGGGCGGAGTCCTTCAACGCCACGACCATCTGTGAAATCAGGGCCGGGAGCATGGCGGTAACCGCCTGGGGGAGCAGGATCGTCACCATGATCTGCGTCTTGCGCATACCAAGTGCCTTGGCGGCCTCACTTTGCCCTCGTGGGAGTGAGTTGATTCCGGCACGGACGATCTCGGCGATCACAGAACCGTTGTACAGAGTCAGACCCACGACGACTGCCGCGAGTGCGAGGTACTTGGACTTGAAGACCTCGTATTCGGCGAACACCTGATACGAGAAGATCATCAGAATCAGAACCGGTACTGCTCGGAACAATTCGACGATGACGCCGCAAATCTTCCGAATGATGTTGTGCTCGGAGAGTCGGCCGATACCCAGTGCAGAACCGAGGATGAGCGCGAAGACGATGGACATCGCAGCCGCGATCAGCGTTCCCCGGATGCCGGGTATCAGATACGTTGTCCACGACGTGGATTCGAGGAACGGATCCCACTTCGCTGCTGTCAGCTGGCCCTTTTCGTCGAGTGCGCGGTAGATGACGTAACCGATTGCGACCATGAGTGCAGCGACGACAAGGGACGCGAATCGGTAGAGATTTCGCGCTCTCGGACCTGGCGCGTCGTAGAGGACTGTTGCGCGGTTGCTCATCGTGAAACCTCGAATCGCTTGCTCAGCTTGCCGAAGATCAAGCCCATGGGAAGTGTCAGGATCACGAAACCGACAGCGAAGATTCCACCGACGACAAAGATCGCCGCTTCGTTTTCGATCATCTTCTTCATCAGCGCTGAGGCTTCGGATACGCCGATCACCGCGGCGATGGTCGAGTTCTTGGTCAGTGCGATCAGCACGCTACCCAGCGGTGCTGTGACCGCGCGAAATGCCTGAGGCAGGACGATCAGCCGAAGATTTTGTGCAAACGACAGACCGAGTGATCGGCCCGCTTCGGCCTGGCCGACCGGAACGGTATTGATTCCCGATCGAAGTGACTCACACACGAACGCGGCGGTGTAGACACTGAGGCCGAGTACGGCGAGTCGGAAGTTGTTGTCCACCAGAAAAGTCGGCGAATCCGACTTGGCGAGGTTGACTCCGAGCGTCTGCGAAAGACCGAACAGACAGAACAACAGAATCAGTGTGAGGGGGGTATTGCGGAACACGGTCACGTACGCGGCGCCCAGGAATCGGGCGACCGGGACCGGTGACACGCGCATCGCCGCGATCAGCACACCGATGATGACAGCGCCGATCGCGGAGAAAAATGTCAGCTGGATCGTGGTCCAGAAGGCTTCCAGAAGCTGGTCGCCGTACTTGCTCAGAAGGTTCACTTGCCGTCTCCCCAGATCACGGGATCTCCGTTGGTGGCGTCACGCGCTGCGGCTCCCGAAGTGGGAGCCGCAGCGAGATTGACGGTGAAAAAAGCAGGTCAGTAACGATCAACGGTGGGCGGCGCCGGGATGGGGTAGCCCGAAGCGCCAACGGTGTTGTTGAAGGCTTCTTCCCATGCGCCGGTGGAGATCATCTTCTCGATGGCGTCGTTGATCTTGCCGCGGGTCTCGGAATCGTCCTTGGCCAGGCCGACGCCGTAGTTTTCCGTTGTGAACGGTTCTCCGACGACCTTCAACTGGCCGGGGTACTGTGCGGCAAAACCAGCGAGGATGATGTCATCGGTGGTGACTGCGTCGACAGCGCCGTTGCGCAGTGCTTCGACACAAGCAGAGTAGGTGTCGAACTCCTGAAGTTGGACGTCAGGTACGGAGTCCTTTACCTTCTGAGCCGGAGTGGAGCCAGTCACCGAGCAGAGTTTCTTGCCGCCGCTGAGAGAATCGCGACCGGTGATGTCGGTGTTGTCGGAGCGAACGAGCAGCGATTGGCCGGCGATGAAGTACGGACCGGCAAAGCCGACCTTTTCCTTGCGTGCGTCGGTGATCGAGTAGGTGGCCACAATGTAGTCGACCTCGCCGTTCTGGATCAGGGTCTCGCGTTGGGCTGACGGTGATTCCTTGAAGGTGATTCCTTCGGGCTTCACGCCGAGTTCGTTGGCGATGTACCGGGCTACCTCGACGTCGAAGCCGGAGAAGGTGCCGTCCGGATTGCGCTGACCGAGGCCGGGCTGATCGAACTTGATACCGACGGTGAGCGTTCCGTCGGCAGCACTCTGCGATGCGCTCTTTTCTTCTCCTCCACCACAAGCCGTGGCAGCGAACGCGATAGCCATGATTCCGATTCCGAAACGGACGGAGCGATTGATCTTCATGAAGATCCTCTCAGTTGTCGACATGCAAACGGTGCAGTCGAGATGAACGGTGCAGCCGAGGTGAACGGTGCAGTCGAGCAAGTTGTCTTGTGGACGAGGACAGGACTGTCGGAGGGGACTGTGATCAGTGAGTGAGGATCTTGCCGAGGAAGTCCTTGGCCCGATCCGACTTGGGATGGGTGAAGAACTCTTCGGGCGTGGTGTCTTCGACGACCTGGCCGTCAGCCATGAACAGCACACGATCGCCGGCCTTGCGGGCGAATCCCATCTCGTGCGTGACCACGAGCATGGTCATGCCTTCCTTCGCGAGGGAGGTCATGACGTCGAGGACTTCGTTGACCATCTCGGGGTCGAGAGCGGAGGTGGGCTCGTCGAACAACATCACCTTCGGCTGCATCGCGAGAGCGCGAGCAATGGCGACACGCTGTTGCTGACCGCCGGAAAGCTGCGCCGGGTACTTGTCGGCCTGATTGGCGATACCGACGCGCTCGAGCAATGCCTGCGCGGTCTTCTTGGCTTCGTCCTTTTTTGCCTTGCGGACCTTCATCGGTGCGAGCATGACGTTCTCGAGGATCGTCTTGTGTGCGAACAGGTTGAAGGACTGAAAGACCATCCCGACGTCGGCACGAAGTGCGGCAAGTGCTTTGCCCTCCTCGGGGAGCGTCTTGCCGTCGACGGCGATGGTGCCCGAGTCGATGGGTTCGAGGCGATTGATGGTGCGGCACAGAGTCGACTTACCGGAGCCCGACGGACCAAGGACGATCACCACTTGGCCCTTGGGTACCTCGAGATTGACCTCTTGCAGGACGTGAAGTTCCCCGAAGTGTTTGTTCACCGAGGTCATCGAAATCATGGATGTGGAATCGCCGGAGGTGGTCGGCGTCGTCGCATCGTCGGCTTGGGTCATAAACGAGAACCTTAGGCGTAGTTTGCGTCGACGCCCGTGATTTCGCCATGGTTCTTGCCATATGTAATGGAAATTTTACTGTGACGACGTTTATGTCGCGTTTCGGCTGTTTATCAGGGCGTTATTACACGTCGTAGTGGACGTGAGCTAGGCTGAAGCGTGTCACTGATCGACGAAATGTCCCCTGCACTTCCGGAGCCGACTGCAGTTCCGGAGCCGACTGCGAAGTCTGTTCGCACCTACGAGGTGCGGACGTACGGCTGTCAGATGAACGTCCACGATTCCGAGCGACTGTCCGGTCTGCTCGAGGACGCCGGGTATTCGAAGGCGGAGACCGGAACCGATCCTGATCTTGTCGTCTTCAACACGTGTGCGGTCCGCGAGAACGCGGACAACAAGTTGTACGGCAACCTCAGCCAGCTCGCCCCGAACAAGGAGGCGAACCCCGACATGCAGATCGCGGTCGGCGGGTGCCTGGCGCAGAAGGATCGTGACACCGTCGTCAAGAAGGCGCCGTTCGTCGATGTCGTCTTCGGCACTCACAACATCGGCTCGCTTCCCGCGCTGCTCGACCGTGCGCGTCACAATCAGCGCGCCGAGGTCGAAATCCTCGACGCACTCGAGGCGTTTCCGTCGACACTGCCAGCCAAGCGCGAATCTGCTTATGCAGGTTGGGTTTCCATCTCGGTGGGCTGCAACAACACGTGCACGTTCTGCATCGTTCCGGCCCTGCGTGGCAAGGAAGTAGATCGACGTCCCGGCGACATCCTGGCCGAGGTGCAGGCACTCGTCGACGAGGGTGTCTCGGAAGTGACCCTGCTGGGACAGAACGTCAACGCCTACGGCGTGTCGTTCGCCGATCCGGAGCAACCGCGCGATCGCGGAGCCTTCGCCTCCCTCTTGAAGGCATGTGGACACATCGACGGCCTCGAACGGGTCAGGTTCACATCGCCGCACCCGGCAGAGTTCACCGATGACGTCATCGAAGCTATGGCAACCACTCCCAACGTCTGCCCGCAACTGCACATGCCGTTGCAGTCCGGTTCGGACAAGGTTCTCAAGGCGATGAAGCGCTCGTACCGCAAGTCGAAGTACCTCGGGATCATCGAGAAGGTGCGCGCCGCAATGCCGCACGCCGCCATCACCACGGACATCATCGTCGGGTTCCCGGGGGAGACGGAAGAGGATTTCGAGGAGACGCTGGACGTCGTGCGCAAGGCGCGATTCTCCAACGCCTACACCTTCCAGTACTCCAAGCGCCCGGGCACGCCGGCGGCGGAGATGGCCGATCAACTCCCCAAAGAGGTTGTCCAGGAACGCTACATGCGATTGCTCGCCGTTCAGGAAGAAGTGAACATCGAGGAAAATCGCAAGCTCGTCGGCACCGAGGTCGAACTCTTGGTGGCAGCGGGGGAGGGGCGGAAGAACGCGGCGACTCACCGTCTCAGTGGTCGCGCGCGAGACGGCCGCCTGGTGCATTTCCGCCCCGAGGGAAACCTCGACGGCACAATCCGACCCGGTGACGTGGTGACGGTCGTCGTCACCCACGGAGCCCCTCATCACCTCGTGGCAGATGACGGAGTGCTCACGCACCGTCGGACCCGCGCCGGTGATTCGTTCGAAAAGGGCATCACACCCAAGACCCCGCCCATCGGCGTAGGTCTCGGACTACCGAAGATCGGTGCCCCGGCCCCACAACCCGTTCAGATGGGATGCAACGCATGACCTCGCAACACGAGAACACGACACCACAGCCGGGCGACGACGCCTTCGAGGGCTACCGCAAGGACCTCGACGACGCGGAACGCAAGGTCGCGGGAGAAATTGATCCGGGTGCGCGCGCCATGGTTGTCGCGGTTGCGGTGCTCGTGCTGGTCGGCACCCTTGCACTGCCCCATGCGGGAGTGGCGAACGGCTGGGATGTGCTCGCGTACAACCAGGACGCGGAAAGTGAACGGATTGCACTGTTCTCACGCTTGTTCGTGTGGTTCGTCGTCATCTTCGGCATCGGATTCTCGATGCTCGCGCTGGTCACGCGGCGTTGGAGTCTGGCCTGGGTCGCACTCGCCGGCAGTGCCGTGGCGAGCGCTCTCGGCATGATGGCCGTCTGGTCGCGTCAGACCATTCCCGCCGGTTTCAATGTGGCAGGACCGTCGATCGGGCTGATCATCGGATGGTTTGCCGTCGTGTTCTTGACGTTCCATTGGCTCAAGGTGGTCTGGACACGAACCAACATTCAGCTCGCCGCCGAGGAGCAACGCCGGATCGCTGCGGCCGAAGCCGAGAAGCATCAGGAATGGAACGTCGGCTGACACAGCAGGCCGTCCGTCCAAAGCACAAGACAACGCCGGCTGACTCCTTTCGGAGTGAGCCGGCGTTTTTGTTGTCTTTACAGCTCGTCGTCGATTACTCGTTGACGGCGCTTTCGGCAGCTTCGGCCCACTCACGCCACTGCTTGGCCTGAGCGAGAGCCTTCTCGGCGTCCTTCGTCTTGCCGGCAGCCTGAGCCTTGGCGGCCTGCTCCTCGAACTGGCTCACCCGCTCCTTGAACTGCGCGACCCGGGCAAGTGCTTCCGGATCGGTGCGACGCCACTCGGCGTCGACCGCGTCGCGCACCTTGGTTTCGATGGCCCGGAGCTTCGCTTCGAGTTCCTGCATTCGGTCGCGCGGCACCTTGCCGATCGCGTCCCACTTCTCCTGCAGGTCGCGAAGCGCTGCGCGGGCGTTCTCGAGTCCGTGCGCCGGATCGATGTTCGCATTGGCAGCGAGCAGCTCCTCTTTTGCAACCGCGTTCTGCTCGAATTCGGCATCGCGCTCGGATGCAGCAGCGTTGCGCGCGGCGAAGAACACATCCTGAGCGCCCTTGAAGCGCTTCCACAGGTTGTCGTCGGCCTCGCGCGGTGCGCGGCCGGCAGCCTTCCATTCGCTGAGTAGATCGCGGAATTCCCCGGCGGTCTGTCCCCATTCAGTGGAGGTCGACAGCTTCTCGGCGCGCTCGACCAGTTCTTCCTTCGTCGAACGGGCGCTCGCACGATCCCGGTCGAGTTCGGCGAAGTGGGCTCCACGTCGTCGGTTGAAGGACTCACGAGCCTTCGAGTAACGCTTCCACAGTGCGTCGTCGACCTTGCGGTCGATTCCGCGAATCGTTTTCCACTCGTCGAGAATCTCGCGCAGTCGATCACCCGCGGTCTTCCACTGGGTCGACTCCGAGCCGATCTGCTCGGCCTCGACTGCGAGGGCCTCCTTGCGGGCGGTGCTTGCCGCGCGCGACTGTTCCTTCTCTTCCTTCGCGTGCGCTGCGGCCTCGTCGGAACCGGCAACGATCACGTCGAGTCGGCGAGCCAAAGCGTCGAGGTCACCGATCACTGCAGCGGTCGAGAGGGATTCGGACAGAGCGATGGCGGCAGCCTTGGTCTTCTTGGCGTCTCCGGCGCCCGACGTCAGTCGCGCCTCGAGTAGCGAGACCTCGGTCGCGAGGTCGTCGTAGCGACGACCGAAATGGGCGAGGCCCTCGGTGGCGTCGCCGGCCTGCCACGAACCGATCTGACGTTCACCGTCAGCGGTCTTCACCCAGGCGGTTCCGTCTTCCTCGACGCGTCCGAACTTGCTCGGGTCGCTGGCCGGTGCGGCGGTGACGGCATGCGAGGCTGCTGGTCCGGGGCGAGGTGCTCCGGGGCGGGGCGCACCGGGGCGTGGTCCACCAGGTTTGGGAGCGCCGGGTTTGGGTGCTGCCGGGCTCGGGCTGGCCGAACTGCTGTCGGCGCCGGTGGTGGGTTCACTGTTCTCGGTCATCGGTCCTCGTCTCTGCCGCGCGTCACGGCTGCCTGATCGCATTCCTGGTTCCATTGAACCCGGTACTCACGTTCTCCGACTATTGAATCAGGTAAGAGGGTGTGAGGTCGCCACCTCGGGGTCGACTAGCGTGGCAACTGTGTTGACTTCCGCTGTTCTCGTCCCCTCGGCGCCGTTACTCGTGCCGGAATTGTCCGGTGATTCGGCCGAGTCCGCTCAGGTGCGTGCTGCAGCGACAACCGCCGTGAGCCGGCTCGCTCACGAGGCGGTGCACTGGGTGGGCGTCGGTGTCGGCCCCGAGAATGCAGAACCCGAGAAAGCAGCAGGCGAACTCTGGCGATCGGGCGTCGGACGTGGGCAGATCGGTACGTTCGCTGGATTCGGCGCCGATGTCCGGACGTCACTGGACGCGGATGCGGCAGGCGAACCGATGCCATCTCTCGAACTGTGCGCCCTTGTTGCCGGCTGGCTGCGTGGCCGAACAGACGTGGAGATAACCGTCGACATGCACGTCGTCAGTGCAAAGGCGTCGGCGAATGAATGTCGTGAATTCGGGCAGCAGCTGCGCAAGCAACTCGACAGCGACAACCGACCGCAAGGGCTTCTGATCGTTGCTGACGGTGCGTCCACGCTGACGGCAAAGGCGCCAGGAAGCTTCGACGAGCGCGCCGCGGGTGTGCAGTCGGCCATCGACGACGCCCTGACGGCCGGTGACCCGGAGGCGCTTCTTGCTCTCGATCCCCAGCTCTGCCGGAGTGTCGGAGCCCAGGGGCGCGCGGCGTGGCAGGTCCTGGCCGGTGCCTTTACGGGCTCGTCTCGGTCAGCCCATCCTCGCGCGACGGTCGACTACAGCGATGCGCCGTTCGGCGTCGGTTACCACGTCGGGACGTGGCGGCCGTGAACGTCCCTGAAGAACTTCGCCCGATCGCAGTTGTCGGTCCGACAGCGTCGGGAAAGTCCGATCTCGCGTTGGCACTGGCCGAGGAATTCGGCGGTGAAATCATCAACATCGACGCGATGCAGCTCTATCGCGGCATGGATATCGGGACCGCCAAACTGACGCCGGCCGAGCGTCGCGGGATTCCGCATCACCTGCTCGACGTTCTCGACGTGAAGGAGACCGCCACCGTCGCGCGTTATCAAAGCGACGCGATCGCGATCGCCGAGAATCTGATCGTGGCGGGCAAGGTTCCGGTGATCGTCGGCGGATCCATGATGTACGTCCAGTCTCTACTCGACGAATGGTCCTTTCCGGCAACGGATCCCGAAGTTCGTGCGAAGTGGGAGGCAGTGCTGGCCGACG
The DNA here is from genome assembly GCF_040546695.1 of Rhodococcus sp. OAS809. Classification (NCBI taxonomy): domain Bacteria; kingdom Bacillati; phylum Actinomycetota; class Actinomycetes; order Mycobacteriales; family Nocardiaceae; genus Rhodococcus; species Rhodococcus sp. OAS809. The sequence goes on along the minus strand of NZ_JBEPOI010000002.1, from coordinate 1,233,027 downwards.
GTGGGGTCGGTGCGGTGCATACGGCGCTTGTTGCTGCTGATCCGGTAGCGGCGGCGTCGATACTGCCGACGGACGGCCGGCGGATGGTTCGGGCGCTCGAGGTCGTCGAGCTGACAGGTCTGCCGTTCGCGGCCTCGGCGCCGCAGATCGGTGACCCTCGATGGGGAACTCGCATTCTCGGCGTAGATCGGGATACGGAAGAACTCGACGCCCGGATTCGGTTGCGAACCGAGCTGATGTTTTCGGACGGACTTGTCGACGAAGTTGCCGTGCTCGTCGAGCAAGGCTTGCGTGATGGCGTCACCGCGCCGCGAGCCATCGGCTACGCACAGGTGCTCGCACATTTCGACGGTGAATACGATCTGGCCGAAGCACTCGAACGGACGTTCATCGGGACGCGGCGCTACGTTCGCCGCCAACGATCATGGTTCCGTCGTGACGCACGCGTGCACTGGCTCGACGGTGCCGATCCGGAGCTGGCTCGCTCGGCCTTCGCTGCCCTTGCATATCGCGGCCTGTAACACGATCGCCCCGATCAGCTATCTTACAGTTAGCTCTTTCGCGATCCATTCGTTTCGCGATCGACGGACTGGAGGACAACGAACATGGCGCAGACCGGGACACACGCGCGACCGAGAGGCCGACGCGCGGGTCGGCTGCCGCTTCTCCTACTGCTCGTCACATTTCTCGCGGTCGGCGGGGTGCTCGTCTATTTTGCGGTGAGTGCGGCCGGGAAGCCCATCAGCGCACCTGTTCCCGAAGCACCCTTCGACGTGGGAGCTCCAACCGATCCAGGGGCGACGTGGGCGCCTGCGCCAACGGATCTGCCGCCGAACACGCTCGCGATTCCCGATCTCGATGTGCGAGCCGACATCGTGCCCAGTGGGTTCGGCGCCAACCGCGGAATGATCCTTCCGCATCCTGACAAGGTTTCGCATTTCACCAACGGTGTGCAGTTCGGATCTTCGGAGGGCACCAATCTTGTTGCCGGCCACGTCGACGACGGTGATCGCACGCACGGCGCCTTGTGGGCGCTGCACCAGATGAAGCCCGGAACACCGATCTACGTGAGCGACGACACCGGAACGATGTTCACCTATCACGCAGCGAGCCTGAAGCTGTACGAAAAGGTGGCTTTGCCGGCCGAGTTCTTTTCCGAAACGGGTGCGCCCAGGCTGGTCCTCGTGACCTGCGGCGGCGCAACCGTGCCCGACCCCTCGTTGCCGTCCGGCTTCACGTACGAACAGAACGTCGTGGTCACCGCGTCACCTGCGTGAGTCGGTCGGCAGGTCCGGATAGGATGGCGACCATGGATTTCAGTAAGGGCCACGGCACGCAGAACGACTTCGTTGTTCTCCCTGACCTCGACGTTCGGGTCGATCTCGAGCCGGCGCGAGTTTCAGCGTTGTGTGATCGTCAGCGTGGCCTCGGCGCCGACGGCATCCTTCGTGTCGCCCGGGCAGGCGCACTTGCGGACGCGGGCGTGCTCGGTGCGCTGCCCGACGGCGTCGCTGCCGAAGACTGGTTCATGGACTACCGCAACAGCGACGGCTCCATCGCGGAGATGTGCGGAAACGGAGTTCGCGTATTCGCCCACTATCTCAAGGCCTCGGGCTTGGAGAGCAAGGACGAGTTCGTGGTCGGCAGCCGCGCCGGAGCGCGTCCGGTCGTGGTGGTCGGCTACGACGCCACACATGGTGACGTGACCGTGGCGATGGGCCCGATCAAGGACCTCGGCACCAGTTCGGCAACAATCGACGGCCGCGTCTTCGCCGGCGTCGGCATCGACGTCGGTAATCCGCATTTGGCGTGTGTCGACGAGCACGTGACGGCAGAAGTTTTGAGTGCGCTCGATTTGAGTGTTTCTCCGGGCTTCGATCCCGGGTTCTTCCCGCACGGGGTCAACATCGAGATCGTGACGCCGATCCACGACGGTGGGGTCCACATGCGCGTACACGAGCGTGGTGTGGGCGAGACTCGTTCCTGCGGAACCGGAACGGTCGCAGCGGCGGCCGCGGCGCTGAGGTACGACGGCCGCGATGAAGGCTCGGTACTGGTGCGCGTGCTCGGTGGCGAGGTGCAGGTCACCGTCGAAGGCGGCAAAGGGTCGTTGCGGGGGCCCTCGGTTCTGGTGGCGAACGGGACGATCAGCGATGCCTGGTGGCAATCGCTCGTGTGATATCGCCCGCGGGAAATACGCCTGCAGGAAATACGGATGCACCGTGGCCAGGTTTCGTGGGACCATAGATCTTGTATGACGAACACACATGAAAACGAAGAGTCCACCGCTCACGAGCAGTCCGAGTACGCGCAAGCCGAATACACGGCAGCGTCCGCATCGGGCAACCCGTCGACCGGTGAGATGCAACTCGCAGATCGCGGCGCCCTGCGCCGCGTGGCCGGTCTGTCGACCGAGCTCGAGGACGTCACCGAAGTCGAGTACCGCCAGCTTCGACTCGAAAGAGTTGTCCTGGTCGGCGTCTGGACGCAGGGAACTGCCGAGCAGGCCGAGGCGAGCATGACCGAGTTGGCCGCACTTGCCGAGACGGCCGGCTCCGAGGTCCTCGAAGGACTGGTTCAGCGTCGCGACAAACCCGACGCTGCCACCTACATCGGTTCCGGCAAGGCGCAGGAACTGCGCGAAGTAGTCCTGGCGACCGGCGCCGACACCGTCGTCTGCGACGGTGAGCTGACGCCGGCGCAGCTCACGGCGCTGGAGAAGATCGTCAAGGTCAAGGTCATCGACCGGACGGCCCTCATTCTCGACATCTTTGCTCAGCACGCCACTTCGCGTGAGGGTAAGGCGCAGGTCGCTTTTGCTCAGATGGAGTACATGCTCCCGCGTCTGCGTGGTTGGGGCGAGTCGATGTCGCGCCAGGCCGGTGGCCGTGCCGGCAGTAACGGCGGTGTGGGTCTGCGTGGTCCCGGTGAAACGAAAATCGAGACGGACCGCCGCCGTATTCGTGAGCGCATGGCAAAACTACGCCGCGAGATCAAGGGCATGAAGGCCGCTCGCGACACCAAGCGCACACGTCGACTGCAGAGCGACATCCCGTCGATCGCCATCGTCGGATACACCAACGCGGGCAAGTCGAGTCTGCTCAATTCGCTCACCGGATCGGGTGTGCTCGTGGAGAACGCGTTGTTCGCCACCTTGGACCCGACCACTCGCCGCGCAGCACTCGACGACGGCCGCGAGTACGTACTCACCGACACGGTCGGCTTCGTGCGACACCTGCCGACTCAGTTGGTCGAGGCATTCCGCTCGACTCTCGAGGAAGTAACCGACGCGGATCTGCTGCTGCACGTCGTCGACGGTTCGGATCCGTTGCCGACAGAACAGATCAAGGCTGTGCGGGAAGTCGTCACCGATGTTCTGCGCGAGACGGATTCGAAGGCTCCGCCGGAGTTGATCGTGGTCAACAAGATCGACGCGGCAGATCCGGTTACGTTGACGCAACTACGTGGTCTGTTGCCTGGTGCCGTGTTCGTCTCGGCGCGTACGGGTGAGGGAATCGCCGAACTAAGAGCACATCTCAGCGAGGTGCTGGTTCGGCCGGAGGTCGAGGTCGACGTGCTGGTGCCGTACACGCGCGGTGACTTGATGGCTCGAATCCACTCGGACGGAACGATTTTGGAATCGACTCACGAAGAGGCGGGAACGCGGGTGCACGCACGCGTGCCACAGATGTTGGCCTCGGCATTGGTCGACTACGCACCTAGTGCGTAGTTTCGGGGCCGTGGTCGCGGTGATTGCTGCGACTACGGCAACCGCACTGCTTCCCGGAGCGCTCGCACAGGCGTCGTCGTTCGAACCGAGCGAGTTCGCCCCACTCTGTACGCCTACTGATCCTGCGCTCCAGGAGTTGTCGGGGATGGTCGTCGTCGACGATCGGATCTACGCGATGGGCGACGGCGGCAGTGACGACTTCGTATTCGAAATGGACCTGAACTGTGTTGTCCAGAAACAGATTCCGGTCCCGATAGATCCTTACGACGTCGAAGATCTTGCGGTGAGTGGGCGAACGCTCGTTCTGTCGGACACCGGTGACAACCTCCGGACCCGCGAAACAGTGGCGTTCATCACGATGGACCTCGATTCCGGTGGCGGTACGTTGCACCGCCTCACGTACCCGGACGGTGCGCACGACACCGAGTCGATACTGCTCGACCCCGACGGCCACGTTTTTGTCGTGACCAAGGAATTGTTCGGCGAAAGCAGTGTCTACACACCGGTCGGGGATCAGAAACTGAGTGACTTGGCGCAGCCCGGCCCGACGCCGCTCGAGCGCGTCGGAGCCGTGTCCCTCGGACCGGAGAAGCCCGTGTCGGTGATGTTCACCGGGGGAGCGGTGTCGTCGGACGGTTCGGCGATCGCACTTCGGAGTTACTCCGACCTGTACCTGTACGAAGTCGTGGACGGCGGAATCGGCGCGACGCTCACCGGTACCGAACCGCTGCGGATCCCGCTCCCGAAGGAGCCTCAGGGTGAGGCGGTGGCATTCAACGATGCGGGCGATGTTCTGATCGGTTCGGAATCTGCCGGCGGAGCGTTGCCTCCGGTGTACGTGATGCGAGCGCTCGTGGACGCGACAGAAGCGACGGCTGACTCGTCTGACGGTTCGGTCGGTGTCGGGGTCGATCCGTGGACATTCGTGTGGGCCGGGTTGGTCGCGGCAGGATGTGCGATCGGGGGCGCGGCGTTCGTGAGATTTCGACGACGCCGCTGATTCCCAAATAATTCCACGAATTCGCAGACCGACGGTAGATGTGGATACTGGAACGAATGCACGGGCATCAACTCCTGACGCGGCTCTCGCGTATGTCACTCGAGCACGGACACATCACCGGAGCGCTGCTCGTGGGTTCCGTCATCGTCGGCGTCGGCACGTTGCTTCTGCTTCGGTGGTTGCCGCGTCGGGCCGCGTTGGTCGCGCTAGGTCTGTCAGTGCTCGGATCAGCCACCGGTGCGACGTTCGTGTGGCTCAGCTTTCGGCCGCTGCCCGCGCAGCTACCGGCGTCGAATTTTGTCTGGATAGCGCTGGCGATGTTCGGAGTCATCGGCGCCGCACTCGTTCTCCTTCGGCGCCCAGGGCTTGCGCGTGGCCTTTCGGTGACGGCATTCGCCGGGCTGGCCGCGATCGTCGCAGTAGGTCAGGTCAACGCGCAGACCGGCACCTATCCCACACTCGGCTCACTGGTCGGGCACTGGCCGGTGGGCTCGGTCGAGAACGTTGCCTTCGATTCGCTCCCCGGGGCCGAACCTTGGGTTCAACGGGGACTGCCCACCGAAACTCATTGGCAGGTTCCGGTGCGGATGCCGAGCAACGGTGTCGTGACGGAAGCGGCGATTCCAGGAAACGTTTCGGGATTCGACGCGAGGCCTGCGACGCTGTATCTCCCGCCGGCCTATCTTGCCGATCCGCGTGCCGAGTTGCCCGTACTGGTGTTGGTGGCGGGTGAGCCCGGCAGCCCCAGCGACTGGCTGGACAGTGGCCGGCTCGCGACCACCGTCGACGCCTATGCGTCGAGGCATTCCGGGCTTGCTCCCGTCGTGGTGGTGCCCGACGCGTTGGGGGACTACGACGCCAACCCCGGCTGCATGGATTCTGCGCTCGGCAACGTCGCGACGTATCTGGACCAGGACGTCCCGAACTGGATCGAATCGAACCTTCAAGTGAATCCGGACGCTGCGCAATGGGCTATCGGTGGGTTCTCCTACGGCGGGACATGCGCGATCGAGATGGCCGTGAACTTCCCGGACCGATACCCGTCGTTCCTGGACTTCTCCGGCCAGGACGAACCGTCGACCGGTGATCACGAGGACACCGTGGCGGCCATGTTCGACGGTGACGAAAGCGCGTTCGACGCGGTCAACGCCCGAGACCTGATGGCGCAGAATCGGTATCCGCAGTTGTCGGGTGTATTTGTCGCGGGTGAGGACGACGACATCTACCGCCCTCAGCAGGAGATCATGTTCGAGGCTGCGCGCGCCGCCGACATGAACGTGGACTACTACACCCTTCCCGGCGGGCACTCGGGTGATGTGTGGGGCACTGCTCTGGAACTCGAAATGGACTGGCTGGGCCGGACACTCGCACTGACTCCGTGAGAGTGTCCGGCCCGCTACACAGCACCGACTGACATCAGGTCAGGCGTCGAGATCAGCGGCTACCAGCTCGGCGACCTTGGCGAGTGCGTCGGCGTCGTCGGACTCGATGGTTACTTCGGTGTCCTTGGCGGCTCCGAGCGTCATGATCATCAGTGCCGAACCTGCATCCACGGGTTCGCCGTCGGCGACTGCGAGGGTGACCGTGGCGCCGGAGGCTCCGACTGCTTCGGCGATGAGAGCGGCGGGGCGGGCGTGGAGGCCGACTGCGGAACCGACGGCAACTGTCTTGCTGGGCATGGGATCTCCTCGTTGTAGAACTGTCGTTGCGGACGTTATGGGGTGTTCGGGCAGATCTGGTGACTCAGGTGGTGACTGCAGTGTTGCCTGCTGTCGATCATGCCGCAGCGGGCACGATTTCGGGGTCGAGTTCGGCATCGGACGGCCCCTTGCGGAAGAACTCCTTGGCTCCGACGACGGCGAGCGCAGCTACCACGGTTCCCGCGGCGAGCGAGACCAGGAACCAGCCGATTCCGCCGACTGCGAAGAAGACGAAGATCCCGCCGTGCGGGGCGCTGAGAGTGACGTCGAAAGCCATGATCAGCGCGCCGGTGACCGCGCCGCCCGCCATCATCGAGGGGATCACGCGAAGCGGGTCGGCAGCGGCGAACGGAATCGCGCCCTCGGAGATGAATGCCGAACCCAGCAACCAGGCAGCCTTTCCGTTCTCCCGTTCGGCTTCGCTGAAGAGCTTGGGACGCAGCACCGTCGAGGCAAGTGCCATGGCAAGCGGCGGAACCATACCGGCAGCCATGACAGCCGCCATGATGCGCAAAGTGGCCGGGTCGTTGACGTTGAGTCCGGCGACGGCGAAGGCGTAAGCCGCCTTGTTGACCGGTCCACCGAGGTCGAAGCACATCATCAGGCCGAGAATGATGCCGAGGAAGATGGCCGAGCTGCCGGACAGTCCGTTGAGCCAGTCGGTGAGACCTGAGGTGATCGCGGCGAGCGGACGCCCGAGGACGATGAACATCAGTGCTCCGACGACCAGCGTCGCGAACAGCGGGATGATCACCACCGGCATCAGGCCTCGCAGCCACTGCGGGACGGCGATCCGGCCGATGTAGAGCGCGACGACACCGGCGATGAGACCACCGACCAAGCCGCCGATGAAACCGGCACCGACGAACACGGCGACCGCGCCGGCTGTGAAGCCGGGAGCGATGCCAGGCCGGTCGGCGATGGCGAAGGCGATGTAGCCGGCCAACGCGGGCACCAGGAAGCTGAATGCCAACGAACCGATCTGGAACAGCACTGCGCCGAGATAGGTGGCCAGACCACCGTCGGGAAGGTTGGTGATCGAGTTGTTGAGAACGATGTCCTTGGCCGGACCGGAGATCTCGTATCCGCCGAGCAGGAAGCCGAGTGCGATCAGCAGACCGCCGGCCGCGACGAACGGGATCATGTAGCTGACACCGGTCAGGAGGACCTGACGGAGGTGGGTGCCGAATCCTACGGAACCGGCATCGGAATCCGCGGCCGCTGCGGCGGTGCCGTCAACGGTGGCGGCGGCGGGATTCTCGGAGGCGCGCAACGCTTCTGCGAGCATCTTGTCCGGCTCGTTGATTGCCCGCTTCACACCGGAAGCGACGACGGGCTTACCGGCGAATCGTTCGCGGCCCTTCACGCCGACGTCGGTGGCGAAGATGACCGCGGCGGCTCCCGCGATCACCGAAGGGGCAAGGGGGGTGCTTCCGCTTGAACCTTGCGTTTCGACGTGAACCTTGACGCCGGCGCGTTCACCCGCGGCGACGAGTGAGTCCGCCGCCATGTAGGTGTGAGCGATTCCGGTCGGGCAGGCGGTGACCGCGACGATGTGACGCTCCGCGGGCGCTGGTGCCGGGGTCTCCTCGGTAGCGTGTTTCCCGGTGGAAACGGGTGCCGGGGGTGTCGCTGCCGCAGCCTTTGCTGCAGGATCCTTCGGTGCGGGGTTGAGTACCTCGTCGACCAGTCTCACGATCTCGTCCGGCGTCGACGCTTCACGAAGTGACGTGACGAACGCGGGCCTGACGAGTGCTCGGGCCAAGGAGGAGAGCAGCTTCATGTGCTCGGCCCCGGCGCCTTCGGGTGCCGCGATCAGGAAGACCAGATCGGCGGGGCCGTCGGGTGCACCGAAGTCGACCTTCGGATCGAGTCGAGCAAACCCCAGGGACGCGGACGAGACAGCCTCGGCGCGGCAGTGGGGAATTGCGATTCCGCCGGGCAGTCCGGTCGCGGACTGCGCTTCGCGAGCGAGTGCGGCATCGACCAGTCCCGCAGCGTCGCTCGCCCGCCCCGCTGCAGTCAATCGCGCTGCGAGAGAACGAATGACATCTTCCTTGGTCGAACCCAGGTCGGTGTCGAGTGAGATCAGTTCGGGACTGATGATCTCCGGGCCGGAACTGCCGGCTGCGGTGGTATCGGACATGTCAGGTTCCTTAGGGCGTCAGGCGAGTTCGGTGGGGACGGGGATGGGAGAGGCGGCATCTGCTGCAGATACCGAAACCGCTGCCAGATCGATCTGTTCGGGTGTGGGAAGGGTTGTGCCGGGAAGGGAGGCAGCGGCGCTTCCGTAGGCGACCGCGTGACGTAGCCGCTCGGATTCCGAGCCGCCGCCCGCTTCGGCGAGGATGTAGCCGGCCAGCGACGAATCGCCTGCGCCGACGGTACTGACTGCGACAATCGGGGGAGCGGTGGCGATCCACGCGCCGTCGGCCGTGACGAGGACGGCACCGGCTGCGCCGAGTGTGGCGAGCACACTGCCGACGCCGCGGTCGACCAATCGCTGTGCCGCCGTGATTGCAGGCCCGGGATCACCGTTCTCGGCAGCACGTTCGAGGACGTGGCCGTCGACGCCGGTCAGTTGCGCGAGTTCCTCGCCGTTGGGTTTGAGCAGATCAGGTGCCGAGCCGGGGAAGCATTCGGCGAGTGCCGTCAGTGGGGCGTCCGAGGTGTCGACCGCTACCTTGCACGGGTGATCGCGCAGCGCCGCGACAAGTTCGCCGTACCACCCCAGAGGAACGCCGGGAGGCAGTGAGCCGGACAGCGCGAACCACAGTGCGGTATCGGCGCGGGCGATCAACTCCTGTGCCAGGGCGTCGAGCGTCGAACCGGACAGCGTTGCGCCGGGTTCGTTGATCTTCGTCGTGGTCCCGTCCGGTTCGGCGATGGTGATGTTGGTGCGAGCCGGACCCGTTGTGGCGACGCCGATGTGGGGAATCCCACCGGCTGCGAGCGCCGAGAGCAAGGGATCGCCACCATTTCCCGGTAGCACCGCGAGCACGTCGAGGTCGGCTGCGGCGAGAACACGCGCGACGTTGACCCCCTTGCCGCCGGGGTCGCTGCGAGTGGAGTGGGCACGTAGGACGGAGCCTCGTTCGAGCCGTTGCTCGAGTTGTACGGTCCGATCGATACTCGGGTTGGCTGTCAGTGTGACGATCATGCGATCACCACCTCGATTCCGTGGTCGTGGAACTCGGATGTGTCTGTGGGACTGATCTCTTCGTCGGTGATGAGGACGTCGATGCTGTCGAGTGGTGCGAAGCTGATCAAGTGCTCGCGGCCGACTTTGCTGGAATCGGCCACCACGACAACGTGATTGGCGGCCTTGACCATCGCTCGTTTGACGGCGGCCTCTTCGCTGTCCGGGGTGGAGAGTCCGTGCCCGACGCTGATCGCGTTGGTTCCGACGAAGGCGACGTCGACCCGCAACGTGCTCAGCAGGCGCAGAGCGTCCTCGCCGACCGCGGCTTGCGTCACCCCGCGTACTCGTCCGCCGAGCAGGATCAGGGAAATCGAGTTCATCGATGCCAGTCGTGCGCCGATCGGCACGGAATTGGTCACGGCCGTGAAGTCGTTCTCGGTCGGAAGTTCGGGGATCATGCGGCCCGTGGTCGTGCCCGCGTCGAAGATGACGCTGCCGCCGGTAGGAGGGAGATAGGTGACCGCGCAGCGGGCGATCCGGTCCTTCTGTTGCGCGCGGGTCTGATCGCGTTCCGCCATGCCCGGTTCGGTCACGTGGAGGGATCCGGTCGGAACGGCGCCGCCGTGTACACGCCTGATCTGTCCGATCCGCTCGAGGAAGGCCAGATCGCGACGCACGGTCTCGGTGGTCACACCGAAGGTCTCCGACAGCGCCGCCACGGACATGCGTCCGCGCTGCGACACCATGGTGCCGATCGCTTGTTGGCGTTCTTCCGCGTACACGTGCTCTCCGATTCCGAAATGTGATCCGACGGTGCGTTGTGGATCACAGTGAATGTTGCTTTATGTTGTTTTACGCCCGAGTGTGTTGACATGTCAAGACTTGGGAGTAATCTTCGTCACAACGAAGGTGAGGGCTTTACGCGCTCGAGGTGATCCGGTGTGACACCGGGCCCATCGCTCAAGGAGGACAGATGACCGAACAGCTCAACCGAATCACCGTGCACGGCACCCCCGTCGTGCCCGGAATTGCCTACGGCCCGGCTATCTGGCCGTCCCGCCGACCAGAACTCGTCACCGATGCGCCCGCACTCGACGAGGCCGATCGAGAGGCCGCTGCAGACGCCTTCGTCGCAGCAGCGAAGGCTGTCGAGAACCGCCTTCTCGGACGGGCTGCCGAAGCCACAGGCGCGGCCGCCGAGGTCTTGCAGGCCAACGCAGCGATGGCAGCCGATCGCGGCTGGATCGGGGCGGCAAAGAAGTCGATCGCCGGCGGAGTGCCCCCGGTGCAGGCTGCGATCGCGGCGACGGAGCAGTTCGTGGTGCTGTTCACCAAGGTCGGCGGTGTGATGGCCGAGCGCGTCACCGATCTCGAGGACATCCGCGACCGCGTGATCGCCGAACTCTCCGGATTGCCCGAACCCGGAGTTCCGATGCCCGAGACGCCGTCGGTGCTGTGCGCGGACGATCTGGCTCCTGCGGACACCGCGGGCCTCGATGCAACCAAGATCATCGGACTCGTGACCATCTTCGGCGGCCCGACCAGCCACACGGCAATCATCGCGAGGCAGTTGGGCATCCCGTGCATCGTGGCCGCGAAGGAACTGGAATCCATCGCGGCCGGAACACCGATTCTGATCGACGGAACCACCGGCGACGTGATCGCGGAGCCCGATCCCGAGCAGGCGCGCGAACTGGTCGAACAATCCCGGATCGATCGTGAACGCGTCAGCACGTGGACCGGACCAGGCCGGACGTCGGACGGCCGGCCGGTAGAAGTCCTCGCCAACGTTCAAGACGGCGCCGGCGCTCGGGCCGCGGCGCTGACCGCAGCGGGAGGCATCGGGCTCTTCCGGACCGAACTCTGCTTCCTCGGCCGTGAGACCGAACCGACCGTAGACGAGCAGGCGGCGATCTACGCCGAAGTTCTCGAGGCCTTCGCAGGCAAGAAGGTCATCATTCGCACGTTGGACGCGGGTTCGGACAAGCCGCTCAAATTCGCCAACCATCAAGAGGAAGCGAATCCGGCCCTCGGCGTTCGTGGGGTCCGAATCGCCTGGCAGGACATGGGAATTCTCGACCGCCAGCTCGACGCGATCGCGGCAGCCGCGGCGTCGACCAACTCGTCGCCGTGGGTCATGGCACCGATGATCGCCACCCCGGCCGAGGCGAAACGTTTTGCCGATGCGGTGCGGGCACGCGATCTTGTTCCCGGTGTGATGGTGGAGATCCCGGCGGCGGCGCTGTTGGCCGACCAGATTCTCGAACACGTCGAATTCCTCTCGATCGGTACCAACGACCTCGCTCAGTACACGATGGCCGCTGATCGGATGTCCTCCGAACTCGCCGACCTGACCGATCCGTGGCAGCCCGCGGTGCTCGCCCTTGTCGCACGTACGGCCCAGGCCGGTCAGGCGGCAGGCAAGCGCGTCGGCGTCTGCGGTGAGGCGGCCGCCGATCCACTGTTGGCGTGTGTTCTGGCCGGACTCGGAGTTTCCTCGCTGTCGTGCGCTGCGGCGTCGGTCGTGGGTGTGGGAGCGAAGGTCGGGTCCGTCACCATGGCGCAATGTGAGGCGGCTGCGGCGGCGGTGCTGGCAACCGGTGATCCGGTGGCAGCGCGCAAAGCGGCGGCCGACGCAATCAGCTGAACTGGTTTCGTTGGTCTCGGTCGGAGACCGAGCGCCTGACCTCTAGTATTTCGACCTGTGATCGAACGAGAAACAATGACCGGGGCCGGCGGAATCGGCTGGACTGTCCACGGAGACGGCAAGCGGATCGCCGACGGAGCCGTCGTGGCGCCGGACGAACGACTGAGTTGGCCGCGCACCATCGGAATCGGGATGCAACACGTCATCGCGATGTTCGGAGCGACACTGCTCGTTCCGACCATCACCGGCTTCCCCGTCACGACGACGCTGTTGTTCTCGGGTATCGGCACCGCGCTGTTCCTGCTCATCACCCGGGGCCGGATCCCGAGCTATCTCGGTTCGTCCTTCGCGTTCATCGCCCCGCTGACAGCGTCGGCAGGATCGGGCCCGGCCGCGCAGCTCGGTGCCGTCATGGCCGTCGGCATCGTGTTGATGTTGATCGGCGTCGCCGTACGTCTGATCGGCAGCCGGGTCATCGACGCCGTCATGCCGCCGGTAGTGACAGGCGCCGTCGTCGCGCTGATCGGTCTCAACCTCGCTCCGACGGCGGTCGGTTCCTTCGAATCGCAGCCGCTGATCGCCACGGTCACGCTCGTTTCGATCCTGCTGGTCACGGTCGTCGGTCCCGGGCTGCTCGGCCGGTTGGGCATTCTGGTCGGCGTCGTGATCGGCTGGGTCTTCGCCGCGGTCATCGGTGGTCTCGACAGTGAACGAGTGTCCGCTCTGCGCGAAGCCGACTGGTTCGGGCTGCCGAGTCTGCACGGACCGTCGTTCGACTGGTCGGTGATCGTGCTCGCGCTGCCCGTGGTGATCGTTCTGGTCGCCGAGAACGTCGGACATGTCAAAGCGGTGTCCGCCATGACGGGTAAGTCCCTCGATGACCTGGCCGGAAATGCGCTGTTTGCAGACGGTCTCGCCACGACCTTGGCGGGCGCCGGCGGCGGATCCGGAACCACCACGTATGCCGAGAACATCGGTGTCATGGCAGCGACGCGTGTGTACTCGACCGCGGCGTACTGGGTAGCGGCCGCCACCGCCGTGATCCTGGCATTTTCGCCCAAATTCGGTGCACTGGTCTTCACGGTTCCGAACGGCGTCATCGGCGGTGCGACGATGGTTCTCTACGGACTCATCGGCATTCTCGGTGTGCGCATCTGGATGGAAGCGAAGGTGGACTTCACCGATCCGGTCAACCTGACCGTCGCCGCTGCCGCACTGGTTGCCGGCATCGGGAACCTGACGCTGACCATTGGTTCGGTCGAGCTGGGCGGCATCGCTTGGGGGTCGATCGGCATCCTCGTCGCCTACCCGATCATGCGATACCTCGCCAAATTCCGTACTTCGAGTAACAGATAACCGCTACAGTCACGAATCGTGATCGTTCGGGTCATCGACGGGTATCGCAACAGGTTCTACCGTCGGAGGCAGTGACGTGGGCCCGCGAACTTCGGCGTGCCCAGTCTCAGCGAAAATATCCCGACCGGGTACATCGTCCCCACCGGGTACATCACTGAAGTGCCGTATATCGAATTGCAAGGAGTCGGCGTGGAGCGCACCCTGTTCGAACCGGAACATGAACTCTTCCGGGAGTCGTACCAGAAGTTCTTGGCACAGCACGTGGCACCGAACCACGAGAAGTGGGAAGAGCAGAACATCGTCGATCGTGACGTCTGGGTCGAGGCCGGAAAGCAGGGATTCCTGGGAACCGCGGTACCTGAGGAATTCGGCGGCGGCGGTGTCAAGGATTTCCGCTACAACGCGATCATCACCGAGGAAACCACCAAGGGTGGCTTCAGTGGTATCGGCTTCACGCTGCACAACGACGTGGTGGCGCCGTACCTCCTGGAGTTGACCAACCAGGAGCAGAAGCAGCGTTGGCTACCCGGATTCGCGTCGGGTGAGCTGATCTCGGCGATCGCGATGACCGAACCGGGTACCGGTAGCGACCTGCAGGGCATCAAGACGAAAGCAGTTCGCGACGGGGACCACTGGGTACTCAACGGTTCGAAGACCTTCATCACCAACGGAATCAACGCCGACATCATCATCGTTGTCGCGTGCACCGACCCGGACAAGGGTGCTCAGGGCTTCAGCCTCCTCGTGGTCGAGCGGGACATGCCCGGCTTCGAGCGGGGACGCAATCTCGACAAGATCGGCATGAAGGCTCAGGACACCGCCGAACTCAGCTTCACCGACGTACGCGTTCCCGCTGCCAACCTGCTGGGCGAAGAGGGAATGGGCTTCTTCTACTTGATGAAGAACCTTCCCCAGGAACGACTCTCGATCGCCGTCGTTGCTGCCGCCGCAATGGAATCGGTTCTCGAGAGCACGATCCAGTACTGCCGTGACCGCAAGGCATTCGGCAAGTCGATCGGCAGCTTCCAGAACACCCGATTCGTACTGGCCGAATTGGCAACGGAGACCACGGCAGTGCGCATCCTGGTGGACAAGTTCATCGAGCAGCTCAATGCCGAGAAGCTGACCGTGCAGGAAGCTGCGATGGCGAAGTGGTGGACCACCGAAGCTCAGGTCAAGCTCATCGACCGCTGCCTCCAGCTGCACGGAGGCTACGGCTACATGAAGGAATACCCGGTTGCCAAGGCGTACATGGACTCTCGTGTGCAGACCATCTACGGGGGCACAACCGAAATCATGAAGGAGATCATCGGACGTTCGCTGAATCTCTGATTCGGGAGATGGACCGCTGATCGTCACGAAAAGACTCTGGGCCCCGGCTGATGCCGGGGCCCAGAGTTTTGTGATCGAGGGTGCGAGCGAACTCAGATCTTCCGCATGACCGTGACAACCTTGCCCAAGATGACGGCGTTGTTGCCGGGAATCGGCTCGAAGAGGTCGTTGTGCGGCATCAGCCACACCTCCTTCTTCGTACGCTTGAACGTCTTCACGGTGGCTTCGCCGTCGATCATTGCGGCCACGATGTCACCGTTCTCGGCGACGTTCTGCTGACGGACGACAACCCAGTCGCCATCGCAGATCGCTGCATCGATCATCGACTCACCGACAACCTTGAGCATGAAGAGCGAACCTTGGCCGACGAGCTCGCGGGGGAGTGGAAACACATCCTCCACAGCTTCCTCGGCGAGGATCGGTCCGCCGGCAGCGATGCGGCCCAGGATGGGGACGAACGCCGGCTCTGGCAGCGGGTCGGCACTGTTGTACTCGCCGGAATGCTTCGACACCGACGCGATGGCGGTATCGGCCGCAACCTCGTCGAGACCCCGAACATCGACTGCACGAGGGCGATTGGGATCGCGTCGAAGGAAGCCCTTGCGCTCCAACGTTCGCAGTTGATGCGCGACCGACGACGTGGAGGTAAGCCCCACCGCATCCCCGATTTCGCGAATGCTCGGCGGATACCCGCGCTCCGTCACCGAATCGCGGATCACTTCGAGAACGCGCCGCTGACGCTCGGTGAGCGTCTCGCTCGACGGAGACGGAACTGCAGAAGCTCCTGCCTCCGCGGCTGTGCTGGAGCGATCGTCCTTCATGGCCTGTTGCCTCCGTGTCTGAAGAAGTCGTGTCTGAAGAAGTCGTGTCTGAACAAGTCGTGTCTGAAAACTGCCTGCAAAAGTGCCTGGTGCAAGTCGCGCAGAAACCTGTCGGTGCCTCCTGCCAACATTCGAGCTGTCGACAAACACGGAGGCTTTCGCAATTCCCGCTGTGTGGTCTGACACGAATCTAGCCGGATTTGCTCGCGGTTTCAAACATCTGTTCGATTCGTGTCGCTCCAAGTAGAGACATTGTCGGCCAGGCGTGGTAGAAATTCGAACATGCGTTCCATCGAACGCATGATCGAACACATCGATCGGTGTCGACCAGCGGAGGTCACGATGGGTAACGCAGCACTGAAAAGCAACAGGGTTTTCGACGACGCGATTGGTTTCGACGCGTTTGGTTTCGACGGTACGTCGGCACTGAAGTACCACCCCTCGTTCTATGGGCCCGATGCAGACGCTGTGTCCTTCGAACGGCGCGGAGCGGCCGAAATGCATGGCGTGGCCAGGGATGTCGACAACGAACCGCAGGCGGCCGTCGTTCGCCGGGTTCCGGCGGTGGGCGCGGTTTCAGGTTCGCGTTCATTGCGCGAATCTCCTCGCCGGTGGGACAGCGAGCACGATTCGTCACGCCCGTACGGAGGAAGTTTCGCGCACCGAAACAGGGTCGGTGTGTCACGGGTCGAACATGAAGTGGCCGCCGAGGATGTCAGTTGGAAGACGGTTTTCCTGGGCGCCGTATTCACCGCATTCGCAGTGTTGGCGTTGGTGGGGATCGGCGCTTTGTCGAGTGGTGACGTAGCTGCGACAAACGGCGCGACCGAAGTGGTTCGCGTTGCCGCGGGTGAATCCCTCAGTGATATTGCTGCCAAGGTTGCACCTGGCCAGGCTGTCGGTTCGGTGATCGAGCAGATCATGGATCTCAATGCGATGTCGAGTTCCGGACTGTCAGTGGGACAAACGCTGATCGTGCCGGCCTCGGGGCGCTGACCTACCCCGTACCAGGCGGGGGCGTACCGAGCGTGAGAGCAGTCCGTTCACAGCGAGTAAGCTGTCCACTTGACAGTCCCACCACCTCGGGTGGTCGCGTTGAGTACGTGGATCTGCTCTGTAAATCGTCGGAGGATTTGCAGTCGGTAGCGAATCTGAGTTGCGGCCATTTCGGCGACAACGAAGGAACCCCGATGCATTGCCCGTTCTGCCGGCACCCTGATTCCCGAGTGGTCGATTCGCGCGAGGCCGACGAGGGCCAGGCGATCAGGCGGCGCCGTTCGTGCCCCGAGTGTGGCCGCCGATTCACCACGGTCGAGACGGCAGTTCTCTCGGTCGTGAAGCGCAGCGGCGTCACGGAGCCTTTCAGCCGAGAAAAGGTTGTCAAAGGTGTGCGTCGCGCATGCCAGGGCCGCCAAGTGGACAACGATTCGCTGAATTTGCTCGCCCAACAGGTCGAAGATGCCGTTCGAGCTTCGGGTTCTGCCGAAATTCCCAGTAACGAGGTAGGGCTCGCGATCCTCGATCCGCTTCGAAATCTCGACGAAGTCGCCTACCTGCGATTCGCATCGGTGTACAAGTCCTTCAGCTCGGCTGCGGATTTCGAACGTGAGATCACCGACATGCGCGAGCATGCAGAGACCCGTGCCGCCGAGAAGGCTCCCGGCGCCGAGACCGTTTCCGTCGACTGAGGCCTTCGCCTCAGATAACGCTGAGAGCACAGAGCGGTCTTAGGTAACGCTGAGAACACAAAGCGAACAATCGAACAAATCGGGCACGTTATTCGCTTAGTGTCTACCAGGTACGTTCGTCCGCATCTCGGATCTTCACGGAGGCGTTATGAACTTAGTTGCAGTTCTCGGAGTCGTGAACAGCCTGGTAACCCTCGGGTTCGCCAACACTGTTGCCACCTTTGGCGGTTTCCTCACCAACGTCAACATTCAGACAATCTACTGATCGCGCAATTCCCGCCGAACATCAACGCTTGATCGCTTCGATAGCTTTCAGGACTCGCTTTTCGGAAATCGGTGTGGGTGTACCGAGGGACTGCGCAAACAGGCTCACGCGCAGTTCCTCGATCATCCAACTGATCGCGTCGACATCTCGAGCAGTGCGACGCTCTTCGGGAAGCGAACTCAACAACCGGTCGTACGCTGCGTACACCCGGTCGAGGACATCCATAGCCTGCTGATCTCGTTGTGCACTTGCGGGCAGAGCTTCGAGACGGAATTTTGCTGCGGCAAGATACCGCGGTAAATCGCGTAGGCGGGCCGATCCCAGTTCGGCGACAAATCCCGGAAACAGCAGTGAGGTCAGCTGTTCTCGGACGTCGTCGGCCGCCTCGCCGCGCGAGCGGTCCAGCACGACGCTCAGTTGGTGTGCTTGTTCGAGGATCGGAACAATCATGCGCAGGATCGCGGAAACGCGTCCGGCCAGTTCGGAGCGTGCGATCTTCACCAGGGTATCGAACGCTTCAGGCGTGCGTACCGGTCCACCGTGGGCCGCAATCACTTCGTTGGCAGCTGCCACCCGGCAATCTTCGACGAGGGCCTCCAAGCCGCCGTCCGGATTCTGGCCGAGAGCCAGACGCTGAGTGTTCGACAAGCCGGCGGTCACTGCCTTGAGTTGGGTGGGAACGGCCGCGAGGAGAAGCGCCCGCGTACCTTCCCTCATCGCCTGCGCCTGCGCGGCCGGCGTACTCAGGACACGAACGGCAACTCCGCCGTTCTCCGGCACCAGAGCTGGGTAGCCGGTCACCTGCTGTCCGCCGATGGAGCGAGTGATGGTCTGTTCCAATGCGCCCAGCGTTTCGGATGTCCAGACGGTTGCCGCTGCCCGTTCGGTTCCGGTTGCCGCCTTGGCCACTTCCTTCTGCACGCGCGGGGCGAGCGTGCGTCGTAGCTGCGCCAGATCCTTACCCTTCGCGAGAACCTTGCCCGATTCGTCCTCGACGACAAATGTCATCCGAAGATGGTCGGGCAGCGCGGCGGGATCGAAGTCCTTGGCGTCGATCTGGATCCCGCCCAAGTGCGAGAGTTCGCGGGCCATCGCGGTCATCAACGGCTCGGATCGAGGTTTGACTGCTGCCAATGCTGCGGCGGCATAATCCGGAGCCGGAACGACAGCGCGTCGGATGTTCTTGGGCAACGTCTTGATCAGAGCAGTAACCAGATCGACGCGCATACCGGGGACCAACCAGTCGAAGCCGACCGGCTGAAGTTGCGCGAGCAGGCCGACCGGGATGTGCGCGCTGACGCCGTCGTCGTCCTTTCCCGGCTCGAATTGGTAAGTGAGCGGAAACTGCATGTCGCCCTGGCGCCAAGCGTCTGGGTACTCGCCGCCCAGGACGGCAGCCGCGTCGGAGTTGACCACGGTTTCCGGCGTGAACGTCAGCAGACTGGGGTTCTTGCGCCGCTCACCCTTCCACCACTGGTCGAAGTGCCTGGCGGACACCGCTTCCTGGCCGACCCGTTCGTCGTAGAACTCGTAGAGAGTTTCGTCGTCGACGAGGATGTCGCGTCGGCGCGCGCGGTTCTCGAGTTCTTCGACGTTGTCGAGGAGTGCACGGTTTTCGTGGAAGAACTTGTGGTTCGTCTGCCATTCGCCCTGCACGAGCGCATGGCGGATGAAGAGATCGCGAGAGGCCTCGGGATCGATTCGTGAGTACGTCACTGCGCGGCCGGTTACCAGAGGAACTCCGTAGAGAGTGACCCGCTCGTATGCCATCGCCGAGCCGCGCTTGGAGGACCAGTGCGGTTCGGAATAGGTCCGTTTCACCAGGTGCGGGGCGAGCTTTTCAGCCCACTCGGGTTCGATACGCGCGGACATGCGCGCCCACAGCCTCGACGTTTCCACGAGTTCGGCGGCCATGACCCAGCGTGGTGGCTTCTTGAACAGTCCCGATCCGGGGAAGATCGCGAAGTGGCTGCCTCTGGCGCCGAGGTAGTCCCGCTTCTCGCCCTCGCGTAGCCCGATATGCGAGAGCAACCCGGCAAGGAGCGACTGATGGATCGCGTTCTCGCTTGCCGGTGTCTCTCCCACTGTCCAGCCGAGACCGCGGGTGATCTGCCGGAGTTGCCCGTGCAGGTCCTGCCATTCGCGGATGCGGAGCCAGTGCAGGAACTCGTTCCGGCACATCTTGCGAAACTGGTTGGAGGACAGATCGTTACGTTGTTCGCGTAAGTAGTCCCACAGTTTCAGGTAGGCCAGGAAGTCGGAGTTCTCGACGTTGAAGCGGGCGTGCTTTTCGTCGGCGGCTTGCTGGAACTCGGCGGGCCGCTCGCGAACGTCCTGGATGGACAACGCCGCGACGATGACAAGGGTTTCGTGAAGGCAACCGTTGTTCTTGGCTTCCACCAGCATCCGTGCCATCCGCGGATCCACCGGAATCTGGGCCAGCTCGCGGCCGACCGGCGTCAGTTCGGGGTGGCTGGCCTCGGAACCTCGCGCGATGGCGCCGAGTTCTTCGAGGAGTCCGATTCCGTCCTTCACGGCGCGCTGGTCCGGCGGTTCGACGAAGGGGAATGCCGCGATGTCGCCCAGGCCGAGGGCCGTCATCTGCAAGATCACGGATGCGAGGTTGGTTCGCAGGATCTCCGGTTCGGTGAATGCCGGCCGTGACTCGAAGTCCTCCTCGGAATACAGGCGGATGCAGATTCCTTCGGCGACGCGGCCGCAACGCCCGGAACGCTGACGAGCTGACGCCTGCGAAATGGGCTCGATCGGCAACCGCTGAACCTTGGTGCGCACCGAATATCGCGAAATGCGCGCGGTTCCCGGATCGACGACGTACCGAATGCCGGGAACGGTCAGCGAGGTCTCGGCCACGTTGGTGGCAAGGACGACGCGTCGGCCGGTGTGCGGCGAGAACACTTTGTGTTGCTCGGCGGCAGACAGCCGCGCGTACAGCGGGACGATTTCGGTGTTGCGAAGACGCCGATCGCGTAAAGCATCTGCGGTGTCGCGAATTTCGCGTTCGCCAGAGAGGAAGACCAAGATGTCGCCTTCGCCCTCCGCGCTCAGCTCGTCGACCGCCTCGCAGACCGCGTCGACGGGATCGCGGTCGAAGGTGATGTCGCCGGATTCGACGGTCAGTGGCCGGTAACGCAATTCGACAGGGAATGTTCGCCCGGAAACCTCGACGATCGGCGCGGGCTTACCGTCGACAGCGAAGTGCTTGGCGAAGCGCTCGGGATCGATGGTCGCCGACGTGATGATGACCTTGAGATCGGGTCGGCGGGGGAGCAGCTGAGCCAGGTAACCGAGGATGAAGTCGATGTTGAGGCTGCGTTCGTGCGCTTCGTCGATGATCAGCGTGTCGTAGCGTCGGAGCATACGGTCGCGCTGAATTTCGGCGAGGAGAATGCCGTCGGTCATGAGCTTGACGTAGGTGCGGTCCGAGACCTGGTCGGTGAACCGCACGGTGTATCCGACGGCGTCGCCGAGTTCGGTGTCGAGTTCTTCGGCGATACGTTCGGCAACGGTGCGTGCTGCCAACCGGCGCGGCTGTGTGTGTCCGATCAGACCGCGGACGCCACGTCCGAGTTCGAGACAGATCTTCGGGATCTGGGTTGTCTTACCCGAGCCGGTCTCGCCGGCGACGATGACAACCTGATTTTCCGAGATCGCGGTCGCGATGTCGTCCTTGCGCTGACTGACGGGCAGAGCTTCCGGATACGAGACTGCGGGAACATTGGCGGATCGTGCCGCCAACCGTGTGCGCGCCGTTTCGATATCCTCGGCCAGCGCCACCAAAGCGTCTGGTGTGCGGGCACGGTCGAGTTTGCGACGGAGTCGACTCTCGTCGCGGAGTGAGACCTGCGCCAGCGCGCTCTTCAGGTCACTCCGCTTGGGGGAGAGCGGGGCCGGTGGTGTTGTAGACATGCTGATGACAGCCTATCGAACGCGTTCACAACTACCGCTCGCAGATCGTGCTGATGTGCAAATATCGACCAGTGACGACAAATACCGCAAATGAGTCATCGGTGCCTGTCTTGTCGACGCCGATCGCCGTGCGAGCCCTGAGACTGTTGTTTGCTGTGTTCGGACTTGCCGCTTTGCTGTGGATCCCGATCCGTGACGCGGCTGAGCTGTCTCTGTCGAACTATCTGAGCTACTTCACCATCGAGAGCAACATTCTTGCGGTGATCGTGTTGCTGATCGGTGCAATTCGAGATCCACAATCGCAGGCGTGGCAGTCGATCCGCGGGGCGGTGACGCTGTACATGGTGATCACCGGCATCATCTATGCCGTCCTCCTGGCAGATATCGACGTCAATTTGAACGATGCCTGGATCAACTCGGCACTGCATCGGATTCTTCCGTTGGTCATGCTGCTCGACTGGGTGTTCTTCGCCTCGAGGCACAGGATCTCCGAAGCACGTTCACTGCAGTGGTTGCTGTTCCCGGTCGTGTACGGCGTGTACACGTTGATCCGAGGTTCGATCGTCGACTGGTATCCCTACCCGTTCATGGATCCGCGCCACCAGGGCTATCTGGCCCTGTTCATCGGATTCGTCGTACTGGGCATCGCGATGGCCCTGATGGCGTTGGCAGTCAATGCCGTCGGACGGTTGGGCGCCGGGCTACGCGGACGGAACGCTGCGAAGTCCTAGGGGATTGCCGGAGGCGAGCACCTGATCGAGTCGGTCCACGTTCGGGTGCTTGCCCGGGTTCGCCCGCGCGTCCTCGGTGTGCTCGGCGAAGATCGTCAATCCTGCCGAGGCGGCTTCGGGTGTCAGCGCGCCGTAGACCTGAGCGAGATGGTTGTACACCTTGACCGAGCCGGACTTTCCGGGCTTGTTCTCCACGGTGTCGACGACGGTTCCGTCGGCGTCGAGTACCTCGATGGCGGCCAGATGATCGATGGTGGGCAGTGCGGCGAGATTGTCGGCAAAAGTCATGGTCGACAGATTACGGGTGCGCCCGGAAATGCCGGTGCCGGGCGAGCGCCGTCGTGCGCGGATTCCTGGTGTCGATATAGTCGCAGCACATCGTTTGCACACCAGCATCGTTTGTATTCGAAGGGGACAATGATGGCTTCGGCATTGTGGCACGGGTTCGCGGACATGGGCGCTGTGGAGAAAAACGGCGCGTTTGTCGTCTCTCGCGGTGAGGGCGCGTACATCTGGGACCGCGAGGGCACTCGGTATCTGGATGCGACAGCGGGCCTGTGGTTCACCAATGTCGGGCACGGGCGCACCGAGATCGCGGATGCGGTGGCGGCTCAGTTGTCGAAGATCGCTCATTTTTCGAATTTCGGTGATTTCGTTCCCGAGACCACGCAGGTGTTGGCGGAGCGGTTGGCGACGATCGCGCCGGTTGCCGGGAGCAAGATCTTCTTCACTTCGGGTGGTTCGGATTCGGTGGACACTGCGGCGAAGCTTGCTCGTCGGTACTGGCACGAGGTGGGGCAGCCGGAGAAGGCGATCATCGTCGGTCGTCAGAAGGCGTACCACGGAATGCATGTTGCGGGAACAGCTCTCGCTGGTATTCCGGTGAACCGTGAGGGGTACGGCGAGCTGATGGCGGATGCGGCCACGGTCGGCTGGGATGATGCGAAGAGTCTGCTCGAGTTGATCGAGCGGGTCGGTGCGAACAAGATCGCGGCGTTCTTCGCGGAGCCGATCATCGGTGCGGGTGGGGTGTATCTTCCGCCGGAGGGGTATCTGGCCGAGGTGCGTGACATCTGCCGTGAGCACGACATCCTCTTTGTCGTCGACGAGGTCGTGACCGGTTTCGGCCGGATCGGTGGTGAGTGGTTCGCGTCCACCCGTTTCGATTTGCAGCCCGACATGATGACCACGGCAAAGGGTTTGACGTCGGGTTACGTTCCGATGGGTGCGGTGTTCATCGCGCCGCGGGTGGCGGAGCCGTTCTATGCCGGTTCGTGGTGGCGCCATGGGTACACCTACGGCGGGCATGCCGGTGCTGCTGCGGCGGCGATGGCGAACCTCGACATTCTCGAGCGTGAGAATCTGCTCGCGGAGTCGAAGCGTTTGGAGGCGTCGTTGCATACGCATCTGCAGCCGCTGGCGGAGCATCCGCGGGTGGCGGAGGTTCGTAGTGGGCTCGGTGCGGTCGCGGCAGTGCAGTTGGCTGATCCGGCGGAGGCGTTGCCGTTCGTGAAGACGCTTCGCGAGCACGGTATTTCGGGTCGCGCCGCGGGTCAGGGTGCGATGCAGATTTCGCCGACGTTTGTGATGACCGACGATCAGGTCGCCGAGATGGCCGCGGGGATCCTCGCAGCCCTCGGCTGAAGTCAGCTGCGGCGCCGAAAGAGTTTCTCGATTCGGCGCCGCACTGCGTTGGGCGCAGGTTCCAGTTCCAGAACCTCTTGCTCCGACTGCTTGGCGTACGCCTGGGTGTAGCGCTCGTGTAGCACCGAGCGAATCTCGTCCGGAGAGTAGGCCCGACGCTGGCGTTCGCCGCGCGCAACGAGGACCCCGGTGGCGGCAACGCCCATCGCGCCGGCGAGGCCGACCAGTTTCCAAACGTGCGAGGCGCGCAGAGGAGTCGTGAGTTTCATCCCTCTACGCTAGAGGCATGGACCGACGATTGCTTTCGCAGGTGAGTCTCGACGAGGCCGCCGCGGCGACCCGCACGGGCGACATCTGGATCTTCCGCGGAGAGTCGACGGCGGACCGGGCCATCCAGACGCTGACCAACAGCCCGGTCAACCACGTCGGAATGTCGGTCGTGATCGACGACCTTCCGCCGCTGATGTGGCATGCGGAACTCGGTCACTCGCTGCAGGACATGTGGACCGGACGCTTCCAGCGTGGTGTCCAACTGCACGATCTGCGATCGGCCGTTCAGGTTTGGGGCGCCAAGTACGGGCAGCGTGGATGGTTGCGCCAGCTCGACCACGAGATCACCCGGGAGCAGGAAGACGCTCTGCTCGAGACGATCGCGCGGCTGGACGGTACGCCTTTCCCGTCGACAGCCAAGCTTGCTTCGCGCTGGTTCGGCGGCCGAATCCCGAAGCTGCGCAAGAAGTCCGACGTATCGGCAGTAGCCGTCGAGAGCGCCTACTGCGCCGAAGTGGTTGCCAAGACCTATGAAGCGATGGGTCTGCTCGTCGGTAATCGTCGTGTCAACTGGTTCGACCCGGGCAAGTTCTGGAGTGGAGATCAGTTGCCCCTCGCTCCGGGAGTTGCGCTCGGTGACGAGATCTCGGTATCACTGAGTGCACGTGACCTCGAGGCCGGACGCAATCCCGCCGGGTACTCACAAGGTTCGTGACGGCTCGGCGACGACGCGGCCGCCGACTTCGAGCCAACCTTCCGGAGAGAAGGTGGTGTGAAGCACCGATCCGCGTCCCTGGGTGATGAGCAGTGATTTCCTCAATCGGTCCGTGATGCGCAGCGCTGCAGATCCGGTTGCCTCGTCCTCGGCGATTCCCATCACCGGTGCGAACATGCGTGCGCGGATGGCAGCTTCGAGCTTGTCCTGCCACGCCCACAGATACGAATGATCCGCCTCGTAGTCGGACGGATCTGCGTCGATGACGTCGTCGACCGTGTCCATCGGATAGATCGCGAATTCCGGTGCCCATTCGGCACGCGCGCGTACCCACGTCAAAGCGCCGGATTGGCGGACGTCGACACTGCCGGCAGGAACGTCGAGGGCGCTCACGCGACGGCCTTGTTCGCCCAACCACCACGTGGCACCGACGGTCGGGTGTCCGGCGAAGGGGAGTTCTGCTGCCGGAGTGAAGATCTGGACCCGCGCACGCGAGGCGCCGTCATCCGGAACGTCGATGAAGATGGTCTCGCTGTAGTCGAGTTCCTTCGCGACGGCTTGTCGATCCGATTCTGCAACCGTGGACGCGTCGACGATTCCCAGCGGATTCCCGTGCTTGCCGTTCTCGTCCGTGAAGACCCGGACCACACTCACCTCGATACCCATCGGTCCACCCTAGCGCGCGAAAAGCCCTCCCCACCTTCACGGTGGGGAGGGCTCGTCGAACTGCACTGAGGTCCGAGTGATCAGACCTGTGCGGCAGAGAGGATCTCGTTGGCTTCGACGGCCTGTGCGACGCCAGCGACGATGGAACCGGCGCGGATCGCTTCGAAGATGACCTCGCGGTCGACACCTTCCTGGCGGAGGGTGTTCTCGTGAGCTTCGAGGCAGTGGTTGCAGCCGTTGATCGCGGACACTGCAAGCGACCACAATTCGAAGTCGGCCTTGTCGACGCCCGGGTTGCCGATGATGTTCATCCGCAGGCCGGCACGAAGGTCGTCGTACTTACCGTCGAGGTAGCCCTTGGTGCGGTAGAAGACGTTGTTCATGCCCATGATCGACGCTGCGCCGAGAGCGGCGTTGTATGCCTCTGCCGACAGGTTGTCGGCAGCCTCGGAAGCAATCTCCTTGAGCGTGGACGCAGACTTGGTGGCTGCGGCCGTTGCGAGGAGCGTTCCCCACAACTGCTGCTCGTTCAGGACCGTCGTGCGCGCAATGGAACTCAGGTTGAGCTTGAGGTCCTTCGCGTACTCGGGAAGCGAGTTCTTGAGGTTCTCGACGCTCATACTCAGACGCTCGCAGTCAGGAGCTCGCCGGCGTTGATGGTCGGGTCGCCCTTCTTCCAGTTGCATGCGCACAGCTCGTCGCTCTGGAGAGCGTCGAGGACGCGGAGAACCTCGTCGACGTTACGGCCGACGGAACCGGCTGTGACGGAGACGAACTGGATCTCGTTGTTGGGGTCGACGATGAACGTCGCGCGGTCTGCAACGCCGTCGGCGTTGAGGACGCCGGTGGCCTCGGCAAGCTCGCGCTTGAGGTCCGAGAGCATCGGGAAGGGGAGGGTCTTGAGCTCTTCGTGCTGTGCACGCCACTGGAAGTGCACGAACTCGTTGTCGACGGAAGCGCCGAGAACCTGAGCGTCACGGTCTGCGAACTCTTCGTTGAGCTTGCCGAATGCAGCAATCTCGGTGGGGCACACGAAGGTGAAGTCCTTGGGCCAGAAGAAGACGATGCGCCACTTGCCTGCGTAGTCGTCACTGGTGACGGTGGTGAAGTAGTCATCGGGCTGCTGGGCATCGACCTTGGACAGGTCGCCGCCGATGACAGCCGTGAGGTTGTAAGCGGGGAACTGGTCGCCGATTGTGAGCAGAGCCATGTGTCTCATTCTCCTACGTGTCTCGTGAACAGGAATTTCTTGCGCACACGATCCGGCTGTTCGGACTGTGACGGCCGAACGTGCTGGATCGAGAGGGTTTGTCACCGTCAGCGGGTCGGACGGTTTCGACTGGAGTGTCGAGGTTGTGACCGGCGCTTTTTGGTATGAGTCCATTCTGCATCAAACCGTTCAAAAGGTAAAGGTGATGGGTGGCACTACACTGATAGGCATGTCTGATCAGACTTATCAACCTTCCTTGTCACAGCTGCGTGCCTTCGTGTCGGTCGCCGAGTATCGGCATTTCGGTACTGCCGCAGCGCGTTCCGGTGTGAGCCAACCCACACTGTCGCAGGCGCTGGCAGTTCTCGAGGCGGGACTAGGGGTCAAACTGATCGAACGTAGTACGCGACGCGTGCTCGTGACCGCGGACGGACAGCGCTTGCTCGGTCAGGCCAAGCAAATCCTCGAGGCTGCCGACGGTTTCGTCGCGAGCGCGGCCGGCTCCGGCGACTCTCTGACCGGACCGCTACGCATCGGGTTGATCCCGACCGTTGCGCCCTACATTCTTCCGGGGTTGTTGCCGGAGCTGCGCGAGAAGCTGCCGTCGTTGGCGCCGCAAATAGTCGAGGATCAAACGGCGCGCTTGCTTGATGCCCTGCGATCGGGAGCGCTCGACGTCGCGGTGTTGGCGCTTCCTGCCGGAACACCTGGCCTGGTGGAAGTTCCTGTGTACGAAGAGGATTTTGTGATGGTCGTGCCGAACGATCATTCCTTGGCCGGACGTGTCGATCTCACGGCGGACGTGCTCGACGCGCTGCCGTTGCTCTTGCTCGACGACGGCCACTGCCTGCGTGACCAGACGTTGGATCTGTGCCGTTCGGTAGACGCCCATCCGCTTGCCGGCGACACGCGGGCTACCTCTCTCGCGACAGTCGTGCAATGTGTGGCCGGGGGACTCGGGGTGACTTTGGTCCCGGAATCGGCTGTTGCCGTGGAGGTTCGACGCGGGGACTTGTCGACGGCGCATTTCGCTTCGCCGGCTCCAGGTCGCACGATCGGCGTCGTGTTCCGCTCGTCGAGTGGCCGAGCAGAAGGATTCCGTCAGCTGGCCGAGCTGGTCCGTTCGGTCAGCCCGACGGTTCCTCGATGACGTGACTCGTTCGACCTCGACGTGAAAGCTAGTCGAGAGAGCCTTCTTTCACGGCAATGACGGCTCCGGGATTGAGAATTCCCAGCGGGTCGAGCGCATCCTTGACCTTGCGATTGAGGGCCATGACGTCTTCACCCAACTGTGACGGCAGCCAGTCGCGCTTGAGTCGACCCACACCGTGTTCGCCGGTGATCGTGCCGCCGAGCGCGATGGCGAGATCCATCACCCGTCCGAATGCGATCTGTGCGCGTTCGGACATGTCCGGGTCTGCGGGGTCGAAGACGATGAGCGGGTGGGTGTTTCCGTCTCCGGCGTGCGCCACCGTGCAGATCAGGACGTCGAGGTCGTCTGCGATGGCTTCGACCCCGGTTACCAACTGGGGGAGTGCGCGCATGGGAACGCCCACGTCTTCGAGAAGCAGACTTCCCATCGCGAGCACGGCCGGGAACACCGCTCGCCGTGCCGCCGCAAAGGCGTCACCTTCGGCCTGGTCATCGGTGGCGAATACTTCGGTGGCTCCGTTGTTTTCGCACGCCTGAACAATCGTCTCGATTTCCAGCACGCCTGCCGCGCCGGGTGCGTCGGACTGTGCGAGCAGCAATGCGTGAGCCTTGCGGTTCAGACCCATGCGTACCGAATCCTCGACGGCATTGATGCTGGCATGATCCATGAACTCGAGCATCGCCGGACGCATGTTGCTGGTGATCGCCAAGACTGCGTCGGCAGCTTCTTGCACCGAGTCGAACGAGGCCACGACGGTTGATGCGGGCGGCTGCGCGGGAATCAAACGCAACGTGATTTCCGTGATGATGCCGAGAGTGCCCTCGCTGCCCACGAACAGTTTGGTGAGTGAGAGTCCGGCGACGTCCTTGAGAAGGGGACCTCCGAGGCTGACAGCTGTACCGTCCGCCAGCACGACCCGGAGTCCGAGAACGTAGTCGGTGGTAACTCCGTACTTGACGCAGCAGAGTCCGCCGGCGTTGGTGGCTGCATTGCCGCCGATGGAACAGATCTCGAAGGACGACGGGTCAGGTGGGTACCAGAGTCCGTGCTCTGCGGCGGCTTTCTTGACCTCCGCATTCATCAAGCCGGGCTGAGTGACCGCCACACGGGCGACCGGGTCGATCGTGATCTGTCGCATTCGCTCGGTGCTGACCACGATGCAACCGTCGACGGCGCTGGATCCACCGGACAGGCCCGAGCCGGCACCTCTGGGAACCACCGGTACGCGGTTGGCGGTTGCCCATCGCATGACTGCTTGGATGTCTTCGGTGCACGTTGCGCGAACCACGGCAGCGGGATGGCCGGCGGTCGGGTCGGCGGCCCAGTCCTGGCGGTAGCCCGCGGTCACGTCCGGATCCAGCAGGACGGCTCCCTCGGGGAGTGCCGCTACCAATTCGTCGAGGGCTGAAGAACTCGCGGGAGTCATACTCTCATCATGCTCGACGGAGTTCGACGATGCGCCAATTCGCGAGACCACAGCCCGAGTCTGTCGCGCCTGATCAGTTCAGCGTTGTCCGGCAGCGATCCTCCGAGTTGCCAGTTGAAGCCCTAGCGGCCCTTCTGCTTTCCGGAGAACCGGCCACCCGAACTCTTGGTCCCACCGGACTTGCCGCTGCCTGATTTGCCGCCCGCCTTGGCCTTACCGGAACCGGCGTTGCGTCCGGATATGTTCTTTGCGGTGCCGGCGCCCTTAGCTTTCTGCCCGTTCTTGGCAGCTTCTGCGCGACGCTCGCGGGCCGCGATCTTGGCCTTGACGGAGCCCTTGATCTTCTCCGCCGGCTCACCGTTTCGGCCGCGGGAACTCTGCGCCGTTCGGCCCCGCACGATGCCGATCAGTTCCTCGACCAGATCTGTGGTCTTGGACTCCATCCATGCCAAAGCCACAGGAGCCTCGGGCGCACCGTCCACCGGACGGAAGGTCAGGTCCTTGCGATGGTGGAACCGCGCCAGCGAATGGGGAACCACGACAACTCCGACGCCGGCAGCCACCAACTCGATGGCGTCGGCGATGGTCGCGGGTCGCTCGGCGGCGGTCTTTCCGGGACGGGTCGGCCAGTCGAGTCTGTCGTCGAGAGGATCGAGCACTATCTCGTCGGCCAGATCGTCGACGGAAATCTGATCGACAGTAGTGAATACGTGATCTTTCGGTACCACCACCACCGGGGTTTCCGCGTACAGCGAGATGGCGCTGATGCCGGTCCGGTCGATCGGCAGTCGAACCAAACCTGCATCTGCTTCACCGGCGCGAAGTGCAGCTTCGAGTTCGAGAACCGGGAACTGAACAAGTTCCAGACGCACCTCGGGGAGCCGCTCGTGCCACACCCGGACCCACTTGGTGGGCGTCACCCCCGGGGCGTACGCGAGTCGAAAAATTGCCTGACTATCCGCGTCTGTCACCAGGCAAGGCTACCGCCTTGGTAAAAGCACCCGTATCGGCTGGTTACTCTTGTTGCATGACGTCGAACAAAACTCCCCAGACGATGAAGCCGACGACGGCTGCCAAGAAGCTGGGTGTGTACCTGGAAGCAACACCTGCGCAGTTCCAGGAAGGCGACGTGACTCGTGACGAGCTGACCGCTCTGCAGACCGATCCGCCGGAGTGGCTGCTGGAGCTGCGACGCACCGGACCGCACCCTCGCCCGGTCATCGCCGCCAAGCTGGGCGTATCGATCGCCGGGCTGGCCCGCGGCGGCGTCGAAGAAGCACTCACCACGGATCAGATCGCCGCACTCCTCGAAGAGAAGCCCGAATGGCTCGAAAAGGAACGCGCTGTTCAGGCCGAGGTGCGGGCCGAGAACGTTCGCATCAAGGAAAAGCGCGCTGCTCGCCGCAACCAGCCGCGGAAGGCTCGAAGGGGCTGACGCCCCCTGTGCGCCTTTTTGGTAGCGCCGACTACCAGAAAGGCGCACAGGCGCTAGCCTTCTACGACGCTCAGCTCGTCGAACACGATTTCACCCGCGGCATCCGATTCCGGGATGTCGACGACGGCAAGCAGTGCCCATCCGTGATCGCCCTCCGGATCCTCGAGCACCTGCCGCACCCGCCAGAACTCACCCTCTTCGGTGACCTGGAAGAGCGCCGGCCCGCGCGCCGATGGCCCGGTTCCGATTGTTGCGTACTCCTCGAAGTACGGGAGTAGTTGCTCTTCCCACTCGGCGGCGTCGATACCGTCCTCGAGGTTTTCCAGCTCATTCCACTGCCGACGCGACGCGAGGTCGATGCGTCGGAACATCGCATTGCGCACCATGACGCGGAATGCGCGCGGGTTCGCCGAGATGGGACGGGGAATGTCGGCGCCGAACGCAACCTCTTCCGTATCTGCCTCGGCTCCGGGGTCGGTGAGTGACTCCCATTCGTCGAGCAGGCTCGAGTCGACCTGACGGATCAGCTCGCCCAACCACTCGATGATGTCTTCGAGTTCCTCGGTGCGCGCTTCCGCCGGGACGGTCTGTCGCAGCGCGCGGTAGGCGTCGGCGAGGTAGCGCAGGACGAGGCCCTCGGACCGGGTGAGTCCGTAATGGCTGATCAACTCGGCAAACGTCATGGCGCGTTCGATCATGTCGCGCACCACGGACTTGGGGGAGAGGGCGAACTCGGTGATCCACGGGTGGCCACCCCGGTACATTTCGAAAGCCGGGAACAGCAAGTCCGACAACGGTTTCGGCCACGTAACCTCTTCGAGGAGTTCCATGCGCTCCTCGTACTCGATGCCGTCGGCCTTCATCTGCGCAACCGCTTCGCCACGAGCGAAGTGCTGCTGCGCCATCAGAACCTGACGCGGATCGTCGAGCGTCGACTCGATGATCGAGACGACATCGAGTGCGTAACTGTCGGATTCGACGTCGAGAAGTTCGAATGCCGCCAAGGCGAACGGTGAGAGTGGCTGGTTCAAGGCGAAGTCGCGTTGCAGGTCCATCGTCAACCGAGCCATGCGGCCGTACTCGTCGGGTTCGTCGAGGCGTTCCACGATGCCGGCGCTGAGCAATCCGCGATACAGCGAGATCGCTTTGAGGATGTGCTTGCGCTGCGCCGGACGCGATTCGTGGTTGTCCTCCAACAGGTGCCGCATCGCGTCGAAGCAGTTACCCGGGCGGGCAATGACATTGAGCAGCATCGAGTTGCTGACCGAGAATCGCGACACCAACGGCTCGGGCGATGCGGCGACCAAGCGATCGAACGTCGCTTCGCTCCAGGACACAAACCCCTCGGGAGCCTTCTTGCGTTGAATCTTTTTGATCTTCTTCGGATCGTCGCCGGCCTTGGCGACTGCCCGCAGATTCTCTACTTCGTGTTCCGGTGCCTGGACGACGACGGTGCCCATCGTGTCGTAGCCTGCACGACCCGCGCGACCGGCGATCTGATGGAACTCGCGGGCTTTCAGATGCCGCGTACGGACGCCGTCGTACTTGGCCAGACCCGTGAGCAGCACCGTGCGGATCGGGACGTTGATGCCGACGCCGAGGGTGTCGGTACCGCAAATCACCTTGAGAAGCCCGTCCTGTGCGAGAACTTCGATGAGCCGTCGGTACTTGGGCAGCATGCCCGCATGGTGAACGCCGATGCCGTGCCGGACCAGGCGGGAGAGTGTTTTTCCGAACCCGGTGGTGAAGCGGAAACCACCCAGCGCCTCGGCGATCGCTTCCTTCTCTTCTTTGGAACAGAAGTTGACGCTCGTCAATGCCTGGGCGCGTTCGAGCGCGGCGGCCTGCGTGAAATGCACGATGTAGACGGGGGACTGGTTGGTGGTCACCAGATCTTCGATGGTTTCGCCGACCGGCGTGGTCGCGTACGAGAACATCAGCGGCACGGGGCGTTCTGTGCCGGAGACGACGGTGGTGGGTTTCCCGGTACGGCGCGTCAGATCTTCGGAGAAGAAGTCGACTTCACCGAGAGTTGCCGACATCAACAGGAACTGGGCGTGCGGCAACTCGATGAGCGGAACCTGCCACGCCCAACCTCGATCGGGTTCGGAGTAGAAGTGGAACTCGTCCATCACGACCTGGCCGATATCGGAGTTCGGGCCCTCGCGCAGTGCAAGATTCGCGACGATTTCGGCCGTCGCACAAATGATCGGCGCCGACGAGTTCACGGCGGCGTCGCCAGTCATCATGCCGACGTTCTCGGCACCGAAGACCTCACACAGTGCAAAGAACTTCTCGCTCACCAAGGCCTTGATCGGCGCTGTGTAGTACGTGCGCTTGCCGAGCGACATCGCATAGAAATGCGCGCCGATCGCCACCATCGATTTGCCTGACCCGGTCGGCGTCGCAAGGATCACGTTTGCACCCGAGACCAACTCCATGACGGCCTCTTCTTGGGCCGGGTAGAGCGTCAAACCTCGTTCGATGGTCCACGAAGAGAAGGCGTCGAAAACGGAATCAGGATCCGCGTTGTCGGGGAGAAGTTCCGTCAGCAGCACTCGTACAGGCTAGCCGCAACCGTGGATCAGGTTGCGCTTCGCTCGTCCGAGCCCATGGCGTCGAGCACCGCCATGCGGGTGGACGACGTTCCGGTGATGGTGTTCTCGCCGACCCCGGAGATCAGCATGTGGCGCCAGCGAGCCTCGTCGAAGACGAGTGGTGCGGTGCTGGAAAGAAAATCTTCGACGATCTGCAGGAAACGCATCGGATCGTCGCGGAACGGGAAGTGGCCCGAGCCGCGGAAGACTTCGAGGCGTGAGTTCGGCATCGCCGCGTGCGCGAGATGAGCGTGGGAGACGGGAATGACGGAGTCGTCGTCGCCCCAGATCAGTTGAACCGGCAGATTCTCGGTCAGATAACAGCGGTCGAGCATCGTGACGACCTGTCCGCGCCAGTCCACGACGGCCCGCAGCGTACGAAGGTAGGCCTCGTAGGCAGTGGGGTCGGGGAGATCAGCGAGCACGCGAATCAGGTCCGGTGTGTCGTGCAACATGGTGCCGGGACGCAGATTTGAACCGTGAACTACGCCGGCAAGGTTCCCGGCCATCCGGACGAGCGGCATCGCACCAGGTATCCGGAGCAGCTTTACCACCTCGTTGACCACCGGAACGGACATGAGTCGCAGCAGCGGATGGACGTCCTTGGTGACGCCACCGGCCGAGACCAGCACGAGGCGATCCACCATGTGTGGGAATTGGTAGGAGAACTGCATCGCTACGCCGCCGCCGAGCGAGTGCCCGATGACGGTGACGTGCTCGATGCCGAGCGTCGACAGAAGATCCCGCATGCCGTTGGCGTACGCGGCTACCGAGTAATCCGCGCGTGGCTTGTCGGAACGGCCGTGACCCAACAGGTCAGGTGCGATGACCGTGTACTTCTTGGCGAGGTGGGGAATGATCTCGGTCCACGTCGACGAGTTGTCGCCGATTCCGTGCAGGAGCAGTACCGCCGGACCCTCGCCGGCTATCCGAAATGCGCGTCGGTAGCCGTGAATCGTCCGGAACATCATCCGCGGTTCCTCGTCGGGGACCGGTCGGAGCTGACGGTTCCGTGGTCTGCTCATGTCGCCTCCTGGCTCGGAGTGTGACCACGTTGACTGTCTGCTCCAGTTGTTGAGCCGTCAACGAAAATCACACAGAGTTTGAGGCTATCCGACGGATGTGTCCTGAACAACAGCCCAGGTAACGGAGGGGTTGCGGAATGCGCACAATGTCGAATTATGCGCCCCGCCCGTCACATTTTCGTCAGTTGTCGCCTCGATCGAGGTCTCCAGCTGAGCCGAAGTCGTCATTTCCTGCCTGTTCGGCCAGGAACTTTTCGAACTCTGCGCCGATCTCGTCACCGCTGGGAAGGTCGGCCTCGCCGGCCAGAAGGGACGACTGTTGTTCCTGAGCGGCGACAAAAGTGTCGTATTGACGCTCCAAAGCGTGGACTACAGTCTGAACTTCTTCGTTCCCGGCTATGTGCTCGTTAACCTGTTCCCGAACGCGCGCCGCGGCCTCACCCAGCGCAACCAAGGGCAACTCCAGATCCGAAACCTCGGAAACGTTTTCGAGCAAAGTTTCTGCGGCGCCCGGGTAGTCCGTTTGCGCGAGGTAGTGGGGGACATGCACCGAAAAGCCCATCGCCTCGTGCCCGTGCTGAGACATACGAAGCTCGAGCAGTGATGATGCGCTGCCGGGAACCTGCAGTTCACCTGACCAACGCTGATGGTCCTGGATCAGGTCCTTGTTGGTCGAATGTGCTGTCACACCCAGCGGTCGGGTGTGCGGGATTGCCATCGGAATGGCGTTGAGCCCGATGGTTCGACGCACTCCCAACTGTTCGGACAACAGTCGAACGGCTGTGGTGAACCGCTCCCACTTGAGGTCCGGTTCCATCCCGGCAAGCAGCAGGAACGGCGTGCCGGCTGTATCGCGCAGTGCGTACAGATTGAGCGCCGGAGCGTCGTAATCGGAGAAATGATCGGCCTTGAACGTCATCGTCGGTCGACGCGAGCGGTAGTCGATCAGCTCGTCGACAGCAAACGACGCGACAAGCTCGGTCTCGAGGCTTTCGCGCAGATGTGTCGTCGCCAACTTCACGGCGTGACCGGCGTCGGAGTAACCCTCGAGTCCGTGAATCAGGATCGGTCCCTGGCCGTCGGCAGCCGCCAACTGGGGCGCCGGAAATTCCAGCTCGTACATCCTCGACTGTTCGTCCATCGCAGTCCCCTTCGCTCTTCGGTCTTGATCTCAAGTGTCCACTATCGGCGCACGCGCGACAGCATCGGAGTCAGGTGCCCGACAGCACTGGATCAGACGTTCATCGGTAAGAACACCGAGTCGGTGACCGATCATTCCCGATCCGACGAGACGGGCGTTCGCCGAGAGCGAAGCCGAGCGGTATCTTTCGACACTTGGCCTGGGCGTTCGCTAGATGTCGGGTGCGCGGCTTCGGACATGGCAGAGTGGAACACAAGGTCGGCACGGCCGATTTGTCCGAAATGGATTGGTCGATTGTCGGTATCGGTCGAGTGCGGAGGCTTACATGCGGGTGTGTCCACGATCGTCCAGGCGAGTGGCCGCATGCTCACTTGCTGCGGTGGCCGTCGTTGCACTACTCGCGGGCTGCTCCGGGTCGGTCCAAGGAGCACCCGTTCCGGACTCCGCGCCGGCGACTGCCGGTGCGACCGACAGCGGCACGGCGGCGCCGAGTACGACGGCTGCACCCAAATCCTCGACGCCGAAATCCACCTCTCCGAAAACGGCGGCACCGCTGTCCGAACTGCTGCTCACTCCCGAGGAATTCCCCGAGCCCTTCGGCGCTGTTGTGCTGCCCCCGCAAGCCGTTCCGATGGCAGCACCGGATCTAGTAGGCGTCCCGCGCGGTGCCACCGTCGATCCGTCCGAATGTGAGCCACCGGAACAGGATTACGGTCCGAACGGGACCGTGATGGCGGTCGGGACCGACAACGCGACGAGGGCAACGATTTCGGTCGAACTCACGAAGGTCGATGCACCACTGGACGAGTTGGAAGCGCAAACTCGGCAGTGCCCGTCCATGACTGTCACTGCGAACGGCGTCACTACGACAGTGACGACGGAAATTCTTCCGCCGTCGCCGATCGATGCCGACAAGACGATGTCACTTCGCCGCACTGTCGTGTCCCCCAAGGCCACAGCCGGTGATCAGACGATGCTGACCTTGATCGCGCAGGTCGGCGACGTACGGGTGGCGACAACACTGATGACGTTCGGTTCTGCGACGCCCTCGACGGCACCGCTGGATCAAGCGTTCACCGCAGCCGTACAGAAGGTCAAAGCAGGCAAGTGATTTCGCAGCACACAGGTCCGACAAGTAGCGGAACTGCTCGGTGCGGCGCGGTACTTGGTCCCCAACAAATGCGGTAATCCACAGACGACTTGGACGCAGCTGTTTTCCCTGGTCGAGCAGACGGCCGGGTCAGGGTGATCAGCGACGGTGTGTGCATGACGACATCACCTCTTCCGGGAGAATTCGAATTCTCCGACGACGACCTTGCCGCCCTTCTCGGATGCGTCGAACGCGTCTCCGATCCAGGCGAATTGATCGCGGCAATACCCGCACTCCTGGGCTTCCATCCGTCCAACTCTGTGGTTGCGCTGTCTCTGATGGGCGCCTCCGCCTCGACGCTCGGACCAGTGATGCGGCACGACTACTTTCCCAGTGTCAGGGGAAAGCCCGCGAGGCAGATGAGCGCGGCGCTGCGCCAGTTCGCCGCCGTCTGTGACGGGGAAGGCGCGCGTGCGGTCGTTCTCGTGGTGATCACCGATTGCTCGGCAGCTGAAACTCTGATCGATGAAACCATCGAGCTGGCCGAGGTATTCGAAGACATGCTCGGCGGAACCTGCGTCGAGCTGGCCGACGTATTGTGCACGGCCGCAATAGAATCTGGCCAGCCGTGGACGAGCGTCATGCGTTCGATTCACCGCGGCACCCTGCCAGACCCGGCATCTTCGTCGGTTGCAGCAGCACAGGTGTTGGGCGGGAGGGTCATTCGCCGTTCGCGTGAGGAACTGGTCCGGTGGGTACACGGCGCCGCTCGCAATCACGACACGATTGCCCGACTGATCGCGAGCCGACGAGAGTCGAGCGCGCACAGTGGGGGACCGAGCGGTGAAACCGCAGTTCAGTGCCGGATCGATCTGGTGTTGGAACACGTCCGCCGTGTCGAGGCAGGCGCTCACCGCCCTGACCCGCAGGAATGCGCCGATCTGGTGGTCGCATTGACGGACGTACGCGTGCGCGACGTGGTGCTGGGATTGGCGATCACGTCCGTTGCGGCACATGCTGAGCAATTGTGGCTCGTGCTCACCCATGAAGTCCCGTTGCCCGAACGAGCTTGGCCGGCAACACTTCTCGGCTTCTTTGCATACGTGCGTGGCGACGGACCTCTGGCAGGTGTTGCGCTGTCGGCCGCGCTGTCGGCCGATTCGGAACACACCTTGGCGGGATTGCTGGATCTATCGCTGCAATCCGGTATGCGCCCCGACGGAATCCGTGACCTCGCGGCCGTCGGATTGTCCATCGGGGAATCGCTCGGAATCACCGGCTTGCCGCCGGCACTGCCGAATGGAAGCTAGCGAGCAGCGTGTGAGCGGTCGCCCAGATCCTGGAGGAACTGCCATGCGTCGGCGACGATGACGTCGAGATCGGTACGCGTGGGCGTCCAACCGAGCTCGGCAATCGCCTTGTCGCTCGATGCGATCAGTACTGCCGGATCACCCAGCCGTCGTGACGCGTCCTCGACGTTGATCGGCAGGCCGGTGACCCGAGCACAGGCGGCGATCACCTCGCGCACGCTGAAGCCGGCACCGCTTCCGAGGTTGTAGATGCGGTGCTCGCCGGGAACCGAGGATTCGAGCGCCAGTAGATGTGCTTCGGCGAGGTCCAGCACGTGGATGTAGTCGCGTACCGCGGTTCCGTCCGGCGTGGGCCAGTCGGTTCCGAAGACCGAGATCTTGTCCCGCTGCTCGAGTGCGACCTGAAGGACGAGCGGAATCAGGTGGGTTTCGATCACCCGGTTCTCACCGGCGGACTTGTACGCGCCCGCGACGTTGAAGTAGCGCAAGCTCGTCGCACCGAGGCCGTGAGCGATCGAGTACGAGGTGATCGCATGATCGATCGCGAGCTTGGTCGCGCCGTACGGATTGGTGGGGCGGGTCGGAGCGGTCTCCACGATCGGGGACTGCTCCGGTTCGCCGTACGTTGCGGCGGTGGACGAGAACACGAGGCGCGGAGTACCGGAGACACGGATCGCCTCGAGCAACTCGATGGTCGTGACGACGTTTCCGCGCCAGTACTTTTCGGGGTGCAGCACCGATTCGCCGACCAGCGACTGCGCCGCGAAGTGAAGCACACCGTCGAAAACCGGTGAACCCGCACTGCCGAGGACGTCGGCAGCAAGCGCTCCCACGTCTCCTTCGATGAACTCGGCACCGGCAGGCACCGCGTCGGCATTTCCGGTGGAGAGGTCGTCGATGACGACAACCTCGTGTCCACGCTCGAGCAACACAGTGCTGCACACACTGCCGACGTAACCGGCGCCGCCGGTGACCAGGAGTTTCATCTACTTCCTCAGACCTGCTTGACCTGAACGGCGTGAGCCATTTCCTCGGACAGGTCGAACCCGCTGTGACCCGGCACGATGATCGTCACCGAGCCCGGACGGGTTTCGACCGTCACCCTGGCGTCGGGAACGACGCCGGCGTCACGCAGCTGCGCGATCACCTCGGGATCGGACTGCACGTGCTCGGCCAGTCGCCGAACGACCACAGCTGTCTGTGCGCCGTGCGGAATATCGGTCAGGCGCACCAATGTTTCGGTGGTGGCAACCGGGCCGTCGAGTCCCAACTGGTCCAAGCCCGGAATCGGGTTGCCGTAGGGCGACGTCGTGGGGTTGTTCAGAACGACGACGAGCCGACGCTCGACCTCCTCGCTCATCACGTGCTCCCAACGGCATGCCTCGGCATGTACGTCTTCCCATTTGAGACCGATGACGTCCACCAGCAGGCGCTCTGCCAACCGGTGCTTACGCATGACAGAGATCGCGAGATCGCGACCCTTGTCGGTGAGTTCCAGATGTCGATCGCCGGCGACCATCAGCAAGCCGTCACGCTCCATACGCGCAACAGTCTGGCTGACGGTGGGTCCGCTCTGTTCGAGCCGTTCGGCGATCCGCGCCCGGAGTGGGACTACGCCCTCTTCTTCCAAGTCGTAGATCGTCCGGAGATACATCTCCGTGGTGTCGACTAGATCCTTCACACTCAACCCCTTCGTCAGTTGATCATTCTACCGTTCAGTTCGTGGTTCCGGTGCCGCCTCCACCGCGGCGAGTCCAGCGCGTGTCCGAATTGGATTCGTGTCACTCGATCTCGGTCTCCGAAGCGGGCCACGAGTGTGGTGTGCAGCACGAAACGAGAAGGAAGTAGCGTGATCCCATGACCGCGTCGATCAGATCTGACGGGGACCCCGCGGCGTCTCGAGCGAATCGAGTCGTGGTGTGGAGTCCGGAGTACCTGAGCTATCGGTGGAGCGCCGATCACCCGATGAATCCCACTCGCCTCGATCTCACGATGGCACTCTCGCGAAGCCTCGGACTTCTCGAGGGCATCGAATTTCTCGAACCGAGTGCCGCGTCCGATGCCGACCTCCTCAGAATCCACACACCGGCATATCTTGCAGCGGTCAAAGACGCGGGTAACTCTGCGAACAACGGTGTGAGCGGCCAGGATGTTCCCCACGGGCTCGGTACCGAGGACAACCCGGTCTTCCCGCACATGCACGAAGCCAGTGCGATCCTCGCCGGCGGCTCGCTGGCCGCAGCGCAGGAAATCGCTTCGGGACGTACGAGGCGCGCGGTCAGCATCGGCGGCGGCATGCACCACGCGATGGCGGATTGGGCCTCTGGATTCTGCGTCTACAACGATGCGGCGGTTGCGATTTCGTGGCTGCTCGACAACGGCTACGACCGCATCGCCTACATCGACGTCGACGCTCACCACGGCGACGGAGTGCAACATGCGTTCCTCGGGGACCCGCGGGTGCTCACGGTCTCGCTGCATCAGCACCCGGCAACTTTGTGGCCGAACACCGGATGGTCGAGCGAGGTCGGCGACGGGGCCGCCGAAGGTACGGCGGTGAACATCCCGGTGCTGCCCGGAACCGTCGACGCGTTGTGGCTGCGTGCATTTCACGCCGTCGTCCCGGGAGCCATTGCAGCCTTCCGCCCGCAGATCATCATCAGCCAGTGCGGAGTCGACTCGCACCGCGAGGACCCGCTCGCGGATCTCGCCCTCACCGTCGACGGTCAGCGCGCCGCGTTTTTGGCGATGCGTGACCTCGCCGACCGCTACTCCGAGGGGCGGTGGCTGGCAGTCGGAGGCGGGGGATACGGACTGGTGCGCGTCGTGCCGAGGGCATGGACTCACTTGATCGCTGCAGCGCTCGATCGCGAGATCGACGTCGACACCGCTGTCCCGGAAGACTGGAAGGAATCGACGAAGCTGCGAGCGCCGAGCGTCGACCTCCCGCCGACCATGGGGGACGGCGGCGATGTCGCTTACACGCCGTGGGACGGCCCGGGTGGTACACCGGAGACAGGTGTCGCCTCGGTGGACCGTGCACTCACCCGTATCGACTCGGCGATCATCGCGACACGTCGCGCTTCGTTCCCGCTACTCGGACTCGACCCGGAGGATCCCCGTGACTGAACAGTCCGATACCGAAGCTGCCGGCGGCGAGGCGAGCGGCCAGGCGCCGAAGACCGACCCCGCTCACACCTATCCCCATTCCTGGGTAGTCGATGTTCTCGCCTCCGACGGCGGAGCGGTGGCGTTGCGACCCATCGTTCCCGAAGACGCGGACAAGCTCGTCGAATTCCACGGCAAACTCTCCGAGCGCACCCGGTATCTGCGCTACTTCGGCCCGTACCCCACGATGTCGGCGCGCGACGTCAAGAACTTCACGACGGTCGACCACCACAACCGTGTGGCGTTCGTGATGATGCTCGGCGACGAGATCATCGCGGTGGGTCGATACGAGCGACTGCTCGACGTCGGTGACGGAAAGTCTGCCGAGGTCGCCTTCGTCGTCGCCGACGCACACCAGGGGCGCGGCCTCGGCCCGATCCTGCTCGAGTACCTGGCAGCGGCAGCGGCCGAGAACGGTCTGACGATGTTCGTCGCCGAGGTCCTCTCCGAGAACCGCAACATGGTGACGGTGTTCCGTGAGGCGGGGTATCAGGTGAGCCGCTCTTTCGACGGTGGCGTGCTGAGACTCGAATTCGCGATCGACCCGACGGAAGCGCTTGTTTCAGTACGCAATTCACGTGAGCGGGCAGCTGAGGCCCGCAGCATGGGAAACGTGCTCAGCCCGCGATCGGTGGCGGTGATCGGCGCATCAGCGGACCCGGCCAAAGTGGGTAACGCGGTGTTGACCAACCTGCTGCGCGGCGGATTCACCGGACCGGTCTATCCCGTCAACGCGGAGCATCGTTCGGTACACGGCGTTCGGGCATATCCGACGGTTCGTGACATCCCCGACGACGTCGATCTCGCCGTCGTGGCTGTACCTGCAGAATCGATCAATTCGGTACTCGACGACTGCCTCGACAAGGGCGTCAAAGCGCTGGTGGTCGTCTCGTCGGGCTTCAGTGAGAGTGGTCCGGACGGGCGCTCGTCCGAACGCAAACTGGTCCATGCAGCGCGCGCTCACGGTATGCGCCTCATCGGCCCGAATGCGCTGGGTGTCGCGAACAACGACCCGGCGATTTCGTTGAATGCGACGCTCGCGCCGGTCTTGCCGGTGGCAGGCAACGTCGGCTTCTTCTGTCAGTCCGGCGCGCTCGGTATCGCCATTCTCGACGAAGCCGCTCGCAGCCGAATCGGATTGTCCGCCTTCGTTTCCGCCGGTAACCGTGCGGACGTCTCGGGTAACGACCTTCTGCAGTACTGGGATTCCGACCAGTCCACCGAAGTGGTCCTTCTCTATCTGGAGAGCTTCGGCAACCCACGGAAGTTCTCTCGCATCGCGCGTCGAGTTGCGCGGAAGAAGCCGATCGTCGCGGTGAAGAGCGGTCGGCACGCGGTTCCGCCGGTGCTCGCCGCCACCGGAGTCGAGATCGACGATTCGATCGTCCGCGCCCTCTTCGAACAGGCGGGCGTCATTCAGGTCGGGTCCATTTCACAATTGTTCGACTGCGCCTTGCTCTTCGGATACCAACCGTTGCCCGCCGGCCCCCGGCTTGCGGTCATCGGCAACTCGACCGCGCTCGGTGTCCTCGCTGCGGACGCGGCCCGCAGTGAAGGTCTGCAGGTCAGCGACCCGGTCGACCTCGGCGCTCAGGCGAGTCCGGAACTGTTCGCCACTGCCGTGCGCGACGCTTTGGCGTCGTTCGACGTCGATGCCGTCATTGCCGTCTTCGTTCCTCCGGTCGCCATTCCGGTCGAGCCGTTCGCGAAAGCACTCAAGGACGCCGTCGCAGGCTCGGACAAGCCGATTCTCACCACGTTCCTCGCAGCTGAGGGTGTGCCGGACGTCCTGGCGGTTCGTGACGAAGTCGGTAACCCGACCCGCGGTTCGGTGCCGTCCTACCCGGGGCCGGAGCGTGCCGCCCTGGCGTTGGCGAGGGCTTGGCGATATGCGGAGTGGCGCAGCAAGCCTGCGTCGAAGGTGGTTCGACCCGTGGGTATCGACTCCGAGCGAGCCCAGAAGATGGTGGCAGATTGGCTTGAAAACTCTCCTGGCCGTTGGCTTTCAGATGTGGAAGCGGCGGCGCTGCTCGAGTGTTACGGGGTCGCCGTCGTCGAATTCCGTTCGGTCCTGAGCGAAGACGAAGCAGTAGAGGCAGCGGATGCTGTCGGCTACCCGGTCGCGGTCAAGGCAACCGGCGAAATGTGGCGACACCGACCGGATCTGGGCGGCGTCAGGCTGGATCTGAGTGGACCGGAATCGGTGCGCCTCGCTTACCGAGATCTTGCGGCAGCGTCGGGTGAACCGCTGCTGCACGTGCAGAAAATGGCAACCAAGGGCATCGGATGTGTGATTGGTGTCCAAGACGACCCGTCGTTCGGTTCGCTGATCTCGTTCGGGCTTGCCGGTGTGATCTCCGATCTCCTCGGTGACCGTGCCTATCGCGTACTGCCTCTCACCGAGGACGCTGCTACGGAATTGATCGACGCGCCCAAGGCCGCGCCGCTTCTCTCCGGATACCGCAACGCCGTTCCGGTCAACAAGGGTGCGTTGGTTGATCTGGTCCAGCGCATCTCGGCGCTGGCCGACGACATTCCCGAAGTCCGCGAACTGGCCTGTGAGCCGGTACTCGCTTCGGCTACCGGCGCGGAGATCACCGATTCACGTGTCCGAATCGGACCTGAGCCGAGCGCAATCGACCTGGGGCCCAGGCGGCTGCGGTAGACACAGCGAACAACACCGGCCACCGCACATTCCCGAGGGGGAGGG
This sequence comes from Rhodococcus sp. OAS809, assembly GCF_040546695.1. Taxonomy (NCBI): domain Bacteria; kingdom Bacillati; phylum Actinomycetota; class Actinomycetes; order Mycobacteriales; family Nocardiaceae; genus Rhodococcus; species Rhodococcus sp. OAS809. Next base: position 1,189,128 of record NZ_JBEPOI010000002.1, on the reverse strand, counting down.
AAGTAGCGGTGGCCGGTGCTTTGTGCGGTGCGTCAGCGCGAGTGGTGTGGCGCGCTGACGCACGTGCTGTGTTGTTTGATCAGCTCGCGTAGGACCGCAGTTTCTCGGCGCGATCGCCGACGCGGAGCTTGCCCATGACCTCACGCTCGATCTGACGAACCCGCTCACGCGAGAGGCCGAAGAGCTTGCCGATCTGATCGAGGGTGCGGGGCTGGCCGTCGTCGAGACCGTAGCGAAGTCGGATGACCTGCTGCTCCCGCTCGTCGAGCGTCCCGAGCACGCTGCGCACATCGCTGTGCAGCAGACCGGCGATGACGGCGTTCTCGGCCGAGGTCGCCTCGGAATCTTCGATGAAATCGCCCAAGGGCGCTTCTTCGTCGTTGCCCACAGGCATGTCCAGGCTTACCGGGTCGCGGCTGTGGTCGAGCAGGTCGGCAATCTTGTGCGCCGGGATGCCCGACTCTTCGGCCAACTCGTCGTCCGTGGCTTCTCGCCCGAGCTGCTGGTGCAGTTCGCGCTTGATGCGGGCGAGCTTGTTGACCTGCTCCACGAGGTGGACTGGGAGCCGGATGGTGCGGCTCTGATCAGCCATTCCGCGGGTGATTGCCTGACGGATCCACCAGGTGGCGTACGTCGAGAACTTGAAGCCCTTGGCGTAGTCGAACTTCTCCATTGCACGGATGAGTCCGAGGTTGCCTTCTTGAATCAGATCGAGGAGCGGCATGCCGCGGCCGGTGTAGCGCTTGGCCAGCGACACGACGAGTCGCAGGTTCGCTTCCAGGAGGTGGCTACGTGCCGACTGTCCCTCGCGAACGATCGTTGCGAGATCCCTCTTCTTGGCGACTGTCAGGCGCTTTCCCGTGGCAAGGACGTGGCTGGCGTACAGCCCCGCTTCGATTCGCTTCGCCAGTTCGACCTCGTCTGCTGCTGTCAGCAGTGCGGTACGACCGATCCCGTTCAGGTAGACGCGGACCAGGTCTGCGGCCGGGCTCTGGGCGTCCAGATCTGCGGCGCTCGGACGAATGCGAGTAGTGGTGCTGGGGCTTGTCATGACTTGCCTCCCTATCGGCGGTCTCTCACACAGTTCAACGTGTGAGAGTTCCGGGAAAGTTCCCGTGCCGATTTCCGCTAAATCGCCGTGACCTGCAGTTATTTCCCAGTCGTCCTGAGAAGTTGCTGAGAACACAAAAATCTGCAACTCACCGGGAACTCAGTTCGTGACGGGAAGCACCAACCCGTGTCGAACCAGCGAGACCATCATTGTGACGACGGCCTCACGTAGCTGGTCCGGGTCTTCGCCGTTCGCCGCGGCAAGAAGTTCGATCAATTCGTCGACCACCAGTCCATCCGCTCGGAGTCCGGCCAACAGCGCAGCACCGAGCTCGTCGATCTCGTGCTGCCAGTGCGGTCCGTTGCCGCGGTGCACACGCGTGACCACTTGTTGCCATCCCTCGTCACCGGGGAGGTAGACGCGTTCGAGAGCCGTGTCCGGATCGAGGACGAAGCGTTCCTCGAGGACGTCGTGTTCACGCAACCAGGCAAGACGGTCGAAGTAAGCGAGCGCCTCGGCCCCGAGCGGGTCCGAGAAGCCGTGCATGAGGTCCTCGGCCATCAGGTCGGTGGGGGAGTCGGTGCGGCGAAGGAACACGAAACCGAAGCCGACGCCCTCGACGTCGGATTCTTCGAGGTGATCCAGCCAGGCGTTTGCTCTCGATGCCGTTTCAGGATCTCGCGGATCCTGCCCGCCGTCCTTGAGCCACGTACCGACGTACAGAGCCGGATCCGCGACATCGCGCTGGACCACCCAGGCATCGACGCCGTGGGCCGGCAGCCATGACGCGATCCGCGACCGCCAGTCCTGCCCTTCGACGTGCACCCAGGACGCCAACAGAGCTGCCGTGCCGCCGGGGTTCAGGTAGTCGATCGATTGCGAGATCATCAATTCGCTCGCACCGTCGAGATCGAGGCCGGAATCGCGGTACGTGTGATGGACGCGTGCCTCGCCGACGACAAACGGCGGATTGGCGACCACCTGGTCGAAGGTTCGACCCTCGACGGGTTCGAACCAGGACCCTTGAAGGAGTTCGACGTCCAGTCCGTTGAGGGCCATGGTTGCTGCCGTGAGGTCGACAGCACGTTGATTGATGTCGGTTGCGGTGACCGAATCGGCGTACGTGTTCGCGTGCAGGGCTTGGATGCCGCATCCGGTACCGAGGTCGAGCACGCTGCCGACCCTCGCGGTGGGCGTGGCCTGCAGCAAGGACAGTGACGCATGCCCGACGCCCAGCACATGATCGGCCGTGGCCTTCTTGGGACGGATTCCGCCGTCGAGATCCGAGATCACCCAACGATCGCCGTCGCCGACGTCGATGGGGCGAAGATCCACCGCGGCCCGCACGAGCGGATTCTCACTGTCGAAGTTCTCACCTTCGAGCAGACCGGCGTCGACGCACTGCGCGATTGTCAGCGGAGCCAGCGCCGCGGCGACGTCGCCCGCCGGGCAGTCATCGGCGAGAAGGAACAGTCTGATGAGAACGCCCAGGTCCCCGAGTTCTCGGGTGGCGCGGCGCACGGGCACCGGCTCACTTCGACCGAGAGCAGCGTGAACTTCGGGACCCAACGCCTCGAGCATGGTTCCGGTGTCGAATCGATTGCGAAGCAGAGCCTCACGCAGCGCAGGGGTGATGGACAGGAGCGTTTCGCTTCTCACCCTGTCATTCTCGCAGGCGGAACTTGTCAGCCTTCGATGGTGTGGTGCGTCGCGGATTCGATCTCGCCTGCGGTCTTCTTTCGTCCGTCGTATCGACTCGGTTCGTCCTTGGTGCGCGGTGGTCTGTCGTTGGCGATCAGGACGGCGATCCAGGGAAGCGGAATGGATGCACCGATGATGAGCATCGAGATCCAGGCGTTGGCCCAGATGCCGTACGCGATCGCCGCGAGGATCAACGCCGGGAACCGGAAGGACATGATGATCATGTACTTGCGCACTCGGGCTTTGTGCTGTTCTTCGACGGACTGCTGCGCTTCGGTGATCAGTACGGGATTGTCGGGAGTCCCGGCCTCGTCGGACCTGCCGAACGCGCCATTTCGTGCCATGACTCCACTGTTCCACTCTCGGCCGACAATTGCACACGACCCGTGGGTCGCACCGCTGTGACGGAGACGGCATTATTGGAGGGGTGAGCACTCAAACCAAGGAACGTCCCGACGTCTCCACCGACGAAACGACCGACGACGACACCCCGAAGTTCTTCCACTACGTGAAGAAGAACAAGATCGCCGAGAGCGCCGTCATGGGAACCCATGTCGTCGCGCTGTGCGGTGAGGTGTTTCCCGTGACGAAGTCCGCCAAGCCGGGATCACCGGTGTGCCCGGACTGCAAGAAGATTTACGAAGGACTCCGTAAGGGCGACTGACCTCGGGTCAGGCGAGCGGGAGTACTTCCGGAGCTCGGCGGATCGACAGCCTCGACGCAGTCGGCCGCCGGGCTCTTCGCGTCTGCGTGCGGTTCATCGCAGGGATCTTGGTCGACGCACGAGTTCTGGCGCGACTCCGATTGTCTGCTCTCGGTTTGTCTGCTGCGGGGCCGCCCGTACGAGGGGACCGTGGCCGGGTCCGCTTTGTCGCCCGAGATGCGGATCGGGCCTGGTGGCCAGGTGCCAGGTCAGATTGGTGACCGGACCGGTCTTTTCGTCGGTGTTCTGAGCCGCAAGCCACTCTCGCATCTGCTCCATCCGAGTGGCACGAGCGGGCCAGAACTCCTGAACCGTCGCGTTGAACTCGGCGCCGAGCACGACGGCAAAACCGAGGAAGAACGTGAAGAGCAGAAACGCGATCGGCGTTGCCAGTGCGCCGTACGTGTAGCCGGTGCTGGTGACGAATCCCAGGTACCAACGCAATCCGGTGCTGGCGGCCATGAAGAACACACCGGCGACCAGGGCGCCCGCGAGCAGCCGATGCCACGGCAGCGACTTCGGCAGAGCGACTTTGTAGAGCGTCGTGAGGCCGATGATCACCAGCAGACCGACAGCAGGGTAGTAGAACGTGTCGACCAGATTCGATCCGACCACGTACCAGGAGGCCGGCAGTGCTCGCCCGACGAGCGTCGGCCCCAGAGCTACCAGCGGCAGGATGAACACCGCCATCACCAGGAACATCACGTAGAGCAGCAGGGCGAAGATGCGCTGCCAGATGGGATTGCGGGCATCCTGCTGCCCGTGTGCTTCCACGATCGAGTCGACGAACGTACTGATCGCCGATGATCCCGCCCACAGGGAGAGCAGGAAGCCCACCGAGATGATCTCCGGGCGTCCGCGCTGAAGGACGTCCGTCACCGTCGGGCGGATGATCTGGTCGACGACGCTTTCGCTGAAGATCGTTCCGCTGAACGTGACGATCTTGGATTCGATGATCTCGACGGTGTTGGGTCCGAACCACCCACCGATGTAGCCGATCATTCCCAGAAGGCCGAGCAGCAGGGGAGCAAGCGACAGCGTTTGCCAGAACGCGGCCGTAGCCGCCTTTCCGAAGATGGAATCGTCCCAGGCCTTGCTCAGGGTTCGACCGATCAACTGCCCGGTGCGGCGTAGCGGATGCCATCTGCGGTGGTGCAGATCACTTCCGCTCGACTTCTCGCCTCGCGCTTCACTCATGATGTCTCCAGCATCCCTGACGACACACCCGGTTGCCCAACCATGGCGCCGACGTGTCGCACATTTCTGAGACAATTCGCGTGCAGGTCGGCAGGATGCGAGAGAAGCGAAACCTCGCCGGCCGGAGTGAGAACGGCCATGAGTACGCGCTTCGAGTGCGGCTTTGGTCGGTGGCGGCGGCTAGGCTCGTCGCCGGACATTGATGAAAATTCGAGGAGCGCGAGACAACAGTGCGATTCCAGTGGAGGCGCGGCCTATGACGTCTGAGACCGTGGCAGCCGAGTTCGGCAAGTCGCCCGAACCCGCCGGAGCTCAATCCGCGGGAACCCAACCTGGCGCCCCTACCGGTTCCCTTCGTGCATGGCAGCGCCGTGCACTGACCAAGTACCTTTCCAGCAGTCCGCGTGACTTTCTGGCGGTCGCAACGCCGGGAGCAGGTAAGACCACCTTCGCTCTGCGGGTAGCTTCGGAATTGCTCCGTGACCGGACGGTCGACCAGATAACCGTCGTGGCGCCGACCGAGCACCTCAAACACCAGTGGGCGGAGTCCGCACAGCGCTCCGGCCTCGCATTGGACTCGCGGTTCTCCAACTCGACCGGCCAGACCTCGAGTGACTATCACGGCGTCGTGCTGACCTACGCCCAGGTTGCCTCGCACCCGTCGAAGCATCGTGTGCGGACCGAGGGCCGCAAGACGCTGGTCATCCTCGACGAGATCCACCACGGCGGCGACGCCAAGAGCTGGGGCGACGCCATTCGTGAAGCGTTCGGCGACGCGACCAGGCGTCTCGCACTGACCGGAACCCCGTTCCGCAGTGACGACAGTGCCATTCCTTTTGTCGAGTACGAGCCGGACAAGGAAGGTCTGCTCCGCTCGAAAGCCGACCACTCCTACGGATATTCGGATGCCCTCAAGGACGGCGTGGTTCGCCCCGTCGTGTTTCTCGCCTACTCGGGCGAGGCACGGTGGCGAAACAACGCCGGCGAGGAATTCACCGCTCGACTCGGCGAGCCGCTGAGCGCCGAGCAGACGACTCGGGCATGGCGTACGGCCTTGGACCCTGCCGGCGACTGGATTCCTGCCGTGCTGCAAGCAGCAGACACCCGTTTGGCGCAGCTGCGCAGTACCGGTATGCCCGATGCCGGCGGACTCGTCATCGCGACGGACCAGACAGTGGCCCGCGAGTACGCGAAGGCCCTGACAGCGATCACCGGCGAACAGCCGGCCGTCGTGCTGTCCGACGACCCCACCGCGTCCAAGCGAATCGCCGAATTCGGTGCGAGCGACCAGAAATGGATGGTCGCGGTCCGCATGGTGTCCGAGGGCGTCGACGTTCCCCGTCTGGCGGTCGGTGTGTACGCGACCAGCGCGTCGACTCCGCTGTACTTCGCTCAGGCGATCGGGCGCTTCGTGCGCTCGCGTCGTAAGGGCGAAACTGCCAGCGTCTTCCTGCCGTCGGTGCCGGTGCTTCTCGACCTTGCCGCACAGCTCGAGGCCCAGCGTGATCACGTACTCGGCAAGCCGCATCGTGAGAAGGACGGCCTCGAAGACGACCTGCTCGCCGATGCGAACAAGCAGAAGGACGAGCTGGGCGAGGAGGAGAAGGCGTTCACGTCCCTGGGCGCCGATGCCGAACTCGACCAGGTGATCTACGACGGATCATCCTTCGGTACCGCGACATTCGCCGGAAGTGACGAGGAAGCCGACTACCTCGGTCTGCCAGGCCTACTCGACGCCGATCAGATGCGGGCATTGCTGCGTCAACGCCAGCAGACGCAGGTCGAGGCCAACTCGGCCAAGGCCGCCGCCCCGCAACCCACGGCGGCAGTGGTATCCGATCGAGCGGCCACGGCAGATCAGCTCGGTGCGCTCCGCAAGGAGCTCAACGGGTTGGTGGCGATGAACGTTCACCGCACTGGTAAGCCGCACGGCATCATTCACGCGGAACTGCGCCGGGTGTGCGGCGGTCCGCCGACGGCCATCGCTACTGTCGATCAGCTGACCGAACGCATCGCGATTCTCCGCAGCTGGTAGCAGCCGATACCGGTCCCGCACGCTTCGCGTGCTTGCGGCCCCGGAACGGCAGAACGGGCGATCACAGTGACTGTGATCGCCCGTTCTGGCGTTCATGGCGCGCCTCGTGAAGAGGCCACCCCCGGCTGACAGGTCAGATTGCGGGTTCGCTTTCGGAGACGACGGCATTCATCTCGCGAAGTCGATCCGCGTGTTCGGTTGCGTGGTGTCCGCAGAAGAGAAGCTCGCCGCCGGTGGGAAGCACGGCGCGTACGCGTGCTCCGGCACCGCACCGGTCGCACCGGTCGGCAGCGGTCAACTGTGGGCTGGTCAGTGTTCCGGGCATGACTCCTCCGTACTGGCTTTGCGGCATTCGGGCCGCGTGCCTGGGGCCTGGTCCGCCGCGTCGGAATGGCGCGGTAGATCCACTCTTACAGACGTTTGGGGTTTACGGGTTGTTCCCGAAGGCGTTTCTTAGTGTTGTGTCTCACTGGAAATGCGCTGGGCAGGCATTCTCGGGTGAGGATTGTTCGCTGACAGCTGATTCGGATCGCCGACCTCAGCCCGATATTCTGGGCGGATGAACCCGGGACGCGAACCACTTGTCGACGAGAGCGTCGAGTTGCTCCACATGTGCACGCGCGAGGAGTGGGCGCGGGCACAACAGCTCGGTGAACGTATCCCCGACGGATTCGAGGCGGAGGGATTTGTCCACATGTCGACTCCGGCGCAAGTTCATCTACCGGCCAATCGGATCTTTGCCGGCCGTGACGACATAGTCCTTCTGGCTATCGATCCGGCCTTGCTCGGCGGTCAGGTCAAGTACGAACCGGGTGTCCCCTCGGACCCGGAATCGATGCGATTCCCGCATCTGTACGCCCCGATTCCCGTCGCAGCCGTCACCGCTGTCGTCGAGTATTTTCCGGGCGAGAACGGCGCGTTTTCGCCGGTTCGGTAGGTCGCCGGTTGGCCGGTCGTGAACTGTGCCCCGCGGATTACGGCCCTCCCGCGATGCAGGTCACCGATCGGCGCTACCGTTGGTATATGAACGTAGAAGTCACCCCACTACCGGGGATCGGGACGCGCAAGGATTTTGTTCTGTCTTCCGGTCGTCGCGTGGGTGTCGTCACCCATCGGGACGGTCATACCGACCTCATCGTTTCCAAGGCAGACGACCCTGACGCGTGTGCTGCTTCGCTGCCTCTGACCACCGAGGAAGCGGCAGCGCTCAGCAATCTCCTGGGTGCCCCACAGCTCGTTGCTCAGCTCGAGGAAGAGCACCGTGATCTTCCGGGCATTCGAACCAAACAGCTCTACATCAAGGACGGTTCTCGCTACGACGGACAGACCCTCGGGGACACCGGCATGCGCACGCGTACCGGAGTGTCCATCGTCGCCGTCATGCGGGCAGGACAGGTGAGCCCGTCTCCGAACCCCGACTTCACGTTCACCGGGGGAGACCTTCTCGTGGCAGTCGGAACGCCGGACGGTTTGGCTGCAGCGGCAAAAATCTTGGCCAACGGCTGACTGGCGCGTGGACACAACCACCCTCGCACTGATCGAACTCGGCGCGGTCTTCTTCGCGCTCGGACTGCTCGGACGGCTCGCTGCTCGCGTCGGCATGTCGCCGATCCCGTTCTACCTGATCGGCGGCCTGTGCTTCGGACAGGGCGGTTTCATCCAGCTCGGCGACATCGGCGAGTTCTCCCATCTGGCAAGTGAGATCGGGATCGTCCTGCTCTTGCTGCTGTTGGGGCTCGAATACACTGCGGCCGAGCTCGTCACCGGTCTCAAACGCTCGCGGGTAGCCGGCATCGTCGACATCGTCCTCAACGCCACCCCTGGCGCGGTTGTCGGCTTGATGCTCGGTTGGGGCGTCGTGGGGGCGACGGTCATGGCCGGCGTCACCTACATCTCGTCTTCGGGAATCATCGCCAAGGTGCTCAGCGACCTGGGGCGCCTCGGTAACCGCGAGACACCGGTCGTGCTTTCGATTCTGGTGTTCGAAGACCTGGCGATGGCGCTGTACCTGCCGATTCTGACCGCGATGCTCGCGGGCGTGAGCTTCATGGGCGGGCTCGAAGCGGTCGGGATCTCGTTATTGGTCATCACCGTGGTTCTTGTCGTGGCCCTCCGATACGGACGGTACGTCTCTGCCCTCCTCGACAGTCCCGACAGTGAGACGCTCCTGCTCAAGCTGCTCGGTGCCGCACTGTTGGTCGCCGGCATCAGTTCGGCGATGCAGGTGTCGGCGGCTGTGGGCGCATTCCTCCTCGGAATCGCGATCTCGGGGTCGACGGCGCACAATGCCAGTCGCGTGCTCGAGCCCCTTCGAGATCTGTTCGCCGCAATGTTCTTCGTGGTCTTCGGTCTCAACACCGATCCCAGTTCCATTCCGCCAGTCCTCGGATGGGCCGCGATCCTGGCAGTGGTCACGGCGATCACGAAGCTGGTAACCGGCGCCTGGGCGGCCAGGCGTCAGGGTGTCGCGCGAATGGGTCAGGCGCGCGCCGGTGCCGCTCTGATCGCCCGCGGTGAGTTCTCCATCATCATCGCCGGCCTCGCGGTGTCCGCAGGCGCCGTCGACGCCGAACTTGCCGCATTGGCAACTGCTTACGTGCTCCTGATGGCGGTCATCGGCCCGGTGGCGGCAAGAGTTATCGAACCGGTCGCCTCGTTGTACATCAAGGTTCGTACGAAGTCCTGATTGCGGTCCTATTCTGTCCGGATGTCGAACAGAATCGCCCGTCCCGCCGCGACCGCTCTGTGTGCGCTGATCATCTCGTGTGCACCGGTCCCGGCGCTCGCCGGTGGAATTCCCGCTCTCGACCACGCCGGACCCACAGCTGCGCAGGTTGCCGCGGATCGATCGCTGCACCTCGAGGGTGCGTCGAACGCGCGTGACATCGGTGGCTACGACGCCGCGGACGGGCAGACCGTTCGGTGGGGGAAGGTATTTCGCTCGAATGCCCTCGACAAGCTGACACCGTCGGATCTCGCGTCGTTGAGCGAACGCGGAGTGGAATCGGTCGACGACTTCCGTACGGTCGTCGAACGAACGCTCTCGCAGGATCGCCTTCCGAACGGGGCGCGAAGCAACTGGTTCGACGTCATCGGAACCAACCCCGCCAACCTCCCGGCGCTGGTGGACATGCCGACGATGTACGCGTTGATGGTGACCGATCCGGGGGCGAGCCGCGCATTCCACGACGCGCTGGTGAACGTCGCGAACACCGACGGTGCAGTCCTCTACCACTGCTCGGCGGGCAAGGACCGTACCGGTTGGATGACCGCAGTTCTCCTGACCGTCCTCGGCGTGAGTCGCACCGACGTGAACGCCGATTACATGCTCAGCAATCAGTACCTCACCGGACCCCGCACGGGGAGCGCGTTCATCGACGGCGTCGAACAGTCTTGGCTGGACACGTCTTTCGCCACGGTGGATCGGGTGTACGGCAACTTCGACAACTACGTCCGGGACGGCCTTCAGTTGAGCGAGGACGATGTCGCACAACTCCGGGACACACTCTTGGTCTGAGGCGGCAAACGCACAAGAGCCGCTCTCCGGAGATCCGGAGAGCGGCTCTTGTGTGCATAGCTGGTGTGACTAGTCGAGGTAGTCGCGCAGAACCTGCGAACGCGACGGGTGGCGCAGCTTCGACATCGTCTTCGATTCGATCTGGCGGATACGCTCACGCGTGACGCCGTAGACCTGTCCGATTTCGTCTAAAGTCCTCGGCTGACCGTCGGTGAGACCGAAGCGGAGGCGAACCACGCCGGCTTCGCGCTCGGACAGCGTCTCGAGTACCGACTGCAGCTGATCCTGCAGCAAGGTGAACGAGACGGCATCGACTGCGACAACAGCTTCGGAGTCCTCGATGAAGTCACCGAGCTGGCTGTCGCCCTCGTCGCCGATGGTCTGGTCGAGAGAGATCGGCTCACGCGCGTACTGCTGGATTTCCAGCACCTTCTCCGGCGTGATGTCCATTTCCTTGGCGAGCTCTTCCGGCGTGGGCTCACGGCCCAGGTCCTGGAGCAGCTCACGCTGGATACGGCCGAGCTTGTTGATGACCTCGACCATGTGCACCGGGATACGGATGGTGCGAGCCTGGTCGGCCATTGCGCGGGTGATGGCCTGACGGATCCACCACGTGGCGTAGGTCGAGAACTTGTAACCCTTGGTGTAGTCGAACTTCTCGACTGCACGGATCAGACCGAGGTTGCCTTCCTGGATGAGGTCCAGGAACGCCATGCCGCGGCCCGTGTAGCGCTTGGCCAGCGAGACGACCAGGCGGAGGTTGGCCTCGAGGAGGTGGTTCTTGGCGCGGTTGCCGTCGCGGCAGATCCAGCTCATGTCGCGTCGCTGAGCCGCAGGCAACTTCTCGCCCTTGTCAGCGAGGTCCTGCATGATCTGCACGGCGTAGAGGCCGGCCTCGATGCGCTTGGCCAGTTCGACTTCCTCTTCGGCGTTGAGGAGTGCGACCTTGCCGATCTGCTTGAGGTAGGCGCGAACCGAGTCGGCGGACGCCGTCAGTTCGGCATCCTTGCGTGCCTGACGGAGAGCTTCGGACTCTTCCTCGTCCCAGACGAAGTCGCCGGAAGCCTTGTCCTTCTCGGACGGCTCTGCAGCGGTCTCTTCGTCTTCGCCGACTGCTACGACCTCGACGACATCGGACTCGACCTCGGCAAGGTCGCCGTCCGTGATGTCGATGTCTTCCAACTCGACATCGCCGTCTTCGGCGTCAGGATCGCCGGCCTTCTTGGGGCTGGCCTTCTTAGCTGCTGCCTTCTTGGCCGGAGCTTTCTTGGCCGGAGCCTTCTTTGCTGCTGCCTTCTTGGCGGGGGCCTTTTTCGCCGGAGCCTTCTTGGCTGCCGGAGCGGTGACGGTGGCCGCCTCCACGGCTGGAGATTGTGGCTCTGACTCTGATGGAGAATCAGCAGTCTGACGTGTATCGGTGGCTGCCACGTACGCCCTTTCGTGACGGTGTCGTGCGGCGTCACGCCAGAGTGGTGATCCGGCGGAGAGGTCAATGGTTGTTGGCCGGCGCGCAGCCGGACTTCACCATTGTAACGACTCTCAGGAAACTCTTACGTCACGGCGGGCCGTAACAGGTAGATTTTCCGCTTTTCACGTGCGGGTTTTCTCATCCGGCGACGGAGGCCGGCCTAGTCAGTCCGACCGATGCGAGCGCAGCTCCGGCAATTCCCGCGGTGTTGAGAAGGGTGGCGGGGACGACCTTGGTGCGGTTGGTCAGATGCGGAATCCACTTCTCGTGCTTGCGGCTTATACCGCCTCCGGCGATGAAGAGGTCTGGCCAGAGCAGGTTCTCGAAGGTGGTCAGAACTCGCGAGACCTCGACGGCCCACTCCTTGTAGCTCCAGTCCTTCTTCTCCTTCACCGACGACGCCGCCCGGTGCTCGGCTTCCTTGCCGTCGACCTCGAGGTGACCGAACTCGGTGTTGGGCAACAGAACTCCGTTGTGCAGCACGGCAGATCCGATTCCGGTGCCGAAGGTCAACAAGATCACGACGCCGGAGGTGTCCTTACCCGCTCCGAACGAGTCCTCGGCGATTCCGGCAGCGTCGGCGTCGTTGAGGACGGTGACCTCGCGCCCGCCCAGCGCCTTGCCGAACAGAGCGGCGGCGTCGGTGTCGATCCAGGACTTGTCGATATTCGCGGCGCTTCGCGCGACGCCGCCGGTCACGACAGCGGGCAAGGTGATGCCGACCGGACCGGTCCACTTGGCCTGCTCGACGATCTCGGCGACAGTGCCCGCGATCGCATCGGGTGTGGACGGCTGCGGGGTCAGGATCTTGATGCGGTCACCGATCATTTCCCCGGTGCTCAGGTCGATCGTGCCGCCCTTGACGCCGCTACCGCCGACGTCGATCCCGAAACCTGTGGTTGTCATCGTCCTGCGCTCCTGAGTGTCGAATTCGAGGTCACGATCTACCGTTGCAAACACTAACCCGAACAAGGACCCGGGCGCGTCCTCTCGAACCGCCCGCCTCGAGACGTTCGAGTGGTGCCCCTCGGTAGAGATGTGTTGCGATGGTCCGGTGCGCCCTTCAGAAAGAACGTTGCCCGACTTTTCCGCCGATTCTCTGGACCCCGCACAGTTGCGGGAAGTAGCCGTAGCCGTCGCCGAACGCGCAGCCGAACACGTCCGCTTGCGTCGGCCCGAGGTATTCGGCCTGGTGGGTTCCGGTGCCGCCGAGGGTGGTTCGGTTGCGGCGAAGAGCACGCCCACCGATCCCGTCACGGTGGTCGATACCGAAACCGAACAGGTGATTCGCGACCTTCTGGCGCAATTGCGCCCTGCAGATTCGATCCTGGGTGAGGAAGGTGGCGGAGACACCGACGATTCCGCGGGAGTTCGATGGGTTGTCGATCCCATCGACGGCACGGTGAATTTTCTCTACGGAATCCCCGCGTTCGCCATCTCGGTGGCCGTACAGATCGACGGGTTCTCGGTAGCCGGGGCTGTCGTCGACGTGTCGTTGGAAACCACGTACGCCGCGCATCGGGGCGGCGGTGCAACCATGACCACGGCCGACGGCGTCGTCAGCGACCTGCAAGCCAATGAGGTGACCGAGCTGTCAATGGCGCTGTTGGCCACCGGCTTCGGTTACGGAGCGGATCGCCGGAAGGTGCAGGGCACGTTGATCGGGCAGATCCTGCCGCAGGTCCGCGACATCCGACGCATCGGTTCGGCTGCGTTGGATCTGTGCATGGTTGCCACCGGCCGGGTCGACGCTCACTTCGAACACGGACTGAGTCCGTGGGACTGGGCAGCCGGCTCCTTGATCGCTTCCGAAGCGGGCGCCGTGATCAACGTCCCGGCGCCAAATTCCACGTCGGCCGACGGCGATGTCGTTTACGCGGTCGCTCCGGCGATCGCCGAGCAGTTCGCGCACATGCTCGGAGCTACCGGCGCAGATCAGCCGATTCCGAGCTGAGGCTTGTCAGCAGCGCGCCGTGCGCGCTGCTTTGAGCAGTGCGATGTCCATGGGGGCGACTTCGGCGTTTGCGGGTTGCTCGGCCAGAGCATGCAAGATCGCGGTGGCGTCGGTGTTGGGGGTCAGGGCGCCTTTGTTGTACGTGCCGAGAGCCAGGTCGACGGTGTCGTCGCCGCGGCCGTCCTGGACCAGTTCGGCGCAGGGGGCGACCAGCCAGACGGAACTGGCGGCGGCGAGGCCGTTCGCTCCGAATCGGATCTGACCCTGGCACTCCATGTTCTGGTCGACGTAGACGGGGTCGTTTCCGACCTGGACGTCCGGCGCGCTGGAGAAGCCGAACTCGCTCAGTTGCGCTGCCACCTGGGCCGCCTGGCCGTGTTCACCGTTGGCGTTGAACACACGAACCTTGGTGGCGGCGAGGGGAGCGGGATCCACGTCGAGCAGCTTCGAGCGGTCGACGACGGTTCCCAGCGGTAGTGGCGCCGCTGCCGAAGGATCGGACGAAGGTTGCGGCAGGTTGCAGGCGACGGTGTCACTGACTTCCGCCTCGGCGCTCAGGATGCGGACCCACAAGACACTGCCGATCAATGCGAGTACCGCGAACACGGCGATCACCGGCCACGCGCGCCGACGGCGGAACGGACGTCCCTGGTCATCGGTAGAGCTGCCTTCGGTGATCAGAGAAACCACGGTATCCCTCGACTTTCTTGACGAAACTTCTACTTCGCCATCGGGCCGAGCGGCGCCGGCATGACGTTCGGTGCCTACCTTAGAGGGCCTGTGTGACGAGACAGCCGAAGCGAGGCTCGACGCGTCGAGTCCTTGTCGATTGCGAAACGGCAGTTGGCCGATTACCGGCCTGTTTCTACCCGGATTCGGCCCGAAAACATCGTGGAAAGGTCACAGCTTGCTCTTGCCTTGGTGACAATTCGCAGTCATTTTTCGGAAATTTCCGATTCGGTTACTACTTTCGTGCTCACGTCGGCTACTGTCTGGCGGCCCAGGTCGTTCAACTGGGCATCGGCCGGACGCCGAAATGACAACCAAATGAGGCGCAGATCACGTTCTCGGAAGGAACTTCCGGGCACTAATTCCGGTCCTGCAGCGTTATGCAGCGACAGGGAATGATCTGGATGCCACGGCGGTTTCCATGCGCATCAAGGATCTACCGGATTCTCGGCGCACACGGGACCGGGATACACGAAGAGGATGGGGTAGACGAGATGGCAACTGACTACGACGCACCGAGGCGTACAGAGTCCGACGAGGTTTCGGAGGACTCGCTCGAGGAGCTGAAGGCGCGACGCAACGAAGCGCAGTCAGCCGTCGTCGACATCGACGAGACGGACACCGCGGAGTCCTTCGAGCTGCCGGGTGCCGACCTTTCCGGCGAGGAACTCTCGGTTCGAGTTGTTCCGAAGCAGGCAGACGAGTTCACGTGTTCGAGCTGCTTCCTGGTTCATCACCGCAGCCGCCTGGCCAGTGATGCCAACGGACAGCTCGTATGCATGGACTGCGCTGCCTGATCTCCCTTCCCGGTGGTCGACCCGTCAGCGCGAGGGTCGACCAAGGGTCGGGAAGTACTGCTTTGCTGTGACCGCGCTGGTCAGAGATCCAGCGCAGCCAGCAGATCAGCGGGACGACGTGTGCTCACCAACCAGTACGGCGTGGGATCCTCCGGGTCGTCGAGCACGATCAACACCATTGTCTTGACCCATGGGCGATGCTGGACGAACGCCGACGGATCGAGTTGGCGCCCCATCGCAGCACTCTTCGCGGAAGCCGGCACTGCTGCCGCCCGTGAAATCAATTCGACCGGCAGGTGGGCTCTACCCACGTGCAATTCCTTCACCCCTGCTGTCTCCACCACCTCGACGCGCATCCGGCTGAGCCAGAATGCCGCCCAGATCGGGATCGGGAGTAGTACGACGTACGCCAGGTACGAGAGAAGCCCCGGGCGGCCCATGTGGACCTCGGCCGCGAGGAGTCCGGCTACGGCCAGCCCGGCGATCCACCACCAGATCGGCACCCACAGGCGCTCGGAGTACAGCGTCGTGGACGGGGGCGTTGTGGTGGCGACGTCAGGTCGAGATGTTTCGGGCACCTGTCAAGGATAGTCCGTCGCTACGAGTAGTCTTGGCCCACGTGAGCGACCATCTCTCCATCGCCTTGAAGCGACTGGATCCAGACCTGCCCGTTCCACAGCGTGCGCATCCCGGAGATGCGGGTGTGGATCTGTGCTCCACCAGCGACGTCACCATCGAGCCCGGCCACCGAACACTGGTCGGAACGGGGATCGCGATCGCTTTGCCGGTGGGCACCGTCGGGTTGATCCATCCGCGTTCCGGACTCGCCGCCAAATCGGGACTGTCGATCGTGAATGCGCCCGGAACCGTGGACGCGGGATACCGGGGCGAACTCAAGGTCTGCTTGATCAATCTCGATCCGGCCACAGCCATCGACATCCGCCGCGGTGACCGAATCGCTCAGCTCGTGGTTCAACGAGTCGAACTTCCGGTTTTCGAGGAAGTCGAATCGCTGGACGACACGACCAGAGGAACCGGAGGCTACGGTTCCAGCGGCGGGCACGCGATACTCGATACCGATGCGCCTGGCGCGGTAGTCGGAGAGGGAGTCTGAATCATGTTCGGACGCAAGAAGAAGACAGATGTCGACGAGGAAACCACCAGCTTCTTCGGTGACGAGAACGACGAGTCGGTGGAGATCGACGAGGTCGAAGACGATCTCGAAGTCACCGGCGACGAGTTCGGTGACGAATCGGAAGGCCCTTACGACATCTCGGAGATCGATTCCGACGATCCGACGGCAGGCCGTGACGGTCAGCGTCTTGATCTCGGTTCCGTTCTGGTGCCGATGCCGACCGGCGGGCAGTTGCAGGTCGAGATGGCGCCCAACGGTTCGCCGCAGGCCGTGCACCTGGTCACCGAGCACGGCCGCATCACGGTTGCTGCCTACGCCGCCCCGAAATCGCCCGGTCAGTGGCGTGAGGTCGTTGCCGAGCTCGCGCAGTCGCTTCGCGACGACAATTCCGCGGTGAGCGTCGAGAACGGCCCGTGGGGCCGTGAACTGGCTGCTGTGACGGCCAACATGGACCTGCGGTTCATCGGCGTCGACGGTCCCCGGTGGATGGTGCGCTGCGTGGTCGCGGGTCCGAGTGGATCCACCGCCGCGAACGCTCCTCTGGTGGCAATCGCACGGGACATCTTGCGTGACACCGTCGTCAACCGAGGATCAGAGCCGCATCCGGTGCGGACACCGCTGCCCGTGGTGCTCCCGCAGGTGCTCGCCGAGCAGTTGGCGGCCGCACACGAGCAGCAGTTGGCGGCAGCGCAGCAGCAACAGGTCGCCGCCCAGCCGCAACAGCAGTCAGCACCGCCCGCTCCGCCGGCACCTCCAGCACGGCCGACCCCGCCGCCTCGTAGCGGCGAATCCGGTTCTGCCATGCAGCAATTGGGTCAGTAACAGGATTTTCTTCAGGCGCTCGCGGTGGTATCGGATTCGATCGCCGCGAGCGCTTTGATGCAGGTGGACCCGAGAACCGCGGGGTCGCGCCCGATCATGTCGAGCGTCGTCGTGGCGACTGCGCCGCGGGGGAGTGAAGCCGCCCAGGCCTGCGCCACTGACGCGGGATGAACCGGATCGTCCACCGCCGACGCAATGCCGACCGGAACGCCTACCGCCCGTAGCGCGCTCTCGCCGAGTGAGTGGTACGACGCCGCCTCGTCGAGCGCAGCCGGGAGATCGGGCCACTGAGAGCGCCAGGAGCGCTCGAGTTCGGCTCCGAGCCACGCCGGACTCGACGCGTGCATCGCAGCGATCACCGACTCCAAGCCTTCGGAGCGCAGTTGCCCGGCGGTGAACCGCGCGCTCGCTGCTGCGGGGGCGTCGTCGGCCGAGCCCGTCCAGGCCGGAAGCGCTGCCAACACACTCACGGTTCGATCGGGATTGTCGGCGGCCCACTGGAGTGCAACGGCCGCTCCGATCGAGACCCCTCCGACGATGATTCGGCCGTGCGTGTCCGCGGCTCTGTCCATCGCGTCCAGATAGCCGTCCACGACACGCCGAGGGTCCGGTTCAATTGCGACGATGCGCACACCCAGAGCCTCCAGCGGCGCCCGGAATGCGCGGTCCGCGAAGTGGGCGTCAGAGCCTGTACCTGGGAGAACGACGGCAACGGTCGCCAATTCCGAGTTCTGCATCTCTTGATCTTGCCCGGTGCCCCCGAGACGCGGACTGACCGGTGTGGTTACACGCTCGTAATGGGTCTACAGTGGCGATCACACAGCCCTTCACGTGACGCGAAACCCTTGCGTCACACATGTTCGCAGGAGCGCGCAATGGCACCCGCCGCCGCAGGATATTTTCGTCGACTGACCCAGCGTCTGACCGAGGACGTCGACCAGTTGGACGCCCAGGAGATGGCCGAGTCCAACAAGGCTTCCGGAGGTCAGAAGGCATGCGATTGTCGTCGCGGTGAAGAAGTCACGATGGTGGGCCGACTCCGCAGCGTCGACGCGTGTCCCAAGTCGGGAAATGCCAGCATCGAGGCCGAGTTCTTCGATGGCACCGAGGTGATCAATCTCGTCTGGATCGGGCGTCGCCGGATCCCGGGAATCGAGACCGGTAAGACCCTGCTGATCCGCGGTCGTGTGGGCGAGCGTGACGGTCGCAAGGCGATCTTCAACCCTTACTACGAACTGCGCGGCGAATAGGCGCGTTTCCCGCATTTACCGTGCAACTCGGTGACTGTGGCACCCTCGACAGGTGACTGAAACACAACAGCGATCGGTAATCGACCAACTCGGCGGGCTGAGTGGTCTGATCTATTCGTCTTTGCCGATTCTGATTTTTGTCCCGGTCAACAGCATCTGGAATCTCACCGCGGCAATCTGGGCCGCATTAGGCGTCGCTGTCGCTATCGCGGCCTGGCGCCTCTTCCGTAAGGATTCCCTCCAACCCGCTATTTCCGGTTTTCTCGGAGTCGGAGTTTCCGCATTCATCGCCTACCGCACCGGCGACGCCAAAGGATATTTCCTCTTCGGTATCTACACGAGCCTCGCCTACGGTGCGGTCTTCCTGATTTCCATCCTCGTGCGCTGGCCCCTCGTCGGAATCATCTGGGGTTATCTCAACGGGCACGGCAATCTCTGGCGCAAGCACAGCTCCGCCGTCCGGCTCTACGACGTCGCGACGGCAGCGTGGGCGTTGGTCTTCGGTGCGCGGTATCTCGTTCAGTCACAGCTCTACGACACCGACCACACTGGATGGCTCGCAGTCGCGCGTATCGGCATGGGTTGGCCGTTGACCGGTTTGGTGCTGCTCGTGACGGTCTGGGCTGTGCGTAAGGCCGATCGCATCGTCGAGCCTGAACCGGTTGTGGAGCCCGAAAGCAGCGAGCCCACCGCCACGGACGCAGGGTCCGAAGAGGTGGGCTCGGTGAATCTGACGAAGCCGCGCGAAGACCGCGATCTCAGCTGATCAGGTCCTGGTACTCGGGGTGCTTGTCGAGGAACTTCACGACGTACGGGCACACCGGATGAACCCTGAGGCCGCGTGCTCGTAGGTCGTCCAGAGCCTGGCGGACGAGAACCCCGGCCAATCCGAAACCTTCGAAGGCGGGGTAGATCTCGGTGTGGTTGAACGAGACGACGTCACCGGAGGTGGTGTAGTCCTCGATCCCGGCGAGGTCGCCGTCGGCATGGATCTCGTACCGGCTCTGGGCCGGATTGTCGGTGACTACGGTGTTTTCGGGCGCTTGTGCCATGTGATTCCCTTTCGTCGTCAGTGTGTTCGTCTGTCAATTCTCCAGGCGGAGTGCAACGCGCAACTGATCCTCGGCGTCGACGGCCGCAACGAAGAGCAGTTCGTCCCCGCCTTCGATGGGATCGTCCATCTGCGGGACGATCACGCGTCCGCCACGCAGGATGGTGACCAGTGCGCAGTCTCGCGGAAGTTCGAGTTTCTTGACGGCTTTTCCGGCAAGAGGTGTGTTGTCGGGCAACGTGATCTCGACGAGGTTGGCCTGTCCCTGCCGCAGTGTCATCAGTTTGACCAGGTCACCGACCGAGACGGCCTCTTCGACGAGCGAAGCGAGCATCCGCGGTGTCGAGACGGCGACGTCCACGCCCCAGGACTCGTCGAAGAGCCACTCGTTGCGGGGATCGTTGACGCGGGCGACAACTCGGCGAACACCGAACTCGGTTTTCGCGAGCAGACTGAGGACCAGGTTTGCCTTGTCGTCTCCGGTCGCGGCAATCACGACCTCGTACGACTCCATCGACGCGTCCTCGAGTCTGCTGAGTTCGCAGGCGTCCGCGTGCACCCACTTCGCCTCGGGCACCGACTCCGGTTCGATGTGATCGAGTTTGCGTTCGATCAGCATGACGTCATGTGAGCTTCGAATCAGCTCTCGCGCAATGGAACGGCCTACGGCGCCGGCTCCGGCGATGGCGACCTTCATCGAGAACTTCCAATCACGTTGTAGTGCAACACAGTCGCAGTCTTGTTGTGGGGGGCGGCGTACGGATCAGTCATCTGCGGCCTCCCTCAGTCGTCGCTCGGCGGCGGGTTGCCGGCCAGTGCGACAGCTTCGGCGACGGTTCCCGACACGGCGGCGATGTAGACCTGATCGTCGGCCTGGATGACAGTCTTGCGGTCGGGGAGAATGCCGGTCCCGAAGCGGATGATGAAGGCGACTCTCGAACTGGTCGCGCCCTCGAGGAGCGCGATCGGCTTGCCCGCCCAATCCTCGTGCAGGGCAAGTTCGGTGATGGCGACAGTGCCCGAAGGATCGCGCCACTTCGCAGTCTGACTTTCCTTGGTCAACGTGTGCAGGAAACGATCCGTCGACCACGGCACGGTGGCGACCGTGGGAATGCCGAGTCGCTCGTAAACAGCGGCACGCTTGGCGTCGTAAATACGTGCGACGACGCGTTCGACGCCGAAAGTCTCGCGTGCGACTCGCGCTGCGATGATGTTGGAATTGTCTCCCGAGGACACCGCGGCAAAGGCGTCGGCCCGCTCGATTCCCGCCCGGACCAGCACGTCACGGTCGAACCCCATTCCCAGAACCTTGGTTCCCGGGAAGTCGAGATCGAGACGCAGAAACGCACTCTGATCGCGGTCGATGACGGCGACCTCATGTCCGATCCTGGTCAGAGACGCGGCGAGGGAAGAACCCACTCGACCGCACCCCATGATGACGACATACACGCCCTACTCCGTTCATGGACCCTCATGGCGCGATTGCACGCCGAATCGAACGGTACAGCCCCTCACGGGAAGAGCAAGTACAACGGTCGCTCGCGTGCCGGTTGTCACGACAAAAGGTGAAGTTGGGGCTCTGATGACTCCGAATCGGGCGAGACGGCTTACGCTTTGCACGTGTCTAAGCTCTCGACCGCTACCAAGCGGCTCCTGCTCGGTCGGCCGTTCCGAAGCGACAAACTCGGGCACACGCTGCTACCCAAGCGAATTGCACTACCGGTCTTCGCGTCCGACGCGATGTCGTCCGTCGCGTATGCCCCCGAAGAAATCTTTCTGGTTCTCTCCGTCGCGGGTATTTCCGCGTATGCGTACACACCCTGGATCGGATTGTCCGTCGCCATCGTCATGGCTGTGGTGGTGGCGAGCTACCGCCAGAACGTCCACGCATACCCCTCCGGTGGCGGCGACTACGAGGTCGCGACGGTCAACCTCGGCCCGACCGCCGGTCTGACCGTCGGTAGTGCGCTGATGGTCGACTACGTGCTGACGGTCGCCGTGTCGATCTCGTCGGCGGCGTCGAACATCGGCTCGGCTCTGCCGTTCGTCGCGCAGCACAAGGTGTTGTTCGCGGTTGCGGCGATCGTGTTGCTGACCGCGGTCAACCTTCGCGGTATCCGTGAATCGGGGACCGCGTTCGCAATTCCGACCTACGCATTCATCGTCGGCATGTTCCTGATGCTCGGGTGGGGATTCTTCCGGATCTACGTCCTCGGTGAGGATGTGCACGCGGAATCGTCGTCGTTCACGCTCAACGCCGAGGATTCGCATCTGTACGGAATTGCCTTCGCGTTCCTGATCGCCCGCGCATTCTCCTCGGGCTGTGCCGCACTGACCGGCGTCGAGGCCATCAGCAACGGCGTACCGGCGTTCCAGAAGCCGAAGTCGCGCAACGCTGCCACGACCTTGCTGCTGCTCGGGTCGATCGCCATCGTCCTGCTGATGGGCATCATCATCCTGGCTCAGAAGATCGGCATCGTCTACGCACACAATCCGCAGGAACAGCTGGTCGGAGCGCCGGAGGGCTACCATCAGAAGACCTTGATCGCGCAGATCGCCGAAGCCGTGTTCAGTGGTTTCCCGATCGGTTTCTTCTTCATGGCGATCGTCACGGCACTGATCCTGGTTCTGGCCGCGAACACCGCGTTCAACGGATTTCCGGTACTCGGATCGATCCTGGCGCAGGATCGGTACCTACCGCGTCAGCTGCACACGCGCGGCGACCGACTGGCATTCAGCAACGGAATCCTCTTCCTCTCCGGTGCTGCCATCGCATTCGTCGTGGTGTTCGGCGCCGAGGTCACCAAGCTCATCCAGTTGTACATCGTCGGCGTCTTCGTCTCGTTCGTGCTCAGCCAGACGGGCATGATCAAGCACTGGACTCGGCATCTGAAGTCCGAGACCGACAAGGCGCAACGGGCCCGTATGCAGCGCTCGCGAGTGATCAATTCGATCGGTCTGGCAATGACCGCCACCGTCTTGATCATCGTTCTGATCACCAAGTTCGCTGCCGGCGCATGGATCGCCATCGTCGCGATGGTCGCGATCTTCATCGTGATGAAGATGATCCGCAAGCACTACGACAGCGTCGCAGCCGAGCTCGAGGAGCAGGAGTGGGACGGCGTACTGCCCAGCCGCACGCACTCGATCGTGCTCGTCTCGAAGTTGCACATGCCGACGATGCGAGCTCTCGCCTACGCGCGAGCAACGCGACCGGACACCCTCGAAGCCATCACGGTCAACGTCGACGAGCCCGACACCCGTGCACTCGTGCGTGAGTGGGAGAAGAGCGACGTGACGGTTCCGCTCAAGGTGATCGAGTCGCCGTACCGCGAAATCACCAAGCCGGTTCTCGATTACGTCAAGCGTGTACGACGCGATGCTCCGCGTGACGTCGTCACCGTCTTCATTCCCGAGTACGTCGTCGGACACTGGTGGGAGCAGATCCTGCACAATCAGAGCGCGCTTCGTCTGAAGAGTCGTCTGCTTTTCCAGCCCGGCGTGATGGTGACCAGCGTTCCGTGGCAGCTGAGTTCGTCGGCAAAGGCGAAGCCGCTCGACATCGAGAAGACCGCAGGTGCCACGCGTCGCGGTTACGACACCGGCGAGAAATGATCACCGGCGAAAAATGATCGGCAACATCGAAATGGCAGGCGTAGTTCGTTGAGTGAGAATTGGACCGGACAGACCTTCGAGGTCGATCTGGGCAACCCCGGTCACGGCGGGTTCGTCGTCGCCCGGCACGAGGGGCGGGTCGTGTTCGTCCGTCACGGTTTGCCGGGGGAGCGTGCGCTGGTCCGGGTGACCGAGGACAAGGGCGGATCGTTTTGCCGCGCCGACGCGATCACCGTTCTCGACGCTTCTCCGCATCGGATCGATCCGACATGCCCGATCTCCGGCCCGGGCGGGGCGGGCTGCTGCGACTACTCGCATGCGGATCTGAGCGTCCAACGTGAGATGAAGACCTCGGTCGTGCGGGAGCAGCTTCTGCGACTGGCTCGTGTCGAATCGGACGTCGAGGTAGAGGAACTGCCCGGAACCGGAGGCGGAACGGGTTGGCGCACGCGAGTCCGGTTGGCGGTGGACGGGCACGGTGTCGCCGGATACCACGCGTACCGCAGCAACCGGATCGTCACAGACCTGCGGTGCACCCAGATCGATCAGAGCGCGTACGACGGTCTCGGCGGTGCGCAGTGGGCGCCAGGTAGCGAGCTGCAGGTCGTTCTCGACGCTGCGGGCGAGCGGCACGTCGTGGAAATCGCGGCACCCGCGGTGTCCAAGACGGGACGGCGGACGCCCGGGCGACGCGGCGCGATGGCACGCCGAGCGGCAAGCGGCGGCCCGCGAAAGACCCGAGTTGCCATCGGATCGGACACAGTGACCGAGCGCGTCGGCAGTCGAGAATGGGCGCTGGCCGCGACCGGTTTCTGGCAGGCCCATCGCGGCGCTGCGGCCGCGTACTCACAGGTGGTCGGGGAGTGGGCCGGAGCCGCTACCGCGGACACGGCCTGGGATCTCTACGGCGGTGTCGGCGTGTTCGCAGCTGTGCTCGCCGAGCTTGTCGGGCCGTCCGGCGTGGTGGAGTCCGTCGAATCTTCGGCGCGTGCAGTCGCGGACGGGCAGGCAGCGCTGTCCGATCTCGGTCAGGTGCGCTTCCACAGCGCCCGCGTCGAGAACATCATCGCGGATCTGGAGCGTTCGCCTGCTGTCGTCGTGCTCGACCCGCCACGTGCGGGAGCCGGCCGTCCGGTCGTGGAAGCTCTCGCCGCAACGGGCGCTGAGCGGATAGTCCATATCGGGTGCGACCCGGCGTCGTTCGGTCGCGATATCGGCCTCTACCTGGAGCAGGGCTTCAGAATCGGTGGCCTCCGGGCGTTCGACGCGTTCCCCCAGACTCACCACATGGAGTGCATCGCGCTCCTCGAACGCTGAGACGTCCCGAAATCTTTCCCTGAAACGGTGTGACGCTTCTCGCGTTCACAACAGTTGCTTGCATTACGCAACTAATCGTATAGTTTCGTTCTGCAAGTAGTTTTCCGTTTTCAAGTCACGGCTCGTTCGGGCCACTCGAATTCAGGGGTAGGCAATGTCGGTACAGCCGGAGACGGCCCAAGCGCTCGTCGACACGATCTTCATGTTCGGCAGATCGCTGCGAGCCGCGGTCACCACCGGTGCAGACAGCCTGCTGCCGCCTGCGCTGGTCAGTGTGTTGTTCATGCTGGCAGCGCGTGGGGAGTGCCGACAGAACGAATTGGCCGTCGATCTGTGTGTCAGTCAGTCGTCGCTCAGCCGACAAATGTCGGATCTGGTCGACGCTGGGTATGTCGAGAGAAATCCCGATCCGGCTGACAAGCGGGCGTTCCGCATCCGAGTATCGGAAGAGGGACACGACGTTTTACGGAGAACCACGCAGCGGCGTGCGGCGCGTTTGCGCAACATGCTCGAAGACTGGAGCCAGGAAGAGGCCATGGCCGCAGTGACATCGCTGCAACGTCTCAACGAGACGTTCGGCGCATCGAATCGGCAGGCCTCACCGGCAGTTCCGCACACGGGCGTAGAAAGTATTGGGAGATAAGGCACATGGCAGCAACAGTAGGAGAAACCCGGGCAAGTACCGGAGGTGACGGATCGGCTCGCGAAGCGGGCGCGATGACTCACCGCGAAATTCTCGAAGCACTCACCGGACTCATCGCGGCGCTGTTCACCGCGCTGCTCAGCAGCACCATCGTTTCGACAGCGCTTCCCACGATCATCGGTGAACTGCACGGAACTCAGACGCAGTACGCCTGGATCATCACGACAGCGTTGCTCGCCACCGCGGCGTCGACGCCAATCTGGGGCAAGCTTGCCGACCTTTACAACAAGAAGGTGCTGGTCCAGACCGCGATCGTCATCTTCGTGATCGGCTCGGTCATCGCCGGCGCGGCGCACAACGTTCCGTTGCTGCTCGGTGCGCGTGTCATCCAGGGCATCGGTATGGGCGGTCTGACCGCTCTCGTCGTAGCCATCATCGGCACGATCATCCCGCCGCGAGATCGCGGTCGCTATTCCGGATACATGGGTGCGGCCATGGCCGTCTCGATGTCCGGTGGACCGATCCTCGGCGGCGTCCTCGTGGACACTGCCGGCTGGCGCTGGTGCTTCTACGTATGTGTTCCGCTGGCAGTCATCGCATTGTTCCTGCTTCAGCGCACACTGCACGTCGAGACCGTGAAGAAGGACAACGTCTCCATCGACTGGATGGGCGCCACCTTGCTCACCGCCGGTGTCAGCGTCCTGCTGATCTGGGTGTCGTTTGCCGGTCAGGACGACTACTACGCCTGGTTCTCGAAGGAGTCGGCCTTCTTCGTCATCGGTGGTCTGGCCCTGCTCGGCCTGACGATGTTCGTCGAATCCAAGGTCAAGGATCCGATCCTGCCGATCAAGATCATCACCGAGCGCACCACGGCTCTCGCGATCATCGCCTCGATCGCAGTTGGTGTCGGCCTCTTCGGCGCGACGACGTTCCTGACGCAGTACTTCCAGACCGCACGCGGATTCGATCCCACCGAAGCCGGATTGCTCACCATTCCGATGGTCGCAGGCATGCTCGTCGCCTCGGTCGGCTCGGGCCAGCTGATCACCAAGTTCGGTCAGTGGAAGCCCTTCATCGTCGCCGGCGCAGTTCTGCTGCTGGTCGGTTTCGGGCTGCTGTCGACGATCGACCACGCAACCAGCCTGTGGACAATCGGAATCTTCATCGCCATCGTGGGTCTCGGTACCGGCATGCTGATGCAGAACATCGTTCTCGCCGTGCAGAACACGGTCAGCGTCGAGAACATCGGCGCGGCCAGCAGTATCGTGGCGTTCTTCCGCACCTTCGGCGGCGCGATCGGCGTGTCGGTGCTCGGTTCGATTCTTGCGACCCGCGTCAAGACACTGACAGTCGATTCGGTCTCCACCTTGCCGCCCGAGCAGCAGGCAGTAGCTGGAAAGAGCCTCCAGGACGGCCTCGACCTGAGCAATATGCCTGACTTCGTCTCGCAGATCGTTCGGTTCGCCTACGGCGACGCAACAGGACGGATCTTCCTGGTCGCAGCCGTCGTCGCCGTGGTCACGCTCGTGTCGGTCATCTTCATCCCGAACCGTCCGTTGCGCACCACCATCGACATGGCAACCCCCGACGCCGAGCAGAAGTTCGAAGAAGAACGCGAAGAGAAGAACGAGGAGAAGAACCTCACTCGCTGATCCGCAAGCCCGGCTGGTCTACTGCCGGCCGCGTCTTCTGAATTACTGTTGTCACGCCATAGCCCATCGAACGCGGACCGAGATCGATTCTTCGATCTCTCCGCGTTCGACGGCTATCGGGGCCGAATCCGCTTTCATCGCCGCGACACGTCCGCGCATCGGCACGATCTGGTCGAAGTCCTCGAGCACCTCGAGGACTTCGACCAGATCTTTGTCTGCCAGGTCTGCGAACTGTCTGGCCTTCGATTCGGCTGCCGTCCAGGCCAATTCGCGTGCTCTTGTCGCCAGATCGCTGCGGTCGTCGAGATCGAACTCCAGTCCGTCGAGCCGAATCGCGTCGCCACCCACCGATACACATGCCGCGATGACGGCAGCGGGGGAGTTCGCCGCTTCCGGCTCCAGCTCTCGCAGTACGACTCGGAAAGTTGTCGATGCCGTGAATCCTGTTGTCTCCTGGCGGCCTCCGTCGCTCCAGTGAGTCTGCGGATGGACGCTCAGCCCGGCGGTGGTGAGGTCCGCTCCGCGCACACCGCGCGCGTGCAGGGTCTCGGTCAGGGCAGTGGACAGACGCGCGACGGCGTCGAACGCGTCGGAAACGGCCGTCTGTGTCACCGATACTCCGATCGTCAATCGCACGATGTCGGGAACAGCTGTTGCAGTGGCGGTTCCGGTTACCGTGACAGTGGACGGATCCGAGGTGAAGGCGGTGGTGGGCACGTGTGGTTCCTATCCGATTCGTCCGGCGGATATGACACTCCGCAACATCAGGTCCAATTGCTCGTAGGCGCCCGCAGCCAGTCGTTCGAGAAGCGCAAGTTTCAACTCGGGTGCCTGTGCGGTCAGTTCTGCATATCGCTCCGGAGTCAGCACGGCCACGGTGACCGTGGAATCGGCGCGGATGTCGTTGAGGAACGGAGTGTCGAGGAACATCGTCATCTCGCCGAACGTCATTCCGGCGGAGAGCGTCGTGATGCGGTGCTCGACCCCGTGCGCGTCGGTGAACATGGTGCTGACCTGGCCACTGAGAATCAGGTAGAAGCCAGACGCCGATTCACCTCGGCGGGCGATCTTCTCGCCGCGGGCATAGGTTCGCGTCTCCAACTCTGCCGAAAATCCCTCGATCTGTGCCGCGGACAGAGCATCGAGAACTGGGTGGTCCTCGATCGAGATCGTCGACGCCTGCCGTTCGGCCTCACAATGCACCGCAAGCAGCGTGTCTTCGCACCACTGCATGGCGGAATCGAGATCGGCAAAAACCCGACCACTTCTTCTGGCGGGGTCGATGCTCGAACTTCGTTGTCCCAGCAGTCCTTGCGGATCGACGACGGCCACAGCACAAGCCTGCTCGGCCAGCTGAACCTGCAGCGCAGTGATCATGCGCACCGCGACGTCGCTGGCGTCGTCGACGCGGCGGACGTCGATGACGACAACTTCGAGGCCCTCGTCCACCGAGCCGATTTCGCGGACCGCCGATTCGGCACCGGTGAAGAGGAGATCGCCGTGCAGTTCGTAGACCCGGCTGCGCTTGCCGACGTCGTCGAGCACGGCCTGTTCGGTCGGGGTGCGTCGTACTCGCGACGGTGCTTCGATGACGCTGTATCTGGCCCGGATCGACGAGCGTGACGCCCGCGTCACGTGGAGGAAGTGCAGTTCGAGTTCCTTCGACAGTGCCCGGGCAGAAGCAACTCCGCGAACACTGTTGCCGTGAACGTCGAGCCTGGGGGAGTACACGGCGATGCCGATCTGGCCCGGCAGAACCGCCAGCACTCCGCCGCCGACACCGCTCTTGGCCGGCAATCCGACCTCTACCAGCCACTTGCCGGCGCCGTCGTACATCCCGCAGGTTGCCATGACACTGAGGACCTGTTCGACGCCTGCGGGTGCCAGCGCACGCTCGTGGGTGAGCGGATTGACGCCGTTGTTCGCCATCGTCGCAGCCATCAGACTCAGATCACGGCAGGTCACGTCGATCGAACACTGACGGAAGTACAGGTCGACGGCCTCGTCGGGATTGCCGGTGATGACGTCGAAGGATCGCAGCATGTGGCCGATCGCACGGTTGCGGTGACCGGTGCGGGCCTCGGAGGTGTAGACGGCTTCGTTGAAGGTCAGCTCGCGGCCTGCGTATCGCGAGTACGCCGAGCGGATGCGCTCGAAGCGGGCCTCGGGATTCGGTCCGGCAACCAGTGATGCAGCGGTGATCGCCCCGGCATTGATCATGGGGTTTCGTGGCCGTTCGGTGAGCGGGTCGAGGCTGATTTCGTTGAACGGCTCGCCGGATGGTTCGACGTCGATTTTCGCGGCAACCGCCTCGCTTCCTCGATCGGCGAGAGCCAAGGCGTAGGTGAAGGGCTTCGAGATCGACTGAATGGTGAACGGGATTCGCGAGTCACCGATCTCGTAGACGTAACCGTCTACGGTGGCGATGCAGATTCCGAACGAATCGGGGGCGACCGCCGCGAGTTCGGGAATGTAGTCGGCCAACTCGCCTTCGTCGAGTGATCGGACTTCGTCGAACACTCGCGTTATCAGGTCGTCGACCACAGTTCCCATACGTCGACCTTAAGCTGACATGGCGGTCGTTTTGTGGAAGAAGAGTTGCCGAGTCGATCGCGACGGATCCCATTTGTCTGTGATTGCGATCACGAGCGATCCGCGGGATTTCGCTGTTACGCGAAGTCACACCGGAATCGGGCCGAGTCCGCGTGTCGGTTCGCCGGAACGCTCCGTAGACTGGCAGCACTGTCGCGAAGACAGCCGCGGCGCGCACCGGTGCAGCTGTGAAGCACGGAGGGAGCGATCTCGTTGGGTGTTCTTGCCCGCATTCAGGGTCCTGACGATCTACGTCAGTTGAGCCACGCCGAGATGACGGAGTTGGCCGACGAGATTCGTGAGTTCCTCGTGCTGAAGGTCGCTGCGACCGGTGGTCACCTCGGGCCCAACTTGGGCGTCGTGGAGTTGACCCTCGCACTGCACCGAATTTTCGACTCGCCGCAGGACGCGATCATCTTCGACACGGGCCATCAGGCCTATGTACACAAGATCCTCACCGGTCGTCAGGATCAGTTCGACACTCTGCGTAAGCAGGGTGGACTGTCCGGGTATCCGTGCCGCGCCGAGAGCGAACACGACTGGGTCGAGTCCTCTCACGCTTCCGCCGCGTTGTCCTATGCCGACGGCCTCGCGAAGGCCTTCGCGCTGACGGGTCAGAATCGCCACGTAGTTGCCGTCGTCGGTGACGGCGCGCTGACCGGCGGAATGTGTTGGGAAGCTCTCAACAACATCGCGGCAGGCAAGGACCGTTCGGTGGTGATCGTCGTCAACGACAACGGCCGCTCCTACGCACCGACCATCGGCGGACTCGCCGACCATCTCTCGGCACTGCGAACCGCACCGAGTTACGAGCGCGCCCTCGACAGTGGCCGACGCATGGTCAAGAGACTGCCCTGGGTGGGGCGCACCGCGTACTCCGTCCTGCACGGAATGAAGGCGGGTCTCAAAGACGCGGTCAGCCCTCAGGTCATGTTCACCGATCTCGGTATCAAATACCTCGGACCGGTGGACGGACACGACGAAGCCGCCATGGAATCGGCATTGCGCCGGGCAAAGGCCTACGGTGGACCGGTCATCGTGCATGCCGTCACTCGTAAGGGCAACGGTTACGCACACGCCGAGAACGACGTGGCCGACCAGATGCATGCCACCGGTGTCATCGATCCCGTCACCGGTCGCGGCACCAAGTCGTCCGCGCCGGACTGGACGTCGGTCTTCTCGGCCGCGTTGATCGAGCAGGCTTCGCGTCGTGAGGACATCGTCGCCATCACCGCGGCGATGGCCGGGCCCACCGGCCTCGCGGCATTCGGTGAGAAGTTCCCCGATCGTATTTTCGACGTCGGTATCGCCGAGCAGCACGCGATGACCTCAGCCGCCGGTCTTGCACTGGGCGGACTTCACCCCGTCGTAGCTATCTACTCCACCTTCCTCAACCGGGCTTTCGACCAGTTGTTGATGGACGTCGCTCTGCTCAAGCAACCGGTGACAGTCGTGCTCGACCGCGCCGGGGTCACCGGAGTCGACGGTGCCAGCCATAACGGGGTCTGGGATCTTTCGCTGCTCGGAATCATCCCCGGGATCCGTGTCGCGGCACCGCGTGACGCCGACACACTGCGCGAAGAACTGGACGAGGCACTCCTCGTCGACGACGGCCCAACCGTCGTTCGTTTCCCGAAGGGCGCTGTACCCGAAGCGATTCCGGCCGTGAAGCGACTCGACGGAATGGTCGACGTTCTCAAGTCCAGCGAGGGTGAGCGCGGCGACGTGCTCCTCGTCGCGGTGGGCCCGTTTGCATCCCTGGCACTCGAGATTGCTGAGCGGCTCGACAAGCAGGGCATCTCGGTTGCCGTCGTCGATCCGCGGTGGGTTCTGCCGGTCGCGGATTCGCTGGTGAAGATGGCGGACAAGTACGCCCTCGTGGTCACCATCGAAGACGGCGGTCTGCACGGCGGCATCGGTTCGACGGTCTCGGCCGCGATGCGGGCAGCCGGAGTGCACACGTCGTGCCGCGACATGGGCGTTCCCCAGCAGTTCCTCGATCACGCCAGCCGCGAGGCCATCCACAAGGAACTCGGACTCACGGCTCAGGACCTCTCCCGCAAGATCACCGGCTGGGTGGCGGGGATGGGCAGCGTCGGCGTCCACGTCCAGGAAGACGCGTCCTCGGCTTCGGCTCAGGGCGAAGTCGCGCAAGGCTGACGGCTCGTCTCACGATAATCTCGAAAAGCGGTGGCCCTCGGATCAATCCGAGGGCCACCGCTTTTCGGTGTGAAACCGTGAGATCTCGCTACTGGACGGATTCGAGTGTGCTGCCTCGCGTTTCCTTCACGAATCGCAGGACGACGAACAGTGACAACGCTGCCATGACGGCGTAGCCGGCATAGGTGTACGACAGATTCCAATCGGCCAGTGCCGGGAACGTCCAGGACACCAGGAAGTTCGCGACCCAGTTGGTGGCGGTCGCAATTCCCACTGCTGCAGCACGCACGCGGTTGGGGAACATCTCGGAGATCAACACCCAGACCACTGGGCCCCAGGACAGCGCGAAGAAGAACACGAATGCGTTCGCACCGATAAGTGCGATAGTCGCGTTGGCTCCGGTCAGCGTGGCCACAGATTCGCCGATCTCGTTCTTGGTCACTGTTGCCGAATGGAAACAGAACGCTGCGGTGCCCAGTGAGATGGCCATACCGGCGGAACCGACCAGCAACAACGGCTTTCGACCGACCCGGTCGATGACGGCGATGGCGACAAACGTACCGACGATGTTGACCAAGGCGCTCACGACGCTGATCAGCAGGGACCGGTCAGCGCCGAATCCGACCGCCTGCCAGAGGGTGCTCGAGTAGTAGAAGATCACGTTGATGCCGACCAACTGCTGCAACGCGGCGAGTGCAATACCGACCCACACCAGATGGGAAACCCCGAGCCGCTTCGAGAAGAGTTGGCGGACTGTGGTCTTGGCTTGCTTCTCCGTCAGAGATTCGCGGATCTCGTTCATGCGTTCGGTGACGGCGTCGTGATCTCCACCTTCGAGATCGGAGATGATCTTGCGAGCACGATCGTCCTTGCCCTGCGCCACGAGGAACCGTGGAGATTCGGGAATCGTGGTTGTCATGATCAGGTACAGGACTGCGGGAACCGCCTCGAGCATCAGCATCCACTGCCAGGCTTCGAGGCCCGCGATCTGATTGCGATCACCACCGGCCGCGGCCTGGAGGGCGTAATTGACCAACTGCGACACGGCGATTCCGAGAACGATCGCCAGTTGGTACATCGAGCCGAGACGTCCGCGAATCGCGGCGGGGGAGATCTCCGCGATGTAGGCCGGGGCGATGACTGACGCGAAACCCACTGCCAGGCCGCCGACCACGCGCCAGAACGTGAGGTCGTAGACGCTGAACGGAATTGCGGAGCCTACGGCGCCGATGATGAACAACACCGCGGCTATCTGCATGACGCGGATGCGGCCGAGTCGGTCGGCGAGTGTGCCTGCGATCCAGGCGCCGAGTGCTGCGCCGAGCAGAGTCAGTGAGACCGTGAGCCCGGTGCCCGAGGCGCCGATGTCGTACTTGTCTCGGATCGCACCGACCGCCCCGTTGATGACGGCGGTGTCGTATCCGAACAGAAAACCGCCGAGCGCGGCGGCGCCGGCGAAGAGCACTGCATGTCCGACGTCGGCGCGAGTAGCGCCTGATCCTCCGCCGGAGGCGGTTCCGCTGAATGCCATTCCTGCCCCCTCAAAGGCCCTACGGTCGACACCCCGATGCGCCGATCCATCCGCGAGCACTCTGCACGCTACGCCCACCCGGGCAGATTTGGCGGGGACTCACGCGCCGTTACCCAGCTGAGTCCATTCCCGCAGCGAATCAGCTTGACACAGTGATGTCGTATTGATTGCAGTTATTATGCAAACAAAACGGTAAGTGCAGGTGAGGGCGCTTTACTCGCCCGAGAGATGCTCGGCTTTTGCTGCGATGTCTTCGAGATCCTTCGCCATGAATTTCCGGGTCACCCGCGCGCCCAACCGACCGAATACCGCTGTGAAGATCTTCGAGATACGTGAAGTGGATTCGGATTCACCGGAGGAATACATCTCGAGGATCGTGCCTGTGGCGTCAGGCTTCAGCGTGAACCCACTCGTGTAGTTCATGCCGTGGGAGTTGGCTTTGACGACGGTGCGGGTGGGAGCCTCGACCTCGGTGACCCACATGTCCTCGGTTGCTTCCTTGCCCATCATCTTCCGAGTTTCACGCCACTTGGTGCCGACGGCGTATCCCACTCCGGCGAGCCGTTCGATACGGATCACGCCGGAGAGGGTGTCGGCAGCGTTGTCGAGGTCCGTCAGGACCTGCCACACAGTGTCCGCCGGTGCGTTGACGTGCCTGGTTACGGAGATCGAAAGTTCGGCCATGCAGGTGAGCATAAAGACCGTGACCGACACTGCATCTTTTCTAGGCGGAGGCGCGCTTTGCGGCTTCGCTCAACGTCGGTGTGATCTGGCCGAGGACCCACGGCGTGCTCAGGACGTTGACGTTGCTCAGTCCGCCGATGACCCGGGTGTCGCTGAGGAATGCGGTGGATCCACGCTTGACCGCGCCGAGTCCACCGACTGCGGGTATGCCGGACGGATCACCGGAGCCGTCGGTGAAGCCGACGATCACATCGGCGTCGATGTCGGCGATGTTCTCGTAGGAGATCGTCTTGAAGAACGATCCACCTGCATTGTCCGCGGCTAGCTTCTCGACGCCCGGTGCGTTGACGAACCCGAGTTCGGTCAGCACCTGGACCCGCGGATCAGTGGGCAGATAGACGTTGATGTTGCTCGAATCGGTGTCGAAGTTGACCACTGCCAATGTCTTTCCGGCGAACTCCGGGTGGGCTGTGGCGGTATCGGCGAGAGTCGCGTCGAGGCCGTCGACGAGCTTGTCGGCCTCTTCGCTCTTGCCGACTGCCTTGCCGACGATGCGGGTCTGGTCCTGCCAGGATGTCTGCCAGGCCGCGCCGGGGTAGGCGGCCGTCGGTGCGATCTTGCTCAGTTGGTTGTAGACGGATTCCTCGAAGCCCTCGTACGGCGCGAGGATGACGTCGGGGGTCAACGACGCGATGGACTCGATCGGCGGTTCTCCGCTGGCCGGCATGTCGAAGAGCGTTGTCTTGTCCGCGTCGAAGTAGTCCTGCGCCCACGGCATGACGCCGTTGTCGTCCGCGCCGTAGGTGTACTTGGGCTGTCCGACCGGAGTCAGATCGAGTGCGTACAGGATGTCCTGCGCGTTCCATCCGAGGGTGACGAGGCGCTCGGGCTTCGAGTCGATGGTCGTGGTGCCGAAGGTGTTCTCGATGCTGACGGGGAATCCGCCCGTACCTTGGGATGGCGTGGATGTGCCTGAATCCGAGGAGCACGAGACAAGCGCGGTGACCGCGATTGCAGCCGCACCGAGGGCAGTGAAGCCCCGAATAGAAGTTTTCATGAAGGGCAGCCTAACCTACTGAATTTCGGCAGCCAAACGAAACCGATTGTGCCGTTTATGCAGGTGGGGAGTCGGATCTGGACCGCGTTTCTCAGTGCACCGTTTCGGTGGGCAATACTTTCCTCGTGCGATCACAGCAGAAGATTCTCGGTGCCGCCCTCGGACTGATCGAAGGTGGCGGATTCGAGGCTGTGAACATTGCCGCAGTTGCCACCGCGGCCGGTGTCTCGCGCCAGACGGTGTACTCGATTTTCGGCACACGTGAAGAGGTCGTCTCCCAGGCGATGGGCGGTCTCGCTGTCGAGGTTCTCGGGGAGATCACGGCACAGGTGGAGTCGGTCGACACGGCGTGTGAATACGTCGTCGAATTCATCGTTGCCGCGCGAACTGCCGTGCGTGCTCACCCGGTGCTCGCGACTCTGCTCCTCGCCGAGCGGGGAAACCCTGTCTTCGATCTCGAAATGATGAGTCGAGCAATACCTTTCGCTGGTCAGATGCTCACCCCTATGGTCGAACGTGGCCTCGCCACCGAGGCGGAGTTGGATGAGATAGTGGAAATTGCCGTGCGACTGGGGCTTTCGGTTGTTGCATTCGACAGTGACCTCGTACATTCCGACGACTCCTTGCGGGCCTTTCTCTTGAGGTGGCTCGGGCCCGCAATCCGGTCGACCTCGTAGTTCCTTGCCTGCTCCGCCAAAACCTTGACACTCGAGCGTCAGAGTGTCTAGTTTTGGCGTGCCCGGAATTCTCTGGCGACATTCTTCGAGGGAGCACCAGTCATGTCCGGAGTGAAACGTAGATCGTTCTTGGCCGGTACGGCCGCCGTGGGAGTCGCGATGATGGCGCCACGCACTGCCAGGGCTGCAACAGGGATTCCGCTGACA
The DNA here is from genome assembly GCF_040546695.1 of Rhodococcus sp. OAS809. NCBI lineage: Bacteria > Bacillati > Actinomycetota > Actinomycetes > Mycobacteriales > Nocardiaceae > Rhodococcus > Rhodococcus sp. OAS809. The sequence continues at coordinate 1,153,583 of NZ_JBEPOI010000002.1, read as the reverse complement.
CGTGAAGTGCACCGTGTCGTGGTTATCGGATCGGGGTTCGGCGGCGGGGTGACGGCACTTCGCCTGGCCGAGGCGGGGGTTCCGGTCACTTTGCTGGAGAGAGGGATTCGGTGGCAGACCGGGCCGAATGCCGAAACTTTTCCGCACCCAGCCAGTCCGGACAAGCGCATCCTCTGGCATCAGTCAAACCCGACTCTGTTCGGCAGGCCGGCGATCTTCGAGCCATACGCGGGTTTGTTGGAGACGGTGACCGGTGAGAACATGACCGCGATCTGCGCAGCCGGTGTGGGCGGCGGATCGCTTGTGTACCAAGGGATGACGCTGCAACCGGAAGAAGCGGTCTTCAACACGCACTTTCCGGAGGAGCTCGATTACGCACGAATGGACCGCGTCCATTACCCGCGGGTGGCGCGGATGCTGCAAGTGGAAACTGCACCAGACGAACTGATTTCCAGCCCGAACTACGAGGCGGCACGTGTATTCGCGCGTAACGCAACGCGTTCCGGTCTACCCGTGTCGAAGATTCCGATGCCGATCGACTGGAACTTCGCGTTGGCCGAACTGAGGGGTGAGATGAAGCCGTCTTACACCAACGGTGACGGCGCGCTCGGTGTCAACAACGGTGGCAAGCATTCGGTGGATGTCACCTACATTGCGGCTGCGGAAGCGACCGGATTGGTGAATGTGGAGACTCTGCACCAGGTCACCGATGTCGAGCGGGCTGCCGACGGACGGTGGCGCGTGTACGTGGACCGGACCGACATTTCCGGCAAGATTCTCGAGAACAAGATCTTGACGACGGATGCGCTCGTGATGGCTGCAGGCAGCATGAACACCACCAAACTCCTTGTCCGCGCCGCGGCGACGGGGCGGATCACGGATCTGCCGGACGAGCTCGGCGCAGGGTGGGGGACCAATGCCGATCGGATCTACATCTGGTCGGATCTCGCCGAGAACTTCGGTGCGACGCAGGGCGGGCCGGTCGTCTACGGCAGCCGGAACTGGGACGACCCGCATAACGCGTTCACCGTCATTCAGGCGTCGTTCCCGCCCGTTGCGTTCGACGCTCACAGCACGGTGATGGTCGGATTCGGTGTGAGCCGCGACCGAGGTCGGTTCGTGTACGACTCGGCGCGGGGTGAGGCGGTGCTCCGTTGGCCGAAGGACGGGGATTCGGCGATCCAGCAAGGCCACATCGGACCTGCGGCCCAGCAGATCGCGGCAGGAGGACTGCTCACCGACACCAACGCGTTACTGCCGTCCACCTGGCATCCCCTAGGCGGTGCCTGCATGAACTCGGTGTGCGATCTTGATGGGCGGGTTCTGGGCCAGCGGGGGTTGTACGTGCTCGACGGCGCTTTGCTGCCGGGAAACTCCGCTGCGTGCAATCCGTCGATGACTATCGCCGCAGTGGCGGAGCGCGCGCTCGAGAACATCGTGAAAGACGATGTGGGAACACTCTTCTGAGCCTGCAGAACGTCACGGACGGCGTACCCGAGGGCACGCCGTCCGTGACGGGTCGATCGACTGACTCAGACGCTGGCAACACCGGGCGCGAGGAAGCGCTTGCCGTTGACGGCCTCGGAGGTACCGGTCCGGTCCAGGTACGGCGTGATGCCGCCGTTCCAGAATCCGAATCCGCCGCCGAGCAGCAGGCAGAGGTCGATGTCCTCGGCTGCCGCGACGACGCCCTCGTCGAGCATGATCTGAATTTCCTCGGCAAATGCACGACGTGTGCGCTCGAGGACCTCTTCCGAGGTGGACACCTTGTCACCCTGCGGCCACAGTGCGGCGACCTCGGGGTCGACGGCCTGACCGTTCTCGCCCCAGGTCCACACGCCGGGCTTGCGGGCCTCGACGAGTGCTTCGAGTCCGGGTGAGCTCTTGAACCGGTCCGGGTACGACTCCTGCAGGGTCTCACCGGTGTGCAGTGCCACTGCGGGTCCGACGAGGGCCAGCAAGGTGAACGGCGACATGGGCATGCCGAGTTCGGCGATGGCATTGTCTGCGACGTCGAAGGGGGTGCCTTCGTCGACGGCGGACATGACCTCACCCAAGGTGCGGGTGACGAGGCGGTTGAAGACGAAGCCGGCCTTGTCGCCGCAGAGGACGGCGGACTTCTTCAGCGACTTCGCGGTGGCGAAAGCCGTTGCCAGAGTGGCATCATCGGTCTTGCTGCCCTTGATGATCTCGAGGAGGGGAAGAACGGCCACCGGGTTGAAGAAGTGGAAGCCGACCACACGCTCGGGATGTTCGAGGCCGGACGCCATCTCCGTGATGGAGAGCGAAGACGTGTTGGTGGCGAGGATGGTTTCGGGAGCGATGAACTGCTCGAGTTCCGCGAAGACCTTCTTCTTGACGTCCATGTTCTCGAAGACGGCTTCGATGACGAAGTCGGTCTTGGCGAACGCGGCCTTGTCGAGGGAGCCGGAGACGAGCGCCTTGAGGCGGTTCGCAGCGTCGGGGGACAGGCGTCCCTTGCCCTGGAGCTTCTCGATCTCGGTGTGGACGTAGCCGACACCCTTGTCGATGCGTTCCTGGTCGATGTCGGTCAGGATGACCGGCACCTTGAGCTGGCGGACGAAGAGCAGCGCGAGCTGGCTGGCCATGAGGCCGGCGCCGACGATGCCGACGCCGCTGACCTTACGAGCGAGCGAGCGGTCGGGTGCTCCGGCGGGACGCTTGGCGCGCTTGTTCACCAGATCGAAGGCGTACAGACCAGCCCGGAGCTCGTCCGTCAGCAGAAGATCGGCAAGAGCCTCGTCCTCGGCCGCGAAGCCCTTGTCGAGCGAGGCGGCATCGGTGATGTCGGTGCTGCGAGCCAGTTCGAGCAACTCGACGGCCTTGACGGCGCCGGGAGCGTTGCCCTTGGTCTTGCCGTCGACGATCGCCTTCGCACGAGCAATCGCGTCGTCCCAGCCCTGGCCACGATCGATCTCGGGGCGAGCGGGGGTCACTGTGCCGGCGAGGACCTGCGACGCCCAGGCGAGGGACTGCTCGATGAAGTCGGCAGAGTCGAGAACGACGTCGACGACGCCGAGTTCGAGTGCCTTCTTGGGGGAGAGCACCTTGTTCTGGTTCAGCGAGTTCTCGATAACCACGGTGACGGCGTTCGACGGGCCGACGAGGTTGGGGAGCAACTGCGTTCCGCCCCAACCGGGGACCAGACCGAGGAATGCTTCCGGAAGACCCAGTGCGCCCGCATTGGCGGCAACCGTGCGGTAGTGGCTGTGCAGTCCGACCTCGAGGCCGCCGCCCAGAGCGACACCGTTGATGAAGGCGAACGTGGGAACGGACGACTCACGCAGGCGTCGGAACACCTTGTGACCCAAGCGGCCCAGCTCGAGTCCCTGCTCACGAGAGGTGATCGCGGGAACACCCTTGAGATCCGCGCCGGCGGCGAAGATGAAGGGCTTGCCGGTGACGGCGATGGCAACCGGGTTGGCGGCAAAGGCTTCGTCGAGGGCGGCGTCGAATGCTGCGAGTCCGCCGGGACCGAAGGACGACGGCTTGGTGTGGTCGAAGCCGTTGTCGAGGGTGATCAGTGCAAACGGGCCCTCGATGCCGGGGACCGAGATGATCTTCGTGTAGGCGTTCGTCACGACCTCGTCGGCGAATGCTGTTGCAATATCAGACATTTAGTTAACTCCTGCCTGGTAGTCAGCGTGGTTCGGGTTCTCCCAGATGACGGTGCCGCCCATGCCGAGGCCGATGCACATGGTGGTCAAGCCGTAGCGCACGTCGGGACGCGTCGCGAACTGGCGGGAGAGCTGCGTCATCAGGCGAACGCCCGAGGAAGCGAGAGGGTGGCCACACGCGATGGCGCCGCCCCACTGGTTGACGCGCGGGTCGTCGTCGGCGATTCCGTAGTGCTCGAGGAACGCGAGGACCTGAACGGCGAACGCTTCGTTGATCTCGAAGAGTCCGATGTCCTCGATCTTGAGGCCGGTGCGTGCCAGCAGCTTCTCGGTGGCGGGAACCGGGCCGATGCCCATGACGGCGGGGTCGACGCCCTGGTAGGCGAAGCCCACCATGCGCATGCCGACCGGCAGGCCGAGCTCGGCTGCGGTGTCCTCACCGGCGAGCAGTGCTGCGGTGGCACCGTCGTTGAGTCCGGCTGCGTTACCGGCGGTGATGCGTCCGGCCGGGCGGAACGGCGTCTTGAGCTTCGCGAGATCTTCGACGGTGGTTCCGGGGCGCGGCGGCTCGTCTTCGGTGGCCAGACCCCAGCCCGCGGAACTGCGGGTGGCGACGGGGACCAGGGTGTCGGCGATGAAGCCGGCCTTCTTGGCAGCGTCGTACTTGTTCTGGCTGTTGACGGCGTAGGCGTCCGTGCGGTCCTTGGTGATGGTCGGGAACCGGTCGTGCAGGTTCTCGGCGGTGTTACCCATCACGAGGGCGCTCGGGTCGACCAGGCGGTCGGCGAGGAAACGCGGGTTGGGGTCTGCGCCCTCACCCATCGGGTGGTGACCCATGTGCTCGACGCCACCGGCGATCACGACGTCGTACTGGCCGAAGCCGATGCCCGACGCGGTCGTGGTGACGGCGGTCATCGCGCCGGCACACATGCGGTCGATGGCGAATCCTGGAACGGTTTCGGGGAGACCGGCGAGGATCGCAGCGGTGCGGCCGATGGTCAGGCCCTGGTCGCCGGTCTGCGTGGTGGCTGCAACGGCAACTTCGTCGATCCGTGCGGGATCGAGCTGCGGGTTGCGGCGAAGCAGCTCACGAATCGCCTTGACGACGAGATCGTCTGCGCGCGTGTCGGCGTACATGCCTTTCGGGCCGGCCTTGCCGAACGGGGTGCGAATGCCGTCGACGAAGACGACGTTGCGTTGGTTGTTTGTGGATGGAGCCACGCGAATTCCTCCTGATGGAGCTGCCCACCGCACCGAAGGGCGGTGAGACGTTGGTTCGGCGATCACGGCCAGGCGTCCGGCCTCGTATCGAGCGTACTACTGCCCATTACTGACCGGTAACTTAACGTGCCGAATTGCTCCAACCTCACACCGGGGTCAGGTCAGGATTCCGGCTCTTCCACTTCGGGCTCGGCCGGGACCACGGAGTTCAGTGCCTCGGCGAGGACGGGAACGGTCAAAGTGCGTTGCCAGCCACGTGCGCCACCGGAAGTGAGCTTGGTCTCGATCGCAGTCTCGACTTCGGCGATGTCCGAGTCGGGTTCCAGTTTCCAGTCCCAGCACAGGCGCCTGACCAGGTCGGGTTGGAGCAGATTCTCCACGGGCACCGAAACCTCTTTGCTCAGGTCCGACAGTGCTGCGCGCGCCGCGGTCAACCGATCAGCCGCCGCTGGATCCTGGCGGGCCCAGCGACCGGCAGCGGGCGGCCCGACGATGGGCGGGGTTTTCGGCGGAAGCTCGCTGTCGGGGAGCTTGCGCGCGGCTTCCAGTGCATCCATCCAGATACGCGAATAACGGCGTTGACGTGGTCCGCCGAAGACGGGAAGCGAGCGGAGCGCGTCCAACGACCGAGGATCTTTGAGAGCGGCATCGATGATCGCGGAGTCAGGAAGAACCCGACTCGGAGACACGTCGCGCTTGCGTGCGAGATCCTCGCGCGCCTGCCACAGCGCCCGTACCGCCGCCAACTGACGGGTGGTCTTGAGTGAGGTGATGTGCGACGTACGACGCCAGCGGTCCGGTTTGGGCTTGGGCGGGCCGGCCAGACGGATGTACTCGAACTCTTCCTTCGCCCACTCGAGCTTGCCTTGGGATTCGAGTTCGGCTTCCATTGCGTCGCGCAGTTCGAGAAGCACTTCGACGTCGAGGGCGGCGTAGTTCAACCAGGCGTCCGGCAGCGGACGTGTCGACCAGTCCGCAGCCCCGTGACCCTTGCGAAGTTCCACTCGCAGGGTTCGTTCCACGATCGCGGCGAGTCCGACTCGCTCGAACCCGGCCAGTCGTCCGGCCAGTTCGGTGTCGAACAGCTCGGCCGGCGTCAGGCCCAGTTCGGCGAGGCCGGGGAGATCCTGATCGGCAGAGTGCAGCACCCATTGCAACGGGTTGATCACCTCGGCCAACGGCTGCAGGTCTTGCGCTGTCGGAATCGGGTCGAGCAGGAACGATCCTGCTCCTTCGCGTCGAAGCTGGATCAGGTACGCCCGTGCCGAATAGCGGAATCCGGATGCGCGCTCGGCGTCCACGGCGAGCGGGCCGTGGCCGGAGGCCAGCGCGGCCGCGGCGTCGGCGACACCGGCGGCAGTGGTGATGACGTCCGGAACTCCGTCACGCGGAACGAGCAGCGGAACTACGTCGGAGGTGGGCTCGGTTGCATCATCGGTGACTTCGGACATGGTCACTGACTCTACGTCGCAGTCGGGGCCGGGGTTGTCACCTCAGCGTCGAACAGTTCGTCGAGTGCGGCTCCGAAACCTTGCGCGAGCTGGTCCAATTCGGGTGCCAGATCGGAGCAACTGACGATGCCGACGTCGAGTTTTCCGTCGAGAGACATCACCGTCACGTTGAGACCTGCTCCGTGAAAGATCGGGCCGAGCGGGAACATTCCCTTGATCTGGGCACCGAGGAAGTAGAGCGGGACCGGCGGTCCAGGCACATTCGACACGACCAGGTTGGACACGACGGGGTGACGCTCGGCGAGTTTGAGCGACGAGTACACGCGCATGGCGGCGCCGAACACCGCCGGCGAAGCGAACTGCGACCAGTCCTGGAGCATGTTCGCGCCCAGAGCCTCGTTGTGGTTCTTCGAGGTGGCGTTGTAATCGCTGATCGCGTGCAGGCGTTCGACCGGATCGGCGATCTGGGTGCCGAGTTGCGTGAACATGCCCGAGATCTGGTTCGTGCCCGGACGATCGGATTTGCCGTGGACCGACACCGGCACCATGGCGACGAGGGAGTCCTCCGGCAGCTCGTCCCGGTCCTCCAGATACTTACGCAGTGCCCCGGCGCAGAGCGCGAGAACCACGTCGTTGACCTTGACGCCGTGACGGTCCTTGACGGCTTTGACCTTCGCGAGATCGAGTTGGCTGAACGCGACGTTGCGGTGACCGGTGATCGCGCCGTTGAACGAGGTCCGCGGCGCGGTGAACGGAGCAGGCATCGCTTCACCCTTTCGCGCACGCGTCACCCACTTCGGGAGCATGGCGATTCCGCCGGGGACCAGACGGGCAATTCTTGCGGGTCGGGCGATGACGGCCATGAGTCCGCCGATGGCGATGTCCAGCGTTCCCGCGTCGCCCGCACCCTGTGCTGTGGGATCCACGAGCGCCGGTGAATCCGGTTCGAGACTGCACAGCTGAGCCAGGATGTTCGCGCCGGTGACACCGTCGGCAGCGCTGTGATGGATCTTCGACATGACGGCGATCTGTCCGTCGGCAAGTCCCTCGATCACCCACATCTCCCACAGCGGTCGGGAACGATCCAGCGGTTGGCTCGCGATGTGTCCGGCGAGCTCTGCCAGTTCCGCGTGTGTGCCGGGAGCAGGTACCGCGGTCCGATGGCAGTGCCGCTCGATGTCGAAATCGTGATCGTCGACCCACACGGGGTAGTCGAGATTGAGACGGGAATCTTTGAGTTTGCGCCGGAAGGTCGGCATGGTGGCCATCCGCGAGTCCAACTCGCGAAGCAGCTTCCGGTAGTCGTAGCCGCCCGGGATGGTCGTGGGGTCGAGCAGGACAAGTCCACAAACGTGCAATAGCTGGGTCGGTGTTTCCAAGTAGAGGAAGGTCGCGTCGAGTCCGCTGAGACGTTGCATGACTCATTCTAGAACAGGTTCTAGTATTTTTTCGGGGGAATGCTCAAACGAATAGCAGAGTCAGTCGTTCTGCCGCGACAGCGTGGTTATCCCGGCAGGCGGAAGCCCCGCCGCGTACGCGAGAACCTCGCAGAAAGCCTCGACGTGGTGAGCCAATTCGGACGAAGTTGCAGTCCAGGACGCTCGCAACTCCAGTTGATGGGCTCGCGGAGGCCCGGCGATGTCGCCGTACCGCACGGAAGTTGTAGCTGTGACCGTACCGCCCAGGGCCACAAAAGGTTCCGGTCCGGCCTCCAAAGCGTCCACCAGCCAACTCCAGGCTACTTCGGGAAGTAGTGGATCCGCGGCGACGGCTTCGTCGAGATCGGCCTGGATATACGCCACCAACCGCATGGTGCCGTTCCACGCCTCGTCGCCGTCCGGATCGAACAACAGGATCAGGCGGCCGAAAGCGTCACCTTCGGACTGCTCGGCCACGACGTCGGAGTCCGGGTGGAGAACCTCGGCCCCCACCGCGTGGCTGTACGGAGCGAGACGCTGCGGCGGGCGGATGGGGCCGACCTCTATCTCGGGCCGAACCCGCGCAGCGGTCATCGCCTCCACGGCGGCACGGAACTCGGCCGGGTCGGCTGTCGATCCGGATGTCGTCACAGGTCAGGACGTTAGTCGGGGATGCGGGCGGGGAGGTGGAGGCGCGCCGACCGAGTGTGGCTCGGGTGTGTGGCCGCTCACGAACCGCTCGGGTGTCCGATCCCGAGTGTGGGACGTGGCAGCATTGAGTCGATCGAAGACACACGTTGGCGGAGAGCGCGAGGACTGATGAGCGGGTTGGACAACATGAATTCAGGCATTACCGGGTCGGCGGAGTACAGCGCTCGGCGAGTCTTGCCCGACGCACCGTTGCTTGCCGCGGCGACCGGACGCACTCCGAGTCGACGGCCGGTGTGGTTCATGCGTCAGGCCGGGCGTTCGTTGCCGGAGTACCGCGAGATCCGCGCCGGGATCGGCATGTTGGAATCTTGTTTCGATCCGGCGCTGGTCTGTGAGATCACGATGCAGCCGGTGCGCCGTCACGACGTGGACGCGGCAATCCTGTTCTCGGACATCGTCGTTCCACTCAAAGCCGCGGGAATCGATCTCGACATCGTTGCCGGCGTCGGACCGGTGGTCGCCAATCCGATTCGCTCCATCGCCGACGTTGCAGCACTTCCGCGACTGGTCCCCGAAGAGGTAGGCGCAATCGCGCAGGCCGTTCGGCTTCTCACTACCGAGTTGGGCTCCACGCCGCTGATCGGCTTTGCCGGAGCGCCGTTCACTCTGGCGTCGTATCTGGTCGAGGGTGGTCCGAGCCGGAACCACGAGAAGACCAAAGCGCTCATGCACTCCGATCCGAAGACCTGGCACGCGTTGCTCGGAAGTTTGGCCGACACCACGATCTGCTTCCTGCAGGCGCAGCTCAAGGCGGGCGTCGACGCGGTCCAGCTGTTCGACTCGTGGGCCGGCGCGCTCTCGCTGGCCGATTACCGGGAATTTGTTCTCCCGCATTCCGAGCGAGTGTTCGCCGAGGTTGCCGCTGCCGGCGTCCCGCGTATCCACTTCGGTGTCGGCACCGGTGAACTTCTCGGCGCGATGGGGGAGGCAGGCGCCGACGTCGTGGGTGTCGACTGGCGGATTCCGCTCGACGTCGCGGCTGGTCGTGTCGGTCCGGGTAAGGCGCTGCAGGGCAATCTCGATCCCGCCGTACTGTTCGCGGGCCCCGAGGTGATCGATCGTGAGGTGCGCCGGATCGCCGCCGAAGGGGACCGCGCGATCGAGGCCGGTGCCATCGGCCACATCTTCAACCTCGGCCACGGAGTTCTTCCCGACACCGATCCCACGGCGATCACCTCGGCGGTGGAGCTGGTGCACTCGCTGTGACAACGACTCGGCCGTCGGTCGCGGTGATCGGAGGCGGAATCTCCGGTCTGGTTGCCGCGTACCGGCTTCGGCGCAGTCTGGGCTCCGAAGCGGACATCACGATCGTCGACGACTCACCGCGGCTGGGCGGGAAGCTGCGAACGATTGATCTGGGCGGTGGCCCGATCGACATCGGTGCCGAGGCTTTCATCGCCCGTCGGCCGGAAGTTCCTGCGCTTCTCGCCGAGCTGGGACTGACCGATCAGATCGTCTATCCCGCGGGCCTGAGTCCGTTGATCTGGTCTCAGGGCTCACTGAATCGGTTGCCGACCGGAACCCTGATGGGAATCCCGGCTTCGGCGGAGTCGGTTCGAGATCTTGTCGACGAGCAGACCCTGGCGCGCATAGCGGCCGAGGCCGGCGTCCCGCTGGAGTGGACCCGCGGTTCCGATTGCAGTGTTGCCGAACTGGTTTCGCAGCGATTCGGTGATCAGGTGGTCAGCCGATCGGTGGATCCGCTTCTCGGTGGGGTGTACTCGGGGCTGGCGGAGACCATCGGCGTGCGTGCAGCTTTGCCGACACTCGCTGCGGCCCTCGATGCGGGCTCTCGGAGCCTCACGGATGCAGTCGCAGCCGCATTGCCGACGCCTGCACCGGGGCCGGTGTTCGGAGCGCTCAGAGACGGGTACGGCATCCTGCTCGATGCGCTGCAGCAGGCCGCCGACGCGACCTTCGTCCGTGGCGAGGCTTCTGGGTTGCGCAGCGACGGGGCTGGTTGGAACGTCGATCCGCTCGGAAGCGTCGACGCGGTGATTCTGGCCGTCCCGGCGCCGCGCGCGGCGGCGCTGTTGGCCGGAGTCGATGCGGATGTTGCGAGTACCGTCGCTCGGATCGAACTGGCGTCGTCCGCGGTGGTGGCGCTCCGGTTGTCCGGGCAGGTCGAACTTCCGCAGAATTCAGGGATCCTGGTAGCCACCGACGCCGACCTGACCGCCAAGGCGTTCACGCTGTCGAGCCGAAAGTGGACACACCTCGCTGATCGCGGTGAGCACCTCGTTCGGGTGTCGTTCGGTCGATTCGGTGCATCGGAGATCGTCGACCGGCCGGATGGTGAGTTGATCGACTTCGCGCGCGCCGATCTCGAGACCGTGACCGGAATCACCGAGGAGCCAGGCGCGACCTTCGTACAGCGGTGGCACGGAGGTCTTCCCCAATACGCCCCAGGTCACACGGAAATCGTGGCTGAAATCGAGTCCGGGATGACGCAGTTCGACGGCCTCGCCCTGGCCGGGTCGTGGCTGCACGGCGTCGGGGTTCCGGCGTGTGTCGCAGTCGGCACGACGGCGGCTACACGGATATTCGAGCGAGTGGCACGATAGACCCATGGCACGCCTTGATTTCGACAAACTGAACTCTGAAATCCGTTACCTCATGTTCTCCGTGTTCCAGGTGGAACCCGGTGTGCTGGGCGATGATCGGGAAGCTGCGGTCAAGGACGCCCGCTTGTTCTTCGAGGGTCTCGAAGACAAGGGCGTCGTGGTTCGCGGGATCTACGACGTCGCCGGCCTGCGCGCCGACGCGGACTTCATGATCTGGACCCACGCGGCCACCATCGAGGAACTGCAGGCCGCGTACGCGGATTTCCGTCGCACCACCGTCCTCGGACAGGCCAGTGCTCCCATCTGGAGCAACTCGGCGGTGCACCGCCCCGCGGAGTTCAACAAGAGCCACGTGCCCTCGTTCATCGCGGGTGAGGATCCGGGCGACTACATCTGCGTCTACCCGTTCGTCCGCTCGTACGAGTGGTACCTGCTCCCCGACGAGGAGCGTCGCAAGATGCTCGCCGATCACGGTATGGCTGCTCGTTCGTACAAGGACGTTCGCGCCAACACGGTCCCGGCCTTCGCCCTGGGGGACTACGAGTGGATTCTCGCGTTCGAAGCACCCGAGCTCATTCGTATCGTCGATCTGATGCGCGATCTACGTGCCACCGAAGCTCGCTTGCACGTTCGCGAAGAGGTGCCGTTCTTCACCGGCCCGCGCGTGGACATCGAGAAGCTGGTCCTTTCCCTTCCCTGATCTGCTTCGAAAGTAGTTCCTGTGACAACTGCACCGAACCGGCGTCGTCAACACATGTCCCATTGGGGAATGTTCACCGCCGAATCGGTCGCCGGCGAGGTGACCGCCGTGCATCCGTACGAGGGTGATGCGAATCCTTCGCCGATGCTCGGGAACCTCGCCGGTTCGGTGCGCAGTCGGGCTCGTGTTTCGGGCCCGGCGGTGCGTCGGGGTTGGCTCGAGAACGGGCCGGGTCCCAGCGACCGACGTGGAGCCGACGAATTCGTCTCGGTCTCCTGGGACGAACTGACCGAACTCCTCTCGCGTGAACTACGTCGCGTGGTCGACGCGCACGGAAACAAGGCGATCTTCGGCGGCTCGTACGGCTGGGCCAGCGCCGGCCGATTCCATCACGCGCAGAGCCAAGTTCACCGATTTCTGAATCAGCTGGGTGGATACACCAAGTCAGTTCACAGCTACTCGCTCGGTGCCACCGGTGTCATCATGCCGCGTGTGGTCGGAACGCACTGGAAGTTGTTCGCGCGCTCCACGTCGTGGGACGTCATCGCGAAGCACTCCGAACTCCTCGTCTCGTTCGGAGGAGTGCCGATCAAGAACACCGGAGTCAATGCCGGTGGTACGAGCGATCATCCGACGCGCGGGGCGCTCGACGCGTTTCGTGCCCGCGGCGGAAAGATCGTCTCCTTCAGTCCGTTGCGTGACGACGTCGAGGGTGACTGTGAGTGGATCGCACCCGTTCCGGGAACCGACGTTGCAATCATGCTTGCCCTGGCCTTTGTCCTGGCGTCGGAGGACCTGCACGATCGCGATTTCCTGGGCCGTTTCTGCGTCGGTTACGAACGCTTCGAGGATTACCTGCTCGGACGTTCCGACGGTGTACCGAAGGATCCGCGCTGGGCGCAGAAGATCTCCGGTGTGTCGGCGGAGTTCATCACCGACCTGGCTCGGAGAATGGCGTCTGGCCGGACGCTGGTGACCGTCACGTGGTCGTTGCAACGCATCAAACACGGTGAACAGGCACCGTGGATGGGCGTGACACTCGCAGCGATGCTCGGCCAATTCGGGCTTCCGGGTGGAGGTTTCGGGCACGGCTACGGTTCGATGAACGAGCCGGGTCTGGCTCCGGTGCCGTATCCCTTGCCGACCTTCTCGCAAGGTGTGAATCCGGTGTCGGATTTCATTCCGGTAGCCGCGATTTCCGACCTGCTGCTTTCGCCCGGGGAGGAGTTCGACTACGACGGCCGACGCCTGACCTATCCTGACATCCGGTTGGTCTATTGGGCCGGTGGCAATCCGTTTCACCACCATCAGGATCTCCCGAGGCTGCGACGGGCATTTGCGCGTCCGGACACGATCGTCGTTCACGATCCGTACTGGACGCCGATGGCCCGCAACGCCGACATCGTGGTCCCGTCGACCACCTCGCTCGAACGAAATGACCTGAGCTGCACTCGAAACGACCCGCTTCTGGTCGCGATGCAGCAGGTCGTTCCACCTTTCGAGAACTCGCGTGACGACTACGACACGTTTGCCGCTCTGGCTTCTGCGCTCGGATTCGGGGAACAGTTCACAGAGGGGCGATCCTCACAGGAGTGGATCGAGCATCTCTACGCTCAATGGCGGCCGTTCGTCGATTCAGACGGCGGCAACACACCGACGTTCGAGGACTTCTGGGCAGAAGGGCACTACCGGATGCGAACCGAAGACAACCTCGTGCTCTTCGGTGACTTCCGTGAGAATCCCGAGAAATATCCGCTCTCGACTCCGAGTGGGAAGATCGAGATCTTCTCCGAGACCATCGAGTCCTTCGGCTACGACGACTGCGCCGGCCATCCGCGCTGGTACGAGCCCGACGAGTGGCTGGGTGGACCGCGAGCCTCGCAATTCCCGCTTCACTTGATCGCCAATCAGCCCAAGACGCGTCTGCACAGCCAACTCGATCACGGCGCTGCGAGCCAGGCGTCGAAGATTCAGGGACGCGAGCCGATTCGTATGCACCCCGATGCAGCGGCCGCGCGCGGCGTCTCGGCAGGAGACGTGGTGCGGGTGTTCAACGATCGCGGAGCGTGCCTTGCTGGTGTGATCGTCGACTCGGACTTGCGGAGCGACGTCGTCCAACTTTCCACCGGTGCCTGGTACGACCCGCTCGATCCTGCCGATCCCGACTCTCTGTGTGTGCACGGCAATCCCAACGTTCTGACACCGGACGTCGGCACGTCGTCACTCTCGCACGGGTGCACCGGCCAGCACGTTCTGGTGCAGATCGAGAAATTCGACGGGGCCCTGCCGCCGGTCAAGGCATTCGATCCGCCCGTGCTTCGTTCACGCTGACGGAACCGATCGGCCACCTCTCGCGTCGAACCTCGTGAGCGCCTGAATCAGGTGTCACGATCTATCGAAGGTGGGGGCCATCGTGAGTGCAGCGGATGTTGGTTCGATGCGGGGGCAAGTCGAAGTACTTCGGGCTCAGATCGATTCGATGCAGCACGTTCTGTTGGAGCGGACTCGATCGCTGGCGGACTTGCAGGAGAGGATCGCTCGAGCGACGGCGAGCGCGCGTTCGAGTGACGGCAGCGTGGAAATCGTCGTCGACGCCTCGGGGGCGGTGGTGGGAGTCGATCTCGCGGGGAGTTCTTACGCCAAGCATTCGCCGGCAGCGTTGGGGAATCTGATCCTGGCTACGGCCGCGTCTGCGGCAGAAGACATACGCCGACAGGTTGCCGAGATGACGAAGCCGCTCACGGAGGCGGCCGGAATCGACTTGCCGGATCTGGTTCCGGGCGTGCTCGGATTGCGCGAGATTCTCGAACCTCGTCCGAGCTCCACACCGGCTTCCTGCGACGAGAACTGGGACCGCACCGTTCTGAGGAGCTCCGGCAATGTCTGAACTGGGCGTGAATGTGGCCGCGATGAAAAGTGCTGCACCAGCCTTCGCGGTGGTCGGTGCCGATCTCGACGAGGCGCGGAGCGCTCTCGACGCAGTGGTCGCCGCCGAAGAGGGTTGCTGGGGCACTGACCAGTTCGGATCCGCATTCTCAGGCGCATATGTTCCCGGTGCGGAGTCAGCAGTCGGTGGGATGACACTGGTCGCGGGCGCGCTCCGCGAATTGACCGCCACGCTGATCGAGATCACCGATCGTTTCGAATCGATCGACACCTCGCTTGCCGACGACATGGCGGGTGGGCTCTGATGGGACTCGAGATTCCCGGCTGGTTACAGGCGGTTGCGTCGGTCGCGGTGGGCAGTGACTGGCCGCAAGGAGACGAAACGGCACTGTGGAGGTTGGGTGATGCCTGGTCAGGTGCGGCCGATCGGATCGAGGCTTCGGCCGCTGCCGGTGGTTACGGATTGCAGGCAGTACTGGCATCGATCGACGGTCGAGCCGGCGACTCGTTGTCTCGGTATTGGTCCGAGGCCGGGGGAGTTGCGGAGGTCTTCGAGCGGTTGTCCTCTGCCGCGGCCGAACTGGGTCAGTCATGCACCGATACCGGCACGGACATCGAGTACACCAAACTGTCGATCCTCGCGGCGCTGGGCGCACTGGCGCTCGAGATTGCCGCCATGGTGGCGGCTGCTGTCCCGACACTGGGTGTCAGTACCGCCGGGGTCGTGGCGGCTGAGGTCGCAACAACACTCACGGTCCGAATGTTGTTGCAGCAATTGTTGATACGAGTGATCGAGGCTGCGGCAGTGGAAGCTGCCGCTGCCGTCTTCTCCGGCCTCGCCATTCAACTCGGGCAGATGACGATGGATCATCGCCAGTCGATCGACGGTGGCAAGGTCGTGACCGAGGGGCGCGACGGTTTCATCAAGGGACTTGCGAACGGAGGGTTGAAGACGACGCCGGATCGTGTCGGCCCTGACCCGAACCCGCTCCCGACCGGTTCGAGAGTGCAGGAGATCGCGCGGGGCGCCTTCGACGACGCGGTGTCGGGAGCGTCCGCTGCGATCGTGACGAAGGAAGTCACGGGCGGCGACGCCTCGTTGACTGACATCACTTCCGGCGCGATCGGTGGCGGGATCGGTTCCGTCAAAGACGGACTTGTCGCTCGCAACGAGGACCTGAATGCGGCCGGTCTGAGCCCGACTGCGCTGAACTGGGACTTCTGAGTGGAAAGTCTCGAATCGTGGGCTACCAGTGACACGGGGTAGCCCACGACCTGGCTACTGAGCGGGCTTGAGGACCAGCGAGATCGAGTTGATGCAGTACCGCTGATCGGTCGGCGTCGGGTACCCCTCACCCTCGAAGACGTGACCGAGGTGGCTGTGGCACTTCTTGCAGATGACCTCGACGCGGCGCATCCCGAGTGAGCTGTCTTCCTTCAGGATCACGGCATCCGAATCCGCCGGATCGAAGAAGGACGGCCACCCGCAGTGCGATTCGAACTTCTCGGTGCTGCGGAACAGTTCGGCTCCGCAGGCCCGGCAGGAGTAGACACCTTCCGTGGTGGTGTCGGTGTACTCGCCGACGAAGGGGCGTTCGGTGCCGGCTTGGCGCAGGACGGCGAACTCCTCCGGCGTCAGTTTTTCGCGCCACTCGCTCTCGGTGTACGTGACCTCAGGTGTGCTGTCGATGCCATCGTGTGAAGAACTCATGCCTCCACGCTAATGCTTTGTCGCCGTTTCGGCTTCGTGGGCAGGTGAGACGGCATCGAGTGGGGGATCGAGGAGGTACGCGGGATCGATTCCCCGATCCAAACGGCCCTCTCGACGCGCGACCAGATACCGGTATCCGAGGACACAGAAGATCACGATCAGCAGAAGGCTCCAGCCGAGGGTGCTCTTGGTGTATTCGGCCGCCCGGCCGAAGGTCGGCCAGCGGTTCGACCACCAGCTGTCGAACGTCATGAAGCCGTAGACGGCGAGCCACGCCGGCCAGTTCCGCATGACCGAGTTCTTGAGTACCACGGACATCAGGAGCGGGAGCAGCATCATCGAGTAGTACATCTGGCCGAGCGAGGGCAGCAGGAACGACGCGGTCATGATCACACCGGTCGCGGTGGTGAGGAAGAAGAGTTCGTCGTTGCGGTAGTAGCGGTACAGAAGCCACAGAGAGACGACGACCATGGCGGCTAACACGACGCGCAAGAGCAGGATCAACCATTCGGGCAGACCGAAGTAAGCGCCGTTTCCGACAATCGAACTGTTGAAGTAGTCACGAGATTCGAGCAGGTACGGCACGGTGCGGCGGACGAAGTCCATCGGATCCGACGCCAGCGGCCATGCCACGACCGTGAGAATGAACGGGATGCCCAGGGCGGTGACCAACACCTTCCACTGACCGCGAACGAGTGGCAGCAGGAGCAGCGGCGCGAGAGTGGGTTTCACTGCGATGGTGAGACCGATCGCGGCGCCGGCCCACAGATCCTTCTTGCGCATCAGCAACAGGAGGAAGGCAACTTCGCCGAGCAGGACGAGGCCGTTGATGTTGGTGAACACCAACGTGTTGGTGACCGTCTCCGACATGAACGCGCCGAGCACCAGAATCGGCGCCGCGATGGAACTGATCGTCAGGTCGAACAAGCGCAACAGCAGGTAGAGAGCCACGAGAATGGCGACGGCATTGACACCGATGAACAGCCACCGTGAGCGCTCGGGATCGAGGATCGCCAGGGGGGCCATCAACAAGGAACCCGATGGTGGGTACAGGTAATGGGGGTCTACGGAGTTGAAATCTGCGGTGTAGACGTCGCGCCCGTTCCAGAACGCCAGCGCGGCGTTGTAGACCGGTCGGAAGTCATCGGTGATGGCGCCGTTGACTGCTGTGACGATGACACGATTGAGCACTGTCATCACGGCGATCGGCCACAAAACGAAGTTGACGACTTGTTGGGTTGTCCGCCCGGTACGCGGCTCGAGCTGTCGAAGGAACACTTCGGCACGGTACACCGGAGCAGGGTGTGATCGGGGGATGCACCCCTTTTCGGTCGTGGTGGACGAGCGCCCGAGTCAGGCTGGGCACACGCTTCCGTTACTGGGCAGGGAGGCGTCGCTGAGGTAGAGGCGCATCGCCTGTTGAGCGCAGGTGGATTGTGCCGCGGGGTGACCCGCACCTTGCCAGTCCAGAGTTGCGAAGCGCGATCCTGCATTGGTCACGACGCCGGTGACGGTCGAGAGTCCGGAGTTCCCGACGGCCGGGTCACCCTGACCGCTCAGCACGAGGACTGGGGGCTTCAACTGATTCGGCAGGGGGGAGTTGGCGGTCGACGGCCAGCTGGCGCACGCCAGCAACCCGAGCGCGGCTTCTCGCCCGAACACCGGATAGTTGGTGCCCCAGGTGTCCGCAAGCTCGCGCACACGCCCGATGCCCGGCCATTGCATGCCGTCGGTGCACCGTCCGATGAACTGGCCGTCGCCGTCCACCTCGTTCTCCGCCCGGGCGGCGCGCTCTCGAATCGGCGAAGCGTTGCCGGTACCGAGCGCGGACAGAGCGTCGGACAGTGAGCGGGTCTCCTGCTCACGGTTGGTTCCGGCAGTCCACAGGCTGGCCGAAATCGCGTTCGACACCGCAGCGGCGGACAGCGGCTGGAATTCATCGGCTCGAGCGCGCTCCATCAAGTCCGTGACCGATTTCTTCGGATCAGGTCCGAGCGAGCACCCCAGCGCCACACATCGCTGAGCGAACGCGGTCAACGCGGCTTCCTCGCCCTGCACGCGACTCTCTGCCTCGGTGGCAGCGTCGGTGGCCACCGGAGCGGGAGAATCGAGGATCAACCTCGCGAGGTTGTTCGGGTGGGCCGCCGCATAGCTCAGCGCGATGTCCGAGCCGGACCCTGCCGACCACAGAGCGATGGTCTCGACGCCCCACCGTGTACGTAGAGCGTCGATGTCCTCGGCTGCGGAGTCGGCGCCGAACTTCAGTTCTTGAGGGTCGAGGTAGTCCGTGCAGGCAATGGTGGCGTCGTGACCGAGGGCCGCGACCGCATCGGCGGCGTCACCGGTGGTGTCCGAGTCGAATTGGCCCAGATCGTGAAGTCCGCGCCGAATCTCCGGCGTCATGCAGTCGATTGCGGTGGACCTGTCGATTCCGCGGCGATCGAGGGCAACCACCGGATGTTCGGCGAGAACCGTGTTCAAGCCGGAAGCGGCGAGCATGGCCAGAGAGTTTCCCGACGAACGATCGGTGCCCGATGTGAACACGATCGGATACGCGTCGGCAGGCGTCGACGAGGTCCGAGCGCGGGTCAAGCCGGCAGTGAAGTTGCCGTCGATGGCGCCGGTCACGTCGATGGGGGCATTGAATTCCGCGCATTCGAGAATGACGCCGGCGCTCGACGCCGCGAGAGCCTGGTCGGCGAGTGACGTGCCGGTGCAGTCTCGCCACGGTATGTCATCGGTCGGGACGCCAGGGTCAACCGGCGGCGCATCGGGCGACGGTCCCTCGCTCTGGGCAGGGCTGCCGTCGGTGCGGCCTTCGACCGCGACGGCGGGCCGAAGCGACGGACCGGCGCCGCACGCACAACACGTCGCGAGGACGACGGCCATCAAAGCAACTCTGCGCATGCCGACCAGAGTGCCAGGTTCACCGACGTGGCTGCTGACGAACCCATCGAGTGAGGATCGTGCCGTCCGTATCGCCGAGAATGTGCGCGGGACGCATGGCTGTGGGCATTGCGTTGGGGGAGAGGGAGATTCGGCCGACTTTGCTCCCCACCAGTTGAGGTGACGTGGTGATGCAGAGTTCGTCGACGGCATTGTCCTCGATCAACTGCCCGAAAAGTGATGGTCCGCCCTCGCACAGCACGCGACGGAGCTTGCGAGCCGACAAGGCCCTGTCGATGTCGCCGCTGGTGACGTTCGGTGAGTCCGTCACCTCCACCTGCGCTCCGGCAGATCTCAGCGCCGAAATTGCCGCGGAGTCCGCGTCGCGACCGACAACAAGGATCGGTGGAACTCCGGTATCGCGAAGGAGTCGGCTTTCGGGGTCGATCGACGCGTGCGCCGAGACGACGAGGATCGGTGGGACCGGAGCGAGGCCGCTCGCCTTTCGTCGCGCCCGAGCTGCGTCCGAGACCTGCACACCCCCGTAGTTCTCGGCTTGCGCTGTGCCTGCGCCGACCACGACGACGTCACAAAGTTCGCGCAAGATCCCGAATACCGACTTGTCTGCCGGTGTGCCCAGTCCACCGCTCACTCCGTCAACGGAGACGCACCCGTCGATGCTGGAAACGAAGTTCACGCGCATCCAGGGTTGCGAGAGGTTCTCCGGATAGGCGTACAAGCCGCGGAGCTCGTCTTCGTGGCCTGGTGTGAAGTAGGTCGCAATATCCATACGGTGCACATGAGAGATCACATCACGTAGATACCCTTGACGGATGCATGAACGTCTTGTCGATCGCAGCCCGGTGGTACCCGCCGATCAACTGGTAGCTCAAATGGTGCCTCCCGCAATGTTCGACGAGGTGAGTTTTGCGTCCTACATTCCTGATCCGAAGGAACCGAGCCAGGCAGCTGCTGTCGCCAAGGCCGAGGAATTCTCCAAGCGCGTCACCAAGATCCGTAGTGGTGGACGCCGCGGACTGTTCGGCAAGAAGACCCAGGCGACCGGCGCCGGCCTGTACCTCGACGGCGGGTTCGGTGTCGGTAAGACTCACTTGCTGGCGTCGATCTTCCACAGCGTTCCGTCGCCGAAGGCTTTCGGAACCTTCGTCGAGCTGACGCACGTCGTCGGCGCTCTCGGCTTCAACAAGGCGGTCGAAGCGCTCGCCGACCACAGCGTTCTCTGCATCGACGAGTTCGAGCTCGACGATCCGGGCGACACCATGCTCGTATCCCGCCTCCTTTCGGAGCTTTCCGCGCGAGGCGTGTCCATCGTCGCGACGTCGAACACGCTTCCCGGCCAGCTCGGGGAGGGTCGCTTCGCCGCCCAGGACTTCCTGCGCGAGATCAAGAAGCTCGGCTCGATCTTCGAGACGATTCGCGTCGACGGCCCCGACTACCGTCACCGCGATCTCCCGCCCGCACCCGAGCCCATCTCCTCGGAGGAGTTGGTCTCTCGGGCCGACGCCATCGACGGCGCCACGCTCGACAACTTCGACGAGCTGTGCAAGCACCTCAGCACCCTGCACCCGTCGCGGTACAACAAGCTGGTCGAGGGTGTGAAGGCCGTGTTCATCGACGGTGTCCACCCGGCAACGGATCAGTCCGTTGCACTGCGCATCGTGGTTCTCGCCGACCGCCTGTACGACGCGAGCATCCCGGTCACCGTTTCCGGCGCACGCCTCGACGAGATCTTCACTCCCGAGATGCTCGCCGGTGGGTACAAGAAGAAGTACTTGCGCGCGACCTCGCGCCTGCTCGCACTTTCTCGTTTCGAGGTCGCGGCCGGCTAGTCTGCACGCCTGTCAGCTGACGGGGCGCTCCATCACGAAATCGTGGTGGAGTTGTGCGCCCACGAGGAAAGTCTTCGTGCCGACCTGGGTGAAACCGTGCTTTGCGTAGAACTTCTGGGCGCGCAGGTTCTCCTGATTGACGCCCAGCCAGATCCCGGCACTTCCGCTGCGTCGTGCGTGGTCGACAACCGCGTCCATCAAGGATGCTGCCGCGCCGGTTCCGTGGTTACCCGGAAGCACGTACAACTTGCTCAGTTCCGTTGTCGGGCGAAGTGTCACAGCAGCTTTGACGTCCGGGTCGGAGGGCTCGTCGTCGACAAGCATCGCGTAGCCGACGATCGAACCGTCGCGAATGACCTTGAGAACGGTTCGCGTCGGATCGGTCAGGTACTCGGAGAACTTGTCGACGGAGAGAACGTTGTCGATGAAGGCACTGATGTCGTCGTCCGACGCGTCGGGCGGACACGCCAGTGGAAATGTCACCGCTGCCACGTCGGCGATTGCTTCGGAATCCCAGATCCCGGCCCGGTCAACGGTGATCGTCACGTCAGTTTCTGCCTCTCGCGCACACAATTCGGTCGATCAAGTACACCACTTTCCTCGGGCGCAATGCTCAAGCGGCGTTCTCGGCGACCGGAGTTGTGGCTCGTTTCGGTGCGAACGCGGGAGCAAGAACTATCAAGATCGCGCAGAACGCCAGCGGAATCAGGAACCCGATTCGAAGGTCACTGAAGGCGGCGACCGCGCCGACGATGCCGCCGCCGACGACTGTGCCGACGTAGTTGAAGAGGTTGATGCGTGCGATCACCGCATCGACCTGATCCGGGGGAGCCATCCTGCCGGCAGCGCTGAAGCAGATCGGAGCGATCACCGGTACCCCGAGCCCGACGATGAGGAACCCGGCGATGGCAACGGCGGGAGATTGCGCGAGGACGACAACTGTCATACCGACTACGCCGATGAGAGAGCCGATCCGCACGACGGTGGTCTCACCGAATTTCCCGACCCAGTAGTCCCCGGTCAGTCGTGCGACAAGTGCCGCGATCTGATACGCCGCCACGGAAAGGGCAGCGGTCCCGGCGTCGGCGAGCAGTTCGTCCTTGACGTACAGAGTCGACCAGTTTCCGACGCTGAAGTCGACCGCGTAGAACAATGCCATCGCGACGCCGAGGAGGACGAAGGCGCGGGTGGGTACCGCGAATTTTGCGGTGCTCGTGATGTTTTCCTCGGCAACCGGAGACTCGGACCGATCGAGCAGTTGCGGGCCGAAGGCCAGAAGCATCAGTCCGACAACAACTCCCGCGATCACCTGCGTGACGCGGATCGAAATGTCGAGGCCTGCGGTAGCAGAGATGAACAGGGCGCCGACAATCGCTCCGACGCTCCAGGAAGCATGGAACGAGGAGAGGATGAAGCGGCCCTTGGCGTGTTGGATCGAGACTGCCTGCATGTTGGCGGCCGCGTCGACCATGCCGAGTCCGATGCCGTAGATCGCCAGGAAGACGAAGAACATCGCTGCGTTGGGCGCAATTCCGGTTGCCCCGCCGAAGACTGCGATGACGGCGAGCCCAGTTCGCAGGGTCATCTTGCTCGACGTTCTCACGGCCAGCATCTCGGCGAGCACGCTGCCGAGTCCGGCGATGACGGACACGGTGACAACCGCAACCACAACCAGTGTCTCGCTCAGCTCGAACAAGTCCTTGTACTGCGGCAGCTGCGTCAGAATGGCGGCGAGCAGAAATCCTTGAAGTCCGAAGGCCACCGAAGTCGCGATCCGAGCCCTCGTCAGGGTGCGGGTGTTATCCGTCATCAAGCAGGGCCTTTGTCTCGTTCGTTCGGTTAGGCCGAACGGTACTGGATCTTGATACTGGTCGAGTGTCCAACAAAGCTGCGTGTTTTGCACGGTTCTTTGATTAACTGACCGACATGACTCGGCAGCCGACACCAGAATTTCCGACTTCCTTCGTCTGGGGAACCGCCACTGCGGCCTATCAAATCGAAGGAGCTGTGGCCGAAGACGGTCGCGGACCGTCGATCTGGGACGAGTTCTGTGACCGTCCCGGTGTTGTCGTCGGGGGCGACACCGGGACGGTCGCTGCCGATCATTATCACCGCTGGGAGTCGGACATCGAGCTGATGAATCAGCTCGGGCTCGACGCTTATCGGCTGTCTCTGTCGTGGTCGCGCATTCTGCCCACCGGATCGGGGGCAGTGAATGCGAAGGGGCTCGACTTCTACGACCGCCTGATCGACCGACTGTGTTCGGCGGGAATTACTGCCGCTGTCACGCTCTTTCACTGGGATCTGCCCCTTGCCTTGCAGGAGCAGGGCGGCTGGATGAACCGCGACACCTCGTATCGGCTGGGGGAGTATGCGCAGGTCGTCGGCGAGCGGCTGTCGGATCGGGTCGGAATGTGGATGCCGCTCAACGAACCAGTTGTGCACACGCTTTACGGGCATGCCCTCGGAGTTCACGCCCCCGGACTGGCCTTGGGGTTCGAGGCTTTCCAAGCCGCACATCACCAGCTGCTCGGGCATGGCCTCGCTGTCGAAGCGCTTCGGGCAACCGGATGCACGAACATCGGAATCGCCTCGAACCATGCTCCGGTGCGTGCCGCTTCGGATTCGCCGGAAGACGTGATGGCTGCCGACATCTACGACCACGTCGTCAATTGGATGTTCGCCGACCCGGTTCTGGTCGGGAAGTACCCGGCCGACGAATTCGCTCAGCTGCTCAGCGGTCCTGTCGACGAGGACTTGAAAATCATCGGGGCGCCGCTCGACTGGTACGGGATCAACTACTACGAGCCGACGATGATTGCTGCTCCGGTGGAAGGCCAGGGGACCGAAGGTGTGCTCGAAGTCGACCTGCCTCCGGGCCTGCCCTTTGCCCCTGTCGCGATTACCGGTTATCCCACAACCGATTTCGGTTGGCCGATCGTTCCCGAGGGGCTGGGCGAGATCTTGCGGACGTTCCACGCCCGCTTCGGTGACGCACTGCCGCCGATCTACATCACCGAAAGCGGATGTTCATTCCACGACGCCCCGGATGCCGCAGGCGTCGTCGACGACGAAGCACGAATCGACTACCACGATGCGCACCTTCGCGCCCTCCGATCGGCAATGGACGACGGTGTCGACGTCCGCGGTTATTTTGTGTGGTCACTTCTCGACAACTTCGAATGGGCTGCGGGATACAAAGAGCGATTCGGCCTGGTGCACGTCGATTTCGACACCCAGAAGCGCACTCCGAAGACCTCGTTCGAGTGGTATCGCGCCCTCATCGCCGAGCACAAAGCGGCTCAGGTCTGACCTGTGCGGAGTCGGTCTGGGTTGCATTCTCGAACCGGGCCGCCTACCCTCGTCTCTCATGAAGCGAATTCTCGTAGTAAGCCGCCGTAGCGGGGTCTGAATCGGACCGACCCCTCGCTGCGGGTCGTCTTGCTACCAGTTGGTCCTCCACTTCATTCCAGGAAGACCACGATCATGACTTACAACTTCGCTTTCGCTTCTGATTCTTCTTCTGCTGCTGATCCCTTCGCGGCGCGTCACGGCAAATCTCTGCCCGCCGGCTTGCGTGCCGAATGCTCAGCGATGTCGTGGACCGAGTTCGAGTCCACGTATGCGGCTATGAGCGGCCCGATCCGTCTGGGTGCGTGGTCCTCCGAGAAGATTGCGCCGGGTCGTTGGGCCTTCGAAGCGACTCTCGGTCTGGGGGAGCGTATCCAGAAAGCGTCCGCCACCTCGACCGGCGCGATCTCGGCCATGACGTCGATGCTGCACGACGCGGGAATCTCGCTCGAGATCCTGTCTTTCCATCAGCACCAGATCGGCCACCGCACTGCGACGTTCATCTTCACCGAGTGCGACGGCCGTCGGAGCTGGGCGATGGGTATTGCGGAGTCGTCGACGGAGTCCTCGCTGCACGCGATGACTTCGGCAGCGAACCGCTTCTCTCACTGAGCAGTTACAACAATCTGATCAGCTACATCAACCGCAGTACTGACGTGGATGCCCGAGGGGGCTTGCGTCAGTACTGCGGCCCGTGTGTTCGGCGCTCGAACGCAAAAAGCCGGAACCCTGAGGTTCCGGCTTCTTGCATTCTCAAATGGTGCGCGATACTGGGATTGAACCAGTGACCTCTTCCGTGTCAGGGAAGCGCTCTCCCGCTGAGCTAATCGCGCGGGTTCTGGAGAAAAATGGAGCGGACGACGGGATTCGAACCCGCGACCCCAACCTTGGCAAGGTTGTGCGCTACCAGCTGCGCCACGTCCGCATGAGCAATGAACTCCGTTACCGGAACTCAGTACTTTTCTAACTTATCAGACCTGCAAGCAGGTCTTGACCATCAGGCCCTAGGGCCTGACGTGGTGCGCGATACTGGGATTGAACCAGTGACCTCTTCCGTGTCAGGGAAGCGCTCTCCCGCTGAGCTAATCGCGCGAGGTGGAGACGGGAATCGAACCCGTGTGCACGGCTTTGCAGGCCGTTGCCTCACCACTCGGCCACTCCACCGTAAAAGGTTGAGTCACACCTCTCGAGCGGACGACGGGATTCGAACCCGCGACCCCAACCTTGGCAAGGTTGTGCGCTACCAGCTGCGCCACGTCCGCATCGCACCGTGTTGCTTGGGGAGCTGCTCGCTCTCCTCGGTGCGTTGGAAACATTAGCCGACCGTGTCGGATACACACAAATCACCAGCTCAGTGGCGTGTTCGGAGTCGAATCGGCCCGTTGCGCGCGTTGCAACTGTCCGTCTTGGCGATGAATACGGTCTGAAATCAGCTCGAATTCGTAGATTTCGGGGTCGCCTGGAGCAAAACGAATGCCAACCTGGTGATTCGTATTCATCGCGCAGCCGTGTTAATGTTCCAACTCGTTCGAGCGCATGCGTTCGGATGACTTACGGTCCCGTGGCTCAGTGGGAGAGCGTCCGCTTCACACGCGGAAGGTCGCTGGTTCGATCCCAGCCGGGACCACAGAAAAACACTGAAGGCGTTCCCGATCATCGGGGACGCCTTCAGTCGTTTGAGAGCACAGCTGGTCGAGGGCACAGCTGTTCGAGGGCACGGTTATTTCGGCATGCAGACCGTCGTCGCAGGTCGCCGGGCGACGATTTCGGTAGCCTGGTCGAAGAGACATTTCGCGACCGAAAAGGTGACTGCTTTGAGTACCGAAAAGGTCGATTCTTCCGTCGACGATTCAGACCTGTCCGTCTTCCAGGACGCAGAGTCCCGCTGGGAGCGGTGGCGCGCGGGAATCGCCGCGCGGCCCACCCTCAATCTTGCGTACCGCATCGGCGTCGGAGTCGTGGGCACGATCGTGTTCGCCGCCGGCATCGTGGCTATTCCGTACCCCGGGCCCGGTTGGCTCATCGTTTTCGCCGGCCTCGGCATCCTGGCGTCGGAGTTCGCGTGGGCACATCGACTCCTTCATTTCGCGAAGGCTCGATACGACCGGTTCATGGAATGGTTCGGCAAGCAGTCGCTGTTCGTCAAAGGGTTGGGCGTTCTGTTCACCACAGTGATCGTCCTGGCGACTTTGTGGGTGCTCGGCACTTTCGGCCTGATCGGGACATGGGTGGGCCTGGACTACTCGTGGCTCGAGTCGCCGCTGTGAGTTGAACGCGGCCCGGTTTCCTTCACTCGGTTGTCTCACCATGTCGGTAGGGCCGATAACATGATCGTGCGCGTGCTCGCAGTGGGTACGACGCCTGTCTAACTTGTCGCAATACCTTTAGGAGCACATCGCCGTGACCAGTCCCGCGCCAGAGCACTCAGCCGCCCCACTTCGGGTGCCCGCGGGGACGACCGCCGGGACTGCAGTGCGCGAAGCCGGATACCCCACGAAGGGGCCCGACGTGATCGTCGTTGTCCGCGATGGCGAGGGAACGCTCAAGGATCTGTCGTGGACACCTGAGGTCGATGTCGACGTCGAGCCGGTGGCAGCATCCACCGAGGACGGCCGCAGCGTCATCCGGCACTCCGCGGCCCACGTCCTCGCGCAGGCGGTTCAGAAAGAATTCCCCGACGCGAAGCTCGGCATCGGTCCGCCGATCAAGGACGGCTTCTACTACGACTTCGCGGTGGACCGCCCGTTCACTCCGGAGGATCTGGCCAAGCTCGAAAAGCGTATGAAGCAGATCATCAAGGGATCACAGCGCTTTTCGCGTCGAGTCGTCGATTCGATCGAGGACGCTCGGGTCGAGTTGGCCGACGAGCCCTTCAAGCTCGAATTGATCGACGACAAGTCCGGTATCGACGATCCCGAGATCATGGAGGTGGGCGGCAACGAGCTGACCATCTACGACAATCTCGATCCTCGTACCGGCGACAAGATCTGGTCCGATCTGTGCCGCGGCCCGCACATTCCGACCACCAAGCACATCCCGGCCTTCAAGTTGACCCGAAGCTCCGCCGCCTACTGGCGTGGCAACCAGGACAACGCCGATCTTCAGCGTGTCTACGGCACCGCGTGGGAGTCCACCGAGGCTCAGGACGAATACCTCGAACTGCTCGCCGAGGCCGAGCGTCGTGATCACCGCAAGCTCGGTACCGAACTGGACCTCTTCAGCTTCCCCGACGAGCTCGGTTCGGGTCTGCCGGTGTTCCATCCCAAGGGCGGCATCATCCGCACCGAGATGGAGAACTACTCGCGCAGCCGCCACATCGAGGCGGGCTACGAGTTCGTCAACACTCCGCACATCACCAAGGGGCATCTGTACGAGGTTTCCGGTCACCTCGACTGGTACCGCGACGGCATGTTCCCGGCGATGCACGTCGACGAGGAACTGAACGAGGACGGCACCGTGCGCAAGCCGGGCCAGGACTACTACCTCAAGCCGATGAACTGCCCGATGCACAACCTGATCTTCCGTGCTCGCGGACGCTCGTACCGTGAATTGCCGTTGCGGCTCTTCGAATTCGGCTCGGTCTACCGCTACGAGAAGTCCGGCGTCATCCACGGCCTGACCCGCGTGCGCGGCATGACCCAGGACGACGCTCACATCTACTGCACCCGTGAGCAGATGCGCGACGAGCTGACCACCACCCTGCAGTTCGTTCTGAACCTGCTCAAGGACTACGGCCTCGACGACTTCTACCTCGAACTGTCCACCAAGAACCCGGACAAGTTCGTCGGTAGCGACGACGTCTGGGAAGAGGCGACCGCAACGCTCGCCGAGGTCGGCGAAGCTTCCGGCCTGACTCTGGTGCCGGATCCGGGCGGAGCCGCGTTCTACGGTCCCAAGATCTCCGTTCAGGTCAAGGACGCACTCGGCCGCACCTGGCAGATGTCGACCATCCAGCTCGACTTCAACCTGCCCGAGCGGTTCGAGCTCGAATACACCGGCAACGACGGCGTCAAGACTCGTCCGGTCATGATCCACCGCGCGCTGTTCGGCTCGATCGAGCGGTTCTTCGGTGTCCTGACCGAGCACTACGCGGGCGCGTTCCCGGCGTGGCTGGCGCCGGTGCAGGTCGTCGGAATCCCGGTGGCCGAGGCCTTCGCCGATCACCTGTTCGACGTCACGAAGAAGCTCAAGGCAGCCGGTGTTCGCGCCGAGGTCGACTTCAGTGACGACCGTATGCAGAAGAAGATCCGTAACCACACCACGCAAAAGGTCCCGTTCATGCTCCTCGCGGGCGAGCGTGACGTGGAGGCCGGCGCGGTCAGCTTCCGTTTCCGCGACGGCACCCAGATTAACGGCATTCCCGTCGACGACGCCGTCCGGATCATCACCGAGTGGATCGGCCGCCGCGAGAACGCCTCGCCGACAGCCGAACTGGTGCAGCCAAGCGTGGCGCAGTGAGCGCCCCCGGTGACGACGGTCCGGGTTCGCTGATCGACCACGGCGTCGGTGACCCTGACCATTTGCAGCGCATTTGGTCGCCGCATCGGATGTCGTACATCACCGAGGCGCCCAACACCCCGGGCACGACAGGTGAACCGTTCATCGACATTCCGAAGATGTCGGACGAAGAAGGGCTCATCGTTGCCCGCGGTGAGCATGTCTATGCGGTTCTGAACCTGTATCCGTACAACCCGGGGCACCTGATGGTGGTTCCGTACCGCAAGGTTGCGGCACTCGAAGACCTGACGCCGGAGGAGAGCGCCGAGTTGATGGCGTTCACCCAGCAGGCGTTGCGGGTGATCAAGAGCGTGTCGAATCCTCACGGATTCAACGTCGGCCTGAATCTCGGTGCCGCTGCGGGCGGTTCGCTGTCCGAGCACCTTCACCAACACGTAGTGCCACGTTGGGGCGGCGACGCCAACTTCATCACCGTGCTCGGTGGGGTAAAGGTGATGCCGCAATTGCTGCGGGAGACCAGGGGACTACTCGCCGGTGCCTGGCAACAATAGGTTGACGCATCCGGCTTCATGGCAGGATGCATTGCTGCAACGAGTTCCGAACCGGAACTCACGACGGGGAGGGTTCCTGCGGTGTTGAGCTTCTTCGGGCGCGCATCGGTGTCCAAGGTGACGGCACCTATGGGGAAGGCGCTGGTCAAGACCGGTCTGACGCCGGACTCGGTGACGGTGATCGGCACGGTGGCAAGCGTCGCCGGTGCGGTGACGCTGTTTCCGTCCGGACATCTGTTCTGGGGAACCATGTTCATCTGGTTCTTCGTCATGTTCGACATGCTCGACGGCGCAATGGCTCGTGCTCGCGGCGGCGGAACGCGGTACGGGGCCGTACTGGACGCGACCTGCGACCGCGTAGCCGACGGCGCGATTTTTGCCGGCCTGGCCTGGTGGGCGGTCTACCACGAGAACAGCAAGTGGCTGCTCGTCGCGACGCTCATCTGCCTCGTCACCTCGCAGGTCATCTCGTACGCGAAGGCGCGTGCGGAGGCGAGCGGGCTGACTGCGGACGGCGGGTGGATCGAGCGCCCGGACCGACTGATCATCGTGTTGGTCGGATCCGGCCTGACGGGTATGGGTCTTCCGTGGGCAATCCACATCGCGATGTGGGTACTTGCCGCCGGAAGCATCGTGACGGTCTTCCAGCGAGTGCTCGCGGTGCGCAATTCCCCTGGCGCTCGGGAACTTCTGCCGATCGCCCCGGCCGCATCGACGGTCGAAGGTGCGCCGGACACGGACGGCGAGGCAGAGAAATGAGCTTTGCCGAGCGTGCAAGCGACCTGGGATACGCCGCGGGTTGGCGTCTGGTGCGAAGCCTGCCGGAATCGGTGGCGGTCAAGCTGTTCGACGCCGGAGCGGATTTCGCGGTACGCAAGGGCGGACCCGAACAACTCAGGAAGAACCTCGCGAGAGTTCTGGGCACGACGCCGGAGGAAGTTCCGGATCAGTTGATCAAGGATTCTATGCGCTCGTACGCCCGGTACTGGCGTGAGGCATTCCGTCTACCGTCGATGGACCTGGTCGCGACAGGTAAGGCGTTGCATGCGCTGGTCGAGGGCCAGGAACATCTGGAAAAAGCAATGGCAGCAGGTCATGGCGCGGTATTGGCGCTGCCCCACAGCGGTAATTGGGACATGGCCGGCGTGTGGTGTGTTCAGCAATGGGGTGGGTTGACCTCCGTTGCCGAGCGGCTCAAGCCCGAATCCCTGTACGAACGGTTTGTCGAATACCGCGAGAGTCTCGGTTTCGAGATCTTTCCGCTCAGCGGCGGGGAGCATCCTCCGTTCGTCGAACTGTCCAAGCATCTGCGCGAGAACAAGATCGTGTGCTTGCTGGGGGAGCGCGATCTGGCGAAGAAGGGTGTGCCCGTCACCTTCTTCGGAGAACCCACTCGCATGCCCGCCGGCCCGGCGAAGCTCGCGATCGACACCGGCGCGCCGCTACTTCCGGTCCACTGCTGGTTCACTCCCGACGGTTGGGGTTTCAAGATCGACCCGCCGATCGACGTATCCGGCGGAGTCGGCCCGGCCACGCAGGCACTTGCCGACCGTTTCGCGGTCAACATCGCAGCGCACCCCGCTGACTGGCACATGCTTCAGCCGCTGTGGCGCTCCGACCTCTCCGAATCGCGGCTCGCCCGCATGGAGGGTGAATGAAGATCGGCATGATCTGCCCGTACTCCTTCGACGTCCCCGGTGGTGTGCAGGCGCACGTGGTGGATCTGGCAGAGGTGCTGATCGAACGTGGTCACAAAGTGAGTGTGCTTGCGCCGTCGTCCGATGACGACGAGTTGCCGGATTTTGTGGTTTCCGCAGGTAAAGCCGTCGCGATTCCCTACAACGGTTCTGTTGCACGGTTGTCTTTCGGCCCGACGGCGAACAACCGCCTCCGCAAGTTCATCGCGGAAGGTGACTTCGACGTTCTACATATCCACGAACCCAATGCGCCGAGTCTGTCCATGCTCGCGTTGCGTATCGCGGAAGGCCCGATCGTCGCCACCTTCCACACGTCGACCACGAAGTCGTTGGTGCTGAGCACTTTTCAGGGTGTCTTGGCTCCGTATCTCGAGAAGATCAGTGGCCGGATCGCAGTCTCGGAGTTGGCGCGTCGTTGGCAGGTCGAG
Organism: Rhodococcus sp. OAS809; assembly: GCF_040546695.1. Lineage (NCBI taxonomy): Bacteria > Bacillati > Actinomycetota > Actinomycetes > Mycobacteriales > Nocardiaceae > Rhodococcus > Rhodococcus sp. OAS809. The sequence continues at coordinate 1,122,062 of NZ_JBEPOI010000002.1, read as the reverse complement.
TCCCTCGGATCCGACGCGGTCGAAATTCCCAACGGCGTCGATGTCGCAGCGTTTGCCGAGGCCGACATGTTGCCCGGCTATCCGCGCGAGGGTGGAACCATTCTGTTCCTCGGGCGCTACGACGAACCGCGCAAGGGGATGGCCGTCCTCCTCGGTGCACTGCCGGAGTTGGTCGAGCGTCACCCGGATCTCGAGGTGATCGTGGTCGGACGCGGCGACGAGGAGAAACTCCGCAAAGAGGCGGGCAAGTACTTCAAGCATCTCCGCCTGCTCGGGCAGGTCAGTGACGAGGAGAAAGCGTCGGCGCTTCGCAGTGCGGACGTCTACTGCGCGCCCAATCTCGGCGGTGAGAGCTTCGGGATCGTGCTGGTCGAGGCCATGGCGGCTGGCACTGCCGTCGTGGCCAGTGAGTTGGACGCTTTTCGCCGTGTTCTTCGCGACGGTCAGGCCGGCTTGCTGGTCCCCATCGGGAACTCCGATGCCTTGGCAGAGGCAATCGATTCCGTTCTCGGTGACCCGGATCGACGACGCGCGCTGGTCAACACCGCGACAAGTGTTGTTGCCGAATACGACTGGCCGGTGGTGGCCGAACAGATCCTGCGTGTCTACGAGACCGTCACGGTTGGCGGCACCGGCGTACGCGTGGTGGGTTCATGACCTTCTCCGCTCTGACGATCTTCATTCTCGGGCTCGTCGCTGCCGTCGTCCTGGTCGTCGGACTGTGGGCGTACGGGACGGCGAACCGACTCGATCGACTGCATGTGCGTTCGGATCAGTCGTGGTTGGCGCTCGATGCGGCTCTGTCCCGTCGTGCCGCGGTTGTCCGCGCGGCGGCTGTGGACATGAGCGCCGACGACGCCCGCAGATTCGTCACCTTGGCGGACGCCGCCGAACGTGCGGATCGTCAGGATCGCGAGCTTGCCGAGAACCGGCTGTCCAATGCTCTTGCTGCCTACGGCACGACGTCGCTGCGACCTCAACTGGTCGCCGAACTGGCCGATGCCGAGGCGCGCGTGCTGATCGCCCGGCGGTTCCACAACGACGCGGTGCGAGACACTCTCGCGTTGCGTACGCGTCGACTTGTTCGCTGGCTACATCTCGGGGGAACGGCACCGCTGCCTCAGTATTTCGAGATCTCCGAGCGCACGACCGCGGCGGCGGTGCCCGAGGGCATCACCGTGGATACGTCACGGACCTCTGCTCGCGTGGTGATGCTGGACGAGGACGATCGGGTGCTGCTGTTGCGCGGGCACGATCCCAAGATCCCGAACACTTACTTCTGGTTCACCGTCGGCGGCGGGCTCGAACGCGGCGAACACCTGCGGGCGGCTGCCGTTCGTGAGATCGAGGAGGAGACCGGATTCGTCGTGGCTCCGGAGAATCTGCGAGGTCCGCTCTGGCGTCGGGTGGCGATCTTCCCGTTCGACGGTGAGCTGATCCGTTCGGAAGAGCTGTTCTTCGCTACGCGCACTCACGGCTTCGAGCCGGTCTTCCAAGGCCACACGGAATTGGAGCAGCGTGCCATCACCGGCCATCGCTGGTGCAGCGCCGACGAGATCCGCCAATTGGCCAAGTCCGGTGAGCCGGTCTACCCGTTGGATCTGGCAAACCTCCTGGTGGAAGCGGCGACGATCGCGGACGGTTCCGAGGATCCGGAAGTGCGTTCCATCCGCTGATCGTTCGGTCGTTCAGTGCTCGCGGGCAGTTTAAGGCCAGCAATGGCAAATTGGATACGGAATCGAAGGCCGGTTCGTCCTAGAGTTCTGGCCAGAGGCCTCCGCGCGAATGAACTCGTGTGTTCGCCGTGCCTTGTTTCTTTCGTCACACTACTGCAGGAGTTTGCTGTGAGCACCCCCGACTCTGCCCCCACCACCGCCATCGGCACCGCCCGCGTCAAGCGCGGCATGGCTGAAATGCTCAAGGGCGGTGTGATCATGGACGTGGTCACCGCTGAGCAGGCCAAGATCGCCGAAGACGCCGGCGCCGTCGCCGTCATGGCACTCGAGCGGGTCCCCGCAGACATTCGCGCACAGGGCGGCGTCTCGCGCATGAGTGACCCGGACATGATCGACAGCATCATCTCCACCGTCAGCATCCCCGTCATGGCGAAGGCACGCATCGGTCACTTCGTCGAAGCGCAGATCCTGCAGAGCCTCGGCGTCGACTACATCGACGAGTCCGAGGTCCTGACCCCGGCCGACTACGCCAACCACATCGACAAGTGGAAGTTCACCGCTCCCTTCGTCTGTGGCGCCACCAACCTCGGCGAAGCGCTCCGTCGCATCAACGAAGGCGCGGCCATGATCCGCTCGAAGGGTGAAGCAGGCACCGGCGACGTCTCCAACGCCACCACCCACATGCGCACCATCCGCGGCGAGATCCGCCGGTTGACCTCGCTGAGCGAGGACGAACTGTACGTAGCCGCCAAGGAACTGCAGGCCCCGTACGAACTGGTCGTCGAGGTCGCCAAGGCCGGCAAGCTGCCTGTCACCATGTTCACCGCCGGCGGCATCGCCACCCCGGCAGACGCTGCGATGATGATGCAGCTCGGCGCCGAGGGCGTGTTCGTCGGATCGGGCATCTTCAAGTCCGGCAACCCGAAGCAGCGCGCCGAGGCAATCGTCAAGGCCACCACGTTCTACGACGACCCGGACGTGCTCGCCAAGGTCTCGCGCGGACTCGGCGAGGCAATGGTCGGCATCAACGTCGACGACCTGCCGGTCGGACACCGCCTCGCAGAGCGCGGTTGGTGACAGCAGGTTCGACGACCGGGCTCAGTGCCTGAAAGTCCTCACAGACGAAGGGGCGGCGGTTGCGTTGGCAACCGCCGCCCCTTCGGTGTGTGGCAGACCGATCAGATGCTGTCCGATACCTCGAACACGAACTCGACCTCGACGGCACTGTTTCGGGGTAGTTCGGCGACGCCGATCGCAGAGCGGGCATGTTGTCCAGCGGTACCGAAGATCTTGGCCAGCAGGTCGGACGCACCGTTGATCACCTGGGGTTGCTGCGAGAATCCGGATCCCGAAGCAACAAATCCAACGACCTTGACGACCCGAACGATGCGGTCGAGACCGACCAAGGCATCGACTGCCGCGAGTCCGTTGAGAGTGCACAACCGCGCCGCCTGGGCGGCGTCTTCGACGGAGACGCCCTCGCCCAACTTGCCGATGCACGTCGTAGTGCCGTCGACGAGCGGCAATTGCCCCGACGTGTAGACGTATGACCCCGTCTGAACGGCGGGGAGGTATGAGCCTGCGGGGGTGGCAACAGGCGGGAGGGTCAGGTCGAGTGCGGCGAGTCGTGCGGTCCAGGTACTTGCGTCGTTCATCGGTTCCTCAATGGGTTCTTTTGTCCGGGAATGGTGTTCGAGTCTGTCATCGGTAGTCTCGGCAAGTCCAAGTCGTATTTGCGCCCACCCCATCACTTTTGGTGATATTCGCCGTCGTCGGATTCAAAATGGTGTTCGAGTTGGCCACCTAAACTGTGTCGTATGTCGTCAATTCGTAACATCTCACTGGGGATACCTGTCCGTTCCGGTCACATACTCATACTCGACGGCACGGACTCTGTCACGGGGGAGAACTTTCATCGATTGATCGGTGGCGGTATCGAGTTCGGTGAGACGGCCGAGGCAGCGCTGCGGCGCGAGTTCGCGGAGGAACTCGGCGTCACGTTGGGAAGCGTCGAGTTGCTCGAGGTCGTAGAGAACATCTTCGAGTTCGAGGGGCGACCTGGGCATGAGATTGTCCATGTCTTTGGAGTCGACTCGGCTGACATCGATGCGTTTCCGCTCGACGTGCAACTCCGAGTCCTAGACGAAGGTAGTCCAGTCCACTGGGTATTGAGTGGTGGGTCCGACCGCCCTATCTACCCGGCCGAAGCTGCCCGCATTATCAACGCCCTGGTTCAGTAGGGGAATCCGTTGCCGGAACACGAGTGGCCGCAAAGGTTGCTCCGCAACAATTTTCGGTCAATCAGGATTGTTCGGACTGATTCCTGGAAATCATGGATATCGAACGTATATTCGAATAATGTTGAGGAATGTTCGATGACGGAGTAGGAAGTTCGGGTACCGCAGCGCAGCTGTCCGGTGCTGAATCCGACTGCGCCCTCATCGATCTCATCGCCGATCTGCATGCGCGCGAATCGATGCTCGTGGAACGGAAACTGGCTGCCATTGCCGAGTTTTTCGAGCGTCGCAGCGCTGGCCACACTGATAACGGTGCTTGGTCGTCTACCGCTCACGAACTGGCTGAGGCCGAGCTCGGCGCGGCATTGACCATGGGCCGTGCCGCAGCGGGAAAGTTGATCGGTCTCGGCTTTTCTCTCAAGACTCGCCTCCATCGCACGCGTGCCGCCATGGCGCGCGGAGAACTGGATCTGTATCGGGTCGGATTGATCGACTCCGCTACGGCCAACGTAGCCGACGATTTGATCGACGAGGTGGAACGGCAACTCCTCGAAAAGATCTCGGCGCCACCGATGCCTGGCGGTACCGGCTTGACGGGTCGCCGATTGACAGCGGCTATCGACCGGATCGTCGCCGTGGTGGATCCCGAGGGGATACGCGAACGTCGACGCCGCGCCCTGGCTGATCGGTTCGTGGGTGTGAGCGCTGCCGAGGACGGAATGGCGCGGATATTGGGGAGTATTCCGGCGGAGGAAGCACGGGCTTTCGACCGTCGGTTGCGGGAGTTGGCAATGTCGGTGTGTCGACACGATTCCCGTAAGTACGAGCAACGACGAGCTGACGCATTGGGAGCGTTGGTATCCGGGTCGACGATTCTGCCGTGCGATTGCGGCCGGGACGAGTGCCCACAAGATCGAAGCGGGATTGTGGTGGTGCGTCGGCCGTTGGTTCACGTGGTCATGCTGGAATCAACGCTTCAGGGCGGTGACGCACCAGGTGCAGACGAACCCGCTCACCTCGACGGTTATGGAGTGATCAGTGCAGAGCATGCGCGTGACATCGCCGCGGGTGCGCTGATTCGGAAGGTGAAGGTACCAGCCGATGCCGCGCTCGAGTCTTCCGGTGAGGGCGAGCCAGTACCTCCGCCCGTTGTTCCTTCGGCGTCGGTCTACCGCCCCGGCGCTGTCCTCGACACCTGGGTGCGGGTGATCGCAGGAAGCTGCCAGTGGTTGCACTGCGATGTCGCTGCATGGAATTCAGATCTTGATCACACTGAGCCCTTTGATCATCGCGATCCCACTTGTGGTGGAAAGACCGTGGCGTCGAATCTGAGTGCGTATTGTCGAAACCATCACCGCCTCAAGCATTCCGGTCAGTGGTTGCATACCTCGAACCCGGACCGGAGTGTCATGCTGACCTCGCCGACCGGACATTGCTACCGAACCAGGCCGTCAGGTCTGCTGGCGGGAATGCTCGAGCCTGTGCTGCCCGAGGGTGGTCGGCGTCGGCGCACACGTCTGGAGAACAAGGCCGCTCGTGTGTGGGGGGAACGCCGGCGTCAGCGGATACGGATGCACCGGCGGATGAAGAAGGCACAGAGGAGGACCTTCGACGGCGGAGACGATCCACCGCCATTCTGAGTCGATGCGCCCCGTCGCTCAGTGTTTTCGGATGCCCACTTTGGTGGCCGGGGGTGCGTCAGGCATTGTGTGAAGGTCGGTAGACGTCGGTACACGGGAAGATGTGGAGCATCGATGGCGAGGATCGAAGAAATTCTGGAGTTGGAACGCCTCGAGCGGGACATCTTTCGAGGAATCATCGCGGAGACCACCCTGACCCGCACTTTCGGCGGCCAGGTCGCCGGACAGGCATTGGTGTCGGCGGTACGCACGGTCGATCCGGCCTACTCGGTTCATTCGTTGCACGGATATTTCCTGCGTCCGGGAAATCCGATGGAGCCGACGGTTTTTCTGGTTGATCGTGTTCGGGACGGTCGATCGTTCGCGACCCGCTTGGTCACCGGAATTCAAGACGGGCAAGCCATTTTCACGATGTCGGCGTCCTTCCACGTCCAAGACGAAGGCATCGAGCACCAGGACGAGATGCCACCCGTTCCTGACCCCGAGACCTTGGCCATCGCCCAGGATTCGGAGGATCCCGAGACTGCGTGGCTGGCGCGTGAGTGGTCCGATTGGGACCTTCGAATGGTGCCGAAGGCCGACATCGACAAACGTCCGGGCGCTGCCGCGCAGCAGCAAGTGTGGTTCCGTTCCCGCGAGGCACTCCCGGACGACCCGGTATTTCACGTGTGCACGCTTGCCTACATGAGCGACATGACGCTGCTCGGATCTTCCCGCGGCCCCCACATGGACGTCGCCATGCAAAGCGCTTCGCTCGATCACGCCATGTGGTTCCTGCGGCCGTTCCGCGCCGACGAGTGGCTGTTGTACGACCAGACGTCGCCGTCAGCGGGCTTCGGTCGCGCCCTGACGCAGGGACGAATCTTCGACAGCCGAGGAAATATGGTTGCTGCAGTCGTCCAGGAGGGTCTGACCAGGCTGTATCGCCCGAAGTGAGGTCGGCCGACGTGAGAACAATCGCAGTGAGACCTTCACTGGCGAGACCGCACCGCAGGCCGGGCCGGATGGTCGTATCTGACCTCGAAATCGACCTCCTCGGACACTTCTGATCGGTGTTCGAGGAGTGCCTCGACGGTCCACAGATCTGCCTCCGGTGTGTGCCGCCGCATGGCAGGTTCGCTCATGTCCAGGCGGACGCTGACGTCGAACTCCAGCCCGCGCCCGAGCAACATCGGACCGGCGATCACGATGACCGCGCGCTCATGGACGGGGATACGGGTCGAACGAGCCGATCGATCGGTGGGTTCGTCCCAGAGTTTCGGCAAGAACGCCCGTTTGGTGCGGGCTGCGGTGATCACTTCACGATCGAGTGCCCGATAGTCGAACCAGATAGTGCGGTAACTCAGCGCATCCTCGTGGCCGAACTCGTATCGCAGCGAAGCCGGCCGTACGTAGTCGTGCAGTGACACAACAGCACTCGGCCTGTCGCGCGACTCGAGGGCGGTGCCAACCAGATCCGCGAGCCGAGACGGCTGTGCACAATCAGGTCCGTCGATCGCTACTACCGCCACCGACGGAAACGATCCGCTAAGCGTTGCAATCTGCTCGGCCAAGGCGAGGGGACTGGACGGGATGAATGTACTCACGCCCACCATGGTGCCGTGCCCGCTCGCCGAGGCGATATTGTGAACCGTCATCGCGCCCAGTGCGGCGGTCTATGTTTTCGGAGGACTCATGGTTGGTATCGAGGAGATCCTCGCGCTCGAACACCTGGAGAAGGACATCTTCCGTGGTGCGGTCCATCCCACCGCACTTCAACGGACGTTCGGCGGGCAGGTTGCCGGGCAGTCGTTGGTTTCTGCCGTGAGCACCGTTGACGAGAGCTACCACGTGCACTCGTTGCACGGATATTTCCTGCGCCCGGGCAATCCGAAGATTCCGACGGTCTACCTGGTGGACCGCATCCGCGACGGGCGCTCGTTCTGCACCCGCCGGGTGAATGCAGTTCAGGACGGCAAGACGATCTTCACGATGTCGGCCTCGTTCCACGTCGACGACGAAGGTATCGAGCACCAGGACCGGATGCCCTCCGTTCCGGCGCCGGAGGACTTGCCGGATGCGCAGACCGTTCCGAAGTTGGCTGAATCGCAGTTCTATCAGGAGTGGAAGAACTGGGACATCAGAATTGTGCCCGCTGAGCAGAGCGCGTCAGCGCCGGATCTCGCCGCGCAACAACGCGTGTGGATGCGCTACCGCGAGGCTCTGCCGGATCGTCCGCTGCTGCACATCTGCACCCTCGCGTACCTCAGTGACATGACCCTGCTCGGAACTTCCAAAGTCCCGCACCGCGGCGTGAAGACGCAGACTGCTTCGCTCGATCACGCGATGTGGTTCCTGCGTCCGTTCCGGGCCGACGAGTGGTTGCTCTACGACCAGACGTCGCCGTCGGCAGGTTTTGGTCGCGCGCTCACTCAGGGGCGTATCTACGATCGCGATGGCAACATGGTGGCAGCGGTGGTTCAGGAGGGTTTGACGCGTCTCGAACGCGAACCCGACAGCCATGAGAGCAAGAACAGCCGTGAGAACAAGACAGGAACTGTGTGATGACGCGTCCGTTGATCGGTGTACTCGCCCTCCAAGGTGATGTTCGCGAACACCTTGCCGCACTCGATGATTCGGGAGCGGATGCGGTGGGTATCCGGCGCCCGGAGGAACTCGACAAGGTCGACGGCATCGTGATCCCCGGTGGCGAATCCACCACAATGAGCCGGCTTCTGCAGGTATTCGAGCTGCTGGAACCGCTTCGTGAGCGACTCCGCGGCGGGCTGCCGGCTTACGGATCGTGTGCGGGCATGATTCTGCTCGCCAGCGAGGTACTAGACACCCGGCCGGACGCCGAGCATCTCGGCGCCATCGACATGACGGTGCGCCGCAACGCTTTCGGTCGGCAGGTCGATTCTTTCGAGTCCGACCTGGAGTTCGAGGGCATCATCGGTGATCCCATTCGCGCTGTCTTCATCCGCGCGCCGTGGGTGGAGCGAGTTGGGCCGGGCGTTGAGGTCCTTGCGCAGGTTCCCGCCGCCGCGGGGGAGGCCGCAGGCCGGATCGTCGCGGTTCGGCAGGGCTCGGTGATCGCCACTTCTTTCCATCCCGAGGTTACCGGGGACCGTCGAGTGCACGAGATGTTCGTCGATCTGGTTCGCGGATAACTGGAGTAGTCAGCCTCGGCCGAACCTACAGCTCCAGTTCGCGGGCAAGGATCGCCGCCTGGACGCGTGAGGTGAGGTGCAACTTCGACAGAACTCGCGACACGTGCGACTTCACCGTCGGAGCACCGACTCCGAGTTCACGCGACAGTTCGGCGTTGGACATACCCGTCCCCAACAGCGCGAGGACCTCGCGTTCACGGTCGGTGAGCTCGCTCAATCCCAGCGGTTCGGTGGGTTTGGGTGCGCGCTGCACGAACTCGCCGATCAGGACACGCGCCGCGCGCGGAGCGAGCACTGCACCTCCGGCCGCGACGTTGCGGATAGCGCTGGTCAGCTCGTCCGCGGTCGCAGTCTTGAGCAGGAATCCCGAAGCACCGGCGCGCAGGGCCGCGAAGACGTATTCGTCGAGGTCGAAGGTGGTCAACACCAGAACCCGGCTGCGGGTCGTCCCGATGATCTGACGCGTCGCCTCGATGCCGTCGGTGCCTGGCATCCGGACGTCCATGAGTACGATGTCGGGTTGATGCGTGCGGGTGACGGTGATCGCCGACGCTCCGTCACCGGCTTCTGCGACGACATCGATGTCGTCGTGCTGCCGCAGGATCATCGCGAGTCCCGACCGGATCGCGGCGTGGTCGTCGACCAGGGCGACGGTGATCACCGATCCGTTCCGTTCGGCGCGGGGACCGGTATCTGTGCGCATACCGTCCATTCTCCGTCGACCGGAAGTGCGTCGAGTGAACCGCCCAGCAGTTCGGCGCGGTGACGCATGTTTGCAAGTCCGTGCGTTCCCGCCCGAAAATTGGATGTGTCGCGACCGACGGGGTTTCGGATCTCGATCTGTAATGCATTGTGCTGGAGAGAGATCGACATCGAGATTGGCGCGCCAGGCGCATGCTTGAGTGCGTTGGTCAAGGCTTCTTGGGTGATCCGATACGCCGTGTGATCGACCACGCTCGGCAGGTTGGCAGCATCGACGTCGATCGCAACGTGCACAGTGCCGCCGGCTGCCCGAACTGCGTCCAGGACGACGGGCAACTCGGTCAGCCGCGGCGGAGAGGAACGCGGGTCCGGGGTCTCGTCGTCCCCGGCGTGGAGCAGTTCGATCATCGAGCGCATCTCGGAAAGGCCCGCGAGACTGCTCGATCTGATCGCCCCGATCATCTCCCGCAAGCCGTCGTCTGGTTCGCCCCGTTCACCGGAGAGAGCTGAGGTGGACAGTGCCGCCTCCGAGTGGATGGCGATGGCGGAGAGGTGGCTTGCGATCACGTCGTGCAGATCGCGCGCCATGGTCGCGCGTTCGTGAGCGACCGCGGCCTCGCGGTCCAGAGCGGCGAGTGCTTCGTGGACTCTGGAACGCTCGCGTTCGGCCTCGGTCAGTTCGACTTGTCGACGGATGACCAGTGCCCACCACACCGGTGTACCGAAGAACAGAGCGGTCACGACGCCCGCCCCAGCCGCAGCGCGGACGTCCTGGGTGGACAGGTAGACGAGGGCGGTGAGCGCGGCAACCGTCACTGCGGTCAGAGAACAGACCACTCGGCCCAACCGCGCCGTCCCGTACAGAACTGCGGCGTAGGTGAGATCCGAGAGGACCAGCCACATCGGCAGGGTGGGTCCCAGGGCGGCGTCGACCGCGACGATGACGGCCCCCGCCGCCAAGGCTGTTGCCGGATGCACCCGCCGGAACGAGTCGATCGCACACAGCAGAGCCAGCATCCCGATCCGAACCCCGGCGGGAACGTCGGCGACACCTCCGACATCGGTCCACATTTGGTACAGGCCGACCAGGTAGAGGAGTACCCCGATCGCGAACAGGCCGAAGGCGATGAGCGGATCGTTCCACTTGCCGACACTCCGACTTCTGGTCACCACAGACTTATCAGAGCACATCGGGGCGCCTGACTTGTCATACCAAATGATGAGGTCGGCGTTGTTCCGATGGCTGATGTGCGGATTCGATAGAGAAGACAGGCTCGACGTATGAAAATTCGCTTCGAGTTGATGATCGGCATTCTCTTGGTCGTCGGTGGCGGCTGTCTGTGGCTGTTCGCGCGTGACGCCGAGTTCTTCTGGTTTCGCGGCGGACCACTCGGCGTGATCCTCGCGATCATCGGTGCCTTCGACATCGTGAATGCAGTCCGAACGAGGGAGACAGCGATACCCGAGCGCCGAAACGACTGACGTGGAACTCGTCCTGCTCACCACGCTGGGCGGGCTCGCCCTGCTGGACAGTACGAGCATCGGAACCTTGGTCGTCCCGGTCTGGATGTTGTTGATGCCGGGACGACCGCAGGTTCGCAGGCTGCTGACATATCTGGTGGTCATCACGACGTTCTATTTTGTTGTCGGGGTGGTCGTCTGGACGACGGCACGGGCAGGCATGCCTGTCGTCGCCCCGCTACTCGACACCCCCGCCGCCCGCGTTGCGCAGTTGATTCTCGGTATCGCGTTGTTCGCGTGGAGCTTTCGATTCGATTCCGAGAAGAGACGCACATCCGGTCAGGCCGATCGAACCCATGTTTGGCGAGAGCGGGTGCTCGGCTCGGCCAGTTCCGCGAGAAGTGTTGTACTTCTGGCGATTGCTGCCGGAACCGCCGAATTGGTGACGATGTTGCCCTACTTGGCGGCGATCGCGATGATCACCGCTGCTGGGCTGCCCGCAGTCACGTCTGCGTCGATACTTGCCGGATACTGCCTGATCATGGCCATGCCCGCAGTGCTTCTGTTGTGCGGGCGGGTCGTGGCCGGCAACCGCCTCGACAAGCCGCTGCGCCGAGTGGACTCGCTGATGTCTCGCTACGGCGACAGCGCAATGGGTTGGATATTCGGCATTGCCGGTTTCTACCTCGCCGGCAATGCCGCTGCCGTGTTGTTCGTGAGTTGACGTTGTTCGTGAATTGACGTTGTTCGTGAATCAACCAGCCTGAACCAACGAATTGATCAGCTTCACACCGTCTTCCGGGTGATCGACGGTCACGGCGAACAGTCGTCCGTTCTCGAGAGTGACCACGATGGCCTCACCCGAGCGGAGAGTGACGGCTGTTCCGCGCGGTGTCATTCGGTAACCCCATCCGCCCCATTCGGCCGGACGTATCGCGTCGACTGATGCGGACTTCACCTTCGAGATGGGGATCTTCTTCCATTGAACGCCCCAGGAACTGATGCCGACACCGTGACGGTCGACGCGCACGGTGACCGACGCGAATGCTGTGACGGCGAGGGTGGACACACCCAGGATCACGGCAACCCACCAATCCGAGTACGCGGCAGTCGCGATCACGAGAACTACGAGGCCGGCGGTAACGATCCACGGCCAGACGCTGCGGACCTGCCCGACCCACACTGCACGTTCGGAGGCCGTCAGCGGAGTGTCGAGCGTCGGGGTCGGCAGTGGCGACTCCGGGCCGCTTCGTTGCTGGTCAGGCAGCGCGTATGCCAGAACTCCTACGAGTACCGCCGCGATCGGCGCAAGAATCCACCAGCCGATACGCGCGGCTTCCGGCGACCCGGCGTCGATCGTCAGGGCGACGCTCAGAATCCAGATCGTCGCCAGTGTCGCACTCGAGATCGAGGTTACGGCGAGAAACAAGGGCGCGTTGTCGCTCGAACGGGCCGCGACGACACAGGCGCAAACGACAGCCACCAGAGAAATCACCAGCGCGATGGCGAAAAACGTCGTCGTGGTGCTGAAGCCGTCCGGGGTCGATCCGGACCAATGGCTCGCGACGGTCTCGGGTAGGCGGTCACCCCACGCGAAGCGTGCGAGAACCAGGATCAGGGTCGGGATCAGAGTCAGCGAAGCTGCTGTCCAGAGTCGGATCTTGCTGGTCGTCATTGTGTGCTGGTCTCCTTGATGAGGTCGAGCATGTGCGCAGTGTCGAGTCCGAGATTTCGGGCCTGCCGTACGAACTCGCGCGCAGATTCGTTGAGAGCTGTCCTTCCCGAGTCGAACTCGGCGCGAATGACGGCGCCACGTCCGCGTCGGAGGTCGATCAGGCCTTCGTCGCGGAGTGTTGCGTACGCACGAAGAACCGTGTGGAGATTGACGTCGATCGACTCGGCGAGAGCGCGAGCGGACGGCAGGCGGTCACCTGGTCCGATCTCACCGCGGATGACCGAGCCACGAACCCCGGCTGCAATCTGCTCCGCTAGTGGAGTTGTGGAGGCGTGATCTATTCGGACCAACATGTTTGCATTCTATGCAAACAATGCGCGGTTTGACTAATTCGTGTCGGGGGATGCAGCGAGTTGTGACGTGGGACGGGTAACATCGGCAGAGCTGAAAGACGCGCATTCGGCGTGCGCAACGCAGCAGGAAAGGGGCTTGAATCGCATGAGCGGCCACTCAAAATGGGCCACCACCAAGCACAAGAAGGCTGTGATCGACGCACGTCGTGGCAAATCCTTCGCGAAGCTGATCAAGAACATCGAGGTGGCGGCACGAACCGGCGGTGGCGATCCCACGGGCAACCCCACCTTGTACGACGCCATCCAGAAGGCGAAGAAGACGTCTGTTCCCAATGACAACATCGAGCGTGCGCGCAAGCGCGGCGCCGGTGAAGAAGCGGGCGGCGCAGACTGGCAGACCATCATGTACGAGGGCTATGGACCCAACGGCGTCGCCGTTCTGATCGAGTGCCTCACCGACAACCGCAACCGCGCAGCCGGTGAAGTTCGCACCGCGATGACCCGTAACGGTGGCAACCTCGCTGACCCGGGTTCCGTCTCCTACCTGTTTGCTCGCAAGGGTGTCGTCACGCTCGAGAAGAACGGCCAGTCGGAGGACGACGTCCTGATGGCTGTGCTCGACGCCGGTGCCGAGGAAGTCACCGATCTCGGTGAAACCTTCGAAATCGTCAGTGAGCCACAGGATCTGGTTGCCGTACGTTCGGCCCTTCAGGAAGCCGGCATCGACTACGACTCCGCTGAAGCCGATTTCCGCGCTTCCGTCGAGGTTCCCTTGGATGTCGACGGCGCACGCAAGATCTTCAAGCTCGTCGACGCGCTCGAAGATTCTGACGACGTGCAGAACGTCTACACCAACATCGATCTGTCCGACGAGGTTCTCGCGGCTCTCGAAGACTGATTGTTTTTCAACTCAACCCGGCCCTGACGTCCGCGTCCGGGCCGGGTTGCGTGTTGATGCGGGGTAGTAGTCCCGCGCACCGCTAAGCTATCGAACAGCTGTTCGGTATGGAGAGGTGTGACAAGTGCGCGTGCTCGGAGTGGACCCAGGCTTGACTCGCTGCGGGTTGGGAGTGGTCGACGGGAGCAACGGCAGGAAAGTGCGCCCCATTGCGGTCGACGTGGTGCGGACTCCGGCCGAGATGGACCTTGGTTCTCGGCTTCTGCGGATCTCCGATGCGGCTGAACTGTGGATCGAGCAGTACAAGCCGGAGGTGGTCGCGATCGAGCGCGTGTTCGCGCAGCACAACGTCAGTACCGCGATGGGGACAGCGCAAGCAGGCGGAGTTGTCGCGCTCGCTGCCGCCAGACGCGGCATTCCGGTGTGTTTCCACACGCCCAGCGAGGTGAAGGCCGCCGTCACCGGCAGCGGTAACGCCGACAAGGCGCAGGTCACCGCGATGGTGACGCGAATTCTGAATTTGAAGACGGCGCCGAAACCTGCTGACGCTGCCGACGCTCTGGCGCTGGCGATCTGTCACTGCTGGCGAGCACCGATGATCGAGCGGATGGCCCGCGCCGAGGCGATGGCCGCTGAACAAATGCGTAAGTATCAGGCAAAATTGGCCGAGACGAAGAAGGCAGGTTCACGATGATCGCGTCGGTACGCGGCGAGGTACTCGATATTGCGCTCGATCACGCGGTCATCGAAGCGTCAGGTGTCGGCTATCGGGTCAATGCCACCCCGGTGACTCTCGGTGCGCTGCACCGGGGAAGCGAAGCGCGACTGTTCACGACGATGATCGTTCGCGAAGACTCGATGACGCTGTACGGTTTTTCCGATACCGAGTCGAAGGACCTGTTCAGCCTCCTGCAGACGGTTTCCGGAGTCGGACCGCGCCTGGCGATGGCAACTCTCGCAGTTCTCGAACCGGACGCGTTGCGGCGGGCGCTCTCGGAAGGCAACCTGACGGCGTTGACGAGGGTGCCCGGTATCGGAAAACGCGGCGCCGAGCGCATGGTTGTCGAACTGCGTGACAAGGTCGACGCCGTCGCGACGACGGCTGGCGCGGCGTCCGGTGTCGTCGTCGGCAGCTCGATCCGTGATCAGATCGTCGAGGCTCTCGAAGGTCTGGGCTTCCCGATCAAGCAGGCTGAGCAGGCCACGGATTCGGTTCTGGCGGAATCGCCCGAGGCCACCACGTCGGTCGCACTGCGTTCTGCTCTGTCGCTGCTCGGTAAGACTCGATGAACTTCGACCCGATCGACGATTTCGACGACGAGTCGCAGGTCTCTGCCGAATTGGTGGCGGGAGACGGTGATGTCGAAGCGAGTCTGCGCCCCAAGAGTCTCGACGACTTCATCGGTCAACCTCGTGTTCGCGAACAACTGCAGCTCGTGCTCACCGGAGCAAAACTTCGCGGCAGCACGCCTGATCACATCCTGATGTCCGGTCCCCCCGGGCTCGGCAAGACGTCGATGGCGATGATCATCGCGGGGGAGTTGGGCTCTTCTCTGCGGTTGACGTCCGGACCGGCGCTCGAACGCGCCGGAGACCTGGCTGCGATGCTGAGCAACCTCGTCGAGGGCGACGTGTTGTTCATCGACGAGATTCACCGAATCGCTCGTCCGGCCGAGGAGATGTTGTACCTGGCCATGGAAGACTTCCGTGTCGACGTCGTCGTCGGTAAGGGGCCGGGCGCCACGTCGATTCCTCTGGAGGTTGCACCGTTCACGCTGGTCGGTGCGACTACGCGGTCGGGTGCGCTGACCGGTCCGTTGCGCGACCGCTTCGGGTTCACCGCTCACATGGATTTCTACGAACCCGAAGAGCTGCAACAGATTCTGATGCGTTCGGCCGGAATTCTGGGCGTCGATCTCGAAGTCGATGCCGGTGCCGAAATCGCACGACGCTCGCGGGGGACACCGCGTATCGCGAACCGATTGCTGCGCCGGGTTCGCGACTTCGCCGAGGTGCGCGCCGACGGAATCGTCACCATGGACGTCGCTCAGGCGGCCTTGGCCGTCTACGACGTGGACCAGTTGGGCTTGGACCGTCTCGACCGTTCGGTACTGAGTGCTTTGGTGCGTTCGTTCGGCGGCGGGCCCGTCGGCGTGTCGACGCTTGCGGTGGCCGTCGGCGAGGAACCGACGACGGTGGAAGAAGTGTGCGAGCCGTTCCTGGTCCGGGCCGGAATGATCGCCCGGACGCCGCGAGGACGTGTGGCTACCGCCGCTGCTTGGACTCAACTCGGAATGACACCGCCGCCGGATGCCGCAGCGGGCGGTATCGAGGTTCGTGTCAACGAACCGCAGGCCACGTTGTTCGATCCGAACGGCGAGTGAATTTCGACTGGAAAGGCCTACTTGAACGGCCGATCTGTCAGGAATCCTCAGCAACTAATGGCACACTGGTGTATTGCGTAGGTCCATCCGGGACCATCGCGGCGTAAAACGTGCAACACAACCGAGGTTGATCAACACATGTCGAGTTTGCTTTTCCCCCTCTTGATCCTCGCACTGCTGGTGCCCATGTTCCTGGGCATGCGCAAGCAGAAGAAGGCCTTGGCCGCGACTTCCGAGATGCAGGACTCGCTGCAGGTCGGCGATCGGGTGCAGACCACGGCCGGGCTCTACGCCACGATCGCTTCCCTGGACGACGACACCGTGGACCTCGAGATCGCGGACGGTGTCATCACCACCTGGTCGCGTCTGGTCATCCGTGAGCGCGTCGTCGAGACGACCGAGACCGACGAGTACGACGACGACTCGATTTCCGAGATCGAAGAGTCTGCTGCCGACACCGAAATCCGGCTCACCAAGGAGTCCTGACTTCGTCGAACTGGTACGTGTTCTAGAGTTGTGAACTCGGACACACGTCCAGATCGGTTTGTCCGCTCTTACACCAGCAGCTCAGTTCACCCCGTTGATCAATCGTTGCAGTTCGAACGCCGCAGCTCGGGTGGTCGTCGACCACCCGAGCCGTGCACTTACTGAAGCTCTGCACCTACCGAGGAGACTTAAAGATCGTGGCACCTTCCACCGGAACGGTGCATCCGGTCCGCTACCTGGCCCTTTTCGGGGTCCTGGTAGTGGCACTGTATGCCCTGGTGTTCTTCACTGGAGACAAGTCGGCCACGCCGAAACTCGGCATCGACCTGCAGGGTGGAACGCGCGTCACGTTGACCGCTCGTACCCCGGACGGCAGCGCTCCCAGTCAGGACAGTCTCAAGCAGGCTCAGGAAATCATCGAGACCCGCGTCAACGGTCTCGGCGTTTCCGGTTCCGAGGTCGTTGTCGACGGTGACAACCTCGTCATCACCGTTCCCGGCGACGACAGTGCGCAGGCTCGCTCGCTCGGCCAGACCGCTCGTCTGTACATCCGCCCGGTGACGGGTTCGATCGACGTCGCCACCCGTGACGCGAATCGGACAGCTACGCCTGAGGCGCCGGCGGCCGAAACTCCGGCCACTGATGCACCGGCCCCCGAAGCACCCGCTGACGGGACGCAGACGCCGCAGAACCGTCCGTTCCTGGCTCAGGACCCGACTACTCCCGACGCAACGCCCGCGCCGCAGACAACGACTCCGGCCCCCACCGGGGACGCTCCGAGCGACGGCACCGACGAAGGCGACGCAGCAGCAGCGGAAATCGCCGCAGCGCGCGCCCTCCGGCAGAGCAGCGATCCGACAGTGCAGCAGCAAGCAGTGGCGAACCTCGACTGCTCCGTCGCGGATCCGCTCCGTGGAAACGACGACCCGACCCTGCCGCTGGTCGCGTGCTCGCAAGACGGACTGAACATCTATCTCCTCGGTCCTTCGATCATCGACGGCCAGGAGATTGCCGACGCGTCTTCGGTCTTCAACTCGCAGCAGTCGCGCCACGAGATCAGCCTCTCGTTCAAGACGACCGGCAGCAACACCTGGGCCGAGTTCACCTCAGCCAACATCGGCAAGCAGGCAGCGTTCACGCTCGACTCGAAGGTCGTCAGCGCTCCCACGATTCAAGGTGCAACGCCTGCGGGTAGCGCCACCTCGATCACGGGCAGTTTCACTGCCGAGAGTGCCAAAGAACTTGCCAACACACTGAAGTACGGTTCGCTTCCGCTCTCGTTCGCAGCCTCTGAGGCCGAGACGGTCTCGGCCACGCTCGGCCTGGCCTCACTGCAGGCGGCATTGATCGCCGGCGCGGTCGGTCTCGTTCTCGTTCTGCTGTACTGCCTCGTCTACTACCGCATGCTCGGCGTCCTGACGGCGTTGTCGCTGATTCTCTCCGGAGTCATGGTCTACGCGATCATGGTTCTGCTCGGCAGATACATCGGCTTCACGCTCGACTTGGCCGGCATGGCTGGTCTGATCATCGGTATCGGTATGACCGCCGACTCGTTCGTCGTGTTCTTCGAACGCATCAAGGACGAAATGCGTGAGGGCCGTAGCTTCCGCTCGGCGGTGCCACGCGGTTGGGCAAGAGCACGCCGAACAATTCTTTCCGGCAACGCGGTGAGCTTCATCGCCGCTGCGGTTCTGTACGTGCTGGCGGTCGGACAGGTGCGCGGCTTCGCCTTCACCTTGGGTCTGACGACCATTCTCGACGTGATTGTCGTGTTCCTCGTGACGTGGCCACTGGTCAGCATGGCGTCCCGTTCGGCGTTCTGGTCCAAGCCCAGCGTCAACGGTCTCGGCGCAGTGCAAGAGGTTGCCCGCGAACGTAAGGTTGCCGCCGCTGCGTCGGCTAAGGAGACACGAGCATGAGCGAGTCCAACAACTCCCCGGTGGGGTCCACCAACAGTTCCGCCGCCGAGTCCGCCGATGCGGCGGCCCGGTCGGAGATCACCGACTCAGGCGTCGATCAGGGCGCGATGCCCAAGCACAGCTGGCTCTCGCGGCTGTACACCGGAACGGGTGCGTTCGAGGTCGTCGGCAAGCGTCGCTTCTACTACGGACTGACCGGCGCTCTGGTCGCCATTGCGCTGCTGAGCATCATCTTGCGCGGCTTCACCTTCGGTATCGATTTCGAAGGCGGATCACGCATTCAGTTCCCGGCCGAGGGCGGAGTCGAGACGTCGGCGGTGGAAACCGTCTACTCCGACACACTCGGGTTCGAACCGGTCAGCGTGCAGACAGTCGGCTCGGGTGCCAGCGCAACCGTGCAGATCCGGTCGGAGACGTTGAACGCGACGCAGATCAACGATCTTCAGTCGGCTCTCTTCGACGAGTTCCAGCCCAAGGACAAGAACGGGAACCCGTCGGCGCAAGCCATCAGTTTTGCGGACGTGAGTGAAACCTGGGGCGGCCAGATCACCAAGAAGGCGCTGATCGCGCTGATTGTGTTCCTGGTGATCGTGAGTATCTACATCGCCATCCGCTTCGAGCGGGACATGGCGGTAGCTGCGATCGTTGCGTTGTTCTTCGACATCATCGTCACTGCCGGCGTCTACTCGCTCGTCGGTTTCGAGGTGACGCCCGCGACGGTGATCGGTTTGCTCACCATTCTCGGCTTCTCGCTGTACGACACCGTGGTGGTGTTCGACAAGGTCGAAGAGAACACCCGCGGTGTTCTGCATCTGACGCGCCGGACGTACGGCGAGCAGGCCAACCTCGCGGTGAATCAGACCTTGATGCGATCGATCAACACGACGGTCATCAGCGTGCTCCCGGTGATCGCTCTGATGGTTGTCGCGGTCTGGATGCTCGGCGTCGGCACACTCAAGGACCTTGCGCTCGTTCAGCTCGTCGGCATCATCGTGGGTGCGTACTCCTCGATCTTCTTCGCGACGCCGCTCCTGGTGTCGATGAAGGAACGCTGGGGACCCGTTGCCGCGCACACTCGTAAGGTGCTCTCGCGCCGGGCTACGCTGGCCGAGAAAGGTACGCAGACGGTTGCCGTCGGCGCACCAGTTGCACGCCGTGCTCCGGTTGCTCCGCAGCCGGGTGCGCGGCCGACCGGAAAGCGAAACAAGAAGGGGCACTGAACATGCTCCCAAGAACACGCACACTGGTTCGATCGATGACGTTCGTTGCGGCCACCGCTGTGGCTGCGGGTTCGTTGGCGGCCTGCTCGGAAAGCGCCGAGCAGGTTCCGTCCATCGGATATGCCATCGACAACTCCATCTCCACGTACAACGCCAACACGACAGCTGGATCGGTGTCCGGGGCGATGGCCGCGTTCGGCCGGGTGCTTCCCGGCTTCACGTTCACCGGCCCGGCCGGAGCACCTGTCTCCGACACCGACATCGGAACGGCGTCTGAGTTGCCCGGTGACGTGCTCACGGTCTCGTACAAGCTCAATCCGGCGTCCGTGTACTCCGATGGGATTCCGATGTCCTGTGACGATCTCGTCCTCACCTGGGCGGCGTCGAGTGGCAAGTTCACCGAAGACGTCGATGGTGCCGTGAAGCCCATGTTCGACACGGCGAACAATCTCGGATACGCGGACATCGACCGGATCGACTGCCAGAGCGGGGCGAAGGACGCGACGGTGTTCTTCAAACCCGGGCGATCGTTCACCGATTGGCGGTCGTTGTTCGGTGCGACTGCGTTGATGCCTTCACACGTCGTGACGCAGCGCACGGGTGTCAGCGACGTGGTGAGCGCGGTGAATGCCGGTGACACCGAAGCGTTGTCGAAGATCGCGGACTTCTGGAACACCGGGTGGAACCTGACTCCAGGTCAGGTGGACACCTCCGTACTGCCCTCCGCTGGTCCGTATCGAATCGACTCGTACAGTACCGACGACGGCCTGGTGCTGGTCGCGAACGAGCGGTGGTGGGGCAACAAGCCTGCGACCGATCGCATCGTCGTCTGGCCACGTGGTGTGAATCTGACCGAGGATCTCGACAAGAACTCGATCGAGGTAGTCGACGTCGCTTCCGGCTCGGCTGGCGAACTCGGTACTCCGTCCGGGTTCGACGTCCAACAGATTCCGTCGCGGTCGATCGAGCAGTTCGTTCTCGCGACCTCTGGTTCGCTGGGCGACGAAGCCGCCCGTCGAGCGTTCGCGCATTGTGTTCCGCGTACGACTCTGTTCGAGAAGTTCGGGCAGACGGAGAATGCGCCGCAGGCGGGTTTGGGTTCCGGCGTGGTCGATTCGCGACTGATGGCGCCGGATTCACTCGTTTACAGCGACGCCGCTGCGGTCGACGGTGATCGGTACGCCAATGCCGACATCGAGGCTGCGAAGACGTCGTTGTCGGAAGCCGACCTCGACCAGTTGACCGTCCGGGTCGGGTACCTCGCACCGGACCCGGTGCGGGCGCAGATCGTCTCCGAAGCGAAAGCCGCGTGTGCTCCGGCGGGAATCACGGTCGAGGACGCAAGTAGCGACAGCTTCGATCCCGCGAGTCTGCAGAGTGGGGGAGTCGACGCCGTGCTCTCCGGCATGGCAGGCAAAGTCGGCGCAGGCGGAACAGCGAGCATGATCGACGCGCGCGGAGCGCTGCGATCGGGCAACGGCGCAAACCTCGGTACGTACGGAAATGCCAGGATCGATCAGATCATCGATCAGTTGAACGTGGATGCGAGCACGAGTGCGCAATTGGGACTCTCGGTGGAGGCGGAGAACATCCTGTGGACCCAGGTGCCTACGATTCCACTGTTCAATCAACTACGAACTGTCGCTGTAGCTCCAGGCATGTCGGCAGTGTTGGTCAATCCGACTCGGGCCGCTACCGGCTGGAACATGGACAGATGGGTACTACGCAGATGAGCGTCTCGAATGGTGTTGCCTTGCACACGACTGAAGAATTGATCGCAATCCACCGGGCTGCCGGGGACGCCGTTGTTCGGCTGACCCGCTGGGCGGACAACTTTCCCGGTCCCGGTGTTCGGTTCGCCGATCTGACTCCGGTGTTCGCCGACGCCGAGGGGTTCGGGGCCGTGCTCGATGCCCTTGTCGCCTGTGCTCCGGACGCCGACACGATCGCCGCCGTCGATGCTCGCGGTTTCCTGCTCGGTGCCGGTGCGGCCGCGAAGATGGGTGCGGGAGTCGTTGCCGTGCGGAAGGTCGGCAAACTGCCGCCGCCGGTGCTCTCTCGTTCGTACAGCCTCGAGTACGGATCCTCGACTCTCGAGATTCCCGCAAACGGCTTCGATCTCACGGGGCGGAATGTTCTGGTGATCGACGACGTTCTGGCTACCGGAGGGACACTCGAGGCGGCTGTACAGTTGGTCGAGTTGGGTGGAGCGAACGTCGTCGGCGTCGCAGTGGTGCTCGAGATCGAGGAACTGCGCGGTCGAGATCGCTTCTTGAAGTACCCACTGACATCACTGGTGAAGGTCTGAGTATTAAAGTTGTCTCCTGGGGGTCGAGTTAGACCTCCAGGGCAATTACCCGATGCAGGGCGGTTGCCTCAACCAACTCGGTGGTAGGAGGTGGCGACATGACGTCGAATCTTGATCGATCACAGAACTCGGGTGCAGTGTCGCAGGAGACGGGTGCAGTTCCGGCTCCGGAGACGACACCATCGAAGTCCGCGGTGCCCGACGATTCGGGATCTGCGCAAACTACCGGCAATCGGGGTGGGCAGAATCTGGCCGTGCCCGCTTCCGCCTCCCGTAGGGTGCGCGCTCGGCTTGCTCGACGCATCACCGGTCAGCGCAACGCCACCATCCGCCCGGTGCTCGAGCCGTTGGTCAGCCTCCACCGTGAGCTGTATCCGAAGGCCGACCTCGCGCTGCTCCAGCGTGCGTACGACGTCGCCGAGGACAGACATTCGAGCCAGCGGCGCAAGTCCGGCGATCCGTACATCACGCATCCGTTGGCCGTCGCAAGCATTCTGGCCGAGTTGGGTATGGACACCACCACCCTCGTCGCAGCCCTGCTGCACGACACCGTCGAGGACACCGGGTACTCACTCGAAGAGTTGACCAAGGACTTCGGTGACGAGGTCGCTCACCTCGTCGACGGCGTCACCAAACTCGACAAGGTCGTTCTGGGCACCGCCGCCGAGGGCGAAACCATCCGCAAGATGATCATCGCGATGGCGCGGGACCCGCGCGTGCTCGTGATCAAGGTCGCGGATCGTCTGCACAACATGCGCACGATGCGATTCCTGCCGCCAGAAAAGCAGGCACGTAAGGCGCGAGAGACTCTCGAAGTCATTGCGCCACTTGCACATCGACTTGGAATGGCGACCGTCAAGTGGGAACTCGAGGACCTCTCATTCGCCATCTTGCACCCGAAGAAGTATGACGAGATCGTTCGACTGGTCGCCGATCGCGCGCCTTCTCGTGACACCTATCTGGCCAAGGTTCGCGCCGAGATCAACTCGACCCTGTCCGCCTCGCGGATCAACGCCATCGTCGAAGGCAGGCCCAAGCATTACTGGTCGATCTATCAGAAGATGATCGTCAAGGGCCGCGATTTCGACGACATCCACGATCTGGTCGGCGTCCGCATCCTGTGTGAAGAAGTGCGTGACTGTTACGCCGCGGTCGGCGTTGTCCACTCACTGTGGCAGCCGATGGCCGGACGCTTCAAGGACTACATCGCACAGCCGCGCTACGGCGTCTACCAGTCGCTGCACACCACCGTCGTGGGACCGGAAGGCAAGCCCCTGGAGGTCCAGATCCGGACCCAGGACATGCACCGGACCGCGGAGTTCGGTATCGCCGCGCACTGGCGGTACAAGGAGACCAAGGGCAAGCACGCGGGCGACATCGCCGAGGTCGACGACATGGCGTGGATGCGTCAGCTACTCGACTGGCAACGTGAAGCGGCCGATCCGGGGGAGTTCCTCGAATCGTTGCGTTTACGACCTCGCGGTCAAGGAGATCTTCGTCTTCACGCCAAAGGGTGACGTGATCACGTTGCCTGCCGGATCGACTCCCGTCGATTTCGCGTATGCGGTGCACACCGAGGTCGGGCACCGATGCATCGGTGCCAGGGTCAACGGCCGACTGGTCGCGCTGGAACGAACTCTCGAAAACGGCGAAGTGGTGGAGGTCTTCACGTCGAAGGCTGCCACCGCCGGGCCGAGCCGAGATTGGCAGACGTTTGTCGTCTCGCCGCGTGCCAAGGCGAAGATCCGTCAGTGGTTCGCGAAGGAACGCCGCGAGGAGGCGCTCGAGTCCGGCAAGGATCAGATCGCGAAGGAGGTCCGCCGTGTGGGACTTCCGTTGCAGCGGTTGATGAACGCCGAATCGATGAGCACGATCGCGCACGAACTTCGCTATCCCGACGTCTCGGCGTTGTACACGGCCGTAGGCGAGAGTCAGGTGTCGGCGCACCACGTCGTGCAGCGACTGGTTGCTCATCTGGGCGGCGTCGGCGCAGTCGAGGAGGAACTGGCCGAGCGTTCGACACCGTCGACCATGCCGGTGCGCACCCGCAGTACGGGTGACTCCGGAATTCTGGTTCCCGGAGCACCGGGCACGGTGGCAAAACTCGCGAAGTGTTGCACGCCGGTACCAGGCGATTCGATTCTGGGCTTCGTCACGCGTGGCGGCGCGGTCAGCGTGCACCGTACCGACTGCACCAACGCCAACTCGCTCCACGATCAGTCGGAGCGAATCATCGACGTCGAATGGGCACCGTCAGCGACATCGGTGTTCCTGGTCGCGATCCAGATCGAGGCACTCGATCGTCATCGGTTGCTTTCCGACGTCACCAAGGCGTTGGCCGACGAGAAGGTGAACATCCTGTCGGCCTCGGTCACCACCTCAGGTGACCGAGTGGCGATCAGCAAGTTCACCTTCGAGATGGGTGACCCGAAGCACTTGGGTCATGTTCTCAACGTGGTTCGTAACGTGGAAGGCGTCTACGACGTCTACCGCGTGACCTCTGCCTCGTAAACTGCTGTGCGCCTTTATTAACCGCGGGCGGTTAATAAAGGCGCACAGGGGGTCAGGCGACTACTGCAGTCTCGATGGTGATCGGGGTGTTGGGTGCACCGCCGCCGGTTGCTCCCATGCCACCGTCGTCGCCGTCGGCCGCGATCTTCTCGATCGTCGCCAGGCCGGCGTCGTCGATCTTTCCGAAGACCGTGTAGTTGGGCGGCAAGACCGAATCCTCGTAGACGAGGAAGAACTGACTGCCGTTGCTGCCCGGTTTACCCGAGTTGGCCATTGCCAGCGTGCCGCGGGGGTAGACGGCAGGCAAGGAGAGTGCCGGATCGTTAGCCGGGTAGGCAGTGGTCGGGTACTCGTTGTCGAAGCCATAGCCTGGTCCGCCCGTGCCCTTGCCCGAGGGATCGCCGCACTGCAGGATCTGTAGACCGGGTGTGGTGACGAGTCGATGGCACGGGGTGTCGTCGAAGTACTTCTGCTCGGTCAAGCTCACGATGCTGTTGACCGTGCAGGGGGCTTCCGCCCGGTTCAGTTCCATCCCGATCGGGCCGGCCGTAGTCGTGAGCGCGACGTTGACGGTTCCCTCGGTGGACACACCCGTGGAGTTCGGCGGATTGACGGTTTTTGCTGCACCCGCCGCGCTCGGGTACGAGCAGTCGACGGTCGCCGAGGCCGGAGTCGGGACAGGCGGGAGTGCGTCGAACTGTGACATGTCGAGCGGCGGCATGGCAGCCGTTGTCGTCTTCGCCTTGGAGGTGCTGGACGGCGAGTCCGAGCTACCGGAATCACTGGAACAACCAGCCAGAAGCAGCGCCGCGGCGCTTGCGGCGGCAATAACTACAGGAAAGCGCATCACAGGATTACGTCGCATCAGTCGAGCCTTACTGTCTTGATGTCGGTGGTCAGATTCGGCTTGCCGTCACCCTCTGGCGTCGATCCGCCGGCCGCGACCTTGTCCAAAGTGGCGAGCCCGGTTTCGTCGATCGTGCCGAAAACCGTGTACTGCGGGGGGAGTTGTGAGTCGCCGTAGACGAGGAAGAACTGGCTGCCGTTGCTACCGGGTGCCCCGGTGTTGGCCATCGCAACCGTGCCGCGCGCGTAGGTGACGGGCTCCTGCGCTGCCGGGTCGGTGGTGGAATACGCCGTGGTGGGGAATTCGTTGTCGAAGCCGTAGCCCGGTCCGCCGGTGCCGGTGCCCGACGGGTCACCGCACTGCAGCACCTGGAGCGAGGGGCTCGTCGTCATGCGGTGGCAGGTGGTGTCGTTGAAGTAGTCCTGCTGCGCCAAGCTCACGAAGCTGTTGACCGTGCACGGAGACTTCGTTCCGTCGAGTGTGAGCCCGATGTTTCCCTGCGAGGTCTCGACGCTGATGCTCGGCGTCGCGTCCGGCGCGGTGGTGGGAATCCCGTCGGTACGAGGAGGGTTGTTGGCCTTGGACGCGGTAGCGCCGTCGGCTGGATACGAGCAGGAGACCGTGTCGGCCAGTGGCGTCGACAGACCGGCCGGCATTGCACCCGCGGTCTGTGGCGTGAGGCTCGAGTCTTCGGCAGCAGTGTTGGTGGTGTTCGCGTCGTCGTCACTGCGATTGCTCAGCCAGATGAGTCCACCGACGACGCCGACTACGACGACCACGCCGAGCGCAGTTCCGGCTATCGTCATCTGCTTGCGCTTGCGGGCACGTTCTGCGCGACGTTCGAGCTGACGCTCGAGCTTGCGTTTCGCCGCCTCGCGGCGTTGCTCGTTACTCGGCACTGCTGTAGTCCTCCGTATCGCGGGTGGATCGTGGTCGGCCGGCCGAGCGACACCCTGGGGGTCGGCTTCGGCAAGCGGCTCTACTCGTCGTCAGAGTCTCCCATTGCAACCTGAGAACTTACTGGCGGGGCAGCAGCTTAGGCTGTAACCGACACCGTGTTGTTCGTTTCCACCCTTCGAAGAGGAGTTGCCCCCGTGCTCGTCACTGGTTTTCCGGCCGGGATGTTCCAAACCAACTGCTACATACTCGCTCAGGACGACGCGTGCGAGTGCGTAGTCGTAGATCCGGGTCAGGATGCAGCTGAGCCGCTCTTCGAATATCTGGACTCCAAGGACATGTCGGTCATGGCGGTCCTCCTGACGCACGGTCATCTCGATCACGTGTGGTCGGCCCGCGAGGTCTGTGAGCGGTATTCCGTACCCGCGTACATCCATCCCGAGGATCGCTACATGCTCAGCGATCCGGCACGGGGGATCGGCCCGACGATGAAGGAATTCATTCAAGGCATGACGTTCGTGGAGCCGGACGAGGTGATCGAACTGGCCGACGGAGACAAGATCACCGAGGCCGGAATGACGTTCGTCGTGGACCACACACCCGGGCACACGCAGGGATCGGTGGTGTTCCGCACCCAGGCGAACACCGAGAGCGGGCCCGTGGATTTGGCGTTCACCGGTGACACCCTGTTCCAGGGTTCCATCGGGCGCAGCGACCTGCCCGGCGGAAATCACGAGCAGTTGCTCGCTTCGATCGCCCGCAAGCTATTGGTACTCGGTGACGAGACAGTGGTCCTGCCCGGGCACGGCGGCAACAGTTCGATCGGCGCCGAGCGAAGCTCGAATCCGTTTCTCGTTGGACTCAGCGCACAAGAATAAGGAAAAGTACCTCTCGTGAGTAAAGCCAGCACCTTCTCTGCACCCAAGGGCATTCCGGACTACGTTCCGCCGCAGTCAGCCGAATTCGTCGCCGTTCGTGACGGTTTGACGCGCGCCGCGAGGTTGGCCGGATACGGCCACATCGAATTGCCGATCTTCGAGGACACCGGCCTGTTCGCTCGCGGTGTCGGTGAGTCGACCGACGTCGTCAGCAAAGAGATGTACACATTCGCCGACCGCGGTGACCGTTCGGTGACGTTGCGTCCCGAGGGAACCGCCGGAGTCATGCGTGCGGTCATCGAGCACAGCCTCGATCGTGGACAGTTGCCGGTCAAGGTGTCAGCTACGCGGGCCCGTTCTTCCGCTACGAGCGCCCGCAGGCCGGTCGCTACCGCCAGTTGCAGCAGGTCGGCGTCGAAGCCATCGGGATCGACGACCCCGCGCTCGACGCTGAGGTCATCGCGATCGCCGACGCCGGATTCCGGTCGTTGGGGCTCGACGGCTTCCGCCTCGAAATCACCTCTCTCGGTGACGACACCTGCCGGCCGCAGTATCGCGAACTGCTGCAGGAGTTTCTCTTTGCACTCCCGCTCGACGAAGACACGCGTCGACGCGCCGAGATCAACCCGCTCCGCGTGCTCGACGACAAGCGCCCAGATGTACGCGAGATGACGGCCGGCGCACCGCTCATGCTCGATCACCTGTCGGAGAGCTGCAAGGCCCACTTCGACGAGGTGCTCGCGCACCTGGACGCCTTGGGCGTTCCCTATGTCGTCAACCCGCGCATGGTTCGCGGCCTCGATTACTACACCAAGACGACCTTTGAATTCGTGCACGACGGACTGGGTGCGCAGTCGGGAATCGGTGGTGGTGGTCGTTACGACGGTCTGATGGAACAGCTGGGTGGACAGCCGCTCTCGGGCATCGGGTTCGGAATCGGCGTCGACCGCACGGTTCTCGCGCTCGAGGCCGAGGGCAAGTCCGTTGCGCCACCGGCGCGTGTCGACGTCTTCTGCGTACCGATGGGTGCCGAGGCGAAGGCTGCACTGGTGAAGATCGCACATCAGTTGCGTGCCAATGGGATTCGCGTCGACCTGGCGTACGGAAACCGCGGTGTGAAGGGCTCGATGAAGGCAGCTGATCGTTCGGGTGCCGCAATCGCTTTGGTTCTCGGCGAGCGTGAACTCGAAGAGGGCGTTGTCGTTGTCAAACAGTTGGCAACAGGTGAGCAGGAGGCAGTGGCGCTCGACCAGGTTGTCGACAAGCTCGGGGAACTCGTTGAGCACTGAGGCCGAACCGGTTTCGCTCGATCTGGTTCCCGTGGCGTTGATCGCGCCGCGGCTGAAGAAATTCGCCGTTGTTGTCGTGGTGTTCGGTGTGGTCGTCGGGTTGATCGTCAGTGTGTTCTCGACGGCGACCGTTGGAGTGATCGTCGGTGCCGTCATCGCGGTGCCGACGTCACTTGCGATCCTGATGACGCTGCGCCGGCACATCACGTTGTACGGCAACAGAGTTCGTGCGCAAGCTGGTTTTCGAACCAACGTCGTCGACGTGGCCGAGGTACTCACGGCGGCATTGACGGTGCGATCCGGCCGGATCAGCGAAGTCAGCTTGACGCTCGGCGACGGACGGTCCACCGTGCGGATCCCGCTCGCGTTGTATACCGCGGGGGGTGGGCGCGAGTTGGAGATCCTTGCACTCCGCAAGCTCGCCGACGCGCTGGCGGCCAGCGAGTTGGTACCGGCTGCCGCGTTGTCCTCGGTGCTGATCGAACAGTTGCGTGCCGAAGCCCGCGGCGCCGGACTCGCCGAGCGTCCGCTCTACCGCGCCGTCGAACTCGTGACGGCGGAGGGACGAGTGCCGAGAACCACACTGACAGACCACGAAGTGGCCGGTTTACTCGACTAGCGTGGAAACCGTTCTTACAGCGTTGTAGAACGGACAGTCGTGAAAACGGCAGGTGAGGAGTCGGCAATGAGTATTGCGCCCGTAACCGTCACGGTAACCGGAGCGTCGGGTCAGATCGCATACGGAATGCTTTTCCGCATAGCTGCGGGGGAGATGCTCGGCGCTGACGTCCCGATCAAACTTCGACTGCTCGAGATTCCTGCCGCCGTGTCCGCTGCCGAAGGCGTTGCGATGGAACTCGAAGACGGCGCATTTCCGTTGCTGAGCTCCATCGACATCACTGACGATCCCGATGTCGCCTTCTCCGGCGCGAACGTCGGGATGCTGGTCGGCGCACGTCCGCGGAGCAAGGTGATGGAGCGTGCCGATTTGCTGAGCGCGAACGGCGCGATTTTCACAGCCCACGGGAAGGCGATCAACAACAACGCAGCCTCGGACGTCAAGGTGCTGGTCGTGGGAAACCCGGCCAACACCAACGCGCTCATCGCGATGAACAATGCACCGGACGTGCCCGATACTCGGTTCAGTGCGCTGACACGTCTCGACCACAACCGAGCGATCGCGCAGGTGGTGAAGAAGACCGGGGTTCGTGCGTCGTCGGTGCGCAAGGTGTCCGTCTGGGGAAACCATTCGGCGACGCAGTACCCGGACCTGTCCCACGCGACTGTCGCAGGTGAGCCTGCACTCGCGGTGATCGACGACCGCGACTGGGTGGAGAACGATTTCATCCCGACTGTGCAGGTGCGAGGCACCGCCATCATCGCTGCGCGGGGATCGTCCTCTGCGGCGAGTGCGGCCAGCGCGTCGATCGACCACGTCCGCGACTGGGTGATCGGTACCGCCGAGGACGACTGGGTATCCATGGCCGTCTGTTCGGACGGTTCCTACGGAGTGCCCGAAGGATTGATCTCTTCCTTCCCGGTGACCTGTGCCGATGGCGAGTTCGCTATCGTTCCCGACCTCGCGATCGACGACTTCTCACGCGAACGGATCGACCTGTCCGTCAGCGAACTGGAGCAGGAGCGTGCGGCGGTGCGGGAGTTGGGCTTCGTCTGAGGTTTGTCTTGATCAGAGATCTCGGAACAGGTACTGATCGGGATCGTCAGCCCCGAGCACGGGCGGCGACACCATCGGCAGATCGTCGACCATCGAATTCTCGTCGCCGGCAGTGACGAGATACCTCGGGGTAGTGCGTGACGACTCGTCGTCCCGAGATCCGCGGGGTCCACCGCCCAGCATGCCGCCCGGCGACATGCCGCTACTGCCGACTGCCGACGATGGTGCACCCAGGCCGGGCGTTGTTACCGGAACCGGTTGAACTGCAGCAACTCCCGCTGCGCCCCTCACCATTCCGCCGGTAGTGCCACCGCTTCCGCTCACCCATGCTCCGCCTGAACTTGCCGTCGCACTGGGTGACGGCGACGCGCCGGCTGCGAGTGACGTCGACGGATTGCCTGCGCCCCACAGCTTGTCGACGCCGGTCGGAAGCCCGGCGCCGGCCCGTGCAGCCGAAGTTCGAACAGCCTCTGTGCCTGGCTGAGTGGAGTCCGGGTGGGTGGAGTACGGCGCATCACCGGCATCGGTTGAGGCAGAAAGAGGTTGGGCGATCTGACGGGCGGCGTTGTTGATTGCCTCCGCAGTGACCAGGTTGGAGAGTGCCTCACTGGTCGGTGGGGTCGGCACGGGGATCGGTCCGGCAAGGGCGTTCATGGCTGCGGTGTGCCCGAGCATCTCCCCACGCGTCCGAGTCACCGCCGCGACGGCTGCCTGCATGTGTTCAGCTGCCGAGGCAAGCAACATCGCCTGTCCTGGTGGTGTCCACGCGATGGGCGCGGCAGCTGCAACCGTGGTGGCGAAGGACTGCGCGATTGCCGCGAGATTCGCGTTGCCTCGCTGCACCGATTCCGCGGCGGCGGCAGCAGTTTTCGATATCGCGGTTCCGCGTTCGCTCAATTCTGCGCCGCTGTTCTGGGCGGATCGCGACAGTTCGGTCGCGGCGTCACTGCCGGTGCTGTTCCAGGTCTGGCCCACGTCGGCGACCGCGCTTCGGGACAGTCCCATGGCGTGGTCGATGAGAGTGGACGCCTGATCGAAGATGCCGACGGGATCGATGCCCGCAAAAGTGCCTGTGCCGAGACTCTTCCCGAGTTCGATCAAGGGCGCGAACAGATCTTCGATTCCGGGGAGTGCCGGTACCGGTATGCCGGCGAGCATCGATTCGACCACATTGTTCGGCAGTACCGGGGCAGGAGCGCCACCGTGAAGGAATTCGATGACGGTCGTCGAGTCGTCTTCGGTGCTCACGCGGTCGCGCCCGTCGGTCCGGCCGCAGCGGTCAGATCTGTTGCGATTGCATGATCTGTGGTGTCGTAGGCCTGCGCGGCTGCACCGGCCGTCGCGGCGTTGCCGGCGTAGAACGTGGCGAGTGCTGCAACATCTTTGGTGTGTGTGGCCTGAGCGCGCGCGAATGCTTCGAGAAATTCGATCCCGACGGGGCCCACGGCCGGTGCGACTGCTGCGATGTTTGCACCCAGATCGACGGCGGCGGCCTGCGCGATGCGTCCTGCCGCTTCGGTCGACGTCGAGCCGTACTTTCGGATGCCGTCAGTGGCGACAGTCAATTCGCTCATCATTACCCCCCCAGTTGGTAAGCGTCGTGAGAACTTTAGCGGACCACTGTGGGCCCTTACAGGGAGACGACGCGACCTACTCAGCGGTTCCGGACAACCTGGACGAAGTGGCAGAGATTACATTCGGCTCCGGTGTTGGTATTGCGAGTGCGATCGATTTGGCACACTCGAACCATGCGAACCGCTTCGGACGTCATCCTCCGACTCACGTCCGATCCAGCTCGCTGTGGACTGGTGATGGATTTCGACGGCGTGCTTGCACCCATCGTCGACGATCCGTCGGCGAGTGCGCTACTGCCCGGCGCCGAAGACGTGCTTGCGACCCTGGCCGAGCATCTCGGTGTTGTCGGCTTGCTCTCGGGACGGCCTGTGTCGTTCTTGCGAGAGCGGCTCAGCTTGAATTCCGTTGTGCTCATGGGTTCCTACGGCGTCGAGACCTGGACGGACGACGGAATCCACGTGCTTCCGGCCGTCGCGGCGTTCAGTGATGCTGTCGCCGAAGCAGAAGCCGAATTGCGAAGCTTGTTCGACTCTCCGGCAGTTCCTGGCATCCATGTCGAGAGCAAAGGCCTTGCGGTGGCCGTGCATTGGCGTCGGGCCGCGGATCGTGCGGTCGCGCAGCGCCTGGTGGAAGCAGCGACGACAGAAATCGCGAGCCGGACCGGGTTGCGGCGTGAGCCCGGCAAGTTGGTCGAGGAATTGCGCCCACCAGTTGAGGAGGACAAGGGGACAGGCCTCCTTCGCGCGATCGCGGCCGCAGGGGTCGACGTCGTCGCGTACGCGGGCGACGACCGGGGTGACCTACCGGCCTTTGCCGCTGTCCTTGCCTCGGGTGGAGAAGCGTTGGTGGTCAAGGGCGACGACATCGCACCGGAAGTGGCTGCTGTCGACGGCGTCCAGTTCGACGGCCCGCAGGCATTCCTCGATTGGATGAAAGAGCTTGCCGCGCAACTGGAACGCTGACGCGTAAGGTCAGTCTGCCAGGAACTCGACCAGGTCTTATTTCGAGGTGCCGCGTCCGCGGGGCAGAGTGACGCGAACCCGCGCGTGCCCTGTTCCTTGGCGTGATCGACAAGCGCTGATGGTTCTGTCAACGCGAAACTGGCCGCACCGGAAGGGCTCCGGTGCGGCCAGTTTTGGTCTTGGTCGGTTTGCGACTCGGTCAGGCGTCGCGCTTGTTGACGACGGCGATGCTGATTCCGAATATCACCAGCACAAACGCTGCGAAGTAGAACAAGCTTCCCCAAGGGCCCCAATGGAAATTGGTGCTCGAACCCGAAGAGAGGAAGTGGTCGGCGTTGGCGAACGGGAGGAACGGTGTGACGTTTCTGCCGAAGGATCCGAACATGCCGAACAGGCTCTCGATGAGCAGTGGCCACAGCAGCAGTAGTGCAATGGCGCCGGCGGACTGACGAAGGAGTGCTCCGACGGCGATGGCAAGGGCAACGCAGAGGAACGCGAAGATCGGTACGCCGTAAACGGCGCGCCAGGCGTCGGCGTTGTCCAGTGCCAGATTGGTGGAGCCTTCAGAGCCTGCCGCAGCTTTGGTGATGAATACCGCGCCGAGCATGAGAACGAAGGACAGCACCGCGCCGAAAGCCCCGATCAGGCCGGCTTTGGCGATCAGAACCGAAGCCCGACTCGGGATGGCCTGGAAGGTGGTACGGATGATGCCGAAGCGGTACTCGCTGGTGATCGCGAGCGCTGCCATGATCATCAGGACCATGACGCCGAATCCGGATACTCCTAGCCCCGCGTCGTTGAACGTGGGGAGGAATTTCTCGAAATCAGGAGTTCCTGATGCGGCTTCGTCGTTGTACGCCTGAATGCTCGAACTCGACGAACGCCCGATCATCCAGGCGACGCCCAACCCTAGGACGATGATTGTGATCGTGCACCACAGCGGCGACTTGGTCGTGGTGATCTTGATACGTTCAGCACTGAGAACAGCCATTACAGTGCACCTCCCATAGCGTGCTGTGTGTTTGCGTGGTGGGCTCCGGCGCCCGGATCGATACCGGATGCGTGGTACTGGACATCGTCCCCGGTCAACTTCATGAACGCATCCTCGAGCGATCCCTGCGCAGAAGCCAACTCGTGCAACACGATTCCCTGCGAACCAGCCAACCCACCGATCACATCGGTGGTCGAATCCACGACCACCAACACCGGCTCCGATCCTGAATGTTCCTCGCGGACAGTCAGTCCCTGGGCAGTCAATGCGGCATGGAGAGCGTCCAATTGTGGGCTGCGCACGCGCACCGTCGACTCCGACGAACGATCCACGAACTCCGCGACCGTCGAATCCGAAATCAACCGACCCCGACCGATCACCACCAACTGCTCCGCCGTGAGCGCCATCTCCGACAGGAGGTGACTCGACACCAGCACCGTGCGGCCCTCGGCCGCCAACCGCTGCATGAACTTACGAATCCAGACGATGCCCTCCGGATCGAGACCGTTGACCGGCTCGTCGAACAACAACACCTTCGGATCCCCCAACAACGCACCCGCCAATCCGAGACGCTGCGACATACCGAGCGAGAACCCGCCGGCCTTCTTGCCCGCCACCTCGGACAATCCGACCAACCCGAGCACCTCGTCGACGCGGGACTTCGGGATCCCGTTCGAAGCAGCCATCCACTGCAGATGCGCCCGCGCACTGCGATTGGGGTGCACCCACTTCGCATCCAGCAACGCACCCACCGTCCGCAATGGCGTCTTGAGCTCGCGGTACGGCTTGCCCTCGATCAACGCCGCACCCGAGGTCGGCTGATCCAAACCCAGGATCATCCGCATCGTCGTCGACTTGCCTGCACCGTTCGGGCCCAGGAAGCCCGTCACGATGCCCGGCTTGACCGTGAACGACAAATCGTCCACCGCTTTCGTCGGTCCGTAAACCTTGGTCAATCCCCTCAGTTCAATCATGAGGAGAACTGTGCCCTACCGGCACTGACCAGCACATCGGTCCCGAGGATGACATGAACCCTGAGATGTGAATACGGCAGTTCAGGGAAAACCCTGTGCTCGACCGGAAGGCGGAACTGGCGCGGCATGCGGGTAGGGCGCATCCAAGTCGCCGTCGAACAATCGCCAGTAGAAGTCGTTCATCCTCGCAGCGGCGGGCGCGTGCCGTGTCACGATCGCGGCCACCTCTGGTGTCACATCACCTGGAATATGACCTGTGGCGCATCGTCGTACGTACTGGTTGCGGGCGACTGGTCCGCCGCTCGTCGGCCTCGGTACCCCGCAGACCTCGGTCACCAGCCAGTTGACCAGAAGCATGGCGGCGTAGTCGGCGTCATGAGTGGCGTGGCGCCGGACGAAGTCGTGCTCGGCAGTCGACAGGTCGAAGTGTGGGGATGTGGCCAGTCCGAAGTCGGTGAGATAGATCCGCTCCATGTCGGTGCGCATGTTGCCGAAATGTCCGTCCATGTGCAGCAACTGTCGATCGCGCAAGAATGCCACGATCTCCGAAAACTGTCGCTCGACTTCGGCAGCTTTGGCGGACGGGTTGTCTTCCAGCCAATTCGAGATCGGGTGTTCGATGTACTCGCAGAACAGTACGAGGCTGCACGGCGCACCGGCAAGCGCTTCGAGACGGGTCCGCACTTCACGGCTGGCGCCGGCGGTGTGAACGGAATCGATGTCGGCGTGTTCGGCCGCAACGGGCGAACGTCCGGGAAGTATCCGCCAGTGGTAAAGCATTGGGAACGACTGTGTTTCGCCGGCCAGAACGGCATCGGTGACCACGATGTTCGCGGCCAGTTCTCGCCAGGCGTTGAAGCTTGGGCCACCAATGCCGTACTGGCAGAACGTCGGCAGATCGAAATGGTTGGAAGTAGAGCCCACCTCGGCGATTTCCCGCACGCTCAGTGGGATGCGTTTGGTGAATACCGGAACGCCGTTGAGCCTGTTGTCATAGACCCTGATCACTCCTGCGGCGCCACCTACGCCGACACTCGAGATTTGAACGGTGTCGACCAGTCGGGCCAGTTCGACATCGTTCTGGGAAGACAGGAACGCCGACAGCTTTCGGTGGCGGTCAATCCTGACGTCTGTCATTCCACGACTGTGCCACAGGCTCGTCCGGCTTCGATTTCGCGGAGCCGCCTGTCGAAGTCACCGATTCTGGCGGTGTCCTCGTAGTAGTCCTCTTGCTCGATGATCTTTCCCACTTGGTCCGAACGAGAAGCACTGTTCGATTTCGATAGATGACGGCGCCGTCGGGGCCGAGGGCTCGGTCGTCGAAACGGGCGAGCAGGGTCATGCGCCAGAGTGGACCACCGAAATACGCTTCGGTGACCGCGCCTTGAAGCCCCGCATCGACAAATTCTTGGAGAAACGTCTCGATTCGGTCCCCATCGTTTCATCTTCGAAGCTTGTCGTGGCATCGAATGCCCTGTCAACGAAATGCCCGGGTCTGCTGATATCTGACAGAGAATTGGATATTGACAGTGACTGTCACAATAGGTGAGACTCGCATTATCGAGAACGGCCGGATCTCGGCCGAGGCGGGAGGACGTTGCTGATGTCACTACGGGAGAGACAGCGGTTGCAGGTGCGAGCAGACATTCAACGTGCGGCATTCGATCTGTTCGCGCGTGACGGTTTCGAGGACGTGACCACCGAGCAGATTGCGGCGGCAGCGGGGGTGTCGGCGAGTACGTACTTTCGGCACGTTCGTAACAAGGAGGATCTGCTGTTGGATCCGGTCAGGCAGGGCGGTGCCGGAATCGTGACGTTGCTCGAGGATCGCCCACCGACCGAGTCGGCTGATCTTGCGATATCACGGGCAATCCTCGAGCGTTCCAATGCTTTCGAGTCCGCGGAGATCGATCAGTGGCGATCGGCGTTCCGTACCGCGCCGCACCTGATGGATCGTGTCGCTCTGATCGCGCCCGAGCATCGTGATCGGTTGGTCGAGTTGGTGGCGCAACGTATGCAACTCGATCCGGAAAACGACAGCCGTCCAGGACTTCTCGTTCATTTGATGTTGGCGGCGGCGGAGTTCGGTTATCGGCAATGGATACGTAACCCTCACAAGCGCGGGGCATCACTTCCCGTGTGCGTCGAGGGGGCGCTCGACGCTGTTCGAGGATCCCGGTGGCACACGCAGGACGAAGATGACACGAAAGGTCGTGACCAGTGATGGACGAGAACCCTCAGGGCGCCGTGCCGCCCGTAGTAGATGTGCCCGTAGTGGATGTCGTTGTTGTCGGATCGGGGGCTGCCGGCATGTCTGCAGCCATCACCGCAGCCCGCAACGGACTCTCGACGATACTCGTGGAGAAGTCCGAATACTGGGGCGGTTCGTCGTCCCGGTCCGGGGGCGGCGTGTGGATTCCGGGAAACTCGATACTTCGCCGCGAGGCACCGACAGATGATATCGACTCTGCGCGAACATATCTGAAGAGCATTGTCGGAGAGGATGCAGACGCCGACCGAATCGACACGTATATCGATCGGGGTCCGGAAGCCCTCGATTTCCTGATTCGTCACTCTGCGTTGGAGCTCGAATGGGTGAAGGGGTACTCCGACTACTTTCCCGAGGCACCTGGCGGACGTGCAAGCGGCCGCTCGTGCGAGCCGCGCCCGTTCGACGCGCGAGCTCTGGGCGACGATCTTGCGACACTTCATCCGCCGTACATGAAGGTTCCGCTCAACATGGTTGTCCAACAATCTGATTACCGTTGGCTGAGCACGGGGATCCGGCATTGGCGGGGTCCGGTGCGGATGCTTCGGGTAGGAATGAGATCTCTGGCCGCAAGAGCTCGGAGGAAGAAGCTGATCGGGCTCGGGCCGGCGCTCATGGCCGAACTGATGCTCGGAGTTCGGGACGCCGGAGTGACGGTGGAGCTCGGGACGAGGCTTGTGGATTTGGTGACCGACAGTGATCGTGTCGTGGGTGTGCGACTCGAGTCCGGGGGAGTGCAGACCACCATGCACGCTCGATGCGGTGTCATCCTCGCGTGTGGCGGGTTCGACAACAACGACGACATGCGAGGCGAGTACCAGCGACGGCCGAGTAGCGCGCAGTGGACTCTCGGGGCACCGACCAATACCGGGGATGGCATCCGTGCAGCTCTACGCGTCGACGCCGCAATTTCGTACATGGACGACGCGTGGTGGGCCCCGTCGATTCCACTGCCCAAAGGCCCGTGGTTCGCCTTGGCGGAACGCTCGTTGCCTCGCAGCCTCATGGTCAACGCCAGCGGTCAGCGCTTCATGAACGAGTCACTTCCCTATGTCGAAGCGGCACACGCCATGTTCGGCGGAAAGTACGGCCGAGGTGAAGGACCCGCTGAGAACATCCCGGCTTGGCTGATCTTCGATCAGACGCACCGTGACCGTTACCTGTTCGCGGGGGTTCCGGCGCGCAGGCCGATACCTCGGTCGTGGATCGAATCGGGTGCGATCGTGCGAGCTGGATCGATTGCCGAACTCGCTGCCGAGATCGGAGTGCCGGGCGATGCGCTGTCCGCGACCATCACACGATTCAACAGTCACGCGCGCGACGGAGTCGATCGCGACTTCGGCCGTGGGACAAGCAGATACGACCACTACTACGGCGACTGCACCAACAAGCCCAACCCCAGCCTCGGAGAACTCACGAAGGGTCCGTTCTATGCCGCGAAGATGGTGCCTGGAGACCTGGGGACCAAAGGCGGCATCAACACGGACGCTCGCGCGCGAGCGTTGCGCGCCGACGGTTCGGTCATCGACGGGCTCTATGCAGCAGGTAACACCAGCTCACCGGTGATGGGTCATACCTATGCCGGTCCAGGTGCAACTATCGGTCCCGCAATGGTTTTCGGATATCTGGCGGCGCTCGATGCGGTCGGACGATCCCAGAACGGTAGTGAACTCGAGACCGAAGGCAGGAATAATGGTTTGGCAGATCGCCGTGGGTAGGGTTCTCTTGACAGCGTGACCCACCTCAACATCGCCGACGTCGACTACTTTCTCCCTGATGGTCGGCAACTGCTCAGCGGTGTCAGCTTTCGGGTCGGCAACGGTGCAAAAACTGCACTGATAGGCCCCAACGGGACTGGTAAGACGACGTTGCTCCGCATTGTCGCCGGAGACGTCGTCGCCGACGAGGGCGCTGTCACTCGATCCGGAACACTGGGCGTGATGCGGCAATTCGTCGGCCAGGTTCGCGACGAGTCCACCGTGCGCGATCTTCTGTTGTCCGTCTCGCCGGCACGGATCCGGGACGCAGCACTGGCGCTCGATACGGCAGAAAACGCGATGATCGAGCGCGACGAGGAATCAACTCAAATGAAGTATTCGCATGCGCTGGCCGATTGGGCCGACGTGGGCGGCTACGAGACCGAAGACTTCTGGGACAAGGTCACTACCGCGGCTCTCGGTGTTCCCTATGACCGTGCGAAGTGGCGCGCGGCCAACTCCCTCAGTGGTGGCGAGCAGAAACGGTTGGTTCTCGAAGCACTGTTCGCTGGGCCCGACGACGCACTCCTACTGGACGAGCCGGACAACTACCTCGATGTTCCGGGCAAGCGATGGCTGGAAAAGACGATCTCGGAATCGTCGAAAGTGGTTTTGTTCGTCAGCCACGACCGCGAACTGATCGCCAACGCGGCCACCCACATCGTGACGCTCGAGCCCGGAATCAGCGGCGCAACGTCGTGGACGCACGGCGCTGGGCTGGCCAGCTACCACCAAGCCCGCGAGGATCGCAACGCTCGATTCGAAGAACTGCGCCGACGCTGGGACGAGGAGCACGCGAAATTACGTGCCCTGGTTCTGCGATTGCGTGAAAAGGCCAAGTTCAACGACGGCGTCGCTGCGCGGTATCACGCCTCGCAAACCAGGTTGGCGAAGTTCGAGGAGGCAGGGCCACCCGAAGCGATTCCACTTCAGCAGAAGGTGACGGTTCGGCTGGCGGGCGGGCGAACCGCCAAGCGCGCGTTGGTATGTCAAGATCTCGAGCTGACCGGATTGATGAAGCCTTTCGACACCGAGATCTGGTACGGAGATCGGGTTGCCGTGCTGGGCTCCAATGGATCCGGAAAGTCGCATTTCCTTCGGCTCTTGGCGGGTGGGGGGACCGATCCGGGGAGCGAGCATCTGCCCGTCGAGGCGCTCGACATCGCGCCGGTCGAGCACGGGGGTACTGCGACGCTGGGTGCCCGCGTACGTCCCGGATTGTTTGCGCAGACACACTCCAGGCCCGATCTGACCGGAAACACGCTGCTCGAGATCCTGCACATGGGCGACGAACACCGCAGCGGAATGGGACGCGAAGCGGCGAGCCGCGCGCTGGACCGTTACGGATTGTCCCAAGCTGCGGAACAGAAGTACGACGACCTGTCCGGCGGTCAGCAGGCACGATTGCAGATCCTGCTCCTCGAGCTCTCCGGCGCCACGATGTTGTTGCTCGACGAACCGACCGACAACCTCGACCTTCATTCGGCTGACGCGCTCGAGCAGGGCATTGCTCAGTTTGCCGGCACGGTCATCTCGGTCACGCACGATCGCTGGTTCGCGCGCGGGTTCGACAGGTTCCTCGTCTTCGGATCGGATGGGAACGTGTACGAGAGCGAGTCGCCGGTGTGGGACGAGGCCAGGGTCGAACGAGCGCGCTGAGATCGAGCAGCCACTCCCTACCTGGGGAGAGGCGGCAGCTCGTTGATCATCGCGCGAAGGAGGCCCGGATCGCTGCGATCCGATCGAGGCGGGGGACAGCGCGAAAGATCGAGCTGTGTCGGAAAGCGCCACACAACGCGACCTGGATCTACCCTGTTCACCGCCGAGTACCAGTGGGTGAGGGGCTCGGCGAGCGCCGCGTGAAGCTCGAAATGCCGTCGTCGGCGGCTGGGGTCTCCTTCGCGCTGAAGTAGAAGCTGCCCCGGTGACGGTATCGAGATGACGGTCAGATCCGCGAAACCCAGTTCGAGGTGCTCGAAAGCTGTCTCGACTGCCGCGAGCTCGTACTCGAATCGCTCCCGAGGTGCTGCGCCCACCGCAGCGAGACACCAGCTGTAGTGCAGTTTCAGCGGGTCGCTGTCGCAGAGCGCGATACCGGTTCTCGCTTCGAGATCTTCCGCTTGCGACCATCGCTTCGAATTGACCGTTGTCCAGTAACTTGCCTGCACTTCGAGGTTGGTTCCATCCGGTTGGAACCCGGTGGGCTGATATTCGGCCACGAATTCCTCGACGACCGATTCATTCGTCAT
This sequence comes from Rhodococcus sp. OAS809, assembly GCF_040546695.1. NCBI lineage: Bacteria > Bacillati > Actinomycetota > Actinomycetes > Mycobacteriales > Nocardiaceae > Rhodococcus > Rhodococcus sp. OAS809. The sequence goes on along the minus strand of NZ_JBEPOI010000002.1, from coordinate 1,081,080 downwards.
CTGGGCTCGGCACCAAGTGGTCTTGCCGGCGGCGCTGGGTCCTTCTACTGCGATGATCACCAGTTGATTCTCCATAACGATTGGGGCGGTTGGTTTTTGCCCGTTGCCAGGAATCTCTTAACATCCGAAGGGGGCTCCTTCGTGGTCCGACACGGCCTTTTTCGGTGCGGTGGGTCACAAAATCGCAGTGACGGTTGACACATAACGGACGGATAACGATCGGTATGGTTGAACCTCGAATCAACTAGTTGACCTGTGGTTATTTCTTGAAACTCGACTGAATCTGGTACGGCAGTGCCGGAAAACTGCCCCGTGACCAATCCGTGACCATCACCTACGGTCGTTGACAGCCCGAAACTACCGGGCAAACACCGACCCGCAACTGCGTGCTTCTGCCCCGCGGGTCCGGTACTCCCGAAACCTTCGCGGGGCAGGAGTGAAACAGACGAGTCGATCGACGAGACGTGAAAGCGTCCGGGCCGACCTCGTCCGCGGTAGCGGAGAGGATTTACCCAATGACCAGCATCACCTTCAAGCTCGCCCTCGGCGCAGTTGCAACCGCAGGCGCAGTCGTCGCGATCCCGCTCGCCATGAGCACCGGCACCGCTTCGGCAGCCGGCCACGACTGGTCCGGAGTCGCAAACTGCGAGTCCTCCGGTAACTGGGCCGCCAACACCGGAAACGGCTTCTACGGTGGTCTGCAGTTCACGCAGAGCACCTGGAACGCATTCGGTGGATCGGGCAACGCTGCCAACGCCAGCCAGGCCGAGCAGATCCGTGTCGCCGAGAACGTTCTCGCAGGCCAGGGCGTCGGCGCATGGCCCGTCTGCGGTCAGTACCTGACCACCGGCACCACCGCAGGCAACTACGAGGCCGCAGCCGCCCCCGTCACCGCTGAGGCTTCCGTCGAGTCGGCTCCGGCAGCAAGCACCGGAAGCGGCAACTACGTGGTCAAGGCAGGCGACACCCTGTCGAAGATCGCTGCTGCACACGGCATCTCGCTCGAGAACCTCGCCAGCCAGGTTCCGAACATCAACCTGATCTTCCCGGGACAGTCCCTCTCGGTCTAGTCTCGTGGCCGTTTAGGTCCTCAATGTGTCGAAATTGTCCGGAGCTGATGCAGCCCCGGACAATTTCGGCGTTTCTGCGTTCGCAATGAGCGTTGCCGCTTCCGTATGGATGGGGTCAAGATCCTGGCGCCACCCAAGAATGTGCAGCGCCGACCCGGCGATGACGGCGGCGGCGGGAATCGGGGTGCCTTCGAGCGCGTCGGCTCGCGCGCTGATCACGCTTTCTACCAGGCGAAACGGAAGCTCGGCCAGGTGCGTTGATGATGGATCGTCAATCGCGTCGAGCACATCCTGGGCGAGTGCCCGGTATTGCTCGCGAAGCCGATCGCGATCGGCTCGGAACGACATGAACCTGTCACTTCTCAGTTCCGGTAAGAGATAAAGGACGCCGAGGTTCCACCGTCCGGTGATCAGTTGTGCCGCGTCGATGTACGAAAGTGCGTACAGCTTAACCTCGGGTGCGGTGTCGAGTGGCCTGAGATTCTCCGCGAAGTCGAGCGCCGGCGTCACGGTGTCGGCGAGAAGTGCAACCAGAATGTCGTCCTTGGTGGCGAAATGGTTGTACAGCGACGCCTGACGCATTCCGACTGCTTCGGCGATGTGGCGTGTGGACGTCGCGGCGAAGCCTCGGGTGGTGAACAGTTCAGCGGCTGCATCCAAGATCTCCGCCCGGGCAGTGCCACCCGGGCGTCGGCGAGCGGTCAGGCGGGGTCGTCCGGGGCCGGCGTTGGTCACGCCTTCCATAGTGGCAGGCTGCGGCCTTACGTGCGGGATGGCCGCCGCTGTGAGCATTCGGTCACGTGCTCGAAACGTACTCAACGAGCCTGTTACAGAATCAGGCGAATCGTATACGCGGGCGTCACCTGCGGCGAGTGGATTTCGCGAAAACTATCAATCGACAGTTATTCGCCTCTGAATCGCTTCGCCGAAGGAGTACGCCGTTGAGTGCAACCACCCCGGCTGCGCAGCCCACCACCGCATCCGCACTCGCCTCTTCGCCTCACGACGACGGTGACCTCGCGGAGTTCGGCTACGAGCAGCAGCTGCATCGATCGCTGGGAAAGTTCGCGTCTTTCGCCGCGGGCTTCTCCTTCGTCTCCATCCTCACCACGATCTTCCAATTGTTCGGCCTCGGTTTCGGTTTCGCGGGTCCGGCATTCTTCTGGACGTGGCCGGTCGTCTTCATCGGTCAGTTCATGGTCGCTCTCAACTTCGCGGAACTTGCTGCCAGATATCCGATTTCGGGTGCCATCTACCAGTGGTCGCGGCGGATGGGTGGTGAGATCGTCGGCTGGTTCGCCGGTTGGTTCATGATTCTCGCTCAGATCGTTACTGCATCGGCCGCCGCGATCGCCTTGCAGGTCGTGCTCCCCAATGTGTGGAGCGGGTTCCAGATCATCGGCGAGGACAGCGCACTCACCTCATCGAGTGGTGCCGCCAACGCCGTGCTGCTCGGATCGGTACTTCTGGTTCTGACCACCTTTATCAACTGCATCGGCGTCAACTGGATGTCGCGTATCAACAACATTGGCGTGACCTGCGAAATCGTCGGTGTCATCGCAGTGATCGGGATGTTCTTCACCCACGCTCAGCGCGGACCGGACGTCGTCTTCGACACCGGCAGTGCCGGCGGTCAGCCCGGATACGCCTGGGCGTGGATCATGTCCGGACTGATGGCTGCTTACGTCATGGTCGGCTTCGGTTCGGCAGGCGAACTGGCCGAGGAGACCCGCAACCCCCGACGCGTCGCACCTCGTACGATCCGCCTTGCACTCTCCGCTTCCGCGCTCGGCGGCGGCTTGATGATCCTCGGCGCGTTGATGGCAGCGCCCTCACTCACCGACGGACGCCTGGCCACGGAAGGTTTGCCGTACGTACTGACATCGATTCTCAGTTCCCCGTGGGGCACGGTCTTGTTGATCGACGTCTCGATCGCAGTGTTCGTGTGCACCTTGGCCATTCAGACTGCTGCTTCACGGCTGATGTTCTCGATGGCCCGCGACGGGCGGCTTCCTGCCTCGCAGGTACTGGCAAAGGTCAACCCCCGCACCGGAACACCTATCGCGCCGTCCGTCCTCATCGGTCTGGTCTGCATTGCCGTCCTGGCCGTCAACGTGGGCAACTCGGCAATTTTTGCAACCCTGTCCAGCGTATGCATCATCTTGATCTACTTGGCCTACCTCATGGTGACCGTGCCGCTGCTGGTTCAGCGTCTCAAGGGATGGCCTCGCACGGCAGTCGGCCCCAAGTTCGACGCCGAAGGCAAAAAGCTTTTCTCCCTGGGCATCTGGGGAGTTCCGGTCAACATCGCCGCGGTTGTGTACGGCGCGCTGATGGTGATCAACCTGTCCTGGCCACGAGCCGAGATCTTCAACCCCACCGGGGAGTACCCCATTCTGCAGTGGGCCGCGCCCATCACGGTAGCGCTGGTCGTGGGGCTGGGAGTCGCTTGCTTCCCACGTGGCCGCGCCACCCCGAATCCCGTCACGATCGGAGCCTGACCATGAGTACTCAGACCACCGCCGGAGCGCGCGAGCATGCCCGGTCTCAAGCTGGAACGATCACCGATTCCATGCCCGTATTGCCGGCAACGCGTTGGCCGAACCCACCCGAAGACGTCGCTCCCGAACATTTGACCTGGGCTGAGACAGTGCCGGGTGGGCGGTACACGACCAAGGTTCTCGCACGTGGAACCCGATTGCGACTTCGCGACATCGCTGGCAGCGCCTGCGCAAACATCTTGCTCTATCGCGCCGACGCCCCCTGGGAGCGTCTCAACGTCGCCGATACCGTCAAGGTGCCATGGCAGGCCTATCTCGGCGTCGGGCACCCGTTGCTCTCCGATCAGGGGCGAGTACTTGCGACCGTGGTCGCAGACACGTCGGGTCACCACGACGCGTTCTGCGGAACGACGTCACGCGCCACCAACGAGGCGAAGTACGGGCAGGGCTCGCTGCACAGTGCCTCACCCGCCGGGCGTGAACTGTTCACCGTCGCTGCCGCGAAGAACGGACTCGGGCCGCAGGACATTGCGCCTCCGTTGTCCTTCTTCCACGGTGTCCGCGTCGAGGCGGACGGCGCTCTCACCAGTACGGGTTCCGCCGGCGCCGGCGCGACGGTCGATCTTCTGATCCACCTGCCGGTCATCGTGATGATCGCCAACACCGCGCACCCACTCGATCCGGCGCCGCAGTTTCCCACCACGTCCCTCGAAGTGCTCGCGTGGAAGGCCGCCGACGAACTCGGCAGCCTTGACGATCTCGGGCCGGAATACCAACGCGCAGTGCTCAATACCGAAGATGCCTGGACGGCTTCGAACCTGGAGGAGATCGCATGACCACCACCTTGGATGTCCCCGCCCTCGTTCCCGGAACGGTGATCCTCGACGAGATTGCTGACGCATTCGGGCCGTGGTCCGCAGTTGTCCGTGCCGGTGACGTTCTGACCATCGTCGATCTACACGGAAATCAAGCCGTCGACACCCTCGTTTACGCCGGTGACGATCACAGCGTTCGGTATTCGGCAGCAGCGACGGTCACAGCCCAGAAGAACCTGTTTCTGTCCATAGGCTCAGTGCTCCGCAGTGACGACGGAACTCCACTCATGACCCTGGTCGCAGACGAGGTCGGAAACCACGACACCGTCGGCGGCGCGTGCTCACAGGAATCGAACACCCTGCGATACGGCCACCACACCAAGCATCAGCACGCGTGCGTCGAGAACTTCCTCGTCGAGGGCGCAAAATGGGGGCTCGGTAAGCGGGACCTGGTGTCCAACATCAACTTCTTCATGAACGTCCCGGTCGACCCCGACGGCACACTCGGAATCGTCGACGGACTGTCGGCACCAGGCAAGCGGCTCGCGTTGCGTGCCGAACGTGACGTGCTCGTCCTCGTGTCCAACTGCCCGCAGATCAACAACCCGTGCAACGGCTTCGATCCCACGGCCGTCCGCATGATCGTCACACGGCCGGGAGCAGACGAATGAACGCAAAACTGACCATCGTGCGTCCCGGAATGCTGACGACGGTTCAGGACTATCCAGGACGCGTCGGATACTGGCAGATCGGAGTCCCACCATCGGGCCCGATGGACGACCTGTCGTTTCGGTTGGGAAACACCGCACTCGGAAACCCCGAAGGCGCCCCCGGCATCGAATGCGCGATGGCCGGACCTGCCATGACGTTCGACGAAGACACCACGGTCTGCATCACAGGTGCCCCGGTGTCGGTGACCGTCGACGGCGTCGTACACGGTCAGTGGCGACCAGTTTTCGTCCCCGCTGGATCGGTGCTCGACGTCGGAACGGTCAGCGGCCCGGGACTGCGCATCTACGTACTCGTACAGGGCGGAATCGAGACCGACGACTATCTCGGCAGTGCGTCGACCTTCACCCTGGGCAGGTTCGGGGGACACGAAGGTAGGACTCTGCGGGCAGGAGACGTTCTCAAACTCGGACAGGCGACCGGGGTCGCGGGAGCTGTTCCCGCCGAGCATGTTCCGGCGATACACACGTGCTGGGAACTTGCGGTGACCGAGGGCCCGCACGGGGCGCCGGAGTTCTTCACCCGCTCCGACATCGACACGCTGTACGCGACCGAGTACGAGGTCCACTTCAACTCCGACCGCACCGGTGTCCGGTTGATAGGTCCGAAACCAGACTGGGCCAGAACCACCGGCGGCGAAGCCGGACTTCACCCTTCGAACATCCACGACAACGCGTATTCGATCGGTGCACTCGACTTCACCGGCGACACGCCCATCCTCCTCGGACCCGACGGACCGAGCCTCGGCGGCTTCGTCTGCCCGATCACAGTGGTGTCCGCTGATCGCTGGAAGCTCGGACAGTTGGCTCCCGGGAACAAGATTCGCTTCGTGCCGGTCCGCGCCGAACGGGCAGCCTCCCGGCGTGACCTCGGAGTATCGCGTCGAGCCTCCAATTCGGTTGTTCATTCCTCCGGTGGTGACGGCGACGACGGCGTCATAGCCCGTCGTGACGGCGACACCGCGGTCACGTACCGGCGCTCAGGCGACGACAACGTGTTGGTCGAATACGGCGACATGAATCTCGACCTGGCGTTACGTGCGCGTGCTCATGCACTGCACCAGCGACTCGAAGCCGAGAAGCCGACCGGACTACTCGATCTCACCCCGGGAATCCGCAGCCTGCAGGTCCGCGTCGACCCGGACGTGCTACCCGTCCGCAAGCTGATGGGAATGCTCGCCGAGGCGGAGGACACCTTGCCGGCGGCCAACGAACTCGTTGTGCCAAGTCGCACTGTGCGGATGCCACTGTCGTGGGACGACCCGGCAACGCGCGAAGCGATCCAGCGGTACATGCACGGGGTTCGCGCCGACGCGCCGTGGTGCCCGTGGAACATCGAGTTCATCCGCCGGATGAACGGTCTCGAATCCGTGAACGACGTGTTCGACACCGTCTTCGGCGCCGAATACATGGTGCTCGGACTGGGTGACGTCTACCTCGGAGCGCCGGTCGCGACGCCGCTCGATCCGCGTCATCGTCTGGTCACGACCAAGTACAACCCCGCCCGCACCTGGACCCCCGAAAACGCCGTCGGGATCGGTGGGGCGTACCTCTGCATCTACGGCATGGAAGGCCCAGGCGGGTACCAGTTCGTCGGACGTACGACGCAGGTGTGGAATCACCGCCACCCCGCGAAGTCCGGGCCGTTCGAGGAGGGCACTCCGTGGTTGCTGCGATTCTTCGACCGGATCTCCTGGTACCCCGTCGAGCCGGAAGAGTTGATGGATCTGCGCGCGGACACCGCCGCCGGCCGCGGCGGGGGCGTCGAGATCGAGGACGGCAGCTTCTCGCTGGCCGAGCATCAGGAGTTCCTCGCGTCGAACTCGCGCTCGATCGAGGAGTTCCGCGCGATGCAGTCCGTCGCGTTCGGGGCCGAGCGTCAGCGCTGGTCCGACGCAGGGGAGTTCGCGCTGCCCGGTTGATGGTCGAGTGAGCACAGTCGTCTTAGAGTGAGCACCGCTTCCAGAGTGTCGGAAGCGGTGCTCACTCAGTAGTAAAGGTGTTCAGTCCGCCTGGAACGGGCAGCAGATGTTTGCGTCAGCGAGTCAGCGCGCGATTGAACAGATCGATGAACGGGCGAGGCGACGGGGTTCCGGTGGGCCGGAAAGGCGCAGAATCCCTCGACGCGGATACCCACTCGGTTCTGCTCACCCGCGACAAGTCGAGCTGATACCGGGTGTCCGCGGCGAGTCGGTGCAGGAAGAGGGTTCCGGTTCGCCCGTTTCCTTCCCGAAACGGGTGGGCATGATTGAGCGTCGAGTACACCGATGCGAGCGCGAACGACGCAGCGCCGTGATCGAGTGCTACCCAATCGACGGCGGCGATGATCTCTTCCACCTCGGACAGGTAGTTCCGAATCGCCGAGACCGGAGCAAACGTTGCCGCACCTTTCCTGATGTCGACGGTTCTGATGTGGCCGGCCCACTGGTACAGATCTTGGAAAACGTGCTGGTGAAGTAGGAGAAGTTCGGCTGTGTCTCGCGTGTGCGGTACGAGGTCGCTGCCGAGATGCGCCTCACCCAGGCGAAGCGCGGTCGCCGCGAACTCGAGTGATTGCAGTGCGGCGGGATCTCGTACGTCGAAATTGTTCTCGAGCACCGATGTACCGCGATAGACGTACGGCGCTGATCTTCGCCAGCGGATTCGTGGGGGAATTGCAGACGAGAGGCCGACTGCTCGCGCCAATTCCTGCTCGAAATACTCACGCCGAGAGAGCATCCCGATCATGACGGCCTCGAGTTCCGCGATCTGCTCATTACTCGGATCCCAGCCTTCGAGGCGCTCCGCCGCTAGAACCTGTTCGAGCGCAGTGCGATTCACGGGTCGATGTCGGGTAGCGCCGACGCGGACGCGGCATATTCGAGTCGTCGTTGCACACCTGCGACCTCGCGCACTGCATTGCTCAGCAAGCTCCGCGAGAGCGGAGTGAGTTCGGAGATCACGACTTCGTCGGTCGGTGGCCGACCTGCCGCGAACTGATCGGTCTGGTGGCGGACACGAATCTGCTGCAACACCTCGAAAGATTCGATCAGTACCTGGGCGTCGTCGTCGAGTAGGAAACCGCTTCCCGCTGCAGCCTTGAGGCGTTCGAGTGTCGAACTCGTGCGGGCGCCCACGGAAATCCCCGCCCAACGAGCGATGTTCACGATCGGTTGGACGGCGCTGGCTTTGAGGTCGACGGTTCCGGTCCGACGCGTCATCACGTCCTTGAACGAATGGAGCTTTGCCTTGTCTCCGACGGCTTCGCGAAGGAGCAGTCGCATGACGGCCGGGTGCAGTCGCAGTTGATCCAACGCCGCAGGGCGAGGATCCAACGCCGGATCGCCCGCGACGACGCGGGCATCCGCCAGCATCGACAACATGACCAGGGCCTGGTCCTGGTACGGATTGGATACCCATTTCCGCAGCGCAGTGCGCCATTGTGGGAGCGTCCGAGCGAACCTGGCCTGGGTCGCGACGGCGTTCTTGGTGTCGCGAGGGAACCCGCAGAGATCGAGGATGTCGTGGATCGTCTTCGCGGCGTCGGCTCCCTCGTGATGAGATTCGCCGCCCCACACCAGCGCACTGTCGATATCCGAAGAGGGGAGCGCTTCACGTCTGGCGACGCTGCCGAGCGACAGCCACGCGAAATCCGGTCGCTCGTCTCCGCCCACCACCAATTCGATGGCGCGCCTGACCGTCACGTCGATCAGCACCGCCAGCGTCGCACCGATGTCGAGCGGTGAGACCCGTGACGCCACCAATTCCGTCACCAGAACAGGGACCGCGCGGGCTGTTTCGACGAGGTGGGCGTCATCCTGTGCTGTGGCGAGCGCTGCGCGCAGTTCGAAACCCTGATTGGTGGCCGAAGTCAGGAGGTCGCTGAGTTCGAGCACGCCCATCAGTGCGCCTGCCTCGGTCACGACCGGGAGATGGCGCAATCCGTACTCGAGCATGTCGGTCACGGCGTCGGCGCCCAATCGATCCGGATCGACTGTCACTGCTGACGGCGTCATCACCGTTGATACCGGCTGATTGCTGTCGATACCACCGACTACCACACGAGCACGTAGGTCACCTTCGGTGAAGATTCCGAAACCGGTTGTAGCCGTCGGGATCACAACAGCGCGGCGGCCCGCGTCGGTCATCAACTTCGCGGCCTCGCGGATGGTGGCCTGTTCGCTGCAGACAATTGCGGGTCCGCGCAACAGGTCTCGTACCCGGCGCATGGCGGGACTCTGCATGCCTTGCCCCGTCGAGTGCCCCGTCATGGGGTCATTGTCTCAGGTGTGTCCGTTTCAGGCAGCGGAGGGTGAGATGTCAGAGACCACCGAGTCGCGAGAGTACGTCGAGAGCGGAATCTGTAGTACGCCAGAGCGCGTCGATCTCCTGTTCTGCGCCGGGACGTGTCTGCGGATTCTGGAGGGCGAACCCGTTGGCCAGCGTGATGGTGTTGTATCCGCTGTCGGCGGCGCGGAGCAACAGTTCCGAGGGCTGCGAGTTTCCGGCCAATCGGTCGAGTCCTTCGCCGACGAAGTAGAAGCGCCAGAGGGGCCCGAGATCGGCGTCGTACTCGGCCTTGGTGAGCGTCACGATCGAACCACCCTTGACGGCAATGGAATCGACGATCTTGTAAAAATCGGGGACATCCTCCGCAGTGGTTCCGGACGTGGCGACGGCGTGAGCGAGGTCGACGGTGAGATGCGCGTTGTAGCCGGCCATGGCGACCCGTGCTGGACTGGCGTCGCACTGACGTGTCAGGGCGAAGTAGTTGCTCCACGCCGGATCGGTGGGAGTACCGGTGAACTCTGCATGGACGTTCACCAGGTACCTGCGCAGCAATTCGAAGCTGACGGAATGGGCCCACTCGTCATCGGCGAAGGCCGCAGGGTCTCGCTGCAGCGGCATCACCGCCTCGTGTTCGACAGCGTCGAGGCCGATGGAGAACAAGCCTCGCCAATCGTGGTGTGAGACGAGGATCGACGTGATCTCACGATGACGTTCGACAGCGGTCTCGAGCCGAGGCAGTCCGGCACCGTTCAGGGTCGTGACGTCGCTGAGTTCGGCAATCCGGCCCACCTCGGCATTGCTCAACTGGCTGCCGCAAGCCGTCGAAAGACTCTCGCCCGGTTCTGCGAGTGCAGAACCGGGCGAGAGGAAAGCGGCGGTGATGCCGAGCGCGAGCGTCAACGGATACAGCCGCATCGGTTTCATCGGCTCAGACTAGGCGCCCATTTCACAAATGTCCGGATTGGCGATCAGCTGAGAACCGCGTCGGCCTCGATCTCGATGAGCAGAGCGGGGTCGATCAGCGAGCTGACCTCGAGGATCGTCGTGGCGGGACGAATCTCGCCGAACACTTCACCGTGCGCGAGAGCGGCCTGCTCCCACTGCGTCATGTCGCGCAGGTACATGCGAGTGCGGATGACGTCGTCGAGCGAGGCGCCGGCCTCGGCAAGTGCTGCCTTGATAGTTTCGAGCGCCGCGCGGGTCTGATCTGTGAGGGTCTCACCAGGAGCGGTGGTGCCGGAGACTGCGATCTGGTTACCGATGCGCACGGCACGGGAGTAACCGATCTTGGGTTCCCATTCGGAACCGGACGAAATATTGATTCTGTTCGACATGCACCGAATTCTGCCAACAACTTCCCGGCCGTGGTGAGGCACGGTCAGGTATTCGCTCCATCTTGACATACCTTAGAACAAGTGTTCGACTTGGGGCCATGAGGTGGTCGGGTCAGGCATTGGATGCAGATGACGGAGCGCTACCCGGACTCGAACGAGCCGGGTTGGTTCGCTCCGTGCAGACTCCCGAGTTCGAGGGAATCACGTTTCACGAGGTGCTCTGCAAGAGCGCGCTCAACAAGATGCCCGAAGAGTCGACGTTGCCGTTCAGCTTCACCGTCAACGCTTTTCGTGGTTGCTCGCACGCATGCCGATATTGTTTCGCGAGACCGAGTCACGAGTATCTCGACCTCGACGCCGGCGCGGATTTCGATTCCCAAGTGGTCGTGAAGACGAACATTGCCGCGGTGCTCCGCAAAGAGTTGGCGCGAAAGTCCTGGAAGCGGGAGGCGGTGGCACTGGGTACCAACACCGATCCCTATCAGCGAGCGGAGGGCCGATACCGCTTGATGCCCGGCATTATTCGCGCGTTGACCGAATCCGGAACTCCCTTCTCGATCTTGACGAAGGGAACTTTGCTCCGACGGGACCTGCCGCTGTTGAAAATGGCGGCGGCGCAGGTCGACGTCGGAATCGGAGTGTCGTTGGCGATCAACGACGCTGCACTTCAGAAGCAGATCGAGCCTGGTACCCCGTCGCCGCGGGCGCGTCTCGAGATGATCCGCGCCATCACCGACGCGGGATTCTCGTGCAATGTCATGGTGGCGCCGGTCATTCCGTTCCTCACCGATTCCACCAGTCATCTCGACGGGCTGTTCGAGGCACTGTCCGAAGCCGGTGCGACGAGTGTGACGGTCTTCCCGATGCACCTGCGGGGGAGCACTCGGGGTTGGTTCATGAATTGGCTTGCTCAGGAACATCCGGCGCTCATCCGTCGCTACCGCGAGCTGTACGGGCGGGGCGCGTATGTCACTCCCGAATACAAGCGTTGGCTCGCAAGCCGTGTCGAGCCATTGGTCGAGCGCCATGGGTTGGGTGGTCGTTCGGAGCATCGAGACGTCAGTGCAGCTGGCAGTGAGCCGCGTGAGGCGCCCCGGGAACTGGTGGGTGCGGGAGCAGCTCTCACTTTGTTCTGACGGCCGCGGGCGCGTAAATCGGAGGCGCCCCGGACGTTTGCCGGGCTACATTCGCCTGGTGCTACTCACACTGACGTCCACCCCGACCCCGCAGACTCCTGATGCGACCGCGTTGAGCTACCTGCTGCACAAACATCCCGACCGCGTGCAAAGCTTCGACTTGGCGATCGGCACCGCCACGGTTCTGTACCCGGAGGCCTCAGCCGAAAAGACCACGGTGGCAGTGATTGTGGAGGTCGACCCCATCGAACTTGTGCAGAGTAGGTATCGACGCGGCAAGAGTGGCGACAACTTTTCGCTGGGTGAGTATGTCAATGATCGGCCGTATGCGGCGTCGTCCATACTCTCGGTTGCTCTGTCGAAGCTGTTTCGCACCGCGTTGACGGGAACGTGCAAGTCGCACCCGGAACTCGTCGGAACCGAACTCGCGTTGACCGTCTCGATTCCGGTGGTTCCGTGTGGCGGCGATGCGGAATTGCCTCGTCGGTTGTTCGAGCCGCTGGGCTGGGATGTGACCGCGATACCGGTGCAGCTTGATCCGCACCTGCCGACGTGGGGAAACTCCGACTTCGTGTCGTTGACGCTCACCGGGGAACACACGGTGCAGAGTGCCCTTCGGCACCTCTACGTGCTGTTGCCGGTCCTCGACGACGTGAAGCACTACTGGGTGGGACCCGACGAGGCAGACAAGTTGATCCGCGTCGCTGGAGAGTGGTTGGCGTCGCATCCGGATTCCGCGCTGATCATGTCCCGCTACCTGGCGCGTCGACGCGACCTGGTCGAATCGGTGGTCGATCGACTGATTCCCGAACAAGCAGAGGCGCAGATCGAAGTACCGCGACCGGATCCGCCGCTGGCACGGCTTCGCGTCGACGCAGTTTTGGCGACGCTTCAGCGACTGCACGTCAGAACGATTGTCGACATCGGTTGCGGCGAAGGCAAACTGATCGAGGTGCTGATGCCGCACGCTCAATTCGACAAACTTGTCGGCGTCGATGTGAGCGCGCGCGAACTGACACGGGCGCAACGCAGATTGAAGTTCTCCGAAATGTCCGACGCCCAACGTGAACGTGTGTCTTTGATGCAGTCGTCCGCGACGTACCGCGACGCACGCTTGAAAGGCTTCGACGCAGCCGTGCTGATGGAGGTGGTCGAGCACGTCGACACGGCGCGCCTGCCGGCGCTGGTCAGATCGGTCTTCGTGGACGCAGCACCGCAGTATGTGCTGCTGACTACTCCGAATGCCGACTACAACGTGCTGTATCCGGCATTGGCCGCGGGAGAGTTCAGGCACCCCGATCACAGGTTCGAGTTCTCCCGAACCCAATTCCGCGACTGGGCAACCGAAACGGCCCGAGTCCACGGCTATTGCGTGGAGTTCGAATTTGTCGGAGCAATTGATCCGGTCCTTGGCGGGCCGACACAGATGGCAATCTTCACGAAGGAGGCACGAACGTCATGACGGTGTACGAGATTCCAGATCTCGCCCTGGTAGTACTCATCGGCGTCAGTGGCTCGGGAAAGTCGACCTTCGCGGCGCGCCACTTCGGTGAGTTCGAAACTCTCTCGAGTGACACATTCAGAGGGTGGGTCAGTGATGATCCGAACTCACAGGAGTCGACGTCCGATGCTTTCGAAGTGCTGGAGTTCGTCGCGGCCAAGCGTTTGCGACGCGGACGCCTCACGGTGGTCGACGCGACCAACGTCCAGCCCGCCGCGCGCAAGCGACTCGTTGCGTTGGCTCGCGAGCACGACATACTGCCGGTGGCAGTCGTGCTCGATATTCCGGAATCGGTCTGTTCTGCGCGCAACGACGCACGCTCTGATCGGACGTTCGGACGCGACGTCATTCGCCGCCAGCACCAACAGTTGACTCGCTCGCTTCGCGGGTTGGGCAAGGAAGGTTTCCGTTCGGTTCACATACTCAGAGGTGAGGACGCGGTTTCCGAAGCCACATTCTTGCGCCACCCGCTCCGCAGCGATCTGCGTGTCGAGCGTGGTCCGTTCGACGTCATCGGTGACATCCACGGATGTCGAAGCGAGCTCGAGACGCTCCTCGTGAAACTCGGCTACACCGTCGACTACGGGACGGATGGCAGAGCTGTCGATGCGGTGCCGCCGGAAGGGCGAACTGCCGTCTTCCTCGGTGACTACGTGGATCGAGGACCGGATTCGGTCGGTGTGCTGCGTCTGGTCATGGGGATGGTCGCGGCGGGACATGCGATAGCGGTTCCGGGTAACCACGAGAACAAACTCGTCAAGGCCTTGCGCGGTAAGAAGGTCACGGCCAGTCACGGACTCGCCGAGACCCTCGAGCAGCTGGCCACCGAGTCGGCGGAGTTCCGCGAAAGCGTCGTCGACTTCTGTGACGGCCTCGTCGCGCACCTCGTCCTGGACGACGGCAAACTCGTTGTCGCGCACGCCGGTCTCAAGGAGGACTACCACAACAGGGCATCCGGTCGAGTCCGGAGCTTTGCGCTCTACGGTGAAACTACCGGTGAGACGGACGAATTCGGCTTACCCGTTCGATACCCGTGGGCGCAGGACTACCGAGGATCAGCGATGGTCCTCTACGGTCACACGCCGGTGCACGAGGTGGAATGGATCAACAACACCGCGTGCCTCGACACCGGGTGCGTCTTCGGTGGATCCCTCACCGCCCTTCGATACCCGGAACGAGAGATCGTGTCGGTTCCGGCGGAGCAGGTTTGGTACGAGCCGGTGGTACCGCTGGCACCGCCGACTCGTGATCCGGATGTGCTCGATCTCGCCGACGTCCTCGAAACGACCGGCGTCGACACCGAACTGCGCGGTCGAGTGTCCGTTCGCACCGACAACGCTGCCGGCGCCTTGGAAGTGATGAGCCGATTCGCGGTCGCGCCGCAATGGCTGCGATACCTACCGCCGACCATGGCGCCCTGCGCGAGCGCCCAATCCGATGACTATCTGGAACACCCGTCGACCGCGTTCGACGCATACCGGGCCGGCGGAATCGGAACAGTGATCTGCGAAGAGAAGCACATGGGTTCGCGGGCAGTGGTGCTCGTGTGCCGTGATCGATCGGTTGCTCAGTCCCGCTTCGACGCACCGGATGCGCTCACCGGGATGGTGCACACCCGCACCGGCCGCCAGTTCTTCGACGACGACCTGACTCAGCAGTTGATCGACGACATCGCCGCCGCAGTCACCTCCGCTGGGTTGTGGGAAGAGTTGGGCACCGACTGGCTGCTCCTCGACTGCGAACTGTTGCCGTGGAACGTCAAAGCGGAAGGTCTGCTGCGCTCGCAGTACGCGTCGGTCGCGGCGGCCGGGCGATCAGACCTCACAGCTCGCGAGGCCGTGCTGGCGCGGGCCGGGTCGCGGGGCCTGGACGTGGCGGAGATGTTCGAACAGACAACTGTTCGGGCCGCCAGTATCGAGCGCTTCGGCGAGGCGTACCGACGGTACGTGTGGCCGACGAACGGACTGGACGGCGTCACCATCGCGCCGTTCCAGATTCTGGCGGCCGAGGGCCAGTCGTACGGGGAACGGGATCACGAATGGCACCTCGGTATTTCGGACCGCCTGGCCGCGGCCGACCCGAGTCGATTTACCACTACACGTCGCCTGGTGGTCGATCTCGGTTCCGAGGACTCGGTGTTCGAAGCGACGAAGTGGTGGGAGTCGCTCACCGGCGACGGTGGTGAGGGGATGGTCGTCAAACCGCTGGCGAATCAGATTCACGGACCGCGGGGGTACAACGCGAAGGTTCAGCCGGGGATCAAGGTCCGCGGCCGGGAGTACCTGCGATTGATCTACGGTGCCGACTACCTCGAACCGTCGACGCTTGCGAGATTGCGTAACCGCAACCTCGGACACAAGCAGTCGATGGCGCTGCGCGAGTACGCGCTCGGCATGGAGGCGGTATCCAGGCTCGTCGACCGTGAACCTTTGTGGCGAGCGCACCAGGCCGTGTTCGCGGTGCTGGCTCTCGAATCGGAGCCGGTCGACCCGCGGTTGTGACGGCCGGTGCGCGGGCTCGGATTGATACCGTCGGGTATGGGTGTGATTGCTCGCTTGGACGGTTTCAATCGACGCCATCCGTGGAGTCACAACGATCACTATGGCCGGTGGGTTCTACGTAATCTGAGCGGGGTCAGGTCCGGTCGCGCTCTCGACGTGGGGAGCGGGACCGGCAATCTGATCGACCTCTTGCGTCGGCGGTTCGACGTGGTGGTCGGTGTGGAACCCGACCTGACAACCTCGGCCGCCGTGCGCGCAAGGTTTGTCGACGACGGGAACGTGATCATCGACGCGCAGCGGATCGAGGACTTTGCATCCGAGGCGAAGTACGACGCGATCACAGTCGTCGCAGCGTTGCATCATCTTCCACTCGAAGAATCGATGAAGCAGCTGAGTAGCCTGCTCGAACCGGGCGGGCGGCTCGTCGTGGTCGGGTGTTATCGATCGACCACAGCCACCGACGCACTCCTGTCGGTGTTGGCGACCGTGTGCAATCCCGTCGTCGGCGTCGTCAAGCATCGACGGGTTGCCTCCGAGCCACTGAAGGCGATGACAGCTCCCACCGCGGAACCGGGTGAGTCGATGGCTGACGTCCGGCGCGCGGCCGCGTTGTGTCTGCCAGGTAGCCGGATCAGGAGACGACTGTTCTGGCGATACACCCTGATCTACGACGAGAGTCCGGCCGGCGCGTCGGTGGGGGAGTGAGTAGACCGTTCCGGTTCCTGGGGAAACGCGCGTCGGCCGAACCCGACTATCGCCAACGAAGCGATCATCAGAGCGACCCCGATGCCCGCCAGATGTGAGAGCCCGCCACTGTCGACGACGGCCGCACCGAGCAGAGCGCCCGTTGCAATCGCGATCTGGAACACGACAACGTAGATGGCCGAGGCACGGTCGGTCCCGATAGGGACGGCGCGCAGAACCGAGGACTGGAGGCAGATCGGAACGGTGGTGAACGCCGCACCCCACAAGATCGTGGCGACGACAGCGAACGCTCCCATCGACGGCGCCAAGAGCCAGAAGATGGCCAGCGCGCCTGCCACCGTCGCGATCGAGATGAGCGTGAAGAGGCGTGGTCGGCGGTCGTAGTACTTGCCGGCGACCCACACTCCGACGGCGCCGGCGGCGCCGTAGACCAGAAGCATCGCGGTACGGATGCCACCGGACGAGCCGAGGCTTTCCTCCACCAGAAGTGTGAAGAACGTGTACGAAGCGAATTGCCCAAGGGCGGCAAACAGCGTTGCCGCGCAGATGACGGCGAGTGCCCGTTTCATCGCCGGTGTCGGCTTCGGTTTGTCTCGCTTACTCCGATGGTGTTGATCGACCGGCATTTCTGGCAACGCACGATGCAGTGAGAAAGCAATGCCCACTGCCACCACACCGATTGCCGCCGACGCGGTCCGCCAACCCCAGGACTGGCCGATCGCCGAAGACAGGGGTCCTCCGAGAACAAAAGCGAGAGACGTACCGGCATACACCATCGCGATGGCCTTGCCCTGTTGTCCGCGCGGAACCAGGGTGGCAGCGACCGGTGCAACGACAGCCCAGAACACTCCGTGCGTCGCAGCGCAGAGCAATCGTCCGATCACGAGCATCGGATAGTTGACGGCCAATGCTGCGACCAGTTGCGACACCGCGAGGGTGGCCACCGTCAGAACGACGACGCGTCGTCGCGGCCAGGTTTTGACCGCTCCGATCAGCGGAAGCGTCAAGACCGCGACACCGTATGCGTAGAAGGTCAGCAGTAGGCCGACACGCCCTTCGGTGACGTCGAGGTCCGTCGAGATTTCGCTGAGCAGTCCGACGGGGAGCATTTCGGCCGTCACGTAGGCGAAGGCTGCTCCGGCCAGTGTCATCAGCCGTAGCGTGGTTGCCTTCGGCAGTCGAGCAGTCATGTTGTGTAACGATACATGTATCGATACACAACTGCGCAATGGATATTTTGCACTCGCTATGCTGAGGCTCATGGCCATACGTGCGCAGCGTTCGAGTCGTCCGACGATGGCCGACGTCGCCAAGGCCGCAGGCGTGTCGGTGATGTCGGTGTCGTACTCCTTCGCGCAGCCCGAGCGCGTGTCTGAATCAACGCGGGCCAAGGTGTTCGCCGCCGCCGAAGAGCTCGAGTACGCGGGCCCGAACCGGGCGGCGCAGTCCTTGCGGAGCGGGAAATTCAACAACATCGCGGTCGTCTTCAGCGAGAAGCTGACGTACGCCTTCGAAGACGCAGTAGCTCGGCGATTCCTCTCGGGAGTCGCCGAAGCGTGCCTGGATGCGAACGCCGGGCTGATGATGCTGCCGAACTCGGGGAAACCGGGAGACGTCGACAGAGTTCGCGACGCGGCAGTAGACGGTTTTGTCGTCTGGACCACCGTCTTCGACGATCCCATCCTCGACGCGATTGTCGGCACCGGAAAACCCGCATGCATCCAGGGTGGTCCGGTGCACGAGGGTGTGGATCTCGTCGGGATGGACGATGTTGCCGGCGCCGTTGCGATCGCGGCAGTCGGGTTGTCGGGGGCGCAGCGGCCCGCGGTGATCAGCCTTCCGTGGGATCGTGAGCGTCGGTCCGAGATTCGGATGGACGTGGATCCAGGTGAAGCGTTCTTTCCGGTGTCCCGCCATCGGCTCGAGGGCTACGAGCGCGCCGTCCGCGATGCGGGCCTCGATTGGTCCTCGGTGCGGGTGGGGGTGGTCACCGTCAACGAGCGGAGCGAGGGTGCGCGGATGGCTCGGTCCCTGCTCGACGTTCCCGTGAGCCGAAGGCCCGATGTCATCTTGGCGATGAGTGACGAACTGGCTCTGGGGGTTTTGGACGCGATCCGCGAACTCGGCCTCGCGCTGCCCGACGATGTCGCAGTCGTCGGATGGGACGACACAACAGCCGCATCGGACGCCGGCCTGACAACGGTTCGCCAGTCCCTGTTCGATCAAGGGCGCAATGCAGCTCGCGTGGTTCTCGGGCTGGACGATGCGGTCGAGCCGGTCGAATGGTCGGTGCGTCGGCGAACCTCGACGCGATGATCACGCCGGTAGTCATCGACGGTCTGCGTCTTCGGTGGTTTGTCCCTCCCGAATTGGGGGGAGACCGTCCGTTGGGGGCTCTCGTGGAATGTCGACAGTCCGCGCTGGAAGGTAGTCGCCGAAGTCGAGGGTGCATTGCGCCTACTTGCCGGAACTCCTCGTGACGACCCAAACGCGCGTCAGGCGTGGATAGACTTCGGCGCAGATGCCGCCACGACCGGGGTAGTTCGGCGCCTGCGGCTCATGTCGATGGAGTCCGACATGCTGCCCGACCCGAAGTTTCCGCACGGCCCGAACTGGGGTTGGGCTACGAGGCAATTCGTGCCTGGCTCCGAGCGCTTCTACGAGTTGGCGCGTGCACCTCGTGCGTTGCGCTCGTACCAGCTGACCGATCGTGAATACGGGCCGCGGCGCGAGGACTTCCTCCTGGTCGACCTCGAGACGGCTGCTTGATCGTTGGGACCTGACACCGTTTTTATTCAGTGGACACAGACTCCAGCTGACCGGAACCAGTGTCTGCTCGACGAAACCGGTGCCAGGTGCTTCGACTAGCGCGCTCTGCCGACCACGTTCAGTGCGTATTTACCGGGCGGCGCCCCGACATGCTTGACGAAGTGCCGCGACAGGTGGGATTGATCGTGGAATCCGACGTCGACGGCCACGTCCGCCAATTCGCGCCCGGCGAGGATTGCGCGTCGCGCCAGATCGATTCGACGTCCCGTCACGTACTTGTGAGGCGGAAGCCCGAAATGCTTCGCGAAGTTCTTGATCAGATACGTGGGGTTCCGTTGCAGGATGTTCGACGCTTCCCGCATCGTGATTCCCGTTGTGAGTCGCGCATCGAGCAGGTCCCGAAGTTGATCGGCAACGCGTTCGTCAACGGTCGGCGTGTGAAGGGATCGACCTGTGGCCGGTGTGAGGATCTCGTTCAATCTTTCAGCGAGGAACCCCAGGCGACTTTCGGCTTCGAGTGATTCGCCGTGTGGGCCGAGTGCAGAGTGCAGTTGATCAATGCGGTGGCGCAGCAGAGGGTCTCGAATCTCGGGGCTGTCCACCGCCGGGCCGATGAGGACCTCGCCGAGAACTGACGTGTCGAGGTAGAGGATTCGTTGACGAAATCCGGCCTCGGTGACCGGAACTCCGTCGTGTGCGATGCCTGGCGGCAACAGAGTCACGATCTCGGGTGCCGCGCCATGAGCGCGATGATCGAGGTCGTATGCAATCGTGCCGCGGTCGACGAGCATCAGGGACCACTGATCGTGCGTGTGTTTGGGATAGGCGTGTCCGACAAAATCGGCATGAAAGACCTCGGTGATTCCCTCGAGGCCCGGTGCCCACGCGGTGATCTGTGCGCCGTGTGGATCCATGTCAGAAACGTACAAGACGCACCGGCCTCGGGTGACGAAGAGTGGTGCGGGTTCGTCGTCGCAACGATGGCGAGCCAGAGGGAGGAACACCATGGACAGTTCGGCAACAGCGATATCGCTCCGCGAGAAGTTCGGTCAGTTCACCGAGCACTGGTCGCCCAAGAAGATTGCGGGCCTCAATGACTACGAGATCAAGATCGTCAAGATCAAAGGTGAATTCGTCTGGCACACCCACGCCGACACCGACGAAATGTTTCTGGTGACAAAGGGGCAGATCCGAATCCAACTGCGCGACGGAGATGTTTCGCTGGGGCCCGGTGAATTGTTCGTGGTACCTCGCGGAGTCGAGCATTGTCCCATCGCCGAAGAGGAAGCGGAGGTGATGTTGATCGAACCCGTGGGTGTGGTGAATACCGGGAACGTCGGAGGATCACGAACCGCGGTGCTCGAGGACTGGACGTAGCTGGCGGCTCTTCCAATCCAGGGGATTGGTTCGGAGCGGCAGTGCCATGCCCGATCTCCAGAGCGTCGCCGCGCGAGAGTGCGGACGGAGCTGGACCTCGCGCCTCATCGACTGCGTGAACTCGTCGGTGAACCCTGTTCGCGGGTACTCCGCGATTGTTGCATCAACAGTTGCTCGCGGAATTTCGGGCGCACGCCGACCGGCAACGTCGAAATGCGCTGCGGCATGCAGTAGATAGGCGTCAGCGCCCGCGCCGCGGTCGACGGTCAGATCCATGTGCAGACGGATCGCTTCGCCGATTCGCTGTACCGACCTCTCCGAAGTTCCCACTCGGGTCGCGAGTTCTTCTGCGTCTGCGGCACCGATGTAGGTGAAACACCCGTGCTCGGCCGATCCTTCTGCGCCCAGTCCGACATCGTGAAGGGCGCACGCAGTGAAGAGATCTTCGGGGTCGTACTCGATCGCATCGATCTGCGCGAAGGCGTCGGCCCAGATCCAGCAGCGCAGGCTGTGGTTCAAGACCGCGGGGGAGAGGGTTCCTCTGGCGTGATCGAGCGCTTCGCTGCACAGCTTGGTGTCGGGGAGTGGGCGTTTGCGCAGCTCGGGTGTGCGAGTGGGGTAGCGGCCGAGCCGCAGTCGGAGCATCGACGGAGCACTCATGGCCTGCGCAGCAGCCGCGCGGGCCATGAGTTGTATCTGCTCGAGAGTGGTGAGCTCACCAGGGCGCATCGAATTCCTGTTCTGGGTGGGGGACAGCTGGATACGAATCTAGTTGGCAGGGAAACTTCTTCACAGATGTCCAATATCTGTCAATGACGGAAACACGGAATTATCCGAATATTGGTTGAAAGCAAGTGCCATCCAACGGCAACCCCCAATCTGTAGCCTCACCTCTGCACATCGCAAGAACCATCAAGCAACGACGGTGGGGCTCGGGCTCAGATGACGCCGAACCCGACGATCCCCGGGACTTCCGACGGGACGATGCGATGGAGCATGACCTTGTTGTTCTCGTTGCCGCCGACGGTCGTCAGAGTGCCGGCGTCGTTGACCAGAACGACGTTGACGTGTTGGCCGAAGGGGCTCGAGTCGCCGTACAGGATCGTGTCGCCGACCTTGGGTTGGTAGTCCTGACCGTAGGGGACAAACGCGTCGACGGACTCGTAATACTCCTGCAGCGTGTACACCCCGGGGATGCGCCACGACCCTGAGTTGGGGTTCGAGAACGGCGTGCCGATCTGGTTCATCGACCAGCTCACGAAATCGGCACACCACGATTCTTCGACACCCTCGGCGTATTTGGTGCCGGGACTCCCTGACTCCCACTCCTGCTCGAGGACGCCCAGTAGCGCACTCTGCTGAGCGCTGAGAATGCTGTGGTCGACGGCCGGGAACGAATCGAGATTCTCGCCGGCAAGAGCGTCGTCGCCGCGCGCGAACCACCACAGTGCGCCGGCGACAACTACGACCACCACAACGCCGAATACGCCCAGAACAGCGAGAGTGCGTCTGGGCGTATTCGGTGCGTGCGACATCACGCCACGATAGTCAATTACTCGAGCGGGGGCGCCGAGCGATCGATCGTCGTCGCGAGGGGCTTCTCCTTGACGAAGAGCAACAGGACAACCGCCGCGATGACCAAGGGGACGAGGTACAGGAAGATCGGCGCCAGCGCGTCGTTGTATGCACCGACGATGATCTCGCGAACCTGGCTCGGCAACTTCCAGAGGATTCCCGGGGTCAAGGAGTTCTCGTCACCACCGACCGCGCCGCCATTCGCCGGGAGTCGCTCGGCCAGGAGATTGGTCAGACGCGAGGCGAACAGGCTGCCCACGATCGCGCTGCCCAACGACGCACCGATCTGGCGGAAGAAGTTGTTCGACGCGGTGGCCGTTCCCACTTCGGCCGCGGGGAAGGTGTTCTGCACGATCAAGATCAAGATCTGCATGACGAGGCCGAGTCCGATACCCATGAGTGCGATGTAGCAACCGAAGACCAGCAGTGAGGTCGACGGCGTCAGACGTGAGAGCAGGACCAGAGCAACAGCGACGATGGATGTTCCGACGATGGGGAAGATCTTGTAGCGGCCGGTCTTGCTGACCAGCTGGCCGGACCCGATGGAGGCGACGAGCAGGCCCGCCATCATGGGAATCATCATCAATCCAGCTTCGGTGGCGTTCTTGCCGGTCACCATTTGGATGTAGGTCGGCAGGTAGGCGAGCGCACCGAACATGGCGATTCCGATGATCAGGCCGGCGACGGTGGTCAACACGAAGTTGCGCTGAGCGAACAGGTGCATCGGAATCACCGGTTCGTCGGCACGCTTTTCGACGAAGACAAAAGCCACTGCCGTCACGACGCAGCCGACGATCAATCCGATGATGACGGCCGATCCCCAGGCGTAGGTGTTTCCGCCCCAGGTCGTGAACAGGATCAGACACGTCGCTGCCGTCGCGACGAGAACCATGCCCAGATAGTCGATGCGAGGCTTGCCGAGGTTCGGCTTCCGCAGGTGCAGAAATGCCATCGCGCTCGCGATGGCGAGTAGGCCTAGGGGGATGTTGATCCAGAAGGCCCAACGCCAACCGATGCCCTCGGTGAACCAGCCGCCGAGTAGGGGACCGGCAACCGAAGCCAGTGCGAACACCCCGCCCATCGCACCCATGTACCGGCCGCGTTGCCTGGCGGGGACGACGTCGGCGATGATCGCCTGGGACAGCAGGATCAATCCGCCGCCGCCGAGTCCCTGCACGGCTCGACCAGCGATGAGTGTGGTCATGTCGTGGGACAGACCGCCGATCACCGAACCGACGATGAAAATGCTGATGGCGCCGATGAAGAGGCCCTTGCGGCCGATCAGGTCACCGAGTTTTCCGTACACCGGCATCATGACGGTCGAGGCGAGGATGTATGCCGTCGTCACCCAGACCATGTGGTTGACGCCGTTCAATTCGCCCACGATGGTGGGCAAAGCGGTACTGAAGATCATCTGGTCGAGCGAAGCCAGAAGCATCGTGATCATCAGCCCGACAAAAACGAGGATGATCGACCGTTTGTCCGGCGAGGCCTCGGTGTCGGTATGCGTGCCGTCGGGCTCGACGGTCGCAGCTTCTCGAGTGGACATGTAGTTCCTTAGTTGAGTGACGGCGGGTGCGAGAGTGTGGATCAGCTCTCGGACCTCAGTATTCGAGCCATCAGGAGTAGTGCCGGATCGAGCAAATCTGTTCTGGGGCTTGCCCGTTCACTGTTCTGCCATTTTCGGAAGACGTAACGCATCGCGGCGCCTGCGGTGATGACCGTTGCTGTGGCTTCGTCGGCAGCGGCTGTGTCCGAGTGCAGGCGGCGATACTCGGTTCTGTTCGACAACTCCCGCGTGAGGATCCGGGTGAGCGTGTCTTCAAGATCGTGGAAGGTGGCCAGATGTTGTTGCAACAGCGTGGGATGACGCTCGAACAATTCGCGTCGATGCGCGAGCAGATCGGGTCGCTCGTCGACGATTTGCATCGCCGCCTCGAATACCGCGAGAGCGCCGCGCAGCGGATCGTCCGGGTGCTCGCCGATGAGCGTGAGCATGGTCGTCTCACTTGGCACGACGAGCATGAGCCCGCCGATCGCTGCGTCCTTGGTGGGGAAGTAGTTGAAGAACGTGCGGGTCGACAGATTGCAGGCTTCGCAGATTTTCTCGACGGTCACTTCGTCATAGCCCAGGTCGAGAACGAGTTCGACGGCGGTGTGCTCGATCAGCTGCCTCGTCGCAATTCGTTTTCGTTCGCGCAATCCGAGAGTTTCGGTTCCCATTTCATCCATAATTGCACAGAGTGCAAAGTTTCATCGAATGCAATATTTCGCCCAAGGGTGCCTCATGAAATGCAAAAATGGGGATCGGGTGCCTGGTGGATAGGATGAACCGCGTGGAAGACACCTTGCCCCCTTGCCCTGAATGCGCCGGCGAATACACCTACGAGATGGGCGCGTTGATGGTCTGCCCGTCCTGCGCGCACGAGTGGGCGCCGACCGATAGTGCCGGCGAGGACCTGGGTGTGGTGAAAGATGCCGTAGGCAACATTCTTGCGGACGGCGACACGGTGACGGTCGTCAAGACGCTCAAGGTGAAGGGCAGTCCGACCGGCATCAAGTCAGGTACGAAAGTTCGCAACATCCGCCTTGTTCAGGGTGTTGGTGACCACGACATCGACTGCAAGGTCGACGGCATCGGACCGATGCAATTGAAGTCGAGCGTCGTCAAGAAGGTGTGACCGGACAGCGATAGTTGTCGGCTCGAAATCCTGTTCAGTTTCGACGGTTCGATAGCCACAATCGAGGTGATTCTCGACCGCTCGAACGAATGGACCGAACTGTGCCGAACTCGATCTGCCTGGCGCCCGCACTCGATAACACCGCACTCGATACAGACGAGCAGTGGAAACGCATCGTCGATGCGCTGACGCGCAGGGGTTTCCTCGGCGCCGGGCTCGGTGCCGCGGCCGCGACCTTGCTGGCAGCGTGCAGCAGCGACGAAAACGGCTCGTCGCCAAGTGGTCTCGTCACAGTGCAGGATGAGACGGGCAGTGTCGAGATTCCGTCGGACCCGCAGCGAATGGTCATCGCCCATGTCAGCGCCATGGCGACGGTGCTCGACCTCGGTGTGCCGCCGGAGAAGATCGTCGGCGGCTTCTTCGGTCTCGAGGGTGTGAGCGGTGACGCGGTGTTGCGTACGATGCCGGAGGCTGCGAACATCCCGAACCTCGGTACGGCGGGGACGTGGAACAAGGAAGCGATCATCGGCGCGTCGCCGGATCTGATCGTTATGCTCCTGACCGCCGGAAATGCTTATGCGGCAAAGTCCTACGACGAACTCTCCGCGACCGGTGTTCCAGTATTCGCCGGCTTCAACGGGTACCTCACGTGGGCCGAGATGAAGAAGTTGGTCACCTCGATGGGCGTCGCGGTCCGACGCGAAGACGCTGCTGCGGAATTGAACGCGAGAACGGAAGAGCGCCTCCTCACAATCAAGGATCGACTCTCCGCCCTCGGTTCGTTGCCGTCGGTGACCCTCCTCCGCACCGGCGAGAACGGTGTCGTCTACAACCAGGTCGACGCTCTTCTCGACGCCCTCGGTTTCCCCGGTGAACGAGCTACATCGGAGGAGTTCACGCGCACACTCACAGCGGAGCAACTCGATCAGGTGACCAGCGACGTGATCATCGTGGGCGCATTCCAGGACCAGCAGGACGTCCGTGCGCAGTTGGCGATGAACCCGCTCTGGGAGCGTCTTCCCGCTGTCCGCTCGGGGAACGTCCATTACGTCGACGACAGCCTGTGGGGCTCGGGCTATTCTCCTCGCGCCACCGAGCTGCGACTCGACGACATCGAGCGGATCTTCAGCTGACGCCACGCACGCATTCGGCTGGAGCGTCGGCCCCGGTAGGTCTCCCTACCGGTAGGGATCATCTGCTGAGCGGTAGATGAGTACGATGCCGTTCTGCGCTGGGTTGTTGCAAGTGAAGAGCACCTCACCGGCGGGGACGATGCCACAGTTCCAATCGCCGTAGGTGGTTCCGTCCAACGGTTTGTCGTACAGCATCGGGTAGGTCGCTTGCATCATCTTCATCGCTTCGACGCAGGTGGAGCCCCCACTCTTGATCAATACGTCGCGAGCCTTCCCGTCCTCGGCGGTCACCGTTCCACATGAGCCGACCGTCGAACCGCCCGAGTTCGTAGGAGCTTCGTTGTACGCGCTTACCTCACAGGAATTGATCGAATTTTCCTGGGCCGATTCGAATGTCTCCCCGCTGTGGGGGAAGAACCAAACAAGGGACCGATACATCCATGTGCCCTCGCAATCCCCGAGGTCGAACGCGACCACCGTCGCTTTCTCCGCGGATGCGGCTGCCACGCTGGAGGCGGACGTCACGTTCAGAGCGAGACCCGTGCCGTTTGCCTGCTCGCCGCCCCAGTTCTGCCACTCGATGTTGCTGACGGAGCCTGAGGCGCTACCGCCGTTGTACACCGTTTCAGGACGGACTTCTCCGTATCCGTTTTGCGAAGGTCCCCACACGCGTCCGAGGACCGGCTCCGACCTTTGGGGGACATTCGATGTGGGCGTTGGCTGCGCCTGTGGAGCCAATGCCTCCACATATCGGTAGTCGAACCCGTGAGTGGAGAAGGAAAATCCCCGTGTCGAGGTGTCGGACCGACATGACACACCGGTTTCTTGGACGTTGCAGGAGAAGCCGTCGGTCGAGAGCGTCTGACCGTAGGGAAGAACCGGCGTCGTGCCATCCGTGCGCCAGAACAGTGCCTGGCTGAGCCTCGCGAACCGAGGATCGTCTGTCCTGTTGACCAGGATGGCATTTGGTCGGACGAGGTTGTCCGACCCGTGATCCGCCACGAGTGGGGCATCTTCGACGTCGATATCCGTGCTGGTTTTCGGCTGGCACCCCGCCATCTGAGTATCGGCCCCGCTCTGCGCGCTTGCCGTCAGAATTGCGCAACGCCACAGACCGCTCGGCGTCGTGAAGAAATATCCGGCCTGCCCACCCGAGGTGTATTGGAAACCTGCCGGATCGACCAGTGCAGGAACGAGAGTCGTTGCGTCTCTATCCGGCGCCGCCTCCGCAGGTGTGGATGTCGCTGATGCCGACAACGCATCCTTGTCCGGGCCGGTCGGAGTGACCTGGTTCGCGCAAGACGCAGTTGTGAGCGCGGCCCAGACAACTAGTAGTGCTCCTATTGATCGTCCGCGGACGTGCACACGTGGCCTCATTTCATCAGTGCGTGTGGCGGGTATTCAATTGCAGTAGAAACAAACTCGCTCACGAAGAACCTGGCCTCGTAACCTATCGGCAGATTGTCACGGTGGGTATCGGCTGTTCAGTCGACAGTGTCTGCGGGGAGCGAGCGGCATTGAGAGCATCGAGCAACAGCGCCAGGTAACTACCGTCGTGTCACCTCGACTTATCGGTGCATTACCTCGAGAATCATGATCATGGACAAAATCAGGTTCTTCGAGCTGGTCACCGAATGGTTCGAGGTACTCGGTGTTGTCGCCATGGTTCTCGGGTTCGTGTTCGCATTCGTGATCGCGGGGCGCGCATGGAGTCGAACGCGGGACGGTAGTTCGGCGTTTCGTACTCTGCGCGAGACCATGGGCGCGGTCATCCTTCTCGGCCTCGAGATCCTTGTCGCCGCTGATCTGGTGAAGACGGTGACGTCGTCGCCGTCGCTGACAGACGCCGCAGTTCTGGGCATGATCGTTCTTATTCGGACCGTGCTGAGCCTGTCGATTCAGATCGAGATCGACGGGGTACTTCCGTGGCGCAAGGCGTTGGTGTCAAGTCCGGAACTCCTGGTACGCGCAGCGCGCGGATCAGGAGGCCGCACGACGCCCGACGCGTCGAGTTCGTAGCGATAGCCGTTGCGAGTGAAAGGTCGGGCAGATGACAGCAGTGCGTACCGAGCACCTCACGGTCGACGAAAGGCGCGCGCGCGGGCGCCAGGCGCGTAGAGATACGCCATTGGCCGCGCTCGCGGATCTGGCAGAGAGTGACCGTGATCCGATATCACTGCTCGAGTTGCAGGCGAAGTCGCGGGTACAGGACCTGGTGCCCATCCGATACGGGCGGATGTCGGCATCGCGGTTCTCGTTCTTCCGCGGCGCTGCTCTGGTGATGGCCGACGATTTGTCACGCAGTCCGGATTCGGGTCTTGCCAGCCAACTCTGCGGCGACGCGCACCTGAGCAACTTCGGTATCTATGCGACGCCCGAGCGAAAACTCGCGTTCGACATCAACGACTTCGACGAAACGTACCCGGGACCGTTCGAATGGGACGTGAAACGACTGGCCGCAAGTTTGGTGATCGCCGCAAAGGACAACGGATTTTCGGGCAAGGAGCGAAAGAAGATCGTTCGCGGATGTGCGGCCGAGTATCGGGAAACCATGATCACCCAGGCAGGATTGGGAAATCTTGCAGTCTGGTACTCGCACATCGCACCCGAGGACGGGCTCGAGGCTCTCCAGATCGACCTGAAGAAGCGCATGCTTGCTCGCACACAAGCGACGCTGGACAAGGCTCGTCGCCGCGACAGTGTGCAGGCGGCAGGCAAGTTCACCGAAATCGTCGACGGCCGGCGGCAATTCATCAGTGATCCGCCGCTGATCGTGCCCGCAAACGAGTTGTTCGCAGGGACCGATCTCACGCAGATCGAGGAGTTGCTACGTCAGCGCGTTCGGTCGTATCGGAGCACGCTGCAGTGGGACCGTCGGGTGTTGCTCGAAAGCTTCGAGATGACGCACATTGCGCGGAAGGTTGTCGGTGTCGGGAGCGTCGGAACACGCGCATGGATGATCCTCATGAAAGGAGTCGACGACGACGATCCGTTGATCCTGCAGGTCAAGGAAGCGCAACCCTCGGTATTGTCCCGCTACGTCGATGGTCCGACCTTCAAGAACGAAGGGGAACGCGTCGTCAACGGGCAACGCTTGATGCAAGCGACAAGCGACATCTTTCTCGGCTGGGAACGAGGGCCGGGGCTCGACGAGGGTGAGCACGATTTCTACATTCGTCAACTGCGTGACGGTAAAGGGTCGGCAGTCATCGAAGAGATGGTGCCGCAGGGGCTGGAACTCTACGGGCGCCTGTGCGCCAGGGTCCTTGCCTACGCACACGCTCGCTCGTCCGATCGGATAGCGATCGCCGAATATCTCGGTGACGGAACCGAATTCGATTTCGCGATCGGGGAGTTCGCGGCTGCCTACGCCAAGCGCAATGCACGCGATCATGCCGCTCTGCTGACCGCGATCGACGACGGTCGCGTGTCAGCAGAGCGGGGAGTGTGACGACTCAGGCGAACACGCCGTCGAGCCAGCCCTGCCACGCTGCCGTTGCTGATCCACCGTCAGCGCCCTCTGCGAAGAGGTGATGGGCCGCGTCGACGTTGCCGCCGAAAGCATTTCGGCCGTAGAACCGCAGCAATGCGTCCTCGGTGCGCAAGCCGATGAACCAGTCGTTGATGTAGTCGACAATCGCGTCGACGGTTCCGATTCCGGGGACTTCCACCGACGCGGAGTCACCGACACCGGCGCCCGAGGTGATTCCGAGGGCGCTGCGAAGCGTTCCCATCGCTTGCGGCGCGGACGAGGATTCCGGGCCTTCGGCCGAGACATAGGTGACGGGTTTTCCGGCGAAGTACCGCACGTATTGGCCGAGACTGTGCAGGTAGAAGTCCGTGTGCTTGCTCGCGCCGTCGTACTGGTTGTCCCAGTCCTCGGCAAACACTCCGGCGTGGACGTAGCGGACAACGGCGGTGCTCTCGTCGCGGGCCTCGACGACGTATTCGAGGTTGTTGAACCAGCCGTCGGGGCCTTGCATGTGGATGGCGAGTTCGCGGGGTGGCTCCCACGTGGCGATGATCGGGCTGTCCGGGCGGCTGCCGTCGGCGGGGATCTCGAGAGGGGAGGGGAACATCCAGCCGGCCGTTTCGGCCGAGATGGCGGCCCAGATCTGCTCGGGGGTTCCTGGGACGACCACCTCGCGGCGGATTTCGAATTTCTCGGACATTGCTACTTCTCCGTTTCGGGCGCGTCGATCGCTTGGGTTGTGATGGTTTGGGGTGTGGTGAGGCTGGGATGCAGGGCGACAACGAGGCGGTGTTTGCGTCCGCCTTCGGAATTGCCGTCGTGATACTTGGCGACGAGTGAGTTGATCGACTCGCCGAGTTCGCCGGCGAAGGCGGCACGGTCGGCCGCCGTGGCAAAGGTGATGTCGCTGTCGATGGCAAAGGACGCCAACGGTTTTCCGGCCGCAGTTGCGCCGGCGATCAGTTCGCCGACCTCTCGGACGATCCGCGCTGCGAGGCTGACGAGCCAGCGCGCCGAGAGTTGATCCGGGAACCGGCCCGGGTCCGGCGCGAGCGCCGACATTGCAGCGGGGGAGATGACGTACGACGCGGCACTGGCCTGCATGATTCGCTCGGTCATGTTGCCTCGCTTGCGTTCCTCGACGAGCTCGACAAGTCCGTGGTCTTCGAGAGTGCGCAGGTGGTAGTTCACCTTCTGGCGTGTCAGCCCGATCCGGGGCGCCAGCGAGGATGCCGATCCCGGCACCGCCAATTCGGCCAGAATCCGTTGCCGAATCGGATCGAGCGACGCCTCGGCAGCTCCGGGGCGATCGATGACTGCTACGTCCAACATGAGAAAACCATCCCACCGACAACTAAATCTGTCAAGACAGAAAAAATTGTCGGTGGGATGGTTTCGGAGATTCGCTATCGCTTGAGGTCGGGCGGGTTGTTCAGATCCCGCGCCGAGTACGTGTCACACGACGAAATCTGGCCGGTCTGGTATCCGGTCATGAACCACGCCTGACGCTGTGCGGAGGAGCCGTGTGTCCAACCTTCAGGGTTGACCCGACCGGTCGTGGACTTTTGGATACGGTCGTCGCCCACCGACGAGGCGGCGGACAACGCGTCGCGAATGTCGTCTTTTGACAAGGGCTTCAGGAACGGTTGACCGGTCGCCTGATCGGGAATCGTGTCCGCAAAATGTGCCCAGACGCCTGCGTAGCAATCGGCCTGGAGTTCGGTGCGAACCGCACCCGACTGCTCGCCCTGCGGGTCGGCCTGCGCGCGGCCGATGTCGCCGAGCTGATTCTGGATGTGATGTCCGAACTCGTGCGCGACCACGTACTCCTGTGCGAGCGGTCCGGCGCTGGAACCGAAACGGTCGACGAGTAGTTGGAAGAAACTCGTGTCGAAGTACGCAGTCTGGTCGGCCGGGCAGTAGAACGGACCGACGTCACTAGACGCCTGGCCGCAACCGGTGTTGACCGAACCGCTGAACAGAATGACTTCGGGTCGCACGTACGCCGTGCCGGTCTGCTTGACCAACTGCTGTTCCCAAACGTCGTCGAGGCTTCCGACGGTCAGTGTGACGCGGCAGTTCACATCGGCGTTTGCCTGAGCACCGGTGCACTCGTCGACCGACGACAGTCCGGTCGACGAACTCGAAGTCTCGGTAGACGTACCCAGGAGTGAGCCGGGGTCACCGCCGAACAACAGCGCCAGGATCAGAACGATAATGCCGCCCGCGCCACCGCCGATCGCGATTTTGCCGCCGCGGCCACCGCCACCCCCGCCGCCTTGAACCTGAACGCGTCCCGCTTCGCCGCGGGCCCCCTCGTTGAAGGTCATCTATGTCCGCTTTCTGCTGTCGTGAACAAGTGCTTGCCGTCACTTCTGGAGATAGCTTCGCATGCGATGCGGGTCCGCGTTTCCTCTCTGTGCAGTTCGCTCCGTAGGATCGCAGGCAAAGTAGTCGGTCGTCGGTTATTGGAAGTAGTTCGAAAGGAATCCCGTGCTGCGCACACATCTCGCCGGTTCATTGCGACCCGAGCAGGCAGAGCAGACCGTAACGCTCACCGGTTGGGTAGCCAGGCGTCGTGATCACGGCGGAGTGATCTTCATCGATCTCCGTGATGCATCCGGAGTTTCGCAGGTAGTTTTCCGGGCAGGTGACGTGGCCGAGCAGGCGCACCGTCTGCGCGCGGAATACTGCGTTCGCGTGACCGGAACGGTCGAGGTTCGCCCCGAGGGCAACCAGAACTTCGAGATCCCCACCGGAGCAATCGAGGTCAACGCCACTGAACTCGAGGTTCTCAACGAAAGCGCACCGCTGCCGTTCCAGCTCGACGATCAGGTCGGCGAAGAAGCGCGCCTCAAGTACCGCTACCTCGACCTGCGTCGTGAAGGCCCCGGCTCCGCAATTCGCTTGCGCTCCAAGGTAAGTGCTGCAGCGCGCGGCGTTCTCGCGCATCACGAGTTCGTCGAGGTCGAGACTCCGACGCTCACGCGCTCGACGCCCGAGGGTGCCCGTGACTTCCTGGTGCCGTCGCGCCTTCAGCCCGGTAGCTTCTACGCACTGCCGCAGAGCCCGCAGCTGTTCAAGCAGCTACTCATGGTCGGCGGCATCGAGCGCTACTACCAGATCGCGCGTTGCTACCGCGACGAGGATTTCCGCGCCGATCGTCAGCCCGAGTTCACTCAGCTCGACATCGAGATGGCTTTCGTCAACCAGGACGACATCATCCTGCTTGCCGAGGAAATTCTCACGGCGCTCTGGAAGCTCGTCGGCCACGAGATCAAGACGCCGATCGACCGCATGACCTACACCGAGGCAATGCGTCGTTACGGCAGCGACAAGCCGGACCTGCGTTTCGGTATCGAACTCGTTGAGTGCGCGGAGTTCTTCAAGGACACGACCTTCCGCGTCTTCCAAGCCGAATACGTTGGCGCCGTCGTGATGCCCGGTGGTGCAAGCCAGCCGCGCAAGCAGCTCGATGCCTGGCAGGAGTGGGCGAAGCAGCGCGGCTCCAAGGGCCTGGCGTACGTGTTGGTCGGTGAAGACGGCACTCTCGGTGGTCCCGTTGCCAAGAACCTGACCGACGCCGAGCGCGAGGGCCTGGCGGCTCACGTCGGAGCCCAGCCGGGTGACTGCATCTTCTTCGGAGCGGGCGCGACGAAGTCGACGCGCGCTCTCCTCGGCGCTGCCCGTGGTGAGATCGCCCGCAAGAAGGACCTCATCGATCCTGACGCGTGGGCGTTCGTGTGGATCGTCGACGCTCCGATGTTCGAGCCGACCGCCGACGCCACTGCGTCCGGTGACGTCGCTCTCGGCCACTCCGCGTGGACCGCCGTGCACCACGCGTTCACGTCGCCGAAGCCGGAGTTCTTCGACACGTTCGACACCGATCCGGATTCCGCTCTCGCCTACGCCTACGACATCGTCTGCAACGGCAACGAGATCGGCGGCGGCAGTATTCGTATCCACCGCAAGGACATTCAGGAACGAGTGTTCAAGGTGATGGGTATCTCCGAGGAAGAGGCGCAGGAGCAGTTCGGCTTCCTCCTCGACGCCTTCGCCTTCGGTGCGCCGCCGCACGGCGGAATCGCATTCGGCTGGGACCGCATCACCGCGCTCCTCGCCGGCATGGATTCCATCCGTGAGGTCATCGCGTTCCCGAAATCCGGCGGCGGCGTCGACCCGCTGACGGATGCTCCGGCACCGATCTCGGCTCAGCAGCGCAAGGAATCGGGTATCGACGCGAAGCCCGAGAAGAAGTCAGAGGACAAGAAGTCCGAAGGCGACACCGGCGAAGCCAAGTAGAGCCGACACCGGATCGCCATGCTGCATTTGCGGGTGATCTGCCCGACCGAGCGCACCGAGCAAGTTCTCGGTGCGCTCGCGTCGCAGCGGGGCGCGACACACATCGTCGTGATGCGCGATGTCGCGGTTCATCCTGCCGGCGACATGGTGGAGGCCGACGTCGCACGTGAGGCGGCAAACGACGTCGTCGATGCCTTGAACGAACTCGGCGTCGCCGAGGACGGCGGAATGACGCTCGTACCGGTCGAGACGGTGTTGTCGGCGGCGGCGCGCAAAGCCGAGCGTGACGTGCCTGGTGATCCCGCGGATTCCGTCGTGTGGGAGGAATTGCTGTCCCGCACTCGCGAAGAGTCGACTCTCAACGGATTGTTCGTCGCGTTCCTGACCATTGCGTGCCTGCTGGCCGCGATCGGCGTCGTCACCGACTCTCAGATCACGATCGTCGGCGCCATGGTCGTCGGTCCGGAGTTCGGTCCGCTGGCTGCTTTGGCAGTCGCACTCGTACGGCGAGATCGACGGTTGCGTCGACGTTCGATTCTCGCGCTTGCCGTCGGATTCCCCATCGCGATGGGCGTGACGCTTGCCGCAACATTCGTGGTGAAGTTCTTCGGATGGATGGACGTCGTCAGTCTCGAGTCACTCCACGAGGTCGATTTCGTATACAAGGTCGGGCCCATTTCGTTTGTCGTCGCGCTTCTTGCCGGTGCGGCTGGGATGCTGGCACTCGTCTCGTCGAAGTCCGCTGCCTTGGTCGGGGTGTTCATCTCTGTCACCACGGTTCCTGCCGCCGGTTTCGCGGTGGTTGCGGCAGCAAACGGAGAATGGCGGATCGCCGGGTTGTCGTCTCTGCAACTGGCTGTCAACCTGCTTGGGATCGTCACTGCCTGCGTGCTTGTTCTCTGGCTCAGAACCCGGGCCGACGAGGAATTCGAAGCAGCGTTGAAAGGCATTTCTCGATTTGTCGACGAGGACAAAACTCCATGACGTCGCCGGTTCGGAGTTCTGCTCACCGACAGCAAAATTCTCGAGAGAACTGTGTGCCGGTGTGGCGATTGGGGACTTTTGTCATCACCGCAGGTAGTCGGCAATTTCTGTTGCTGTGAGGCCTTGAATTCTCCGCTGCGAGCGGACGAGCTGGGCATGATCGGAGTCACTAACGGGTAAGTTGGTCGGTGATGACCGCATTACTGGCAGACCCCGTTTCCGAAGTCGTCGCAGCTGCTGAGCAGTTG
This sequence comes from Rhodococcus sp. OAS809, assembly GCF_040546695.1. NCBI lineage: Bacteria > Bacillati > Actinomycetota > Actinomycetes > Mycobacteriales > Nocardiaceae > Rhodococcus > Rhodococcus sp. OAS809. Next base: position 1,045,979 of record NZ_JBEPOI010000002.1, on the reverse strand, counting down.
CTGACACGCCGCACAGGGGCACCCGTAACCCTGGTGGATCCCGTAGATCTCGGGGGGAGTGGCCGCACCGTCGTGCTGCGCGTTCGTGTCGCCGAGAACCCGTTCTCCCTGCCCCGAACTTTGGTGATCAAGCAGGTCCGCGACAACTTCCAGGGAGCTACCAAAACAGCGATTGCGCTCCCGGCCGCGTCCGAAGGTGACTTCGACGTCGAGACCGCATTCCTTCGTGAAGCGGTGTCGTATCAGTTCGCCAACGCGCTTGCCAAGGACGCACGCCCCGGCGCCGAACTGTTGGCGTCCGACCTCGATGCTCGCCTCCTGATCCTGAGTGATCTCGGCGACGCCACCGCAATCAGCGTCCGACTCGAAGACTCCGACCCGGACACCGTCACTTACACGTTGATGGCCATGGCTCAGGCAATGGGACGCATGCACGCCGCGACCGTCGGCCGGGAGGACGACTTCACCGCGCTTCTGCGTCGTGCCGAGGTTGCGCATTGTTCCGACGAAGTGGCGGATCAGGTGGGACGTGCCGTGGCCGGTGTTCCCGCGATGCTGGTGGAAAGTCTCGGCATCGATGTGAGTTCGGACATTCTCGAGCAGGTTCAGCACGCGCAGACACTGTTCAGCGGTGGTCGGTTCCGTGCCTTCAGTCCGTCGGACCTGTGCCCCGACAACATCATCGTCAACGACGACGGCGTGCAGTTCCTCGACTACGAGTGGGGTGGCTACCGCGATGCCCTCCTCGACATCACCTACGCGTTGGTGTCTTTCCCCGGTTGCCTGTGCAACATCGACCTGACTGAAGAGCGGGCGTCGGCGATGGTCGATGCCTGGCGGGCCGAGGTAGTGGGGATGTGGCCCGCCCTGGCCGACGAGGCCGAATTGGGGCGCAGGATCGTCGAGGCCCAACTCATCTGGGTCTGGCTCAGTACCTATCTGTACCTGCCCGAGGATCATTCGCGTATCGCCGCCGTCCGCGAACATTATCTCTCGATTCCACGCGCCGACGCACTGGTCGGACGCTGGGCCAGGCTCGCACGCTCGGCTCAGCTCGCCGGCAACGACGCCGTCGAGGCACACGCCCGCGACGTCGTGGCGGCGCTGCGGACCGAGTTCAGCTGAGGCCCTGACCGATCACACACAGAAGGGCGCCCGTGCACGAAGCACGAGCGCCCATTCTCGGTCGAGTCCGCTCAGTTGTCGGAGACCAGATCGTTCTCGGACAGGTCCGTCGCCGCGAGCGCCGTCGCCAGATCGGGATGCCGGAACGTCGACGTCACCTGGTCGGCCACGACTCGGAAAGCAGAGGCCAGGGTCGCGGACTTGTCCGGTTCGGCCGCCCACGTTGCGGTCTGTTCGACGACGACCACGCCGTGGTGGACGTACATCTTTCCGGGGACGAGCGTGATGCCGGCGTTGGTGGCCCACTCGCGCAGGGCAGCGAGTCCCTGGCTCGCGCCCTTGGGGCCGCCTACCTCGATGTCGTCACTCGACAACTGCAGCAGAGTGTCGACGTCTTGGGAGTTGAGTGCATCGTGCCACGCGAGGACGGTGGCGATCTCGGAGGTGCTCATGGCGACAACGCTATCCAATGCGGATTCACGACTGGGTGAGGGCTGGCGGAACAGCGGATTGTGTCGGGCGTCGGTGGTCTCTAGTAGCGTCGATTCGTGAGCGATTGGCAAGCGGAAGACAGTGTGGGGGCGAAAGACGGCGTGGTGGCGGAAGACGGCCTGTTCGAGGCAACTCCGGAGGAATCCGCGATCGTCGACGAACCAGATGTCGTGTCTGTAGCCGAGCGCGCCCTGTCCTCGGTGCCGCCCGGAGCTCCTCTGGCTGTCCGCATGCGTCCGCTCACTCTTGGTGAAGTTGTCGGTCAACAGCACTTACTCGGGCCCGGCGCGCCACTCCGCAGAATGGTCGAGGGGTCCGGCGCCGCATCGGTACTTCTGTACGGACCTCCCGGCACCGGCAAGACCACGCTCGCATCGTTGATCTCGGGTGCTACCGGCCGCCGGTTCGAGGCTCTGTCGGCTCTGTCCGCCGGAGTCAAAGAAGTCCGCGGTGTCATCGAACTCGCGCGCCGCCGCCTGCTGAACGGCGAACAAACCGTCTTGTTCATCGACGAAGTTCATCGCTTCTCCAAGACCCAGCAGGACGCCTTGCTCGCCGCGGTCGAGAACCGCATCGTGCTCTTGGTCGGCGCGACCACCGAGAACCCGTCGTTCTCGGTCGTCTCCGCTCTGTTGTCGCGCTCGTTGGTCCTGCAACTGCAATCGCTCACCGCTGCGGATGTCCAGGAACTGCTCGAGCGCGCTGTCGCCGACGAACGCGGGTTCGGCGGAGCGATCACGATCGACGACGACGCGATGGAACACCTCGTTCGTCTGGCGGCCGGCGACGCCCGCCGAGCCCTGACGGCACTCGAGGCTGCCGCCGGGGCTGCACTGGACACCGCAGGTGACGCTTCGGGCCCGGTGGTGCTCGACCTCGCGACCGTCGAGGCAAGTGTCGACAAGGCCGCGGTTCGGTACGACCGTGCCGGAGATCAGCACTACGACGTCATCAGTGCATTCATCAAGAGCATTCGTGGATCAGACGTCGACGCCGCCCTGCACTACCTCGCACGGATGCTGACCGCGGGCGAAGACCCTCGCTTCATCGCACGGCGTCTGGTGGTTCACGCCAGCGAAGACATCGGCATGGCTGATCCGATGGCGCTGCAGACTGCCACCGCCGCGGCGCAGGCAGTGCAGCTGATCGGTATGCCGGAGGCTCGTCTGGCGCTGGCACAGGCCACCATTCATCTGGCGACGGCTCCCAAATCGGGTGCGGTCATCGCCGCACTCGGCGCGGCCATGGCCGACGTGGCCGCCGGAAAATCCGGACTGGTACCGCCGCACCTGCGTGACGGGCACTACAAGGGCGCCGAGCAATTGGGCAACGCAGTCGGATACAAGTACCCGCACGACACACGTGATGGTGTTCTGCGGCAACAGTATCCACCGGACGATCTGGTGGGTGTCGACTATTACCAGCCCACCGCGCACGGCAACGAGCGGGAGATCGCCGATCGGGTGAGCAAACTTCGCCGAATAGTTCGTGGCTGACGCCTGCCAGGTTCCACCGGCCGACGCGTTAGTCTGGACACCCATAGCTCGACGCTCTTGAAGGTAAGGACCGGTTAGTGCAAACCCACGAGATCCGCAGGCGATTCCTCGACCACTTCGTCAAGGCCGGCCACACCGAGGTGCCCAGCGCCTCGCTGATTCTCGACGACCCGAACCTTCTGTTCGTCAACGCGGGCATGGTTCCGTTCGTGCCGTTCTTCCTCGGGCAGCAGACGCCGTCCTACTCACGGGCGACGTCCGTGCAGAAGTGCGTCCGCACCCTGGACATCGAAGAGGTCGGCATCACCACCCGCCACAACACCTTCTTCCAGATGGCGGGCAACTTCTCCTTCGGTGACTACTTCAAGAAGGAAGCCATCTCCCACGCCTGGCAGTTGCTGACAGGTTCGGTCGAGGACGGCGGATACGGCATCGATCCCACGCGCCTGTGGGCCACCGTCTACCTCGACGACGACGAAGCATTCTCGATCTGGCGCGACGAGGTAGGAGTGCCCGAAGAGCGCATCCAGCGCCGCGGCATGAAGGACAACTACTGGTCCATGGGCATTCCCGGGCCGTGCGGCCCCTGCTCGGAGATCTTCTACGACCGCGGCGCCGAATACGGCGTCGAGGGTGGCCCCGAAGCCGACGAGGATCGCTACATCGAGATCTGGAACCTCGTGTTCATGCAGAACGAGCGCGGCGAGGGCACCAACAAGGGCGACTACCCGATCCTCGGACCGTTGCCGAAGAAGAACATCGACACCGGCATGGGCGTCGAGCGCGTTGCGTTCCTCCTGCAGGGCGTCGAAAACGTCTACGAGACAGATCTTCTCCGCCCCGTCATCGACAAGGCCGCCGAACTGACCGGCAGTGTCTACGGGACCGACCACACTTCAGACGTCCGTTTCCGCGTCATCGCCGACCACGCACGCACCGCAGCGATGTTGATCGCCGACGGTGTGAACCCCGGCAACTACGGCCGCGGCTACGTCCTGCGCCGGTTGCTGCGTCGCATCGTGCGTTCGGCCAAACTGCTCGGCAGCGAGCAGCCCACCATGCGCGAGTTCATGATCGTCGTCCGCGACACGATGGCGCCGTCGTACCCGGTTCTGGAAACCGACTTCACGCGCATCGAGAACGTTGCCGTCGGCGAGGAGACCGCGTTCCTCAAGACGCTGGCTTCGGGTTCTGCTCTGTTCGAGAATGCTGCCGAGACGGTCAAGTCGTCCGGAAAGTCGGTCATCGCCGGCGATCAGGCGTTTGCACTGCACGACACCTACGGCTTCCCGATCGACCTCACGCTCGAGATGGCGTCCGAGGCCGGTCTCACCGTGGACGAGGACGGCTTCCGCACGCTCATGGCCGAGCAGCGCAAGCGCGCCAAGGACGACGCTCAGGCTCGTAAGCACGCCCACGCCGACCTCACGGTCTACAAGGAACTGCTCGACCGAGGCGCCACCGAGTTCACCGGTTTCGACGAGCTCGTCTCCGAGGCTCACGTCCTCGCACTGATCGTCGACGGCGTCCGTGTCCCGGTAGCGAGGGCCGGTCAGGACGTCGAGGTCATCCTCGACCGAAGCCCGCTCTACGCAGAGTCCGGTGGACAGATCGCCGACATCGGTTCGCTCACCGCTCCGGGCCTCGAAGCCAAGGTCAACGACGTACAGAAGATCGCCAAGAAGGTCTGGACGCACAAGGTGACGGTGCAGAAGGGCGAGATCACCGAGGGCGACGTCGTACTCGCGCACGTCGACGCCGAGTGGCGCAAGGGCGCAACCCAGGGGCACTCCGGCACCCACATGGTGCACGCTGCGCTGCGTCAGGTGCTCGGCCCCAACGCGGTGCAGGCAGGCTCGCTCAACAAGCCGGGTTACCTCCGCTTCGACTTCTCGTGGCAGGGCGCGCTGTCCGACTCCCAGAAGCAGGACATCGAGGCACTCACCAACGAAGCCGTGGCGTCGAACTACGCGGTCAACACATTTGTCACGGATCTCGACAAGGCCAAGGCGATGGGTGCGATGGCACTCTTCGGTGAGAACTACGGCGACGAGGTTCGCGTCGTCGAAATCGGCGGCCCGTTCTCGATGGAACTGTGCGGTGGCACTCACGTCGGAAGCTCCGCACAGATCGGTCAGGTCACGCTGCTCGGTGAGCAGTCGGTCGGCTCCGGAATCCGACGCGTCGAGGCGTACGTCGGTTTGGACTCCTACCGCTACCTCGCCAAGGAACGCGCGCTCCTGGCCGGACTCTCCTCCTCGCTGAAGGTTCCTTCGGAAGAGGTGCCCGCCCGCGTCGAGGCGCTCGTCGAGCGACTCAAGGTGGCCGAGAAGGAACTCGAGCAGACAAAGGCCAAGGCTGTGCTGGCGTCGGCAGGCGAGTACGTCGCCAAGGCCAAGCGCATCGGCAGTGTCCTCGTCATCGCCGAGCCTGCTCCCGCCGGAGTCGGCGGAAACGACCTGCGCAGCCTCGTCACGGACATCAAGGGTCGCCTCGGCTCCGAACCTGCCGTCGTAGCTCTGCTCGGTGACGTCGACGGCAAGGTTCCGTTCGTGGTCGCCTCGAGCAAGGCAGCTCAAGGTCTCGGTGTGAAGGCCGGCGAGCTGGTCGCGTCGTTCGGTCCCAAGATCGGTGGCCGCGGCGGCGGAAAGCCCGACATGGCCCAGGGTTCGGGTTCGGACTCCGCAGGAATCCCGGCGGCGCTCGATGCGATCCGGGACAGAGTCGGAGAGCTGGCGGGCGGCAGCTGACGGTGGTGGCTACGCAACAGGGTCCCGATCGCCCCGGCATCGACGACCCTGGTCGCGGGCGGCGCATCGCCATCGACGTGGGCAGTGTTCGCATCGGCGTCGCGTCCAGCGACCCCGACGGCATCCTCGCGACACCGGTGGAAACGGTTCCACGCTCGAAGGAGCGTGGGCCCGACGCGCCGGATATCCGGCGCATTATCGCCATCGTGTCCGAATACGAGGCGGTTGAGGTTATCGTCGGACTGCCACAGACGCTGCGCGGTGAGCAAGGTAAAGCCGCCGGTATCGCGACTGCATTCGCCAAACGACTGCAGCGGGCCGTCGAACCGATCCCGGTGAGACTGTCCGACGAACGACTGACGACCGTCACGGCTGCGCGCAATCTCCGCGAAAGTGGAGTCAAGGCACGCGGTCAGCGACCGATGATCGATCAGGCTGCGGCGGTGGAAATCCTGCAAGGCTGGCTGGACGAGCGGAGTAGAGCTGTGAAACCAGGGGAGTCGTCGAAGGACGCTGCACTGGAGGGCGATCTGTGAACGCGCGGTGGGATGAGGGCGGCGGAAGCCGGCCCACCAGTTCGTTCGACTTCGACAACGACGAGACCATGGTCATGCGTGCACTGCCGCAGAACATCGATCCGCCGCACATGTCGCGAGCCGAGGCACGCAAGCAACGCGAAGCGCGCAACAAGCGCGCCAAGCGTGGCAAGAAGGTCGGCGTTCTCGCCCTGCTGGTGTTGGTGATCGCAGTCCTCGGTGTCGGTGCATACGGCGCTCTCTGGTACATGGATCGCAACAAGACCGCGGAGGATTTTGCCGGCCCCGGCGGCGCACCCGTGGTCATCCAGATCAACAGTGGAGAAACTGCATCGGAGATCGGTGCGACGCTCGAGGCGAAGAACGTCGTCGCGAGTTCCGCTGCTTTCTACAACGCGGCGATCGCCAATCCGTCTGAGATCCAGAAGGTGCAACCCGGCTTCTACCAGGTGCCGGTGCAGAGTAGCGCCGCGAGCGCACTCGACACCTTGGTTGCCCCGGACTCCCGAGTCGGCAGTGTTGTCATCGCCGAAGGGCGTCAGCTGCACGACAGTTCGGACGCGCAGACCGGCTCGCTCAAGAAGGGCATCTACAACCTCATTTCCGAGGCGAGTTGTGTCGGCCCGGTTTCCGCTCAGAAATGTGTCTCGACAGACGAATTGAACACTGCGGGAGCATCTTCCGATCTGGCTTCGCTCGGCGTGCCCGAATGGGCGATGTCGTCGGTCAAGAGCGTGCCGGACAAGGACCGTCAGCTCGAAGGCCTGATCGCCGCCAGCAGTTGGGATTTCGATCCCACCGCGACGCCCACCGAGATCCTGCGGTCGTTGGTCGAGGGTAGCGCCGCCAAGTACGAGGCCACGGGAATTCTGACAGCCGGCAGCGGGGTCGGAATGTCTCCGTACCAGTTGTTGGTGGCAGCGTCGCTGGTCGAGCGTGAGGCGTTGCCCGCAGACATGGCCAAGGTCGCGCGGGTGATCGTCAACCGACTCGCAGTCGATCAGCCTCTGCAGTTCGACTCCACGGTCAACTACTCACTCGACACCACCGAGGTCGCAACCACGGATGCCGACCGTGAGCGCGTCACGCCGTGGAACACGTACGCAATGCCGGGTCTGCCTGCAACGCCCATCGCTTCGCCGAGCATCGACGCGCTGAAGGCCGTGGAATCGCCGGCGGCCGGTGACTGGTTGTACTTCGTCACAATCAACAAGGAAGGCCAGACGCTCTTCACCAAGAGCTACGAGGAGCATTTGGCCAACATCGAACTGGCACAGCAAAGTGGGATTCTCGACAGTGGACGGTAGTACCGCGACTTCGCTCGCGACGCCACGTAAGGCGGCAGTTCTCGGAAGCCCGATCGCTCACTCGAAGTCCCCGTTGCTGCATCTTGCGGCGTACGCGGCTTTGGGGCTGAGCGATTGGACCTACGAGCGGATCGAATGCACCGGCGAGCAGTTGCCTGCCCTCGTCGACTCACTCGGCCCCGAATGGATCGGCCTCTCGGTGACGATGCCGGGCAAGATCGCAGCACTCGAATATGCCACCGAACGCACACCGCGAGCGGTGACCATCGGCTCGGCCAACACCCTGGTTCGCATCGACGGCGGTTGGCGTGCCGACTGCACGGACGTCGACGGAGTCAGCGGTGCGTTGATCGCCGGCGGTGTCGGCGATCTCAGCGGCACTTCGGCGGTAGTTGTCGGCGCGGGCGGCACCGCGCGGCCGGCATTGGTCGCGTTGGCCGACATGGGAGTTCGGACAGTCACCGTGGTCGCGCGTGATCCGGGGCGCGCATCCGGTGCCATCGAATGCGGCGGCGCGGTCGGGTTGGACATTGATCTGGTCGCCTTCGACGACGCACGGCTAGGCGGGATCTGCGCCGAATCCTCGGTCTTGGTCAGTACCGTTCCCGCGGAAGCGGCAGCGCCCTTTGCCCAGCAATTGGGGAAGGCGCGATTTGTCCTCGACGCGATCTACAACCCCTGGCCGACGCCACTTGCTTCGGTTGTCGAGGCGGCCGATGGAACGGTGATCGGTGGCCTCGAGATGTTGCTCAATCAGGCCTTCGGGCAGGTAGAGCAGTTCACGGGCAAGCCCGCTCCGCGAGAGGCGATGGCAGCCGCTATCGCTTAGGTCTGTTCACAGTGTCGAGGTAGTCCACAAGACGATTCGTAGTCTGCCGCTGGCGAACGGCAGACGCCAAGCTCGAAACCATGTGGACGTTGATGGTCTTGGCAGGCTCGGGGGTAGTCGCTGGTTTCGGAGCTCGGGCGATCGTCGACAATTGGTTGCGGCGACACGGTTATCGACCAGTCGTGACTTTCTGTTGTGTGCCGCAGTGCGCCGTCGCAACAGGCTGGGTTGTCGTCGGTGCGCTGAATACCTCGGTGGTGCAGCTATTTTCCGGTCTCGCCGTGGTGTGGTGGTGCGTCGCGATCTCGACTGTCGACCTGGCTGTGCGTCGGCTGCCCAACAGTTTCACGCTGCCGGGCTACGCCGTCGTGATGGTCTACGCGACGGTGTCGGGAACGGTGTGGGTGGCGGTGGTGGGGTCGGTACTGCTCGCCGGAATCCACCTCCTGGCGCACGTGATGTCGCCTGGTTCCATGGGCGTCGGCGATGTGAAGCTCTCGCTTCCTCTGGGCGCCGTGACCGGATTGGTGGGAGCGGACGCCTGGCTGTGGTCGTTGGTGTCTGCGTCGGTGCTCACCGCAACGCTCGGCACCGCGCTGGAACTGCGAAGACGAGGGCTGGTAGCCCACAATTCGCCCATTGCGCACGGACCCTCGATGTGCCTGGCAGCCTGCGGTTCGATTGCGTTTGCCTGGCTGACGTGACGAGTGCAACATCCGCGAGAAGTCTGGCGTTATTGACCGTTCAACGACGGACGGTGAACTGCAGGAAAGACGTAACCGTCGGTTTCATAAATGCGGGTATTGCCAGCGCGCGGTCCCAGTATGCGGCGAGTCGGACTTGCCGAATGTCCACACCCTGACGTTCACTGAGGTTTCGGAAATGGGACAAAACGAATCTCGTTTCGCACTCGATTATCGGGGGAACCTATGCGCACAAGGCTTTTCGTCGCTGCGGCAGCCTGTTTGGCGGCTGTGGCTGCAGGAGCGGGCGTCGCCGGCGCCGCGCCTGCACCTTCATCGGTGGCACTGGGCGGGGGCTCAGGAATCCTGCTGCCGGACGTGGATCACTCCGATCCTGACCGAGTTGCAGCATGCACGTTGACCGCGGTCGGCTACGACAACGCGGGTTCTCTCGTGGCACTCACCGCCGGACACTGCGGAGTTGTCGGGGACCGGGTGTTCGCCGAGTACCTGCCCGAGGCCGGACCCATCGGTCGGTTCTCTTACTCGAGTCCGGTCTCGGACATCGCCGTGATCGATCTCGACGACGCCAAGGTAGCTCCGCTGCGTACCGTCGGCGGCACGACGATCAACGGAATCGGCGCCCCGCCGGCACCGGGCACGATCGTGTGCAAGGAAGGCCGTTCGACCGGCAACACGTGCGGTATCACCTGGGGTTACGACTCCGTCTACGGTGAGATCGTCGAGCACACGTGCTCGATTCCCGGTGATTCCGGTGGACCGCTCGTCGTCGGTGACCGCCTGGTGGGCTTGATCAGCAATGGCTTCCCGCCGTACTGCTTCGAGCCGCTTCCGCCGCCGTTCCACGCTCCCGACAACTCGGCGGACATCAACATCGGTTTGGCTGACATCAACGCAAACGGTGGAGGATTCCGCCTGTTCTAGACCCACAGGTACCTCTGAGATGGCCCACACGCCTCGTGCGTGTGGGCCATCTGTGTTCACCGGGAGGACCACTGTGACAACTGAGGTCTGCGACGTGGAAAGATGGTCGGCGTGCTGCGTTGGATAACTGCCGGAGAATCCCATGGTCCCGCCCTCGTCGCGATGCTCGAGGGCATGGTCGCGGGGGTCGAAGTGACCTCTGAGGCCATCTCGTCCGAACTTGCCCGTCGTCGACTCGGTTACGGCCGTGGCGCACGGATGAAGTTCGAGGCCGACAAGGTCACCATCATCGGCGGTGTCCGCCACGGATTTACGCTCGGTGGCCCCGTGGCCATCGAGATCGGCAACACCGAGTGGCCCAAGTGGGAAACCATCATGTCCGCCGACCCGGTCGACCCGGACCTGCTCGCCGATCAGGCTCGCAATGCCCCGTTGACGCGCCCGCGTCCCGGACACGCCGATTACAGCGGCATGCTCAAGTACGGCTTCAACGACGCGCGTCCCGTCCTCGAGCGCGCCAGCGCTCGCGAGACCGCAGCCCGCGTGGCCGCTGGAACCGTCGCACGGTCCTTCCTGCGTCAGGTATTCGGTGCCGAGGTCGTTTCACACGTTATTTCCATCGGTGCTTCCGAGCCGTACGTCGGCCCCGTGCCGGCGGGCAAGGATCTCGACGCGATCGATGCGAGCCCGGTCCGCGCATTCGACAAGGCTGCAGAAGAGTCGATGATCGCCGAAATCGAATCGGCGAAGAAGGACGGCGACACCCTCGGTGGCGTCGTGGAGGTCGTCATCCACGGCCTGCCGGTCGGACTCGGCACCTTCGTCAGCGGCGCCGAGCGTCTCGATTCACGACTTGCTGCTGCTCTCATGGGAATTCAGGCCATCAAGGGTGTCGAGGTCGGTGACGGCTTCGAGACCGCGCGACGTCGTGGCAGCGAAGCTCACGACGAAATCCGCCCGGGCCCGGACGGCATCGTGCGCTCCACGAACCGCGCAGGCGGAATCGAAGGTGGCATGACCAATGGTGAGGCTCTTCGAGTTCGCGCCGCGATGAAGCCGATCTCGACGGTTCCGCGCGCTCTGGCGACGGTCGACATGGAGAGCGGCGAGGAAGCGGTTGCCATCCACCAGCGCAGCGACGTGTGCGCGGTTCCGGCTGCCGGCGTCGTCGCCGAGTCGATGGTTGCGCTCGTCGTGGCTCAGGCCGCACTCGAAAAGTTCGGTGGTGATTCCATTGCTGAAACCACTGCCAACTACCGTCGTTACGCCGAGGGCATCGCAGCCCGACCGCCTCGATAGGACTCACGTATCGATGAAGCCGAAGGCTGTACTCATCGGTCCGCCCGGTGCCGGCAAATCGACCATCGGTCGACGTCTCGCGCAGGCACTCGAACTCGAATTGGTCGATACCGACGCCGAGATCGAACGGACCACGGGTAGGACGATCCCGGAGATCTTCACCCATGACGGAGAGCCTCGGTTTCGTGAGATCGAGGAATCGGTGGTTCGCGAAGCGTTGCAGGCCACCGACGGAATCGTCTCGCTCGGCGGTGGTGCGATCCTCTCCGATCGCACGCGCGAACTGCTCCAGGGGCACACGGTCATCTACCTCGAGATCAGTGTCGCCGAAGGGCTTCGCCGCACTGGGGCGAACAATCATCGCCCGCTGCTGGCCGGCGGAGATCCCAAGGTCAAGTACCAGGAGTTGATGAGGCGTCGTCGTCCGCTGTACCGGCGTTCGGCCACGATTCGGATTCGGACCGACGGCCGAAGTCCGGCGCGTGTCGTCGGGCAACTGGTGTCGAAACTTCAAGACAAATGAACAACCGGAGCGGAGTAGTGGAGCAGTGACCGAACCCGTACGTGTAGAGGTGAAGACCGCAAGTCCTTACCCGGTCGTGATCGGCCGCGGCCTGCTCGGTGATCTCGTTGCCGAGTTCGACGGCGCGCGCACTGTCGCGATCTTCCATCAGCCGCCGCTGGCAGAGACCGCGGAGGCCGTACGGGCTGCGTTGGCGGAGAAGGGAATCGACGCCCACCGTATCGAGATCCCCGATGCCGAGGACGGCAAGGATCTTGCTGTCGCGGGCTTCTGCTGGGACGTGCTCGGCCGGATCGGCCTGACTCGCAGCGACGCGATCATGAGTTTGGGCGGGGGAGCGGCGACCGACCTCACCGGCTTCGTCGCGGCTACGTGGATGCGCGGTGTCAAGGTAGTTCACGTCCCCACCACCTTGCTCGCGATGGTCGACGCAGCAGTGGGCGGCAAGACCGGTATCAACACCGAAGCGGGCAAGAACCTCGTCGGTTCGTTCCACGAACCGGGAGCGGTGTTCATCGATCTCGCGACGCTCGAGACTGTGCCGCACAACGAGATCGTTGCCGGCATGGCCGAGGTCATCAAGACCGGATTCATCGCCGACCCGGTGATCCTGGATCTCATCGAAGCCGATCCCAAGGCAGCTCTCGATCCGTCGGGAACTGTTCTGCCCGAGTTGATTCGGCGCTCCGTAGAGGTCAAGGCCAAGGTCGTGGCCGCGGATCTGCGCGAGTCGGATCTGCGCGAAATCCTCAACTACGGCCACACCCTCGGCCACGCGATCGAACGTCGTGAGCGCTACAAGTGGCGCCACGGTGCCGCTGTCTCCGTCGGCCTGGTCTTCGCTGCCGAACTCGGACGGCTCGCGGGCCGACTCGACGACGCCACCGCGGATCGTCACAAGTCGATCCTCGATCTCGTCGGGCTGCCGACGTCGTACGACGGTGATGCGTTCGGCGATCTGATGAAGGGAATGCAGACCGACAAGAAGAACCGTGCCGGGCTGCTGCGTTTCGTGGTCCTCGACGGACTGGCCAAGCCGGGTCGCCTCGAGGGGCCGGATCCGAGTCTGCTGGTTGCGGCGTACTCCGCGATTGCCCGCGATGCGCGGCCGGCCGGCGGAACGGTCCTGTTGTGAGGATCAACGTCGTCAACGGACCCAATCTGGGGCGTCTGGGTAAGCGTCAGCCCGAGGTCTACGGCGCGACCACACACGACGATCTGATCGAATTGTGCGTCGCGGCAGGCAAGGAGCTCGGCGTCGAGGTGATCGTCCGTCAGAGCGATCACGAAGGCGATCTGCTCGGTTGGATCCACGACGCGGCGGACGCGGGGGAACCGGTGATCCTCAATGCCGGTGGCTTGACGCACACGTCGGTGGTCCTGCGAGATGCATGCGCTGAACTGACCGCAGGTCTCGTCGAGGTACACATCTCGAACGTTCATGCGCGAGAAGAGTTTCGGCACCACTCCTACCTGAGTCCGATTGCGACCGGAGTGATCGTCGGACTCGGCGTCGCCGCGTATCCGCTGGCGATCAGGTTCCTCGCCGAGCGAGGCTGAACGAGGGAAGTCGAAAAAACAGCCACACGAATGCGGCCCCGAGGAAAATATCCTCGGGGCCGCATTCGGTTGTGTGGACGGTGGGCGTTACTGCTCGCGCTTGCCCAGATCGATCGCCGGGAAGACCGCGGTATCGGCGTCGGATTCCTCGACGGACATCGCGGCTCCGCTGTATGCGTGCTGCTCGGTGGGGGAGTCGTAGCCCTCGCTGACGGGCACCGGTTCGTGGTGACGCTCGTGGGACGGGGTCTGCGGAGCTGTTCCGTTCTTGCGCTGTTCACGGCTGACGAAGAAGCGTCCGACGGTGATGGCGATCATGGCGGGGACGAAGATGAGAAGGATCGTGAACGCCGCACCGGAGGTCACCTCGAAGAACAAGCCCTGCTGGGTGAGTTCGAGGGAGGGGACGAGGCTGAGTGCCCAGCTGGCAGCGCCGGCGACGAACCCGCCGACCAATGCGGCCTTGAGCCACAGCATGGTCAGATCGGCGCCGTCCTCGGGTTCGGGGAAGTTCCGGCGGTCACGAATGCCGTCGATACCACCCCAGATCGCGGCGAAGACGATGACGATCAACAGGGACAGCCAGCGCAGGGTGGACCCCTGAAGTGGCCACTGTGCGATCGCTGCACCGAGCAACGCACGAAACACAACATGTATCAGGGCCATGCCGAGGCCACGTACCAACCACGCATTCATGGGTACAGCCTAACTAGAACCCATTACACCTTGTGGCCTAACCCACACTTATTGCTGTAACCGCGAGTTTCGAGTTGATCGGCAGGTCTGCGCGGGCGGTAGGTTCGAGGGATGCCGGTCGACTTCAGAACACGCCGTGAATCCCTCAGACGCCTCCTCTCGGAGCGCGAACTCGACGCGATTCTCGTCACAGATCTCCTCAACATCAGATACCTCACCGGTTTCACCGGTTCCAATGCGGCGCTCGTCGTCAGTGCATCCGATTCAGCGTCCGACGAGCGTGAGACGGTGATCTGCACCGACGGCCGCTACGTGACGCAGGTGTCAGAGCAGGTGCCGGACCTTCGGGCCGAAATCGCCCGTTCGAGTGCTGCGCACTTGATCGAGAAGTCCACGGCGCCCGTTCTCGCGTTCGAGTCACATGTGGCGACGTTCGCCGAACATCGGGCTTGGACCGAAGCAGCGCCGAAGATCCGGTTCGAACCGGTGAGTGGACTCGTCGAACAATTGCGCATGGTCAAGGACGAGTACGAGGTGGAGTTGTTGCGAGCCGCGTGCACCGCAGCCGATGTCGCGTTGGCGCAGTTGATCGCTCGCGGCGGTCTGCGACCTGGCCGAACGGAACGAGAGGTCGGCCGCGAGCTGGAAAATCTGATGCTCGACAACGGGGCGGACGGTATTTCCTTCGAGACGATCGTGGCGGCCGGCGCCAACTCGGCGATTCCGCATCACCGACCGACCGACGCGATCCTGGCGTCGGGTGACTTCGTGAAACTCGACTTCGGCGCCCAGGTCGGTGGGTACCACTCGGACATGACACGGACCTACGTGCTCGAGTCCGTTTCCGATTGGCAACGGGAGATTTACGAGCTCGTCGCGCGTTCGCAAGCTGCCGGTTGCGACGCGCTCGCGCCGGGTGTCGAATGTGCGGCAGTCGACGCCGTCGCCCGTGCGGTGATCGACGATGCAGGCTACGGCGAGTTGTTCCTGCACGGCCTCGGCCACGGTGTGGGGCTCGAAATCCACGAAGCACCGGGGATCGGCAAGCTCGGCACCGGTACACTTCTTTCCGGCGCGGCGGTGACCGTCGAGCCGGGCGTGTACTTCTCCGGGCGCGGAGGTGTACGGATCGAGGACACGCTCGTTGTTCGTGAGCAGGGGCCAGAGCTGCTCACACTGACCGCAAAAGACCTTACCGTCGTCTGAGACGGTTTCCCGACCCCTAGGAGACGCGAAGCAAGTGGCTTCCACCAGTGATTTCAAGAATGGTCTGGTTCTGCAGATCGAAGGCCAGCTGTGGACGATCATCGAGTTCCAGCACGTCAAGCCCGGCAAGGGCCCTGCCTTCGTGCGCACCAAGCTCAAGAACGTGCTCTCGGGCAAGGTAGTGGACAAGACGTTCAACGCCGGTGTGAAGGTCGAGACCGCCACGGTCGACCGTCGTGACATGACGTACCTGTACCACGACGGCAGCGACTACATCTTCATGGACGGCGACACCTACGACCAGGTGTCGATCAGCGAATCCACCGTCGGCGACCAGTCGCGTTTCCTGCTCGAGAACATGGCAGTCCAGGTCGCGACCCACGAAGACGTTCCCCTCTTCGTCGAGCTTCCGGTCACCGTCGAGCTCGTCGTCAAGCACACCGATCCGGGCCTGCAGGGCGACCGCTCCACCGGCGGCACCAAGCCTGCGACCCTCGAGACCGGTGCCGAGATCAACGTCCCGCTCTTCATCAACACCGGTGACAAGCTCAAGGTCGATTCTCGTGACGGCAACTACCTCGGGCGTGTGAATTCCTGAGTGTCCGGCACACATAAGAAACTCGGTGCACGCCACAAGGCGCGCAAGCGTGCCGTCGACTTCCTCTTCGAAGCCGAGGCACGTGACCTCGATCCGGTCGCACTGGCGTCGGAGCGTTCCGATCTGTCCGTCAAGGACGACGCGGTAGCACCCGTCGCGGCCTACACCGTCACGTTGGTGTCCGGCGTTGCGGAGAATCTGGACCGGATCGATCAGGTCATCTCCTCGCATCTGCAGGACTGGACGCTCGAGCGTCTGCCCGCCGTCGACCGTGCGATTCTGCGTATCGCCGTGTGGGAGCTCTTCCACGCGACGGACGTTCCGCCGGTTGTCGCCGTGGACGAGGCCGTCGAACTCGCGAAGCAGCTCTCGACGGACGACTCTCCGGGATTCGTCAACGGAATCCTCGGCCAGGTCGTTCTCGTTGCGCCGCAGGTTCGATCGGCTGCGGCCGCGACCTCCCAGCGCGCGCAGGAATCGGATTCGGGTACCGAGTAGCAAGTTTTGTTCCACCACCGCCGTGCGAGTGTCACCGAGCGCGTTGTGTGTCTGCACACAACCGGTCGGAGTCGCTGCTCGCACGGCGGGATCAGGTCTGTCGGCTGATAGGGTGGGGACCGTCAGACATCCTTTAACGATCCGTCCAGTGAGGCGGAGAAGGAGGTCGCTGCATGAGCGTGCCCGAAGGGTCTCGCCCATCCGATCTTGCAGGTCCAGGTAACTCGAAGGCGCCGGTCGGTGCCGAGGCAGGTAGCGAAACCCGCGAATTGTTGTCCGCCCAGGATGTGGGCCGGACCATCGCGCGGATCGCTCACGAGATCATCGAGAAGACCGCACTCGACGGACCCGAGGGAACTGCCCCTCGTGTGGTCCTGATCGGTATCCCGACGCGTGGAACCACCCTCGCCACGCGACTGCGCGCCAAGATCGAAGAATTCTCCGGTGTGCGTCTTCCCATCGGATCTCTCGACATCACCCTCTACCGCGACGATCTCCGGAACAAGCCGCACCGCCCGCTCGAGCGCACGTCCGTCCCCGAGGGTGGCGTCGACAATGCGCTGGTCGTTCTCGTGGACGACGTCCTCTTCTCCGGTCGCACCGTGCGCTCGGCACTCGACGCGTTGCGCGATCTGGGCCGCCCCCGCGCGGTCCAACTCGCAGTGCTCGTGGATCGTGGTCACCGCGAACTCCCGCTGCGCGCCGACTACGTCGGCAAGAACGTCCCGACCGCGAGGTCCGAGGACGTCAAGGTTCTCCTCCAGGAGCACGACGGCAGGGAAGCGGTAGTCATCTCCGGGGGTAAGAGCGCGTGAAGCACCTACTTTCCATCGCGGACCTCGATCGTGAGTCCGCGGTAGAACTTCTCGACGAGGCAGAACGGTTCGAGCAGGCACTTCTGGGACGAGAGGTACGCAAGCTCCCGACGCTGCGCGGACGCACGGTCATGACGGTGTTCTTCGAGAACTCGACGCGCACCCGGGTGTCTTTCGAGGTGGCAGGCAAATGGATGAGTGCCGACGTCATCAATGTCAGCGCATCCAGTTCCTCGGTGTCCAAAGGTGAATCCCTGCGCGATACCGCGATGACCCTGCGCGCGGCCGGTGCCGACGCACTCATCGTGCGCCACCCGGCTTCGGGCGCCGCCCACCAGATCGCAAAGTGGACCGGAGCGGCCGACGACGGTGGCCCGGCAGTCATCAACGCAGGTGACGGCACGCACGAGCACCCCACTCAGGCGCTTCTCGACGCTTTGACCCTTCGCCAGCGTCTCGGCGACATCGAGGGCAAGCGGATCGCCATCGTCGGCGACATCCTGCACAGCCGTGTCGCCCGCTCCAACGCACTGCTGCTCTCGATGCTCGGTGCCGAGGTTGTTCTTGTTGCGCCGCCGACACTGCTGCCGGTCGGTGCGCACACGTGGCCGGTCACGGTTTCGCATTCGCTCGACGCGGAACTGCCCGGACTCGACGCGGTGCTGATGCTGCGGGTTCAGGCCGAACGCATGAACGGTGGCTTCTTCCCGTCGCAGCGCGAGTACTCGATCAACTACGGCCTGTCCGAGAAGCGGCTGGCGATGCTGGCCGATCACGCGGTGGTCCTGCACCCCGGCCCGATGCTGCGCGGCATGGAGATTGCATCCGCCGTTGCCGATTCCTCCAAAACTGCTGTACTGCAACAGGTTACCAACGGCGTACACATGCGCATGGCTGTCTTGTTCCGACTGCTGGTCGGGTCGGAGGACGGTGCGCTGTGACCAGAAACGAGAACGGAGAATCACCCGTGAGTGTCCTGCTCCGCGGAGTCCTGATCTACGGAGAAGGTGAGCCCACCGACGTACTCGTCGGCGACGGCACGATCCTCGAGATCGGCGTGGACCTCGATCCGGCCACGGCATCCGAGGTGATCGATGCCGGCGGGCAGATCCTGCTTCCCGGCTTCGTGGACCTGCACACACATCTGCGTGAGCCCGGCCGCGAAGACACCGAGACCATCGAAACCGGAAGCTCGGCAGCGGCTCTGGGTGGATACACCGCGGTCTTCGCGATGGCCAACACGAGTCCCGTCGCCGATTCGGTGGTCATCACCGATCACGTCTGGCGACGCGGGCAGGAAGTCGGCCTCGTCGACGTCCACCCCGTCGGCGCAGTCACAGCGGGCCTGGAAGGCAAGCAACTCGCCGAGATGGCGACCATGGCCGCAGGCGTCGGCAAGGTCAAGATGTTCTCCGACGACGGCCACTGCGTCTACGACCCACTGATCATGCGTCGCGCGCTCGAATACTCCAGCTCACTGGGCGTCCTGATCGCCCAGCACGCGGAAGAGCCGCGTTTGACCGTCGGTGCGGTCGCCCACGAGGGCCCCACGGCCGCGCGTCTCGGCCTGGCCGGGTGGCCGCGAGCAGCCGAAGAATCGATCGTGGCCCGCGACGCACTGCTCGCGCGTGACGCCGGCGCCCGCGTTCACATCTGCCACGCCTCCACCGCCGGAACCGTCGAACTCGTGAAGTGGGCTCGCAGCCAAGGGATTTCGATCACCGCCGAGGTCACCCCGCATCACCTGCTCCTCGACGATTCACGGCTCGAGACGTACGACGCGATCAACAAGGTCAACCCGCCCTTGCGTGAGGCCAGTGATGTTGCCGCGCTGCGCAAGGGTCTGGCCGAGGGAATCATCGACTGCGTCGCGACCGACCATGCTCCGCACGCCGAGCAGGACAAGTGCTGCGAGTTCGCAGCCGCTCGCCCTGGAATGCTCGGCCTCGAGACCGCACTCTCGATCATCGTGCAGACGATGGTCCAGCCCGGCTTGTTGGACTGGCGCGGTGTTGCCCGGGTCATGAGCGAGCGCCCCGCGGCAATCGTCGGCCTCGACGATCAGGGCCGTCCCATCGAGGTGGGGGAGCCCGCGAACCTGACATTGGTCGATCCGTCGGCCGAGTGGACGGTCCACGGTCCCGACCTGGCGAGTGTCGCGCATAACACTCCGTACGAGTCGATGACATTGCCCGCTCGGGTCACGACCACACTGTTACGTGGCCGCATCACCGCACACGACGGGAATGTGCGGCTGCGGAGTAGCGAGGAGTAGCGCGTCATGGACAGAGCACTGTGGATCATCGGTCTGGCGATCTTCTGGGTCGCGATGATCGGCCTGATGTACGTCGGCTGGCGTGGACGCGCTCGACGCCAGAAAGACAAGATCGGCGAACTGCCGACGGTACCGGCAACCCTGGGTGAACTGCTCGTCCTGCCGACCACCGGCCTGTACGTCGGCAGCACCATCGCACCCAGTTGGCAGGACCGAATCGCCGTCGGCGACCTCGGTTTCCGCGCCACCTGCGAGATCAGCCGCTACAGCGGCGGAATTCTGGTCGAGCGTGACGGCGCGTCGGCCATCTGGATTCCGGAGAAGTCGATCCGCGCGATCCGCACGGAGAACGGTCTTGCCGGCAAGGTCATGAGCAAGGACGGCGTCCTGGTGATTCGCTGGGAATTGCCGAGCGGAACCGAGATCGACACGGGCGTGCGCGGTGACGACAAGACGGTTTATCCGGACTGGGTCAAGCCGGTGACTGCTTCGAACAAGACCGCTTCGAACAAGACGAATGACAACGAAGACGCAAGCTCTGGCGACATCGAGCAGAACGGAAAGAACGCATGAGCGGCTTTGACAACAGCCCCGCAGTACTGGTCCTCGAAGACGGACGGGTGTTCCGCGGAACCACCTTCGGTGCGGTTGGACAGACCCTGGGCGAAGCGGTGTTCAGCACCGGAATGACCGGCTACCAGGAAACGCTCACCGATCCCAGCTACCACCGCCAGATCGTCGTCTCCACCGCACCGCAGATCGGCAACACCGGCTGGAACGACGAAGACGACGAGTCGGTCGGACCGACCGGCGAGCGTGCCGGCGCCAAGATCTGGGTTGCCGGGTACGTCGTTCGTGACCCCTCACGCGTCACCTCGAGCTGGCGTGCAACCGGTTCGCTGCTGGCCAAGCTCGAAGAGCAGGGCATCGTCGGAATCGCCGGGATCGACACTCGTGCCCTGGTTCGCCACCTGCGTACTCGCGGTTCGATGAAGGCCGGAATTTTTTCCGGTGAAGCCATTTCCGCCGATGACGAACTGGTCCGACGGGTTCAGGATCAGCCGACCATGCTCGGCGCCGATCTTGCCGGTGAGGTCAGCACCACCAGCGGCTACGTCGTCGAGCCGAAGGGCGGGGAGGCGCTGTACACGGTTGCCGCCATCGACCTCGGTATCAAGACCAACACCCCGCGCATGTTCGCCGAGCGCGGTATCCGCGTCCACGTGTTGCCGTCCAACGCGAGTCTCGAACAGATCCTCGACCTGAAGGCCGACGGAGTGTTCCTCTCCAACGGTCCCGGTGACCCGGCCACCGCCGACGGCGCAGTCCACCTCACGAAAGAGGTCATCGGACAGGGCTTGCCGCTGTTCGGTATCTGCTTCGGCAACCAGATCCTGGGCCGCGCCCTGGGCCTGAGCACCTACAAGATGAAGTTCGGCCACCGCGGAATCAACATCCCGGTGATCGAGCATCAGACCGGTCGCATCGCGATCACCGCTCAGAACCACGGCTTCGCGCTCGAAGGCGAAGCCGGTCAGGAATTCGACACCCCGTTCGGCCGCGCGGTGGTCAGCCACACCTGCGCCAACGACGGAGCCGTCGAAGGTGTTCGCCTGCTGGACGATTCGGCCTTCTCGGTGCAGTACCACCCCGAGGCAGCAGCCGGCCCGCACGACGCCGCGTACCTCTTCGACCGCTTCACCAGCCTGCTCTCCGCACGGAAAGAAACCGGAGTCAAGAACTAATGCCACGCCGTACAGATCTCAAGCACATCCTGGTAATCGGCTCCGGTCCGATCGTCATCGGTCAGGCCTGCGAGTTCGACTACTCGGGCACCCAGGCCTGCCGCGTCCTCCAGGAGGAGGGCCTGCGCGTCAGCCTGGTCAACTCCAACCCGGCCACCATCATGACGGACCCCGAGTTCGCCGACGCCACGTACGTCGAGCCGATCACGGCCGAGTTCCTCGAGAAGGTCATCGCCAAGGAAGCCTTGCAGGGCAACAAGATCGACGCCGTCCTCGCGACGCTCGGCGGTCAGACTGCGCTCAACGCCGCAGTGGCGCTGCACGAGCAGGGCATCCTCGAGAAGTACGACGTCGAACTGATCGGCGCCGACTTCGATGCCATCCAGCGCGGCGAGGATCGCCAGAAGTTCAAGGACATCGTCGCCAAGGTCGGTGGCGAATCCGCGAAGTCCGCAGTTTGCTACACGATGGACGAAGTACACGCCACGGTCGCCGAACTCGGTTACCCGGTTGTCGTGCGTCCGTCCTTCACCATGGGCGGCCTCGGTTCCGGCATGGCGTACGACGTCGACGATCTCAACCGCATCGCCGGTGGCGGTCTGGCCGCGTCGCCGACGGCGAACGTCCTGATCGAGGAATCCATCCTCGGCTGGAAGGAATACGAACTCGAGCTCATGCGCGACAGTCGCGACAACGTCGTGATCGTCTGCTCCATCGAGAACGTCGACCCGGTCGGTGTCCACACCGGAGACTCGGTCACCGTCGCCCCGGCGATGACGCTGACCGACCGCGAGTACCAGGCGATGCGCGACCTTTCCATCGACATTCTGCGTGAGGTGGGCGTCGACACCGGCGGCTGCAACATCCAGTTCGCGATGGACCCGAAGGACGGCCGCCTGGTCGTCATCGAGATGAACCCGCGTGTCTCCCGCTCGTCGGCTCTGGCGTCGAAGGCGACCGGTTACCCGATCGCGAAGATGGCGGCCAAGCTTGCCATCGGCTACACGCTCGACGAGATCGTCAACGACATCACCAAGGAAACCCCGGCTTGCTTCGAGCCGACGCTCGACTACGTCGTCGTCAAGGCTCCGCGGTTCGCTTTCGAGAAGTTCCCCGGTGCCGACGGAACTCTGACCACCACGATGAAGTCGGTGGGCGAGGCCATGAGCATCGGCCGCAACTTCACCGAGGCTTTCGGCAAGGTCATGCGTTCGCTCGAGACCAAGCGTGCGGGTTACTGGACCGGCGCCGACATCGAGACGGAGAGCCTGGATGCACTGCTCGCCGATCTGAGCGTTCCGCAGGACGGCCGCATGTACGGCATCGAGAAGGCATTCGCGCTCGGCGCAACTGTCGAGCAGCTCTTCGACGCCACCAAGATCGATCCGTGGTTCCTCGACCAGTTCCAGCAGATTCACGAGCTCGGTGAAAAGCTGCGCGCTGCAGAGTCTTTCGACGAGGCTTCCCTGCGTCAGGCCAAGTACCACGGCATCTCGGACCGCCAGATCGCGGCTCTGCGCCCCGAACTCGGTGGTGACACGCACGCAGGTGAGGACGCCGTTCGCGCTCTGCGTGATCAGCTGGGCGTGCGCCCTGTCTACAAGACCGTCGACACCTGCGCCGCAGAGTTCGAGGCCAAGACGCCGTACCACTACTCGACCTACGAGCTCGATCCCGAGGCCGAGTCCGAAGTTGCTCCGCAGACCGAGCGACCCAAGGTTCTGATCCTCGGATCCGGCCCCAACCGCATCGGTCAGGGTATCGAGTTCGACTACTCGTGTGTCCACGCGGCGCAGACGCTGTCCGAGGCCGGGTACGAGACCGTCATGGTCAACTGCAACCCCGAGACCGTCTCCACGGACTACGACACCGCTGATCGCCTGTACTTCGAGCCGCTGACGTTCGAGGACGTCTTCGAGGTCTACCGCGCGGAGGCGCAGTCGGGCACCGTTGCCGGCGTCATCGTCCAGCTCGGCGGCCAGACCCCGCTCGGACTGGCGAAGCGTCTCGAAGCTGCCGGCGTCCCCATCGTGGGAACCAGCCCCGCAGCCATCGACCTGGCGGAGGACCGCGGCGAATTCGGCCGCGTACTGACCGAAGCCGGTCTGCCCGCACCGAAGTTCGGTACCGCCACCACGTTCGACGGCGCCCGCGAGATCGCGGCAGGTATCGGCTACCCGGTGCTGGTGCGTCCGTCGTACGTGCTCGGTGGTCGCGGCATGGAGATCGTCTACGACGAGGCTTCCCTCGCCGACTACATCTCGCGCGCCACGGAGATCTCCGACGATCGTCCGGTCCTGGTCGACCGCTTCCTCGAAGACGCGGTCGAGATCGACGTCGACGCTCTGTGTGACGGCACCGAGGTGTACCTCGGCGGCGTCATGGAGCACATCGAGGAAGCCGGCATTCACTCCGGTGACTCGGCGTGTGCGCTCCCGCCCATCACTCTGGGCCGGGCGGATCTCGAGAACGTCCGCCGCTCCACCGAGGCTCTCGCGAAGGGCATCGGCGTCAAGGGCCTGCTCAACGTCCAGTACGCCCTCAAGGACGACATCCTCTACGTGCTGGAAGCAAATCCCCGCGCCAGCCGCACGGTTCCGTTCGTGTCGAAGGCGACGGCCGTCCAGCTGGCCAAGGCATGCGCCCGCGTCATGCTCGGCGAATCCATCGCGGAACTGCGTGCGAGCGGCATTCTGCCGGCGAAGGGCGACGGCGGAAACACCCCGGCCGGTGCACCGATCGCGGTCAAGGAAGCTGTGTTGCCGTTCAACCGCTTCCGCCGCGCCGACGGTACCGGCGTGGATACCTTGCTCAGCCCGGAAATGAAGTCCACCGGTGAAGTCATGGGAATCGACTTCGACTTCGGTACGGCTTTTGCCAAGTCGCAGACTGCCGCCTACGGTTCGTTGCCCACCACGGGCGCGGTGTTCGTCTCGGTCGCCAACAAGGACAAGCGTTCGCTGATCTTCCCGGTCAAGCGCCTGGCAGACCTCGGATTCACCATTCTTGCCACCGAAGGAACCGCAGATGTTTTGCGGCGCAACGGTATCGAGTGCAAGCAGGTGTACAAGCAGTCGGGTGAAGATGTTCCGGCCGGTGCCGAGACCATCGTCGACCAGATCCGCAGCGGCGAGGTCGCCATGGTCATCAACACGCCGTACGGCAACAACGGCCCGCGTGTCGACGGCTACGAGATCCGAAGCGCAGCGGTTGCGTCGAACATCCCGTGCATCACGACGGTGCAGGGCGCCTCGGCTGCCGTGCAGGGCATCGAAGCAGCCATTCGCGGCGACATCGGAGTTCACTCCCTGCAGGAATTGCACGCAGGTCTTCGTCAGCCGGCACAGCAGTCGTGAGTCACAGTTGGGGGCAGCGTCTCCGGTCCGCGATCGCGGACCGGGGGCGGCTGTGCGTCGGTATCGACCCGCATCCCGCGCTTCTCGACGCGTGGGGACTGCCGCGTACGGCCGAAGGTCTCGAGACTTTCGCCGAGATCTGCGTCGAGGCGTTCACCGGTGAGGTCGGACTGGTCAAACCGCAGGTCGCGTTCTTCGAGGCTTACGGCAGCGCCGGCTTCGCCGTATTGGAGCGGACCATCTCGGTTCTTCGTGATGCGGGAACGCTGGTCGTCGCGGATGCCAAGCGCGGTGACATCGGTTCGACGATGGACGCGTACGCGCAAGCCTGGTTGGGTGATTCGCCGTTGGCCTCCGACTCGGTCACCGTTTCGCCGTACCTGGGATTCGGGGCGCTGACTCCGACACTCGAACTGGCACGGCAGAACGCACGCGGGATCTTCGTCCTGGCACGAACCTCCAATCCGGAAGGCGGCGTACTTCAACAGTCGTCGGCTGACGGTGTGAGCGTGGCTCAGTCGATCGTCGACGCTGCGGTCGATGCGAACGTCGACGGCCGTGACACCGTCGGACTGGTGGTCGGTGCAACTCGGGACCACGGTCTGGACCTGTCGCAGTTCAACGGCCCGATTCTCGCTCCGGGACTCGGCGCGCAGGGTGCGACGGCAGCGGATCTCGCAGACATCTTCGCGGGATCGACCGAGCTCCTGCTGCCGAACACTTCCCGCGGGGTGCTCAAGCATGGTCCTTCGGTATCGGCACTTCGGGAGGCAGCAATGCGTGACCGAGACGAGATCGAAGCCGCATTGGCGAACTGATCCGTGAGTGACCTCGAGGCTCGTTCGAGCGGTGGAACCCGGTGGTACCGTCCGTCGGTGAATCGTTGGTGGCAGATCGGACTTCTCGTCGCGGCGTGCGCGCTGCTGGCCACCGGGTTCCAATCCGTCACCGGCGTACACGGCGACGATCTTGCCGTGTACCGGACAGCGGGTCAGGCCGTCCTCGACGGCTCGAACCTGTACGACGAGTCGTTCAACGCGAGATTGCCGTTCACGTATCCGCCCTTCGCTGCGCTCGTCGCCGTTCCCGTCGCATTGGGTTCCTGGGGTGCGGTCCAGTGGGGATGGAGTTTCGTCAGCCTCCTGATGCTGGCCGCGATCATCGTGCTCAGCTATCGCGAAGTCCCGTTCACACGTAAGCGGCCAGTCGTCGTCTACGTGGGTTTCCTGGTCCTCTGGACGGCGGCATCGCCGATCTCCGATCACCTCGGGTACGGCCAGGTCGGGTTGTTTCTGACTCTCCTGTGCTTGATCGACGTGCTGGCTCGACCACGGTGGATTCCCGAGGGCGTGCTGGTGGGGATCGCCGGCGCGGTCAAACTGGTGCCACTCGTCTACATCGGTTACTACGTGATCACCGGGCGCTGGAAAGCAGTTGCGGGCGGCCTCGCCGGCTTCCTCGGCGCCACGGCTCTGGGCTTTGCGGTTCTCCAGCGCCAGACGATCGACTACTTCGGCGACATCGCCTCACTCTCGGGGCGCGTCGCCGTCGGCGACCCGTCCGTGTTCGGTAACCAGTCCGTGCGTGGAATGGCCTTGCGGCTACTTCCCGAGGGCCTGGTGGGTCCGGCCTGGCTCGTCGCCTGTGCGGTGTTGGGTGTCCTCGGAATTGTCGCGACGCGGCGCGCTCAGCGCCTGCGGGGCGATCTCGCCGGTTTCACGGTGGTGGCTCTGCTGGCGGCAATCGTGACTCCCATTGCCTGGACGCACCACTTCGTGTGGTTGGTGCCGGCGGTGGGTGTACTCCTCGTTCCGATCAAGTCGGGCGTGGGGGAGGGCACTCGATCGGTCCCTGTGTGGTCCTGGATCGCGATCGGTCTCACCGCTGTCGTAGTGCTGTTTCGGCTTCCTCGAGTCGGCGCGGACATGGATATCCCGGTAGTCGGCTTCGTGCTGGAGAATTCATTGCTCTGGGCGAGCCTCGCGGTAGTGCTCGCTCTGGCCGCCCCCGGCGTGAGTCGAATCGAACCCGAGACGGTCGACGCCGGCGATCCGAAATCGTCGCTGCAGACCTGAAAACGGGCCGCGACACGCGCATAGGCGTCGAAAATGCTCGAAAATTTTGGATGTGTCGGCGACCACGTTCATTCCCGCAGGTAACGATTTCGCACACTCGCACGGGGGTGTCGCACGCTATGGGTCGAAATACATTGTGTTACAGTCTATTTCGGTACTGTACGCACGTTCGTGTGGCGTCGAATTCGTCTCGATCCAGCCGAAAACGGTGACGATCCGTGACATCGATTCGACGCGCATAACCCACCGCGATCTGCATCGGACCGCGGGGGGTGGGTTAGCAATTCGCGCCAGGCGTGAGTACGGTCGCTATCGCTGCTGGTTATCAGCGGAATAGACAAAATTTGCACACGACGAGACGGAGGAACCGTGGCCCTTCCCCAGTTGACTGATGAGCAGCGCGCTGCTGCTTTGGAGAAGGCAGCTGCTGCCCGCAAGGCCAGGGCTGAGCTCAAGGAGCGCCTGAAGCGTGGCGGCACCGACCTCAAGCAGGTCCTCAAGGACGCCGAAGACAACGAAATCTTGGGCAAGATGAAGGTTTCGGCACTGCTCGAGGCGCTGCCCAAGGTGGGCAAGGTCAAGGCTCAGGAGATCATGACCGAGCTGGAGATTGCACCGACCCGTCGCCTTCGTGGCCTCGGTGATCGGCAGCGCAAGGCTCTGCTCACCAAGTTCGACTTCGAGGCCTGAGCCGACAAGTGATGATTGCTGACGCGGCAGTGTCTGATGATTGCTGACGCAACAGTGTCAGAGAGCAAGACCGCAGTGCGGAGGGGTCGGCTGGTTGTACTGGCCGGCCCTTCGGCTGTCGGTAAGTCCAGCGTCGTTCGCGAGCTGAGAACTCGGTTGCCTGAACTCGTTTTCAGTGTTTCGGCGACCACTCGCGATCCCCGTCCAGGTGAAGTGGACGGCAAGGACTACCGATTCACCTCCCGTGAAGAATTTCAACGGATGATCGACTCCGGTGAACTTCTCGAATGGGCGGAAATCCACGGCGGCCTGCAGCGCTCCGGCACCCCCGCAGCTCCGGTCGAAGAAGCGCTCGAAGCTGGAAAGCCCGTTCTCGTCGAGGTCGATCTCGCCGGAGCACGAGCTGTCCGCAAGGCGATGCCCGAGGCTCTGTTGGTGTTCATGGCTCCACCGAGCTGGGACGTTCTGGTGCAACGGCTGACCGGACGTGGAACCGAAACGGAAGACGTCGTGGCGCGCCGACTCGAGACGGCCCGAGTGGAATTGGCCGCACAGGACGAGTTCGACACGGTCATCGTGAACGAGGATGTAAGCCGTGCTTGCGATGAGTTGGTATCCTTGTTGGTTGGGAACTGATTCCGCACCCTTCGGGAACCGATTTCCACCCCGTTTCTCAGATATCCGGATCGATAAAACTAGTTCTTCAATGAAGATCTAATTCAGGAGACACAAGAGTGAGCAGCACTTCAGCCGCGTCCGCAGCAGGTCAGGGCGCTCTGCCTGCCTACGACACCCCGCTCGGCATCACCAACCCGCCGATCGACGAGTTGCTCGAACGCACCTCTTCCAAGTACGCCCTGGTCATCTACTCGGCCAAGCGCGCGCGCCAGATCAACGACTACTACAACCAGCTCGGTGACGGCATCCTCGAATACGTCGGACCTCTGGTCGAGCCCGGTCTGCAGGAAAAGCCGCTGTCCATCGCGTTGCGTGAAATCCACGCTGATCTCCTCGAGCACACCGAAGGCGAGTGAGCACCACATCTGCCGCACCCGAACCTCGTTCGGGTGTCGGGGGAGTGTCCGACGCGCCCACATCGATACGTAAGCGCATTGTCGTCGGTGTCGGTGGGGGTATCGCCGCCTACAAGGCGTGCTCGATCATCCGCAGCTTCACCGAGAGCGGTCATCACGTCCGCGTGATTCCGACTGAATCCGCTCTGGAGTTCGTCGGGCGCGCGACGTTCGAAGCACTCTCCGGCAACCCGGTTCACACCGGCGTCTTCAACGACGTCCCGCAGGTTCCGCATGTCCGTCTCGGACAGGAAGCCGATCTGGTCGTCATCGCGCCGGCAACCGCTGATCTGATGGCGCGAGCGGTCATGGGTCGCGCAGACGACCTGTTGACGGCCACTTTGTTGACCGCGCGCTGTCCGGTCGTCTTCGCCCCAGCAATGCACACCGAGATGTGGGAGCACCCCGCAACGGTCTCGAACGTGGCGACACTGCGTTCGCGCGGCGTCCACGTGATCGAACCTGCCTCCGGGCGTTTGACAGGGAAAGACACCGGAGCCGGTCGACTTCCCGAACCCGACGAGATCGTCGGGTTGGCATCGTTGCTCCTCGAGCGCTCGGACGCGTTGCCGCGCGACCTGGAGGGTCGCCGCATTCTGGTCACCGCCGGCGGTACTCGCGAGCCGCTCGATCCCGTGCGCTTTCTCGGTAATCGCAGCTCGGGCAAACAGGGCTACGCGCTCGCCCGTCTTGCCGCGCAACGCGGCGCGCACGTGACACTGATCGCCGGGTACACGGCTGATCTCGCCGACCCCGCCGCTGTCGACGTCGTGCACATCAAGACGGCCGAAGATCTCCGGTTGGCAGTGGAAAAGCACGCACCGGGACACGACGGAGTCGTCATGGCTGCGGCTGTCGCGGACTTCCGCCCCACCACCGTCGAAGGCAGCAAGATCAAGAAGGGCGCAAACGAACCCGACTCGATCAGCCTCACCAGAAATGCCGACATCCTCGCCGGTCTCGTCGAAGCGCGTCGTGACGGCGACTTGGATGCTCGAACGGTGATCGTCGGATTCGCCGCTGAGACCGGTGACGCCCATGGTGACGTTCTCACCTATGCCCGCTCCAAGCTTGCCCGCAAAGGTTGCGATCTCCTCGTGGTCAATGCGGTCGGCGAGGGCAAGGCGTTCGAGGTCGATCACAACGACGGTTGGTTGCTCGGTTCCGACGGCTCGGAGTCCGCTCTCGAACACGGATCCAAGGCTTTGATGGCCAGTCGAGTACTCGACGCCCTGGTCAAGCTCTTTCCCGAGTAGCGACACGCGCCCGGTGGTGAGAGTTACCCCACGATAATCGGGTGAGTACAAGGGTGTTGCGCAGGCGGTCCAACCGTTATCGTCGGCTCAGCCCCCAGCTAACAAAGCATGACAAAACGGTCACCGAACGGTGATTCGGATACTTCAATAAGCTGTAGTCAAGAACTCAGTCGTCGAGAGGGAGATCTGTGAGCAAGTCCGGCAGTCGGCTATTCACCAGCGAGTCCGTCACCGAGGGGCACCCGGACAAGATCTGTGACGCGATCAGCGACTCGATCCTCGACGCGCTGCTCACCCAGGACCCGCGCGCCCGCGTGGCCGTCGAGACACTGGTCACCACCGGCCAGGTTCACGTAGCCGGTGAGGTCACGACCACTGCGTACGCGGACATTCCGAAGATCGTGCGCGACACGGTCCTCGAAATCGGCTACGACAGCTCCGCAAAGGGCTTCGACGGTAACTCCTGCGGCGTCAACGTCGCGATCGGCGCCCAGTCGCCCGAGATCGCGCAGGGTGTCGATCACTCGCACGAGGCTCGCGTCGACGGAATCAGCGACGACGAGATCGACCGTCAGGGTGCGGGCGACCAGGGCCTGATGTTCGGCTACGCCACCACCGACACGCCGGAACTGATGCCGCTGCCCATCGCGCTGGCTCATCGTCTCTCTCGCCGGTTGACCGAGGTCCGTAAGTCCGGCGTGCTGCCGTACCTGCGCCCGGACGGCAAGACCCAGGTCACCATCGAGTACGACGGTGACAAGGCTGTCCGTCTCGACACCGTGGTCATCTCCACCCAGCATGCCGCTGACATCGACCTCGACAACCTGTTGACGCCCGATCTTCGCGAGAAGGTGCTTCACTCGGTGCTGACCGACGTCAACCTCACCGATCTCGACACCTCCGATGTTCGTCTGTTGGTGAACCCGACGGGCAAGTTCGTCCTCGGTGGCCCGATGGGTGACGCCGGTTTGACCGGCCGCAAGATCATCGTCGACACCTACGGCGGAATGGCTCGCCACGGTGGCGGCGCGTTCTCCGGCAAGGACCCGTCAAAGGTCGACCGCAGCGCTGCCTACGCCATGCGCTGGGTGGCCAAGAACGCTGTTGCCGCAGGTCTGGCCGACCGCATCGAGGTTCAGGTCGCCTACGCCATCGGCAAGGCAGCTCCGGTCGGACTCTTCGTCGAAACCTTCGGCACCGAGAAGACCGATCCGGCACGGATCCAGAAGGCGATCACCGAGATCTTCGACCTGCGTCCGGGAGCGATCATCCGCGACCTCGACCTGCTGCGCCCGATCTACGCGCAGACGGCGGCATACGGTCACTTCGGTCGCACCGATATCGACCTCCCGTGGGAGAGCACCGATCGCGCCGACAAGCTGCGTAGCGCAGCTGGTCTCTGATCACTGACGTACAGACGGGGCGCGGGTGGGCGCGGAAAGAGTAGCGGCAGAAGTCGATCCGGTCGCCCGGGTGCTGCCGATGCTCCCGCTCGCTCACCTCGACCGTGAATTCGACTACCTCGTTCCTCGTGAACTCGAAGCGGATGCGCAGCCCGGAGTCCGGGTGCGCATCCGCTTCGCTGGTCGTCTGGTGGACGGTTTCATCGTCTCGCGCGAGGCGACCAGTGACCATCAGGGGAAGTTCGGCTGGCTCGAACGCGTCATCTCGTCCGAGCGGGTCTTGACGGCCGAAATCGCGCAAGTCGTCGATCGTGTGGCGGAGCGTTATGCCGGAACCCGCGCCGATGTTCTCCGTTTGGCGGTACCGCCGCGCCACGCGAAGGTCGAGGCGGAACCGTGGGAGCCCGCCGAGTCACCGTCCGCTCCTGAACCGATCGAAAATGGTTGGCATCTCTACAGATTCGGTGACGCCTTCCTGTCCGCCATTCGCGAGTCGAAAAGCCCGCGTGCGGTCTGGCAGGCGTTGCCTGGTGAAAACTGGCCACTGCGCCTGGCCGAACTGGCCGGGGCCGTAGCGGCAAGTGGTAAATCCGCGATCCTGGTTGTGCCCGATCAACGCGACCTGGACCGCGTCGTCGCCGCTTGTACCGAACTCTCCGGAGCGGATGCGGTGGTAGGTCTGTCCGCGGGCCTGGGGCCGGCCATGCGATATCGGAGGTGGCTCGCTGCACTGCGCGGGACCGCCCGGATCGTCGTCGGCACACGGAGTGCTGTTTTTGCGCCGACGCCCGAGACCGGTCTTGTCGTCGTCTGGGACGACGGCGACGACAACTTGTCCGAGCCGCGGTCGCCGTATCCACATGCCCGCGAAGTTGCCGTCCTGCGTGGCTACGTCGCCGGGTGCGCCGTCGTGATCGGTGGGTTCTCCCGTACGGCGGAAGCGCAGGTACTCGTCGACTCGGGATGGGCGCACGATCTGGTCGCTACGCGGGACGTCGTTCGTGCCCACGCACCCAAGATCACCGCGCTTGCCGACAGCGATCAAGCCTTGGCCCGCGATCCGGGAGCCAGAGCGGCTCGTTTGCCCGCTATTGCATTCGCGGCCGCCCGGCGCGCTCTGGGTGAGGGCAACGGAGTCCTGGTGCAGGTGCCTCGGCGGGGGTACGTACCGACCCTGGCCTGCGGAAAGTGCCGTGCCCCGGCACGGTGCCGTCGGTGCAACGGCCCACTGGCTCTTCCCGCTGCGGCAGGTCCCGACGGCGCCGGGACACCGGCGTGCCGCTGGTGCGGGGTTGCCGATGCCGCCTACCGATGTCACGCGTGCGGGGCGAAAGCGTTGCGCGCGGTGGTGGTCGGTGCCGGCCGGACCGCCGAAGAACTCGGGCGGGCGTTTCCCGGTGTGAAAGTTGTTCTGTCCGGGGGCAGTGATGTGGTCAAGGAACTGCCACATGGTCCCGCGTTGGTGGTCTCGACAGTGGGTGCGGAGCCGGTGATGACCGGCGGCTACGGCGCCGCGCTCTTGCTCGACGGTTGGGCACTGCTCGGCCGGCCCGATCTTCGCGCCGCCGAGGAAACACTCAGACGCTGGATGTCGGCTGCTGCCATGGTGATTCCGCTGTCCGAAGGCGGTGAAGTTGTGGTTGTCGCAGACTCGGGTATCCCGACGGTGCAGGCGTTGGTCCGATGGGATCCAGTGGGGCACGCACAGTCTCAATTCGAGGAACGGGACGAGGTCGGCTTTCCTCCGGCCGTTCACATGGCTGCGATCGACGGTGGATCCGCGGCAATTGCGGAGTTGGTGGATTCAGCTGATCTGCCGGCAAGTGCTGTACTGCTCGGACCAGTGGAATTGCCTGCGGGGGAGAGGCTTCCGTATTCCGGTGAGGACGAGAGCGGTGTCGCGCCGGAGCGAATGCTGGTCCGCGTTCCACGCAAGGACGGTCGCGGCCTTGCGGACGCTCTGGCACATGCGAGGGCCGCGCGCAGTGCGCGGAAGTCTTCGGGTCCGGTCCGCATTCAGATCGACCCACGCCGCATCGGCTGAGTTTCGAGTTGTCGGAGGAATCCTTGCGCTACCCGATATGACGATATATCGTCGAACTATCAACGATAGTGATGGAGGTTCGACGATGGATGCAAGTTTCCCGAACGAGGGGATGTTCGGCCGGCGCGGTTTCTTCGGCGGTTTCGGCCGTGAGCAACGGCCACCATTTGTGATGTGGGTGCCGACGGACGACGGCGCGTCGGGCGATGGTCCCGGCGATCGAGACGGTGGACGACGCGGTCGACCGCACGAGCGGCCGGGCTTCGGTGACATGCCACGCAGAGGCCATCGGCGGGGGCGTTTCGGTCCAGACGGCGGACCCGGCCCCGGCTTCGGTCCGGGCGCTCAGTTCGGTCGCGGGCGAGGACGTGGCGGACGAGGTCGTCGAGGAGATGTGCGCGCTGCGATTCTGCTGTTGATCGCGGAAGAGCCGATGCACGGCTACGAATTGATTCAGCAGATCGTCGAGCGCAGCGGCGGCGTCTGGAAGCCGAGTCCGGGCTCCATTTATCCCGCGCTGTCCCAACTCGAGGACGAAGGACTGGTGATCATCGAAAAGGTTGCCGGCCGCAAGACCGCCAAGCTGACAGAAGAAGGCGTCGCGTATGTCGAGGAACATCGCGCCGATCTCGGGGCGCCGTGGGATGACGTTCGTCTCAGCGTAGGGGAGCCGGAGCAGGACCTTCGAGAACTGATCGGCCAGCTGATGGGCGCGGCCGGTCAAGTGGCTGCTGTAGGCACACCAGCGCAGGTCAAGGCCGCAGCCGACGTGCTTGTCGAGGCGCGCAAATCGCTCTACCGAGTGCTTGCCGGTGATGACGCCGATGAAGGCGGCAATTGAGACGTCGGATACCTACTGTTCGGTAGGGTATGCGCCTCGAAGTTTCTGGTGTTACGGTCAGCTCCCTCGTAGGATCAGAGCAGGAGCAGGAACAATGTCTGGCGTCAAACGGTCTGTGGGACTGACATTTTCGGTAGCAGTGGCGCTGCTGATCGGAGCACCGCCGGCTATATCGGGTGCCGCACCGACGCTTCCGTCTGCGAGTGCCGACGCGATGGACGTTCCTCTCGACGTCGGTCCGGGTCAGGCGACCCGTTCCGTTGCTACGGCATATGCGCATGCTCATCCAGCATCCGCACCTGCCGGATCGAACGATTTCGGCTGTGAGCCTTCCGCCACGCATCCCCGACCGGTTGTACTCGCCCACGGAACCGACACCGAGGCGTACGCGGATTGGGCGGCCCTGTCGCCGGCACTGGCAGCTGACGGCTACTGCGTCTTCGCCCTCAATTACGGCGGTGCGATCAAAGAAGAAGACGGGGACGTCGCACACGAGACCTACGGCGTCGGCGACATAGTCGGTAGTGCCACCGCGTTCGGTTCTTTCGTCGATCAGGTGCTGACCGCGACCGGCGCGGACAAGGTCGACGTCATCGGCTATTCGCAAGGCGCGACGGTGACGCGGTACTACGTCAACAAGATGGGCGGCGACGCCTACGTCGATCATTGGGTCGGTTTGGCTTCGCCGACCTACGGCGGGGTGATGTTCGGGTTGGTTCCGATCGTCCGCGCGATCCCCGGCGGAGAGGACTTTGTCGAAGACGTCTTTTCGCGAGCTGTCCGTGAGCAGATGCAGGGGTCGGATATGTTGAACGCCCTCAACGACGGCGGCGACACCGTACCCGGAGTGCGCTACACGACCATCGGGTCCACTGTCGACGAGATGATCCAGCCGTCCTCGAACATCGCGCTCCGCGATGCCGGTGCAGAAAACATCGTCCTCCAGGATCTGTGCCCGTCGAACCTGACCGGCCACTTCCGCATGCCGTACGACCCCTACGTGATCGACGTCATCCGGACGGTCCTCGACCCCGATGCCGAGCGGCACGCTTCGTGCAGCGCGGTGCCGCTCGGCACGGATATTCCGCAAGTGGTCATCGACGCAAATTCGTGAGCTGCAAATTCGTGAGCTGCTAACTCGTGAGCACCGAGATCACGTGGGTCGGGATGTTTACTCGGCGAGCTTGGCAGTGGCCTGCGCCCACAGGAAGAACTTGTTCGTTCCGAGGTCGCGGACGGTCTTGATGTTGAACGCTGCCTTCAAATGTTCTGCGTCCGAATCGCTTACGCCGTTGAGTGCCGCGACCGGGGCGTCCGCCAATTCTTCGACGGACTTTCCTGCGTAGGCCTTGTCGAACTTACTGTCGATGCCTGCCATCTAAGTTCCTCCGTGTGATCGGTGTATCCCGTATCAGCCTCCGCCGAGTGGCGACGACAGAAACAGTCAATACCGAGGACCGGTGAATGTGCAGGGTTCTGATCAAAGAAATTGCTGAGAAAGTGGTTCGGTGTGGCGCGAGGTAGGTCGTAGCTCTCGCAGTCCTTAGACTGACAGTTCCACCCACCGACACATCCGGGAGCATTTTCGTGAGTTGCAGTCCACCGCGTTCGACAGGCCGATCGGCTGATCAGAGTCCGAAGAGCCCAACGAAACGGGAGAGCTGACATGCGCGTCGTGTTCGCCGGAACACCCGAACCCGCGGTTCCTTCACTGCGTCGGCTCATCGAATCCGCCAACCACGAAGTGGTAGCCGTCGTCACGCGTCCGGACGCTGTGGCGGGCCGCGGTCGAAAAGTCACCCGATCGCCGATCGGTCTGCTTGCCGACGAGCACGGCATCCCGGTGCTGACGCCGGCCAAGGCGTCCGATCCCGACTTCGCGGCCGAACTCGCCCGCCTCGAACCGGACTGTGCACCCGTCGTCGCCTACGGAAACCTGTTGCCACAGAACGTCCTCGACATTCCGAAATACGGTTGGGTCAATCTGCATTTCTCGTTGCTTCCCGCGTGGCGCGGCGCCGCGCCGGTGCAGGCCGCGATCAGTGCCGGTGACGAGGTGACGGGTGCGAGCGCGTTCCGTTTGGAAGCCGGGATGGATACCGGCCCCGTGTACGGAGTGATGACCGAGCGGATTCGCGACACCGATACGGCGGGCGACCTGCTCGGACGTCTCGCGGAAAACGGCGCTGCCCTCCTCGAATCGGTACTCGACGGACTCGAGGCCGGCGAGATCAACGCGGTTCCGCAGTCTGCCGACGGCGTCTCGTATGCCCCCAAGGTGACGGTGGACGCGGCCCGCGTGCGGTGGGAACTGCCCGCTCGCACAGTGGACCGGCATATCCGAGCCGTCACACCCGCACCCGGGGCATGGACGATGATCGGTGATCTTCGAGTCAAGGTCGGCCCGATCACCGTCACGGACGAGACCCTGGCAGTCGGTGAGATCTCGGTACGCAAGGATGGTCTGTACATCGGTACCGCGACCACCGCGGTGCGACTCGGGCAGATTCAGCCCCCGGGCAAGAAATTGATGTCGGCAGGGGACTGGGCACGCGGTGCCCGACTCGACGCGGAGGTACGAGCACAGTGACCGAATCACGACGACCGGCACGGCGGACACAGGGTCCCGGAGCCAAGAACGGCGGCGGCGCCAAGAACACCAAGCCGAAGCAGGCCAAGCGGCCTGATCCGGCAACCGCCGGGCTCGATCAACCGCGTCTGGCGGCGCGTGACGTCCTGCGCGCGGTCCGTGAGCGTGACGCGTACGCGAACCTGGTTCTGCCAGGGCTCCTGCGTGACCGCAAACTCGACGCACGCGACGCTGCGCTGGCAACCGAACTGGCGTACGGCGCGGCACGTGCTCAGGGACTGCTGGATGCGGTGATCGCCCATGCAGCGGGTCGGCCGATCGAAGAGATCGACGGAACGCTGCTCGATGTACTCCGACTCGGCTCGTACCAATTGCTGCGCACTCGTGTCGCACCGCACGCTGCCGTCGCAACCTCGGTCGATCTGGTCCGCGCCGAAAACGGCCAGGGCCGAGCAGGATTCGTCAATGCGGTCCTGCGCCGTGTTTCCGAACGCACCCAGGAGGAGTGGGTCGAGCTGCTGGCCCCGAAGGACCCGGTCGGCCGGCTCGCCTTCGAGCACGCTCACCCCCTGTGGATCGCGCAGGTATTTGCCGACTCGCTCGGCGCTGCTGCCGGTGAACTCGAAGACGTCCTGATCGCCGACGACGCCCGCCCTGCAGTACACCTCGTCGCCCGCCCCGGCGAGATCTCCGCCGAGGAGCTAGCACTGGTGACCGGCGGCGAGATCGGGCCGTACTCGCCGTACGCCGTGCATCTCGACGGCGGTGACCCCGGACAGCTCGAGGCGGTCCGCCAAGGCTTGGCGGGCGTGCAGGACGAGGGCAGTCAGCTGGTGGCCCGCGCCCTCAGCATTGCTCCTCTCGAAGGTGAAGACTCCGGACGCTGGCTCGACCTCTGTGCAGGTCCAGGAGGAAAAGCGGCACTTCTCGGTGCTCTTGCCGGCATCGAAGGTGGTCGACTCGACGCCGTCGAGCCCGTCGAACATCGCGCCGAACTGATCCGCAAGACCACTCGCGAGCTTCCCGTGGACGTACACGTGGCGGACGGCCGCGAATCCGGGCTCGAACCCGGATACGACCGCATCCTCGTCGACGCTCCCTGCACTGGGTTGGGTGCGCTGCGTCGGCGCCCGGAGGCACGTTGGCGTCGGCAGCCGTCCGATGTGGCCCCGCTCGTGAAGTTGCAGCGTGAATTGCTTGCTGCCGCAATCGAACTGGTTCGCCCCGGCGGAGTGGTGCTGTACTCCACGTGCTCGCCGCACTTGTCGGAAACGCTGGCAGTGGTCGCCGATGCGGTGCGGCGTCATGGCGTCGTGGAACTCGACACCAAGGAATTGGTGCCAGGTGTCCCGGACGTCGGAGACGGATCGTCGGTTCAGTTGTGGCCGCATCGACACGGCACGGACGCTATGTTCATGGCCGCTTTGCGCAAGCCGCTGGCCTGATCGGATGACTTCTGGGCATCGGTAGTCGTATGGTGCCTACATGGTTACGTGGGAACAGGTTGTAGTACTGGGTTCGGCTCTTCCCTCCGTGGAAGAGTCGACCTCGTACAACACCCCGGCACTCAAGGTGGCAGGTAAAACTTTTGCGCGGCTCCGCACCGAAGCGGAGGGCGCTTTGGTCGTGATGTGCGGTCTGGACGAGAAGGAGGCGCTACTCGCCAGTGGCGAGGCGGCTTTCTTCACCACCGATCACTATCACGGGCACGGCTCGATCCTCGTGCACCTCGAACTGATCGACGAGGTGCAGTTGGGTGAGATGCTCGAAGACGCGTGGCGGATCAAGGCACCGGCCAAGGTGCGAAAGCTCCACACCGTCGTCAAGAACTGATCTGATTGCACCGGCTCCGATGTGCATGCACGGTCGGCAATGAGACACAGCTAAACTCGGCGTCGTGGCTTCCCCGATGATTGCACCGTCCATTCTGTCCGCAGATTTTGCTCGACTCGCTGATGAAGCGACTGCCGTGTCCGGCTCCGACTGGCTTCACGTCGACGTGATGGACGCGCATTTCGTTCCCAATCTCACGCTGGGTCTGCCGGTGGTCGAGAGTCTGCTGAAGGCGACGGATATTCCGCTCGACTGCCATCTCATGATCGAGAATCCGGAGCGCTGGGCGCCGCCGTACGCCGAGGCCGGTGCGTACAACGTCACGTTTCACGCCGAGGCCACCGACGATCCGCGTTCGGTTGCCCGCGATATTCGTGCAGCTGGTGCCAAGGCGGGGCTGAGCATCAAGCCTGGAACCCCGATCGACGACTACCTGGAAATCCTCAAGGACTTCGACACCCTCTTGATCATGAGCGTCGAACCCGGATTCGGTGGTCAGTCCTTCATGCCTCAGGTGCTCGACAAGGCACGCGCAGTTCGAAAGCTCGTCGACTCGGGTGAGCTGACGCTCCTTGTCGAAATCGACGGCGGCATCAACGCTTCCACGATCGAGCAGGCCGCTGAAGCAGGGATCGACTGCTTCGTCGCCGGTTCGGCGGTGTACGGAGCGAGTGATCCCGGTGAGGCGGTGCGCAAGCTGCGCGCGCAGGCCGCCTCGGCGTCGCCGCACCTGACGCTGTCGGTCTGAGCCGCTCGATGGCAAAGGGTGGACAGGCGTCGACGGCTGATCTCGACGCCGCGATGCAGATCGCGCTGGCCGCAGCTGATTCCGCGCGCGGATTCACCAGCCCCAACCCACCGGTCGGCGCGGTCATCCTCGCTGCCGACGGAACCATCGCGGGCGTCGGTATGACGCAACCGCCCGGTGGACCGCACGCGGAGGTCGTGGCTCTCGACGAGGCCGGCGATGCAGCGCGTGGCGGTACGGCAGTGGTGACACTGGAACCGTGCAATCACCAGGGGCGAACCGGCCCTTGCTCACAGGCATTGATCGATGCCGGAGTCTCGGCGGTTGTCTACGCCGTCGGTGATCCCAATCCCGAGGCTTCCGGCGGCGCAGCGACGCTCATGCGCGCTGGAATCAGCGTCACGGCCGGACTGAGAGCACCCGAGGTGGAAGCTGGTCCACTGCGGGCCTGGCTGCACAAACAGCGCACCGGTCGCCCGCACATCACGTGGAAGTACGCGGCCAGTCTGGACGGACGCAGCGCCGCCGAGGACGGAACGAGTCAGTGGATCACCGGTCCGCAGGCGAGGGCGCGCGTGCATGCGCAGCGAGCGCAGATCGATGCGATCGTGGTCGGTACCGGCACCGTGTTTGCCGACGATCCGTGGCTGACCGCACGTCAGCCCACCGGTGAGCTCGCGGCGCACCAGCCCGTTCGCGTCGTCGTCGGAAAGCGCGAAATACCCTCGACGGCAAGCATTCTCGACGACACCGCACCGACTCTGGTGCTCAACACCGACAACATCGACGAAGTAGTCGAGGCGTTGGGGGAGTACACGGACGTACTTCTCGAGGGTGGGCCCCGTCTGGCCGGAGCATTCCTTGCCGCCGGATATGTCGACGTCATAGAGGCATACATCGCTCCGATCCTGCTCGGCGCGGGCGCCTCCGCACTCGTCGATGCCGGAGTGCACACCATCACCGACGCCCACCGATTCCGTTTGGAGTCTGCGGTAACGATCGGCCCCGATATTTTGTTGAGTCTGGTTCCGGAGAGTTCTGCTCCGGGGAACGAGGAGTAGGGCGCGTGTTCACAGGAATTGTGGAAGAACTCGGCGAAATTGTCGCCAAGGAAGAACTGGTCGATGCTGCACGTTTCACGGTGCGCGGGCCACTGGTCACCTCCGACGCCGGTCACGGTGATTCGATCGCGGTCAACGGAGTGTGCCTGACGGTGGTCGACGTGCTTGCCGACGGTTCGTTCACCGCAGATGTCATGCAGGAAACCCTGAACCGCTCGAGCCTGGCGAAATTGGATGTCGGCTCTCGCGTCAACCTCGAGCGTGCCGCGGCGCTGAACAGCCGACTCGGCGGCCACCTGGTTCAAGGGCATGTCGATGGAACAGGCCACGTCATTTCCCGCTCGCCGTCCGAGAACTGGGAGGTAGTGCGGATCGCACTGCCCGACTCCATTTCCCGTTACGTCGTGGAGAAGGGTTCGATCACCGTCGACGGAGTCTCGCTGACGGTCTCCGCGCTGGGCGGAGACCGCGGGTTCGAGTACTTCGAGATCTCGCTGATCCCGACAACGCTCGAGTTGACGACGCTCGGAACCGCTGTGGTCGGTACGCCGGTCAACCTCGAGGTGGACGTGATCGCCAAGTACGTCGAGCGGCTTCACTCTGCCGGTCGGTAGGACCAGGCTGATCGGACCCGTCCGATTGGTCGTAGGGTTGTCAGTGCATCCGTCGGATGCACTTGTTGTATTCGATGATGTGAAAAGTCAAGACTTTGGAGTGCGAGCACGTGACCAGGTTCGACAGTATCGAGCGCGCAGTAGCAGATATCGCTGCAGGTAAAGCTGTTGTCGTCGTGGACGACGAGGATCGCGAGAACGAGGGCGACCTCATCTTCGCCGCCGAGAAGGCCACCCCGGAACTGGTGGCGTTCATGGTCAGGTACACCTCCGGCTACCTGTGCGTGCCGCTCGACGGTGACGATTGTGATCGGTTGGGCCTGCCCCCGATGTACGCCACCAACCAGGACAAGCACGGCACGGCGTACA
Organism: Rhodococcus sp. OAS809; assembly: GCF_040546695.1. Lineage (NCBI taxonomy): Bacteria > Bacillati > Actinomycetota > Actinomycetes > Mycobacteriales > Nocardiaceae > Rhodococcus > Rhodococcus sp. OAS809. The sequence continues at coordinate 1,004,648 of NZ_JBEPOI010000002.1, read as the reverse complement.
CCGTCACGGTCGACGCCCGTGAGGGAATCGGTACCGGCATCTCGGCGTCGGACCGCGCTGCGACGATGCGTCTGCTCGCCAACCCCGAATCCGGTGCCAACGATTTCACTCGCCCCGGTCACGTCGTTCCGCTCCGCGCGAAGGAAGGCGGAGTACTGCGTCGTCCTGGCCACACGGAAGCTGCAGTCGACCTCGCCCGCATGGCGGACCTGCGTCCTGCCGGCGTCATCTGCGAAATCGTCAGCCAGAAGGACGAAGGCGCGATGGCTCAGACCGACGAGTTGCGAGTCTTCGCCGACGAACACAACCTTGCTCTGATCTCGATCGCCGACCTCATCGCGTGGCGTCGCAAGCACGAGAAGCACGTACTGCGCATCGCCGAGGCCCGCATCCCCACCCGCCACGGTGAGTTCACCGCTGTCGGCTACACCAGCATCTACGACGAGGTCGAGCACGTTGCGCTGGTGCGCGGCGACATCGCAGGCCCCGACGGCGACGGTAGCGACGTACTCGTCCGCGTTCACTCCGAGTGCCTCACCGGCGACGTCTTCGGTTCGCTGCGGTGCGATTGCGGCCCGCAGCTCGACGCCGCACTGGACATGGTCGCCCAGGAGGGCCGCGGCGTTGTTCTGTACATGCGCGGGCACGAGGGTCGTGGCATCGGTCTCATGCACAAGCTGCAGGCCTACCAGCTCCAGGACGCCGGTTCCGACACCGTCGACGCCAATCTCGAACTCGGCCTGCCGGCGGACGCCCGTGACTACGGCATCGGTGCCCAGATCCTCGTCGATCTGGGGATCTCGTCGATGCGTCTGCTGACCAACAACCCGGCCAAGCGTGTGGGTCTGGACGGCTACGGCCTGCAGATCACCGATCGTGTTCCGATGCCGTTGCGCGCGAATGCGGAGAACCTCACCTACCTGCGCACCAAGCGCGATCGGATGGGGCACGATCTGATCGGACTGGACGAGTACGAGGCGAACCAGAACACCACACAGCCGGGAACCGCACTGTGAGCGGCGAAGGTCAGCCGCAGCTCGCGATCGCCGAGGCCAAGGATCTGAAGCTGGCGATCGTTGCCGGGCAGTGGCACGCGACGATCTCCGAGGCCCTGATCGCCGGCGCGCAGCGCGTCGCGCAGGAGGCACAGATCAAGGACGTGACACTGGTCCGTGTCGCCGGCGCGATCGAACTGCCGGTCGTTGCGCAGGCATTGGCGCGCACGCACGACGCCGTCGTCGCTCTCGGTGTTGTCATCCGCGGCGGCACGCCGCACTTCGAGTACGTGTGCGACGCGGTCACCGCGGGCCTCACACGCGTCTCGCTCGACGAAAGCACCCCCGTGGGGAACGGTGTCCTGACCACCGACACCGAGCAGCAGGCTCTTGACCGTTCGGGTCTGCCGGGTAGCGTCGAGGACAAGGGCGCACAGGCCTGCGCCGCCGCACTGGACACCGCAGTGACCCTGCGCCATCTCCGAGCACCATGGACCGAGGATTCGTTTCGATGAGTACGCCCGGAGACAACGAGAACTGGGAACTGATTGCGTCACCGCGTAAGTCGACGCGATACGCGATCGGAGTTGCTGTCCTCCTGGTGATCGTTCACGTCACACTGGCACTCCTGCTTCGCCAGGGGTCCACCGGCGTGTACTTCCGTGCCGCGGACCAGATCGCGATGGCAGGCATCGGCACCATTCTGGCTCTCGGTGTGCTGATGTTGACGCGGCCCCGGGTCAAGGTGGGCAAGCAGGGTATTGCCGTACGAAACATCCTGGGCGAGAAGATCGTCGACTGGGATCTGTTCGAGGGACTCTCGTTCCCCGACGGTGCCGCCTGGGCACGCATCGAATTGCCCGACGACGAGTACATGGCAGTGATGGCGATCCAGTCCAACGACCGCGAGTACGCCGTCGACACGGTCGGTAAGTTCCGCGAACTGGCCGACCGCTACGCACCGGTCGCGCACAAGAGCAACTGACGTCTTCCGACCGGTTCGGTGCCCGCATCCTGCGCGTTTCCGAGTCGGTCGGTGGCGGCGACTAACCTGAAACCGTGCCGGATCCCTCGACTTACCGCCCCGCTACCGGAACCATTCCGGCTGCGCCGGGCGTCTACAAATTTCGCGATCCGCATGGTCGGGTCATTTACGTCGGAAAGGCGAAAAGCCTCCGTTCACGTTTGAACTCGTACTTCGCGGACGTCACGACACTTCATCCCCGTACTCGGCAGATGGTGACCACCGCCGGCAGCGTCGAGTGGACCGTCGTCAGTACCGAAGTCGAAGCGCTTCAGCTCGAGTACAACTGGATCAAGGAATTCGATCCGCGGTTCAACGTCCGGTACCGCGACGACAAGACGTATCCGGTTCTCGCTGTGACGCTCAACGAAGAGTTCCCGCGCTTGTTCGTCTACCGCGGTCCGCGGCGCAAGGGTGTCCGCTACTTCGGTCCCTACTCCCATGCCTGGGCGATCCGCGAAACTCTCGATCTGCTGCTACGAGTCTTTCCCGCACGAACGTGCTCGTCCGGAGTCTTCAAACGGCACAACCAGATCGGCCGGCCGTGTCTGCTCGGCTACATCGACAAGTGCTCGGCGCCCTGCGTCGGGCGAGTCAGCGCCGAGGAGCATCGTCAGATCGTCGAAGATTTCTGCGACTTCCTCGCCGGCCGCACGGACAAGTTGGTCAAAGATCTCGAAAAGCGCATGCAGCAGGCTTCCGAGGACCTCGACTTCGAGACCGCGGCCCGTCTGCGTGACGATATCGGGGCTTTGCGCAAGGCGCTCGAGAAGCAGGCCGTCGTACTCGGTGACGGCACCGACGCCGATCTCGTCGCCTTTGCCACCGATGATCTCGAAGCCGCCGTTCAGGTGTTCCACGTGCGGGGCGGACGCGTGCGGGGTCAGCGTGGATGGGTCGTGGAGAAGGCAGGCGACGCCATCGACTGGGCCGCACTCGACGCCGAGTCCGACCTGCCGATCCTGGTCGAGCAGTTCCTCACCCAGTTCTACGGGGAGCAGGCGGCCCTCGACCCGGGAGCGGGTTCCGAGGCCGGGATCAGCGCAGTTCCCAAGGAAGTTCTGGTGCCGGTTCTGCCGGCAAACGCGACCGAGATCCAGGCGTGGCTGAGCAAGCTTCGGGGATCGCAAGTGCAACTGCGGGTTCCGCAACGCGGCGACAAGAAAGACCTCGCCGAAACAGTCCAGCGAAACGCGAAAGAGGCTCTGGCGCAGCACAAGCTCAAGCGCGCCGGCGATTTCACTTCGCGTTCTGCGGCGCTGCAGGGCATCCAGGAAGCACTGGACCTGGACTCGGCTCCGCTACGAATCGAATGCATCGACATCAGTCACGTCCAGGGAACCGACGTCGTGGCGTCACTGGTCGTGTTCGAGGACGGGCTCCCGCGTAAGTCGGACTACCGCCACTACGCGATCAAGGAAGCTGCCGGCGACGGTCATTCCGACGACGTCGCGAGTATCGCCGAGATCACGCGTCGGCGGTTCCTGCGCCACAACCGCGACCTGGGCGTCCTCGCGGCGTCGGCGTCGACCATGGACTCGGACGGTGGGGACCTGGCTCCCGAAGCGGCGATCGACCCGGCGACGGGCCGGCCTCGGCGGTTCGCGTATCCGCCCAATCTGTTTGTCGTGGACGGCGGCGCCCCTCAGGTCACGGCGGCAGCGGCGGTCCTCGACGAGCTGGGGGTCACTGACGTCGCGGTAGTCGGGTTGGCCAAAAGACTCGAAGAGGTATGGGTACCGGGGGAAGAAGATCCGGTCATCCTCCCTCGGACGAGCGAGTCGTTGTACCTACTGCAGCGCATCCGAGACGAAGCCCACCGCTTCGCGATCACGTTCCATCGCAGCAAACGCTCGAGGCGGATGACGGCTTCGGCTCTGGATTCGGTCAAGGGGCTCGGTGAAACTCGTCGAACCGCTCTGGTGGCTCACTTCGGTTCCGTGGCGAAGCTGAAAACGGCAACGGTCGAGGAGATCATGCAGGTCCCCGGTATCGGTGAGACCACCGCCACAGCAGTTCTGGCCGCACTCGGCACGGATTCGGCTGCAGCCGGCGCGGGTGCTGAAGCTCGAGCGCTGCCAGCCGCGGTAGGGGATGATGAGCTGGACACGGAATCCGAATCGTCTGTTACGTCTGCTGACGCGCCCAGCGCCGAATCCGGTAGCGGTGACGAGGGCTCCGAGTCGCGAGAATTGTCCATGCCGACGACGGGGCCGAGTGCACAGTGACTACCGACAGCGCCAAAGACAGTCGAACGATGGATTTCCTGCTGGTGACGGGATTGTCCGGAGCAGGTTTGAGTACCGCTGCCAAGGTGCTCGAAGACCTCGGCTGGTATGTCGCGGACAATTTGCCACCTGAGCTCATTTCCCGAATGGTCGGTCTGAGCCTGACCTCCGACCCGCCGGTCGATCGTCTCGCCGTCGTGATCGACGTGCGGAGTCGACTCTTCACCGGCGATCTCGGGTGGGTGCTCACCGAACTCGAGGCGGAACCGATCCATACTCGGGTGCTGTACCTCGAAGCGTCGGACGACGTGTTGATCCGACGGTTCGAACAGGTGCGCCGCAGTCATCCGTTGCAGAACGACGGCATCGACGGCACGTTGTCCGAAGGGATCGCAGCCGAGCGTCGGCAGTTGGCCGTGGTGAAGGCGGCCGCCGATCTGGTCATCGACACGTCGGCGCTGAAGGCGCATCAGCTGCGTCAGAAGATTGAAACGGCGTTCGGGAACGATGCCAACCGCACGATGAAGGTGACGGTCCAGTCGTTCGGATTCAAGTACGGCCTGCCGATGGACGCCGATCTCGTCTGTGACGTTCGTTTCCTGCCCAATCCCCACTGGATCCCTGAACTTCGCCCGCACACCGGTCAGGATGCCGACGTCCGCGACTACGTGTTGTCCCGCGAGGGCGCGGAAGACTATCTCGACACCTACCGACATCTGGTGGATTTGACGATCGCCGGATATCGACGAGAAGGAAAGCGCTACATGACAATTGCGGTCGGGTGCACCGGCGGTAAGCACCGAAGCGTGGCCATGTCCGAAGCTCTCGCGAGGCGTTTGGGTTCCGAGGACGACATCTCGGTCAGCATCGTGCACCGGGATCTGGGGCGCGAATGAGTGAACCGACACATCGCTCGCGGGAGACAACCGAGGGGCCGGCCATCGTCGCGCTCGGCGGCGGGCACGGATTGTTCGCCACGCTCCAGGCCGTCAGACGCTTGACGGTCGACGTCACCGCCGTGGTCACGGTCGCCGACGACGGTGGTTCGTCGGGCCGGCTACGCGCCGAACTCGGCGTCATCCCGCCTGGAGACCTCCGGATGGCGCTGGCTGCTCTCGCGTCGGACGAACCCGAGATAGTCGACTGGACTCGGACCATTCAGCATCGCTTCGGCGGTGTCGGCGCACTTGCCGGGCATTCGGTGGGCAATCTCATCCTGGCCGGACTGACCGAGGTGCTCGGCGATCCGGTCGTCGCGCTCGACGAGATGGCGCGACTGCTGCGAATCTGTGGCCGTGTGCTGCCGATGTCGCCGATCGCGCTCGAGATCGAAGCCGACGTTCAGGGACTCGAAGAGGACCCCCGCGTCAGCCGCTGCATTCGTGGACAGGTTGCCGTCGCGACCACCCCGGGCAAGGTTCGGCGTGTGAGACTGCTCCCGTCCAATCCGCCCGCGTGCCCCGATGCCGTGACTGCGATCGATCGTGCCGATCTCGTGGTTCTCGGCCCGGGATCGTGGTTCTCGAGCGTGATCCCACACGTCCTGGTACCCGAACTCGTCGAATCACTGTCGTCGACGAAGGCTCGAAAGGTACTGGTGCTCAATCTCGCACCCGAGCCGGGGGAGACCGCCGGATTCTCCGCGGAGCGTCACCTGCACGTACTCTCCCAACACGTGCCCGATTTCCGGGTCGACTACGTGGTGGTCGACTCGGCGTCGGTACCGGCCGGGCGTGAACGTGAACATCTGCAGCGTGCGGCGGATCAATTTTCAGCCGAAGTCAGGTACGCGGATGTCGCGGACACCTCACCGGGCGCAGCGCATGTACACGATCCGGCAAAACTGGCCGATGTACTGGCTGAACTGTCGAGCAGTGCGGCAGTAGGGGATTCGACACAGTCTTCCCTGCAAGAACAGCAATCCGAAGAGCAGAGGGAGAACGCTTCGTGGCAATGACAGCGGAGGTCAAGGACGAACTGAGCCGGTTAGTGGTGACTCAGGTCAGCTGCCGCAAGGCAGAGGTCTCCGCGTTGCTGCGCTTTGCCGGTGGGCTCCACATCGTCGGCGGCCGGGTGGTCGTCGAAGCAGAGGTGGATCTGGGCTCCACGGCGCGACGTCTGCGCCGGGAGATATTCGACCTGTTCACCTACAGTGCCGATGTGCACGTACTCAGTGCGGGCGGGCTTCGAAAGTCCGCTCGCTACATCGTGCGTGTGGCGAAGGAGGGTGAGGCCCTCGCGCGCCAGACGGGACTGCTCGATCTTCGCGGGCGCCCGGTTCGCGGCTTGCCTGCGCAGGTCGTCGGCGGAAGTGTCGGCGACGCCGAAGCAGCGTGGCGCGGTGCGTTCCTCGCGCACGGTTCCCTGACCGAACCCGGCCGTTCGTCGGCGCTCGAAGTGAGCTGCCCCGGCCCGGAAGCTGCACTTGCTCTGGTTGGAGCTGCGCGGCGTCTGGGGATCTCGGCGAAGGCACGTGAGGTTCGCGGAACGGATCGTGTGGTGATCCGCGACGGTGAGGCCATCGGCGATCTCCTGACCCGAATGGGAGCCCAGGACACACGCCTGGTGTGGGAGGAGAGGCGGATGCGACGCGAGGTCCGCGCCACCGCCAATCGTCTCGCCAATTTCGACGACGCAAACCTGCGACGCTCTGCTCGCGCTGCCGTTGCGGCTGCTGCGCGCGTCGAGCGTGCGTTGGAGATCCTCGGTGAGGACGTGCCCGATCACCTCGCGGCGGCGGGTGCACTGCGCGTTGAGCATCGGCAGGCGTCCCTCGAAGAACTCGGCCAGTTGGCCGACCCGCCGATGACCAAGGACGCCGTTGCCGGACGTATCCGTCGCCTGCTGTCCATGGCTGATCGCAAGGCCAAGGAAACGGGCATACCCGACACCGAATCCGCAGTGAATGTGGAGCTACTCGAAGAGGGGTGACCTGCCCTCCGTCAGGGTGGGCTGCGCACGTTCGGGCCACGCGCATTAGGGTATGAGTCACATCGACCGATGAACCCCACGTCCGCGTCGTGCACACACGGATTCGGAGTATGCGTGGGTCAAGTTGCACACCAGAATCATGGTCAAAGGAGCGAATTGTGACTGTCCGGGTTGGCGTAAACGGTTTCGGCCGTATCGGACGTAACTTCTTCAGGGCGGTGGATGCGCAGAAGGCGCTCGGAACCACCGATATCGAGATCGTGGCAGTCAACGACCTGACTGACAACGCGACGCTCGCTCACCTGCTGAAGTACGACTCCATCCTCGGCCGTTTGCCGTACGACGTGTCGCTCGACGGTGACGACACGATCGTCGTCGGCGATCAGCGCATCAAGGCCCTCGCACACCGTGGCCCGTTGAACGAACTTCCCTGGGGCGAGCTGGGCGTCGACGTCGTCGTCGAGTCCACCGGCATCTTCACCGACGCCGCAAAGGCCAAGGGACACCTCGAAGCCGGCGCCAAGAAGGTCATCATCTCGGCTCCGGCCAAGGGTGAAGACATCACCATCGTGATGGGCGTCAACGACGACAAGTACGACGGCAGCCAGAACATCATCTCCAACGCGTCGTGCACCACCAACTGCCTCGGCCCCATCGCCAAGGTTCTCGACGACGAGTTCGGCATCGTCAAGGGTCTGATGACCACGATCCACGCGTACACCCAGGATCAGAACCTGCAGGACGCTCCGCACGCAGACCTCCGTCGCGCCCGCGCAGCTGCCCTCAACATCGTTCCCACCGGTACCGGTGCAGCCAAGGCAATCGGCCTGGTTCTCCCGCAGCTGCTAGGCAAGCTCGACGGCTACGCACTGCGCGTGCCGATCCCCACGGGCTCGGTCACCGACCTCACCGCGAACCTGAAGAAGTCGGCCACCGCCGACGAGATCAACGCCGCGATGAAGGCTGCTGCCGAAGGACCCCTCAAGGGCATCCTGAAGTACACCGACGCACCGATCGTCTCCTCGGACATCGTCACCGACCCGCACTCGTCGATCTTCGACTCGGGTCTGACGAAGGTCATCGACGACCAGGTCAAGATCGTCTCCTGGTACGACAACGAGTGGGGCTACTCCAACCGCCTCGCCGACCTCATCGGCCTCGTCGCCAAGTCTCTCTGAGCGGAGTTTCGATAACAGTGGCAGTTCAGACGCTGAAGGATCTGCTGGACGCTGGGGTCGAGGGGCGCACCGTACTGGTGCGTTCCGACCTCAACGTCCCGTTGGATGGCGGAGAAATCACGGACCCGGGTCGCATCGTCGCGTCCGCTCCCACCCTGCGGGCACTCGCCGAGGGTGGAGCGAAGGTCATCGTGACCGCGCACCTCGGGCGCCCCGACGGTCAGCCCGATCCCAAGTTCTCCCTCGCACCGGTTGCCGCGAAGTTGGCCGAAATCCTCGGTCGCAACGTGCAACTCGCCGGTGACGTCGTGGGACAGGACGCGCTGGCTCGTTCCGAAGGACTCACCGACGGTGACGTCCTGATGCTCGAGAACATCCGTTTCGACCCTCGCGAGACCAGCAAGGACGAAGCCGAGCGGGTCAAGCTCGCCAAGGCTCTCGTCGAGCTGGTCGGTGACGACGGCGCATTCGTCTCCGACGGATTCGGTGTTGTTCACCGTAAGCAGGCGTCGGTCTTCGACGTCGCGAAGCTGCTCCCGCATTACGCCGGATACCTGGTCGGCGCCGAGGTCGAGGTGCTCGCCAAGCTCACGCAGGACGCAGCGCGTCCGTACGCGGTGGTGCTCGGTGGCTCCAAGGTCTCGGACAAGCTGGCCGTCATCGAGGCACTGGCGCCGAAGGTCGACACTCTGGTGATCGGCGGCGGAATGTTCTACACGTTCCTCGCGGCTCAGGGTGTGTCCGTGGGCAATTCGCTGTGCGAAGAGTCCATGATCGAGACCTGCAAGGATCTCCTCGACCGGTACGCCGACGTCATCCACATCCCTCAGGATGTTGTCGTCGCGGACTCCTTCTCGGCCGATGCCGAGTCGAAGATCGTTCCGTTCGACAAGATTCCCGACGGCTGGATGGGTCTGGACATCGGACCGGAGTCGGTCAAGCGCTTTGCCGCGATCCTGACCGGCGCCAAGACGGTGTTCTGGAACGGCCCGATGGGCGTGTTCGAGTTCCCGAAGTTCGAGGCAGGCACCCGCGGTGTCGCCGAGGCAATCGTGGAGGCAACCGAGAAGGGCGCCTTCAGCGTCGTCGGCGGCGGCGACTCCGCAGCAGCCGTTCGTCAGCTCGGTATCCCGGACGAGGGCTTCTCGCACATTTCCACCGGTGGTGGCGCTTCCCTCGAGTACCTCGAGGGCAAAGAGCTGCCTGGCATCGCAGTACTGGAAGGCTGATCCGACATGGCACGTAAGCCGTTGATCGCCGGCAACTGGAAGATGAATCTGAACCACCTCGAGGCTATCGCCCTGGTGCAGAAGATCGCTTTCTCCTTGCCTGCGAAGTACTTCGACAAAGTGGACGTCACGGTCATCCCGCCGTTCACCGACATCCGAAGCGTCCAGACGCTGATCGAGGGCGACAAGCTCCTCCTCACGTACGGCGCGCAAGATGTCTCGGCTCAAGACTCGGGTGCGTTCACGGGCGAGATCAGCGGCTCCATGCTGGCCAAGCTCGGTTGCACCTTCGTCGTGGTCGGCCACTCCGAGCGTCGCACCCTTCACGGTGAGACCAACGAGACCGTCCTCGCGAAGACGAAGGCTGCTCTCAAGAACGGCCTCACGCCGATCGTGTGCATCGGCGAAGGCCTCGAGATCCGCGAAGCGGGCGAGCATGTCGCCTACAACGTCGACCAGCTCAAGGGTTCGTTGGCGGGCCTGGGCGCGGAGGAGATCTCCAAGATCGTCATCGCGTACGAACCTGTCTGGGCCATCGGCACCGGCCGTGTCGCTTCTGCCGCCGATGCACAGGAAGTGTGTGCTGCGGTACGAGCAACAGTGGCCGAACTTGCCGACGCCGAGGTCGCGGCCGGCGTTCGCGTTCTGTACGGCGGTAGCGTCAGCTCCAAGAACGTCGGGGAGATCGTCGGCCAGACCGACGTCGACGGCGCTCTTGTCGGCGGCGCGTCACTCAAGGCTGACGAGTTCGCGACACTGTCTGCGATCGCTGCAGGCGGTCCACTCCCGTGATGATCGGGTAGTGAGCTGAAACTGCTCGAGACCAAGACTGCGGGTGTGTGACCGAGTAGGTCACACACCCGCAGTTTTTTGTTCGCGAGTCAGCTCACCAGTCTGGTTTCCAAAGCGCCGACGAGTTCGGGAGCAAGCTCCAACCCGGCGGTCAGATAGTTCTCAACGGTTCCGTAGTGGTGCTCGACCTGCTCGAAGGCAGCGCCCAGGTAACTCGCGTCGACGGAAAGCAGCAACCGGATCACCTCGCCCTTGTCTGCATCTGTGGCAGCGGCGATCTTCGCGACTGTTGCCTCGATGTACTCGGCCGAGTACGTGTTCGTGAGCAGGTAGTCCGCCGTGATCGTTTCGCGCGGTACACCAGCGAGTGTCTGCAGTAGTGCTGCCGCCCAACCTGTTCGGTCCTTGCCCGCCGTGCAGTGGAAGAGTTGCGGCCCCTCGGTGGTCGCCAGGGCGGCGAACAACTGCGAAAATCCGTTCCGAGTGACGGGGTCTGCGACAAAGCTGCGATTGATGTTCTGCATGAAAGCTGTTGCAGCGTCCGCTGTTCGGATAGCCATCGCTTCGGCGTGGATGTTTCCGGACAGGATGGGAATGTGGGCGTACATCGCCGGCGCCGGCACGATGTCGGGAGTTTCGTTCGCCTCGGTTTCGGAGCGCACGTCATAGACGGCGGTCAGCCCCAGCGATTCCACGATTGCAAGATCCTCGGGCGAGGGCGTCAGTACGTTTGCACGGTAGAAGACTCCGCGGCTCATCGCCTGTCCGCTGGTCGTGACGTACCCGGGGCCGGCCACGTCGCGGAAGTTGTGAATCGAAGCCAGACGCGGTGTGTCAGGCAGGGGTGTGTCGGGCAGGGCAGTGTTGGGCAGGGCAGTGTTGGGCAGGGCAGTGTCGGAAAGCATGGAGCCGGCCTTTCGGAGGTAGAGTCGCGTCAACTGAAAAACTACTGAATCGGTATCTCGACAGTGTGATCGATGCCACTGACCAAGAGTCGTGCCTGGCCGGGTGCAAAGTCATGTGCGAGGCGGGTATGTGGTCAGGCTATCTGCGCGCGCCTGTATGGTGTTATCGGTTGTAGTTGTCCCTATTGGATTGGTGGACGTAGACAGACATGAAACTGTTCCTGGATATCCTGCTGGTCATCACCAGCTTGCTCCTCATCGCCTTGGTGCTCCTGCATCGCGGTAAGGGCGGCGGTTTGTCGAGTCTGTTCGGTGGCGGTGTCCAGTCCAGCCTGTCCGGATCGACTGTTGTCGAGAAGAACCTCGACCGGTTGACGGTCTTCACCGCGTTGATCTGGCTCATCTCGATCGTCGGCATCGGCCTGGAGATCAAGTTCGCCTGATTCTCGGCTCATGACTTACAGCCGGTAGTTTTTCACACACGAATTTCAGACACGGAACCCCGCCTATCGAGCGGGGTTCTTTGTTTCGGTCGATAATTGTGTGATGACTGAAACCGCGTCGCATCGAGAAACACCGCGAGAAGCCACCGAGCCGCTACGCGAAGACATCCGGCTTCTCGGCGGAATACTCGGACAAATAGTGCGAGAGCAAGCCGGCGACGATGTGTTCGATCTGGTCGAGCGAGCCCGTGTCGAGTCGTTCCGAGTCCGTCGTTCGGAGATCGATCGCGCCGAACTGGTGTCGCTGTTCGCCGAAATCAGTACGGACGACGCCATTCCCGTCATCCGGGCGTTCAGTCACTTCGCACTGCTCGCCAACCTGGCCGAGGACATCCACCGCGAGCGTCGACGGGCCATCCACGTCAACGCGGGGGAACCGCCCCGCGACAGCACTCTCGCGGCCACGTACACCAAACTTGATGCAGCCGATATCGATTCGGCCACCGTCGAAGAAGCGCTTTGGGGCGCCCTGGTCTCACCCGTCATCACCGCTCACCCGACGGAGACTCGACGCCGTACGGTGTTCGAGACGCAGAGTCGGATCACCGAGTTGATGCGATACCGCGAGCGCACGGCGCTGAGCGTCGCAGAAACCGCTGATGTCGATCTGCAATTGCGCCGTCAGATCCTGACCCTGTGGCAGACGGCTCTGATCCGGCTCAGCCGCCTCCGCATCCAGGATGAAATCGAGGTAGGCCTGCGCTACTACGACGCAGCGTTGTTCGAGGTGATTCCGAAGATCAACGCCGAGGTTCGCAAAGCGCTGCGCACTCGTTGGCCGGACGCCGGGCTCCTGCCGGAACCGATCCTGAGGCCGGGTTCGTGGATCGGCGGTGACCGAGACGGCAATCCGTACGTGACCGGCGAAATCGTCCAGCGCGCCACGTCGCGCGCTGCGGCGACTGCTCTCGAGCATCACCTCGAGGAACTCGATCATCTCGAGCGTGAACTGTCGATGTCGGCGCGGCTGGTTTCCGTCACGCCCGAACTCGATCTGCTGGCGTCTACCTCCGGCGACGACTCTGCCTTCCGGGCCGACGAGCCGTACCGTCGCGCGATTCGCGGTATCCGCGGGCGCTTGAGCGCCACAGCACTGACGGTACTGGGGGAGTTGCCCGCCCACGGGTCCGACGACGGACTCGAGGCGTACACCGACCCGGCACAGTTGCAGCGGGATCTCGGAATCATCGACACCTCGTTGCGTCGTTTCGGTGACGAGACCATCGCCGACGATCGACTCGATCGGCTCCGAGAAGCGGTGGAGGTGTTCGGCTTTCACCTGTCCGGTCTGGACATGCGGCAGAACTCCGAGGTACACGAAAGCGTCGTCGCAGAACTTCTGGCGTGGGCCGGAGTTCACCCGGACTACGCGTCCTTGCCGGAAGCCGATCGAGTCGAATTGCTGTCGGCCGAGTTGACGACGCGGCGACCACTGACTTCGCCGGACGCCGAGTTCAGCGAATTGACCACCAAGGAACTGGCCATCATGGCGGCCGGTGCCAAGGCAGTGCGGGTTCTCGGAGCGGGCGCAGTACCCAACTACATCATCAGCATGTGTACCTCGGTCAGTGACATGCTCGAGGCCGCAGTGCTGCTCAAAGAGGTCGGGGTGCTCGATCCGGGCGTCGGTAGCGAACCCTCGTGCCCGATCGGCATCGTGCCGTTGTTCGAGACGATCGAGGATCTGCAGGGCGGCGCCGACACATTGCTGGCGACGCTCGACATCCCGATCTATCGTGCGATCGTCCGTTCCCGTGGTGACAGTCAAGAAGTGATGCTCGGGTACTCCGACTCGAACAAGGACGGCGGGTACCTGGCAGCCAACTGGGCGCTGTACCGTGCCGAACTCGACCTCGTCGATGCCGCGCGTAAGAGCGGAAATCAGGTTGAGGCTCTTCCACGGCCGCGGCGGAACCGTCGGACGTGGCGGCGGACCGAGTTACGAAGCGATTCTGGCTCAGCCTCCCGGTGCAGTCGCGGGTTCTCTGCGAATCACCGAGCAGGGTGAGGTGATTGCGGCCAAGTACGCCGAACCGCGTCTGGCACATCGCAACCTCGAAACACTCATCGCCGCGACTATCGAGTCGACGTTGCTCGACGTCGAAGGACTCGGCAGCGATGCCGACGCTGCCTACGCGGTACTGGACGAGCTCGCGGCCCTCGCCCGCATCGCGTACAGCGAACTGGTGCACGACACGCCAGGATTCGTGCAGTACTTCGAAGCGTCCACACCGGTCGCCGAGATCGGGGCACTCAACATCGGCTCTCGCCCGGCCTCTCGCAAGCAGACCAAGGCGATCTCCGACCTGCGAGCGATTCCCTGGGTGCTCTCGTGGAGTCAGTCTCGCGTGATGCTTCCGGGTTGGTACGGAACCGGCGCCGCGTTCGAAAGATGGATAGACGGAGACGACACTCGGCTTGCCACGTTGACGGCCCTGTACGAGAAGTGGCCGTTCTTCCGAACCGTGCTCTCGAACATGGCCATGGTGATGTCGAAGTCGGATCTCGGTTTGGCGGCCCGGTACGCGGACCTCGTGCCCGACGCCGAACTGCGCGATCGAGTCTTCGGAATGATCACCGACGAGCACGAACGCACAATTCGCATGTACAAGGCAATCACGGGCAACGAGAACCTCTTTGCCGACAACTCGGGCCTCGAGCGTTCGGTCCACAACCGGTTCCCGTACCTCGAACCTCTCAACCATCTACAGGTCGAGCTGATCCGTCGGTACCGTTCCGGCGACGAGAGCGATCAGGTGCGTCGGGGTATCCAGCTGACGATGAACGGCCTGGCCACTGCGCTTCGTAACAGTGGCTAGGTAACAGCGACTGGTTCTGCAGGTTTACCAGGGTGTGCGTGCGGCGACTCTAGAGCTGTCGCACGCACACCCAACGCTGCGCACCGGACCGAAACGGGGACCGCAGTGGATCTGCAATTGGACGGACGAACTGCCGTCGTTACCGGCGCGGGAAAAGGTATCGGACTGGCTGTCACGCGGGCGTTGGTGGCCGAGGGAGTCCACGTCGTCGCGGGCTCGCGGACGCTCTCGCCGGAACTCGAATCGCTGCAGTCCGGCGGCGCCGTCACCTTTGTCGGCGTCGACCTCGCGAGTGTCGAAGGATCAACCCGACTGCTCGAGGTTGCAGCAGCGAGGGGCGGCGTCGACATCCTGGTCAACAACGTCGGGGCCGTCACCCCGAGAACGAGCGGTTTCGCGGCCATCACAGACGAAGAGTGGGCGGCGTCGTTCAATCTGACGTTCTGGTCGGCTGTACGCACTGTTCGCGCTGCGCTGCCGGAGTTGATCCGCCGAGGTGGCGGGAGCATCGTGACGATCAGTTCGGTCAACGCATTCTTACCTGACCCCACGGTGATCGACTACAGCGCCGCCAAAGCGGCGTTGACCAACTTCTCGAAGTCGTTGTCGAAAGAACTGGGCGGGCAGGGGATCCGCGTCAATACCGTCAGCCCTGGCCCGGTGCAAACAGAGTTGTGGCTCGGCAAGCACGGAGTGGCCTCGACGCTGGCGAAGGCGAGTGGATCAGCCGCCGACAACATCGTCGAAAGCGCCGCGGCCGGAGCCGAGACTGGGCGGTTCACCTTCCCCGAAGAGGTTGCCGACCTGGTGTTGTTCCTCGCCAGCGATCGTGCGGGGAACGTGACAGGCGCGGATTTCGTGATCGACGGCGGTCTGATCAAGACCTTGTGATCATTGCTGCCTGAAACCTGATCATGTGCGCGACGGTCGACGACGTGATGCACAGGATCACTGCGGACGCGATGACCACCCACAGTCCCCACCCGATGGACGGTCCGGCAGTGTGCCCTGCGAACTCGGTACTACGTCGCACGATGGACGCGGCGTTTCCGACGGCAACGATCAATACCGCGATTCCGACCAAAGGGCCGGTGCAGTGATTCTTGATCTCGGGCGTGACGTCTCGAACCATGAGGGTGATCAGCGCGGTCACCGCGCAGAGAGCGAGGACGAGAGTGATCACTCCGCATTCGTCGATACCACTGTGGTCCAGCGCGGAGGATGACGTCCACGGGCCGAGGCTTCCGGCGACGATCCCGGCGCACGCCCAGAGCGATCCGATGAGGCTAGGTGCGAAACGGTCGGGCATGAGGGAGGGAATTGCGCGGGTCGACGGCGTCTGAAACCCGAAGGCGCGTTGGTGATCCGGCTGATTGGGTGTGAACGTCACGCGACGGACCACCTTTCCTCCGCGGCGTCGAGCCGCCCAATCCAATGCTTTTCCGGAGTCTAAGGGCCGCCCAGTTCACTTTTGCCGAATCGAGCGAAATTGATCGAACCGGCGCTAGGGCTCGAGCAACTCGGCGTGAGAATATTCGTTGCGGCCCGCACCGACGAGGCGCTTACTGATCAAACGGCGTCGTGAACGACACTGGTTTGCCGGCGGCGCGCGCGTACGCGATCTCTCGGCGCGTGGACTCACCGATGTATCCGCGAGGGTTGACGACCAGAACCCGATCGGCGAGGTCGATCTTGCGCAGATGGAGCGCGTCGAGCAGGATCTTCTGCTCGACAGAGACCGCCTCGTCTGCTTCAACCGGCGCGACGACGATCACGCCCGCGAACGTCAGGTCGCGGTTCGCCTCCCGCATCTCTTCAGCGAATCGCGCAGAGCCGCAGATACAGACAATCTCAGGTCGATCGGGCACGGTTCAGTCTCTCATCGACGCGAGAGCCCGCGGCCACACCAGTCTCGTCAGATATCTTCGGCAACGCACCCCAGCTGTCAGTGAACGAAGTCCAGAGCTTCCTTGATCCACGCGTTGAATTCGACGTTCGAACTCGTCCCGGTTCGGTCGACGACGATCCATCCCTTGCTCATCGGCTTACCCCGCATCTCGGGCCAGCTTGCACCCTTGTGCGTCAGAAGCTCGTCGACTCGATCGGGGTCACACCGAACCATGATGTTGCCGTGTGAGTTCGCACTGGCGGCCAGCTTCCCGTTCACCATGAAGCTCAGCCCACCGAACATCTTTACTTCCTCGACGTCGTCCTCGCCCGAGAGCGCATCGCGGATACGCTCAGCCAGCGCTTTGTCGTATGCCATGGCGGCCTCCTGGGGTGGAGTTCCAGGTTAGATCAGATGGCGCAGGTACGTGTGCGGGTCGTGAAGGAACCGCTGCCAGTTCGAGACCAGATCGAGGTCCTCCCAGCTCGAGGCTCGGATTCCCCATTCGCCGATCTCGAGCAGGTTGGCGTTCGGCAGCGCCGCGATGATCGGCGAGTGCGTCGCGATCACCGCCTGCGCGCCGGATTCCACCAGCTCGCCGAGCAGCGCGGCCAGTGTCAGGGTCCCCTGGAAGGAGAGTGCGGCATCGGGTTCGTCGATGAGATAGAAGCCGCCGTCGGAGGTCCTCGACGACAGGATCTCGAGCAGCGCCTCACCGTGGGAGAGGTGATGGTAAAGCGGTTCAGGTCGCTTGGGATTGGGGTTGTCCTCCAAGTACGTGTACAAACCGTGCAGGGTTTCGTCTCGGAGGTAGTACGCCCACTTCGATGCTCCGGGACTCCGTTCGAGCACAAGGTCGAGGCCGCCCGGTTCACTCGATCGAGTCTGATGCCGCGTATTGGTCGACCCGCCTTCGGCGTTGAGCCCGAGAACGGCGGCAATAATTTCGATGACGGTCGACTTTCCCGCTCCGTTTTCGCCGACCAGAATGGTGACACCCGGTGGAAGCTCGAGACCGTGCTGAACGATCTGCGCGACTGCAGGCACCGTCATCGGCCAGCTGCCTACGTCGGCGCCCGACGATGGCCCGGCCTTGATGCGGCGGATGGGTTGTCTCTGCACAGCCATACGTTCTCACAAGGCTCCGACGAGAACGGACGTTAGTGGCGCTGCGCGAGCAATTCGACGATCCGAGCCACGAGATCGAGAGGGATCGGTCTGTTCAGCGGGAACTTCACGGTTGATTTCGCAGCCCGGTAAGGGTCGACGGACTTCTCGAACTCGGCGTCACCCGCCGGGAGCGGGTACATCGAGATGTGGTTTTTCCAGCCTGCGAAGTGAATCAGGTTCTTTCCGTTCACCGTCATGGTCGGCATCTGATAGCTGATGGTCTCATCGAGGCCTGGAACCGTGTTGTGAATCGTCTCGCGGATACTCTCGAGGGCTGGTTGCACGTCGGTGGGAAACGAAGCGATGTATTCGTCGATCGTCACGAATTCGGCCATGCGCGGATCATAATCGCAGCCGGATTCATTTGGTCCGCCAGAAATCGGGGCGGCTGCCGTCCGCGTCGGTGAACCCGTATTCCGTTCCGAGTTCGCCTGAACTGACCGATCGCTGATTCCATCGCTGTCGATTCGGATCGGCAGCGATGGCCGCGATCGCACGTCCGATGAATCTTGGTGACTCGGAGCGTGCGAAATCCGCGGGCGCAGTCGGACCATCCCGCTCCGGCAACATAGCGTCACGCCAATTCGATTCGCCGACACCAAAATTGTCGAGCATCATCTCCGATCGCAGGAACCCGGGAGTGATGGCGACGGCAGTACATCCGAACGGGGCAAGTTCGTGGCCTTGCGAAAATGCGAGCCTGTTCACGGACACCTTGGCCAAGTCGTAGAACACCGAGATGCGATAGTTCGATGCGTTGTATTCGGTAGTGCCATCGGTTATTTCGGCGACCAGTCCGCCTGGCCGATCAGTCATGAGCGGCAGGAGGTGGTGCGACGTGGTGATGTGGGTGTCGATTGCCAGACGCAAGATGTGAAACCCCTTGTCCAGATCGTGTTCCCATACCGGCGTGTTCCACTCCGCCGGCCCACCCTTGAGTAATTCCGCGCCCCAGATGTCGTTGACCAAGATGTCGATATGGTGATAGTCGATTCGCAAGCGTTCGGCGAGATCAGCCACTTGTTTGCTCTTGAGATGATCGACGGCAATCGGCACGCCGACGCCGCCCAGCTCGGTGACCAGCTCTGCCGTCTCTTCGATGGTCTCTCCGCGCGGATAGTCCGACTGAAGAATTCCGGCAGATGTGCTCCGACCAGTGCAGATGACGGTTGCACCGGCCTCGCCCAAGGCCGCGGCGATTCCGCGTCCGGCGCCCCTCGTCGCCCCGGCAACTACAGCCACTCGCCCGCGAAGTGCGTCCGGATTCGGTGTCCACGACATTGTTCGATTGTTCTCGCCTGGATTGCTTCGTTCAAGAGTGAACGCGATCTGCGGAACCGAACCTTACTTCGCGGCGTCCAAGGTAGTAATCACTCGGATGAAGGAGGTAGGGGAGAGATGGATCGTTGTGTGGGGCGCAGTGCTGGTTGGAGAAACGGGATCTCGGGATTGAGTTCCGTTCCGTCAAAAGGAAATTCGCATCGGATCCGGACTCGGCGGGTAGTCGAAAGTCGCCACGGTGAGGAAGTCGTCGACGTACCACCAAGCCGGGAATCGCCCGAAGACGATTCCCGACCGGTGTGAAATCAGATCAGGGAAGCTGCGAGGCAGCGTCCGAATCGAGGAACCAACGTGTCGCAACCAAACCGGTGGCGCCGGCGGACGGCCAGTCGTCGGCCGAAGCACCTCCGACGGCTTTGGCAACGGCCTCGGCCTTTGCAGCACCCGAGACGAGCAGCCAGACCTCTTTGGCTCGCCGAACAGCAGGCAACGTGAGGGTGATCCGCACCGGTGGCGGCTTGGGGGAGTCCGTCACCGCGACTACGAAACGCGCTTCTTCGCGAACAGCCTCGGTATGCGGGAACAACGAGTTGACGTGTCCTTCGCCGCCCATACCGAGCAGGTGCACGTCGAACGTCGGAACCTGATTCCCGTGTGCCTGAGCGCCCAGCAGTTGTTCGTACGCCGTCGCCGCCCCGTGTGGATCACCGTCGTAGATACCGTCGGATGCGGCCATCGCATGTACCCTGTCGGGATCGACCGGCACATGATCGAGAAGCGCCTCACGTGCTTGCACTTCGTTCCGCTCGGGATCGCCGGACGGCAGGAACCGTTCGTCGCCCCAGTACAGATCGATCTGCGACCAGTCGATGTCGCCGGGAGCTTCACGCAACTTCTCGAGAAGTGCGATGCCGGTTCCACCGCCAGTCAGCACGATGGACGCAAACCCGCGAGCCTTCTGGGCATCGACGATGGTCGTGACCAGGCGTGCGGCGGCAGCGTCGACAAGTTGGCCGGCGTCGGAAAACTTCTCCACGACAACATCACTCATAGGTCACCTTCTCCAATCCGGCCAGAGCTTCTTCGTAGATCTCGTCCGGATCGAGCCGACGCAATTCCTCGGCGAGGCAATCGCGTGTCTCTCGACGACCCAGAGAAACCAGCGCGTCAGGCTGACCGGTGCGGATCAACGTAGCGGTCGTGCCCTCCTGCGGACGACTGATGGAGATACTGCGGGTCTCGAGCTTCAACTCGACCGTCAGCTCACCCGTACGTCGAATGACCGGACCGTCGATCTTGGCCGCCAACCAACCGGCGAGAATATCCAGTGCCGGTTCGGTTTTGAGACCGGAGACCACCGCTGAGGTGATCTTCTCGTGCGGCGGCTGATCGAGAGCCGACGCGAGGAGCGCGCGCCAGTAGGTGACGCGACTCCAGGCGAGATCGGTATCGCCGGCGGTGTACGACGCGAGTCGCCCCTTGATGGTGGCGGTCGGATCGGGGGCGCCGGTGGCATCGGTGATGCGCCGTATCGCGAGCTTCCCGACGGGATCCTTGGCCGGAATCTCGGGTGCCTCGAGGGGCCACCACGCGACTACCGGTGTATCGGGGAGCAGGAACGGGATGACGACGCTGCTCTCGTGATCCGCAAGCGGACCGTAGAGACGCAACACGACAACCTCCGAGGCGCCGGCGTCCCCGCCGACACGGATCTGAGCATCGAGCCTGGGCTCACTCTGCTCGTCGCCACGCAGAAGCACGATGACGCGGCATGGGTGCTCGCGGCTTGCTTCGTTGGCGGCCTCGATGGCTTCCTCGGCATTCCCGGTGTCCCTGGTGCAGACGACGAGCGTCAACACTCGTCCCAAGGTGACAGCGCCGCCGGTCTTACGTACCTCGACCAGTTTCTTGCTGACCTGGACCGTGGTGGTGGACGGCAAATCGAGAATCACTAGGGTCGCCTCCATTCGCGTCCGGTGCGTTGCATCATTTCGTCCGCAGACGGTGGTCCCCACGTTCCGGCCTCGTAGGGTTCCGGCTTACCGCCGGCAGCCCAGTGCTCGAGGACGGGATCGAGGATCTCCCAAGACAATTCGACTTCGGCATTCACCGGGAACAGAGACGGCTCGCCGAGCAACACGTCGAGAATGAGCCGCTCGTACGCCTCCGGAGACGACTCGGTGAAAGCCTGGCCGTACGAGAAGTCCATGTTGACGTCACGGACTTCCATGCTCGATCCGGGAACCTTCGAGCCGAACCGCATGGTGACGCCCTCGTCGGGCTGCACGCGGATGACCAGAGCGTTCTGGCCGAGGTCTTCGGTCATCGTCTTGTCGAACGGTAGGTGCGGTGCACGTTTGAACACCACCGCGATCTCGGTGACACGGCGTCCGAGTCGTTTGCCCGTGCGCAGGTAGAACGGCACACCCGCCCAGCGGCGGGTGTCGACCTCGAGGGTGATGGCGGCAAAGGTCTCCGTGATGGAGTCCGCTGCGAAGCCGTCTTCTTCGAGGAGCCCGACCACCGGCAGCCCACCCTGCCAGCCGCCCGCGTACTGGCCGCGGGCGGTGGTCTCGTCGAGGGGCTCGGCAAGGCGAGTAGCCGAGAGGACCTTGATCTTCTCCGCCTGCAGATTGAGCGGCTCGAAGCTGATGGGTTCTTCCATCGCCGTGAACGCGAGCAACTGCAGCAGGTGGTTCTGGATCACGTCACGGGCCGCGCCGATGCCGTCGTAGTACCCCGCGCGTCCACCGAGGCCGATGTCCTCGGCCATCGTGATCTGAACGTGGTCGACGTAGTGCGCGTTCCAGATCGGATCGAACAACTGGTTCGCGAAGCGCAGAGCCAGAATGTTCTGGACGGTTTCCTTACCGAGGTAGTGGTCGATACGGAAGACCGTGTCCTCGGGGAACACCTTGTTGACGACGGCGTTCAGTTCGCGAGCGCTCTCGAGGTCGTGGCCGAACGGCTTCTCGATGACGACTCGTCGCCACTGACCGTCCTCGGCCTGCGCGAGGCCCGACGCCGACAGTTGCTCGAGCACCTGAGGAAACGCGTTGGGCGGAATCGCAAGGTAGAAACCGTGATTGCCGCCGATACCACGTTCGTTGTCGAGCGTGGCCAACGTGTCGGACAGGTTCTGGAAGGCCTCGGCCTCGTCGAAACTGCCCTCCACGAACCGGATACCTTCGGCGAGCCTCTCCCAGACGTCCTGACGGAACTTGGTGCGAGCACCGTCCTTGACTGCTTCGAGGACGACGTTCGCGAAGTCCTCGTCCGTCCAGTCACGCCGGGCGAACCCGACCAGAGCGAATCCGGGCGGCAACAGTCCACGGTTGGCGAGGTCGTAGATGGCGGGCATGAGCTTGCGCCTGGCAAGGTCGCCGGTAACACCGAAAATCACCAGGGCGCAGGGCCCCGCAATGTGCGGAAGCCGTTTGTCGGTGCTGTCCCGAAGGGGATTCACCCAATCTGATGCCGCCGCGGAATCGCTCACAGGCTCAGCTCTTCTGGGTTGCTGCGCGGAGCTGCTCGGCGGTTGCGTCGAGCAACTCGTTCCAGGACACCTCGAACTTGTCGACGCCCTCTGTCTCGAGGACCTTGAACACGTCCGCAAGATCGATGCCGACTGCAGCGAGCTGATCGAAGACCGCCTGTGACTCCTGAGCGGTGCCCGAGATCGTGTCGCCGGTGATCTCGCCGTGGTCGGCGAGAGCGTCGAGCGTCTTCTCCGGCATGGTGTTGACCGTGTTCGGCGCAACCAACTCGGTGACGTAGAGCGTGTCGGGGTAATCCGGGTTCTTCACGCCGGTCGACGCCCACAGCGGACGCTGAGCCTTGGCGCCGTCGGCCAGAAGAGCCTGGAAGCGCGGCTGCACCTCGAAGATCTGCTGGTACGCGTTGTACGCCAGACGTGCGTTTGCGAGTGCAGCCTTGCCACGAAGCTCGAGGGCTTCCGGCGTGCCGATTGCCGTGAGGCGGTTGTCGATCTCGGAATCCACGCGGGAGACGAAGAACGAGGCGACCGACTCGATGGACGAGATGTCGCGGCCGGCAGCCTTGGCGGTGTCCAAACCTTCCAGGTATGCGCCCATGACTGCCGCGTAGCGCTCGACCGAGAAGATCAAGGTGACGTTGACGCTGATGCCCTCACCGATCACCTTGGCGATGGCGGGAATGCCTGCCAGCGTCGCGGGAATCTTGATCAGGACGTTCGGGCGATCGACGATCTTGTGCAGCTCGATCGCCTGCGCGACGGTGGCGTCGGTGTCGTGTGCCAGGCGAGGATCGACTTCGATGGACACGCGGCCGTCGACGCCGTTCGACGCCTCGAACTGCGGAGCCAGGATGTCGCACGCAGCACGCACGTCGTCGGTGGTCACCGCGGTGATGGTGGCGTCGACATCGGCGCCGCGCTGTGCGAGCTCACGGACCTGAGCGTCGTACGCCGATCCCTTGGACAGTGCCGCCTGGAAGATCGACGGGTTGGTCGTGACACCCACGATCGACTTCGTGTCGATGAGGTTCTGCAGGTTGCCGGACTGGATGCGATCCCGCGAGAGGTCGTCGAGCCAGATGGAAACGCCTGCAGCGGAGAGCTTTTCGGTATTCACGTTCTGTGTCATCGAGATCATCCCTTCACAGCTGCGAGGGAGCGCTGCGCGGCTTCGACAGTCGCGTCGGCAGTGATGCCGAACTCCCGGAACAAGGTCTTGTAATCGGCGGAAGCGCCGTAGTGCTCGAGCGAGACGGCCTGACCGGCGTCGCCGAGGATGCGCCACCACGGCATCGCGATGCCGGCTTCGACGGACACACGCGCGCGCACGGCGGGCGGAATGACCTCGTCGCGGTACGCCTGATCCTGCTCGAGGAACCAATCGAGGCACGGCACGGAAACGACGCGGGTTGCGACGCCCTGAGCTTCGAGGGTTTCGCGAGCCTCGGTGGCCAGATGCAGTTCGGAACCGGTCGCCAGCAAGATGACCTCGGGCGAACCGTTGGCTGCGTCGACGAGGACGTAAGCGCCGCGCTTGACACCCTCGGCAGCCTTCTCCTTGGTGCCTTCGAGAACCGGGATGTCCTGGCGAGTGAGTGCCAGAGCCGTCGGGCCCGTCTTGTTCTCGAGTGCTGCCTGCCATGCGAAAGAGGTCTCGTTGGCGTCACCCGGGCGGACGACGGCGAGGTTCGGGATCGCACGAAGAGCAGCGAGGTGCTCGACCGGCTGGTGGGTCGGGCCGTCTTCGCCGAGACCGATGGAGTCGTGGGTCCAGACGTAGGTGACGGCAGTCTTCATCAGTGCGGCCAGGCGAACCGCCGGACGCATGTAGTCGGAGAAGACCATGAAGGTTCCGCCGTACGGGCGGGTGGGTCCGTGAAGCGCGATGCCGTTGAGGATCGAGCCCATCGCGTGCTCGCGGATGCCGAAGTGGAGCGTGCGGCCGTAAGGCTGCGCATTCCAGTCGTTGGTGGAGATGGAGAACGGGCCGAACGAATCTGCGCCCTTGATGGTGGTGTTGTTGCTGCCGGCGAGGTCGGCGGAGCCGCCCCACAGCTCGGGCAGGATCGGTCCGAGCGCGTTGAGTGCCGAACCGGAGGCCTTGCGAGTCGCAACGCCCTTGGCGTCGGCCTCGTAGGTCGGGAGAGCGTCGGCCCAGCCGGCGGGGAACTCACCGGCGAACAGGCGGTCGAAGAGTTCCTTGCGCTCGGTCTCACGTGCAGCCCACGCGTCGAACTCGACCTGCCATGCCTTGCGTGCGTCGGCGCCGCGGGAGACGACCTCACGGGCGTGAGCCAGAGCGTCGGCGTCGACGTCGAAGGACTTGGCCGGATCGAAGCCGAGGGCTTCCTTGACCGCTGCAACTTCGTCGGCACCGAGAGCGGAGCCGTGGACGTCGCCGGTGTTCATCTTCTTCGGAGCCGGAAAACCGATGATGGTGCGGAGCAAGATTATGGACGGACGATCGACGACGGCCTTGGCCGCGGCAACCGCGTCGAGGATGCCGGAGACGTTCTCGCCACCTTCGACGTGCTGAACGTGCCAGCCGTACGCCTCGTATCGCTTTCCGACGTCTTCGCCGAGAGCGATGGTGGTGTCGTGCTCGATGGAGATCTTGTTGTCGTCGTAGAAGACGATGAGGTTGCCCAGTTCCTGGACACCGGCGAGAGACGAGGCCTCGGACGTAACGCCTTCTTCGATGTCACCGTCGGACGCGATCACGTAGATGTGATGGTCGAAGGGGGAGGAGCCGACCGGGGTCTCCGGATCGAACAGCCCACGCTCACGACGCGCAGCCATCGCCATACCGACTGCGGACGCAAGGCCCTGGCCCAGCGGACCGGTGGTCATCTCGACGCCGACGGTGTGGCCGACCTCGGGGTGGCCGGGGGTCAGTGCGCCCCACGTGCGGAGAGCTTCGAGGTCAGCGAGCTCGAGACCGTAGCCCGACAGGTAGAGCTGGGTGTACAGCGTCAAGGATGAATGGCCACAGGAGAGAACGAAGCGGTCACGGCCGACCCATTCTGCATCCGAAGGATCGTGGCGCATGACGCGCTGGAAGAGGGTGTATGCCAACGGCGCCAAGCTCATTGCAGTTCCGGGATGGCCGTTGCCGACCTTCTGAACCGCGTCGGCGGCGAGCACGCGGGCGGTATCGACAGCCTTGGTGTCCAGGTCGGTCCAGTCCGAGGGGTGGACGGGTTGCGTGAGGACGTGGATCTCGTCTGTGATCGACACTGGCAGATGTCTCCTGACATGGTGTACGTGGATTGCGAGGGTGGGGTGTCCCTCCACTGCGTAACCCAGCCTAATGGTCCTGGCTGTCCGGGTCGATTCGGTTCCTCAATGGCTGCGGTCTACCATCGTTCGTAGTAGAGAACAGTGTCAGCAGTGTGTCGTGAAGAGTTAGTGCGGTAACGCGTGGTGCAAGGAGAGAACGTGCGGACAGGGCAACAGCCGAGCGGACATGGCTTCGGCAGCCCAGGTGCCGCCCCGCGGGCGACCAATACCGATACGGTGTGGGGTCGCGCAACGGGCAAGGTTCTGGCTTATATCGCGCTCACGAAGCCGCGAGTGATCGAATTGCTGTTGGTGGCAACCATTCCGGCAATGCTGCTGGCCGATCGCGGAACGGTCGACATCGTTCTGATCCTCAGCACCCTCTTCGGTGGCTGGATGGGCGCGGCGAGTGCGAACTCGCTCAACTGCGTTGTCGACGCCGACATCGACAAGGTCATGAAGCGCACGGCGAAGCGTCCGCTGGCCCGCGAGGCGGTGCCGACGCGCAACGCGCTCGTCTTCGGGCTCCTTCTCGGACTCGCGTCGTTCCTGTGGCTGTGGTGGCGAGCCAACCTCCTAGCCGGCATCCTCGTCGTGATCACGATCGCGTTCTACGTCCTCATCTACACGATGGTTCTCAAGCGTCGTACCTGGCAGAACGTCATCTGGGGTGGCGCAGCCGGATGTATGCCCGTCCTCGTGGGCTGGGCCGCTGTCACCGGGTCGCTGAGCTGGCAGCCCGTCGTGCTGTTCCTGATCATCTTCTTCTGGACGCCGCCGCACACCTGGGCGCTGGCGATGCGATACAAAGAGGACTACAAAGCTGCCGGTGTTCCCATGCTTCCGGTGATCGCCACCGAAGAGCACGTCACCAAGCAGATTCTGTTCTACAGCTGGGCAATGGTCGTCACGACGCTTGTCCTCGTGCCCGCATCGGGAGTCATCTACGCCGCCATCACCATCGTTGCCGGTGCGTGGTTCCTGCTCATGGCACATCAGCTGTACCGCAGCGTTCGCGGTGGTGCTCAGGTCAAGCCGCTGCGCCTGTTCCTGCAGTCCAACAACTATCTTGCGATCGTGTTCGTCGGCCTCGCTGTCGACTCGGTTCTCGGACTGCAGACGATCAGCGACATGCTGAGCTGATTCTGCTGTGCGCCTTTATTAACCGCGGGCGGTTAATAAAGGCGCACAGCACTTCGCTAGGGAATCAGAACGATCGACCCGGTCGTTGCTCGACCTTCCAGATCCCGATGCGCTGTTGCCGCATCGGCGAGGGGATACTCGGCGCCGACGCGAATTTCGAGTTTCCCGGCCGCAATGGCGTCGAAGACATCGCCGGCACGCCAGGTCAGTTCCTCTCGAGTGCGAATGTGATGCGCGAGCGTCGGACGCGTCAGGAACAGCGAACCCGACGAATTGAGCCGCTGCGGGTCGACAGGCGGAACCGGTCCACTGGCCGCACCGAACAAAGCGACCGTGCCGCGGATGCGCACGGAAGCCAAGCTCGAATCAAAAGTTGTCGCACCGACGCCGTCGTATGCCGCCGCTACTCCTTCGCCGCCGGTCAACTCCCGGACTCGCGCTGCGATGTCCTCGTCGTACCGCAGAACCTCCGAGGCACCCGCGCCGCGCGAGAGTTCTTCCTTTGCATCCGATGACACAGTCGTGATGACCTTCGCCCCGAGGCTGACGGCCATCTGCGTCAGGATCAACCCGACGCCGCCCGCGCCTGCGTGCACGAGCACGGTGTCGCCGCTCTGGATCGGATACGTCGACTTCGCGAGGTAGTGCGCCGTCATCCCCTGCAGGAGCGCCGACGCTGCGGCCGATGCCGGGACACCGTCAGGCACTTTCACGGCGACTGCGGCGGGAACAGCCACCTTCTCGGCATAGCTGCCAGTGGCAGCGGCCCACGCGACCCGGTCGCCCACGGAGAATTCGTTGACGTCGGAGCCGACAGCTTCGACAACACCGCTGCCCTCGTCGCCGGGAATGTAGGGGAGCGGACGCTTGTACTGGCCCATTCGGAAGTACGTGTCGATGAAATTGATGCCGATCGCTTCGGTCTTGACGAGTAGATCGCCTGGGCCGGGTGTCGGTTCGGGTTGTTCGGTCAGAGTCAGAACCTCTGGTCCGCCGGTCTCGGTCACGTAGATGGCTCGCATGGTTTCTGTTCTACACCCGAGGCGGCCGACGCTCAGTCCATGCCTGGTGTCGCTTCCGGGCTACCGACCAGTATTGTCGAGTCATGAGCACCGATACCGAGAAGTCGGACGCCACCCCGTCCGCGCCGGAACTGCCGAAGTCCACGGTGAACGCCATCACCAAGTTCGTCGCCGAGCACGGCGGCTCCGCCAGCGCCGTCATCCAGCCGGTCGGCCTGGCCGGCGTTCGCATCACCCTCGTAGGTGCCGACGGCATCCTCGGTGATCAGGTCGTCGAGGACCTCGCCACGGCGAACGCGGTCGTCGCGTCCTTCGACAACGTCACCGTCGCCGAGTGGGAGCGCGAACTGACGAGCATCGTCACCCCGCAGGAAGGCCATTTCAAGAAGATGGCCGGTTGGGTCGCCAACCAGACTCGGTTCCCGAAAGCTCGCAACGAATCCTGAAATGACGTGTGGGGCGTAGGAACACCTTTTGGTGTTCCTACGCCCCACACGTGTCTTGAAGCGTCAGAGAGTCGGTATCGGCGAATCGGTCGGCGTGTACTGGCGGGTCTTACCCGCAGCCCAAACTGCTGCGGTCGCAGCCGTGCACAGTCCCGCACCGGCGACGTGCATGATCACCAGAACTTCCGGCACATCGGTGAAGTACTGCACGACCCCGATGAGCGCTTGGGCGAGGATCAGTCCGAGCAGGACCTTCAGACGGATCTTCACGGCCGCAGATGTCCCGACCGCATATAGACCGAATGTCAGACCCACGACCAGCGCGAGATATCCGACCAGCAGCTGTGAGTGCAGATGAACAAGCGTCACGATCTCGACCTCCAGGCGCGGAACCGTGCGGTCCAGGCCCTTGTCGCCCGCGTGGGGACCTGCACCCGTCACGAGAGTTCCGGCGACCAATACGCCGGCGAGCGCGACACCGGACAGCGCGGTAAGCCAGCGCAGCGGCTTCGGCATCACGACCAGAGTTGTTGCCTCGTCGGGTTCCGCGATCTTCGCGTACATCACCGTGGCAACCCAGACCATCAGCATCGACGCAACCAAGTGAATGGCGACCGTCCACCACAGGAGACCTGTGAGGACGGTGATACCGCCGATCACTGCCTGAACGACAGTGCCGAGCGGCATCATCCAGGCGTAGACAAGCACCTCTTTGCGGCGGCGAGCGCGAGTCACCGCGAGCACGATTGCGGCAGCGACGATGACGACCAGGAAGGTCAGCAGGCGGTTGCCGAACTCGACGGCTTGGTGAATCACCGCGACCTGTCCGTGGCCGACCGGGACGAAGCTACCGGGGAAGCACTGCGGCCACGTCGGGCAACCGAGTCCCGAGTCCGTCACGCGCACCACCGCGCCGGTGACAGCGATGCCGCCCTGCGTCAGGATCACGATGAACGCGATGATCTTCTGCGTTTTCAGCGAGGGGAGAGGTAGTCGATCCACCAAGCGTAAAAATCCGGCATACACACGATTCACCACGCCAACGATCGTAGTTCCCCATCAACTACACAGTGTCGTTGGGGCCAGCTCGCTCCGCGCCTGCCCCGCGTCGTTGGGGCCAGCTCGCTCCGCGCCTGCCCCGCGTCGTTGGGGCCAGCTCGCTCCGCGCCTGCCCCGCGTCGTTGGGGCCAGCTCGCTCCGCGCCTGCCCCGCGTCGTTGGGGCCAGCTCGCTCCGCGCCTGCCCCGACTCGACGAGACCAGAACTGCGCAGCCGTGGGGCCAGCTCGCGTCAGTTCGCGCGAACTCGCACGATTCCCGAGATCGTTCCCTGGAAGTACTCGCCCGACTCGGTGATGAGTGCAGACATCTGAAGGGTGTCGTTGAGGATGGTCGACGGCAGGGGAGTCGAACCTATCTGCGCCCCGTCCTTCGAGTCGATCACCGCGAAGGAGTAACCGTCCAGCGGAGAGGTGTTCGGAGCACCGTCCCGTGTCACGGTGTAAATCGAGCCGTCAGCCGTCGAGAGGTGGGGTACCGCGGAGCTGCGAATCGTGTTGTCCCACACGACATGGCAGCCGACCGGATCGATGTCGACGCGGGTCATTCCGCCGTTGAAGGGTGCCGCGGCGGGGACCGCTGGACCGGCACCTTCAGGAGTCGTGGGGTACGGGTATCCGTAAGTGCCGGCGACGTAGACGGAATGACCGATGCCGACGGGGGAGTTCTCGCTGCCGCTCGGTGAGCCGTCCTGGCTGGCAGCGGACAACACCGGCTGCGTGCACACCTCGGCGCCCGTGTCAGCGCGATAGACATGCAAGCTCACTGTCGGGTGGGCGTTGTCGACGATGGTCAAGAAATCGCTGCCCGTCGACGGGCCGAAGTATGTCGGCGTCGATCCGGTTCCCCAGCTGAGCTGACCCGGATTACGGGCCGGCCCGCGGTCGTACGGCTGACGCCAGTCGATGACGACCTCGTCGCCATTTCGCTTCAGTTGGTAGAGCGCGTGGGTCGTTGCGACGGCAGTGCCCGTCGGGGAGGTGGAGATGCTGTTCTGCACCTGTTCACCTTCGGGGAGCGCAATGCTGTGCGCGATTCGATCCGCGCCGACATACCCGACGGTGCCGTGCCCGGTGGCGAACCAGACATTGCCTTCCCAGTCCGGAGCGAGGCCGGTGACGTTGTCGTCGGCGGCAACCGCACCACTGAGATCGACTACATCCGCGAGTTCCAGCCGCCAACTGCCGTCCGGATTCTGCGCATGGGAAATGCGGACCAGTTGACGGTTTCCGTCGACGGCTACGAGACGGTTCTCGTTGTCGAGGTAGGCGTAGACGCCGCCGAGCAGGCTGCCCTTCGCGAGCGGCAGTTGTGCTACGGATCTACCCAACGGCGTGGCGTCGGCCTTCGGATCGATCAAATGGATGGTCGGGATCTGGCCGATCATCGTCGTGCAGAGCGAGACGATCATGCCGTCGGAACCCTGGAGGACTGTCGGGCAGGCGGCCATCATCGGGAAAGCTGTCACCTCGTGTGGGCCGGTTCCTGGACCGGGCAGCGGCGTGACGTCGGACGAGCCCGCGTCACCGTGCATGGTGGAAGTACCGACGGGACCGAGGTACGGATTTGCAGGTGCGAGTGGACCGGACACCGAAGGGGTCGCCGTTGCGGGTCCGGCACACAACATGACTGTTGCGGCCACACAGCCGACGATCTGAGCTGTCCGTCGTGTACTCACGTGAACTTGAACCACCTTGCTGCGCAGACTCCGGCCACTGCGGCCCAGATGAGAAGTACGAGAATCGAGAACCAGTCCATCGAGGTGTCGAGGGCAGCTTCGAGTGCGTGTGCGAGAGCGCCGGACGGAACAATGCGTACCAGCGTGTGAACGGCGGTCGGAAGTTCGCCGCTGGCGAAGACCACACTTCCGATGCCCACCATGATGAACCACAGGATGTTGGCGAGAGCGAGAACGATCTCTGCGCGCAAAGTACCGCCGAGCAGGAGGCCAAGCGCTGCAAATGTGACAGTACCGATGGCAATGACCACTGCACCGAGTACAAGTTCGACGAACGACGGACGCCATCCCAACGCCAAACCGATAGCGCCGAGCAAGAGTGACTGCAGAGCCACGACGATGATGACGGCAGCGCTCTTGCCTGCGATGATTCCCCACCGCGGTAGCGGCGTTGCACCGAGTCGCTTGAGCGCGCCGTATCGGCGGTCGAATCCGACGGCGATGGCCTGTCCGGTGAACGCCGTCGACATCACGGCAACCATCATGACACCAGGGAGCACGGTATCGACCCGAGAATCGCCCAAATCGCCGATCGGGAGTAGACACAGTCCGATGAGCAGGGTGATCGGGATGAACATGGTGAGCAGCAATTGCTCACCGTTGCGGAGCAGAAGAGTCAGCTCCAGTTTGGTCTGCGCCGCCAGCATCTTGGCCGCCGAATTGGGGCGGGGATCCGGCGAGAAGGTGCGTGGCTCGAAGCGGTTCTCGGCGAGCCGTCGGTCTCTGGCAACGCTGATGGGACTGCTCTGGCCGTTCGACGCTGTTTCGTTCATGACCTTGATCTCCGTCATCCCCTCAGTTCCCGGCCCGTCAATTCGAGGAAGACGTCTTCCAGACTCCGTTGATCGACGCGAATGTCGTTGATCAGCACGTCCTGATCGGCACACCACGTTGCGACAGTCGCCACGGTTGCCGGATCGATTGCACCTTCGACGACATAGGTGCCGGGGTTGGATTCCTCGATGCGGAACCCGGCGAGTGAACCGGCCAGCGAATCGAGGCTCAAACCGGGAACCGTCGTCAGACGGAGTTGTCCTTCGGCGCCCTTGCTGGTGACCTCCGCCGGCGTTCCCGACGCGACGATCTTGCCGTGGTCGATGATGACCAGTTCGTCGGCGAGCGCTTCGGCCTCGTCCATGAGGTGTGTGGTGAGCAGGACGCTCACGCCGTCGCGTCGCAGAGCGTCGATGAGTTCCCACACGAGCAGGCGCGCCTGAGCGTCGAGGCCGGCGGTGGGTTCGTCCAGAAATACCAACTCGGGACGCCCGACCAGCGCGCACGCCAGGGACAGTCGTTGCTGCTGGCCTCCGGAGAGGCGGCGGTACGGGGTCTTGCGCGCATCGGTGAGGCCGAGTTTGGAAAGGAGCCAGGCGGGATCGAGCGGGTCGGCCGAGTATGCGGCCACGAGGTCGAGCATTTCCCCGGCCTTGGACCCGGGGTACGCGCCGCCGCCCTGCAGCATGACGCCGATTCGCGAGCGGACTTCACCGGAGTCGGCGATGGGGTCGAGACCGAGCACTCGAACCGTGCCGGCATCGGGGGTGACAAACCCTTCGCACATCTCGACGGTGGTTGTCTTGCCGGCTCCGTTGGGGCCGAGCAGGGCAACGACCTGGGCCGTCTCGACAGTGAGATCGATACCGTCGACGGCTCGAACACCGTCGAAGGACTTGACGACACCCTGGATCTGTACCGCCGGCGTCGACGATCTGGAGGCTCTCGAGGTCACGGGGAATCAGCGTAAGCCCCCGCCGAGTTGTCTTCGTCTACCGGTCCGCCTTTCGTGATCTCCGCTACTGGCTTGTCGCTACGCCAGGGGAGTGAATTGCGGGTGAAGACGATGAGCGTTCCGGCGGTGAGGATGGTCGCGATGACGGCCTGCACGATCATGAACGGAAGGTATTCGGCGCCGTTGGACATCAACATGACGCTGACGATCGAGGTGAAGACGACGGCAGGGATGCGGAAAATCGGCGCGGTGGCCCACGCCGCCAACGGAAGGATCGCCCACAGCAGGTACCACGGCTGAACGACGGGGAACAGGAGAACGATCGCGCCGAGCGCGATGCCGAGTCCGCCGACCGGATGGATGCGGCCCATGTAGACCGAGATCATCATCCGTGCGGTGACGAGCATGGCGACGAGAGTTGCGATGGGCCGCGTGATCGTGAGGATCGCCGTCGTGTGATCGCCGAGTCCGAGCAGTACGCCTGCCAATCCCGTGCCGACGCCCAGGAGCGTCGGGATGGACATCCAACTCCGGACTGCCGTGGCGGTGTCGAGGGTGTTGATCCAACCCATACCGAGCCCACTGGCCACGCTGATGACAAACGTGACGACAGCGGCAACGATGCCCAGGAGAATCGCGGCTCCCGCCAGGGCTTTCCAGGTTCCACCCCAACGCCGGGCCAAAGCCATGCCGACAAATCCCAGTGCAAGCAAGGACGGAATTTTGACGGTCGACGACAAGGCGATCAAACCTGATCCCGCAACGAGATAGAACAGCGCTCGCCCACGGATGGGCCCGGACCCTTCGACTGCGCGAAGAGCGATCTCGATTCCGGCGAGCATCAACCCGAGCATGAGTGCTTCGTTGTGGATGCCGGCCACCAAGTGGAAGAGCAACAGCGGGTTCGCGGCACCGAGCCAGAGCGAACTGACGGCAGAGACACCGCATCGCTTGGCCAGTCGCGGTATCGCCCACACGATGAGCGCGACGCCGGCCAATGCGAGCAAGCGGTGCAAGAAGATTCCGGCCACGATGTTGTCGCCGGTCAGTGAGCTGATCCCGCGTCCCAGCCACAGGAAGAACGGTCCGTACGGAGCCGGGGTGTCGCGCCAGATCGTCGGAACCGTGCGGGTGAGAACGTGGTCGACGCCCAGTGCCGCCTTGGGGCCGATGGCGTACGGATCGAGTCCACGGGCCGCGATTTCGCTTTGAGCCAGATACGAGTAGACGTCGCGGCTGAACATCGGCGGTGCGACCGAGAGCGGCAGGATCCACAGCAGGAGTGTGCGGTCCAACTGGGAACGGGTCATGCGCCGCGGTGCGCCGGAACGGCTGCGTATGTCCCCGACTGCAAATCGGCCCATCATCAGCCAGGCCAGAACGACGAGCACGGTTCCGGTCATCGTCATGGTGAGTGAGACCGTCGGCATACGTCCGGGAAGGCTGAGGACTCGAAGTCCTGCGGTCGGATTCTGCAGGACGGGTTGTGCGCCGGCGCCGAGCGCTCCGACTGCCATCAAGACCGCGCCGGTTGCGCCGAATCGGCGAATCCCTCGCAGTTGTGCGGTTTCCTTCGCGTTCAGGCCCGGGCGCTCGTCCTCGTCGCCGTGCAGCACCGCGGCCATACTCTGCCGGGGAGCGGATCCGAAAGGTCGAACGCCGATTGTGGAAAGCGCGAGTGCCTTGGGTTTTTCCAGCAGGATCGCGCGCGCCGATCGCGCGGTCGTCGTCTTCTCGGGGGTCTGCGGCACACCAGGCAGCGTAGCGGCTCCATCCAGCCGGACAGACAAGCACAAACAACGTACGTTGTCCGGATATTCCCGAATGTAATGCAGGTTGCCCTTAGTAGACCTGCGAAAAGAATTCCGTCACACTTGTGTTGTGAAAAGAAAAGCGTCAGACCCTCGAAGCAAGGAAGTTGCAGGTCAGCCCACTGTAGCGACCTCGCCTAGTGCTGCCGCAAATCCGGTGACGGTGAGCGTCGAAGGCCAGACCCGGGCCGCAGTGGTCAAGCTGCTACTCGAAGAAGGCCCCATTACCGCCTCCGAAATCGGCACGCGCCTCGGTTTGAGTGCCGCAGGTGTCCGACGTCACTTGGACGCTTTGATCGAGTCCGGCGAAGCCCGAACCGCTTCGGCGGCGTCGCTGCGTCAGCGTGGACGAGGTCGTCCCGCCAAGCAGTTCCAGATCACCGCGACCGGCCGAGGCCGCCTCGGCCACACCTACGACGATCTGGCGGGAGCCGCGATGCGGCAACTCCGTGAAATCGGCGGAGACGCGGCAATCGAGGAGTTCGCCAAGCGTCGGGTTCAGGCGATCGTCGGCGACGTCGAACCGGCTGATCCGACAGATGTCGACAACGTCGAGGCGACAGCGGACGCAATCGCCGAAGCCTTCAACGCGGTGGGGTTCGCAGCGTCGACCCGACCGGTCGGCAACGGCGTGCAGATCTGCCAACACCATTGCCCGGTTTCCCATGTGGCAGAAGAGTTTCCGGAACTGTGCGAGGCAGAGCAGCAAGCATTCCGGCAATTGCTCGGGACTCATGTTCAGCGTCTGGCGACCATCGCCAACGGTGACTGCGCCTGCACGACGCACGTGCCCCTCGTGTCCACCGGGAGTAGATGACCGGACCAGAGTGTTCTACAGAGCGTTGCCACCGTGCAGCGTTCGAATAGAGATTTTTCAGCTAGTTCTTCAAAGTCAGAACTGCTCGACCACAGCGACCAGCCCTCGCTGAACCCGAGCAGCCGTCAAGAAACAAGACTCCGGAAGGAGCTCGCATGACCGTCACATCAGACCAGGCGACTACCACTGCGGCAGCAGGCACCGAGCCGCTCACGCAGGAAGAGACCATCGCGTCCCTCGGTCATTACGGCTACGGCTGGTCCGATTCCGACGAAGCCGGAGCCAGCGCGCAGCGCGGGTTGTCCGAGGCTGTCGTGCGGGACATCTCCGCCAAGAAGAGCGAGCCCGAGTGGATGCTCGACATCCGCCTCAAGGCGCTGCGCACCTTCGACAAGAAGCCGATGCCGAACTGGGGCAGCGACCTCGAAGGTATTCACTTCGACAACATCAAGTACTTCGTCCGGTCCAGCGAGAAGCAGGCCGAGTCGTGGGAAGACCTGCCCGAGGACATCAAGAACACGTACGACAAGCTCGGCATCCCCGAGGCGGAGAAGCAGCGCCTCGTTGCCGGCGTCGCAGCTCAGTACGAGTCCGAGGTCGTCTACCACTCGATCCGTGAGGACCTCGAGGAGCAGGGCGTCATCTTCCTCGACACGGACACCGGTCTCAAGCAGCACCCGGAGCTGTTCAAGGAGTACTTCGGATCGGTCATCCCGGCCGGCGACAACAAGTTCTCCGCGCTGAACACCGCCGTGTGGTCGGGCGGCTCGTTCATCTACGTTCCGCCGGGAGTCCACGTGGACATCCCGCTGCAGGCGTACTTCCGCATCAACACCGAGAACATGGGTCAGTTCGAGCGCACCCTGATCATCGTCGACGAAGATGCCTCCGTGCACTACGTCGAGGGTTGCACCGCGCCGATCTACAAGTCCGATTCACTGCACTCGGCCGTCGTCGAGATCATCGTGAAGAAGGGCGGCCACTGCCGCTACACGACCATCCAGAACTGGTCCAACAACGTCTACAACCTGGTGACCAAGCGCACCAAGGTCGAGGCCGGCGGATCCATGGAGTGGGTCGACGGCAACATCGGCTCCAAGGTCACCATGAAGTACCCGGCCGTGTGGCTGATGGGCGAGTACGCCCGCGGTGAGGTTCTCTCCGTTGCGTTCTCCGGCGAGGGCCAGCACCAGGACACCGGCGCCAAGATGCTCCACCTCGCGCCGCACACGTCCTCGACCATCATCAGCAAGTCTGTCGCCCGCGGCGGTGGACGTGCGTCGTACCGCGGTCTGGTGCAGGTCAACAAGGGTGCCCACGGCTCCAAGTCGACCGTCAAGTGTGACGCTCTGCTCGTCGACCAGATCAGCCGAAGCGACACCTACCCGTACGTCGACATCCGCGAGGACGACGTCACCATGGGTCACGAGGCCACCGTTTCGAAGGTCAGTGACGATCAGCTCTTCTACCTGATGAGCCGCGGACTGACCGAGGACGAGGCGATGGCCACCATCGTGCGTGGATTCGTCGAGCCCATCGCGAAGGAACTCCCGATGGAGTACGCGCTCGAGCTCAACCGCCTTATCGAACTTCAGATGGAAGGGGCTGTGGGTTAGTGGCCACGCCAGAGACCGGAGTCATCGGAGCTGTTGCCGGGGAGAACCCGACCGCTCCTGTAAAGGGTGCAGCCACCGGCTCACCCATCACGAACAAGGGTGAGCAGTTCTCCTCGTTCGACGTCAATGCTTTCGAGGTTCCCGGCGGACGTGACGAGATCTGGCGGTTCACCCCGCTGCGTCGCCTCCGGGGATTGCACGACGGCAGCGCCGTCGCCAACGGACAGGTCACCGTCGAGGTCGACGGCGGAAGCGACATCACCGTCGAGACCGTCGGGCGTGACGACGCACGTCTGGGCAAAGCCGGCGTTCCCGCTGATCGCATTGCAGCGCAGGCGTATTCGAGCTTCGAGACGGCAACGGTCATCTCGGTTGGTGCCGAGGTCGAGGTCGAGAAGCCCGTTGTGGTCACCATGACCGGCCCCGGAGTCGACAACGTCGCCTACGGACACACCCAGATTCGTCTGGCGCAGTTCGCCAAGGCGACGTTCGTGATCGACCAGCGCGGCAGCGGAACCTTCGCGGAGAACATCGAATTCGTTCTCGGTGACAGTTCGCAGCTGACCGTGGTGGCCATCCAGGACTGGGCGGACGACGCAGTTCACGTGACGTCACACCACGCTCGCCTGAACCGCGACGCAGTGCTTCGATACACCTCGATCAGCCTGGGCGGCGACCTGGTTCGCCTGTCCGCCACCGTCAAGTACGACGGACCGGGCGGCGACGCCGAACTGCTCGGCCTGTACTTCGCCGACGCCGGCCAGCATCTGGAACAGCGTCTGCTGGTGGATCATTCGCAGCCCAACTGCAAGTCCAACGTGGTCTACAAGGGTGCGCTTCAGGGAGATCCCGGATCCGGTAAGCCCGACGCGCACACCGTGTGGATCGGCGACGTTCTCATCCGCGCCGCAGCGGAGGGCACCGACACGTTCGAGCTCAACCGCAACCTGGTGCTGACCGACGGCGCCCGCGCCGACTCGGTTCCGAACCTCGAAATCGAAACCGGTGAGATCGTCGGGGCCGGCCACGCAAGTGCAACGGGACGTTTCGACGACGAGCAGCTGTTCTACCTGCGTGCTCGTGGTATCCCGGAGGATCAGGCTCGTCGTCTGGTCGTACGTGGGTTCTTCCACGAAATCATCAACAAGATCGCTGTTCCCGAGGTGCGCGATCGCCTCGAAGCCGCAGTCGAAGCCGAACTCGCAGCCGTCGGCTCCTGACCGCCCCGCCTGCGACACCACCCCGTCGCTACGCTCGCCCGCCTCATCTTGAAGGAATTTCATGTCTACCAGTGACAACACCACCACCTCGGTCCTCGAGGTTCGTGACCTGCACGTCGAGGTCGCCAACTCCGATGCCAACGCCGAGCCCATCCAAATCCTCAAGGGCGTCGACCTGACGGTCCGCTCGGGGGAGACCCACGCGATCATGGGCCCCAACGGCTCCGGCAAGTCGACTCTGTCGTACGCCATCGCCGGTCACCCCAAGTACCAGGTCACGTCGGGCTCCATCACCCTCAACGGTGAAGACGTCCTCGCAATGAGCGTCGACGAGCGTGCACGTGCCGGGCTCTTCCTGGCCATGCAGTACCCCGTCGAGGTTCCCGGCGTTTCCATGTCCAACTTCCTGCGCACCGCCGCTACGGCCGTGCGAGGCGAGGCTCCCAAGCTGCGCCACTGGGTCAAGGAAGTCAAGGAAGCCCTCAGCGAGCTCGAGATCGATCCCTCGTTCATCGAGCGCTCGGTCAACGAAGGCTTCTCCGGTGGCGAGAAGAAGCGGCACGAGATCCTGCAGTTGGGCATGCTCAAGCCGAAGATCGCGATCCTCGACGAGACCGACTCCGGCCTCGACGTCGACGCTCTGCGCACCGTCTCCGAAGGCGTCAACCGCTACAAGGAGCGCGAGAACGGCGGCGTTCTGCTGATCACGCACTACACGCGCATTCTGCGCTACATCAACCCCGACTTCGTTCACGTGTTCGTCGGTGGCCGCATCGTCGAGTCCGGTGGACCGGAGCTGGCCGACGAGCTCGAGACCAACGGCTACGTTCGTTTCACCGCGGACACCGCAGCTACCCAGGGAGCGTAATCACGATGACCACCTCGGTGCGCGAGCTCGACGTCACAGCGGTTCGGGCCGACTTCCCGATCCTGGCGCGAACCGTGCGCGACGGAAAACCTTTGGTGTACTTGGATTCCGGCGCTACCTCACAGCGTCCGGTCCAGGTTCTCGATGCCGAACGGGACTTCCTGACCACGTGTAACGCGGCAGTACACCGGGGTGCTCATCAGCTCGCAGAAGAGGCGACTGACGCGTACGAGAATGCTCGCGCCACCATCGCTTCCTTCGTGGGTGCGGATTCGGACGAGTTGGTGTTCACCAAGAACGCCACCGAGGCTCTCAATCTGGTGACCTACGTTCTCGGTGACGATCGCTTCGACCGCCATGTCGGTCCTGGCGACGAAATCGTCATCACCGAACTCGAACACCACGCCAACCTCGTTCCCTGGCAGGAACTTGCGCGCCGAACCGGTGCGACGCTCAAGTGGTACGGCGTCACCGACGACGGCCGGATCGATCTCGATTCGCTGGAGCTGACGGACGCGGTGAAGGTCGTTTCGTTCACCCACCAGTCCAACGTGACCGGCGCGATCGCGCCCGTCGAGGAATTGGTGCGACGAGCACGCGCCGTCGGTGCACTCGTCGTGCTCGACGCGTGCCAGTCGGTGCCTCACATGGCGGTCGACTTCCACGAACTGGGAGTGGACTACGCGGCGTTCTCCGGTCACAAGATGCTCGGCCCTTCGGGGGTCGGAGTTCTCTACGGCCGTCGTGAACTGCTGGCAGCGATGCCTCCGTTCATCACCGGCGGATCGATGATCGAGACGGTCACCATGGAGGTCAGCACTTACGCGCCGCCGCCTCAGCGTTTCGAGGCCGGCGTCCCGATGACCTCACAGGTGGTCGGGTTGGGCGCTGCCGTGGATTACCTGAACACCTTCGGGATGGACGCAGTCGCCGCGCACGAGCACGTGTTGGTGGAGGCTGCTCTCGAAAAGTTGTCGGCGATCGAAGGTCTGCGCATCATCGGACCACAGACGTCCGAGAACCGCGGCGGCGCGATTTCCTTTGTCGTGGACGGTATTCACGCCCAC
Source organism: Rhodococcus sp. OAS809 (assembly GCF_040546695.1). NCBI lineage: Bacteria > Bacillati > Actinomycetota > Actinomycetes > Mycobacteriales > Nocardiaceae > Rhodococcus > Rhodococcus sp. OAS809. Next base: position 964,396 of record NZ_JBEPOI010000002.1, on the reverse strand, counting down.
GACCTCGGACAGATCCTCGACGACGAGGGCGTCGCGATTCGCGTCGGACACCATTGTGCGTGGCCGCTGCATCGTAAGTTCGGTGTCGCTGCGACGGCCCGTGCGTCGTTTGCGCTCTACAACACCACCGCGGAAATCGATGTTCTCGTTGCCGCGATCAAGCGTGCGCAGGAATTTTTCGGTGTCGCAGGGGAGTTGAACTGAATCATGCGCATGGAGCAGATGTATCAGGAAGTGATCCTCGATCACTACAAACATCCGCACGGCCGCGGACTCCGTGAGCCGTTCGGCGCCGAGGTGCACCACGTCAACCCGACGTGTGGCGACGAGGTGACGTTGCGCGTCCAGATATCCGAGGACGGAACGGTCTCCGACGTCTCGTACGACGGTCAGGGTTGTTCGATCAGCCAGGCGTCGACGTCGGTGCTCAACGACCTCGTCATCGGGATGCAGGTCACCGACGCACTGAAGACGGTGACGGCGTTCAACGAGATGGTGAGCAGTCGGGGCACCGTCGAGGGGGACGAGGACGTTCTCGGCGACGGTATCGCGTTCGTCGGTGTCTCGAAGTATCCGGCACGCGTGAAGTGCGCCTTGCTCGGATGGATGGCATTCAAGGATGCTGTAGTCCAGATTGTCGACGGCAGTGCTGTGACGACGGCGGACAGCAGCAGTGAATTGGTCGACACGACTGAAGGACAGGGATCATGACCGAGACACAACCAGTGCAGGACGCCGAGGTCGGCGCTCCGGTGAATCCGAATCCCGATTCCACTGCGGAATTCGGTGGCGCACAGGGCAGTGGCACTGTCCCGTCGCCTGAGCGACTCGACGAACTCGAAGAAGCGATGCGCGACGTCGTCGATCCCGAACTGGGAATCAACGTCGTCGATCTCGGCTTGGTCTACGGACTCTTCGAAGACGACGGTGTCGTCACGATCGACATGACTTTGACGTCGGCGGCGTGCCCGTTGACCGACGTGATCGAGGACCAGGCGCGCGGCGCACTTGTGCGTAGCGATCTGTGTACCGACATGAAGATCAACTGGGTGTGGTTGCCGCCGTGGGGACCGGACAAGATCACCGAAGACGGACGCGAGCAACTGCGCGCACTCGGCTTCACGGTCTGACAAGCAACCTCGGCACGATCAACTGAATACATTTCACCGGAGCGTCGGTGCCCGTTCGTCGGGTACCGGCGCTTCGGTTTGTTATATAGGGCCGTTTTAGCCATGATATTCAGGACAATAGTCCCAAATGGTTGTTTGATGAATATTTGCTGGAAGCTGACTGATCGGTAACATCGCAGCTGATTGTCACGATGTGATCTCCGGCGGGCGATTTGCCAGTTTCCACCCGAGCTTTCCAAAGTATTCGTCTCATTTTCGAAGTGCCCCGATCAGTTCGAAGCGTCCAGCGGACGCATAAACCTGTTTGCATCATGATCAAGTTGTAAGAGGGAGATTCGTGTGGATGGCAGTCCCGACCGAGGAATCGTTTCCGCAGCTCGTCCGGACGACGAACTCACCTTCCCTCTTTCTGCCGCGCAACTTTCCCTGCTTGTCGCACAACAGCTTCGACCCGAGATTCCCGTCAGCATCGCTCAGTACGTGGACGTGGACGGCCCACTCGACATCGAGCTGCTGACCGCTGCCAGCAAACAGACCGGCCGTGAGATCGGCTCCGGATATCTGCGCCTGGTCGAGGTGGACGGGGTTGCGCGTCAGTGGCTCGATCTCGACATGGACGACTCCCTCGACGTGGTCGATCTTCGCGCCGAATCGGATCCGGAATCTGCAGCGCAGGAATGGATGCGCAGAGAGCACACTGCTGCCATCGATCCGTTCACCGATCGCCTGGTCAGGCTGGCAGTCCTGGTGCTTCGCGACGACCATTACTACTGGTACAGCCGTATTCATCACGTAGCGCTCGACGGTTTCGGCGCGATGTCGATGATGAACCGCACAGCCGAGATCTACACCGCCGCGGTGCGGGATCTGCCAGTTCCCCCAGCGGTAACTGCCCCCCTCCAATCGTTGGTGAAGGCAGAGGCCGACTATCTGGGCTCAACCCGGTGGGAACGCGATCGCGACTACTGGAACACCAAGATGGCCGACAAACCGGGCGGAACCTCGCTCGCGTCCTCGACTGCTCCGTCGCAGGCATGGTCACGCCTACGGTCGGCCACGGTACCTACGGAACTGCGGAGCTCCCTCGAACGGCTGGCCGCCGCCCACGACGTGACGACGTCGTCAGTGGTGATCGGTGCACTGGCGGCTTACCTCGCCCGGGCCACCGGGACCCGCGACGTGGTCCTCAGCCTGCCGGTCTCGGGGCGGACGACAAAAGCTGCTCGCAGGTCCGGCGGAATGATGTCGAACGTCGTCCCGATACGTGCGAGCGTCGATCCGCATTTCGCGGTCGGGGACCTGCTGCACGAGGTGAAGATCGAACTCACCGGCGCACTGCGTCATCAGAAGTACCGCCACGAGGACCTACGACGCGACCTCAACGCCGGTGATCACAGCATCGCCGACGGACGAGGCTTCCACGGGCCGTTGATCAACCTCATGCTGTTCCATTCCGGAATCACTCTCGGGGACGCGCACGGCGAACTGAACGTGATCTCGACCGGGCCGATCGAAGACCTCTCCGTCAACGTCTATCAGACTTCCGCAGCCGAAGAGATCCAGATCGACTTCGCCGCGAACCCAGACCTGTACACCAACGAGGACATCTCGCGTCACCACCGACGTTTCCTCGAATTCCTCGACTTGTTCTGCGCCGCAGAATCGGGAACTCGATTGATGGACATCGACCCCGACGCCGCGGGGAAATGGATCGCCGAAGTCCAACACGCCCGCAACGTCGAGTACTGGTCTGCGACCTTGTCGAACCCCGCCGAGGAACTGGGTTTGCCGGTCGTCGCCGGAACCGGTCGAACGTCCACGCCCCTCGAGATCGAGGCAGGCCTCTGCCGGAGCCTCGAGACGATGGCGACGACGATGAACACGAGTCTGTTCGTGCTGTTCCAGTCTGCGATGGCCGGACTGCTGCGCCGCGTCGGTTCGGCCGACGAGGTGTCGATCGGCGTCTCGGTCCGAGGGTACGGCGCCTCCAATCCGGACGATTTCGTCTCGATGTTCGCCAACCAGTTAGTGCTTCGCTCGACGGTGTCGAACACCATGACGCTCACCGACCTGGTCGGTGCGGTGGACACCGTCGCAATCGAAGCTCTCGAACACGCAGACATTCTTCTGTCTTCGGTGACCGCCGCACTCGGTGACGGCCGCTGGGTGGAGACGGGCCCGTTGTTCCGGGCGATGGTCTGCTTCGAGGAGCCGCTGGATGCTCACCCGAGATTTCCGGGGCTCATGGTCGGTGCGCCTATCGGATCGGATCTGGCCACCGTGCCGGAACTGTTTGTCTCCCTGGCGATTCCGACTGGTGAGCATGCCGATTTCGATCAGCCGATCTCCGGTGTTCTGGATTGGCTCGGCACGAAGGAGCAAGCCGAGGACCTCGCCGACCGTTATCTGCGAATCTTGACCGCGATGGTCGGTGCTCCGCACTCGGCGCTCGGCTCAGTGGATCTACTGCGCCCGGACGCGCGCCAGGCGCTGGTGCCGCCCGTTCTGCCGATTACCCCGGTCCGAACGCTCTCCGAGATCCTTTCCGACCGCATTCGGGCGACCCCGGAAGCGATCGCCGTTGTCGCAGGTAGCGAGCGCGTGTCGTACCGCGAACTCGATCGACGATCGAATCAGTTGGCGCGCAAGCTCGTCGATCATGGCGTGCGATCCGAGTCGTTGGTCGGAATCATGCTGCCGAAATCCGTGGACATGATCGTTGCCGCTGTCGCGGTAGTGAAGGCCGGCGGCGGATACCTCCCACTCGATGGTGCGCACCCCGCCGAGCGTTTGGCGTATGTGGTCGAGGATGCGCAACCGGTGTGCGTCATCTCCGATTCCACTTTCCCGAACTCCGCCTTCCCGAACTCTGACGTGGTGGTCGTCGGGGTCGAATCCGACGAGTACTCCGGTGAGGGTCTGGAAACCGATGAGCGCCCGCGCGGACACGGAGCCGACAATCTGGCGTACGTGATCTACACCTCGGGGTCGACGGGACGACCCAAAGGTGTCTCCGTCACCCACGCCGCTGTGGTGCGATTGTTCGAGAACACGCACGTCGAATTCGGATTCGACGGCAACGACGTGTGGACGATGTTCCACTCGTTCGCCTTCGACTTCTCGGTGTGGGAACTGTGGGGCGCGCTGCTCCACGGCGGAACGCTGGTCCTGGTCGATCACGAGGTATCACGCGACCCTGACGCCTTCCGGGCGCTGGTCGCCGCAGAAGGCGTCACCGTGCTCAATCAGACGCCCTCGGCCTTCTACCAGTACATCGAAGCCGACCTTCGGGCCGATTCGGAGACCCGGCTCCGGTACGTGATCTTCGGTGGCGAAGCCTTGGATCTTCGTCGCCTCGGGCGCTGGTACGACAATCACCCGGGCTACGACAATCACGACAATCACACGGAATCCGGGCCCGCACTCGTCAACATGTACGGCATCACCGAGACGACGGTGCACGTCACCCATCTCGAACTCGACCGGGCGAGCGCGAGTGCGGTTACCGGCAGCCGGATCGGTGACGCGATCGACGGACTTCGTGTGTACCTGCTCGACGAGCATCTCTCCCCGGTCCCGGTGGGGATCGCGGGGGAGATCTATGTCGCGGGCGGTCAACTCGCCCGTGGCTATCTGGGCCGTCCAGACCTCACCGCGGGCCGGTTCGTCGCCGATCCGTTCAATGCCGGCGGACGACGGTTGTACCGGTCCGGCGACCGCGCACGATGGATTGCGCCCGGACAACTCGAGTACCTCGGACGCGGCGACGCGCAGGTCAAGATCCGCGGATTCCGGATCGAACTCGGCGAAATCGACTCCGTCATCCTCAGCGCGCCGGGAATCGACGATGCCGTGACGGTTGTGGCTCCGACGCCGGCGGGCGGCGCTCTCGTGACCTATGTGACCGCTTCCGACGTCGTGGACGCCGACGCCCTCCGAGCTCACGCCGCCGAAGCCCTCCCGACCTACATGGTTCCCGATGCCTTCATGGTCCTCGATTCGATTCCGTTGACCACCAACGGAAAACTGGACCGGCGTGCGCTGCCTTCGCCTATCCTGGCCTCCACCAAGGTCTTCCGACCCCCGACGACCCCGACCGAGGGCAAGGTTGCGGCGGTTCTGGCTGACATCCTGAGTAGTGGACCGCTCGGACTCGACGATAATTTCTTCCATCTGGGCGGAAACTCGCTGGTAGCGACGACGGCGGTAGCGCGCTTGACCGAAGCCACCGGGGTTAAAATGCCGCTGCGTGCACTCTTCGACCATCCCACGGTGTCTGGGATCGCGGCGACGATCGAGCGTGCGGCACAGACCCCGGACGCCGATGGTATTCAGGTCGTGGCCCGGCCGCCTGTACTGCCTCTCGCTCCCGCGCAGCAGCGACTGTGGTTCCTGAACCGCGTGGCACCGGAATCAGGTGCGTACAACATTCCACTGGCGGTGTCGTTGCGCGGCGCCGTCGATCCCGACGCACTCAGTGCCGCGATCGTGGACGTCGTGACACGTCACGAGTCACTACGCACCGTGTTTCCTCAGACCGGGGACAACGCGACGCAGAAGGTTCTGGGCCTGGGCGAGGGGATCGCAGGGCTCGAGTCGATCGACGTGGAACGCGGAAGCCTCGAGAGAGTGATCTTCGAATTCTCTTCGGCCGGTTTCGATCTGGTCCGCGAACGTCCGGTGCGCTACCTGCTGATCACTGTCGCCGCCGAGAAGGAAGGCGATGACGAGGAAGCTGTCCTCGTAGTGGTTCTGCACCACATGGTGGCCGACGGTTGGTCACTCGCCCCGTTGGCTGCTGATCTCACCGGCGCCTACGCCGCCCGCGTCGGCGGCAACAGCCCGCAGTGGGCACCCCTTCCGGTGCAGTACGCCGACTACACGCTCTGGCACCGAGAACACCTCGGCGACGCGTCATCCACCGATTCACTTGCCCACTCACAGATCGCGTTCTGGAAGCAGCAGCTGGCGGGAGCGCCCGAGCAGCTCCACCTGCCGACGGACCGTCCGCGCGCACTCGACCCGACCATGCGCGGAGCCGGAGTCGACATCAGAATCGGCGCTTCCACGCATCAGAAGCTCGTTGTACTTGCCGCCGATCACGACGCCACGCCGTTCATCGCCCTGCACGCGTGCTTCGCCCTGCTTCTGGCCAGGTACAGCGGCACGGACGACATCGTCATCGGAACACCGGTGGCCGGACGAGGGGACCGATCTCTCGATCTGCTCGTCGGCATGTTCGTCAACACTCTTGCCCTGCGGACCTTCGTCGATCGGGACGCAACGTTCGCCGCATACCTGTCACAGGTCAGGGCCGTCGACGTGGATGCCTTCGACAATGCGGACGTGCCTTTCGACGTCGTCGTGGACGCGCTCGAACTGGACCGCTCGCCCGCACACCACCCGGTCTTTCAAGCGGCCATCACCTCGCGGATAGCCACCACCCACACAGCCGAACTGGCAGGGGTGTCGATGACGGCGCGGGCAGTCGAGACGGGGCTGACCAAGTTCGACCTCGAGCTCACCGTCACCGAACGTCACGAGGCCGGGGCCGCAGCAGGAATCGATGCCACGTTCACCTATTCCACCGACCTGTTCGACAGCGCGACCGTCGAAGCGTTGGCGCGAAACTTCGTGACACTCGTGGAATCGGCAGTGTCGGAACCGACTGCACCGGTTGGTGATCTTCGTGTACTCGGATCGCGGGAGAGTGCCGCGATATTGCCGCGACGCGGTGTGGCTTCGGTGGGCGAATCGACGCTGGCGCAGATCCTCGGGGACACCGCGAGGACGTATCCCGACGCGATCGCCCTCGAAGACTCCGAGCGCTCACTCTCGTACGGGGAGCTGGAGCGTCGATCGAATCGGATCGCTCGATACCTCATGGACCTGGGAGTCGGCCCCGAGACACCGGTCGCACTGGCCGTCGCCCGATCGGTCGACTCCGTGCTCGCAGTCTGGTCGGTCACCAAAGCCGGTGGCGATTTCGTCCCGGTCGATCCCCGTTATCCCGCAGATCGAGTTGCGCACATGCTCGAGGATTCGGGTGTGCGGATCGGAATTCGGTCCGCCGAGGTTGCGGCTGGTCCGGCAGCCGGTGGGAACGTCGCAGTCTGGATCGACCTCGGCGACGCGGACACGGTTGCAGAATGTGCCGCCTACTCCGACGCTGCCATCGACGACGCTGACAGAACAGCGTCGATCACTGCGGCGTCGGCTGCGTACGTCATCTACACCTCCGGCTCGACCGGAGTGCCGAAGGGCACCGTCGTCACTCACGCGGGGTTTGGCCAATCTTGCTCGCGAACAACAGGATCGGTACCGGATCACCGCCGGGTCGCGAACTCTGCATTTTGCGTCACCGAGCTTCGACGGCGCCGTACTCGAGCTACTGCTCGCCGGTTCGACCGGCGCGACGATGGTGATCGCCCCTCCCGACATCTACGGAGGGGAGGCGTTGAGCGAGTTCCTCCGAAGCCGCGAGGTCACTCATGCCTTCATCACTCCGGCTGCGCTGGCGACCGTCGATCCGGCGGGCGTGACGTCACTGGAATGCGTAGTCGTCGGCGGCGACGTGTGCACGCCGGAATTGGTCTCGAGCTGGGGCAACGGGCGCAGACTGCACAACGGATACGGTCCGACCGAAACCACTGTCATGGTTGCCATCAGTGACCCACTCTCACCGGGGGAGCCGATCACCATCGGCGGTCCCATCCGCGGAATCGACGCCGTGGTGCTCGACTCTCGGCTGCAACCGGTCCCGATCGGCGGCGTCGGCGAGCTGTACATCGGTGGGCCGGGCCTTGCACGTGGTTACCACCTTCGTCCCGCGCTGACGTCGGATCGGTTTGTCGCGCATCCGTACTCGACGCCCGGTGCCCGGATGTACCGAACCGGTGACCTGGTCCGCTGGACCAAGGACCTGACCCTTCGCTACGTGGGCCGCAGCGATCATCAGCTCAAGATCCGCGGGTTCCGCATCGAACTCGGCGAGATCGACGCTGCTCTGATGGATTCCCCTCTCGTCCAGTTCGCCACGACGATTCCCGTCGAATCCGCCGCGGGTACCACTCTGGCGTCGTACGTGTTGCTGAGCGGCGACGCTGATATCGAGTCGCTGTTCGTGGGACTCGCCGACACGCTGCCGCGGTACATGATTCCGTCGTCGATCACCCCGATCGACGCCATTCCGTTGACTCCGGTCGGCAAACTCGATCGCAGAGCGTTGCCGACGCCGATACCGCGCGAAATCCTCGGAACGGGCCGTGAACCCGAGGCCGGACTCGAACGAACCGTTGCCGACGTGTTCGCTTCACTGCTCGACGTGCCCGAGGTCCGGGCCGGAGACAGCTTCTTCGATCTCGGGGGCAACTCGCTCGTCGCGACGCAGGTGTCCGCGCGGTTGAGCGCAGCGACGGGACTCACGGTGGACGTTCGCTCGATCTTCGAAGCGCCGACCGTCGAAGCGCTCGCTGCACGTCTGGCGGCGAGCGCCGAAGAATCAGACGATCGACCTGCCCTGAGCGCCGGTGCTCGCCCGGACCGCCTACCGCTCTCCGCTGCGCAACAGCGGCTGTGGTTCGTCAATCGCTTCGACCCGCAGTCCGCGGTCTACAACATTCCGTTCGCGATCCGCATCACCGGAGACATCCACGGCGATGCACTCGAGGAGGCGCTTGCGGACGTCGTTGCACGCCATGAGGTGCTTCGAACGATCTACGTCGACAGCGCCGACGGCCCGAGTCAGGTCATCCGAGCAATTTCCGACGTGCAGTTCTCCGTCGAGCGCTACCGCGGATCCGAAGGTATCGAATCCGCGACGACGGAGTTCGCGGCGCGTGGGTTCGATCTCGGTTCGGATCTGCCGATTCGGGCCATGCTGGTGCGCGAGGACACTTTCGCTCACGTACTGGTCGTCGTCATCCATCACATCGCCTTCGACGGCTGGTCCCTGACTCCCTTTGCGGCAGATTTCGTCGCGGCGTACTCCGCACGCGTCGTTGGAGACGCCCCGGTTTTCACACCGCTCGACGTGCAGTACGCCGACTACGCGGTGTGGCAGCAAGACTCGCTCGGACAGGTCGGCGACCAGGAGTCTCTGGTTGCCCGCGAACTGACCTTCTGGACCACTGCCATGGCTGGTGCCCCGGACGAGGTACTGCTACCGGTCGATCGCCCACGCGGATCTGTCTCCACGACCGCCGTCGGATCGGTGCCGATCGTCATCGACGCGGCGACCGGGGAGCGTCTCGCCGCCGTGGCGAGGCGCAGTGGCTCGACGCAGTTCATGGTCGTACACGCGATCCTGGCGGTTGTTCTCGCGCGTCTCGGTGCAACCGACGACGTGGTGGTCGGCACCCCGGTGGCAGGCCGCGGGCGACCCGAGCTGGATTCCCTGATCGGGATGTTCGTCAATTCGGTACCGCTTCGGACGCCGGTTGATCACCGAGCGTCGTTCACCTCCCTGCTCGAGGTCGTCCGTGAACGCGACCTTGCCGCCTTCGCGCACCCCGAGCTGCCCTTCGAGGTGCTGGTCGACGCCCTCGATCTCGACCGGTCCACTACGCGACACCCCCTGTTTCAGGTCATGCTGTCGTACCACCAGAATGTGGTCTCGCCGCAGGTCACGGTCCACGACGCGCATCTCGAAGCGCAAGCACTCGAACCGTCCGTCGCGAAGTTCGACCTCGAGTTCACCCTGCTGGCAGACGATTCCGAGAAGACCGAGATCACCGGGTCGCTCAGGTTCGCCGAGGCGCTCTTCGACATTGCCACCGCGGAAACGATCGCCGCGCGTGTGCAGTCGGTGGCCCGCGCCGTCGCCGCAGATCCGGACGCCGCGATCGACGACCTAGATTTCCTCAGCACCCTCGAGCGGGCGTCGCTGATGCCGGTACGAGGTCCGGCGTGGACCAGTTCGCGCACCTTGGCCGAAATATTGACGCGGACCGCCACCCGTTCAGGCGATTCGGTGGCCCTTCGATCCGGTGACACCACCGTGCTCTACCGAGATCTCTTCGCCCGTGCATCGGCGCTTGCCCGCCGTCTGACCACGGAAGGGATCGGTGCCGAAGACATTGTGGCGATCGCGATTCCGCGCTCGATCGACTCGATCGTCGCCTTGTGGGGCGTTTCCTTGACCGGCGCCGCGTTTGTTCCGGTCGATCCGCGATACCCCGCCGATCGCATTCTGCACATGCTCACCGACTCCGGAGCCACTCGCGGAGTGACGACGGAAGCGGTGATCGAATCACTGCCCCGCCCGGTTCCGTGGATGACAATGGACGACATCCACGGCGACGGTGTCGGGCAGCCGGTTCCGGCCGCGCCGATCCGAATCGACAACCTCGCCTACATCATCTACACCTCCGGATCGACGGGAAAGCCCAAGGGCGTCAGCGTCACTCATCGTGGCCTGAGCGCGTTGGCGGCCGAGCAGACGGCGCGTTACGGCATCTCGGCGCAGTCGCGGACGCTGCACTTCTCCTCACCGAGCTTCGACGCATCCATCCTCGAACTGCTGCTCGCAGTCGGTGAAGGCGCGACGATGGTGATCGCCTCTCCCGACGTCTACGGCGGCCAGGACCTAGCCGAATTGGTCACCGATCACCAGGTGACCCACGCGTTCATCACACCGGCAGCGCTGGCCTCGGTCGATCCCACCGGGCTGGACGTCCTGCAGTCGATCGTTGTCGGTGGCGAGGCATGCCCACCCGAACTGGTCCGCAAGTGGGCACCGGGTCGCCGATTGTTCAACGGCTACGGGCCGACGGAAACCACCGTCATGGTCTGTATCAGTGATGCCTTGAGCGTGGGGGAGACCGTGACCATCGGCGGGCCCGTCCGCGGCGTGTCCGCGGTAATTCTCGACGGCTCGGCTCAGCCGGTACCCGTCGGGGTCACCGGTGAGCTCTACATCGCCGGCCTGGGACTTGCCCGCGGCTACCTCGACCAACCCGCCTTGACGGCGACGCGATTCGTGGCAGCGCCGTTCGGCCCGGCCGGCACCCGCATGTACCGGACCGGTGACCTGGTTCGGTGGACGCCGCTCGGGACGATCGAATACGTCGGGCGCTCCGATCACCAGGTGAAAGTGCGCGGATTCCGCATCGAACTGGGCGAGATCGACTCCGTCCTCAGCACTTACCCCGGCGTCGAGTTCGCGGTCACCGTGGGCGTCGACGCAGCTTCCGGTGAGACGATGTTGGCGTCGTACGTAGTGCTCGGTGCCGATGCGGTCGAGATGGACGAGTTGCTGAGCCATGCGCGCCGCTCACTGCCCGCCTTCATGGTGCCGTCGGCGATCACCCCGATCGATCACGTACCGCTGACCCCCGTCGGGAAGCTCGACCGATCGGCATTGCCGGCGCCGACACTGCGTTCGTCCGAGCGAAGTGTCGAGCCGCTGACGACCGCGACCGAACTCCAGGTTGCCGGCGTCGTGGCGGAACTGCTGGGTATCGAACAGATCAGTGCGTCGGACAGTTTCTTCGAACTCGGTGGCAACTCACTGCTCGCCACCAGACTGGCCCAGCGACTCGGCGAGTCGTTGGGCAGGCAGGTGCCTGTCCGAATGCTGTTCGAGCACCCCGAAATTCGGGAACTTGCCACCGCGCTCGACACATCCGCCGGGGCGAAGGCGCTTCCACCGATCACCGCCGTAGACCGCCCCGAGCGAATTCCGCTGTCCTACGCGCAAGCACGCATCTGGTTCCTCAACCAGATGGATCCCGGCTCACCCGCGTACAACGTCCCTGCTGCGATCTCCCTCGACGGTGCACTCGACGTGCCGGCCCTCGAAGCTGCGGTCCTCGACGTGATCGAAAGGCACGAAATCCTGCGCACGGTGTTCCCCGACTCCGGCACCGGTCCACACCAGGTGATCCAGGATGCATTCACCTCGCTCGAGTACGGAAATGCGGACACCCGTGAACCGGCAGTGCTCGCCAGAGAATTCGCGTCGCGTGGATTCGACATCACGACCCAAGCTCCCGTTCGCGCGCTCCTGCTCGAATCGACGCCGCAGCACCACACACTTGTCATCGTGATCCACCACATCGCGGCGGACGGATGGTCGATCGCGCCGTTGATGAAGGACGTGCTCACCGCCTACGTCGCGAGAAGTTCGGGACACGCTCCCGAGTTCACCCCGCTCGAAGTGCACTACGCGGACTTCGCCATCTGGCAGCGGGAAGCGCTGGGCTCGGTGGACGAATCCGAGAGCGTGCTAGGGGCACAGGCGTCGTACTGGCGGGAGACGTTGCGGGGAGCACCTGAATTGATCGACCTTCCGAGCGATCGAGCGCGTCCGCTCACCCAGTCGTTGAGCGGTGCCCACACCGCGGTCTCGCTTCCGGCGCACACCCGGATCGCGGTCGAGGCGGTTGCCGGAGCCAATGCGGCGACGCCGTTCATGGTGTTGCACGCTGCCTATGCCGTCCTGCTGTCCAGGCTGAGTCGAAGCACGGACATCGTGATCGGATCTCCGGTCGCCGGGCGAGGACACCGAGTTCTCGACGACCTCGTGGGAATGTTCGTGGGCACGGTCGGACTGCGCACGACGGTCGACCCCGGGTCGACGTTCGTCGACGTTCTGCGTACTGTCCGCTCCGTCGATCTCGACGCCTTCGCCCACGCGGATATTCCGTTCGAGCAGGTCGTGGACGTGGTGGCGCCGACCCGGACCACCGACCGTCATCCGGTGTTCCAGACGATGATCTCGTTCCACGGCGCCCACCCGACGACGTGGGACCTGCCTGGACTTGCCGTTCGTGCCCACGAGATCACACCGGACATCGCCAAGTACGACCTGCAGTTCACCGTTGTCGAACAGACCGCGGAGGAAGGCGGCGGCTACGAGGCCTCCCTCACCTACGCGAAGGATCTCTTCGACACCGATACGGCGGAGTCGTTTGCAGTGATGCTGGAAACGATCGTCGAGACACTGACTGCCCAGCCCTCCGCCGTCGTCGGTGACGTGGATCTTGCGGGACGTCGCCTGCGTGCGTTGCCCGGACGTCCGGCCGGCGATGCTTTGACCCTGCCGGAGTTGCTGCTTCGCGGCGCTGCCGATCCGCACGCCCCGGCAATCGTCGACGTCGCCACATCCGTCACGCTCACGTACGGCGAACTCGACCGACGCTCCGACGCTATGGCGTTTGCGTTGATCGCTCGCGGAATAGCGCCGGAAATGATGGTGGCACTGGCGCTTCCGAGGTCGGCCGACTATGTGATCGCGCTCTGGGCCGTAGCGAAAGCCGGCGGAGTGTTTCTTCCCGTGGATCCGGCGTACCCCGCCGAGCGGATCGAGCACATGCTCACCGACAGTGGAGCGGTACTCGGTATCACCAGGGGCGAGTATGCGGCCGACCTTCCGGGCGTCACATCGTGGATCGAGTTGGATGCGATCGAATTCACCACCGAAATCGAGGCAGTCCATTCCGAGACACTGCCGGACGCGCCACTCGAGTTCGACAACCCGGCCTACTTGATCTACACCTCGGGCTCGACAGGAAAACCCAAGGGCGTGTTGGTCACTCACGCGGGACTGGCAGCGTTTGCCGACGAACAGCGGGAGCGTTTCGGCGTCACCGCGCACTCTCGCGCTCTGAGCTTCGCCTCGACGAGCTTCGACGCGTCGGTTCTCGAGCTCCTTCTGGCTTTCGGCGCCGGCGCAACGATGGTGATAGCGCCGCCGACAGTTCTCGGCGGTGTCGAATTGCACGAACTGCTCGACGAGCAGACGATCACCCATGCTTTCGTGACTCCAGCCGCCTTGGCGACTGTCGATCCCGCCGGGCTCGACCATCTCGAAGCCGTCGTCGTCGGCGGCGACGCCTGTTCCGCCGACCTCGTATCTCGGTGGGCACCGGGGCGCCGAATGTTCAACGCGTACGGCCCGACCGAGGCCACCGTCGCAGTCACCATCAGTGATTCGCTGGTCGCGGGGGAGCCCGTGACGATCGGCGGCCCGATCCGCGGCGTGGACGCGATGATTCTCGATTCCCGACTGCACTCGGTTCCCGGCCAGGTCGTCGGTGAGCTCTACGTCAGCGGCGACGGTCTCGCCCGCGGGTACCTCGGCAACCCCGCACTCACAGCCGCGCGCTTCGTCGCCGACCCGCATGGACCCGAAGGCGCTCGGATGTACCGCACCGGGGATCTTGTGCGCGAAGATCGCTCAGGGGCACTGATCTACCTCGGACGCGCAGACCACCAGGTCAAGATCCGAGGGTTCCGAATCGAACTCGGAGAAATCGACGCGGTGCTGGCAGCGGAAGCGTCCGTGCATTCGGCTGTCAGCGTCGTCGTCGGGGAGGGCGTCGACGCTCGGATCGTCGCGTACGTCGTCCCGGCACATGCGGACTTCGACGCCGCCGCGCTACGCCGTCACGCAGGTATATCGCTGCCTGCGCACATGATCCCGTCCGCTGTTGTCGTGATCGGCGCAGTCCCGACCACACCGGCGGGCAAGCTCGATCGCAGCGCTCTGCCTGCTCCCAACTGGGAGTCGCCGAGTGGACGCAGTCCGGAAGGCAGCGACGAGATCGCGATCTGCGCTGCTTTCGCAGAGGTACTCGATCTGGCCGACGTAGACACGTACGCCGATTCGAGTTTCTTCGAACTCGGCGGCAACTCACTCATGGCAACGCGTTTGGTCGCTGCCATCAAAGAACGCACCAGCATGACCGTCCCCGTCGCGTGGATATTCTCCGATCCGACTCCGGAGGCATTGGCGCGCAGACTCTTCGAACTCGAGGCAACAGTTGTGACAAGTGACGCGGATACCTCCGCACTTGCGGTAGTCCTGCCACTACGTCCGGAAGGCCGCGCCGAGCCACTGTTCTGCATCCATCCGGCCATCGGATTGGCCTGGTGCTACGGAGCGCTCGATCGCTACGTCGACTCCAGCCGGCCGCTCTACGGCCTGCAGTCGCCGGTCCTGACGGACTCCGAATTTCGGGCGGAGCTGATCGAGGACTTCGCGGCGCGGTACGTCGAGGAAATTCGCGGAGTTCAGCCGCACGGTCCGTATCACCTGCTGGGGTGGTCGATCGGCGGATTGATCGCTCACGCGGCGGCGGTGCAGTTGCAAGCCGCGGGTGAGAGCGTCGCCGACCTGATTCTGCTCGACAGCTTCGTTCTCGAAGACCCGACGATGGCGGGCGCGCAGCCTTCTCTCGCCGAACTGATCGGCGGGTTGGGGATCTCGGTCCCGGACACCGGCGAGCGTGATCTGACACCCGAGGACGCCGAAGCACTCTTGCGCGAAGCCATCGGCGATCACCCCTTGGTCTCGAGCGATCGGATCGAGCGACTGTTCGAGGAATACTCCGCAGGCGCCGAACTGGCTCACCGATACCGCCCGGGCAAGTTCGTGGGCGATCTGCTGTTCTTCTCGGCACACGCCGACACCTTCGACCCGCTGCGAACCGCGTCGGCGTGGCGACCGTTCGTCTCCGGGGTGATCATCGACCGTCCGGTGCCCACGTCACACGCCGAAATGTTCACCGAGGCAGGTCTGGAGGCGATCGGACCCGTGATCAACCTTGCGGTCGGAACGGGTCGTCACGCGGCCCCGGACGTCGACGCAGAGTTGGACGCTCTGATCGAGGTCCAAGACGTGCGCGGCTGACTCAGGCTCGTTTCTTCCTCGGTGTGGTCGACTTCGACGAGCCGGCCTTGGAGGCGTTCGACTTCGCTTCGTCCACACTGCGCTGCAGTGCGGCAACCAGGTCGACCACCTCCGCATCGGTGCCCTCTTGGTCGACCTCGGCGGCGGGGATGACCTTCTTGCCGCCGTTCTCGATCATCTCGTCGAGCAACTGCCGCAGTTGGAGCTGGTAGTCGTCGGTGAACTCGGTCGGATCGAAATCGCCCGCCATGCTCTCGACGAGCGTCTGCGCCATCTTCAGTTCCTTGGCCTTCGGCTTCTCCACGTCGTCGAGCGAAGGGAACTCTGCTGCGCGAACTTCGTCGGGCCACAGCAACGTCTGGATCACCAGGACGCCGTCGCGAGCGCGCATCGCGGCCAGGCGCGTCTTCTGTCGCAGCGTGAAATGCACCAGTGCCGTTCGATCACTCTCGGTGAGCACAGTCGAAAGCAGGACGTACGCCTTCGGCGACGCCGAATCGGGTTCGAGGAAGTAACTCTTCTCGAACAAGATCGGATCGATCTGATCGTTCGGCACGAATTCCAGCACCGGAATCTCGTGCTTCTCCGCAGCCGGGAGTTTGTTGAAGTCCTCGTCGCTCAAGATGACGCGCGATCCGTCTTCCGAGTCGTACGCCTTGTCGATGTCCGCGAACTGAACCGTGTTTCCGCACTCGGAACACACACGGTTGTACTTGATGCGGCCACCGTCTTTTGCATGGACCTGGTGAAATCGGATGTCGTGGTCCTCGGTCGCCGAGTACACCTTGACCGGGACGTTGACCAGACCGAAGGCTATCGAGCCTTTCCAAATCGAGCGCATGCCTCCCATGATGGTCGCCGCCGGCCGTTTGCGCGAGGCAAACGATCACGGTTGATCCCGAACCGTTGCGTGTGGATGGGTCGGTTCGGGGCGTATCGAGCGGGTATCCGCTTCGAGAACCCGACTCGCACACCTGGGGGACGCTCCGATGAGAATCCGAACCTACCGTCGACGCGTCACCGCGGCGCTGGCGATTTCACTGGTTCCACTGCTGTTTGCGCCTTTGCCCGCGAACGCAGATCCGGCACGAACCGTAACCATCAGCGTCCACTCCGATGCGATGGGCCGCGACATTCCACTCGAGATGATCCTCCCCGCCGACACGAGCGCCCCACGGCCCACGTTGTATCTGCTCAACGGCGCCGGTGGTGGCGAGGACAGTGCAACGTGGGAAGGACGGACCGATGTCCTGGACTTCTTCGCCGACAAGAACGTCAACGTCGTGACGCCGCTGGAAGGAGCGTTCAGCTACTACACCGACTGGCAGAAAGACGATCCCGTACTCGGGCGCAACAAGTGGCAGACGTTCCTCACTCGCGAACTGCCGCCCGTCATCGATGCGCAGTTCGGTACCAACGGGGTCAACTCCATCGCGGCGATTTCGATGACGGCGACGTCGGTACTCAATCTCGCGATCTCGGCACCAGGGCTCTATCGGAGTGTCGGGGCCTACAGCGGGTGCGCGGAGACTTCCACCCAGCCGGGTCAGGACTATGTGCGGTTGGTGGTCGGCGCGCGGGGTGGCGCTGATCCGACAAACATGTGGGGACCGTTCGACGGTCCGGGGTGGCGCGAGAACGATCCGGTCGTGAACGCGGAGAAGTTGCGGGGGACCGCACTGTACGTTTCCACCGGATCCGGGCTGCCAGGTCCGCACGACAACCTTCAGGCACCCGATGTGAACGGAAATCCCGGAGCCCTCCTTAATCAGATCGTCGTCGGCGGCATCATCGAATCCGCGGTCAACGGGTGCACGCACGGCTTGGCGGACCGACTGAACGCACTGGGCATCCCCGCGACGTTCGACTTCAAGCCGACCGGAACCCACTCGTGGGGCTACTGGCAGGACGACCTACACAATTCCTGGCCGATGATCGCCGGCTCGATGGGAGCGCAGTAGTCGGTCCGGAGTGCTCACCTCAGAAACGGCGCGCGCATCAACGTCTTTCGGACGTGCCACGGTGACGATCGGAACAGGGTTGCCATCACCTTCGCCGTCGCGGACGCGTCCCGCCGATCGGACAGGTAGGACCGCTGAGCCTCGACCGGTAGATCGAAGAACGTGTCGAAGAATGTCGCGACCTCTCCCGAGCCGAGGGTGAGAAGTGTGTTCAGGCCAACGCGGCGAAGGGCAGACACCGCCTTGGCCGACCGCGGCCAGAGCGCCGCGTTGGGATCTCCACCGTCGGCGATTGCTTTGGCGACAGCGTCTGCCTCGGCGAGTGACGAGGCAACGCTGTATCCGGTTCCCGGATGCATCAGACCGCCTCGCCCGCCGAAACGGAGGACACCGTCGGGGAACGATTCCTTCGGGCCTTCGACTGCAAAACGGACTCGCTCGACCGGTGCGTCGTCGGGGACTTCGCAGCCCCGATTGCGAAGCCGGGTGCGCAGACGCGCTTCGAGTTCGCGGAGCCCCAACGCCGGCCGGCCGACGAGGCAGGTCTCCTCGAGGAGAACTCGCTCGTCATCGAGTGGGACCGCATAGAGAAACGACGGAGTGTCGGCGTCGGAGGCGCCGTTGTCTGTTCGCCAGTCCATGAACCAGGCTTCGCCACCACCCAGAATCGGATCGGCCAGAGCGCGGTCGACGATCACTCCGAAGGCGGTCTGCTGGGCGATTGTCACCGTCAGTTCGGTACCCCGGGCGTCGATGACGACGGAACCTGTCAGCTGCGATCCGTCCACGCACAGGACGGCGGTAGGTGACAGTGTTTGAGCACGCAAGGCTCTGAACTGTACGGATGTGCCTGAGAGAAATGATTGCAGTAAAGATGTATTCAATACGCAATATGTGCGATCAAGCGTTTTCTGTCTGCGGGTCCACACGCTCGGGCGTTCGATCCGGCTTGCGATCACATCGACCGGCAGCCACGACGGCAGCTCGTCAGCCCACGCCGAATAGGTCGGCGTCCACACCCGATGGGGATGCGGATCGACAACGACGACGGTGAGTTGCCGGGCGATACAGCGGGTGGCGAGTGCCCGCCCGGCCGGGCCGCCACCGACGATCACCACGTCGGCGGAGGAGTTGTCTGTGCTCACGACCGGCGCACTACATCGATCCCGTTGCGAGCAGACCGCCGTCGACCCGGACCGTTTCGCCCGTGATCCACGCCGCCGCGTCGGAGACGAGGAAGCCGACCAGACCGGCAACGTCCTCGGGGGTGCCGAGCCGCTTCATCGGGTAGCCCGCCGACGCCTTGTCCTCGCCGGCAGCGACCAGGGCTGCCGCGAACTGCGTCTTGACGATCCCGGGAGCTACGGCGTTGACACGAATCTTCGGTCCCAGTTGCCAGGCCAGTTCTTCCGTCAGGCGGATGAGCGCAGCCTTCGACGCGCCGTACGCCGCGATGACGCCCGTCGACCGGATCCCGGCCACACTTGCCAGGTTCACGACGGCTCCACCGTGTTCGCCCATCCATGCCCGATGTGCTTGCTGGACGTAACCGAGGGCGGCAACCACATTCACGTCGAAGATCTTGCGCACGGCGTCGAGGTCCGCTTCCATGAGCGAACCGAAGACGGGGTTGATTCCGGTGTTGTTGACCAGAATGTCGAGTGAACCGAATTCGGACACGGCGCGGTCGACGGCACCGGAGCGGGCTTCGGCATCGGCTGCGTTGCCCGCGAATGCGACGACCTTTCCGCCGTGCCCCAGAGCGGACAGCTCGGATGCGGCGGCCTCGAGAGGCTCCGGCTTGCGGGCTGTGATCAAGACGTCGGCACCGCGAGCGAGGAGTTCGGCGGCGACAGCTTTGCCGATTCCGCGACTTGCGCCGGTGACGATGGCGGCACGGCCTTCGAGGTCGCGAGGACGAGTGCTGTTTTCGCTAGTCATGTCCCGAACGTTAGCGGACTCACACGCTGCTGGTCGGAACGACCGTCAGGTCACGGTAAAATCGATAGTTCTTGTGTCTGTAGTCAGGCATTGTTTACCCGTATTCGTCGTTTTTCCTGAGGAGTTTGCTTGATTACCGCCACTGACCTCGAAGTTCGTGCCGGTGTCCGCACCCTTCTCACGGCTCCCGGGCCTTCGTTGCGCATCCAGCCGGGCGACCGGATCGGACTCGTCGGACGTAACGGAGCCGGAAAGACGACCACACTGCGCATCCTCGCCGGCGAAGGTGAGGCATATGCGGGAAGCGTCGTACGTACCGGTGAACTCGGATACCTCCCGCAGGACCCCAAAGAGGGCGACCTGAGCGTCCTCGCCAAGGACCGGGTTCTCTCCGCACGTGGCCTCGACACGATGCTCCGCGAGATGGAGAAGCAGCAGATTCTGATGGGCGAGGTGCTCGATCAGGAATCGCAGGACCGCGCGGTCAAGAAGTACGGTCAGCTCGAGGATCGGTTCTCGGCCCTCGGCGGATACGAAGCCGAGAGTGAAGCCGCACGCATCACCAGCAGCCTCGGTCTCGAAGACCGCATTCTCGGGCAGCCGCTCAGCACGCTGTCCGGCGGTCAGCGTCGTCGCGTCGAATTGGCGCGCATCCTCTTCGCCGCCTCCGACGGCAGCGGTGCCCGCTCGGACACGACTCTGCTGCTCGACGAGCCCACCAACCACCTCGACGCCGACTCCATCACCTGGCTGCGTGGCTTCCTCCAGAACCACGAGGGTGGACTGGTGGTCATCAGCCACGACGTCGACCTGCTCAACGACGTCGTCAACCGCGTGTGGTTCCTCGATGCCGTCCGCGGTGAGGCCGACGTCTACAACATGAACTGGAAGAAGTACCTCGACGCTCGTGCCACGGACGAGCAGCGTCGTCGCCGCGAGCGCGCCAATGCCGAGAAGAAGGCCGGTGCGCTGCGGATTCAGGCCGCCAAGATGGGCGCAAAGGCAACCAAGGCCGTCGCGGCTCAGAACATGGCCAAGCGAGCCGACAAATTGATGGCGAACCTCGATGCCGAACGTGTCTCGGACAAGGTTGCGCGGATTCGTTTCCCCGAACCCGCCGCTTGTGGCAAGACTCCTCTGATGGGCAAGAACCTCACCAAGGTGTACGGCTCGCTCGAGATCTTCACCGGTGTCGATCTCGCGATCGATCGTGGGTCTCGTGTGGTGATCCTCGGACTCAACGGTGCAGGTAAGACCACACTGCTCCGCATCCTCGCGGGCGCGGAGAAAGCGGACGCTGGTGAGCTGATCGCCGGTCACGGACTCAAGGTCGGCTACTTCGCTCAGGAGCACGACACCCTCGACGACGACGCGTCCGTGTGGGAGAACATCCGCCACGCCGCGCCGGACACAGGGGAGCAGGAACTGCGTTCGCTGCTCGGTGCCTTCATGTTCACCGGCCCGCAGCTCGAACAGCCGGCCGGAACGCTCTCGGGTGGTGAAAAGACGCGTCTGGCTCTGGCCGGTCTGGTGTCGTCCGCTGCCAACGTTCTGCTTCTCGACGAGCCCACCAACAACCTGGACCCGATCTCACGCGAGCAGGTGCTCGACGCGCTCCGCAGCTACACCGGTGCCGTCGTCCTGGTCACCCACGATCCGGGTGCTGCCGAGGCACTCAACCCCGAGCGGGTCATCCTCCTGCCCGACGGCAACGAGGACCACTGGTCGCAGGAGTACCTCGAGCTGATCCAGCTCGCCTAACCCCCTGTGCGCCTTTTTGGTAGTGGGAACTACCAAAAAGGCGCACAGGGGCGAAGCCCCTCAATCTCGCCGCCGCACCGATTCCTCGACCAGATCGAGAACCGCTGACAGGTTGTCGACGCCGTGGCCGGAGGCGATTCTCGCGACCAGGCCGTCCATCACCAGATCCAGATACCCGATCAGAATTTCGGTGGGGACGTCGTCACGGAGTCTGCCTGCCGATTTCTGTCTGGCGAGACGCGCACTGGTCGCTTCCGTCAGTTCTACGGAGCGCTGTGACCACTTCTCGCGGAAATCGGCGTCGTTGCGCAGTCGACGCGCTATCTCCAGTCGCGTTCCCAGCCAATCGAATTGGTCGGGCTGCGCGAGCATGTCCCGCATGACCTGGACGAGGCCCTCTTCGGCGACGACATCTGCCATCCGGCTCGCATCCTCGCTTGCGAGAGCGAGGAACAGGCCGTCCTTGTCCTTGAAGTGATGGAAGATCGCTCCGCGGGACAAACCGGTGACTTCTTCGAGACGGCGAACTGTGGCGCCGTCGTAGCCGTATTCCGCAAAGCAGCGGCGGGCGCCGTCAAGGATCTGACTGCGCCGTGCCGCGAGATGGTCTTCACTGACCTTGGGCACGGGCATCCCTCCTTTGTCGGGTTGCCTGTGAACACTTTCGGCCGTAGGCGCTGAATGTCGACTCAGTGCACAAAGCGCTCACGACCACCGATGAAACCTGGTTCGCCTTCCGGCGAAAGTGGTCGTGAGCGCTTTGTGACCCGTCAGGGGCCGAAAGTGCTCACAGGCACGTAGTGCCTACTAGCCGCGGATCATGTTGCGAAGCACGTACTGCAGGATGCCGCCGTTGCGGTAGTAATCCGCTTCGCCGGGGGTATCGATGCGTACGACTGCGTCGAACACGACCTTCTCGCCGTTCTCGCGCGTCGCCGTGACCTTCATGGTCTTCGGGGTGACGCCCTCGTTGAGCTTCTCGACACCTTCGATGTCGAAGGTCTCGGTGCCGTCGAGCTTGAGCGAACCTGCGGACTCGCCGACCGGGAACTGCAGCGGGACAACGCCCATGCCGATCAGGTTGGAGCGGTGGATGCGCTCGAACGACTCGGTGATGACGGCCTTGACGCCGAGCAGGCTCGTGCCCTTGGCTGCCCAGTCACGCGAGGATCCGGAGCCGTACTCCTTGCCGCCCAGGACGACCAGCGGGATGCCGGCTGCCTGGTAGTTCTGCGACGCGTCGTAGATGAATGCCTGCGGTGCGCCTTCCTGCGTGAAGTCGCGGGTGTAACCACCCGAGACGTCGTCGAGGAGCTGGTTGCGCAGACGGATGTTCGCGAACGTTCCGCGAATCATGACCTCGTGGTTACCGCGACGCGAGCCGAGCGAGTTGTAATCCGCACGCTCGACGCCATGGGAGTCGAGGTACTGCGCAGCGGGGGTACCGACCTTGATCGGACCTGCCGGGCTGATGTGGTCGGTGGTGACCGAGTCGCCGAGCAGTGCGAGGACGCGAGCGCCCTTGATGTCCTTGACCGGAGCCGGATCCATCGTCATGCCGTCGAAGTAAGGTGGCTTCCGCACGTAGGTGGAGTTCTCGTCCCACTCGAAGGTGTCACCCTTCGGGGTTTCGAGGTTCTGCCAGCGGCTGTCGCCCGCAAAGATGGTTGCGTACGACTTGCGGAACATGTCCTGGTCGATCGAGGACTTGATGGTCTCTTCGATTTCCTGCGTGGACGGCCAGATGTCCTTGAGGTAGACGGGGTTTCCGTCGGTGTCGTTACCGAGCGAATCGGTCTCGAAGTCGAAGTCCATGGTTCCGGCGAGGCCGTAGGCAATCACGAGCGGCGGGGAAGCCAGGTAGTTCATCTTGACGTCGGGGGAGATACGTCCCTCGAAGTTACGGTTACCCGAGAGCACCGCGGTGACCGAGAGGTCGTTGTCGTTGATCGCCTTCGAGACTGCCTCGGGCAGCGGTCCGGTGTTACCGATGCACGTGGTGCAGCCGTAACCACCGAGGTAGTAACCGAGCTTCTCGAGGTACGGCCACAGGCCGGCCTTCTCGTAGTAGTCGGTGACGACCTGCGAACCGGGAGCCATGTTGGTCTTGACCCACGGCTTGGTGGCGAGGCCCTTTTCGACGGCGTTGCGTGCGAGCAGTGCAGCGCCGAGCATGACCGACGGGTTGGACGTGTTGGTGCAGGAGGTGATACCTGCAACGACGACGGCGCCGTGGTCGAGAACGAACTCACCGGCGTCGGACTTGACGACGACCGGCTTGCTCGGACGGCCTTCTGCACCGTTGGCAGCAGAGAGAACGTCGACCGCTCCGTCGTCGGCAAACGACAGAACCGCGGGATCGGAAGCCGGGAAGGACTCTTCGACGGCCTCGTCGAGCTGGGTGTGCTCGGTCGGGTGGTTCTCTTCCACGTAGTTGTGGATGTCCTTGCGGAACGCAGTCTTGGACTCCGACAACAGGATTCGGTCCTGCGGGCGCTTCGGGCCGGCGATCGAGGGAACAACGGTTCCCAGATCCAGCTCGATGTACTCCGAGAAGACGGGTTCCTTGTCGGGGTTGTGCCACAGGCCCTGTTCCTTGGCGTACGCCTCGACGAGAGCGAGCTGCTCGTCGCTGCGGCCGGTGAGGCGCAGGTATTCGATGGTCTCGGCGTCGATCGGGAAGATCGCTGCGGTGGAACCGAATTCGGGGCTCATGTTGCCCAGCGTCGCGCGGTTCGCGAGCGGAACCTCGGCAACACCGTTGCCGTAGAACTCGACGAACTTGCCGACGACGCCGTGCTTACGGAGCATCTCGGTGGCGGTGAGCACGACGTCGGTTGCGGTGACGCCGGGCTTGATCTCACCGGAGAGCTTGAAGCCGACGACGCGGGGGATCAGCATGGAGACGGGCTGGCCGAGCATTGCTGCCTCGGCCTCGATGCCGCCGACGCCCCAGCCGAGCACGCCGAGGCCGTTGACCATCGTGGTGTGCGAGTCGGTGCCGACACAGGTGTCGGGGTATGCCTGTCCGTTACGCGACATGACGGTGGGTGCCAGGTACTCGATGTTGACCTGGTGAACGATGCCCATTCCCGGGGGGACGACCTTGAAGTCGTCGAATGCGCCCTGGCCCCAACGGAGGAACTGGTAACGCTCGCCGTTGCGCTCGTATTCGAGGTCGACGTTGCGCTCGAGTGCGTCGGCCTGGCCGAAGACGTCGAGGATGACCGAGTGGTCGATGACCATGTCGGCGGGGGAGAGCGGGTTGACCTTGTTCGGGTCGCCGCCGAGGGTGGTGACGGCCTCACGCATGGTGGCGAGGTCGACGATGCAAGGAACGCCGGTGAAGTCCTGCATGATCACGCGGGCAGGCGTGAACTGGATTTCGATGCTCGGCTCGGCTGAGGGATCCCAGCTTGCGATTGCGCGGATGTGATCCGCGGTGATGTTGGCGCCGTCTTCGGTGCGGAGAAGGTTCTCGGCGAGAACCTTCAAGGAATAGGGCAATTTCTCGGTGCCGGGGACGGCCGAGAGGCGGAAGATCTCGTAAGAGTTCTCACCGACCTCGAGGGTTCCCTTGGCTCCGAATGAATCGATACTGGTGCTCACGTCTGCTCCACTCGTCTATGAGGGTCGCTACCGACGGGGCTGTGTCGGCAGCTGAAGCGAGGTACTTCGGCCGGGAAGATCCTCCGTAGCTCACGCCAATCGCACAGTTCGCGTGAGAACTGTCCGAACATCGGAGCTGCAGTAGAACCTGTCCTGACCGGTGGTACCTCTTGGTCCAAGTCTAACAGTACGCTTGTCCTGTGAGAATTCAGGGCAAGTTGACCGAAACAATCTTCATGCAGACTGCGGGCCTGCGCAACGCAGGCTTGGCTGGGTGACCGCACCCACAGCTACCGCTCGGGCGGCACGCGCGGCGGTTGTGTGTGACGCCTGGTGGCAGTCGACCTGAAGTAGGGTGCATGCAGGCCCGTCGCGGGTCGGCCGCCGAAAAACGACCTCGGAAGAACTCCCCGCATCTCAGCGGTGGACGGAATCCGAACAGCACCCGGATGAGAGATGTCTGCTCCTACAAATCACGCTTTTGCGCCTGTGCACGTGAAGTCCCCGTTGCACGTCGCTGTTCCGTCGGACGTCGATCTCGACGACGTGCTCGCGGACATTTCGACGGACGGCGTCTCCGCCCCCGCGGATGATGTTGCGGGGCTGACCGCGGTGGTGACCGACGCTCGTGAACGTGGTGTCGACTTGAGCGTCGTAGTAGTCGACGCAAATCCGGGCCGGCCGTCCGATCTTCGAGACCTGGCCACGACGGTCGGCAAAACAGAAGGCGGAACGGTTCTCGTTCTGAGCCCTGACTGGATGGGTAGCTACAGCGATTCGATCAGTCGAGTGCAGCTCGAAACTGCACAGGACCGATCTTTCGGCGAAAGCGCAAGCGTGACCGCGGACCGCTTCTCGCACGAGATCGTGGCGCCAGGTCCGCCGTGGACGCTTTACACGGTCCTTGTCATCGCAGTGGTGGCGGTTATTGCCGGAATTACCTTTGCCGTCAAGTGGCGGCGAGAGCCAGAAAACGCGCAAACCAGACATATCGCTTCGCCTTCGGAAACACCAGCACCATCCGACCACCGGGCCGATTCCGTCTGACCTTGGTCCTCTTGCGAGATTTTCAGTAACTCGTCGAAAACAGGTACTCACCGCTGTTTGCGGTGAGTACCTGCCCTTTTTGGTGCCTGCATGCCATTCGACCAGCTCAAATACCGTTTGTGTTATTTGTGGCTAAAGTTTCCAAAGAGCGCTTGAGTGTCGTACGGTACAACTGGCACTTTTTGGGGAAGAAGTGTCGCAGACAGGCTGATGTTGTTCGACGCGTACTTGTCGGTTGCCTCGTTCTCGAGGTGTCGACGGTGGCGTTCGTACGGCACGTCCAGGTCGACGAGCAGCTCTCGGGCTGTGGGCGACCGGTGCTTGGTCTGCGCATTCCCTCCCCGCACGGATCGGCGACCCAGCGGGCCGTGGCGTTACACGCGAGGGAGAGTTATTTGTGAGGCAAGTAACACGTGGCGGCGAGTCCCGTCGTGGTCCTTCCCGTAAATCGATGCGCCTGGCGCAACTGGTCATCGGATTCGGCGTCGTCGGATCCCTGATCGTCGGGACGCCGGCCATGTCCTCGGCCGTACCGCCACCGCCGCCGAATCCGAGTGACTCGGATATCGCCGCGGCAGATTCGCAGGTCTCGTCGAGCGTCGGCACCGTCAGCGCGCTCATCAATCAAGTCGCATCGGCAAACGAACAGTTGTCGGCACTCGACAACGAAGTTGCGATCAAGCGTGAAGACGTCAACAAGACTCTCGTGGATCTGCAGAACGCTCGCGGCGCCGCAGACTCCGCAGCGCAGGCCGTCGGAGTCACGAAACAAGCTCTGAAGGACGCGTCGGCGCAGATCGAGGTCGCTCAGACGGACTTCGACAAGTACGCACGCTCGAGCTACGTCAAGGGCACCAATACTGCGTCGATCTCGTCGTTCCTCGACGCCAAGGGTCCTGGCGACGTTCTCGACCGCGCCCAGGTCCTCAAGCTTCTCGCCAATACGCAGAGTGCAGTGCTCGACGGTCTCCAGCGAGCACGCACCGAGCAGGCGAACAAGGATTCCGCGACCCGCCAGGCCAAGCAGCAGGCCGATGCCGCCGCCGAGGTCGCGGCACAACTGAAGGATCTGGCGGAGCAGGCGATTCAGATCGCGCGCAACGCTCTCGATCAGCAGGTAGCCAAGAAGGCCGCGATCGAAGCCGAGCGCAACTCTGCCCAGGCTCAGCTCGACGCCGCCCGCAACGCCGTCGCCGGCTTGCAGGGTCAACGCCAGGCATACGCGACCTGGGACGAACAGCGCCGTGCCGAGGAAGCGCATCAGAAGGCTCTCGAAGCCGCTGCCAAGGAAGCGGCCGCTCAGGCCGCCGCCCGTGCCGCAGCCGACCAGGCAGCCAAGGATCGAGCTGCCGCACTGGCAGCAGCCCAGCGTCCGCACACCGCGGTCGAAGACCCGACTCCGACCGTCATCCCCGACGACGACGACACCTGGACTGACGAAGAAACAGGGACCGACGAGGAAACAGGCACGGACGAAGAGACCGGCACCGACGAGGAAACGGTCACGACGCCCAAGCCCACCACCCCGAAGCCGACGACGCCGAAACCCACCACTCCGAAGCCTTCCGTCACCGGAAGCGCTGCAATCGAATCCGTCATCGACCGCGGAATGTCTCAGCTAGGCGTGCAGTATGCCTGGGGCGGCGGCGACGAGAACGGTCCGACGCGAGGCATCCGTGACGGCGGCGTCGCTGACAGTTACGGCGACTTCAACAAGGTCGGGTTCGACTGCTCCGGCTTGATGATTTATGCCTTTGCCGGCATCGGGATCTCGCTGCCGCACTACACCGGCTATCAGTACACCGCAGGCACTCAGGTTCCGTCTTCGGAGATGAAGCGCGGCGACATGATCTTCTACGGCCCCAACGCCAGCCAACACGTGGCGCTCTACCTCGGTAACGGTCAGATGCTCGAGGCACCACAATCCGGTTCGAGTGTCATGGTCTCACCGGTTCGGTGGGGCGGAATGACGCCGTACGCCGTCCGTCTTGTGTCCTGACCGTCAGAGGAAATGCCGCTGACACCCGCATTGTCAGGGAAGTATCAAGTTCCCGACGTGGTGTTACGGCATCGAGCGCAACTACCTGGAATAGTTGACGGGGAACACGTTACTGTCGGTACTTTTCTAGGTGAAAGCGATGGATTCTTGGTGACCTCACGTGAAGATTCGGTCGGAACGGTCGACGTAAGCAAGGCGAGTGGAAGTGCGGACGGAGCAGCACCTTCCCTGGCAGCCGACGTTCAGACCTTGGAACGAGCGATTTACGAGGTCAAGCGAGTCATCGTCGGGCAGGACCGGCTTGTCGAGCGCATTCTCGTCGGACTTCTCGCCAAGGGGCACGTCCTCCTCGAAGGCGTACCCGGTGTCGCCAAGACGCTGGCCGTCGAGACTTTCGCGAAGGTCGTCGGCGGTTCGTTCTCCCGCGTCCAGTTCACCCCGGACTTGGTGCCCACCGACCTGATCGGCACGCGCATCTACCGTCAGGGCCGCGAGGAGTTCGACACCGAACTCGGCCCCGTCGTCGCCAACTTCGTGTTGGCCGACGAGATCAACCGTGCCCCGGCCAAGGTGCAGTCCGCGCTCCTCGAGGTGATGGCAGAACGCCACGTCTCGATCGGTGGCAAGCGGTACCACATGCCCGATCCGTTCCTGGTGATGGCGACGCAGAACCCCATCGAGAACGAGGGCGTCTATCCGCTCCCCGAAGCGCAGCGCGACCGCTTCCTGTTCAAGATCCTCGTCGATTACCCGACAGTGGAGGAAGAACGCGAAATCGTCTACCGGATGGGCGTCGCGGCGCCGGAGCCGCACCAGATCCTCGGTCCGGAGGAGTTGGTCAGGCTCCAACGCGTCGCCAGCAACGTCTTCGTTCACCACGCGCTCGTCGATTACGTTGTCCGGGTCATCGCCGCTACGCGTACGCCGCGTGAAGTCGGACTCGAGGACGTCGCAGGCTGGATCGCGTACGGCGCCTCACCCCGCGCGACGCTCGGCATCATCGCCGCGTCGCGGGCCCTCGCTCTCGTCCGCGGGCGCGACTACGTAGTGCCGCAGGACGTCATCGAGGTGATCCCGGACGTGTTGCGTCACCGTCTCGTTCTTTCCTACGACGCCATGGCCGACGAGGTGACTCCCGACGCCGTCATCGCCCGGGTGCTGCAGACCGTCGGACTGCCGCAGATCGCCGCGCGGTCGGTCCCCACCGTTCCCGGTCCGCCCCAGCAGGGCGCACCACAAGCACCGCAGTTCAACGCACCGGGCACAGCTAACCCACAGGGCACAGCTAATCCGCAGGGCAACGGCGCGCCGATCGCGACCGCTGAGACGATGAGTCGCCCGCAGTGACCGAAGGCCGCGACGGTGGCCAGGCGACACCCGCCGGATCCACCGGTTCTCCGCCGTCGTTCCGATCCGGCGAGCTCAGCGACCCCAAACTCACCGCTGCGCTGCGCACCCTCGAGCTGACGGTTCGCCGTCGCCTCGACGGTGTGCTGCACGGCGATCATCTCGGCCTGATTCCCGGTCCGGGTTCGGAGCCGGGAGATGCCCGCGAGTATCAGCCGGGCGACGACGTGCGGCAGATGGACTGGTCCGTCACAGCACGGACGACGCACCCACACGTGCGTCAGTCGGTCGCAGATCGTGAGCTCGAGACGTGGCTCGTCATCGACTTGTCCGCAAGTCTCGACTTCGGGACCGCCGGATGCGAGAAGCGCGACCTGGTCGTCGCCGCAGCCGCGGCCATCACTCACCTGACCAGTTCGGGCGGTAACCGCGTCGGCGCCATCATCTCGACCGGCGCACAGACAACTCGAATTCCGGCCCGCGGTGGGCGAATTCACGCACAGGCGATGCTCCGCAAGATCGCGACGACTCCGCACGCGCCGGACGGGGTACGCGGTGATCTGGTCGGCGCGATCGAAGCGCTCAGACGCCCACAGCGTCGACGCGGACTCGCGGTGGTCATCAGCGACTTCCTCGGACCGATCGACTGGGAACGCTCGCTGCGCGCCATTTCAGGACGGCACGACGTGCTCGGTGTGGAAGTGGTCGATCCGCGAGACCTCGAACTGCCCGACGTGGGTGACGTGGTGCTCCACGATCCCGAGTCCGGCCGGACCAGAGAATTCACCACGACGCCGCAATTGCGCGCCGACTTCGCCAGAGTCGCCGCCGAGCACCGCGTCGAGGTCAGGCAAGCTCTACGTCGTTGCGGCGCACCGCTCATGTCCCTGCACACCGATCGGGACTGGATTGCCGACGTCGTGAGATTCATCTCGGCACGCCGACACAGTTATGGTGCCGGCGCCGGAACTGGGGGCGTTCGTTCGTGAGTCTTTCTCAATTCACCGCACCGTGGTGGCTGCTGTTCCTCGCTGTCATCGCCGCGTTGGTGGTCGGTTACGTACTCGTGCAGAAGCAGCGGGCCAAGCACACACTTCGGTTCACGAACTTCGCGCTACTGGAGAAGGTCGCGCCTTCGCGACCCGGGCGGTGGCGTCATATTCCAGCGATTCTGATGGTCGTCGCGTTGGTGTTCTTCACCGTCGCCCTTGCCGGTCCGACGGCAGACAAGAAGGTCCCGCGAAACCGCGCCACGGTGATCCTCGTGATCGACGTGTCGCTGTCGATGCAGGCCACCGACGTCGAGCCGACGCGATTGGCAGCAGCGCAGGAAGCTGCGAAGTCGTTCGCCGACGGTCTGACTCCCGGCATCAACCTCGGGTTGGTCGCATTTGCCGGAACGGCTTCGGTTCTGGTGTCGCCCACCACGAATCGTGACGCGACGAAGGTCGCCATCGACAACCTCAAGCTCAGTGAGCGAACGGCGACGGGCGAAGCGATCTTCACCTCGTTGCAGTCGATCGACACGCTGTCGGCTGTTCTCGGCGGCAGCGATCAGGCGCCACCGGCGCGCATCGTGTTGCTGTCCGACGGTAAGCAGACCGTTCCCGAAAACTCGGACGATCCGCGGGGCGGATTCACCGCTGCCCGTCAGGCCAAGGACAAGGGCGTTCCGATCTCGACCATTTCCTTCGGAACGACATACGGGCGAGTCGAGATCGAAGGAGACCGAATCCCCGTCCCGGTCGACGACGCGTCATTGAAGGAGATCGCCAACCTTTCCGGCGGAAGTTTCTTCACGGCATCGAGCCTCGAAGAACTGCGCCAGGTGTACGACACGCTCGAAGAGCAGATCGGTTTCGAGACGACACGAGGCGATGCGAGTCGACCGTGGTTGGTTCTCGGCGTCGTGTTCGCGACCGCTGGTCTGACGATTGCCCTGGTACGCAGGCAGCGTCTGCCCTGATCGAGAGCAGTTCCGAATTGTCCAAATACCGCTGGTACGCGGCCCGCAGAGAATTGATAGGTTGATCGCCATGTCTACCCCTCCCACGACAGTGGTTTCCGAACGGACCGTCACCACACCGCGCTCGGTGCTCGTCACCGGCGGTAACCGCGGAATCGGCTTGGCCGTCGCTCAGCGGCTCGCCGCAGACGGCCACAAGGTAGCCGTCACGCACCGCGGTTCCGGTGTCCCCGAAGGGTTGTTCGGCGTCGTGTGCGACGTCACCGACACCGAGTCGATCGACCGTGCATTCAAAGAGGTCGAAGCGCACCAGGGTCCGGTCGAGGTCATCGTCGCCAATGCCGGCGTCACCGACGACACACTGATCATGCGAATGAGCGAAGAGCAGTTCACGAGCGTCGTCGACGCGAACCTCACCGGTACGTTCCGCCTCTCGAAGCGTGCGACCCGGTCGATGCTGCGCGCGCGTTTCGGACGGTTCATCTTCCTCGGCTCTGTGGTGGGTCTGGCAGGTCAAGCCGGCCAGGTCAACTACGCCGCGTCCAAAGCAGGCATCGTCGGTATCGCTCGTTCCCTGACAAGGGAACTCGGCTCACGTTCGATCACCGCCAACGTCGTCGCTCCCGGGTTCATCGAGACCGACATGACGGCAGCACTGGGCGACGACGTCAAGGACAAGGCCACCGAGTTCATCCCGTTGCAGCGGACCGGAAAGCCGGAAGATGTTGCAGCAGTTGTCAGTTTCCTCGCCTCCGACGATTCGGCCTACGTCTCGGGTGCGGTCATCCCCGTCGACGGTGGACTCGGCATGGGGCACTGACCCGCTTTTCGCACACACACCTTTCTCGTACGTCTGAAATCAGGAGGACATCTCATGGGCGGCTTGCTCGAGGGTAAGACCATTCTTGTCACCGGCATCATCACCGATTCGTCGATCGCGTTCCACGTGGCCAAGGTCGCGCAGGAGCAGGGCGCGAAGGTACTGATCACCGGATTCGATCGTCTGCGCCTCATCGATCGCATCGCCCAGCGACTGCCGCAGCCCGTGCCGCCGGCAATCTCGCTCAACGTCCAGAGCTCGGAGGATCTCGCATCTCTCGCCGAGCGTGTGCGCGAGCTGGCTCCCGAGGGTATCGACGGCGTCGTCCACTCGATCGGCTTCGCTCCCCGCTCCTGCCTGGGAAGCCCGTTCATGGACGCGCCGTGGGAAGACGTGGCGGTCGCACTCGAGGTGTCCGCATACTCGTACAGCGCACTGGCCAAGGCCTTGCTGCCAGTGCTCAACGACAACGCGTCCATCGTCGGTATGGACTTCGATCCGGCGCGCGCGATGCCGTTCTACAACTGGATGGGTGTCTCCAAGGCGACCCTCGAGGCCGTCAATCGGTACGTGGCCAAAGAGGTCGGCGTCCGCGGCATCCGCTCGAACCTGGTGTCCTCCGGCCCGATCAAGACCTTGGCCGCCAAGGCCATTGCCGGTGACAGCACCGGTCCGGGCGCGGAGTTGGACAAGCTGAACACCGCATGGGACGGTGCTGCGCCCATCGGCTGGGACGTCGACGATCGCGAGCCGGTCGCCAAAACGGTCTGCACCGTTCTCTCGGATTGGTTGCCCGGCACGACCGCGTCGATCATCTACGTCGACGGCGGCTTCCACGCGATGGTCGGCTAGTAGCACCCCTTCTACTACGCAGGTGAGTACCCGGGTGACTCCCGCCGAACGGCATCGCGCAAGATTGAACTCATGACCGTAAGTATGGACATGCAGTTCGATGCTCTTCTCGTTTTGTCGTTCGGCGGTCCCGAAAAACCCGAAGACGTACGGCCGTTCCTCGAAAACGTCACGCGCGGTAGGGGAGTGCCACCGGAGCGGCTCGACGCTGTCGTCGAGCACTACATGCATTTCGGTGGAGTTTCGCCCATCAACGCGCTCAACCGAGACCTGATCGAACGGGTCGAAGGTGAGCTGGCAGCAGCCGGCGTGGATTTGCCCGTGTACTTCGGCAACCGCAACTGGCACCCGATGGTCGAAGACACCGTTGCCAAGATGCGCGAGGACGGTGTCCGCAACGCCGCCGTGTTCGCCACGTCGGCGTGGGGTGGTTACTCCGGATGTCGGCAGTACCACGAGGACATCGCCCGTGCCCGTGAGGCGGTCGGTGACGGCGCACCGACGCTGACAAAACTTCGCCAGTACTACGACCATCCGCTGGTCGTCGGCGCGTTCGCCGACGGTGTGCGCGCGGCCCGCGCAGAGTTGCCCGAAGCGACTCGCGATACTGCGCGCCTGGTGTTCACCGCGCATTCGGTACCGAGTGCCGCAGACCGCAATGCAGGGCCTCCGGCAGAGGGCGGAAACCTCTACAGTCGACAGGTCGCCGAGGCCGCGAAGTTGGTTGCCGAGGCCGTCGGCGCCGAGGATTTCGATCTGGTGTGGCAGTCGCGATCAGGCCCGCCGCAGGTTCCGTGGCTGGACCCCGACATCTGTGATCACCTGGATACGTTGTCCGCCAAGGATGTTCGCGCCGTGATCGTGTGCCCCGTCGGTTTCGTCTCCGATCACCTCGAAGTGGTGTGGGACCTGGACACCGAGGCCAAGGACAAGGCAGCCGAACTCGGGATGGATTTCGTTCGGGCAGCAACACCCGGCCGCGATCAGCGTTTTGCGCAGCTGGTGCCCACGCTCGTTCGGGAACTGGCCGAGGCCGAGCAGCCACTGCGACTGGGGGTCGAGCCGCTGCTCGGCTCGACCACCAACGGTCTCTCGTGTGCGGTCAATTGCTGCGCGGCCGTTCAGCGTCCCCGCTGACGGTCCGGCGCTCAGGTGTTCGGATGCTTGAGCTTTCCGCAGGGCCCGGGAACGGTGGACGTGCTGCGCGAGGTGAGGAGCGTCTCGACGATCTGTCGATCCTCGGGGCTCAGTGACGGGTCTATGTAGTTGAGTTCGGGCGCGCCCAGTTCGCGGACTCGCCCGGCGAGGGTCGCGACAAACGAGACGCGTTCTTCGTCGTCGTCGTTGACGTCGTGGATCTGCAGCACCGACACCGGAAACTTGCGCAGCGTCACAGGCAGGAAGCGGGCGCCGAGCACATGGTCGACGTTGAATCCCGCCCACTGCCCCTGGTTGGCCTCCACGCATTCGGCGTCGGAGTGAATTACGCTCTCGCCGATGTACTTACGTGCGGGCAGCATCTTCTTGGGTGCAAGTTCGGATGCGCCCTGCTGAAGGACGGGAAAGTCGCCGTCCGAGTACAACCAGGGCTGGTTGGCCATCTTGATCAACCGACCGGCGTCCAGATCCGGGAGATAGCGAGACTTGAGGAGAAACGCGACGCTGTCGACCGAGATGCCCAGCAGTTCTGCGGCCTTCTGTCGGCTCATCGCGAACGTCGGGGCATTCTTCGGGGCGATCTGGATCAAATTGACCATGCGAACTCCTGTAAGTGTTCAATTGTTGCGGGTTTGGTACAGCTGACATGACAATTCGCCGATTATCAACCTCTAGCTGATTTCCGACTTGTAGATGAGTCGGTTGTCACCATCCGAGTTCACGCAACCGGGGATCTCCGATCCCGAAGTGGTGGCCGATTTCGTGGATCACTGTTCGGCGAACTTGCTCGATCACCTCGTCTTCGGTGCTGCAGATCGCACAGATGGCCCTGCGGTAGATCGTGATGCGGTCGGGAAGGACGCCGGCGTACGTGGTGGTTCTCTTGGTCAGTGGGATGCCCTGATACAGCCCGAGTAGCCCCGGTCGTCCACCTTCGAGTTGAACGGTCACTGCGACATTGGCCATCTCCGCACCCAATTTCGGTGGCAGGCTGTCGAGCGCCCGCTTGACCATGTCCTCGAACTGGCTGTCGTCCACGTCGATCATTTGCCCATTGTGCGTGCGGGGGCGGGATCCGGGTGTGTCCATGTGGAAACAGTGCAGCTTACGGCTATGTTCATTGCGTGGCCGAAGACCTCTATCACCGTTACGAATTCACATTCATCGTTCAGATGCTGACAGTCTCGCAAGAGCAGGCGATCGAAGAGAGCTTGGGCGGAAGGGTCGAGGACCGACGCGGGCTGCAGCTGCTGACGCTCACCTCGGAAGGTATGCGAGCGGCGACAACGGCTATCACAGTGGTGGACCAGTTGGTGGCTGCAGGCGTGCGTCCCCAGCGGACACATCCCGATCTGGTGTCACGTCAGGACATTGCCGACCGTGCGGGGGTGACGCGGCAAGCTGTCGGGCAGTGGGTGCGAGGGGTCCGGCAGGCGGCTACGCCTTTCCCGATTCCGTACAACTCGGTTGCCGGGGGGATCTGGTTCTGGGGCGACGTCCTGGATTGGTTGCGCCGTCAGGGGTACAGCCAGGACGCCGGTTTGCGCTACCCGACGCTGGATGAACATATTCGCATCGACCGCCATATCGCGATCAATCACAAGACTGTGGGTTGATCGATCAAAAGGTTTGCTTGAAAATAGCTATTGAAACAAACCGACGGTAGGTATAAAGTCCCTAAATACCTCAATCAATCTATCGGTGCGTCGGTCCTGCTCTGGGGGGAGTCTGGTCTGCGCTGCAGATACCCGAGCATGCGAGCAGGAATTCATGGTTTCGACCCCCGAAGTACGACCGATGCCCAAATCGGCCGCGCTCACGACTTCTGTGGCTATTTCCAGCGATGGAGCAACGGCGAAGCTACGTGAAGGTGTATCGGGCAGGGGCCGTCTGCGAGCGGCGACGGCGGCGCTGTTCCGGCGCTCACGCCCACGTATGACCTTCGCGCCACCGTTGAGCGTGCTTCTTCTCGTCACCTCCGACAACGGTCTCTCGCAGCGGGCCGGTCTTGTTCTTCGCGAGGCGGGACACCAAGTCCGTACAGCCGTCGTCGCCGACGCGGACGCAGTGCTGGCCGCGACTTCTTCGGGAGATTTTGACCTCGTCATCTGCCCGTTTTTGAAAGCCTATGTCCCGGAATCTGTTTGGCAGCGGTGGACAACGATCATCATCCATCCCGGCCCGCCCGGAGATCGCGGGCCGTCGTCGCTGGACTGGGCGATAACGGATGGCGAACCGATCTGGGGTGTCACGGCATTGCAGGCCGCTGAGGAACTCGACGCCGGGCCGGTGTGGGCCTGGCGGACGTTCGAACTCCGGAACGGGGCAACCAAATCCTCGGTATACAACGAGGAAGTCACCGACGCGGCGATGGAGTGCATTACGGAGGTCGTCGAACATTTCCGTACTCCTGACTTCCAGGCGATCCCATCGGACCGAGTTGCGCGGCCCGTGGCATCGGCCCGATCGAGGCCCAGCATGAAACAGGCCGATCGCGTTTTCAGCTGGGAGGAAGACGCGTCGAGCATCGTCCGCGCCGTCAACGCCGCCGACGGGTTTCCCGGCGTCGCCGTTCAGTTGGGGCTCGACCGGGTCTACGTCTACGACGCTCACCTCGATACCCACGTCGATGCAGCGCCCGGCACCATCGTCGAGTACTTCCACCAGGCAATACGTGTTGCCACCGGTGCGGGCTCCGTTTGGATCGGACATGCGCGGCTCGTCGGCGCCGGCAATGTCAAACTTCCGTCGACCGCGGTCGTACGTCCGGACGTGTTCGTTCCACAGGTCTGGGAGAGTCGTTACCCCGAGACCGACTATCACCGCGACGGCGAAATCGGATATATCTCGTTCCGCTTCTACAACGGTGCGATGAGTACGAAGCAATGCGCGCGACTGGCCTCCAGGCTCCGCTGGGCGATCGCGCAGGACACCAAGATCCTTGTCCTGACGGGTGACTACGACAGATTCAGCAACGGTATCCACCTCAACGTCATCGAGGCCGCGTCGGATCAAGCCGGAGAAGCGTGGGCCAACATCAAAGCCATCAACGAGATCGCGAAAGCGATCGTCACCTGTACGGAACAGGTTGTGGTGGCGGCATTCACAGGCAACGCCGGTGCCGGCGGGGTCATGCTCCCGCTTGGAGCCGACGTAGTCGTGGCCAGGGACGGTGTGGTTCTCAATCCTCATTACGCCACGATGGGCCTGTTCGGCTCGGAACTGCACACGTACACACTTCCGGCTCGGGTCGGCGAGCAGCAGGCCCGCAGTCTGCTGGCCGAGTGCAGTGCGATAGGCATCCGTCGAGCCTTGGACATCGGACTTGTCGACGCGATCGGCCCCAGGCGGCCGGATCTGTTCGAGGCGTGGTTGCGCGAGGTCGCCACCGACTTGCTCGAAGGAGATCGGCTGGAATCGATGCTGGAGCGCAAACGTCTTCGACTGGAACGTGATCCGGTGGAGCCCTACGAGGAGCGTGAGCTCGAAGAGATGAAGATCGACACGTTCGGTGACCGCAACGGGTTTGCCGAGAAACGCCGGAACTTCGTGCTCAAGCTCTGATCGACACGCTGTTCGCCGACGCGACACGGGCAGTGCGAACAACGTCCCACAGTCGTCGCAGCAGGTCGTCACGCCTCTGCGCAGTGGACACGCTCGGGGCCTGGTTGGTCGATACCGACGCAGCCACGGTGAGAATGGCTGCCACGTTGTCGGCTGTGTCGATCACCTGTAGATGGCGAGGTGACAGTGTCGACGGCCAGCGGTGTCCGGCCTGTGCCTGCAGGGCTTCGGCGACCAGCGTACGAGCGTCGTTTCCAGGTATTCCGGTGGCTACGGCCGGAAGCCCGCCGAGCACCTCGGCTGCGTCCCGAACAGCTTGGCGCAGTTCGTATTCGGCTTCGCGGAGTCCGATCGATTCGGCGCTGCCCGCCACAGTGGGAATGGAGAAGACCGTCCATCGCAAGACGTCCGGGCCTTCCTTCGACGGCACGAGTCCGACTCCCGGCTTGCCGACGGCGCCGATCTGTATCCCTTCACCCGTTGCGATCGCAGCGCGCGCGAACTCGGTCCCGGTGGGCAGACCACGTACATCACCAGCCGTAGGAAGGACCAGGCGGACCTCGGCAGCCTCCGAGCGTGCGATTCTGAGCAGGGTGGGCACACCGGAAGCCGTGACTCCCGGCCATTCGAGATCGTGGCGGACCGCGGTTTCCGCATCGGCGGCGCCGATCAGGTGCATCGGTGCCCACGCGGCAAGGGCGTCGATGACGTCGTCCGGCGCAGCGTCGCCGGCGAGCCATGACGCTGCCCACACGGTGAGGGTTGCGCTGGGAGAACTCATGACCGTGAAGTTTAGTTCGGCGTGGCGACATGCGCGGCCCCGGCGTTGTGACCTAGCGTGATCCGGCGTGAGCGGTGGCAACGGATACGGTGACATTTTTGCGGGTCATACCCGCAAACAGAAGCGCGTGACGCCTGAAGTGGCGGCCGAGCGTGATCTTGTCGTCGAGGATGCGGCGACGGGATTCTGCGGTGCGGTAGTCGGTTTCGAGCGCACGTACGACGGCGATTTCGTGCGGCTCGAGGACGGTCGTTCCCGAACGCGGTTGTTCGCGATGCGCGAGGCGGCCTTCCTCATCGACGGCGCACCGGTCACCCTCGTACGCCCGGCCCCCAAGCCCGTGTCCACCAAACCCGCACGGTCGGCTTCGGGTTCGACGCGAGTCGAAGGCTTACGCGCCCGCACGGCACTGCCCAGCCGGATCTGGGTGGAGGGAGTACACGATGCTGCCCTCGTCGAGCGGGTGTGGGGTCACGATCTTCGCGTCGAAGGTGTTGTCGTCGAACATCTCGAAGGACTCGACAATCTGGGGGAGCGGCTTGCCGAATTCGGGCCTGGTCCCGGCCGCCGCGTCGGGGTCCTGGTCGACCACCTGGTCACCGGTTCCAAGGAAACCCAACTGACTCAGGGCCTCGGCCCGGACGTGTTGGTGACCGGGCACCCGTACATCGACGTGTGGGAGGCCGTTCGTCCCAAATCTGTCGGAATCGCCTCCTGGCCGAAGATTCCACGCGGCGAGGATTGGAAGACGGGAATCTGCCGCGAACTGGGCTGGGGGACACCTCAGGAGGGCTGGCGGCGGGTCTACAACTCGGTCGAGAGCTTCCGCGATCTGGAAGCTCCTTTGATCGGTGCAGTCGAACAACTTGTCGATTTCGTTACCGAGCCGAACTGACGTAGCGGCGGCCTGGGTCACACATTCTGGTTAGATGGTGTTGTGGCTGCACTTATTTGGCTGATCGGAGCACTGGTGCTCGCCGGGGCCGAAGCGCTGGTGGGGGATTTCTTCCTGCTGATGCTCGCCGGTGGGGCGCTCGCTACTGCCGGTGTCAGTGCTGTCACCGACTTCCCGGTGTGGGTCGACGCCGTCATGTTCGGAGTGTTCTCCGCCGCCCTCGTCCTGGGCGTGCGACCGATCATGTTGCGTCGCTTCGGTAGTCCGCCGCCGACCCCGACCGGAATACAGGCACTCGAAGGTAAGCACGCTCTGGTTCTGGAAGAAGTGGGCGAGCATTCCGGGCAGGTCAAGTTGGACGGCGAGGTGTGGACTGCCAGGCCGTACGACACTACCGAGGTGTATCCGCCGGGCACCAAGGTGACGGTGATGGAAATCAACGGCGCAACAGCAGTCGTCTGGAGGGGACCTTAATGGCAGCACTCATAGTGCTCGGTGTGTTGGTGCTATTCGTGATCTTGGTGGTCGCGAAGTCGGTAGCACTGGTACCGCAGGCAGAAGCCGCGGTGATCGAGCGGCTCGGTAGGTATTCGAAGACGGTGTCCGGGCAGCTCACGTTCTTGATCCCGTTCGCCGATCGTGTGCGCGCCAAGGTGGATCTTCGTGAGCGGGTGGTCTCCTTCCCACCGCAACCGGTGATCACCCAGGACAACCTGACACTGTCCATCGACACGGTGGTGTACTTCCAGGTCACCAATCCGCAAGCTGCGGTGTACGAGATCAGCAACTACATCGCTGCCGTCGAGCAGTTGACAACCACGACGCTGCGAAACGTCGTCGGCGGAATGACCCTCGAAGAGACGCTGACCTCGCGTGATTCCATCAATGGTCAGCTTCGTGGTGTCCTCGACGAGGCGACCGGCCGCTGGGGCCTGCGAGTGGCCCGCGTCGAACTCAAGAGCATCGATCCTCCGCCCTCCATCCAGGAGTCGATGGAAAAGCAGATGAAGGCGGACCGCGAGAAGCGCGCGATGATTCTGACGGCTGAAGGCCACCGCGAATCCGCTATCAAGACAGCCGAGGGCGCCAAGCAGAGCCAGATTCTTTCCGCCGAGGGCAACAAGCAGGCCTCGATCCTCAACGCCGAGGGTGAGCGTCAGTCCCAGATTCTTCGGGCCCAAGGTGACCGCGCGGCCAAGTACTTGCAGGCCCAAGGCGAGGCCAAGGCCATCGAGAAGGTTTTCGCTGCAATCAAGTCCGGTAAGCCGACTCCGGAATTGCTTGCATACCAGTATCTTCAGACGTTGCCGCAGATGGCGCAAGGCGATGCGAACAAGGTGTGGCTCGTACCCAGCGACTTCGGTGACGCGCTGAAGGGATTTGCCAAAACGCTTGGCGCGCAAGGGCAGGATGGCGTTTTCCGGTACGAGCCGCCGGCCGCCGAAGAGAATCTTCCCAATCCTGAGGACGATTCAGCCGAGGTGGCGGAGTGGTTCGAGACCAAATCCGATCCGGCTATCGCGGAAGCAGTGCGCGCTGCTGAAGTTGCTGCACGCACACCGGTCGAAGACCCGGCAGCTGCGGTCAGGCACCGCCGTGAGAGTGCGCCCGAGCAGCCTGGATTCGTAGATCCCGCGTTGCCACAGCAGGGCGAAAATCCTTGGCCGGGTCAGTTGCCGCTGCCGCCCGAGCGTGAAGATTTCCAGCAGAAGTACCCGTACCAGGGGCAGCCGCCCGAGGGTGGCCAGCGCCAGTAGACGCCTCTCGTAGCGAACGTTGATCGGGACGGGCACTCATCACCTACGTGATGAGTGCCCGTCCCGTTCCGCATACGGCGATCGCCCAGAGGACACTGACGAAGGTTCCCATGATGAACTGCTCGGACGCATGAGGTTCGCGAAGTTCCGGGTACCGCGCGAGCCCCTTGACTGCCAAGACGATCGCGATCCCCTCCGGCCAGGTTGCGAGAATCGATGCCGCCACCGCGAGCCGTTCGAGGATGCCGATCACACGTCCGCCGCGAAGAGGTCCGGCGTCCGGTGCCGGGCTCCCGTCCGGTTGGCGACGAGCGATCTTGAAGGTGGCAAGTACCAACGGTGCACCGGCCGTGGCGGCGGCAAGTACGCACAGGACAAGCGTCGCCCCGAGAGCGAAACCGGTGACCGGGGTCGTTCGGGTCGATGCCAGTGCGGCAACACCCAGCGCCGGAAGAGCCACCACGGACGACGCCCATTCGGGGACTTCCAGTCGACCACGACTGAGCGGTCCCAGTGCCGCTGCAACTGCTGGTGCCGCGGCGGCGACGGCGAGCGCGATCAACGCCAGAACGACCATGTATTCGAGCCCCCTGCTGTGTCGACGAGTTTGTACCGGTGCGAGCGTGAGCAGTCTAGGGCTGGAGTCTGACCAAAAGTCGTTCTGCGAGTCTGCGCCCGGCGAGTTCTGCGTGCCACCCGGCTGTCAGGAGTCGCTTGGACATGGCCTGTTTGGTGATTCCGAGGTGGGCCGCTGCGCTGACCTGAGTGAGTCCGCTGTCCATCAGGGCGATGGCTTCGCGTCCGTCCTTCGTCTGTCTCGTGACGATCGTTCCGAGCAAGGTGAACGCGGCATCGACATCTGCGGCGAGTTCGTCGCGTGAGCTGTCCGCCGGCGCCTGTTCGACGGCAATTCTGGCCGGAGCTCGCTTGGCTCGCTCGACGGCGATCCGAGCAGCTTCGAATGCCGGTCCGCGTCCGGCCCGGGTCTGCCGTGGGAGAGGCTGCTCGACGGGACCGATCCCGATCCCGACACTCCAGTGCTCGCGCCGAATCAGCTCGAGTGCGACGAGGACGAGTAGCGCCGGATCGTCGGTCACCGCTTGAATCTCGTCGCCCGCTGTGCGCTCGAACGGCCGCAGGAGCCTGCAATCGGCCATGTCGTCGATGATGTCCCCGACGCGGTCGACATCCCGTCGGCTACCTCGCTGATCCACCGTCAGTACAAACATTAGTCAATGCTAGATAGTTGACTTTCAATAGTCAATCGTTTTGGGTTGACTCAATCAAATCAACCTCTTGGGGTTGACCGTTATCAACGATGGTTTCGCCCGGTGAAGGCTGACGGCGAGCGTCGAACACCAGACCGGCGATGCCGATCGCAATGCAGATCCCGGACAGAATCAGGAGACGAGGATCGGCTTCGCCGGAGAGCGCATCGCCCAGAACGACAATCCCAACAGTGCCGGGCAAGATGCCGACGACGGTGGCAAGGATGTAGGGCACGATCCGGATCGACGAAATGCCGCAGCAGTAGTTCACCACCGAGAAGGGGACAAACGCGATCAAGCGCAGAGAGCCGACGGCCAGCCACCCCCGCTTTTCGATCCGCTCGTCCACCCGCCGGATCGTCGGACTCGAAATCCGTTGCCACACGACGTCGCGGCCGATGGCGCGGACCAGGTAGAGGGCCAGAACGGCGCTCACAGTCGTTGCCGCCACGGTAAGAGCGATGCCGGTCACCGAGCCGAAGAGAACCCCCGCGCTGAGCGTGAAGACGGTGCGCGGGAACGGCGCGACGGTGACTATCGAATGAACCAGGAAGAACACGAGGGGAAACGCCGGGCCAACCGAGTCCGCCCACTCTCGCACCTGGGACACCGTGGGATGTGGGGCGAGGAGGGCTGCGAGGAACAAAGCGAGCACTACCAGGACTATTGCGATCAATCTTCGGTCCAGCAGGCGTCCCATCACAGGTCACAAGGCTACCTGCGAACGGTGAACCGGGCCGACTGCCGACCCGCAATCGTGAGTCGAACATCGCCACGGGGGCGGGAAAGCGACGTGCTCCAGGCGACAATGAAACGGCGCTGTGACGAAAACCACTAGGCTTTCGGAGTGGCCTTCACCTGCAGTCCCGGCCAGTGAAACGAACTCGCGGGTAACCCGCAAACATGCTGAACAATCGCTAGGTAAGGGCCGGTTACACGTGCACGAACGACCGAATCCGCACGTCGCCCGGCCGGTCGGAAAGTGGCCACGAACAGCCCTGTGAAGAACATGACGTGATCCTCACGATATCTGGGCTCAACCGCGGGTTAGCATCACAGAACTAACGAACAAATCCGATTATCGGTAAAGCGCTCACGCAAAAAATGAGAGGGAGCGGACACAGTGTCATTAGCTTCAGAAGCCGAGGCTGTCGAGCAGGCGTACGCGGAGTGGCAGCGCTCCGTAGCCGGTGTGCTCGCCAAGTCCCGCAGAGTCGATGCGGCAGAACTGGGCCCCGAGCCACAGAAACTGCTCGAAACCGTCACCTACGACGGTGTCACTGTCGCACCGCTCTACAGCCCACGCGACGAGCGTCCCGAGCAGAGCTTGCCGGGCACGTTTCCGTACGTGCGTGGCGTCGACGCTCACCGTGATGTCAATGCCGGTTGGTTGGTTTCCGCTGCATTCGGAACCGCCTCGGCGGCCGAGACCAATCGCGCCATCCTGGACGCCCTCGAAAACGGAGTCAGCGCACTCTGGTTGAAGGTGGGCGCCGACGGCGTTCCGGTCACCGACCTCGCCGCTGCGCTCGAGGGCGTGCTTCTCGACCTCGCACCGCTCACGCTCGATGCAGGCGCAGCGACAAACGATGCAGCCCGAGCACTCTTCTCACTCCTCGATGCACGCAGCGAAGCCGGCGACGGTGTCAGCGATCGCAGCAGTATCCGAGTTCACCTCGGTGCAGCACCGCTGACCAGTTCGTTCTCCGGCGCAGCCGACGTCGAATTTGCAGGCGCAGTCGAGTTGGCCGCCCTCGCCGCCGCTCGTGCGGAAACCGTGCACGCGATCACCGTGGACGGCACGGCCTTTCACAACGCGGGTGCCGGCGACGCCGAAGAACTCGGAGCCGCAATCGCCGCCGGCCTCGAGTACCTCCGTGCACTCACCGCCCAGAGCGGCCTGACCATCGGTGCTGCGTTGTCGCAGTTGGCTTTCCGCTACGCGGCAACCGACGATCAGTTCCAGACCATCGCGAAGTTCCGCGCCGCACGTCTCGTATGGGCACGCATCGCCCAGGTCTGCGGAGCTTCCGATTTCGGTGGAGCGCCGCAGCACGCAGTCACCTCCGCCGCGATGATGGCTCAGCGTGATCCCTGGGTGAACATGCTGCGCACGACCCTCGCTGCATTCGGCGCCGGCGTCGGCGGAGCAGATGCAGTGACTGTTCTTCCGTTCGACGTCGCCCTGGCCGACGGCACCCTCGGTGTCAGCAAGTCCTTCTCCTCGCGCATCGCGCGCAACA
This sequence comes from Rhodococcus sp. OAS809, assembly GCF_040546695.1. NCBI lineage: Bacteria > Bacillati > Actinomycetota > Actinomycetes > Mycobacteriales > Nocardiaceae > Rhodococcus > Rhodococcus sp. OAS809. Next base: position 919,662 of record NZ_JBEPOI010000002.1, on the reverse strand, counting down.
CACAGCTGCTCCTGCTCGAGGAGTCGCACCTGGGCCGTGTCCTCGATCCGTCGGCCGGGTCTTGGTACGTCGAGGACCTGACACAGCAGATCGCCGCCACCGCGTGGGAGTTCTTCCAGGAAATCGAAGCAGCCGGCGGATATCTGGCGGCACTCGAAGCGGGAATCGTCTCCGGTCGCATCGCCGCTACCAAGGCCAAGCGCGACTCCGACATCGCACACCGCAAGACCACGGTCACCGGTGTCAACGAGTTCCCGAACCTCGGCGAAACGCCGCTGTCCGCCGAAGCCGTCGAGCCCGGCCAGTCCGTCGCCCGCTACGCAGCTGCATTCGAAGCGCTTCGTGACCGTTCGGACGCGTTCCTCGCCGCCGGCGGCGCCCGTCCCACTGCGCTTCTCGCGCCGCTGGGCTCGGTTGCAGAACACAACGTGCGCACCACGTTTGCGTCCAACCTGCTCGCTTCGGGTGGTATCGACGCAGTCAACCCCGGCCCGCTCGAGGTGGGCGCCGAGGCCATCTCCGCTGCAGTCAAGGCTTCCGGTGCCACCGTCGCCGTGCTGTGCGGCACGGACAAGCGCTACGGCGAGAGCGCCGCAGCGGCCGTCGCCGAACTTCGCGCCGCCGGCATCACCAAGGTGCTGCTCGCAGGACCGGAGAAGGCAGTCGCCGACGCGACCGGCGATTCTCGCCCGGACGGATTCCTCACCGCCCGCATCGACGCAGTGTCGGCTCTGACCGAACTGCTCGACTTCATCGAGACGGGAAGCTCCAAGTGACGACACGAGAGGTCAAGCACGTGATCGGCAGTTTCGCCGAGGTCCCACTCGAGGACCCGCAGTCTCCGGCACCCACACCGCCGTCGGTCGAGCAGGCCCAGGCGCTCATCGAAGAGGGCGCCAACGCCAACAACTACGCCGCCGAGCAGGTTGTCTGGTCCACCCCCGAAGGCATCGACGTCAAGCCGGTGTACACCGGTGCGGACCGCACGGCCGCCGCCGAGTCGGGTTACCCGCTCGACAGCTTCCCGGGCGCAGCGCCGTTCCTGCGTGGTCCGTACCCGACCATGTACGTGAACCAGCCGTGGACCATTCGCCAGTACGCCGGATTCTCCACTGCCGCGGAGTCGAATGCGTTCTACCGTCGTAACCTCGCGGCCGGTCAGAAGGGTCTCTCGGTCGCCTTCGACCTCGCCACACACCGCGGCTACGACTCCGATCATCCTCGCGTTGCCGGTGACGTCGGAATGGCCGGTGTCGCAATCGATTCCATCCTCGACATGCGTCAGCTCTTCGACGGAATCGACCTCTCGCAGGTGTCGGTCTCGATGACGATGAACGGCGCCGTGCTGCCGATTCTCGCGCTGTACGTCGCTGCGGCAGGCGAGCAAGGTGTCACTCCGGACAAGCTGGCCGGAACGATCCAGAACGACATCCTCAAAGAGTTCATGGTTCGTAACACCTACATCTATCCGCCGAAGCCCTCGATGCGGATCATCTCGGACATCTTCGCGTATTCCAGCGCGGAAATGCCGAAGTACAACTCCATCTCCATCTCGGGCTACCACATCCAGGAAGCCGGAGCGACGGCCGATCTGGAACTGGCGTACACCCTCGCCGACGGCGTCGAATACATCCGCGCCGGCCTCGACGCCGGTATGGACATCGACAAGTTCGCACCTCGCCTGTCCTTCTTCTGGGCCATCGGCATGAACTTCTTCATGGAGGTCGCCAAGCTCCGCGCCGGACGCCTCCTGTGGGCCGAGCTTGTCGCCAAGTTCGACCCCAAGAGCGCGAAGTCGCTCTCGCTGCGTACCCACTCGCAGACCTCCGGCTGGTCCCTGACCGCGCAGGACGTCTTCAACAACGTGCCGCGTACCTGCGTCGAAGCCATGGCTGCCACCCAGGGCCACACCCAGTCCTTGCACACCAACGCACTCGACGAAGCGATCGCATTGCCGACGGACTTCTCCGCCCGCATCGCCCGTAACACCCAGTTGCTGCTGCAGCAGGAATCCGGCACAGTGCGTCCCATCGACCCGTGGGGTGGCTCGTACTACGTCGAGTGGCTCACCAACGAACTCGCCAACCGGGCTCGTAAGCACATCGAAGAGGTCGAGGAAGCCGGCGGAATGGCTCAGGCCATCAACGAAGGCATCCCGAAGCTGCGCATCGAGGAAGCTGCCGCCCGCACCCAGGCACGCATCGACTCCGGTCGGCAGCCGCTCGTCGGCGTCAACAAGTACGTTCCCGACGAGGTCGACACCATCGAAGTTCTCAAGGTCGAGAACTCCAAGGTCCGCAAGGAACAGCTCGAGAAGTTGGTTCGCCTTCGCGCGGAACGTGATCCGGAAGCCGTCGAGGCCGCACTGGCGAACCTCACTCGCGCTGCCGCATCCACCGAAGGCGGCATGGAGAACAACCTCCTCGCCCTCGCTGTCGTCGCCGCCCGCGCGATGGCTACCGTCGGCGAGATTTCCGACGCCCTCGAAAAGGTGTACGGACGCCACCAGGCCGAGATCCGCACCATCAGTGGTGTGTACCGCGACGAGGCAGGAACGGTGAGCAACATCAGCAAGGCGATGGAACTGGTCGAGAAGTTCGCCGAGGACGAGGGACGTCGTCCCCGCATCCTCGTCGCGAAGATGGGCCAGGACGGTCACGACCGTGGCCAGAAGGTCATCTCCACCGCCTTCGCGGACATCGGATTCGACGTCGACGTCGGACCGCTGTTCCAGACCCCCGAAGAGGTCGCCAATCAGGCGGCCGACAACGACGTCCACGTAGTCGGTGTGTCGTCGTTGGCAGCCGGTCACCTGACCTTGGTGCCGGCGCTGCGGGAGGCTTTGGCTGCGGCCGGTCGTCCCGACATCATGATCGTCGTCGGCGGCGTCATTCCGCCCGGTGACTTCGACGAACTCTACGAGGCCGGCGCTGCTGCCATCTTCCCGCCCGGCACCGTCATCGCCGACGCTGCCAGCGGATTGTTGGAGAAGCTCTCCGCCCAACTGGGTCACGACAACAGCTGAGAAGGGGGTCACTGAAGATGGCACGTCAGCCCATCGACATTGATTCCCTCGCCGAGGCGGTGCGCGGAAATCAGCGTGCCGGCCTCGCTCGGGCGATCACCCTCGTCGAGTCCACTCGCGACGACCACCGGGCCCTCGCGCAGCAACTTCTACTGAAGTTGCTGCCGGAGGCCGGGGGAGCGCACCGGATCGGCATCACCGGAGTTCCCGGCGTCGGCAAGTCGACCTTCATCGACGCGCTCGGAATGTACTTGCTGAGCAAGGGACATCGGGTTGCGGTGTTGGCGGTCGATCCGTCGTCCACCCGCACCGGCGGCTCGATTCTCGGCGACAAGACACGCATGGCTCGGCTCACCGTCGAACCGAATGCGTACATCCGGCCGTCACCGACGTCCGGCACGCTCGGTGGTGTTGCCAAGGCAACCCGCGAGACCATCGTGCTTCTCGAAGCTGCCGGTTTCGACGTCATCCTGGTGGAGACGGTGGGTGTCGGCCAGTCCGAAGTCACTGTTGCCAACATGGTGGACTGCTTCACGTTCCTGACCCTCGCTCGTACCGGTGATCAGCTCCAGGGCATCAAGAAGGGTGTCCTCGAGCTCGCAGATCTGGTGGCGGTCAACAAGGCCGATGGCAAGCATGAGCGCGAGGCAAAGGGTGCTGCCCGCGAATTGGCGGGTGCGCTTCGCTTGATCTACCCGCACGACGCCATCTGGAAGCCGCCCGTCATCACGATGAGCGGTCTCGAAGGTGTCGGGCTGGACGAGTTCTGGGGAACTGTCACCAAACACCGTGAGGTGCTCACCGAAGCAGGACAGTTCGAGGAGAAGCGTCGCAAGCAACAGGTCGATTGGACCTGGACGATGGTCAACGATCAGCTGCTACGCAGGCTCTCGAGCAACGATCGGGTGCGTGCGATCCGGGCCGACGTCGAGCAGAGCGTGCGTGACGGTTCGCTGACGGCAGCGTTGGCGGCGGGGCGAATTCTCGACGCGTTCGACGGAAGCAACTAGCGCGGAAAGAACGAAATCCCGGGTATCCGAGCGCGGATACCCGGGATTTCTTCTGTGACGAGCTATCGTTCGCGTTTGACTGCAGGCTCGGTGAGTTCGGTCTCGACAGCGAGTTCGACTCCCGTGAAATCGCCTTCTGCCTCGGCCGGGGTGAGCGTGGACCGCTTCCACGCGTAGAACAGCAGCGCTGCCCACGCGCCGAGAATGGTCAGGTAACCGGTCACTGTGACCGCCCCGGTGATGTCGAAGGATTTGAACAGCTTCTGTGCGTTGGTCAACACGATGACGCCGCCCACCGCCGTTCCGAGCAAGGTTGCAGGTACGCGGCTGACCAGCCACGCCGCGAACGGAGCTGCGATGACACCGCCGAGCGCGAGACCGGCGACAACGAGGAGGTTTCCCGCCGACTCACGTCCCAATCCGACAAGGAATCCCAGCGAAGCGGCTGACGCGACCAGAAACTCCGAGGCGCTGACCGAGCCGATCACGGTGCGCGGCGCGGTCTTTCCTCGTGAGAGCAGCGTGCTGGTGGTGATCGGACCCCAACCACCACCGCCGGATGCATCGATGAAACCACCGAACAGGCCGAGTGGGGACAGGAAACGTGCAGTGTGCGGGGTGGTACGAGCGTCCGCGACGGCCGGTGGGCGGACCGAAAAGCGTAGTGCCACATAGATACCGATGGCCAGCAGGATCGTCGCCGTGATGGGGACTGCCGCTTCGGTGGACAGACCCGAGAGCACAGTTGCGCCGATGAATGCACCGACTGCGCCGGGCACACCGAGCTTGGCGACGAGCTTCCAGTCGATGTTCTTGAACTTCCAATGCGACACACCCGAAGCGAGGGTGGTGCCGACCTCGGCCAGGTGAACAGCGGCGCTGGCCTGAGCCGGACCGAGGCCACCGATCATCAACAGAGTGGTTGCGGTGACACCGAAGGCCATACCGAGGGCGCCGTCGACGAGCTGGGCGCCGACGCCGACAAGGGTGAACAAAAGAAGGTTGAACATGAGAAGACAGACTCCGAGCGAAGAAGCGACAAAGTCAGGGGTGCAGGCAGCGAGAATCGCCGCTCAGCAACACGCCTGATCGAAGCATGCGCTACGACGAGTGGGCCAGAACGCCATCAATCCGAGCGCAAATGCCGGGGAGGCATCGTGGCTGGAAATCTGCACGTCAGGTCCTTTGTTCTCGTTCGTTGGTGTTCTGTCCATGCGAGCATAGCCGGTGACCGGCTCGGTCAACCCACGACGCGGGCGTAATTTCCCACTCGGTGGACAAGTCGATCGAAGAATTCCGCCGGATCGGTTCTGACCGCGATATCCGCGTTGGGCTCACGCTGCCAGTGCCCGACCCAGTCCGCGACCGTCGTTCCGATCAGCAGTGGACTCTCGGTTTCGACATCTACCGTTGCCGGTTTCAGCGTCGCCAGGCTCGGATCGAGCGCGACGGCAGCAGCGAAGGGATCATGCATGTGAGCAAGAAATCCCTGGTCGTATTCACGGTGGAATTCCATGTAGAACCGGATTGCGTCGGACATATGCCTGATCACGCTGTTGGACGCGGAACTGCGGACGTCGGGACCGTCGTCAGGCGAGATGATCTCTTCCGGGGTGCTCCCGGCAGCTTCGGCGAGCCGACGCACATGTTCGGGGAACATCTCGATGGATTCGGTGACGTTGAGGCCGCAGATGATCGGGCGCCGGTGCGCGGGTACGACGGAGAACGCGTCGAACACCTCCTTGGCGGCGTGCGGATCCACCGAGACGTTCCACTCCGCGGTCGGCGTCGTGTTGCCCGGATAGTTGAACGACCCACCCATCACTACCAGTCGCTTCAGCAGAGACGGCAGATCGGGTTCACGTCTGATCGCCAAGGCCAGGTTGGTGAGCGGCCCCGTCACCAGCCCGGTGAGTTGTCCGGGGTACTCCCGGACGAGATCCACCCAGAGGTCGGTGGCGGTTCGGACCGAGCGCTTGCGACCCGAATCGGGGAGGACCGCATGGCCGATTCCTTGCGGACCGTGAGTCTCCTCGGTGGTGCGCAACGGTATGACCAATGGCTCGCGGGCGCCGAGTGCAACCTCGATGTCCGGGGCGCCGCAGAGCGCAAGCCAGTTCAAGTTGTTGGCCGCGACCTGTTCCACCGGAACGTTGCCGGCGGTGCTCGCAATCCCCAGTATCTCGGCTTCGGGGCTGGCAAGGAGATAGAGAAGCGCCAACGAGTCGTCGATACCGGTGTCGACGTCGACGATGAGTTTGTGCATGTCACTCATCGGTGGCCACCAGGATCGTCGGGGAATGCAGGACGGGGAAGTTCACCGACCGAGCGATGAAGCACTTCGTGTGTGCGGGGCCGTGAAGCTCCTGGGCCTTCTCGACCATCGACGCCTCCGCGACCAACACCGTCGGATTCAACGTCACTTCGATGAACTGGCCGCCGCCATCGGATTCCTCGATCATGCTGCCGACCGGCTGATCGCTGTAGTCGAGAACGACGACCCCAGCGGCAGCTGCCAGCCCGAGGTACCAGAGCATGTGGCACTGGGCGAGGGAGGCAACGAGCAGTTCCTCGGGGTTCCATCGCTGCGCGTCACCGCGGAACGAGGGATCGGAGCTGCCGAGAAGTTCCGGCTTTCCGACCGCGGATATTGCATGATTGCGCGAATATCCCTGCGTGCTGGACGTTCCGGTTCCCAGATCGCCCGTCCACTGAAGGTCGAGTGTGTAGGTATGTGACTTCACAGGTCCATCTTGCCCTGAATGTGCCGGTCCCTCAGTGTGCCCACTCCGCGCGATCCGATCCCCACGGATGGGCTGGTTCGGGGTAGTCCTCGAACTCTGCCAGCGCGGGTCGTGCGGTGGTCACGTCGGCATGGTTGACAACAACATTCAGGCCGGGAGCGGTCGGTAGACCGGGATGGACGGTTCGGCCGGGTGCGTCGAGAAGACGGGCGCCGGTGCTGGCCAATGACACGTCGACATCGCGGCCACGGCCGTCCTGCGAGCGCAGCGTCAACGCGTCGAGGATCCCCGCTGCCAAGAAGTATCCGGTCGAGTGGTCGAGTGCCTGCGCCGGAAGCGCACCAGGGTTCTCACCGCCCTCGAGGAACGAGATACCGGATGCGGCCTGCACGATGCTGTCGAAGCCGCGGCGATTCGCCCACGGACCTTCCCATCCCCATGCGCTGACGCGCCCGTGAATCAGGTGGGCGGGAAGATCCTGCCCGATGAGCGCTTCGAGTGCACCCGGCCGGTAGCCGGTGACCAGTACGTCTGCGGTTTCGAGGAGTTCTCGGAACGCTGCCGCTCCGGCCGAGGACTTCAGGTCGAGAAGCGCCGACCGCTTGCCCTGTCCACTGTCGAGGTGCTGCCATCCGATCTCGGGGATCGCCGGGGGATCGATCCGCAGAACGTCAGCGCCGACCAACGCCAGGGCACGCGTCGCGACCGGACCGGCGATGACGCGGGTCAGGTCGAGAACGCGTGGGCGCGTCGGATGCGTGCGGGGTTTTCCCTCGTCGCGTGCTCGGATGGATACCAGAGGCGCAGACCTCGCAGCTGCGCACTGCTCACTCAGGCGCCACTCGGTCTCGGTACGAACACGGACCGCGATGGCTCCGATCTCGGCGGCCTGCTGCTCGATCTCGATGGCGCTGAGTTCGGATATCCGTTGCGCCACTGCATCTTTGGGTGATCCATGATCGAGCGCGAGGACGGCGAGCAGGCGGTCGCGATGGTGCGGATAGTTGCCGTGCGTGCGGACCCAACCGTCGCGGGCGGCAAAGAACCCCGAGTGCTCGGAGAACCCGTTGATCGGCTCGCCGCCGATCCGGAACAGTCGATCGCTCGAGAAGGACGCGGCGATGCGCTCGGGATCGAGGGTCCAGTGTCCGTCGCCCGGGCGGGTTGACCGATGAATCGCCGAGGCGAACGCCGCGACTGAGCCCGCAGCGAGGTCGAACACCGGCAAGTGCGCCGCAAGGAAACCCGCCGAGTCCGGGCATTCGATGTGCCCGCGTCGGTCGTCGCTGTGCACCCCGACGTCACGCTGGTATTCGTCGAGATAGAACCCGTACCCGTGATCCATGCGACGCCTTTCGGCAGTTCAGTGGCCGAGAAGCTCCCGGCACTTCTCTGCCAGCGGTATCGCGGAGCGGCGCAGCACGATCCGCCAACTGTTGTTGCTGACGCACGTATTCGGCGCGGCCCGCGGGAGTTTCGATACGAATGGGGGAGTACCCGTACTCGGCGAGGTCGTATGGGCTCGCGCGCATGTCGAGTTCACGGGCCAGGAGCGCGTGTTCGAAGCACCGCATCACCAGGTCGGAATCGACGAGTGGCAACAATTTGAAGCTCCACTTGTACAGGTCCATACCGGCGTGCAGGCAGCCCGGCTGTTCGTGATCGATCTGAGTTTCGCGTGCAAGCGGGAGCGAGTTCTTGGGGGCCGCGTCCGGTGTGAAGAACCGGAACGCGTCGTAGTGCGTGCATTTGAGTGGCAGGGATTCGACGACCGCGTCGGTACCGGCGAACCCGAGTCGCAGCGGCACCGACTGGTGACGGATTGCGTCCTCGCCCCCGCGATAGACCATCGCCCATTCGTGGAGGCCGAAGCAACCCAGCACAGCGGGCCGCGCAGACGTCTGATTCAACAGATTCCACACGAATTCGACTGTGTGACGCCGACGCTCCAGCACTGAGGCCTCGACCGTCGCGGTACCCGACTCGTCGACGCGGTAGCCGGAGAAGGCTGCGTATTCGGCGGCGTTCTCGAGCGCGACTCCGTACCCGGGGTGCCAGCGGCGCAGTTGGGCGGGTTTGAAGTTGTAGTACGTGAAGAGGAAGTCGTGCACCGGGTGAGAGATACCGGCGCTACGACGCGCTCGGTGCGGCTCGACGAGCTTCTCCACCTCCTCGAGGTGAAGTGCCCGCCGAGCCGTCCACTCGCTCTGCGCGAGTGCGAGTGAATGCACCGAACGTGTCATCGATCAGCTGTTTCTTTGTCCGGGAACAGCATCCGTGCCGCGATGCGTGCCATCGCGGACCGTTCCGACGTACTCCTCGAGGAGATCCTCGAGCGCGACGATACCGATCACCACTCCGTCAGCGTCCGTGACAGCGCCGAGGTGCGAGCTGGCCCGACGAAGGCCGGCCAACGCTTCGGCCAGCGGTGTGCTGAGCGGAACGATGGGCAGCGGCCGGATATCCGACGTCGGAACGACGGTGTCCGGTCCAGCGGCCTCGTCGAGCACCTCGTCGAGCACGTCCTTGAGGTGCACGTACCCAGCCAGCGATCCGTCGCTCGCTCGCACCGGGTAACGCGAGTATCCGGTCTCGATGACCGCACGCTCGATCTCACCCAGTGTTGTTCCCGACGGTGTGAGGGGAATGGTCCGCACCTTGTCGAGAGTGATCAGGACCTCGGAGACGGTCCGATCGGTCGATTCGAGTGCCTGCTTCAACCGCCGGTGTTCTTCGGCGTCGATCAGACCTTCGGATCGCGATTCACCGATCATCGCGGACAACTCCACCGCCGAGACCGTGACGTCGAGTTCGTCCTTGGGTTCGACGCGCAGGAGCTTGAGCACTCCGTTCGCGCACAGGTTGTAGAACGCGATGATCGGGCGAGCGATCTTGATGAACGCCAGATGCACGGGAACGAGCAGCATGGCCGTCTTCTCGGGGCCGGCCAACGCGATGTTCTTGGGCACCATCTCGCCGAGCAGGATGTGCAGCACGACGACGAGCGACAGCGCGATGGCAAACGAGATCGGGTGCAGCAATCCGTCGGGCAGGCCGACGGCTTCCATCGGCACCTCGAGGAGGTGCGCAATGGCGGGCTCGGCGACCTTACCGAGGAGGATCGAGCAGATCGTGATGCCCAGCTGAGCCGCCGCAAGCATGAGCGAGAGGTTCTCACCGGCCTTGATGACTGTGAGCGCCCGCTTCTTGCCTTGCGCGACCAGTGCTTCGAGGCGGTCACGTCGTGCGGAGATCAGTGCGAACTCCGCACCGACGAAGAATGCATTGCCGGCGAGCAGCACGACGGTGAGGAGTACACCGAAGAGGTTATTCATCGTCGGACTCCTTCTTGCTGTCGTCTGCGGATTCGGGTTCGACGTAAGCGGGGACCGGCGTGATGGTCACCCGGTCGATACGGCGGCCGTCCATGCCGGTCACTCGTGCAATCCACTTTCCGCGCGAATCACCGGACGAGTCGACGTCGGGCAATTCCACCTCGTCACCCTCGTCGGGGATGCGGCCCAGTTCGGTGAGCACCAAGCCGCCGAGCGTGTCGTAGTCGCCTTCGGGAGCGGTGTACCCGGTCGCCGAAGTGACCTCGTCGATGCGCAGGAGACCGGAGCACGACCATCCGTCGCCGACGCGCTGTACGTCGAGTTCGGGTTCGTCGTGTTCGTCGCGCACATCGCCGACGATTTCCTCGATGAGGTCTTCCATCGTGACGATGCCGGCAGTTCCGCCGTACTCGTCGACGACGAGCGCAACCTGCATACCGTCCGAGCGGATCCGCTCCATGACGGTGTCTCCGTCCAGGCTCGACGGCACGACGGGAACACGTTGAGCCAGACTGTCGACGCGCGTCGTGCGCCTGCGCTCGGCCGGAACGGTGAACGCGTGCTTGATGTGTACGACGCCGACCGTGTCGTCGAGATCGCCGCGAACGACCGGGAAGCGCGAATAGCCGGTCCGCGACGCCGTCACGATCAGGTCTGCGACGGTGTCCGAGAGTTCCAGCGATTCGATCTTCACTCGCGGAGTCATCAGCTCTTCTGCCGTGCGGTCACCGAACTGCAGTGAACGGTCGACGAGCATCGCCGTGCCCTTGTCGATGGACCCGCGCTGCGCGGACGTCCGCACGAGGGACCCGAGTTCCTGCGGTGATCGCGCGGAGCGCAATTCCTCCGCGGGTTCGATGCCCAGGCGTCGCACGATCCAGTTGGCGGTTCCATTGAGGCCGTTGATGGCCCACCGGAAGATCAGCGAGAACCCTGCTTGCAGGCCCGCAGTCGCGCGGGCGGTGGGCATCGGCTTGGAGATTGCGAGGTTCTTCGGTACGAGCTCACCGAAGATCATGGAGAACGAGGTCGCGATCACGAGCGCCAGGATCAAAGACGTTGTCGAGGCCGCGGATTCACTGAGCCCGACGGCCTTCGTGACCGGTGTGATGAACCGTGCCAGGACCGGCTCGGCCAGGTAACCGGTGATCAGGGTTGTGATCGTGATGCCCAGCTGAGCGCCGGAGAGCTGGAACGAAAGAGTCTTGTGCGCGTGTTGAACCTGCCGCGAGCGTCGGTCGCCGCCACGAGCAGCTTCGTCGACGGTGCTGCGTTCGAGCGCGGTCAGTGAGAATTCGGCCGCCACGAAGAGGGCGGTGCCTGCAGTCAGCGCGATGAAGCCGACCAGGCTGAGAATGGTGAAAACGATGTCCATGTGTCATCGCCACCTGAGATGTGCACGGGGGCCGCCGGGTTTGTCTCCCGGCTCGCTAGAGGAGCCCTCCGAACCGGCGGAATCAGAAGATTCCTCGGATAAAACGACGGGTGTAGCGCCGGGTAAGTGTGTGGGTGCCTCGGGCACCGGGTTCCTTTCGTCAGAGCCGAGTAGTTCTCGGCTGTAGCGGGCTCGGTCGGGTCGCCGAAGGGCACCCGACCGAGTTTTGTTTTCTGTTTACGGATCCAATGATACCGGCGGGTGCCCGGGAGTAGGGACCCGAGCACCCGCCGACAGTCACAGAACGTGGTTCACCAACCAGACGGAAGCGGCCGTCCTTCGGCAAATCCGGCGGCGGACTGCACGCCCAGAACGGCCTTCTCGTGCAGCTCCTCGAGAGAGCGCGCACCCGCGTACGTGCAGGTACTGCGCACGCCGGAACAGATCTGATCGATCAGGTCCTCGACTCCGGGGCGCTCGGGATCGAGACGCATCCGCGAACTGGAGATGCCTTCCTCGAACAATCCCTTACGAGCGCGATCGAAAGCCGTTTCGGTGGCCGTGCGAGCGGCAACAGCGCGCTTGGAGGCCATACCGAAGCTCTCCTTGTACGCGTTGCCCGCCTGATCGACTTTGAGATCGCCGGGGGACTCGTATGTGCCGGCGAACCACGAGCCGATCATGACGTTCGACGCGCCCGCCGCGAGGGCGAGTGCAACGTCGCGGGGGTGTCGAACGCCGCCGTCGGCCCAGACGTGCTTGCCGAGCTCACGTGCCGCTGCAGCACATTCCGCGACGGCCGAGAACTGCGGGCGTCCGACGCCGGTCATCATGCGAGTCGTGCACATGGCTCCGGGTCCGACGCCGACCTTGACGATGTCCGCGCCTGCGGCGATCAGATCACGGGTTCCCTGTGCGGAGACCACGTTGCCTGCAACCAACGGGACGCCGAGATCGAGCGCCTTGAGGGTGGTGAGCGCATCGATCATTCTCTGCTGGTGACCGTGAGCCGTGTCCACGACGATCACGTCGGCACCGGCGTCGACGAGTGCCTTGGCCTTGGCGCCCACGTCACCGTTCACACCGACCGCCGCAGCGACCCGGAGTGCGCCGCGCTCGTCGACTGCGGGGTCGTAGATGCCGGCACGAATCGCGCCGGTGCGGGTGAGGACGCCGGCAAGAGTCCCGTCTTCGTTGACGATGACCGCCAGCGGATCATGCTTGGTTTCGAGCAGTTCGAAGACCTCACGCGGTGTGGCGGTGACCGGGGCCGTGACGAAGTCGGTGATCGCGACGGTACGGAGGCGAGTGAACCGATCGACATCCGCGCAGGCAGCCTCGGTGACGACACCGAGAGGCTTACCGTCCTCGACCACCACGACCGCGCCGTGAGCGCGCTTGGGAAGCAGCGCCAGCGCATCGGAGACGGCGTCGTCCGGACTCAGCGTGACCGGCGTATCGGCGACGAGGTGGCGGCTCTTGACGAACGCCACGGTCTCGGCGACAGCTTCGGTGGGGACGTCCTGCGGAATGATGACCAGCCCGCCGCGGCGGGCGACAGTCTCCGCCATGCGGCGGCCGGCGACTGCGGTCATATTGGCGACCACGACGGGAATGGTCGTTCCGGATCCGTCGGAAGAATTGAGATCGACGTCGAACCGAGAGGTGACCTCGGTCCGGTTAGGGACGAGGAAGACGTCGTCGTAGGTCAGGTCGTATGGGGGGCGTTGCCCTTCGAGGAACTGCACGTTTCACGAGCCTACCGTCGATTCCGCCGTAGCGCCCTCGGTATCGCGCGCTTGTGAGCGGGAGAGGGCGATCGTGGTCATGATCATGACGGCGACGGCGCACCCGATGAGAGCAATTCCGGGACCGTCGACGCGGAGGCGTTCGTCGAGCACTGTCATCCCCAGGAAGATGGCCGCGATCGGCTCGCCGATCGTCAGGGCGGGTAGCGACGCCGACAGCGGCCCGACCTGGAACGCGCGCTGTTGCAGGTAGACCCCGATTGCGCCCGAGGCGATCAGCGCCCACGTCTGCCATGCCGAAATCACCCCGACGACGCCGTGGCCGAGTAGGTCGGTGACGTACTTGGTGAATGCGACGGCGACGCCGTAGAAGATGCCTGCCGCAGAGCCGAGAAGCAGTGCGCGCCAGCCGCCGTCGAGTTTGGACAAGCCGCCGACAGTTGCGGCCACGGCCACTGCGACCGTAATCGTCAGGGGCACAGCCCAATCCGACCATGGAGCATTGCTGTCTCCCTCGGTGGGATCGCCGACGACGAGGAAGATCGCCAAGGAAATCGCGAGCATGATCGCCAGTGACCACGCGGAACGGGTGATGCGGATTCCCGAGAATTTGGCCGAGAGAGGCAGCGCGAACAGCAACGAGGTCACGATCAGCGGCTGCACCACCAACACCGAACCCAACGACAGTGCAACGGCCTGCATGACGTACCCGCCGCCGTCACCGATCAACCCGGCCCACCACCGAGGACTGCGAATCAACGACGCCACCAACGCCTCGCCCTCGGGAACCGCGGACGCCGCCCGTTGCTGAGCGACCGAAGCGCACGCGAAGAGCAGTGCAGCGAGAAGTGCGCAGAGAACCGAGATCAGTGGAAGATCACCCATTCCCTCAGTGTGCGCGCTTGCCCGCCCGATTTCCGGCAGACGGCTTTCCTGCGCCGGGTGCGCCGCGACGCGGGGTCAAGCCCTTGGACGCCAGACGCTCCGAACGGGTCGGGACCGGAGTGCCGTCCGCACGGATCTTCTTCACACTCTTCGGATCGGTGACGCGCCGCGAGGAGGCGGCGCGCTTCTCGCCGTCCTTCTTCATCCGGCCTCCGGCAGCGGTCCGGCCTGCAGTGTCGTGTTCCTGACGGCCACGCTTGGCGGTGTGCTTGACGGCAACCGTCGTATCGGGAGCCTCGACCGGAATTCCCGTCGGCTCCATCGCACCGGTGATGCGCGTGAGTTCAAGATCGTCAGGACGAACCCGCACACCGTGAACCTTGATGCCTGCCTGCTTGGTCAACTTCTCGACCGATTCACGTTCTTCGTCGGTGACGATGGTGACGACGACGCCTGATTCCCCGGCGCGTGCCGTCCGGCCGGCCCGGTGCAGGTAGTCCTTCGCCTCGGCCGGGGGATCGACGTGAACGACGAGCGTCACGTCGTCGACATGGATTCCGCGCGCGGCGACATCGGTGGCGACCAGGACCGGTGTTGTCCCGTCGGAGAACGACGCGAGGGTCTTGGTCCGATTGTTCTGCGTCTTGCCGCCGTGCAGAGCCCCGGCCGAGACGCCGATCAAATGCAGTTGCTGCGCAAGACGATCCACACCGTGCTTGGTCTTGACGAACATGATGGTCCGCCCCGCGCGCGAAGCGATATGTGCGACAACGGATCTCTTGTCGTCGCGGTCGACGAAAAGCAGGTGATGCTCCATGGTCGAGACGGTCGCAACCGGGGGAGCAGTCGAGTGCGACGCCGGATTGCGCAGGTAACCCGCGACCAGATCGTCGACCTTGCCGTCGAGTGTCGCCGAAAAGAGAAGACGCTGACCGTCTTTCGGAGTCGTGTCGAGAATCTTCGCAACCTCGTCGATGAAACCCATGTCTGCCATGTGGTCGGCTTCGTCGATGGTCGTGATCACGACGTCGTCGAGAATCACCGACTTCTGGTCGAGTAGGTCGAGTAGGCGCCCGGGGGTCGCAATCAGCAGATCGACGCCGCGGGCAAGGATGTCGGCCTGACGCTTGATCGGAACGCCCCCGACCGCATTTGCCACACGCAAACCGATCTCGGTAGCGGCGTCGTCGAGTGCCTTGTGGATCTGGATCGCCAGCTCACGGGTGGGAGCGAGCACCAAACCGCGCGGACGATTCCGCTTGCTCGCCCCACCCTTGAGGCGCACCAGCATCGGAAGCCCGAAGGCCAGAGTCTTTCCGGAACCCGTCGCACCGCGCCCGAGTACATCCCGACCGGCAAGAACATCGGGGATGGTTGCCGACTGAATGGGGAAGGGGGCATCGATGCCGCTTCGGCGCAACGCGTGCACCATCACGGCGGGGATTCCGAGGTCGACGAACGAACGCCCTTCGGTCGAGGTGGGCGAGTCGATCGTCGATTCCTGCATTTGTCCAGGCTACCGGGTATCGGTAGACGCAGATGACCGCATCTACCGATACCCGCTGTGAATCAGGCCTCGATTTCGCTGCGGTCACCGCTCCACAGTGTGTGGAACTTGCCCGGCTTGTCGATGCGCTCGTAGGTGTGCGCGCCGAAGAAGTCGCGCTGACCCTGAGTCAGGGCGGCCGGCAGACGCTCCGCGCGGAGACCGTCGTAGTACGACAGCGAGGACGCGAACGCAGGTACCGGAATGCCGAGCATCGTCGCGGTGGCGACCACGCGGCGCCAGCTGTCGATGCCTGCCTCGATGGCCTCGCGGAAGTACGGCGCCAGAATCAAGCTTGGCAGGCTCGGATCCGCGTCGAACGCGTCCTTGATGCGGTTGAGGAACTGCGCACGGATGATGCAGCCACCGCGCCAGATCGTCGCCAGGTCGGCAGGCTTGAGGTTCCAGTCGTACTCGGCGCTGCCGGCAGCGATCTGATCGAAGCCCTGCGCGTACGCCACGATCTTCGACGCGTACAGCGCGGCCTGGATGTCGGCGGCGAACTGCTCGGCGTCAGCAGGCTTGTCGCCGAGAGAGCCGGCAGCCAGACCCTGCGCCTGAGCTGCAGCGCGCTGATTGCGGCTACCGGACAGTGCGCGAGCAAACACGGCTTCGGCGATACCGGTGACCGGCACGCCCAGATCCAGAGCGGACTTGACCGTCCAGCGGCCCGTGCCCTTCTGCTCGGCAGCGTCGACGATGACGTCGACCAAAGGCTTGCCGGTCTCGGCGTCGACCTGGCGGAGCACCTCGGCGGTGATCTCGATCAGGTAGGACTCGAGGGTGCCCTTGTTCCACTCGGTGAAGACGTCGGCAACCTGACCGGCGTCGTAGCCCAGAGCGTCGCGGAAGAGGTTGTACGCCTCGCCGATGAGCTGCATGTCGGCGTACTCGATGCCGTTGTGCACCATCTTGACGAAGTGACCGCTGCCGTCGGGGCCGATGTGCGTGCAGCACGGGGTGCCGTCGACGTGAGCGGAGATGGACTCGAGAAGCGGGCCGAGAGCCTCGTAGGACTCCTTCGGGCCGCCCGGCATGATCGACGGACCGTTGAGTGCGCCTTCTTCGCCACCGGAGATACCGGCGCCGACGAAGTGCAGTCCGCGGGCGCGGATCGCCGCTTCACGACGGATCGTGTCGGTGTAGAGCGAGTTGCCACCGTCGATGATGATGTCGCCGGGCTCCATGGCGTTTGCGAGCTCTTCGATGACAGCATCGGTCGGGGCGCCGGCCTTGACCATGATCAGGACGCGTCGCGGCTTCTGAAGTGCGGCAACAAACTCCTCGACGGTCTCGGTGCGCACGAAATCGCCCTCGGAACCATGCTCGGCGATCAGGGCATCGGTCTTCGCGATGCTGCGGTTGTGCAGGGCAACGGTGTGACCGTGGCGGGCGAAATTGCGGGCAATATTCGAACCCATGACGGCCAGGCCGGTGACGCCGATCTGAGCTCGGGGTGATTCGGTGCTAGTGGTTGACATGCTTACAGCTTTCCCTCTCGGTCCGCGGCTGTGAAATCCTGCGCTGTGCGCAGCCGAAAACGGTGCGGCCGCGACGCGCGTGAACATCAGACCGTGCATACAAAACACGGATGCAGATCACTTTAATTG
The DNA here is from genome assembly GCF_040546695.1 of Rhodococcus sp. OAS809. NCBI lineage: Bacteria > Bacillati > Actinomycetota > Actinomycetes > Mycobacteriales > Nocardiaceae > Rhodococcus > Rhodococcus sp. OAS809. Next base: position 902,384 of record NZ_JBEPOI010000002.1, on the reverse strand, counting down.
CAGTGACCTGCATCCGTCTCGATACAGCTTCCGGCACAGCCGGAAGGTTCTCAGTGTTCAGTTGTCGAGCCGCAGCTCAGCGCAGGTATTACCGCTGATCGCGCTTCGGGCCGTCGAATCCGTCATAGCTACGACGGTCGGTACGGCTGCGGAAGCCGCCACCGCTGGTCGAGGCTGCACGGTTGTCGCCGCCTTCGCGGTTTCCCTGGTATCCACCGGAGGAGCGGTTGCCCTGGTAGCCGGTCGAGGGGCGGCTGTCGCGATCGCCGTACGAGCGGTTGTTGTCACGGTTGCCCTGGTATCCACCACCGGAAGAGCGGTTGCCCTGGTATCCGCCGCGGCTCTCGCCGTCACGGTTGCCCTGGTAACCACCCGAAGAGCGGTTTCCTTGGTAGCCGGTCGAGGGGCGGCTGTCGCGGTCTCCGTAGGACGGACGGCTGTCACGGTTGCCCTGGTAACCACCGCTGGAGCGATCACCCTGGTATCCACCGGAAGAGCGGTTGCCCTGGTATCCGCCGCGGCTCTCGCCGTCGCGGCTTCCCTGGTAGCCACCCGAAGAGCGGTTTCCTTGGTAGCCGGTCGAGGGGCGGCTGTCGCGGTTGCCCTGGTAACCACCGCTGGAGCGATCACCCTGGTATCCGCCGCGGCTCTCGCCGTCGCGGTTGCCCTGGTAGCCACCCGAAGAGCGGTTGCCCTGGTATCCACCGGACGAGCGGTTGCCCTGGTAGCCGCCACGGCTTCCACCACGATCACCGAAGGAACGCTCGCCACGAGAAGAGCTCTCGCGCAACGGTTCTCCGGTCGGCTTCTTGGCGCCGGTGATGCGAGCAAGTTCAGCAGAACCCGGGGTGACGGCAACGGCTGCGGCATTGACGCCGGCCATACCGGTCAGACGCTTGAACTGACGCTTCTGGTTCGGCAGCACGATGGCGACAACGGTGCCCTTCTCGCCGGCGCGAGCGGTACGACCAGCGCGGTGCAGGTAGTCCTTGTGGTCGGCCGGGGGATCGACGTGAACGACGAGGTCGATGCCGTCGACGTGGATGCCGCGTGCTGCGACGTCCGTTGCGACGAGGACCGGGGTGCGGCCGTTCTTGAAACGCTCGAGGACGCGGGTGCGCTGGTTCTGTGCCTTGCCGCCGTGAAGCGACTCGGCAGCGATGCCGACTGCGCGGAGGCGGTCGGTGATTCCCTCGCAACCGAGCTTGGTGCGGGCGAACATGATGGTGCGTCCGTCGCGGGCACCGATCTCGGCGAGGACTGAATCCTTCTGTCCACGATCGACGAGGAGGACGTAGTGCTCCATCGTGTCGACGCTTGCGCGGCCGTCTTCGGTGGAGTGGGTGACGTGGTTGGCCAGGAACTGACGAACCAGCGACTGGACCTCACGGTCGAGGGTTGCCGAGAACAGCAGACGCTGTCCGTCTGCGGGGGTCTCACCGAGGATCGAGCGAACCTCGGGCAGGAAGCCCATGTCCGCCATCTGATCGGCTTCGTCGAGTGCGGTGATTTCCACCGAGTCGAGGATGCAGGTGCCCTGACGCAGGTGGTCGCCGAGACGACCCGGCGTTGCGACGAGGACGTCTACGCCGCGGCGAAGCTGATCGACCTGCTTGGCGAACGGCGTTCCACCGACAGCGGGGCGAACCGTGAGTCCGAGTGCTCCGGCGTAGGAGTTGAGGGAGTCGACCACCTGGAAAGCAAGCTCACGGGTGGGGACGAGCACGAGTGCGCGGGGACGCTTGGCGGCCGGGCGATCTTCGTGGCGTGAGAGGCGGGTCAGCATCGGCAGGCCGAAGGCGAGGGTCTTGCCCGATCCGGTCTGTGCGCGGCCGAGAACATTGGTACCGGCGAGCGCGTCCGGGATGGACTGCGCCTGGATGGGGGACGGGACGGTGATGGAGTTGCGCGCCAATGCGGCAACAAGCTGCTCGGGCAGGCCGATCTCGGCGAAGGTGATACCCGGCTCGGTGGCGACTGCTTCTTCGGCAGCGGGGGTGTTGACGGTGGGGTCTTCGATGTTCTCGGAAGACGACATTTGGACAGCGTTGGTCACGCGGAAACCTCTCCGGACTACGGGCACGTCGCGGAGCGGAAGAAGCCATGCTGAAATACACGACACAGTTCGCAAAGGGACGAGCCAGGGCACATGTCACCTGGCAATCCGAACGCATACTGCGGGGAATTGGGCTGTGTGCCGTTATATGTTGACGGACCACGATGGTGGCCGTGATCCACTCTACGCCACCGGGGACACCGAAGTCAGGTAGCCCCGCCTGTGACCTGCACTACTACACGGGGTTACGCAGGTCAAGACTCAGTATGCGTTGAAAAGCAGTCGAAGTTCGGTGAGCCAGGGCACAGCAACCGCAACCGTGGGAACAACGAGAATCGCGACCGCCCCGAGATACGCAAAAACTGCGATGCGGGGATCTGCGTCGTCGGCCGAGAGGCGCTGCACCCGGATGAGCGTCGACGGCCCGCCCGCTGCCATTGCCCCGCGGGGTGCCGTCGATCCGGCACACGCGACAAGCGCCCGCGCGAGGGGAGTGGGACCGGTAGCCCGCACGGCTGAATCGTCGGCGAGCAACTCCACCAGTAGCTGCACCGATCCCAGGGCCGACTTGCTACGAACGAAACGGGGGAACGCGTGGTTGACGGCAGTGAAAGCCTCGAGGACCAGATCGTGACGAGCTCGCAGGTGGGAACGCTCGTGCGTCAGGATGGCTTTGACCTCGGCATGATCGAGGTTCTGCAGAGTGCCTTGACTGAGAACCACGCGTTGACGCAGACCTGGCAGGCAGTATGCGATCGGTTCGTCGACGTCCAGTACCCGCAGATCGGGTGTGCGTTCCACCGACGCGGGCATGGCGCAGTCGTCGAGAAGGTCCACCAACACGCGGTGACGTGCACGGCGACGTCGGGTTCTCACAGCGACCTGGATGATCGAGAAGATCAGCTTCGCGCCGATCAGAAGCGTCAGGGCAAAAACAACCACGTACAGAATCCACAGCGGGAGCCCGAGTGCATCGATTTCGGCGGTCGGGGCCGTCGTCGGCCTACCGTCAGTGCCGGGAACGAGCAGCTGGCTGGCAATGGCCAGGCCCGAGCTGAATGCCGACAGCACCGCAGCAATTGCGACGGCTTGCCACAGAACCAACGCCGCGCGTGGAGCGCGGTAAGGCCACGTGGAGCGGCTCAGGAGTGCGGGAACCGGACCGGCCAGCAACAAGGCAAGCAGTCCGAAAACCAGTGCAGTAGTGGCGTTCATGTCCTACACATCATGCACGACGAAATCAGTTCGGCCTAGAAATTCCGGGCTGCGCAGCCTTTTTCGCGGACTCGCGCACCTCGAGGGCAGCGAGCGCTTCGCGGAGAGCATCGGCTTCGTCAGCATTGACCTGTCCCACGAAGTGGACGAGTGCCGCGGCGCGACCGCCGGACTCCGGAGCCTGGGCCAGAGCGTCGACCATCAGGCTCGCGACCAGTTCTTCGCGCTTGTTGACGGGAAGATAGCGATGTGCGCGATCGTCACGCTGCTGAATCACCAGATGCTTCTTCGCCAGGCGCTGCAGAACGGTCATTACCGTCGTGTACGCCAATTCGCGATGCGTCGCGAGTGCTTCATGCACCTGTCGCACAGTTTGCGGTTCCGATGTGGACCACAAATGATCCATCACCGCGCGTTCGAGTTCACCTAGACCTGCCATTCTTCGATTCTACGGACTTCCACGACGAAATACGTACTACTGGTAGTAGTAACCACCTCGGTGGGGGTGTGGTATTGGCCATAGTGATCTGCGTGACGGTTACGGTGGTGTGAGACGACGAAAGTCCCGACAATGACGATGCCCGATAATTGCAAGCCAAACAGTCGATCCGCAGAAAGTAGCCGCACGTAGATGACGATCGACAGTTCGCCGGGCACCGAAGAATCGACATCACGGGCGCGGGTAGTCACGCAGAAAGCTGCCGGCATCATCCGTTTCGGCATTCGCGACGCACCGTTGACGGTCGTTCTACTTCTCACCATGTGGATCGTGGGTGCCGCAACCGGCAGCCTCGTTCACGGACCGTCCCGCGATCTCGAGCACACGATCGGTGCCGGAATGGGCTCGATCCAGCACGGCCGCATCTGGACGCCGCTCACGTCCGTGCTGTGGGCAGGAAACCTGCTCGGGTACCTCGGCGCGACCGTGCTCCTGATCGCAGTCGCCGCACCCCTCGAACGCCGAATGGGAACGATCAAACTTGCGATCGCCGGCGCAAGCACTCAAATCTTGGGAGTCCTGCTCGGGCTCGGCTGGGCGTCGTTTGCGAAGGTGTTCGATTCCAGTTGGGGATTCCGCCTCCACGTGGGCTCCGCGGTCGGAGCCAGTGCATGGATCGTCGGCGCTGCGATGGCCGCCAGCTCGAACATGGGCACCCTGTGGCGCCGTCGCATTCGCGTCGGAACTTTGGCGTTGACGATCACTTTGGCCTTGTTCAGTGGTCAGCTGCAAGACGTCATCCGATTCTTTGCCGCTGTGGTGGGTTTGGTGATCGGTCAGTGGATCGTCGGACGATCGGCGCGCGGTGAGCGCATCGCCGGGACACAGCGAGAGGGTCGCGTCCTGGTCGCCATCGTCGTCGCGGCGAGTGCGATCGGCCCGATGATCGCCGCATTGTCCCCGCAGGCGGTCGGCCCACTCGCGGTCCTCCGTGACCTCTTCCGCGGAGTTCCCTGGACTGTCGCCGAGGTTCGAGAACTGTGCGAGGAGTCCTCGTCGGATCCGGACTGCCGACGAGGACTCCTCGAGCTCAGACTCTCCGGTATCGGCCCGACTCTGCTCTCGCTGATGCCGTCGATCTTCGTTCTCGTGTTGAGTGACGGGCTCCGTCGTGGCCGCAGATTCGCCTGGATTGCGACAGTGTGTGCTCAGGTAGTCCTACTCGTCCTCTCGATCGGGAACTTCGTCATCAGGTTCGTCGACGCCGTCGACAGTGACAGCTTGTTCTACGGAATCAGCGATCCGAACGTGTACCGAACTCTGGTGCCGTTCCTGACACCGCTCTTCGTACTGATCCTGCTGATCGCGACACGTCGATACTTCGACGTCGCGGCCCCGGCCAAGACATACCGACGTCTCGGTGCTGCGATCGTGACCTTGCTCGCGGTCCTCGCCGTGATCTACGTCGGCGGCGGAATGCTCGCCAGGCACGGGTTCGATCGCGAGCCCACTGTAACGATGTTGCTCGCGGACTTCCCTCAGCGCCTTGTACCGCCCGTGTACCTGCAGTTGATCGATCCGCGTCTGCTTCCCGTGGACATCGAGTCGACGTTGCTCTTCGAGTGGACCGGCGTCGTGTTCTGGGGCGTCGCCGCCGTGTTGGTGTTCGTGAGTTTCCTCAAGCCGGTCAAGACCGCCGATCCCAAAGCCGCCGAACGAGCGCGATCCATGTTGATCGCCGGTACCGGCAGCCCGTTGTCCTGGATGACGACGTGGAAGGGAAACACATACTGGTTCAGCGCGGACGGTTCGAGTTACGTCGCGTATCGCGTCATCGCCGGTGTTGCTCTCACAACCGGTGATCCGGTCGGTCCTCCAGATCGCATGCGCACGGCGATCGAGGAGTTTGCCGAGTTCGCTTCGTCGAACGGTTGGATTCCCTGCTTCTATTCAGTGACCGACGACGCCCGAAGCATCACTGATTCCATGGGCTGGAGCGGCCTGCAGGTCGCCGAGGAAACCGTGCTCGACCTCGGACAGGTCGCGTTCACAGGAAAGCGGTTCCAGGATGTGCGAACAGCACTGAACCGGGCGAAGAAGTCCGGGATCACGGCCGAGTGGATTTCCTTCCCTCATGCACCTCTCGCGATCAAGGATCAGATAGTTGCGATCTCGGAGGAATGGGTGGCGGACAAGGGGATGCCCGAGATGGGATTCACCCTCGGCGGACTCGACGAGATCGACGACGAACAAGTGCGGTGCCTGATCGCCGTCGACGAGGATCGCACCGTGCACGGTGTCACGTCGTGGCTACCGGTGTACCGCGACGGCAAAGTCGTCGGGTGGACACTCGACTTCATGAGGCGACGCTCCGAAGGATTCCGTCCCGCGATGGAGTTCCTCATCGCCTCCGCTGCACTGAAATTGGAGGAGGAGGACGTCGAGTTCCTCAGTCTGTCCGGTGCACCGTTGGCAACAATCGCCGGTGACTCCGAGAGGAATGCGAACGAACCGGAGGCCACGACTTTCTCGGCGATGATGGACAGCGTGCTCGACCTGCTCGGTCGCACCCTGGAACCGGTGTACGGATTTCGTTCGCTGTTGGCCTTCAAATCGAAGTTCCAGCCTCGGTACGTGCCGATGCACATGACCTTCGCCGATCCAGCCGCGTTGCCGAGCATCGGGAACGCGGTCGGACGGGCGTACCTGCCGACCGTGACGATCGGTCAGGGATTCAAACTTGTTCGGACGATTCTGGGTCGCTGATTCGCGATCGTCACGCAGGCTTTGCCGGCCCGCCGACGGCGCCGAACACGTGCCGGGTTCCGATCGGAACGATCAGCGGCCGATCCGAGACGGGATCGTCGATGACCGCAGCTTCGAGACCGAATACGTCGAGCAGAAGTTCCGCGGAAATGATGTCCTTGGGGACACCAGAAGCGACGACGGCGCCGTCGCGCATCACGATCAGATGATCGCTGTATCTGACCGCGAGATTGAGGTCGTGCAGAACCATCACCACGGTGCGCCCCATTTCCTCGTGGAGTTGATCCACCAGGTCGAGGACTTCCATCGAGTGCGCGAGGTCCAGATAGGTAGTCGGTTCGTCGAGAAGCAGAATGTCGGTTCCCTGGGCGAGAGCCATCGAGATCCAGGCCCGCTGGCGCTGACCGCCGGACAATTGATCGACGGGTCGATCGGCGAGATCCGAGACACCGGTCAGCTCCAGCGCTTCGGCGACCTCGCCCTCGTCGTCCGCGGACCACTGCCTGATCCACGACTGGTGCGGGTGGCGCCCACGTGAGACCAGATCGGCGACCGTGAGTCCTTCGGGCGCAACCGGAGTCTGGGGGAGCATTCCGAGCACCCGTGCGACTTCCTTGGTCTTCATCGAACTGATCGCCTTGCCGTCCAGGACAACCGATCCGCCCTTGGGCTTGAGCAGACGACCGAGCGCACGCAGGAGCGTCGACTTGCCGCAACCGTTGGGGCCGATGACCGTCGTGATCACGCCGGTAGGGATCTCGAGATCGAGTCCGTCGACGATGATGCGGTCCCCGTACCCGAGCGTCAGGTTCTTGGCGACGAGACGCGAAGGAGTATCGGTGGACTGGGCGATGGTGGTCATGCTGTGACCTTCCGATTGTTACGAACCAACAGGTAGAGCAGGAACGGACCACCAAGTGCGGAAGTCACGATTCCGACGGGGAGTTCCACAGGCAGAATTGTTCGAGCGATGACGTCGCTGCCGACCACCAGTACAGCACCGGTCAGCGCGGACGCCACGATGGGCGGGCCGGCAGAGCGCACCAGACGCATAGCGACCTGTGGCGCAGCCAGGGCGACAAAGCCGACCGGACCTGCTGCGGCGGTTGCGATGGCGGCCAGCGCCACGGCGGAGAGCAACAGTTTGGCCTGCGATGATTGCAAGCGAACACCGAGAGAGGTGGCGTTGTCGTCGCCCAACCGCAGCGCTCCCATGGTGAACGAAGCGATCACCGCGTAGCCGCCGACTACCGCGACAGCGATGGCTACCGGCCACATCTGATTCCAGGTGGCACCGTTGAGCGAACCGTTGAGCCACACCTGTGCGCGGGAAGCATCGTTGATGTCCGCCGAGATGAGAAGCCATCCCGTCGCTGCCACCAGCATGGCGTTGATGCCGATACCGATCAGGATGAGGCGGAACCCCTCGACGCCCTTGCGCCACGCCAGGGCGTAGATCACCACTGCTGTCAGTAGGCCGCCGCAGAGTGCAGCCAACGGAATCCCCAGTGTGGCAAGCAGTCCCACGAACGACCCGCCACCACCGAGCACGATGAGAGCAACCGCGGCAGCACTCGATCCGGCCGTGATTCCGAGGATGTCGGGGCTGGCGAGGGCGTTGCGAGCGATCGTCTGGGTGACCGCACCGGCAATGCCGAGTGCCATACCGATGAAGAGTGCGGTGAGCGATCGAGGAAGTCGGAGGTCGAAGACGATCAGGTTCTGTGTCTTGCTTCCATTACCGAGCAGGACGGAAATGACATCGGGGATCGAGATCGGATAGTCGCCGCGTCCGATGTTGATGCAGAGCAGAAGGAAGAGTGCGACCGCGAGGGCAATGCACACCGACACCGCGAGTGGACGGTAGACCAGCGAGAATCCACCGATACGAATCGACTTACGTGAGGGGACGGTCCGGGGGAGTACCCGGAGTTCTTGCTTGAGCGTCACAGACTTGCCAACTTCCTGCGGCGTACGAGAGCGATGAAGAACGGGGCGCCGAAGAGGGCCAGGATGATTCCGACCTGCAACTCGCCGGGGCGCACGACTACGCGACCGATGATGTCCGCGGTGATCAGCATGACCGCACCGAGCAAGCCCGCGTACGGGACCAGCCAGCGGTAGTCGGGTCCGGTGATGGCCCGGGCCACGTGGGGGACCACCAATCCGATGAACGCGATAGGTCCACACGCTGCGGTCGCGGCGCCGGTCAGCAGGGTGATCGCGATGATGCCGAGTGTGCGACTGAACGCGATGTTCGTTCCCAAGGCTTTTGCGACGTCTTCACCCAAGCTGAGGACATTGAGACCAGGCGTACTTGCCAGGGCGATGACCAATCCGAGTATCAGGAAGGGGAGGACCTGCCAGAGAACGTCGAACCCGCGACCGGACACCGACCCGACTACCCAGAAACGGTAGGCGTCCAGGCTCGTCTGGTCGAGGATTATCACGGCGTTGGTCATGGCTTGCAGGAAGAACGCGACGGCCGCGCCCGCCAGAGCCAGACTCAGAGGACTTGCGCCGCCGTTTCCGATGGAGGACAAGCCGAAGACGACGATGCTGGCGACGAACGATCCTGCAAACGCGAACCAGAGGTACTGACTCGGTGCGGTGAAGCCGAAGAGATAGATCGCCATGACTACGAAGAAAGCCGCGCCGGCGTTGAGGCCGAGTAGTCCGGCATCTGCCAACGGGTTACGCGTGTGTCCCTGAATCAGGGCGCCGGCGATACCGAGTGCGATGCCGACGACAAGACCCAGGATGGTCCGCGGAGCGCGCAACGTTCGCACGATGATGTCCGTCTGGGTGCCGTCCGAACTGAAGATGGCGTGGAAGATCTCGGCAAACGTCAGCGGACGTGCGCCCACCGCGATGCTCGCGAGCATGACGAGCGCGAGAAGAACCGTGAGCACCGCGAGACCGATCAGCCGGCGTCGACGAGTTGCCCCGACGCTGTTGTCGCGCGCGAGTTCCTCGAACCCTTCTTCGCGCGCCGTGCTTTCACGGACCACCTCGATACCGGTTCGATCGAACGGCCTGCGCAGAGCCCGGCGAACACCGATGGGCTGCTTTGTCTTCGCGTCACGCGTGACCAGACCTACCCATCCCTTTCCCGAGGTCCGGCCTGTGGCACCTTCGCGGAATCCCAGGTTCCACACGAGGAGACCAACGGCAATGGCTATTGCCGTCCCACCGAATACTGCGCGGTCGGCTTCGCCGCCACCGTTCTCGTCTCGGAGCGACTGAACGACGTACCAGCCGACGAGCAACGGAAGCAGGAACACCCCCGCGTCGAAAATCCCAGCTAGAACACGCATTCGGACAGGAGCCGGGCCGCGCGGCACTATGCGCCGTCCGTACGTCTCGCTGGGTCCTCGGGGATGTCCGTTCCCGAGCGGTTTGATCATCGTCACTGGCGGTTCGAGCTCCTGGTCTTTGTGCGCAGGGAATTCGCATCTTAGGTTACGGAACCCTATGTGGGTGTGCTCCCTGCGGGGCAAGTTCCTGTGAATATGCGGTGCCCAGCGTCACAGTTCTTTACTCTTGAATTATGGTGAGGCTAACCTACATTAAGAACCACAAGACAACTTCGGCCGATTGGAGTGCACGGTGACAATCACCTTGACCACCCAGCATGCGGATGTTCGTGAATTCGAACTCCGGTCGAACGCATTGAGCCGCACCAGCGTTCGCCTACGAGCACTCAACCCTGACTACCCGCGCGTCTACGCGGTTGCCGCCATGTCAGGTGAAGGCAAACGGCGTTGGTGGCAGTTGAGTGAAGGCTTGTGCGGGGATCGGGTGCATCAGATGTTCGCCCGCTCGCTCCAGGATCTCGACAGTGCCGAAGCTGCGGCGATACAGGTCGCAACATCACTGATTCACGCTGTGGTCGGCAGGGTTGCCGCATCGATCGTCTCCGAAGGTGCCGCTTGGGATCCAGGCCTCGAGAACCTGTTCATCCACATGGACAGCGACGGCGGTATCGACTGGGCCGGGGTGATCGACGAAACTCTGCGAGTTGCGCCGAACGGACGGGAGTCCGGCAGTGACGGCGTCGTCGACATGCCGTGCGAAGAAGCGCTCCTCGTCTGGACCGCGCACCGTTGCCTGACCTCGCTACGGGCGATCTACGACGCCGTCTCCAGGTGTGCGCCCGTCGACCAGTTCAGATTCTGGGGCTTGGTAGGGGAGTCGATCCTGGGCGCAGCGGCATATGTCCCCATCTTGGCCGGCGGGGGCGAATCAGCCGCTCAGCGCCGCGGGCAGGGGCTGCTGGACGCTTTTGTCGCCGCCGGACTGCCCGTGCGTGCACGCCGCAAGGTCTCGCTACGTCCTCGTTGGAACCAGTTCGACGAAGGGCTTGCTAAATTAGGTCAGCCTTGCCTATGATTGTGGAACACCGCGCGGCGAGCTACACCCCGCGAGAGTGACGAAACTGCCGGACCGCGCCGGAGTCCTGAGGGCTGCAGAGACTCCCGGTCCTTCCCACGGCGGGTTTCACATCGAATGATGTGAAACCCGCCGGTTCTTTTTCCAGACCTGATTCCAAGCTCGAGTTACCTCTCGTGTAATCAGGTAGGGAGTGGCAGCCACACCGGCGCCAGAGAATCACAGATGGAGATGGCATGGTCGACACTGCTGAGACCGCAGAGATGATGAAACGGCTCGGAACGGGCTTCGACGCCACCATCGGCCTGGAATACACCGAACTGAGCCCAGATCGCGTGCGGGCGCAATGGACCGTCAAGCCCACGCTGCACCAGCCCGCCGGGATACAGCACGGGGGTGTGTACTGCTCGGTGGTGGAGTCTCTCGCCAGCGTCGGTGGCACCGTGTGGCTGGGTGAGCGAGGACACGTGGTCGGAGTCAACAACAACACCGACTTCCTGCGCGCAACGCGGGAGGGCACTCTCACCGCTGAAGCCACCCCGATTCATCGCGGACGCACCCAGCAACTCTGGGAAGTTCGCATCACCGACGAGAACGACCGACTCGTTTCCAAGGGACAGGTTCGCCTCGCGAACATCACCGAGGTGGCGAAGATCGGAAACTGACAACACGGCAGTCGATCGAATGACGGAGGGCAGCTGTGGAGTTGAACTCCACAGCCGCCCTCCGCCGGTCACTCAGGTGTTGATCAGCCGGCGGCCTTCTGCTGCTTGCCGGCAGCCTTCTTGGCTTCGCCATTCGAAGCGCTGCCGGACTCCGTCGCTTCCTTGTTTTTCTTCTCCAATTCGCCCATCGCGTTTCGCGCGAAGACCTGCTGCTCGGTGGACGCCATCTGAGCACGGCCACGCCCGAAGAACGTCACCGCCCATGACAACAGCGTCGAGGCACGGGAACGGAATCCGACGAGGTAGAGGAGGTGAATTGCCAGCCAGGCAACCCACCCGATGAAGCCGCTGATCTCGAGCTTGCCCACCTTGGCTACCGCGCTGAAGCGCGAGATCGTTGCCATACTGCCCTTGTCGAAGTACTTGAACGGAACTCGTTCCGACGGGGACTTGCCGTCCAGTGACGCTTTGATCTGCTTGGCCGCGTACTTGCCACCCTGCATGGCAACCTGAGCCAATCCGGGCAGCTTGTCGAGCGACATCATGTCGCCGATGACAAAGACGTTGGGGTGCCCGGGCAGAGACAAGTCGGGATTGACCATGACGCGGCCAGCGCGGTCGGTTTCTCCGCCGCTCTGTTCTGCGAGCTGCTTGCCGAGGGGGCTGGCCTGCACGCCGGCGGACCACACCTTGCACTGCGACTCGATACGGCGAAGCGTGCCGTCCTTCTCCTTGATGATCAGACCGTCGTTGTCCACGTCGGTGACCATCGCGTCGAGCTGGATCTCGACGCCGAGCTTCTCGAGCGTCTCGGCAGCCTTGCGGCTGAGCTTCCCGCCGTACACGGGCAACACGGCAGGGGCGCCGTCGAGGAGCACGACGCGCGCTTCACGAGGATCGATCTTGCGGAACGCGCCGTCCAGCGTTCGACGGGAAAGCTCGGCGATCTGCCCGGCCAACTCCACGCCGGTGGGGCCGGCGCCGACAACGACGAAGGTGAGCAAGCGCGCACGCTCGGCGGGATCGTCCGACAGTTCGGCCTGTTCGAAGGCCCCGAGGATTCGTCCGCGCAGTTCGAGGGCGTCGTCGATCGTTTTCATTCCGGGGGCGAACTCCGCGAACTGGTCGTTGCCGAAGTACGACTGACCGGCACCGGCTGCCACGATCAGACTGTCGAACGGCGTAACAGTGACGCGTTCGAGCAGGCGCGAGGTCACGGTCTGATTCTCGAGATCAATGGTCTCGACCTCACCGAGCAGTACCTGTGCGTTCTTCTGCTTGCGCAGCACCAGTCTCGTGGCGGGAGCGATGTCACCGACCGAGAGGATGCCGGTCGCAACCTGATAGAGGAGCGGCTGAAACAGATGGTGGGTTGTACGCGCGATCATCGTGATGTCGGCATCGGCTTTTTTGAGAGCCTGAGTGCCGAACAATCCTCCGAAGCCGGAACCGATCACCACTACGCGGTGGCGGTGCGGTTCAACCGACTGGATGCTCATTCCGTACTCCTCGAGTTCTAGGCGACAGTCCTACGGTAGTCCCACCGCGGCCGAGCTTCTCTGCGAGCAGTCCGACGCGCGCCGGTGTGTCCGAATCGATCAAGCGGCCTCGAGGGTGATCACTCCCGAGGTGATCGGCTTGGCCGGACCCCGGGGTGATCACCACTTTGTCGAGGTGTCAGCTACTGGCGGACGGACAAGATGAACAGTGCGATGCACCCGCCGACGAAAACCAGGATCGACAGGGCCACCGAGGCATACCCGACACCCACTCCAATTGCTGCCCAGTCCATGTGCCCAACCTCTCTTACGGTGCAATCCGGGATTCAGATCACATCTGCCTAGAGACATCACACCTCATCTGTCCCAACTTTCGAAACCCGGCACGCCCAACCGTTGACATGCAAGTAAATGCTTGCATATTGTGAAGTTGTGAACGACCGGATGAATGCAGCCTTCAAAGCACTGGCCGATCCCACACGAAGGCTTCTCCTGGACCGCTTGTTCGTAGCCAACGGTCAGTCGCTCGGCGAGCTGTGCGACAGCCTCGACATGAGTCGGCAAGCTGTCACTCAACACCTCACTATGCTCGAGGACGCCAATCTGATCAGCACGGTCCGACAGGGGAGGGCAAAGCTTCACTATCTCAATCCCGTTGCGCTCGAGGAGATTCGAGAGCGGTGGATCAACAAGTTCGAGGTACCGCGCCTTCGTGCGCTCAGTACCGTCAAAAAAATCGCGGAGGAAGCCATGACCGACAAGCCCAGTTTTGTGTACGTCACCTACATTGCGAGCACGGCGGACAACGTCTGGAAAGCGCTCACCGACGCACAGGCCACCGCAGAGTATTGGGGACACAGCAACGTCTCCGACTGGCAGCCGGGATCGACCTGGGAGCACCGCCGGATCGACGGTTCGAACATTGCCGATGTAGTCGGCACCGTAGTCGAGAGCAACCCTCCGTCGAGGTTGGTCACCACCTGGGCTGATCCGAACGGCGAACCGGGCGTCGACATCTCTCGGGTGAGTTTCGACATCGAAGCCTTCGGCGCGATCGTGCGACTGACCGTCAAGCACACCGATTTGGCGGACGAATCGGCTCGCGTGGAGGTGGCCGGCGGATGGTCGGCGGTGCTGTCGAATCTGAAGTCCTACCTCGAGACCGGAAATACTCTTCCGGTGGCGCCGTGGGAGATGCCGGTCGGTTGACGGTTGTCGACCGGGACAAACGAGTCCCCTGAACAGGAGGAGATCGCCGTACGTTTGTCCGAACAGTCGGCCCAGTCCGGACTCAAATTCGCATAACCGTCAAATATCGGCGCGTTCAGTCTGTAAAGTTGCCAGAAGGATGCTAGCGTTTTGCCCGACATCGAGTGAGGACGACCTCGTCTCGGACGCATGGGAGAAACGCTATGGGCGGCGACGCTTTTCAGAATGTTCCAGTTGATCGACGCAAGTTCGTCAAGACAGTTCTAGCGGCCTCGGCGGTAACTGTGCCAGTCGTGACGTCGATCAGCCTCGGTGGTGCGGCGCCGGCCTTCGCAGCCGGTGACACGCCGAATCTTTCCGGAGCGCCAAGTCGTGGCCAGCAGAATCCGAATCAACCAGGCGGCGAGCAACCAGGCGGGAATCAGCCCGGTGGTAATACTCCGGGAGGGAATCAGCCGGGCGGAAACGAGCCGGGCAATCCCGGATCATCGGGAAGTTCGGGATCGTCAGGAAGTTCGGGTAGTTCCGGGAGTTCGGGACCGTCCGGAAGTTCCACAGGTTCCGGATCAACTGGTAGCTCGTCAGGTTCGGGTGGAACGACGACCGCCAAGCCCACCGGGCCGACAGCGCCGACGGAGCCGACCGTCCCGACTGTGCCAACCGTACCGACGGTACCGACCACTCGCACCGAGCCGACCTTCCCGACCCCTCCGACCCAGCCGACGAATCCCACGGAACCTACGTAGCCGACACGACGCGACTGGTTCCGAGGGGGAACACCGACGATGACAGAGTTCGACGTCGCGCTACACCGCGCTCTGAAGAAGTTTCAGAGCGCGGGGTCGGTTCAGGTGAAGGAGACTCCGCCACACGGAGAACCGGCCGATCTGACTGTCGCTATCGCGACCTACGACGATTTCGACGGCGCGTACTTCACGATCCACTCGATCTTGGTCCATCATCGCGAGGTTCTGGACAGAGTCGAATTCGTCTTGTTGGACAACAACCCCGAGGGGTTGCCGGCGCCGATGCTCGAATCGTTTGCCGGTTACATCGGTCGGTTCCGCTACATCCCGTTCACCGACGTTCGATCGACTGCGGTGCGGGACGTCCTGTTCCGCAAGGCCACCGGAAAGTATGTCCTTGTCCTCGACTCTCACGTGATCTTGGCACCGGGATCGTTGTCGGCGTTGCTGGCGTATTTCGATGCGGACCCGGAAACCGACGATCTGATCCAGGGACCGATGCTCTCCCAGGATTCCTCGCACATCGCGGCCACCCACATGGACCCCAAGTGGCGCAACGGGATGTTCGGCTCGTGGGGAGTTGATCCGCGAGCGAAGCAACACCCTGACGTGCCTTTCGAGATCGTCATGCAGGGCCTCGGCTCATTTGCCTGCAGGCGTGAGGCATGGCCGGGATTGAACTCGCACTTCACCGGATTCGGCGGTGAAGAGGGATACATCCACGAGAAGTTCCGGATCAACGGCGGAAAGGTCGTCTGCCTTCCGACATTTGGTTGGCACCATCGATTCGAGCGCCCGGCCGGTGTCCCGTATCGAATAAACTGGGAAGATCGTGTTCACAATTACCTGCTCGGTTGGAGTGAGGTCGGATGGGATCTCGACTCACTCCATCGTCAGTTCTCCAGGTACCTCGGTGATTCGTATCCCGAGATTCGTCACCGTGCCGAGCTGAGCGTCCAGCGACCCGAGTTGGTCTTCGGTGGGGTGGTCGTTCTCAGCGACGACGGCCGAGTCGCTCCGTGGCGTTCATGCCTGGCGGAGGCCGAGTCGATCGAACTGACCGTTCACCGTGCCATTCCGGCGGAGGACGACGGTCCGGATGGGTGGAGGACGGCCTCTGCGTTCGTCGCCGGACTCGACAAGGCAATTCTGCTGGGCTGGAAGTCGGTGGTTTTTCTGGACGAGGCGCGCGTGATCGAACCCGCGGTTATGTACAAGCTACGGAACATCGTCGACGACCTCCCCGCCGAAGCCGATACGGCTGTCATCCACGCACACGGCGAAGATCTGGTCGGAGCTGCACTGATTGTTCGCGCGGCGACATACGGAACTTTGCGAGACGAACTCTCACGAAGGATCAACGGACCCGTGCCGTCCGACTTCTCACTGGCGGCTTATCTGCTCGAGCGAGGCGCAGTCGACGTTGTGCTCGATCGCCCACTGTCGCCTGTCCGAGTAGGGGGAGAACCCAACCCCGTTGTCGAGGATTCTCAGTCGGACCTCGGTGTTGCCGTCGTGAATCTCGATCTTGACATCGACAGATGGAAAGCGTCCTGGCATAGATTCATTCGCTTACCGCGCGTAACAGCGGTGGAAAGAGTGTCGGCTTTCGAGGACGCGATGAATCAGGACGCGGCCTTCACCGTCTCGTGGCGTCGTGCGCTCGCTCGGGCGACTGAGAAGGGCTGGGATTCGGTCCTCATCGCTGCTGACGACGTCAGTTTGCTGGATGCCGCCGCATCGATCCTTGGCCATGCCCGCGAAGAGTTGGATCACGGCGATTGGGATGTCGTCCACCTCGGACACGACCCGAAATCGAGGGACGGAGCTCTGCTCGACGGTTCGGCACTCTTGCGCACCAGTCCTGAGAACTGTGGCGTCCACGCCGTTCTCGTACATTCGCGCGCCTTCGAGCGAATTCTCGATGAGATTGCGGATCCGGAGTCAGATCCCGAAGCATTCGGACAATGGGCGGGTCACTACCGAACTCTGGGCGACTACCTGGTGGATGCGAGTGCCGGGGGAGCGCTCACGTGCCTGACGCTGTCGCCCGGCATCGCCTCCACACGCAGCCTGATTCGTTCGGGCGCAATCGAATCCGAATACTCACGACGCTTCGCACTGTGAGACCACCACCGAAACGAAATCGGATTCGCTGAATCAAGGAGATATCTTGACCGAACTACTCGAAGGTGTGAGACCGCAACGCTCTCAGACGGTGGAGAGCAACGATCTCACCGACGGTGTTGTGCTGTACGACAGTTCCAGCGAGGTTGCCCATCACCTCAACCCGGTCGCGACGTTGGTGTGGGAACTGTGTGACGGCCGGACCGTCAGCGAAATTGTCCAGGCCGTGGCAGAAGTGCTCGAGATCCCTGACGACGAGGCGAAGTCGGTAGTCAACGAGACGTACGGACAGCTGAGCACCTCTCGTCTGCTGGTGTGAGAATTCCGTGACAGGCAACCACGTACCACAATTCCGGGCGCATTACCTTTGGGTTGACGCGATTGTGCGCGGTTTCCGCATACCCGAGGTCGGTGTCGTCGAGCATCGGATTGCCAGCCCGTGGCCTGCGGACAACAACGTCGAAGTTCGGATTCAGCGGAATCGAGCGACATTCGGTCGCTGGGACGTCACCATCGAATCGACCATCAGCGGCAGCCGTGAAACGCTGATCGGTCTGGACGGTCTCCAGCTCGCGGAGAGCGTGTACCGCACGGTGCACCGGGATGTCATGACGGCCGCGCACGCCCGACATTGGACACGCCTGCACGCCGCTCTGGTCGACTGCAACGGTGTGAGAGTGGCGATCGCCGGGCATTCCGGGGCGGGCAAGACCACCTTGGCGCTCGCCCTTGCCTTACGGGGTGCACAACTGCGTGCTGACGAAGGCGTCTTCATTCGTGGTACCGAAGCTGTGGGCTTACCACGGCGGGTCCACCTCAAAGCCGGTACGTTCGACGTCCTCCCGGAGATCAAAGCGCACGATTCGCTGTATCTTCCGTACGCCCCGCCGGTGTGGGCGTTGGACCCGTCAACCTTGCCTGCTGAACGAAACGTCAGCTCGGCGGTTCGCGGAATCGATCTGGTGCTGATCCTCGATGGATGGGACGAGGGGCCGACTCGACTCGCTCCGATGCCCGTACCCCAAGCGATACAGTCGCTAGCCGAGCAATCCGCACTGTGGTCCGACAACCACGGATTGACCCTGAGAAACATCGCTGCTCTACTCTCGAATGCCCCGTGCTACAGACTGATTCGACATCACGGCGATACCGGCGCCGACACCGTGGAGGAACTGGTGGCGTCATGCGTGACACCCGGTACCTGATTTCCATGTTGAAACCCGAGTGTGGGGCCGACGTCATCCGCTTGTGTTCGCAGCAGGATTGGCCCAGAGTCATCGACGCCGCTGTAAGGCACAAGGTATTGCCGCTGCTCGCCTCCCGAGCGGTCGAGGCCGGCTTCGCATCGGTCCTACCTGCGAGCTTCGCGGAAATGCTGTCGGAATCCTCGGCCACCGCATCGAGTCCGGAATTGACGCTGAGCCTTGTCCATCACCGAAACACCATAAGGATCTCGGACCTCGACGCGCAGCGAGTGGAACTGCAAGAGTTGTTACACAGCAACGGATTTCCGACGGTTGCACTGAAGGGTGCCGCCCTTCTCGAGCGAAAAATCTGGCCGAACCCGGCAGCTCGACGGATGACGGACATCGACCTTTTGGTCGTCGACCCTGCACATGCCGTTCCGGCCAACGACGCGATCCTCGATTTCGGCTACCGAATGGTCCGCCCTGACGAAGTGGACTCCGACTCCATCGATCACGACGATCATCAGGAACCGGCACTCCTTCGCGACGACCGTCATGGCTCCGTCGAAATCCATTCGCACTTACTTCCGAGGTTCGCCCGTCACGCGCTGACCCGGGAGGCCGCAGTCCGAGGAATCAGCGCGGAGGCGGAAGAATCCCGCCTTGCGATGGCCGACGTGACGCTGCACGTCATCGCTCACGCGCGGCTTGCCGATCGGGCCTTGATTCGAGCCGATTTGTCGTTGAACAGTGTCTTCGACGTGGGGTACCTGCTCACTTCCGAACCGGAACTCGCTGTGACGCTCTCCAGACGCCAGTTGCCACGCGATGTCCGTCGGGCGGTGAACGTCCACTGGGCGGCGGTGGAATCGATCTTCGGCGTCAGTACCGGAATGACGACCATCTCGGCTCGTTGGTGGTGGCGATGGACGCTGTGGTTGGCGGATCGCCCACGCCTGCACTCGCTCTACCGCGATCTGGTCATGGTGCCGCTCTTTCTCGACCGTGATCGGCTTTCCATCCGGGACGGGCGCGACCTACGTGGATGGGACTTGGCCCGCTCACGCGTGTCCCACTTCGTCCGTCGTGCGAAAACTGCCGTCGAAGATGCCGGGGGAGCGGCGTGAAAGTACTGATCACGGGCGGAGCGGGATTCATCGGAAGCACCGTCGCGTCGAAGTGCGTCGACGCCGGGATCGATGTCGTGATTCTCGACAACCTGCTGACCGGCCGCGCCGAATTTGCGCACAGATTCCCGTTCTACTGCGGCGACATCGCGGACGAGAAACTGCTCGACAAAGTATTCGCAGATCATTCCGATATCGATGCGACAGTTCACTGTGCGGCCTTGATCGTGGTCGGAGATTCCGTGAGTAACCCGGCGCGGTACTACGAGAACAACGTATCCAAGTCGCTGACGCTGGTATCGAGTGTCCTTCGGAACGGGTGTGAGCGCTTCTTGTTCAGTTCCTCTGCGGCGGTGTATGCGCCGAGCGACGGTGGGTGTGTCGACGAACGTTGGGGGATCGCACCGCAGAGTCCCTATGCGCACAGCAAGGCTCAGTTCGAAACGATGCTCGACGACATTGCGGCGGCCACTAAATTATCGGCGATATCTCTACGCTACTTCAATCCGGTCGGGGCAGATCCGGAGCTGCGAAGTGGTACACCATCGGCACGCCCGACCCACGCACTCGGAAAGCTGTTCGAATCATCTTCGACAGGAACGCCTTTCAGGGTTACGGGAACGGATTGGCCGACGCGCGACGGATCCGGAGTGCGTGATTACGTTCATGTCTGGGACCTTGCAGACGCTCATGTTCGAGCGCTGGAAAGGTTCGACCGGGTCACCGCTGAATCATCACGCATGACTGTGGTCAATCTGGGCAGCGGGCGGGGGACGACGGTGTGGGAGCTGGTACACACATTCGAGAACGTGCTCGGTGAAGATATCGACGTGGTCGCTGCCGGCCGACGCACCGGTGACACTGCCGGCGCTTACGCGTCGAACGATCGTGCGTTGCGACTACTCGGGTGGGTTCCGACATTCACCCTGGAACAGGGGATCGAGGACACCGCGCGGTGGCTGGCAGTGCGGCCGCACCTGCTCAACTCGGTGTAGCCGAATGTCAGCCCGTCGGGTCGTCGTCAACGGTGATGTTGTTGCTACGTAGCCAGAAGGTGGCGTCCGGATCCCACCCGGCGAGCACGGTGGCCCCCGAGTTGGCCGACAACGGGATCGCGATGCCTGGCGTGGTCAGATAAGCCATCATGGTCAGGTGCACGGCGTCGTAATCTGCAGCGACCGAAACCCAGTCCGGAATGAACCAGTCACGGTATTCACCGGTCGTGTCGTACCACACAGAGCGACGTGAAGCGGGCACTGGCAGGGGATAGGTATCGACCAGATTCGCCCAGTCCTGCGGACCGGTGATCTCGTAGATCCGGGGCGCGCCGTAGATCCTTACCGGCTGCACCCGCGCCTCGTTCGAGGAGCTGTCTTCTTCGAGAAACACCCCGAGCGCCCCGATACCGTCGCGGGCCCTGGTTGTTTCGGTTGTGCCGTTGGCAAACGGGATAGACCACCATTCGCCTCCGATGTGACGGTCCGGATCTTCGATCTGGTATTCCAGAAACTGACGTTCGTTGTCGAGTGCCTCAGCACGCCACTGTTCGAGGCCGTCCTCTGCACGGTAAATCCGCAAGGGTAGGTCCGACCAGCCGTAAATAGGGTTTCGCTTTTCAACCAGATTCTGGTTCAGACGGTCGATCGGCTCGGTCCACCAGGCAGTGTGTGGGGAGTCGAGTAGTGCTTCGGCAATCGGTCGCAATGCCGCGATCACCTCAGGGCGGACGAAGATCAGATCTTCTTCGTCCGGCGGCTCCCAGTAGCGTGCAAAATCTACGGCATACGCAAGACAGTGCAGAATCTCGAGTTCGGACATCTCGCCGATTGCCCGGATATCAACAGCGCCGAGAACTTGGAGCGCATCGTCCGGCGATTGAGGCCAGTGTCCACCGGATGTGCGTGCGCCGGCGCGGCATGCGTAACCGACGTTCGCACAGAAGCGACGGCCACGTGGTGAACCGAGGACGAGTGCAACGGAATCCATGTGGGTAAAGCTAGCGGACAAGCTGACGGGGGACGTTCGAATATCCATTACTTGACATAATGTAGATTATCGGCAAATTCTCGACCTGGCGATATCCGGCTCACGCCTGGTTCGTGCAACCTTCCTTGTTTCCGCCCACCTATGTCTGTCTGCCGGTACATTTGCCGGCTTTCCTGCGTTTCCGTCCTAGATCTGCGACCGGCTTGCACGACTCGACCATTGCGACTCCGCGATCGCCGGCTGAATTGGTACCGATCACCGCATGGCCTCGCCGGCGACTGCGGCTACGCCGCGCGACCTGGACGTCAGGAACGACCAATAAGTGCTCTGATGTGGATTGATGCCGATAAACACGTCTCACCGACTTCCGGCTACCCCACCTCAATTCGTCACTGTGACGTATTATGGTCGACAGGCTGGAGGCGAGTTCAGTTCCATTGTCATCGCCACGGACTACTATCGCCGCATGTGTTGTATTCGACCGGCCGCTTCTCATGGTCAGTGGCCGCGATGAGCGACACACCCAAGGTCGTGCATCGCTGGCTCGCAGTGCCAGACCAGTTTGACCGTTTCACGCGATTCTTGCGCGACAACGGAATTCTGATGCCGACTCGGATAGGCATCGGCGTATTGGTTTTCCTCCTGGGTATCACGATTCTGCTGAAGCGACTGGGCACTCATTCGGTACAGACCATCGGATTTCCGTTGGACGTCGTCGTCGCAGTGCTTGTGATGATCGGCGGAATTGCCCTGCCTGTCGTAGCGACCACCCGTGAAAGGTCGTATTTCTTCGTCGTTGCCGGGGACTTCGCTGTTGCGGTGATCGTGCTGGCCGAGGCGAATCCGGATCAGAGATTACTCGGATGTCTCGTCTTCGGGCTCGTCGGCTCGTACATAGCCTTCTTTCACAATCTTCGAACTCAGCTGTGGCACCTGCTGTTTTCCGGGGCGGTCATCGTTGTCGCCAGCATCGGCGTGTTCACCGATGTACCTTCTGGCCTTCCAGACGTCCTGGGGCGCATTGCCTTTGCCATTCCTGTCATCACTGTCATACCGGTGGTCACGCAGATTGCTCTGGCGCTTCTGAGCAACGACGCTCAAAGCTCAGAACTCGATCCGTTGACGGACCTGCTGAATCGGCGCGGACTCGCACGGCGGACTTCCGAACTACTGCAAGCGAAATCCAGCCTCGACCAGTCCTTGCTGGTGGTGGTGATCGACATCGACAATTTCAAACACTTCAACGACACCTACGGTCACGACGTCGGCGACCGAGTCATACTGCGCACGGCCTATCGACTACACGACTGGGCCAGATCGGACGCGGCGATAGCGCGCATCGGCGGTGACGAGTTCGTCGTCGTTCAGATGATGCCGTTGCCGTACGTCGGCGATCTACTGGCCCGGATCGCGCCCATCATGAACTCCCCTACAGGCGAACCAATCTCGACGACCAGCATCGGCATAGCCATCCACAACGGCGCCTGGCCGGACGTACAAGCAGCAGAAAGTGGCGTTCACGATCTACATCGCCTCGCCGATTCGGCGATGTACGAAAGCAAGAGAATGGGTGGAAATCACGTCCACTCCATCGTTCTCACCGATCAACAGCTACAACAGCCACAACAGTCAGGCGGTCGTTCAGTCCTCTGAATCGTCGATCAGATGCATCGCGGCTTCCTCTGCCGACGCTGCGCCGCCGTCGATTCCGACGTCTCCGGCAATGAGTTCACTTTCCTCGTCCTCGTATCTGCCCTCGTCTTCGGCAACGAGACGCCCGACCCGACGGTTACCCACTTCGTCACCGTCCGGGAATTCTTCTTCCCGTTCGAATTCGTCGGCATCGGCGGGATCCTTCAAAGGATCTCCGAGCGACGCGTACGGATCGGGTTCTTCTTCGGCCAGGCGCTCGTCGAGGGTCTCCCCCGCTGATTCCTCGCTGCCGGTCAACCCGTGGGCATCAAGTCCCAGTGGGCGTTCCGGTGGTGAGATTCCCTCGTCGAGAATGTCGTCGACGCCTCGATCGATCAGAGTGTCTTCAGGTTGAAGCTGGTCGTCGGGATCGAGACTGTAATCGCCATTGCCGGCCGCGCCGGTGTCATCCGTGTCGCTCATACGATCAACGATGCCACGGGCACACCGAGTTGGCCATGTGCCGCGCCTGCTCGATACGTCACTCCGGAGACATTCAGCACGAACGCGGGGCCGGCACTCCGTCGAATCGGTCCTGTAGGTACTCGAATGCGGTGGGCAGACCGAGGACCGCAGTGGTGAGGTGGTCCGGGCTGGGGAACAGTTGGGATTGAATCGTGGCTCCGGCGGCGCAGTACCGCGAAATCGTGTTGACCACCGAATCGATGGGGATCAGAACGTCGTCGGGTGTGTGCCATTCGAACACCGGGGCAGTCGGCACACCCGGATAGAGTTCGACGCTGTTGTCGTCCATCACCTTTCGCACTTCAGGGCTGGACAGCAAGGATGTCGACGTCGACACCTGAGAGGCACTGCGCCCGGCACCGACCCTGAGGATGTCGTTGGTGCACGCGTTGGTGAGTTCGGCCCGCATCGACCGTCCGAGGTCGTTGAGTTGGTTGCTCAGCGGCAGTAGGTCGGGATACTCGCGTTCGAGGCCCATTGCTGCGGCGAAGGCGAGGCCGAATGCCGGGTGCGGATCCTGTCCGAGGCCGTTTGCCATCTTGGACAGATTCATCGGGACGCCGCCCTCGGCTACACCGACAAGGTTGACCTCGGGTGCGTAGCTCGGGGCCAGTGCGGCCGCCCACGCGGTGGCCATGCCGCCGCCGGAGTAGCCGGCAATACCTACAGGGCTGGCGCCACTACGCAATTCGGGGACTTTCTGAACGGCGCGGATACCGTCGAGCGTGATCTGTCCGCCCAGGCGCGCGGCGCCGTACGCACTGTTGGGTCCGAGATGGTCGGGAAGGGCAATGGTCCATCCACGTTGCAGCGCGACGTTGAGGATGGGCGCTTCACGGATGACGATGTTGGGATCCGATGCGTATAGCGCGCGAGATGGCGCACATCCCGTACCGAGTGCATTGACGATGTGCTGATACGAGAGCAACGGGCCGTCTTGTGCTTGATTCGGCGGGACCAGGATCGTGCTGACCGCGGCAATAGGCTTGTTCTCTGAGTTCGTGGACCTGTAACTGACCTGCCAGATCGCGACGCCGGGAAAGGTCATCAGGTCAGGGGCCCGGCGCACGGAGATCGGCGTGCCGGCGGTCCCCTCGGCAGCTGCTTGCGAGTAGAACGGGTCCGGGTCCGGTGCCGGATATGCGGGATCGGCCTGTGCAGTCCCCCCGGAGAGCAGTGCGGCAGTCAGTGCAGCGGCAGTCAGCATCGATCCGGTAAACACGCGTGTGGTTCGCAGTTTCAACGTTTTCCCCTCGTCCGGACCCACCCGGGGTCCATCACCCTGTGTGTTTCACTCATACCCATGTCGAACCTGGTTCAGACACCCCACTGAGCGATAACTTCTCGCAATCGTACAGCTATGGTTGCCGCCGGACCCGGTTCGATCATCTGGTTGTGTTCGCAATCGACTTCGGTGACTCGGATGTCCCCTTCTACAAACCTTCGCCATTCGGCGACATCGTGTCCGTTCTCCGTAGATCTTCCGGCTACGAAGAACTCGATGGCTCCAACGTGGACAGGCGGTTGGTGCCGATTCGTCAATTCGACGGAGTGGGAGTAACCGCGACTGATCCGCGCCAGATGCTCCGCTTCGATTCCGATTCCGGCACCCAGGGTCTGCTCCAGCAATTCCGCCGCTTCTTCGAAGGTCTCGACCGTCTTGGATCCCGCCGGCATCGCGAGCCCGGCCAGTAGTTCGGAGACCGAGAGTTCTGCGGGCTGATCGGAATCCGACGACGGATAGCTGTCGAGTATCGACAGAGTCACGTCACGTCCGCTCCGAGTGAGGCTGTGTGCCACGGCGTGTGCGATCACGCCGCCGAGCGACCAGCCGGCCAGATGGATCGGGCCGGTCGATGCCACGGCTGCAATGCGATTCGCGTAGTCGTCGGCGAGTTCGGTCAGCGAGTCGAAGCTGGGCCCGCCGCTCAGGGACGGTAGCTGAAGACCGTAGACGGGTTGATCCAGCTCGAGATGCTTGACGAATTCTGCGTAACCCCAGGACAATCCGATACCCGGATGGACGAAGAACAGTGGTGCACGATCGGATCCGGCGCGCAGCGTGATCATCGGGGCGAGAAGATCCGACGAATCGTCCGGCGAGTGTGCGTCCATTCCGTCGGCAGCCCGGGCGACTCCGGCAGGTGTCGGATCCAGGAAAAGCGATTGCAACGGCACTCGCATCCCGAGACGCTTCTCGAGTTCGATGGTGATGCGAGTGGCCACGATCGACGTTCCGCCCAGTTCGAAGAAGTCGTCGTCGACGCCGATGTGCTCGTGCCCGAGCACGGTCTCGAAGATGTCGACGACCGTTCGTTCGGTGTTGTTTGTCGGCGGTGCGTACGGGACCGTGCGTCGCTCGAAGCTCGGGGTCGGCAGTGCCTTGCGGTCCAGCTTGCCGACCGGTGTCACCGGAATGCGGTCGACGACGACGATCGCGCCGGGAACCATGTGCGCGGGCAGGCGAGAAGACAGATGGCGGCGAAGCTCCCAGTCGTCGACGGTCTGTCCTTCCACGGGCTGGATGTAGGAGGCGATCATCGTCTCCCCCGACGGCGCTTCGTGCCCGAGTGTGGCGGCGAAGTAGACGGATGGGTGTGCCATCAGGACAGAGTCGATTTCGCCGAGCTCGATGCGGAATCCGCGGACTTTGATCTGGAAGTCGCTGCGGCCCAGGTATTCGAGGGTGCTGTCGGAGCGCCAGCGCACCAGGTCGCCCGTGCGGTACATCCGCTGGCCTGGTTCGCCGAACGGATCGGCGACAAATCGGTCGGCGGTGAGGTCGGGACGATTGTGGTATCCGCGGGCGAGTCCGGGGCCGGTCACGTACAGCTCCCCGATGACTCCCACCGGCACGGGCTTGAGGTGCCCGTCGAGGACCAGTCCGGCGAAGCCTATGGCCGGTCGTCCGATGTTGATGTCCTTGCCCGGCCGCATGGGTTCACTGACGCTGGCCTGGATGGTGGATTCGGTGGGTCCGTATCCGTTGAACATGCGACGGTCGCGGCCCCAGATGTCCACGAGTTCGGGTGGGCAGGCTTCGCCACCGACTGCGAGTACGCGGAGTTCGGGTAGCGCGGAGCTTTCGATCGAGCTGAGCGCGGTCGGAGTGATGAACGCGTGTGAGACGTGTTCGTCGGCAAAGATTTCGGCCAACTCGGATCCGCCGAAGACCGTCGGTGGGATGACGACCAGGCACGCTCCGCTGCCGAATGCCATCATGAGTTCGAAGACCGAGGCGTCGAAGCTCGGTGATGCCAGGTGAGAGATCCGCGAATAGGGCTGGACGTTGAATCTCTGATGTTCCTCGGCGTTGAGGTTTGACAACCCGAGGTGGGTGACGATGACGCCCTTCGGCTTCCCGGTTGAACCCGAGGTGTAGATCAGGTACGCGGGATGCCCGTGATGCAAGGGGATCGTGCGGTCGCGATCGGTGATCGCGGCTGCGCTCTGGGCGTCGATCTCGTCGACGGTCTCGGCTTCATCGAGGACCATCCACTCGACCGTGTCGGGAAGTTGACTGCGGTGAGCGTCGTCGGTGATGCCGAGTACGGCCCGCGAATCGTCGAGCATGTGGTTGATGCGATCGTCGGGATAGTTCGGGTCGACCGGCAAGAACGCTGCACCGGTTTTCGTGACCGCCCAGATCGCGACGATCTCCGCAGTGGACCGCGGCAGACCCAGCGCCACAAAATCTTCGGGACCGACGCCGCGCCGACACAGCGCGCGCGCCAGCTTCGTCGATTCCTCGTCGAGCTCGCGGTAGGTCATCGACCTCTCGCGACTCGAGAGGGCTGGGGCATCCGGGTTCGAGGCGACTGCTTCGGCGAGGATCTCCGGCCACACCCGCGCTCGAGTCGCGGCGGCACCGGATGCCGGCACCAGGGCAGCTGTTTCATCGGCGCCGAGGATGCCGATGTCGGCGATACGTGTTGCGGGGTCGCGTCCGACAGCGTCCAGGATCAGGCGCAGTCGGTCGGCAAACCGACGAATGGTGGCGGGTTCGAAGAGATCGGTTGCGAAGTCGAAGGCTGCGGACATCCCAGCCGGGATGCCGAACTCGTCGAACTTCTCGTCGACGATCAGCTCCAGGTCCTCCTTCGCGAATTTGGTTTCCACGGTCAGTCCGTCGATGTCGAGGCCGGGTAGGTGGAAATGTGCGGGTTCGTTGTTCTGAAGTTCGAGGGCGACCTGGAACAACGGTGAGTACGACGTGGATCTGGTTGGGTTGATGACGTCGACGAGCCGTTCGAATGGCAGGTCCGAGTTCTGGAATGCGGCCAGGTCGATTTCCCGGACGTGCTCCAACAGGTCGGCAAACGTGATGTCGGGATCGACGCTGGTTCGCAGGACCAGTGTGTTGACGAACATTCCGACGAGATGGTCGAGCGCTGCCTGACCTCGGCCGGCGATCGGTGTGCCGATGGTGACTTCGTCGGCGCCCGACAACTTGGACATCAGCACTGCGAGCGCGCCGTGCAGCGCCATGAACATCGTGACACCGTTTGCCCTGGTGAGGTCCGCGAGGGCGCGGTGGGTGTTCGCGTCGATGTCGAAGGTGAATCGGTCACCGTGGAAGGTCTGTTGCACGGGTCGCGGGTGGTCGGCGGGCAGTGCGATGACGTCGTCGAGTCCGGCGAGTTGCTCACTCCAGTAGTGCAATTGGCGACTGATGACGGATTCCGGGTCGTCTTCCGATCCGAGGACGCGATGCTGCCACAACGTGAAGTCTGCGTACTGCACCTCGAGCGGCGCCCACGTGGGCTCGGTCCCAGCCGTACGCGCCAGGTAGGCCGTCATCACGTCGCGTGCGAGCGGCGCCATCGACGATCCGTCGGCGCAGATGTGATGGACCACGACAAACAGAATGTGAACGGGTTCAGCGGTGTCGAGTCGGAACAGTGCCACGCGCAGCGGCAGGTCCACCGACACGTCGAAGCCGGTCGTGGCGAGTCGTTGCATGCGCTCCGCGAGCTCGTCCTCCCCCAACGTCATTTCACGGACCGGCGGTACTGCCTCGTCGACGGTGAGCACTTGCTGAATCGGATCGCCGCCGACGGCGGGGAACACCGTCCGCAGTGTTTCGTGCCGCTCGACGACGTCGGCGATGGCCTGTTGCATGGCCGTGACGTCGAGGTCACCGGTAAGGCGAACAGCTAGTGGGATGTTGTACGCGGCTGAGCGCGTGTCGAATTGGTTCAGGAACCACATGCGCTTCTGCGCCAACGAGAGCGGGACGCTGCCACTGCGCTCCGTGGGAGTGAGCGGCACAGCGCCGACGGCAGTGACAGCGCTGGAGAGCCGTTCGGCGAGCTGAGCCGTCGTCGGTGCCTCGAACAGCACGCGCACCCCGACGTCGATGTTCAGTGCGGAGTTGAGCCGCGAGACCACGCGAGTGGCGATCAGCGAGTTGCCGCCGAGCTCGAAGAAATTGTCGTCGACGCCGACCCGTTCGACGCCGAGTACGTCGATGAACGCATCGGCGATCCGACGTTCGAGGCTGGTGCCGGGCGCCCGGAATTCCACACCGGTTCCGGTAAACTCCGGCGTCGGCAACGCTTTTCGATCGAGCTTGCCGACCGCGGTGCGCGGTAGCTCGTCGACGATCATGATGCTGGCCGGAACCATGTGCGAGGGAACACGTCCGGCGAGGTGCGCGGTGATCTCTGCCCCGGTCAGCGTCGATCCTTCCTCGACGGTGAGGTAGGACGCGAGAACTGTGGCGCCGGCCGGTCCGTCGACGCCGAGTGTCACGCAATTCGTGACACTCGCCATTGCGGTGATCTGGGCGTCGACCTCGCCGAGCTCGATGCGGAATCCGCGAATCTTGACCTGGAAGTCGCTGCGCCCGACGTATTCGATGGTGTGATCGCTTCGCCAGGAGACGATGTCGCCCGTGCGGTACATCCGGTCGCCTGGCTTGCCGAAGGGGTCGGCGACAAATCGCTCGCTGGTCAGGCCGGGACGCCGGTGGTATCCGCGAGCCAGGCCGATGCCGGCGATGTACAGCTCACCGGGAGCTCCGACGGGTACGGGTTGCAGGCGCGAATCGAGGATCATCTCGTGCACGCCGCGGATCGGTCCACCGATCGTGATGGGTGCGCCCACTGTCATGGGTTCGCTGATGTCTGCCATGACGGTTGTCTCGGTCGGGCCGTAGGCGTTGACGAATTCTCGTCCGGGAGCCCAGAGGCCGACGAGATGCGGCGGTAGTGTCTCTCCCCCGACGACGACGTGCCGGAACTCGTCCAGGCCGGCCGGGTCGACGGTGGCGAGCGCTGCCGTGGTGACGAACGCGTGAGTGACGTGTTCGCGGCGGATGAGACTTGCCAGTTCGGCGCCGCCGTAGATGTCGGTCGGGACGATCACCATGGTGGCTCCGACACCGAATGCCTGCAGGTACTCGAAGACGGCTCCGTCGAAGCTGGGGGTGGCGAAGTGCAGGGTTCGAGAGTGGTGATCTGCGTGGAATCGACGCTGCTGGTCGAGTGCGAAGCTGTCGAGTCCGGTGTGGGTGACGACAACTCCCTTGGGTCGGCCGGTGGATCCCGAGGTGTAGACCACGTAGGCGGCGTTGTCCATGACCACCGGTGCACGCCGTTCGTCCTGGGTGATCGGCAGGGTGCAACTGGTGGCGACGTCGTCGTCGAATGCCTCTTCTCCGAGCACCAACCAGGACACGATGGGTGGAAGTGTGTCGATGGCGTCGACGACGGTCAACCCGAACAACACCTCGGAGTCGCTGAGCATGTGTTCGATTCGGTCAGCCGGATAGGTGGGGTCGACGGGGACGAACGCTGCGCCGGTCTTGGCCACCGCCCACACCGCGAGTACGGATTCGACGGACCTTTCGATGCCGATGGCAACCGACGTCTCGGGCCCGGCGCCGCGGCGAATCATGGCTCTGGCCAACTGGTTCGAGCGCCGGTCCAGTTCGGCGTAGGTCATGGAACGGCTGCCGGCCGAGAGCGCGATGCGGTCGGGATAGGTGGCAGAGACGTCGGCGAGAATCTCTGGGAGCGTTCGCGCGGAGCGCCCCGGGGAGCCGAAGACCGGCGCAAGATCACGGCTCTCGAACTCCGTGAGAACCTGCAGACGGGCCAGCGGCTGATCCGGTGCCGAGGCGAGTTGCCCGAGGACGATGCCCACGCGCTCGGTGATCTTGGCGACTTCGCGGGCGGAGAAGTGCGTCGGCAAGTACTCCATCTTCAGATTCAGCGTGTCACTTTCGGACGCCACCACGGCAATCGGATAGTGCGCCGAGTCGCGTCCGTCGATGCCGAGAACGTGCATTCCCGCGATGTCGGTTTCGGCGGTCAGGGCTGTCTCGTCGACGGGATACGACTCGAATACCGTCAGGGTGTCGAAGGAACCGGCGGCGCCGACTGCTCCGGCGATGTCCGACAGTCCGATGTGGTGGTGGTCGAGCAATGACGCTTGCTCGGATTGCACGCGAATGGCCATTTCGGCGAGGGTTTCTCGGGCGTCGAGGCGGACTCGGACAGGCACCGTGTTGATGAACAGGCCGACTATCGATTCCACGCCGGGCACCTGTGGTGGGCGTCCTGAGACCGTTCCGCCGAAGACGACGTCGTCGCGTCCGAGAAGTTCGGCGAGCACGATTCCCCATGCCACCTGTACCAGGGTCGCCATGGTCAGGCC
Organism: Rhodococcus sp. OAS809; assembly: GCF_040546695.1. NCBI lineage: Bacteria > Bacillati > Actinomycetota > Actinomycetes > Mycobacteriales > Nocardiaceae > Rhodococcus > Rhodococcus sp. OAS809. The sequence goes on along the minus strand of NZ_JBEPOI010000002.1, from coordinate 871,151 downwards.
GCGGCTTCGCGCGAACGCCCGAAGAGTCTCGGCTCGTTCGGTCGGCAGCGAGTACGAGTGGATTTCACTTGCCACGGTTTCGGCGGCGGTGTCTGCCCTCGAGAGGTGGGTGGACGTGTCGACGCCCCGTAGCGCTTCTTGCCACGCCCGTAGCGAAGTCTCGGGTTCTTGCTTCGAGATCCAGGAGAGATAGTCGCGATACGACTGAACTCGGGGCAGAATCTCGGGGTCACCGTCGGTTGCGTAGAGAGTGAGCAGGTCTCGAAGCAACAGCGGGGTGGACCAGCCGTCGAGCAGGATGTGGTGGTTCGTCACGACGAGGCGTGCTGTGTCCGGTCCGATTCGCACGAGCATGAAGCGGATCAACGGGGCTGTTTCCATGTCGAAACGATGAGCGCGATCGCGTTCGAGCAGCTGACCGAACGCGACTTCGCTGTCTTCGGCTCCGGACAGGTCGATCTCGGCCCAGCCGATGTCGACACCGGAACGGATCACCTGCAGTGCCCGCCCTCCCGGTGCGGAGACAAATCCCGCGCGAAGGCTCGGATGACGATCAACCAAGGCCTGCGCGGCGCGGCGCAGGCGCGGCGCCTCCACCCGACCCCCGAGCTCGAGGGTCAGTTGCACCATGTACGGGTCGATTTCGGTTTCGTCGAACTGGGCGTGGAAGAGCATGCCCGACTGCAGAGGTGACAGTGACCAGATGTCGGTCAGGTCGGGGAATCTGCGCTCGAGCTGTTCGATGCTCTGTTGATCCGCGGTGACGAGATCGAGATCGGTGGGCGTGAGCTCGCGCTCGGAGTGTTCCTCCACGTATTCACTCAGTGCGCCCAGTGCTCGGGTCCAGAGCTCCGCCAGTTCGGTGACTTCGGCCTCGCTGAGAATGCCGCGGGGGAAGGACCACGTAGCGCGCAGAATCGGACCGTGTGCGGTATCGGTCGTGACGGCGTTGATGTCGAGCACCGACGCGGCGGCCAATTCGCCGCTGTGCGCTTCGTCGAGGGTCACTTCCGAGATCGGCAGCCACGGCACTTCGCCGTGCTCGGGATCCGAGCCGGCAAATCGTCCGAGGTAGTTGAACGAGATCTGCGGCGTGGGCAGCTCACGAAGTTCCTCGTTTCGATCGAGGTACTTCAGGATGCCGAACCCGATTCCGTTGTCGGGCAGGCCGAGCAGCGTTTCCTTGACGAGTTTCACGGCGGAGGCGGCGGTTGATCCCCCGGCCAGTGCATCGACGACATCGAGTCCGGTGAGATCGATCCGGACGGGGAACAAGGTGGTGAACCAGCCGACCGTGCGCGAGAGGTCGGCGCCCGGTACGGCGTTCTCCTCGCGGCCGTGCCCTTCGAGGTTGACGAGCACGTCCCCGCTGCGCTGTCCGCGCGATCGACGCCAGGCGGTGACGGCAATCGCGAGAGCAGCGAGCAGCCCGTCGTTCACCGAGCCTCCGAAATGCTGAGGCACCGTCGAGATGACGTTCTCGGTCACGGAGGTCGGAACGTCGACGCTGACGCGGTCGACGGTGGCTCCGACATCGACGGCTGGGTCGAGCCCGCGTGCCCCGAGCAATGGCTCGTCGGTCCGCATTCTCGACCACAGGTCGATCTCGTCGCGTCGCTGCGCAGCGGTCTCGGCGAGCGCTGTCGCCCAGCGACGTATCGACGTTCCACCCGGCGGAAGTATCGGTGTTTCTCCGTCGAACGCCGAGGCATAAGCAGTGACCAGGCCCGGGACGAGCATGCGCCAGGACACACCGTCGACCGCGAGGTGATGAAGGACCAGGAGCAACCGTCCGGCTTCGGCCCGGTTGCCGTTCGAGCTGACGGGATCCAACCAGACTGCGCTGATCATCTTCCCGTGTTCGGGATCGAGGCGGCTGGATGCGTCCTGCATCGCGGTTTCCGCAGCGGCGACGAATTCTTCGCCGCTGGTGGACACGATGGAGGTTCGGCGCAGGATGTCGGGGGCGGTGATGCTCCCTGGCTCGCGGATCTCGAGTTGGTGAGTCGCGGCGTCCAGGCGCGCCCGCAGCACGTCGTGACGATCGAGGATCGTTTGCAATGCTCGTTCCAGCGCGGGGCCGGAGACATCCGCGGGCAGTGCGATCAGCGCGCTCTGGCTGTAACTGCGGATCGTGCTCAGGTCACCGCGACTGCGTTCGACGAGCCACTCCATGATCGGCGTGAGCGGTAGCGGGCCGGCTCCCCCGCCGGGTAGCTCCGTGAGAACCGGTGCCGTTTCCGATGATTCGATGAGGAGCACTTTGGTGAGGCCGGCCACGGTCTTCGCTTCGAAGACGTCCCGCGGAGTGAAGACGAGGCCTGCGGACTTCGCCCGTGAGACGAGTTGGATCGACATGATCGAATCGCCGCCGAGACCGAAGAAGGAATCGTCCACTCCGATACTGCCCCGACCCAGCACCTCCGCGAAGAGGTCCGCGAGGACCGCTTCGGTAGCGGTGGCCGGCGCCCGCGTCGCCTCGGTTGTTCCCGTGACGGTGAAGTCCGGAGCCGGGAGGCTGCGTCGGTCGAGCTTTCCGTTGACCGTCAGTGGAAGCGATTCGAGGACGACGATGGCGGTGGGCACCATGTACTCCGCGAGTTCGGCGGCGACGAAGTCGGTCACCGTCGCTGAATCGACGGTACTGCCTGTTTCGGCGACCACGTACCCGACGATCCGCGGTGACGCTCCCTCCGTTCGAACAAGTGCTACCGAGGCAGCGACGCCGGGGCAGCGGAGCATTGCGGCTTCGATCTCGCCGAGTTCGATGCGGAAACCACGCACCTTCACCTGGAAATCACTGCGGCCCACGTACTCCAACTGCCCCGCGTCGTTCCACCTCGCCAGGTCCCCGCTCCGATACATTCGATCCCCCGAACTACCGAATGGATCGGGAAGGAACCGCACCGAAGTCAATGCGGGTTTCCCGAGGTATCCCCGAGTCACCTGATCACCGGCGACGTACATTTCGCCGACGACACCTGGTGGTACCAAGTTCAGTCGCCGATCGAGTACGTAGACGGACAATCCCGGTACTGCTCGCCCGATGATGCTCGCCGACGCGTGCTCGCTGTCGTTGCGGTCGAGTGCGATTCGACTGACGTGCACTGTCGTCTCGGTGATCCCGTACATGTTGACCAACGTCGGAGCCGTGTCGGCCCGCCTGTCGTACCACTTGCGTAACTGCCCGAGGTCGAGCGCTTCGCCACCGAAGACGACGTAGCGCAGTGCAAGGTCGGGATCCGTGCCGTTCGGTGAGTACGCACGGTCGGCTTCGGCGAGTTGGTAGAAGGCGGTGGGTGTTTGGTTCAGCACCGTCACTCGCTCCCTGCGGAGCAGTTCGTGGAACATGTCCGGTGATCTGGTCGTGTAGTAGTCGACGACGACCAGCCGGCCCCCGTGTAGCAGCGGCCCCCACAGCTCCCAGACGGAGAAGTCGAATGCGTACGAGTGGAACATGGTCCACACGTCCGTGTCGTCGAACCCGAACGTCGGGGCGGTGTTGTCCATCAGAGTCAGGACGTTGCGGTGGCTGACCTGGACACCTTTGGGGCGCCCTGTGGATCCGGAGGTGTAGATGATGTACGCGACCGCGTCGGGCAGAAGTGGTGTCGTCCGGTCCGCGTCGGTGATGCGATGGGGCGCGGAGTGATCGAGGCGTACCGCGATCTCCGGCGATCCGAGTTCGACGATGTCGATGCCGGATTCGATGATCTCCGAAGGTAGGTCCCTTCGGAAGTCTCCGGTCGTGACCAGGCATACCGGCCGCGCGTCGTCGAAGAGGAACCGCATGCGCTCGGCCGGGTAGGTGATGTCGACCGGCAGGTATGCCGCTCCGGTTTTGATGACGGCGACGAGGGCGAGCACGAGATCGGTGGTTCTGGGCATTGCAACGGCAACCACGGATTCCGGACCGATACCGCGGCCGATCAGGAGTCGGGCCAGGCGGTTAGCGCGCCCGTCCAGTTCGGCGTACGTCATGGCGCCGTCGCTGTCGTTGACCGCGGTCGACGACGGATGTGCTGCAACAGCCTCGAAGAATCGGTCCGCGATGTTGTCCGCTGGAGCCGGTTCGGCGTGAGTGTTCCACTCGGTCAGCATCTGTCGACGCTCGTCGGCGCTCACGACGTCGATGTCACCGGTAGGAGTCGACGGCTCTCGGGAGACCGCCTCGAGGATGGTGAGCAGTCTGCGTGAGAACGAATCGATCAAGTCACCGTCGAACAGGTCTGTGGCGTAGATGAATTCGGCGTCGATGCCATCCGTTCCGCCATCCGCGTCGTAACGCTCGGTGACCGAGAGTTGCAGATCGAACTTGGCGACGGGTAGGTCGAACTCGACTCCCGAGACCGACAGCCCCGGCAATTCGAGTTGTGGGAGTGCATTGTTGCGGAACTCGATGAGGATCTGGAACAACGGAGTGTGCGAAGTCGAGCGTTCCGGGTCGAGTGCGTCGACCAACCTTTCGAAGGGCAAATCGGTGTGCTGGAACGCGCCGAGGTCGCCTTCGCGAACCTGGGCGAGGACGTCCTCGAACGACGCGTCGGGCGTGATCTGTGTTCGCAGCACGAGAGTGTTGACGAACATACCGACCAGGTGATCAAGTTCGGCCTCGCCGCGGCCGGCGACGGGTGTCCCGATGGCGATGTCCTCGGTACCGGCCAGGCGCGCCGCAAGTACCGCCAGTGCTGCGTGCATGAGCATGAACATGGTGGTGCCGTGCTCACGTGCCAGGTCGGTCAGCGCCCGATGGGTCTGCGGCGATACCGCGAACCGGTGGACCGAGCCGACCATGGACGGCTTTGCCGGACGTGGGAACGACGTCGGCAACGCGATCGGCTCGCCCAGTCCCGCGAGTCGGTCCTTCCAGTAATCGAGCTGACGGGTCAGAGCCGAGTCCGGATCTTCCTCGGAGCCGAGCACTTCGTGCTGCCACACAGCGAAGTCGCCGTACTGCACGGCCAGTTCCGACCAGTTCGGCGCACTGCCGGCACTGCGGGCCGCGTAAGCCGCTGCCACGTCCGCTGCGAGGGGGTTCATCGAGAACCCGTCGGCGACGATGTGGTGGACGACGATCACGAGTACGTGCCTGCGCTCGTCCCCGTCGACGCGCAGGACCGCGCAGCGGATCGGAACTTCGGCCGAGGCGTCGAAGCCTGCCGAGGCCAGCTCGAGGATTCGATCGGACACTCTGGCAGCAGTGACGATTTCCGGCTCCAGGATCGGCATGACTTCGTCGCTGGACATCACCTGCTGAACCGGCTGTCCGTCGATCGAGGGGAACTTCGTCCGCAAGCTCTCGTGGCGCCCCAGTACGTCCGCTACCGCGGCCTGCAATGCGGCGAAGTCCAGATCGCCGTCGAGGCGCACTGCCAGGGGAACGTTGTAGGCGGGGGACGTCACGTCGAACTGGTTGAGGAACCACATCCGCTTCTGTGCCAGTGACACGGGCAGTGGGTCCGGGCGGGATCGCCGAGTCAACGGTGGTCTGGGGTTCTCGCCGCGGCCGACGCTTTCCGCCAGACGAGACAGCTGCCGAACTGTCGGAGACTCGAACAATCCTCGAACGCCGATGTCGGTGCCGAGAAGTGCGTTGACGCGGGCGATGACGCGGGTCGCGGTCAGTGAGTTTCCGCCGACGTCGAAGAAGTGAGTGTCGATACCGATCGGAGACACTCCGAGCACGTCCTCGAAAACGCCCACCACCAGCCGTTCCAACTCGGTGGCCGGTGCAGTGAGTGTTTCGGCATCGGTGTCGAAACGAGGCGCCGGAAGAGCAGCCCGATCGACCTTGCCGACGCCGGTCAGCGGTAGTTCGTCGAGCACGACGACGCTTGCGGGCACCATGTGTGCCGGCAGTAGCTCCCGTGCCGCCGCCCGGATGTCCTCGGCGCTCACCCGGCGTTCGTCGTCGCAGACGACATATGCCGCCAAGGCCTGCTCGTCGGAGGGTCCGCGCACCGCCAACGTGACCGCGTACTCCACGCCGGGCAGCTGACCCAACGCCGTGTCGACCTCGCCGAGTTCGATACGGAAGCCGCGGATCTTGACCTGGAAGTCGCTGCGTCCGAGGTACTCGATGGTGCGGTCGCTGCGCCAGCGCACCACGTCGCCCGTGCGGTACATCCGCTCCCCCGGCTCGCCGTACGGGTTGGCGACAAATCGTTCGCTTGTCAGTGGTGAGCGCCCGTGATAGCCGCGCGCGAGTCCGACTCCGGCGACATACAGTTCGCCGGGAACTCCGACGGACACCGGTTGAAGTCTGCGATCGAGGACGACCTCGCTGAATCCGCGGTTCGGCGGTCCGAGATAGACCTTCTCGCCGGCAGGGATGGGGTCGCTGAGGTTGCAGGAGATGGTGGTTTCGGTGGGTCCGTAGACGTTGACGAACGATCTTCCCGGCGCCCAGGTGCGCACCAGGTCCGCCGAGGGCGCCTCGCCGCCCACCGTGATGGTGGTCAGTTCGTCGATTCCCTCGGGATCCACCGACGTCAGCGCTGCAGGCGTGATGAACGCGTGGGTGACATGTCCCTCGCGGAGAACGTCGGCCAGTTCGGTTCCTCCGTAGACGGTGGTGGGAGCTACGACCAGTTCGCCGCCGACGGCGAAGGCGAGCAGGTACTCGAGAACGGAGGCGTCGAAGCTCGGAGAGGCGAAATGCAGTGCGCGTGAATTCTCGGTGAGACCGTAGCGATGACGCTGTTCGTCGGCGAAGTTCTCGAGACCGGTGTGCGTGACGACGACGCCCTTGGGTCGGCCGGTCGAGCCCGAGGTGTAGATGAGGTAGGCAGTGTTCTCCAACCGCGGGGTTCCTCGACGCTCGTCCTCGCGTAGCGGCGCCGCGGATACTCCGGAGAGCCGAGCGATGCTCGTCGGGTCGTCGAATTCGAGCCACTTCGTCACACCGCCGTCGCCGGGTCTGTGGGCAGCCGTGGTCAATCCGAGCGAGGATGCCGAGTCCTCGAGCATGAACGAGATCCGGTCACTCGGGTAGCGAGGATCGATCGGCACGAAGGCGGCGCCGGTCTTGGTGATCGCCCAGACCGCTGCGACGGATTCGAAGGAGCGTTCCACACAGATCGCCACCCGTGAGTCCGGGCCGGCGCCTTCCGAGATGAGCACGCGCGCCCACTGGTTCGACGCCTCGTCCAGCTCTCGATAGGTCATCTTTCTGTCACCACAGGACAGTGCGACCCGTTCGGGGAATCTGCTCGCAGTGTCCGAAAAGATGCGATCGAGTGTCCTGACCGAGCGGCCCTGCCGGCCGCGCGCGGGAACCAATTGCTGCACTTGCGAATCCGGCATCAAACGCAGTTTCGCCAGCGGGAGATCCGGTTGCGCGGTGATCAGCTCGAGGGTGCGGAGCAGCCGGTCGGCGATCGCGTCGATGTCGTGATCGCCCAGGACTCCCGGGAAATACTCGAATTTGAGCCGCAGTCGCCCGTCTGCCGCAGAGGCAACGATCGCGAGTGGATAGTGCGCGGCATCCTCGGCGTCGTGGACGTCGAGAACGTGCATTCCGGCTATGTCGGTGCCGGAGGAGAGTCCACCGCGGTCGACGGGATACGACTCGAACACAGTCAGCGTGTCGAACGATGCAGCGGACCCCACAGCCGAAGTGATGTGCGAAAGCCCGACATGATGGTGATCGGACAACCGCGCCTGTTCCGCTTGGACGCGAACGCACAGCGCCGCCAGGGACTCTCTTGGATCGAGGCGAACTCGGACGGGGACGGTGTTGATGAACAAACCCACCATCGACTCGACGCCGGACACCTGGGGTGGTCGGCCGGAGACGGTTCCACCGAAGACGACGTCGTCGCGGCCGAGGAGTTCGGCGAGCACGATTCCCCAGGCCACCTGGATCAAGGAGGCTGTCGTCAGGCCACGGGAGCGGACGAATCCACGCAGAAGTTCCGTCTCACGTTCTCCGAGCGCTGTGGTCGTCGAGCGTGAGGTAGCGCCGTCCTCGTCGACGGCGTGAGTTCCGGTGAGCAGCGTCGGGTCGTCGAGTCCGCGGAGTGCTTCGCCCCAGGCCTCGATCGACACGCTGTCGTCGCGAGTTCTGATCCAGCTCAGATAGTCCCGGTAGGGGTGTACGCGTGGGATGGCACTGTGATCACTGTCTGTCGCGTAGAGCGTCAGTAGGTCGCGGACCAGCAGCGGCATCGACCATCCGTCGAGGAGGATGTGGTGGTTGGTCAGGATCAACCGATACGCGTCGTCACCGGTTCGCAGAAGCAGGAACCGCAGCAGGGGCGGAGTGGCCATGTCGAAGCCGCGGACCCGATCCGCATGGAGAAGCTCGCGTATCTCGGTCGCCTGTTCGGTGGGGGCCAACGGAGAGATGTCGATCTCGGTCCACGGCACGTCAACGTCTGCGTTGATCACCTGCACCGATCGTCCACCGGTGTCGGTCGTGAACGCCGCGCGTAGGTTCTCGTGTCTGTCGAGCAGTGCCTGTGCGGCGCGGTGCAACCGGGACGCGTCGACGCCGTCGAGTTCGAGTGCGAGTTGGACGGTGTACGCGTCGACTGTGTGTTCGGCGTAGCGGGCGTGGAAGAGCAGTCCGGATTGCAGCGGTGAGAGGGACCAGACGTCGGTCAGTGTCGGGAACTCGCGCTCGAGGTGGTCGATGGACTCCTGGTCCAGTTCGATCAGATCGATGTCGGACGGGGTGAGTCCCCCGCGTTCGCTGTGTTCGGCATAGGTGGCCAGCGCGCGCAACGCCTGCACCCAGAGGTCGGCGATGGCGCGAGCATCGCGCTCTGCCAGCACGCCGGTGGGATAGGCGATAGTGGCACCGATGTGCGGTGCGCCCGAGATCTCGGTGGTGACGACGTTGACGTCCAGGACCGAACCCACTGGCATCTCGGACCGCGCTGCCGCTTCCAGATCGACGTCCCGGGCCAGTGCCCAGTCCCCCAGTGACTCTCCTGCTTCGGTGCCGGAGAAACGGCCCAGATAGTTGAACGAGATCTGCGGTTGGCGGAGGTCTTCGAGTTCCGCTCGACCCACCTCGTCGAGGTAACGCAGAACTCCGTAGCCGATGCCGCTGTCCGGAACACCCAAGAGTTCTTCCTTGACACGCTTGAGCACCACCGCTGCCTCTGGGGCGCTGCTCATCACTTCCGCGATGTCGATGCCGGCGAGGTCGATCCGCATCGGGAAGACGCTGGTGAACCAGCCGACCGTGTGCAGGACGTCCGCACCGGGAACCACGTGAGCTTCGCGTCCGTGGCCCTCCATCGAGATGAGTACGTTGTCGGTTCGTATGCCCTGTGCCTGCCTCCACTGCGTCAGTGCCAGTGCGAGAGCAGCAACGAGACCGTCGTTGACTGATCCACCGAAAAGCGCCGGAAGCGTGGTCAGGACTGTGTCGGACAGTTCGACGGGTACGTCGGCGACAACTCGGCCGACCGAATCGAACGTGTCGAGCCGCGGGTCCAGCGGCCGGGTTCCGATCAGCGGGTCGGCACCTTCGAGTATCGAACGCCACCGGGGCAATTCGACTCTTCGATCGGGCGCGATGTCGCGGAGCGCATGCGACCAACGACGAACCGACGTGCCCGAGTACGACGGCTCCGGTTCCTCGCCTGCATCGATGCGGTGGAAAGCCGACGCAAGTTCCGGCACGAGGACGCGCCAGGAGACACCGTCGACGGCGAGGTGGTGGATCACCAGGAGCAGCCGGCCGGTGTTGCGCACGCCGGACAACCAGACGACCCGCACCATCACGCCCCGGCCGGGGTCGAGTTCTCGACGCGCACCGCCCAGTGCGTCGACGATCGCCCCGTCGAACACCGCGGTGCCCGGCTCGGCCTCTACCTCGATCACCCGGCAAATATTCTCGGCTGCAACAGATCCCGGCTCGCCGACAACAAGCCTGCGCTCGCCGTCGAGCTCGAGGCGTGCGCGAAGGATGTCGTGACGATCGAGAACAACTTGAAGAGCCGCGGTCAACTGCTCCACACTGCGAAGCCCGTGCGGCGCGTTGAGAAGAGTCGCTTGGGAGAACGAATCGAGACCTCGGAGATCGGAGCCGAGCCGGTCGAGCCACCACTGAGCCACCGGCATCAACGGCACGTGGCCCACGCCGCCTCCGGGAAGTTCCTCGAGCACCTCGGGTTCGTCGTCCTTGGTCGATGCCAGCAAAACCGCAAGACCGGCGACCGATTTCACCTCGAAGACGTCACGCGGGGTGAACACGAGCCCGGCGTCGCGGGCACGGGCGACGAGCTGAATCGACATGATCGAATCGCCGCCCATCGAGAAGAACGAGTCGTCGACGCCCACCGATTCGACACCGAGGACATCGACGAACAAGGCGGCCAGCGTGCGTTCGGTATCGGATTCGGCGGCCCGCGAGCGTGCCTGGGTTGCTCGCAAGTCGGGAACCGGCAGGGCTCGGCGGTCGAGCTTTCCGTTGGCAGTCATCGGCAGTTCGTCGAGAACGACCACGACCGCAGGAACCATGTACGGGGCCAGAGCCGAGCCCGCGAACGCGATGACGGCCTCGGGATCCACAGTCTGAGCGTCGTTGGCAGGCACGACGTATCCGACGATCCGTGCGGCGCCTCCGTCACGTTCGAGCGTGGTCACCACGGAATGTGCAACGCCGGGATAGCGAGCCAGAACTGCCTCGATCTCGCCGAGTTCGATGCGGAATCCGCGAATCTTGACCTGGAAATCGCCTCGACCCTGGTACTCGAGTTCGCCGTTCTTGTTCCACCTGGCGAGGTCGCCGGTTCGGTACATCCGTGTGCCCGCACTGCCCGCGGGATTGGGCACGAATCGTTCGGCGGTCGTGCCGGCGCGGTTTCGGTAACCGCGGGCGAGTCCGTCGCCGCTGACGTACAGCTCTCCCGTCACTCCGACCGGGACGCGGTGCAGGCGATTGTCGAGGACCCACGCGGTGATGCCTGTCGACGGGCGACCGATCGTGACTCGATCGGTCGGGGACATCGGCTCGGTGATGCTGGCGACGACCGTCGATTCGGTTGGTCCGTAGGCATTGATCATGATCCGGTGATCGCTGACCCAGGCGGCGACGAGGTCGGGTGGGCAGACGTCGCCGCCGGTTCCGATGCACACCAGCTCGTTCAGTCCGCTCGGATCGACCGTGGCCAGTGCGGCTGGTGTGATGAAGGCGTGCGTGACGTGCTGGTCGGCGATCAGGCTCGTCAGTTCGGTTCCGCCGATGATGCTCGGTGGGGCGATGACCATCGTGGCGCCGGCACCAACAGCCATCAGGAGTTCGAGAATCGAGGCGTCGAAGCTCGGTGAGCTGAAATGCAGCGTGCGCGAGGTCGACTCGACGCGGAAGCGACTGCGTTCCTGCTCGGCAAGTGCCGAAAGCCCACGGTGAGTGACCATGACGCCTTTGGGGACGCCGGTGGAACCGGAGGTGTAGATGACATAGGCCGGGTTGTCCAGGGACACCGCAGCCAGCAGCTCCGAGGCATCTATCCGCTGATCACCGATCTGTTCGAGGGTTGCGAGTGTCTTTGCCTGATCGAGCAGAACGGCGTCTGCCTCGTCGGGGACGACACCCACATGCTCGGCGGTGGTGAGAACGACGCCCGCTCCCGAGTCGTTGATCATGTGGTGCACGCGGTCGACGGGATACGCCGGGTCGACGGGTACGAATGCAGCGCCGGACCGGGCAACCGCCCAGATCGCGACCACGGATTCCAGTGAGCGTGGTAATGCCAGGGCGACAACGGATTCCGGACCGACCCCGCGGCTGATCAACAGTCGTGCAAGCCGGTTGGCGCGGCGGTCCAGATCGGAGTAGGTCAGATGGCGGTCGCCGAAAATCAGTGCAGTCCTCTGCGGTTCGTCGACGTACTTCCGCTCGAGCAACGTCGAGAAGTGAACCTGCTCGGGAAGTTCCGGTGTGACGGCGCGAATCGTGTCGAGATCACTCACGAGATCGATGTCGCCGACCGGCGTGTGCGGTGATTCGGTGACAGCACCGAGAATCCGAACCAGGTATCGAGCGAAACCTTCGACGGTCGACTCGTCGAACAGGGCGCTGGCGTAGGTGAACCCGGCCTCGATTCCGGCCGGCCGGCCGTCGTCGTCGAAGGTCTCGGCAAGCGTGAGTTGCAGATCGAAATTCGAGACGGCGGATTCGAGTTCGAGGACCTCGACGTCCAAATCCGTCAGACTAACTGCTGGCCGAGTGGTGTTCTTGAACTCCAGCATCACCTGGAACAACGGTGAATGCGATGTCGACCGCTCCGGAGCCAGCGCATCGACGACGCGCTCGAAGGGGACGTCTGCGTGAGCGAAGGCGTCGAGGTCGGTGCTGCGAACTCTGGCCAACAGATCGGTGAACGAGGCGGCGGGGTCGACGTCGGCGCGCAGGACCAACGTGCCGACGAACATACCGACCATCGGATCCAGCAGGGCATTTCCGCGCCCGGCGATCGGTGAGCCGATCGTGATGTCTTCCATGCCGGACAATCTCGCCACGAGCACTGCGTATGCGGCGTGTACCGCCATGAACATACTGCTTCGGTGTTCGATCGCGGTTTCGCTCAGACGGCGGTGGATGCCGGCATCGATGTCGAATCGAACGACGCCGCCCGAGAGATCCTGCACACGCGGACGCGGTCGATCTGCGGGGAGCGCAAGAAGTTCGGGAACACTCGCCAGTTGACGTGTCCAGTACTCGAGCTGACCGGCAAGAGTGCTGTCCGCTTCGTCGATCCGACCGAGAGCCCTTTCCTGCCAGATGGCGAAGTCCGCGTACTGGACCGGAAGAGGAGACCAGTCGGGCGCCTCACCTCGATCCCTTGCCGAGTACGCGCTCATCACGTCGAACGCCAACGGTGCCATCGAGAATCCGTCGGCGCAGATGTGATGGACGACCACGGTCAGGACGTGATCTTCTTCGTCGACCTCGATCAGTTCCGCCCTGATCGGTGGAGCCTGCGTGACGTCGAAGCCCCTCGAGGTGAGACGTTCGATCTCCCCGAGTACCGCTTCGGCGTTTGCGGCGACAACCGGCAGCGCGCCCAACGCTTCACCGGGTTCGACGATCACCTGCGCCGGCACTCCCTCGATCATGGGAAACAGCGTGCGCAGCGATTCGTGGCGAGTAAGCACGTCGGTGATCGCGCCCTCCAACACGGCAACGTCCAACCGGCCTCTCAGCCTGATCGCTATGGCGACGTTGTACGCCGCGGACGTGACGTCGAATTGATTGACGAACCACATGCGCTTTTGTGCCAGCGACAGCGGGATCGTCTGTGGCCGCGGCAATGCCTCGAGCGGAAGGACTGCCGGTCCCCCTCGTGCCGTGGCGCACTCGACCGCCAACTGCGCAACGGTCGGCGCGTCGAACAACTCTCTGATCGACAAGTTCAACGACAGCGAATCGTTCACGCGCGCCACAGCGCGTGCAGCGACGAGGCTGTTTCCGCCGATCTCGAAGAAGTTGTCGTGAACACCGACTGCCCCGGATTCCAGAAGCTCCTCGAAGATCGCCGCCAACTGCGCTTCGAGCGGTGTTCGCGGCGCCAGATACGTCTGCGAACTGTCGAAGCTGGGCGCGGGCAGAGCCTTCCGATCAAGCTTGCCGGTCGAACCGAGAGGGAACACGTCGAGGGCGATGACCACAGCGGGAACCATGTAGGCCGGAAGGAGACCTCTCAACTCGGTGCGTAGACCGTCCGTGTCGATCGAAGTGCCGGTCTCGGCGATGACGTAGCCGACCAAACTGTCACCGACCACGTCGTCGTGATGGACGAGAGCAGCAGCTTGCGCGACACCGGGCAGCCTGAGCAACGCTGCTTCGACCTCGGCGAGTTCGATGCGCTGCCCGCGGATCTTGACCTGGAAATCGCGTCGACCGACATAGTCGAGCAGCCCGTCGGCGCGCCACCGGACGACATCACCGGTTCGGTACATCCGGGTGCCAGACGGGCCGTACGGGTCGGCCACGAACCTGTCGGCGGTGAGATCGCTGCGCCCGAGGTATCCACGCGCCAGTTGCACTCCCGCCAGATACAGCTCGCCGTGAACGCCGACCGGAACCGGATGCAGCCGCCCGTCGAGGACATAGAGCTGGGTGTTCCACACGGGCGCACCGATGGGAACGGTGACGGTCATGTCGGGGGTGAATTCGGCGGCGCTGACGTCGACGGCAGCCTCCGTGGGTCCGTACAGGTTGAACAGTCCCGCAGAACTCAGACGGGTGAACGCCTCCGCAGTGGTAGGCGCGAGCGCTTCACCGCTGCAGAACACCTGACGCAGGCTCGCACACTGCCCGGCAGTCGCGGCAGCGACGAATTCCGCGAGCATCGACGGAACGAAGTGCGCCGTCGTGACGCCTCTGTCGGCAATCAACGCCGACAGGTACCCGGGATCACGGTGCCCGTCCGGTTCCGCGATCACCAACTGCGCGCCGGTCTGCAGGGGCCAGAACAGTTCCCACACCGAGACGTCGAAGGTCACCGGGGTCTTGTGCAGCACCACGTCCGACGCGTGAAGGGGGTACGTGTCCTGCATCCACAGCAGGCGATTGACGATCGAACGGTGTGATACTGCAACACCTTTCGGTCGACCCGTCGATCCGGACGTGAAGATCACGTAAGCAGCATTGTCCGGGCGCAGGGGTCCGAGCCGATCAGCGTCGGTGATCGGCGCCGTCGTGGACACCTGACGATCGAGATCGACGTCCACGATCGGGACTCGCGCGGGAAGAGCGCCGTGGTCCTGGGGCCGGCTCAGCACGCAGATCGGTTCCGCGATGTCGAAGACGTACGCGATGCGCTCGGCGGGATGATCGGGATCCACCGGGACGTATGCCGCACCGGCACGGATCACGGCGTGGACCGCGACGAGTAGTTCCGGTGACCGTCGAATCGACACCGCGACGCGCATGTCCGGGCCGACCCCGCGGGCGATGAGGGTTCTGGCAAGTTCACCGACCCTCGCGTCGAACTCCGCATAGGTCAGTGTCCGCTCGCCGAAGACCAGCGCGGCCCCCTCGGGTGTCCGGGCTGCCTGCTCCGCCACCAGGTCCGAGAGGGTGGTGATCGGTACGGCGTGTTCGGTGGCATTCCAACGCTCGAGGACCAGTTCCGCCTCGCCCGGAGCTGTGAGATCGACGTCGCCGACGACGGATTCCGGGTAGGCAGCTACCGCGTCGAGGAGCATCGTGAAGCGATCAGCGAGGCCGGACATGGTGTCCGAGTCGAAAAGCTGGCTGGCGTAGTTCAACTGGCCGTCGAGATGGTCGCCGCGGTCGGTGAGAATGACCTGAAGGTCGAACTTTGCCGCGCCCGTCGACAGTTCGTCGACCGTGACCTCGAGCTCGGGCAAAGTGACCTCGGTGGGAGCGGCGCCCTGCATCACCAGCATCACCTGGAACAGCGGCGCCTGGTTGTCTGCGAGGGATTCGACGAGTACGTCGTACGGCACTTCGGTGTGCTGCAAGGCCGCCACGTCGACGTCGCGGACGCGGGTGAGAACTTCACCGAAGGTGAGTCCCCCCTCGAGAACCGTCCTCAGCACCACCGTGTTGACGAACATTCCGACGACGTCGTCGAGAGCGCGCTCGCTCCGCCCGGCCACCGGAGTGCCGATCGTGATGTCGTTCGCTCCGGATTCTCGGCTGAGCAGGACGGCCAGCGCGGCGTGGATCACCATGAACACGCTGACGTCGCTGCGCGCCGCGATCTCGCCGACCCGGCGGTACGTCGCGGAGTCGATCCGGAAATCGAGATCGTCACCGCGGAGCGAGACACCCGCAGGGCGCGGATGATCCATCGGCAGTTCCGCGAGCTCACCGCGTTCGGTGAGCGTGTGCGACCAGAACCGCAACTGCTCGGCAAGAATCGAATCCGGGTCGGACGCTTCACCGAGCGCTCCGCGTTGCCACTCGCTGAAATCGCCGTACTGCACTTCGAGTGGCAGCCATGCCGGCACGCGTCCGCTCGCCCGCGAGGCGTACGCCACCATCACGTCACGAGCCAGCGGCGCCATCGACAGGCCGTCTGCTGCAATGTGGTGCACGACGAGGACCAAGGTGTGCTCGCGTTCGTTCACCTCGAGCAGAGTCGCGCGGATCGGCACCGATTCGCTGACGTCGAATCCCTCTCGCGCGAGCTCACTCGCCCGCGCCGAGGTCGCTGCGGCAGGCACCGTTTCCACCTCGAGATGATCGAACATCTCGTCCACACCGAGAACGTGCTGGACGGGGCCACGCGCACTCTCGGGGAAAACGGTCCGCAAGATCTCGTGTCGAACGATCACGTCCCGCAGCGCGGTGAACAGTGCATCGACGTCGAGATCGCCGGTCATCGAAACCGCGATCGGAATGTTGTACGCCGGCGAACTCGGATCGAGTTGATTGGTCAGCCACATTCGTTGCTGCGCCAGAGATACCGGTATCCGGTCAGGGCGATCGATACGCGTCAGTGCCGGGGCACGTGTGTTCCGCGAGTCCGCGAGGTCGGCACGTGCTGCCAGAGCGGAGACGGTCGGCGCCTCGAAGAGGTCGAGAACGCTCAGCGTCGTTCCGAGAGCTCCGTTGACTCGCGACACGACGCGGGTCGCGATCAACGAGTCACCGCCGAGGTCGAAGAAACTGTCGTCTGCTCCCGCCCGGGTGATACCGAGCAGATCGCAGAACACCGCCGAAATTCGCTTCTCGGTCGAGGTCTCGGGGGCACGGTATTCAGCCGACCCGCCCACAGAATCGATGTCCGGTAACGCTTTCCTGTCGATCTTTCCTGCCGGAGTCAACGGAATGGAGTCGAGGACGACGATCCGCGCGGGAACCATGTGGGCTGCCAACGAAGATCTCGCGTGGGCGACCAGCTCGGAGTTGTCGATGTGTGTGCCCGCAGCCGCCGTGACGTACGCCGCCAACAGTGTTTCCCCACTCGGGCCCGCAACTCCGGCGGTGACTGCCTGTGCGACGCTCGGGTGGCGGCGCAGCACGTCGTCGATCTCGCCGAGCTCGACGCGGAAACCGCGGATCTTGATCTGGAAGTCGCTCCGGCCGAGGTACTCCAGCTCACCCTCGCCGTTCCACCGCGCGAGGTCACCCGTGCGGTACATGCGCTCTCCCGCAACACCGTTGGGGTCGGCAACAAATCGTTCGGCCGTAATCGTGGCACGCGCGTGGTACCCGCGCGCCAAACCGACACCGCTCACATAGAGCTCGCCGGCGACACCGATCGGCACCGGTTGAAGCCGCGAGTCCAGGAGGACGGTTGCGGCTCCGCGCATCGGCTTCCCGATGGTGACGGGAACATCGCTGCTCAGCGGTCCGGTCAGAGTGGCGACGACGGTGGTTTCGGTCGGTCCGTACGCGTTGAACATCGAGCGTCCGTGTGACCACTGATCCACCAGCGCGGGTGAGCATGCGTCGCCGCCGGTCACGACCACTCGTAGATCCGGTAGGCCGGCGGGATCGACTGTTGCCAGCGCGGCCGGGGTGACGAAAGCG
The DNA here is from genome assembly GCF_040546695.1 of Rhodococcus sp. OAS809. Classification (NCBI taxonomy): domain Bacteria; kingdom Bacillati; phylum Actinomycetota; class Actinomycetes; order Mycobacteriales; family Nocardiaceae; genus Rhodococcus; species Rhodococcus sp. OAS809. The sequence goes on along the minus strand of NZ_JBEPOI010000002.1, from coordinate 853,681 downwards.
TGGGTGACCCGTCCGATACGCATCACCTGTGCCAGTTCGTCGCCGCCGTACACGGTGGGCGGCGCGATCACCATCGTTGCCGCGCCCCCGAAGGCAAGGAGGAGTTCGAGGACCGAAGCGTCGAAGCTCGGCGAAGAGAAATGCAGGGTGCGGTCTCCAGGTTCGACTCCGAACCTGACTCGTTCTTCGTCGGCGAAGCTGCTCAGCCCGCGGTGACTGACCACGACGCCTTTAGGGACACCGGTGGAGCCGGACGTGTAGATGAGGTATGCCGGATCGTCGTAGCTCAGGCGCGTACGCCGCTCGGCGTCGTCGACCGGTGCATCGGACTGGTGCGAGGTGTCCAGTTCGTCGAGGAGCAGCCAATCCACCGAATCGGCGAGCCCGCCGTGGTGCTCCCCCACACTGATTCCGACTACAGCTCCCGAATCGGTGAGCATGTGCCGAATACGATCCTCGGGGTAGCGCGGATCGATCGGGAGGAAGGCACCGCCGGTCTTGGCCACCGCCCACGTCGCGGTCACCGATTCGAGAGACCTCGACAGCGCAAGGGCGACATAGGTGCCGGGGCCGACTCCCCTGTTGATCAGTTCACGGGCGAGTGTGTTCGACTCGGCGTCGAGATCCCGGTAGCTCACCTCACGATCACCGAAAACGAGCGCTGGGGCATCGGGGTTCACAGCCGAGGCCCGGCGGAGAATATCGGGGAGAGTCAACGGGGAGGACGCGGTCGCTCCCCGCGCCGGTACCAGGGACTCACGCTCGAAGTCGTCGAGGAGATCGAGGTCTCCGACCGGCGTTCGCGGGGCTGCTGCTGCGCCTGCAAGGATCCGCACCAGTCGCGAGAGGAAGGCTCGGACCGTGGATTCGGCGTAGTGCTGCGTGGAGTACGCAACCTCGAGGGCGCCGGTATCTGCGTGGACGTCGATCGCCACGTCGAGGCCGGCAATCGTGGTCTCCTGCGAGCCGTCGTTGAGGTGGACGTGCAACTCGGGCAGTGCGGGGACACCTGCCGCCGATCGAATCGACAACGTATCGCGTTCTCGAGCAAGAGAACTCACGAACTCGTCGAACGGCGCCGCCGGATCGACCTCGCAGCGCAGGGGCAGAGTTCCCCACTCGGTCCTCGTTCCGATCAGCACGTCCCGGCGCTCGGTCGATCTCGACAGCAACGCAGCAAATGCGGCATGGACAACGGCAAAGAGGGAGACGCCTTCCGTGCGCGCAAGTTCGGCGACCGCGGGATCGAGTGGGACGCTCAGCCGATTCGTACCGGTGGGCTCCGATTCGGCGTCGATTCGCTCGAGGCCCAGTGTCTCGAGGTCCAGTGTGGAGCCCTCGTCGGAGTCCCCCAGGTATCTCGCCCAGAACCGCTCGAGTTCCCTGCGCTGTGCACTGCGCGCCCCTACCTCGGCACTTGCCGGATGAATCCGGTTCATCGGCGTACCGGCCGGTGCTGCTGTCAGTTCTGCGACCAACTCGGTGAACGCCCGGTGGTGCTCGGCCAGTTCGTCGTGTCCGTAGCGATTGGGGTTTCCGCGAAAGTCGATCAACGTCTGCGCCGGATCGCCGCTCTGGTACACGTTGACCAGCAGATCCTCGACCGGACCCGACGTGACGATGTGATACTCACCGGTCAGTGGCCCGAGGGTTATCTCCTGCCGGAAGAGCATCACATTCATCATCGGGCCGGACAGACGCGCGTCGCCGACGGTCAGACCGGCATCACGCCGGATGTCCTCGAGGCTGCATCGCTGATGACGAAGCGCACCGAGAAGTTCGAGTTGCACGCGCCCGACCAGATCGTCGACACTTTCGTCCGGGTTTACGTGGATGTGTAGCGGCGCGACGTTGACCAGCATTCCGCCGGACCGCTGCAGCGGTGCCGTCGTCCTCGCGGAAACCGGCAGGTTGATCAGCACGTCGTCGTAGCCGGTACTGCGGGACAGGTAGCACGCCAGTGCCGAAATCAACACTGCGGCCGGAGTTGCACCGGAACGTGAATTCCACTCGTCCAAGGCAGCAAGGCTGTTCGTCGACATCGCGGCACTGACAAGTTCACTGCGTGCTGTCGGGGGTCCCTCACGGGTGGCCAACGTCGAACCGTGTTCGACGCCCGACACACGCTGGGCCCAGTACTCGCGGTCGGCTTCGAATCGGCTCGATTCGCGGTACTTCTGGTCGAGCTCGGACAGCGTCGTGACGTCGAGCGCCTTGTTCACCGCAGGCTCTCGACCTTCGACGGCTGCGGTGTAGATCGCCGCAATCCGATTGACGATCGTCATACCGCTGTATCCGTCGAGAGCGACGTGATGAATCCTGGTGTACCACAGGTAATCCCGATCACCAGTTTGAAGAATTGTCATCTCGACGAGACGATCGCGAGTCAGATCGAGCGTCGTCGCGTAATCGTTGTCCATCCACTCCGAGGCAGCCTGCCGAGGGTTCTCACGCTCGCGGAAGTCGAAGTAGTCGATGCCCGGGTCGATCGTGAAGTCCACGATCTGGCAGGGCTCCCCATCCGGGTACATCAACCGTAGAAACGGTGATTCGAACTCGTGGGCAGCCTCCACCGCGGCGCGACTGAGCAGTTGCATGTCCAAATCGCCGTGGAACTCGATGTACTGCGCGATGAAGTACGGGACCGTCGGGTGAAGTTGCTGCGCAAACCACATGCTGCGCTGCACCGCTGACAGGGGGAACGCTCCTGCCGGCAGGCTTCGCGATCCGGTGAGCGGGTCGATCCTCTTGTCGGTATCCATCACGACCACCCCCACACAGCGTTGTGACGATCAGCGTTGTCACGATCAGCGCCGGGAAGTGTGGCTCGGGGATTGAAGAGAAACATCGCACCGCCTCGATATCGAGTGGAAACCATGTGGCGATCCTGCGAGAGCGCAGCCGAAGGTCATCGACCTCGACGAAGGGTCGCTTCGAAGTCCGAACCTCCCCGAAGGTCCGAACTCAGGATCAAAATTTGTCGTCGTCAGGCGTCAGGAGCACCGCAGTGTTGCAGTGCTCGACGCAAGGCTAGAAACCGGTTGCCCACACCTGCTCTACCGGAAACGTTCGGCTTCGCGGGCAAGCTCGGTCAACCGTTCACACAACTGTGTGAGCTCTGAACTCTCTGCGCCCTCGGCAACTGCTGTCGCCACATCTTCGGCAGCGCATCGGACCTCGAACATCCGATCCACGAGTTCGACCGCTTCGACTGCGGTCAAGATGACGGCGTCAGCCGGGATCGACGTGCCCTTGACGGCATTGCGCTGCTCGTACGCACGCTGTCGACAAGACTGGCTGCAGTACCGGCGTCGACGACCGACACCGGTCACCGCGACCTCTCGACCACACCACACACACGGGTTTCCCGAACGCGCAGACTGCGGTGATCCGACGCGTGTGCTCTCAGCCATGAATCGACACTGTACTCGAGATTCGGACGCCTTCGATGAACGCGCACGGTACCCGGTAAGATGGAGAGGTTGCGTCTTCTCGCCACACGGGAACCAATCGGGTGCTCGTGGCGTTGTAGATGAGTGTGAGCGTCTACTCCCCAAGTCAGGGCGCCCACCAGCGGTGACGAACGAAGAGAGGACACCACCATGGCAGATCGCGTACTTCGAGGTAGCCGACTCGGAGCTGTGAGCTACGAGACCGACCGTGACCATGACCTCGCGCCCCGTCGTATGGCCAAGTACAAGTGCGAGAACGGCGAGATCTTCGACATCCCGTTCGCGGACGAAGCCGAGATCCCCGGCACCTGGTTGTGCCGAAACGGCCTCGAAGGCACCCTCATGGAGGGGACTGCTCCCGAAGCCAAGAAGGTCAAGCCTCCCCGCACCCACTGGGACATGCTGCTCGAGCGTCGCTCGGTCGAGGAACTCGAAGAGCTCCTCAAAGAGCGTCTCGATTTGCTGAAAGCCAAGCGTCGCGGCGCATGAACTAGCACTTCGATCAAGACCGTCCGGTTCTACACCGGGCGGTCTTTCTCGTTCTTCGGGGAGTGATCGTTCACAAGTCGACGTCATACTTCGGCCCTTCTTCGACGTGGCAACTTCAGGATGCTTCGCGGTCCTCAAAGACACTTCAGGGCAACGTCATTCAGCATCCAGGCGCACTTGCGGGCCGACAGTGCGCAAATCCTGGACTTGCGCTGAAGAACCATCGGCACTGCTTCATGCACCAGTGTGAGCTGTATCCCCCACCCCGCGACACACCAAACTTCGGTACACCAAACTTCGGTACACCAAACTTCGATACGGAGTGAACTGGTAGCCCAGTCACTCGGCCGGGTTGCTTGCCAAGTGACGATGGCAAGCAACCCGGCCGACTGGGGTGTGGGTGAATGTTTTGCGGTGCTGAACGGTTCTTCCGCTACTTCCCGGTCACCGAGTGATGCTCTGTGCCGCGGTTCCTTGGCGGAGGCGGGTGATTTCGTTGCGTGATTCGACGACCTGGGGGCTGTCGTCGCCCTTGCTGACAGCAAGGTCGCTGCACAGATCCAGCGCGGCACGAACGATATGTCGTCGTTGGCGACGTTCGGTGCGAGTGGGTGCGGCTTTCGCGTAAGTACGTTGTTGTCGCCATCCGCCGGCGGCTGTCACCTCGGCGTCGGTCAGGACGCCGGACTCGATTTCCGGGGCGAGAATGTCACGGACGAAGTGGGATTCACGTGGGTGCGCCCAGACGAACGCGATCCACAAGGCAGTGAACGCGAAGACGATGTCGCCGATCATGATGACGAACACGAGCGAACTGCTGCCGCCGGCGATCGCGAGCATGGAATCCCACACGCCGTGGATCAAGATGGGTGCCACGATCAACGCCAATCCGCGTCCGATCCGCCGGGGCTGGGCCGGGGTGCCGATCAGATAGATCACGCCGGCGCAGAAAAGGGCGGCGAACAGGGGATGAGAGACGATGTCGGAGTAGGTGCGGGTGGCGATGGAACCGAGCAGGCCGTCGGTTTGGTGGGCGCCGAAGCCCTGTGTTGCGCCGGCAATCGAGTACAGAAAGTCTTCGCTGGTCTGAAATCCCAAGCCGATGAAAGCACCGAGGAGCAGGCCGTCGGTTGCGGTGCGCACCAGACGTGGTGCAAGCGCGAGGAGGACTACGATGCCGATGCCTTTGGCGGTTTCCTCCACGAAGGGTGCAGAGAGGCCCGCATGCCAGTCCTGAGCCCATACCTGCCCGAAAATCTTCGAGTAGAGCGAACCGACTGCTCCGTTCGCGGGTACTGCGATAGTGAACGTTGCTGCGGTGGCGCCCCAGATGAAGCCGGTGACCACTAGTCCTACGGGTTGGCGTTCGTAGCGGTCGATGTGCCGGAACCACCATGTCCAGACCGCGGCGCTGATGACGCCGACGATGCCGGCAACGAGGAGTGCGCGCCCGAAGTATCCGGCGAAGGGAGCAAACATCTGCCAGCCTTTGACGAGGCCGAATCCGCACATCCACAGGTATATCCAGAACACGACGTTGCGTGGCTGGAAGAAGTGAAATTTCTCGCCCCAGGCCGTCGTATCGAATGCGCGGGAGCGGGTTTCGAGGAGATCGGTGCTCACTTGGTGTCTCCCTCGTGTGTGCCGATAGAGGCGATCATGTCGGTGATTTCTCGACTGCGGGCGGCGATCTGATCGGGTGGGCCGACTACCTGTACCCGAATTCCCTTGCCGTCGACGACGAATGTGGTCACCGATCCGGCGGACCGCGGAGTGTCAAAGCTGACCTGGACGCCGCTCAGACCCCCGGCGGTGCTGATCGGCTGGCGCGCACCGGAGACCGCAAGCACGGAACTGCCGTTCGTCGCAAGACTCACGGCATCTGTTTGGGAGAGGAGTTCGTCGGCAGTTCCACTGAATGTGTCGGCGTCGACGCTCACGGTGACGGTGCCATCGGTCAACGTCACACGTGGGAGCGAATCGGACGCGCCATGTTGGTCGGTTCGGAAACCACTGTTGACATTCCAGCCCGCAGGTGCGGCGAAGGAGACCGTTTCGGTCACGGCCATCCGGTCTCCGGCGCCGGTTGGATCTTCGGAGGAGACAGCGGAATCGATGGCGGGCACGATCACGGTCCAGAGCATCCACACCGCCAAGATCGCGAGGGCGTGTGGAAAGACTCGTGTGTCGAATCCGAGGAAGCGGTGATCCGCTGGTGGACGTCTTCCGTGTAGGGGCTCGTGCTTGTGTGCAGTACTCGAAATAACGCTCAATTTCCCTCGTTTCCATTGCACGGCAGGTGTACTGACTATCGCAGAAACGGACAAATTCCGTGCATCAGCCGGCACCTGCCGGTCATCGAGACGATCGTGCACCAAGTTCCCGTAGGCGCGAGATCACCGAGAGCTCCTAGTCGACGGTGAACCGTCGCATCGCCAGATGTCCGAACACGCCGACCAGAATCAACGTGACGCCTGCGGTCACGGAAACGGAGTCGGTCACCAACCCCGCGATGCCGGTCACGGCTACGAACACCGGCAAAAAGTCGAACAGCCTGAAAATCGACTGCGGTGGTTCGGTTTCGAGGCCCTGAGCCTGAGCGGCCTTGTTCGGCGCATACTCGGGGTACCACTCGGTGAAGGAGATCGCGAAGAAGGTTCCGAGCAACTGCAGAATCCATCCGGTCCAGAAGTTGTCACCGTCGTGCAGCAGTGCGTCTCCGAACAGGCCCACTACGGCCGACCAGGTGAAGGCGAGAGCCCACACCGCCGTAATGACGTAGTTGATGTGCAGAAACAGTGGCGTCGTCCAATACTCTTCGGGCGTCGACTCTTTCGCGTACTGCAAAGTGAAAGGATTGCGGAGCAGGATCGATCCGAAGGCAAAGACCACCAGTGCGATGTTGGTCAGTTCGCCTCCCCAGAGTTCGAACCACCGAATCGTGTTCGCCGACGCGAGGAGGCCGATGGCCGCCAGAACGCCGAAGAACACGACGTCGAAGACCTCCAACAGCTTCACGGTGCCGCCGCGCCGGTGACTGGCCGCCAAGATCAGCAGCGACAACCCGAGGGCTGCGGCCGCGGATTCCTCGAACCTTCCCGGCCCGGAGAGCAAGGACAGCAAGATCCACGGCGACAGGCCGGCGAGCGGTGACTGCAGAACCGCGTCGACGACACTGGTTTTGTGAACTGCATCCCGGGGCTCGGACTTGTCTGGCTCGGTTTTCTCAGGCTCGGTCACAAGAAGCCGCCTTACGCAGGAACGGGTGGCACAGCGAGTACCCGCGTAGGCGCTCCTCGGAACATCGGCAGCCCTAATATCCGATGCTCGGCTCAGATTGCCGCAGTCTCCTCGGGTGAGTGCTCAGCCTGATCTCGGCGCCGGGCCAGCACTGCCATGGCAATCGCGCCGACCGCGATGATGCTGAGCACGATCTCCGGCACCGGACCTACTCGGCTGGCAAGGGTGGAGCTGGTCGAGAGCGGCACCTTCGCCACCAGGGCCGCCGGCACGAACAGGTCGGTTTGCGAAGTCACCGCACCGTCGGGAGCGATAATGGCGCTGACACCACTGGTTGCGGCGACAACGACGGCGCGGCCGTGCTCGACTGCCCGCACACGCGACATTGCCAGCTGCTGATAGGTCATCTCGGTGTCCCCGAAAGTAGCGTTGTTGGTCGGTACCGCCAGCAACTGTGCACCGTTGCGCACCGATTCCTGGAACGCCCGGTCGAACGCCACCTCGTAACAAGTCGCGACACCGATGGGTACCCCCGCTGCATGGACAACGCCGTTGCCCTCGCCGGGAACGAAATTGCCCGCGCGATCGGCGTACGAGGAGAAGTTCCGGAAGAAGCTTCGGTAGGGCAGGTATTCGCCGAACGGCTGAATGATCTTCTTGTCGTGCTGTTCCTGAGGACCGTTGGCGCCGTCCCACACGATCACCGAATTGGTGGTCGTACGATCGGCATTCACGAGTACGGTGCCGACAAGAATCGGCGCTCCGATCGCTTCGGAGGCCCGGGTGATGTCGGCAGCGGCATCGGCGTTTCGCAGGGGGTCGATGTCCGAGGCGTTCTCCGGCCAGATCACGACGTCAGGCTGATCGACGCGGCCCGCGTCCACCTCGGCAGCAAGTTTCACGGTTTCGGCGACATGGTTGTCGAGGACCTGCTTGCGTTGCGAGTTGAAGTCCAAGCCCAACCTCGGAACGCTTCCCTGAATGGCGGCGACGGTGATCGTTCGATCACCGGAATCCATGGTGGACAAGAACGGCGACACCACGAGAGCAATGATCACGGGCACGAGGGCAGCGGCAACAGCTCCGAAGAATCCTCGGTCCCATCGTTTGGCCGCGACAGCGACTGCAACTGCTGCCAAGCCGGTACCGGTCAGGGCCACCGCGAAGCTGAGCAGCGGCGCACCGCCGACACTCGCAAGAGGGAGGAGCCACCCTTCGGATTGACCGAATGCGAGCCTGCCCCAAGGAAATCCGCCGAAAGGAACGCTGGAACGAAGCCACTCGGTGAGCGTCCAGGTCGCAGCAATCCACAAGGGTGCCCATGGCAACCTCGCCACCAGAACCGCAAGCAGCCCGAACAGTCCGATGAACAACGACTCCACCGCGGCCAACGCGATCCACGGGACCGCACCTACGAACACACCGATCCACGGAAGCAACGGCACCAGAAATCCGAGACCGGCCAAGTATCCGTAACCGAAGCCGGCACGAAGGCGCAGTCCGCCGCGCCCGAAGTTCGTCAACACACACGTCAGAAGAGCGATCCCGACGGGCGCCAAGAACCACAGCGGGCGGGGTGGGAACCCTGCGAAGATCAGGAATCCACCAGCGGTCGCGTACAGCGAACGTAGCCATGCGGAACCGGTGAGCACAGCGCTCACACGGGAGCGATCACCGACAGACGCCTCTGCGCCGGCCTCACTCACTCGACGAGCCGCGCTGATAGACGACGCGTCCGCGATGCACCGACTTGATGCAGACCGGGATCGGCGCATCTTCCGCCAGCCTCGGCAGAGCGGGTACGCGCGAGCGCGGATCGGTAGACCATCGCTGAACCGAGTCGGCGGGTGCGCTCACTTCGAGTTCGCCTGCCTCCCACAACACGTAGGAGGCCGGTGCGCCCGGATTGAGGGTTCCCGCGGCGCCGTCCCGCACTCCGCCCGCGCGCCAGGCGCCGCGAGTGGTCGCGGAGAAGGCCGCACGCGGCGAGATTCCACTTCCGTCGGTGCGGTGCTGGACAGCGGCGCGCAGCATCGCCCACGGCTCGATGGGGGTGACCGGGGCGTCGGAGCTGAATGCGAGCGAGACACCCTTACCGGCAGCAGGTGCAAACGGATTCAACGCTGCTGCGCGCTCTACTCCCAGGCGCGTGGCGTAAAGACCGTCGGTGCCACCCCACAGTGCGTCGAACACCGGTTGGACGCTAGCGATGACACCCAAGGCGGCAAAGGTTTCCGCGTCGGCCATAGACATCATTTCCGCGTGCTCGAGGCGGTGACCCAACGCGGCGACCTTGGGGCCACCCAGTTCGTCGGCGACCCTGCGGAACGCGGCAGCTGCCGACGAGACGGCGCCGTCACCGATGGCATGGAACCCGGCCTGGACGCCCGCGAGGGTACAGGCCCGGATGTGTGCGGCGATCGCGTCGACGTCGAGGTAGGCATTGCCCGTCGAATCAGGTTGGTCTGCATAGGGTTCGAGCAACCACGCGGTATGCGAACCGAGCGAGCCGTCGATGAAGAGATCCCCGCCGAGTCCGTCTGCTCCGGTTTTGTCGAGGAGCGCGCGAGCATCCTCTTCGCTGTCGACACGCTCACCCCAGTAGCCCCGAACCTCCACGCCGTGATCGTGGGCCAACAGTTCCTGGAAATCGGTCAATCCCGAGATGTCCGGTCCCCCGCACTCGTGAACGGCCACGATTCCGCGTGAGGCGCAGAGATCGAGCGCAGCGGTACGAGCAGACGCGCGCTGAGTTTCCGTCAGCAGATTCCGAGCGGAATTGCGCGCCAGGTGGTGTGCGTCGAACGTCAACGGGCCTTCGGCTGAGTATCCAGCGGTGTCGGCGAGGCCGGAGATCCCGTCGCGCAATGCGCTCGAGCACGCGGCCGAGTGAACGTCGATCCGCGAGAGATACACCTTGCGGCCAGGGGCGGCCGCGTCGAGATCTGCGGTCGACGGCGGGGTCTGCTCGGCCCACTCGGTGTCGTCCCAACCGTGTCCCCAGATGACTGCGTCGGGATGGGCAGTTTCGGGGTTCGCGGCTGCGAATGTTCGTACTCGCGAGAGACATTCGTCCAGAGAGTTCGCGCCCACGAGATCGAGGCCGACGAGATTGAGTCCCAGTGCGGTGATGTGTACGTGGGTGTCGACGAACCCGGGAGTGACAAACGCACCACCCAGGTCTTCGATCTCCGCGGCGGGGTGCAACGCCCGTCCGGCGCGCTCGTCGCCGACCCACACGACGGTGCCGTCGGTGATGGCGATCGAGGTCGCGTCAGGTGCAAATGAACTGTAGATCCGGCCGTTGACCAGCAGACGAGTAGTCACGAGCACCCAGTCTGCCTGTTAGTACTGCGGCCCCCGCGAACGGGTGGGTGTATCCGTGTCCAGAATCTCACCCTCGAGGACGAGTTCCTTGCCGTTGCTGGCGACGTACTCGGTGGTTTCGGGTGTCTCGACGATGATCTCGCCGTCGATCACCTCGCCGTTTCCGCGCATCCGCGCCGCGTAGCCGACGGTTCCGGCGAAGGCGTCACCACCGGCGGCAAATGCTGCTGCGCGCTTACCTGCCAGGAGCACTGCAAGCGGGCGCAGCGCCCAGCGGGTCGGCGGAATCAGAAGCAGCAGGCCCAGAACCGAAGTCACGAGTCCGGGTACGAACATCAACGCGGAGCCCGCCGCGACCAAGGCGCCGTCGGCGACCGCCAGTGACGGCGATCCCTCACCCCGCGTGGCCTTACGGAACCCGTCCATGACCCGTCGCCACTGCGAGCGCATGAGGATCAATCCGACAAGCGATCCGGCGAGAAACAGCAGCACTGTCCAGGCGACACCGATGGCGTTGCCCACGATGACCAAGGCTGCGATCTCGACGATCACGTAGAGGAGAAATACGGCGGCGATCATGACGTCCCCTTTCAGACGGTCTATTCGTTCAACGCTCGAGAGGCCGGTTTTTCTCCCGACAACGACGCAGAGGTGCAAAACAGGTGGGTGCCGTGAGTCACACGGGCCTTCTCTCACGCACGTGCGACTTGCCTGGCGTTAACTAACGCTCCGCTAACGATTCTAAACCTCAAGTTGACGTTGAGACTCTGCGCATGGTCAAGTCACTTCGGGCCGCATTTCCCGGCCTCATGAAATGAAGGAGCCCGACATGAGCCGACTCCCCGGCAAGACACTCGCCCGACGCATTCCCGCTGCCATCGCCGGCACTGCCGCCGTCGTGGCACTCACCGCCGGCAGCGCGATGATCAGCGCGGGAACCGCGGCCGCAGAACCGGTGGTACCCGAAGGAATTGCCGCACTGATCGCGCAGGCCGCAGCCATCTCCCCCGAAGCCTCTGCTGCTGTTCAGCAGTTGATCGGCACGGCAGGCGCTGATCAGATCACGACCGCTCTCGATCTCCCGGACATCGGCGTCACCAAGCCGCAGTCGTTCATGTACCCCGCACCGACGGTCGGGTGTGGCGTGGCCGGTGAACCCGTCACCGTCACCCTCAGCTCCGCACAGGCCGGTCCGAACTTCCCGTTGCCGCCGTGGGTCGAGGCCGACCATCTCCGGTTCCAGGCAATCCCGGGTTACGTCGGCATACCCAAGACCTCCGGGTTGAGTGTTGCCTGGATCAACGTCGGCACGTTCAAGGGCGGCATCGTCCCGTTGGACGAGAAGTTGCCCGTACTCGATACGCCGTTGCTCTCGAAGGTCGTCGACACCGGTGACGGCAAGGTGTTTGCCGCTCTGTTCGGCAATGTCGATTACGCAGACGGGAAGACCTGCATCGTGCTGCCAACAGTGGGCGCTTTTGATGCTTGAGCAGAGCGAAACGCTCGCTGCCTGACAGGCGGCTGGCCTACGCGCCCGGAGTCACCAGTCCGGTCTCGTAGGCCAGCACCACAGCCTGCACACGATCACGCAGATCGAGTTTGGTCAGAATGCGTCCGACGTGCGACTTGATCGTCGATTCGGACAGGTACAGCTGCTGTGCGATCTCGATGTTCGACAGCCCCGTGGCCACGTGTCCGAGGACTTCGCGTTCGCGTTCGGTCAGGACGTCGAGAACTACCGGATCGCGCCGGGGCGCTGGACCGTCCACGATGAACCTCGACAGCAGACGACGTGTCACCTTCGGGGAAACAACCGCGTCACCGGCTGCCACGCTGCGGATTGCCGACACGAGATCCTCGGGCGGGGTGTCCTTGAGAAGGAAGCCGCTGGCTCCGGCGCGCAAGGCACCGAGAGCGTGTTCGTCCAGGTCGAAGGTCGTCATCACCAGGACCCTGGATTCGATCCCGGAGGCAAGAATCTGCTCGGTCGCTTTCACCCCGTCGACAATCGGCATCCGCACATCCATCAACACGACGTCAGGCTTCAGCGCCACCGCCGCTGCGACCGCCGCGGCCCCGTCGCCGGCCTCACCGATAACCGAGATGTCTTCATGTGCTTCGAGCACCATGTTCAGGCCCATCCGCATGAGTTCCTGGTCGTCGACTAGCAGCACGGTGATGGGCACGGCGTAAACCTATCGGGCCTGAGACGTCGGTGCCAATGCGATTGCGGCGAGCCGGTATCAATCGTGGATCTCGAGCGGCAGCTCTGCGTACACACGCCAACTGCCGTCGGGGCGTCGTCCGGTCTCGAGCGTCCCGTGCAGTACCGCCACCCGCTCACGCATTCCGACCAGTCCATTCCCCGAACCGTGGGAGAAGGTCGAACTCGACGTTCCGTTGTCGACGACCTCGAGTAGTACCGCGGTGTCGGTGCGGCGCACGGTGACTCGTGCCTTCGGGTTTGCGCCGGCGTGGCGGAGGACATTGGTCAGTGATTCCTGAACGAGGCGATGAATTCCCAGGCTGACTGAAGGACTGACGTCGTCGAGCTCGCCGGTCAGCTCGAGGCGCACGCCGAGACCAGCGGCCCGCATCATCTCGACGACCTTGGCGATGCCGGCAGTTCCGTGTTGCGGCATCGCATCACTACTGACCTCGGTGCGCAGCAGCGAGACGGTCCGGCGAAGCTCGGCAAGGGCGTCGCGTCCGGTGCTGGAGATGTTGCCGAGCGCCTTCTTGGCCAACGCGGGATTGGAATCGACCGCATACGACGCGCCGTCCGCCTGGACGATCATCACGCTGACCGCGTGGGCGACGACATCGTGGAGTTCGCGGGCGATTCGGGTTCTTTCCGTGGCCACCGCATCCTCGGCACGCCGATCCCGTTCGTATTCGGCCACTTCGAGTCTGGCGGCCACTTCCTCGTCGTAGGCGCGGCGGGCGCTCAAGAACTCGGCGGTGATCCAGGCCAGTGCATAGAGCAGGGTCGCGATGATGATCGTGAGGATCACGTCTTCGCGGATGACGAGCAACGAGAGTGTCATGTCCAGGGCAAGGAAGCACGCGAAAATCGCCCCGGTGCGTCGATCGACATACGCAACGAGTGTGTAGAGCGAGACCCCGAGCGCCAACAGGCCTGGATGTTCCGCAGCCGGATCCCCGGTCGCCCACATCATCAAGGTTGCGAAGTACGACATCGACAAAATGGACGCAGCGGACACACGCGGATATTTGCGACGCCACACGACGGGAAGGCAGATCAGAAATCCGACGACGAGCTGAGGCCACCGCTCCTCACGCGGCGAACTGACGAACGTGACTACCTCGAGCGCGAAGAACACGAGCGCCAGCGCGCTGTCCGCGATCATCGGCTTTCCTCGCAGCCACAGGCTGAACCTCCGCATGTGCTCAAGAGTGTCACAGCTGTGAAAGAGTCACCGCCGTGGATATTGCTGATTGGGGACTGCTGATGACGGCAGCGACGGCGGCGGGTTGGGTCGACGCCGTGGTCGGCGGCGGTGGATTGATTCTGTTGCCGGCGCTCTTTCTGGTCGCACCCCAATTGACCCCACAGGCGGCACTGGCCACCAATAAATTGACGGCATTCACCGGGACGAGTGCTGCGGTGTACACGTTCTCCCGTCGAATCCCGATGGAGTGGCGGCAGATGGCGCCGGCAGCCGCGTTGGCTGCGGTGACGGCCGCGTGCGGGGCGGCGGCCGTTTCGCTGATCGACAAGAAGTACTTCATTCCGATCGTGATGGTCGTCCTCGTCGCCGTCGCCGTCTTCGTGACCATGCGTCCGACGCTGGGCACCACGATCGCGACCCATCGTCCGACGCAGCGCAAGACCGTCCTCGTCCTGCTGCTCTCCGCCGGACTCATCGGCCTCTACGACGGTCTGCTCGGACCCGGCACCGGCACCTTCCTCATCATCAGCTTCGCGACCTTCCTCGGAACCGAATTCGTTCGGAGCGCAGCGATGGCGAAGGTGATCAATCTCGGTTCCAATTTCGGCGCGCTCGCCTACTTCGCCGTCACCGGGCATGTCTGGTGGAGTTTGGGTTTGGCGATGGCGGTGTGCAACGTTCTCGGCGCGGTCATCGGTTCGCGGATGGCGCTGAGCAAGGGATCCGGATTCGTGCGGATCACGCTGTTGGTGGTCGTGATCGCCATGGTGATTCGCCTCGGATGGCAGCAGTTCGGCTGAGATCGGCGGTCGTCGGCTAGCGTCGTGTGCGTGACCGTCACCCGAGATGTCGATGCAGATTTCCTCGCCCTCCCGCTGCGACCTGTCGCTGATGCGGCGCTGTCGGCAGCGAGAACGGCCGGCGCCCAGCACGCCGATGTTCGTGTCCACCGCGTGCTCACACAGTCGATCAGGTTGCGCGACGGCGTAGTTCAGGCGGTGTCCGACGGAGACGAGATCGGGGTCGCCGTCCGTGTGATCGTCGACGGCACGTGGGGATTCGCCTCGCACGCCGAGGTGTCCCCCGATGTCGCTGCTGCGCTGGCACGCCAAGCGGTCGAGGTCGCGAAGGCATTGCGCTCGCTCAATCGGGATCCGGTCACCCTCGCCGACGAGCCCGTCTACGCCGACGCGACGTGGGTGTCGCCGTACCTCGAAGATCCCTTCGCGACACCGACGGCCGAGAAGGTAGGCCTGCTGGTCGACTACTCCGGACGGCTTCAAGCCGCCGACGGCGTGGATCACGTCACGGCGAGTGTCCTCCAGGTCAAGGAGCAGACCTTCTACGCGGATCTGGCCGGTTCGTCGATCACCCAGCAACGGGTGCGTCTGCACCCCGAGTTCGAGGCGACCGCCGTCGACAAGTCGGCCGGCAGCTTCGAATCGATGCGCACCTTGGCGCCGCCGGTAGGCCGCGGATGGGAGTACCTCGGGGCGGAGAGCACATGGAACTGGGGCGATGAGCTCGCGCAGATCCCGGAGTGGCTGGCCGAGAAGACCAAGGCACCGACCGTCGAAGCAGGTCCGACCGACCTCGTGATCGATCCGACCAATCTGTGGCTCACGATCCACGAATCCATCGGACACGCCACCGAATACGACCGCGCGATCGGCTACGAAGCGGCCTACGCCGGTACGTCGTTCGCGACGCCGGACAAGCTGGGAACGCTGAAATACGGAACGCCACTCATGCACGTGACCGCCGATCGTAACGAAGAGCACGGCCTGGCCAGCGTCGGATTCGACGACGACGGCGTCGCCTCTCAACGGTGGGATCTGGTGGCAGAGGGAACACTGGTCGGGTATCAACTAGACCGCGTGTTCGCGCCGAGGCTGGGGCTGACGCGTTCCAACGGTTGCTCGTACGCCGACTCCGCACATCACGTTCCCATCCAGCGTATGGCCAACGTCTCGCTCTCCCCCGACCCTCACACGGACACGTCGACCGCAGACCTGATCTCGCGAGTCGAGAACGGCATCTACGTCGTCGGAGACAAGTCCTGGTCGATCGACATGCAGCGCTACAACTTCCAGTTCACCGGTCAGCGGTTCTTCAAGATCCGTGACGGAAAGCTCGACGGTCAGGTGCGCGACGTGGCGTATCAGGCGACGACGACGGATTTCTGGGGCTCGATGGAAGCCGTCGGCGGTGAGTCGACCTGGCGTCTGCAAGGCGCATTCAACTGCGGCAAGGCGCAACCCGGTCAGGTTGCGGCGGTCAGCCACGGCTGCCCGTCCGCACTCTTCCGCGGAGTCAACATCCTCAACACTCGTTCGGAGGCTCAGCAGTGATCGATCCGCAGCAGGTCGTCGAGCGTGCACTGGCCGCGAGGACGGTAGACGAATCGTTGGTGATCGTGACCGATGCGAGTGAGGCGTCGCTGCGGTGGGCCAACAATTCGATGACCACCAACGGAGTTTCGCTGTCCCGGACGTGGACGGTGATCTCGATCGTGCGCGAGGGTGACATCGCGAAGGTGGGCACTGTCAGTTCCAGCAGTGTCGATCCGGAGCAGATTTCCGCACTCGTACAGGCAAGCGAAGAAGCTGCGCGCACAGCCACTCCGGCTGACGACGCGTCCGACCTGATCACGCAGTCGGCGGCGGAGACCGACTGGGACCTGCCGGCCGCCCTGACCGACATCGATGTCTTTGCGCCGTTGGCTGCCGACCTGTCCACGGCCTTCGACGGCGGCGACCAGTTGTTCGGCTTCGCTCACCACCAGTTGCACACCACCTGGCTCGGCACTTCGACGGGCGTGCGACGTAGAACGGCTCAGGCCACCGGCTCCGTGGAAATCAACGGCAAGCGCGGCGACGCCAGCGCCTGGGTCGGATCCGGAACTGTCGATTTCAGCGATATCTCGATACCGAAGCTCTTGTCGCAGTTGACCACTCGACTCGACTGGGCGGGTAACTCCGTCAGTCTGCCTGCCGGCCGCTACGAGACAATTCTTCCGCCGTCGGCTGTGGCGGACCTGATGATCTATCTGATGTGGACCATGGAGGGTCGCGGCGCCGAAGAGGGCCACACCGCACTGTCCACCACCGGTGGTACCCGGATCGGCGAGAAGCTCGGATTGCCACTGACACTCACCTCCGACCCCGGCGCCGAGGGCTTGCAATCCGCGCCGTTCGTGATCACGACGTCGTCGAGTGAATCCGTCTCACTGTTCGACAACGGTATGGAGATCGAACCCGTCGACTGGGTCCGAGACGGCGTCGTCAATGCGCTGGCGTACCCGCGCCACGCTGCACGAGAATTCGGTCGACCTGTCGCAGTTCCCGGCGACAATCTCGTCCTGACCGGTGGTGACGACACCTCGATCGAGGACATGATCGCAGGTACCGAGAAGGGTCTACTGCTCACAACCCTCTGGTACATCCGTGAGGTGGATCCGACGACGCTGCTGTTGACCGGACTCACCCGTGACGGGGTGTATTTGATCGAGGACGGCAAGATCGTCGGCGCCGTCAACAACTTCCGTTTCAACGAGAGCCCTCTCGATCTCCTGCGGCGGGTCACCGAGGCTGGACGTACCGAGATCACGCTTCCCCGGGAGTGGAAAGATTGGTTCACCCGCACGGCCATGCCGCCCATGCGGATTCCCGACTTCCACATGTCCTCGGTCAGCCAGGCGCAGTGATGACGAAGGTCGTGATCGCCGGCGGCACCGGCGCTCTCGGCCGCCGGATCAGCGACGATCTCGCGGACCGTGGGTATGACGTCGTGGTCCTGACTCGCTCACCGAAACCTGGCAGGCACAGGCAGGTTCAGTGGGACGGTGTCACGGTGGGCGACTGGGCGGGAGAACTCGGCGGCGCCGCGGTGATCAATCTGGCCGGCGAGTTGGTCGATCGCCGACCCACCCCGGCAAACATCGCACTACTCACCAACTCCCGGGTCGATCCGACCCGCGCGCTGGTCGAAGCGTCGAAACTACTGGCGAACCCTGTTCCGGTGTGGATCCAGGCGAGCACGCTCGCGATCTACGGCGATGCGGGTGAGGCACGATTGGACGAGGATTCTCCCCTCGCTGACGGGCCACCTCAGATGACCGACGTCGCAAAGGACTGGGAGGCAGCGGTCGAGGGTGCAAACGCGTCACGAGTGGTGATCCTGCGAACCAGTGTCGTGTTGGAGAAGGGCACACCGGCGCTCGAGCGATTGCTGTTGCTCGTGCGTCTCGGACTGGGCGGACGCGTCGCCTCGGGTAGGCAGTGGACCAGTTGGATTCACATCGAGGACTGGCTGTCGATCGTTCGTTGGGCACTCGAACCCGTTTCGGCTGCCTCGGGGGTGGTCATCGCGACGGCTCCGGATCCCGTCCGAAACTCAGAGCTGATGGCCGGGCTGCGCAAGCACCTTCACCGGCCACCTGCGCCGCCGACGCCCGCTTTCATGGTCAGATTCGGCGCGTTCCTTCTTCGCAGCGACGCTGCCCTGGGCCTGACGGGTCGTCATGCCGTATCGAAAGTGTTGGCGGACAAAGGCTTCCCCTTCACGTATCCGCGGTTCGATTCAGCGTTGGACGATCTGCTCGGCAACTGACGCGCGGTCAGGCTGCAGTGACGGCAAGTCCGATCGTTCCGGTCTTGCCGCGGCGCAGGAGACTGCCCTTCATGGTGATCCAGCCGAGGATTCCGTACCGACGTGCTATCGCGTCGCGAGCATGATCGGTGCCCGGTCCGTCGAGGATCTCGGCGACGGCGGCCACCGGTTCACCCTTGGGATTTCCCCGAGCGTCACACGCAGCGACGGTGACCGACGGGTTTCGCCTGATGCGCTTGACCTTGTAGGAATCGGTGACGGTCCACATCAGGAGCTTGTCGCCGTCCGGCGCGGCCCAGAGCGGAGTCGCCACCGGAGTTCCATCCTTGCGGAAGGTCGTGAGTAGGACGTACTTGGCCTCGGAGACGCGCTTGAAGTCGGGGTTCACTCCTCGAGGATAGGTGCGAGCGCCTCTCGCTGAACACCGACAAGATTCCGCGACTATCTGGCGACCGATCAGTACCACCCAGGAAGTGCCACTTATGCACGTTTTATCCGGTTCTTCATGACGTCAGACACGCCGTTTCGTCCCCGAACTCCATCTCGAGTTATTCTGAGGCAAACCGTCGAACTGGGGAGTCGAATTTACACATGCAGCGCCGTGACATGCAGCGTCGTGACTTTTTCAAAGCCGCCGGGGCGGGGGCGGCAGTTGCAGCCGCGGCGCCGCTCATGTCGACGTCGACCAGCCACGCCACCCCCGCACCACTGCGGGCGCTCCCGATGGGTGCTGATCACTACCGCGCGCTCGTCCCCGAGTTGTTCGCACCATCTCCTACTCCCCCGGAGCATTCCGAAGCCATCGTCATCGGGTCCGGATTCGGCGCAAGCGCCACCGCTCTCCGGTTGGCGCAGAGCGGCACCCAGGTCACCATCCTCGAACGCGGACTCCGATGGCCGCATGATCCGCAACGGGAGATTCACACCTCCGACATGCTGGCCGACGGCCGCGGAGTTTTCCGGCGCACATCGTTCACCAACCTCACCGGACTCCCGGTGGTGTGCGACTACTTCAGCGGCGTCCTCGATGCCACCGACTACGAACACATCTCGGTCTGGCGCGGCGCTGCAGTCGGCGGTGGTTCCATCATCTTCACCGGCGTGATGATCGCGCCCGAGCGCCGATTCTTCGACGCAGTCTTCGGCAACTCCCTCGACTACGACGAGATGGCGTCCACCTGGTACCCCAAAGTGCGCCAGATGCTGCGTCTGAGCCCGTTGCCCGAAGACATTTACCAAACCCCGAACTTCGGCCACTCGCGTCGTTGGGATCAGGACGCTCGTCGTGCCGGATTCGATCCGCAGCGGATCGACGGGATCTGGAACTGGGACGTGGTGCGCTCAGAACTCGGCGGCCGAACCCGAGCCTCGGCCACTGTCGGTGACAGCAACATGGGTAACTCCAACGGCGCGAAGTTCGACCTCACACAGAACTACATTCCCGCCGCCGAAGCCACCGGACGAGCCACCGTCTGTTACGGACATCAGGTGCTCGCGATCAGTCGCGAACGTGATGGACGCTACGTCGTCGACGTCGAATCGACGGATCCGACGGGTGGCGTTCTGGCCCGGAAGACTCTTACCTGTGACCGTCTGTTCCTCGGCGCCGGCTCGATCGGCACCTCCGAACTGCTGGTACGCGCCCAGGCGACGGGCGCGCTGCCGAACCTCAACGAACACGTCGGTAAGGGCTGGGGAACGAACGGCGACGCCGGGATGGTGCGCTCGTTCGGCTTCAGTGACGGCACTGCGCAAGCCTCACCGTCGGCATCACGCATCGTCGACGAGTCGGGAATGCCACTCTCCCTCGAGAATTGGTATGTCCCCGGCTTGCCCGTCAACATCGGCATGCTCGGAACATTGGGGATGACCCTCGACTCGCAGCGCGCCGACTTCGCCTACGACGGCGGCTCCGATCGGGTGGTGCTGAACTGGCCGAAGAACGGCAACGACGCCACCGTCGAGGCACTACGCGCCGTCCAGAACAAGATGGCCTTCGCCGGCACCACGCTGCCGTCGGCGTTGCCGTTCGCGAAGGACGTCAATTCCTCGTTCACCGCGCATCCCCTCGGCGGTGCGGTTCTGGGCAAGGCCACCGACGGTTACGGGCGAGTCAAGGGCTACGACGGCCTGTACGTGATGGACGGCGCCGCTATTCCGGGCAGCACCGGCACCGTCAACCCGTCACTGACCATCACCGCTCTGGCGGAGCGGAACATCGATCAGATCATCAAGTCCGGACGCTGACTCACTTCAGCGCCCGGATCTGCCGGTGATCGAGGTTTACTCCCCCTCGAGTTCGCCTTCGGTTTCGAGGTACACCTGACGCAAGCCGTCGAGTGTCTTCTGCTCGGGGTGCTCCCACATGTTGCGCTCGGCGGCTTCGAGGAGCCGCTCGGCGATTCCGTGCAAGGCCCACGGGTTGGACTGCGTCATGAACTTCTGGTTCTGCTCGTCCAGAACGTAGGTCTCGGCGAGCTTTTCGTACATCCAGTCCGCGACCACGTTGGTGGTGGCGTCGTACCCGAAGAGGTAGTCGACCGTGGCCGCCATCTCGAACGCACCCTTGTACCCGTGACGGCGCATCGCGTCGAGCCAGCGGGGATTGACCACGCGCGCCCGGAAGACACGTGCGGTCTCTTCCGAAAGTGTGCGTGTGCGAACCGATTCCGGCCGAGTGCTGTCGCCGATGTACGCCTCGGGCGACTTTCCGGTCAGCGCGCGCACGGTCGCAACCATGCCGCCGTGATACTGGAAGTAGTCGTCCGAATCGGCGATGTCGTGCTCACGCGTGTCGGTGTTCTTGGCCGCCACGTTGATTCGACGGTATGCACTGCGCATGTCGTCGGCTGCCGGGATTCCGTCGAGCCCACGGCCGTACGCGAAGCCGCCCCAGTTGGTGTACACCTCGGCGAGGTCGTCGTCACCGCGCCAGGTCTTGGAGTCGATGAGTTGCAGCAGGCCGGCGCCGTAGGTTCCGGGCTTCGAACCGAAGATGCGAGTGGTCGCACGCCTGGCATCGCCGTGCTCGGCAAGGTCGGCCTGCGCGTGGGCGCGCACGTAGTTCTGCTCGTCCGTCTCGTCCAATGCGGCGACCAACTGAACAGCGTCGTCGAGCAGTGCGAGCACGTGCGGGAACGCATCACGGAAGAATCCGGAGATGCGGACGGTGACGTCGATGCGCGGGCGGCCGAGCTCTTCGAGATCGATGACCTCGAGGTTGACCACGCGTCGGCTTGCTTCGTCCCAGACAGGGCGAACACCGAGGAGCGCGAACACTTCGGCGATGTCGTCGCCGGAGGTACGCATGGCGGCGGTACCCCACACGGACAGACCCACCGAGCGCGGGTACTCGCCGTGATCGGCGAGATATCGAGCGGCGAGCGACTCGGCCATCGCCTGACCGGTCTCCCACGCCAGTCGTGAGGGAACTGCCTTGGGATCGACGGAGTAGAAGTTACGACCGGTGGGAAGCACGTTGATCAGGCCGCGCAGCGGTGACCCACTCGGGCCGGCGGCGATGAAGCCGCCGTCGAGCGCGTGCAGGACCTGCTTGATCTCGTTGTTCGTCTGTCGGAGGCGTGGAACCACTTCGGTGGCCGCGAACTGAAGGATCTTCACGACGGTCTCGTCGTCGCTGAGTTGTTCTGCCGCAGCGGGGTTCCAATCGGCGTCGTACATGCCGCGAACCAGAGCGTGCGCCTTTTCCTCGACGTCGTCGACACGGTTGCGGGACTCGTCGCCGTCTTCGCTGAGCCCGAGAGCTTCGCGCAGACCAGGGACACTCTGTTCGCCGCCCCACATCTGACGGGCACGGAGCATGGCCAGGACCAGTTCGATTTCGGCGTCGCCCTCGGGTGCGCGGCCGAGAATGTGCAGACCGTCGCGGATCTGGACGTCCTTGATCTCACACAGCCAACCGTCGACGTGCAGGAGCATGTCGTCGAACACGTCTTCTTCGGGACGCTCCGCGAGGCCGAGGTCGTGGTCCATCTTGGCCGCCCGCATCAGCGTCCAGATCTGCTGGCGAATGGCCGGCAGCTTGGACGGGTCCAGTGCGGAGATGTTGGAGTGCTCGTCGAGCAGTTGCTCGAGACGGGAGATGTCGCCGTAGCTTTCGGCGCGGGCCATCGGCGGGATCAGGTGATCGACGAGAGTCGCGTGGGCGCGACGCTTTGCCTGTGTTCCTTCACCCGGGTCGTTGACGAGGAACGGGTAGATCAGCGGCAGGTCGCCGAGGGCTGCGTCGGTACCGCAGTTGCTCGACATGCCGAGTGTCTTGCCGGGCAACCATTCGAGGTTTCCGTGCTTGCCGAGGTGCACAACGGCGTCGGCGCCGAATCCGCCGTTGTCCGGTGTTGCAGCGATCCAGCGGTAGGCCGCGAGGTAGTGGTGGCTCGGCGGCAGATCCGGGTCGTGGTAGATCGCGACGGGCTTTTCACCGAATCCCCGCGGCGGCTGGACCATGAGCACGATGTTGTTGAATCGCAGTGCCGCGATGACAATTTCGCCGTCGGGATCCTGCGAGCGGTCGACGTACAGCTCTCCGGGCGCTGCGCCCCAGTGCCCTTCGACACCGCTGCGCAGTTCCTCGGGCAGGGTGGCGAACCATTCGCGGTACTTCGCTGCCGAGATGCGGATCGGATTGCCCTCGAGCTGCTCGGCAGTGAGCCAGTCGGGATCCTGTCCGCCGGCCGCGATCAGGGCATGGATCAGCGCGTCGCCGTCCTTCGCCGCCAGGCCGGGAACTGCGTCCGGACCGTCGACCGGACCGAGATCGTAACCGGCAGAACGCATTTCGGTGAGCAGGTCGATTGCGCTCGCCGGAGTATCGAGACCGACCGCGTTGCCGATGCGGGCGTGTTTGGTCGGGTACGCCGAGAGCATCAGAGCAACGCGACGCTCGGTGGTGGGAATGTGGCGCAGCTTGCCGTGACGGACCGCGATCCCGGCGACACGGGCGGCGCGCTCGACGTCGGGGACGTAGGTGGACAGTCCGTCGGAGTCGATTTCCTTGAAGGAGAACGGGACGGTAATTATGCGACCGTCGAACTCCGGCACCGCCACCTGCGTCGCGACGTCGAGAGGCGACAGTCCGTCGTCGTTCTCGTCCCAGGTGGCGCGGCTACTGGTCAGGCACAGCCCCTGCAGAATCGGGACGTCGAGTGCAGCGAGTGCGGCGACATCCCAGGCTTCGTCGTCCCCACCGGCGGACGCGGTGGCGGGCTTGGTGCCGCCGGCGGCGAGAACTGTCACGACCATGGCGTCGGCGCGGCGGAGCATGCTCAGAAGTTCGGCTTCAGCTGTTCGCAGAGATGCACAGTAGATCGGGAGCGCGGTGCCACCGGCCTCGGCGATCGCGTCGCACAACGCCTGGATGTACCGGGTGTTGCCGGCCAAATGCTGAGCGCGGTAGTACAGAACTGCGATGACCGGACCGCTCGCCGAGTCGAGATCGGGCGCGAAATCAGCGATGCCCCAGGAAGGCAGGTGAGCCGGCGGCTCGAACCCGTGGCCGGTGAGCAGGACGGTGTCGGACAGGAAGTGGTGCAGCTGTGCCAGATTCTGTGCGCCACCCTCGGCCAAGTAGTTGTGAGCCTCGGCAGCGACACCGGCGGAAACCGTCGAGCACTCCATGAGGTCGGCGTCCGGCGCGTGCTCGCCGCCGAGAACGACTACGGGGAGTCCGGAGGCGAGGACCATGTCCAGGCCGTCTTCCCAGCTGCGACGGCTACCGAGGATACGAACGATCACGAGGTCGACGCCGTCGAGCAAGGGCGGCAAGTCCTCCGAGACCAGCAAGCGTGAGGGGTTGGCCCAGCGATAGGAGACGCCGTCGCCGGCTTCCTGGCTGGCGCGGGCGCTCAGCAGATCGGTGTCGGACGTGGAGAGCAGAAGAATCACGGGTGAAGCCTTCCTGGGGTTTCGCGCCCCGTGGCACAGATCTGTCATCGACGGCGGTTGAGGGTCTGACTCGTGTTTCCGAGCGGAAACACGTCCCGCTCGAGCAACACTCACAGTGGCGCGACCGCACCGGACTTTCACCGGTTTCCTCAACTGCCGTCACTGGTGGTGGTGATGCTACCGGTCCGCAGAAGGCACTCATGACAGGTCGTACCCTGGAGCCATGCCCACGGACCGTTCACAGCCAGACGCGTGCCCGGGTGCACTGCAAGTTCACCACGCCGCCGACGGCGCACTGGCACGCGTGCGCCTACCCGGCGGACTCCTCACCCCCACCCAGTTGCAGACGCTCGCCGACGCGGCGCGCGATCTGGGCAACGGGCAGATGGAACTCACCTCGAGGGGCAACGTACAACTGCGCTCGGTCTCGGACCCCGAAGCCTTCGCGGCGCGTATCGCTTCGGCCGGTCTGCTGCCGTCCGCGACGCACGAGCGAGTGCGCAACATCCTCGCGTCCCCACTGTCCGGCCGTATCGGGGGCGTCGCCGACATTCGTGAACTGGTCCACCGTCTCGATTCGGCGATCCAAGCGGATCAAGCGTTGGCAGATCTGCCAGGGCGAACCCTGTTCACCCTCGACGACGGGCGCGGAGACATCACCGGGCTACGGGGCGATTTCGGTCTCCATGCGCGCAGCGCCACCGAGCATTCACTGGTGCTCGCCGGTCACCACACCACTCATCTCGTCCAGGCGGACGACGCCGTCGAATTGCTCCTCGAGGCGGCTCGATCATTCCTCGACGTTCGCGACAAGCACTGGCGCCTGGCCGAGGTTCCGGACGGAATCGAACGCACCCTCGAGCAGTTGGGTCTGAGCGCCGAGTCCACCGGTGCTGCGGACCTCACGCCGGATGCACGGCCTACTATCGGCTGGCTCGAGCAGCGCGACGGGACCGTAGCTCTGGGCGGCGGCCTGCGATTCGGACTGCTCGACGCTCGGCTGGCCGAGTTCCTCGCCGCCGTCGACAAGCCCGTCGTCGTGACACCGTGGCGATCGGTGCATATCTTCGACCTCGACGAATGGGCAGCCGAGCAGGTAGTCCGGGTGCTGGCACCCATGGGGTTGATCTTCGACGAGAACTCACCGTGGCTCGAGGTCACCGCCTGCACCGGAAGTCCGGGATGCGAGAAGTCGCTCGCCGATGTGCGCGCCGACGCGATCACCGCCGTCGAGCAGGCAGAACTTCCCGTTGTCGGGCGCCAGCACTGGGCCGGGTGCGACCGCAGTTGTGGACGTCCCCGCGGGGACGTAGCGGATGTGATCGCGACGGGTGACGGTTACCGGGTGAATCCGCCCGATCGGTGATGCCTCTATCGTGTGGCACATGATCGAGTACATCCGTGACGGCGCGGAAATCTATCGCCAGTCCTTTGCCACCATTCGGGCCGAAGCCGACCTGAGCCGTTTCCCGGCGGATGTCTCGCAAGCTGTAGTGCGCATGATTCATGCAAGTGGCCAGGTCGATCTCGTCGACGACGTCGCCTTCACACCCGGTGTCGTCTCGGCTGCGCGCGCAGCTCTGCGCGACGGCGCGCCGATTTTCTGCGACGCCCAGATGGTGGCTGCCGGCATCACGCGCAAGCGTCTGCCCGCCGGCAACGACGTCATCTGCACCCTCGGCGATCCGCGGGTTCCCGTGCTGGCGTCGACCATCGACAACACTCGCTCGGCGGCTGCTCTCGAACTGTGGGGAGCCAAGCTCGAGGGCGCTGTTGTCGCGATCGGAAACGCACCCACCGCACTGTTCCATCTCCTGAACCTCATCGAAGCCGGCGCACCCCGTCCGGTCGCCATCGTCGGAGGTCCGGTCGGTTTCATCGGCGCTGCCGAGTCGAAGGAAGCCCTCATCGAACACGCCAGCGGGATCGATCATCTCGTTCTCCGCGGCCGACGCGGCGGCAGCGCGATCACCGCCGCCGTCGTCAATGCGATTGCGAGCGAAGTCGAATGAGTGCAGGCAAGCTCTGGGGTGTCGGTATCGGCCCCGGCGATCCCGAATTGGTGACCGTCAAGGCCGCCCGCGTCATCGGCGAGGCCGATGTGGTTGCGTTCCACTCCGCGCGGCACGGCAAGAGCATCTCCCGCGGAGTTGCAGCGCCGTACATGCGCGAAGGACAGATCGAAGAACACCTCGTCTACCCCGTGACCACCGAGACCGTTGATCATCCCGGCGGATACCAGGGCGCGATGGACGAGTTCTACGAAGCAGCTGCCGAACGGCTGGCAGTTCACCTCGCGGCCGGTCGAACCGTCGCGTTGCTCGCCGCCGGCGATCCGCTCTTCTACAGCTCCTACATGCACATGCACAAGAGACTGGCCGATCGCTTCGACGCCGAAGTGATTCCCGGCGTCACCTCCGTCAGCGCGGCATCTGCTGCACTCGGAAAGCCGCTGGTCGAGGGTGAAGAGATCCTCACGATCCTGCCCGGAACGTTGCCGCAGGCCGAGCTGACCAGGCGGCTCAAGGAAACCGACGCCGCGGCCATCCTCAAGCTCGGACGTACCTTCCCACCGGTCCTCCAATCGCTCGAGGATTCCGGCCGCTTGGATGAAGCTCACTACGTCGAGCGCGCGAGCACCACACGTCAACGCGTCGAATCCGCTGCCGAGGTCGACCCGGACGGAGTTCCGTACTTTTCGATCGCCATCGTTCCGAGCCCGTCGAACAACCCTCGACCCGCAGCCGAGTCTCGCGGCGAGGTGGTCGTGGTCGGACTCGGGCCGGGCGACACCGCCTGGACCACACCCGAAGTGGCGCATGAGCTTTCGTTGGCAACCGACCTCGTCGGCTACGGCCCGTACGTCGATCGCGTGCCGACGCGTCCGGGCCAGCGTCGCCATTCCAGCGACAACCGCGTCGAAGCGGAACGCGCCGCGATGGCGTTGGACCTGGCGAAGAACGGCGCCCGTGTAGCTGTCGTCTCGTCGGGAGATCCCGGCGTATTCGCCATGGCTGCAGCAGTTCTCGAAGTTGCCGCCGAAGACCAGTGGCGCGGCGTGCCGGTCCGCATCCTTCCCGGCATGACGGCGGCAAACGCTGTCGCCAGTCGCGTCGGTGCTCCCCTCGGGCACGACTACGCGGTGCTCTCGTTGTCTGATCGCCTCAAGCCGTGGGATGTCGTCGCGCGCCGTATCTCGGCAGTTGCAGCCGCGGACATGGCGTTTGCGGTCTACAACCCGGCGTCGAAGTCCCGGACGTGGCAGGTCCAAGCCATGAAGGACCTCGTGCTCGAGCACCGCTCCCCCGAGACTCCCGTCGTCATCGGCCGCGATGTTGCCGGTGCCGAGGAATCAGTTCGCGTCGTGACCCTCGGCGAGCTCGAGCCTTCCGAGATCGACATGCGGACGCTGCTCATCGTCGGTTCGTCGATGACAACCGTCGTCGAAACCGGTTCGGGCCGTCAGGTGTTCACCCCGCGGCGCTACCCGGAGTGAACGCCGCACGGCGATAGCATGGCGTCATGCCCGTCAACCGGACCCGGAAAGCAAGATA
Organism: Rhodococcus sp. OAS809; assembly: GCF_040546695.1. Lineage (NCBI taxonomy): Bacteria > Bacillati > Actinomycetota > Actinomycetes > Mycobacteriales > Nocardiaceae > Rhodococcus > Rhodococcus sp. OAS809. The sequence goes on along the minus strand of NZ_JBEPOI010000002.1, from coordinate 825,691 downwards.
CGCGCGTAAACGGAAACGCCGGATGGATTTGGTGGAGCACGATCTGTCCGTCGAGCAGTGGTCCGCGCTCAAAGCGGCCTGGGGTGGCTGCGCGTACTGCGGCGAGTCGGACGAGTCGCCGCAACGTGACTGCGTGCTGGCGATCTCCCGCGGTGGGCGCTACACACTCGACAACATCGCACCGGCGTGCCGCTCGTGCAATGCAAGCAAATGCAACAGCGAGGTCACTCTCTGGTTGCGGCGCAAGGGGTATGACGAGAAGGCCTTCCTCCTGCGACACGCGGAGATAGGGATCGAGATGAGGGCGCAGTTCTCGGAGCAGTCGTGACGACCCCACACGAGTTTCGCCCGATCCTCGACGAGTTGATGGAGTTCGAACCTCTGTTTCACCGAACTCGAGTAGCGATGTCACGAGACGAGTTCGATGCGGTCGTCGACCCGCAGTTCCGGGAGATCGGAGCCTCCGGCGCTCGATACACCCGCGACTACGTGCAGTCGGTAGTTGAGCGCCGACGCCTCCGCGGCGAGGTGAACGACGCCGCCGAACTCGGGTGGACGGCCGACCGGCCAGCGCTGAGCCGGATTGCGCCTGACACGTATCTGGTGACGTACCGGCTGGCGCAATTGCAACGAGTTACCGAGCGATCATCCATCTGGCGGTTCACCGAGAATCGATGGAGCGTGTTGTTTCATCAAGGCACAGTCGTCGAAAGTGGTCTGGAAGCGTGAACGAATCGACCCCCAACCCCACCATTCCGCTTTGGATGGACATCACCTTCACCGTCTTCGTTCTTGCCTGGATCTTCATCACGATTAGCGCGCTCGTGGCGATCGTGCGCACCGATTTCGACCGCTTGGGGAGCAAATTCTGGTGGTCGGCACTGGTGATCGCGGTGCCTGTACTCGGTGCGCTCGTCTGGTTACTGTTCGGTCGACCCCCGCGTGACTCCAGGTCCCGAACCTGATCTACACCGACGGCCCGGCAGTAGTCTGAGTACGGTCCGGTGCTGTCACTCTGCGCGTATCAGGGGAGAACAACAAGATGAGACCACTTCGATACTCGATCAACGTCACCCTCGACGGCTGCTGCCATCACGAGGCGGGGCTTCCACCCGACGAGGAGTCGATGCGCTACTGGACCGCTCAGATGGAACGAGCCGATGCTTTGCTGTTCGGCCGGGTGACCTACGAGATGATGGAGTCGGCGTGGCGGCGGCCCGCAACGGGGGCGTGGCCTGACTGGATGGACGAGTGGGAGATCCCGTTCGCCGAGGCAATGGACCGGGCTAAGAAGTACGTCGTGTCGAGCACGCTGAGCGGGGTCGATTGGAATGCCGAACTCGTGCAAGGCGACTTGGGGTCAGCGATTCAACGGCTCAAGGAGCAGCCCGGCGAAGGTCTGTGGGTTGGCGGCGTGACACTCCCCCTGGCATTGGCAGACCTGGGACTGATCGACGAGTACGAGTTCGTTGTGCAACCGGTCCTTGCCGGACACGGACCGACGTTGCTCGCCGGTCTGCACGAGCGCATCCAACTCGAACTCGTCGATCGCCACGAGTTCCAGTCGGGTGCAGTCGCCGTGCGATATCGGCCCACTCAAGTACCGCCCCCAGGTCAGGTATCGGACGGTTAGTCGACGCATGGCTGGACATGCGCGGTTGAAACCACATGTCGTCGCCTCAGGTCGGACACGAGAAAGTTTCCAGTCTTGTTCGATGTTCGGTATTGACCGGACACTCGGCACAGCACGAGCATTAGCCACCGAAGTCTCCGGACAACCCTCGACGAGATCGAAGCATCGAACTGGATCACGAACAAGTTCGTTCCGCCCGGCGGACCGTAAGGACCACTTGTCGCTATCGAACACTCTGGCCCCTTATTCCACGGGCACTGCACCTCGAGCTGTAAGCACCCCCGGTCGAGGGCCATGCTTGCGCGCACCCTCGCGCGCCTCAGCAAAAATGGCCAAGCTGGACGGCTACTAGCGAGCGAAGGATCGAGATCGTATCGGCGTCCGACACAGGCCGGACGCCGATACGAGTTCACGTCAGCTCACAGGAGCGCCACCGCTCCCGCCGAGGTGGCGGGCGAAGAACCGAGCCGAACTGTCGCGCTCGTAGTCGGGCACCGGATAGTGCCTGCCCGAGTAGGCGTGCAGCGTCTTCTCCTTCGAGCCGAAGGCATCGAACAACGCTATCCCCGACGTGCGGTCGTAATCCTTGTCGTCCCAAGGGATCCGGTACTCGACCGGGACCGCGAGCTTTCGTGCCGCTTCGATGAGGGAGTCGTCCACAAAAACTCCCCCGAAGCTCACGGCAGCGATCCTGGATTCGACCGGGGCCAACATGAGCCCGGTCACGACCCCTAGCGACACGCCGCCGAAGCCGATCGGAGCGTCGGCGTTGACGTCGGGCAGCGTTTGCAGAGCGTCGATGGTCGCCTGCCATTCCGGCACTGCACGCTCCGCCAACGATCGGTTGTACTCGACGACGATCGGGGCGATCGGCTCGTGGGCCGCCCTAGCCTGGTGGATCGCCTCGACCCACTGTTCGTCCTGTGTGTTCCGCGGGCGGTCGCCGTGTCCGGGCGCGTCGATCGCGGCGACTGTGAACCCGTGGGAGCTCACACTGTGGAGTGCGCTGGCAACCAGTCCTGGTGCCTTCTTGTGCATGCCGCCGGAGTGCCCGGACAGCAGAAGGGGTGATTCGACAGATCCGGACGCGGGTGACCAGAGCACACCGGTGATGTCGTCCAGAAGGAAATGGCGTTCGACGACCCCGTTCGACGTTGTCTCGGAAGTGAATTCGATGGTCTGAGAATTGGATTGCATGGTGTTACCTTTCGGGATTGCCTACTCGAGGCGCTCCCGGCGACACCTACGTCAATCGCCGATCCGTGAACACGAGTGGGAGCACCCACATGGTTACAGCGTTCATGGGTCTCACCTCCTGGCGTGTTGTCACGGTCTCGCACAAGCTATCAACCCCAACCGAAGCTCGTCCAATCATTTTCCGGGCCACTGATCCGACAGACGGCCCTGCCAGTTCTACGATCGTGTGTAGTAGATTCCAAATGACAACCAACCGGTCGTTATGAGGAGTCTGATGTCGGTCGATCCAGTTCTCGCGCAGTACAGCGACTACGCCTTCGCGTCGTCTTTCGCGATTTACGTTCTCGCCCTGGTTCTTTCCGTCGTCGACTTCTCCAGCACACCCCTCTCTGCCACGGTGCGACCGGCACTCGCACATGCCGGAAGTGCATCGAATCCTGCATTGCCCGGCCGGATCGCATTGCTGCCGAATCGAACCCGCGCCCATCGTGCGGGTCGCGCTGCCATGTCTCTCATCGTCGTCGCCCTGGTCCTCAACGTCACCGCGCTTGCACTTCGCGGCATCTCGACGCACCGATGGCCTCTCGGAAACCTCTACGAGTACGCGCTTTTCCTCAGCGCGGCATTGGTGGCATGCTGGCTGGTCATTCTGCGGCGGTACCCGATTCGATCGTTGACCATCTTCGTTCTGTCACCCACCGTGGTGCTTCTGTTCGTCGCCGCCGCAAGCATGTATGCCGAGGCAGCGCCGGTCGTACCCGCTCTTCGTTCGTACTGGATCGGCGTGCACGTCACGATCATCGTCGCCGCCTCCGGCATCCTTACGTTCGCAAGTTCGGTCAGCGCACTTTTCATGATTGCCGAGGTGGGCCCGCAGTCGAAGAAACGCGCGTTGCGTTGGATTGCGGCACGACTGCCGTCATCCGAATTGCTTGACCGCGTGGCCTACCGAACAACGGTCGTCGGGTTCCCGTTGTTCAGCATCGGGGTGATCTGCGGGGCGATCTGGGCGGAGGCCGCGTGGGGACGTTTCTGGGGCTGGGACCCCAAGGAGACGGTCTCGTTCATCTCCTGGGTTCTCTATGCCGCGTACCTCCATGCGCGCGCTACCGCCGGGTTGAAGAACATGCGTGCGGCATGGATCAATGTTGCTGCGCTCGCCACCATGCTTTTCAACATGTTTGCGATCAACTACGTCGTGTCGGGATTGCATTCGTACGCTGGATTGAATTGACGCCTACAACGGGTCAGACCCGCGATCGGGCGACGCTCTGGCGGACGGCACGGATGTAGCGGCGCGTGACAAACGCCTGTACTCGACGTCCGATCGGAGCGCCGAGACGCACCCACCACGTTCCGGGCTTGGAGAACGCAACGATCTCGATACGAACCGCTTGGCTGGCCTCGTCGAACTGGACGACAAACAATTCCTCCCCGCATTCGGGGTGGCCCGCGCGGGTTCCGTACGCGAAGCCCTTGCGATTGGGTTCGTCTACGACATAGACGATCCGAACGGGGATAGTTACCGGACCGAGTCCGAAGGTCGCATCCTGACCCGCCACGGCGGTCGGGGCTGCCGTCCGTACGGCCAGTCCGGCTCCGCGGTGCATTCCCCAATTCGCGACGGTTCGAGCGGCAACCTCGAAATCCTCCCGTCCGGATCCGACCGTCGCGCTCTCGTGAACGTGGTGATAGCCGGCGGGGAGAACGCCTGACGTTGCGCCCACCTCGAGGTACGTCAGCCCGCCCGGGCGGGACGCCATCATTGCTCGCGTCGGTGGCTGAGGATGTTGACCACGTGGCCGTCGGGGTCGGCAGCGAAGAACCTGCGGACACCCCACGGCTCCTCGGTGACGGGATAGACGATGGTGTCGCCGCGCTGCACCGCGGCCTCGTACGCCGCGTCGAGATCGTCCACCTCGACGGAGACGTCCGGTACTACGGGCGCATGAGCGTCGTGCGTCATGACGCTGATCTGCAATGACGGATCCGTCGGCGAAGCCAACGTCACGATCCACCCGTGATCCATGACAACTTCGAGGCCCAGCACTTCGGTGTAGAAGCGCTGCGCGGCCTCGAGCGAACTACTCGACAGATCCGAAACTATCCGCGTGACGGCCATGTCCCGCAGGCTACGCCGCCGCCGGAGTCCACCGCGACTTGACGAGGCGCTCGATGTCACCGGAAAGTTCGTCGCTGACGATCCCCGGAAGCAGGATCTGCCACATCTCGTCGACACGATCCGGAAGATCCGAGCGTCGGGTGAGAACGTTCGAAACCAGCTGTACCCCCGTGAATGCCGAGGGCATGAACCTGCCGAACGATTCTGCGCTGACCGATTTTCGGATTTCACCTTCCGCCTGAGCTCTGGCGGTGAGATCGGTGATTGCCGAGATCCATTCGGCGTACGGTTCCACCGGCCCCTCGTACGTGCTCAGTTCCAGCGTGAGGCGGATGCCCGCGCGAACGATCGGCTCGTCGACAATCTGGCGTGCCATTTCGTGCGTGAGCATGATCATCTGTTCCAACGGGTCCTTGCCCGTCGCGGAAATCGCCTGCACCGACTCGATCGAGAGCCGATGCTGTTCGGCAATGATGAATTGCGCGAGCTCGTCCTTCGACGCGAAATGGAAATACAACGCGCCCTTGGTAGTACCGGCCCCCGAGACTATGTCGGCCATGCTGGTGCTGCCGTAACCAGTCTTCTCGAACTGCGCGGCCGCGCCGGCAACGATTTGCTGCCGAGTCAGCTCGGCGCGTGCTTGCTTGACCACTGAATCCCTCTCGTCCTCCAAAGGCCCCCGCCCAGCAAACCCCACGGTTCGCGCCACACTCCAGCTATACCCAAAAACTTCACAATTGCCCCACATTACCAGCGCTCCTTCCATTGCTTCAATTACGAATGCAACAAAGTCGCTGGTCAGACGTCCGATTTAGAGGGAATCTCCTCTCCCCAACGTGCTTTCGTCAACCCGCGCACGGTCCACCAACTCTCCGACGAGGAGCGTCAACTCCATCATCTGGTCGGTGATTTCCTCACGCAACTGCGTTGCATCCGCCTCGGAAATCGCGCCGGACTTGGTATCGAAAGACATCAACAACTCGATATTGGTGCGAAGTGCAGTCAAAGGAGCCAGAAGGTCCTGGCCCGCTTCGGTGATCAGACTTCTCTGGCGTGCCCGCGATTCCGACAACGTCCCGAGCATCCGATTGAAACTGACTGTCAACGACGCCAACTCGTCGTCACCGGTCACCGGGATCGGCGCAAGATCATCCGTTTCGGCGACCCGCCGCGTCGCCGCAGTAAGTCGCGCGATCGGCCGTAATCCTGTGCGTGCCACAGCATCTCCGGCTGCGTAAGCTAGGGCGATTCCGGCCGCCCCGAGTGCCGCCAACACCACTGCCAGTCGCTTGAGTACCGAACGCGTCGGCCCCAGGGATTGCGCGACAACCAAAGTCTGGCCCGCAACCGAGGGCTCGACAAGAATTCGATACGCATCAACCGTCGCGATTGTCTGCGACGAATTGCCGTCTGCGATCGACCTGATGGCGTCTGCGCTCGTGCTGAACGGCGGCAGACCGGGAGTCGCCGTCACCAAGGCGCCGTCGGCAGTAAGAAGCCCCACCGCCTGGATGACCGCTGTATCCGCGCCGGCCGTCAATCCCAGAACCGGTGTGACACCGCCGAAATTGACGGTGTCGGTGATCGCGTCACTCGTGCGCTCGAGTTGCCGATCGACGTTGCCTTGCAAATACGCGTTGAACACTATGTACACCGCCGACGCCGACACGATCACCGCGATCGCCACCAGGCCTGCAGTCAGCAATTTCACGCGAGCATGGAGCGTCCGCACGTGAATTCCCGATGGTTTTCGACGGCTCATTCCGGGAACCGACACTCTCATGCGCGGTCCCGCAGTGCGGCGTCGAAAAATCCCAACATCCCTCCAGTATGGTCACGGAACCTTAGACGAACCTGAAGCGAACGCGATGTCGGCCTCACAGCGCCGTTCCACGACCGAAAGCCGTGAGCCAGTCCATCGCCTCGGCTTCGGTATCGAATGCCGGGACGGTCGCCGGGATCGGTGGTCGTTCGACGACGATCACCGGGATCGACAATTGCCTGGCTGCGGCGATCTTTGCGTACGTCTGCTCGCCGCCACTGTTCTTGGTGATCACGACGTCGATGCTGTGAGTTCGCATCAGATCGACTTCCGCTTCGATGTCGAATGGACCACGTGCGAGCAGCAATTGCGAGTGAGGCGGCAATGTCCCTGAAGGCGGATCGATCGAGCGCACGAGAAACGAGACGCTCTTCACGCGGTCGAACGCCGAAACTCCTTGCCTCCCGATCGTCAGAAAAGCGCGTGAGCCGACCGTCGGCACCAACTCTGCGGCGTGATCGAGATCGTGTGCCGGAAGCCAAGTGTCACCGAGTTGCTCGCGCCAGGGCGGGCGTCGGTACATGGCGTACGGCACGGAATTCGCAAGGCACGCTTCGAACGCATTCTGGGTGATGCGAGCGGCAAACGGATGCGTGGCGTCGAGCACTGCACGAATATCATTGGCCGACAACCACTCCGACAGCCCTTCGGCTCCCCCGAACCCACCGATGCGCACTTCCCCCTCCGGCCATCGAGGATCACGAACCCGGCCGGCCAGCGATGTGACAACTTCGAGGTCGGCCGAACCGGCCAACCGAGAAGCGATCACTCGACCTTCACCCGTGCCGCCGAGAATGAGCACGCGACGACGAGTACCTGTCGGGGTCAGTGTGTGCTTCTCTCACGCGCCGCCGAGTAGAGATAGCTGTCCGGGAATCCTTCAGCAGTCAACACTCGGCCGACGATCACAACGGCCGTCTTCGTGATGCCGGCTGCATGAACAAGTTCGACGATCGTCTTCAAAGTGCCTCGAACAACGATCTCCTCGGGCCGTGAGGCGAAGGCGACCACCGCGACCGGGCAATCCTCGCCGTAACTGTCGGCCAACTCGGATGCGATCTGTTCGATGCGATGAGCGCCGAGGTGAATCACCATCGTCGCGCCGCTGCGGCCGAGGGACCGCAGATCCTCGCCCTCCGGCATTGCCGTCGACAAGGTGGCGACTCGGGTGAGAACAATGGTCTGCGAGACGCCTGGGACAGTCAGCTCGCGCCCCAGCGCGGCTGCTGCCGCGGTAAATGCAGGAACACCGGGAATCATGTCGAAATCGACTCCTGCGGCGTCCAGGCGACGAGCTTGCTCTGCCACTGCACTGAAGATCGACGGATCACCGGAATGCAAACGCGCGACGTCCAGCCCAGCGGAATCCGCTTCGACAAGAATCGCGGTGATCTCGTCCAGGCTCAGCCGAGCAGTGTCCACGACCTGAGCTCCGACCGGGCACCACTCGAGCAACTCCGCTGGAACAAGGCTGCCTGCGTACAAGCACACAGGGCTCGCAGCGATGATGCGTTGCGCGCGGACAGTGATCAGATCTGCCGCACCGGGACCCGCACCGATGAAATGAACGGTCATTGTGTGGATTCCTCCGGCGTATCTGTGTCTGCGCCTGCAGACGGCTGACGTTTTGTGACGGACCATTGGACCACCGGAAGTTGCGGTCGCCAAACGTTGAACGTTCCCAACGGCTCGGCGCGCTGCACCTGAAAGCGTCGCAGCGTCCCACCATGGCGACTCATCCAGCCGAGCAGCAACGATTCGGACTCGGCGGTCACGGCGTTCGCGACCAGACGACCACCCACGCTCAACTGCTCCCAGCACGCTTCGAGCATTCCCGGTTGCGTGACGCCGCCGCCGACGAACACCGCATCGGGACGTCGAGTTTCGTCCGCAAACGCCTCCGGCGCGGCCCCTTTCACGTTCAACGCGGGCACGCCGAGATTGAGTGCATTGGCACCGATCTGCGACACGCGGCTCGCCACCTTCTCGAATGTTGTTGCAGTGCAACGTGGGTGAGTTCGCATCCACTCGATGGCGACGGTTCCCGACCCACCGCCCACGTCCCAGAGGTGTTCTCCCGGCGCCGGGGCAAGCGCGCACAACGTCAACGCACGGATCTCCTGCTTGGTCATCTGACCGTCGCCGACAAAAGCAGCATCCGGTAGCCCCGGGATTCGAGTCAGCCGCAAGAGAGGATCGGCCGCGATGCACTCGACGGCCAGAACGTTCAACGCGTCCACGTCCTCGTCCGCGTGATCCCACTCGTCTGCGACCGTGACGGTCCGCGATTCCCCGGCCCCGCCCAGCTGGGCCAGCACGGTCACGATCGATCGACCGAAGCCCGCGCCGGACAACAGACGTGCCACCTCCCCCGGTGTCGAGCGCCCGTTGCTCAACACCAGCAGTCGCGCACCGTCAGTCACGGAAGCCAATACTGTCGCCGAGTCTCGGTTGACCAGGCTCACGACGTCGATCTCGGCCGATGCCCATCCCATTCGCGCGCTCGCCAACGCCGCCGACGACGGGTGGGAGATCACTCGCACGTTGTCCGCGCCGAGCAGCCTGACCAATGTGACACCGAGACCGTGGAACATCGGGTCACCGCTGGCGAGCACGCATACTCTGCGGTCCGCGTTCTCGGCGAACATCGACGGCAACGCCGGAATCATCGGAGACGGCCAGGTCAGCCTGGTGGGCGCACGCCGTGCCCCGAGATGTGTCGCCGGGACCAAGTCCAATTGGCGCGGCGACCCCATCAGGACCTCCGCGCCCAGGATTGCGCCCTTTGCGCTCTCGGACAGCCCATCCCAGCCGTCGGCGCCGATGCCGACGATCACCACCGGGTGTGTGGTCATCGCGGCATCCGGCGCCAGATCGTCTGAGGCAGAAGCCGCATGACGAAGAACACCGGCTGCAGAACTCGCGGTACCCACACACGCGTCGCCCCGGAGTTCAGTCCCCGCACGACGGCGTCCGCGACCTGCGACGGAAGGCTCGACATCGGGGCAGGCGACATTCCCTTGGTCATCTTCCCGATGACGAACCCTGGCCGTACCAGCATCAACTGCACGCCCGAACCGTGCAGCGCGTCGCCCAGACCGCTGGCAAAACCCTCCAAGCCGGCCTTTGCGCTCCCGTAGACGTAGTTGGCGCGGCGAACCCGAACGCCGGCGACGGACGAGAACACCACGATCTTTCCGGTTCCCTGTCGGCGCATGATCTCCGCGAGGTGCGTGAGGATGCTGACCTGAGCCACGTAGTCGGTGTGCACCACCGCGACCGCATGCGCCGCGTCGGTTTCGGCACGCGCCTGATCGCCGAGAATCCCGAAGGCCAGCACTGCAATCGAAATCCGACCGTGCTCGGCGACTACGGCGCCCAGGAGGTCTCCGTGCGTGTCGACAGCGTCGGCGTCGAACTCGACGGTGGAGACTTCGACAGCGCCGGCGTTTTTGAGCATCTGCTCCTGCTCCGACAGCTCTCCGCTGCGTCTGGCAGCCAGAACGATGTTGCGGCCCGGCGCGAGCCTGACCCCGATCTCGAGGCCGATCTCACTTCGTCCGCCGAGGAGCAGTACCGTCTCGATGTCATTCACGTTCGCACCCGCAGTCACCGCTCCAGTGTCCTGGATTACCGTCGTGGCATGACGCTCACCCCCTCCACCACGCCATCGTCACAGCAGACTCTCACCGAAGACGGGCTGAAGTTCGTCGGTGAATACCACCTCGCGACACTCACGACGTTGCGTCCTAACGGCACCCCACACGTCGTTGCCGTCGGGTTCACCTGGGACCAGGAAGCCGGAAAAGCGCGCGTGATCACCAGCGGTGGCTCACAGAAGGCGATCAACGCAGCGCGTAGCGGATACGCCGCCGTCAGTTCGGTCGACGGTGGCCGCTGGCTCACGCTCGAGGGGCCGGCACGCGTGCTCACCGACGCGGACTCCGTGGCCGACGCCGTTCGGCGCTATGCCGAGCGGTACCGCCAGCCACGGGTCAATCCCGCGCGCGTGGTCATCGAAATCGACGTCACACGCATACTCGGGTCCGCTGCGTTCAAGAAAAGCTGATCAGGCGAGGACAGTCAGGCCGTGCGGACGGTTGTTGAACGACTCGCAACCGTCGGCGGTCACGACGACGATGTCCTCGATACGGGCACCCCAACTGCCGCGGAAGTAGATTCCCGGTTCGATGCTGAAGGCCATACCTTCGACGAGTTCGATGGTGTTGCCCTCGACGATGTACGGCTCCTCGTGCACGGACAGCCCGATACCGTGACCGGTGCGGTGAACGAATACCTCTGCAAGACCTTGTGCGGCAAGCACTTCGCGGGCTGCAACGTCCACGGATTCTGCGGATACTCCCGGCCGCACCGAATCGACGGCGGCCTGCTGCGCCGCCTCGAGTACCGCGAACTGCGCTGCAACCTCCGCGGACGGCTGCCCCATGCTGTACGTGCGGGTGGAATCAGAGTTGTATCCGGGCTCGACCGGTCCGCCGATATCGATGACCACGATATCGCCGCTCTCGATCACCCGGTCCGAAACCTCGTGATGTGGATCGGCGCCGTGCGGGCCCGAACCGACAATCACGAACGCCGCCTCAGTGTGCCCCTCTTCGAGAATCGCCGCCGAAATCGCCTCGCCCACTTCAGCTTCCGTACGTCCGACGACCAAGAACTCGGCCATGCGGGCGTGAACACGGTCGATGGCCGCACCGGCTCGCCGCAATGCCTCGATCTCGGCGCCGTCCTTGACCATCCGCAATTCGCGCAAGACGCCGGTGGCGAGAATCGGCAACGCGCCCAAGGTGTCTGCGAGCGGGATCAGATGCAGCGCAGGCATCGCATCCGTCACCGCAACCTTCGCGCCGGTCGGGAGTTGCGCCGCCACAATCGCATACGGGTCGACACCGTCGACCCAGTCGAGGACGGTCAACCCGAGATCGCCCACTGCCGATTCCTTCAGCGACGCCAACTCCAACCGAGGAAGTACGACGGACGCCTTCGCCGTGTCCGCGGCGATGACCAACGCGGTCAAGCGCTCGAACGAGTCAGCCCGAGAACCCGTCAGGTACCGCAGATCCGGACCTGGAGTCACCACCAGACCGTCGAGTCCTGCTGATCGAGCCAACTCCGCGGCGCGAGCGATACGTGCGCCGTACACGGCGCTGGAGAATCGGGAATCCTGTTCGGCTGGAGACGTCATGGCTTACAGGTTAGTGCCGACTGGCAGGATGGTGACCATGAGTGGGCCATTGCTTCTCCTCGACGGTGCCAGCCTGTGGTTTCGTGCGTTCTACGCGCTGCCCGAGTCATTCGTCGATCCCGACGGAAGACCTGTCAACGCGGTGCGCGGTTTCACCGACATGGTTGCTTCCCTGATCACCAAACACGAGCCGAGTCGTCTCGCCGTGTGCCTGGACTTGGACTGGCGACCGCAGTTCCGCGTCGATGCAGTCCCGACGTACAAAGCACATCGCGTCGAGGAAGGCTCTGACGGTGCGTCCGAAGAAGTTCCGGACACGTTGACGCCTCAGGTCGACATGATCATGGACGTGCTCGCTGCAGCGGGTATCGCGACGGCGGGTGCAGTCGGACTCGAAGCCGACGACGTACTGGGAACGCTTGCCGCCACCGAGCGCGAAGATCTCACCATCGTCGTCAGCGGTGACCGCGACCTACTGCAGGTCGTCACCGACGAGTACGTACCTGTCCGTGTCCTGTACGTGGGCCGTGGCCTGTCCAAGGCGGAACTCTTCGGACCGGTCGAGGTTGCGGAGAAGTACGGAGTACCCGGTGACCGTGCGGGCGAGGCTTACGCCGAACTCGCGGTACTGCGCGGAGACGCCTCCGACGGTCTACCCGGCATCAAGGGTGTCGGTGAGAAGACTGCGTCGACACTGATGCTCCGTTACGGCTCGTTGGCCGGACTTCGGGCGGCCGCAGCTGATCCTGAATCGGATATGGCCAAGGGGATTCGCGCAAAACTGACCTCACCTGAGGCAATGGCTTACCTTGATGCTGCGTTGCCGGTCGTACGAGTGGTTCGCGACGCGGACGTTCAGTTCTCGAAGGACGACCGACTCCCGGCGACCCCCGTCGATCCCGCACGCCTCGAGGAAGTGGCGGCCTCGCTCAACATCGAGCGCTCGGCCGGCCGGCTTGCCGCCGCGCTCGAGGCTGCGGCGGCAGGCCGTTCCGACCAATAGGGCGTCAGCTCGGGCGGCTGACCTCGTACGTGCCGTTGTCGTCGACAAACGTCACGGTCACGTTCGACTTCACACCTGCGATCGAAAGCGTGCAGGTGAACTTGTTGCCTGACTTGACTTCCTGGTCCGCGGGGCACTGAACGTTGCTCACGTTCTTCGCCCCGTAGGACTCGGTGACGATCTTCTCGACGCCGGCCTGAGCCGCGCTCTGATCGAGTGTGTTCTTGCCGAAGACTCCGAACACCAGGGCCACCACGACAGCGGCAAGAACGACGAGAACGCCGATCGCACCGAAGATCAGGGGCTTCTTCGACTTACCCGACTGGTTTCCGGGCGCACCGGGACTCGGGAACGGCTGAGCCTGGTTCCACTGGTTCTGCTGTCCCGGAGTCTGCCCGGGGGCCGTGGCGCCCCACGCCTGCTGCGGTGCGGCAGCCGGAGGATGACCCCACGCCTGGGTTGCGTCAGGTGACTGCTGTTGCCCGGGCTGACCCCACGGCTGTGCGGGAGGTTGTTGCTGGGGTTGTCCCCACGGCTGTTGCTGGCCGGGTTGTCCTTGTCCAGGCTGTTGCGGCTGACCGTACGCAGGCTGACCACCCGGCTGGCCGTAGGCAGGTTGTCCCCACGGCTGTTGCTGGCCGGGCTGCTGACCGGGCTGCGGTGTTTGACCAGTCTGACCCCACGGCTGTTGCTGGCCGGGCTGCTGACCAGGCTGCTGTTGTCCGCCCGGCTGCTGAGGATTCTGCCCCCACTGCTGCTCGTTCGGCTGCTGCTGATCACCAGGACCCCATTGCCGATTCGGATCGTTCGGTCCGTAAGGCCCGCTCATGTTCGCCTCCCACTCGAAATACCAGTCTGCGAATCAAACCACATAGTTGCGGTCATGCTGCGTCGACAGCAACTACCCCGCGACGAATTGCAGCTACCGCCCGCGCCGCAGTCTTCGCGACGTCGGCATCCGTCGAAGTCAGGCGGACCTGATCGAGGAGATCGATCACCTGACGACACCAACGTACAAAATCACCTGCAGACAGCGCACGACCCTGCACTCCGGCCGCGATCAGTGCGTCGACAAGCGAGTTTTCGCTCGCCCAGTGATAAACGGCAGTGACGAATCCGAGATCCGGTTCCCGCGTCGGCGGCAGCTTGTGGCGAATCTCGTCCGACCGCAGTTCGCTCCACAATCGTTGAGTGTCGTTGAGGGCGTGACGAAGCGCCGCTGTCGGCACTCGATCCACGGTGTCCCCGTCCCGACGTGATTCGTAGACCACCGAGGACACGACGGCCGCCAACTCGGCCGGGCTGAGGCCTGTCCACGCCCCGGTCCGCAGGCATTCGGCGACCAGAAGGTCGCTTTCCGAGTAGATGCGGCTGAGTCGTCGTCCGGATTCGGTGACTTCGGGCGCTGCTTCGGCAGTCATGTACTCACGCTCTTTGAGTAGCGCAATGATGCGGTCGAACGTCCGCGCCAACGAGTTGGTGGTGGCCGCAGCCTTTTCCCTCATCGACTGCGTTTCCCTGGCCAGCCGGTTGTAGCGCTCACCGATCCGGCTCAGATGTTCACGATCGGGCCAGCTATGGCACGGATGCGAGCGAATAGCACGTCGCAAAGTAGCGACCTCGGCATCTTCGGACGCGCCGGCCTTGTGGCGCTTCTTTCGCCGGGGGGCACTGATCCCGGTACTACGCAACGCCGAGGCCAGATCGCGCCGGATCCGGGCGGTGTGGTGATCGACATGCTTGGGCAGTCGCATCTTTCCCAGAACGTCGGCTGCTTCCGGGAAATCACCCGAGGAGAGTCGGCCGGCCCACTGGTCGGCAGTCAGAACCAGCGGACGCGGGTCCTTCGGATCGTTGTCCGGGACGAGGACCACCGCCACCCCGGAATGACGACCGATGGGAATTGCGATCACGTCACCGCGGGCGAGTACACGAAGGGACTCCACCGCATCTCCGCGTCGGTCTTCGCGGCCCTTACGTTCGAGCGCGCGCTCGCGCGCACTGAGCCGCTCACGCAACGACGCGTATTCGAAGTATTCGCCGTCCGCACCGCCGAGTTTCTCCTGCAAACCCTTCAGTGCTTCTTCGTTCCGCTCGATGCCACGCACCAGGCCGACCACCGAGCGATCCGCTTGGAACTGCGCGAAGGAACGTTCGAGCAGCTTCCGTGAATCCGCCGCGCCCATGCGCTCGACGAGATTGATCGACATGTTGTACGAGGGGCGGAACGAACTGCGGAGCGGGAACGTCCGTGTCGACGCCAAGCCGGCGACATCCGTCGGCTCGACCCCGGGCTGCCACAGGACCACAGCGTGGCCTTCGACGTCGATGCCGCGTCGGCCGGCCCGACCCGTCAGCTGCGTGTACTCCCCCGGCGTCAGTTCGGCGTGCGATTCACCGTTGTACTTGACCAGACGTTCGAGCACCACCGTGCGTGCCGGCATGTTGATGCCGAGGGCCAGCGTCTCGGTCGCGAAGACCGCCCGCACGAGTCCCTTGACGAACAGTTCCTCGACTGTCTGGCGGAATGCCGGCAGCATGCCGGCATGGTGAGATGCCAGTCCGCGTCGTAGTGCCTTGCACCAGTCCCGATATCCGAGAACTTCGAGATCCTCTTCGGGTAGTTCCCCGGTGTGTTTCTCGATGATGGTGTCGATCTCGCGGACCTGCTCCGGCGAAGTGAGATCCAGTCTGGACCGCAGGCACTGTGCAAGAGCCGCATCACAACCGGCGCGGCTGAAGATGAAAGTGATGGCCGGGAGCAGTCCGGACTGATCGAGCTGAGCGATGACGTCAGGTCGTGGCAAGGGCCGGAAATCGTTGGAGCTCTGGTAGCTGCCGCGTCGTCCGCGGCCACGCGGCTGCCAGCTCTCGACGCGTTCGAGAGCCTGACGCTGCTTGACGTGGCGAACCAGATCCTGGTCGACGAGCACGGTCTTCGGCCCGGCAGCAGGATGACTACGACTGTCGAAGAGATCGAAGATTCGCCTACCGACCATGATGTGCTGCCACAGCGGGATCGGCCGAGTCTCGTCCACGACCACAGTGGTGTCGCCGCGGACGGTTTCCATCCAGGCACCGAATTCTTCGGCATTGCTCACGGTCGCCGACAAACTCACCAGGCGTACGTCCTCGGACAGGTGCAGGATCACTTCCTCCCACACCGCCCCACGGAACCGGTCGGCCAGGTAATGCACTTCGTCCATGACGACGTGCGAAAGCCCGCGCAGTGCCTCGGAGTTGGCGTAGAGCATGTTCCGCAGGACTTCGGTGGTCATGACGACCACCGGTGCGTCGGAGTTGATACTCGAATCACCCGTCAGCAGACCGACTTCGCCGGGGCCGTACCGCTCGACGAGTTCGGCGTACTTCTGATTGCTCAACGCTTTGATCGGCGTCGTGTAGAAACACTTGCGGCCCGCCGCCAGAGCCAGGTGGACAGCGAACTCGCCGACCACGGTCTTGCCTGCACCGGTCGGCGCGCAGACAAGGACGCCGTGGCCCGCTTCGAGCGCAACGCATGCCTTCACCTGGAATGGATCGAGTTCGAACTTCAGGCTGGACGCGAACGTGCTCAGTTCACTCTTGTTCATAACCACCTCGTCAGGGTTTCACACGCCGCCGACGTGGTGGCACGGCGCTCAGAGAGTGTCAGTGAAATCCTGGCCGGGCGCGTTGTCGCCGGCGGTGTCGGATTTCTCCGCGACCGGAGCCTTGGACTTGGACCTACGTCCGAACAATCCACTCGATTCGGCCTTGGGTTTGGTCGGATTGTCGAAAGCCTCGTTCAGATCGGACGGAGCCGAGATGGAGGAAGCTTCCTCGTCGGACAGTGCGCCCCAGTCTTCACCGGCGCGCTTGGCCTTACGTTTGTCGTTGAGGCGAGCGATCTGTACCGCGACCTCGAAGAGAAGCGTCAGAGCCAGCGCGAGCGCCAACATCGAGAACGGATCCGACCCTGGCGTGGCAACTGCAGCGAATACGAAGAGCCCGAAGATCAATCCTCGACGCCAGGCCTTCAAACGCTCGTACGTCAGAATGCCGGCAAAGTTCAACACGACGACGAGCAGTGGAATTTCGAAGCTGACGCCGAAGATGAGCAGCAGATTGATGATGAAGCCGAAGTACTCAGAACCACTGAGCGCGGTGATCTGGACGTTGTCACCGATGGTCAGGAGGAAGTGCAAAGCCTTCGCCACGACGAGGTACGCCAGGATTGCGCCGAGAATGAAGAGAGCGGCACCTGCGGTGACGAATCCGACCGCGTAGCGACGCTCTTTGGCGTAGAGGCCCGGGGTGATGAATGCCCACAATTGGTAAAGCCACACCGGGCAGGCAAGAACGATGCCGGCGGTGAGCGCCACTTTGAATCGCAGCATGAACTGCTCGAACGGCCCGGTCGCCAGCAATCGGCACGCGTCGTCGGTGCTGAGGTTGGCGCGACTCTCGGACGGAAGCTCGCAGTACGGTCCGCGAAGCAGATCGCCCAGACTTTCGAGACCGAGTATCGAGTGTGAATACCAGAAGAAGCCGAACGCCGTTGTGATGATCACGCCGAGGAATGCGAACAACAAACGAGTCCGCAATTCGTACAGGTGGTCGACCAACGACATGGTGCCGTCTGGGTTGACCTTCCGCTTGCGGTTACGCGGGTCTAACGGAATACGCACTGTGCATCCTGGTCTTGGTCAGCAGACAACCGGGGTGAACGAATATTTCACCCCGGCTAGAACGCAGTGTGTACTAGAGCGGCTTGACTTCAGTCGGCTGCGCAACAGGTGCTGCTGCACCGTTTGCGACGACCGCGGTGTTGGCCGTCGGCAACTGTGCCGGAGCAGGCTGTGCGACCGGCGCGCTTGCGGGCGCCGCATCGTCGTTCTGCATTTCCTTGACTTCGCTCTTGAAGATGCGGAGGGAACGACCCAGACCGCGTGCTGCATCGGGAAGCTTCTTCGACCCGAACAGAATTACGACGACAACAGCGACAATCAGCCAATGCATCGGCTGCATTGCACCCATAACGACCTCCCATGATCAGATTCCTCGATGCTACCGGACACAACCGGCGCTCGGAGCTGCCAAAGCACTTACTTCAGCTACCTTTTACCTGTTTGTTTCCTGCGAACTCACTGAACGTGAAGTTTCCCGAAGTTTTACGAACCGATTACGTCATAGGCGTCGAGCGCCGCAACGGCTCGATCATGGACTTCGGAGACCAGTTCCGGCGGATGAAGGACCCGAACGCCCTCACCGAATCCCAACACCAGCCTTGCCATCCATTCAAGTGTTCCGAAACTCATCGTCGCCTCGACCGACCCGTCGTCGTTCACGTGCTCGACGTCCAACGGGTAGTAGTCGAGCATCCACACCCACTCTTTGGTGATGAACAACCGCGCTTCCGGAAGGGAACCGTCGCCGCTGAACAATTCGAGATTCGAATCCTCCTCGAGGGCCTGCGGCGGCGGGTCGGCGGGCTCGTCGAGTTGGACGGCGGCGTCGATCCGATCGAATCTGAACAACCGCACTCCCTCGGCTTGACGGCACCACGCCTGGAGGTAGCTGTAGTTGTCGACCAACACGATACGAACGGGGTCGACGATGCGCTCGGAGACCGCGTCGCGCGAGGCGGAGTAATACGTCAATCGCAGGGCGGTCTTGTCTGCGAGCGCGGCTCTGACCGTCGCTGCTATCGGGTCTTCGGCGATGTCCGGCGCCGGCGATGTGTCCCGGTCCTGACCGATGGCTCGTGCCGCGGCCGAGCCTGCTGCGTCCTCGATCTTCGCGATGGCACGCTGCGCCGAGGACGGATCGACCATGCCGGGCATTTCCACCAAGGACCGCAGGGCGATCAGCAACGCCGTCGCCTCCGTCGAGGTGAGGCGCAACGGGCGATCGATCCCGGCCGAGAACGTGACCTCGATACTTTCCTCGGAGAAGGACAGGTCGATGAGATCACCGGGACCGTAACCGGGCAGTCCGCACACCCACAGTTGATTGAGGTCGGTCATCAGTTGAGTGGTGCTGACACCGAGCTCCTCGGCGGCCTCGGCGGGACTGATGCCAGGATTTGCGATGAAGTACGGCACGAGGTTGAGCAGCCGTGCCAACCGCGACGACAGTCGATTGCTCATCAGTGGTCCCCCTGTCCATTGCCGGTGATCGGGCTCGCCGCGGCGGCGCGCAGCTTCGCGACGACCTCAGCACGCAAATCCGGTGGGTCCAGCACCAATGCGTCCAACCCGTGACCGGCGATCAACCGAGCGGTCCATTCCCAGGATCGGACGGGGATGGCCAGCACGCTGCCGTCGCGATCGGTCAACCGCCGTTCGGACGACGACGTCGCAAGCCGCCGAAGCTCATGGGCGCGGCCGTCTGCGACCCACACCGTAGCCGTCCCGGTCACGACGCCCGAACCGGTCACGCGATCGACGACCTCGCGAAGGTCGACACCTTCAGGTTTGTGAACCGAACCGGCCGGGCCGAACTCCCTGACGTCGTCACCGATCCGTGAGAGCCGGAAGGTCCTCACCGCATCACGGTCGACGTCGTGCCCGACCAGGTACCACTTGCCGTTGTGCGTGACGACGCCCCACGGTTCGACGGTGCGCTCGGTGAACGGTTCGTTCAATGCGCCGCGGTGCTGAAAATGAACTGCTCGGCCGGCGTCGACCGCTGCAAGAAGCTTGCCGAGCGCGGGCTCCGAACCGCGGGTGCGCGCGGGAATCGCGGTGACCGGGGCGGCACTGACTTCTGAGTCGACCTGGACGCCGGCCGCTCGGAGTTTGAGTAGTGCACTCTGGGCTGCCGAAATCAGTTCCGGCGACTCCCACAACTGCACCGCGACGGCGACTGCAGCAGATTCCTCGCTGGTGAGGTCCACGTCCGGAAGCTCGTAGGCATTGCGATTGATCCGATACCCCTCGACGGTCGAGAACCGTCCTGCCAGACCGGTTTCCAACGGGACACCCAGGTCACGAAGTTCGTTCTTGTCGCGCTCGAACATGCGACTGAACGCTTCGTAGTTCGCGGAATCGTTGTACCCGGCCACACTGTCACGGATTTTCTCCGCCGTGAGGAACTGTCTGGTGGACAGCAACGCGATCACCAGGTTCATCAACCGCTCGATTTTTGATGTCGCCACGCCGAAATCCTAGTGGCTATCCGATAACCGAACGCGCGCCGGACACTTTCGTGCCCGGCGCGTCGCCGCAAAACAGACCTGCTGTGTTGTAAATCGTGAAATTGGGTGACCTACATCGAAGCGATCAAACGCTCGACACGCTCGTCGACGGAGCGGAACGGGTCCTTGCACAGCACCGTTCTCTGTGCCTGATCGTTGAGCTTGAGGTGAACCCAGTCGACTGTGAAGTCCCGGCCTGCTGCCTGGGCTGCGGTGATGAAGTCGCCCCGCAATTTGGCGCGCGTGGTCTGCGGCGGATTCTCGACGGCGTCGTCGATCGTCTCGTCCTCGGTGACCCGCTTGACCAAGCCCTTGCGCTGGAGAACGTCGAAGACGCCCCGGCCGCGTTTGATGTCGTGGTAAGCCAAGTCGAGCTGCGCGATCTTGGGATCGGACAGGTCGAAACCGTGACGGTCCTGGTAGCGCTGGAACAGCTTGCGCTTGATGACCCAGTCGATCTCCGTGTCGACCTTCGCAAAATCCTGAGCTTCGACGGCATCGAGGGTGCGACCCCACAGGTCGACTACCTGCTCCACCTGCGGGTCCGGTTCGCGGTTACGCAGATGTTCGACTGCCTTGGCGTGGTATTCGCGTTGAATATCGAGGGCACTGGCCTGACGTCCACCAGCAAGGCGAACCGGCTTTTTACCGGTCACGTCGTGACTGACCTCGCGGATGGCACGAATCGGGTTGTCCAGCGCGAAATCGCGGAACGACACCCCGGCTTCGATCATCTCGAGCACCAGTGCGGCAGAACCGACCTTGAGCATCGTCGTCGTTTCGGCCATGTTCGAATCGCCGACGATCACGTGCAGGCGGCGGTACTTCTCGGCGTCCGCGTGCGGTTCGTCGCGGGTGTTGATGATCGGACGCGAGCGAGTGGTAGCCGACGAGACGCCCTCCCAGATGTGTTCCGCGCGCTGCGAGAGGCAGAACGTCGCGGCCTTCGGAGTCTGCAGTACCTTTCCGGCGCCGCAGATCAACTGGCGCGTGACGAGGAACGGCAACAAGACATCCGAAATGCGGGAGAACTCACCGGCGCGCGCGACGAGAAAGTTCTCGTGGCAGCCGTACGAGTTTCCGGCCGAGTCGGTGTTGTTCTTGAAGAGATAGATGTCGCCACCAATACCCTCCTCGGCGAGTCTCGCCTCGGCGTCGATCAGCAGTTCTTCGAGCACACGCTCACCGGCACGGTCGTGATTGACCAGCTGGATGAGGCTGTCGCACTCGGCCGTCGCGTACTCCGGGTGCGAACCCACATCCAGGTACAAGCGAGCTCCGTTACGGAGGAAGACGTTGGAGCTGCGACCCCACGACACGACACGACGGAAGAGGTAACGAGCAACCTCGTCGGGGCTCAGTCTCCTGTGCCCGTGAAAGGTGCAGGTAACGCCGAATTCCGTCTCGATACCCATGATTCGTCTCTGCACACTTCGACAGTACAACCAGAATGCGAGGTTCACCCGTGTACTTCGATCGCGTCGTAAGTCACGACTCGACAACGTCGGGCGGCAGCATAGTGTGACGGTGTGAGCCTTATTCGCCGAAAAGTTGTCCGAAGCGACGTCAAAGTCATGGAAAGCACTGGAGCACTGCGCCCTTCCGTGCTCGACCCGACCATGCGGTTTCTCTCCAGAGCCGCCGATCACGGCGTTTTGTGGATGGTTGTCGCCGCCTTGCTCGCGATGATCGGCGGGCGGCCCCGTAGGGCAGCAGCACGCGGGCTGCTCGCACTGGCCGGTTCCAGCGCGCTGGCCAACGGCATACTCAAGCCCCTCTTTCCCCGCCGACGCCCACCGGCACGCGTCTGGCTGAGCCCGAAGCGAGGCGTCGACATTCCGACGTCGTCCTCGTTCCCCTCCGGACATTCGTCTTCGGCCGCGGCATTCACCGCGGCAGTGGCCATGGAGTCCCCGGTTGCTGGAGCTGCTCTCGCACCACTGGCCGCAGCAGTGGCGTACTCACGCGTTCACAACGGAGTCCACTGGCCGTCCGACGTCTTCGCAGGCCTCGCGGTCGGCGGTGCTATCGCTGCCGGCACGCGTCGTTGGTGGGCGGTGCGCGACGAAGAACCCGCCGAACTCGGACCCGAGTGCGTGGTTCCCGCGCTCCCGCGCGGAGAAGGCTTGTTGGTCTTCACCAATCCTGGTTCAGGCTCCGAGGACGACGGGATCGTGGAATCGATTCGAGAACTACTACCTGCGGCGATCGTCTACGAGTTCGACGCGGACATCGACTTCGACATGCAGATCGATGCCAAGATCCCCGAGCTCTCGCCGAAAGCGTTGGGTGTATGCGGCGGCGACGGAACAGTGGTCACGGTCGCGACCGCGGCGACAAAGCACGAGCTACCACTTGCGGTTTTTCCCGGCGGAACATTGAACCATTTCGCCCGCGACGTCGGGGCGGTGAATGTCGAGGAGACCGCACAGGCAGTCGAGTCCGGTCAGGCGGCATTCGTCGACCACGCGGTGGTGCGCACGGATTCCGGAGTGACTGCACGGTTTCTCAACACAGCCAGCCTCGGTGGATACCCGGATGCTGTGCGCCTGAGGGAAAAATGGGAACCACGATTCGGTAAGTGGCCGGCCGCAGGAGCCGCGATGATCCGGGTTCTCGCAGCGGCGGAGCCGATGACGGTCACCATCGACGGGAAGCGGACCACCATCTGGATGCTGTTCGTCGGAAACGGGCGATACTCCCCCGCCGATCAGGTGCCGATGTCGCGTCCGGAGATGAACCGTGGACTACTCGACGTCCGCTATCTGCGCGCGGACAAGAAATTCTCGCGCTCACGTCTGCTGTTTGCGGCTGCCACAGGAACATTGGGCAGCTCGCGGGTCTACGTTCGCGAACTCGTCTCGTCGATGTCGGTTCGAGTCGCCGATTCACCGGTAGCCATCGCCACCGACGGTGAAGTGGTGGCAGACGCGCGCCGGTTCGATTTCGACACCGAACCGGGCGCGGTGGCCGTCTACCGAGTCACTCAGTAACTCCAGACCTGCAGTAACTCCCAGACCTACGGAGTATCTACGAGGGTGCGTCGCCGTTTGCCGGCGGCGCATCCTCGACTGCTGCCGGAGCTGGAAGCATCTCTTCCAAAACCGTTCCAGCGATCCGTTTGAACGCACGGCGTGGACGATTGCTGTCGAGTACGGCAACCTCGAGTGCACTCACATCGAGAGTTCGTGGTTCCGCCTCAGTGGTTCCGGCCGGTGCCGGGCCGCCCTTTTGGAGCGCCCCGACTGCAATCCGCACTGCGGATTCGAGGTCGAGGTCTCGCTGGTACGACTCGCGCATCGCCGTCACGATCGGTTCGGTCGTGCCGCCCATGACCACGAATTCCTGCTCGTCCGCGATGGATCCGTCGTACGTGATCCGGTAGAGCTGAGCCGGCGTACTGCTTCCGAAGCGACCGATCTCGGCAACACAGATCTCGACCTCGTACGGCTTGGGCTGCTCGGTGAAGATCGTTCCCAGGGTTTGTGCGTACGCATTGGCGAGAGAACGCCCGGTTACGTCCCGACGGTCGTACGAGTACCCACGCATGTCTGCGTGGACGATGCCCGCGCGGCGCAGATTCTCGAACTCGTTGTACTTGCCCACTGCCGCGAATCCGAGACGGTCGTACAGTTCGCTGACCTTGTGCAGAGCACGCGACGGGTTCTCGGCGACAAAGAGCACTCCGTCGCGGTAGGTGAGAACGACGACGCTGCGCCCGCGGGCAATTCCCTTGCGCGCCAATTCCGAACGATCGCGCATGATCTGTTCGGCTGATGCGTAGTACGGCATCGTCATAGCGCAGACTCCCCTTCCGGACTCGCGGTCGCCGTGCGAGCCGCGACGATCTCCCGGGCGATCTCGGCAGCCCTGCTGGGCGACAACTCCACAGCGCCGGCCGAGGTGATGGTGACCGCCGTCGGATAGATCCCTCGTGTCAGATCAGGACCACCGGTAGCCGAATCGTCATCTGCCGCGTCGTAGAGCGCCTCGACGGCGAACCGAAGCGCGGTGTCCTCGTCGATTCCCGGTGAATACAGCTTCTTGAGCGCCGATTTCGCGAACAGGGAGCCGGATCCGACTGCGTGATAGCCCGCGCGCTCCTCGTATCGCCCACCGACGACGTCATAGGAGACGATGCGACCGGCGGTGGACGGATCGACCGCGTCCAGGTCGTAACCCACGAGCAGTGGCACAACCGCCAAACCTTGCATCGCTGCTCCGAGATTTCCTCGAACCATCGACGAAAGTCGATTGGCCTTGCCGTCGAACGTGAGTGGGACGCCTTCGATCTTCTCGTAATGTTCGAGCTCGACCGCGAAGAGCCGGACCAGTTCGATTGCGATCCCGGCCGTACCGGCAATACCCGCAGCCGAGTAGTCGTCCGTGACGTACACCTTCTGCACGTCACGGCTGGCGATGAGATTGCCCATCGTCGCTCGGCGATCACCCGCGAGCAGAACACCACCCGCATAGCTGATCGCGACGATGGTGGTGCCGTGCGGAGCTACGTCTCCCCCGCCCATGACAACACCTCCTGTGTCGGCGAAGCGGTTCTGCGGAAGATGCTCCGGTGCATGCACCCGAAGGTATTCCGAGAATGACGACAGATTCGAGCCGAAGCTCAACCGTGTGTCCCCGTCTGTGATCCGGGGCGCGCGATCCACCGTCACTGGCCGCCCTTCTGGACGTAGGCACGGACGAAGTCCTCGGCGTTCTCTTCCAACACGTCGTCGATCTCGTCGAGCAGGTCGTCGGTTTCTGCAGCGAGCTTCTCGCGACGTTCCTGGCCGGCACTGCCGTCGCCACCAGTGGTTTCGTCGTCTTCGCCGCCACCGGCACGCTGCGTCTGTTCTTGAGCCATCGCCGTCGACCTCCTTGTGTGAAGGGAGCTCTCGCGAGCATCCTGTTCGGCCCAGCAGAGTCGGTAACTGATCCCGCTCGGACCTTCACCCTACCGAGCGGCACCGTCAGGTGTGGAGAGACGCGACGGCGAGCCGCATCGGCTGATTTCAGTGAGTGAGCTGATCAACCAGTTCCGCGGCGCTGTCCACGGAGTCGAGCAACGCTCCGACGTGCGCTTTGGTACCTCGAAGCGGCTCGAGGGTGGGGATACGGATCAACGATTCACCGCCGAGATCGAAGATGACCGAATCCCAGCTCGCGGCCGCGATATCGGCCCCGAATCGGCGTAGGCACTCGCCCCGGAAGTATGCGCGAGTGTCGGTGGGAGGGTTCGTGACCGCGTCGAGAACCTGCTGTTCGGTGACAAGCCGCTCCATGGAGCCGCGAGCAACCAGGCGGTTGTACAGGCCCTTGTCGAGTCGCACGTCGGAGTACTGCAGATCCACCAGATGCAATCGCGGCGCCGACCACGTGAGTCCCTCACGATTGCGGAACCCTTCGAGCAGACGCAGTTTGGCCGGCCAGTCGAGGATGTTCGCGCACTCCATGGGATCGCGCTCGAGGAGATCGAGAACCATCGCCCACTTGGCGACGATATCGTCCGCTCGCGGATCACGATCGGCCTCACGGTCGAGGAACTTCGAGACACGTTCGAGGTAAATGCGTTGCAGCGCAAGCCCTGTCAGTTCACGTCCGTCGGCCAGCGCAACGGTCTTGCGCAGAGTGGGGTCGTGACTGATGTGGTGGACGGCCGTGACCGGACGCGCCAGTTGCAGATCGGTGAGGTCGACACCTGCCTCGATCAGGTCGAGTACCAGCGCCGTTGTTCCAACCTTGAGGTACGTCGACATCTCCGCGAGGTTCGCGTCACCGATGATGACGTGCAGGCGGCGATACTTGTCCGCATCCGCGTGCGGTTCGTCGCGGGTGTTGATGATTCCGCGCTTGAGAGTGGTCTCGAGGCCTACTTCGACCTCGATGTAGTCGGATCGCTGCGAAAGCTGGAATCCGGCCTCGTCGCCGGACTGACCGAGACCCACACGACCGGAACCGCAGATCACCTGCCGGGACGCGAAAAACGGCGTCAATCCGGTCACTATCGAGGCGAACGGGGTCTCACGTGAGCAGAGGTAGTTCTCGTGCGTGCCGTACGAGGCACCCTTGCCGTCGACGTTGTTCTTGTACAGCTGGAGCCGAGGCGCACCCGGCACGCTGGATGCGTGCCGCGCAGCCGCTTCCATGACGCGTTCGCCGGCCTTGTCCCAGATCACGGCGTCGAGCGGGTCAGCGACCTCGGGCGCCGAATACTCCGGATGTGCGTGGTCGACGTACAACCGTGCCCCGTTGGTGAGAATCATGTTCGCGGCGCCGATCTCGTCCGCGTCGATCACCGGCGCGGGACCGCTCATTCGCCCCAGATCGAAGCCTCGGGCATCTCGCAGCGGAGATTCGACCTCGTAATCCCAGCGTGTGCGCTTGGCCCGTGGCACGCCCGCTGCGGCGGCGTAGGCAAGCACCGCCTGGGTTGAAGTGAGAATCGGATTCGCCGACGGCTCACTGGGTGAAGATATTCCGTATTCGACCTCGACACCGATGATCCGCTGCATGACACAAGAGCCTATGTGATTGCGGCGCGGCACCCACAGGCGTGGCACAGTTGGAGGAATGCACCAACCTCTCACCGCAGACCTGAATCCCGCGGACGAGGTAGTCGCCGTGTACGACCGGACGGGTAATCCGATCGGCCGAGCACCACGTTCGGTCGTCTACTCGGGTGGGCTCTGGCACGCGAGTGCGGGCGTCCTGGTTCGTACCGGGGACGGCTCCCGCATCTACGTCCATCGCCGAACCGACACGAAAGCGGTGTTCGGGGGCTATCACGACTGTCTTGCCGGAGGTGTCGTCGATCCAGGTGAGACGCCGCAGGAAACTGCGATCCGTGAAGTCGGTGAAGAACTCGGAATCTTCGGAACGGCAGACCAGCCACTCCGACTGACGGAGATCGCTCGAAAATCCTGGGACGGCGAGTGGAACAACTCTCCGTTGCGCTGTCACCTGTTTGCGTTCGAACTCAGATACGACGGGCCGATGGCACATCAGCCCAGCGAGATCGCCGAAGGTTGGTGGTGGACGCCGAAAGAACTCGGCGCCCACCTGCAGGACCCGTCGTGGCCGTTCGTTCCGGACTCACGCGCGCTGCTGGCCGACTATTGCTGGAGCTGAACACCGCTGGGACTGAACACCGCTGGGACTGAACACTGGTGGGACCTGTGATCAGCCCGGGGTGATCGCCGAGAGCCAAGCAGCGAACGCGCTGGGGTTGCGGGTCTGCGCGAGAACGCGTCCTGGGCCGGTGAAGTCGAAGACAAATCCTTCACCGGACTTCATCGACTGAATGGTGCGCCCCTGAACGGCGCGCCGCATGTTGAAATTCATGCCGAGGTCGTAGGCGACCACGTGACCGGTATCGATCGTGACCGTCTCGCCTGGCTGCAAGTCGATGACGTCGATCGCGCCGTAGACGGCCAGCACTACTTCACCGTCGCCACTTGCCCGCAGGCCGAAGCCGCCCTCACCGCCGAAGAGGTTGGACATGCCGCCCCACTTGGACTCGACCGTCACACCGTAGGAGTTGGCCAACCAGGTTCCACGGTTGAGGAAGAACGGGCGATCAGAGGTGATGGTCAGCGGGATCAGATCTCCGGGAAGCACACCAGTCACGTCGACCCAACCACCTTGCTGCGGAGCGGTATACGTCGTGACGAAAAATGATTCGCCGCTCAGCATCGACCGCTTGAGTCCCTGCAGGACGCCGCCCTGCGCCTTCGCTTCGAGTACTACGCCGGCAGAATGCGCGAGCATCGCCCCGCTCTCCACGCGCAGCGGTTCGCCGGGCGCGAGGTAGCAGCGAGCGACTGTGGACGACGGATTGTGTCGAAGATGTATCTGCACGGCGGGACTCTAAACCAGCGCGACCGACCGGTCCAATCGCAACGAAGTCAACGGCAGCGACGCAGAGATCGGGCCGACAACTCTCGCGGAGTGGCCGGCCCGATCGATGTTCGTTTCGTTACAGGTACTGGCCCGTGTTCGACTCCGTGTCGATCGCGCGGCTCGCACTGGCGTTCTTGCCCGTGACGAGAGTGCGGATGTAGACGATCCGCTCACCCTTCTTGCCCGAAATACGTGCCCAGTCATCAGGATTGGTGGTGTTGGGCAGATCCTCGTTCTCGGCGAACTCGTCGACGATGGAATCGAAGAGGTGCTGCACACGCAAGCCCGGAGCACCGGTGTCGAGTACCGACTTGATCGCGTACTTCTTGGCGCGGTCGACGATGTTCTGGATCATCGCACCCGAGTTGAAGTCCTTGAAGAACAGAACTTCCTTGTCGCCGTTGGCGTAGGTGACCTCGAGAAAACGATTCTCTTCGCTCTCCGCGTACATGCGATCGACGACGCGAACGATCATCGCCTTCAAGCATGCAGTGCGATCGCCACCGAACTCGGCGAGGTCGTCCGCATTGATCGGCAGACCGTCCACCAGGTACTTCGAGAAGATGTCCTGAGCGGATTCCGCGTCGGGGCGCTCGATCTTGATCTTCACATCCAGTCGGCCGGGACGCAGGATGGCCGGGTCGATCATGTCCTCACGGTTGGACGCGCCGATGACGATGACGTTCTCGAGCCCTTCCACGCCGTCGATCTCGCTGAGCAGCTGCGGAACAACCGTTGTCTCGACGTCGGAGGAGACTCCCGAACCACGGGTACGGAAGATCGAGTCCATCTCGTCGAAGAAGACGATCACCGGAGTGCCCTCGGACGCCTTCTCACGAGCACGCTGGAAGATCATCCGAATGTGACGCTCGGTTTCGCCGACGAACTTGTTCAGAAGTTCCGGGCCCTTGATGTTCAGGAAGTAGGACTTGGCGTCCTTGCTGTCCTGACCGCGGGCTTCTGCGATCTTCTTGGCCAACGAGTTGGCGACGGCCTTGGCGATGAGCGTCTTGCCGCAACCAGGCGGACCGTAGAGCAGTACACCCTTCGGCGGCCTCAGCGAGTACTCGTGGAACAGATCCTTGTGGAGGAACGGGAGTTCGACGGCATCACGGATCTGCTCGATCTGACGCCCGAGACCACCGATGTCGTCGTAGTGAACGTCCGGAACTTCCTCGAGAACCAGATCTTCGACCTCGGCCTTCGGGATGCGCTCGAAGGCGTACCCGGCCTTGGTGTCGACGAGCAACGAGTCGCCCGGACGCAGTTTCCTGGTCGGAGAATCGGCGTCGTACGCGATGATATCGGCTTCGGGGTCGGCGAAGACGGCTGCCAACGGCGCTGCGAGCCAGACGATGCGCTCTTCGTCGGCATGACCGACCACCAGTGCGCGCAAGCCGTCGTCGAGTACCTCACGGAGCGTGCTGATCTCACCGACCTGCTCGTAGGTGCCGGCCTCGACGATGGTGAGTGCCTCGTTGAGGCGAACCGTCTGCCCGAGGGCGAGGGTGTCCGTGTCGATGTTCGGTGAGCACGTCAACCGCATCTTGCGACCCGACGTGAACACGTCGACGGTCTTGTCCTCGTGTACCGAGAGAAGGACTCCGTAACCGCTCGGCGGTTGACCGAGTCTGTCGACTTCTTCACGAAGCGCGATGAGCTGCTGACGGGCCTCTTTGAGGGTGTCCATCAACTTGCTGTTTCGGATGGACAACGAGTCCACCTTCGACTCCAGCTCACGCACCTGCTCCGGCGATTGTGCAAGTTGTCGGCGCAGTACTTGTGCTTCCACTCGTAGCGCGTGGAGTTCTTCTGCTGCCGCAACCGAATCCGGGTTCTCTGTCGAGCTCATGTGCGTCTCCTCCCAGTGCGATCCATCAACGCTACCGGCATAAGGCCCCAACTGTCGCCAGACACGGTGCGCGAGTGCGAATTCACACCTGCGCGCGGACCGTGCCGACTGGTCTCGAGCCAGAATTTGGTCATGTTAGCCTTGCCTACAAGATGGAGACAGCGCCTGTCTCTCTTTACAACGAAAGGTAACGCTGTGATCATCCGCAAGACTCTCATCAGCGCTTGTGCTGTCGCTGCCGTCCTGACCATGGGTGCATGCAGCTCGGACGACAACAAGGATTCGACGGCTGCAAGTTCGACTTCCGCCGCCGCCTCGAGCACCACAGCCAAGGCCTCGGCTTCCGCCACGACGTCAGCTGCCGCTGCCGCAGCGGCTCCGACGGCCGAGGAGCTCAACGCTTCGCTCGTCGCTCTCATCGATCCGGCCAAGCCGATCGAGGAGAAGACCGCTCTGGTGGTCGACGGAACCAAGCGTCAGGCCAACATCGAGACGATGAGTGCTGCGCTGGGCGGTAACCCGGCCTACGCGATCACGTTCAACGTGGACAACGTCAAGGTCGACGGTCAGACCGCAACCGCAGACGTCGCCGTCGTCAGCCCGCACGGCGCCGCCCCGGCCACCCCGTGGACCTGGGAGCTCGAAGACGGCTCCTGGAAGCTGTCCGACACCTCGGCATGCGTGCTCCTGGAAATGGGCCGCGCTTCCTGCACCGCATAACTTCCAGCTACGACAAGAGCGGCGATCCGGATACCGGATCGCCGCTCTTGTTGTTTTCGTGTGACTACTTGGCCGCGGTGTTCGAGCCCTTGCCCGCACGCCGCTGCGGCTTCGGGGTGACAGTTCCTTCGGCGAGACGACGAGCGCTCACGAGGAACGCGGTGTGGCCTTGCATCCGATGTTCGGGGCGCACCGCCAATCCGACGACGTGCCAACCGCGCACGATCGATTCCCACGAGCGGGGCTCGGTCCAGCATTCCTGCTCCCGCATCGCCTCGACGACCTTCGAGAGCTGAGTAACGGTCGCGACGTAGACGATCAACACGCCGCCCGGCACGAGTGCCTGCGAGACGGCGGGCAGGACGTCCCACGGGGCCAGCATGTCGAGTACGACGCGATCGACCTTGCCTCCGTGCGCTTCCGGATCGAACTCGGCGAGATCGGCGATGGTCAGTTCCCAGTTCGGCGGACGTTCCCCGAAGAAGGTCTCGACGTTGCGAACCGCATGTTCGGCATGATCGTCGCGGACCTCGTAGGAGATGACCTTGCCCTCGGGTCCGACGGCACGCAGCAGCGAACATGTCAGTGCGCCGGAGCCGGCTCCGGCCTCGAGCACGCGTGCCCCTGGGAACACGTCGCCTTCGTGGACGATCTGAGCTGCGTCCTTCGGGTAGATGACCTGGGCACCGCGCGGCATGGACAGCACGTAGTCCACCAGCAGGGGGCGCAATGCGAGATAGGGCGTGCCGTTGACCGACTTGACGACGCTGCCCTCGTCGGCACCGATCAGATCGTTGTGAACGATTCCGCCCTTGTGGGTGTGGTATTCGCGGTTCGCCTCGAGAACGATCGTGTAGTGGCGTCCCTTGCCGTCGGTCAGCTGTACTCGGTCGCCGACGCGGAACGGACCTGACGGCCGCTTGCCCGGTGCAGTGAGATCAGCTTCTGGAAGCTCTTGTTCGGGAATCTCGGCGACAGCGGACTGCACAACCTCATCCACTTCGGTCGTGCCTTCTTCTGGTTGCAGCTCGTTCGCCATGCGCAGATGATCCCTGTTCGCTTGTTTCCGGTGTCCTCGCCACCGGCTCCGACGGAGTTGTCGGACCAACCGCATAGCCTGCCAGGTGTGAGCTCTGTCGAATTGCCAACCCCCACTCCAACGGGTGCAACATCACACGAGCGCCCGCGTAGTCGGCCGGCGCTCTCTCCGTCTCGGGCGGGTGACTACAAACAATGCCCCCTGCTCTATCGCTTCCGAGCAGTCGACAGAATTCCGGAAACGCCAACCAGAGCCCAGGTCAGAGGCACCGTCGTACACGCGGCACTGGAAGCACTGTTTGCACTCCCGACCGGTCACCGGGTTCCCGATCGCGCAGCCGAACTCGTCCGTCCCGCGTGGGAACGTGTCAGTGCCGAGTCTCCCGAGGCCGCTGACCTTGTTCCGGAGGGCGAGCTGGATTCGTTCCTCGACGAAGTCGGCAAGCTCGTCGCGACGTACTACACGCTCGAAGATCCCACTCGATTCGATGCCGAGGCGTGCGAGGTCTACGTCGAGACCGAATTGGAGAACGGCGTTCGACTCCGCGGCTTCGTCGACCGGATAGACGTTGCACCGACGGGTGAGGTGCGGGTGGTCGACTACAAGACCGGAAAAGCGCCTCGCGAGTTCACCGAATCCAAGGCGCTCTTCCAGATGAAGTTCTACGCGCTCGTACTGCTGCGCACTCGCGGAATCGTTCCCGCACAACTGCGCCTGATCTATCTGGCCTCCGGCTCGATTCTCACGTACGCCCCGGATCACGACGAGCTCATCCGATTCGAGCGAACCCTCTCCGCCATCTGGAAAGCGATCCTCGCAGCAGGTGCGACCGGAGACTTCAGACCCAAGCCTGGCAAACTGTGCGACTGGTGCGATCACAAGTCACTGTGCCCCTCGTTCGGCGGAACACCTCCGCCGTATCCAGGTTGGCCGGACCTGCTGAGCACCGAACCTGTTGCCGCAAAGGAGAATTCATAACATGACGGACAGTTCGTACTACCGCTACCTCGGAACGACGGAGGAAGGGCACGAGCGGTTCGCGAGCACGCAGGCAACTGTCAGCATCTGGGGCCCGACACTGCAGCACGGCGCTCCCCCGTCGGCGCTGTTGGTACGAGCCCTCGAGCGGTGCGGTGCGCGCGACGAAACCCGTCTGACGCGCGTCGTCGTCGAGATTCTCGGACCGATTCCGATTGCCGACCTCGAAGTCCGGTCCTGGATCGAACGACCCGGTCGCCGAATCGAATTGATCGTCGCCGAACTGTGGGCAACCACCGCCGACGGATCTGCACGCGCGGTTGCGCGCGGTACGGCGTGGCGGATGGAGACGGTGGATACCGGCGACGTCGTCCACGTAGTCGATCCCCCGCTCGAACCCCGCGACAGCGGCACCCCGGGCGTTCTCGAGGGTCTGTGGAGCGTCGGCTATCTCAAGACCCTCGACTGGTCCTGGATTGCTCCGATCGGGTGCGTGGGAACCGGGAAGGTATGGGCGCGCCCCAAGCCAGAGCTGGTCGAGGGTGAGAAGATGTCTGCTCTCGAGCGTTTGTTCGCGGTGGCCGACATCTCAAACGGGGTCGGCGCCAAGCTCGACCCGGAGCACTGGACGTTTCTCAACACAGATCTCACGGTGCATATCTTCCGTGTGCCCGAGGGAGAGTGGGTCGGTGTCGCCGCCGAAACCACAACGGGTCCGGACGGCGTCGGCATGTGTGCGGGCGTGCTCTACGACGAGCAGGGTGCCGTGGGCCGTATCGCCCAGACTTTGCAGATTCGCGCCCGTTCCTGATTTCCAGGAACGGGCGCGAATGCGCGTAAATCTATTCAGGCAGTGATCAGAAAGCGCGTACCGAGCGGATGTTCGACGCGAGGATGGCCTTGGCACCGAGTTCGGCCAAGGCATCCATCACCTGGTTGTGTCCCTTGATCGGGACCATCGCGCGAACCGCGACCCAGTCGGGATCGGCCAACGGTGAGAGGGTCGGCGATTCCATACCGGGAGTCATCTTGATGGCGTCGTCGAGGATGGTGCGCGGGCAGTCGTAGTCGATCATCAGATTCTGCTGCGCGAAGACAATTCCGCGTACGCGTTCGATGAGCTGGTTGCGGGCGGGATCGTCCTGCGGAGCGCCGGTGCGCTCGATCAGGACACCTTCGGAATCGCAGAGCGATTCACCGAAAGCCACGAGGTTGTGTTGGCGGAGAGTACGACCCGATCCGACCACGTCGGCGATCGCGTCGGCGACGCCGAGCTGAATCGAGATTTCCACTGCTCCGTCGAGACGGATGACGGTGGCGTCGAGTCCGCGATCTGTGAGGTCCTTACGGACCAGGTTCGGGTACGACGTTGCAATGCGCAGGCCGGACAGATCCTCGACGGCCCAGTCCTTGCCGGCCGGTGCTGCGTAACGGAACGACGAACGGCCGAAGCCCAGTGACAGACGCTCGGATACGGGAGCACCCGAGTCGCCGGCGAGATCACGACCGGTGATGCCGAGATCCAGCTCACCGGAGCCGACGTAGATCGCAATGTCCTTGGGGCGCAAGAAGAAGAACTCGACCTGATTGGCCGGATCGAGGACTGTCAGATCACGGGAATCGGTGCGTCGACGGTAGCCGGCCTCGCTGAGAATCTCGGCGGCGGACTCGGACAGTGAGCCTTTGTTGGGAACTGCTACGCGCAGCATGGTGGATGTCCTTTCGGAAGGTGTGGGTGACGTGAGACGACATGAATCGGAAGCCCTGGACGAGCGAGACGGAGTACATCTCGCTGGTCAGCTCCGATCACAGATGTCGGTACACGTCCTCGAGGGTCAGTCCGCGACCGACCATCAACACCTGCGTCCAGTACAGCAGCTGGGAAATTTCCTCGGCTAGCTGCTCATCGCTCTGGTATTCCGCAGCGATCCACACTTCACCGGCTTCCTCGATGACCTTTTTGCCCTGAGCATGCACACCGGCGTCGAGGGCGGCGACAGTGCCGGACCCCTCGGGGCGAGTAGCAGCGCGCTCGGTCAATTCGGCGAACAAGGATTCGAAGGTCTTCACGGGTAGCTATTCTTTCACGAGGACGGAAGCGGTTTTCACACGCCCACGAACAGCGGTGTTCACAGGCCTGCGTCGAGGCTGCGCGAACTCACGAACCTGCGGGTCTGCCCGGTGATCGGATCCGGGTACTCCAACGCTCGCGCCAACAATCGCAACGGAGTCGAGAAGTCACCGGGCACTGCGGGCAGATACTCCGGATAGTAGTTGTCACCGACGATCGGGACGCCCAGCGAGTTGAGGTGCAGCCGAAGCTGATGGGTCCGGCCGGTCCGTGGGAGCAACCTGTATCGCCCGAGCGTCCGGCCGGCCGAGTCGGTGATCACCTCGATCAGTTCGATCGAGGTCTCACTGTTCGGCTCGCCCGCGATTTCGGTAGCCGTCATCTCGCCGTGAACTTTGTTGATGCGGCTGCGCACCGTGCGAGGGAAAGTCAGTTCCGGATCGAAGCCCGCAATCGCCTCGTACTCCTTGACGATCCGCTGCTCGGCAAAAAGTTCCTGGTACGGCCGTCGTAGGTCCGGTGTCACGGTGAACACGATGACACCCGCCGTCATCCGGTCGAGGCGGTGAACTGGCGCAAGATCTGGAAGGTCCAGGTCACGACGCAGGCGCACGACTGCGCTTTCGACGATGTGCGCTCCCCGTGGAATGGTCGCCAGGAAGTGCGGTTTGTCGATCACGAGAATCGAGTCGTCGCGGTACAAGATCTCGATCTCGTGCGGAACCGGAATCTCGGGGGCCGGCTCGCGGTAGAAGTACACGAACCGGGTCGGCTGATAG
Organism: Rhodococcus sp. OAS809; assembly: GCF_040546695.1. Taxonomy (NCBI): domain Bacteria; kingdom Bacillati; phylum Actinomycetota; class Actinomycetes; order Mycobacteriales; family Nocardiaceae; genus Rhodococcus; species Rhodococcus sp. OAS809. The sequence goes on along the minus strand of NZ_JBEPOI010000002.1, from coordinate 790,190 downwards.
GGCGTTCGGCTCGTGATCTTCCGCCCGTGCTCGTCAACGACGTCCCCGGCGCTGACGAGGTCCGCCCACAGGTCCCGCTCCCCGGGATGCTCGCCGACCAGGTGCTCGAGGACGGTCCGCGCCGACGACTCCGCCGGCATCCGCAGCCGGTCAGGTCCGAGACCGTTTCGGATCGGCAACGGAGCCTTGGGCACAGCTCAGTCCTGCTCGAGGTCTGGTGAACAACTCTCGCAGAGCAATTCGAGGGTTCGGCCGTCGCCGTCGATCCGGTTGCGGTACCGCGGGGTCGGAGTACCACAATCGACACACACGCCGAGTGTCTTGGCTTCGGATGAGAACTCGATGTTCATCCGCTTGTCGAACACGTACAGGGAACCGTCCCAGAGGCCGCGGTCGCCGAAAGTCTCGCCGTAACGGACGATTCCGCCGTCCAACTGATAGACCTCGTCGAAGCCACGTGAGCGCATCAGCGAAGACAACACCTCACAGCGCACTCCGCCGGTGCAGTACGTGACCACGGCTTTGCCCTTGAGATGGTCGTATTTGCCACTGTCGAGTTCGTTGACGAAATCCCGAGTGGTGGCGACGTCCGGAACTATCGCATCTCGGAAACGGCCGATCTCGGCTTCGAAGGCATTGCGCCCGTCGAAGAACACGACGTCGTCACCGCGAGTGTCGACGAGTTCGTGTAGTTCCTTGGGCACCAGGTGAACTCCTCCGCCGACCACACCGTTCTCGTCGACTTTCAGCTCGTCGGGGGCACCGAACGTCACGATCTCCGAGCGTGCCTTGACACTCAGACGAGGGAAATCGTTCCCGAGGCCGTCCGACCACTTGATGTCAGCGGTACGGAAGGGTTCGTAACCACGCGTACCACGGACATATCGCTTGACATCCTCGATGTCTCCGCCGACCGTCGCGTTGATCCCGTGCGGCGAGACGATGATCCGGCCCGTCAGGTTGTTGGACTCGGCCAGGCTGTGCTGCCACAGCTTGATCGCTTCCGGGTCCGCCAACGGCGTGAACTGGTAGAAGAGAACAATTTTCGGAATAGCCACAGCAAATCCAGCCTAACGTGCCGCGCTCGAGTGAACGTCGTGAAGATCGTGAATGGACAAGTCCAACAGGGACTCTCGAAACACGCGTCCAGGGCCGGCGGGGACGTCGACCTCACACGGAACGACGAGCACCGCGCAACCCGCAGCGCTGGCCGACGCCGTGCCGGTCGGCGAGTCCTCGATCGCGAGGCACTGCGCCGGCTCGAGTCCGAGCAGATGCGCGCCGCGCAGGTACGGATCCGCTGCCGGTTTCCCGTTGGGGACCTCGTCGCCACACACCGAATGGTCGAAGAACTCACGGCCGAGCATGCCGAGTGCCCGATCGACCAGAACTCGCTCGGTGTTGGTGACCAGTGCAGAACGCAGACCACCGTCACGCACGGTCGACAGTGCGTCGCGAGCACCCGGCCGCCAGGTCACGCCGTCCTCGAAAAGATCGCCGACGCGGGTGTACATCCAGTCCTTCGCCTCGGCGATGGCATCGGGATGCTTCTCCAGGCCGAGAGCGTCGAACACCGTCGCAAGGGCGAAGGGGCTCGACGCACCGATGACGGCAACGCGTGTCGCTTCCGTCATCGGTCCGCCCAGGCGTAGGGACAGCTCACGAAGCGCGATGTCCCACAGCTTCTCCGAATCGAGCAGGGTGCCGTCCATGTCCCACAGGACACCACCGAGCGTTGATTCGGATACTTCGGTCAACAACTCAGACATTGAAATACTTTGCTTCCGGGTGGTGCAGGACAAAAGCGTCCGTGGACTGCTCGGGATGCAGCTGCAGCTCCTCGGACAATTCGACGCCGATTCGTTCGGGTTCGAGCAACGCAACCAACTTGGCTCGATCCTCGAGATCCGGGCACGCGCCGTATCCGAACGAATAACGAGCGCCGCGGTACTCGAGATCGAAGTAACCGGCAACCTCGGTGGGATCCTGCTCCGCGACGGTGTGACCCTCGGGAAGCACTAGCTCTTCACGGACGCGTCGATGCCAGTACTCGGCCAGAGACTCCGTGAGCTGGACACCGATTCCGTGAACCTCGAGGTAATCGCGGTACGAGTTCGATGCGAACAACTCGTTGGCGAAGTCCGCGATCGGCTGACCCATCGTCACCAACTGGAACGGAAGAACGTCGACCTGCCCGGTGGCCTCGGCGTCCTTGCGCGAGCGAACGAAGTCCGCGATGCACAGGAAGCGGTCGCGGTGCTGGCGCGGGTAGGTGAACCGGAACCTTTCGGGTGCATCCGGTTTCGGCTCGGTGAGCACGATGACGTCGTCGCCCTCCGAGATCGCCGGGAAGTACCCGTACACGACCCCGGCATGCGCGAGGATGCCCTCGGACGTCAACCGATCGAGCCAGTACCGAAGTCGCGGACGGCCTTCCGACTCGACCAGTTCCTCGTACGTCGGACCGTCGCCCTTGCGCTGACCGCGAAGGCCCCACTGGCCGAGGAAAAGAGCGCGCTCGTCGAGCAGCCCCGAGTACTCGGACAGCGAGATTCCCTTGACGATGCGCGAGCCCCAGAAGGGAGGTGTCGGCACCGCGATGTCGGTTGCGACATCGGAACGCTCCGGCAGGACCACGGGAACCGCTGCAGCCTTACGCTTTTCGGCGATGCGCTTGGAACGCTCGTGACGTGCCTTACGCTCGGCAGCCTTCTCGCGAGCAGCGATGGCCTCCGGGCTGTCCGGCGCCGGGCCGCCACCACGCTTGGTCGTCATGATCTGGTCCATCAAGTTCAGACCCTCGAAGGCGTCGCGGGCATAGCTGACGTCGCCCTCGTACACCTCCTGCAGGTCGTTCTCGACGTAGGAGCGCGTGAGCGCCGCACCACCGAGCAGAACCGGGAACTTCTCGGCGACTCCGCGTGCGTTGAGTTCCTGGAGGTTTTCCTTCATCACGACAGTGGACTTCACGAGCAGTCCGGACATGCCGATCACGTCGGCTTTCTTGTCCAACGCGACGTCAAGGATGGTCGCGATCGGCTGCTTGATACCGATGTTGACGACCTCGTAGCCGTTGTTGCTCAAGATGATGTCGACCAGGTTCTTGCCGATGTCGTGAACGTCGCCCTTGACGGTCGCGATCACGATGCGACCCTTGCCGTCCTCGTCGCTCGCTTCCATGTGCGGTTCGAGGAATGCCACGGCAGCCTTCATGACCTCGGCCGACTGCAACACGAACGGCAACTGCATCTGTCCGGAGCCGAACAGCTCGCCGACGGTCTTCATGCCCGAGAGCAAGGTCTCGTTGATGATGGCCAGCGGAGGCTTGATCGTCATCGCCTCGGTGAGGTCGTCGTCAAGGCCGTTGCGCTCGCCGTCGACGATGCGGCGTTCGAGCCGGTCGAACAACGGAAGTCCCGCCAGTTCCTGCGCACGGGACTCGCGCGCCGACGCAGCCGAGACACCCTCGAACAGAGCCATCAGCTTCTGCAGCGGGTCGTACCCCTCGCTACGACGGTCGTAGACGAGGTCGAGTGCGGTTTCACGCTGCTCGTCAGGAATTCGGGCCATCGGCAGAATCTTGGACGCATGTACGATCGCCGTGTCCAGACCTGCCTCGGTGCACTCGTGCAGGAACACCGAGTTGAGGACCTGCCGTGCGGCCGGGTTCAAACCGAACGAGATGTTCGAGATACCCAGGGTGAAGTGGAGTTCCGGGTACGCAGCCTTGAGCTGACGGATGGCTTCGATGGTCTCGATGCCGTCGCGTCGCACCTCTTCCTGACCGGTGGAGATGGGGAAGGTCAAGGCGTCGACGATGATGTCGGACTCGGCGAGTCCCCAGTTTCCCTTGATGTCCTCGATCAGACGCTTGGCGATGGCGACCTTCGTCTCGGCGGTGCGAGCCTGGCCCTCTTCGTCGATGGTCAGGGCGACGACCGCCGCGCCGTGCTCCTTGACCAGAGTCATGATCTTGTGGAAACGCGATTCGGGGCCGGCGCCGTCTTCGTAGTTGACGGAGTTGACGGCGCAGCGGCCACCGAGGTGCTCGAGGCCGGCTTGCAGCACGGCAGGCTCGGTGGAGTCGAGCATGATCGGCAGCGTCGAGGACGTCGCCAGGCGGCTGGCAAGTTCCGACATGTCGGCGGCACCGTCGCGGCCCACGTAGTCGACGTTGAGGTCGAGCATGTGTGCGCCGTCGCGGGTCTGGTCCTTGGCGATGTCCAGGCACTTCTGGTAGTCCGCGGAGAGCATCGCCTCGCGGAAAGCCTTGGAGCCGTTGGAGTTCGTGCGTTCGCCGATCATCAGGATGCTGGCGTCCTGCTCGAACGGCACCGCCGAGTACAGCGAAGAGGTGCTCGGCTCGTGGATCGGCGTGCGCTGGGCCTTCTCGACCTGACGAACCGCGTCGGCGACCGCGCTGATGTGCTCGGGCGTCGTACCGCAGCAGCCACCGACGAGGCCGAGTCCGAACTCGGAGACGAAACCACTGAGGGCTTCGGCCAATTCGTCGGCAGTCAGCGGATACTCGGCACCCTTGGGGCCGAGCTGCGGCAGGCCGGCATTGGGCATGACCGACACCGGCAGCGTGGAGTACTTGGACAGATGACGGAGATGTTCACTCATCTCGGCCGGCCCGGTGGCACAGTTCAGACCGATCATGTCGATACCGAGTGGCTCGAGTGCCGTCAGCGCCGCACCGATCTCACTGCCCAGGAGCATCGTTCCGGTTGTCTCGACCGTCACGTGCGTGATGATCGGCAACCGCAGTCCGAGTTGCTCCATCGCACGCTGGCTGCCGAGGATTGCAGCTTTCACCTGAAGCAGGTCCTGGCAGGTTTCGACGAGGATGGCGTCGGCGCCACCGTCGATCATGCCGAGCGCAGCTTCGGTGTACGCGTCACGCAGGACTGCGTACGGTGCGTGTCCCAGGCTGGGGAGCTTGGTTCCCGGTCCCATCGAGCCGAGTACGAATCGGGCCATGCCGTCGCGGCCTGGTCCCATCTCGTCCGCTACTTCACGGGCGAGAGCAGTGCCTTTTTCCGCGAGTTCGCGGATCCGGTGAGAGATGTCGTAGTCGGCGAGGTTGGGCAGGTTGCAACCGAAGGTGTTGGTCTCGACGGCATCGGCACCAGCGGCGAAGTACGCACGGTGGATGTCTTTGAGCACGTCGGGACGGGTGTCGTTGAGGATCTCATTGCACCCCTCGAGGCCGAGGAAGTCGTCCAGGGTGAGGTCCGCGGCCTGCAACATGGTGCCCATCGCTCCGTCGCCGATGACAACGCGCTGTTTCAGCGCATCAAGCAGGGCAGAGTTAAATGGGGCAGACATGCCGTCCAGAGTAGTGGGCGCACCGACAAGCTCTGGCCGTAGGCTGGGTGGGTGAGTCCAAGTGAGTTCCCCGTCACTCCCGACGGCCCGGTCGATTTCGATGATTCCGCGGCCTTCGAGAGCCCTGACGGCTTTGCCGTCGACAGCAGCGACCGCCTCGAGGGCGACATCCCTGTCCTACGTGATCCCATCCTCGTTGCAGCTTTCGAGGGCTGGAACGACGCCGGTGACGCAGCCAGCGGTGCGGTCGAACATCTCGAGCTGATCTGGGATGCCCAGCCGCTCGCCGAACTCGATTCAGAGGACTACTACGACTATCAGGTCAACCGCCCCACAGTCCGGCAGGTCGACGGTGTCACTCGCGAAATCGTTTGGCCGGCAACACGTTTGTCGGTCTGTTCGCCTCCTGGCAGCGAGAGCGACATCGTCCTGCTTCGCGGGATCGAGCCCAACATGCGGTGGCGCAGTTTCTGCGAGGATCTGCTCGAGCTGATCGACCAACTGAACGTCAAGACGGTCGTCATCCTCGGCGCCCTGCTCGCCGATACTCCGCACACCCGACCGGTCCCGGTGACGGGCACGGCCTACAGCAGTGAATCCGCCGCCCGATTCAACCTGGAACAGACGCGGTACGAAGGCCCGACGGGCATCACCGGGGTTCTTCAGGACGAGTGCGTTCGTGCTGGTGTACCCGCTATTTCGTTCTGGGCGGCGGTTCCGCACTACGTCTCGCAGCCACCCAACCCGAAGGCCACAGTGGCCCTCCTTCAACGAGTCGAGGATGTTCTCGACATCGAGGTCCCACTCGGGGAGCTCCCGGCTCAGTCGGAGGATTGGGAGGAAGCGGTCAACGAAATGACCGCGGACGATGAGGAAATCGGCGAATACGTGCGCACCCTGGAAGAACGGGGAGACGCCGAAACCGACATCAGCGAAGCAATCTCCAAGATCGACGGCGATGCCATCGCCGCGGAATTCGAGCGCTACCTCAGACGGCGAGGCCCCGGCAGCTTCGGACTGTGAGCAAGAACACTCCAGAAGAAGGCGGAAGTACACAGCGCCCACTGCGCCTCCGGCTTCAGCTGATCGCGCTGTACGCCGGCGGGTTCCTCGGCCCGTTCGGCGGCGGCGTGGTTGCTTCGATCCTTCCAGAGATCGGTGACGATCTAGGGGTCGGTCCGTCGGCGGCCGCCTCTTCCCTCACCGCGTACCTGCTCCCCTTCGCCGCTCTGATGTTGGTGTCGGGGACACTCGGGACGCGGTGGGGCAAGGTTCGGACGGTGCGCATCGCTTACGGCGTCTACGTCCTCGCGTCGTTGGCATGCTTCCTCGCCCCGACACTCGAGATCTTCCTTGCCGCCCGGGTACTGCAGGGCTCCGCGAACGCATTCACCACGCCGCTACTGCTTGCCTCGTTGGCGGCCGCAACACCGCAGGCACGGCTGGGTCGAGCCCTCGGAGCCTTCGGCGCTTTCCAGGCCGCAGGGCAGTCGTCGGCTCCGTTGATCGGCGGACTGGCGGCCGAATTCGACTGGCGTCTGGCCTTTCTCGTAATCGCAGTGGTCGCGGGCATTCTGGGAGCCGTCGGACTTCCGAAGTCCGAAGCACCGGCAGCGACCACTCCCGCCCGTCTCCGCGATGCATTACGCCCCGAAGTGCTCCGCATCGGTATCGCTGCATTGCTCGGCTGGGGCGCCCTCGGTGGACTGAGCTTCCTGCTCGCTTTCCGCTTCGAAGACGAGTTCGGGCTGTCCCCCACCGTCCGCGGCCTACTGCTCACCGTCTTCGGCGTGGCCGGCATCCTCTCGGCCCGGCGCATCGGAATCCTCATCGATCGCATCGGCGCACGCTCCTCCGTGATGATCGGCGCCCTGGGCGGAGCAGTTCTGGTCTCCGTAGTCGGCCTTGCCGGCTTGGTGCCGGTGATCGCGATCGCATGGTTTGTCGCAGGCGTCGCGAGCCAGTTCGTGCTGGTCGGCGTCAACGCGGCGGTCCTCGGATCCGCGGGGCCGAACCGTGGCGGCGCCGTGTCCGTCGTCCAAGCGATGCGCTTCGGCGGCGCCGCTCTTGCTCCCCTGGCCCTGACACCGATTTACGACTCTTCGCCTGCCGCGAGCTTCCTGATCCCCGCACTACTGCTCGCCGTCGTCGCTCCCCTGATCATGCCGAAGCAACGCTGATCGATCTCCGCAATTTCGAATTTGAAGTTGTGTAGGTAGTGAGTTTCTCGGCGAAAGCGACCACCGTTGTCGCGAGGCTGTCAGGGCGAACATTATTCGGAAAATCTTGTGTTTCCGTCGTCGACAGATATTGATACCATTGGAACATGAGCGAATCTGAGTCGGAACCGGAACGGCCGATCGACATTTTTCGGCGATCGGTTGCCGTCATCGAAGAAAATTTGCCTCCTACCTGGTCTTTGTCGACGCAGCGCTCCCCCGACCTGTCCGAGGCGCCACTCCGACTCGACCTCCGCTCCCCTGACGGCTCGGTGGCCAAATTCGGCGTGTACGCCGCTCACGGTGTCCTGAGCAGCGACGTTCCCGGTATCGCCGATCGCTTCCCCACCGGTCAATCGGGCTTCGTGTGCGCAAAATATCTGTCCGAGCCGGTTCGCCGGCAGCTCGATTCCCACGCGATCTCGTACGCAGACGCCACGGGCAACGTGTCGTTGACCGCTGATCGACCCGCCGTCTGGGTGCGTGGACGCGGAGCCGACGCCGATCCGTGGCGGGGGCCCGGACGTCCTTCCGGACAGTTGACGGGCGATCCGTCAGCTCGCGTCGTGCGTGCGCTTGCCGATTTCGCGGCGCCACTGGCGATCACTGCCTTGGTGCGCCTGGCCGGTGCGTCGACGGGAGCAACCTATCGGGTGGTTCAGACACTGTCGGATCGTGAACTGGTGACCAGGCTCCCCCGCGGTGGGATCGGTGACGTCCGCTGGCCGAAGATGCTTCGTGAATGGGCGGCTGAGGCCGGGGCCAAAGCGCCGACGCCTCACGGCTTTCACGCGCCGGACGGGTTGGAAGCACTCTTCGATCAACTGCGTCAGCTCAGCGGTCACATCTACGCCGGTACCGCCTCGGTGGCCGCCGCACCCTTTGCTCGGTACGCGCCCACTCGACGTGCCCACTTCCATGCCGACAACGTCGATCAGTTCGCCGACGCTCTCGGACTACGGCGGGTGGAATCCGGCGGTGACGTGTGGATCACCGCTCCCCTCTCACCGTCTGCCTTCGACCGATTGCTCACCCGCGACGGCATCCGCATCGTCGCCCCCAGCCAAGCGTTCGCCGATCTGCTGGTCGGCCCGGACTCCGACGAGGCGGCGGCCGAGCACCTGCTCACATGGATGATCGAGAACGAATCGCAGTGGCGACGCGCCGCATCCCCTGCTACGGATCGCCCGTAGGAAAAAGAGGGGGCGTCTCTCGCCTACCCTGTCATGGTGGAAGAAACGAGTGCGCCCGATTACGCCGCGTACGCCGACACCAATCGACTGAAGCTGTTTTCGTTCACGATCGCGGAAAAACGGGCCGAGTACCTCTGGGTACTTCGTGCCTTCGACCATGCTCGCGCCAACTACACCGTCCTGCTGCATGCCGGAGCCGTCGCGCACATCCTCGAGAAGATCGGTGGATCGGATCCGGCGGCCGATCTGTCGGCAGCAGAGGTCACTCCCCTGTTGGATCAGCTCCACGTGTGGGAGATCCTCGAGCGCAGCTACGACGGCACCCGCGCGGCCACGCTGGCCGAGTACCGCAATCGCCACTTCGTCTACCAGTTCGGTCAGGCCGGATACCAGGTCTATCGATCAGTCGAAGACGTTCTCGCCGCACGCCTGGACTCGGCGTCGCTCTCGCGTCTCGCTCTGCCGGACCTGCTCGCAGACATGTCCGAACTCGCCGAGGCCAACCGACGCTCCGACGGCGATCTGATCTTCCGCAAGCTCAAGCGCCTCGACTCGACACTCTCCGACATGGCCGATCGAGCCGCGCACTTCTATCTGACCCTCGGGGACCTCGTACGGACCACGGAGATCACTCCGCAGGCTTTCCTCACGCACAAGGACGCTCTGCTCACGCACATGCGGGAGTTCAGCTCCGATCTGGCGCGCTACGCCCCCAAGCTCAAGGAAGCGATCGAGCACGTCGAATCCACCGGGGTCGATCGCATGATCCGCCTCGCCGCCGCCAGTGACGAACGGGTGTTCGTCCCGATCACCGAACGCGAAGACGACTGGGCTGCGCGCTGGCGAGGATTGACCGCCTGGTTCGTCTCCGCGGAATCGGGGATCAGCGAGTCCGAGCGTCTACGTGAGGGCACGATGAGCGCGATCGCCGCGGTTCTGGCGCTCCTTCGCCGCGTCACGGAAACCCGTCGCGGCGGCGTCAGCCGCGAGAGCCAGCTCCGGCACCTCGCCGGCTGGTTCGCCGCCACGCCGTCCGAAGACGCAGCTCATGCTCTGTTCCAGGCAGTGTTCGACCTCGGCCGTCCACGCCACCTCTCGATGGTGCATCCGGACGCAGACATCATTTCTCACTCACGTTCGTGGTGGGAGGCACCGCCGGTCGAGATCGCGCGAACACTCGCCGAAACCGGCCGCCCGCCCTCACCAGGATTGCCGAGCAAGGTCGCCCGCAACGACGGCAGCATCCGCCGCCTACGCGAAGAGCAGTTGGCAGCGCAACGTACGCGCAGCGCCGCGGCGCAATCACTCGCGTCCAACGGCGTCTATCAGCGTGAACTCAACGAGCAGGAGACCGAAGTTTTGCTGAGTCTGCTCAATGCAGCACTGACCGCGCGCGTTCCGGTAGTGGGACGCGTCAAGAGCTCCACCGGTAGTGAGAACGGGGTGAAGCTGACGCTCAGTCCCTCGGACGGTTCGACCACCATCAAGACCGCCCGCGGGCGTATGCACCTCGACGGCATCGAGGTCAGTGTTCGATGAGAGCTCGCGAGATCACGCCCATTGCCCTCGACTCGTATCAACGCGCGGCGCGAGTGATCCTGTCCAACCACCTGATCACCTCGACGTACCCGGATCGAATTGCGTTGCCGCTCTTGCGCCGGTGGGCCACCGAGCTGCGTGACGACCTACTCGAACTGTTCGGCTACCGCCTCGAGGTGACGGAGACCACCGCGCGCCTGTTCACGGTGTCGGATCGACTCAACCCGTCGGCACCGGCCCGAACTGCCTCCGAGCGAACCTTCGATCGCACGCGTTACGCCTATCTGGCACTGTGCCTGGCCGCGTTGGGCCGCGCCGGGAACCAGATCACGTTGTCGGAGTTGGCCGATCACGTCGCGGCCGACGCTGCACAAGTCGACGGCGTCGAACTCTCCACCGATCGTGCGTCGGACCGCGACGCCTTCGTCGACGCAGTGGGCTGGCTCGGCGTCAGAGGTGCCATCGCACTCGCCGACGGTGACGCAAACGGCTGGGCGTCCAATCCCGAAGCGGGAGAAGCGCTCTACGACATCGACCGTTCCGTCGTCGTAGCGCTGTTCCGTCCACCGCGCGCCCTGCAGCACCTACACTCCATCCGCGGACTCCTGGCCGTCGAGACCTCGAGCGCCTCCGAGGACGACGGAATTCCCGTGGACGCGAAAGAGATCGGACGCCGAGTACGTCGGGCACTCGTCGAGCGCCCGGTCGTACTGGCCGGTGAACTCGATCAGCACGAATTGATCGCGTTGGCGCAGCCCAAGACCGCGTCGGAAGTCGAACTACTGACGGGGTTGGTGGCCGAGCGCCGCACCGAGGGAATCGCGATGATCGATCCCACCGGCCGACTCTCCGACGTCCGCTTCCCGAGCACCGGAACGATCGCTCAGGTGGCACTTCTCCTGGCCGGCGAGATTGCCGACCGCGTACTCGACGTCGACGCTCCTGAACTGCCGAAACTTCCGATCCCGCACGTGTCGGACGATCACCTGATCGAACAACTCGATGCCGCCATCCCCGAGGCCGGGATCTTCGAGGACCTCGCCGACGAGGACGACGACTTCGTGCTGCCCGCCGGCGAACCGGCCGAGCCACCGCCACCCGTCACGTACCCGAAAATCGACGACGACTGGCTCGCTGACAAGGTCACCGAGTTGGTGGACCAGTTCGGGCGAACTTTCGCGGCGCAGTGGCAGGCCGATCACAACGGGCTGCGCAAGCAGGCGCTCGGGTTGCTGCAACGTCTGCGCCTGACGCATGCGGTCGACGGCGGCGTACTGGTGTTGCCCGTCCTTGCCCGGTACCGCGACGTCGTGGTCTCCGTGCGCGAACGCGATCCTCAGATCGACTTCGCGGTGGACAACTCCGCACCGGATCCGGTCGACGAATTCGGCCCCGAACCTTCCCCCAACGGCGAACTATCAGAGGTAGAGAACGTATGAGCAACGCCCGCTTCCGACCTACTCGGGCTGGAATCATCAACCTCTGGGATTACCGAGACCAAGAGTTCTCGTTCGCCGACGGTCGACTGGTTCTGCGGGGACCCAACGGATCCGGCAAGACCAAGGCCCTCGAGGTCCTGTTCCCGTTCGTCTTCGACGGCCGCATCGAACCGCGGCGCCTCAACCCGTTCGCCGGTGAAGAGCGCACGATGAAGTCCAACCTGCTCTACCGGGGCCAGGACAGCGCGCACTCCTACGTGTGGATGGAGTTCTGCCGCGGCTCCCTCGAAGATCCCGAGTCGGTGACCGTGGGAATCGGCATGCGCGCAACACGCACCAACGACAAGGTCACCCGCTGGTACTTCGTCGCCGACGGCCGCGTCGGAGTCGACTTCTCGCTGATCGGCAACGACGATCGTCCTCTCACCAAGAAGCAGTTGGCCGAACAACTCGGCAGCGATTCCATCACCGACCGTCCCCTCGACTACCGCACAGCCATCGACGCGCGAATGTTCGGTCTCGGTGTGCAGCGCTACGACCAGCTGATCAATCTCATTCTCACGCTTCGCCGCCCCCAGCTCGCGAAGAACCTCGACCCGAAGGGCCTTTCGCAGGCACTCACCGACGGTCTCCGTCCACTCGACGATCAGTTGGTCCTCGAAGCTGCGCGTTCGTTCAGCGACATGGAGGAAGTCGGCCGCGCGCTCGAGGGGCTCGCGGCCGCCGATCAGGCAGCCCAGAGTTTCATCGGGGTCTACACCAAGTACCTGCGTCAGCAGTCTCGCGGAGAGATCGAACAGGTCAGCACCCGCCTCGCAGCGGTCACCAGAGGTGTTGCCGCCATGGACGAGTCGTCGCTCGCCCAGACCCGCAGCCGTGAGGCGCGGGCAGCAGCCGAGGAGCGCTTCAACCAGGCCGAGCAGGCACTCGAGAACGCGCGCGCCAATGTCGAAGCACTGCAACGCTCGAGCGCGTACGAAGGCAAACAGCAACTCGACGACCTCGCCCAGGCCGTCGCGACGCTCAAGCTCTCGACCGAGCAGCAGGCAGACAAGTCCCGGAAAGCGCAGGCCGCACTTGCTCAACGCGGCGACGAAGCCGACAAGGCTGCATCGTCGGTCAAGCGTGCGGCCGAAGCACTCTCGCGCGCCGAGGACGAACTTCAGGCAGCAGCCGAGGACGCCGGCATCGTCTGGACTCCCCTGCCCGACGGCTCACGCAGTGACCAGATCACGGCAGCCGTCCGTGGCCATGCCGAGGAGCGTGACGGTGACGTACGCGTCGTCCGCACCGCACTGGCGACCGTCGAGAAGGCGGCGACCGAACGAACCCGGGCCGAAAACAGCTCTCGCCGTGGACAAGAGCTGCTCGAAGCGTCCAAGGCCGCGGTACTCGAGGGCGAAGCTGCCGTGGAACTCGCACGCAGTCAGTGCGCCAGCGGGCTGCGCGCGTGGTGGACCGATCACTCCTCCCTGTTTTCGGCTGTCGGCGCCGACACGTCGCTGTTCGAAGCTCTCGACGCGGCGCTCGCCGAGGTCGGCGACGAAGACGCTCCGGCGCTGTCCGCAGTTCTCGCCGAGCACACCGAGGCCGGCACCGAGACGCTGCGCGAGCGTCGACGTGAGGCCGAAGCTGAAATATCTGCATCACACGCCTCCATCGCGGCTCTCAAATCCGAGCGCAAGGCCGTCTCCGCGGAACACGACGACGCTCCGCCTGCCTTCCACGCACGCTCCGACAACCGCAGTGAACTGGGTGGTGCACCGCTGTGGCAGTTGGTGCGCTTCGCCGATTCCGTCGAACCAGACGTGGCCACGGGAATCGAATCCGCACTCCAGGCGGCAAATCTGCTCGACGGCTGGGTCTGCCCGGACGAGAAGATTCCCGAGCACGTCAGCGAGCAGTTCCTGACGGCTCTGCCCGTCAAGCAGCGTCCGAAGGGACGAACGCTGGCCGACGTCCTCGAGGTCGAAGGCAATGCCGACGTACCCGACGCTCGGGTACAGGACATTCTCGCGTCGATCAGTCTCGTCGAGGCGCCAGGCGACTCCGATGCAAGCGTCGCGATCGGCGTCGACGGCCGCTTCTGGCAGGGCGTCGCGCGTGGCCGGCACGTCAAGGCCGATGCCGAGTACATCGGCACCACAGCACGGGCGCGTCGACGCGAGGCTCGGATCACCGAGATCGACGCGGCTCTGGAAGAACTTGCCGCGGCAGTCGATACGGCCAAGGCACTGGTGGCGCAGACCAACGAGCAACTGAGCCGGATCAACTCTGCGGCAAAGGAATTGCCGAAGACAGGTTCGATCCTGCGCGCACTCAAGACGGTCACCGAATCTGCCGGCGCACTCCGTACTCGCTCGGAGGCCACGGAAACGGCACAACGCGAACTCGATGCGGCGATCGCTGATCTCGCGGCGAAGGAAAAGCAACTCCGAGCGACGGCGTCGCAGCACCGGACCCCGCATATCGGCCGTGAACTCGACTCCCTCGCGGCGGCGATCCGTCATTTCGAGAAGCAGGGGGAACTGGCGCTGCGCTGCCGACGGGAGCATGCCAAGGAAGTCGAACTCGAACGCGAGTCTCGCGACCGTCTCGACGAATCACGCGCCAATGCGGAGGAATTCGCCGAGGAAGCCGCCATCGCCGAGGAGAGTCTGCTCCAGCAGGTGCAGCGTCTCGAGACGCTGCGCGACACCCTCGGTGCCAGCGCCGAGCAGATCGACCTGGACCTGGCAAAAGCCCGCGCGAAGATCGAAGAATGCAAGGTCGAACAGCGTGCGGCGCGAAAGGCGTACGACGCTGCCGTCCTCCAGATCGGCACGGCGGAGGGTGCGTACAACACCGCTGTCGAGACTCTTCGGCACACCCTGACCGAAACCCGCAGTGATGCAGAGCGACTCGCACCCTATGCTCGCCCCGACTTGCTGGAATTGTTGGGCGTCAAGGATCACCTGAGCTGGCCGGCCAGTTCAGCGGCGTGGATGAGCCCCGATCAGTTGGTCTACCGCATCCAGAACGAAGATCGCAGCGAGGACGCGGCCCACCCGCCTGTCCTCCCCGAAGACGTCGACAAGTTGTACCGAGCGCTCGAGGCTGCGACCTCGGCAGTCCGAGTCACCGACGGCGCCCGAAAGGCAACCCGCACGGCACTGACCTCGGCGCTGCAGGACTTCGACGCGCAACTCGCAGCAGCCGGACAGGACTACCGTCTGCAGTGGGATGCACCGGATGGGCTGACCGTCGTACGAGTCCAGGACGATCAGGGCTATTCGTCGATCGGCGAGTTCGCAACGCGGATCCACGACGCTCGCGGCGATCAGGAGCAGTTGCTCACCGAATCCGAGCGTCGCATTCTCGAAGATGCCCTGTTGACGGGATTGGCTCAGCAGATCCACGAGCGCACGGTCGACGCACGCGAGTTGATCGCACAGATGGGCACCGAGATGCGTGAGCGTCGGATGTCCTCAGGTAATACCATCGGCGTTCACTGGGTGCTCGCCGACAACCTCGACGACAGCTCGCGGGCGATCTCCAAGCTGCTGGATCGAGACGCGTCGGCCCTCGGCGTCGATGAACTGGCAACTCTGCGAGCACATTTCGCGACGCAGATCCGTACCGCCCGCGCGGCGCACCCCGAACGCTCGTACCCGGAGATTCTGTCCTCGGCGCTCGACTACCGTCAATGGCGCGTGTTCTCGTTCACCCTCATCAGCGGTGAGGGCAAGGAAGACCGTCTTACCGTCGCGCGGCACAGCGCGCTGTCCGGTGGCGAGCAGTCCGTCTCGCTGCACCTTCCTTTGTTCGCCGCGGCGCACGTCATGTTGGACTCGGCCGACCCGCACGCCCCGCGTCTGCTGGCACTCGACGAGGCCTTCGCCGGTGTCGACGACAACGGTCGCAGCGAGCTTCTCGGCTTGAGCGTTCAGTTCGACCTGGACCTCTTCATGACCGGCTACGACCTGTGGATCACGTACGCAGACGTCCCCGGCTGTGCGCACTACGACCTCGCGCACTCCACGGCCGAACAGGCTGTCAGCGCCACGCTGCTGGTCTGGTCGAACGGTGAGCTGCTCGCCGAGCACGACGGAACGGATCTGGCGAGGGCATTGGGCTCGCCGCTACGGCGCCGGGTGCCGACACCCGCCGAAGGTGCGTTGGACTACGCCTAGAAACTGCTGTGCGCCTTTATTAACCGCCCGCGGTTAATAAAGGCGCACAGCAGGGGTTCAGCGAAGCGAAATACCCAGTAGGGCGTCGACGGCATCGGCGAACTCGCCGGGTGCCTGCGTGTCGGATCCGCCGCCCTCGATGGCGCGGCGGGCCCAACCGTCGAGCGCGTCGAGCGCCTTCGGGGTGTCGAGATCGTCGGCCAGGTGCTGACGCAAACGCGCAACAGTGTCAGTGGCAGACGGCGCAGAACCGAGAGCTGCTGCCTCGCGCCACACCTTCAGGCGCGACTGAGCATCCGCGAGGACCTGATCGGTCCACGCGCGATCCTGGCGGTAGTGGCCGGACAGAAGTCCGAGACGGATTGCCGCTGGGTCCACCCCCTCGCCGCGCAGCTTGGAGACGAAGACGAGGTTTCCGCGACTCTTCGACATCTTCTCGCCGTCGAGACCGATCATGCCGGTGTGCACGTAGTGCCGCGCGAATCGGCGATCACCCGTTGCCGATTCGGCATGCGCAGCCGAGAACTCGTGGTGCGGGAAGATCAGATCGCTGCCACCGCCCTGGACGTCGAAGCCGGAGCCGATGCGGTTGAGTGCAATGGCCGCGCATTCGATGTGCCAGCCGGGGCGACCCGGTCCGAAGGGTGAGGGCCACGAGGGCTCGCCCGGACGCTCCGCACGCCAGACAAGTGCGTCGAGCGGATTGCGCTTTCCGACGCGATCGGGATCTCCGCCGCGTTCGGCAAAGAACTTCTCCATCGTCGCGCGGTCGTAGCCCGACTCGTAGCCGAACTGCTCGGTCGCGTCGGCACGGAAGTAGACGTCGGGGAACTCCGCGTCGTCGACGATGTACGCGGCGCCGGACGCCACGAACTTCTCCACCAACTCGACTACTTCGCTCACCGATTCGACGGCGCCGATGTAGTCCTTCGGCGGAAGCACACGCAGCGCTTCCATGTCCTCGCGGAAGAGTGCCGTCTCACGCATGCCGAGGACGATCCAGTCCTCGCCGTCGCGATTGGCTCGCTCGAACAGCGGGTCGTCCACGTCGGTCACGTTCTGGACGTAGTGGACATCGTGTCCGGCGTCGCGCCAGATGCGGTTCACGAGGTCGAACGTGAGGTACGTGGCCGCGTGGCCGAGGTGGGTGGCGTCGTACGGGGTGATGCCGCAGACGTACATCGTCGCCTTCTCGCCCGGGGTGACGGGGCGAACCTGACGGTCGGCTGTGTCGTACAGCCGCAACGGCGGCCCCTGACCGGGAACGGACGGGAGTGCGGTATCGGACCAAGACTGCATGCTGCCGAGCCTAGTGGAGACTGCTCTGAGGCTGGGAAGGTGCTGGCTGATCCTGCTCTGGTTCGGGCGTCGACGCGAGCTTGCTCGGCCACCAGATCTTCTGACCGATGTCGTAGGTCAAGGCCGGGACCAGCAAGGATCGGACGATCAGAGCGTCGAGCAGGACACCGAACGCCACGATGAACGCGATCTGGGCGAGGAACAACAGAGGGATCACCGCCAACGCCGAGAAGGTTGCTGCCAGAACAACTCCGGCAGATGTGATCACCCCGCCGGTCACCGTGAGTCCCCGCAGAGCGCCCGCCCTGGTGCCGATCTTCAGCGCTTCCTCACGCACCCTCGTCATGAGGAAGATGTTGTAGTCGATTCCCAGAGCCACGAGGAACACGAACGCAAAGAGCGGGACCACCGGATCCGCGCCGGGGAAACCGAAGATGTGGTCGAACACCAGCGACGAAATGCCCAGTGTCGCAGCAAACGAGAGCACAACGGTGCCCATGAGAAGCAGCGGTGCGAGAAGCGAACGCAGCAAGAGCGAGAGAATCACGAACACCACGATGATCACCACGGGAATGATGAGTGTCCGGTCCCGTGTCGAGGTGGTCTTCGTGTCGAGGTCGGTCGCAGTGACGCCACCGACCAATGCGTCGGCGCCCTCCACTGAGTGAACTGCATCACGCAGTCGCACGATGGTGTCTTCGGCCTCGAGCGAGTCGGCAGCGTCAGTCAACGTCGCCTGCAGGGAGACTCGCCCGTCGACGACCAGTGGGGCTCCCCCGTTCTGCACGACGCTCACGTCGCTGACACCCTCGACGCGACTGGCTGCCGCAACGGCATCCACTTGGTCTGCATTCGCGATGACCACGGCCGGTGAACCCGAACCCGCGTCGAAGTGCTCGCCGAGAATCTCCTGGCCTGCAACCGAATCGACATCGAGCAAGAAGATGTCGGACGACGAGACACCGCTGGCTTTGAACTGCGGCATCATCATCGCGAAGATCACCAGCACCAGAGTCGACGCCACCCAGAAGCGGCGCGGATGCCTACCGATTCGAGCAGCGAGCCCGGCCCAGAACCGGTGATCGTTCGCCTCGTCGTGGTGCTCGCGGTCTGCATCGAACTTCGGCTTGGTCGGCCAGTACGCCGTCCTCCCGAACAGAACCAGGACAGCAGGTAGGAAGGTCATCGATGCGAGGAAGGACGCGGCGATACCGATGGCGGCCACCGGACCGAGTCCGCGGTTCGAGTTCAGGTCGGAGAGCAACAGGCACAGAACGCCCGCGATGACCGTTCCTGCAGACGCTGCGACAGGTTCGAGCGTCGCGCGCCACGCAGTGCGCATTGCTGCGTACTTGTCCTTCTCGATCCGCAATTCTTCCCGGTAACGAGAGACCAGCAGTAGCGCGTAGTCGGTGGCGGCACCGAACACGAGGATGAACAGGATGCCCTGGCTCTGACCGTTCAGTGCGATGACGTCCGCGTCCGCGAGCAGATACACGAGCAAGCTCGACAATCCGAGTGCGAAGATCGCCGAGAAGATCACCACGAACGGCAGGATCGGGCTTCGGTAAACGATGATCAGGATCACGATCACGACGGATCCGGCTACCAACAACAGCAATCCGTCGATACCGGCGAATGCTGCCGACAGATCCGCAACCTGCCCAGCGGGGCCCGTGACCTTGACTGTCAGTCCGTCAGGGCTCGACTCCAGCGCCGCGCGCAGCGCTTTCACGCTGTCCTTGACTTCGAGGGTGCTGTCGACCGGCAGGAACATCTGGAGTGCCTGGCCGTCGGCCGACGGGATCGGCGGCGATGAGGCGTCGCCGAATCCTTCGGTACCGACAAACGAATCGACGGTCTGGGAAAGGAAGGTGGAGTCGGCGGGCTCGAGGCCACCCGGTCGTTCCGCCACGATGATGGCCGGCACGAAGCGCGTGTCCGTGAAGCTCTCTTGAAGCTTTGCCACCTCGGTCGCTTCGGCCGACGCGGGCAGGAACGACGTGTTGTCGTTCTGCTGCACCGTGCTGAGCTTTCCGGCGAACGGACCGCCGAATCCTCCGATTGCCAGCCAGCCGATCACGAGGAGAGCTGGCACAATCCATCGAAGGCGACGAACAGGACGATTTTGTACTGGTGTGCTCACTGGGTCTCCAGGGATCGGCAGCAGAGGACTTGCCGACTATTTTGTTCAGCATGCTGAGTAATTGCAAACGGAAGGCAGAAAAATGAGCAGCGACGGCCTGGACGACTGGCCCACCGGCCGGCTGTTGTCCACCGCTGCACGCCTGGTGGAGCACTCGTGGGAGAAGGTCTTGCGGTCTCAGGACATGACGCACGCGGGCCTGATCGTGCTCCACTCGATCGCCGGTGGGGCGGCGTCTCAACGCGACATCGCGAAGAACGCCCGCGTCACCGATCAGACGATGAGCCGCACGATCGACCGTCTCGAACGAGCGGGTTACGTCACTCGTGACACCGATCCGAGGGACGAGCGTCGGCGCGTGATCGCGATAACCGACGCCGGAAGACTGACGTACGAGCGACTACTGACGCTCGAGAAGGAAGATGCGGCGTTGACCGTCGGCGTCGGGGATGTCGCCGCGCTGCGCGAACAACTACTGCGATTGGTTCGCTCACCCGGATTGACGGCAACTCGCGAACAGCAGGAAACGTCTCGCGACTAGAAGGCCGGCCAGGGAATCGTTCGATGGCCGTTCGGCTCAGGCATCACAGCGGACTCGGCGAACTGCATCGCCCGCACCGCCAAGGCCACGATTTCCTCTTCGGTGATCAGTTCGGACAACTCGTCGCCGAGATCCCCGTCGAGAGTTGTCGCGAATTCGGCGACGTCGGCGATCAAAGCACCGGGTACGGGCTGCCCGGCCCACCCCCACAACACGGTCCGCAGCTTGTTCTCCGAGTGAAGACAGATTCCGTGATCAACGCCGTACACCGAGCCGTCGACGCCTTCGAGGGCGTGACCACCTTTGCGGTCGGCGTTGTTGATGAGGACGTCCAGAACGGCCATTCGCTGCAGCCGTGGATCGTCCGCATGGATCAGGGAGACTGGTTCACCCTCCGAGTCGAAGGCCTGCAGGACCTCGAACCACCCCGGCGGAACGTTGCCGGGACTGCACAGGTCCACCATCTCGAGTCCGCCAGATCCATCCGCGCGGCGATCGACGGTGTCGATCCATCGCTGCACCATGCCTGGACCGAAGGGGCCGTCCCGCAACACTGTTCGCGGAATCACTCCCCAACCCAGCGCCTCGGACACGCGGTACGACGCGACCTCACGCCCCGCCAGAGTGCCGTCCGGGAAATCCCACAGTGGGCGTTCACCCCGGACCGGCTTGTAGACCACGCGGGTGGACTTCTCCCCCAGAGTCGACTCACATACCAGCGTGGCGTTGCTCGCCGTGGTGATCTGACCGATCAGAGTCAGATCACCCTCGAGCAGAACGTCCGGCACACCAGGTTCGGACACGACGTCAGACCTCGTCGTCGTCTGCGTCGTCGATCGCAAAACCGAAGGACTCGCCGCGTCGGTACCCATTGGTGCGGATGCAGACGTGCCCCTCGGGCGCCAACGGTTCACCACACAGCGGGCACGGCGCGCGTCCCGCCGCGATGACGCGTTCGGACCGCAGCGAAAACTCGCGCGCTTGCTCCGGAGTCAGGAACACACGGACCGCGTCCGGACCGTCGTCGGCGTCGTCGAGGACAACCGATTCGTCGAACTCCGTCTCGCTGACGGCAAGCAGCTCCACGACGACCGCCCCGGCATCGGCGTCCCAACCGAGCCCCATCGTGCCGACCCGGAACTCCGCGTCGAGTGGTGTGACCAGCGGGCTGAGGTCGGAGACGTCGTCGGCTTGTGGCGGAACCTCGGTTCCGAAGCGTCGATGCACCTCTTCGAGGAGTAAGCCCATGCGATCGGCGAGAACCTGAACCTGCTGCTTCTCGAGCAGCACACTCACCACCCGTGATTCGTGCACGGCCTGGAGATAGAAAGACCTGTCACCGGGTTCGCCCACCGTTCCTGCGACAAATCGGTCAGGAGTGCGAAATACGTGAATCGCGCGCGACATTGCACCTCCTCGAGTTCGAGCAGAACATCACTGAATACCCATTATCCGTCACAGCTCACGCACCGACCTCTCCGCCGGGGACGGACTCCTGCGCGGGAGCCGAACCGTTGGTCGCGGCCTTCGCTGCACCGATCGCGGCGAGCACGTCTCCGGTGTCGTTGACGCGAAGAACGAACGGCAGTGTCGCCGTGTAGCGAATCACACTGACCGAGGCGGGCTCGGCGACGATGCGCTGGAACGAATCGAGATGCATCGCAAACGCGTCGGCGAGAACCGATTTGATGACGTCACCGTGCGTGCACGCGATCCAGACGACGTCCTTGCCGTGTTCTTCGGCCAGCCGTGCGTCGTGCTCTCGGATCGCGGCAACGGCTCGCGCCTGTACCTGGGCCAGCCCTTCACCGCCGGGAAACACTGCACCGGAAGCGTGGCGCTGCACCACTTTCCAGAGCGGTTCTTCCAAGAGTTCCTTGAGCGGGCGACCCGTCCAGTCGCCGTAATCGACCTCGATGAGGCGATCCTCGACCACCGGCGTCAGACCACGGTCGACGGCAATGGGGCCGACCGTCTGCTCACACCGCAACAGCGGCGAGCGGACGATCTCCGCGATGTCCAGACCGACCAGCCGATCGACGACGCCTTCGGCCTGTTTCCGGCCGTGGTCGTCGAGTTCCACACCCGGCGTTCGACCGGCCAGGGTATGGGCAGTGTTGGACGTCGACCGCCCGTGCCGCAGTAGGACAACTGTCATTCCACAACCCTAATGGGGCGGTGGCCGCACGGACGGGTGGTCGACGTCGAAACGGGCCCTATGTCGCGGACACGACCCCTGTGGCCAGCAACGCAAGGACGACTACGCCGAGAGCGATTCTGTATCCGACGAACCAGTACATGGAGTGATCGACAACAAATCGAAGCAGCCAGGCGATCGCTGCGTAACCGACCGCGAAGGCGATGACGGTTGCCACCAGCAACTGCGGACCGCTCGCGTTCAGACCCTCACCGGCCGGCTCGAAGGCATCCGGGAGGCTGAACAAACCGGAGGCGAGAACTGCCGGAATCGCCAACAGGAACGAGTAACGGGCTGCGGCCTCACGGGTGAGTCCGAGGAAAAGGCCGGCACTGATCGTGCCACCCGAACGTGAGACACCCGGGATGAGCGCGAGCGCCTGAGCCGAACCCATGATGACGCCGTCGCGCGCTGTGAGCGATTCGATCGGGCGCGTCTTGCGTCCGTAGTACTCGGCAGCAGCGATGACGAGCGCGAACACGATCAGCATCGTGGCAATCAGCCACAGATTGCGTGCGCCGGTACGGATCTGGTCTTTGAAGAAGAACCCGAGGATGCCGACCGGGATGGTGCCGATGATGACGTACCAGCCCATCCGGTAATCGAGATCGCCCCGGTGCTCGGCATTGAACACACCTCGGAACCAGGCAGTGATGATCCTCACGATGTCGCGTGCGAAGTAGATCAGGACCGCCAACTCGGTGCCGAGCTGCGTCACCGCGGTGAACGACGCGCCGGCGTCACTGCCGAAGAATATCTCCGACACGATTCGCAAATGTCCGGAAGACGAGATGGGCAGGAACTCGGTCAAGCCCTGCACGAGGCCCAGGATCACGGCCTGGAGCCAGGTCATCGCTTCGCCCATCACTCACCGATCCCGGCTGATTCGAATGGGGTTACTGCACACAGGTTTCGTGTGTCGGGTTCACGTTTCACCGGCGCCACGCTACCGGGGCCCACGGCGCCGCGCCGCGCCCGGCACGTCCGTGTCCGAATACCCCGACTCGAGGCGAGCGCCTACTAGTCTGCACGTGGTGAGATCTCTCGGGTGCCGCACTTGCGCACACGAGTCGGGCGCGAGATGCAGGCGGTTATGAAGCACAGATCTGTCGGAACGAGCGGACTTCGGGTCTCGCGACTTGGGCTCGGCACACTGACATGGGGACGCGACACGGACGGCGACGAGGCTGCTGCGCAGCTACTCGCGTTCGCCGAGGCCGGCGGAACCCTGGTCGACACCTCGCCCGCCTACGGCGCCGGTGCGGCGCAACGGATCCTCGCCGAGTTGCTCGACGACGTCGTTCCACGTGACGAACTCATCATCAGCTCGAGCGCCGGCATCGACCCCACACCGATCGGCACCGACCGCGTCGACTGCTCGCGGCGCGGATTGCTCCGCCAGCTCGACGCGACTCTTCGTGAACTCGGAACCGACTTCCTCGACATGTGGCAGGTCGCAACCTGGGATCCGCTCACGCCTGTCGACGAGGTTGCAGCAACCCTCGACTAC
Source organism: Rhodococcus sp. OAS809 (assembly GCF_040546695.1). Taxonomy (NCBI): domain Bacteria; kingdom Bacillati; phylum Actinomycetota; class Actinomycetes; order Mycobacteriales; family Nocardiaceae; genus Rhodococcus; species Rhodococcus sp. OAS809. The sequence continues at coordinate 766,604 of NZ_JBEPOI010000002.1, read as the reverse complement.
GCCGTCTCGAGCGGCAAGGTGCGGTACGTCGGAGTTCGCGGCTACCTCGGCTGGCAGCTCGCGACGGCCGTAGGAGCCGGTGGCGCAACAACACTCGCCGCGACGCAGGCCGAGTACTCGTTGCTCGCACGCGGCGTCGAGGAAGAATTGTTCGCAGCGGCGGCCCATCACGGCGTCGGAGTGTTCGCCGCAGTACCCCTCGCGGGTGGTGTGCTGACCGGCAAGTACCGCGACGGCATTCCCGTCGATTCCCGCGGCGCCGACGAAGCACATTCGCAGGATGTGCAGAGCTATCTGACCGATTCCTCGATCCGGGTGGTCGACGCAGTCGTTACCGCTGCCGACGGTCTGGGTACTTCCCCACTGGCGGTGGCACTGGCCTGGGCGCGCGATCGCGCCGGGGTGGCCAGCGCCGTCGTCGGCACGCGTGATCTCGCCCAGTTGACAGGAGTACTGGCAACCGAAGAATTGGAACTTCCGAAAGCGATTGCCGCAGCTCTCGACGATGTGAGCGCTTGATCTGTCCCGCTGATCGAAATACCGGAGGTATCGAGTTGGCGAGGGCAGGCTAACCTAGTAGGCAACGCTTGACTACAGCCTCAGGAGAATCAATGACCACGCTCGACGTAGACAGCCTTTCCGCAGACGCAGGCCCAGCCTTCTCCGAACGAATCAAGACCGAGACGGACGCAGCACACCGCGAGACGGAGCAGTCGCGATTCGTAGGCGCACTACTCGGCGGTGAGCTGACCACGGCTGGCTACGCCGCACTTCTGGGACAGACGTACCTCGTCTACACGAGCCTCGAAGAGGCCGGCCGCACACACGCCGACAACGAGTTGGTCGCCCCGTTCCTGTCCGAGGATCTGTTGCGCGTGGCTTCACTCGAAGCCGATCTCGAGTTCCTCGGCGGACCGAACTGGCGCGACGAACTCGTGGCACTGCCGGCAACCGAGCGCTACATCGCCCGCCTGAAGGAGGTGGCGTTCGACTGGCCTGCCGGCTTCGTCGCACATCACTACCTTCGGTACATGGGCGATCTCTCGGGCGGACAGATCATCCGCCGGATGCTCGAACGCGCCTACGGATTCGAGACCGACGGACTTCGCTTCTACATCTTCGAAGGCATCCCCAAGCCGAAGCCTTTCAAGGACGACTACCGCTCGAATCTGGATGCACTGCAGATTCCTGCCGAGGAACAGCAGCGTTTCATCGACGAGGTGAATCTGGCGTACCGCCTCAACGGCGACTTGTTCGCCGACCTCGAAGTCGACATCGAGAGCTACCTCGTCAAATGATGAAGCGCTTGGCCGCGGCGGCTCTGGTCGCAGCAGCCGGTTTCGGTCTGGTGGCTTGCGGGTCCAGCGACACTTCGACGACATCTCAGGGTGCCAGGACCGCGGTACTCGAAGATTCCAGCCCGGTTCCCGTGTCCGACAACCCGACCGCGACACTGCCCGTGACGGTGAAGAGCTTCGACGGCGTCGACGTGACCATCACCGACAACAGCCGGATCGTTGCGGCCGACCGCTACGGGACGCTCGCGACGACGACGGTGGCGCTCGGCCTCGGTGACAATCTCGTCGGCCGCGACACCGCCGCCAAGTTCCCCGCAGTCGCGGACGTGCCGGTTGTCACGGTCGGCGGCCAATCGCTCAATACCGAGGCAATTCTCGACCTCAATCCCACCGTTGTTCTCACCGACACCAGTATCGGGCCCAAGAGCGTCCAGGATCAGTTGCGCGCCGCCGGTGTTCCCGTCGTCTTCTTCGATCCGACCCGAACACTCGAGGGTGTGCCGGGACAACTCCAGGCCGTCGCCGACGCGCTCGGCGTCCCCGCCCAGGGCGCAGCGCTGGTCGATCGGACCGAATCGGAAATCGCTGGAGCTCGCGATCTGGTCCCCACCGAGGGCGATCCACTGAAAATCGCGTTCCTCTACATGCGCGGATCGGCCATCACCATGATCGGCGGTGAAGGGTCCGGAGCAGATTCTTTGATCGAGGCACTCGGCGCCACCGATGCAGGAACCGCCTCGGGCATCACACAACAGTTCGTGCCCATCACCAGCGAAGCGCTCATCGCCGCAGCGCCTGACGCCCTGCTGATGATGACGGACGGATTGGCATCGATCGGCGGAATCGGCGGCCTCGAAAAGGTCCCTGGCATCGCGCAGACGCCGGCTGGAAAGAACAAACGAGTAGTCGACATGGCGGACGGTGTACTGCTCAGCTTCGGGCCCAACACCGGACGCGTCATGGCGGCACTCGCCGAAGCGATCTACGAGCCCGGTGGATCGTGAGCAAAGATTCGTGAGTGCTGATTCGTGAGTACAGAGACAGGTAGTTCCGAAGCAGGTAAGACTGTGTCGGCCGAGGATTCACACGACGTCGGGGGCGCCGACAAGTCGGCGTCTGCCCCCGCGTCGCGGTCGCGGGTGAGTGCGGTTCTGGTCAGCTTGACTCTCGCCCTGGTGATCGTCGCGGTGCTGTCGGCGTGCATCGGTCAAGTTCCGACGTCGCCACTCGAGGTTTTGGGCAGCATCCTGCATCGCATCGGGCTCGACCTCGGTCCGATGCCCGCCCATCCCAGCGGTGAAGTGACTTTGTGGGAGGTTCGATTCCCCCGCGTCGTGCTCGCCATCTGTGTCGGCGCGGCGCTGGGATGTTCCGGTGCGCTCCTGCAGGGTGTGTTCTCCAATCCGCTCGCAGAACCCGGAGTGATCGGAGTGTCTGCGGGCGCGGCAGTTGGCGCGAGTGCTGTCATCGTCGTCGGGGGAACGTTCGTGGCCGGCTGGGCCGTTGCTGCGGCTGCGTTCGTCGCCGGGCTGGTCACCACCGCGGCGGTCTACCTGCTGGCTCGGCACGAAGGCCGAACGGAAGTAGTGACGTTGGTGCTGACGGGCGTCGCGATCAACGCGTTCGCCGGCGGGCTCATCGCGTTCTTCACCTTCGTCGCCAGCCCGTCCGCTCGCGATCAGATCGTGTTCTGGCAACTCGGCTCACTCAACGGCGCTTCCTGGAACGCGGTCCTGATCGTGGCGCCGATGACCGTCGTCGGGATCGCCGCGACCATGATGATCGCCCCACGTCTCGACCTGCTGGCGCTCGGTGAACACGCGGCCCGTCATCTGGGCGTCAACGTCGAACGGCTTCGCCAGTTCGCGGTACTGATCGTCGCTCTCCTGGTCTCGGCGAGTGTTGCCTTCACCGGCATCATCCTCTTCGTCGGTCTGGTCGTTCCGCACCTGATGCGCATTCTCGTCGGACCTGGCCACCGCGCGCTGATTCCGGCGAGCGCCCTCGCCGGCGCACTGGTTCTGCTTGTCGCAGATCTGGGCTCGCGGTCGCTGATCGACAACGCAGACCTGCCCCTCGGAATGCTGACCGCTCTGGTGGGCGGCCCCTTCTTCTTCTGGCTTCTCCGACGCACGCGCGCGCAACAGGGCGGGTGGGCATGAGCAGCCTCGTAAGAAACTGGCGCGAACTGTTCGGCCGCGTCACCCCCGAACCGAAGAGCCCAGCCGTCGGTGATGTCACCCTCGAGGCGCGCGACATCACAGTCGAACGCGGTGGTCGGCAGATTCTGGAAGGCGTGTCCATCGAAGTCCGGGCAGGCGAGCTAGTCGTTCTCGTCGGACCGAACGGCGCCGGTAAGTCGACTCTTCTTGCGGCGTTGGCCGGTGATCAGCCCGTCATCGCTGGGCGGGTGGACGTTGACGGCACCGACCTCACTCAGTGGTCGCCGATCGACATGGCGCGCCGACGCGCGGTGCTCCCCCAGAAACACACCATCGGATTTTCGTTCAGCGCTCGCCAGGTGGTTCGTATGGGACGTGCGCCATGGACCGGAACTCGCCGAGAAGACCGCGACGGCGCTGCTATCACCGCGGCGATGAAGACCTGCGATGTCGAGGGGTTCGCCAATCGGCCGTTCGCCGTGCTGTCCGGCGGCGAGCAAGCGCGGGTCGCGCTGGCCCGGGTACTGGCACAGGAAACGTCGACCATCCTGCTGGACGAGCCGACTGCAGCTCTCGACCTCGGACACCAGGAAGCGGTGATGTCCGTGGCGCGCGCTCGCGCTGCGGACGGCGATGCCGTCGTCGTCGTTTTGCACGACCTCGCGTTGGCAGCGGCGTACGCGGATCGGATCGTCGTGCTCGAAAACGGCCGCATCGCCGCTGACGGTCCCCCGGAATCGGTGTTGCACGAAGAGCTTCTGACCCGCGTCTACGGTTATCCGGTCGAGGTGTTCCCGCATCCGACAACCGGAGCAACGCTGGTCATCCCGCGCCGAGAATTCACCGAACAGAATCGATGATCGATCCCAGCCTGTTCAGGACGGCTCTCACCGTCGGCAGGCTGCGGCCGTCGCCGTCACGAACTCCGTCACCGGGACCGGGCTGTGACCAATCAGCCTCCGTGGACAGAACTGCGTCGCGGACCACACCGGCGATGCTTCGCTCGTCGGTCAGATCGATGTCGGTCACCGATCGCTCCGCGGTGGCGACAACGTCTGCAGGGGTCGGCACACTGTGCTCGCAGTATTCGCCGTATACCTCGACGAACAGCATGCTCTTTCGTACGCGGAACGCGAAAGTTCGACCGTCGGACCTGCCGAAACCGTGTGCGTGAGCGCCGACGGTGAGGTCCTCGATCTCGAAGCCCGGCCGCGCCGGTTCGGGCGACTGCGCGCCGGAATCGGTGGGTTCTGTGGGAATCACAATGATCTCCTCGGTGATTGCAGCGTCAACCGCAATCGCTGTTCGTACGGTATCGCGTCAAGGGTGTGAGCGGAATGGTCGGTAGTTCCTCGACGCGATGAACGGCGCCCGACTGCGATCAGGGATGATCGATGACAGTCGCACTGCGTGAAGAACAGATGACAAGAAAAAGAGGAACTACACATGGCTCGCCTAGGGATCCGCACCACTGCAGCAGCAATGGGGGCGGCGGTTCTGCTGGTCACAGGATGTTCTTCCGGAGATGGCGGAGACGACCTCATCACGATCGATCCCGCAACGGCAGCGGTCTCACCGGCCACCACCAGCACCCCGGACGGCGTGGTTCACCCGTATTCAGGTCTGATCGATTCCATCACATTCGACCCGATCACGCGCAGCGCCGTTCTGGTTGCCAACGACCCCCGATCGGTGCTGGTCGTTTCTTCGGACAGTTTGGCCGGCGCCGACCCCGCCTCTGCAGGTCGTCCGACAGCCCTGGATTCCGACGTACGCGACGTTTCGATCGGCTCTGACGGTAGCGCTCTTCTGTCGATGGATCGCCAGGTCGTGAAGCTGAATCTGACTTCGGGCGAACAGACGTCCATCCCGGTAGACGGGCAGGCGAATTCAGCGGTCGAACTCAACGACGGCCGCATCGCGATCGGCACGGACAATGGTTCAGTTCACATCGTCGACCCGAAGACCGATCAGTCACAGACGGTTTCGGGATTCGCATCCGTCGACGAACTCGCGGTCACCGGCGACAACCTGAGCGCCCTCGATCACCGTCAGACCTCGCTGACGGCGATCAACCTCGAAGACGGCAAACTCGGCGTCGCTCTCCGCGCCGGTGAGGGCGCAACTCATCTGGCCACCGATCGCTTCGGACGCATTCTGGTCACCGACACCACCGGCAACGAACTACTCGTCTTCACTGCCGATCCGCTCCTGATGCACCAGCGCTACCCCGTCGGCGAGTCGCCGTACGCCGTTGCCTACGACGAGGCCGCGGATCGGGTGTGGGTCACGCTGACCGCGACCAACGAAGTGGTCGGCTTCGATCTGTCGTCCGGCATCCCCGTGGAGACCGGACGGTTCAAGACGGTGCGACAGCCGAATTCGTTGGCCGTAGACTCTTCCAACGGCAATCTGATCGTCGGATCGGCAACCGGTGACGGGCTGCAGGTCATCCCGTCACGGGAGAACTGATGGAAAAGCGTACGCGCGGGATCCCCGCGCAGTGGGAGACGTCGGACGACAAGTTCGACTATGTGCCACTTCGACTACCGCCGAACGTTTCGCGGGTCACGGCGTCGATGCGTCTGGCGATCTCCGCCGAGTTCGGCGGATGGGAACTCTCCCGAGTCCGTCTCTACCCCGACGGCAGTCGTCGCGTGCTCCTCAAGCGAAAGAAGACGCCGCTGCACGTGACCGATCCGGACGGCATTCAGCACTGATCGTCCAACAGACGACCAGAGCCCGCCGCTGACAAAATCACACCATCGAAGAGCTGGAGAATCGTGTACCAACTGCTGCTGAGCCTGATGTTCCGGGTCCCACCGGAACGCATCCACCACATTGCCTTCACCGCGATGAAACTGGTGACACGGTTCGCTCCCCTTCGCTGGCTGGTCGCAAAAGTCCTTGTCGTCGACGACCCGGTTCTGCGGAGTCAGGCGTTCGGTCTGACGTTCCCGGCACCTCTCGGCCTCGCCGCAGGATTCGACAAGGACGCCACCGGCGTCGACGCCTGGGGCCCGTTGGGATTCGGTTTCGCCGAGGTCGGAACAGTGACGGCCCAGGCTCAGCCCGGTAACCCCGCGCCGCGTCTCTTCCGTCTTCCGGCCGACCGCGCTTTGATCAACCGGATGGGCTTCAACAATCACGGCGCTGGTCACGCGGCGAATTTCCTGCGACAGCGCCGCGTCACGGTCCCGATCGGTGCCAACATCGGCAAGACCAAGATCGTCGAAGCCGCCGACGCCGCTGCCGACTACACCGCCAGCGCGCAGCTTCTGGGTCCGCTGGCCGACTTCATGGTCGTGAATGTCAGCTCGCCGAACACGCCCGGACTCCGTGATCTGCAGGCCGTCGAATCACTGCGCCCGATCCTGCAGGCCGTGCTCGACACCGTCAGCGTGCCGGTACTGGTGAAGATCGCGCCCGACCTCTCGGACGAGGACGTCGACGCGGTCGCCGATCTGGCAATCGAACTCGGACTTGCCGGAATCGTCGCGACCAACACCACGATCCGCCGCGACGGTTTGAAGACCCCGGATGCCGAGGTAGCTGCACTCGGCGCTGGCGGGCTGTCCGGTGCACCGGTTGCCGACCGGTCGCTCGAAGTACTTCGGCGCCTGTACGCCCGAGTGGGCGACAAGATGACCATCATCTCGGTCGGCGGTATCGAGACAGCCGACCAGGCGTGGGAACGCATCCTAGCCGGCGCGACGCTGGTGCAGGGATACACCGGCTTCATCTACGGCGGACCGTTCTGGGCTCGCAGCATCCACAAGGGGATAGCCAAGCGGGTCCGCGCAGCGGGTTTCTCGTCGATCGCCCAGGCTGTGGGAGCTGAGAACCCTCGCTAGAAAGTGCTGTGCGCCTTTATTAACCGCCCGCGGTTAATAAAGGCGCACAGCAAAGTGACTATTCGACCTCGAACGTCCCGGTCAAGGTTGCACGCGCAATCGCGTGATGGAACACGTTGAAACCGAGGAACGCCGGCGACGAGTCAGGGGTGACTCCGTCGAGCGTCTCCACGTCGAGGGCATGCACCGCGACGATGTAGCGATGCGGACCGTGCCCGGGAGGCGGGCCTGCACCGATGAAACCGAACCCGCCACCGTCGTGGCGGAGTGTGACGGTTCCGGCGGGCAGGACATCGCTGTCCGCCGCGCCGGCACCGGCGGGGAGCACGGTGACGGAAGCGGGGATGTTCGCCACGGCCCAGTGCCAGAACCCCGACGCAGTCGGTGCGTCCGGATCGAACACCGTCACGACGAAGCTCTTCGTCTCGGCCGGAAAGCCGGACCACGAGAGCTGCGGTGAGATGTCTTCGCCACCGGGGACACCGAAGGCTCCACTGGCCTGAGCAAGCTTCAGCGGCTGGCCCGCAGTGATGTCGTCACTGGTCAGCTCGAAACTCGGCAACTTCGGCAATGGTTCGTACGGATCGTGCGCCATGCGAATCCTTTCTGTGACAAGAGAGCTCGATGTGCGTCGAGCTCACGGATCTATCTACGTGCTCGTCAGGAATTGAGCAGGAAATGTTCCAGAACACGTGTCCCGAACAGTAGTGCGTCCACCGGAACTCGCTCGTCGACGCCGTGGAACAGCGCGCTGAAATCCAGCTCGGGCGGCAACTGCAACGGCGCGAAGCCGAAGCAGCGAATGCCCAGTTTCGCGAATGCCTTCGCGTCGGTTCCACCGGAGAGCATGTACGGAACTGTGCGAGCCTCCGGATCGTGGGCGAGGATCGCCTCGTTCATGGCGTCTACGAGGTGGCCGTCGAACGTTGTTTCGTACGAATCCAGCCTGGTGATCCACTCGCGGGTCACGTCGGGACCGATCAGTTGGTCCACCGTGCGCTCGAATTCGGCCTGCCGTCCCGGCAGCACGCGGCAGTCGAAGACCGCCTCGGCAGTCTGCGGAATGACGTTCGCCTTGTATCCGGCCTTGAGCATCGTCGGGTTCGCCGTGTCACGGAACGTCGCCCCGATGATGTTGGCGATCGTCCCCAACTTCGCGAGAGTCCCGTCGATGTCGGGTGATCCCGGATCGAAGTCCAATCCGGTCTCTTCGCCGACGGCGGTCAGGAACTCCGCGACCGAATCCGAGATCACGATCGGGAACTGGTGGGCAGCAAGCCTCGAGACCGCGCCGGCGAGTGTCGCGACCGCGTTGTCGTCGTGGAGGAAGGAGCCGTGTCCGGCGCGTCCCTTGGCAGTCAGACGCATCCAACCGAGGCCCTTTTCCGCAGTCTCCACGAGGTAGAGCCGGCGGTCGGTTCCGTCAGGCCGCGGAACCGTCAGCGAGAAACCGCCGACCTCACCCACGGCCTCGGTCACTCCCTCGAACAGATCCGGGCGGTGCTCGACCAGCCACTGGCATCCGTACTTTCCGCCCGCTTCCTCGTCCGCCACGAAAGCGAACACCAGATCACGCGGCGGTACGACGCCTTCCGCCTTGAACTGTCTGGCGAGGGCCAGGATCATCCCGACCATGTCCTTCATGTCCACGGCGCCGCGCCCCCAGACGTAACCGTCCTGGACGGTGCCGGCAAAGGGATGGACGCTCCAGTCGGCGGGCTCGGCCGGAACTACGTCGAGGTGACCGTGAAGCATCAACGCACCACGACCCGACTCGGCTCCCTTCAAGCGAGCAAAGACATTTCCTCGGCCGGGTGCTCCGGACTCGACGTATTCCGTCTCGTAACCGACTTCTTGAAGCTGCGCGGCAACCCACTCCGCGCACGCACGCTCGCCTTTGGTGGTTTCGAGTTCTCCCGTGTTCGAGGTGTCGAAGCGGATGAGGGAACTGACCAGTTCGACTACTTCTGCTTCGGCTCTGCTCGGATTCGGATTATTCGGGGTTGTGGTCATTCCACTTTCCTACCATCGAATCAAACGACGCGGGCGACCGGAATGCCCCGCAACCTGGCGATTTGGGGCAGCTCACCTAATCGGATACTCTTTCCCAGCACCGAGAAATCGGGGCCGAGTCCGAGTGGCGGAATGGCAGACGCGCTAGCTTGAGGTGCTAGTGTCCTATTAACGGACGTGGGGGTTCAAGTCCCCCCTCGGACACTCGAATACAGCAAAAAGACCCCAGCCTGATCAGGTTGGGGTCTTTTTGCTGTGCGCCTTTATTAACCCCCGGCGGTTAATAAAGGCGCACAGCAGTGGGGCGATTTGGGACCTGGGGATGGCATCGGATACTCTTTCCCAGCACCGAGAAATCGGGGCCGAGTCCGAGTGGCGGAATGGCAGACGCGCTAGCTTGAGGTGCTAGTGTCCTATTAACGGACGTGGGGGTTCAAGTCCCCCCTCGGACACTCTGTGTTGAGACAGACAGGAAAAGCTCCGGTTCATCGAACCGGAGCTTTTCTCGTAATTGGCGAAGTTCCCGCACCAGGGAACAGTCCGCGCGAGCGGCGATCGAGATGGAACAGAAGTTCGAAGTGGATACAGACACCAAGAAGTCGGATGCACTGCAGGCAGATGCGCTGGAAACAGCCGATTCAGAATCTGCTCGAGCCGAACTCACCGGACTCGACCCCGCGGAACTCGAAATCTGCCTGAAGGTCCTTTCCGAAGCCGCCGAACTCGACGACGAGCATCCCGATTCGATCACCATGCAGCGCGCTGTCGGCCATCTGTTCAAGCGACTCAAGAAGAAGCGTCGCCTCGCCTCGCGCGCAGCCGTCAACGAAGCCGACCGCCGAGTGGTCGCTGCGACTGCCACCGGTTCACCCGATCGCATCGACGACGAGACCGCAGGCATTCCGATCAAGTCGAACACCGCCGGCGCCTCCGCCGGCACGCTCATCAAGGCGCGGCCGTGCTACATCTGCAAGCAGCGCTACACCGCAGTCGACGCCTTCTACCACCAACTGTGCCCCGATTGCGCTGCCACCAGCCGCAGCAAACGTGATGCCAGCACTGATCTCACCGGCCGACGCGCACTTCTGACCGGCGGCCGCGCGAAGATCGGCATGTACATCGCGTTGCGCCTGCTGCGTGACGGCGCACATCTGACCATCACGACACGATTCCCCAACGACGCGATCCGCCGATTCAAAGCGATGGAAGACAGCAAAGACTGGATTCACCGTCTGCGCATCGTCGGCATCGACCTCCGCGACCCCGCCCAGGTTGTTGCACTCGCGGATTCCGTTGCCGCACAGGGTCCGCTCGACATCCTGATCAACAACGCCGCACAAACTGTTCGACGGTCCCCCGGTGCTTACGGCGCCTTGGTCGACGCCGAGTCCGGTGCGCTTCCCGCCGGTGAACTGCCTGATGTCCTGACCTTCGGCAAGACGAGCGACGCTCACCCCGCGGCTCTGGCCGGATCGCTGTCGGACGTCGCAAGCATCACCTCCGGAAATCTCTCCGCCGACGCGGTCAGTTCACTCGCCCTCGTCGCCAAATCGGCTTCACCCGATCGCATCGAGCAGGGCATCGCCATCGACGCGGGCGGGCTGCTGCCCGACCTCGCGCACACCAACAGCTGGGTTCAGACCGTCGAAGAGGTCGATCCGATCGAGCTTCTCGAAGTCCAGCTCTGCAACTCGGTCGCGCCCTTCATCCTCGTTTCGCGCTTGCGCCCGTCGATGGCCGCGGCCGCTGCACGACGCAAGTACGTCGTGAACGTTTCCGCCATGGAAGGCCAGTTCAGCCGCGCGTACAAGGGCCCTGGCCACCCGCACACCAACATGGCCAAGGCAGCACTGAACATGCTGACCCGCACCAGCTCCAAGGAAATGCTCGACGACGGCATCCTCATGACCGCCGTCGACACCGGTTGGATCACCGACGAACGCCCACACTTCACCAAGATGCGTCTGGCCGACGAAGGTTTCCACGCGCCACTCGACCTCGTCGACGGTGCCGCCCGCGTCTACGACCCCATCGTTCAGGGCGAGCTGGGCGTCGACCTGCACGGCTGCTTCCTCAAGGATTACAAACCTTCGCCGTGGTGATCGGCAGCACGCCGCATTCGTGATGGGCGGCACCTAGGCGCCCCGATGTGGCGATCTCGTCACCCCCAAACCCCCGTGTCGAGTAGCTCATTTCAGGTAGAGCACAGCATTGCAGGCGATAATGGAGTGCGTACCTGCTCACCGACTCGGAGGAACCATGACGATCGCCGTCGTACACAAGGACAGCCCGGAAGGCCGCGCCGCAATCGTGGCCGCCGCACGGGAATCCGTGGGTCGAAGCGAGGAACTGCTGGTTCTGCACGTCCTGGACGACGTCAACATCGGAGGCACGGTCAACCTCGGAGACACCGAGGACGATCGGGCCGCTCTTCGCGGCGAGATCCAGTCAGCGCTCGACGCCGGTGGATTCTCGGAGACGAAGTGGGATCTGCGCACCACCGAGCACGACGGCGATCCGGTTACCGCGCTCGTCGACCTGGTCCACGACGCGGGTGTCGATCTCCTGATCGTTGGAACACGCCGGATGTCCCCCATCGGCAAGTTCCTCCTCGAACGCCCGCTGCAGCGTCTCCTACTCGAAGTGGAGGCTCCGATCCTCGTCGTCAAGGAACCCCTCCCCGCCGAGTGACCTCGGTCACATCACTTTCGGGTGCTCGTTTGTAGGCTGGCTCCATGACTGGAACCTCGCCCGCCCGAGAACTCGACATCATCGTCTACGGAGCGAGCGGCTTCGTCGGTAAGCTACTCGCCGACTACCTCGTCAAACATGCTCCCGAAGGCACGAAGATCGGCCTCGGTGGCCGTTCCCTCGAGAAGTTGGCAGCCACTCGCGCCGATCTGGGTACCGCCGCTGCCGATCTCCCCCTGATCATCGCCGACGCCGACGACGCCACCGCACTGAAGGCACTCGCCCAGCGAACCCGGGTCGTCGCCACCACGGTCGGCCCGTATGCCAAGTACGGCCACGCCCTTGTTCACGAATGCGCCTCCGCCGGAACTCATTACGTCGACCTCACCGGCGAGGTGCTGTTCCACCGCGAGAGCATCGACGCTAACCACGCCCTGGCCGTGTCGACCGGTGCCAAGATCGTCCATTCCTGCGGATTCGATTCCATCCCTTCCGATCTCGGAGTTCACGTCCTGCACGAGAAGGTCGCCGCCGACGGCGCCGGCGAGCTCACCGACACCACCCTGGTGGTCACGGCCCTGCGCGGCGGCGTGAGCGGTGGCACCATCGATTCGCTTCGCAACCAGATCGACGTGTCGAAAGACGATGCGCGCCTGCGGAAACTTGCTGCCTCGCCGTACTCGCTGAGCCCCGATCGTGATCGGGAGCCCGAACTCGGACGCCAGAGCGACGTGAGCGTGGTCGACGGCAAGAAGATCGATCCGTCGTTGAAGGGGTGGAAAGCGCCGTTCGTGATGGCGTCGTACAACACACGAGTCGTCCGTCGCAGCAATGCGCTCCGAGAGTGGGCGTACGGCAAGAAGTTCAAGTACAGCGAGGTGATGAGCGTCGGCTCATCGGTGGTGTCACCGGTGATTGCGGGCGGCGTGGCGGTCGGCCTCGGCGCGCTGGTCGCCGGACTCGCTCTACCTCCGACACGTTTCCTTCTCGACAAGGTATTGCCGGCTCCCGGTGAAGGTCCGAGCGAGAGCACCCAGAAGAAGGGCCACTTCACGCTCGACGTGTTCACCACGACCACGACCGGCGCCCGATACACATCACGAGTGAAGGCGAAGGGCGACCCGGGATACAGCGCGACGGCGGTAATGCTCGGCGAATCTGCGTTGTCGTTGGCGAAGGACCAAAAGGCTCTTCCCCCGGCCACCGGCGTTTTGACTCCAGCGACAGCGCTCGGCGACGTCCTGGTCGAGCGTCTACGCGCGGCTGGTTTCGAGATTTCCGCGCGCAAACTCTAGACAGAACGAATTTCACTTGATCGTTTCAGCTCTTCGCGCCCGATTATCGCAGCTCAGGGCGCGGACAGCGGTGGGAATACTCCCAGGTAACATTGATGTTGGTTCATGGCATCCATATGTGATGCTCCGCTTTCGGAAAAGTGAGGCTATTCATGACTGAGCGCGTTCAGGTCGGCAGTCTTCAGGTTGCCAAGGTTCTCTACGACTTCGTGGTCGAGGAGGCTCTTCCCGGCACCGGTGTAGACGCCGAAACGTTCTGGGCCGGCGCCGACAAGGTCATCACCGAGCTCGCACCGAAGAACCGCGACTTGCTTGCCAAGCGTGACGATCTGCAGGCTCAGATCGATCAGTGGCATCGCGATCACGCCGGCGCTCCCATCGACGCCGCTGCATACAAGGCGTTCCTGCAGGAAATCGGCTACCTCCTGCCGACGCCTGCCGAATTCTCGGTCACCACCGCGAACGTCGACACCGAGATCACCTCGACGGCCGGCCCGCAGTTGGTCGTGCCGATCCTCAACGCGCGCTTCGCACTCAACGCGTCCAACGCCCGCTGGGGTTCGTTGTACGACGCGCTGTACGGCACCAACGCCATCTCCGAGGAGAACGGCGCCGAGAAGGGTTCCGGCTACAACAAGGTCCGCGGCGACAAGGTCATCGCCTGGGCGCGTGAATTCCTCGATGCGGCAGCACCTCTCGTGTCGGGATCGCATGCAGATTCAACCAAGTACGTTGTCGACGGCAGTGAACTGAAGATCACGTTGGCAGACGGTACGGTCACCACGATCGCCCAGCCGGAGAAGTTCGTCGGCTACCTCGGCGAGAAGGACGCACCGACGAGCATCCTGCTGCTCAACAACGGATTGCACGCCGAGATCCAGATCGACGCCTCGTCCCCGATCGGCAGCACCGACGCCGCCGGCGTCAAGGACGTCGTTCTCGAATCCGCCGTCACCACGATCATGGACTTCGAGGACTCGGTCGCCGCTGTCGACGCCGACGACAAGGTTGTCGGCTACCGAAACTGGTTGGGTCTCAACCGTGGTGACTTGTCCGAGGAGATCAAGAAGGGCGCCAAGTCCTTCACCCGCACGCTCAACGGCGACCGTAAGTACACCGCAGTGGACGGCAGCGAACTCAGCCTGCACGGTCGTTCGCTCCTGTTCGTCCGCAACGTCGGTCACCTCATGACCAACCCCGCGATCCTCGACGCCGACGGCAACGAGGTCCCCGAGGGCATCCTCGACGCCTTGATCACCAGTGCCTGTGCAGTGCACGGCCTCTCGATCAGTGACGCCAACGGACCGCTCGACAACAGCCGCACCGGCTCGATCTACATCGTCAAGCCCAAGCAGCACGGTCCCGAGGAAGTTGCCTTCACCACCGAACTGTTCGGCCGTGTCGAGCAGGTCCTCGGGCTTCCGGTGAACACGCTCAAGGTCGGCATCATGGACGAGGAGCGTCGTACGACGGTCAACCTCGCCGCCTGCATCAAGGAAGCCGTCGACCGCGTGGTGTTCATCAACACCGGCTTCCTCGACCGCACCGGCGACGAGATCCACACCTCCATGGAAGCCGGCGCGATGGTGCGCAAGGCCGAGATGAAGAAGCAGAAGTGGATCGGCGCCTACGAGGACTGGAACGTCGACACCGGTCTGGCCTGCGGTCTGCAGGGCAAGGCTCAGATCGGCAAGGGCATGTGGGCCATGACCGAGTTGATGGCGGACATGCTCGAGCAGAAGATCGGTCACCCCAAGGCCGGCGCCAACACCGCGTGGGTACCTTCGCCGACCGGCGCAACGCTGCACGCGACGCACTACCACCGCGTCGACGTGTTCGCTGTTCAGGACAGCCTGAAGGGAAAGCCGCGTGCGAGCGTCGACGACATCCTGACCATCCCGCTCGCTCCCAGCACCGACTGGACGGACGCGGAGAAGAAGGAAGAGCTCGACAACAACTGCCAGTCCATCCTCGGCTACGTGGTCCGTTGGATCGACGCGGGCGTCGGCTGCTCCAAGGTTCCCGACATCCACGATGTCGCGCTCATGGAGGATCGCGCCACGCTGCGCATCTCGAGCCAGCTGCTCGCCAACTGGCTGCGTCACGGCATCGTCAGCGAGAGCGACGTTGTCAGTGCACTCGAGCGCATGGCCCCGGTTGTCGACCGTCAGAACGAGGGCGACGCCGAGTACCGCAACATGGCACCTGATTTCGATTCCAACATCGCGTTCCAGGCTGCCAAGGAACTCATCCTCGAAGGCGCGAAGCAGCCCAGCGGATACACGGAGCCGATCCTGCATCGCCGCCGCCGCGAGTACAAGGCTGCCAACGCCTGATTTCACCTTCTTCGAACTCGAAGCTGAACCCGAACAGCCTCGGCACCGCTCCCGGTGTCGAGGCTGTTCGCGTAGGCCCCGAAGTTTCGTCACTAGACTGGCCGAGGACACAGTCCGTTCAACAGACATTTTTCGAGTGACCAAGGTAGGGCAAGGTACGTGGGCGAACATCGCGGCGGGTCAGGCGCCAGAGGTATCAGTAAGGGGCCGATTCTCGTCGTCGTGCTGATCGTCTTGATCGTGGCAGGCTTCTTCGGATGGGAGGCCCTCAGCAACCGGATCGACGATCAGGGACAGCAGGCAGCCGGTACGTGCGTCGAGGGCAACAAGACACTCGACGTCACCGCGGATCCGTCCATAGCCCCACAGGTCGAGGAACTGGCGAAGCGGTACACCCAGACCTCGCCGGTGGTGCGTGATCACTGCATCGCCGTCGTGGTGCACGGTGCGCCGTCCGCGTCGGTCTCGACGGCACTCGAAGCCGGTCCGGCGGCCCCCTGGGACGACGCAGCATTGGGACCGCGTCCCTCCCTGTGGATCCCGACGAGTTCGTTCGAACTCGCGCCACTGTCGGGCAAGGCCGTGATCAACGGTGATCCTCGCTCGCTCGCGAGTTCCCCGATCGTTCTGGCAGCCGGTCCCGAGACCGCGGCAGCATTGGCCGGCGCAGCATCGAGTTGGAAGTCTTTGCCTTCCGATCTGACGGTCGCCCTGCCGGTCGGAAGTACCGAAACCTCGATGGCTGCACAGGCGATCGCTGCCGACGTCGCCGATGCGGGTGCCGGTCCGGTCACGACGGATCAGGCGAAGTCCGCTCAGGTCAACGCTGCGCTCAGTGCACGGGCGTTGCAGTTCCAATCCTTGCCGACTCCCCCCTCGTCCACTGCCGAAGCCCTCGGAGCACTGAGCGCCGGAACACCGGATTCGGTGAAAGCCGTTCCGGCCACGGAACAGTCGATAGCGCAGAGCGCGAACGCGGCGATGACGACGTACTCCCCCGCCGGCGCAACGCCAGTCGCGGACTATCCGGCGGTCATCGTCTCGGGCAGCGGGATCGACGAAACCGCGTCGCGCGCAGCGGCACAGTTTGCCGATTTCATGCGTGAGCCGAATCAGTCACAGTTGTTCGTCGGCGCCGGTTTCCGGGTCGAGGGCCAAGACCTTCCCGATCTCGGGGCGGTGTCCCCGGCCAAGATCTCGTCCACGTTGAAACCGGCTTCGGCGGAGACCGCAGCGGCGCTCGGTGACATAGTCGCCAACCCGGTCTCGCCGCGTAGTGCCACCATCCTGATGGACACGTCGGCGTCGATGGGTACCGACGACGGTGGCACTACCCGCTTGGCGAACGTTGCCTCGGCGGTGAATACCCAATTGGGTCGCAGCCCTGACGCTTCGGACATCGGCCTTCGCGAGTTCAGCACGGGCACCGACGGAAAACCGTCCGAGCGCATCCTGGTTCCGGGCGGTTCACTGTCCGAGCCGAATCGGCGTGCCACGATCACCGATTTCCTCAACGGGCTTCGGGCCGGCGGAAAGACCTCCAAGTACCCGGCGCTTGCCAGCTCCTACAAAGCCGCCGTGGACGGTTTCGACGCGGGGCGAGTCAACTCGGTGCTGCTGATCACCTCGAGTACGCCTGACGAATCCGCCACGACGCGAGCCGAACTGCTCAGCGCGATCGCCGCTACGGGCAATCCGTCGCGTCCGGTACAGGTCGACGTGATCGTCGTCGGTGCGGGCGACGACGTCTCCACACTCCAAGACGTCTCGGATCGGACGGGCGGAACATTGGTTCGGGTCGATTCGACGTCCGACCCCGCTCTCGCGGCCGCAGTGACCAAGATGCTGTCCTGATGGGGCGCGTCGCGGTTTTTGCAGTCCTTCTCGCCCTTCTGACCTGGTTCCTGCATCGCCGACTCGTTCGCGCCACCGGCATCCCGAGGCGATGGGCTCGTCTCGCCGACACTGCGCTTGTCGTCTTGGCGGTCTCGACGCTCATCGGGGTCGGCAGCGGCGAAGTCTTTCCGACATCGTGGGCGCGACCGATCGGATTTGTCGGATGGGTCTGGCTGGCTTCGTGGCTGTATCTGATTCCCGGACTGCTCGTGATCGGCCTGTTCGCCGGGATCGGTCGACTACGTGCACGCCACACGGATACCACGACCGAAGTCGACCCAGCCAAGCGTCGTACGTTGCAGTTGGCTACGGCAGCAGTCACTCTCGCGGCGATCGGCACCGCCGGCTACGGCGTCTACGAGGCGTCGGGCCCCAAGATTTCCCGCGTCCGCGTGCCGCTCGCTCGCCTACCTGAGGGCTTCAACGGATACCGGATCGCCTTGATCACCGACCTGCACGTGGGACCGGCCCGCGGGGTCGACTTCACCCGCAAGGTGGTCGATATCGTGAACTCGCAGAATGTCGATCTGATCGCGATCGGCGGCGACCTCGTGGACGGAACCGTCGCGAAAGTTGCTCCCGATCTTGCTCCGCTCGCCGATCTTCGGGCGCCCGACGGAATCTTCGGAGTCAGCGGAAACCACGAGTTCTACGCCGACGACGGCGGCAAATGGCTCGACGTGTGGGAGACATTGGGGATCACCACACTTCGCAACAGCCGCACCTCGATCCAGCATGGCGGCGATACCATCGACATCGTGGGCATCCACGACTACACGTCGCCGGCCCCGTACGAGCCGAACCTGACTGCCGCGCTCGCAGGTCGCGATCCGAATACTTTCGCCTTGCTTCTCGCGCACGAACCGCGTCAAGCGATCGAGGCATCCGAGATGGGTATCGATCTGCAACTGTCCGGGCACACTCACGGCGGTCAGATGTGGCCGCTGCGGTATCTCGTTCCGCTGCAGCAGCCTTCGGTGCAAGGCTTGGACAGGGTCGGAAACACAGTGCTGTACACGACGCGTGGCGCCGGGGCTTGGGGTCCGCCGGTACGCGTCGGCGCCCCGCCGGAGATCACTGTTCTCGAACTCGTACACGAGAGGTGATGATCTCCGGCGGGCACACGCCTTAGTTGCCTGCGAACGCTTCGATCGGCGGGCAGGAGCAGACCAGGTTGCGGTCGCCATGTGCACCGTCGATACGACGCACGGACGGCCACACCTTCGGGCGAGCCTTGCCACGCGGGAAGACGGCGATCTCACGCGAGTACGGGTGATCCCACTGCGCTGCAATGCTTCCCGCAGTGTGGGGAGCACCGCGTAGCGGGTTGTCCTCCACCGTCCACTCGCCCGCTCCGACGCGATCGATTTCGCCGCGAATGGCGATCATCGCCTCGCAGAACTCGTCGATCTCTTCGAGGTTCTCGCTCTCGGTGGGCTCGACCATCAGCGTGCCGACCACGGGGAAGCTCATGGTCGGAGCATGGAAACCGTAGTCGGCCAGACGCTTTGCGACGTCGTCGACGGTGACGCCGGTGTCCTTGGTCAACCCCCGGAGGTCGAGGATGCACTCGTGCGCGACCATGCCGTTCTCGCCGGTGTAGAGAACCGGGAAGTACTCGTCGAGTCGACGCGCGATGTAGTTGGCCGACGCGATGGCGGTCAGGCTGGCGCGGCGCAGGCCCGCAGCACCCATCATCCGGATGTAGGTCCAGGTGATGGGCAGAATGGACGCACTGCCGTACGGCGCTGCCGAGATCGTTCCTCCACCACCGAGTTCGGGGGCCATCGGGTGTCCGGGTAAAAACGGCGTCAAGTGTGAGCGCACACCGATCGGGCCGACGCCGGGTCCGCCGCCGCCGTGCGGGATGCAGAAGGTCTTGTGCAGATTCAGGTGGCTGACGTCGCCGCCGAATCGGCCCGGACGGGCAAGGCCGACAAGCGCATTGAGGTTGGCGCCGTCGACGTACACCTGGCCACCGGCGTCGTGTACCGCTGCACAGATGTCGGAGATCTCGTGCTCGTAGACACCGTGTGTTGAAGGGTAGGTGATCATGATCGCGGCGAGACGCTCGGCGTGATCGGCGATCTTCGCGCGCAGATCGTCGACGTCGACGTCACCGTTGGGACGGCAGGCGACAACCTCGACGCGCATCCCGGCCATGACGGCAGAAGCCGCATTGGTGCCGTGAGCACTCGACGGAATGAGGCAGGTGTCGCGGTGGTCGTCGCCCCGGCTGAGGTGGTAGTTGCGGATCGCGAGCAGGCCCGCGTATTCCCCCTGGCTGCCGGCGTTGGGTTGCAGGCTGACGTTGTCGTAGCCGGTGACCGCGACCAGCCAGTCTTCGAGATCCTTGATGATCTTCAGCAGACCGGGCGCATCCGATGTCGGCGCGAACGGATGGATCGCGTTGAACGCGGGCCAGGTGATGGATTCCATCTCGGCGGTCGCATTGAGCTTCATGGTGCACGAACCCAGCGGGATCATGCTGCGATCGAGGGCGATGTCCTTGTCGGACAGCGCGCGCAGGTAGCGAAGCATTGCCGTTTCCGTACGGTAACGGGTGAAGGCTTCGTGCTGCAGGTAGTCGGAGGTGCGCTCCTGAGCAACCGGAACCGAATTGCCCTCGGCTTCGATGGCGACAACAGCATCCTCGATCCCGAACGCGTCGAGCACGGCAAGGACGTGGTCGGCGGTCGTGGCCTCGTCGCAGGAGATACCGACATGATCGGCGTCGACCAGACGCAGGTTGATCCCGGATTCCTTGGCCGCAGCGACGACGTCGGCCGCCTTGCCCGGAACCTGAGCGAGCACGGTGTCGAAGAACGAATCGTGGACAACGGTCACGCCGCCTTCGCGCAGGCCGTTTGCCAACGCGTGTGCGCGGGCAGCGACGCGCAACGCAATCGTCTTGAGTCCCTCGGCGCCGTGGTAGCTCGCGTACATCGCAGCGAGGATGGCGAGGAGCACCTGAGCGGTACAGATGTTGGACGTCGCCTTCTCGCGGCGAATGTGCTGCTCACGTGTCTGCAGCGCCAGGCGGTATGCCTTGTCTCCGTCGGCGTCGATGGAGACGCCGACCAAGCGGCCGGGCAGCTGACGCGCATGCTTGGAGTGCACGGCCAGGTAACCGGCGTGCGGTCCGCCGTATCCCATGGGGACACCGAAACGCTGGGTGGTTCCGAAGCACGCATCCGCGCCGAGCTCACCGGGTGAGGTGATGAGCGTCATCGCGAGGAGGTCTGCGCCGACGGCAACCAGTGCGCCGCGCTCGTGAGCTTCCGCGATGATCGAGGTGTAATCGACGACTCGTCCCGAGGCACCCGGGATCTGGGCGATGACGCCGAAGAAGTCACCTTCCGGAAGACCAGCGGTGAGGTCCGCAGAGACGATCTCGATGCCGAGCGGCTCGGCGCGAGTCTCGATGACGGCGAGGGTCTGCGGGTAGAGATCGGCGTCGACGACAAATCGTGGGGACTTGCTGCGGTTCGCGCGGCGCAGGAGCGTCATGGCTTCGGCAGCGGCGGTGGCCTCGTCGAGCATCGACGAGTTTGCCAGTTCCATGCCGGAGAGATCGGCGACCATGGTCTGGAAGTTGAGGAGGGCTTCGAGACGGCCCTGGCTGATCTCCGGCTGATACGGGGTGTACGCGGTGTACCAGGCCGGGTTCTCGATGATGTTGCGCAACAACACCGGCGGCGTCAACGTGTCGAAGTAGCCGAGGCCGATCATCGACGTCGCGACGGTGTTCTGGGCTGCGAGTGCAGTCAGTTCGGCAAGTGCCTCGTGCTCTCCGACCGGAAGCGGCAGAGCGTCGAGTCCGGCAGCGATGCCGTTCGGGGCAGCGTCGAGGATGACGGAGGGAACGGCCTTGGTTGCCAGTTCGTCGAGTGAATCGACCCCGACGAGTTCGAGGATGCGCGCGAGTTCCGCGGCGTTCGGACCGACATGGCGGTCGGCAAATATACGGCTTGCAGCGTCGATCACGACAACTCCCAGACAGATCGGAGGATCAGGACACACACCGAACTGCGGTGTGTTCCTCCCCCTCTGTCGCATGCTCGATTCCCGAGCGCCTGAGAGATTCGGTAGTGATCCGCCGAAGGCGGAAGCCACAGCCTTTCCCCGTCGGCGGGTGGGTTGTCCCACCGCTTTCCAGAGGCGTCGGAGCCCGTACGGTCCTTGGTGCCTGAGAGATTGACGGGGAGGTATTGCTCCTTCGGCGCCCTGATCCCGCTCACGACTGACCTTTGAGACAAAGACTGAAACAAAGACAAGTTCGGTGAATCGGTATCCGAGGCTCTCCCGTACGCCGGCGACGCAGGCCCAGTCTAGTTGACCGAAACGCCTACCTGCACCGTGGCATCCTCCAAAGAGATGTGACGTACGTTATCCGGTTTTGCGGCTGGCGCGATTCTTGCGTCGCGAAGCCAACTCGTCTTCCGGGTTGGGATCACTTTCGCCGCCGTCGGCCCGCTCGGCGGGGAAGTCGGCGATCGTTCCGGTGAGTTCACGCATCGCGCCACTGACTGCGATGCCGAATACGCCCTGCCCACCCTGGAGGAGGTCGACGACCTCTTCGGGGGACGTGCATTCGTACACGGTGGTGCCGTCGGAGAACAGAGTGATGTTGGCAAGATCGCGGACGCCACGCTTACGGAGGTGATCGACGGCAACGCGGATGTTCTGCAGTGAGATGCCGGTATCGAGCAGACGCTTCACGATCTTCAGAACGAGAATGTCCTTGAAGGAGTACAGACGTTGGCTTCCGGATCCGGCAGCGCCACGGATCGACGGAACAACCAACGACGTCCGTGCCCAGTAGTCGAGTTGGCGGTACGTGATCCCGGCGATCTGGCACGCACTGGGTACTCGATATCCGACGAGGTCGTCGGGGATGGAATCGTCCGGGAACAAGCCCGGCTGCAGCTCTTCGGAAGACATTTCTGCAGTCGCGGCACTACCGGCTATGCCCGTCCCGCGCTCATTCGACTGTTCTTCCACTGCCGTCTCCCTCTCGCTTCGCCATCATGTAACCAACCTGTGCTATCAGCAGTCACGAGAATCCCGTGCCGACCGAACTTTCAGATGTGAATCCAAGGCAGGTAATTCCATGAGTGGACTTACCCAGAGTACGCCTCGATCGACAAGGCGAGAAGATCTCCACCGCACGCAACGGTAAGTCCAGGAGGGTGCATGGTCAACGCAACACGCCGACCGAGACTCAACCTCTACTTGAGAGTTGAAGACTAAAGTCCGCAACCAGTCAATTCAGGCTAACCATCAGTGGCTTTGAAATCGTCCGGCGAGATGGTGTCGAGGAATTCCTTGAACTTCTCGACCTCGTCTTCGCGCTCGTCGGGAATGACCAGACCGGCCTCGGCGAGAACAGCCTCCGACGCGAAGATCGGAACGCCGATGCGCAGGGCCAATGCAATCGAGTCCGACGGACGTGCCGAGACAGTGGTCTGCTCGTCGAAGACGAGATCCGCGTAAAAAGTGCCCTCTTGCAGGTCCACGATCCGAACTTCCTTGAGGCTCCGACCGAAAGATTCGATCAAGATCTTGATCAGGTCGTGAGTCAGCGGCCGCGCCGGCTCGACTCCCTGTTGTTCGAGAACAATCGCGGTAGCTTCGGTTTGCCCGATCCAGATCGGCAGGTACCGATCGCCGTCGGACTCTCGCAGCAACAGGACCGGCTGATTCTGAGGCTGCTCGACACGAACTCCGATCACACGCATTTCGCCCATCGAGCTTGCCTCCAACCTGACGTGATCCAGCCGACCGACTCCGATGCGGTCGTACTGAAATTCTATTCGAGTGTGCCCCGCTGATCGAGGAACTCAGCGATCGAGACTTCCCCGAACTGCCGATTTGACCAGACACGTGTGCAAAGTCAGTGACAGAGCGGCCAGCTCCCGCACCATTTCCTCGGCACGATCACGTGCTCCGGCGTCACGACCCTTGGCAACCGGTCCGGCGATCTGAGTCACCAGCCCCGCTTCGCGATCAGCAGCCAACTTGAACGCCCGCAGATGGCGAACCTCCAAGCCGTACTCGGACATCGCCTTAGCGGTGCGCGCCAACGTCACGGCATCCTCGTCGAAGAAGCCCGCCGCGCCGGGAACGACCAAACCGGTGCGGATCAGATCGGTCAGAAACCGATCGTCGATGTCAGCGCGCGCGAGAAGATCCTGACGACCGACTCGAACTTCGCGATCGACCCGGAACGCCTCGGGTGAGACATCGCCCGTAGCGATCGACAGGACGCGAGCACGACGAGGCGCAGGAACTTCTGCACTCACCGTCGCTGCGCCACTGTCGATCGCTTCGAGTTGTTCTTTGATCACTTTGAGCGGCAGGTACTGATCGCGTTGAGCGGTCAGCACGAAGCGAAGACGCTCGCAGTCCTCGACAGAGAATCTGCGGTATCCCGACGGTGTCCGTTGCGGGCTGATCAAGCCCTCGGACTCGAGGAAACGGATCTTCGAAATCGTCACGTCGGGAAAATCTGGACGCAACCGATCCAGCACGGAACCAATCGACATTCCGGGCTGGCTCTGCTGCCGCACTGCCGTCATTAGCTACCCGCACCTGCTGACGACTCGCCGACCTGCGAACCGCCGGCACGAGGGCCGGTGAGGAACACCAGACGGAACTTGCCGATCTGAACCTCGTCACCATTCGCGAGAACTGCCGAATCGACAGGCTCACGGTTGACGTAGGTGCCGTTGAGGCTTCCGACGTCGACGACGTGGAAATCTGCATCTTCCTGACGGAACTCGGCGTGACGACGGCTGACGGTCACGTCGTCCAGGAAGATGTCGCTGTCCGGGTGCCGACCTGCCGACGTCGTCGGCTGATCGAGCAAGAAGCGGGATCCTGCATTCGGTCCCCGCTTGACCACCAGAAGTGCGGCTCCGGCGGGAAGGCCTTCCACGCCCGAAACCGGCTGCTCGGCGGCCGGTGCTGCAGAGGAGGTGTTGTCGAGCTCATTGAGGAAGTCCGCGCGGAAAACCGAAGTGGTCTCCGCCGGCGACTCCCCATAGCCCGCGTCGTTACCGTTCTCGCTCACTGTTTCTCCTCCTGGGTCAATCATCCAGATCATGAATCACTGGACTACGCAGTGCACTTTCTTCACGAGCATCTTTCACAGTCACGTTCGATACGGCCCTGCGCCCCGACTCGGCACATGCGTACCTAACGACCGTACCCTGCGCAGACCGCCGTGTGCAGCGAGACAGGCCGCGACACAACACGAGTTGGCCGGTCCACGCGCAGGTTTTCTACTCGGACGTGAGTCCCTTGTATGCCTCCGCGTCCAGAGTTGCCGCGAGTGCGGCGTCGAGTGTGGCCTCGTCGGCAACCTCGAGTTCGACCAACCAACCCGTGTCGTACGGGTCGGTGTTGACGAGGTCGGGCTGTCCGTCCAATTCACCGTTCGCTGCAAGAACTTTCGCAGTGAACGGAGCAAAGATGTCGGAGACGCTCTTGGTCGACTCGACCTCACCGAGCGATTCACCGGCGGTCACTTCTTCGTCGACAGCGGGAAGCTGGACGAACACGACGTCACCGAGCTGCGACTGAGCAAAGTCGGTGATACCGACTCGAACTGAGGTCGGGCCGGTTCGCTTCACCCACTCGTGCTCCGCGGTGTAGCGCAGATCGGTAGGTGTATCGAGCTCACTCACAGTGGCTTCCTTTCACAGGCCGTCCGAAAGTCGGACGCAAAAAGATCAATTTCCGGGTTGAGCGTATTGGCGCGGATTCAATTGTCGCAAGACGGAGATCGTGACCTGCTGCGATTGCTCGACGGACGACGTTCCGCCATTGCGTGCGACATTGTCGAAGACGCCTCCGGGAATGTTCAACGCTGCCGCCAATGTCGGCGGATCTCCGATCGCGGTCACAGTGTACGGCTGCTCGATCCGGGTTCCGTCCAATTCGATCTCGCCGCCGCGCCCACTCACCCACGAGTTCACGCCGATACGAATGGGTTCGCCGTTCGCACCTGCGATCGAGATGGCTTCGGCACCGGCAGCACGCAGTTCCTGGATGAGATCGAGAATCACTTCCGATCCGACCCCGCCCGCCGGATCTGTCAGGGTCATCGTCACACCCGGTCCAGTGGCCGGAGCGGTCCCCACTTGAATGGAGAGTGAGGTCAGCCGCGCCCGCGCCTCGTCCAGCGCTGCTCCCGTGTTGCCACCGGCTTCCAAAGTGGCAAGCGATTCCTGAAGATTCGCGACTTCCTGCCTCAGCGCGGCTTCGCGCCGATTCAAATTGTCGAGAACCACCAGGAGGTCGGCAGGGCGCGCGGCGTCGAGTGAATCTCCGGCCACTGTGCTGCGTACCTGTGTGGCAATCGCAACGCCGAGCACGCTCAACAGCACAGCAGCGAGGATTGCGAAGACGACGTTGGTGCGGTGTTTGGACGGTGAACGCAACTCGTGACGACCTTCACCCGCAGTGGTGACGGGAGGTTCTTCTTCCGGTTCGGTCGTGGAATGTTCCGCCATGACTCACGCTCCGAACAGTCGGCGTCGCAATGCCGCTGCGTTGCCGAAGATCCGGATACCCAACACGACGACGATCGCCGTCGAGAGTTGAGTACCCACACCCAACTGATCACCGAGCCAGACGATCAACGACGCGACAAGCACGTTGAAGACGAAGGAAACCACGAACACCTTCGCGTCGAAGATTTCGTCCAGATACGCGCGTAGTCCACCGAAGACGGCGTCGAGCGCCGCAACCACAGCGATCGGAAGATAGGGCTGGATCACGTCGGGCACCTGCGGGCTGAAAACTACGCCCAGCACGATGCCGACGACCAGTGCTGCGAGTCCGTACAGGGCGGAACCGGCCTTCATCGAACTCCTTCTGTCACTTGGGTTCTGTGGGTTCTGTTGCCACTCGGACGGCGCGAGGCGCCGCAGGCGGCAGAGTCAACGAATCGTCTTCGGCCACCGCGAAACCGACTCCGTACAGTTGCGAGACGCTAGACATTCTCACGTAGGCGTCGCTGACGACGAATTTCCGCTGCAGTGCTCGCGTGTCTCCGATCGCCTCGACGAGGTACGGGGAGAAAACAGGTTGGTTGTCGACGAGCATCGCGCCGCCCGCCTGACGGATGGTCACCGTCGGCCCGATTCGCACGCCGCCGACTGCGATCGCCTCGGCGCCGCCCGCCCATAATGCGTTGACGACGGTCTGCAGATCGCGATCGAGGACAACTGTCTTGCCGCCGACACTCCGTTGCGACGCATCCGAGAGGTTCGGGCGTCCGGCCGGGTCCGTCAACGTCACCACCAGTCCTTCCCCGTGAACAGTTTCGGCTCCTGCGCCGGATTCGACCGCTCGCAGTTGGTCGAGGACGGCGCTGCCGCGTGCATCGCCTTCGAGCGCCACGCCGCGCGCGGCGTCGACGGCGCCGCCGAGTGAATCGCGGGACGCGGCCAGTGAATCGATTCGATCCTCCGCATCACGGACCTTCGCCACCAACTCGCTTCGAACCTCTTCGGTGCCGGTCACCTGCTTCGTCGCTTGAACAGCCGAGACCGTGACGATGAACCCGATCAACAGTGCGCCGAGGGCCAGCCACGGCCCCGTCTTCGAGGATCTGTTCTTGGTGTGCTCGTGCTGGCGTTCGAATGAAGTTGCCTCGTAGCCCGGGTCGAGATGTTCGGTCATGAGTGACCGAAGCAGCGACGGTACCGGGTTACGACGGACGTCCTCCCCGGTCGACTTCATCGGGGCACGACCTCGTGGGTTCGCGCAACGTCAACGGCCTTGAGCACGTAGATCGCGGCAGTCCACACGTACAGGACGGTTCCCCAGATCAGGAAAGCGAAACCGAAGGCATGGGTGAACGGTCCGATGGCCCAGTCTCCGTGCCCGGCAAGAATCAACGGCAGAGCGAACATCAGTAGGAAGGTCGCAGCCTTGCCGAGATAAACCACCTCGGGCGGTGGCAGGCCACGCCTGCGGTAGATCGGCAGCGTCAACGCAAGCAGAAGATCACGGCCGATGAGTATCGCTGCGACCCACCAGGGAATGAAATCGCGGGCGACGAAGGTGACCAGTGTCGTCACGACGTACAGACGATCGACCAGCGGGTCGAGAAGCGCTCCCAGACGCGAGGTCTGTCCGAGCACTCTGGCCAGCTTGCCGTCGAGCCAGTCGGTGAACCCGCTGAGCATCAGCAGCGCCAATGCCCAGCCGTCCGAGTGCGTGACGAGCAGCAGGTAGGCGAACAGCGGCAGAGCGAGTAGACGCACGATACTGAGCACGTTGGGAACAGTGAGAATCCGATCCGTGGGGATCGGTTCTTGTTCGCCAGAGTTCACTGCACACACCTCGCGTCGTTCGATTGCCGTGCGGCCAGCTTTCCACAGCACGACGGACTATTCGCCGAGGC
Organism: Rhodococcus sp. OAS809; assembly: GCF_040546695.1. Taxonomy (NCBI): domain Bacteria; kingdom Bacillati; phylum Actinomycetota; class Actinomycetes; order Mycobacteriales; family Nocardiaceae; genus Rhodococcus; species Rhodococcus sp. OAS809. The sequence continues at coordinate 738,639 of NZ_JBEPOI010000002.1, read as the reverse complement.
GCCGTAGCCTGAACTGTCCCGAGCGTGTCGAGCTGCCCTTATCTCCAGGCGAACACCGGCTGCTCGAGCTTGTCGATGCGCGTGTGCCGTCCGTTCAGCACTTCGCGGAACTGATAGATGACGGCTCCGGTCGGCGCATGGATCAGGCTCGTTCGGAACGGCCATTGGATCACCGGGTTCGGTGACTCCTCGATGGTGACGAAGCGCGAGTCCACGTCGAGCTCCTCCGACGTGACGGCATACACCTGGGCCACCTCGTCGGGATTGGGTACCAGTCCCCCGATGTCCTCGCCCGACCACATGACGAACGGCCGGATCACGAATCCCGAACGAGTGACGTAGTCGTCGAGCCGGCCGATGATCTTCGACTCGGGAACGTCGACACCCAGCTCCTCGGAAAGTTCTCGAACCGCTGCCTGTTCGGACGACTCGCCCGGGTCGACGCTTCCGCCCGGCAACGCGAATTGACCGGGGTGGGCGCGCATCTTGCTCGGCCGCTTCGTCACCGGGAACACTGGTGTTCCGTCCGCTGTCCGCATGACGACGATGACCACCGACGCCGAGCGCCTTCCGTCCAATTCGACCGACCGAGGTTCGAAAGCGGCAAGTGAGGCGACCACGTGGTCCCGATTCAGTAAATCTCCGTTCACCATGGCTCGACAGTAGCGCCACGAGACTGAGACCCTCAGCCAGTCTGATCCATTTTGGCCGCTTCGCCTGATTATCGGTCTGTATTCCTGTCATGCTGAACAGGCAGAATCCACCGTGCGGCATGGCGAGAAGAGAACCTCGATGGCTGAGCAGTCCCAGACCCCCACCCCGCAGACCGACCAGAGCGCGCCGGGCGCGTCGAATCGGGCCTCCCGCTTCGCCTCCGACACGCTGAGCGTCCTGCGGCGTGTGCCGTTCACCGCGAGCGTAGTGCTCACCATCACCGTCGTCGGGATCGCGACGGGCGCCCTGTGGAATCACGTCCGTACCTACTCGTGGTTCGACGACATCGCCTACGGAGTTCCTGCCTTGCAGGAAGGCAAGTGGTGGACTCTCGTCACGGGGTGGTTCTTCGGATTGACGCCGGGTCAGTATGTTTCGATCATCGTCGTTTTTGCCTTCGCGGTCGGCTGGTGCGAATGGCGCCTGGGAACCAAGAACGCGGCCATCGTCACGATCAGCGGTCAGTTGGCGGGCGAACTCGGTGCATCGCTCCTCCTCTGGGCGGGCAGCCACACCGACTGGGATTGGGCTCGCAACCTCGCCACCCACCGCGACGTCGGCGTGACTACCGCAATCATCGCCGCACTCGCCGCGACCACAGCAACACTCCGCTCGCCCTGGCGAATGCGAGTGCGCGCCATTCTGTGTGCGTACATTGCGATCGCGTTCCTCTTCGAAGGCCGCCTCGCCGACGTGCAGCACCTCATCGCGGTCGCGATATTCCTGCCGGTGGGCGAGAAGTTCTTCGGCGACGGAGAGCGCGGGTTCATCCCCCGAACGCGACGCGAGATCCGCCTGCTCGGATTCATCGGCCTGCTCCTGATCGGCGTGGTCGAGATCGCCGTCTGGCTGTTCCCCGGAAGCGGACCGTTCGGGCCGACGGAAGCCGAAACCGGTTCGGGCTGGACGGCATTGATCGACGTGGTCATCGTTGCCCTGATCGCGGACCAGTTGCGACGAGGTCGCCGCTGGGCCTGGTGGGTTGCCGTGGTGTTCGGTTCACTGACGGTCTTGGCCACCGCCCTCGTCCTCGTTTCGGTCATCTTCTTCGACTACGAGAGCGCCGGCGCCGTCACGGTCGGTACCGCGCTGCTCTGGCTTCTCGAACTCATCTTGTTGATCAAGGGCCGCCACGCTTTTCACGTACCGATGCGGCGCAAGATTCGAGGCGGGCCGTTGTCCGGGAACGATCCGCGCGCCGCCGCTCGGGAACTGCTCAAACGGCACGGCGGCGGAACCATGTCGTGGATGACGACGTGGGACGGCAACAGTTACTACTTCGGCGAGTCGGGTGAGAGCGTCGTTGCATTCCAACGGCATGTCGGTGTCGTCGTGGTCCTGGCCGATCCGATAGCGAGCCCCGACCGACTTGCCGCAGCGGTGGACGAATTCACGACGATGTCCGAAGCCAACGGCCTCACTCCCTGCTTGTTCTCCGTGGGGAAGGAGACAGCCGACGCCGCCACCCGGCGTGGCTGGCGCACCGTTCAGGTCGCCGAAGACACGATCGTCGACCTACCAGAACTGCAGTTCACCGGTAAATCCTGGCAGGACATCCGCTCGGCGCTCAACAAGGCCAAGAAGGACGACATCACCTTCCGGATGACAACATTGGCCGACGAGCCGTTCTCCGTATTGGCTCAGGTGCGCGCCATCTCCGAGGAATGGGTGGGCGACAAGGGGCTACCCGAGATGGGGTTCACCCTCGGAAGCGTCGAGGAGGCGCTCGATCGCGACGTCCGTGTCGGCTTGGCCGTCGACCCGACCGGAAGCATTCACGGCGTCACCTCGTGGTTGCCGGTGTACGGCGAAGGCGGCGTGGTTCAGGGTTGGACACTCGACGTCATGCGTCGACGTCCTGACGGGTTCCGTCCGGTGGTCGAGTTCCTCATCGCATCGTCGGCCCTCGAGTTCAAAGAACAAGGTGCCCAATTCGTCTCACTGTCCGGAGCACCGCTCGCCCGCAGCGACGACGGCGCCGACGCCGCATCGATGGACCGCCTACTGGACATGCTCGGTGCCGCGATGGAACCGCTCTACGGCTTCCGGTCTCTTCACGCGTTCAAGAAGAAGTTCAAGCCGAGGTACGAACCCGTTTTCCTGTGTTTCCGCGACGAGGCCGACCTCCCTCGGATCGGAATCGCACTGACGCGTGCCTACCTGCCCGACGCAACGGCTCCTCAGCTGATCAAGCTCGCCACCAGCAAGAGTTGACGCCGTGCGGTCCTGGTTCGAGCACACGGTCGTCGACACCGGCAGGCTCCCGCTGTTCTTCCTCCTACTCGCCTTTGTCCTGACGTTCCTGTTCATCCGCTTCAGCGTCCGGATGATCCGGGCCGAGGTCTCGTGGTGGCCAGGCAATGTCACGCCCGGTGGAATGCACATCCACCACATGGTTTTCGGTTTGATGATGATGCTCGTGTCCGGCTTCGCCTTCATCGCTCTGGCCGACTATCACACCCCGATCGCCAATTGTGTTCTCGCGTCGGTGTTCGGTATCGGCAGCGCGTTGGTCCTCGACGAGTACGCGCTCGTGTTGCATCTGCGCGATGTCTACTGGGCCGAGGAAGGTCGCTCGTCCATCGACGCGGTGTTCGTTGCCATCGCGATCTCGTTCCTTTTCCTTCTCGGGGTCCACCCGATCGGGTTCGCGGGAGAGTTCGACCCGTACGAGCAGGACCGGAGCCTGGCGACGTTGATCGGCGTTGTCGTCGCGATCGTGATCCAACTCGGACTAGCCGTGATCACGTTGATGAAGGGCAAACTCTGGACCGGCTTGATCGGGCTGTTCTTCACCCCACTTCTGTTGATCGGAGCAATTCGGTTGAGTCGCCCGGGTGCGCCGTGGGCGCGCTCGCGTTACCGCGACAAGCCGGCGAAGATGAGCCGGGCAGTGGCCCGTGAACAGCGTTATCGCGAGCCGATGATCCACGCGAAGATCTACGTTCAGGAAACGGTGTCGGGAAGTTTCGGTTCCACTCCCCCGCCCCCACCACCGCTCCCCGTCGTCGACACCACAACCCCCACGACGAAAGTCGGACTATCACGGCGGCTTTCGGACAGAATTCGCTGGCGCCGAACTCGCCGACGATTACGAACAGTCCCGGTCTGGCGCCTCCCCGTGATCCTCGTCGTGCTGTCCGTCGTCACCGCGAACATCCTCGTCGGGATCGACGGAGATCTCGTCAGCGACGGCGACGTCGGTACCATTTCCGAGGGCGTGGACGCCGGGGCCACCGCGACGCTGCTCAGCGTCATCGCCGGCGGGATGATCACTCTCACCGGTCTGGTGTTCACCGCCATCACCCTCGCAATGCAGTTCGGCGCATCGCAGATTTCGGTGCGGGTGGTCCCGATGCTTGCGCAGCAGCGGGTGATGCGGTGGTCGATCGGCATGTTTCTGGCCACGTTCGTCTTCTCCTTGATCATTGCGCTCGATCTGGCGCTCGATTCGGAGAATTCCTCACCGACCATCTCCACGGCGATCGCACTGCTTCTGGCATTGGCCAGTGCGATCCTGTTCATCGCGTTGGTGGCGAAGGTCGGGTCGATTCTCAATTCCAGTCGGTTGCTGCGTTGGATAGCGGCCCAGGGCCGGAGCGCGACGATTCGTGCCTATCCGCTGTACGAGGACCTGCCCTCTGGCGCACCGAAACCCAGTCAGCCGCTCCCCCTACCCCAACCGCGCGAGTCCGAGAACTCCGAGAGCGCCGACGCACTGGTGATTCGCCTGCGCCACCTCTCACCCGACGGCCGGATTCTGCTGGCGATCGATCTCGCACGACTGCAACGGTTGGCCGGCCGCTGGGACGTCTCGGTCGAAGTCGTCCCCAGCATCGGCGAGTTCGTCGCCCAGAACGCGCCCCTCTTCGAGGTACGCGGACCCTCGCTGAAGGTACGCCCGGACACCTTGATGTCGTGCTTGATCTTCGGTGACACGCACAGCCCGGTCGTCAGCCCCGGTGCAGCGCTTCAGTCGATCGTGGACATCGCGCTAAAGGCGCTGTCACCCGCCATCAACGACCCGGGCCGAGCCGTGCAGGCTCTCGACCACATCGAAGATCTTCTGGTACTTCTCGCCCCGCGGGTCCGCTTCGACACATCAACCTCGGATCTCACGCTGATCAGAGGGCAGCAACGCACCTGGACCGATTACGTGTCCGTCGCCACCGACGAGATCCGGCACTTCAGTACCAATTCCGCGCAGGTCCAGCGCCGTCTACGCGCGGTATTCGCGACCTTGCTCGAAGCCTGCCCGCCGGACCAGCACCCTCCGCTACTCGAGCGCGTCGACGCACTCGATGCGCAATTGACCCGAGAATGGACCGGCGCACTCGACCTTCGGCTCGCGAGTGTGGCGGATCCGCAGGGATTGGGCTCCGAAGCCGGGGCGACCGGAAGAATTCACCCGCTGATCATCGGGTCTTCGGAACTTCCGGGACGATCGTTCATCCGGGCAGGCCGAGTCGCGTTCCCAGCCAACCTAATTGACTCGCCAATCCAGCCGACCACACCTGGAAGCTGTGCCCTCCGTCGACCTCGGCGTACTGGACGTCCATCCCTGCGGCCTTTGCGGCTTCGTAGAGCGTTTGAAGACCTGGGCGGTAGTCGTTGTCCTGTTTGCCGACCACGAACACCCCGGCGCTGTCGGGGAACTTCTTCTCCCGGAGCAGATCCTGCGGATTCACTGCCACGAACGCGGCTTCATTGCCGCCGAACGCTGCATCGACCGTCTGCTTGCGATCGCCGAGTGTGGGTTCGATCTGACCGGACAGATCCAGGAACGTCGGATAGACCGCGGGGAAGTTCGTCGCCATCTGGAACGCGCAGGTACCGCCGTAGGAAAGTCCCCCGATCGCCCACTTCCTCGGGTCGGGATCCACCTGGAGGTTCCCGCGCACCCAGTCGGGAACATCGCGCGAAAGGTACGTTGCGACGTTCCCGAGTTGAGAATCGACGCAGAGCGGATTCGCCAGTTCCGACCCGGTCCCGTCAGCAACGACGACAACGGGAGCCAAGCCCGAATGCGCAGCGGCGTAGGTGTCCATGGTCTGGACGAGACGTCCGCCCTGTAGCCAGTCCTCGGGCGCGCCTGGTTGGCCGGCAAGCAGGACCAACACGGGCAACTCCGGTCGCGGGTTGGTGAAATACGCGGGCGGTAGGTAGATCTCGGCGTCGCGGGCGCTGAATCCGGAGACCGTCCCCGCAATCGTGACCGTGCTGACCTTACCGGCCGACGGCATGTCCGTGGGAGCCTTCCATTGCGAAACCGGTACCGCCCCGTCCTTGCCGTCGTCCAGGTCTGCGAGTGAAACCTTCTCCGCATCCGAGAGTCCCAGCGCTGTTCCCAACGTCGGATACGACTGGAACTGCAGATTCACGTGAGCCGCGCTCGACACGACCACCAGGAGCACGGAGACCACGGTGAGCACGCGACCGTCGATCCGCGTCGCCGCAAATACCCGCGAAACACCCAGCAGCACGCCGAGAATGCCCAACCCGATCCACACGTAGACCGGACGGGCAATCGGATCGGGGAACGGGTGCCACACCTTCTCGATCAGCCAGTACAGCACGAGAGTGATCGCGATTGCCGCGACGATGCAGACCGGAATCGAGATCAGCACGTGACGCCTCGATCTCGAGAAGATCAGCCACAGAAGTGCCAGAATTCCGAGCACCGTCACCACGGGCGGAACCGGGCCCGTGACCAGCGACAGATCCGTGATCGTGTGCACGTCGTCTCCCGTCGCAGCCCTGTTTAGACAATATCCAAGAACAGGACATTTCGGAGCTGATGGCGTCAGATCACCGCGTTCGACGCCTGGGCACGTAGGTCTCGGGCCAGGTGATCCCGACGCTCGAGAACAAGCCTCCGCAGCGACGCGGGCGCCTCCGCATTGGCCTGGATCCAGGAATCGACAGCAGAGGTGTCTTCAGCTGCCGGGAAGAGTCCGTTCACCAACCGTCGGGCGATCTCGATGCTGCGTTCGGACCACCACTTCCCCAGGGACGAGAAGTACTCTGCCGCATATCCCTCGATCAACGACGGGTCCGTGCCCGAACGGAATCCGGCGATCGTCGCATCCAGGCGGTCGTTCGAGAGTGAGCCGTCAGTGGTCGCCGACGCCCAGGCAGCCGCCTTGGTCTCGGCATCGGGAATCGACGCCGCGGCGCGGACGTACGCCGTTCGACCCGCTGACGTGCTGTCCTTGCTCAGCTCACCGTCGAAGTCGCTCACACTCGCATGGCCGGTCGCCGACAGGGCGATCCACAATGCCCACCGCAGATCAGGATCGAGAGCCAGTCCGACCGGCCCCGGGCAGGTGCCGTCGAGTATCGACCGCACCTCGTCGGCGCGAGCATCGTTGACCGCTGCAGCGGCCGACAGAGCCCGTGCCCATGCCAGCTGTCTTCCGGACTCCGGTTCGGCTTCGAACACCGCCTTCCAGGTCGTTTCCAACCAGCCTGCACTTACATTGGGCCGCAAGCTTTTCGGAACGTAGTGAAGAACCGCGTATTGGGCATCGGTCAGGATCGAGCTGAGAATCGCAAGATCTGTCTCCGCGGGAGCGAATCGTTCCACCATGTCGAGGTACCGGAACACCGAGAGCTGCGCATCACGCACCGAGTTCCACAGCGACGACCAGATCACCCCGCGCGCAAGCGGATCGCTCACGCGGTCCAGGGATGCCTCGACAGTGGACAGAGATTCCGCGTCCAATCGCACCTTGGCGTAGGTGAGGTCTTCGTCGTTGAGCAGTGTGAGTGCTCCGGGCGGAAGGTCGACCGACGTGCGTGATTCGGTGATGTCGAGTTCGACGCGTTCGGTGCGAACAAGATCTCCGGACTCGTTGTAGTCGTAGATTCCGACTGCGAGCCGATGCGGCCGCGGGTCCGTCTGGACCACATCGGTTCCGTCGAGCGACAGCGTGGACACCCCCGGTGGTCTGCAACCAGATTCGGGCCCATTCGCGCACGTCGCGCCCGGAAGTCTCCGTGAGCACGTCGAGCAGATCGACCAGCGTGGTGTTTCCGTACGCGTGAGCCTTGAAGTACCGGCGTGCCGCTTCGAAGAACGCGTCACGCCCGACGAACGCCACAAGTTGTTTGAGGACACTGGCGCCCTTGGCGTAGGTGATTCCGTCGAAGTTAAGCTTCGCAGCTTCGAGATCGACGATGTCGGCGACGATGGGATGAGTCGTCGGCAGCTGATCTTGGAGGTACGCCCACGCTTTTCGCTTGATGGCGAATGCCACCCAGGCATCGGTGAAGCGAGTGGCTTCGGCGCTGACCAGCGATCCCATGAAATCGGCAAAAGATTCCTTGAGCCACAGGTCGTCCCACCAGACCATGGTCACGAGATCGCCGAACCACATGTGCGCCATTTCGTGCAGGATCGTGTTGGCGCGGCGCTGATGCTGCTCGTCGGTTGCGGAGCCGCGGAACACGTATGCCTCGGTGAAGGTCACCAGTCCCGGGTTCTCCATGGCGCCGAGGTTGTACTCGGGGACAAAGATCTGGTCGTACTTGCCGAACGGATACGGATAGTCGAAGTACTCGGCGTAGAAGTCCAGCCCCTGACGGGTGATGTCGAAAACGTTCTCCGCATCGAGGTACGGAGCCAACGACGCCCGGCACAGCGCACCCAACTCGACAGTGAGTTCGCCGCGACTCCACGACGACGCCACGCGGTGATACGGCCCGGCCGCGATCGCGGTGATGTAGGTCGAGATCGGCAGCGTCGGGGCGAAAGTGACGCGTTGTGCACCGTCCACGGAGAGAGTCTGGGTCGCGGGCTGATTCGACAGGACTTCCCAGCCGTCAGGTGCTGTCACCTCGAATGTGAAGGGCGCCTTGAGGTCCGGCTGCTCGAAGCAGGCGAAAACACGCCTGGCATCGGCAGGCTCGTATTGCGTGTACAGATACGTCTGATCGTCAGCGTCGTCGACAAATCGGTGCAGCCCTTCGCCGGAACGGCTGTAGTGGCCGTGAGCTGCCACTCGCACGACGTTCGATCCGCCGAGTCCGCGCAGCACGATCCGGGATCCGTCGTACTCCACCGGAATCGACGCACCGTCGACGTCCACGGAATCGACTGCAGCACCGATGAAATCGAGCCACGTGGACTCCACCGAGGACGTCAGATCAATTGTCGTGACCGTCGAAAAGGTCTTCACGGCGGAGTCGACCGCCGATCGCAGATCCAACTCCACCCGGTAACCGGCGACGGAGATGGCTCGAGATCGTTCGGCGACTTCGCTTCGATTCAGGTTCGCAGTACTCACGCACTCGATCCTGCCAGGCCGCGCGCGGCGATGTGAGCCGCCGTGCGCCTATCCCTTGAACGCGCCCTGCCAGACGGTGTCGAACGGCGTGTGTGCCGAGACGCGGCCTTCGATGCCCGCCGTGACGAACTTCTTTGCCAGAGCGACGGCTTCTCCCACGTCGGCGCCTTTTGCCAGCTCCGCGGTCACTGCGGCGGCCAGCGTGCAACCGGCACCCGAGACGCGCTCTTCGCCGACCTTGGGGGCGGAGAGAACAGTCACGTCGGTCCCGTCGAACAACACGTCGACGGCGTCGCCACCGGCGAGTTCGACACCGCCCTTTGCGAGCACGTACTTGGGTCCGAGGTCGTGGATACGACGTGCGGCCTCGATGAGGTCGTCGACGCTTTCGATGCTGTCCATTCCGGCGAGGGTGCGTGCCTCGAACAGGTTGGGTGTGACGACTGTGGCGAGCGGGAGGATCGAATCACGAAGTGCTGTATCGGTATCGAGAGCCGCGCCGGGCTCCTGGCCCTTGCAGATCAGGACCGGGTCGAGGACGACGTGGCGCCAGGACTGCCGACGCAGGCCCTCTGCCACAACCTCGATGGTGGCGGGCGTGCCCAACATGCCGATCTTGACGACGTCCAGATCGTGAGCCGCAGTCGCAGCCTCGATCTGATCAGCGATCACGTCAGGAGCGATCGGTACGAAGCGATGACCCCAGTTGTTCTTGGGATCGAACGAGACGATACATGTGGTGGTCGCTACGCCGTAGACGTCCAATGCCTGGAACGTCTTCAGGTCGACCTGCAGGCCGGCACCGCCAGTCGCTTCGGACCCAGCGATGACATAGGCGAGGTCAACCACAGCACAATCTCCTTCTTCGGACTTTCGAAACGTGCGTGGATGGCCACGAACGCGGGACCCAGTTTATCAACCGTTCCGACGTCTGGTTTTCGGCTATGCGGGCACCGGACTTCCCCACGCGACGTCGTTGTCCTCGTATCCGAACGGCGGACCGACGAACTCGCCGCCGCAGGTGATCAGCGCGAGGGTTTCGGGTCCGTCGAGGCTGTTCAATCGCTCGACCGGCAGCTCGCCGTCCTTGCTGTAGTGATCGACCGCATCGATACGGTAGTTCCAGGTCTGTCCCCCGGCGCCCGCCACGGTCACGACCGAGCCGATTTCCAGTGTCGAGAACTTCTTTCCGAAACCGTCACCCTGATAGATGTCGTTGATGTGTCCGGTGATCACCACGGTGCCCGCGCCGGAGCCGGGAAATGCCGAATCTGCCCACCATCCGATCTCACTGACATCCTCGGGCGGAATGAGCGAGCCGTCCGTCGTCGTCTTGATCGGCAGGATGTCAGCGGTGCTGTTGCCTGTGCGCAGCGTGGTCGGGACATCCGGACCGTCGACCACCGCGCGAATCTCTGGCGGCAAATCTTGTTGGCCGGTCGCGAGGACGCGGGTCGGCGAGTCACCGTCGTCGGAACATCCGCCGATCAAGAGCATTGTCGCCACTACTGCAGCGGCCCACGTTCGGCTGGCCGTGGATCCAGGTGCCGCTGTCACGGACGAGAAGTCGGGCCGGACGGAATCTGGGCAATTGGTACTCGGTTTCCTACGTTTCGACCGGGAAGTGCGTCACCGGAATCCCCACCGTTCCCACCGGAACCGTCACCACCGCCGTTCCCGCCACCGCTTCCATTCCCGCCGCCGCCGGGGCCCGGGCCGGGGCCGGGGCATTCACCTCCCGGATCGGTGGTGTCTCCTGCCAAGACAATCTTGACTGCCGAGAGGTTGACCGTCTGGTTCTGTGCCACTTGTCCAGGAGTTGTGACGTCGAATGCGAGCTTGGCACGTACGGGGATGACCGAACCGTCGTCAGCGTCGGTGACCGTTGACCCTGACCGGCCGAGATCTTGGGTCAACGTCATTCTGGAGATCAAATCCTGATCTCCGGTCAAGCCGGCGCCGTCGATCCGAAGGGTCCCTCGGACGGGACTTCCGTGGGCTCTGATCGTCACCGATGCGCGAAACTCGAGGATGTCTCCCGGCACTGTCCGCCACGCCTCGATCGAGTTGATTTTCGTTCCAGGCGATCCAGTCGAGATGTCGTACCAACCGTCGATCACGGCCGGATCGAGTGACATCGAATTTTCGTTGATTTCCGAGTTGCACGCGCGGGTGAGCGAAACGGGGGCAGCCGATCCCACTGCGGGGAGTGCTGTCGACACAACGGTCGCCAAGACGAAGGCCGTCGCGGTGATGCCCGCGGTACGCCTGCCGAAGATCGTCATTCTCTCGCTACCTTTTTCCGCGGACCGTAGCTTCCGGTCAATTCAGTCAAAATACCAGTACAGCTGGACAAATAGGTCGAATTCCGTGCCGAATTCCTCTTGTTTTCTGTGAACTTCGGTTACGAGCAATTTCTCCGCACACGCGTTCCGGCAAGGGGTACATCGGATCAACAGGGGTCAGAAGTTACATTTCGCCCGCACATCGGAGCAGATCGCACTGATTTCTCACCGCATTGGACAGGTATTTCCGTTTCATAGCGGTCAGCCGGTGGAACAACGATCACTACAACGAGCGTGCCGGGCACGTGTCCGGTCGCCCCCCACCGAATCAAGGGAAACCGTCATGTCGGATACAACATCAGTCAAGCAGGGTTTCGCGGTAGGAACATCGATCGGGGCAGCCGTCATCTTGGTGACGGTCGGCATCGTGCAGTTCTTCCAAGGACTCGCTGCCGTCGCCGAAAACGAAGTGTTCGTAGTCGGGATCGACTACGTCTATCAGTTCGACCTGACGACGTGGGGTTGGATCCATCTCGTGCTGGGCGCGCTCGTCGCTCTCGTCGGGCTCGCACTGTTCACCGGAGCGGCCTGGGCGCGGGTGTCGGCAGTGGTGATCTGCGCGATCTCGATCATCGCGAACTTCTTGTGGCTGCCGTACTACCCCTGGTGGTCGACTCTCATCATCGCGCTGAACATCGTCGTGATCTGGGCTGTGTCGACATGGAAGCCCACCCAGACGACGCACGCCGCTGCGCATGCACCGTCAACGCCGACTCGATCTGCTTGAGTTGAAAGTATGTGTAGGTGGATGGCGTATTCCGGAGAGCCGATACTGGCCCATGACTTGCTGTTCAGGCCACAGCACTCGCTGATCGACCAGAGCCTGCATTCTCAACTCGGGGCCACGACGACAAATGGCGACGGCTTCGGAATCGGCTGGTACGGGGAAGGCCCCCAACCGGCAGTTTTCAAGAGCATCGAACCCGCGTGGAACGACTCGAACCTGCGCGAAGTCACCTCCCAATTGCGCACCCCTCTGCTGTTCGCTCACATCCGCGCCTCGACGGGAACTGCAGTGCAGCGCAGCAACTGTCACCCGTTCCGGCACCGGCAATGGTTGTGGATGCACAACGGTTCACTACACGGATTCCACGACATGAAACGGGAATTGGTGACTGCCATTGATCCGTCGCTCTTTCCGGATCTCGAAGGATCGACGGACTCGGAAACCTTGTTCTTCCTCGCGCTGACGTTCGGCCTGACCGACGATCCGTTCGAAGGTGTCGCGAGGGCCGTCGGATTCGTCGAGCACACGGCCCGCTCGCAGGGAATCGACAATCCGGTTCAGATGACCGTCGCCACGTCGGATGGCATCTCCACCTGGATCTTTCGCTATTCCAGCGAGCACCAGTCGAGGTCGTTGTTCTTCTCCACCGAGATTTCCATGTTGCGCAAGCTCCATCCTGAGGTGGATGCCCTGCACCATCTGAGTGAGGAGACCCGAATCGTCGTCTCCGAGCCTCTACGTGACCTTCCCGGCGCCTGGAACGAGGTTCCCGAATCCGCCGCAGGCGTCATCCGGCCCGGACGGGACGAGATGCGGAACTTCGCGCCGATTCCACCAGCCTGAGTGGGTCATACAACCAGGCATAGCTATGAAATAGCTTGCATTCGAAGCGCTTTCACGAAAACTGAGAAAACGGAAACTCGGCACACTAGTCACGCGAGAGGATGAGCCGGAACGCCAAGCGAGCCTTCTCCGTATCCGGAGTGCCACCAGTGAGCAAATCGTTGTAGATGAACGACTCACCCACGCGAACCAGCAGATATGCCATGTCCTCGACGGGCAGGTCTGGCCGAATCTGCTCCGGTATTTCAGCTTCGATCAGCCTTCGCACGGATTCGACCATCGTGCCCTGAATCGGCCCCAGTCCAGTTGTGAGTATGCACAACGCCTTTTGCGGTTCCCGAGTCAAATACGTCCGGAAGAATTCGGTCTCGATTGTCGCCCGTGCATGGTAAGTGAGGACGTCGACAACCCTTGACGCTCCGCTTCCACCGCACTCCTCGAGGCCCATTCGCCACGTCCGGCGCGCCAGCGAATCGAGCACGTCACCGGTAATTGTGTCGCGATTCCCTGCACGCCGGAACAAGGTCGTCCGATCCACCCCCAACTCGGTGGCCAAAGCGTTCACATCGAGCGGTTTTCCGGCTGCGAACTGTCGTCGGGCGGCACTCAACGCTTCCGCGCGGATGTCACGTGTCTCGGCCATGGAGTGAATGTATCGCTGACGACGTGCTGGTCGGTAGCCGGAGGCGATCAGACGGCGCCATCGACGGCAATCGTTGCAACATTCATTGACTTTGTTGCAGGTGAGTGTTTATGGTTCCCCGGTACGTGATTCCAGTCACAACAGTTCAGTTGTTTACGGAGGAATGCGATGAACGATCACACGTGGACGACCCGACGATGAGCCCACTTCTGCAAGTACGAGACCTCACGGTTGACATTGGGACAGAATCGATTTCGAACAGACTCCTCGACCGAGTGAGCTTCGAGTTGGGGTCGGGCGAAATCACCGGCCTCGTAGGAGAGAGCGGGAGCGGAAAGACACTGACCGGACTCGCTCTGCTCGGTCTCTTGCCCCGTACGGCAACAACCAGCGGAAGCATCCGTTTGGAAGGACAGGAACTTGTGGGTCTGCCCGCCGCCGAGTTGAGGAAAATACGCGGTCGCGACGTCAGTATGGTCTTCCAGGACCCGAGTTCGGCTCTCAACCCCTCCGTCAGCATCGGTCGCCAGATCGTCGATGTGTTGAAGGCCCACCGCGACATCACGAAAGTCGATGCGGAGGACGTGGCTACAGATCTTCTCCACCAGGTCGGTCTGGCCGACCCGAGCAGAACCTTGAAGTCGTACGGGTACGAGCTTTCCGGCGGGATGTGTCAGCGGGTGATGATCGCGATGGCCCTGGCATGCGGTCCGAAGTTGCTGATCGCGGACGAACCGACAACAGCGCTCGACGTCACCATCCAAGCTCAGATTGTCGATCTCCTTCGAGAACTGGCCGAACAGCGCGATCTTGCCGTGTTGTTGATCAGTCACGACCTCGCGGTTGTCGCCGAGGTCGCGGATCGAGTCATCACCATGTTTCGCGGCGAGATCGTCGACGTCGCGCCACGAGACGTGCTGCTTCGGCGGCCCGCGCATCCCTACACGTTCAGCCTTCTCGAGGCGGCACGCTCGACATTCGAAGAAGTCTCCTCCCAATCACCCAAGGCGCGAGGCGATTTCACCAGCAAAGCCCCTGCTGACGGCGTGGGTTGCCGATACGTCGCCCGGTGCAACTACTCCGAGGAGCTCTGCATATCCGATCATCCACTTCTGATCGGATCACCGGAATCGGCAACAAGATGTCACCGCAGCGACGAACTCGAGTTGCTCGGACTGGTGAGCTGATGAGCAACACCGACGTCATCGTCGACGTTCGGAATCTGGCAGTCGAGTACGGACGCGGACGCAAAGCTCTTCGCGCGGTCGACGACGTCAGCTTCTCCGTACAGAGGGGCGAAACCCTTGCGATAATCGGTGAATCAGGATCGGGAAAATCCTCGACGGCTCACGCTCTCGCGGGTCTGGTGGCTACGGCCGCAGGCTCCATCACTATGAATCTCGACGACCCGGCGTTCGGCAAGGGTGGATCTTCCCATCTCATTTTTCAAAACCCTACGTCGGCCTTGAACAATCGGATGGCCTCATGGGCTTGCGTAGCCGAGCCGATGGCGCCAGGGCGTCTGCGCATCCCACAGTCCTTGCGGCCGAAAGCCGTCGAGCTGTTGCGTCGGGTCGGTCTCGGCGCTGAGCTTGCCGACCGCCTCCCGACCCAGCTCTCCGGTGGCCAACGCCAACGCGTGACCATCGCTCGTGCACTTGCCTCCAAGGCGCCACTGATTCTCTGCGACGAACCTGTTGCCTCCCTGGATGTTTCGCTTCAGGAAGAGGTGTTGCAACTTCTTGCCGATCTCCGAGAAGAACATGACCTCACGTACATCTTCATTTCGCACGATTTGGGTTCGGTGGCACGGATCGCCGATCGCGTCGCGGTGATGTACCTCGGCCGAATCGTCGAGATCGGACCGGTTGCCACGGTCCTGAGGACTCCATCGCACCCCTACACGCAGGCGCTTCTCGCCGCGGCCCCGCACATCGAACTCGAGCGGCGCAGTCGTCGGAAAGCATTGGTGCGGGGCGAGTTACCCGACCCACGGAATCCACCCTCGGGCTGTCGATTCCGCAACCGCTGCCCGTTTGCGATGGATCGCTGTGCGTCGGAAGCGCCGTCACTTCGCGCGGCCTCGAATTCCGCACACAGCTCCGCCTGCCATCTATCGTCCCCGGCCACATCGATCGGAATCTCCAACCCGCCGCAGTAAATGCGTGCCGCGTCAGTCTCCCCCTTCCGAGAAGACCAAAGCGAAAGTCCACCATATGAATCCGCGTCTGTCTTTGCGATCCCGATATCCGATCACACGCTTCCAGAATCATGGGAAAAGTGGCCCACGTGTGCTGGTAGCTGCGTTTGCACTTTCTGCTCTTGTGCTCAGCGGCTGTTCGAGCAGCGCCACCGGTACCGCCGGCGATACCGGACCTGCCGATCCGAACGCCGAACTCAAGGTCGCGACATCGCACGTGCCCGCCTCGCTCGACCCGTGTGCGGGAAACATCGGATACGACATCGACTACTTACAGTTGATGTATGCACCACTGATCGATGCGGAACCTGCCACCCAGAAGTTGCGGCCCGGAATCGCCAGCGAGTGGGGCTTCTCCGGACCGGACAACCTGACGTTCGAGATGACGTTGCAGAACGGCTTGACCTTCCACGACGGTACAGCTGTCGATGCAGCAGCCGTCAAGGCAAGCATGGAACACTGCTTGAGTCTCGGAATCGTTTCCGTCCCGACGATCAAGAGCATCGAAGCAACGTCCCCAGATCACGTCACGATCTCGTTGAGTTCACCTACCTCCGGTTTACCAGGCTGGCTCAACGGCAGATTGGGAATGGTGGTCTCCCCCACTGCGCTGGCAGCAGCAGGGGCAGACTTCGCCAACAAGCCTGTAGGCGCAGGGCCGTACACATTCACCAGCGCAGTCCCGAACAGTTCATACACATTCAGTCGATTCGACGATTACAAACCGGCAGGTCCACCCAGCCCCCAGCTCGCCAAGATCCAGATCCAGGTGATCTCCAATCCCACAGCGCTGACAAATGCCCTGACATCGAACGCTGCGGATTTTGCATACGGGCTCACACCGTCGAGTGCTCCGATCCTCGAACGGAATCCCAACCTGAACGTCAGTCACGACCCGAGACTCGGAGTTGCGCTCGTCGTGATCAACAACAAGAACCCTGTGGTTAACGACGTCCGGGTTCGTCTGGCGATGCAGTATGCGCTCGACCGCAAGGCAATTGCGCGAGCCGCGCTGGACAGCTCGGAAGGAACTGCGGCGTTCGGTCAATATCCTCCCGGTTCGCAGTTCTACGACGAGGAAACCGAAGATGCATGGCCGTACGACCCGGAGAAGGCCAAATCGCTGCTAGCGGAGGCGGGGTATCCGAATGGGGTCACCGTGCGCGGACTAGCAGGCAACCTACCGCCGTACTCGACCAACGCGGTCCTTGTCGGAGAACAATGGGAGAAAGTCGGCATCAAGGTCGACTTCGTCGAAATGAGTGGACCTCAGGCGATTACGGAGTTCGTCGCACACAACAGCGCGGACGTCTTCAGCGTGGGATGGCCCACGCGAGCATCCGCACCGCTCAATTTCGAAGCCTCTCTGGGTTCGCGATCGTACTTCCGGCAGAATTCCGTCCCCAACGAGGAGTTGGAGAAGCTGATCGCACTGCTGAACAACACGTATGACGAAACCGCTCAGCTCGACATCGTCAAACAGATCAATCAAGTCGTGATCAAGTCCGCTGAGTACGTACCGTTGTACTTCACTCCCGACGTGGTCGCCTACACCAAGAACGTCCACGGGGCCGTTCCCGCACTGAACGGCTCCCCCAATCTGACGTACCTCTCGAAGTCATGACGACGACCGTTGTATCGCAAGAGAATTCGTTGGCCCCCGAGCCTGAGAGCGTTCCGACCCGAAACCCTCACCGATCGCCGGTGAATCCTTACATACGGATGATCGGCGTCCGGTTCGCACAGATAATTCCTACCGCGATCATCGCTAGTTTCATAACCTTTGCCCTTATCCGGATAATCCCCGGTGGACCAGCCGAGGCACTTCTCGGTCCGAACGGCAGCGATGAAGCCATCGCGGCACTCAACGAGCGCCTCGGATTGAATCAACCTCTGCTGGTCCAGTACTGGAACTGGGTGGTGTCGGCTCTGCACGGAGATCTGGGAACGTCGCTACAGAACAGCGCCCCCGTCGGCCCACAGATCCTTGCGCGCCTGCCGGCGAGCGCCGAGCTCGTTGTACTCGCACTGTTACTGTCCGCCGTCGTCGCCATACCGCTCGGTGTGTGGACCGCGACGCGGCAGGGACGACGCAGCGATGGTCTGACCCGCACGGTTTCGGGGATCGGACTCGCGGTACCGGACTTCTTCCTCGCTATCGTGCTGGTCGATGTCTTCGCCCTCGGTTTGGGAGTTCTACCGGTGCTCGGCTGGGTTCCTCTCGAGAACAGTGTGATCGACAACCTGAGCCATTTGGTCCTACCAGCAACGGCGCTCGCTGCCGGCGCAGCATCGATTGCGGTTCGGCAGACCAGGGCTGCGATGATCGAGACACTGTCAAGTGACTACGTACGAACTGCGCGTGCGATGGGTATCGACGAGCGGAAGATCGTGTGGCGCTACGCGCTACGAAACATCGTTCCCACGATTGTCACTGTCTATGGATTGCTCGCCGTGGCGATGCTGGGTGCGACGGTCATTCTCGAGCAGATCTTCGTGCTGCCGGGCCTCGGGAGCGCTCTCGTCATTGCGATCGACACGCGAGATTATCCGATGCTTCAAGGCATTGTGTTGCTTTTCGTCGTGATCGTGCTTCTCGTGAACATCCTGGTCGACGTCGTCAACAACATGATCAGCCCACAATTGAGGAAGGGAACGATCTCGTGAGCCAACTCGCGCTGACCACCGCAGGCGAGACCCGCTCCAAGTGGGCTCTCCCTCGACTGCACCCCGGATTATGGCTCAGCTACTGCTTTCTCGGAACGCTGATAGCGGCGTCCGTCTTGGCCTCGTTCGTGGCTCCGCACAGTCCGACCGATCAGAACCTGACCAACACGTTCGCCGGTCCGAGTGCACAGCACCTGCTTGGCACTGACGGCTTCGGTCGTGACGTGCTCAGTCGATTGATCTGGGGAGGACGCTCCGCCTTCTTCGGCGTCGCGATCGCTGTCGCCGTCAGTCTGCTGTTGGGAATTCCGTGGGGGTTGATCGCCGGATATTGGCCACGCTGGATCGGCGCGTCACTCCTCCGGGTGGCGGACGCATTGCTGGCATTCCCAGGTTTGGTTCTCGCAGTGGCTATTACCGGTGTTCTGGGGCCGAGCCTGATCACGTCGATGTCAGCGCTCGGAGTCGTCTATGCACCCACAATTGCAAGAATTCTGGCTGCCGGGGTCAGCGAAACGAGGAACCGAGACTTCGTTCTGAGCGCGCGACTCTCAGGATGCCCGCCGCACGTAGTGCTCCTGCGTCATCTTCTTCCGCACGCAATCGGGCCGGTTGTCGTTCAGGTGACCGTGCTCACCGGCCTGACTTTTCTCGCGCAGGCGGCACTCTCATTCCTGGGGTTGGGAATACAGCCCCCCACTCCGAGTTGGGGCGGTGACCTATCCGATGCGTACCTGCACATCTTGAGTGCACCACAACAGATTCTCCCCTCCGGCATTCTGATTTCATTGGTCGTCCTGGCCGTCTACCGAGTGGGTGATGCCGTCCGGGACCGCATGTATGTCAGAGGGAGATAGCCGGCGTAGAACAACCATCCGACTCGACTGTTCGAAGACCACACCACCAGCATGAAGGACTATCGATGACCTCGATCGCACCAGAAACCGCGCGCCGCGTCTTCCGTGGAGCCGAACCGATACACGGCATGATCTACTTCACCCCTTTCGGCGCGGACGCATATGCCGCACTGGGCTTTACACACCCTCGAATGGGCTACTTCGCTTCGCGGTCTGCGCCCATGGGCGCAGTAGCGGCTGAAGTCACCATCGCTACGTTCTTCAACTTCAACCCCGAACTGGTACACGCGGTGCTGCCGGAAGCCTGGACAATCGCCACCCCCGAACAGATCCTCACCGCTCGACTCGACGCTGTCGACCGTTCGCTGCGCAAGGCCTGGGGAGAAAATGTCGACGGCACCGAAGTTCGCGAAGCTGCCGAACTCGCACGTCGAGCCGCGGAACGCGCCTGCAACAGACCACAAGGGCGACCCCTGTTCGGTGGGCACGCATCATTGCCGTGGCCTGAGGAGCCTCATCTCGTGTTGTGGCATGCCCAATCCTTGCTCCGGGAGTTTCGCGGAGATTCTCATGTCGCACTTCTTCACGCCGAGGGACTCAACGGTGTCGAAGCGTTGGTAGTCCACGCCGCAACCGGTGATGTTCCTGCTGCTGCTCTGCAAATGAGCCGGGCATGGGACAACGATCAGTGGGCGGAAGGCGTCGAAAGTGTGCGGGCGCGTGGATGGCTCGAAGACGGCCCCGAGCTTCACCTGAACGAGGTGGGTCGTGATCGCCGGAAGCGGGTTGAGCATCAGACCGATGTGCTGGGGTCGTACCCGTACGAAGCGATCGGAGAGACCGGATGCGGTCGACTGATCGAAATCTCGGAACGTCTCTCCGGTGAAGTGATCGATGCAGATCTCGGATTTCCGGCAGCACTGGCAGCACGTCGCCGATTGCGTGCGTGACAGCAGGTCGTGAGTGTCGAATGTGGCTGGTGGTGATACGACGAGGGTGTCACCACCAGCCCCTTCACACAATTATCGCCGAAGTCGGCTGCGCCCCCAATCTGCACAGGGAGAAGGCATCCGGATGAGACTGCCGTTGTGCCGAATTCTCCCGCGGGATGGGTCAAGATGGCCAGATGTGGAAACAGGCACTCGGGTTTGCTTTGTTCGGTGCGACCGTTGCCATCGTCACGGCGGCGCTGACACAGGGATCGGCACAGGCGTCCGCCACGATCACCCTCTTTTCTGGTGGCACGACAATCTCGGGCTTCGCGGGTAAATCGCAATGGGCCTGGCCCATCGAGGCTGCGGTGATCGGCGCCGTTCTGGGCGTGCTGACCGGGCTCGTACTCCACCTCGCGGGTGTGCGAATCTCCGGAGGTCAGGACAATCGAATGCTTCGAACTGTGGTGGCAGGCCTCGTGGGAGTCACGCTTGGGTTGACGCCCCTGTTGGTCTTGATCAGCATGGCATTCACCAGGTCGGTTGACATCGGATGGTCCCCGCTCCTGGTTTATGCCGTCAGCGGTCTTCTGGCCTATGGCCTTTCGGTCGCCGCCGTGTTCGGAGTTCTTCGCGCTGCCGGGGATCGACTTACTGTTCGCACGACGCGAGCGGTCGCGGCGATGCTTCCGGTAGGGGCGTTGGCGGCGACTGCTGCGGGTGTCGGTACTGCGTGGAAGCTGGGCTTTTCCACCGCCGCTCCCACCTGGATTGCAGTCGTACTGCTGGTGGTGCTCGTATTGGCCGTGACGTTCGTTGCGGCCCGGGCGTGGGCACTACGGATGCAGGCTCGTGACTTTCCAGAAGTGGCATAGGCGGTGGAACGATTGATTCCGACGGGCGCATCGAGATGAGGGGCGAGCGAATCTTCGCGGGACTCGTCGTCGGCCTTCTGCTCGGGCTGTTCGGCTATCTGCCGTTGGTACTCCTGTGGCAACATTTCGCAGATGTCGCGCAGCCGCAGCTTTATCCGAACCGTTCGTTCACGTCGTTCGGCCCCAACCCGCCACCGCTCACCTACTGGATAAGTTGGGCGGCGCCTGCCGCCGTGTTCGTCATTCTCGGACTCATGACTATTCCCAGCCGCACCGGCAGGCAATTCGCGTTGCCATTGGTGCTCGCGTTCCTTTCTGTGGCAGCAATGGTGGCGTGGTTCTGGATCTCGATGGAACTGTTCTTCAGCCCCGACTGATCACTCACTCGGCTGCGTATCGCGAACCCCACTGCGCGCACGCGCAATGGCGCCCTTGTTGCGCAATGCGATCCCCTGATGCACCGCAGCAAGTACCAATGCCAGCACTGCAGCAGGGAGGCACCCCACCATCGACAGCAGAGAAGGCATACCAGAGCTGAAAGCGGTAAAGAAACCCAGTACTGCAGCGCAAAGCATTGTCGCCGAGACGATCCAGGAAACTAATGGTCGTGGGATCACGGCTGGAATAACGCACAGAGCCACCGGCAACGCCAGCACCAAGAAGAGCTCCCGCCCGAAATAGTCGTGAATCGAGCGGTAACAATCGGCAGAACTGAGCGGGCCGAGGCCTATTTCGCAATCGGTGATCTCGTACAGCGGCCACTGTGCCGTCGCGGATCCCAGAATCCCGGTGGCGACCGCCAATACAACCCACGCGATCCGAATCCCAATCATACGAAGAGATCATGCCAGTAGGCGAAATTGCGCTCCGGAGAAGAAAGCAATTACGACTCGAACTGCGTGGAAGGTCGATACCGTCAACGCTAATCAAAGAATGGATCAAACTATGTTGATCGCATGGGGAGCACTGGCGCTTGCCACTGGTGCCCATATCTATGGCGCTCGCCTCGCAACTCACGGCGACTACGGGCGGAGATTACCTCTCTCGGTAGGACCGACCTCCTCGCGAGCGGCACAACATGTCCGACGTGCTCAACTCACGGGCTGGGTATCGAGCTTGATCGGAGCATCTGCCATCGTCGACAACTATTGGGAGACAGCACCTCTCTTGAGTGCGGGTATCGCAGTCGCTGTACTCGGAGTAGTTAACGGCCTACCGAGTTTGATTGTCACCCTGATGCACAATCGACGGCCGCAACAGGGTTGAAGTTTTCGATTCTGTTTTGTGGAAGGGTGCTTGCATGGCAACACAACCGCATGGCCAGTCCATAACCCCGGCGTGGAAAGTATTCACGGCCATCGGTTTTGCAGGTGTTGTGGGCGCTGCCGTGACGTACTTCCGAGACGGGTGCACTTTGGCGATCATTGGCGGGATGGTCATCCTCGCGATTGGTCTGCCGCTTACTGTCTGGTCCATCCTGCGAATGCTGCGTGAGAATCGAGGACATCGCCTTCATTGGTGGAGAACACCGCCGGTCAATCCGAGGAACGTCGACCTGTCTCGTGCTGTCGGCATTCCGACTACAATTTTCGGTGCACTGACCATCTGGCTGAATACAGCAGGTTCGGCGCCGTGGTGGTTGGCAGCAATCTTTACCGCCATTCTGATCGCGCTCTTCGAAGTAACCGTTGCCGTTCACAATATTCGCCTCAGTCAGCGAAACTGAGCTAGCCTTCCGCGCATGCCGGTTTCTGCGGATGTTCGCGAGCGCCTTCGGTCTTACCTGGATCCAGATGACGAGATCCGGTACGTATTTCCAGCAGACGTTCTGATGAGCGCGAAACCGAGTGTGTTTGTCGTGGTGAGCCGAAAGGCGATCACGGTGTTTTCGACGAGCTTTCGTTCCAGAAAACTGCCGAGGTCGATCCTCACCCAGTTTCCGAGAATGGCCGTTCTCGGCCCGGTCGGTACTGCGTCCGCGCCGCACTTCGCAGCGGCGGGCATTACGTACGAGATCGACGAAGAATATGTCGCAGTCGTGAACGCTGCCGACGCGGAGATAACGTCACCGCAGGACTTCCCGCGAGATCCGTTGCCGAACCTTTGAGGCACATACAAAAAGGCAGTTTCTCATTTTTGAGAAACTGCCTTTTTGATCTATATTCGGTCGGGCTGACAGGATTTGAACCTGCGACCACTTGACCCCCAGTTCAGCCGGTGGGCGAAATCACCTGGTCAGAAGCATCTTTCACTGGTGCAACGATCGGCGCTGACATGGAGGTTGTTCGGCATCGTTCGTAGCGTGTGGTCCCGTTCTGGTCCCGCCTGTCCTCATGACTCGAACCTAAACCTGCCGGCTCTGCGGTCCGTGACCGTCCGCTGATGTCCTCATAGAACCTACCGATACCAGCATCTTTCGTCGCAGAACCAATGCCGTTGTACGCGGCTTCTCAATCACTTCACGGCTAAATCAGCTTGCCGACGTCGGCGTCAAACGGAACCAGAAGGCGCATTAGGTTGTCGATCGTAGTCCATTCCTGCTCGGGCGCGACCAAAGACATCGCGCGTTTCACCACCGTATGTGCAGCCGGGTTGCGGTTATCCGCTACAGAGTCGAGCTGGTTGAACAAGGAAGAATGGGCAGACATCTCGGCATCGCGGAAACCAATGGGTATTAACAATCCCTTAAGCTTCGCGCCGTTTATTCCATGACTCTTTGTGACTACCTTCCTGTACTTTTCAAAAGCTTTATCGATATGGTCTCGATTAGCGAGCTCGCCGTTGTCAATCGGGATCACCAAGTCGGCAGTCACCGCGTACCAGACAACCAAGCATTTCGAAGCTCTCGTCAGCGTTCCACTTTTGTGATCAGCCGCAGCCTTGGAGGCAATCTGTAGGCATCGCTCCTCCAGAAAATGCTCTAAATGAGCACTGGCAAGCACGCGGAAACCCAATGCACGCTTATGCTCTTCGGGTGTGTACCGAAAATCTTCCCGGCTATCAGCAATGAGACTCTGCTTCAGCACCTTGATTTCTTGCTCGAACGATACAAAAAGCGTTGATGGCATGCTCCAGCGGCCCGTACTATTTGTGCACGCTTGCCATGAGACGCTTTGCCCTCTCCACGACGCCTAGCTTGATGCCCAATTCCTCTTCTACCGCTCCCCCGTATGCGATAACCCGCTTGGCCGTCGCGCGGGCAGTCTTCGTAGTCGACTTCAGTGCGGCCTCGAATTCAGAGTCTTCGATGCACAGGTCCTCAAATCGAGTTCTCAGCCCATCCGCGTTTGCACGGATTGACGAGTCAGATAACTCGGCCGCCGAAAAGACCATACTCATCGTGTCGAAGACCGCTACGTTGAACCGGCGCACATAGGCGGGTTCGTCACCGCCTACGTAACGCATGAAGGTGTTTCCATCCTGGAATACCAGCTCGGTCCGCTCGATGGCTTTCTCGATAGCAGCAGCATAACCTTCGTACCGCTCCTGCTCGTCCTTCCAACCCGCATTGCCTCGCTTGCACATATTGTCGAGAAATTCGCGCAAGTCGCCATCATAGTTTTCGATATCGTCTTGAAAGGACACGCTGCGGAGCAGAAGTTCGGCGTCGCGCATTCTGAAATCTTCACGCTTGAGGCGACGTGCCCGTCGGATCGCGGAGCTATTCGCGGAAGTTTCATTAATCCAGGTCGAAAACTCTCCCGGGTAGAGAGCCTGACGAAGCTCCTGCGGAGAAAGGGGTAGACTTCCTTGGTTCAGACGCCTAAAAATCTCGTAAAGAACCTCAGTTTTGCCCCAATTTCTGACCACAATGGTTCGAACCGGCTGACTCAAGAAGCTCTCGACCCATTCGGCAGTTTCGCCAGATTTTTTGATCTGATCGAGACCCTTGCCATTCAATTGTTCCAAAAATTCGAGTTTGGTCAACTTGAAAGCGGAAAATTGACCTTCCGGCGCACCGAACTGCTTCATGGTCATGAGGCGTTGTTTGCCGTCCAGAACGATGAAACGCTTGGAATTCTTGTCTTCCGCCAAGACTACCTGCGGAACAGGAAGCCCGAGCATCAGAGATTCGATGTACCGACTTTTACGGTCGCGCGACCATGCGTCACGTCGCTGAAAGGCCGGATTGATATCGAACGATTGTCCGATCTTCTCAAGGAGGCTCTGCACACTCCAATCAAGTGTGTATAGCAGTACGTCTTGAACATCCTCTGCGGTCAGCTTGGCGTCAGCTTCAGGATCTTCCGTGATCTCGTCTGGCAGTTCTTCCACAAAATCTTCGTTTTGCGTATCTTCTCCATCGAGTACTGGCTTAGGCACAGCCTCTCCCTCCTGTGTGATGCGGCGCGCTCAACCCTATCTCGAATCGTGGGACACGCGGAATTGGATGGCGTAGCCAGGGATTCACGAGGCCGAACGACCCGGTCGGCGCGTTCTGGCCGGGCCATGTGTCCAACTGTCGCTGCGATTCGGGAGCACCTAGCCGCTCGCAATGAGGTTGAAGACGTCTAGGAGCAGCAGCCGGCGAATTGACGCCCTGCCGTCCCGCGTAGGGAAGGCGTCGCGACGCGGGCGGCTCGGCGTCCGGCGTGGTCATTACGAGTCGAAAAGCTTGTGTCTGCTGGTGATCTGCTGACGTCCGCACCCCCTTCGCTCAGTGCCGAAATGCTCTCGTGGGGGTTCCGTCGCGTCCTGGGTTGTACGCGAGATGCGACAACGGCGTGACAAGAACCAGCATCGCGACCTCCGCGATCAATGTCGAAGATCACGCCGCAATCGAACCTACGCGCGACCCCACGTGACCTAACGCTGAGTGCGGACGCACCAGGTATGTCACCCTATCTCTGCATACTGGAAGCGATCATGAACCGCGCACATGAGCAGTGCGACCGACAAACTGGTGAGGACCATTGGCCAAGAGCAAGCTGTCGTCATTGCCCGACATTACAGACCGTCAAGCCTGGCTGGTGATGACCAAGTCGGACTACCGCCGACTCGGTGGAGGGAGCAAGTACGACGACGACCCAGCGAGCCACTACAGCTGGGACAGCACCGTCCCGAACCACCTGAAGGTCCGCGCCGGCGACGTCATCCTCCTGTGGAACGAAGTCGAATCTCTCGGTGCGTCGGTCATCGAACGAATCACCAAGGGCAACGCGGTCAAACGGCGCGGACGGTGTGTCAATACCAAGTGCCGGACAACGAACTACGAGCCGCGGAAGACGATGCGGCCGACGTTTCGCTGCTACGCATGCGGTGAAGAGTTCGACGACCCCGTGTTCGAGGACGTGGACGTCATCACCTACCGATCCACACATGCACAGGCTTGGGTCGACCTGCACGGCTCGTTCAGCGCCGCGGAACTCCGTGCTTTGTGCGTTAAGGCTCGCTCCCAGAACAGCTTCCGGCGACTACGCTGGGATTCCGTACGTGCCGCGGCATCAGACGCGATCAGCGCTCAGGTCTTCGACCCCCTGGACGCGACGACACGTCAGATGCAAGACGGTCACACCACACGACCTACCCGAGTGCGTCTGGGGCAAAGAGAGTTTCGGCAGAAGCTCCTCGCGAAGTACGACGCTCGATGCGCCTTCACTGGAAGCCTTCCCGGCGAGGTGCTCGATGCCTGCCACCTCTACAGCTACGCGAAGGTGGGCAAGCACCACGAGCACGGTGGGATCTTGCTACGCCGCGACCTCCACACCCTCTTCGACCGCGGAATCATCGCCGTCACCAACAACGACGCCATCGATGTGTGGGAGCCCTACCATGGGTTCCCGGTGTACCAGAAACTTCATGGCAAGGCGCTCACCATCGACGTCACCCCCGAACAGCGAAAGTGGTTCGAGATGCACTGGAGTGAACACCGGAAGCCGTGAGCATGGGCTCTGGCGGCCGTTGACGGCACCACGGCCGTCCTTCCTGTCGTAGACCTGGGTGATCTCTCAGCCGGAACTGGCCCACCGTGGCGAACAGTCCAAAAAATGCCCCCGAGCTGCTGGTTTGCATCTCGGGGGTTCTCGTCGTTCTGGGCACATTTCGACGTCCGACGGCCTGGAGCATCCCTACCATGCCGATCTATGTGTAGTGATCACAGTCGGTGTGCCGCTCGTTGCAGTGCAGGCTCGGCAGGTATTCGTGCGACGGTGACCACATATCCGAAAGCAAGGTATCGCCCCCACGAGCACCTGAACCGGCCCCAGCCTGTGACCGTTCGGACAGTAGCGGGGAGCCGGATCTGTCCAGCGCCCATTTCACACGTAGGGCCGGATCAATTCGCAGATACCTTCGATTATCACCCCACCTACTCCGAGGCTGCAATCCGGGGCCAGACATGTAGTCGTTCAGTGTTCGTCAAGGAAAACGTCGCTGTAGCGTCCACTCCATGTCGGAGAGCAAGCAAGTTTCAGTAACGACCGCCAACTTCGGGGGGGCGGCCACAGTGTCGGCGACGGTCAGCATCTGGCAGCCTTTCGCCGTCCAGCACTTATGGACTGCGTTACATATGGCGAACCTGTGCAACGCTCGCGAAAATGACCTTCATCGGCTCGGGAAGCTAGCCCCGGACATCGAACACCAGTCGTTGGCTACGACCGCAGCAATGTCGGCCGTGTACTTCGTTGAGGCCTACATCAACGACATCTATGCCATCGCTGCCGACGACAACCGGACGCTTCGAACCCAACTAGACGGAATCGACAGCCGAGCCGTTGACCTGCTGGGGCTGGTCTGGAAGGGCACAGACGTAGCGGCAGTGAATTGGACGATCCTGGACAAGTATCAGTTCGCTTTGGCTGTGGCAGGTAAGCCGAGGATGAATACAGGAGCGAACCCATACCAGAACATGAAACGGCTAATCAAGCTTCGTAATACCTTGGCGCACTTCAAGTCTGAGTGGCAGCGGAATGACGTCCCGCACGAGGTCGAGAAAAGCCTCAAGAATCTCTTCCCAGACAGTCGGCTGTACACGGGCGCTCCATGGTTCCCCCAGGTTTGTCTCGCTTCGGGTTGTGCCAAATGGGCTTGCGACACCAGCACCGCGTTCGTAGATGCCTGGCGCAGTGAAATGGGCGTGCAGTTCGACTACAAGACCACTATGACTTCGATGCCTCAGCCGTAAGTCCGCCACGGATCGACCTTGGCTTGGGTCGGGTTGCGCATGAGGTGGGCGGGCTAACCGCCTGCCCCATAGGGCCTGCCGGTCACGTGCAGAGGCTCACAGGTCAACGGTGGACGAGTATCCATCAGCGCAGCTGACGCCATCGGCGCCCTTGAGGTGTGAGGGGGCCGGGACCACAATGCAGGCCGATCCAAACCAGGGCCGAGCGACCGACAGGTCGCTATGAAACTCAATGAAACCGTTTACTGTTCGGCAACGTCTAACCAGGCATGACAAAGACTCGGCACGTAGTAGTTCGGCCAGTGCCGCAGTACGAACCGGCGCTGGAGTCAAGGCCGACGGGGGCTCCCTCGACTGTATGGCAACGGTATCTAGCCGCCGTGGGCGAGGTCCAAACCGCCGAGGAACAGAAGCCGGCGGATTGGTGCCCTGCCGTCCCGCGCGGGGGAAGGCGTCGCCACGCGGGCGGCAGGGGGTCCGGGCTGGGATCGGCTTCGTTGGCGATCCGCTCCCCGACGTCGCTGTCGGTGCCCGGAAGGGCGAGAAGGGCCGAAGCCCCCTTCGGGCGGGTTAGGTGCCGTCGACGAGTAGACGGCCGGTGGTACACACCGCCCAACTCGCTGCCGTTCTCGGGATCGACAGTTCGAGCCTGCGGCGCTGGCGTACCGCGAATCCACCCTGCGGACCGGCATACATCCGGGCATCACCCCGCGTGGTGAAGTACAGCGACGCGGACGTGGATCGTGGCTCCTGAGCCTGCGCACGGATCCGACCCAGGCGGCAGCGCAGTGGCGCAACGCGTAAATATCGCTGTAGGCGTAAAGCTTTCAGAGAATATCGACGAACAAAGCGACTATGGGAAGAGACCGTTCCGCGCTCGCGTGAGGTGGACTGAACTGGCGAAGAAGAAGCGGCCGAACCTCACCGAGCCATTCGAAACCCAGGCGTGGATCGACCGGATGCGGCGTCTGGCTATGCAGGGCATCGATCCGAAGACCACGACAATGTCTCTGGCCGACTACGGCAAGGCCAACATGGAGCTGGTGCTTCGCGGCTTGGAGAAGAAGACCACCGACCCACGGCAGTGGATTGCGAATGCGCGTTGTGCCGTCGTTGGGACACATCCCGATCGGGATGATCACCAATGGCGCGATCGACCGTGCGGTGGTCGACTGGATCAATGATGGCGCGGGCAAGTCGAGCGTCAAAAACACTCTGGCGGTTCTAGTTCGGGTCATAGAACAGGCAAAGCGCGACGGGCTGCGGATCGACAACCCCGCACAGGTTCGCGGATGGCAGAAGCTCTACGCCCAAATCGAAGACGAGCTCATGACCCGCGGTCGGTGGCACTTCCGGACTGGCCGACTCTGGTCACCTCGTCAAATGCGTTGGTAGCTCGATCCGCCGACGAGTACCAAAGCTGGGGTGATGTGGCCACCTTCGCCGCGTGCACGGCTTCACGGATCGGTGAAATCTCAGGGTGCCGAGTCGGTGATATCGACACCGCGACGTGGACATGGACAGTCCGCCGACAAACCACACCCGGACCCGGCGGACTCGACGACAAGGGAACCAAGGGCCGCCGCCGCCGGTACGTCCCGTTGATCAACGAAGTCCGCCAACTCGTCCTCGATCGCGCTGCCGTAGACGGCGAAGACAACGCCGACGCCCGCCTGTTTGTCAGCCCGCATGGTGGACGGATCGCTACCGGCGTTCTTCGCGATGCCACGCATTGGGACGAGGTGGTCACCAAACTCGGATACGCACACCTGCGACGCCACGACCTCCGCCACACCGGACTCACCTGGATGACCGACGCCGGCGTGAGCCTTCACCTACTCCAGAAGATCGCAGGCCACACCGACAGTCGAACAAATGAGCGGTACCTACACCCGGACCGGCGGGAGGTCACCGAGGCGGGCGACAAGCTCTCCCACCACCTTCGGTCCCGTCCTGGTCCCGCCCTTCGCGTGGTGGGCCTACAGGAAAACCCTCTCCAACCAAGGTCAGAGAGGGTTTTCTGCTGTCGGGCTGACAGGATTTGAACCTGCGACCACTTGACCCCCAGTCAAGTGCGCTACCAAGCTGCGCCACAGCCCGTCCCACGCCCTTGTTTCGGGCGCTTGGAAAGATTACATCAGGCACGGGCCGAAGTACCAATCGGCTGGTCAGAGCCATTTCAGTACCGCATTGGACGCAGAATCAGCGGCCCTTACGGTCACGCTTCTCGCGCACTCGGACGGATACGCGGATCGGGCTGCCGTCGAAGTTGAACTCTTCACGCAGACGCCGCTCGATGAAGCGGCGGTAGCCGGCCTCGAGGAAGCCCGTGGTGAAGAGAACGAATGTCGGCGGGCGTGTGCTTGCCTGCGTCGCGAACATGATGCGAGGAAGGCGACCACCACGCATCGGAGGCGGCGTTGCTGCCACAACTTCCTTGAGCCAGGTGTTCAGGCGACCCGTGGGGATGCGCTTGTCCCAGGACTCCAGAGCCGTGTCGAGAGCCGGCACGAGCTTCGCCACGGCGCGACCGGTGTGGGCGGAGATGTTGACTCGCTGAGCCCACGGAACGCGGACCAGATCGCGGTCCACTTCCTTGTCCAGCATGAGTCGACGGTCCTCGTCCACGAGGTCCCACTTGTTGAATGCGATCACCAATGCACGACCCGTGTCGGCCACCATGCTCAGAACACGCAGATCCTGCTCGGTGATCGGCTCGTGCGCGTCGATCAGCAGGATCGCAACCTCAGCGGCCTCGATCGCGCTCTTCGTACGCAGCGACGCATAGAACTCCGCGCCGCTGGCATGGCTGACGCGCTTGCGCAGACCAGCCGTGTCGACGAAACGCCAAGGGCGCCCGCCGAGTTCGACGATGGAGTCGACCGGGTCGACGGTGGTGCCGGCAACATTGTGCACGACGGACCGCTCGTCACCGGACAGCTTGTTGAGCAAGCTGGACTTTCCGACGTTCGGCTTTCCGACGAGAGCAACACGACGCGGACCGCCGCCGGGGATACCTTCACGCGGGGTTTCCGGCAGCTTCTCGAGAACCTCGTCGAGCAGGTCGCCGGTACCGCGTCCGTGCGTCGCACTCACGGAGTACGGCTGACCGAGGCCCAAGGACCACAGTGCTGCAACCTCGGACTCGGTGCGTCCGTCGTCCACCTTGTTGGCAACGAGGATGACCGGAGTCTTCGAGCGGCGAAGCACGCGAGCCACAGCTTCGTCCGTCGCGGTAGCGCCGACAACGGCGTCGACGACCAGGAGAATGGCGTCAGCCGTTCCCATGGCCAACTCGGCCTGCCGGGCAACGGCCTGCTGAAGACCCTTTGCGTCGGGCTCCCATCCGCCGGTGTCCTGGACGAGGAAGCGTCGTCCGGCCCAGTTCGCCTCGTACGAGACACGGTCACGGGTAACGCCGGGGATGTCCTCGACTACCGCTTCACGACGGCCGATGATGCGGTTGACGAGTGTCGACTTGCCGACGTTCGGTCGACCGACAACAGCCAAGGTCGGGACGGCAATGTGCGCTTCGCCTTCGCCGTCCGCTTCGAGATCGGCGTAATCCCACTCCGATTCCTCGGACCAAGTTCCGTCACCGGCATATTCGGTTACCAGATCGTCGCTCACTGCACTGCTCCAGTTCTGTCGCTGACCACCAACAGCAACTTGGCGATCACATCTTCAATTCCCAATTCGCTCGTATCCACCAGAATGGAATCCTCGGCAGGGCGCAACGGCGACACTGCCCGAGTCGAATCGAGATGGTCACGGCGCTGCACATCAGCCAGCACCGCTTCATAATTGTCTTCACGGCCTTGGCCGATATTCTGCGTATTGCGCCGTGCCGCACGGGTTTCCGCCGATGCGGTCAAGAAGATCTTGACGTCTGCATCGGGGAGTACGACGGTTCCGATGTCGCGACCTTCCACGACGATCCGCTCCGCACCGGCCGCCAACTCACGCTGAGTGGCGACCAGCAGGTCACGAACCTCGGGTACAGCCGACACCGCGGAGACAGCCTTGGTTACCGCGTCGCCGCGGATCTCCTCGCTGACGTCCGCGCCGTCGAGATGCACCTGCTCGCTGCTCGGATCGGTACCGATGGACCATGGCAACGCCGCAACGGCGGCCGTGATCGCGGCGGAATCCGCCAGATCGATTCCCTGACGCAGCACGTGCAGGGTCGCGATCCGGTAGATGGCTCCGGTGTCGAGGTAGCGAGCGCCCAAACGCTGCGCCAACGCGCGAGAGACGCTGGACTTGCCGGTTCCGGACGGTCCGTCCATAGCGACTACCAGCGGCATGGACGAATCGGTCACAGGCCGACCGCCTCGTACAGTCCACCGACCTCGCTACGTCCGAGGACGCGCTGCGTTCCCGGACGCTGATCGCCGAGAGCGACAACTCCGACGTTGGTGCGTACCAGGCGGACAACGGGGTGACCGACGGCATCGAGGAGGCGACGCACGATGTGCTTACGGCCCTCGTGCAGAACCAGCTTGACGAGCGTCTTGCCCTCGTTGATCTCGAGCACGGTGAACGCGTCCACCTTGGCCGGACCGTCGTCGAGGGTGACGCCGTCACGCAACTGCTTGCCGGTGCTGCGCTCGACAACGCCGTGAACCGTGGCGAGGTACGTCTTCGGAACCTCGAACGACGGGTGCATCAGGCGGTGAGCCAGGTCGCCGTCGTTGGTGAAGAGAAGCAAGCCTTCGGTGTCGGCGTCGAGACGGCCGACGTGGAAGAGCCGCTGACCCGACTGAACGCGCTCGGAGACGATGTCACCGACGCACGGACGACCGAGATCGTCGGACATGGTGCACTGCCAGCCACGCGGCTTGTTCATCGCGAGGTAGACGAGGTCCTTCTGCACGACGACGCGGACGCCGTCGACACGAACCACTGCGTTCTCGGGGTCGACACGCAGACCCTGTTCGACCACGATGCGGCCGTCGACCTCGACGCGACCCTGATCGATCAGCTCTTCAGCAGCGCGGCGTGATGCGACGCCGGCCTGAGCCAGCACCTTCTGCAAGCGGACGCCGTCGCCCTTCGGCGGGCCGTCGTGCTTGGTGATCTCGGCATGCTGATGACGCGCCGGCTTGGCGTTGGAGACCAACGGGTTCTGAGAGACGACGCGCTGCGGCTTCTCGGTCTTCGGCTTGCCACGCTTGTTGGTCGCCGGCGGTGTCGGAGCTGCCGGGCGCTTGCGCGGAGGTCCGTCGAACTTGGACCCACGAGGTGCGTTCGACCATGCGCCGCCGCGAGGAGCGTCGGGGCGTGCGCCGCGCTGATCGTCACTACGACGGTCAGCGCCGCCACGCGGTGCGCGACGGGCGTCGACGTGGGGGGTACGGCGGTCATCGCTGCGGGGTCCGCGGCGATCGTCCGTGCGCGGGCCGCGCCGATCGTCGTTGTAACCGCCACGGCGGTCGTCGGTGCGTGCGGGGCGACGGTCGTCGCTGCGCGGCGGGCGACGGTCATCACTGCGCGGCGGGCGACGGTCATCATTGAATCCACCGCGGCGGTCGTCCGTGCGGGGACGGTCGGATCCGGCGTTGCGGTCGTATCCCGAGGTACTGCGGGAAGTGTTGCTGCGTCCACCACGGGGCGCTTCGCTACGTGCGCCGCGGGGGGCGTCGCTGCGACCACCACGGGGGGCATCGCTGCGTGCGCCGCGGCTGTCGCGGGAGTTGTTACGGTCCGGTGTGCCATCTCGGCGAGCGGGATTGTTCACTTTTTTCCTGTCAGTTTTCTACTGTTTCCCGAGCGTGGTCGGGTCTTTCTCGGTGCTGACGAGCGCCGGAATTCCGGTCAGTCGTCGACTTCGGTGTCCACTACGTCAGCGGGCACGTCTGCCTTGTTCATTCTCGCAAATCGCGGATCGGATTCCAGGCTTTCGCTGATGTCGTCGATGAGATCGACATCAGGCAAGAGCGGGGCCAACTCCGGGAGCTCGCTGAGCGAGGCCAGGCCGAGCCGTTCGAGGAACAGTTCGGTCGTGGAGTACCGTGTCGCGTTGGTGTCCGGGTCAGGCCCGGCTTCCGCGATCAGTCCGCGGGCAAGGAGGGTGCGTACCACCCCGTCCACGTTGACGCCTCGTACCGCACTGATCCGCGCACGAGTCAACGGTTGACGGTATGCGACTACGGCCAAAGTTTCCAATGCCGCCCTGGTCAATTTGGTGCGTGCGCCGTCCAATAGCAGCTTTTCCACGTACGGGGCAAACTCTTGTCGCGTGTACAGACGCCATCCGTCGCCCGCGTAGCGAAGGTCCATTCCGCTGCCGCGAGCGGTCAATGCGGCCGACATCGACGTCAGGCGTTCTTCGACTCGTTCCGGCGCGGTTCCGGTGACAGATGCGAGTTGGTTCACTTCGGCCGGCGAATCCACGACAAGCAGAAGCGACTCCAGCACTGCGTCGAGTTGATCGTCGTCGAGTTCGAAATCGGGGGCGGAATCTTCGGACTCCGAGGCGTGTTCGGTAGGCTCGATCATCTCGTCTAGCTGCGAAGACTCTGATTCCGTCGGCTCGGCATTCATCCGTAGTCCTCCTCTGTGACCGGCGCGGCCGGGTCGTCTCCGGTCCAACTCACCATCAGCGGTCCGAGTGCTTCGGGTTGCTCGAACACAATGACCTGCCGGCGATACAACTCGAGCAACGCGAGAAATCTTGCGACTATCTCGACGGTGATCTCACACTCGGCAACGAGGTCCCCGAAGGGTGTCCACTCCCCTATGCCTCGCTCGCGCAGCAACTCGAGAATTCGCTCGGCTTGTTCGGGTATCGAGATATTGGACACATGGAGGTGATCGAGGCCCACTGTCGGCACCGGACGCGGTGTGAACACCGTCGCCGCGATCTCCGCAAAACGCTGAGGATCGACGCCCAACAACACCTCGGGCAGGAGTTCGGTGAACTGATCCTCGACGGCGACCGAGCGCGGATAGCGCCGCAGCGCTGCTTCCTCCAACTCACCGAACAGCGCCGCAACTTGTTTGTACGCCCGGTACTGCAGCAGTCGCGCGAAGAGAAGGTCGCGGGCTTCGAGTAGCGCTAGATCCTCGGCGTCCTCGACCTGCCCGGCGGGCAACAGCCTGGCCGCTTTCAGGTCCAGAAGCGTAGCTGCGACGACCAGAAACTCTGTTGTCTGATCGAGGCCCATCGCACTGCCGAGTTCCTTGGTGTATGCGATGAAATCGTCAGTGACGGTGTGCAGGGCGACTTCGGTGACATCGAGCTGTCGTTGATTGATCAGGTTCAACAGCAGATCGAACGGGCCTTCGAAGTTCCGGAGAGTGACTCGGAAACCGGCAGCCTTGGCTGCGGTCTGAGCGTCGGTCGGCACGTTCGGGTCGATCGAATCCGGCTCGACTTCGACCGAATCTTCTTGCGATGCAATCAGTTCCACTAACGACCAGACCGGTGAATGACCTCGCGGGCCAATGCTCGATATGCCTCGGCCCCAGCCGATTTCGGCGCCCACGTCGTGATCGGCTCACCGGCGACGCTGGTTTCGGGGAATCGGACGGTGCGGTTGATCACCGTGTCGTAGACGACGTCGCCGAACACCTCGACGACTCGCGCCATCACCTCACGAGCGTGCAGAGTCCGGGCGTCGAACATCGTGACGACGATACCGGCCAACTCGAGCTTGGGATTGAGACGATCGTGCACCTTTTCGACGGTGTCGTTGAGGAGTGCCAGGCCGCGCAGGCTGAAGTACTCGCATTCCATCGGAATGATGACCGAATCGGCGCAGGCCAGTGCATTCACCGTGAGGAGGCCAAGCGACGGCTGGCAGTCGATGAGCACGTAGTCGTACCGATCGAGAACAGGGTGCAACACGCGTCCCAAGGTCTGCTCACGTCCGACCTCGGTGACCAATTGGATCTCGGCGGCCGAAAGGTCGATGTTGCTGGGCAGCAGGTCGAGGCCGTCGACCCGAGTTCGCATCAACACATCGTCGATGGACACACGCGGTTCGACCAGAAGGTTATGGACGGTCAGTTCCAGGTCGTGATGCTGGACGCCCAGTCCAGCAGACAACGCGCCTTGGGGATCGAGATCCACCAGGAGCACTCGGCGACCGTATTCGGCCAACGACGCACCCAGGTTGATGGTCGACGTCGTCTTGCCGACGCCGCCCTTCTGGTTGCACATCGCGATGATCATCGCGGGTCCGTGGTGCGCCAACGGTGTCGGTTGGGGTACCTCGCGGACCGGTCGACCTGTCGGGCCGAGTTCTTCCGCGGAAACGGTGAGGGTTTCCGCAGGTGGAGAGGCTACTGGCGTCGTATCTATTTCGAACATCGCCTCTGGTTCGGAGGGTACAGCTGGTGCTGATTCGTTCACGCGCTCGAAGAGTTGGGCATTGACATGCGGCGGCGCGGACTCCGCCGCTGGTGGCTGCGATGTCGACACGGTCCGATGCTCCCCTACTCTTTCGGCGGTTGCTCTCGGCGCCGGCAAACCCCCGAAACTGCGGTGGAGGCCGCTCGCGCTCCTTGAACGCTACCGCTTACATCACCGAATGGTCTCGCAGACACGCATGAGCCAACCAACCCCTAACGGGCACGCGGGTGTGCCTGAGCCCACACTTCGCGCAGCGCGGTGACGGTGACCAGCGTGTAGATCTGCGTCGTGGTTACCGAAGCGTGACCGAGAAGTTCCTGCACGACGCGTACGTCCGCGCCGCCGTCGAGCAGGTGTGTGGCAAACGAGTGCCTGAGCGTATGGGGTGAGACGTCCGCCTTGATCCCGGCCGACGCGGCCGCGTCCTGAAGAATCTGCCATGCACTCTGACGCGAGAGGCGTCCACCGCGCGCGTTGAGAAAGAGGGCAGGAACACCGCGCGTCGCCAGGCTGGGGCGCCCGCGGACGAGATACGCGTCGACGGCGGCGATCGCCGGCCTGCCGACGGGGACGATCCGCTGCTTGCCGCCCTTGCCCTTGAGCAGCACGGAACGAGTTTCGGTATCGATGTCGTCGACGTCCAGATCGATCGCCTCGGTGATTCGCGCTCCGGTCGAGTACAGGAGCTCGAGCAGAGCGCGATCCCGCAGGTCGCGGGGCCCGTCACCGGCCGCACCGCCACCCGAAGCGTCGAGCAGGGCGATCACGTCGTCGAGAGGCAGGGCCTTGGGCAGCTTGCGTCCGGGCGTCGGCGGCTTGACCGTTCGGGCCACGTCGACGCTGACCAGACCTTCGGCGGCGGAAAACTTGTGGAATCCGCGAACCGCGATCAGGGTGCGTGCTGCCGAACTGGCCGCCAATGGTACGACGCCGGAATCTTTGTCACCCAGGCGCAGATGTGTCACGAATTCGGTGACGTCGTTCTCCGTCACGCCCGCGACGTCGTCGATGCCGCGTCCGTGCAGGTACTCCGCGTACCGATTCAGGTCGCGGCGATAGGAAAGTAGAGTATTGCGCGCAGATCCTCGCTCGACCGCTAGATGGTCGAGATACGAGTCCACCTGTCGGGCAAGCACTTCAGGCTCGCGACTTGCGTTCTCCGAATGCGCGAGGACGATCGGGCCACGGTGCGTCGGCGGGGCGTAGCGGCTTTCCCGTCGCGCGTGCGGTGGCGATCGCGAGAATGCCTGATACCGCTGTGGCATTGACGATGTCGCCGCGTAGCGCCATGTCGACGGCGTCGGCGAGCGGAACCCGCGAAATCTCGAGATCGGCTTCTTCGTGTTCGGGATCGTCGCGCTCCACCTCGTGCAACCCCTCGGCGAGGAAGACGCGAACCGCCTCGTCCGTGAACCCGGGTGAGAGAGCGACATCGACCAGCACCGACCATCGATCGGCGCCGAGTCCGGTTTCTTCGCCCAGCTCGCGCGCTGCAGCCTCGACCGGGCTCTCCCCCGGAGCGTCGAGCAGACCGGCAGGAATTTCCCACAACCGGTGCCCGAGCGGGTGACGGTACTGGTGAATCAGCACCAGGTTGTCGTGCTCGTCCAGTGCCACGACGGCAACGGCGCCGTGATGCTCGACGACTTCCCGATCGGCACGCTGACCACCAGGCATCGCAACGGTGTCGACGCGCAACGCGATGATCGCGCCGGTGTAGACCGTCTTGGAGCCGAGGGTGTCGAATTCGTGCCGACCGGGATCGCTCATGTGTGGCTAGACCTTTTCCACGTTCTCGACTGCAGCGTCGAGCGCTGTCTCGGTGGCAGCGGTGTCGATCTTCTCGTCACCGTGGACGTCGACGGGCAGGCGCTCTTCGAGCTTGTACGTCAACGCTGCTTCGACTAAGGCCGCGAACAGCGGGTGCGGGCGCGTCGGACGGCTCTTGAGCTCCGGGTGTGCCTGGGTGGCAACGAAGAACGGATGCTGCTCACGCGGGTACTCGACGAACTCGACCAGGTGGCCGTCCGGCGAGGTTCCGCTGAACTGCAAGCCGGACTTGGCAATCCGATCGCGGTAGGTGTTGTTGACCTCGTAGCGGTGACGGTGACGCTCGGAGACGTCCTCGGTTCCGTAGGCCTGAGCGACGACGGAACCCTTGGTCAGCACGGCCGGGTAAGCACCCAGACGCATGGTGCCACCGAGGTCGGCGTCACCGGCGATGACGTCTTCCTGATCAGCCATCGTCGAGATGACCGGATGCTTGGTGTCCGGCTCGAACTCGGCCGAGTTGGCATCGTCGAGGCCGACGCTACGAGCAGCTTCGATGACGACACACTGCAGACCCAGGCACAGACCCAGCAGCGGCAGCTTGCGCGAACGTGCGAAACGGATCGCGCCGAGCTTGCCTTCGATGCCGCGGATGCCGAAGCCGCCGGGGATCAGAACACCGTCGACGTCACCGAGAGCGGCCTGCGCTCCGGCTTCGGTCTCACAGGCATCCGACGGGACCCAGGAGATCTCGACCTTGGACCGGTTCGCGAATCCACCGGCGCGCAGTGCCTCGGTGACGGATAGGTATGCGTCGGGCAGGTCGACGTACTTGCCGACCAACGCGACCCGCACGGTCTCACGCGGCTGGTGAACACGATCGAGGAGGTTGCCCCACACGGTCCAGTCGACGTCGCGGAACGGGAGACCGAGCTGGCGAACGACGTAAGCGTCGAGGCCCTCACGGTGCAGAACCTTCGGGATGTCGTAGATCGAGGGAGCGTCGGGCGTCGAGATGCAGGCGTCGACGTCCACGTCGCACATCAGGGCGATCTTGTTCTTGAGGCCCTGCGGAACGTCACGATCGCAACGAAGGATCAGCGCGTCGGGCTGAATGCCGATGCTGCGCAACGACGCAACCGAGTGCTGCGTGGGCTTGGTCTTGAGTTCTCCGGAGGGGCCGAGGTACGGCACGAGGGAGACGTGCAGGAAGAAGACGTTGTCGCGGCCGACGTCGTGGCGGACCTGGCGAGCGGCTTCGAGGAAGGGCTGCGATTCGATGTCGCCGACGGTGCCACCGATTTCGGTGATCACGACGTCCGGGCGGTGTCCCTGCAGATCCGGACCGCTCATCTCGAGGATGCGACGCTTGATCTCGTCGGTGATGTGCGGGATGACCTGAACGGTGTCGCCGAGGTACTCGCCGCGGCGTTCCTTGGCGATGACCGTCGAGTAGACCTGGCCGGTGGTGACGTTCGCCTGGCCGGAGAGGTCACGGTCGAGGAACCGCTCGTAGTGTCCGACGTCGAGGTCGGTCTCGGCACCGTCTTCGGTGACGAAGACCTCGCCGTGCTGGAAGGGGTTCATGGTGCCCGGATCCACATTGAGATAGGGATCGAGCTTCTGCATGGTCACGCGCATTCCCCGCGCGGTCAACAACTGTCCCAGGCTCGAGGCGGTCAAACCTTTGCCGAGCGAGGAAGCTACACCTCCGCTGACGAAGATGTGCTTGGTGGCGGTACGCGTGTTAGTGCGTGACTGTGGCAAAGGGGCTCCCGTGACGACTGTGCAGGGCTTGGTCTGATGAAGCATGCTGGGGCCTGCCGACCCACGGGATTTCACGGTAACACCTATCGGGGGTCGGTGCCTACAACGCGCCGACTTTCCGCCCCCGATGTGACCGGCGTATCAATACCGGGGTGTTCAGTTGGTGGGTGCGCCGACGGTGACCGCCGCCGCTCCCGGTCCCGTGCCGTAGCGGCCGGCGCCGCCGTTCAACTGTTCCTGCAGCGCCAACGGCGTGGTGATCTTGCCCGACTCCCGATCGATGTTGTCGATGGTCGTCAAGCCCGCTGAGAGCGCCGCGTCCGCACGAGCGACGGCAACCGGACCACTGCCCTCGGCCGAGCCAGGCCGGCCCGCGAGAATCGTTCCTGCGCCGCGTCCGTCGAGAGCACCGGCGAACCGGGCGATGACGGCGCCGCGGTTACCCGTGGCTGCGTCGGATTCACTCTTGTTGTCGCCGGTGAGAACCACGGCGAGTTGAGCCGGCTTGACCGCTCCGTCGTCGTAGCTGATGAAACCGGCGCTACGCAGCGAGTCGAGCGCGAGATTCATCTCGTCCGGAGTGCTCTGCGGCTCGCTGTTCTGCCCGTTGAGAAGCAGAACCGAACCGAGCAGATCACCCGCGAGACTGCCCTGATCGACCGCACCGGTCTTGAGGGTGATCCCCGCAGGGATGACATTGGTGACGACGGTCCGCAAGCGGTCACCACCGGTGGCGTCGACAAACGAATCGGTGAGCGAGACGCGTCCGGTCACGGCACCGCCGGCGGCAGTGACGAGTCGGTTGACACCGTCGAGATCACCGGGATCGGCGTCCGGTGCCGTGATGACGACGACGGTGCGACCAGCGAGACTGTCACGCACGACGCGACCGCCGACAGCGGCATCGAAGCCGTCCGCGGAATTGAGTTGCTGCTGAAGCTGATTGGACTGTTGATTGAGGTCTTCGATCTCGTTCTGCAGGTCCGCCTTGTCGTCGCGCAGACCCGAAAGCAATCCACTGGACAGCATTCCGGAACCGAGCACCACGCCGATCGCGAGTGCCAGGAAGATTGCCGCTATGGAAATTGCATGTTGACGCATCGAAATCACTTGAAGAGCCCCTGAACCCACAGCGCGAAGCTGTTCCACGTTGCGATTGCCCAGTCGAGAACTTCACTACCGGCATTGGACACGACCAGGGCGACGATCACTGCCACCAGGGCGGCGAGCACCAGGAGCGCGATCGCGCCGCCGGACACTCGACTTCGATACAGCGTTGCCACAGCCTTGGCGTCGACCAGTTTCGGTCCCACCTTGAGCCGTGTCATGAACGCCGACGGATTGCTTTCACGACGCCCAC
Organism: Rhodococcus sp. OAS809; assembly: GCF_040546695.1. NCBI lineage: Bacteria > Bacillati > Actinomycetota > Actinomycetes > Mycobacteriales > Nocardiaceae > Rhodococcus > Rhodococcus sp. OAS809. The sequence continues at coordinate 697,169 of NZ_JBEPOI010000002.1, read as the reverse complement.
GGTCGAAGAACTCGTCCAATGACACCACGTTGCCGACCGTCACGATCAGTGAAGCTCCGTGGTGATCGGCGAGCAGCAACGCAAGGTCGGTCGGTGAGCAGGTCGCCGGGAACGTCATCGCCCCGATACCGAGATCCTGGATTCGGGAAAGCCCCGCCGCATGACCGTCCTGGTCTGCCGGCAGAACAACTTCCGCGCCGGACTTGAGGGTGGAACTGGTGATCTCTTCCGGGTCGCCCACGATCAGATCGGGGCGGTATCCGGCCTTGCTCAACACGTCCGCACCTGCGCCGACACCGATCAGGATCGGCGAATACTCCTTGATGAAGGGCTTGAGGTTCTTCAGATCGGCCTCGTGTTCGGGTCCGTCGGAGACGACCACGACGTGGCGATCCTTCAAGTCGATGTCGATGTCCGGAACACCGATTCCGTCGATCAGCAAAGGACTTTCGGTGCGGATGAACTCGATGGTGTTACCCGAGAACGCTTCCAGGTGATCGACCAGGCCGGTCTTGGCCTCGATCATCCGATCGGAGATCTCGGCCTCGGTCTGCTCTTCGCCCTTGACGAGGCTCTTCTCGCCGTTGAAGATCTCGCCCTCGTGCAGGCGGATCTTGCTGCCGTCCTTGACATTCTTGAAGACGTCACCGTCTACGGCATCGATCAGAACGATGTCGTTGGCGACGATCACTTCCGGTCCGAGGTTGGGGTACCGCCCCGAAATCGACGGCGACGCGTTGACCACGGCCATGACTCCGGCTTTCACCAGAGCATCGGCGGTCCGGCGATCGATGTCGACTTCGTCGAGGATCACGATGTCTCCAGGACCGACGCGGCGTAGAAGCTTCGCCGTGTTCCGATCGGCCCTGGCGATGCCACTGATCCCAGGCAAGGATTCGGTGTTACGTGAGAGCAATCCGGGCATCTTCATGGCTTCGATGATGAACCTGAAACCGTGTTGACCGGTGGAGGCGCGCCGACAACTACCACATCAGTCACACCAACACCACAGAACCTTCAATCTGTGACGCGGGCCGCATTCGCGATCTCGAGCAGTTCTTCGGCGTGCGCACGACCGGTCTCGGTGTCGTCCAGCCCTGCCAACATACGGGCCAATTCGACCACCCGATCCGAATCCGACAAGGTCCGCACGCCACTGCTCACCACTCCGCCTTTGTCGTCGACCTTGTCCACCACGAGGTGGGTGTCGGCAAACGCAGCAACCTGCGGAAGGTGGGTGACGACGATAACCTGATGCGTACGAGCAAGTTTCGCCAATCGGCGGCCGATCTCGACAGCAGCGCGGCCACCGACCCCCGCGTCCACTTCGTCGAAAACCATCGTCGCGCCGGTGTCGCTACCAGCGAGAACAACCTCGAGCGCCAGCATGACGCGTGACAACTCGCCACCGGAAGCGCTCTTGCTGATCGGAAGTGACGGTGCCCCGCTGTGCGCAGACAGACGAAATTCCACCTCGTCGACGCCGGCAGACCCGGCATGAAGGTCTACTCCCCCGACGCTGAGCGGCGCCGAGTCCTGCGGGCCGGCAGGCTGAGAACGGACGGTCACCTCGAGACCCGCACGTCCCATCGCCAGACCGGCGAGTTCCGCGCTGACGGCTTTGGCGAGCTTTGCCGCTGCCTTGACTCGCGCGGCGCTCAGCTTTGTGGCGGCTTCCGCGGTGAGGCCAGCCGTCTCCTCGACCTGCTTGGCCAACAGCGACAACGCATCCGACGACACGTCGAGTTTGGACAGACGAGCGCGAGCGGTATCTGCCCATTCGAGAACACCGTCGACATCGGCGGCGTACTTGCGAGTCAGAGTCTTCAGTTCCGATTGCCGCGACAGCAGCGAGTCCAGAGCACCCGGGTCTGCGGGCAGCCCGGACAGATAGGTGTTCAGGTCACCGGCAACATCGGTGACGACGGCAATAGCGTCGGCCAACCGGGAACCGAGGCCGTCCAGATCTGCGTCGGTGACCGACTCGATACGCGCCCGCGCTTCGGACATCAGGTCTAGCGCCGGCATGACCCCGACGTCGCCGTTGGCCATGTCGTCACTACCGGCGAGCGCAGCGTGCGCCTCTTCCGCAGCCGAGCGGAGCGAATCGAGTTCACTGAGTCGACGAACTTCGGCAACGATTGCCGTGTCCTCGCCTGGCTCGGGTGCCACGCCGTCGATTTCGTTGAGCGCGAAGGTCAACTGATCTGCTTCTTGCGCCAGTTCACGAGCCTTCGACGTGCGTTCGATCAACTCCGAACGAGCATCTAGCCATTCACGACGGTGTTTGCGGTACCTCGTCAGCAGCGTTCCGATTGCCTTGTCCCCGAAGCGGTCCAGCGCATTGCGTTGCTGGTCCGGACGAAGCAATCGCAGCTGATCGTTCTGTCCGTGGACAGTCAGAAGTGGATCCGTGAATTCGGAGAGAACTCCCGCCGGCACGCTTCGTCCGCCGAGATGAGCCCGTGAGCGGCCGTCGCTGCCGACTGTCCGGACGGCGATGATGGTCCCGTCCTCGTCGCGCTCGGCGCCGGACGATTCCAGGATTCGGACGATCTCACGCTCGGTGGCCGGTGAGACGTCGTCGGCGATGAATCGTCCTTCGACGACGGCTCGCGACGCGCCCAACCGCACCCGCCCGGCATCGGCTCGCGCTCCGCTGAGGAGGTGCAAGCTGGTGACGACCATCGTTTTACCTGCGCCGGTTTCACCGGTCAGGACGGTCAGGCCCTCGTGGAACTGGGCGCTGGCCTCGGAGATCACACCAAGACTGTCGATACGGATCTCTGCGAGCACGATTAAGGCTTCCTTCCTCGCCATCCGGTAACCGGAAGCTCGAACTTGCGAACCATCCGATCAGCGAAGGGCGCAGAGTCCAACCGGACCCACTTGACGGGAGTGGCGCCGCGAACGATCTCGACGCGAGCGCCGGCAGGCAGTTCCAACGTACGACGACCGTCGCAGAAGACCAGGCCGTCGTGGCTACCGGCGACGGTCTCCACCGCGATGATCGAATTCGGGCTGGTGACCAACGGCCGCGCGAACAGCGCATGCGCGTTGCTGGGTACGACGAGCAATGCTTCGAGTTCGGGCCACACGACGGGGCCGCCTGCGGAAAATGCATAAGCGGTCGAGCCGGTGGGAGTGGACACGAGAACACCATCGCAACCGAAGGCAGATACCGGTCTGCCGTCGACCTCGAGGACAACTTCGAGAACTCCCAAACGCGAACGGTTCTCGATGCTGGCCTCGTTGAGCGCCCACCCGCGATCGATGATCTCGTCGTCCACCCGAATCACAACGTCGAGTGTCATACGGGACTCGACGCGATATTCCTTGCGAACTACCTGTGCGAGCGCCTCGTCGAGATGCTCGGCCTCGGTCTCTGCCAGAAATCCGATCCGTCCGAGGTTGATGCCCAGTACCGGAATGGACGCTTCTTGAGCGAGTTCGGCGGCGCGCAGAAATGTGCCGTCACCACCGAGAACCAGAACTAACTCGCATCCGACGGCAGCATCAGGGCCGGGATGAACAACCGTGACGTCGAGACCCGGCGCAGAGAAGCCCGCGGGTTCCGTCATTGCTTCGATGCGCGAGCTGTCTGCTTCGTCGACGAGGACTCGCAGCCCGATTCCCGCCCGTTCGAAAATCTTCCCGACTCGCTTGGCGGTTTCCGTGATGTCACGTCGACCAGGGTGTGCGACAAGAAGGATCTCGCGCGACTCGCCGTTCGTGACCGCGTTCACTGGGGCCCTTCCTCTACAGCCTTGCGAATCATGTCCTCCACCGAAGGAATTCCCTCGGTGTCCGGCTCGTGATCAACGGGCGAACCTGTCTTTCGAAGCCACAGGAAATACTCGACATTTCCCGACGGACCGGGCAATGGGCTGGCCACGACACCTAACGTCCGCAGACCTACCTTTGCAGCAGCCTCCGACACGTCGAGCACCGCCGAGATTCGCAATTCCGGATCTCGTACGACGCCACCAGCACCGACGCGGTCCTTGCCCACCTCGAACTGAGGCTTCACCATCGGAACCAGGTCCGCGCCGTCAGCAGTACAGGCGACAAACGCACCGAGTACGAGCTTGAGAGATATGAACGACAGATCCGCCACAACCAGATCGACGGTTCCGCCGATGGCCTCCGCATCAATCGCACGAACATTGGTTCGGTCGATGACGTGCACCCGGTCGTCGGACTGCAGCCGCCACACCAGTTGTCCGTAACCGACGTCGACTGCGACAACTTCTTTCGCACCACGCGTCAGCAGAACATCGGTGAACCCACCGGTGGATGCGCCGGCGTCGAGGCAGCGTCGGCCTTCGACCGTCAATCCTTCGGACCCGAAAGCGTCTAGGGCGCCGATCAATTTATGCGCCCCTCGCGAGGCCCATGAGACTTCCTGTTCCACCTCGACGACCCGAAGCGGAGTACCGGCTTCGATCGCCGTCGCAGGCTTGGTCGCAACGGCTCCCGAGATGAGAACTCGCCCGGCGGAAATCAGTTCTTGCGCATGATCTCGTGACCGTGCGAGTCCGCGACGGACAAGTTCGGCGTCCACCCGTGCTCTACGTGCCACGTCAAGCCCTGTCCACAGAGGCGAGTGCCTGGACGAGCACCTCGTGTGCCTGTTCCAAAATATGTGCCTTCTGCGGAATCACACCTGCTCCGTGCTGATCGTTCGGATCCTGTTCGATGCCGCCGAGGCGCGCCAGCAAACCGTCGACGTCAGAACGTATGCGTTCCGGATCGACGGAAGGGCGTGGCCCGGGCAACGGAGATCCGTTACTCGTGTTTCCGGGGTGCGGTGTCGGCGTGCTCATCGGGCACAACGTTAGTGCATGACTCTCGGTTACGCATACACCCACACCCCCGCGAGTCGAACACATTTGCGAGAGATCAGACGAGCCAGGATGCAAACAGATCCGCCACGCCGGCATCCGACGCTTCCAGGGTCCGGAACGACGGATTAGCCCATGCGACAGGCGCAACCGCGCGTAGAAGCGACATCTCGTCCCCGACAACCGGGCCGTCGACAACCAGCGCCGACCCGTTCACTGAAACAGACCACTTGGAGTCCGCACCGACCAGCGATTCGACGGCCGGCTGATTGAGCGAATCCAGAGTTGCTGCAATGTAGGTGGGGCGCTGCTCAATCGGAGCCCGTAGTACGTCGCCCGGCGTGCTCACACCGGTGAGAACCAACAATGAGTCGATCGAAACAGCGTGTGCGCCTTCGATATCGGTGTCCAAACGATCACCGACCACCAGCGGACGTGAGCACCCACTGCGAGCGAGCGCGTCCTCCATCAGCGGTGCAGCAGGCTTACCTGCCACCAACGGTTCCCGCTTGGTCGCAGCGCGTAGAGCTGCCACCATCGAGCCGTTGCCCAGCACCAAACCCCGCTCCGACGGCAGCGTTGTGTCCAGGTTTGCCGCTACCCACAGCGCACCGGCCCGGATCGCCAAGCACGCCTCGGCAAGGATCGACCAGTTGGTCTCCGTCGAATGTCCTTGAACGACAGCAACCGGAGAATCCGCGAATTCGCGCACCGGAAGCAACCCGACGCGCGTCACCTCGTCGGCCAATGCGTCGGTACCGACGACGAGCACAGCGGCACCGGGTTCGAGACGCTCCGCCAACAGACGCACCGCCGTCTGAGAACTGGTGACGACACGATCGTCTTCGGAATCGAAACCGAGTTCGGTCAGATGCGCCGACACTGCCGAAGGTGAGCGACTCGCATTGTTGGTCACGTAGTACAAAGCCTGCGTGCCCTGACCGAGAGCAGCCTGGGTGCCGGGAATCGCATGAGCTCCGGCGTACAGCGTGCCGTCGAGATCGAGCAAAAGTACGTCGTACTGAGTACGAAGCACGGTCACTGATCTTCTCCGGTCAACTCGGCCACCCGTTCTTCAGCATCCGTGTCACCCTCGAGGTCAGCAGCTGCAGCGTTGAGGAACCACTTCAGTCCGTCTTCGACACGACCAGCTGCAACGAGGGCATCGGCGTAGGCGTAGAACAGCCGAGCCGCAGCTTCACCGGTACGCGCTGCGTCCAGATCCTTGGTCTGCAGTGTGACAACTGCCTGATCGAACTGACCGAGATCCATGCGGGCGCCTGCGACGACGATCCTCAACTCAGACGCCTCGTCGCCCGAAAGCAGGGCAGCCTCGTCGCTACGGCCGAGCTCGATCGCGCGTTCTGGTCGACCCAAACCGCGTTCGCAGTCGGCCATGACAGCGATCAGACCCGGTCCGCCAGCCATTCGACGGGCAGCACGAAGCTCGGAGAGAGCTTCAGCCCATTCACCGGCGTGGTACGCGGTGATTCCGGCAGCTTCACGAACGACCGCAATTCGGCCGGCGCGCTGACGGGCAGCGCGAGCGTGGAGCAGTGCGAGTTCCGGATCTTCGTCGACGAGCTTGCCCGCCATGACGAGGTGACGCGCAACTGTGTTGGCGTTGTCCTTGTCGAGGCTGAGCAGATCCCGACGAACGGCTGGGTCCAACTCCGTGGGCTCTACGTTGTCGGGCAAATCCGGTTCGTCAGGTCGTGCTTGCTGACGGTTGCGGTCGCCATCGCGTCCACGAGGGGTGAACCCACCCTCGCCGCCGCGACGCTGTCCGCCGTTGAATCCGCCGCCGCGGTTACTGTTTCCAGCACCGCCACGGTTGTTGTCTCCGGCACCACCGCGGCGGTCTCCGCCTGCAGCGCCGCGTGATCCACGCCCGTCGTTGTCACGACGGGGGCCACCTGATCGAGGCGCTCCTCCCCCACGGAAGGACCGACGCTCGTCGCCATTCTCCGACACAGTCATTCCTCTCATACAACGCACGAAAGGGGACCCAATATGTTGGGTCCCCTTTCGGTTAACGGGTGTTCGGCGGTGTCCTACTCTCCCACACCCTGTCGAGTGCAGTACCATCGGCGCTGAAGGGCTTAGCTTCCGGGTTCGGAATGGGACCGGGCGTTTCCCCTTCGCTATGACCGCCGTAACTCTATGAAACTGTCACAGTAACCTTCTTCTGATCACCTGGTTTCACCACCCGTCAACACCAGTTTCTGGTGTTGGGGGATGGAGAAAACAGGGTTTCTCATCAGTATCTGTGTGTTGTTTCAGATACCGCACAGTGGACGCGTAGCTTCTTTGTGGTAAGTCCTCGGCCTATTAGTACCAGTCACCTGCATGCATTACTGCACTTCCAGTTCTGGCCTATCAACCCGGTGGTCTGCCGGGGGCCTTACCCCCTCGAGGGGGTGAGAAACCTCATCTTGGAACAGGCTTCCCGCTTAGATGCTTTCAGCGGTTATCCCTTCCGAACGTAGCTAACCAGCGGTGCTCCTGGCGGAACAACTGGCACACCAGAGGTTCGTCCGTCCCGGTCCTCTCGTACTAGGGACAGCCTTCCTCAAGTTTCTAACGCGCGCGGCGGATAGAGACCGAACTGTCTCACGACGTTCTAAACCCAGCTCGCGTGCCGCTTTAATGGGCGAACAGCCCAACCCTTGGGACCTACTCCAGCCCCAGGATGCGACGAGCCGACATCGAGGTGCCAAACCATCCCGTCGATATGGACTCTTGGGGAAGATCAGCCTGTTATCCCCGGGGTACCTTTTATCCGTTGAGCGACACCGCTTCCACTTGCCGGTGCCGGATCACTAGTCCCGACTTTCGTCCCTGCTCGACCTGTCAGTCTCACAGTCAAGCTCCCTTGTGCACTTGCACTCGACACCTGATTGCCAACCAGGCTGAGGGAACCTTTGGGCGCCTCCGTTACATTTTGGGAGGCAACCGCCCCAGTTAAACTACCCACCAGGCACTGTCCCTGAACCAGATCATGGTCCGAGGTTAGAGGTCCAATTCGATCAGAGTGGTATTTCAACAACGACTCCACGATAACTGGCGTCACCGTTTCACAGTCTCCCACCTATCCTACACAAACCGAACCGAACACCAATACCAAGCTGTAGTGAAGGTCCCGGGGTCTTTTCGTCCTGCCGCGCGTAACGAGCATCTTTACTCGTAATGCAATTTCGCCGAGTCTACGGTTGAGACAGCTGAGAAGTCGTTACGCCATTCGTGCAGGTCGGAACTTACCCGACAAGGAATTTCGCTACCTTAGGATGGTTATAGTTACCACCGCCGTTTACTGGGGCTTAAATTCTCAGCTTCGCTCCCGAAGGAACTAACCGGTCCTCTTAACCTTCCAGCACCGGGCAGGCGTCAGTCCGTATACATCGTCTTACGACTTCGCACGGACCTGTGTTTTTAGTAAACAGTCGCTTCTCACTGGTCTCTGCGGCCCCACCCAGCTCAGACAGTAAATGTCGTCACCAGACAGGGCCCCCCTTCTCCCGAAGTTACGGGGGCATTTTGCCGAGTTCCTTAACCATAGTTATCTCGATCGCCTTAGTATTCTCTACCTGACCACCTGTGTCGGTTTGGGGTACGGGCCGTGTGAAAGCTCGCTAGAGGCTTTTCTCGGCAGCATAGGATCACTGAATTCGCCTCAATCGGCTACGCATCACGTCTCAGGCTATGTGCGACCCGGATTTGCCTAGGTCACGCCCTACACGCTTACACCAGTATTACCACTGACTGGCTCAGCTACCTTCCTGCGTCACCCCATCGCTTGGCTACTACCAGATCAGGTCCCATGCATCCACCAACTCGAGACCCGAAGGTCTTCTCGTGGCTTCAGGATGGTTAGTATCACTGATTCACCATGGGCGCGTTCACACGGGTACGGGAATATCAACCCGTTGTCCATCGGCTACGCCTGTCGGCCTCGTCTTAGGTCCCGACTCACCCTGGGCGGATTAACCTGGCCCAGGAACCCTTGGTCATTCGGCGGACGAGTTTCTCACTCGTCTTTCGCTACTCATGCCTGCATTCTCACTCGTGTGGCCTCCACGGCTAGGTCACCCTGCCGCTTCCATGGCCACACGACGCTCCCCTACCCATCCACACACCTGCCCAACACTCCGCAGAGTGAAGGGGGGCTATTGCGTGAATGCCGCAGCTTCGGTGGTGTACTTGAGCCCCGCTACATTGTCGGCGCAGGATCACTTGACCAGTGAGCTATTACGCACTCTTTCAAGGGTGGCTGCTTCTAAGCCAACCTCCTGGTTGTCTTCGCGACCCCACATCCTTTTCCACTTAGTACACGCTTAGGGACCTTAGCTGGCGATCTGGGCTGTTTCCCTCTCGACTACGAACCTTATCGCCCGCAGTCTCACTGCCGCGCTCTCACTCACCGGCATTCGGAGTTTGGCTGATTTCGGTAAGCTTGTGGGCCCCCTAGACCATCCAGTAGCTCTACCTCCGGTGAGAAACACGCGACGCTGCACCTAAATGCATTTCGGGGAGAACCAGCTATCACGGAGTTTGATTGGCCTTTCACCCCTACCCACAACTCATCCCCTCAGTTTTCAACCTAAGTGGGTTCGGTCCTCCACGACGTCTTACCGTCGCTTCAACCTGGCCATGGGTAGATCACTCCGCTTCGGGTCTAGAGCATGCCACTACGATCGCCCTATTCGGACTCGCTTTCGCTACGGCTACCCCACACGGGTTAACCTCGCGACATGCCACTAACTCGCAGGCTCATTCTTCAAAAGGCACGCCATCACCCCCAGCAGTAAACTGCTCGAAGGCTCTG
>NZ_JBEPOI010000002.1:2500-685000 GCF_040546695.1 Rhodococcus sp. OAS809 | reverse complement strand
GAAGGCCGGCTAATCAGTCATAGACAAAAAGAGTCAAATCACTAGCAAAAAACTCAACTAGCAAAAAATGTGTCGGCAACCATTCAGACGGAAGAATGAACAATCACCGACGAAAAATACTCACACCACACACAAACCAACCAAACCCCAAGAGGCGGTTGATCATTCGCGGATGTGAAGTACCAAAAAATTTTGGCACTGACATTCATCGACACACTGTTGAGTTCTCAAAGAACACGCACACACCATCACTTCAACCAGGTTGAAAGCTCCGGGGCAAGGGTTACAATCTTAGCTTGTTCGCTCCAGGGAAGCAAGTTCCCGCTGAGCGTGATTGTCTCCGACTTCGTCCAACCGCGTTTCCCCGGCCTGTCGGTCGGGGTTGGTGTCCGTGTCGCTCTGACTTGGACAAAGTTACGCGAATGAAAACTGAGCGTCAAACGTGCAGGTCGCAGATGTTCGACAGGTTAAATCCGCTGGTAGCCCGCCCGGAGGCGGGCCACCAGCGGCCACAGGAGCCCCACAAGACAACTGTGACCCCACACACGTCAGTTTGGAAGGATTCTCACGCCGGCGAAGTTGCGCTTTCCGCGCCGGACGACCAACCAGCTGCCGTGAAGCAGATCGGATGCGGTGGGCTCCCAGTCGTCGGCCGACACCTTCTGGTTGTTCACCGAAGCACCGCCCTCTTTCACGGCGCGTCGAGCGGCCCCCTTGCTCTCGCACAAGCCGCTCGTCACGAGCAGATCGATGATCGTGCGCGGCTCCCCCGGCGCCAATTCGCTGACCGATGCTTCTTTCAGCGCCGCGGCTAGCGTCGACTCGTCGAGTTCCGCCAGCTCCGCCTTGCCGAACAACGCCTGACTGGCGAGCTCGACAGCACGGGTGTTGTGTTCCCCGTGAACCAAGGTCGTCATCTCCGCGGCAAGTCGCTTCTGCGCTTCTCGCGCATGCGGCCGCTCTGCCGTTGCAGTCTCCAACTCTGCGAGTTCGTCCGCAGTCAGGAAGGTGAACCAGCGCAGGTACTTGATCACGTCGGCGTCGCCGGTGTTCACGAAGTACTGGTACCAGGCGTACGGGCTGGTCATCTCGGGGTCGAGCCACAAACTTCCGCCACCGGTCGACTTTCCGAACTTTTTGCCATCGGCCGAGGTCACCAGCGGAACCGTCATTGCATGAACGCTCTCACCGTCGACACGACGGTTGAGTTCGACGCCGGCAATGATGTTGCCCCACTGATCGGACCCGCCGACCTGCAGAGTGCAGCCGAGGTCGCGTCGCAAGTGCAGGTAGTCGTTGGCCTGGAGCAGCATGTAGCTGAACTCGGTGTACGACATCCCGTCCGACTCGAGACGACGCTTCACGGTGTCACGCGCAAGCATGACGTTCACGGAGAAGTGTTTGCCGACATCACGCAGGAAGTCGATGGCCGACATCTTGCCGGTCCAGTTCATGTTGTTCTCGATGACCGCGCTCGTCGGCGAATCGTCGAAATCCACGAATCGTTCGAGCTGACCACGGATGCGACCTGCCCAGTCCGCGACGGTATCGGCGGAGTTCATCGTCCGTTCCCCGACGTCACGGGGGTCTCCGATCAGGCCCGTTGCACCGCCGGCAAGAACGATCGGGCGGTTGCCGGCGCGCTGAAACCGCTTGAGCGCGAGGAGCGGAACCAGGTGACCTGCGTGCAGGCTCGGTCCTGTCGGGTCGAAGCCCGCATACAACGTGACCGGTCCGGCCTCGAGATCTTTACGCAAAGCGTCGAGATCGGTTGATTGGGCGATCAGCCCGCGCCAGGTCAGTTCGTCGAGAATATTCTCAGTCACGGACTCGATCATCCCATCTTCACGAAATGACCGGCGCTCGCGGGCTTCGGCGATACGCGGACACCGCTCGCGAGTCCGGAATCCACAGGCGCCACGGAACCTCCGCCGCGGTACTGACCCCCACCCGCGGTCCGCTCACCCATTCCTTCGACTCCCCCAATTCGAGCCGAATCCGAGAGGCAGGGTTGAACACGTCTGTTCCGTTGTCCGCCAACGTGATTGCGACAGAAGCACCGAGATTACCCGGCCCTCTGGCCCATTGGTGAGATGGTCGATCCGGCGATCTCCGAGCAGACACCACATCGTGACCGGCCTCGATTTCTGCCGCTCGGAGCAGAACACCACCCGCGACACCATCCGGGCCGTACGAGATGTTCATACAAAAGTGCATTCCATAGCTGCGGTAGACGTAGAGACGCCCCGCCCGCCCGAACATCACGCTGTTCCGCGGCGTTCTCCCCCGATACGAATGTGCTGCCGGATCCGGCCATGGCCCGTCCTTCTCCCCTCCGTACGCCTCGACCTCGACGATCCTCAGCGAGATGTCGTCGACGGTCAGGGTCGAGCCGAGAATTGTCAGGCCCGCTTCCAACGGGTTCTCCACATTTTCCAAGGTCTCGATGCTCACCCTTCGATTGTGCCCACGCCGTTGACTCATCGGTCGGCCGAGTCGCATAATTCAACAAGTGATGAATTATTGAAACGAGGCGAACCGTGACCACAACGCCGGCAATAGATATCCGCGGACTACGAGTCATTCGCGGCAAGCACGAAGTTCTTCACTCGCTTGACCTGCAGGTATCAGCAGGATCGATCACCGGACTGCTCGGCCCGTCCGGCTGCGGCAAGACAACCCTGATGCGCGCGATTGTCGGAACACAGATCGTCGAAAGTGGTGAGGTCAGAGTGCTGGGCGATCTCGCCGGTTCCGTTGCTCTTCGCCACCGGGTCGGATATGTCACCCAATCCCCCAGCGTGTACGGCGACCTGACGGTCACTCGAAACGTCCAGTACTTCGGCGCTCTTTACGGCAAGTCCGACGCCGACGTCGCAGCAGCGGTCGACGCCGTCGGATTGAGCCGATACGCCGACCAGACCGCCGCCGATCTGTCTGGTGGTCAACGCGGGCGAGTCTCGCTGGCTTGCGCGTTGGTGGCGTCACCTGATGTGTTGATCCTCGACGAACCGACCGTCGGCCTCGATCCGGTGCTTCGCGTCGAATTGTGGGAACGATTCGCTGACCTTGCTCGCAGCGGAACCACCCTGTTGGTCTCCAGCCACGTCATGGATGAGGCCGACCACTGCGCTGAGCTGATCCTGATGCGAGACGGGCACCTCCTCGCTCAACTCACACCCGATGAATTGCGCGCCAAAACCAGATGTGAACGGCTCGAGGACGCCTTTCTCGAGCTGATTCGGACTTCACCCGTCGGAGGCGAAATATCGTGAGCATCAGGATCTTCGGTGCTACGACCGTACGCATTCTGCTTCAGCTCCGCCAAGATCACCGCACGGTGGCCATGATCTTGTTGGTCCCGTCGTTACTGATGATTCTGCTCTATTTCCTCTACCAAGACGTCCCGACGCCACCCGGCCAGGTTTCGCTCTTCCAACGAGTGGCGATCACGATGTTGGGAATCTTGCCGTTTGTCGTCATGTTCCTGGTCACGTCCATCGCGATGCAACGCGAACGCAGTTCAGGAACCCTCGAACGCCTGCTCACCACACCGATGGGCAAACTCGACCTTCTCGCCGGATACGGGGCGGCATTTTCGCTCTCCGCCGCCGCTCAGGCAGCCCTCGCGTGCGCGGTTGCTTTCGGATTCCTGGGACTCACCATCGCCGGCAGTCTTGCCTGGGTCATCGTCATTGCAGTTCTCGGCGCAATACTGGGCGTTGCGCTAGGCCTGTTGGCCAGCGCATTCGCGAAGACTGAGTTCCAAGCGGTGCAATTCATGCCGGTAGTTGTGGTTCCACAGCTCTTCCTCTGCGGACTCCTGGTACCGCGCGACCAATTGCCGACCTGGCTCGAATGGATCAGCAACGTCCTCCCCTTGAGCTACGCCGTCGACGCACTTCAGCAAGTGTCGATTCATGCCGACGCGACGGGTCAGATGTGGCGTGATCTCGCCGTCATGGCGGGCTTCGCCGCCGCCGCGCTATCGCTGGCCGCGGCCACACTCGATCGCCGCACTCCATGACCGACGACAGCACCGCGCCGACGCCGACTCGTTCGGGGCGACGACCGGGCAAGTCGGAGACTCGCGCGCAGATTCTCGATTCGGCGCGACGGGCGTTCTCCCAGAACGGTTTTCGACGAACAACCGTTCGATCGATAGCTGCGGCCGCTGACGTCGATCCGGCTATGATTCATCACCATTTCGGGAGCAAGGAGCAGTTGTTCACCGCTGCGATCGCGCTACCGATCGATCCAGCAAAGGTACTGGGACCGGTTCACACCTCCCCGACCGAAAACCTCGGCGAAAGCCTTCTCCGGGCGGTGATCGGGCTATGGGATTCGGAACACCAGCCGGCGATTCTGGCGGCTTTTCGATCAGCCATTTCCGGCGACGGATCGCAGTTGATCCAGAGCTTTCTGCTCGATGTCGTATTGCGCGACATCATTCCGCGGGTGGACACACCACCTGGTACCGGCTTGATCAGAGCGGAATTGGTGGCATCTCAGATGGCCGGACTGCTTGTCACGCGATATGTGCTCGGACTCGAACCACTCGCATCATTGAGCGTCGACGCTTTGGTACCGCTGGTGGCTCCGAACCTCCAGCGGTACCTGACCGGTGAGTTGCCGATCTAGCCTTCAGCCCGTGCGAGCAACTTTTCGTGCTCGTCGTCCGCTACATCGCGTGCCTCGTCGATCAACAGAACGGGAATGCCGTTCTCGATCGGGTAGGCACGACGCAGGCGCGGGTTGTAGAGCAACTCGTCCCCGACCAGCAACAGCGGGCCTTTGTCCTGGGGGCAGGCCAAAATGCTGAGCAACGTCGAATCAATAGCCACGTGTGTCCTCTCGAACCGATCAAACAGAATGTCCTCAGGCTACCGTGCTCCGGTGCTCACCCTCGTCGGCATCAACTGCGCGGCAATTGCCTTGGTCAGCCGCTTGTACGACTGCGACTCGGAATCGAGGAACCAGGTCCGTGGCCCCGGCGCCGGCAATCCGGCCGCAGCCAACGCAGTGGAGCTCGGACGGTACGACGAACCCACCGGGATCTCGTCAACCACGTGCACGATATCCGGACGAGCGTCGAAAGCGATGCGCGAGAGGGCCTCTGCAAGCTCGGCAGAACGGAACTGCCGCCCCGGACGCCATGTCACGGCAGCGACCGCGAGCTGATGCGGCGCGTCACCGACTCCGTATGCGACGGCAAGATCCACCCGCGCCACACTCGACAACGCGTCGACGATCGGCTGGGTGAACACGGGACCGCGGACCGTGGAAATGACCGTGTTCTTGTGGTCGATCAGCCAGTAGTCGCCGTCGGCGTCCCGGCGGAAGAGATTTTCGGTGGGAATCCACGAATCGCCGGCTTGGAAGAGACCTCGCATGGCTCCGCCCGAGAGATCGGCGGTGAATCCCGCGCGCCCGAGCAGCAATCCGACCTCGTCTTCGGCGCACTCACGGACAAATCCGTTTCCGTTCTCGAGGAGCCGACCACTCAGCGGGTCGTATGCCGCCAACCGCACCTGCGCGCTACCCGGCAGTGGGCGCCCCTTGGAACCAACTTTGGAGCCTGCAACATTGGCAAGAATCACGTCGCCTTCGGTCGACGCATAGAACTCGAGTACCTGCGCGGGGTCGAACGCCTCCGTTGTCCGCTTCCACAGACCATGGGGCATGCCCGAACCGATGAACAGGCGGACCGGATGACTACCGTCGATGAGAAGAAGATCCTCGTCGAGTATCTCGCGCATCATCGACCACGTGTAACTCACGACCGTCACGCCGTAGCGGTGGATTTCCTCGACGAACCTCGCGGGGTTCAGTCCACGTGAGAGCGCAATGCGTGAGCCACCGGCCATGGCACCACCGATGGTCGCGAGCAGACTCGACGAATGATGAAGTGGCGCAAGGCAGTACACGGTGTCACCGCGATCGAGATCTGCCGCCGTGGCCGTGCCGAAGGCCGACAATGCCCACCGGTAGTTGGTGATCTGCTTGGCTTCGAGCACACCGCCGGATTCCGCAAAGATGATGAAGGCGAGTTCGCGGGCGACACCGGGATCCGGTCGGTACCACCCGGGCAGATTGACCTTCGTCGGATCGATTTGTTCGAGATCGATCACGTCGTGTGACGGATCCACCTCGAGGCCACGGGCATCGCCGCCGCCGAGCACCAGTACCGGCCGACCGGTAACCACTGCAGCATCGACGTTTTCCGGATCGGTGATGATCCGATCGACCGACCCCAGCTTGACCGCCGCCGTGATGTCGGAGCCTGGCGGAAGCATGACCGCGACGGCACCAAGTCGCGACAGGGCCGCGATGGCCGCGAGTGCGCTGGGGCGGGTCTCCATCAGGACACCGACATGCGCTGCCGGACGCACTCCCACGGAGATCAATCCACGCACGACATTGTCGATACGCGCGTTGACCGCTTCATACGTGTGCACGCGATTGTCGAAAAGGAAGCACTCGCCGTTCGGCGCCTTTCGACGCTGCTCCGCCAGCAACTGGCTCAGCGAGATCTTGGTGTGCGGCTGAATCTGGTTGAGTCGAGCCAGACGTGGCAACGCTCGTGCCGCTTCTCCCGACAATTCGAAAGTGCCGCGCAACGCACCGGCGGCAAGGTCACTGATTCCCTTGGTGACTCCTGCACCTACTTCAGCGACCGAGGCGACGGTGTGGATGATCCGATTGCTGATCGACACACCGGTCTGGTCTTCGAGGTCGGCGCCGTAGACCATGTTCGCGATACGGTCCGGGAGGGGTCCACCCGTCTCGGTCCACTGCACGAATTCACCGGTGGTCGGCCAGGTGTGATTGGCCGCGGTGGAACCGACAACCAAACCGAAATGACCTGCACGCAAGGTAGATTCGTAGACCTTCGCCCGCGGAGCGGCTTGACTGATGCCTCGAACCGCTTGCGGCTGGCCGATGTCGTCGACCTCGCCGACGAATGCCAGGATGGGGCAGGTGATCTCGGCGAGCGAGACCAATTGATCCTTGATGACGAACCCACCGGTCATCATTCGGTTGTGCACGATGAACTGCTTGAGCAGTTCGGCTACCGCGGGCCCCGACCACGCGACCCAACCCTCGGTCGCGAGGAAGCGTCGTTGCTGCTCCCGCGGAAGCAACGCCTCCCGGTCGTGCAGTTGAAGCAGAAAGTCGACGCGCATCTTCAGCGTCTTCACGGGATCGAGCAACTGGAACCCGGTACGGGCCATCCACCCGGTGACCGCCAGGCGATTGAAGACGTGATCGGCGAGGAAATCTGCACCCTTGGTTGCCAATCCCGCCGGGATGCCGAAGGGTAGCGCGGCGAGTGTGTCGACCGGACTGCCGAAGGTGATGACGCTGGCGATGTTTCGACTACGCCGATACGCGGCAGCCTGATAGGCGAACATGCCACCCTGCGAATAACCGGAGATGTGAACATCTTTTCCGGTGTGACGGTGGATGTGATCGACGATGTCGCTGAGAGCGATGATGTGATCGGCGAGATTGCGATCCCAACCGCCCTCTTCGGAGTCGGGCGAACCGAAATCGACGACCCAGGGATCAAGGCCCATCTCATGCAGAATTCCCACAGCGCCCTGGTCACGGGTCACGTCGTACACGTTCGCCGACATCATCATCGGCGGGATCAGCAAGATCGGTGCGCCGACGGTTTCCGGGTCACTGTCCGGGAAGTAGCGCCGTAGCCGATACATCGCTGCGCGTTCGACGATCTCGAACGGCGACGTGGTCGCATCCGTTTCCAGCCCACCCAACCGGACGACCTCGAGGCCGTTTTGTGCTGTCGCAACCACCCGACGAATCGGGCCCAGCACAGACTTGGAATTCAATCCCACCATTTCACTCCCAAGTTACTCACCATGTGACGTCAGTCTCATTTTTCCCGCGCGCGACAAGCCTACTGACGACGAATACGCGTACGCGGTCAGGGAGCAAATTCTGCTACCTGACCGCGTACGACCGAAGGACTACTGCCGAAAAGAGAGCGACAACACTCGTGACCGCGAGGTCACAGGGTCCATTCCCGCAGTGACTGCGCCACTGCTTTGACTCCGTCCAGCTGCTCGGCAACCCGCACCCCCGCGGTGCCGCCTCGCGCGTTGCGCGAAGCGATGGAACCCTCGACTGTCAGCACCTCACGAACAGCGGGTGTCAGCGCGCTGTCGACGCCGGCCAGTTCCTCGTCCGTGAGATCTTCGAGTCCGACGCCTCGCGCTTCGGCGACACGCACACACGCTCCAGCAGCCTCGTGTGCAACCCGGAACGGCACGCCCTGACGCACCATCCACTCCGCGATGTCGGTGGCCAACGTGAACCCGGCCGGAGCTAGTTCCGCCATGCGTTCGGTGTGGAACTCGAGCGTCTGCACCAGACCGGTGATGGCCGGGAGCAGCATCTCGAGCTGCGCAACCGAGTCGAAAACCGGTTCCTTGTCCTCTTGCAGATCGCGGTTGTACGCCAGCGGCTGAGCCTTGAGCGTCGCCAACAATCCGGTCAGGTTGCCGATCAAACGACCCGACTTACCGCGCGTGAGTTCCGAGACATCCGGATTCTTCTTCTGCGGCATGATCGACGATCCCGTCGACCACGCGTCGGCAAGCGTGATGTAGCCGAACTCCGGTGTGCTCCAGATGATGATCTCTTCCGCCATACGGGAGAGATCGACACCGATCATTGCGAGCACGAACGCTGCCTCGGCTGCGAAATCACGCGAAGCCGTTGCGTCGATCGAGTTCTCGGCCGAGCTGTCGAACTTCAGTTCCGCCGCAATCGCTTCGGGATCGAGTCCGAGTGAGGAACCGGCCAGTGCACCGGAACCGTACGGGGACACCGCAGCTCGCACGTCGAAGTCGCGAAGGCGCTGCACGTCCCGCAACAGTGGATGTGCGTGAGCGAGCAGGTGATGCGCCAACAGGACCGGCTGAGCCGCCTGCAGGTGCGTCTTGCCCGGCATCACGGCATCCGGATGCGCCCCGGCCTGAGTCGCCAATGCGTCGACCACGTCGAGAACTCCGGTGGAGATGCGGCGGACCGCATCCCGAAGCCACATGCGGAACAGCGTGGCCACCTGGTCGTTACGTGAACGACCGGCACGCAGGCGTCCACCGACCTCAGGCCCGACGCGCTCGATCAGACCACGCTCGAGTGCGCCGTGTACGTCCTCGTCCGAATCACTGGGTCCGAAGGCGCCACTGGCGACATCTGCCGCCAGACGGTCGAGACCGTCGAGCATCGTCGCGAGGTCGGCTTCGCTGAGCAGACCGGCCTTGTTCAGCACACGCGCATGCGCCTGCGACGCCCGCACGTCGTACGGAGCGAGGACCCAGTCGAAGTGAGTCGACTTGCTCAGCGCCGCCATGGCAGCGGCCGGTCCGGACTCGAACCGCCCGCCCCACAGCGCACCTTCGTTGGTGCCGTGTTTTTGGGCGTCTCCGTCACCGCGAGCCGTCATGGCTCAGAGTCCCAGATCGCGCTTCGCGGCGACCTTCGACGACAGACCGTGGATCTCGACGAAGCCCTTCGATGCGGACTGGTCGAAGCTGTCGCCCTCGTCGTACGTCGCGAGGTTGAAGTCGTAGAGCGACTCGGGGCTACGACGACCGTTGACGGTGATGGCTCCACCGTGCAGGAAGAGACGGATGTCGCCGGTGACGCGCTCCTGCGTCTTGTCGACGAACGTGTCCAGTGCGTCCTTGAGGGGCGAGAACCAGAGGCCGTCGTAGACCAGCTCGGACCAACGCTGCTCCATCTGACGCTTGTAGCGACCGAGTTCGCGTTCGAGGGTGACGTGTTCGAGTTCCTGGTGCGCGGTGATGAGAACCATGGCGCCGGGAGCTTCGTAGATCTCACGGCTCTTGATGCCCACGAGACGGTCCTCGACGACGTCGAGACGGCCGACGCCCTGAGCGCCTGCGCGCTTGTTCAGTTCCTGAATGGCTTCGAGAACCGACACCGGGCGGCCGTCGATGGCGACCGGGCGGCCCTTGTCGAAGCTGATGATGAGCTCGTCGGGTGCGTTCCAGTTGACCGTCGGGTCCTGGGTGTAGTCGTAGACGTCCTTCGTCGGCGCGTTCCACAGATCCTCGAGGAATCCGGTCTCGACGGCGCGGCCCCAGACGTTCTGGTCGATCGAGAACGGCGACTTCTTGGAGACGTTGATCGGGATGTTGTTCTCTTCGGCGAAGGCGATGGCCTTCTCGCGGGTCCAGGCGTAGTCGCGGACCGGTGCGATGACCTGAAGGTCGGGTGCGAGGGCGCCGAATCCGACCTCGAAGCGAACCTGGTCGTTGCCCTTACCGGTGCAACCGTGCGAGACGATGGTGCCGCCGTGCGAGCGTGCAGCTTCGACGATGTGCTTGACGATCAGCGGACGGCTGATGGCCGAGACCAGCGGGTAGCGGTCCATGTACAGGGCGTTGGCCGCGATGGTCGGCAGGCAGTATTCGTCCGCGAACTCGTCGCGGGCGTCGACGACAACGGATTCGACTGCGCCGCAGTCGATCGCGCGCTGACGCACGACCTCCATGTCCTCGCCACCCTGCCCCAGATCGATGGCGACGGCGACAACTTCAGCGCCCGTCTCCTTACCGATCCAACTGATGGCAACAGAAGTGTCCAGCCCGCCCGAGTAGGCGAGTACGACGCGATCGGCCATGGTTTTTGTGCTCCTTCGGTTGAAAATCTCTATCAAAGAATAAGGGGTCAGGCGAGCGATTCGATCATGGCCGCGAGTTCCGCTCCGGAAAGCGGTTCTCGGGCCACCACGAAGATGGTGTCATCTCCGGCGATCGTTCCCACGATGTCGGGCATCGAGGACCGATCCAGTGCGCTCGCGAGGTAGTGCGCGGCTCCCGGCGGTGTCCGGAGAATCGCCATGTTGCCGCTGAAATCGGTGGAGACCAACAGCTCACCCAACAGCCGTGAGAGACGGTCGGTACCGCCGGACACACCGCGTACCGGGTTCCCGTCCTCCGGCACCACGTAAACACCGGCGCCGCCGTCGGCGGCACGCAGTTTCACCGCTCCCAGCTCTTCGAGGTCACGCGAGAGCGTCGCCTGCGTTGCTTCGATGCCCTCGGCACCGAGCAAGGCCGCCAGCTCCGTCTGACTTCGGACAGGGTGAGCCGCCAGAAGCGCGATGATGCGCGACTGGCGACCAGCCCGAGTGGGAGCGACGCTCACGCCGGGTCCAGTTGGGTTCGCTGTTCCAGCAGCCACACGAGCAACGCCTTCTGGGCGTGCAGACGGTTCTCCGCCTCGTCCCAGACGACGCTCTGGGGTCCGTCGAGAACCTCGTCGGTGACCTCTTCGCCGCGATGGGCCGGCAGGCAGTGCAGGACGACAGCCTTCGGATCTGCTTTTGCGAGCAGTTCCTTGTTGATCTGAAACGGACGGAAAGGTCCGACTCGATCGAGCCCGTCGTTCTCCTGACCCATCGAGGTCCAGGTGTCGGTGACCAACGCGTCGGCGCCGACGACGCCGGCCTGTGGGTCCTGCGTCAGGGTGATGGTCGCGCCGGTTTCCTCGGCGCGTTTGCGTGCTGCTGCCACGACCCAGTCCGCCGGTTCGAAGCCCGCGGGGCTGGCAATGGTGACGTCGATGCCTGCGGTGACTCCGCCGAGCATCAGCGAGTGAGCCATGTTGTTGGCGCCGTCGCCCAGGTAGGTCAGCTTCAGTCCCTTGAGCTCACCCTTCTGCTCGATCAGCGTTTGCAGATCGGCCAGAACCTGACAGGGATGAAATTCGTCGGACAATGCATTGACGATGGGAATCGTTGCGCCCGTAGCCATTTGCTCCAGGCGCTTCTGGCCGAACGTGCGCCACACGACGGCGTCGACGTAGCGGGAGAGAACGCGTCCGGTGTCCGCCAAGGTCTCTTCACGACCGAGTTGAGTGCTGCGCCCGTCGACGACGACAGCGTGACCGCCCATCTGTGCGATGCCCATCTCGAACGAGAAACGTGTACGCGTCGAGTTCTTCTCGAAGATGACACCGACTCCGCGGGGACCCTCGAGCGGACGCCGAGCGAACGGGTCCTTCTTGAGAATCGCAGCGAGTTCCAGAACTTCGGCCTGCTGCGCAGGAGTCAGATCGTCGTCCCTGAGAAAGTGTTTCACCACGGTAGTCACTTCTCCCCCGGCTGGTCAGCCGATAGTGCACTGTCGAAGATGGCAGGTAGTGCTGCCACGAAGGTTTCGGCCTGCTCGTCCGTGAGGATGAGCGGCGGCGCCAACCGGATCACTCCGGGTTGCGCTGCATTCACAAGGTACCCGGCTTCGCGCGCTGCGTTTTCCACCGCCGGCGCGACGTCCTCGGTCAGCACGACACCCAGCAACAGTCCTGATCCCCGTACGTAGTCGACCAACGGATGGCCCAGATCTTCGATGCCCGCCGAGATCGACTTACCCAAGCTGTCGGCGCGTGAGATCAGGTCTTCCGCTGCAATGGTTTTCAGCACGGCAAGTGCCGCCGCAGCACACACCGGATTGCCACCGAACGTCGTACCGTGCTTACCCGGTCCGAACAACTCGGCCGTTGCCCCGGTCGCGATGCAGGCGCCGATCGGCATTCCGCCACCGAGTCCCTTCGCAAGAGTGATGACGTCCGGAACGATGCCGACTGCCTGATGGGCGTAGAACCAGCCGGTCCGGCCGATGCCGGTCTGCACTTCGTCGAGCACGAGAAGTGCACCGCGCTCGGCGGTGATCCGCCGAGCCTCGACGAGGTATCCCTCGGGTGGCACCACGACGCCGCCCTCACCCATGATCGGTTCGAGGAACACAGCGGCGGTGTCGGAATCGACGGCCTGCTCGAGTGCCTCGACGTCGCCGTACGGCACGAACTCGACACCGGCGGGCATCGGTTCGAACGGCGCCCGCTTGGCCGGCTGACCCGTCAGAGCGAGTGCCCCCATCGTGCGACCGTGGAAGGAGCCTTCGGCTGCGATGATCTTCTTCCGGGCGGTGGCGCGAGCGAGCTTGAAGGCAGCCTCGTTCGCCTCGGTACCGGAGTTGCAGAAGAACGCGCGCCCGGTGACGTTGCCGAGATGAGCGAGCAACTGCTCCGCCAACTCGACGACCGGCTCGCTGGCGTACAGGTTGGAAACATGGCCGAGTGTCGACAACTGAGTAGTGACGGCTTCGACGACGGCCGGATGTCCGTGTCCGAGGATGTTGACGGCGATTCCTGCCAGGAAGTCGACGTACTGCTTGCCGTCGGCGTCGGTGAGTACGGCGCCGTCACCGCGGACGAGAGCAACCCGGGGTACGCCGTAATTGTTCATCAGCGAAGCGGACCACCGCTGCTGCAGATCGATCGTGCTCATGAGATAGCTCCCTGCTGGGGACCGGCGACCGAGGAACCCGGCACGACCATCGTGCCGATTCCTTCACCGGTGAAAAGTTCGAGTAGGACTGAATGTTCGAGCCGACCGTCGATCACGTGCGCCGACGGCACACCTCCGCGCACCGCGCGAAGGCAGGCCTCCATCTTGGGCACCATGCCGGCGTCGAGACTCGGCAACAACTGGGCCAGGGCGTCGGTGTCGATTTCGGTGGCCAGTGAGGCTCGGTCCGGCCAATCGGTGTACAGGCCCTCGACGTCGGTGAGGACAACGAGCTTCTCGGCACCGATCGCCTCGGCCAGTGCTGCAGCAGCGGTATCGGCGTTGATGTTGTGGACGACACCGTCGGCGTCGGGTGCGATGGTCGAGACGACCGGAATACGTCCTGCCGCAATGAGATCGAGTACCGCGTCTGGGTTCACGGTGGTGACGTCCCCGACCAGCCCGATGTCGGTCTGCTCCCCCTCGACCGCAACAGTGCGTCGAGTAGCGGTGAACAGGTGCGCATCTTCACCGGAGATACCGACCGCGTAAGGACCGTGCGCGTTGATCAAGCCGACGAGTTCACGGCCGACCTGACCGAAAAGCACCATCCGCACGACGTCCATCACCTCGGGCGTCGTCACACGGAAACCACCGCGGAACTCACCCTTCATGCCAAGGCGTGCCAGCATCGCGTTGATCTGCGGGCCACCGCCGTGCACGACGACGGGATGGATGCCGACAGTCCGCAGGAACGCCATGTCGGCGGCAAATGCCGTTTTGAGCGTCTCGTCGATCATGGCGTTTCCGCCGTACTTGACCACGACCACCTTGTCGCGGAATCGCTGCAGCCACGGCAGCGCGTCGGCAAGGACATGCGCTTTCTGATGCTCGCTGATCACGGGATACGTCTCGGTCATGACGAATACGCCGAGTTCTCTTCGACGTAAGCATGCGAGAGGTCCGTGGTGCGAATGCTCACGGACTCGTTGCCGATTCCCAGATCGATGTCGAGTTCGATGTCGATCCCACTCAGGTCCACCTCACGCGCCCCCGGAGCACCGACGCCGTCGATGCAGACGGGACTCCCGTTGAAGGACACACTGATTCGATCGGGATCGAGCTCGATGGGAGCGATACCCACTGCGGCGAGAACGCGACCCCAATTGGGATCGGAACCGAAAAGCGCTGTCTTGACCAGGCTGTCGCGGGCGATGGTCCGGGCGCCGATCAACGCATCGGACTCGGACGCCGCGCCGCGAACCGTCACCTTGACCCGCTTGGTGACACCCTCGGCGTCTGCCATCAACTGATCCGCGAGGTCATCACACACGGCCAGCACTGCGGCGTTCAGTTCGTCCTGCGTCGGCGTGACACCGCTGGCGCCGGAGGCCAACAGGAGCACTGTGTCGTTGGTGGACGTGGCGCCGTCGACGTCGAGGCGATCGAAGCTCAGGTGGGTGGCGGCGCGCAGAGCAATATCGAGCTGCTCGGCCGTTGCGACAGCATCGGTCGTGACGACGCACAGCATCGTGGCCAGCGCAGGCGCGAGCATGCCTGCGCCCTTGGCCATTCCGCCGACGTTCCATTTGTTCGCGTGGTGCAGCGACGCCTGCTTCGGCACGGTATCGGTGGTCATGATCGCGTATGCCGCGTCGGTGCCGCCGGAGATTCCGCCGGCCAGTTCGTGCACTACCTCGGTGACACCGGGGATCAGCTTGTCCATGGGCAAGCGGTCACCGATAAGTCCGGTCGAACAGACAGCGACCTCGATCGCGCCCGTCTCGGTGCCCCAATTACTCAGTGCCGAAGCAACTTCCTCGGCAGTCTTGTGTGCATCCTGGAATCCACCCGCGCCCGTGCAGGCGTTCGCGCCGCCCGAGTTGAGCACCACCGCGCGCAGCTTGCCCGTCGTCAGGACCTGCTGAGACCAGAGCACCGGAGCTGCCTTGACCTTGTTCAGGGTGAAGACGCCGGCAGCGGCCAGATCGGGTCCCTCGTTGAGCACCAATGCGAGGTCCGACTTGCCACTCTTCTTGATACCGGCAGCAATTCCGGCACCGCGGAATCCGGCAGGTGCGGTGACGCCCTGCGTGCGGAGCAGACGTCCCCCGGCGACGTGAACCACGTCTGCAACGGTCGCGTCAGGCTCGGTTGCGTTGTCGATCTGCTGCGGATTGTCGGTGCTCACGGAGCTACTCCCACGGTAGAGAGACCTGCGGTCTCGGGTAGGCCAAGGGCGAGATTCATCGATTGCACCGCGCCACCGGCGGTGCCCTTGGTGAGATTGTCGATTGCCGAGATGACAACGAGCTGACCGGCGTCGGCGTCGACGGTGACCCCGATCTGTACGGCATTGGATCCGATCACGGCACCGGTCTGCGGGAAGACTCCGGCAGGCAGTACGTGGATGAACGGCTCGTCGTTGTATGCCTTTTCGTAGATTTCACGCGCTTGCTCTTCGGTGGCCGTGGTGGCTGCCGTGCAGGTCGCGAGGATGCCGCGCGGCATGGGCGCGAGGACTGGAGTGAAGGAAACACTGATGTCCTTGCCGCCTGCGGCCGAAAGATTCTGAATGATCTCAGGGGTGTGGCGGTGGACACCTCCGACACCGTACGCACGGACGGAGCCCATGACCTCGGAACCCAGCAGATCGGCCTTCGGCGCCCGGCCGGCGCCCGAAGTGCCACTGACCGCAACCACGTTCACGTGCGACTCCACGATCCCCGCGGCAACGGCGGGGGCCAGCGCGAGGCTCGCAGCCGTCGGGTAGCAGCCCGGAACGGCAATGCGGGTTGCGCCTACCAATTTCTCACGGGCACCGGGCAATTCAGGAAGACCGTATGGCCAGGTACCGGCATGAGTGCTCTTGTAGTACTTCTCCCAGGCTGCGGAATCCTGCAGCCGGAAGTCCGCGCCGCAGTCGATGATGACCGTCGATTCGGGTAGCAACTTGGCATACTGAGCCGAATTTCCGTGCGGGAGACCGAGGAAGACGACGTCGTGACCCGAGAGGATTTCGACAGTGGTCTCTTCGAGTACCCGCGACGAGAGTGGGAGCAAGTGCGGATGATGCTCACCGAGCGTCGAACCGGCGTTGCCACCGGCGGTCAGCGAACCGATCACCAGACTGCCGTCGACATAGGAGGGGTGCCCGAGGAGCAGACGCAGAACCTCACCACCGGCGTACCCACTGGCGCCGGCAACGGCGACTCTGATCGGCTTGCGTGCGTTCTCGGTCGTACCACCTTCAGTCATGTCACACAGTATGCATCATTGTGCATCGGAATGCATAATTACTTACCCATGGATCGCCGGATCTCCTCGAGCTTGGCCTTTGCGGCCTTCTGGCGCTCGTCCCACTGCTCGTCGACGGACTTTCCGGCAGGACTCTCGTGCGCCAATTCGGCCGAACCTATGGAAGTACCGAAGCGCCCCTCTATCTTCTCCCGAACACGGTCGAAAGTGGGGACTCCCCCTTCGGTGTAGTCGGGTTCGGGAATTCTCGGGTCGGTCGCAAGTACCACCGGGACGTCGATAATCTCGTCGACCTCCACAACGGTGTCGGGCAGTTCGACTTCTTCGGCGTCCGTGATCGTGTTGTCGTCCTCTACACGGTGCGGCTCGAGGCTCGCGGCAGCGGTGTCCACCACGGAAAGAAGGACCGACAAGCTCGGACGACGCTCGACCACTGCGCGGACGACCGCGAGGAAGTCCTTGTCGTCGAGTGCACTGGCGGCCTCGACTACCTGGTGCACGGACCCATCGTGCTCGGACCCATCATGTTCGGGCCCATCATTTCGTGACACTGTCAGTCCCTTCTCGAAAACGCCGACGGACAATTCCGATCCTTCCACGACCGTCCGTCGAAGGGGTCAGCGTGACGCGAGATACGCGGCAAACGCTTCCTCGCTCGAATATTCGGGGACGTATCCGAACTGTTCCTTGAGCCGCCGATTGTCGAGAACCGGTCGGTACTGGAGAAATCCGACGCGCTCCGGACCGTGTTCCGTTACGCCCAATCGCCGTCCGACGCGTAGAACGCCTCGCAACAACCATGCAGGAAGCGTCACCGTGCTCTTGCCCATCCGGGAAGCCAACTCGTCGACGGTCAACGAGCCGTCGCCCGCGACATTGAAGATGCCCACTTGGTTTCCGGTCACGGCCTCCGCAAAAGCGCCCGCGACATCGGTGTGCCAGACGAAGACGAAGGGGCTGTCGCTCCCGGCAACCTTGAGCAGCTTGCGGCGATCGAACAACGCGGTGATCTGATTGTCGACGCTCTCACCCAAGATCGTGCCGATCCGGAAGACAACCTGTTCCAACTCCGGGTGTTCGACGCGATATTCGGCGAGCATCTCTTCGACCAGGCGTTTGTGGCGACTGTATGTGAATTCGTCGTTGCCTCGGACAGGTACGTCCTCGGTGATCCACGGTGGGCTGTCGGAGTGGTAGCCGTACGCCGCTCCGGACGAAGACACGACGATCCGTCCAACCCCGTGTTCGACGCAGGCCGCGAGCACGTTTCGTGTCCCGTCGACGTCGACGCGGTACTCCTGCTCTGCTGTCGTGTTCTTGCCGGGATTCACGATGGACGCAAGGTGGATCACGACGTTCGGTCGGTACTGACCGAACACCCGCCCCAATTCTGTGGGGTCGCAGACGTCCGCCCTGACGCGG
Source organism: Rhodococcus sp. OAS809 (assembly GCF_040546695.1). Taxonomy (NCBI): domain Bacteria; kingdom Bacillati; phylum Actinomycetota; class Actinomycetes; order Mycobacteriales; family Nocardiaceae; genus Rhodococcus; species Rhodococcus sp. OAS809. Next base: position 666,969 of record NZ_JBEPOI010000002.1, on the reverse strand, counting down.
CGGATGCGATCGTCCGGCGTGTCCTTGACCGTGAGGTCGACACAGACGACGGTGATGCCCTGCGCGATCAGTGCGTCGATGACAGCGGTACCCAGGAACCCGTTTCCGCCCGTGACGAGTGCGACGGTCATGCCGGTACCGCCTTTCGGGCGCGTCGCTTGGACCAGATCGTCGCCAGAGCCAACCCGGCGATGATGTCCCAGATCCCCCACCAGCCGGCCACGACGGCCATGCCACCGAGACCGTCGAAGAACGTGAACACCAGGCCAAGCCCCAGCCCCGCATTGCGGATGCCGACCTCGAAAGAGACGGCGCGACGGCTGTATTCGTTCAACCCGGTGACGGCGCCGCAGAAGTATCCCAGTGCGAGGGCAACCGTGTCGTGCAGGAAGACCGCGAGCAGTACCACCCCGATGTAGTCGACGAAGTACGACGCATTCCCCGACACCCCCGCGACGATGAAGATCAACAACGCCACCAACGAACCGTTTTTCACCCAAGGCTGCGCTTTCGCGGCGATCTCCGGAAACCTTCGTGCCGCCCAGATGCCGAGAACGAACGGCACACCGATGATCAGGGCGATTTGCGCGACCATCTCGAGCGCATTCAGGTTCACGGACTGCAACAGAGCGTCGGTCTCCGGGCGTCGGCTCCCCCAGAACGCAAGATTGAGCGGCATGAGGAAGATCGCGAGGACGTTCGACACCGCCGTCATGGACACCGAGAGTGCGACGTCGCCGCCCGCCCGGTGAGTCAGGACGTTCGAGATGTTCCCTGGCGGGCAGCACGCCACCAGGATCATGCCGAGTGCTACCGACGGAGCCGGCGAGAGAATCAGCGTCAGGAGAAAAGTCACTGCCGGCAACAGCAGGAACTGCGCAGCAATACCCACCGCCATCGCCTTGGGTTTGGTGAGCGCACGACGAAAGTCGTCGACCGAGGTGTCGAGGGCGATCCCCAGCATGATCGCGGCCAGCACCGCGTTGAGGATCATCAACGATCCCGGGTTGAAGTTGAGCACCACGTCGTCGATCGGCATCACTGTCCTCCCTTCGTCAGAGCGGCATCAAGCAGTCCGATGTGCCGCTTGATCGCCGAGCGGTAGGCGTCCTTGTTCACGTAGTAGGCCATTCGTCCCAACTTCAGGTACTTGTATCCCCCGGACAGATCGGGAGGAGGACCGGCCGCCGCCGCCGAGAATTCCCGCGCCGCGGCGGGGGCTTCGGTACGTGCGGTGATCAATTTGGCCACCAACTCGGCCTGCTCGAAACGGCCCTGCCACCCAAGACCGGATGCTTCGACCATGCCGAGAACAAAGAGATTGTCGTGGCGGCGACTCGCGACGTTGAGGAACAGGTCCGGGGCAGCGCCCGACCAGTCCAAGTCCTCGCGCGCGATGAAGGGATAGTCGAGGTGATACCCCGTGGCGCAGAGAACGAGGTCGTAGTCGGCAGACGATCCGTCGACAAACCGCACCGTCTTCCCCTCGAACCGGTCGACGTCGGCGCGCACGTGCACATCACCGTGCCCGATGTGGTGCAGGATCAACGAGTTCACGACCGGATGCGATTCGTAGATCTTGTAGTCCGGTGCCGGAAATCCGAACCGCACCGGATCACCCGTGAACTGCTTGAGTACCAAGGTGTCGACGCGTTGTTTGATCCACGGCGGCAACGGCTTTCCCTGATTCAAGGTGTCCGAGGGTCGGCCGAACAGATACTTGGGGACGAAGTAGTAGCCTCGCCGAACGCTCAGGTCGACGCACTCGGCCTGGTGGACGGCATCGACGGCGATGTCGCATCCACTGTTGCCCGCTCCGATGACCAGTACCTTCTTCCCGCGGAAGATCTCGGCGCTGCGGTACTGGCTCGTGTGCATCAACGTGCCGGTGAAGTCGCCCCGGAAAGTCGGCATGTTCGGCTTCGACAGCGTTCCGTTCGCGATGATCACGCCTCGATACCGCGCGACTGTTGTCTCACCGCTGCGACTGCGCGTGGTGACCTGCCATAGCGAATCGACCGGCGAAACGTCGACGACGGTAATGCCGAAGGCAAAGTGCCTGCGAAGATCGTGAGTATCGGCGTAGTCGCGGAAATAATCGGCAAGTTCGACGTGGCTCGGGTAGTCGGCCACCGAATCAGCCATCGGGAACTCCGCGAATGCGGTGGTGCCCTTCGAAGAGATGAGGTGCGCCGACTCGTAGACGGTGCTGTGCGGGTTGTCGATGTCCCAGAGCCCACCGACGTCGTCGTGGCTCTCGAAGCCGTCGAACGCTATCCCGGCCCGATCGAGGTTTCGCGCGCCGGCCAATCCAGACGGGCCCGCTCCGATCAGCGCGTACTTCTCCTCTGTGATCATCCGTCGAGCGTCGCAGATAGTCCGAATCTTGCAGCAATATGCCGGATAATGACGTTATGAGTGCACCAGATGCCGGCAACGGTCGCAGGATAGATGAAATCGATCTGAGGATAATCAATGCGCTCCAGCTCGCACCGCGATCGAAGTGGCTTTCGTTGGCCGAACCACTCGAACTCGACGCCGCGACTCTCGCCCGTCGTTGGAATCGACTCTCCGAATCGTCGTTGGCCTGGGTCACGGTCACTCCAGGGCCACAGGTGCTGGGCAGCATCGTCACAGCGATCATCGAAATCGATTGCTCACCTGCTCTTCTCGACACCGTCGCGGCACGGCTGACTCGCTCGGCCCACGCCGTGACCATCGAAGCATCAACGGGCAGAGCAGATCTGCTCGTCACAGCCGGTACCGCGGATCTGGCGTCGATGTCGCGCTTCATCTCGGAAGACGTCGCAACGATCGACGGTGTACTGGCGACACGTACCTCGATCATCACACGCTGGTTCACCGAAGGTGGGCGATGGAGACTCAATGCGCTGGCACCGTCCGAGAAGGGTGTGCTGACCACCAGCGAAAACCGTCCTGCCGTGCGCGCTCGGCCGACCGGGATATCCGAACAGGATCGCAAGGTTCTGACGAAGCTCGCTTACGACGGGCGCACTCCCATGAAGGAGTTGGCCGACGCGATCGGTGTCAGTCCCGCTGCGTGCAAACGCCAGATCGACCGGCTCACGTCTTCGGGGTTGGTGGCGCTGCGGTGTGAATTCGCGCGGCCGCTGGCCGGCCTTCCCGTGCTCGCCACTTTGTGGTGCCGCGTCGAACCCGAGCTTCTCGATACGGCGGGACGAGTGCTGAGTCGGGCGTCGGAAGTTCGAAACTGCTTCGCTGTAGTCGGCCCCGACAACCTGGTGGTTCAGTTGTGGCTGCATTCTCCTGCAGAACTCGATGCATTCGAAACTCGTCTGCGCAAGGAGATTCCGGGTCTTTGCGTCACGGAACGATCCATCGTGCTGTATCTGCGCAAACTGCTCGGCCACTTGCTCGACCAGCAAGGGCGACGGACGGACACCGTTGCGCCAGATGTGTGGCTTTCCGATTCACCTCAGTCGAAAAGCCGATAACACGACAGAGCCCACGACCACCTGGGATGGACGTGGGCTCTGTGATCAGTTGAGGAAATCAGCCGCGCATCTGCGCACCGACGGCCTTGGAAGCCGCCTCCACTGCCGCATCACGCGCGGCACTGGCCTCGTCCTCGGTCAGCGTCCGGTCGACACCACGGAATCGCAACGCGAACGCGAGCGACTTGCGGCCTTCACCGACCTGCGCGCCCTCGAAGACGTCGAAGAGGCGAATGTCTTCGAGTAGTTCGCCGCCGCCGGAACGCAGAGCTTCCTGGACCTTCGCCGCAGGAATATCGCGATCGACAACAACCGCCACGTCCTGGAGCACTGCGGGGAAGGGCGAAATGCGCGGCGCCGGCAGGTTCTCGACCAACGGCAAAGCGTCGAGGTCGATCTCCAGTGCACAAGTGCGCGCAGGCAATCCCGCACGCTCGAGAACAGCCGGATGCAGTTCGCCCGCATGACCGACTACGTTGCCGTCAACGACAACCTCGGCGCAACGGCCGGGATGCCACGGCAGGTACTGCGCCGCACGTAGTTCCACCTCGACGCCTGCTGCAGCTGCAATGACCCGCACTGCTGCAAAAGTGTCCGAAGCCTCGGCCTGACGGCCAGGGCCCCAGGGGCCGCTCGGCTCACGCAAACCACTCAACACTGCAGCGATGTGCACGGGCTGAGCCGGCAACGACGCGATCAGGTTCGCGATCTGCTCGTCCGTCGGACGACGATCCACCGGCAATGCATCCACCGGCTTGGTGTCGGGGCCCGGCAGGACGACCTGCGCGATGCCGTACAGCGACAGATCACGCTGACCGCGAGAAGCGTTGCGAGCCAGGATCTCCAGCAGACCCGGGAGCAGCGTGGTCGCCAACTCCGGACGATCGGCTTCGAGCGGGTTGAGGACCTTGCTGGTGTTGCCGCGCGGATCATCCGCGTCGAGGCCCCAGACGTCGAAGACGTTCGTCGGCAGGAAGACCGGAGGAAGGACCTCGACGTAACCGGCGTGAGCCACGGCCTTCGACACCGTGCGCTTCCGCCGCTGCGACGGAGTCAATCCGCGTCCAGCCGGAGCGGCGGGAAGCACAGACGGGATCTGCTCGAGACCTTCGAGGCGAAGAACTTCCTCGACGAGGTCCGCAGGCTGCACCAGGTCCGGACGCCACGACGGCGGCGTCGCGACCAACTGGCCGTGTCCCTCTTCGCTGACGCCGACCTCGACGTTGCAGCCAACCTGGGTGAGGCGGCGAGCTGCGGTGCCGTTGGGGTACGTGACTCCGGCGACACGGTCGGGCAGGTCGATATCCATGCGAATGGCAGCGCGAGGGGCGACATCGCCCACGTCGGTCAGGACCGGTTCGATCCGTCCGCCGGCAATCTCGACCAGCAGAGCGGCTGCGCGGTCGACGGCCGCGAGCGGAATTGCCGGATCGACGACGCGCTCGAAACGCTTGCTCGCCTCACTCGGCAGCTTGTGCCGGCGCGCCGTCTTGAAGACTGCGAGCGGATCCCAGGTAGCTCCTTCGAGGAGGATGTCCGTCGTTGCCGTTCCCACCTCGGTGGTTGCGCCGCCCATGACGGCAGCCAGCGAGATGACTCCGGAATCGTCGGCGATGACAACGTCTTCGGGATCGAGCGTGCGTTCGACGTCGTCGAGCGTCGTCAGCTTCTCCCCCGCCTTGGCGCGACGGACCACCAGGTCGCCCTGCACTGCGGTCGCATCGAACGCGTGCAGAGGCTGACCGAGTTCGAGCATCACGTAGTTGGTGACGTCGACTGCCGGCGAGATCGGGCGAACACCCGAGAGCAGCAGTCGACGCTGCAGCCACCACGGGCTCACTGCCTGCGGATCGATACCCGTGATCTTCCGCATCACGAAACGCGAAGCCTTGGACTCCGGTTCGAGGCGCACCGGCCAGGCTTCACCCTCAGCCGGGTGAGCGGGAACCGAAGCGGGATCGGCGTATTCGAGATCGAAGCCGCACGCGAGTTCTCGCGTGAGACCGCGGACCGAGAAGCAGTAGCCACGGTCCGGGGTGATGTTCAGTTCGATGATCGTGTCACCGAGACCGAGCAACTCGTTGCCGTCCGCGCCGGGTTCGGCGGTACCGGGCTCGAGCACCAAGATGCCCGAATGGTCTTTGCCGATACCGAGTTCCGAGACGGAGCAGATCATGCCGTCGGACACCTGGCCGTACGTCTTGCGAGTGGCGATTTCGAATCCGCCGGGCAGCACCGCGCCGGGCAACGCAACGACGACGAGGTCACCCTCGTTGAAATTACGCGCGCCACAGACGATGCCGCGAGGCTCGGGTTCGCCGACCTCGACCTGGCAGAAGCGGATCGGCTTCTTGAACTCGGTCAGTTCGGTGATGGAGACGACCTTGCCGACGACCAACGGGCCGTCGATCGCCTCGAGTGTGTCGAGTTCCTCGACTTCGAGTCCCACCCGGACGAACCCGGCGTCCAGCTCTTCCGGGGTCACCTCCCAGTCCGGAGTTGCCCGCTGCAGGATCTCGGTCAGCCAGGATTGCGCTACTCGCACGTCTGCTCAGCTCTCTCGTTTGTCGATAAGTCTTTGTGAAGGTTCCGCGGACCGGATCGGTCAGCCTGCGACACCGAAGGGCAGCGTGAAACGCACGTCACCTTCGACGATGTCGCGCATGTCCGGGATACCGTTGCGGAACTGCAGGGTCCGCTCGAGGCCCATGCCGAATGCGAAACCCGAGTACTCGTCGGGATCGATACCGCTGGCGCGCAGAACGTTCGGGTTGACCATGCCGCAGCCGCCCCACTCGACCCAGCCTGCGCCGCCCTTCTTGTTCGCGAACCAGACATCGACCTCGGCCGACGGTTCCGTGAACGGGAAGTAGTTGGGGCGCATACGGGTACGCGTCTCGGGGCCGAAAAGGGCACGAGCGAACGCGTCGAGAGTCCCGCGCAGGTTGGCCATGGTCAGGCCCTTGTCGACGGCCAGGCCTTCGACCTGCGAGAAGACAGGCGTGTGGGTCGCATCGAGTTCATCGGTGCGGAACGTGCGGCCCGGGCACACCACGTAGATCGGTACCTCACGCGAGAGCATGGTGCGGACCTGCACCGGCGAGGTGTGGGTACGCAGCACCTGGCGCGAGTTCTCGGGTGCCAGGTGGAAGGTGTCCTGCATCGTGCGGGCAGGGTGATCCGGCAAGAAGTTGAGCGCGTCGAAGTTGAAGTGCTCGGTCTCCACCTCCGGACCCTCGGCAACTTCCCAACCCATCGCGACGAATACGTCGGCGACCTGCTCGGAAATCAGGCTGATCGGGTGACGCGCCCCGACGGGGTGGCGATCGGAGGGCAGAGTGACGTCGATTGCCTCGGCAACCAACACCGCGGCGTCACGCTCGGCGAGGAGGACCTCACGACGAGCGTCGTACGCGTTGTTGATCCGAGTGCGGAAGATGTTGACGCGCTTACCGGCGTCCGCCTTTTCCTTGCCCGGAAGGCTGCCGAGACCCCGGCGCGCGAGGGCGATCGGGGACTTGTCCCCCAGGTGCTCCACCTTGACGTGCGCCAGCGCGTCCAGGTCAGCGGCGTCCGCCAGCGCCTTCTCGGCGTTCTCAGCCGCAGCGGTCAACGCCTCTTCGGTGAGTACACTCGCGTCGACCTCCGGCGGTGTCGCGCCCTCATTTTTGGCCACGGCTGTGACGCTCCTGTCGCTTCTCGGTTTACTTCTCGTACTGCGTGCTTCTTGTACTGCTTACTTCTTGTACTGCGAGCGAGCTTTCGAACTCGCTCGAGCATTGTCTCTGCTCTTGTATTGTCTCAGGCTTCCGCAAATGGGATTCCGTGAGGTCTTCGCGTGCGTTTTCAGCCGTGATCGGTGGCGCGATTTTGCACCCGCGCGCTTGCGTACAGGCAAATTGCCGCCGCTGTCGCGAGGTTCAAGCTTTCGGCGCGGCCATGGATCGGAATCCTGACCCGATGATCAGCCTGCGCGGCGATCGCCGGATCGAGACCGTGCGCTTCGTTACCGAACAGCCAGGCCGTCGGCTTGCTCAGCAACTCGTCGGCCTCGTCGAGATCGACCTCGCCGTCAGCTGCAGTCGCGAGAATCTGAATGCCTGCTGCGCGAATCTGCTCGATCACCGACACTGTGTCTCGATCGCGGACGACTGGCAGGTGAAACAGGCTGCCCGCCGACGAACGAACGACCTTGCCGTTATGCGGATCGACGCTGTCACCGGCGAGGATTGCCGCATCGGCACCCACTGCGTCGGCGATGCGAATGACGGTGCCCGCGTTACCTGGTTCGTTGACCTCGACCGGCACTGCGAGCAGGCGGGTCTCCTGATGGACGGCTGCGCTCAGCGGTACATCCAGTAGATCGCTGACGGCAACGAGTCCGGGCGGCGTGACGGTATCGCTCAGAGCTTTGATTGCTCGATCGGTCACAAGAGCAACACGAACTCCAGCGGTCAGCGCCCGATCGATGACGTGCTGATAGCGCTCGGCTGCGTCCTCGGTGTAGAAGAGGTCGTGTACCGGGCGGGCCTCGCCATTCGAGAGTGCACCGTTCAACAGTTCGGTGACCGAGTTCTCGCCCTCGACGAGGAAACGTCCTGCTTTGCGTCGTTCTGCTGTGCGCAGGAGCTTGACAGCAGAAACGACCCGCGGAGTCCGCTCGGTGAGCGGGTCCACGGGCCGTTGCTGTGATGCGTGAATCAGGCTGCTTCTCCGGCAGGAGCGTTCACGTCAGCCGGCAGAGCGGCCTTCGCGAGTGCGACCAGGCCGGCAAAGGCCTCGGCATCGGAGACAGCGAGCTCGGCCAGGATCTTGCGGTCGACGTCGACCTCTGCCAGACGCAGGCCCTGGATGAGGCGGTTGTACGTGATGTCGTTTGCACGAGCTGCAGCGTTGATACGCGTGATCCACAGCTTGCGGAACTCGCCCTTGCGCGCACGACGGTCGCGGTACGCGTAGGTGAGCGAGTGGAGCTGCTGCTCCTTGGCCTTGGTGTACAGACGCGAACGCTGTCCACGGTAGCCGCTGGATGCAGCAAGAATTGAACGACGCTTCTTCTGGGCGTTGACCGCCCTCTTTACGCGTGCCACTTGAAAAATCCTGTCAATCTAGGGGCTGAAAGTACGGCCCCGGGTGGTCAGTAAGGGGGCGACTCAGATGCCGAGCATGCGCTTGATGCGCGGAGCGTCGTCAGGGCTGACAACAGCGACACCGTCGAGACGACGGGTAACCCTGCTGGACTTGTGCTCGAGAAGGTGGCGACGGCCGGCCTTCTGGCGCATGAGCTTTCCGCTGCCGGACACCTTGAATCGCTTCGAGGCGCCGCTGTGGCTCTTCATCTTGGGCATGGAGTCCTCAGTTCTTGTTACGTGGTGGATCTTGGGAAATCGACTAGCTGGCCGGAGCCTCGGGAGCGGCATCGCCGGTCGCCGGTGCTTCCGGAGCTGCTTCACTGGAAGCCGGTGCGGCCGGAGCCGGACGCGGAGCAGCCTGAGCCACTGGCGCCTGAGCGCTCTCCTGCGCCTTGACACGAGTCTTGGCGCCCTTGTGCGGTGCCAGGACCATCGTCATGTTTCGGCCGTCCTGCTTTGCCGAGGTTTCGACGAATCCGAGATCTGCGACGTCTGCTCCCAGACGCTGCAGAAGGCGGTAGCCGAGTTCGGGGCGTGACTGCTCACGTCCGCGGAACATGATCGTGACCTTGACCTTGGAACCGGCTTCGAGGAAGCGAACGACGTTGCGCTTCTTGGTCTCGTAGTCGTGGTCGTCGATCTTGGGTCGGAGCTTCTGCTCCTTGATGACCGTCAGCTGCTGGTTCTTACGTGACTCACGTGCCTTCTGTGCAGCCTCGTACTTGAACTTGCCGTAGTCCATGATCTTGCAGACCGGTGGACGGGCGTCAGGAGCTACCTCGACCAGGTCGAGGTCGGCCTCAAGGGCCAAGCGGAGTGCATCTTCAACACGCACGATGCCTACCTGTTCGCCGCCAGGTCCGACCAAACGAACCTCGGGAACGCGGATACGATCGTTGATGCGGGTCTCAGTGCTGATGGGGCCTCCTAGGTTGAACGGTGCGGTCTTCATGACCGCACGCAGCCCGTACCGCCCGCACCCCAACAAAAAAGCCCCGCTGTGATGATTGCTCATCCGCGGGGCCCGATGTCGACCGATCACATAAGATCCAGCTCACGCCGAAACCTATCTCCTCGACTGAGCGAGGAACCTGACGAAGAATGATCTCCGATAACAGGTGACCGGAACCACTGAACTGCAGTTTCACCTGCCGCGCAGAGGTGGGAGTCGGACTCCACTTGCTGCCCCCGAACAAGTCGGAGGCGGTCGTTGCAACAAGAGTAACAGGTCGCCACAGATGAAAGAAATCGGTGCCGCTCCCAGTGCTGCCGGGAGAGGCCCGATTCAACACCGTCACGGCCTGATGGAATCCTTACATCCATGAGTGAGAACTTCGAGGCAGAACAGAACACCGACGGCGCGAACCCCGACGTCCGCGAACTCTCCGAAGTTCCCGCGGTCGAGGTCATCAGCCGCGCTGCAGTGATGCTGATGAGTTCGGCTGCCGAAAAACTCGGCCTCTCCGACGCCGATCCGTCTTCCAGCCCCTACCTGGACCTCGACGAAGCGCGTCGCGTCATCACGGCACTTGCCGGACTCGTGACTGCGTCGGTCGAATACCTCGGCCCTCATGCCGGACCCATCCGTGAAGGCCTCCAAGCCCTGCAGCGCGCATTCCGTGAGGCGTCCTCGCACCCGGACGAGCCAGGAAAGGGACCGGGCGAGAAGTTCACCGGTCCGGTCTACTGAGTTGGCAACCGCCAACAAGACTCAACCGACGCCCGAGGACGTCGACGCATTCATTTCACGCGTCGACGACCGCAAACGCGCCGACGCCGTGGAGCTGATCTCCCTGCTGTCGGCCGCAACCGGCGAGCCTGCTGTCATGTGGGGCTCGAGCATCATCGGATTCGGGGCACGGCACTACCGATATGCGAGTGGCCACGAAGGTGACACCCCACTGATCGGATTCTCCCCCAGGGCCACCGCGCTCACGTTGTACTTGTCGCTGAACTTCGACGACTACACCGACACGCTCGCTCGCCTCGGCAAGCACAAAATCGGCAAGGGCTGCCTGTACGTCAAACGGCTGAGCGACGTCGATATGACGACCCTGACCGAACTGATCACGGATTCCGTTGCCGCAGCCCGCAACATGATCGACTGAGTCACTCACCTACGGGGAGAAACAGGCCGAGCGTCTTCGGGCGGTTGCCCGAAGACGGTCGAATCGCGTGGTGTGAAGTGATCGTTCGTCAGCGTGGCCCGACGCATTCGATCGAGTCGAAACCACCGCACGGCGTCGCGCTCGCGACACCAGCCGATGAGAAACCACTGACCACGGTCCTGCGCCAGAATGTGCGGCTCAACTGCCCGCACCGTCTCCGCACCGTCCCCATCCACGTAGTGCAACGACACGACTCGACTCTGTTCGAGACCCTGCTCGACGGCCTGCCGGTTCGCGCGCGAATCCGTCAGAGCCCCGCCGTCACCGCGAATCCACACGCGGCCACCGAGCTCGGCGACCTTGCGACGACTCTCCTCGTCCATCACATCGAGCAGTTTCGCCAGCGCTGCTCGCCCATCCGGCGCAAACGGAGCATCACCCATCGCCGTCAAGGCCAACGCGATCGAAACTGCCTGCGGAACAGTGAAATTCACCGGCGGCAGCGTGGCGCGACCCACGAGTCGGTATCCACCTCCGGGACCTGAGCGCGCTTCGATCGCCGCACCCGACATCATCAGCGTCTCGATATCCCTCTTGATCGTCCGGGTGGTGACACCGAATTCCTCGGACAATCGGGAGCACGTAGTCCCTCGATCGCCCTGTCGCCGAAGTTCCTCGACGAGAGCATGCAATCTCGCAGCTCGATTCACGTTCACCAGTGTCTCAGATTCCGATACCAAACGGTGACATAATTGGTGACACTCTGTTGTCACCAACCCGGGTGCACTGTGAGTACATGAAAACTCACATCGTTCTTGTTCCCGGATTCTGGCTCGGTTCATGGGCTTGGGACGCAGTCCTCCCCCACCTCGAACGTTCCGACACCCGCGTGACCAGCCTGACACTGCCCGGGCTCGACTCAGTAGACACAGATCGATCAGCGGTCACCTTCGACGCTCACGTCCGTGCAGTCGTCGACGCCGTATCGGACTCCGACGAGCGCACGGTCTTGGTCGTACACAGCGGCGCCGGCCCGGTGGGGTACGCCGTCACCGATCGCATCCCGGATCGCGTCGCTCGGATCGTCTACGTCGACTCGGGCCCCATGCCCGACGGCGCAGCGCTGCGACCGGATCTGGCCTCCGATGTCATCGAGATTCCGCTCCCCACGTGGGCAGAGCTCGAAGCGGACGGCAGCAGCCTCGAAGGACTCGACGAGAAAGCTCTGGAGACGTTCCGCGCCAACGCGGTACCCGAACCGGCTGGGCCCGCGCGTGAGCCGATTGTCCTGACGAACGAAAAGCGCTACCAGGTGCCGTCAACCGTCGTTTGCAGCACGTTCCCCTCCGCGGTGATCGCCCAGATGGCCGACGGAGGTCATCCGATGGCCGCCGAACTGGCGAAACTCCCCGTGACGTACGTCGACCTCCCGACCGGCCATTGGCCGATGTGGTCGCGCCCCGAAGAGGTCGCCAACGTAATTCTCGAGACCAGCACTTCCTGATCGACAAAGCAGTGATGCCGGGTCGATTCCGACCCGGCATCACTGACCGATTTCTACTTGCTCACGTTCTACTAGCTCACGGAAGCGGCTTTCTTCCGTGGCGCGGCCTTCTTTGCGGCAACTGCCTTCGTCGCACGCTTCTTGGTGATCGGCTTGGCCTTGACCGGCGCGTGCTGTGCGGTGAGAACCTCACTGAGGAACTTGCCCGTGTAGCTCTCGGGGACCGCGGCAACGTCTTCCGGCGTACCTTGCGCCACAACGGTTCCGCCGCCGGATCCACCCTCGGGTCCCATGTCGACGACCCAGTCCGACGTCTTGATCACGTCGAGGTTGTGCTCGATCACGATCACGCTGTTGCCCTTGTCGACCAGACCGTTGATCACGATCAGGAGCTTTCGGATGTCCTCGAAATGCAGACCCGTGGTGGGCTCGTCGAGGATGTACACCGTGCGACCGGTGGACCGCTTCTGCAATTCGGCGGCGAGCTTGACGCGCTGCGCTTCACCACCGGACAGAGTCGGAGCCGGCTGACCCAGTCGGACATAGCCCAGGCCGACGTCGACCAGCGTCTTGAGGTACCGGTGAATTGAGGTGACCGGCTGGAAGAACTCGGCTGCTTCCTCGATAGGCATGTCGAGTACCTCGGCGATCGACTTGCCCTTGTAGTGGACCTCGAGCGTTTCGCGGTTGTACCGAGCGCCGTGGCATACCTCGCAGGGCACGTACACGTCCGGCAGGAAGTTCATCTCGATCTTCAAGGTTCCGTCGCCGGAGCACGCCTCGCAGCGTCCACCCTTGACATTGAACGAGAATCGGCCGGGCTGGTAACCGCGGACTTTCGCTTCCGTCGTGGCCGCGAACAGGGTTCGAATCTTGTCGAACACACCGGTGTACGTCGCCGCATTCGATCGCGGAGTCCGGCCGATCGGAGACTGATCGACCTGCACGAGCTTGTCCAGCTGATCGAGTCCGTTGATTCGTGTGTGACGGCCAGGCACCTGGCGTGCACCGTTGAGCTTGTTCGCCATGACGGTCGCGAGAATGTCGTTGACCAACGTCGACTTGCCCGAACCGGAGACACCGGTGACAGCGGTGAGAACACCCAGCGGGAAACTCACGTCGATGCCGTCGAGATTGTGCTCGCGAGCTCCGACGACCGTGACCTGGCGTTTGCGATCCACCGGCCGACGAATGGCCGGAACCTCGATGAAGCTGCGACCCGACAGGTAGGCGCCGGTCAGAGATTCTTCACACGTCAGCAGTTCTTCGTACGGTCCGCTGTGGACGACCTTGCCGCCGTGCTCGCCGGCGTACGGTCCGATGTCGACTACCCAGTCGGACGTGCGGATAGTGTCTTCGTCGTGCTCGACGACTATCAGCGTGTTGCCGAGGTCGCGCAAGCGCGTCAGGGTTTCGATCAGTCGTCGATTGTCACGCTGATGCAGGCCGATGGACGGCTCGTCGAGTACATACAGCACGCCGACGAGTCCGGAACCGATCTGCGTTGCCAAGCGGATTCGCTGGGCCTCGCCACCGGACAACGTGCCAGCGGCACGCGAGAGGGAAAGGTATTCCAAGCCGACGTCGAGCAGGAACCCGAGTCGTGCCTGAACTTCCTTGAGGACCTGACCCGCAATCGCCTCTTCGCGCGAACCGAGAGTGAGGCTGTTCAAGAAGTCCGCGCAATCGGAGATCGACAGTTCACAGACCTCGGCGATGGACTTACTGCCGAAGTCTCCAGCCGCGATAGTTACCGACAGGATTTCCGGGCGCAGGCGAGCACCACCACACGCCGGGCACGGCGTGTCGCGCATGTACCCGTCGTACCGTTCCTTCATCTGATCCGATTCGGTCTGTTCGAGCCGGCGATGCAGGAACGGCATCACACCTTCGAACTCCGCGTAGTAAGAACGGGTACGGCCGTACCGATTCTTGTACCGGACGTGAACCTGCTCCTCGCTGCCTTCGAGGATTGCTTTGCGGGCCTTCGCCGGCAACTTGTTCCACGGCGTCTTCATGTCGAAACCGAGGATGTCGCCGAGGCCGGAGAGCAACCGTCCGAAGTACTCCGAACTCTGGCCCATCGACCACGGCGCGATCGCTCCGTCTTCGAGACTCAGGTCGGGATCGGGAACCACCAGATCCGGGTCGACCTCCTTGCGGATACCGAGGCCGGTGCATTCCGGGCAGGCGCCGTAGGGCGAGTTGAAGGAGAACGAGCGCGGTTCGAGATCGTCGATCGCGAGTGCGTGGCCATTCGGGCAGGCCAGCTTCTCGGAGAAACGACGCTCACGATCAGGTGCATTTTCTTCACGGTCGACGAAGTCGAGGACCACGATGCCTTCAGCCAAGCGAAGTGCGGTCTCGACCGAGTCGGTCAGGCGCTGCTTCGAACTCGCCTTGACCTGCAATCGGTCGACCACTACTTCGATGTCGTGCTTTTCCTGCTTCTTGAGCTTCGGCGGATCCGCCAGCGAATGGACGACACCGTCGACGCGCACTCGCGAGTAGCCCTGGGTATTGAGCTGATCGAAAAGGTCGACGAACTCGCCCTTACGAGTACGGACTACCGGTGCGAGGACCTGGAACTTGATGCCCTCTTCCATCTCGAGCACCTGGTCGACGATCTGCTGGGGCGTCTGACGTGCGATCTTCTCACCACACACCGGGCAGTGCGCCGAACCCGCGCGGGCATAGAGAAGTCGGAGGTAGTCGTAGACCTCGGTAATGGTGCCCACCGTCGAACGGGGGTTGCGGTTGGTCGACTTCTGGTCGATCGACACCGCAGGAGACAATCCCTCGATGAAGTCCACATCCGGCTTGTCCATCTGGCCGAGGAACTGACGCGCGTATGCCGAGAGCGACTCGACGTAGCGGCGCTGACCTTCGGCGAAGATCGTGTCGAACGCGAGGCTGGACTTGCCGGAGCCGGACAACCCGGTGAAGACGATCAGGCTGTCTCGCGGGAGGTCGAGATCGACTCCTCGCAGATTGTGCTCACGCGCACCCCGCACGATCAGGCGATCCGCCACACCAATTCCCTTCATTGTCAATCGTCCGGGGCCGTCCCCCCGGAGAAGTCTCGAGTGGCCTCGCAAACGCGAGTCCTCGAGCGATCGTCATCGTAGGCCGAGCCACCGACACGTTTTTCTCACCAGGCGAGCCCATCGCTCTACCTGCCCCTATTCGAAGGTAGCCTGCGTTTCATGACGAATCAGCCCATCGTGATCGACGACTCCTACACCGGTCAGGTCTCCCCCGATTCTGCCCCTCAGCGGCGCACAGTCGAAGGCGCCGTCATCACGAAGATGTCGGTCGGCCCCATGGACAACAACACTTACCTCGTCGCCTGTTCCACGACCGGGAAATCTCTCCTGATCGATGCGGCCAACGAAGCCGAGAAGATCATCGCGCTCATCGAACAGGAAGCACCTGTTTTCGATTCCATCGTCACCACCCACCAGCACGGCGATCACTGGTTGGCCCTCGAAGACGTTCACGCCGCAACCAAGGTGCCGACCGCCGCGCACCCCCTCGACGCAGAGGTCCTTCCCGTCACCCCGGACGTGCTCCTCGAAGACGGCGACAAGGTGACCGTTGGCAACTTGAGCCTCGACGTCATTCACCTGTCCGGCCACACGCCCGGCTCCATCGCGCTGGCTCTCACCGAACCGAGCGGACAGGTTCACCTCTTCACCGGCGACTCACTCTTCCCCGGCGGAGTAGGCAAGACCGCCGACCCCGAGAAGTTCACTTCTCTGCTCGACGACGTGGAAAACAAGCTGTTCGGAAGGTACGACGACGCGACTGTCGTCTACCCCGGGCATGGCAAGGACACGACGCTCGGCGCCGAGCGCCCGCACCTGGCGGAGTGGCGCGAACGCGGTTGGTGACGTTTCACCTGTTCCGTACTGGACCCCGCTAACCGACTTGGCTGTCGACCTGTTCACCGTTGACTCGAAGTCGCGGAAGCCAGGTCGACAGAGTCCGGCCCAGTCCTTCGACCATCCGTTCCCCGAACACACACAGCGTGCGTTCCCACGGATGGCCGAAGGTCCCTTCCGTGAAGTCGTCCCGACTGAATATGTAGTAGTCACCGTTCGGATAGACCGGGACACGCCACTCCGCAAGCTCCTTCGCAGCAGCGTGTGCCTCCGCGTCGAAGGTGTAGCCCGGATGCTGCCAATCCAGAACGACGAAGTTGGGATCGTCGTTCCAATCGGTGACAAAACAGCGCAACGCTTCGGCGTTGATCGCATCCACGCGAGCGGCCCACGCCCCTGGAGTCGCAGCTGGCGCCGCACCCAAATCGAAGACCACGGACGGGATGGGCTCGGCGATGGCGGGCCAAGACCGTGCGTCGATGCCGGGCGTGAACCCAAAGCGGTCACGAAAGATCGCCCAGTTTCTCTCGTTCTCCTCGTCCGACAGCTGTCCCCAGCCGGTGGGAAGGGTCGAGCCGAAGTTCTGAGTCATCTTGGTGGTCACAACACCATCGTGCTCGAACGGTGCGCATACTGTGACACCTTCGAACACGCCGTATGCGGATACGCGGTAACGGATACTTCAGAACGGTGTGTCCGGATCAGTGGAGAAGTCATCGTCGCAGTACAACGCGCTTCGGCGACCAGGAATCCGGCGACCGGGTCAGGCGTGCCGGGATCGCCGAACCGGACCAATTCCTTGTGAGATCGCTAGGGTGGAAAACGAACCTACATCGGGAGGCTTGAAACATGCTGGTACGTCGAATTGCTCGTCCACTGCTTTCCACGATCTTCATCGCCGGGGGAATCGATGCTTTGCGCAACCCCGCTCAGCGAGCAGCCAAAGCGTCACCGCTGATCGACAAATCCGTCGAGACGCTGCCAGGAGCAGTGACGCAGAAGGTGCCTGCTGATCCGGAAACACTCGTCAAGATCAACGCCGCCGTCCAGATCGGCGGCGGTGCCCTGCTGGCCACCGGCAAGGCGCCGCGGCTCGCGTCGTTGGTGCTCGCGGGGAGCCTGGTACCGACCACGCTTGCCGGTCACGACTTCTGGAACGAAACCGATCCGTCACTGCGAGCGATGCAGCGCACAAACTTCATCAAGAACGTCAGCTTGCTCGGCGGACTGATGATCGCCTCCGTCGACACCGAGGGCAAGCCGTCGCTCGGCTGGCGTGGCCGCCGCGCCGCGAAGAAGGCCCAGGCGTCTATCGCCGCAGCAATTCCTTTGGTCGCATCGCAGACCGATCACACGAGCGATCGCGTCGAGCATGCTCTGTCGGTGGCGTCCGAACGCGGTTCCGAGCTTGCCGAAACCGCGAAGGCACACGGCACGGATTGGCTCGAACTTGCGAAGGAGCGCAGCTCCGAGTTTGCGGAGATCGCGAGCAAGCGAGCCGCGGAATTCGGAGAGGTCGCCAAAGAACGCGGCCCGGACATCCTCGAAGTCGCGCAGAAGCGCGGCTCCGAACTGGCCGAGACCGCACGCGAGCGCAGCGCCGAACTGGCAGAGCTGGCGAGCAAGCGCAGCTCTGAGTTCGCCGAACTCGCCCTCGAGAAGAGCAACGAGTGGGCCGAAACGGCGTCGGAGCAAACCGAGGTGCTGGGTAAGCGTGCCCGAAAGCGCGCCGAGAAGGCGCTCGAAAAGGCTCGCGCCAAGAAGGACGAATTGACGCACTGAGTGCACCGAAAGACAGGTCAGGCCACCTTCGGGTGGCCTGACCTGTATCTATGCGGCAGTTCATCTGGGGGAACTAGACTGTCTTGGCGCTTTTGCAGCGCGTGAATTTCTCATCAAGCCTAGGAGATCCTTTGCCCGACGCGGACCCGTCACTGAACGAGCAAGAGCTCGAGCAGCAGTACGTGACGATGTTGTACTCCCGTCTCGACGATCTTCGAAAGTATGCCCAAACTCGCTTGAGCACGGTCCTCCTCGAGACCGGCGGAACCCCGCAAGCACGCAGTGAACGCGAATCCTTCAACGCCATGTACACCGAGGATCTCGCCAAGTACGACGCAGCCGAGAACGGAATGTGTTTCGGACGCATCGACTTCG
Source organism: Rhodococcus sp. OAS809 (assembly GCF_040546695.1). Taxonomy (NCBI): domain Bacteria; kingdom Bacillati; phylum Actinomycetota; class Actinomycetes; order Mycobacteriales; family Nocardiaceae; genus Rhodococcus; species Rhodococcus sp. OAS809. The sequence goes on along the minus strand of NZ_JBEPOI010000002.1, from coordinate 648,708 downwards.
ACGACGAGCGACGCTACGTCGGCCGACTGGGAATCCTGGACACCGACAACGACTACGAAACGCTGCTCCTCGACTGGCGAGCTCCGATGGCGCGCCCGTTCTATCTGGCGACGCCCGCGGCACCTGAGGGCGTGAAGCGGCGACGCCATATTCGCAGTCGGAGCCGCACAGTCACCGGCATCAACGACGAATATCTGGACCTCGACGCGGCCCGCGCCGCCGGCGTGGTGACCGAAGCCGGCGGCGTCGCCGGTGAGAGCGCTCTCCTGGACGCTCTGAACGCAGCGCGTACGGGTCAGATGAACGACATCGTCGAGACCATTCAGAGTGAGCAGGATGCCATCATCCGCTCCGAGCACAAGAGCGTTTTGGTCGTCCAGGGCGGTCCGGGTACCGGTAAAACCGCAGTCGCCCTTCACCGTGCCGCCTTCTTGCTCTACACCTACCGTCAGCAACTGGCCAAGGCCGGTGTTCTCATCATCGGGCCGAACGCGACGTTCCTCGACTACATCAGCCAGGTCCTTCCTTCACTCGGCGAGACCGGAGTTCTGCTCTCGACGATCGGGGACCTGTATCCCGGAGTGCGTGCGACTCGTACGGATTCCCTCGCCGCCGGTGAGATCAAGGGTTCCCTCGCGATCCTCGACGTACTCAAGAACGCCGTCCGGGATCGGCAGGAAGTTCCGTCGAAGCCGATAACCCTTCGATTCGACACGTACGACTTGAAACTGGATCGCAAGACTGTCACGAAGGCGCGCGGGCGTGCTCGGTCGTCGCGTCGCCCACACAACCTGGCGCGCCCGATCTTCGTGGCAGCAGTCATCGAGGCGTTGGCACTGCAAATGGCCGAACTCATCGGCGGAAACCTCGTCGACGGTGGGTCACTCCTCAGTCGGGACGACATCGCCGACATTCGCGACGAGATGCGTGAGGACCCTGACATCATGTCCGCCATCGGAAAGCTGTGGCCCGAATTGTCGCCGCAGCAAATCCTCGCGGAACTGTGGACGTCGCCGGCGAGGTTGGCCAAGGCAGCGCCGCAACTCGACGACGCCCAACGCGACGAGCTTCTGCAGAGCGTCGGACCGGGTTTCAGTGCGGCCGATGCTCCCCTGCTCGACGAACTGGCCGAGATTCTCGGCGTCGACGACGCCGCCGAACGCGAACGCGCACAACGTGAATGGCGCGCGCAGATCGCCGACGCCCAGGGCGCCCTCGACATCCTCACCGGGTCTGCACCACAGGATCTCGAAGACGAGATGGATCCCGAGATCTTGATGGCGTACGACTTGATCGACGCCAGCCAACTCGCCCAACGCCACGATCAGGGCCAGCGCCAGACCACGGCAGAACGCGCTGCCGGCGACCGAACCTGGACCTACGGTCACGTGATCGTCGACGAAGCCCAAGAGCTCTCCGAAATGGCGTGGCGAATGCTGATGCGGCGCATACCGAATCGCTGGATGACGTTGGTCGGCGATACAGCCCAGACCGGGGATCCGGCTGGAACCTCGTCCTGGCAGAAGATTCTCGAGCCTTACGTCGCCAAGCGCTGGAAGCTCACCGAACTGACCGTCAACTACCGAACTCCTTCGGAGATCATGGATGTCGCGCACCGTGTACTCGAAGAGATCGACCCGGAGCAATCCGTGCCCCGGTCGGTACGCGACAGCGGATTCGCGCCGTGGGCACTCAAGACCACGGCCGAAGAATTGGAATCGACCGTGCGCCGTTGCATCGAGTCCGAGTCGCATCCCGGTATCACCGCAGTGATCGCCGGTTCCGAGGTCGTTGCCGATCTGGCGGGCATTGCGAGTGACACCGTAAGCGTCCTGTCCGTCAAGGACGTCAAGGGACTCGAGTTCGACACAGTGTTGATCGTCGAACCTGCCGACATTCTCGACGAGTCACCACGCGGAATGAACGACCTCTACGTCGCATTGACCCGCGCTACCCAGAGGCTCGGCATCATTCACGTCGAGTCGCTCCCCTCGGTTCTCGACGGCGTCGAAGCAGCAGAGTTGGCCTTCGATTCGTGAGCATCACGGAGTAGGTTCGTGCGTGACACCACGAATGGTGGTGTCACTCCAATTTCTGTCGACGACTGAAGGAATGACCCCTCGTGCTTGGCCTGCCCGCAAGTTCCGCCGCACCCATCCGCAAGATCGCTCGCGTGGTGATCGGCGTCGGGATGCTTGCGGCGGTGACAGCCGGTTGCTCAGAGGATGATTCGAGTTCGACGGCTGCTGCCGGCAGCGACGACATCGCTGCTGTTGCTGCCGCACCGACAGAAAAACCGGTAGACGAGGCAGATCGGCTGCGGGCGGCGCTTGCGTCTACCGGGGTCACGCCCGCCTTTTCCGACGACATGTTGCAGGCGCTCGGTGACGGCGTCTGCCAGCAGCTCGCGGCCGGAACGGATCGAGCGATGATCATCGCGAATCTGCGGGCGGTATCGCTGAACGGAGCAAGCGAACCAATGGTCACCTCCGGAAACGGCTCGGCCGCATCGACAACACCCCCCAGCGCCGATCAGCTGGCTGAAGTGTTCGTCGATGCGGCCGAGGCCGACTACTGCGGGTAGTTCAGCGAACGGTGTGCACGATCAGGACATCGGACGTCGCCTTGCGAGCGGCATCGGAAGGCACCGATCCGAGTAGACGCCCGGTCAACGTGTTCAATCCGCGATTTCCGACGACCAGCAAGTCGCCCTTCACCTCGTCGAGCAAAGCGAGAAGCGATTCGACGGGAGCGCCGACGACGGCGCGCTCGACAACATCCTTTGCCCCCTGGGCATGTGCGCGCTCACGAGCGGTGCGAAGGATCTCGTAGGTCGGAGCGGAACCGGTGACCTGGTAGGCCTCGTTACCCAACGCATCAGCGGCAGCGCTCACGTCCTTGGGATCAGCCGGGTAGTACGCACACGCGATGACGAGCTGAGCGTCCGAGCCACTGGCAATGGCGGCAGCTCTGTCGACTGCCTTCAGTGACGACTCGGAGCCATCGGTTCCTACGACAACGGTCCGGTAGGCACTCATTCATTCCTCCATGGTTACGGGACGGACGGTACGGCCGGCACCGGGCGCAACGCTGTTGCGCCCGCTCGACAACCGCTGCGCTGACATTAGCGGGATTGTGCCGCGGATAGTGTTATTTGCAGTACACGCCACAAGCCCACAGTGAATGTGATTCTTCGTCACAGACACATTTGTTCGGTGGTGACCACTCAGCGAAGTTTGCCAAAGCGGGGCCCGAACAGCGCCGCCGGAAATACTTCCTGCTCGACCAGGGCGGTACGCCACGGCGTCGCCAATTCCAGCAACCGCTTGGCACCCTCCTCACCCAGCGCATCCCACGGAGCCAAAGCGAGGTCGTCCGTCAGGTCTTCGACGACGTCACGCAAGTCCTGCCCGTCCTCGGTCAGCGCACCGGACGAACGATCCAGCAGTTCGCGGTCCTTCAAACTCTCGACGGCCTCGTCCCACTGTTCCTGCGACCATCCGCGACGAGTCTGCGCGAATTTGCGCTGAAACCCGATTCCCGTCGCGGTGTGCGTGATCAACGCGTCCAGGCCGTTCAATCCCGCGGTCTGAAGGGCCGCAATGTGGCCGTCACCGCGATACTCACGCAGCAGTGTCAGCGCGTGCCAGAAACGCAGGTGCGGCTCGGCCGGCCAGTCGAGCGACGCCCAACCCGCGTACAGAGGGCGGCCGTCCACTCCAGGAATGTTCTGGGCAGCGATCGACACGAGTTCGGCGGCCTCGGCCATGTCCGCCGATCCTGTCACGTCTGCACCGAACAGGCGGGCGTACGCCGCGTCGATTGCCCGATACCGCGCGGCGACAACCTCTGTGGGCCTTGCCAATTCCCAGGCACGTGGGATGACACTGGCGATCAATTCAGGATTGAAGTTGAAGAAGGTGGCCGTGACGACAGTCGCGGGTGGAGCGCCGAGCGGAGCTGATCGCCCGGCAAAGTACACCATTCGGCCAGGCTCCAACCCGACGCCGACAAGTTCCTTCTCCGTCTCCGGGACGAAGTACGCCAAGGAATGGAGAAGTTCGAGAGTCCGCGCGGTCTTGCCTGCAGTCTGTGCATCCATACCTGAAACCGTAGCGGTCGAAAGCACGAACGCACGCGAGGCGACCTACTTGAGACCCGCGGCGTCCATTCCTCGAAGCTCCTTCTTCAAATCCGAGATTTCGTCTCGCAATCGCCCAGCCAACTCGAACTGAAGGTCGCGGGCAGCGTTCATCATCTGATCGGTGAGTTCCTTGACCAGATCTGCCAATTCGGCGCGAGGCATCGATTTGGTGTCGCGCCCCTCGTACACACCCGCACTGACCGCACGACCGGCCTCACCCTGCGCACGCCGACCACGCGTCGCATTGCGACCCGAACCACCGACGTCCACGGACGCCGCAGTGTCCTCTGCCTCCTCGTACACCTGATCGAGAATGTCCGCGATCTTCTTGCGTAGAGGTTGTGGGTCGACGCCCATCTTCTCGTTGTAGGCGACCTGCTTCTCGCGTCGTCGCTCGGTTTCCTCGATGGCCTGCGCCATGGAAGCGGTGATCTTGTCCGCATACATGTGCACTTGACCGGATACATTTCGAGCCGCTCGGCCGATCGTCTGAATGAGGCTGGTGGAGCTACGTAGGAAACCTTCTTTGTCGGCATCGAGAATCGCGACCAGCGACACCTCGGGAAGGTCGAGTCCCTCACGCAGGAGGTTGATGCCGACCAGCACGTCGTACTCCCCCAGGCGGAGCTGACGGAGCAACTCGACTCGCCGGAGCGTATCGATATCCGAGTGCAGGTAGCGGACGCGAATACCGAGTTCGAGCAGGTAATCGGTCAGATCTTCCGACATCTTCTTGGTCAACGTGGTGACCAGCACACGCTCGTCACGTTCCGCTCGCTCGCGGATTTCGTGAACGAGATCGTCGATCTGTCCCTTGGTGGGTTTGACGATGACCTCGGGATCGATCAATCCGGTCGGGCGGATCACCTGCTCGACGAACTCACCGCCGGACTGACCCAACTCGTACTTACCTGGTGTCGCCGACAAGTAGACGGTCTGACCGATCCGCTGACTGAATTCTTCCCAAGTCAGAGGGCGGTTATCTGTTGCCGACGGTAGCCGGAATCCGAACTCGACCAGGTTTCGCTTGCGCGACATATCGCCCTCGTACATGGCGCCGATCTGAGGAACCGTCACGTGCGACTCGTCGATGACCAGAAGGAAATCTTCCGGGAAGTAGTCGATCAAGGTTGCGGGGGCAGTTCCAGGGCCACGGCCGTCGATGTGGCGCGAGTAGTTCTCGATGCCGGAGCAGAATCCGACCTGTTTGATCATCTCGAGGTCGTACTGCGTACGCATGCGCAGACGCTGAGCCTCGAGGAGCTTGCCCTTGCCTTCGAGCTCGGCGAGTCGCTCTTCGAGTTCCGCCTCGATGTCCTTGGCGGCACGCTCCATGCGTTCAGGGCCGGCGACGTAGTGCGTCGCCGGGAAGATACGAACCGTGTCGACCTGGCGAACGATGTCACCGGTCAGTGGATGGAGGTAGTACAGTGCCTCGATCTCGTCACCGAAGAATTCGATGCGGACCGCCAGCTCTTCGTACGACGGAATGATCTCGACCGTGTCGCCGCGCACGCGGAACGAACCTCGCGTGAACGCCATGTCGTTGCGGTTGTACTGAACGTCGACGAGCAGACGCAGGAACGCATCCCGCGGTACCTCCACACCGACGTCCAGCTGAATCGAGCGATCGAGGTACGACTGCGGTGTACCGAGGCCGTAGATGCACGACACCGAAGCCACCACGACCACGTCCCGTCGTGACAGAAGGCTGGACGTCGCCGAGTGGCGCAGCCGCTCGACATCGTCGTTGACGGACGAATCCTTCTCGATGTAGGTGTCCGTCTGGGCGATGTACGCCTCGGGTTGGTAGTAGTCGTAGTACGAGACGAAGTACTCGACCGCGTTGTTGGGTAGCATTTCCCGAAGCTCGTTCGCGAGCTGAGCCGCCAAAGTCTTGTTCGGAGCCATCACCAGAGCTGGGCGCTGCAGCTTCTCGATCAACCACGCAGTCGTGGCCGACTTACCGGTACCGGTCGCACCGAGGAGGACTACGTCCTTCTCCCCCTCGTTGATCCGTTTCTCCAGCTCGGCGATAGCTGCCGGCTGATCGCCTGCCGGTTCGTACGGGCTGACGACCTCGAAGCGCGCGTCTGAGCGCTCGATGTCACCAACCGGCCGAAACTCGGAATGCGCGACCACGGGATGTTCGGAAGCAAACGCCATGAAACCAGGGTAAGCGCACCTACCGACACAATGCCCGCTCGTCCGCGTTCAGCCGAAAATGCAGTTCGGCGGTAGGTTCTTCGACCATGAGCGAGGAACGTCCCCACATTCACCGGCCGAAGGTCGAAACCTTCGACATCGCAGCTCGCACCAACGTCGATCCCAAGGGCTTCGTTCGCCCGGTCGAGCACTACCGCGAACAACCGTGGGGGTTGTACATGGCGCGTCACGCCGACCATCCCCGGTTTCACTACCTGGAGTCCTGGATCATTCCCGAACTCGGAATTCGGGCGTCGATCCTGCACTTCACCCCGGAACACATCCGAGACTGGGATTTCTATGTCGACATCGGCGACTTCATCCGCGGCGACCAGGTCTGGACGTCCGAGGACCACTACCTCGACCTGATTGTGCAGACCGGACGCAGCGTCGAATTGCTCGACGTCGACGAATTGCTCGCGGCGAACACCGCCGGGATTCTCGACCCGAAGACGTCAGAGCGTGCGATGCTGAACGCGGCCCGCGCTATCGACGGCATCGCCGCCCACGGTCACGATCTCGACGCCTGGCTCACCTCGGTGGGCATGCCGGTCACGTGGCGCTAGTGGTTAGAGGGACCAGCCTGATTTCTCGGCCCACTCCCATGCCCGGTGGAAAGCGGCGTCGAACCACGGCGTCTTGACTCCCAGGTAGGCGTCGATCGCAGCGGCGTAGTCGTCGATGCCTGCGGCACTCTCGGCTGCCTTGACCTTGAGTTCGGCATATTCGGCACGCGCCGACGCATCGGCGCGAAGCCAGTCGCGGAACAGGATCGCGAACTGCTGACCTGGCCAACCGTCCACCCGAATGTGAATGTTCGCGCGGCGCCCTGGATCGGCACTCCCGTGGATCCGCTTCGCCCACACTGCCGGATCGGTCTCGCCACCGAGGTACGACGGTTTCGGGTCGTCGGCGACGATGTGCTCGATCCGGGGGAACCCGGCAGCGGCCAGATCTTCCGCGAGGTCGTCGGCAACGCCGAGGTGCTCGACAGTGATCTGAATGTCGATCACGTCCTTGGCATCGAGACCAGGCACTGCGGTCGATCCGATGTGATCGATACGGCGCGCGCGGTCACCGGACGCCAACGACAACCGGCCGATGATTCGTTCGGCCTGCGCCGGCCACGACGGGTCGGCTGGAGTCAGCTCGGGCAGTGCGCGCACTACCGTGCCCTCGCGGAGGTTCTTCTCGAAGGGAACAAGTCGATTCGCCCACAAGTCGCGGACCACGTCGTCGAGTGAACCCGGCTCTCCGCTGTTGTCGAGCCACACGTCGGCAACAGCACGACGCTGATCGTCATTTGCCTGCGCTGCGATGCGCGCACGAGCGTCGGATTCAGGCATGCCGCGCGAGCCCACCAAGCGTCGAACTCGTTCCTCCTCGTCGACGTAAACGATGACGACCAGATTGAATGCCGGCGCCATCGAACCCTCGACCAACAGCGGAATATCTTGAACGAGCACTGCATCCGACGGCGCAGACGAAATCTGCTCCATCGTCCGCGCACCGATCAGTGGGTGGAGGATGCCGTTGAGAGTTCCGCGTGACGTGTCGTCGGCAAACGCCAACGACGCCAGCGCGGGTCGGTTGAGGCTGCCGTCCTCGGACAGAATCCCGTCGCCGAATGCATCGACCAGAGCGGCAAGTCCCGGGGTACCGGGCTCGACCACTTCTCGGGCGATCAGGTCGGCGTCGACGATGACGGCTCCCAGTTCGCTGAGGATTTTCGACACTGTCGACTTACCGGCTCCGATGCCTCCAGTGAGGCCAACTCTCAACACACTCGACAGTCTCTCATCTCCGCGCCCGAGAGATTCAGACACGCCTACTGATCGAACACGCCGGGGCGTTCGAGGCTCAAATACCACAATTTCGGTGACCGTGCGGTTATGTTCTAGCGAACGCACCTGTACCTGCACCTTCTCGAGAAAGTGGACGCCATGCGAGCAGATCGCGACCATCACGGTCAGCACCGCCTCGGAATGCCGAACGGCGTGCACTGCATAGAGTTTCCCGAAGTTGCTTTTGCCCTGGCAGAGCACCGTCGTACGTGGTTCACGATGCTCGTGAGCCAAGGCCGACACAGCTTCGCGTCGATGCGTAAGCGCACAGCCGAAGCGACCGCCACCTACTGGGTGCCTGCTCCCGCAAACTGAGTTCTCTTCACGAAGTACAAAATGACCGGCAACCCCTCGGTGCCGGTCATTTTTGTGTTCACTCACTGAATTGATTCTTCGCTCGCAAGTGACACCTGGCAGAGAAAAGAACCCCGTCCCTGCACGTGCAGGGGCGGGGTTCTTCACAGATCTCGCCTGATCAGATCAAGCGGTAATCCTTATGCGTTGCCCGACAGCTTCTCGCGAAGTGCGGCGAGCTGTGCATCGCTGGCAAGCGATCCGCCAGCGGACTCGGCCGGAGCGGAGCCGGCAGCAGCCGGAGCCTCGGCGTCGTCTGCAGCAGCCGTCTCCGAGGAGTAGCCGGCAGCAGCGGTGGCAGCCTCAGCGGCCTCGTCTGCAGCGGTCTTCTCCATCTGAGCGGTGTGCATCTTGTGGCGACGCTCAGCCTCGGCGTAGCGGTTCTCCCACTCTTCACGCTGCTTGTCGAAGCCCTCGAGCCATTCGTTGGTCTCGGGATCGAAGCCCTCGGGGAAGATGTAGTTGCCCTGCTCGTCGTACGAGTCGGCCATGCCGTACTTGGACGGATCGAACTCGGCGTTGTAATCCTCGTTGGCCTGCTTCAGCGACAGAGAGATACGACGACGCTCGAGGTCGATGTCGATGACCTTGACGAGTGCATCGTCGCCGACGCCGACAACCTGGTCCGGAACCTCGACGTGGCGCTCAGCGAGCTCCGAGATGTGAACGAGGCCTTCGATTCCCTCTTCGACGCGCACGAATGCACCGAACGGAACCAGCTTCGTGACCTTGCCGGGCACGATCTGGCCGATGGCGTGCGTGCGGGCGAACTGACGCCACGGATCTTCCTGCGTTGCCTTGAGCGACAGGGAGACGCGCTCGCGGTCCAGGTCGACGTCGAGAACCTCGACGGTGACCTCGGTGCCGACCTCGACAACCTCGGACGGGTGATCGATGTGCTTCCAAGACAGCTCGGAAACGTGAACCAGACCGTCTACGCCGCCCAGGTCCACGAATGCACCGAAGTTGACGATGGAGGACACGACGCCCTTGCGGACCTGGCCCTTCTGGAGCTGGTGCAGGAATTCGCTGCGAACCTCGGACTGAGTCTGCTCGAGCCATGCGCGGCGCGACAGGACCACGTTGTTGCGGTTCTTGTCGAGCTCGATGATCTTGGCCTCGATCTCCTTGCCGACGTACGGCTGGAGGTCGCGGACGCGACGCATTTCGACGAGCGAAGCGGGGAGGAAGCCACGAAGACCGATGTCAAGGATGAGGCCGCCCTTGACGACCTCGATGACGGTGCCCTTGACGGCCTCGTCCTTCTCCTTGAGCTCCTCGATGGTGCCCCAGGCACGCTCGTACTGAGCGCGCTTCTTCGACAGGATCAGTCGACCTTCTTTGTCCTCCTTGGTGAGGACGAGAGCCTCGACCGCATCTCCCACGGAGACGACCTCATTGGGGTCGACGTCGTGCTTGATGGAGAGCTCACGAGAAGGGATGACGCCTTCGGTCTTGTAACCGATGTCGAGCAGAACCTCGTCGCGGTCGACCTTGACGATGGTTCCTTCGACGATGTCGCCATCGTTGAAGTACTTGATCGTGGCATCGATGGCGGCGAGGAAGTCCTCGGCGGAGCCAATGTCGTTAATGGCAACCTGCGGCGAGGTGACGGTTGTGGAGGGCATATGTTGAATTGCTCCGGACGAGTTGTGGTCGGTTGATGGATTTTGTCGGACGAGATGCGCAACTGTGGCGTACAAATGTTGGAAGTACTTTGTGAAGTACTAGATCGAAGTACCCAGCTGCATCAATAACGAACAACCGAATACCGGATCACATTCCACACCGCGGAAGCGCACCGCGAGCTCCCTCGGTCCGACTGATTCCGAGACCTTGGTAAAGATCTCGTATAGACAATCGGTCGGATGACAGACACTCGCGTGAGTAAGACTACGCGTCGGCTATCTTGCCGGGCAAACCCGGGTACCCTGCGCCCGCATCACCCGTTCTACTGTGTTGTTCATGTCTGACGAGCGCCATGCCGCTGCCAATTCCATTCTCGGTACCAGCGGCGTCGGCCGAGTCCGTGTCGATTCGAGTTCCAGCGACCGCGCCAGCCGTGCGTGGTGGGACGCCGACGCCGACGATTACCACCGAACCCACGGCGATTTTCTGGGCGTGAACAGCGCGGAAGGTGAGTTCGTCTGGTGCCCCGAAGGGCTGCACGAGGGCGATCACCACTTGCTCGGCGACATAGTCGACAAAGACATATTGGAAGTGGGTTGCGGCTCCGCGCCGTGCGCCCGATGGCTCGCCGGACACGGTGCTCGGGCCGTCGGTCTCGACATCTCGATGGGGATGCTCGCCCGCGGGCAGGACGCGATGAATGCCGGCGGGCCGGCAGTCCCGTTGATTCAGGCAAGTGCGGAACTCCTGCCGTTTGCCGATGGGAGTTTCGACATCGTCTGTTCCGCGTTCGGCGCCGTCCCGTTCGTTGCCGATTCGCAGCGAGTGATGAACGAAGTCGCCCGGGTTCTGCGTCCCGGCGGATCGTGGGTCTTTGCCGTAAACCATCCAATTCGATGGATCTTCCCCGACGATCCCGGGCCGAAGGGCTTGACCGCGACCCTCCCCTACTTCGACCGCACCCCGTATGTCGAGGTCGATGACAACGGAGTCCCCACCTACGTCGAGCATCACCGCACCATCGGCGACCGGGTTCGTGAGATCGTCGCCGCCGGACTTCAGGTGCGCGACATCATCGAGCCCGAATGGCCGGAGTGGTTGGACCGCGAATGGGGACAGTGGAGTCCCCTGCGCGGCCAACTCTTTCCGGGCACTGCAATTTTCAGCGCCGTCAAACCCTGACGGCTACAGGAGCTTCGACAGGAAAGCCTTGGTCCGGTCGTGCTGAGGATTGGCCAGGAGTTCCCGCGGCTCGCCTGCCTCGACCACAACTCCCCCGTCCATGAACACCAACTGGTCGGCGACCTCGCGGGCGAAACCCATCTCGTGGGTGACGACCACCATCGTCATGCCTTCTTTGGCCAACTGCTTCATCACGGTGAGAACTTCACCGACCAGTTCGGGGTCGAGCGCGGACGTCGGCTCGTCGAACAGCATGAGCTTCGGGTCCATCGCGAGTGCGCGGGCGATGGCAACTCTTTGCTGCTGACCACCCGACAACTGGGCCGGGTAGGCGTTGGCTTTGGCGCTCAACCCGACCTGATCGAGGAGGTCCTTCGCTCGTTCGACAGCCTTCTTCTTACTGACGCGCTTCACCTGCGTCGGCGCTTCGATGATGTTCTCGAGAGCGGTGCGGTGCGGGAACAGATTGAAGTGCTGAAACACCATCCCGATGTCGCGGCGTTGTTTGGCCGCTGCTCGCGGGTGAAGTTCGTACAGTTTTCCGTTCTTCTCCGAGTAGCCCACCAGGTCGCCGTCGACGTACAGTCGGCCGGCGTTGACCTGCTCGAGGTGATTGATGCAGCGCAAGAACGTCGACTTGCCTGATCCGGACGGACCGACGAGACACAGGACCTGACCGGGGTCGATTTCGAGCGAAATCCCTTTCAGGACCTCCAATGCGCCGAAGTTCTTACAAACTCGGTCTGCTTTCACCATGGGTGTCATTTGCGTTCTCCTCCGGGGGTATCCGGAAGCGTTTCCACTACCGTAGCTTTTCCTTGCGCGTCGGCCAGTGCCTGAAGTTGGCGCGTGGTCAGTGCTCGGGTTGCGCCCTTCGAATAGTGACGCTCGACGTAGTACTGCCCGATCATGAGCAGACTCGTGATTGCGAGGTACCACGTCGCCGCCACCATCAACAGGGGAATCGGCTCGAAGTTGGCGCCCGAGATATCGCGCGCTCGACCGTACAACTCGAAGCTGTAAGGGACCGCCGTCACGAGCGAGGTGGTCTTGAGCATGCTGATGACCTCGTTACCGGTCGGCGGAATGATGACGCGCATCGCCTGCGGTAGAACGGTTCGTCGCATCGTCTGACTCCACGTCATACCCAATGCAACAGATGCTTCGGTCTGGCCCTCGTTGACCGAACTCACGCCGGCGCGGACGATCTCGGCCATGTAGGCGGCCTCGTTCAATGCCAAACCGATCACGGCAAACAGAAACGCTGCCTGCAAGTCCTGGAGATTGATGTGCGCAAACTGATGTACGAAGGGAATACCGAGATCGATGCTCTTGTAAATCGACGGGAACAGGCCCCAGAAGACCAACTGCACGTAGACAGGTGTTCCTCTAAAGATCCACAGATAGCCCCAAGCCGCGGCGCGAAGCACCGGGTTGGGAGAGAGTCGCATGACTGCCAGAATCACACCGAGGACGATCGCGATCACCATTGCCAGCACCGTCAGCTGGATCGTTGTCCACGCACCAGCGGAGATGCGTTTGTCGAACAGATACTGACCGTAAGTCCCCCATGCAAAGGCTTCGTTGGTCGCCGCGCCGTAAACGAACAGTCCGAAGAGGACCACGACGACGACCGCGGCAATCCAACGACCAGGTCTGCGTAGTGGAATTGCCTTGATCGGCACCGGATCGCCGGTCTCAGTTGTTGTCATGTTCATCAGCTTTCCGCGCCGTTGATCTTGGATACTTCGATGACGCCGGCCTCGACACTCCAGGTCTGCGCGATCTGTTGATAGACACCGTTGTCGATCAGGTACTGCATTGCCTGCTGCAGGGCGGGACCGAGGGCGGAGCCCTTCACGATCGGCCAGCCGTAAGGCGCCGAATCGAAGGGTTCTCCCGCAGCTTCCATCCGGCCCTTGCTCCGTTTGATCGCATAGCCGGTCACTGGTGAATCAGCGGACAGCGCGTCGACTCGACCGAGAATGAGCGCGTTGGCCGCGTCGTCCTGGCTGTCGTACTTGATCTTGTCGATCGGGGGTTTGCCCTCGGCCACGCAGGCCTCGCTCTTGGCGGGCACCTCGTCGATGTCCTCGGTGGTCGTGGTCTGCACCGCCACCCGAAGCCCGCACGCATTGTTCGGATCGACTGGCTTGTCCGGCCGCTGGGCCCACTGGATACCCGCGCTGTAGTACGTGACAAAGTCGACCGTCTTCTCGCGCTCCTTGGAGTCGGTGAACGAAGACATGCCGAGGTCGTAGCTTCCCGACTGAATAGCGGGGATGATCTTGTCGAAGTCGGCTTGGTTGAAGACAGCTTCGACCCCGAGCACGGCGGCAACGGCATTCATCAGGTCGACGTCGAAACCGACGATGTTGCCGTCCGCGTCCTTGAATTCGTTTGGCGCGTAAGGAATGTTGACCCCGACCTGCAGTTTGCCCGAATCCGTGACCTTGGACGGCAGAAGTGCGGCGATCTCGGGCACCTTCTGGACATCAAGTGGCGGCCCTTCCGGAACGAGACCCTCGTTGTTGGTCACACACCCGCCGCACAGTGCGACGATCAAGCCCACCAACAAGACTCGCACCACGTTGGCGCGGATACGCCCGCCACTGCTCGAGCCATAACTCACGCCACGTGGCCTTGGTGCCCGTGCGTTTTCATCGACCACGACTCTGCTCTCCACTCGTCGATCGCCGCACTTGCAACGTCCATCCGAAATTCAGTCGAACGGTAGGTTACGGCAGGAGTTCCACCGTCGCCGACTTCGCAAGATTCCGGCCTGTCGTACAAGAATCAGCGACGCAGAGTGTGTGCGTACACGACTTCGGAAAATTCGCTGGTCGATGCCGAACCGCCGAGGTCGGCGGTCGCGATGCCCGACGCGATGGTCGTGCGAACGGCATCTGAAATCCGGCGTGCTGCCGCAGACAACAACCGATCGCCACGCGCATCACCGAGCCAGTCGAGCATCATTGCACTCGAGAGGAACAGTGCCGTCGGGTTCGCCCGATTCTTCCCGGCGATGTCGGGTGCGGCACCGTGCGCAGCCTGAGCCATGACCTGCGTCTCGGAAGCGTTGATCGACGGCGCGGTTCCGAGTGAACCGGACAGCTCGCCCGCCAGATCCGACAAGATGTCGCCGAACATGTTTTCGGTCACCACGACATCGAAGTCGCCGCCGCGCCGAACCAGGTGCGCCGCCATCGCGTCGACGTGCTCGTCGTCGACGACTACGTGTGGGTACTCCGCAGCGACTGTTCGGCAGGCGTCACGGAACAGGCCGGTGGTCAGTGTGAGGACGTTGGCTTTGTGGACGATCGTGACGTGATTGCGCCTTCGCGACGCCAACGCGAAGGCAGTGCGTGCGATCCGTTCACACGCAGCGCGGGTGAACACACCGACGGCCAGCGCGATGTCGGGCGTCGGCATGAACTCGCCGCTGCCGACTGCCATGTTCCGATCCGCGTACAACCCCTCGGTGTTCTCGCGGACGATCACCAGATCCATGTCGGGGACCATTGCCTTGACACCGGGGAACGCCGCTGCCGGCCGAATGTTCGCGAACAGCTCGAACTTCTTCCGGATGACGCCGCCGGGTGTGAGTTGTCCGCGAAACCTCTCCGGATAGGACGCACTGTCGTGGGGTCCGAGAATCCAACCCTGCAGCTGCCCCAACGAATCGATGGTCTCGTCGGGAATCGGTGTGTCGTGGCTGTCGATGGCCGTGTTCCCGAGCGGAAGCTCGACCCACTCGACGGGCGGAGCATGAACCGCTGACAACGCCGCATCCACGATCTGCCGTGTCGCCGGGACGATTTCGTGGCCGATTCCGTCGCCGTGCATGAGTCCCAGCCGCATGGCCGAAGTACCGATTGCGCTCGCACCTGTCATCAGGCAATCATTGCTCACCATGGTCCAGTCGGTGGAATTGCTCCTCGATCCAGTGAGTGAGTCGGAAGTCCGAGCACAGTGGCAGCTTCTCGCCGACGCCGGTTTACCAAGTCAGGCCTCTCATCACAGCCCGTCCAACCGTCCGCACATCACACTGTTCGTCGCCCGTGAGATCCCCGCGGAGGTCGACGAACTGTTGAAGCGGCGCTTCTCGGCCCCGGACTTCGAGGTCCGACTCGGTGGCTACATCGTGTTCGGCGGCAAGCAGATGGTCTTGGCGCGCTCGGTCATTCCTTCGCGCGCACTCCTTCACCTGCACCGAGAAATAGCCGAGGCAACCGTTGGTTCGACGGCGCTTCCCGCCCACGTCGAGCCCGGCGGGTGGACTCCTCATGTGACGCTCGCCCGACGCGTCGAACCTGCACGTCTGGGTGAAGCCATTGCCCTGGTCGGTAACGACGTGATTCACGGGCGCAGCGGCGCGATCAGGCGCTGGGACGGCGAACAGAAGACGGAGTGGTTACTGACGCCGCCGCTGTGACAGATCGGGTTGCACGTCGGGTCACCAGGATTCCCGCGATCACCGTGAGTGCACCAACCGGCTGATTCCAGCCAACGCTTTCGTTCAAGACTATTGCGCCGAGAGCGACGCCCACCACTGGACTGAGGTAAGTGACGGTGGACGCCGCAGTCGGCCCCCACCCCTGAACGACATTGGTGTTCCAGATGAATGCGAGCCCGGTCCCCAGTGCGCCCAGAGCGATCATCGACAGGACAACTGCCGGCGTCAGGTGCATCGGTGTATTCGCGATGACCGGTGAGGCCAGAACCATCACGAATGCACCGATACTGATCTGCAATAACGCGACCGTGCGGGTGTCGACGCCGAGAGGAAGCACGAAACGTCTGAGGTAGACAAACGAAATCCCGTACGAGGCAGTCGCTCCCAGGCAAGCGACCTGAGAACTGACACTTCCGCCGACGCCGAGATTCCACGGCGCCAATACGATCAGCACCCCACCGAATCCGAGAAGCAACCCCAGCGATTTGTATCGCGTCAGCGTCTCCCCCGGCAGAAAGGCAAGGGAGACAGCCATAGTCATCAGTGGCGTGGTGGCGTTGTAGATGCTCGCGAGTCCCGAGGACATGTTTTGCTCCGCCCAACTGAACAGCAGCCACGGCACGATGCATTGTGTCGCTGCGAGAAAAGCCATGTGTTTCCAGACGCGAAAGTCCCTCGGTAGGCCGATCCGGCTGACCGCTGACACGAGAACCAGCGCGAGCGCACCGAAGACCAAGCGCCACAGAACTACCTGCGTGAAGGACAGACCTTCGAGCCCGATCTTCATGAAGAGGAAACTGGCTCCCCACACCACCGCAGCTGCGGTGTATTGAAAGGCCAGACTTGCCCTCAAAGGGTGAAGTCTCCGTGCGGACTGACGTCGTGACGAGTGTCGGGCGTTCGGCCGGCAAGAGCTAGTACGTTCAGGACCAGTAGGACCAAGACGCTGACGACGATGATTGCCATGTGTCCAGCCTGACGGAATGTCCCACGTGGCAGTAGTGGCAGAAAAGCCAGACTTGGACGATTTTCTGCCACTTTCCTGTTTTTCTGTCACACTCGAAAGATGCTCGCGAAAGTGGTGGTCCCACTGATGCCGATGACCGAGGCGTTCGAACTCGGCGTGGCATGTGAAGTCTTCGGCTTCGACCGATCCGACGACGGCCTCCCCACGTACGACTTCTCTCTGATCGCCGCAGTTCCGGGTCCGATCCGAACGCGGTTCGGGTACAACATCGATGTTCCGTACAACCTCGATTCTCTCGACGACGCCGATCTCATCGTCGTGTCCGCCGGCGGAACCTACGACGCCGGCGACGCGTACATGTGCTCACCGAGTCCCGACTCGAGTGTCGATCCCCTGTTGGTCAAACTCAACGAGGCCGTAGCCCGGGGCGCCAAGGTGGCGAGTCTGTGCACCGGAGCGTTTGTCCTCGGGGCAGCTGGACTACTGGACGGAAGGCGATGCACGACGCATTGGCGGCATGCAGAGAGGCTTGCCCAGACGTATCCGGAAGCCAAGGTCGATCCGGACGTGTTGTACGTGGACGAAGATCCGGTGTTCACCAGCGCAGGCACCGCGGCAGGAATTGACCTGTGCCTGCACATCGTCCGAAAAGAACAGGGTTCTCGCGTTGCCAATGGCATCGCGAGAAGGATGGTGGTGCCGCCCCATCGTGACGGTGGGCAAGCCCAGTACGTTGCCACTCCCCTCGCCTCGACGCCGAGTGCAACCCTTGCCCCGCTCCTCGACTGGATGACGGAGAACCTCGCCCTCGACCTCACTGTGGGCATGGTCGCAGCCCGCGCGAACATGTCCGCGCGCACGTTCGCGCGCCGTTTCCAAGCGGAAACGGGAACAACCCCCGCCCGCTGGCTCAGCGATCAGCGAGTACTGGCCGCCCAACATCTCCTCGAGAATTCCGACCTCTCCGTCGACGTCATCGCAGAACGCGTCGGATTCGGCGGCGGTGCCGTGCTTCGCCAGCACTTCATTCGTCTGCGTTGCACCACGCCGCAGGCCTACCGCCGGACGTTTCGGGCGACCGAGAACGCAAGCTGAAATCGGCTCAGGGAAGAATCAGCGGTTCCGGGGCGTTGCACACACCAACAGCCCGCACAATGGAAAGGACCCCTGTGGCCACCCAGACTCTCACCCAGCAGAACTTCGACGAAACGATCAACGGCAGCGACGTCGTCCTCGTGGACTTCTGGGCCTCCTGGTGCGGCCCGTGCCGCCAGTTCGCACCGACGTTCGAAGCGTCTTCGGAGAAGCATGCCGACGTCGTTCACGCCAAGGTCGACACCGAGGCCGAGCAGGGAATCGCAGCGGCCGCCAACATCCGCTCCATCCCCACGATCATGGCCTTCCGCGAAGGCGTACTCGTGTTCAACCAGGCCGGCGCGCTTCCCGCCGCTCAGCTCGAAGAGCTCGTCACTCAGGTCAAGGCACTCGACATGGACGAGGTCCGCAAGCAGATCGCAGAGCAGACCGCATCTGCTGAATAGCGTGAAATGGCTGGGCCGGAATCGAAGCCGATTCCGGCCCAGCCTTTTTCGTTGTTGCCTAGTGAGCCGCGCTGTCCCAGCTTCGACCGGTTCCCACCGAAACATCCAGAGGTACCGACAGCTCGATGGCTGTGGCCATCTTGTCCTTGACCAGCGCGGTGACCTCCTCCAACTCGGAGGCAACCACTTCGAGCACCAATTCGTCGTGCACCTGCAACAGCATGCGCGACTTCAATCCGGCGTCGGCGAGAGCCTTCTGCACGTTGATCATCGCGACCTTGATGATGTCGGCCGCAGTGCCCTGGATCGGCGCATTGAGGGCAGCACGTTCGGCGACCTCACGACGCTGACGGTTGTCGCTGTTGAGGTCCGGCAGGTAGCGACGACGACCGTAGAGCGTCGAGGTGTAGCCGTCCTTACGTGCCTGCTCGACCACCGCGTGGAGGTAATCCCGCACGCCGCCGAAACGAGCGAAGTACGCATCCATCTGCTGCTTCGCTTCTTCGGTCGAAATCTTCAGCTGCGACGCCAATCCGTAGGCACTGAGCCCGTAGGCCAGACCGTACGACATCGCCTTGACCCGGCGCCGCAGTTCTGGAGTCACCTCTTCGATCGGTACACCGAATGCGCGCGAGCCGACAAAGCTGTGCAGGTCCTCACCGGTGTTGAATGCCTCGATCAGCCCCTCGTCGCCTGACACGTGCGCCATGATGCGCATTTCGATCTGGCTGTAGTCGGCAGTGAGCAGAACGTCGAACCCCTGCCCGACTACGAATCCGTCGCGAATCTCGCGCCCCGCGTCGTTTCGCACCGGGATGTTCTGCAAGTTCGGATCGGTCGACGACAGGCGTCCGGTCGCGGCAACCGTCTGATTGAACGTCGTGTGAATGCGTCCGTCTTCGGCTACGGCCTTGAGAAGACCGTCGACGGTCACCTTCATACGCGTCGCATCACGGTGCGCGAGAAGGTGTTCGAGGAACGGGTGTCCTGTCTTGTCGAACAGACCCTGCAACGCCTCGGCGTCGGTGGTGTAGCCCGTCTTCGTCTTCTTCGTCTTGGGCATGTCGAGTTCTTCGAACAAGACCACCTGCAGCTGCTTCGGCGAACCCAGGTTGATCTGCTTGTCGATCACCTCGTAGGCCGAGTTTGCTGCGTCGGCGACCTGGGAGGCGAAACGGCTCTGAAGATCGTGCAGATGCGCGCTGTCGACGGCGATGCCGGTGGCCTCGATCTGAGCGAGCTCGATCGTCAACGGCAGTTCCATGTCGGAGAGGAGCGACTTGGATTCGATCGACTCCAACTCGGTGTCCAGTGCAGCTGCCAAGTCGAGAACGGCCTGAGCGCTGAGCATCGCGGTCTCGGCCGCTTCGGCATCGAGCTGCTCGGTGTCGTCGAGCAGTGAAAGCTGTTCCTGGCCGGATGTTTCGGCGCGCAGTTCACGCTTGAGGTAGCGGAGCGAGAGGTCGTCGAGATTGAAGCTGCGCTGGCCCGGCCGGACGAGGTACGCGGCCAGAGCAGTGTCGCTGGTCAGTCCACCGAGCGTCCAACCACGCCCACGCAGAGCATGGATCGCCCACTTGGCTTCGTGCAGCGCCTTCGGCTGCGATGCGTCGGCGAGCCAATCACCGAGAGCTGCTTCGTCTTCCGGTGTTGCCGTCGACGCCGCGATGTATGCACATTCACCGTCGGAGGCCGCGATCGCGAGTGCAGTGACGTCGCCGGCGAACGGAGTTCTGGTTCCGAGCACCGTCACGCCGTGACGCTCACCGGTTCGTGCGTGGGCGTCGAGCCACGCGGCAACCGCACCCGGGGCGAGTGCGTCGCCGCTGACCTCGAACCCTTCCTCTGCTTCGGGCTCGGACGACGACAGGGTCGCGAACAGTCGATCGCGGAGAACCTTGAGACTCGAGATCGTCGAACAACGCATGAATCTTCTCGCGGTCCCACGGGGCCAACACCAACTGCTCGGGCGTGTACGGCAAGGGAACGTCGCGAACCATTTCGGTGAGCTGACGATTGAGCAGGACGTTCGCGAGGTTCTCCCGCAGTGAGTCGCCCACCTTGCCGCGGACCTTGTCCACGTTGTCTACCAGTCCCTGCAGGTCGCCGTACTCACGGATCCACTTGGTGGCGGTCTTCTCGCCGACGCCGGGGATGCCGGGGAGGTTGTCACTCGGGTCGCCGCGCAGTGCAGCAAAATCGGGATACTGCGCCGGGCTGAGGCTGTACTTCTCCTCTACGGCCGTCGGCGTGAATCGGGTGAGCTCCGAGACGCCCTTCTTCGGGTAGAGCACAGTGACGTTGTCGGTCACCAGTTGCAGCGAGTCACGGTCACCGGTCACGACGAGAACCCGGTATCCGAGTGCCTCCGCCTGCGTGGTCAAGGTGGCGATCACGTCGTCGGCCTCGAAACCTTCCTCGGCCATGACCGGGATGCCCAGCGCGCCGAGAACGTCCTTGGTGATGTCGATCTGGCCCTTGAATTCGTCCGGAGCCTTCGCGCGCTGCGCCTTGTATTCGGGGAACAGGTCGGCGCGAAACGTCTGACGCGACACGTCGAAGGCCGCGGCCAGATGGGTGGGCTGCTCGTCACGAAGAAGGTTGATCAACATCGACGTGAAGCCGTACACCGCGTTGGTGGCCTGCCCACTGTGTGTCTTGAAGTTCTCTGCAGGCAGCGCATAGAAGGCGCGAAATGCCAACGAATGCCCGTCGAGAAGCATCAGAAGAGGGCGATCGTCCGCCTTGCCGGTGGTGCCGGCTGAAGCGGTGGACGTGCTGGACCGAGTTGTGGTTGCGGGGCTCACGGTTCATCAGTCTAGGGATCGCGACCGACATCGACGCCTTCGCCGTTGTTTACGCAGGAACAGACACAAGAATCGGACAATTGATGCAGCCTTCGGCCTTCGATACGGAACCGAAACATCCCGGAAATCTCAGAACCCCATCTGAAGCGAACGGAGCCGTTAGAGTCCGGAAATCGCAGCAACGAAACAATCCCTGTGCTGCGCGGCACCTTTGTCCAGACGCGCTATTCCCGACCCGCTCGGAGGACGTACGTGGCCCCACCCGTAGTGAAACGGCAGACCCTCGCGACACTCAGCCGACTACTGGCCTTTGCATTACTGACGTTCTTCGCATTACTCAGCCTGGCCGGAATTGCTTCGGCTCAGGAACCGACCACTTCCCCTACACCGCCGACCCCGACAGCATCCGCAACACCGACAGCACCGGTTCCCGACAACGCTGTCCCCGTCAGCGGCAATCTCAACAACGGCGGCACACGCCTCGAGGGCGTCACCGTCCGTGCACTCGATTCTTCCGGCACGGAAGTCGCCACCGGAGAATCGGCATCGAACGGCCGTTGGGAACTGGCCGTGGCACCGGGCACCTACACCTTCGAGATCGTTGCCGACACACTTCCCGACGGGG
The DNA here is from genome assembly GCF_040546695.1 of Rhodococcus sp. OAS809. Taxonomy (NCBI): domain Bacteria; kingdom Bacillati; phylum Actinomycetota; class Actinomycetes; order Mycobacteriales; family Nocardiaceae; genus Rhodococcus; species Rhodococcus sp. OAS809. Next base: position 626,954 of record NZ_JBEPOI010000002.1, on the reverse strand, counting down.
TCAGTGTGCAAGCCGCTGTCGAACGCGAGGTGGTGGCCGGCCGCGCGAACACCGTGATCTTCTCGTTCGGCGAGGTACGTACCGCCTCGAATGTCAGCTTCGGCGAGAAGCTGATCCGCACGACGGTCGACGGTCTGCGGTTCGGCCTCGTGATCGCGATCGCCGGTGTGGGTTTGAGCCTGATCTACGGCACCACTGGCCTGACCAACTTCGCTCACGGCGAGATGGTGACGTTGGGAGCCGTTGCTGCCTGGGTGATCAACACGTCCTTCGGCGTTCCGCTGATTCCCGCCACGATCCTCGCGATCTTCGTCGGCATCGGCATCGGCCTGCTGACCAACGGAATCGTCTGGAAACCACTGCGTAAGCGCAAGACCGGGTTGATCGCGCAATTGGTGGTCTCGATCGGTCTCGCGATTTCATTGCGCTACTTGATCCTGATCTTCTTCTCCGACCGCGCCGAACCGTTCGACGACTACCAGGGCCAGGTCGAGAAGAACTGGGGCCCGATCGCACTGACCGACGCCAACGCGATAGTCATGATCGTCAGTCTGGTCGTCCTGGTCGGCGTCGCACTGCTTCTGCAGAAGACCCGCATCGGAAAGGCCATGCGTGCCGTCTCCGACAATCGTGACCTCGCCGCTTCGTCCGGAATCAACGTCGAGCGCGTGATCATGTTCGTCTGGGGTCTCGGCGGCGGATTGGCCGCCCTCGGCGGTGTGCTGTTCGGTATCTCCGAACTCGGCGGACGCGTCCAGTGGGAAATGGGCTTCAAACTGTTGCTGCTCATGTTCGCCGGAATCACCCTCGGTGGTCTGGGAACCGCGTACGGGGCGCTACTCGGCTGCGTCATCGTGGGACTTCTGGTCCAACTCTCGACGCTCATCATCAACCCCGATCTCAAATACATCGGCGGACTTCTCGTCTTGATCGTGATCCTCGTGGTTCGCCCCCAGGGCATCCTCGGATCCAGACAAAGGATCGGGTGACGAACATGGACATCATGGGAGCTTTCCAGGTTTCCTTCGCCCAGCTGATCGGGCCGTCGGCAATCTTCTACGCACTGCTGGCAATCGGGCTGAACCTGCACTTCGGCTACGCCGGACTGCTCAACTTCGGTCAGATCGGTTTTGCCCTCCTCGGCGGCTACGGCGTCGGCATCATGACCGTGACCTACGACCAGCCGTTGTGGCTCGGCATCCTCGTCGGACTCACCGCAGCCGGGCTCCTCGCGCTCGTGCTCGGTATCCCGACGCTGCGTCTGCGCGCCGACTATCTCGCCATCGTGACCATCGCCGCTTCGGAGATCCTGCGTCTGATCTTCCGCTCGACCGCGTCGGATTCGGTGACCGGTTCCACCAACGGCCTGTTCGGTTTCGCAGACCCGTTCACCGCACTGAGCCCCTTCGACTCGGCCAAGCAGTACTCATTTCTCGGCGTGAAGTTCTACGGAGACGACCTCTGGTCGATGGTCGTCGGGTGGACCCTGGTCTTGATCTTGTGCGGATTTGTCTACCTGTTGACGCACAGCCCGTGGGGGCGCGTCCTCAAGGCGGTACGCGAAGACGAGGACGCAGCGCGATCGTTGGGCAAGAACGTGTTCGTGTACAAGATGCAGGCGCTGGTTCTCGGCGGCGTGATCGGTGGTCTGGCCGGTGTGTTCAACGCTTTGCAGACCAAGTCCATCAACCCGGACTTCTACTCGACAGCGCAGACGTTCTTCGCGTTCGGCGCACTGATTCTGGGCGGGGCGGCAACGGTATTCGGCCCGGTGGTCGGCGCAATGTTGTTCTGGTTCCTCCTCGCCATCCCTGACGCCTTGCTGCGTCAGGCGATCTCCGGCGAGAATCCGCTGCTCTCGCTGACCGAACAACAGGTCGGAGCCACCAGGTATGTCCTGCTCGGATTGATGATTGCTCTCCTGATGGTCTTCAGACCACAGGGAATACTGGGTAACAAGCGGGAGGTGCAACTCAATGCTTGACGCCGATACCAGAGCACAGATCTTTACCGACGTTCCTCACCTTCCCGGATCGGCGAAACCCGACCCGGTGTTGGTCGCTGACAACGTCTCGCGGACGTTCGGCGGTCTCAAGGCCGTCGACGTCGATCACCTCGAGATTCAACGAGGGTGCATCACGGGTCTGATCGGTCCAAACGGTGCCGGAAAAACGACGCTCTTCAACCTCCTTACCGGATTCGACCGGCCGGACACCGGTACGTGGTCGATGGACGGTCAATCGCTGGGCCGCATGTATCCCCATCAGGTAGCCAGGAAAGGAGTGGTACGGACGTTCCAGTTGACCAAGGCGCTCTCCAAACTCACCGTGCTGGACAACGTACGTCTCGGTGCCACCGGCCAACGTGGTGAACGCATTTTTGCATCTCTCGTCCCGTGGATCTGGAAAGGCCAGGAACGCGAGATCACCGAACGCGCCAACGAACTCCTCGCACGATTCAAACTCGACACCAAGGCCGACGACCTCGCCGGTTCACTCTCCGGTGGGCAGCGCAAACTGCTCGAAATGGCTCGCGCACTCATGACCTCGCCCTCGGTGGTGATGCTGGACGAACCGATGGCGGGGGTCAATCCTGCTCTGACGCAAAGCCTGCTCGGACACATCAAGTCATTGCGCGACGACGGAATGACCGTCGTGTTCGTCGAGCACGACATGGACGTGATCCGAGACATCAGCGATTGGGTGGTGGTCATGGCGCAGGGCAGCGTCATCGCCGAATCCACCCCGGTCGAACTCTCGTCCAACACAGCCGTCGTCGACGCATATCTGGGCAGTCACCATGACCAGGCCCTCGAGTTCGACGACAACGGAAATCCGGTGGGCGAGACGGCCGTTCTGGCCGCCGCCCTGGCTGAAGCCGAGGTCGAAACCCTCGAGTCAGGCGGGGACCTGTCGGAACCCGACGTCGACAACCTTCCGGCCGATCTCGCCGCGACGCTGGAATCGAGTCCCGAGGAACCGCGCGGAAGGCACGAGAAGCCATGAGCGAGAACCACGCACGTTCACTCACGCCTGCAGAGTTCGCCGCGACGGCCGAGGAGCATCAGCGACTGTCGGCAGGTGCCCTGCTCCGCGCCGACAGCCTCGTCGCGGGCTACATTCCCGGCGTCAACATCCTGCGTGAATGCAACTTCTTCCTGAAGGAAGGGGAAATCGTCGGAATCATCGGACCTAACGGCGCAGGCAAATCGACACTCCTGAAATCACTGTTCGGACTGATACCGGTACGCGAAGGGTCGGTCACCCTACGCGAGGACAACATCACGTCTGCGCCCGCTCACGTCCTCGTTCAGAAGGGAGTCGGGTACGTCCCTCAGACACAGAACGTCTTTCAAACTCTGACCATCGAAGAAAACCTCGAAATGGGCATTTATCTGCGGCCCAAGGCATTCGCGGAACGATTCGCCTTCGTGAGTGAACTGTTCCCTCTTCTGAGTGAACGACGAAAGGTGAAGGCCGGCGCACTCTCCGGCGGCGAACGCCAGATGGTCGCGATGGGCCGGGCCCTGATGATGGATCCGTCGGTGCTGCTGCTCGACGAACCGTCCGCGGGCCTGTCCCCCATGTTCCAGGACGAGGTGTTCATCCGCTGCAAGAAGATAAATGCTGCGGGTGTCTCGGTCATCATGGTCGAGCAGAACGCGCGCCGCTGCCTTCAGATCTGCGACCGCGGCTACGTACTCGATCAGGGTAAGAACGCGTACACCGACACCGGCGCCAATCTGATGAACGACCCCAAGGTGATCGAGTTGTACTTGGGAACGCTCGCCGGAAGCAAAGAGAAGTAGGACAGACACGAGAATGGGCCAGGGTCTCGCGACCCTGGCCCATTCTCGTTGGCTGCTTACTTGCCCACGACTTACTTGCCCACCACCACGAATCCTTCTGTGGTCAGGGTGTTCTCAGGGCCGAACTTGAGCTTTCCGTACGAACCGATGGACGGCTCCCCCGAATCGTTGAAGTCCAACTCACCGGTGATGCCGTCGTAGTCGATGTCGGTTCCCGCCTTCACCAACGGCAGGCACTCGACGTAGGACGTGCACTTGGTGCCACCTTCGGTGACGCTGTTGATGTTGGCTGCGATGTCGGTACCGGCCGTCGACTTCGCCTGCTCGGCAGCGAGCGCTGAGATCACCACCGCGTCGTATGACTCTCCGGCGTAGTTGAAGTCGATCAGAGAGGGGTTCACAGCCTTCAGACGATCCTGGAAGGCAGCTCCGACGTCCGTCAGGGGCGTCGTTCCCTGCATGGTGTCGAGCAACGGCTTCGCCACGGATTCGCCGAGAGCGTTGCCCATGTTGCCGTCGACGCCGTACATCGCCATTCCGTCCGACGGGCCGATGCCCACTTCGTGCATGCGCGTGATGATCTTCGCCGACTCTTCGAAGCCCACCAGTGCCACTGCATCCGGATTGAAGTTCTTGACTTGATCGACTTCGGAGTTGAACGACTGCGCGTTCGGGTCGTAGATGATCTTCTCGATCTGATCGGAGGGGACACCCGAATCGATCAGATTCTTTTCGATGTTGTCCGCCAGACCCGTCCCGTACGGGTCGTTGAGGGCCATGATCGCTACGCGCTGACCACCGTCGTCCGAAATGAGCTGTGCGACGGCCTGAGCCTGCAGTACGTCCGTCGGAGCGGTGCGGAAGTACATGCCCTTGTCGGGGTAGCAGACGAATTGGTCCGAGGTGTTGGCAGGCGAGAACATCACGACGCCTGCGCTGGCGATCTTGTCGATCACCTTGAGCGAGACCGAAGACGACGCGGCGCCGACGATGACCTGAGTGCCTGCAGCCAATTCGCGGTCGACGGTGGTATTGGCGGTGTCCGTTGTGGTGTCACCCGAATCGCCGGGAATCAGCTGGACCGGTTGGCCGAGAACGCCTCCGGCTGCATTGACGTCGTTGACTCCCAGCTGGGTGCCCGCGACCATCGGCGGCCCGAGGAACGACAAGCTGCCTGTATCGGGAAGAAGCGTGCCGATGCGCAGCGCTTCCGTGGACGGGGTGGCGCCGGCCTTGGCCTGCTCCGGGGTGCAATCAGTCGTGACGGATGTCGTCGCGGCAGAAGCGCCGGACGTAGAGCCACTCGAAGACGAGTCATCCGACTTGTCCGAGCTACAGCCTGCAAGTGCCAGTGATGCCGCGCCGAGAACTGCAGCAGTACGCACAAGTGTTCGTCTAGCCATCCCACGCTCCTAAGATCAGCCGGTGCTCGCGCCACCCGAACTGGCGCTCGCTGTGGGATCAGACGCTAGACCTTGGAACCGTTTCGCGATCCTTCAAGAAAGCCCTGTGACCTGACTGTTATCTGAAGGTGCACAGTGTTTACACGGCTGTAGCGCTGCGCGACGTTTCGACGGTCGACGCAGCAACCGGGTAACCCGGACACTTTGCTCAAGCGTCCGGTTCACCGCCCAGAGTTTCCAGTACGACCTGTGCGACCGCCTTCATCGTGGAGCGCCGATCCATCGCGGCGCGCTGAATCCACTTGAACGCCTCAGGTTCGGTGAGCGCTTGGCGCACCATCAGAACACTCTTGGCTCGCTCGATCAGCTTGCGCGCTTCGAGCCGGTCGGAAAGATCAGCGACCTCACGCTCGAGCGCCGTCACCTCGCGGAAACGACTGACCGCCAATTCGACAGCGGGAACGAGGTCACTGATCGAGAACGGCTTGACCAAGTAAGCCATGGCGCCGGCATCGCGTGCGCGCTCGACCAACTCGCGCTGACTGAACGCTGTGAGAATGACAACAGGAGCGATGCGTTTGGCGGCAATCTCCGAAGCGGCGTCGATGCCGTCTCTCCTGGGCATTTTCACGTCCATGATGACCAGATCAGGCTTGAGCGACTCGGCCAACTCCACCGCGACCTGCCCGTCACCCGCCTCACCGACGACGTCGTAGCCCTCTTCGCGGAGCATCTCGACCAGATCCATGCGGATCAACGCCTCGTCTTCAGCGACGACAACACGACGGGGTGCGAGCTGATTGCCTTGCGGCTGCGGCGAATTCATGGCCACCATCCTCCTCCATCGAACCGCCCCGACACGAGACGCGAACGATTAGAGGGTACCGGTGTTTGACATTGAAATCGCATCTTCTAATGTAGTCATCGCAACAAGCCCTCGTATCCCAATTGGCAGAGGAAACGGATTCAAAACCCGTCCAGTGTGAGTTCGAGTCTCACCGAGGGCACCACCTGCCGCAGCTGGCCGCACCGCAAGGTTTCGGCATTCGGCTGTACCCCAGATCGACCGCCTTTAGATTCGATCCATGAACGGTCACCGGCTGATTGCTCTGCTCGGAGCCATATCGATTCTCGCGCTGCTCACCGGGTGTCAAACAGACGGCCAATCCAATACTGCCGGCGAATCCAGCACTGCCGGCGAATCTTCCACCCAGGCCGCGCTCGATGCTGCAACACAGACCGGCACCCTTCAGGTCGGCTCTCCCCCGATCGATGCCCCATCCACCGAGATCTCCGTGCCTCCCCCGTTCCCGAACGACACGGAGGTCCCTTCACCGACTCCGCGCGTCGACGTGACCGAGATCGACGTGATCGATCACGATGGTTTCACCCGCATCACCTATCGCTTCGACGGAAGCGGATCTGTGTTCTGGAAAACCGAATATGTCAGTGAAGCAATCCGAGCGGGTGACAGCACAGTCGTGGACGTCGGAAGTCGATCGATACTTCAAGTCGACCTGATGGGAGTCCAATCGGATTCGTCGCTCAACTCCGTATCTCACGAGGGCGAAAACATCACGCGCATAGACAGTGCAGCCAGGAACAGTGCGATCCTGCAGTCGTTTGTCGGCACGGTCGACATCCGTCCGGCATACACCGTATCGACATCCGATTCACCGTCCCAGTTGACGATCGACATCCCCAAGGCAGACAGCTGACTGTCGAATACCCAATTGCGCGCTCAGCTCAGCCATTCCAGCGCAGCGGTGCGCGACGCGGTAATTCGGTTATCGCGGGGCGGATGAATACTCCGTCTCGAAACCGAGGTCTCACAATCGATCCGAGGCGATTGCGGGGTCCGGTTCAACACGACTGTCATGATTCTCGCTGCATGCCCGAACGTCCGCTGCTCGAACTGCTGCTGCCAGTGTTTGTTCCAGCAGGACTGCCACCGTCATGGGGCCGACGCCACCCGGCACTGGTGTGATCGCACCGGCATGTGGGAGCGCAGCGGCGTACTCCACATCTCCGACGTTGCCCTCGTTGTACCCCGCATCGATCACCACTGCACCAGGCTTGATCCACGTCCCTTTGATCAGTTCCGGAACACCGACGGCCGCGATGACGACGTCTGCCGAGGCGACGTGGGCGGCCAGGTCGACGGTGCGCGAATGGCAGTATGTCACCGTTGCGCCTCGACGCAGGAGGAGCATTCCCATCGGCAATCCGAGTATCGGGCTTCGGCCGACCACGACAGCATGCTTTCCGGAGAGTTCGACGCCTGTGGCGTCGAGCAGGCGCAGGATGCCACTCGGCGTACACGATTCGAATCCCCCACCGGTCAACGCCATTGCCGCAAAAGATGCCGAAGTGACGCCGTCAACGTCTTTGTCGGCCGAGATGGCATCGAACGCGGCCCGTTCGTCGATGTGGTCTGGCACCGGGTGTTGCAGCAGTATGCCGTCGATCGAAGGGTCCGCCGACAACGCTCTCAGCACGTCGACCAGTTCTTCGGTGGTTGTACTCACCGGGAGTTCGACCGTCCGCGACGTCATTCCGACGGCGACAGATCGTTTGACCTTCATCTGTACATACGCCTTCGAGGCCGGGTCCGCTCCCACGATGACGGCGGCCAGGCAAGGAACGTGCCCCGCCTCATCACGAAACTGCCTGGTGCGCACTGACAGGTCCGCGAGCGCAGCATCGGCAATTGCGCGTCCGTCGATTATTCGAGCGGGCGCGGTCTGGGTCGACAGATTCTTGGTAGAGACGTTTTCGGTAGGCCGATTCTCGGTAGACATGGATCCCCTTCACACAAGATGTGTGAAGCACCCAGGCGGTCGATGCCTCGCGATGTGCACTCCCCGGTGGTAATTCCCACCCGCGCCAGTCGTGCGTGGTCAGCGTACCGCGCGTTTGTCTCACTGCCACGAAACGCATCCGGAACGCCGCTCTCAAAACGAGACAAATCGACATAACCTATCAATAGGTAACGATCTGACCTGCAGTTATTCCATCCTAAGCAATTAGATGGCACGATGGGGGCAACCGCACGGGCACCAAGCATTGGAGGCACCGATGGACAACGGCAAGATAAACCTGACCTATGACGGTCGGGTGTCACTGAGCTTCCAACTGGCAATTCCGCACGCACCGGACAAGGTCTGGAAAGTGATAACGGAACGCGAGTACCTCGACGCCTGGTTCCCGGCGGACGTCGATTTCGATCTCACTCCCGGCGCGGATCTGCTGTTCAAGGTGACCCCGGAACAAGTCGAGCGTTTCGGACTGCCAGCAGATCACGTGACGCGCGGGACGGTCATCAGCGTCCACCCGCACCGAATTCTCGAATTCCTCTGGGACGCAGATACTCTGCATTGGGAACTGGCACCGGACGGCACCGGCGGTTGCTGGCTGACCCTCACCCACACGATGGAAGACGAAGAGTCCGCGTACGCCCACGCTGCCGGCTGGCACGCGGGCTTGGAAGTTGTTGCGGCCCAACTCGATGGACGCAAAGTCGACTGGTCTCCGTGGGACCGCGCCGACGAACTCTCACCGCAATATCGCAAGTCTGCTTGATTCTGGGCCCGAGTTCAGTCTCGGGCCCGCATCTCATTCCCCTTTACGCGGGAAATGCCTGATCATTCCTTCTTGGACCACCGTCGCCAACAGCAGTCCTTCCACCGAGAAGTACCGTCCGGTTGCCAGACCGCGCGAACCTGCGGCGACCGGCGATTCGGTGGCGTACAGAACCCAGTCGGTGAACCGGAACGGGCGATGGAACCAGATCGAATGATTGACCGTCGCCGCGACGATACGATCATGACCCCAGGACAAACCATGAGTGGTCAGAATCGAATCGAGCACGGTGGTGTCGGACGAATATGCCAGCGTCGCAGCATGAATGAGCGAATCGTCCGGCAGATCACCGTCGGGGCGCATCCACACCCGATTGTGGTTGAGTTTCTCGCCGGTGCCCTTGAGGATCCACGCCGGATCGTTGGCGTACCGCATGTCGATCGGCTTGAGCGCCGCACTGAAATGCGGCAGTTTTTCCTCGTACCCCACCAGATGATCGCCGATGGGAGGCAACGACTCCGGAAGTGGAACATCCGGGATCTCGACAGCATGGTCGAGCCCCTTGCCGGAGTCCTGGAACGCCGCGAGCATCACGAACAATTCGTTCTCACCCTGATAGGCAGTCACCTGACGGTTGGCGAACGCCCGCCCGTCGCGATGACGATCCACCCGATACTCGATGGGCGCCTTGACATCTCCGCCGCGAATGAAATGGGCATTCACCGCATGGATGGGGCGATCACCGTCGACGGTCCGCCCGGCGGCCATCAGTGCCTGAGACACCAACTGACCGCCGAACGTCCGCGAACCTACCTGTTTCGGGTGGTATCCACGGAACGCGTCTTCACCGATCTGCTCCAGATCCAACAAACCGAGGAGAGTACCGAGGTCGGTGGACGCGTTCGCGTGGGTCACTCAGTGGTCCTCTTCGCCGATACGGTGGACGTGAATGAGGTTGGTGGAACCGACAGTTCCCGGAGGGGATCCGGCAACGATGACCACGAGGTCGCCCTTGACGTACCGCCCGAGGGAGAGCAACGCACTGTCCACCTGACGCACCATCTCGTCGGTGGTGGCCACCGCATCGACCAGGAACGTCTCGGTTCCCCACGTCAGCGTCAGCTGACTGCGCACCGCGGGCAGCGGTGTGAAGGCGAGCAACGGCAGCGGCGTGTGCAGACGAGCCAGTCGACGCACCGTGTCACCGGACTGAGTGAACGCAACCAAGGCCTTGGCGTCGAGACGTTCGCCGATGTCGCGTGCTGCGTACGAGATGACACCGCGCTTGGTGCGCGGGACGTGGGTCAACGGTGGGACACGGGTTGATTCGTTCTCGACGGCCTCGACGATGCGGGCCATGGTGCGAACGGTTTCCATGACGTACTTGCCCACCGAAGTCTCGCCCGAGAGCATGACTGCGTCGGCGCCGTCGAGAACGGCGTTGGCGACATCGGATGCCTCTGCGCGAGTGGGACGCGAGTTCTCGATCATCGACTCGAGCATCTGCGTCGCGACGATGACCGGCTTCGCGTTCTCACGAGCAATCTGGATTGCGCGCTTCTGAACGAGCGGGACCTGCTCGAGCGGCAACTCGACACCGAGGTCACCGCGGGCGACCATGACGGCGTCGAACGCGAGCACGATGGCTTCGAGATTGTCGATGGCCTCGGGCTTCTCGAGCTTCGCGATGACGGGAACGCGGCGCCCGACTCGATCCATGATGGCGTGAACCAATTCGACGTCCGCCGGTGAGCGAACGAAGGAGAGTGCAATGAAGTCGACACCCAGCTTGAGAGCGAACTCGAGGTCGGCGATGTCCTTGCCCGACAGGGCTGGAACGGAGACGTTCATACCGGGCAGTGAGAGGCCCTTGTTGTTGCTGACCGGACCGCCTTCGGTGACCCGACAGACGACGTCGTTGCCGTCGATGGACGTGACGACCAGGCCGACCTTTCCGTCGTCGACCAGCAGTCGATCGCCGGCCTTGGCGTCGCGCGCCAATTCCTTGTACGTGGTCCCGACGCGATCGTGCGTTCCCTCGACGTCGTCGACGGTGATACGAACCTCTTCACCGTTGGCCCAGGTGGTCCGCTCGTCCTTGAATCGGCCGAGGCGAATCTTGGGCCCCTGAAGGTCGGCGAGAACACCGACGGCCTTTCCGGTGGCGTCCGACGCGGCGCGGACGCGAATGTAGTTTTCTTCGTGATCGGCATGCTCGCCGTGGCTGAAGTTGAGGCGCGCCACGTCCATGCCGCTCTCCACGAGCTCACGGATGCGGTCGCCAGAAGCTGTCGCAGGTCCAAGTGTGCATACAATTTTTGTCCGTCGGTTCACGGCTCGAGCCTAGTCGCTACCCCACCGCACTTCTATCCGGCATTTGCGACCTGCACTTTCTGTACTTACTCGATTCAGTTGGTCAGCTCACGAACAGCGGAAATGCCTTTGGATGAACCGGAGCCGGAAGCGCCGACTCGCCTGTGAGAAACATGTCGACGGCACGTGCGGCCGACCGTCCCTCGGCAATCGCCCACACGACCAGCGACGCCCCGCGATGCGCGTCGCCGCAGACGAATACGCCGGGTGTCCGGGTCTGCCACCCGACATCACACTCGATTCTGCCGAGTGGATCGGTGCCGACATCAAGGTCGGTGAGCAGTGGAGCGGTTTCGACGCCGTCGAAACCCAGAGCGAGTAGGACCATCTCGCACACCAGATCCGTCGTGTCGCCGGTCTCCACCAGGGTCCGTTGTCCGTCCTTCGCTCGTGACACGGCTACCGGAACCATCCGGATTGCGCGGACCGCACCCCCACCGTCGTCGAGAAATTCCTGCGCCGCCCATCGGAATCGTTTGTCACTGCCCTCCTCGTCCGCCGGCGAGGTGCGCAGGACCCGCGGCCACAACGGCCATGGGTCGCGATCTCGATCGCGGCGTGCCGGAGGTGGGACGTGGTAGTCCAATTCCGTCACCGAGAGCGCACCCTGGCGATGCACCGTGCCGAGGCAATCGGCGGCCGTGTCGCCGCCACCGATGATCACGACGTTTTTACCTCGCGCCGAGATGCTCGACGCACCATCACCCTCGCATTCGCGGTTGGCCGCCCGCAGGTACGTCATCGCAGGATGGATTCCGCGAAGACTACGACCCGGTACGTCGGTGTCTCTGACACGATCAGCCCCGACCGCCAGGATTACCGCCTCGAAATCCGTCAGGAGGTCGTGCGCGCTCACGTTCACTCCGACGGCGCAGTCAGTGACGAATCGGGTCCCCTCGGCGGTCAGTTGGTCCAGCCGCCGGTTGATGAGGGCCTTGGGCAACTTGAATTCAGGAATTCCGTAGCGAAGCAGTCCCCCGATCCGATCGCTCCGCTCGAACACCGTGACACTGTGTCCGGCTCGTGTCAGTTGTTGAGCCGCGGCCAGTCCCGCCGGTCCCGAACCGACAACCGCAACACGGTTTCCGCTGTGAACTACCGCAGCCTGCGGCCCCAACCAACCCGACTCCCAGGCGTTGTCGACAATCGCCTGTTCGATGCGCTTGATGGTGACACCCCCCGACGTGTGCTCGTCGTCGAGTGCGAGAACGCACGCCGTTTCGCACGGTGCGGGGCACAGATGTCCGGTGAACTCGGGGAAATTGTTGGTGGAATGCAAATTCTCCGAGGCTTCGGACCACCGTCCACGCCGAACCAGGTCGTTCCATTCCGGAATGAGATTGCCGAGCGGACACCCCACGTCGGCCGAATGGCAGTACGGCACAGCGCAGTCCATGCAACGCGAGGCCTGTGCAGATACGTCTCGATTTCGCACGACGGGATCCAGCGACTCGTATACCGACGCCCAGTCGCCGACACGCACATCGGTCGATCTGGTCGGTGAGCCGGATCGTTTCACGTTGAGGAACCCGCGTGCGTCAGGCATGAGCCGGCTCCACCAGTTCGTTCTCTTCCACGACCTTCCGGTAGTCGACAGGCAAAACTTTGGTGAATCTCGGACTCTGGCCAACCCAGTCGTCGAGAAGTTTTGCCGCCACCGGCGAGCCGGTCGCAGCCAAATGCTCGCCGAGAATTTCGACCAGCTGACTGCAGTCTTCCGCCGAAGGCCGCTCCAGAACGACCATGTCGCCGTTGACCTTCTCTGCCTTCACGTCGAGTACGAAGGCAATTCCGCCCGACATTCCCGCAGCAAGGTTCCTACCAGTTGGGCCGATGATGACGACGCGACCCCCGGTCATGTACTCGCACGCATGGTCTCCGACGCCTTCCACCACAGCGACCGCGCCCGAGTTGCGCACCGCGAATCGTTCCCCGACACGCCCCCTGGCATAGAGCGCACCGCTCGTAGCGCCGTACAGCAGCGTATTGCCGGCAATCACCTGATCCTCCGCCACGAAGGGCGCGTCCTCACTCGGCCGAAGCGCGATTCGTCCACCGGAGAGCCCCTTCCCCACGTAATCGTTTGCATCGCCGACGACGACCAGCGAGATGCCGGGCGGCAGGAACGCACCGAGTGACTGGCCTGCCGTTCCACGGAGCACGACGTCGATGGTGCCGTCAGGTAGCCCGACGGCGCCGTAGCGTCTGGTCACCTCTGCGCCCAGCCTCGTCCCCACCGCCCGATCCGTATTGTGTACTGGCAGTTCGATATGCACGGGTCGAGCGTCCTCGAGCGAGTTCGCAGCCAAGTCGATCAGGGTGCGTTCGAGTTCGCTCGAAACAGGTACATACGGTTGGTAGGCCGCGCCGGCCGGCGTGGCCGGAACGTCGAAGAGTGGTGAGAGATCCAACGTCCTACTCTTCCAATGCGCCACCGCCGGAGACATTTCCAATACGTCTGCGTGCCCCAGAGCATCGTCGATACTTCGAAACCCCAGTTCTGCCAACAACCGTCGTACGTCGGTGGCGATGAAGCGAAAGAAGTTCTCGACATACTCGGGCCGGCCGGTGAATCGCTCGCGCAGTTCGGGATTCTGCGTCGCTACTCCGACAGGGCAGGTGTCGAGGTGACATACCCGCATCATGACGCACCCGGCCGCGATGAGTGGCGCCGTGGAAAACCCGTACTCCTGCGCCCCCAGCAACGCGGCGACGACGACGTCCCGCGCCGTGCGCAAACCCCCGTCACACTGGACGACGATCCGATCGCGTAACCCGTTGAGCACCAGGGTCTGCTGAGTTTCGGCCAGCCCGATCTCCCACGGCGTACCCGCGTGGTGGATGGACGAGAGTGCCGCAGCACCCGTCCCGCCGTCGTGACCGGAGATCAGCACCACGTCGGCGTGCGCTTTGGCCACACCTGCCGCAACAGTCCCGACTCCGGCTGCGCTGACCAACTTCACGTGTATCCGCGCGCGATTGTTCGCGCATCTGAGGTCGTAGATCAATTGGGCGAGATCCTCGATCGAATAGATGTCGTGGTGCGGGGGCGGAGAAATGAGCCCGACCCCAGGCGTCGAGTACCGGGTTTCCGCGATCCACGGGTACACCTTGGACCCCGGAAGCTGCCCTCCTTCACCCGGCTTGGCACCTTGGGCCATCTTGATCTGAATGTCGGTGGCATTGACCAGGTAATCGCTGGTCACCCCGAAGCGACCACTCGCGACCTGCTTGACAGCGCTTCGACGCTTGTCGTCACGCAACCGCTCCGGCGACTCTCCGCCCTCACCGGTGTTGGAACGCCCGCCGAGAGCATTCATCGCAACCGCCATCGTCTCGTGCGCCTCCGCAGAGAGGGAACCGTAGCTCATCGCACCGGTGTTGAATCGAGCGAGAATCAACTCGACGGGTTCGACCTGATCGAGCGGAATCGGCGGACGAACCTCACACCGAAATCGAAACAATCCCCGCGGTGTTCCGCCCTGCGCGCTCAGTCGATCGACTTCATCGCTGTAGCGACGAAACATCTCACTTCGCCCGGTCCGGGTCGCATGCTGAAGGAAGAACACGGATTCGGGTGTGAACACATGCAATTCACCATCGCGGCGATACCGGTACTGTCCGCTGTCGGTCAACTGACGATTGTCGAACTGACGATGCTGCACTGCGGACGACGAGAACGCAGCCGTGTGGCGCATCAGAACTTCGCGCGCGACTTCGGTGATACCGATCCCGCCGATCCGGCTCCGTGTGTTGCAGAAGTATTCGTCGACCAACTCTCGACCCAAGCCCACGGCCTCGAATACCTGTGCGCCCGTGTAGGAGTGAACCGTAGCGATTCCCATCTTCGACATCACTTTGAGCACGCCGAAATTTGTTGCTCTCAGGTAGTTGTCCGACGCAGTCTTCGGATCTATCCCGGGAAGTTCGTCGTGCTCGCTGAGGGCTTGGACAGATTCGAGAGCAAGATACGGGTGGACAGCCGCCGCACCGTAGCCGATCAGCAGCGCGATGTGATGAACTTCGCGCGCGTCACCCGAGTCGACGACAAGGGAAACCTTGGTCCGCAGGCCATGACGAACCAGATCGTGGTGCACGGCTGATACTGCGAGCAATGACGGAATGGGAGCCTGCTCAGGGCCTGATCCACGGTCGGAGATCACCAGAATCTCGATACCGGCTGCGGCGGCTGTTCGGGCGGACTCACGAAGCCTCTCGACGCCTTCGGTGAGACTGCCCCTCGGATCGAAACTTGCGCGAAGGACAGCGCTTCTCGGAGTTCTTGCGCCGTATAGTTTGGCGACCTTCGCCATCTTCCCCGGTCCGATCACCGGTTTGTCGAGAACAATCCTTCGGCACGACAGCGCCGACGCTTCGAACAAGTTCTGCTCACCGCCGAGGGTGACACCAAGCGTAGTGACGACTTCCTCGCGAATCGCGTCCAAAGGCGGGTTGGTCACCTGAGCAAAGAGCTGGACGAAGTAGTCGTACAACAGCTTCGGCCGATCCGAGAGAACGGCGAGGGGCGTGTCGACACCCATCGACCCCAACGGCTCCGATCCTGAGCTTGCCATCGGGACAAGAATGTCCCGCAGGTCCTCGGCGTGGTATCCGAAGAGCAACTGCCGTTGCAACAGCGGAGCCGGATCGCCTCGAGCAGGCGCAGTCTCGGGGATGTCCTCGAGGTCGACCAATCCCCCGTCGACCCAGTCCCGGTAGGGGGCTGTGCTCGCGAGTTCGGACTTGATCTCCGCATCGGAAACGATGCGATGGCGAGCGGTGTCCACGAGAAACATGCGTCCCGGTTCGAGGCGCCCCTTCTCCAACACCTCGGACGTGGGAGCGTCGAACACGCCGCTCTCACTGGCCAACACGATACGGTCGTTCTTCATCCGCCACCATCGCCCTGGGCGAAGACCGTTGCGATCCAACACGGCCCCGACAACAATGCCGTCGCTGAACGTCACGGACGCCGGACCGTCCCACGGTTCCATCAGACAACCGTGAAATTGGTAGAAGGCCTTTATCTCGTCGGGCATCGAAGAATCGTTCTCCCAGGCTCCGGGAATCATCATCGCGATGGCGTGTTGCACACTGCGGCCCCCGAGCGTCAAAAACTCCAGTACTTCGTCGAACGACGAAGAGTCGGATCCTCCCGGGGTGCAGATCGGAAACAGGCGATCGATGTCCCCACCTAAAAGTGTGCTCCGCAGCATCGGCTCGCGAGCGCGCATCCAATTCCTGTTTCCCACAATCGTATTGATCTCGCCGTTGTGGGCGATGCAGCGATACGGCTGAGCGAGTGGCCACGACGGAAATGTGTTCGTGGAGTATCGACTGTGCACGACTGCCAACGCAGTTCGCATTCGGTCGTCGCGTAGGTCGGTGAAGTAACCGGATAACTGCGTCGGCGTCAGCATGCCCTTGTACACGATGGTTCGGGCGGACAACGAGGGGAAATACACCGCATCATCGGCCGAGTGAATCCGCTCGGCTTGTCTCCTGAGGGCAAAGACTCGTCGGTCCAAGGCAATTCCGCCCACACTACGATCCCGTGACTCGGCGCACGTCACAAAACACTGACTGATGTACGGAGCGCACTGCGCGGCAACGGTTCCGACGCAGTCGCGGTCGACCGGCACCTCTCGCCACCCGATAATCCGCAGTCCTTCTGCCGCTGCGTACCGGTGTATCCGAACTACCGCGCGCCAACGTGCTTCCTGATCCACTGGGAGAAAGCAGTTTCCGGCCGCGTAGGTGTTCTCACCCATCGCGTTGGGTGGTGGAAGCTCGAACTCGGTCACCGCGTCGAAGAACTCCGTCGGCAGCTGAATCAGAATGCCCGCGCCGTCTCCGCTGTTGGATTCGCGCCCAACTGCGCCGCGATGGGAGAGATTGCCCAGGACCGCGAGCGCATCGTCGACAATGGAATGCAGGTGGCGTCCAGAGGTGTCTGCTACCACGGCTACACCACACGAATCGGTTTCCTGATCGGGGTCGTACAGGCCCCGAGGTTCAGGTATTCGAGAAAACGGCACTCGGCGACCTCCACGCGGACATGCAGCCGACGTGCGCTAGTTTATCAGCCCATAACCGCAGGTCGCGAGAGCAAAACGGTGACCCCCTGATACCGAGGCATCAGGGGGTCACACTTGCCGACGGTCGTTTCGATCAGCTACGCAAAGGGCGGTTGTACTGATCGCGCACACTGCCGGTCAACATCATGATTCCGTCGATGAGCGGCCAGATGCCACCGATTCCACACGTCAACCAAGTGACCGCGATCTGTGCGACAGCCATGCCGGGCTGGTTGAGATAAAAACGTCCTGCACCGAATCCGCCGAGCAGAATGCCCAGCAATCCGGCAGTCGTCTTCGACTTGTCCGAGTACGGTTCACCGGTCATCGGGTCACGTCCGTATGGTGCGGACGGGTCGACCAGGCCGTAGCCAGGCTGAGGATAACCCTGAGCTTGTGGGTACCCCTGAGGCTGACCGTAACCCGGCTGTGAGTATCCCGGCTGGGGGTAGCCCTGCGGCGGAGCCGCGTAGGGATTCGGAGTTTGATCTGCCGGTGCACCGTAGACGGGACCGTCCGTCGGGGTTTGGGTCGGGCTCGAGTAGTCAGGCGCCGGATAGTCGGTCGCCGGATAGTTCTGGGCGGCGTAACTTTCCTGCGACGTGTACGGCGCTGTGGGCTGATTCGGGGTGGAATCAGAACCGGCAGCGGGAAACGCTGTGGTCGATTCGGTTCCGGTCGGCGGCGGGTAGATGGGGTGGTTTCCCCACCCCGGACCGTTTCCGACTCCCGAATACGTGTCCCAGCCTGGACCGGTGCCGGTGGTCTCCGTCGACGGCGTCTTTTCGGTGGGTGCCGAGGTTTCCGTCAACGACGCATCCGCCGTCGCGTCGTAGTCGAACGGCGACCCGAACTGCGGTGGAACCGGCGGCTGTGATCCAGACGAGTCCCCCGACTCGGAAGGTTCCGGATTCTTGTTCAAGTTAGGCAACGTACTTTCCTTCGATTCGACGACGGTACGTAATAGCTTTTGTTATCGGACTTCGAGAAGGTTCGACCTTCTCGAGGCCAGTCCCCCACACATGTTTCCTCGGTTCGCGCTCGCGACTCATCCTCGCAATGGCCGGCGAGCACCGTCCCGCGCATTGCCCGAAAGTATCACGATGCCGTCGACGAACGCCCAGATCCAGATTCCGATCGCAAATGGAATTCCGATGAGGAACGCCGACATGAACAGCGCGAAGAACATGCCGAGCAGTTGGCACAATCCGATGCCGACACTTCCGATATAGAGGCGCCCGACTCCACAGATTCCGAAGAAGCCCAGCAAGATCTGCAACAGTCCAGCGGTGGCCTTCGACTTGTCGGAATACGGTTCCCCGGTTACCGGGTGCCGACCGTACGGGGCGTAGGGATCTCCGAACCCGTACATCGATGGAGGCGGCAATGGCTGCTGATATCCGTACGGATTGGGCGCGCCGTAGACCGGTCCCTGATCCTCGGGGAATCCCCCCTGCGAATAGGGACCTGTCACGGCTTGTCTTTCTTCGACAGCTTCACCGCGTCCGACGACTCATCCGACGCTGCCGTGGAGTCGCTTGCCTCACTGGAAGCGGATTCAGCAGCATCGGATTCAGAATCTTCAGCGTCGGCGCCTTTCGCGTCGGCCTTCGCCGAGTCAGTTTCGGTAACTGGCGCCGCGACTCCTGCTTCGCCGGCGGCTACCGCAGCGACGTAGTCCTTCGACTTCAAATCAGCCGGATCCTCACGACCCTTCTTCGCCAGGAAGAAGTAGGCCAGTGCGGCGAAGAACACGATCCCCGAAGTGAAGGTGTTGACGCGAATGCCGGCGATCTCGTAGGCGAAATCGTCGCGCATCAGTTCGACGACGAACCGGCCCAGGCAATAGCCCGCGACGTACAGAGCAAACAGGCGTCCGTGGCCGATCTTGAATCGTCGGTCGACGAGGACCAGCAGGATCACGATCAGGACGTTCCACACAGCTTCGTAGAGGAACGTCGGGTGAACGACCCGAATGACTTCTCCGTTGGAGACACCTGCCAGTTGATCGAGCTGGCCGGAAGAGTTCACACGCTCGAAGATCTCGAGGCCCCACGGGACGGTGGTCTCGCGACCGTACAATTCCTGGTTGAAGTAGTTGCCGATACGACCGATGGCCTGCGCGAGCAAGATTCCGGGCGCAATCGCGTCTCCGAGGGCGGACACCGGAATGCCGCGTCGACGGCAGCCGATCCACGCACCGATGCCGCCGAGGAACACTGCTCCCCAGATTCCGAGGCCTCCCTGCCACACCTTGAGTGCGTCGAGTGGCTGACCGTTCTCGCCGAAATAGGCGGGCCAGTCGGTCAAAACGTGGTAGAGCCTGCCACCGATCAGACCGAAGGGAACGGCCCAGATCGCGATGTCGAGAACGGTCCCCTTCTCGCCGCCGCGGGCGACCCAACGACGATCTCCCCACACGATCGCGACGATGATGCCGAGGATGATGAAGAGCGCGTAGGCGCGAAGCGCCACCGGTCCGACGTACCAGACGCCTTGGGGCGGGCTGGGGATATAGGCCAGCAGGTCCACAGTTGAGGTCACGACGCCACGGTAGCCGAGCGGACGCCCTCGGCGAGTTCTTCGGTGAGCGAGCGAACCGCTCCCAGGCCGTTCTCGACCGCGGAGACCAGAGCCGAGCCGACGATGACGGCATCGGCGTATGCCGCGATTTCGGCAGCCTGTGCGCCGGAGCGAACTCCCAATCCGACGCCGACGGGAATGTCGGAATGCGCGCGGATTCGTGCGGTCAGTTCCGGAGCCATCGAAGACACGGCGTCGCGAGCGCCGGTGACACCCATCGTCGAGGCCGCGTAGATGAATCCACTACTCGCATCGAGTGTCATCGCGAGTCGTTCTTCCGTCGAGGACGGAGCGACAAGGAAGATCCGGTCGAGGTGGTGCTCCTCGGATGCTTCCATCCAGGCGCCGGCTTCTTCCGGAATGAGGTTGGGGGTGATCAGTCCGAGCCCGCCGGCGGAAGCGAGGTCTCGTGCGAACTTGTCGACGCCGTACTGCAGTACCGGGTTCCAGTAGGTCATCACGACGGCCTTGCCGCCGACCGAACTGATCTGCTCGATCACGGTGAAGATATCGCGAAGGCGAACGCCGTTGGTGAGTGCGGTTTCGGCTGCACGCTGGATGGTCGGACCGTCCATGACCGGATCGGAATACGCGACACCGACTTCGATGATGTCGCAGCCGCCGTCGACCATCGCCTTGAACACGTCGATCGATTCGGGAACGGTCGGATAACCGGCAGGCAGGTAACCGACGAGGGCGGCACGCTTGTCAGCCTTGCACGCGGCAAAGGTGGGTGCGAGGCGTGATGGTCGTTCGCTCACTTGTCCGAGCCTTCCGTGTTGTCGTTCTCGTCTGCTGCATCATCCGGAGCGGCTGCCTGACCTGAGGCGCCGTCGAAAAGACCGAACCAGCTTGCGGCGGTGTCCATGTCCTTGTCACCGCGACCGGAGAGATTGACGACGATGATCGCGCCCTCACCGAGTTCTTTGCCCAGTCGGAGTGCGCCGGCGACGGCGTGGGCCGATTCGATGGCCGGGATGATGCCCTCGCGGCGTGAGAGCAGCAGCAGCGCATCCATGGCTTCACTGTCGGTGACGGGTTCGTAGGTCGCGCGCCCGATATCGCTCAGGTAAGCGTGCTCGGGTCCGACGCCCGGGTAGTCCAGACCAGCAGAGATCGAGTGCGATTCGATGGTCTGACCGTCTTCGTCCTGGAGCAGGTACGAGTAGGCACCCTGGAATGCGCCAGGGGTACCGCCGGCGAACGTTGCTGCATGCCTTCCGGTTTCGACACCGTCGCCGGCTGCTTCGTAGCCAACCAGCCGTACCGACAGATCGTCGATGAACGGGTGGAAGATTCCGATTGCGTTGGAGCCGCCTCCGACGCAGGCTGTGACTGCATCGGGCAGGCGGCCGGTCAGTGCCTGAACCTGGACGCGTGTTTCGAGGCCGACCACTCGCTGGAAGTCCCGAACGATGGTGGGGAACGGGTGCGGGCCTGCCGCGGTACCGAAGCAGTAATAGGTGTTGTCCGCGTGGGAAACCCAGTCGCGCAAGGCTTCGTTGATCGCGTCCTTGAGCGTGCGCGAACCGGTCTCGACCGAGACGACCTCCGCGCCGAGAAGTCGCATGCGCGCGACGTTCAGTGCTTGACGTTCGGTGTCGACAGCACCCATGTAGATGACGCACTCGAGACCGAGCAGTGCACAGGCGGTGGCCGATGCCACACCGTGCTGGCCCGCTCCGGTCTCGGCGATGATGCGGGTCTTGCCCATACGCTTTGCCAGCAGAACCTGACCGAGAACGTTGTTGATCTTGTGAGAACCGGTGTGGTTCAGATCTTCACGCTTGAGAAGGATGCGCGCACCGCCGGCGAACTCGCTCATTCGCGTTGCCTCGAAAATCGGCGACGGGCGCCCGGTGTAATCGCGCTGCAAGCGGTCGAGTTCGTTCAAGAACGTGTCGTCCGCTCGAGCCTTTTCGTACTCCGCAGTGACTTCGTCGATAACCGCCATGAGGGCTTCCGGCACATGCCGTCCGCCGTAGACGCCGAAATGGCCTCCGGCGTCGGGATCGTGGGAGCGCTCGGTGAGTCCCGCGCTGGCCGGCGGCAGATTGCCGCCCTTGAATATTGCACCGGAGCCTGGTTCCTGAGTACGTGAAGTCACCCCACCAGTCTGCCCCAACGGTGTCGCTGGTCACCGCCCGGGTGCATCAAAGCACGCCGGGCGGGTGAAGCGATTTATCGAGACGGTTTGGGGCAGGACGGGTGCGCACCTGCATTGACCAGATCTGCGACGGCCTTGCGAGGGTCGCCGCTGGTCACGAGGCCTTCACCGACGAGCACTGCGTCGGCGCCCGCCCCGGCGTACGCCAACAGATCGGCAGTTCCGCGAACACCGGACTCGGCAATCTTGATCGTCTCGGTCGGAAGACCGGGAGCGATGCGACCGAAGGTGTTCTTGTCCACCTCGAGAGTCTTGAGATTGCGGGCGTTCACACCGATCACCTTGGCGCCGGCTTCGAGCGCGCGGTTGGCTTCTTCCTCGGTGTGCACCTCGACGAGGGCAGTCATTCCCAGAGATTCGGTGCGATCGATCAACGAGGCGAGCGCCTGCTGCTCGAGTGCCGCGACGATCAGCAAGATGACGTCGGCGCCGTGAGCGCGAGCCTCGTGAATCTGGTACGGCCCCACGATGAAGTCCTTGCGGAGCACCGGAATGGTGACCGCTTTACGGACTGCGTCCAGGTCGGCCAACGAGCCGTGAAAACGGCGCTCTTCGGTGAGAACACTGATGATGCGTGCGCCACCGGCTTGGTACGCCGCGGCAAGCTCAGCGGGATCGGCAATGTCGGCCAACGCACCCTTTGACGGGCTCGCTCGCTTGACCTCGGCGATGACGCCGATGCTCGATTCCAGAAGTGCTGCTGCAGCATCGAGTGCAGGCGGTGCAGCGGCCGCAGCAGCCTTGACTGCAGCGAAGTCGAGTACGGCTTCGCGGGCGGCGACGTCAGCGCGCACCCCGTCGAGAATCGAGTCGAGTACGGTCATCGTGGCCCGAATCCTTTCTGGGCAAGAGCCCGATGTGAGATACGTCATCAGGGTGGTCTCAGCCTAGTGGGACGAAATTTTGCTACTCCGTCGGGGTACCCACGCAGGTGAGGGTTCAGTCTTACTCAGTGGGACGACCCCGGTTTCGCGCCGTTGTCTCCCCCAACTCCGTCGTCCCCGTCAGTCGCTGTCGGGTCCTCTCCGGCGTCGAGCGCATCCCACAACATCCGTTGTGTCACAGGCTCGTCCGATGCAGGTTTGTCTCCCTGACCAAGCTTGGCCGCGGCCTCGCGGCGCGCGGCAGGGTTGTCGTATTTCGACGACAACCCGCCTCGCACTGGAGGTTTGCGCATCAGAAGTACTGCCGCGCCGAGCGCCGCCACCGCTCCGACCAACGCAAGCAAGGCAGGCAGTACCGAAACAGTCGTCGAGAGATCTTCCGGGTGACCGGACAACTCGGCCAACTCCACCGCTCGGTCCGCAGAGGCTCCGGACACCAACAACTGCACTGCCGGAACCGCTACCGCGACGGCGACGAGGGCAACCAACAGTCCGACTACCCGAAGTGCCCAACCTCGCACCGCAAACGACGCCGCGATCGCCGCCAGAAGCGCGAGCGCGAGCGGAGTCATCGCCGCCGCCCAGGTGCTGCCGTCGAGATCCGTCGTCCTCTCCAGCGTCTTGCCGTCGCTCGAGGTCAGATGAACCCACGTCATTCGTGAGCTGCCCCACAGAGCTGCTGCCGACAACGCCAGCAGAAGCGTTCTCGGCACGGCGGTGCCACGAGAAACGCTTGTAGGCTCCGCTGCACTCGACTCGTTCTCACTCACTGATCGTCACCTCCGATGGTGCGCAGGGTGTGCGCCGACGCAATCGCGCTCAGCACTGCCATCGCCTTGTTGCGGGCCTCGGTGTCCTCGTAGACCGGATCCGAGTCGGCGACGACACCGGCGCCCGCCTGGACGTATCCAATCCCGTCCTTGATCAATGCCGTTCGGATCGCGATCGCGGTGTCGGCGTCGCCGGCGAAGTCGAGGTAGCCGACGATGCCGCCGTAGATACCGCGCCTGGTCGGTTCCAGTTCTTCGATCAGCTGCATCGCTCGGACCTTGGGTGCCCCCGAGAGGGTTCCAGCGGGGAAGCATGCGGTGACGGCGTCGAGAGCGTGCTTTCCCTCGGCCAGATGACCGGTGACGGTCGATACGAGATGCATCACGTGGCTGTACCGCTCGATGTGCCGGTAGTCGTGCACCTTCACCGTGCCCGGGCGACAGACACGACCCAGATCGTTTCGCCCCAGATCGACGAGCATGAGGTGCTCGGAGTTTTCCTTCTCGTCGGCGAGGAGGTCCTTCTCGAGCAGGATGTCGTCCTCCTCTGTGGCACCGCGCCATCTGGTTCCAGCGATCGGGTGTGTTGTCGCGACGCCCTCAGCAACCGTGACCAGTGCTTCCGGGCTCGAACCGACGATCGAAAACGCCGTCTCTCCATCACCGTTCGGCACGTTGAGCAGATACATGTACGGGCTGGGGTTCGACGCTCGCAGCATCCGGTACACGTCGATCGGCGCTGCAGTGCAATCGATCTCGAATCGCTGCGAGAGAACTACCTGGAATGCCTCGCCCGCTTCGATGTCGCCGATCAACTTTTCGACGTCGACACCGAAGCTCTCGGTGGTGCGCTGACGGCGGTAGTTCGGAGTCGCTTTCGAAAATGTCGACACCGTCGATTTCGCCGGCGCCGCGAGAGCGCGAGTCATCGCGTCCAACCTGGCGACTGCGTCGTCGTACGCCGTGTCGACGCGCTCGTCCGTGCCGTCCCAGTTGACGGCATTGGCGATGAGGGTGATCGCCCCTTCGTGGTGATCGACTGCGGCGATGTCGGCGGCAAGCAGCATGACCATCTCGGGGATCTGCAGGTCGTCGACCGCGGAGTCACCCAATCTCTCGAGGCGCCGCACCGCGTCGTAGCCGAGGAATCCGACCATTCCGCCGGTCAGCGGGGGCAGGTCGGGCAGCCGCTCCGAACGAAGCAGCTCGAGGGTGGCACCGAGCGCGTCGATCGGGTCGCCGCCGGCCGGAGCGCCGGCCGGAACGTTGCCGTACCAGGCCGCCTCTCCGTCCACGACGGTCAGTGCAGCCGGACTCCCGACGCCGATGAACGACCACCGCGACCACGAACGACCGTTCTCGGCCGACTCGAGCAAGAAGGTGCCGGGACGATTGCCGGCCAACTTCTCGTACGCCGAGAGCGGAGTTTCGGAGTCCGCCAACACTTTCCGAGTGACCGGAACGACCCGGTGCTCAGCTGCGAGAGCTCGGAACTGCTCCCGGGTCGTGGTGGAATCGGACGCGTCACCGACGATCGCGGTGTCGGATGACCGTGCGGACATGGAGGTGGGCTCGCCGTGCATGGCTCCATCATCCCAGGCTCCCCCATGTGGCCGTCGTGCGCGGGTAACCTCGGCCGAATGAAACCAGGCCAACTCGCTCCCGATTTCTCACTGCCCGACCAGGACGGGACTCCGCGCTCGCTGACGAGCCTGCTCGAGAACGGACCCTTGGTCCTCTTCTTCTACCCGGCAGCCTCGACGCCGGTGTGCACCGCCGAGGCGTGCCACTTCCGTGACCTCGGCAGCGAATTCGCCGCGGTGGGCGCTTCGCGAGCGGGCATCAGCACCGATACGGTCGAAGCTCAGTCCACCTTTGCCACCGCACAATCCTTCGACTACCCCCTACTCGCCGACACCGAGGGCAAGGTAGCCGAACAGTTCGGCGTCAAGCGCGGACTCCTGGGCAAGTTGGCTCCGGTCAAACGCTCGACCTTCGTGATCGACACCGACCGCACCGTCCTCAAAGTCATCTCGAGTGAACTACGCGCCAACACCCACGGAGACCAGGCGCTCGAGTTCCTTCGCAATCGAAGCTGACGTGCCTGGGCACCTGATTCTCTGCGCGATTTAAACCCTCTATGCGACCTGAATCGAGCGCTTCGCAAGCCCCATCCAGAATCCGTCGATCACCTGGGTGGGCACCTGTTCCGGATCGGACGACGCACCGAGCGTGACGAACAACGGGGCGAAGTGCTCGATGGTCGGATGCGCGTACGGCATCCCGGGAGCTTGAGCGCGGAAGTCGATCAAGGAATCGACGTCACCGGCAGCGAACCTCTCCCCTGCCCACGCGTCGAATTCCGCCGACCATCCCGGGGCCTGCGCCTCCGGTGACGGATCGCGCAGGAACGGTAGCCCGTGCGTGGTGAATCCGGATCCCACGATCAGTACACCTTGCTCACGGAGTGGCCGTAGGCGCTGTCCGAGATGGAGCAAACGCTCGGGATCGAGGGTTGGCAGCGAAATTTGCAGTACCGGGATGTCTGCGTCCGGGTACATCACCGTGAGCGGCACGTAGGCACCGTGATCCAGGCCTCGATTCGGCTGCTGAACCACGCGTTCGTTGTCCGGCATCAACGCGGCAACCTGGGCGGCGAGTTCCGGAGCGCCGGGAGAGTTGTACTTCGCGCGGTAGAACCTCTCGGGAAAACCACCGAAGTCGTAGATGAGCGGGGTGCCCGTGGTCGTCGATCCGATCGTCAGCGGTGCTGATTCCCAGTGCGCCGATACGACGAGGATTGCCGTCGGCCGCGGAAGATCGCTGGCCCACGCCCCCAACTGGTCGACCCACAACGCGCTGTCCACCAGCGGCGGAGCACCGTGGCTGAGATACAGCGCAGGCATGGTTGTGGTGGACATACGGACTCCTCGGGATAGACATTCGTCGTAAGTTGAAGATTCAACCTAATATAGAACTCAACACTTGCGTCCCGCAACTATTCCCCGCAGGATTCTTCTGGACATGCGTCTGAGACGCTGTACACAAGCACGCTCCGTGCACGAAGAATGCTCGACCCGAAGGAGAAGTCACCGATGAGTGAACCGACCGCGCAGCCCGACGCGCAGTCTCAGACGAAGTGGCTCACAGCCGAGCAGCAAGAAGCATGGCTGACACTGATCGCTCTCGTGACACGGTTGCCTGCCGCACTCGACACTCAACTACAACGCGATTCGGCACTCACACACTTCGAATACTTCGTACTCGCGGCACTCTCGGACGCCCCCGACCACAAGCTCCAGTTGTCGGTACTGGCCCAGCGCGCGAACGCGTCCCTGTCCCGCCTCTCGCACGTGATCACGAAGATGGAGAAGGCCGGCTGGGTGAAACGGGAAGTCATTCGTGGCAGCCGCGGCTCCAACGCAGTGCTCACCGATGAGGGAATGGCAAAGGTGGTCGCGGCCGCACCGCCGCACGTCGCCTCAGTTCAAGGTCTCCTCTTCGAGGGCCTCGACGATCGCCAGGTCGCCCAGCTTTCGTCGTTGGGTACAGCAATGCTCACCCAACTGGACAAGGGAATCGCCGCCGGACTCGGCAAGGCCTGACCACATCCCCGAGACGAGCGACTGATGATCAAGACGGCAGCTTCGCGAGGTCGAGTGCAGCCAAGTGACTGAACAGCATGCTCGCTCCGATCGGGTTTCCACCGCCGGGGTACGTAGTCCCGCTGGCCGCTGCCATCGTGTTCCCCGCCGCGTACAACCCGGCAATCGCCGTACCGTCGGCTTTGAGCACCCTCCCGGTCGCGTCGGTCCGTAGACCACCTTTGGTCCCGAGGTCGGAGATGCCGAAAGCGGCAGCGTGAAACGGCCCTTGATCGATCGGTACGAGCGGCGAAGCCCCCTCGGAGAAGGCGCGGTCGTACGCAGTGTCTCCTCGACCGAAGTCCGTGTCGACGCCAGTCGCCGCAAACGCGTTGAATCGCTTCACTGTCTCCACCAGTTCCGCTGCGGGAACATCGATCTGGGCAGCGAGGTCTTCGAGTGTCTGTGCACTCTTCCACAACCCCGCAGCCACATACTGCTCCGTCTGGGCCATGGGTACGTTGGGTGCCTTCACCGGCGGCACTGCGCCTTCTCTGTTGTCGTAGATCATCCAGTACGGCGTGGTCACTTTCCCTGCCCGCATGTGTTCGATGACAGAGCGACCCAAGCGGTCGTACGGCGCTGATTCGTTGACGAATCGACGACCGTCGTCGTCCACGAAGATTCCGCCGGTGAACCACAGCGCAAACGCGGAGCGCCCATCTGGATGGGTGAGTCCCGGCGACCACCAGGCCTCGCCCATCAGGTCGGTGTCGACACCCGCGGCGACCGCCGCCTGGTGCGCCTTCCCGAGGTTGCCGGGGCAGCCCATCGTGTCGAGAGCGGATCCGGGGACACCGAATTCGGCACGCATGGTCTCGTTCTGCTCGAATCCACCGGCGGCGAGGATCACTCCTCTGCGTGCCTGAATGGTTCGACGCCGACCATCTCGGTCGACGACGGCTCCGACCACCACTCCGTCCTCGACAACCAGTTCCTCGAGAGTGGTCTTCAGGTGCATGGTGGCGTTCGGGAGTTCCGCAAGAGCCAACAGGAATCGACCGATCAACGACTGGCCGCCGACGAGGTACTTCGGCAACTCCTCCCCCAGCCGTTCCGTCGCCAGCGGCGGACGAAGCGAATCACGAAGCGCACCCAGCTTGTTCGCGTTCATCGGCTTGGGAACAATGTGCCGTCCGCTCGCTCGAGCCTTGGGCTCCTCACCGAAGTAGTCGGGCCACGGCAGTATCTGGAACTCGAAGTTCGAGTCCTCTTCGAGGTAGTCGATCAACCCGGCGCCACCTCGAACGTAGGCTTCCTGAACGTCGGCGGGCGTACGATCACCCACCACTGATCGGTAGTACTCCAGCGCATCCTCGATGGTGTCGACGTCCCCGCCCCGACGAAGAACGGCGTTGCACGGGAACCACATTCCGCCGCCGCCCGAGTACGCCGTTGTTCCGCCGTACTTGTCGGTTGCTTCGATCGCAATGACGTCGAGGCCTTCGCGGGCTGCCGTGTACGCGCCGGTGAGTCCACCACCTGATCCCACAGCGAGTACGTCGCACGTCTCGTCCCACTTCGTCATCGTCAGCCTCTCTGATTCTGGGCACAGTTTCCGAACATGTTCTAGAAATCGTTCTAACACATGGACTTAGCGATCGCGGGGGTTCGAAATTCTGTCCCACCGAGCGGGAGCGAGACATGACGCCGAGCGGGAGCGAGACATGACGCCGAGCGGGAGCGAGAACGAGCAGCGATAGCGCACACTTTGCTCGCACGGGTCTGATCCCGTAGTGTCTGGACACATGTCTGGTAAGACCAAGTTCGAGTCCACTCGCCGCAGACTGACCCAGCAGCAAGCCGAAACCGTCGATCGATTGACCGCGGCAGCGATCACGGTCCTGCGCGACAAAGGGTTTGCCGATCTGACCGTGCGGATGGTGGCAGCAGAAGCCGGTGTCGCCGCGGCTACGGCATACACCTATTTCTCGTCCAAGAGTCACCTTGTGGCAGAACTGTTCTGGCGTCGCCTCGACGCGGTACCCCACGAGCCCTCCCCGGAGGCGGAACGGGAAGCGCAGGTCTGTTCGGTCCTGCGCAGCGTCGCACTGCTCGTCTCCGACGAACCGGAGCTGGCGGCGGCAGTGACCACGGCGATGATGGGCAACGATCCCGACGTCGAACACCTCCGCGGACGTATCGGCAAGAACATCCGCGAGCGGCTCATCGAGGCGCTGGGGCCGTCATACGATCCCGACGTACTCGAAGCACTCGAAATCTCCTGGTCCGGAGCGCTTGTCCGAGCCGGCATGGGTTACGAGTCCTATTCGCAGATCGCAGACCGGCTCGAAGTCACTGCCAGGCTGATCATGGCGGGCCGCGACAACCTTCACTAGACGGGGGTCATGGCACTCACCAGCCATGTGCCGTCGACTCGATCGAGTGTCACCTCGACTCGGCTCGACGTCGACGCTGGTGCCGGCCGCGCGATACTCGTCGTGATCTGATCGACGAACAGGAGCAATTCCGCTCGGTCTGCAGCAGCGGAGAGCACTCCCACGTCGACTACTCGCGCCTTCGTGCTGATTCCCTGCTCCTTCGACTGGGGTGCAACGGTTTTCGATCCGAATTCAGCGAAGCGGTCCTGAAATGTTCCACTTGCGCCCTCGGCAGCATGTGCAAGATCCTCGTCCACCGTGTCGCTGTTGTAGCTCAAGAGATTCTCGACGAGCATCGGCGCCACACCGATCACCTCGACACGTGCGGTTTCAGCGGCTGCCGAACGGTGGTGACTCCAGAGCAGAGTCCCGCCGACTCCCACCAAGATCAGCGCTGCAAACGCCAAGACCGCGCGCTTCACGGGACGAACTCCACACTCGACATCAGTACCCGACCCTCGACCTCTTCGACACCGACGCGCAGACGGTAGGTTCGCGCCGAAGACTCTCCCGCTGAATTGGCGACCTGAGCCGATGCCGCGATCAGTACCACCCCCGAGGTTCCGGATTCCGATGCCAGGGCTGCGGTGTCGACACGCCCGTCGGAATCGACGGCAAAATCACGGATGGACGCGACGAACGCAGATTCGCCGGACTTCAGTTCGTCGGCAAAGGCTCCCGTACTCAGGGCCTGTAGCGTCGCGAGATTCTCGTCGAGCGTGGCAGAGTAAACGTCGATCAGAGCGAGGGCTCCTGCGACCGCACCGTCGACGAACCCTTGACGCTGGGTCTCGCGCGCCCCGGTCGGATTGAACTGCCAGAGCACCGAAGACCACAACGACGCTCAGAGCCGCGAGTGCGATCCATGCCAAGGCAGTGAGAACACCGCGTTTCCCTAGGACCGGCTCGAGCACCTCGCCTCTCAACGATTCGTCGGCGTCAGCAACTGTTGCCACGGCTCACCCTCCCCCGAATCGGAAGCAGCAGGAGCTAATTCCGTGTGTTGATAGTCGACACCGTCAGGCCCGGTGTACAACTCGCCGGGAGCATTGGTCCCCGACGGCACGTACGCTTCGGGGCTCCGGCAGATCTCCGGGCTCGGTGCTCGTTTGCCCGGTACCTCCATACAGGGAATGTTCCGGGATCCACGAACTGCGAAGACCGAGTTCTGCGGAACTTTGCAGTACAGATCAGCCGGGGTGTCCGGCACACTCATCTGGGTCGGGTCCCGTCGCTGATCGGCCGGAAGGTAACCGGT
Organism: Rhodococcus sp. OAS809; assembly: GCF_040546695.1. Taxonomy (NCBI): domain Bacteria; kingdom Bacillati; phylum Actinomycetota; class Actinomycetes; order Mycobacteriales; family Nocardiaceae; genus Rhodococcus; species Rhodococcus sp. OAS809. The sequence goes on along the minus strand of NZ_JBEPOI010000002.1, from coordinate 596,024 downwards.
CGAGCACGCCGCGGGGTCCTGCGCTTGGAGGTGGAAGTTGACGTTCGCGGCGCCGTCCACCTGCCCGCGTTGGACAACGGTTTCCTGTGCCGCAACCAGTGGCGGCAAGATGACGAGCACCTGCTCCAACCCGGCGTTGTACGTCAAAGCCACCTGAGCGGTGCTGGTGAAATTGGCAAGCAGCACAGGCAAAGTGGGCTTGAGGCCTTGAAACAGCAGGTCGGCTTCAGTCGCGAAGCCCGGTCCGGTCTCGAGGATATTGCGCACGGACCCGTCGGCGACCGCCAACTGTCCACTGAGTTGAGCGACACTGGACGCCCACTGGCGAATCTGATCGCCCGTCACCACCTGTGTCTGCAGGAGCGGATCCAACTGCTGTACGAGCGTCGTAGCCGGCGTTGTGGCAGCGAACATCTGATCGACGAACGAAGTGGTCGAATCCAGCAGACGAGCCAGATCCTCTCCCCTGCCTCCGAAAGCTGCCGCGGACTCGTCGATCACCGATCGCAACTTGTCCTGCGGTACGGATGCGAGCATCGCCTGCGCCTGATCGAGGACCGGTCCGATCTCGGTCGGGATCGTGACAGCGTCGGGGCCGATCACGTCTCCGTCGGTCAGAAAGGGTCCGTCCGCGGTGCTCGGTTGCATGTCGACGTATTGCTCGCCGATTGCCGACACGCTTCGCACCGCTACTGTGAGCCCGCTGGAGGGAACGGGAACCGCACTCTCCAAAGATAATTCGGCGCGTACCACTCCCGGAGACAGACGCACCGACCTGACCTGACCGATGGTGTCGCCGCGATAGGTCACGTTCGCGTTCCGATACAGGCCGCCGGCGTCGGGCAGTTCGACTGTCACCGAGTAGCGCCCGATGCCGAGCATGGTCGGAACTCTCAGGTACGAGATAGCCGCTGCGCTCATGCCTATCACCGCCAGGATCGCGAAGATCGTCAATTGCCTTCGCACCAACTTCGTGAGAATCATCGTCCACCTCCCTGGGCGGGTTGCGCTGTGCCAGGTGGGCCGGGCTGCCCTGTGCCGAGTGGGGCGGTCAAGGGATCGACCAGTACTCCGTTCTCCACGGGGGTTTGCGGCGCCCCGAACGGAGTGCCGAAGCCGAGCCCCGACTGGAGACGATTACTCGTGAGGTCGATCAGCGCCCACAGATTGGTGTAATCGCCGCGCATTCCGTCGTCGATGGTCGTCTGAGGGAAGGGAAAGGTACTCAGGTTGCCCAAATTGTTGATCAGGTCCGGCCCCGTTTCGACCACCTTCTGCAGCGTCGATTCCAAGGAGCTCAAATTGGCTTTCAGATCGTCGCGGGTCCGATCGACCAGATCGGTCCCGACGTCCCCGAACCTACCGACCGCATCGAGCGCGGTGGTCAGGCTCACGCGCTGGGCGCTCAGTTCCGCCAAGGCAGGATCGAGCATCTCCAAGGCCTGACCGAGAACATCTCGCTGGGCCGTGATTTCACCGGCGAAGACGTCGAGATTCTCCATGGTCGTGACCATCGCATCACGTTGGCGGTCGAGTGTTTCGGTCACGGTATCCATCTGACTCAGCAGGTCGCGAGCCGCGTCGGTCCGTCCGCCGAGCGCCGTGTTCAGCTCCGTGGTGATGCTGTGAATCTGAGCGAGCCCGCCGCCGTTGAGGACCAATGACAGTGCCGTCAACGCTTCCTCGGTGGTGGGATAGACGCCGGCCGACGCGAGGGGGATCACCGATCCCTCCGACAACCGCCCTTCCGGCGCAACATCGGTAGGCGGCGCAAGCGCAACGTGTTTGGACCCGAGCAGGCTGGTTTGGCCGATCTTGGCCGTCGCATTGGCGGGCAGGGACACCGAACCGTCGAGTGCAACCGTCACCCGTGCGTGCCAGTTGTCGGTCTCGATCGCACTGATACTTCCGACCGTCACGTCGTTGACCATGACCGGAGAGTTGGGACTTATCGACGTGACGTCCGGCATCTCGATCACGACTGCGAAACTCCCTTCACCGCGCCCAGCCGCGCCTGGCAGCGAAACCGAATTCAGCCCGCTCCATTGGCAACCCGCCAGAACCAGCACGGTGCTCGCCCCCACACAGACTGTCACCCACCTCCGGGTAGTCATCGGGGTTCCGTCGACGGCATGAGCAGTCCGGCCAGGTCAGGCGCCGGGGGCATGATCGGAAAGCTCAAGGCGCCAGTCGGTTCCAGATCAGGCTCGCTGTACACCAGTTGGTCCGGAAGAGCGCCGAGCGCCCGGGTCGGATTGATGCTCAGGTCCGGGTAGTTGGCCTTGATCGTGTTGAGCAACGGGCCGAGGTATTCGATGCACAAATCCGCGCCCTTCTTCGAGGTGTCGTTGGCCAGGCCGGCGATTCCGCCGCAGATCAAGTCGATCGGGTTGCCGACGTTCTGGAATGCGGGCACACCCACCATCGCTCCTTGGGCCGGCCGGTAGACGTTGTAGTAGTTCGACAACGCTGTCGGAGCCAGATGCAGTACCTTCTCGAGGCCTGCGCGCTTGTCGACCAGTACCTGGGACACGTCGGCCAACTTCGCGATCTGCTCCGTCAAGCCGGTTCGGTTCTGTTCGACGAACCGCTGTACGTCGACGACGGCGGCGTCCAGATCGGCGAGAGCCGGAGCCAATTGCGTCCGGCTCTCGGCGAGCACACTCGAGACATTTGCCAGTCGTCCTTGGAACTGAACGATCTGTTCGTCGCTTGCGGCGAGTGCGGTCGTGAAGGTCTGCAGGCCGCGGATGGTGCCGAACAGATCGGCTCCGCCTTCGTCGAGTGTGCTCATAGCCTCCGAGAGTTCGGTCACCGAGCGCCCCAGCGCTTCCCCGTTGCCGGCCAGTGCGGATCCGGCACCGTCGAGGAAGTTGGCGGCGGGACCGCGATCGTCCCCGACGGGACCCAAAGCATCGGCAGCCCGGCCCAGCTGTTCCTTGATCTGGTCCCACTCGACCGGGACGGCCGTTCTGTCGAGTGGGATCTCCGCACCGTCATTCAGTGCGTCGGCGCCGTCCGTCACCGCCGGCGTCAACTGCACGAAGCGGGCCGAGACCAGCGACTGGGCAACGATCACCGCTTTCGCGTCCTCGGCGACGGGAACCTCGCGCGCCAATTTCAGTTCGACGCGCATTCGATCTCCCTGTGGGGCGATCGCGGTGACGCGGCCGACGTCGACTCCCACGACACGAACGTCGTCACCGACATACAGACCGGTCGTCGAGGTGAAGTAGGCCGTCACGTTGTAGTAGCGCAGATGTTGCACCGCAAGGTATCCCGACACGACGACGATCGCCGCACCGATGACGCTTCCACCAACGACGGCGATTCGACGCCAGTTCACCGGTTTGCGAACTCGTAAGGCACCCATCATCGAACCTCCGGAATCGGTAGCGGCGCAGGTGGTAGCCCGAACATCGCGTTGATCAACGGTTGGGTGTATTGCGCTGGCACCAGGTTCTGAACGTAGGCGTAGTAGAAGGGGCCGCTGGCCACGGTGTCACCGAGCGTGCCCACGTACGTACCGAGACCGTCGATTCCCTGAGAAAGGTTGTCCTTGTTGTTCTGCAGAATTCCGACAACCGTGTCGAGTTTGCCGAGGACCGGCTGCAATTGCGCCTCGTTGTCGTGGACGAGTCCGCTCAGCTGGGTCGACAACGCCGAGATGTTCGTGATCACTTCCCCCAGCGCCGCCTGTCGCCGGTCCAGTTCTCCCAACAAGGCGTTGCCGTCGACGAGTAGCGCGTTGACCTGTGGTCCACGCTCGGCCAGCGTCCCGGCGACGTCGTTTGCATCGGACAGCAAGGTGCGCAACATGTCGTCGCGTCTATTGACGCTGTCGGAGATCCGTGCGACACCGTCCAGCGCCGGCCTCAGGTTCGGCGCACTGTCGGACATCACCTGCCCCACTGCGTCGAGCGATTCGGAGAGTTGGTCGAGATCGATGTCCTCGACCGTCGTGGTGAGGTCACCGAGCACGTCGGGCAGCGAGTACGCCGATCTTGTTCGCTCGACCGGGATCTCGCCGCCGACCGCGATCCTTCCCGGACCGTCCAGATCGAGCGATACCGCTCGCTTGCCGAGCAACGACATCGTGGTGACGGCCGCCGATGTGCTTTCTCCCAAACCGATCGAGCCTTCCAGTGTGAAATCCACGCGCGCGAGTCCGTGCTCGACCTCGATCCGATCCACCGTTCCGATCTTCACTCCGGCGGCGTTGACTTCGTCTCCCGGCGCGAGACCGCTGGCGTCGGCGAACACCGCGCTGTACCCGACACCCGATTTCAGGAACTGCAGATTCTGATACTGGAGCGATGCCAATACGACGGCGGCCGTGACGACCAATCCCACGACCCCCACGCGTACGGCCTGGCTCTGTGCCATCTCTCTCATCGTGGTGCGCACCTTCCGGTCGTCTGATCCACCAGGTCGACAGTGAGCGGCGTACCGTCGGCACCGTCGACCTTCAGTGCGATTCCGCACAGATAGAAGTTGAAGAACGACCCGTACGAGCCGACTCGGATCAGCTGCTTGTAGTTCGAGGGCATGGACGCGAGAATCCGATCGAGCTCACTTTGTTGCTCGATCAGCGGATTCAGGCTTGCGTCCAGCTTCGACAGGTTTCCCGCGATGTCCGGGCGAACTCCGGCGAGGAGATCGGCGAAGGTGCCTGATGCGGTGTTCACACTCTCGACGGCAGTCCCGATCATCTCCCGGTCCGCCGCGAGCCCGCTGACCAGCTGTTGTAGGTGATCGAGAGTGTCACTGAACTGACCACCGCGGCTGCGCAATTCGCTGAGCACACCGTCGAGGTTGCCGATCACTCGACCGATCAGTTGGTCGCGGTCTGCGAGAGTGTTCGTAATCGATCCGGTGTGCGCCAGCACCGATGCCACAGTTCCGGACTGGCCTTGAAACACCTCGAGCAAGGACATCGACAACGCGTTGACCTGCTCCGGGTCCAGGGCTTGAAACAGCGGCTTGAAACCACCGAGTAGCGCATCGAGGTCGAGTGCCGGTGCGGTGCGATCGACGGGGATGCTCTCGCCCTCCGGTTGCGGTTCCGCGATCCCCGGATCGTCGAGCAGTTCGAGGTATCGATTACCCACCAGATCCTGATATCGAACAGCGGCCCTGGTCGATACGGTCACGGTGTCACCCGTATCCACACTGAAACTCACGTGGGCACGGTGATTCCCACCGAATTCGACGGAGCCGACAGAACCGACCGGCACACCGGCGATGCGCACCTTGTCGCCGGCTCTGAGCCCGGAGGCGTTGACGAACTCCGCCGAGTACGACCTCGCGTCGCCACCCCGCAGCTGGCCGAACACGAGGATCAGCCCGGCGTTGACGAGGATCATCACCAGAACAAAAATTCCGAACTTGACGGTGTACCCACGAACTTTCATCGGATCTCCGTCCCGAACAGGTAGCTCATCAGATCCGGGACCGTGTTCATCGGTTGCCCACCATTCGGCTGACGCTCGGGCGCAAACGGATTCACCCCGGTATCGGTCACCAGGTACGGCGCATTGACGTTCGGATCACGCAAAGGGAGACCCATACACTGCGGGCCACCTGTTGCCGCCACCTTGGGCAGGTCGTCGGGATAGCGGTACGGTTCGGTTCCGGCAATCAGACCTATCGACATCTTGATGCCCGGTTGACCGTTGTAGGCGCCGTCGCCGATCCGCTTGCTCTCCTGCAGACCGTGGAACATACAGGGAATCACCGGGGAGTATTCCTCGAGCAGAGCGGTCGTCGGACGTAGCAGGGAAAGAACGGTGTCGACGCCGTCGGCGTTGGCTCCCAGTACGTCCTCGCCGGTGCGGGCCAGCCCGATCACGTTGAGCAAGAGGAGATCAAGATTCTGCTGCTCGTCGAGAACAGTGGATCCCGTCGTCGTGAGCGAGTCGAGCGTGTCCATCAAGTCGAGAACAGCGTCGCGGTAGGTCTGTGTGACGGCTGGCAGGTCAGTCAACACATGATCGAGAGCCTCACGTGCAGTGTTGAATTCGAGCAAGGAGGAATCTGCTTGTTCGAGTGCGACCCCGAGCCGTTCGCCGCGTCCTTGCAGAGCAGTCGAGAGGGCACCCAATGTCGAATCGAGTTTGCCCGGGTCCACTGTCCGGAGCACGGTGGTGAGTTTCTCGAACACCGTGTTCAGCTCGACGGTCACCCGGGATGCGTCGATCGTCGCTCCGGCGGCAAGTCGCGCACTACTCGGCTGCTCCGGCGAGGACAGGCTGACGAACTTCGCGCCGAAGGCCGTGTTCGACGTGATCGCCACATTCACGTTTGACGGAATCGATTCGAGCGCTTCGGGATCGATCGACAACGACAGTTGTGCGGTGGCGTCGTCAGTCGGCGTGATGGACTCCACCGAGCCCACGGTCACCCCGGCCATCTTCACCCGCGCGCCCGGATCCATCACGAGCCCCGCGCGCTCCGCGATCACCGTGATCGGGACGCGAGCGACAAACTCCTGGTTGAAAGACGCGACCGACAACGCGATGACCCCGACGATCGCCGCAGCCAAGCCCAGAGCAGCCAACTTGTAGCCGTATCTGTGCACGCAGTCCCCCTAACCGGACAGATTGAAGTTGCCGGAACCGCCGTAGAGCGCGAGTGAGACGAGCAGGGTCACCGCCACGACGCAGATCAGCGAGAGCCGAACCCCGCGGCCCACTGCAGTTCCCACGCCCGACGGTCCCCCGGACGCGTTGTATCCGTAGTACGTGTGGATCAGCATCACCAGTAGTGCCATCACGAGCACTTGAACGAAGGACCATGCGACGTCGACCGGATCGAGGAACGTCGTGAAGTAGTGGTCGTAAAGACCGGAGGACTGACCGAACAGCACGACCGTGGTGAATCGTCCGGCCAGAAATGATCCCACGAGCGCCAGTGAGTACAGCGGCAAGATCGCGATCATCCCTGCGGTGACGCGGGTGCTGACGACGTACGGGACCGAACTGATCGCCATCGATTCGAGGGCGTCGATTTCCTCACTGATGCGCATGGCACCGATCTGCGCGGTCGAACCTGCGCCGATCGTGGCCGACAGGCCGATTCCCGCGATGACCGGCGCAGCGATACGAACATTGATGAAGGCGGAGAAGAATCCGGTGAGCGCTTCGACTCCGATATTTCCCAGTGAGCTGAAACCTTGGATCGCAATGGTGCCGCCCGAGGCGAGAGTCAAAAATCCTACGACCGCAACCGTTCCGCCGATCACTGCCAAAGCTCCGGTGCCCATGCTGATCTCGGCTACCAGCCTCAACACTTCTTTCGGGTGTTTGCGAATTGCCCACGGGATGTGAGCGATGGCGCGCGCGAAGAAGACAGCTTGTCGCCCGACGTCGTCGATCGAGCGTGACGTTCGAGCCACCCGCGCCCGCGTGCGTCCGAACTTGCCGATTTGTGCCAGCGAATCCGACAGCGTCACCTCGATCACCCCGCCGTCAATCGGATGCCGACCGCGGTGACGATGGTGTTGACGACGAACAACGCCATGAATGCGTACACCACCGTTTCGTTGACGGCCTCCCCCACGCCTTTCGGCCCACCCCGTACCGACAGTCCGCGATAGCAGGCCACCAATCCCGCCAGCATCCCGAACAGTGCAGCTTTGACCATCGACAACGCCACCTCGGGCAGGCCGGTCAGCAACGTGATTCCCTCGACGAAGGCGCCAGGGTTCACGCCCTGGAGAAACACCGAGAAGGCGTAACCGCCGGCGATGCCGATGACGCAGACGAGTCCGTTGAGCAGCAAAGCCACCACGGTCGACGCGACCACCCGAGGAATCACCAGCCGAGTGATCGGATCGATCCCGAGCACCTCCATGGCGTCGATCTCTTCACGAATCGTTCTCGATCCCAGATCGGCGGCGATGGCAGTCGCGCCCGCACCTGCCACGATCAGCACCGTCACCACCGGACCGACCTGAGTCACGGCGCCGAGCGCGGCCCCGGCGCCGCTGAGGTCGGCGGCACCGATCTCACGGAGCAGGATGTTGAGCGTGAAACTCACCAGGACCGTGAACGGCACGGCCACCAATACGGTCGGCACGATCGACACCCGGGCGATCATCCAACTCTGCTCGAGAAACTCCTGCACCTGAAAGCGGGTGCGGAACAAGCCCACTGCGACATCGGCGCCCATCCGGTAGAACTGGCCGAGTTCGCGCATCGGGCCCGCAAGTGCAACTCTTCCGCTGTACACGTCAATGCCCCGAAGGACATGACGTGGAGTTGCCGTAGTCGACCTTGAATTCCTTGATCCCGTTGAGCCAACCGGACGAGAGCCTGCTCGGATCGCCGAGCTTGCTGATGTCGGGCATGTGATCGGCGATCTTGCCGAAGATCAGATCGACCTCCATTCTGGCCAGGTTGGCGCCGACGCAGTAGTGCGGCCCGGTTCCTCCGAACGCGAGGTGCGGGTTCGGGTCTCGGGTGATGTCGAAGACGTCGGGGTTCCCGAAGACGGTTTCGTCGAAGTTCGCCGAGCCGTAGAGCAGTACGACGCGCTGCCCCTTCGCAATCGCAGTGCCGGCAATCTGTGTGTCCACCACGGCTGTTCGTTGCATCGACGTCAGTGGCGAAGCCCAGCGGATGATCTCGTCCGCGGCGGTGCGCGGACGCTCGCGCTTGTACAATTCCCACTGATCCGGATGCTCGAGAAATGCCATCATGCCGAGTGTCGTTGCGTTTCGCGTCGTTTCGTTGCCCGCGACAGCCAACATGATGACGAAGAAACCGAACTGTTCCGGGGTGAGTTTCTGCCCGTCGATGTCGGCATGCACCAAGCGTGAGATGATGTCGTCGAGCGGTTCCTCCCGTCTCGCCTCAGCCAGTTGATAGGCGTAGCCCAGGATCTGCGCCGACGCCATCCGAGACTCGCCGGCGAGCGACTCGTCGTCGTATCCCGTCATCTGATTCGACCATTCGTACAGCTGACGGCGCCCGTCCTGCGGTACACCGATCAGCTCCGAGATCGCCTGCATGGGTAACTCGCTGGCGACCTGGCTGACAAAATCACCGCTACCTTCCGCCACGGCAGCCGACGCTATGTCTTCTGCCCGCGCTTCCAACCCGGCCCGCATCGCTTCCACCGACCGCGGAGTGAACAAGCGTGCCACCAACTTGCGCAGCTGTGTGTGCTCAGGGGCGTCCTTGTTGATGAGGACGTGTTTTGTCGCCTCCAACTCCTCCGCCGAGATGTTGTCTTCATGCCGCGGAATGCAGCCGTTGACGTTGCTCGAGAACTCCTCGCTGCGCAACGAGACGTCGCGGACGTCTGCGTGGCGGGAGACAACCCAACAACCACCGTCGTGAAATCCGCCGGTACCCGGTTCCTGGGCGTTCCACCAGACCGGAGCGCATCGTCGTAGTTCGGCGAACTCGGCAAGCGGGACGCGCTCGCCGTACAGATGTGGGTCGGTCACGTCGAACCCGTCGGGAAGGTCGATCTCAGGCATTGCAGATGCTCCTTTACGGATGGGTGCCGGGTGCCGGGTGTTGCGTGTGAGCGCTAGTCGATCCGGTGGACCGGGTCGCTGTTCTGTGAGAACTCCTTGGCCCAGCGGTAGTCCGGCTTGCCGCTCGGCGCTCGAACGACCTCGTCGGCGATCCAGAAGGAACGCGGAATCTTGTAGCCGGCGAGGTGACTGCGGGCGTGCTTCTCGATGGATTCGAAATCCGGTTCCACACCGTCGCGGATGCGAAGCACTGCCGCCACCCGATTGCCCCACCGCTCGTCCGGAACACCGATCACTGTCGCGTCGTAGATGTCGGGATGGGCCTTCACCACGGCTTCGACTTCTTCCACGAAGACCTTCTCGCCGCCGGTGTTGACCACCATGTTTCCCCGTCCGAGGAGGGTGACCGAGCCGTCGTCCTCGATCCGCGCCCGGTCTCCGGTCACCACTGCCCGTGCGCCGTTCACCTCGCGGAATATCTCGGCCGACTTCACCGGATCCTTGTAGTAGCCGAGTGGAACGTTTCCGAGTTTCGCCAGCCATCCTTCGGCGCCCGAGCCCGGCTCCAACACACGGTTGTCGTCGTCGACGACGACCGTGAATCTGTTGGCACCCACTTTGGGTCCGCCACGCTGCTCGAGCCCTTTGGTTGCGAATCCGATTCCGCCGAAGCCTGTTTCGGACGATCCAACCGAATCGGAGATCATCAGATTCGGAAAGACGTCGAAGAACGCATCTTTGACCGATCCGGAGAAGAGCGCAGCGCCAGAGGCGAGCACAGCCAGGCTCGACCCATCCGGTTGCAATTCGTGATGGGCTTCGACCAGTGGACGGCCCATGGCGTCGCCGGTGATGACCATGACCTGCGGCCGATACTCGGCGACGACTTTCCAGACCTGTGCCGCATCGAACTTCGGTTCGAAGATGACGGTGTTTCCGGAGAACAGAGCGTTGAACGTCGGCATCAGTGCCGAGGTGTGGATCAGCGGTGGAAGCATGCACCACCGCATCGGTTCGGCTGCCGCGGCGCCACCGCGCGACTGCTGGTACTCGTCGGCGATCGGCTCACCCGAATAGAAGTCGTAACCGCCGGCCAATACGCGCCAGATGTCTTCCTGCCGCCAGACGACGCCTTTCGGTCGTCCGGTTGTTCCGCCGGTGTAGAGAACGTAGACGTCATCGCCGGAACGCTCGGGAAATGCATGTTCACCTGTGCGAAGCGAGGATTGGTTGCCGAGCGCATCCTCGTACGCCACTGCCCCCGGAATCGACGGTTCGTTCCCGAGAGCGAGTTCGTCCGCCGCCTCGATCACGTACTTGACCCGCGGCGTGGCCACCAAGGCCTCGGCGACCCGCTCAGCGAAACCACGATGGAAAACCAACGCCGTGAGATCCGCGTTCTCGTACAGATAAACCAATTCGTCGCTCGTGTAGCGGTAGTTCACCGTGATGGGAACGCCGCGGATCTTGAAGGCCGCGAGGACAGCAACCATCGCCTCGATCGAGTTGTGCAGCTGAATACCGATGTGCGAACCGACACCCAACCCGACGGACTGGAAGTAATGCGCCAATCGGTTGGCCCGCTCGTCGAGCTCACGGTATGTCACCTCCTCGCCGGAAACGATCAGCGCGAGGCGATCGGGCATCACATCGACGGAATGCTCGAACAGGTCTGCAAACGTGTACGCCATAGGTTGAGTCCTTCGGGTTCGGCCGGTCAGACGACGAAGAGAGGCAAAGGGATTCCGCGATCTTCGAATACGAATGCCGCGCCGGTACTGACCTTCGTGATGGCGACTTCGACGCATTCCGGAGCGGGAGCTTCGGTGATGTCGACGGCCAGAAGAAGCCCCGCGGCATCTTCGGCCACCACTCTCACGGTGAAGTGCGGATTCACGCCGCGGACCAAAGCTTGGAGAGGATCGAGGTGCTCGCTGCCGAGCAAGGTCGGCCAACCGCCGTCGCGGTCGACAAGAGCTTCTCGCGAGATCCGCAGCTCCAGAGCACCGCCGTCCTGTCGAATCTCGCTCTCCACATACTGCTTCGGATTCAGCAAGGGATGCACGGACAGGACCAATGCCAACGATTCCAGCGTCGAAGGAAGCCCGAGCGCATCTCGAATACGCTGTGCCGCAACTCCCGCGATTCCGGTCAATTGCTTTCGCGTGATCTCGCGAGCCTTGTCTTCGTCGGCACGGCGGCGAACCGCTGCCAGAAAGCCCAACGCCAACAGATGATGCTGCACGCAGATCTCCTCTGCGATACGAACCAAGGCTGATCGCGAGAAGTCGGAAAACCTCAGGTCGGACAACAACGGACCCGAGTAGTCCGCCCTACCGTCCCCACCGTGATCGATCGGGCTCAGCTCGACCGTCACCGCGGCGGTGCGTCCGATCTGCTCGGTGTGCGCGGTCATCACGGGAGGCGTGTGCGACGGGTCGATGGACACGGTCCAGGCGCAGTGCGGATGTCGGTCCGCGGGCCTGCGCGGTGGTCGGTGAATCGGCCGGATCTGGGCGCGCGGGTTGGTCGCGATGGCCGTTGCATCGAAAGTCGGATCCTCGATGTCGTGACACATTGAGGTCACGAACTCATCGCCCAACGGCTCGACGTCCATGAGTGCTCCGCAATGATCGAGCCAGAATTCACCGTGCAGCGGATCGTCGACCCGGTATCGAAAGTCCATGAACTGTGGCGGAGCGCCGATGTCGAGTTGTAAACCTTTGAAGATCGTCACGACGTCGTCACCCTCGTATCCGAGAGCCTTCTGCATGCGGCGGGTGTACCAGGGGCTGGCCGACTCCCACTCCTCGACGGCCACCTGTGCCATACCCTCGCGTCCGAATTCGACGATCAGATGCGCCATGCCCGATCGGTCGATCAGCTGCCCGCACAGGAGCAACTCGGGCACCAGCACGGCAAGGTCGCGCTGCGAGAGTGCCTCGAAGGAATCGCGCACCGGCATCGGACTCACCACAGCGAAACCGGCGCGGTGCCCACCGGATACCAGCCCGGTAGCGGGTCGCCCGAGATCGATCGCTGGATCCGGCCCTGCATCCCCTTCGAGAGAGCATTGTTGCCGATCATCTCCATGAACAGTGCCGACACGTTCCCGAAGTCGAAGAAGTCACGCTGCCACGACCATTGGAAATCCCCGCCGTAGCGGAACCAACTACCACCGATACCGTAGACGGAGTAGTTGCTACCGTCCTCACGCTTGGCATCGGAAATCTGCTTCCACAAGCCGATCACGTTTCCGCTACGGTCGTCGATCACAAAGTCTTGATACGGATACTCCCAGCCTTCGAGGCCCTTCATCTCGAGACCGAGCGCGACTTCGCGAATCTCCTCGCGCCCCACCGCCATGAAATCCTGCTTGGGGCCGTAGTTCCACCCGTACGTGGCGTCCTCGGTATACATGTCCGCCAACGGTTTCCAATCGCCGGCGGCTTCGGCCTTTTTGTTCGCCTCGATCCAGCGTTGGACCATCTCGTCGAGCTCTGCGCGGTCGAAACCCGTCATCTGAACTTCCTCCCTCGAGCACATGAATTCGCTGCAATCAATCGACAATTCTCAGGGCGCCGGTCGGGCAGTACCTGACCGCCATCTCGGCTTCACCGCGGAGCGACTCGGGTGGGTCCGAGTCCAGAAGACTGACCTTCCCCCGCTTCGGGACGACAAAGATCTCCGGTGCCTCCAGCTCACACGCCGCATGGCCTTGGCACAGGTCGAGGTCGACTTCGACGTGCATGATCACCCCTCACGCCCGGGACGTGTTCGGCGCCGGTACCTCACCGCGCACGGCTGCTGCAACTGGACGACCATCTTGCTGTGGTCGTTTCGGTAGGATTCCGACGGCTGCGCCATCTCGAACTCGAAGTCCCGCAGCAGGATCGAGAAGATCGCTTTGAGCTGCATCTGGGCGAACGCAGCGCCGACGCAGCGATGCCGGCCGGCTCCGAACGGAATCCACGTCCAGCGGTTGACGATGTCCTCTTGATTCGGGTCGATGTACCTCCCGGGATCGAAGGTGTCCGGCCGGGGAAAGTCCTCGGCGATTCGATTGGAGATCGCGGGTGTCGCGGCGACAAGATGGCCCTCTCGGATCTCGAAGCCGCCCACTTCGAAATCTCCACGTGCCACCCGCAACAGGATGATCAACGGCGGATGCAGTCGAAGGGTTTCCTTGACCACAGCCTCGAGAACCGGAATCTGGCGCAGGGCATGAAAACTGATATCGGCGCCGTCGGAGTACAGATTGTCGAGTTCGTCGACGACGTCCGTCATGGTGTCGGGATGCCGCAACATCTCGATCAGCGACCACGCTGCCGTGCCGGAAGTCGTGTGGTGGCCGGCGAACATCATCGAGATGAAGATTCCGGTGATCTCGTCGGCACTGAACCGGAGGTCGCCGTTCTCGTCCTTGACCGAGACCAACACGTCCAACATGTCGCGGTCATCCTTGCCCTGCGGAGGATTCGCGATGCGCCCGTTCATGATGTCCTGTACCAGAGCGACCAACGCCAACCGGGCCTCGTCGCGGCGGCGGAAACTCTCGATCGGCGCGTACGGATCCACGAAAGCCAATGCATCCGTTCCCTGTTCGAGCTCGTGATACAGCTTGGCGAAGCTATCATCCAGTTCGTCGCGGAACTTCTTGCCGATCAGGCACGCCGACGAGGTGTAGATGGTCAGCTCGGCGAAGAAGTCGAGCAGATCGATCTCGCCTTCGTCTCCCCACTGCGCGACCATCGCCTCGACTTCGCGGCCGATCGTGGCGGCGTGCCCGCGCATCTGTTCGCCGCGCAGAGCCGAGTTGTGCAGCATCTCTTTACGCCGCTCCGGGCTGGCGTCGAAGACGACGCCTTCACCGAATATCGGCTTCATGAAGGGGTAAGCCGCTTGTTGGTCGAGATCCTCGTCGGTGGAGCGGAAGAAGAACTCGTTTGCCTCGGCTCCGGACAGCAAGATCACTGTGCGGTCGGCAAGTTGAAAGGCGCCGACGTCACCACATTCCTCACGCACCCGGCGCATGAGCGCTATCGGGTCGGTTCGCAGTTCCTCGAGATGCCCGTGCGGGAGATCCCCGCCGGACACCCGCGGCGGCTCTGGCAGTGTTCGCGACGTCTCTTGCACTCCGTGCGTCATGTCGTCTCCTGTGAGTTCGCAGTGGGAAGTTTGTCCAGTGGCGCCTCGGGCTGAACTTCGACGAGCACGATGTGTGCTCCTCGCGGCGCCGACACAACGGCGACGATGGCATTGGCGATGTCCGAGGCGCGCAGAAAGTAACCATGGCGGGCGAACCCCCACTTGCTCCACGATTCCCCGACCGGTCCGATGATCTCCGGCGTCGTGTCCATCCCCATGCCGGTCAGTGTCGGCCCGGGTCGCACGATCGACGCGCGAATGCCTGTTCCCTCGAGCTCCATTCGCATCTGACGCCCCATTGCCTCGAGCCCGGCCTTCGCCGCGTCGTACGCACCCATGAGTGGACGCTGGCGCTCGGCACAATCCGAGCCGATCAGTACGAAGTCACCGCGCTGTCGTTGCCTCATACCGGGGAGAACACGATGCGCCAATCGCTGCGCACCGACGAGGTGAACTTGGATCTGCCGTAGAAACGCCTCAGGATTCATCTCGTCCGCAGCCCCGAATTCGAGGTCTCCGGCACCGGAGACGACGATTTCCGCGGGGCCGTGGACTGCCTCTGCGGCCGAGACGAACCCGTCGACCGAATCACCGTCCGTGACGTCGAGGAAGTGGGCGAACGCTTCACCACCGTTGCTGCGGATCTTCTCGGCGATGGCTTCGCATTCGGCGACTCGACGCGCACCGAGTGCAACCGGATGCCCGAGTTCGGCCAGGGCATACGCGGTGGCTGTGCCGATTCCCGACGACGCACCACTGATCAGTGCCGGCCGGCGAACGGGATTGGGTTCGAAACGAGGCATCAGCGCACCTGCACTTTCACCGGCAGGGCCGCAAAGCCCCGGACATTTGTCGAATGAACACGCTCGATTCCGGACTCGACGACTTCGTAGTCGCTGACCCGCCGCCCGAACTCCGCCAGGGCGATCTTGGCTTCGAGCTTGGCAAGGTGGGCACCGAGACAGAAGTGCACGCCACCACCGAAACTCGCGAGTTTGCCCGACGAACTCCGGCCGATCTGGAAGCTGTCGGCATCGTCGAAGACGTCGGCGTCTCGGTTGGCCGATCCGATCAGGAGCAGGACCTTCTCCCCCGCCGGAATGGTGCGTCCGTGGTATTCGAGGTCGACAACCGAAGTCCGAGCCACGATCTGACTCGACGTGTCGTAGCGAAGAGTCTCTTCCACCCATTCCGAGGCTCGTTCGGGATCGTCGAGGACCGGTGCGATCTGCTCCCGGTGGTGCGAACCCCAGTACAGAGCGTTTCCGAGAAGCTTGGTCGTGGTCTCGTTTCCGGCCACGACCATCAGAAACATGAATCCGAGGATCTCCTGGTCCGAAAGCTTGTCTCCGTCGATCTCGGCGTCGAGCAAGGCCGAGGTCAGATCGTCCGTCCGCGATCGGCGACGCTGCGCGATCATCTCCTTGTAGTAGCCCATCAAACTGATCGAAGCCTCCACCGCAGGTTGCGGCACGTCGAGAACACCCGCCTCTCGATGCACCACCAGATCCGCCTTGCGCCGCAGTTCGGCTCGGTCGGGTTCGGGGACACCCATGAGTTCGGAGATGACGTCCATCGGCAGCTTTCCCGCCACCTCCGTAATCCAGTCGAACTCCCCCGCGCCCAGCGCGGGTATCAGATGTTGCTTCGTCAGTTCGAGTATCCGGCCGTCGAGCTCCGCAACACGCCGCGGTGTGAATCCGCGAGAAACCAACTGGCGCAACCGCATATGGCGGGGATCATCCATAGCGAGAAACGACATCACATAATGCGCGTGTGGACCGTATGCAGCGGGGTCGAGTGATACTCCGTTTGCGCTCGACAGACGCTTGTTGTCCTTGAATCCGTCGACCACGTCCGCATATCGCGACAATGCCCAAAAGCCCACGTCCGGATTGTGATACAGGGGTGATTCTTCGCGCAGACGCTTGTACGTCGGATACGGATCGTCGTGAAAGTGGTAGTCGTACGGATTGAAGACCACCGGATCGATCAAAGCTTCTGTCATGATTTCTCCAGGATCAGTAGAGCTGAGGCCTCGAGGCGTCCAGCGATTTGCGCGTAGGTTCCGTAGCCGATCCCTGCCCGCAGAAGCGCCCCGGCATAAAGCATTTCGAGCGCTTCCAACACTTCGGGTTCGCCATTCGGATCCAACGCCGAGGCGAGTCGTTGATGGATCTCGAGCCCGATCCGGCCGCGAAGATGTTCCACTTCAGGGTCGGATCCGAGCAGTGCATTGGTCACGGCGGCCGATACCTCCGGTTCGTCCGCGAGAAGCAGCGCGATATTTCGAAGTACAGACAGCACGTGCGCGGTGCGATCCAACCCTGAGCCATCAGGCGCCGACGAGTTCTGAAGTCTTCGCCAGAAAACCTCTGCGACGAGATGCTCCTTGGACGCGAAATACGTGTAAGCGGTCGCAGTTCCCACGCCCGCTTCGGCCGCAACCGAACGGACAGTCAGCCCGGAAAACTCTTGTTTGCGTAGAACTTTCACTGTTGCTTCGGCAAGCCTGGCCACAGTTTCCGCCTGTTTGCCCGTGAGGCGCCTGCGAGTGGATTCGTAGACAATCGATCCCCCGCCACTTGAATCGCCCCGTTTGCTGGACACGTGTCTGGACGTTACTACAGCGTCCTGTCCAGGGCAACGAAATGGGGAAACTTGGAAAATTCACCACGAACAGGCAGCAGCGACGCGAAAAGTTCTACTACAGACCGATCTTCATCCCGGCACCAGCGTCCACGCGCAGTTGCTGGCCGGTGACGAATCGCGACTCGTCCGAGGACAGGTACACGACTGCATGCGAGATGTCCGCGGGTTCGACCCACGGGGTCGGCATCGCCTGCATGAACGGGAACGTCACAGCCGCATCCTCGGCGGTCGGATTTTCGAGGTCGGGACGGAACGTCCGGTACATCGGCATGCTCTGCAACATGTCGGTGTTCACATTGGTCGGATGAATCGCGTTGACGCGAATGGAACTCGGCCCGAGGGTCAGCGCCAACGAACTGGTATAGGCCTGAATCAGCTTCTTGGCCAGGCCGTATCCGTCGCCACCCGGACCCTGGAGCGCCTGTTGCCCGTTGAATCCGGTCTGCGGCACCAGACCGGCAACAGAGCCGATCGCGATGATCGAACCCCCTTCGCCGAGGTATTCCATCGACGCGTGCACTGTATTGACGACACCGAGAAAGTTCACATCGAAGGCGTCGACGAAACCGGCGGTCGACACGTGTTTGCCCAGCGGACAGATACCGGCGTTCGCCACGACGACATGCAATCCGCCCAACTGCCCTACCGCCTCGGCAAGTGCTGTTTCGAGTCCGGCGCGATCACGGACGTCGACACGCGCCGTCACCACCTGCTGCCCGGCCTCTTTTACCAGGCGAGCGGTTTCCTCCAGATCGGCTGGACTGGCGAGCGGGTATTCGTTGCTGGCGATGTCTGCGCACAGATCGAAGGCGATGATGTGCGCGCCCTCCTGCGCGAGACGGACGGCGTGACTGCGCCCCTGACCTCGAGCAGCGCCGGTCACCAACACCACTTTTCCGTCAACTCTGTTCATTTCGACCTCTCTCCTGTGGATGTGAAGACGTGGTTGTGAATGTGCGGTGAACCGTAGCGGCGCCGCACCGGACACGAGGCGCTTTTCGTCGAAGCAGATCCGAGACCCTCTCGAGACCGCTGGGCTCTCGAAATCTCTTATGCCCCAAAAACCATTGCCTCAACCACAAGTGTGAACTAGAGTCCAGACACATGTCCAGAAAGAGAGGGTTTGCGCTATGACGCTTCGACCCGCAGACAGTTCTGCACTTCTCGTCGACGGAAAACTGGTTCCCGGATCCGGCGGGACCTTCGAAGTTTTCAACCCGGCGACCGAGGAACTGATCGGCCGTGCGGCCGAAGGCACCGCCGCGGACATGGACGCGGCCATCGCCGCTGCGCGCCGTGCGTTCGACGACACCGAATGGGCACGCGATCACGGGTTTCGCGCTCGCTGCCTGCGCCAACTGTGCGATGCACTCCAGTCCCACATCGAGGAGTTGCGTGAGATCACCGTCGCCGAGGTCGGCGCACCGGTCATGCTGACGAGCGGTCCGCAACTCGAAGGCCCGATCGAAGATCTTCGCTACTGGGCCGATCTGATCGAAACCTATTCGTGGGAACAAGATCTCGGGCACGCGTCACCCATGGGGATTCCGACCCATCGCCGACTGCTCAAGGAAGCCGTCGGCGTCGTCGGCGCAATCACACCGTGGAACTTTCCGCACCAGATCAATTTCGCCAAGCTCGGTCCCGCCCTCGCAGCCGGCAACACCATCGTTCTCAAACCCGCGCCGGACACGCCCTGGTGCGCCGCGCTGGTCGCCAAGGTGATTGCAGAAGAAACCGAGATCCCGGCCGGCGTAGTCAACGTCGTGACGTCGACGGATCACTCCCTAGGCGCGCAGCTGTGCAGCGATCCGCGCGTCGATCTCGTGTCCTTCACCGGTTCCACCGCCACCGGACGCACAGTGATGGCCACGGCCGCGCAAACTCTCAAGAAGGTCTTCCTCGAACTCGGGGGTAAGTCCGCATTCATCGTCCTCGACGATGCGGACATCAAGGGTGCATGCTCGGTTGCCGCGTTCTCCGTCTGCGTTCATGCCGGTCAGGGATGCGCGCTCAGTACCAGACTTCTGGTGCCGCGCTCTCGGTACGACGATGCTCTGGCCGCGGCATCTGCCGCGATGGCGGGTATCCGAGCCGGCGACCCCAGCGCGCGCGGAACGGTGTGTGGCCCGGTCATCTCGGCGCGCCAGCGCGCCAGGGTGGAGAGCTACCTCGCCCTCGCGGTCGAAGAGGGCGGCACGATCGTGACGGGTGGGGGCCGTCCCGACGATCGCGAGAGGGGTTTCTTCGTCGAACCCACTCTCATTGCCGGGCTGGACAACTCGTCTCGCGTAGCACAGGAGGAGATTTTCGGGCCCGTCCTCGTGATCCTTCCGTACGACAACGACGACGACGCTATCCGGATTGCCAACGATTCCCCATACGGCCTGTCCGGGTCGGTGTGGGGCACCGATCCCGATCGCGTCGCGCACGTCGTTGCCGGTGTCAGAACCGGAACGCTGAGCGTCAACGGCGGCGTCTGGTATTCGGCCGACGCACCGTTCGGCGGCTACAAACAATCCGGGATCGGCCGCGAAATGGGCCTCGCGGGTTTCGAGGAATACCTCGAAACCAAGCTCGTCGCTTCACCTTCCTGACATTCCACACCCTCACCCCACACCCTCACCACAGAATGATCACCACGAAAGTAGGTCGACATGGGACGTTTCGACGGTCGCACCGCGATAGTCACCGGAGCAGCGCAGGGTATCGGAGAGGCGTATGCCCGCGCTCTGGCCGCGGAGGGGGCCAACGTGGTCGTGGCGGACCTCAATCGCGAACTCGGTGAAGCAGTCGCCAAGCAGATCAACGCGGACGGCGGAAATGCCGTGTTCAAGGACGTCGACGTCGCCGACGGGGAGTCGACTGCGGCACTCGCCGACTTCACGATCGAGCAGTTCGGCAGCATCGAGCACCTGGTGAACAACGCTGCCATCTACGGCGGAATGAAGATCGATTCCCTGTTGACGGTGGACTGGGACTACTACCGAAAGTTCATGAGCGTCAACATGGACGGCGCATTGCACGTGTGCCGGGCGGTAGTACCTCACATGCGAGCGAAGGGCGGTTCGATCGTCAACCAGTCCTCCACAGCAGCCTGGCTGTACTCGAACTACTACGGACTCGCGAAGGCCGGCGTCAACAGCCTGACACAACAACTCGCGACCGAACTCGGCTGGTCGAACATCCGGATCAACGCCATCGCTCCCGGCCCTATCGACACGGAGGCGACTCGAACCGTCACCCCCGGCAACATCGTCAAGGACATGGTGAAGCGAATTCCGTTGCAGCGCATGGGAACACCGGACGATCTCGTCGGCATGTGCCTGTTCCTTCTCTCCGACGACGCAGGCTGGGTGACCGGGCAGATCTTCAACGTCGACGGAGGCCAGGTGTACCGGTCATGACGCAATCGGCGCCGAAAGCCAGCGCTTCGAAAACCAGACTGGGATACATCGGTCTAGGCAACATGGGCGCGCCGATGGCGCAGCGCCTCCTGGACTGGCCGGGCGGACTGGTGGTGTGTGATGCCCGCGCAGAAGCGCTCGAACCGTTCACCACTGCGGGCGCGAGCGCAGCATCGACGCCCGCCGACGTTGCAGCGCAGGCGAGCATCATCTCCGTCACGGTGCTCGACGACGCGCAGGTACGCGAGGTTGTGTGCGGGCCGCACGGGATTCTGTCGACCGCACGGCCAGGCACTGTCGTCGCGATTCACTCCACTGTCTCGGACACCACGGCGGTGGAACTCGCTGACATCTGTCAACAGCGTGGTGTTCTGCTGGTCGACGCGCCGATCAGTGGCGGTGCCGGCGGCGCAGCGCAGGGCAGGCTGGCAGTGATGATCGGCGGCTCCGACGAGGCGTTCGAAGCCGTCCGCGAGCCCTTCGGATCCTGGGCCGAGCTGGTGGTTCACGCCGGTGACGTCGGCGCTGGAACGCGAATGAAGCTCGCACGCAACCTTCTTCACTTCGTCTCGTTCACCGCCACGACCGAGGCCGCGCGACTCGCCGAAGCAGCAGGACTCGATCTCTGCACGCTCGGAAAGGTCGTCAGGCACACCGATGCGATCACTGGTGGCGCGGGCGCGATCATGCTCCGCGACACCACCGCACCGGTCTCGGAGGACGACCCGTGGTTCTCGATACTGCGGCATGTTCGCAATCTCGGGGAGAAGGACTTGGCCTTGGCCATCGACCTCGGTGATCGGCTGAATCTCGACCTGCCGCTCGCGCACCTTGCGCTCGCCGGACTCGGTGCCGGTCTGGGCGTCGGGAATGACAGCGAAGACAGGCCGGCCGAACCTTCAACGGCATCTACTACTCGGGAGCACGCATGAGCGACACCACTCACATGACCGATGCCGGTGGAACCGACGAAAGCCGCATCTCCGAGGCCCGTGCTCGTGGCGTCGCGAAGATGAACGAGGTGTACGGCTGGGAGCTTCCCGCCGACGTTCCCGGCGACTTCTTCGCGGTCACCGCCGACCACCTCTTTGCCGACATCTGGACGCGACCGGGACTGTCGGTACGTGATCGACGACTACTCCTGATCGGTGCCATCACCGCCCAGGGGCAGAACGATGTGGCGAAGATCCAGATCAACGCTGCTCTCCACAACGAGGAGTTGACCGAGCAGCAGTTCGAAGAGGCCGCAATCTTCCTGTGCCACTACGTCGGCTGGCCGCTGGCCACCGGGCTCAACAATGCGCTGATCGCCGTGAAGGCCGACAGACGTAAGGCCGCGCGCGCCAAGGAGAAGGCCGCGGCCGATTCCGCGAAAACGGACACCGACTGACTTTCGGTCGAGATACTGCCATCAGGGCATCGATCACACCCACCGATTCCCCCACCAACCAACCAGAAGAACGAAGGATCCGAATCCATGGCCGAGGCCAGCTCAATCCGTCCGCAGTCCTCCGAAAACATCGAGCAGTGGCACTTCGAGGCTGACGTCGTCGTCGCCGGCTACGGCATTGCCGGAGTGAGTGCTTCGATCGAGGCCGCGCGAGCGGGCGCCGACGTGTTGGTGCTCGAGCGCACGAGCGGCTGGGGCGGCGCTGCGGCGCTGGCAGGCGGATTCATCTATCTGGGCGGCGGGACCCCGTTGCAGCAGGCACTCGGGTTCGAGGACTCCCCCGCCAACATGAAATCGTTCATGATGGCCGCACTCGGTCCCGGCGCCGACGAGGAGAAGATCACCGACTACTGCGAAGGCAGCGTCGAGCACTACAACTGGCTCGTCGACAACGGTGTGCCGTTCAAGAAGAGTTTCTACGGCCAACCCGGCTGGGAAACACCCTTCGACGACGGACTCATGTATTCCGGCGGCGAGAACTCGGCACCGTTCAACACGATCGCGACACCGGCCCCTCGCGGGCACGTTCCACAGATGAGCGGCAAGCGCACCGGGGAGAAGGGCGGTGGTTTCATGTTGATGAAGCCACTGATCGAGACGGCCGAAAGCCTCGGCGTACGAGCAGAATACGACATGCGAGTCCAGCGCCTGGTCGTCGACGGAGATCGAGTGGTCGGCATCATCGCCAAGCAGTACGGCAAGGAAGTGGCAGTTCGAGCACGCACGGGTGTCGTTCTGGCGACGGGAAGCTTCGCCTACAACGAAGCGATGATCCAGTCGTACGCCCCACGGCTGATCGGGCGCCCCGGTGCGGCTATCGAAGAGCACGACGGAAAGTCCATCCAGATGGCGCAGGCTCTCGGGGCCGACCTCGCGCACATGGACGCCACCGAGGTCGCATTCTTCGGCGACCCCCAGTTGATGATCCGCGGCATTCTCGTCAACGGACGCGGCCAGCGCTACGTCAACGAGGACACGTACCCGGGAAGAATCGGCCAGGAGACGCTGCTGCGCAACGAGAATCAGGCCTACCTGATCATCGACGAAGCTTCCTACGAAGAGGGCTGCGCCGCCGACAGTTCCACACCGTTCTTCAGATTCCAGCCCAAGTGGGTGGCCGAGACCGTCGAGGAACTCGAATCCGACATGGGTCTGCCGGAAGGCACCCTCCAGTCGACCGTCGAGGTCTACAACCGCCACGCCGCCCGTGGTGAGGACCCGGTACTGGGAAAGAAGAAGGAGTGGGTCAAGCCGATCGGCTCACCCGTCGCTGCGCTCGATCTTCGCAATTTCACCGCCGGATTCACGCTCGGCGGTCTGCGCACGTCGATCAACTCGAAGGTCATCCACGTCTCCGGCGAACCGATCCCGGGTTTGTTTGCCGCTGGACGCTGCACCGCCGGCGTCTGCGCCGGTGGATACGCCTCCGGAACGTCCCTCGGTGACGGCAGCTTCTACGGGCGACGCGCCGGAGTCAGCGCTGCCAAGGGCTGAGCGTCTCTTCTCAGATGTCAGCGTCCTCGCTGCGACGTTCGAGGAACAACGTGTCACGCCACCGCCCACCCAGTTGAGCGATACGCGACCGAGTGCCGACGACTCGGAATCCGACGGCCTGATGCAAGGCGACGCTTGCCCGGTTCTCCGGGAAAATCGACGACTGCACTGTCCAGATCTCACTGGCGTCGGCGGCTTGCACCTGTCGGCGAAGCAGCAGCTTGCCCACGCCGCGCCCGCGAGCGCCGCTACCGATGTAGATGGAGTTCTCGGCGACCCCGCGGTAGCAATCACGCGAGGACACCGGGCTGAGGCTCGCCCAGCCTTCGACGCGGCCGTCGATCTCGGCCACCCATCGATGATCGGGTAACCATTGCGCGTCGAGCTTCTCGGCGGATGGCACCGAGGTGGTGAACGTCGCGGTTCCGGTGTCGATTCCTTCGCGGTAGATCGAGCGGACGGCATCCCAGTCGCCGGATTCCATGCGGCGCACCACCACGTCATCGGGAAGAACTCCCAGTGTGTCTTCGACCGGACCACGAGCAGCCACGACGGCGGCCGCTGCCATCAGATCGGAGTATGCCGTTCCGGCAACACTGACAACCGAAGTGCCTTCACGCACCGAAGCCTCGACAAAACCGACCTCGATCAAGGCCTCGAGGTGAGCACTCAACGCCGACGGCTCGAGTGATGCGGCGTGTGCAATCGTCTCGACGTCGATCGGACCGCCGGCAGCAAGTCGAAGCACTCGCAGCCGCGTCGGATCACCCAGGCACGCAAACCTGCGCGCAAGTACGTCGGTGTCGAGGGGAGCGAGTGTTTCTGAACTCATGAGGCGACTATAACGCCGCTGACCTGCAGTTCGGTCGGCTAGGTTCGGCAAGAGTGTCCCGGAGTGAGAAACAACTCAGCCACCGACCCCAGGGTTCGCCGGCTAACGCGCACCGATCGACGCGGCAATCATCGACCACGAGTTGTGAAGATCGTCCTGCCAGTAACCCCAAGAGTGAGTGCCAGTTGCCCGGAAATCATAGGTGGCCGGGATGCCCAAGGAGTCGAGCCGCTCGGCCAAACGCTGGGTGCACTGGTTCGTCCCGGCCTCGATGACTCCACCCACGATCACCTGGTTCGCCAGAACGCCGAGGTCGCCGTTGACCATCGGTCCGCCCAGATTCTCGTGTGGGCCGGGCAGGCCCGATCCATTGCTGATGTAGAGGTCGACCCCCCGCAATCTCTCGGCATTGACCACAGGATCGTTGGCTACCCAGCCCGGACCGCCGGGAGGACCCCACATGTTGTCCACGTTGCCGCCGCGGAATCCGACCACGAATCTCACGTAGTCCTGACCGGGTTGAGTACTCGTCTCGGCACACCCGCTGAAAGCACCGACGGCACGGTAAACGGATGGCGCCGCCTCGGCCAGGCTCAGAACCGAGGTACCTGCCATCGACAATCCGGCAACGGCATTCGTACCCGTAGTCCCGAGCGTGGCATCGACGATCGGTGGCAACTCCTGGGTGAGAAATGTGGTCCACTTGTTCAGTCCGAGAACAGGATCGGGCTTCTCCCAGTCGGTGTAGTAGCTGTAGGCACCGCCGATCGGGTTGACGACGTTGACGTTCTTGTCGCCGAAGAAGTCGACGACGTCTGTCCGTGTCTGCCACGTCGCCGTGTCCTCGCCTCCGCCGGCCCCATTGAGTAGATAGAGGGTCGGCCGGGGCGCACTTGTGTCTGCCGGCCGAATCACCTCGAGCGGAATCACCTTGTCCATCGCAGCCGAGTAGACGTACATAGTCAGCTGACGGGCGTTGATCTCCTCGACATGATCGAGAGCTGAACCGCCTGAAGGGGATGTCGGGGCCGGGTCAGCCGAGGCCAACGCTGCTTCGCCGAACAGTCCCGTCCACGCGACGAGGGCGACGACAAGCATTGCCCGAGTACGTCCGATTCTTCTCATTGCCGCTCCTCGTGCTCGATTGCGGTGCCCGGCAACAGCTCGGTGGCGCTCGCTTCGCGGGCGTGCGGCTTGGTGGCTTGAAGTTGTCATGCCCGTTCGGAGTATCCGGAAAACATCGAGAGCACCCGGGCGAGCACCGGTCCGATGACCGCCATGGCCGGAGGTTCGATCATCTCGTTGTGTTCGCAGCGCACGGGCACCTCCACGATCCGGCCCGTCACGAGTGGGCTCCATTCCTGCGGCGACCTGTCGCGCGGAATCGTGTCGTCTTCTCCGGATGCCAGGAAGATCAGCAGATCTCCTTCGTAGACCTGGGGAACGAACTGGTGCGTGATTCTCTGCGAAGTCTCGTACCCTCGGGCAATCCGTTCGAGGTCCCGACCGTCGACTCCCGTCTCGGGCCCGAGCCTCCGGGCCAACACGGCCGCCGCCTCGTCGAAGGTCAGATCTCGGTCGGTCTCGATCTCGAGGCCGAGTCCTCGCAGTAGATCTCGGACGTCGAGTTCGGCTGACGCAGGGGCATTGCCGTTGTCGGGGTAGCTGTCCATCATCGCCAGTGTGGCGACGTCGCGGCCGGACGATTGCAGTTCGACGGCCATGGCGTGCGCGATGACTCCGCCAAGGGACCACCCGAGTAAGTCGTACGGCCCGTCCGGCGAAACGGCCTCCACCTCTTCGACGTAGCGATGGGCTAACTGTTCGATCGACTGATAGTCACCGTCGTCGCTGAGAGCGGGGAGCTGAAGTCCGTACACGGGTCTGTCCTCGGGCAGATACCGCACCAAGCCGGCATACCCCCAGGACAGGCCGATACCGGGGTGCACACAGAACAGCGGTCGCCCAGTCCCTTTCGTCCGCAGTGGAACAACCACGGCGAGAAGCTCTTCCATACCGGCGTCGGCTGTCGGCATGTCGAGGCGTCGAGCGATTCCAGCGGGTGTCGGGTCGAGGAACATCCACTGAAGCGGGATTCTCCGTCGGAAACGAGAGTGCAGTGCGCTGACGATTCGGGTGGCCACCAGGGAGGACCCGCCCAGGTCGAAGAAGCTGTCGGTAGTGCTCACCCGGTCGACACCCAGAACCTCGACGAACGAGTCGACCACGGCGCGCTCGGTGTCGGTGACCGGCTCGCGGAACTCGGCTGCAGCCGAACCGAATTCGGGTTCCGGTAAGGCCTTTCGGTCGAGCTTGCCCACCGGTGTCATCGGAATCCGATCGAGAAGCACCACTGCCGACGGAACCATGTGCGAGGGTAGTCGGTCGGCTGCGTACGCCCGTATCTCGTCGGTGCCGGTGGCGTCGGCAGCTGACGCACGCACGTACGACACCAGGACCGTTTCACCCGACGGTCCCGTGTGGCCGACAGTCGCGGCGAAGTCCACCGACGGATGGCGTGAGAGAACTGCATCGATTTCCCCGAGTTCGATCCGAAAACCACGGACCTTGACCTGGAAGTCGCTGCGCCCGATGTATTCGAGCGTGTGATGCGCTCCATCGCCGGAGCCAACGATTTTGGCACTGTCACCGCCGGATTCACGCCAACGCACGACATCTCCGGTGCGGTACATCCGGCGCCCCGGCGATCCGTACAAGCAAGCGACAAATCGTTCCGACGTGAGCGACGCCCGATTATGGTACCCACGTGCCATACCTGGGCCGATGATGTACAACTCCCCCGGCACGCCCACCGGGACGGGCTGCAAACGCTCGTCCAGCACCAGGAAGCCGAAACCCACTGCCGGCGAGCCGATGTTCACTCCCGCACCGGGTTTCATCGAATCGCTGACACTCGCCTGCACGGTGGTTTCAGTCGGGCCGTAGCCGTTGTGCAGCCTCCGACCCGGCGCCCATTGCGCGACGACCTCCGGCGGGCAGGCCTCGCCCACCAGATCGAGAACACGGAGCGCCTCGAAACCGTTGTCACCCAACGCCGCCAGCGCGGTCGGTGTAATGGTGGCATGAGTGACCTGCTCGCGCCGGAAAACATCGGCCAATTCGGCGCCACCGTACACAGCAGGCGGAACGATCACGACTTGCGCCGAGGCGCTGAATGCCATCGTCAACTCGAAGATGGAAGCGTCGAAACTCGGCGATGCCAACTGAGAGACATGAGAGTCGTGAGTGACCTCGAACCTCTCACGAGTTTCGGCCGTGAAGCTCGCCAAACCTCGATGAGTAATGTTCACTCCCTTGGGTTTCCCGGTAGATCCCGAGGTGTAGATCAGGTAGGCCGGATGATCGAGGTTCAGTTCACCGGTTCGATCGTCATCGGTGATCGGTTCCGGCGACAGCGCGGCTACCCGCCGGGCGAAGTGTGGGTCGTCGAGTTCCAGCCAGGGAACAACGTCGGGTAGGTGAGTTCGGCTGGTCTGAACAGTCAAACCGAGCGAGGCTCGGCAATCGGCGAGCATGTATTCGACGCGCTCGCGCGGATAGGCCGGATCGACAGGCACAAAAGCCGCTCCGGCTTTGGTCACCGACCAGATCGCCACCACCGATTCGATCGAGCGAGGCATTCCCAGTGCCACGAAGGTCTCCGGGCCCACACCGCGACCGCACAACTCCCGGGCAACACGATTCGACCACTCGTCCAGGTCGCGATAACTGAGCTGCCGGTTCTCGAGCGACAGGGCCACCGAGTCAGGATCGATCGCCACGGCGTCCGCCAACAACTCAGGCCACAATTTCGGAGGTACTTCGGGGAGCCCATGCGCCGGCGTCAACTCGCGACGTTCGGGATCGCCGAGTAGGTCGATGTCACCGATCGGTACCTGCGGATTCCGGGTCACGGCCTCGAGCACACGAACGAACATATCGGCAAAACCGCCGACCGTACCGGGGTCGAAGAGATCAGTGGCAAAGTCGACGGCTCCGCTCATCCCTCCCGGTTCACCGCGATCGTCGTACTCCTCGGCCAGAAGGAATTCCAGGTCTACCTTCACTACCTCGAGTGCAGGGTCGATCCCGCGGACTTCCAGTCCCGGTAGCTTCAGAATCGGTCGTTTGTTGTTCTGGAATTCCAGCGACACCGAGGAAATCGGTGCATAAGCGCTCGACCGTTTCGGCCCGACCGCGTCCACTACCCGCTCGAAGGGCACGTCGGAATGAGCGAACGCGGCGAGGTCGACTTCGCGGCAATGCTCAACCAACTCGCGGAACGATCGAGCCGGATCCACCTGTGTGCGCAGTGCGAGCGTGCCGACGAACATGCCGACCAGATCATCGAGGGCACGATCTCCCCGGCCGGCGATCGGCGTGCCGATCACGATGTCGTCGGTGCTGCCCAAACGTGCCAGCAAGAGCGCGAGCGCTGCATGCACAGTCATGAATGCAGTGGACTCGTGCT
The DNA here is from genome assembly GCF_040546695.1 of Rhodococcus sp. OAS809. Classification (NCBI taxonomy): domain Bacteria; kingdom Bacillati; phylum Actinomycetota; class Actinomycetes; order Mycobacteriales; family Nocardiaceae; genus Rhodococcus; species Rhodococcus sp. OAS809. The sequence goes on along the minus strand of NZ_JBEPOI010000002.1, from coordinate 567,083 downwards.
GCCGCGACACGTTCAGAATACGGCGGTGAAGATCATTGCTGATCGAGAAGTGAATCCGCGAGCCGTGAAAACTCTGTTGCGTCGGCCGGTCTCGATCGAGCGGAAGTTCCAAGAGGTCGGGAGCACCTGACAGTGCACGTCGCCAGTAAGCCAACTGCTCACTGATCACCGACCCGGGGTCGTCGACTGAGCCCAGAATCTCCCGTTGCCAGAGCGCAAAGTCGGCGTACTGGACTGGAAGCGGCGTCCACTGGGGATCCCCGCCGTACGCGTGGGCCTCGTATGCAATCATCACGTCTCGGGTCAACGGAGACATCGAGAAGCCGTCAGCCGAGATGTGGTGCACCACTACGGCAAGCACGTGTTCGCGCTCATCGATGGTGAACAACGCTGCCCGCAGGGGAATTCGTGCGGCGACGTCGAAACCGGCCGAGACCATCCGGGCAAGCTCGTCACGGAGATGATGTTCGTCGGTCCCCGATGTCTCGGTCAGTTGCGGCAGCTCGGCGCTCTCGGTGGGCAGGATGTGCTGGACCGGTCCGTCACCGTGGACCGGGAACATCGTTCGCAGCGATTCGTGGCGGGCGATGACATCGGACATCGCTGATCTCAAGGCCGGTTTGTCGAGTTCACCGCTCAACCGCACCACGAGCGGAATGTTGTATGCAGGAGAACTGGTGTCGAGTTGATTGACGAACCACATCCGCTGCTGAGCAAACGACAAGGGGATGTTGTCGGGTCGGGGGCGCGGTCCCAGTCGCTCCGACCCTTCGGCAACCGACTGGCCGATCACCGTAGCCAACTCGGCCACCGTCGGCGTCTCGAACAGATCCCGCACGCCTACGGTAGCTCCGAGCACCGACCGTAGCCTCGCCGCGACCGAAGTGGCGCTCAGAGAATTTCCACCGAGCTCGAAGAAACTGATGTCGGTACCGACTCGTTCGAGGCCGAGCACCTCGCCGAACACGTCCGACACTGCCTGTTCGACCGGGCCGACCGGGGGACGGAAATCCCCTGTGGTCGTCTCGATTTCGGGTCTTGGCAACGCCGAACGGTCGACTTTTCCGACAGCGGTCAACGGAATGTTCTCCAGCACCGTGAGAACGGCAGGCACCATGTGCGAAGGCAAGCGCCGGGCCACGGCGCGAATCAGGATCCTGGTGTCCAGTCGACCCGCCGTGGGCACGACGTACGACACGAGTCGGGTGTCTCCGGTGGGGCCGGAATCGGCAACCGTAACGGCAAAACCGACGTTGGGCTCCGACATCAGCACACTGTCGATCTCACCGAGTTCGACACGGAAGCCTCGAACCTTGACCTGGAAGTCGCTTCGCCCGACGTACTCGACACACATGTTCGCCGTCCATCGCACGATGTCGCCGGTGCGGTACATCCGCGTTCCTGGGTCAGCCGGGTTGGCAACAAAGCGTTCTGCCGTCAACCCCGCCCTTCGGTGATATCCCCGTGCCACGCCTGGTCCGGCCAGGTACAGCTCGCCGGGGACCCCGACGGGAACCGCTTGAAGTCGAGTGTCGAGCACCAGTTCGCTGACGCCCCTGACGGGTCCACCGATGGTGATTGGTTCTCCGGCGGTCATCGGCGGGCTGACGTTGGACATGATCGTTGCTTCGGTCGGTCCGTACGCGTTGTACAAGCGGCGGCCAGGTGCCCAGCGAGCGACGAGGTCGGGCGGGCACGCCTCGCCCCCGAATACGACTTCCGAAAGTTGTTCCAGCCCAGCCGGGTCCACCGATGCCAATGCCGCTGTGGTGACGAACGCGTGCGTGACGGCGTGCTCTGCCAGAAGTTGCGCCAGGTCCTCGCCCCCGTAGATCCCGGGTGGAGCGATAACCATCGTCGCCCCGGCTCCGAAAGCCTGCAGATATTCGAAGAGCGACCCGTCGAAACTCGGAGTGGAGAAGTGCAGCGTGCGTGATTGTGGAGATGCGCCGTAGCGTTCGAGCTGGTCTCGGGCGAAGTTGTCGAGCCCTCGCTGCGTGACCACGACGCCCTTGGGCACGCCGGTCGACCCCGAGGTGTAGACCACGTAGGCAGCTGAATCCAACCCGATCGGACGGAGTCGGTCGTTGTCGGTCAACGGGCTCCCCGAGAATCCCTCGCACTTCTTCGTGAAATGCGGATCGTCGATAATCAGCCACTCCGCGATATCGGGCAATCGATCTCGGCCCGCGGTGGTGGTCAATCCGAAGCTGACCTTCGAATCGATCAGCATGTGATTGATCCGCTCGTCCGGATAGTCGGGATCGATCGGCACGAACGCAGCGCCTGTCTTGGCGACGGCAAGTATCGACACCACGGACGCGAGAGAACGTGGGACACCGACCGCTACATAGTCCTCGGTTCCCAGGCCGTGCGAGACGAGCATGCGAGCAATGCGATTGGAAAGGATGTCCAGCTCACCGTAGGTCATGCTGCCGTCCGCCGATTCCACGGCCGGTGCGTTCGGATCACGCTGGGCTGCCTCGTCGAAGATCTCCGGGAAGACGCGCGACGACCCGCCGGCCGTGCCACGGACTGGCACCAATTCAGTATGTTCGGAGGCTGCGAGCACCGACACCACAGCCAAGGGACGATTCGGCTGGGTACACGCTTCGAGTACGCGCCGCAGTCGTCCGGCGATCTCTTCGATGTCGACGGCACCGAAAACCTCGGGTATGTACTCGAATTTCAGGCGGAGCCTGGTGTCGACCGATGCTACGAGGCTGAGCGGGTAGTGGGCAGCGTCCTTGGCTTCGACATCGGTGATCCGGACCCCCGCAATATCGGCATCGGACGAAAGCCCCTGACGGTCAACGGGATACGATTCGAAGACAGTCAACGTGTCGAATCCGATCTCCGGCCCCGCGCCTACGTGGATCTCGGAAAGCCCGAGACAGTGGTGATCCGACAGCTCTGCTTGCTCGGCCTGGATCCGCGCGAGGAGTGTGCCGATACTTTCACTCGGGCGCAGCGTGATTCGGACCGGAATTGTGTTGATGAACAGCCCGACCATGGTTTCGATCCCGGTCAGCTCGGGAGGTCGACCCGACACCGTCGCTCCGAACACCACATCGTCTCTCCCGGTCAGTGCAGCAAGGACGATCCCCCACGATGCCTGAACAATCGTGTTGATCGTCAGCCCGAGTTCACGCGCCATTCCGCGAAGTGAGGTTGTGAATTCCTCGTCCAGATCGAACACCCACTCGGCCGCCATGGTGGAGAGTCGACGCGATCGAACCGCTGGAGCCAACAGCGTCGGTCCTTCGACTCCGCTCAGCGTCCTCGCCCACACAGCTCGGGAAGCTTGCTGATCGCGGCGGCTCATCCAGGTCAGATAGTCGCGATACGCGCGCGCGTGAGGCAAGGCCGCCACTTGACCGTCGGCGGCATAGAGCGTCGCCAATTCCCGGATCAGCAGGGGCATGGACCAGCCGTCCAGAAGGATGTGATGATTGGTGAGCACGAGCGTGAACTTTTCGGGGGCGAGAGCGATCAGGGTGAATCGGATCAACGGCGCCCGTGCCATGTCGAACGGGCGCGCTCGGTCCTCGGCCAGCGCTCGATCAATTTCCTGATCTGGTGCACCCGTGAGGTCGATTTCCTGCCACGGCGCTGCCACGTTGCTTCGGACCACCTGGACGGCACGGCCGTCGGCGCTGTGAAGGAAGGCGGTACGCAGGTTCTCATGCCGGCCGAGCAGCGCGTCGGCGGCGCGGCGCAGGCGCTCCGAATCGACTGCGCCGGCTAGATCGAGAGCCACTTGTACGAGGTATGCGTCGACCGATCGTTCGGCCAATTCGGCGTGGAACAACAACCCCGCTTGCAGTGGAGAGAGTGGCCAGACATCGCTCAGGTCGGGACACCGACTTTCGAGGTCGTCGATCGCCTCCTGTCGAAGATCGACCAGATCGAAGTCCGAGGGTGTGAATCCGCCGCCGCCCGCCGCGAACTCTGCGAGTCCGGCCAGTGCGTCGAGCCACCACTGCCCCAGTTGCCGAACGTCGTCCGCACCCAGAATGTCCGGTGGGAACGTCCAGCCGGCAACGAGCTGCGGACCGTCCTCGGTATCGCTGTCGACCGTCATCACGTTGACCTCGAGGACGCTGGCGAGTGGGAGATCGACGGCCGCAACCGTCCGCAGGTCCTCGTCACGGATCGGTACCCATCCCGCTGAAGCGTCGGCGTCGGATCCACCGACGCGTCCGAGGTAGTTGAAGCTGATCTGAGGCACCGGAAGTTGCGAAAGAGTGTGTGCCGTTTCGCGGTTCAGATAGCGCAGCAACCCGAAGCCGATGCCGCGGTCCGGCACCGCCCGGAGTTGTTCCTTGACAGTCTTGGCAGCGACGCCGGCAGCCGGGCCGCCGGCGAAGGCGTCACCCGGATCCACTCCGCTCAGATCGATCCGCACCGGGAAGATCGTCGTGAACCATCCCACCGTGCGAGCAAGATCTGCCCCGGGAACCACCTGTTCCTCGCGTCCGTGCCCCTCTAGACTGATCAATGTCTCCGGATTGTCGATGCCGCGGTCCATGCGCCAGCGGACCATCGCAAGTGCCAAAGCCGTCAACAATCCGTCCTCGACGCTCCCGTGAATCGCCTGCGGAACTGTCGTCGACACGGCCTCGGTCAATCCCGTGGGAACTCGTACTTCGATGTCAATGGTGGCCGAGGCGGTGTCCCTCTTCGTCAGGGCGCGCACACCCAGAGTCGGATCCGGGCCCTCGAGCACCTCTCGCCAATAGTCGATTTCAGCGACCCGATCCGGCTCGCGCGCGGCGTCGACGAGGCCATGTGCCCATCGACGCATCGAGGTTCCGACCGGAGCAAGTGACGGGTCGACGCCTGACTGCACCTGCGCACAGGCAAGTGCAAGATCGGGGATCAGGATTCGCCAGGAAACGCCGTCCGTCACGAGGTGGTGCGCCACGATTAGCAACTGTTTCCGGCTCTGCCGGTCCTTTTGAATCTGTCCGTCGGTGTCGAGCAGGACTGCCTGCACCATCACACCTGCCTCCGGGTCGAGCCGCCCCAGAGCTGCGTCGAGTTCTGTCGAGACCGTCTCCGCGGCAGAACCCCCGAGGCTCCCGTGGCGTACGACGGTCTCCGCCCGCACCGTACCTACAGGCGCAACGTCCATCCGCCGAGCGGATTCAGGATGATGCGTCGCCCGGATGCCTGCGCGGAGGATGTCGTGGTGGTCCAGCACAGCCTGCATGGCCAGTGTCAGCGTGACCTCGTCGAGCGTGGCAGGAACCGAGAGCAGAACAGATTGGGAGTACCGGCGAAAATCTCCACCACGGTCAAGCATCCATTCGACGATCGGCGTCAATTCGATCTCACCGACGCCGCCGCCAGGCAATTCGTCGACGACGACACGGTTGCCAGCCGTTCCGGCCGTCTCGGACAGCGCCGCAACAGTTTTGCGTTCGAACACCTCGCGCGGTGTGATCAGAACTCCGGCAGACCTGGCGCGCGTCACCAACTGGATGGACATGATCGAGTCACCGCCTAGAGTGAAGAACGAATCGTCGACCCCCACCTCCTCGAGTCCCAGAACTTCGGCGAACAGACTCGCAAGGATGTTTTCCGTTGCGGACGCGGGGCCACGACTTACGGTTGCCTGTCGCCCGAAGTCAGGTTCAGGCAATGCATTCCGGTCGAGCTTTCCGTTCACCGTCAGCGGCAAACCCTCGAGAACCGTCACGACAGCGGGGACCATGTGGGGCGCCAACCTCTGTGAGACATACTCGAGCAACGCCGCCGGAGAGATAGTGGCACCGGACTCCGGCACCACGTAGCCCACCAACCGGTCTCTGCGGGCTACCACCGCCGACTGAGACACGCCCACTCCGGAGAGCAGTGCAGCCTCCACCTCGCCGAGTTCGATTCGGTACCCCTTCACCTGCACCTGCAGATCGTTTCGTCCGAGGTACTCCAGCTGCCCGCTGTCGTTCCAGCGCCCCAGGTCACCGGATCGATACATACGCGCACCACTGACCGCGAGGTCGGGAATGAACCGCGCGGACGTCAGACCGAACCGGCCGAGGTATCCGCGTGAAACCTGATCACCGGAGACATACAGTTCACCCACCACACCGGGCGGCACCGGGTGCAACCGCTGATCCAACACATACACACGCAATCCGGGTAACGCCCGACCAATCACCGAGGCCGATCGTTGACGCACCAGCACACGATCGAGCGGTAAATGGCTGACGTGCACAGTGGTCTCCGTGATGCCGTACATGTTGACCAGATCTGGTGACGAAGTCCCGCGACGGGCGTACCAGCGCGTCAACTGTCCGAAGTCGAGCGCTTCTCCGCCGAAGATCACGTAGCGCAATGACAGGGCCACACCCCCGGCAAGCCGGTCGGCTTCCGCCAATTGATAGAAGGCAGTGGGAGTTTGATTGAGCACCGTGACACGTTCGTGCCGTAGCAATTCGAGGAATGCCTCTGGTGAACGGGCCGTGAAGTAGTCGACCAGTACCAGTCGGCCACCGTGTGCGAGTGCGCCCCACATTTCCCAGACCGAGAAGTCGAATGCCTCCGAATGGAACATCGTCCACACATCGCCGCTGCCGAAGCCGAAGAGCGCTCTGGTGTTTGCCAGCAACGTCACTACGCTGCGGTGAGAAACCTGCACCCCCTTCGGGCGCCCGGTGGACCCCGAGGTGTAGATCACGTAGGCCACCGATTCGGGTCGGAGCGGTAGCAGCCGATCTCGGTCGGTCACCGCAAGCGGAGAAAACCCTTGCAGCGCATCGAGAATCACCGGGTCGTCTACCGCAATCACTGGAATCTCGCTGTCTGCGATTGCGTCACTGTCTCGTATGTAGTCGCCGTCGGCCCGGGTGGTCAACACACACTTCGGCCGGGCGTCACGCAGCACGAAGTCCACCCGGTTTACCGGAGAAGTCGAGTCCACCGGTACGTATCCGCCACCCGCCTTCACCACCGCCAGCAATGCCACCATCAGGTCGATCGAGCGGGCCATCGCGACTGCCACCAAGGTTTCCGGCCCCACCCCCTGCGCCACCAACAGTCGAGCAAGGCGGTTTGCTCGCTCGTCGAGTTCGCGGTACGTAACCGACAATCCGCCGCAGCGCACCGCCACGGCATCACCGGACGTCAGCGCCGTGCGATCGAAGAGATCCGACAACGAATCCTCGTCTGTTCCGGCGCCGGAGGGCGTGGGCGCAACCAGCAACCCGCTGAAATCGCCGGCCAGAATCATGTCGATATCACCGACGACCACCGACTGGTTCTCGGTCACGGCGCCGATCACTCTTTCGAAGCGCGCCGCGATGCGCGCCACCGACATTCGATCGAAAATATCTGTTGCATAACGGAAACCGGCGCTGATACCAGCGGGCTCACCGTGCTCGTCGACGTGCTCCATCACACTCAGTTGCAGATCGAATTTCGCAACCGCGAGATCGACGTCGAGCGAGCGAACCGTCAGTTCCGGCAAGTCGAAGCGCAGTCCCGTATCGGTCTGGAATTCGAGGAGTACCTGAAACAGAGGTGAATGCTCGGTGGAACGGTCGGGCGAGAGGTAATCCACCAACCTCTCGAAGGGGATGTCTGCATGGTCCAGAGCACCGAGATCCGTTGACCGCACCGCGGCCAACACCTCGGCAAAGGTTGCTCCGGATGAGACAGGTGCGCGAAGGACGAGCGTGTTGACGAACATCCCGACCACATCGTCGAACACCGATGCACCGCGACCTGCGACCGGAGTCCCGATCACTACGTCGTCCGCTGTAGTGAGCCGTGCCAGCAATACCGCCAGAGCCGCATGCATCACCATGAACAGAGACGAACCGTTCTGGTGTGCGAGTTCGTTCAAAGCTCGATGGATCTCGGGCGAGAAGTCCATCGAAACCACCGCGCCCTCGGCAGACCGTTTCGAGGTTCGTGGTCTATCGAGAGGGAGCGGCAAGACGTCCGGAATACCCGACAGCTTCGCTGTCCAATAATCGAATTCGGCCGAGGGCGAAGTTTCCGGACCAACGTCTGCGTCGACGATCTCACGCTGCCAGAGGGTGTAGTCGGCGTACTGAACCGGCAGCGGCGCCCAGTCCGGGCTCCGACCTTGCGTGCGCGCGGTATATGCACTCATCAGGTCGCGTGCCAGTGGTGCCATCGAGAAGCCGTCTGCGGCGATGTGGTGAACAACGATCGCGAGTACATGCTGCTCCGGTCCGGTTCGGAGTAACCTCACGTGCAGCGGGAACCCTTCGGACACATCGAATCCGATGTCGAAGAACGCGTGCAAGTCCGTGAAAAGCCACTCGCCGGGAATCGGCACGGGGTGGATTCGAGGAGCAGCGACCGCGGGTTCGGCGATCACCTGGTAGGGCCCGTCTGCGGACGCAGGAAAGATCGTTCGAAGAGATTCGTGCCGTTCCACCACATCACCCAGCGCGGCTTGGAGCGCACCCGAATCCAGGAACCCGTCCAGTTGTAGTGCGACGGGGATGTTGTAGAGCGGAGACGACGTGTCGAACTGGTTGACGAACCACATCCGCGATTGCGCGAACGACAGCGGAATACGTTCTGGCCGTGCCCTACTCGTGAGGGGCACACGAGTAGCTTCCTCGGGTCCAGGCTCGCCCGGCGCGGAGTCGATTGGATCTATCGAGGCCGCCAGGTCCGCGACCACGGGGGCGTCGAACAGTGCATTGACCCCCATATTGGTGTGCAATGCGGCGTTGATGCGGGCGATGACTCGAGTGGCGCTGAGGGAATCCCCGCCGAGTTCGAAGAAACTGTCGTCGGCACCCACCTGGTCGAGACCGAGAACGTCGGCAACAGCACGGGCGATTCCGATTTCGGCAGGAGTGGCAGGAATCCGATATGCAGCGCTCGCAAAATCGGTGTCCGGGAGGGCTTTACGGTCCAACTTCCCATGCACCGTCACCGGAAACTCCCCCAACACCACCACCACCGACGGCACCATGAACCCCGGAAGAGACCTCCGCACCCCCTCCAACACCACCACCTCATCGACCACCACCCCCACCTCACCCACCACAAACCCCACCAAAAAATCCCCACCCACACCCGACCGCAACACCACCACCGCACCAGCCACCCCCACCTGAGCAGCCAACACCGCCTCCACCTCACCCAACTCCACCCGCTGCCCCCGCACCTTCACCTGAAAATCCGTGCGCCCCACAAACTCCAACACCCCACCACACCCCCACCGCACCACATCACCCGTCCGATACACCCGAGCACCCACCACCCCCGACACCGGATCCGCCACAAACCGACCCACCGTCAAATCCACACGACCCTCATACCCCCGAGCCACCTGCACCCCACCCACATACAACTCCCCCACCACACCCACCGGAACCGGCCGCAACCGCGAATCCAACACCAACACCCGCGTATTCCACACCGGCCGACCAATCGGAACACCCACCCCCACAACACCCTCCACCCGATGAAACGTCACATCCACCGACGCCTCCGTCGGCCCGTACAAATTCACCAACTCCGCACCACACACCCCCGCAAACCGCCCCGCCAACACCGACGACAACCCCTCACCCGACACAAACACCCGACGCAAACCCGAACACCCCACCCCCAACTCCCCCACGCTCAACTCCCCCACGAACACCTCCAACATCGACGGCACAAAATGCACCACCGACACCCCCCACCGCTCGATCACACCCACCAAATACACCGGATCACGATGCCCACCCGGATCCGCCACCACCAACCGCGCACCCACCATCAACGGCCAAAACAACTCCCACACCGACACATCGAACGACACCGGCGTCTTCTGCAACACCACATCCCCCACACCCAACGGAAACTCCCCCTGCATCCACAACAACCGATTCACCACCCCCGCATGCGACACCACCACCCCCTTCGGACGACCCGTCGACCCCGACGTGAACATCACATACACCGCATGCTCAGGCAACAACACCCCCAACCGATCCCCCACCCCCACCGGACCACCCGAAAACCCCGAAACATCAACACAACCCACATCAACAAACCCCACCCCCACCGGCAAACACCCACCATCACCAACCCGCGACAACACCACCACCGGATCCACCACACCCACCACAAACCCCACCCGCTCCACCGGCGCACCCACATCCACCGGAACAAACACCCCACCAGCCCGCACCACCGCAAACACCGCCACCAACAACTCCACCGACCGCGACAACGCCACACACACCCGCGACTCCGGACCCACCCCCAACGAAATCAACAACCGCGCAAAACGATTCACCCGAACATCGAACTCACCCCACGACAACACCACCCCACCACACACCAACCCCCCACCACCCACACCAGCAAACCGCCCATCCAACACATCCACCAACGTCAAACCCCCCACCACAACCCCCACACCATCCCAACCACCCACCACCAACCCACGCTCACCGGCGACAAACACGTCGACCTCACCGACCGGTGTATCCGCGTTCGCTGCGAAGGCGGCAAGAATCCGCGACATTCGCTGTGCAATGGTGTCGACCGCGGCGCGGTCAAATGCCGCCGGCTGGTACCGCAGGCTGACCTGCAGCGTCGGTTCCGCGACCGACAGCACGGTGAGCGGGTAATGCGTGGCGTCGCGGGCATTCACAGCGGTGACGCGCATACCGGCAATGTCGGTGTTCCCGCCCATCCCCGAGGTATCGATCGGATACGACTCGAAGACCGACAGTGTGTCGAACAAATTGCCTGTCCCTACGACAGATTGAATCGCGCCGAGTCCGACATAGTGATGATCGAGCAGAGCTGTCTGCTCGCTTTGCAGTCGAGCGAGCAGCTGCGTACACGTCTCGTCCGGATCCAGTTGCACTCGGACAGGCAACGTGTTGATCAGCAGCCCCATCATGTTTTCCACACCAGGCAACTCGGGTGAGCGGCCCGAAACCGTGACGCCGAAGACTACGTCGTCACGGGAAAGCATCCGAGACAGTAGGACACCCCACGCCGCCTGGATCACCGTGTTCATCGTGATCCCGCTCCGTTGGACCAGCGCACCGAGTCCGTCGCGCACCGAATCGGGTAGATCGACGGCAACCTCTTCGGGCACCAGCTGCTCCGCGATCGGCGTCGAAGGCGCCAACAACGTCGGCTCGTCGACGCCTTCCAAGGCGTCCTCCCACGCCGCGAGCGAGGTCTCCATATCGCGGTGCATCAACCATTCCAGATAGGTGCGGTACGACGGAGTCTCGGGAAGATCGGCCGGGGCCCTCTCGACCGAGAGACTGTCGTCCGCGTATCGCATCAACAGTTCGCGAACCAGCAACGGCATCGACCAACCGTCGAGAACGATGTGATGGTTCGTCACCACCAACACACACCTCGTCGGCGAGGTTCGCAGCAACGTCAGCCGAAGCAGTGGCGGCGAAGCGAGGTCGAAGGGTGCACTGCGATCCTCGGCGAGGCGGCGCTCCAGATCTGCGTCGGTTGCCGATCCGCGATCACTCAGGTCGACCTCGGTCCAGGGAATCACGGCATCGTCGACAATCAACTGCACCGGTAGGCCGTGTACGTCGTAGACGAACGCTGCACACAGATTCGGGTGGTTTGCCAATAGTCCGGCAGCAGCGCCGCGCAAACGCTCGGAATCAACCGATCCTTCGAGCTCGACGCACAACTGCGCTGTGTAGACGTCCGTCGACGTGGCCGCCAGTGAGGCATGGAACATCAGCCCGGCCTGAAGGGGCGACACCGACCAGACATCGTGCAATCCGGGGAAGTCGTTCTCCCAGCGTTCGATCTGTTGTTGGTCGACCGAGACGAGGGGAATGTCCGACGGCGTCAGACCGCCCGCATCAGGTCGCGACGCGTGCGCGGTGAGTCCGTCGAGCGCACGACGCCACAGTTCCGCGAACTCCGCGATGTCAGACCTGTCGAGCACTCCGCGGGGAAAGGTGAAAGATGCTGTCAGGCACGGCCCGTCGACGTGGTCCTCAACCGCGGCGTTGATGTCGATCACGGACGCCACAGGCATGGACGGGTTCTGGGTTCCGCCGAGCCTTCGATTGCCCTCCACCGGCAGCCAGTCCTGTGTTCCGTCAGAGGAGCTGATCCGGCCCAGATAGTTGAAACTGATCTGAGGAGAACGGAATCGGCCGAGTGGGTCGCTCTCGCCCGACAGGTACCGCAACATCCCGAATCCGATTCCATGATCGGGGATCGCACGCACGTACTCTTTGACAGCTTTGAGAGCCCGCCCGGCGTCGGCGCCACCTGCCAGTGCGTCGTCGACGTCGATTGCGCCAAGTTCCACGCGCACCGGGTAGAGCGTGGTGAACCAACCAACGGTGCGAGCGAGGTCTGCACCATGAACCGCTCCTTCCTCGCGCCCGTGTCCTTCGAGCGTGATCAGGGCGGCAGCGATATCCATACCGCGGCGTCGTCGCCACTCGATCGAGGCCAACGCAACAGCGGTGACGAGTCCGTCGTTCACGCCGGCGTGGAATGCCGCAGGAACCGTGGTGAGAAGGTTCCTGGTCGCCGAAGGCGAGATGTCCACTGTAACGGTGTCGACCGTGTCGTCGACGTCGATCGTGGGATCGAGTGGGCGCGAACCGATCAACGGGTCATCGCCGTCCAGGATCGTTTTCCATATGTCCAGTTCGACGCTCCGGTCGCCCACGTGCTCGACAAGCCCATGCGCCCATCGCCGGAACGACGTTCCAATCTGTGGCAGTTCGGGCGTGACACCGGCCTGGAGTTGTGCTGTCACCGACGCCAGGTCGGTGACCAGAATGCGCCACGAGACGCCGTCGACAACCAGGTGATGAATCACCACAAGTAGTCGGCCCCGCCCGGTCGACACGTCAGGTTTGTCGGCCAGGTCGAACCAGATCACGCGCACCATGTCAGCCGTGGCGGGATCCAAGCTGTCGGCCACGGCCTCGAGTTCTCCCGACGCCAAGGCCCTGAAACCTTCGTCGTCCACCGAATCGACAGCTACGCGGTGGATCAGTCCTTCGGCCGAGATCGAGCCGGGTGGTAAGACTTCCATGACCCGGTCACTCTCAACCAAGCGAGCTCGAAGCATTCCGTGGCGGTCCAGCAACACCTGGAGACCACGGACAAGGAGGTCCTGGGTGAGATCAGCGGGAGCTGTCAGCAAGAGCGCCTGGGAGAACCGTTTCACTCCGCCGCCACGCAGCCCGCCACTGCTGCGGTCGAGCATCCACTGCGCCACCGGGCTCAGTGGAACAGTTCCGACAGCGGATCCCGGTAGCTCCGCGAGTACATCAGGCCTGTCCTGCTCAAGGTGCGCCGACTCGGCAAGCGCGGCGACGGATTTGTGGTCGAAAACATCTCGGGGTGAGATGATCACACCCGCATCGCGAGCGCGGGCCACCAATTGGATGGACATGATGCTGTCGCCACCGAGCTCGAAGAACGAATCATGCACTCCTACCGCGTCGAGACCGAGAACCTGCGCGAACAGAGCGGCAAGAAGATTCTCGGTTTCCGTTCGCGGTGGCCGGTCGGGTGTGGCGGCGGACGAGAAATCGGGTGTGGGAAGCGCTGCGCGGTCGAGTTTTCCGTGAACCGTCAGCGGAAGTGCGTCGAGCACCACCACCGCCGCCGGCACCATGTACGACGGCAGGCGCTTGCCTGCATGGGCGAGGACGTCTCGCGGATCGACACTCGCTCCGCGATCGGGAACCACGTAGCCGATCAACCGATCCCTGCCGTCGCCGTTCCAGACGGCCGTCACCGCCTGGGCCACGCGCGGGTGCGTCTGCAGTGCCACCTCGACTTCCCCGAGTTCGATGCGGAACCCACGGACTTTGACTTGGGCATCGGTGCGCCCGAGATACTCCAGCCGTCGGTCGGGCGTCCACCGCACGCGATCGCCCGTGCGATAGATCCGCGTTCCCGGCGCACCGAAGGGATCTGCGACAAACTGCGTGGCGGTCAACGGGTATCGCCGGTGATAGCCGCGAGCGAGAGCCGGCCCGGCAAGATACAACTCCCCCGCGACACCTACCGGTACCGCTCGCAGACGCGAGTCCAGCACTACCTCGCTGAATCCGCGAGTAGGTGTGCCGATAGTGACCGGGTCGTTCGGAGCCAGTGCCGCACTGATGCTCGACACGACAGTTGCCTCGGTAGGACCGTAGGCGTTGAACATCTTTCTGCCCGGCGCCCAGCGGGCCACCAATTCCGGCGGACACGCTTCCCCACCTGTCACGACACAACCGACAGTGGTGAGACCGTCTGGGTCGACGGACGTTAAGGCCGCCGGAGTCACAAAACAATGGGTGACGCGCTCGCGCTCCAGTAACGCCGCCAGTTCCGACCCGCCGTAGACGGTCGGTCGCACGATCACCATCGTGGCTCCAGCACCAACGGCCATCACGAGCTCGAGAACCGACGCGTCGAAACTCGGCGAAGCGAAGTGCAGAGTTCTGGATCGGGTCGTGGCGGCGAAGGTCTCACGCTCCTGGAGCGCGAAGTCGCTCAACCCGCGATGTGTGACCGTCACGCCCTTGGGTGTTCCTGTCGACCCCGACGTGTAGATCAGATAGACCGGATTGTCGATGCGAATCGGTGCCTTCCGATCCGCGTCGGTGACTTTCGATGGCGAGTACGCCCGCAGCCGTTCCTCGAAACCGGCATCGTCGAGGACCAGCCACGGCACGAGGCCGGACAATGCCGCGTTGTGAGCTCGAGACGTTATCCCCCACCCTGCACCGGAGTCGCCCAGCATGTGCTCGATACGAGCAGCAGGATGTCCCGGGTCCACGGGAAGGAATGCCGCACCTGTCTTGGCAATGGACCACACCGCCAGAACGGACTCGATGGAGCGTGGGAGACACAACGCCACCACCGATTCGGGACCCACTCCGGATTCGATCAGCATGCGGGCCAATCGGTTCGACTGCGCGTCGAGTTCGAGATAGGTCACTTCACGTTCCTCGAACACCAGCGCAACGGCGCCGGGATCCTGGGCAGTCGCCATATCTGTTGCTGCAGTCAGCAAATCCGGAAGGGTCTGAACAGCGGCGGAAATCTCACCTCGCACGGGTACCAGTTCGGCTGACTCATAGGCGTCGAGGATCTCGATATCTCCGATCCGTGATTGCGGATCCGTGATAACGCGCTCGAGAATCCGTTGCAGGCGGTCGGCGAAGCCCGCTACCGTTTCCTCGTCGAAAATATCTGTGGCATATCCGAATTCGGCGCGAAGACCGTCGTATTCGCCGGCTGCGCCGGCGTTCCGCGTCACCGTCAACTGAAGATCGAAGTTGATGGTGTCGATCTCGACGCCCACGTCGGTCACCTGCAGGTCGGGGAGTTCGAGTGCAGGCCGTTCGATGTCTTGGAACTCCAACATGACTTGAAACAGGGGCGAGTACGCCGTCGAACGTGAAGGATTCACGATCTCGACGACTCTTTCGAACGGCACGTCCGCGTGAATGAAGGCGCTCAGATCTACGTTTCGGACCTGGTCGAGGAAGTCTCCGAAAGTTGCGCCGCGGTCCACTGCAGTGCGCAACACCAACGTGTTGACGAACATGCCCACCAGGTCGTCGAGTTCGCGCTCCCCACGCCCGGCGATGGGAGTTCCGACGGCTACGTCGTCCTCATCACTGAGCCTCGCCAGCAGCACTGCCAAGGCTGCGTGCACAACCATGAAGACCGTGGCGTTGTGTTTGCGCGACAGGGCAACCACACCGGCATGCACCTTCGGACCGAACACGAACCTGATCCGTCCGCGTCGAAGCGAACGCACATCAACACGCGGTCGATCGGTCGGAATGTCGAGAACCTCCGGTGCGCCCGCAAGATTCTCGGCCCAATAGCCGAGCTGTTTCGAGATCAGAGACCGAGAGTCCGATTCCGAGCCCAACCAACCACGTTGCCACAACGCGTAGTCGGCATACTGGATCCCGAGCGGCGCCCACTGCGGTGCCTCACCGTTCACACGGGAGGTGTATGCGCTCATGAGATCTCGGGCCAGCGGTACCGTGGAGAATCCGTCGGCGGCGATGTGGTGAATCACGATCACCAGGACATGCGAGTGGACCTGGTCGTCTCGCCGCAACAAGGTGGCGCGCATCGCGACCTGCTGCATGACGTCGAAACCATCCGAAACGATCTGCCGGCAACGCTCGCGCAGCTCTTCCTCTCCCTGCACAAGTATCGGTGCAAGATCCGATACCACCTGTGAGGTAGACATGATCACTTGACGCGGGCCGTCGTCAGTGAGAGGAAAAACAGTGCGCAAGGACTCGTGCCGCTCGACGACGTCGACAAATGCCGCGTGAAGTGCACTCAGATTCACTGTGCCGTCGAGCCTCAACGCGCACGCGACGTTGTAGGCGGCGGACTCGGGGTCGAACTGATTCGCAAACCACATTCGCTCCTGCGCCGGCGAAAGTGGGATATCCGTCGTCGTACCCCGCGGCCTCAACGCCGGCTTGGCCCCCTCTCCTCCGCGACACTGCGCCAACTCGGCCAGCGCTGCAACGGTAGAAGCATCGAAGACGTCGCGAATGTTGATCCGTTCGCCGAGAACAGAATTCACTCGCGCAACCAGCCTGGCCGCACTGAGAGAGTTCCCACCCAGGGCAAAAAAGTCGTCGTTCACGCCCACCGTCGACGTTCCCAGCAGATCATCGAAGATTGCGGCAACCGTCTCCTCGACCGGCGTTCGTGGCGCAACATACTGCAGCGGTTGAGGTTCGAAGTTGACGTCCGGGAGGGCTTTACGGTCCAACTTCCCATGCACCGTCACCGGAAACTCCCCCAACACCACCACCACCGACGGCACCATGAACCCCGGAAGAGACCTCCGCACCCCCTCCAACACCACCACCTCATCGACCACCACCCCCACCTCACCCACCACAAACCCCACCAAAAAATCCCCACCCACACCCGACCGCAACACCACCACCGCACCAGCCACCCCCACCTGAGCAGCCAACACCGCCTCCACCTCACCCAACTCCACCCGCTGCCCCCGCACCTTCACCTGAAAATCCGTGCGCCCCACAAACTCCAACACCCCACCACACCCCCACCGCACCACATCACCCGTCCGATACACCCGAGCACCCACCACCCCCGACACCGGATCCGCCACAAACCGACCCACCGTCAAATCCACACGACCCTCATACCCCCGAGCCACCTGCACCCCACCCACATACAACTCCCCCACCACACCCACCGGAACCGGCCGCAACCGCGAATCCAACACCAACACCCGCGTATTCCACACCGGCCGACCAATCGGAACACCCACCCCCACAACACCCTCCACCCGATGAAACGTCACATCCACCGACGCCTCCGTCGGCCCGTACAAATTCACCAACTCCGCACCACACACCCCCGCAAACCGCCCCGCCAACACCGACGACAACCCCTCACCCGACACAAACACCCGACGCAAACCCGAACACCCCACCCCCAACTCCCCCACGCTCAACTCCCCCACGAACACCTCCAACATCGACGGCACAAAATGCACCACCGACACCCCCCACCGCTCGATCACACCCACCAAATACACCGGATCACGATGCCCACCCGGATCCGCCACCACCAACCGCGCACCCACCATCAACGGCCAAAACAACTCCCACACCGACACATCGAACGACACCGGCGTCTTCTGCAACACCACATCCCCCACACCCAACGGAAACTCCCCCTGCATCCACAACAACCGATTCACCACCCCCGCATGCGACACCACCACCCCCTTCGGACGACCCGTCGACCCCGACGTGAACATCACATACACCGCATGCTCAGGCAACAACACCCCCAACCGATCCCCCACCCCCACCGGACCACCCGAAAACCCCGAAACATCAACACAACCCACATCAACAAACCCCACCCCCACCGGCAAACACCCACCATCACCAACCCGCGACAACACCACCACCGGATCCACCACACCCACCACAAACCCCACCCGCTCCACCGGCGCACCCACATCCACCGGAACAAACACCCCACCAGCCCGCACCACCGCAAACACCGCCACCAACAACTCCACCGACCGCGACAACGCCACACACACCCGCGACTCCGGACCCACCCCCAACGAAATCAACAACCGCGCAAAACGATTCACCCGAACATCGAACTCACCCCACGACAACACCACCCCACCACACACCAACCCCCCACCACCCACACCAGCAAACCGCCCATCCAACACATCCACCAACGTCAAACCCCCCACCACAACCCCCACACCATCCCAACCACCCACCACCAACCCACGCTCGGGCACGCCCAAAATTTCCGTATCCCCTACTGGCACTGTTGGATCCGACACGACCGACCGGAGGAGGCGGACGAAACGCTCGCCGAACTCGGCGACTGTGGTGCGCTCGAAGATATCGGAGGCATAGGTGAAGGCGGCATCGAAACCCATGGGGAGGCCGTCTTTGCCACGCTGCTCGGAGAGCGACAGTTGCAAGTCGAATTTGGCGACACCGACGTCGACTGGAACAACATCGACACCCAGTCCGGGTAGTTCGAGGTGGGGATCTGCGGTGTTCTGGAATTCCAACAGAACCTGGAAGAGCGGTGAGCGAGATGACGAACGCTCCGGCGCAACTGCATCGACGACTCGCTCGAACGGCACCTCGGCTTGTCCGAACGCTGCCAGATCGACTTCGCGAGTTCGTGAAAGGATCTCCTCGAAAGTCGCGGCGGTGTCAACGGTGATTCGCAGGACGACCGTGTTGACGAACATCCCGACCAGATCGTCGAGGACTTGCTCGGCGCGCCCTCCTACCGGAGTCCCGATCGCTATGTCCGGCGAGGCGCTCAGCCGTGCCAACAGAACCGCCAGCACTGCGTGCATCACCATGAACGGTGTCGTGTTGTGATTCCGAGCGAGTTCGAGGAGTTCACTGTGCACGTCTGCGGGCACCGAGAATCGGACCGATTCACCGCGCATGGATCGTTCCGCCGGTCTCGGTCGATCCAGCGGAAGGTCGATCACGTCAGGTAGACCGGCCAGGGTGGACGTCCAGTAGTCCAACTGCTTCGCCTCGAGCGTGTCCGGATCGTCGTCACTGCCGAGCAGTTCGATCTGCCATTGGCTGTAGTCGGCGTACTGCACAGGCAAAGGCGACCAGTCCGGTGCCCGTTTCGCAGCCCGCGCCGCGTAGGCGCGGGTCAGGTCGCGGGCCAGCGGCTCGAGGGATGCTCCGTCCGCCGAAATATGGTGAACCACCAGCGCAAGGACATGATCGTCCGGCGTGACCCGAAAAAGGGAGCCGCGCAGGGGCACGTTCGCGCTCACGTCGAACCCCTCGCGAGCGAGATCGGCGATGCGCCTGTCCAAGGCTTCCTCGTCCACGGATACTTCCCACGCGATCTTCGACGTCACGCGTTCCGAAGGCACTACTACCTGATGGGGGCCGTCGACCGACGCCGGGTAGACGGTACGGAGCGATTCATGCCGATCGACAACATCTCCCACCGCGCGCTGCATCGCAGCGACATCCAAGGCACCTGACAGTCGGACCACCATCGGAATGTTGTAGGCCGGGGACGACGTGTCGAACTGATTGACGAACCACAGGCGTCGTTGTGCCACAGACACCGGAATCTTGTCCCTGTACGAATGTGCCTGCAGGATTGGACGCTTCGAACGCGTGCGATCAACGCGGGATGACTTCGCATCCCGCACGTGACGGGCCAATGATTCGATAGTCGGTGCTTCGAACAAAGTCCGCACCCCGAAATCGATTTCTTCAGCGGCATTTACGCGAGCGATCAGCTTCGTGGCAATCAGTGAGTTCCCGCCCAGATCGAAGAAGTCGTCACCCGCACCCACCGTCTCGACGCCTAGAACATCGGCAAAAATCTCGGCGAGCACTAGTTCCTCAGCGCCCTCGGGCGGTCGAAAGTCGTCCGACCGAGCATCGAGCCGAGGTGCAGGTAAGGCAGCGCGATCGACCTTTCCCGCCGGAGTTACCGGCAACTCGTCGAGTAGAACAAATGCCGCAGGAACCATGTACGACGGAACACGGCTCGCGACGTACCGCGTCAGCTCGGCCGTCGAGAGCGCACTTCCGCCGGCAGGCACGACGTACGTGGTGATCATCGCTGTCCCGGAGGGAGCCGCACGCGCCACGGTGACTGCATTCTCGACCTGCGGACACGACCGCACGACGCTGTCGATTTCCCCGAGTTCGATACGAAATCCGCGAACTTTCACCTGGAAGTCACTACGACCGACGTACTCGAGTCCACGGCCACGGCGCCACCGCACCAAATCCCCCGTTCGATACATCCGCTGCCCGGGGAGGCCGAAGGGGTCTGCCACGAATCGTTCTGCGGTCAACGCGTACTTCCGGTGATATCCACGTGCGAGCGCGTCTCCCGAGATGTACAGCTCGCCCACAACACCGTCGGGGACGGGGTGCAATCGCTGATCGAGCACGATCTCCTCGAAGCCGCGGAGCGGACCGCCCACTGTGATGTCCTCCGACGACACCATCGGCTCGCCGATGTTCGACATGACGGTGGTCTCGGTCGGCCCGTACGCATTGCACAGCCGTCGGCCGGGAGCCCAGCGCTGCACGAGATCCGGCGGACAGGCCTCACCACCGACCACCACTTCGCCGAAGTCCGAAAGGCCCTCGGGCGAAACTGTTCCGAGCGCCGCAGTAGTGACAAAACCATGCGTGACACGCTGGGATTCGAGGAAGTGAGACAACTCGTCACCGCCGTAGATCGTGCTCGGCGCAATCACCATGGTCGCTCCGGCACCGAAAGCCAGCAGGTATTCGAAAATCGAGGCGTCGAAACTCGGGGTCGAGAAGTGCAATGTTCGCGCATCCTGGGTCGCACCGAACCGCGAACGCTGTTCGGCAGCAAGCGCTTCCAGTCCACGATGCGAGACCGTCACCCCCTTGGGGAGTCCGGTGGACCCGGACGTGTAGATCACGTATGCGGGATTGTCGGGCCGGATCGGGTGCACCCGATCGACATCGGAGATGGAACGCACGGACAACCGTGCAAGTCGGCCACGGAACTCGGCGTCGTCGATCGCTGACCAGGGAACCGAATCCGGCAAGCGATGAAGTTCCGCGACGACCGTGAGTCCCAGTACGGCGCCGGAATCGGTCAGCATGAAGCGAACACGTTCATCCGGATAGGTCGGATCCACCGGCACGAATGCCGCGCCGGCTTTGCTCACGGCCAACATCGCGACAACCGATTCGATCGAACGCGTCATACCCAGCGCCACAATGTTTTCCGGACCGATGCCGCGGTCGATCAATTCTCGGGCCAACTTCGACGAACGCTCGTCGAGTTCTCGATACGTCAACTCGGCATCGAGATACGACAGGGCCACGCCGTCGGGGTGTGTGCGCGCCGCACCGTCGAACAAATCGGCCAGGGTGCGATGCGAAGCGCGCGGGTCACTGCGTACAGGCCGTATCGCGGATCGCTCGACGTCGGACAAGATGTCGATGTCGCCGACCATGATTGCCGGATCCGCTGTGACGGATTCCAGGACGCGCGCGAACCGCAAACCGAGGCCACGTACCGTCTCGGCGTCGAACAGGTCGGTGGCAAACGCGAGCCTTACCGAGATTCCGGACGGCGTACCCACCTCGTCGAAAGTCTCGACTGCAGACACTCCGAGATCGAAGCGGCCGATGTCGCGAGGGTGCTCGTCAGCGCCGGTGACGGACTCGAACGTCACCTGTACAACCGGCGCATAGGCGGGTACATCCTCCACGTGCAATGGCTGAACCAACTGCTCGAGCCGTATCTCGCTGTGCGCCCGCGCATTACTGTGGACCTCGACGACGCTGTACAGGAGCGCCGTGAAAGTCGTCACCAGATCGACGCGACTCCGGATGGCGACGATGTTCGCGTCGGATCCCGCGGGCGTACCGATCACAACATCCGAAGCACCGGACAACCGGCTCACCAGGAGAGCAAAGCTCGCATGTAAGACCGCACGAGTGTCCGTCCCGAGATCACTCGCCATCGCCGTGATCCGCGCGTGGGTGTCGGCGGCGATCAGGACCTCAACCTGTGCACTGTCCAGCGATTGCGTTGCAGGCCTGGGTCGATCGAAGGGAAGTTGCAAAAGTTCGGGCGCCCCGGCGAGCTCATGTCTCCAATACTCGAGGTGCCGGACTTCGCGTTGTCGTCGCTCGCCCTCTCGGGCCGTCGGGCCGTGAATGTCTGCGAGTTCGGCACCGGAATCAGACGCGATCAACTCTTCCAGCAAGCCGACAAAGTTCCGGTGGTGCTCGCGTAAACCCGCCTCCTCGTATCGGATCGGGTTTGCCCGGAAGTCGACACGCAGCCTGTCGCCGCTCGGATACACGTTGACCAGAAGGTCTTCCACCGGCCCGGAGGTGATGATGTGATACTCCCCAACCACCTCGCCCAACTGCACCTCCTGGCGAAACAGCATGACGTTGACCATGGGCCCGGCATATGAGTCTTCGCCTTCCAGACCGCTCGTCACGCCTGCGTCCCGACGGATGTCGTCGAGGCTGCAGCGCTGGTGCCGCAATGCACCCATGAGCTCATGTTGGACCTGGGCGAACAGTTCACCGACGGTGTCGACCGCTGCGACACGGATGAGCAGTGGCGTGACGTTCACCATCATGCCGCCCGAGTCCCGCAGCACCGCCGTAGTCCGTCCGGACATCGGAACATGAATCTGGACAGTCTCTTTCGCCGTCATCCGCGCGAGGTACAACGCGAGCGCAGCGATGACCGGGGCAGCGTGGTTCTCGGATTCGTAGAGAAGGGCACAACTTCGGTCCGAGATCAGTGTGCTTTCGAGTCGGCTCTCGGTTTGCGCGGGCCCAGAAGCCTCCGCCAGGCTGGATCCAGCGAGGGTGGTATTGCGCTCAGCCCAGTACTCCCGGTCGGCGGCGAATCGATCCGACATTCTGTACCGCTCGTCGATGTCGTACAGCGTGCGCAGTGTCGCGGCACGACTCGGCTGCGAGTCCTTTCTCGCCGCCGAGGCTGAGTACCGATGCGCAATGCGGTTCATCATGGTCATGGCGCCGAAACCGTCGAGCGCAACATGATGGATGCGGCTGTACCACAGATAGTGCGCGTCACCCACGCGCAGCACAGCGGTCGCGACGATTCCGTCGACTGCCAGGTCGAGCTGCGTCCGGCAATCTCGGCGCATCCACCCGAGGGCATCCTCGATCGGATCGGGGGACCCACGGAAGTCGACCAAACCGACCGAGATTTCGGCCTTCTCATCCACGTACTGCATCGGGTGACCGTCGATCTCGATCACTTTGAGCAAAGGAGATTGAAACTCGTATGCCACCGCTCGCGTTTCGCGATCCAGCAGTTCGACGTCGAGTTCGCCGCGCAGCTCCACGTAGTGCGCTATCAGAATCGGGACTTCGGGATCGAATTGCTGAGCGAACCAGGTTGCCCGTTGGGCGGCCGAGAGCGGAAAGAGCGTCTCACCAGAAGGGTCGGTCCGACTTACCTCGAAGGGTTTCACAGCGCCCCGCCCCGCATGATCTCCGCGGCCGCCGAGTGCATAGCCGCGTCCGAATCAACAGCGCGAAAGCAAGAGGCTGATCGCGCCTCTCAAGCAGTCGTACCCAGAATCGGCAAGCGCATGCACCGCCCCACCAGTCGATGTCACGTACGTATCGCTCATGTTTCGCGTGCCCGATATGTACTAAAAGTGTGAATGTGTCTCGTCACCTCGGTAATGTCCCACTCCGAGAAGACACATCCCCCGAGGGGAGCAGGCGCATGGACATCACCACCATTACCGACGTGATACGCCGACCACCGGATCGCCCAGGGGACGTGTGGCGTCCCGGCGACGCCTGGCTCGCGGGAGGAACGTGGCTGTTCTCAGCGGAACAACCCGACACCCGTCGACTCGTCGACCTCAACGCGCTCGGCTGGACATCACTGGAGGTCGGCGCGACTCATTTCGGTGTCGGGGCCACGTGCACCGTTGCCGAACTGTATGCGTTTGTCCCGCCGGACAATTGGCGTGCGAGTCCACTTATTCGCGTCAGCTGCGAGTACTTCCTCTCTTCCTTCAAGGTGTGGAATTCGGCAACCGTAGGCGGCAACATCTGTATGTCACTTCCAGCCGGACCGATGATCACCCTGGCAGTTGCACTCGAGGCTTCGTTCACACTATGGGCTACCGACGGAACAGTGAGGACCGTCGACGCGTGCGACTTCGTGACCGGTGACCACCAGAATGTCCTGGAGCCGGGCGAAGTCCTTCGGAGCATCGAGTTCCCGGTGCACTCACTCACCAAACGGCACGCCCACCGCCGCTTCAGTCTCACGCACCTCGGCCGTTCGACGATCTTCATGATCGCGACGCAGACTCCTGGCGCCGACGACTTTCACCTCACCATCACCGCCGGCACCACCCATCCGATCCGGCTGACGTTCGACACGATGCCGGACGAGCACTCTCTGCGACGAGCCGTCGACTCCATTTCGGCCGACAGTTGGTTCGACGATCCCAACGGAACCCCCGACCACCGCCTCCACCTCGCCCGCCACTACGCCGACGAGCTCCGAAACGAACTCACGGGGAGCCAGTCATGAGCTACACGGTGAACGACCGGCAGTTCCACGAGGAGCCGTTCCCGGGACAGTGTCTCCGGACGTTTCTTCGGCACCTCGGACACCACGGGGTGAAGAAGGGGTGCGACGGCGGGGACTGCGGGGCGTGCACAGTGTGGCTCGACGGAGCGCCGATACACAGCTGCATCACGCCCGCCTTTCGCGCCGACGGTCGCGCGGTAACCACGATCGAGGGACTCGGCACGCCCGAAGATCTCCATCCGATTCAGCAGCAGTTCCGGGATGCACCCGGCTTTCAGTGTGGGTTCTGCACCGCCGGGATGATCATGACCTCGGCGGCGCTCACCGACGCGCAGAAAGAAGACTTGCCGCGAGCGCTCAAGGGAAACCTGTGCCGCTGCACCGGTTACCGATCCATCGAAGACGCGGTCAACGGTGTCGGTGCTGTCGAAGTTGCCCTCCCGGGACAGGCCGTCGGAACCAGCGTCGGGGCGCCGGCGGCCACCGACGTGGTGACCGGCCGAGCCGAATACACTATGGACACCGCCATCGACGGCATGCTGCACCTGAAAGTGCTGCACTCGCCGCACGCACATGCACGCATCACCTCCATCGACACCACCGAGGCGCTCGCCGTCCCCGGTGTCCATCGCGTCTACACCTGGAAAGACGTGCCGCGCAAGCTCTTCACCACGGCAATACATACCGACCACCTTGTCGATCCGGACGACACCTACATTCTCGACAACGTCGTGCGGTTCGTGGGTCAGCGTGTAGTGGCCGTCCTCGCCGACTCCGTCGTCGCTGCGGAAGAAGGCCGTCGGAAGGTGAAGGTCGATTACGAGATCCTGCCTTCCGTGTTTGATCCGGAAGAGGCCATGGCCGACGGCGCTCCAGCCCTGCACGGATCCGACGATCCCTTTGTTCGAGATCCCGAGCACAACATCCTGCTCGAACTTCACGGTCATGTGGGCGACGTCGAGGCCGGGTTCGCCGAGGCCGACGTCATCCACGAAGGCACCTACTTCTCGCCGCGGGTTCAGCACGCGCACCTCGAGACGCACGGTTCGATCTCCTGGATGGAAGACGGACGCCTTCACGTTCGCACAAGTTCGCAGTCCCCCTCCATCGCCAAGGTCAAACTCGCACATCTCTTCGACCTCCGCCCGGATCAGCTACGCGTGTTCTGCAAACGCGTGGGCGGCGGGTTCGGAGGAAAACAGGAAGTGATCAGCGAGGATCTGGTGGCGCTCGCCACCCTCGACACCGGTCGTCCCGTCTGCCTCGAGTTCACCCGAGAAGAAGAGTTCACCACCGCGTCGCCGCGTCATCCGATGAAGCTCACGATCAAGCTCGGCGCCAAGTCGGACGGAACCCTCACAGCCTTTCAGTACCGAAACATCTCGAACACCGGTGCGTACGGAAACCACGGTGGAGAGACACTCTTTGCCGGCGGCGCGGCAGTATCGCTCTACCGCTGCGCCAACAAGAAGTTCGATGCGTATTCCGTGTACACCAACAATGTTCCGAGCGGCGCTCTACGTGGGTACGGGATGACGCAACCGGCCTTTGCCGTGGAATCGGCCATGACCGAATTGGCCATCGCGCTGGACATGGATCCGCTCGAACTGCGTCGACGCAATATCGTCCGACCGGGCGATTCGCTCGTCGCACTCGAAGACGGCCCAGACGACGTGATCTTCACCGAAGACGGACTGGGGCAATGCATAGATCTGATCGACGCCGCGTTGAAGCGCCAACCGGTTTCCTCGCTCGGAGACGATTGGCTGATCGGCACCGGTACCGCCAGTTCACTACACGAGACCGCGCCACCCACCGAGCACATTTCCGAGGCCTGGCTCACCCTCGGCGAAGACTGTGTATACGAACTTGCCATCGGCACAGTCGAATTCGGTGAGGGTACTTCTACCGCCCACGTGCAGATCGCCGCGAATCAGCTGGGCACAACACCGTCACGTGTACGAATCATTCAGTCGGACACCGACCGAACCGGTTTCGACACAGGCGCTTTCGCCAGCGCCGGCCTGTTTGTCGCTGGGAACGCGGTACTTCGCGCGTCGAATGCGCTCCGCGATCGCCTACTTGCCTTCGCCGCGCACCACACCGGCGTGTCGATTGACCAGTGCTCGATGGACGACGACAAGATCGTCTGCGGTAGTACTCGATTAACACTGCAAGAGATACTCGAGGCCGCACGCCCGCGCGGGATCCGATTCACCGAGGCGCGGAAGGCATACGGATCTCCGCGCAGCGTGGTGTCCAACACTCATGGCTTCCGGATTGCCGTCCATCGCGTCACAGGCGAGATCCGCATTCTCTACAGCGTCCAAGCCACCGACGCTGGGGTGATCATCAATCCAGCGCAGGTGCGGGGACAGATCGAAGGTGGCGTCGCCCAGGGCATCGGCTTCGCACTCACCGAGAACTTCCACGTAGACGCAAACGGCGCGATGATGAACCCGAATCTACGTAACTACCGGATCCCGACATATGCAGATATCCCACGCACGGAGGTGATCCTCGTCGAGTCATCCGACTCCGTCGGCCCACTCCGCTCCAAGGGCATGGCGGAGTGCTGCATCAATCCGGTTGCCCCTGCATTGGCGAACGCACTGCAGGATGCAACCGGGTCACGATTCCGGTCACTACCGCTCACCCCGGAACGCATCTACTCAGGCCTGAACCGATGACCGCGAACACGTCGGCGGACAGCGCCGCGACGGTCATCATCGGCCAGCGAGTGCGTGCCGGACTGGAGAAAGAATTCGAGGTCTGGCAGAAAGATCTCAACCGGGCGGCCGCAGATTATGCAGGCTTCCTCGGGGCAGAAATCGCTGCTCCGACGCCCACCCAACCTGATTGGGTGATCGTGTACCGATTCGACTCCATCGCTCATGTTCAGGCGTGGATCAACAGCGCGACGAGGCAGAACTACCTCGACAGCGGTCGTCAGTTCTTCGACGGCCCGGCCACGCAGCAGGTAGTGAGCGGCGGGATCAGGCCTCCGGACCCACTGCTGACTGTCGTAGTGACGCACCGAGTAGGTGACGACAGCATCGACGAGTTCCTTGCCTGGCAGGATCGCCTTCGGGAGGTGGAGAGTGCTTTCGACGGATTCCGCGGCACCGAACTGTTTCGCCCAGTCGACGGTGTGCAGGATGAGTGGACCCTGCTGTATCGCTTCGACAATGCTGCCCATCTCGACACGTGGCTGACTTCCCCTGAGCGACAACAACTTCTCGCCGAGGGTCGCAAGTTCCACGACTTCGAACTGCGAACCGTGGACAATTCGTTCGGCAGTTGGTTCGCCTTCGACGAGAACGGAAACGAGGCCCCTCCACCTTCGGAGACAAAAACCTCGATCGCGGTCTGGGTCGGTCTCTACCCGACTGTCGTCTTGCTTACTTTGGCGCTGTCACCGCTGAAGCTGCCACTCTGGCTCGGATTGTTGATCGGCAACCTGTTGTCGAGCTTCATCATGAGTTTCTTCACGATGCCGTACTACGTGAATCGGCTCCTGCACCGTTGGCTGCGTCCACCTCCGGGGATTCCTGTCGCAAAAACCAACGCACAAGGGGTGGCAATCGTCGCCACTGTGACGTTGTTCTGGGTTGTCGTCTTCTACCTCGTGACTACTCAGTTCTGGTCGCTGCCCTGAACTCTCCGGAACACGAAATGCCAGCGCATGTAACGGGGCATGATTCTTCCCCGGTGCATACGCTGGCATTTTCAGTTTTGGCCGTTCAGGCGGCCGTCGGTGGGCCGTTTCCGCCGATCGGCTGTTGATACGGATCAACCGACATCGGTGGATAGAACACGGTTTTTCGGTCGGGTCCGATCTCCACCCTCCATTCGGTGTGGTGCAGCGTCCGGTGGTGATGACCGCACAACAAGATCAGATTGTCGAGATCTGTTGGGCCACCATCGTTCCAGTGAACAATATGGTGGGCATCGCACCACCCCGACGGTGTCCCGCACCCCGGAAACGCACACCCGCCATCCCGAACCGCCAACGCCCGCCGCTGCGGCACCGTCGCCGTTCTCGCTTCCTTACCGCAGTCGAGCGGAACACCATTCTCATCCAACAAAATCCGCGTGACCGTGCAATCGCAGGCCAACATCCGCGCAGTATCGATACTGATCGGACCCACCCAATCCGCCCACGCAAACCCGAGTTCCTCCGTCGACGGCAGTAGATCCTTCAATGCTTTGAGGTCGGTCATGTCTTTTGCACTGGCGGTGACTGTGATGTGCGGTTTCACTCCGCCCTCGATCGGACCCAGCCCCGCCCGCTCGTACCGCCGCAACAATTCGCAAAACCCGTCCGCCCGTCGTAGCGCCGGCGTACGGGTGTCCTTCACGCCGTCTTTCTCCGGCGTCGGCGCAGACAGGCTCGACAACAACGTGATCAGACGGGCCCCGTTCACCGCATCCAGATCGCCCTTCACGGTCACCCGTCCGTACAACCCTTTCGAGGCGTAGAACTCGTTACGTTCGGAATCCTCGCCGACCGGGACGCCGTCTTCGCGTTTTCCGTACTGCTTCTCGATCCGCCGGATCGCCGCCCGCACCGCATCACAATCGGCGATGTTCTTCGATGCCAACCCGAGCAAGATTCCGCGGGCCTTGTCCACGTCCGCCGGCGTCATGTTCTTGGGTGGATGCTGACAAAACGACGCCACCTGACGGGCTTTCAACGCATCCACATCGCCGCGATGGAATGCATCCGCGACAACAGGTTCGAGCATCAACAACCGCGCCAGACTGACCAACAGGCTGCACTCACCGATCTCCAAATTCGTCGAACCATGCAACCACTGCGCGATCGCCCGAAAACCCTTCCCGACCACAGTCTCCCGGGAAAACATCTCCACGATCAGCAACACCATCCGCGACTGCAACTCGTGCCGGACGCGCACCAGATCCAGAACCTCACTCTTGAGGTCCTCGCCATCCAGCTGCCACGCATCCCGACTGTCCATACCGAAAGTTTAATCGAACACACTTTCGATAACCAGAGACAAAACGGACAACTTCGAGAACAGGAAGGCTCGAGACCCGTTGATATGAAACTACTTTCAGTAACTCTCAAAACCGGATCATCGGCCACCGAGCGGCAGAACTCCCCCGCCGACAGGATAGGGCGGCAGCGTTCCCACAAGCGTCGGTGTCAATGTGGTCGCAGACGGATCGGCGCGACCGAGAGTGAGTTTCCGAACTTCGGCACCCGTTCCGTTGCTGCCACTTACGAGGAGGTCCGCGCCGCTGGTCGTGCTCGTCGTGGCCACTCCGACACCCGAACCTGGACCGGTGAACGGGTCGAAAGCTGCAACCTCCCGAAACGCCACGTCCGGCGAATGGTGATCTGGACTCTCGAGGTACATCTCGGGTGCACCGTCGAGCCTGGATCCACTCGAAAAGACGCGGATTGATCCTTCTCCTCCGAGCATGCCTGCCACTATCGACTTTGCGCCGCCCTCGGCGCCCGCCACCCAACCCGTCGACAGAGACACCCCGTCGCGGTAGCCCTGATCGAATGCCAAGAACTGCGACGTCATTACAGGACCAGCCGTATGACCTGCGTGTTCATCGGAGTCGCCCTGCGCAGCCGCCGTCGGTTCGTACAGGTCGTAGCGGAACGTCTTGATCAACGGCTCCTCGCCCGCGCCGGGTGCTGTCACGATGCTCGCTCGACCGGAGTGACTGTCAACCATTCCGGTTGCGAACGTGACTCCGATACTCGATCCCGGGTACGGCGAGAACGAACCGAATTCTGCGGGTGCGGACCTCTTGTCCGCCGGAAGGTCGGTAGAGTAGATCTTGACCTGCGACTCCATCCCCGGGCCTGATGCAACGATGATGTTGTCTGCCAGTGCATTTCCGTCGATGTCGACACCGCCGACGTTCACTCCACCGCGGAAACCCACATCGAAGGGGGCGAATCTTGCCAACTCGTCGGTGAACGGCACGCCGCCGACTGCGTTGTACGCCACCACTTCCGGAGCCGAGCCTGCTCCTGTTCCAGTGACCAGATCAAGCACCATGTCTCCATTCACGTCCGCCATCGCAACACTCGGCGTGCCTTCGAACGACGGGAAGGGCGTCACAGCAGTGATCAGTTTGTCGCCGTTGGCATCGAATATCTGCACCTTGGCGGGCACGCCGGCCGAACCAGGTATCGCGACGGCATATGTCGATACCTCGGGAATCACGTTGACAGTCGCCATCAAACCGTTGTCCTCGTGATTGAGTCGGTGGCAGTGAATCACAAAGGTTCCGGTGTACTCGGTGAACTTCGTCCGCAACGTCACCGATGCTGGTTCCAGCGCATTCTCGTTCTCGTCCGTCACCGGCGCCGGCACGTTCACGTTGTCGATTCCCCAGGGCTGAACGCCCGTCGTGGTACCTGCGACGGGATCCACAACTTCCGTTACCTGGAAGTCGTTGACGTGAATATGCATCGGGTGTTCGTCGTTGTTGAGGTTCGTGATCTTCCATTCCTCAACGGAATTCAGTCGCGGTTGAATCAGCGGAATGTTGGGGAACGTGTTGTCGGCGAATTCGTAGGTGAAGGCCTTCGGATCGCTGTTGCTGGCCTTCTCGTTTCCGAACCCACCGGACACTGTGAGATTGCGGGTCACGTCGGGCGTCATCGCTGCGGTATCCACGAACGAGGTGTAGGTATCGAGCTTCTGTCCGAACTCGAAGGGAGTCGTCTTTCCTTCACCCTCGTCTGGCGTCGCACGGATCAACTGCTGAGTCGGGAACGTGAAGAATCCGTCCGCGTAACTGATCACCGACGGGTCGACGGTGACGGTTCCGAGTTCGGCGGGCGGATTGTCGGTACCGTTGTTGGTGTAGAGAATGCCTGGATTGCTCACCGGCTTTGCACCTTCGAGCGGTGGCATCTCCAGCACCAGATCGCCGGACTCCGGCATCTTCACTGCGATTGCGTATCGCGAGGCCGGCGGAATCACCAGCCTGGTTCCGTCCCCGTCCACGGGTGGCCTGACCTCGTCGAACGGGTTTCCGTCCTGCCCTACGATGGCGAACTTCGGATGGGCGCCGGTTGCGGTTTCCGTCAACGTGACCGGCATGTAGGCAAAGTCGCTGATGTTGGCAAGCACCCAGATCTCGGTCTGCCCCGGCTTCAGTTTCAGCGACGGCTGGAACTGACCGTTCACGGTGTACTGCACATCGCGTTGGTTGTCCGGCAGTGAGGGATCGGCCGGTACAGTCGTCGATTCACCCACGAAGCTCTGCAGATTGCCTGGAACGAATTGATTCTGTCCACGATGATTGGCCGGGGACAACGGTCCGGTGTACCAGTTGGTGAAATACTGCGTGCCCTCGGTGGTGTCCGAGAAATTCACCGGAGCAAGGCTCGGACGGTACGTGCCGTCGGCTAGTTCCGTACCGGCGGGTGGCGTCAACGTACTGACGAATTGGGGCCAGTTCGCGTCGTTGAGCTGTCGGCCCTTTCCTTTTCGGTCGAATACGAAGTTGTACTGCAGTGCCATATCGCGAATCGGAACGTCGTTTGCCGTCACGACAGGCAGATTGCCGTCCGGCCGGCCGATTTCCAGTAGCCCGGCCAGGCCCATGTACGTCTGCTGGGCGGTGAGGGTGTGCCGGTGACTGTGATACCAGTACAGACCGTTCGGCATCGTCCCCGGAATCGCGTAGTCGTACACGTTTCCCTGGCCGGCGGGAATGTTGAGCAACACGTTGTCCGCATTGCCGTCCGGACTCACGTGCACTCCGTGCGTGTGCAGATTCAGCGGAGCCGACGTCAGCGCCGGCGGATAGATCGGCACGTCCCCGCCCGCCGGTGTGAATGCCGGATCGTAGAAGTCCTGGATCGTGAGATCCTGCAAATCGTTGTCGTAATGAATGATCAATCGCTCTCCGGGATTGACGCGGAGAGTCGGCGCCGGATAGACGTCACTCGCCGAGGTCGATCCGTCCGACGCCGTACCGCGGATGACCTCGTACCCGAAGAGCAGAAAATTCGACACGGGCGCCGAAGCGGTATCGAGCGGAATCACTCCCTGATGAGCGGACAAGCGCACCTCGAGAACACCATCTCGGCTACTCAGTTTCACCGGCTCCCGATAGTCGACGGCGGTTCCGCCAGAGCCGTAATTGCCGCCCACCTCGGGCGCCGATTCACCGGAGGTACACGCGGCCAACGCCATCGTCATGGACACCACTACTGCTGCGGCTAACGACTTTCCTCGCAGTGCGATCACTGGTTTCCCCGTTCCATGGTGGCGTGAGGTACGTCCGATCAGCGCTCACCAGCCTATCGAGAAAACATCGGCTGAACAGGATATTCACGACAAATCGCCCACCTAAGGCCTGCGTGAGTGCTGCACCTTGCAAGCAGTCTCAGCAAGCCGATCAGAAATCGAGAAGCACAGCCACGGGACCCGCAATTACGTTGAAACACATGAACACACCACAGAAGTCCACTTCCGACCACACGTCGCCAATCCACACATCAGCAGGGAGCGCCCAGATGACCACCGCGCAATCCGTGATCCTCGACGTTCCCGACCTCGCGGCAGCCGAAGCCTTCTACAACGCTCTCGGCGTCGGAGATCGAATCCAGCTACGCGAATCGAACGAACCGACAACAGGGTTTCGTGGGTACACCCTCTCGCTCGTCGTCTCCCAACCGAACATCGTCGACGCCTTCGTCGGCGCAGCACTCGCAGCCGGTGCCACCGCCTTGAAGCCTGTCAAGAAATCCCTCTGGGGATACGGCGGAGTCGTCCAGGCTCCAGACGGTTCCATCTGGAAGATCGCCACGTCGTCGAAGAAGAACGACGGGCCGGCCACCCGCACGATCGACAGCCTCGTGCTGCTGCTCGGCGCCGAAGACGTCAAGGCCAGCAAGCAGTTCTACCTCGACCGCGGACTCGAGGTGTCCAAGAGCTTCGGTCGCAAGTACGTCGAATTCACCAGTGCAGCAAACAATGTGACACTCGCACTGTATGGTCGCCGCGCTTTGGCAAAGGATGCCGGGGTTGCTCCGGAAGGCACCGGATCACACCGTCTGACCGTTGCCGGCGCGTCTGAAACCTTCACAGACCCAGACGGTTTCGCCTGGGAAGCCGCCTGCGCTTGACATCAAGCACAGATCACCGGGAAGGCGGCCGGTATCAGACTTCGGAGTTGGCCGCGTCATGCGCCGGGTACGCATGCACCAAGGCAGTAGCGAGTTTGGGCACCGCGTGAGTGAGCGAATGCTCGGCGCTGTGTGCAATCGCATGAGCTTCGGCAAGTGTTGCCCGGGGATCGATGTCGAGTTCTGCATCGGCATGCAGTCGGTGTCCGATCCACCGCATCTTCAGATCACGAACACCGAGGACTCCAGGTTCGTGCATCAATGCATGCTCTGCGTCGTCCACCAACTCAGGTTCGACGCCGTCCATCAACCTCCGGAAGACGTCTCGCGCTGCAGTCCTGAGCACCGCCACGATGGCAACGGTGATGACAAGGCCGATGATCGGATCTGCCAACGGGAAACCCAGCGCAACTCCCCCCGCCCCCAGAAGGACTGCGAGCGAAGTGAATCCGTCGGTCCGAGCATGCAATCCATCAGCCACCAGGGCCGCTGAACCGATTTGCCTGCCGACCCTGATCCGATACAACGCCACCAATTCGTTTCCGATGAAACCGATCAAACCTGCCGCCGCTACCCAACCGAGGTGCTCGATCTCGACCGGGTTGATCAATCGTCTCACCGCCTCGACACCGGCGATCACTGCCGACAGTGCGATCATGGCGAGTACGAACAGTCCGGCCAAATCCTCCGCACGCCCGAAACCATAGGTATAGCGCCTGGTCGCAGCGCGCCGACCGAGCGCGAAGGCAATCCAGAGTGGGACTGCCGTGAGCGCGTCGGAGAAGTTGTGAATGGTGTCCGCCAGCAGCGCCACCGAACCCGAGATCGCCACGATCGCGACCTGAGCAACTGCGGTGACTCCGAGCGCAACAAGACTGATCTTGACCGCCCGGATGCCGATTGCGCTCGATTCCAATGCGTCGTCGACACTGTCGGCAGCGTCGTGACTGTGCGGCGAGAACACTTCGCGGACTGCCGATCGAAATCCCCTCGGCCCGTGGACATGGCGGTGGCCGTGGCCGTGGCCGTGGGACGTCTTGGGTTCGTGCGTCACGACGCACCTTCTTCTTGATCGGTCCGATCGACGTTCGCCGAGCGCTCCGGGTGTATCTCCCGAAGTTCACCTTCACTACGGTGATGCCCCGGCAATCCGGGTCCGGCATGCTCCGCATTGAAGACCGCGTCCGTAACCAGTTGGCGCACATGGTCGTTCTCCAGGCGATAGAACACCGTCGTACCATCGCGGCGCGTTCGTACCAACCTTGCCATGCGCAATTTCGCCAGGTGCTGCGACACCGAGGGCGCCGGCTTGCCGACGCGTTCCGCCAGTTCGTTCACCGAGCACTCGCGGTCTACCAATGCCCACAAAACCTGCACACGGGTTGCGTCGGCCAGCATGCGGAACACCTCGACGACGAGGTCGACTTGATCATCGGGAAGCTTACGGCGACAAACACCACTATCTGCGTTCATACGTAGATAGTAGATCATGCTGGACGCCGAAGATGACCTCTCGTCGATTCACCAGTTGTGCAAAGCTTGGCGGCAGAGCCCTTCGCCACTCGCAGACCGGGAGACAACGATGAGTACCGACGATTGGAACGCAGGAATCATTGCGGAATTTCGGGAGAACGAGGGCAAGGTAGGTGGCCCCTTCGAAGGTGCGCCCATGGTGTTGGTCCACCACACAGGACGCAAATCCGGACGCGATTTCGTGAGTCCCATGATGTATCTGGCAGACGAGCAGGATCCGAAGACCATCTACGTTTTTGCATCCAAGGCCGGTGCCCCGACCAATCCCGACTGGTACTACAACCTCGTTGCCACCGACCAGGCAGAGGTCGAGATCGGCACCGAAACATACCCGGTCTCCGTCAGCGAAGTAACCGGCGAGAAGCGTGACCGCATCTACGACGAGCAGGCCAGTCGATACCCGGGATTTGCCGAATACGCGGAGAAGACCGCTGGGATCCGCACAATCCCGGTGGTAGCCCTGACTCGCGCGTAAATCCTGGTAGCACCTCCCAGTCGTTTCCATTCGGAAACGGCTGGGATCGTTTGTACGGAATCAGGTCGCTGAAGAGGCTTTGACCTCACCCTTCGCATGCCGTCCGAGCAGCACGTATCCTACCCAGGATCCGACAACCACTGTCGCCGCGAGCGCCTGTACAAGGCCTTCGATACTCGCCGGATAGAACACGCCGGTGATGTAGTGCGAGATGAATCCGGTGGACGGCAACTCCGCGATCCCGGCCATCCGGCGGGCCCAGTTCTCGAGATTGGTCAGCGGGCAGTCGTATCCGACCGCTATCGAACCGACTCCCCAGACGACTGCAAGAAGGTGGAAACCGATGGTACGACGCCACTTCCACGCCACGAATCCACCCAGCACCACATAGAGGACAAACCCGAAGTGAACGAACACCGTTACTACTTCGATGAGCCGATACACCATCGTCGTCTCCGCTCGTGGCGCGGAAGTCCCGCAACAACCAGACTAATCCGATGTTAGTCCTCGTAGAGGTGATCTACCCGGTGTATGCAGCGGTCGTGCGAGCCGCGGCGGCTGCAGCCGCATCCGGGTCGTCGCCCGATGCGATCGCAGCTTCGGCCCACAGTTCACTGCTTCCCGCGATGAATGCCTTGGCCTCGTCGCTCGCCGACCACTCGGGTGTCTCGAGTGGCGTCGCGATCCCCAGTTCCACGTGTCGAGCCAGCCCGAGCAGTCCCATGTCCCACCCGACGCCGACGGCACCTGGACCGTACTCGGCCCACCGATCCGGCTCCACGTCCGCGGCATGTTCGAAATCGAACAGCGTTGCACCACTGCCCTTTTCGGCGAGATTTACAGTCACATAGCTCACATCGCCGCCATATTCCCAGGTGATGCGAAGAGTTCGAGGAGCTTCGCACGCCAAAATCTCGCCGCCGGCGTTGCCCTCGAGCTGATAGTGGCCGCCGATCATGGCTTCTCCCGCGACCGGCATGAACCATTGGCGAATGCGGTCGAACTCGGTGATCGCCGCCCAGACCGTGCCTATTGGTGCCGCGAGAGTCCGCGACATGCGCAGCATGCGCGTTTTCCCCTCGTCTCCGCCGAACGGGCCCAGTTCTCGCGCCACCAACTGCAACGAATCAACTGCTTTGTCGACCATGAGACTCCTCGGTTCGAGCGAAACTTTCAGCTCAGTCGCTGCTGTAGATGTACCGCTACCTCTTCTCCAGCGGCGCTCTTGCCGATCGCCTTGCACAGCGCCACGCGCAGCGGAAGCCAGTGCGGTCCGTCACCGGAGGGCATCAGCGTCGCCTCGAAGGGATGCTCACCATCGAGGGTCCCGACCACCTTCACAGCGCGTCTGGTTCCCAGAATTTCCGCCGAGCCGGGCACGGCCAAGAACGTTGCGAACGCACCGTCTTTCTCGATGGGAGCGGTGAACGAGTAATCGAGCGGTTGTGGAGTCTTGTCAGTGGCCATCTCGCGTCACTGCTCAGCAGCGAGCAGGACGTCGGTGTCGAAACACGTGTGAGTGCCGGTGTGGCACGCGGCGCCCTCCTGATCGACGATCAGCAAGACGGAATCGCCGTCACAGTCGAGGCGCACCTCGTGCACGTACTGGGTGTGCCCGGAGGTCTCTCCCTTGACCCAGTACTGCTGCCGCGAGCGCGAATAGTACGTCCCCTTACGGGTTTCCAGTGTTCGCGCGAGCGCTTCGTCGTCCATCCACGCGACCATCAGCACATCACCGGTCGACTTCTCCTGCGCAACCGCGCTGAACAGTCCGGCGTCGTTTCGCTTCAGCTTCGCCGCGATTGCGGGATCAAGACTCATATGACGTTTATACCTTCCACCTGTGACTTCCGTGGAATTCCCCTGCACGGCCGCCCTAGAATGGAAGTTCCTTCGCTTCTCTCGCTCTGGAAGAAGATCCGACATGAACCATCAACGTCATGACGGTCCGCACCCGGAGTACATCTGCCATCTCGCGAACCTGAGTACCGATCGCGTCCGAACCCGCCACGTCGTTCTCGGCATCGGCCCAGGTGCTACCAGCAAGAATGTACTCAGCTACGCACTGACGCTTGCCGCCAAGGAGGATTCAGCCCTCCACGTCGTTCACTGCATCACGTCCGAGGACCTACCTGTCGAAACCGACTCACCAGAATTCGAAACGCGTCTGCACGACGAGATGGTGTCGCAACGCGAGCAGACAACCTCGGCACTTGCCTCGCACGCCGACACCTGGACGTACGACTGCACCTATGGAGACCCGGCCGGTGTCATTCTCGCAACCGCGGACAAATACGACGCATTTACCATCGTGATCGGATCTCCGCGAAAAGGCGCTGCCTCCGCGGTGAGCCGACTGATGCACATCTCGGTCACTTCCCGACTGAACCGGCAGAACCGTTATCCCGTGATATCGGTTCCGACCGGAGTCAGCTCGGCAAGATAGCCGAACGCGGGACAAGCCCGCCTAGATGATCGAATAGTCCTCGAGCGGAAAGCGTTTCGCTTCGACGAACGCATTCCGTGTAGACGTGGGCCGCAGAATCGCAGCCTCGCCGTGCTGATTGAAGTAATAGCTTCGTGCAGTCTGGCAACTACCGCCGTAGAAGACGGAGTCCGCCAGGTTCTCGGTCATCCGGTCGAGGAACTCGGCGTTGGCAGTTTCGGTGACCTCGAATGTTTCCGCGCCGCGCCGTTTCACCTCGCCGAACAGTCGATCCATGTGCTGCATCTGGGATTCGATCGTCGTGAAGTAGGACAACCCGCTGTACGAGTACGGACTGGCGAGCGTGAGGAAATTGGGGAAATACGGAACCGCGACCCCTTCGTAGGCCTGGAAACGGTTGTCGCGCCACCACTTACCGAGGTTTCGTCCCTCTCGACCGATAACCTCGATGGCTGGAAAATTCACATCCCAGAGGTTGAATCCCGTTGCCAGCACCAAGGTGTCGATCTCGGTCTTGCGACCGTCGGCGGTGACGATTCCGTCGGCAGCGATGTGGTCGATCGGCGTCGTTTCGAGATGCACGTTGTCCTTGGTGAACGTACGGAAGTAGCTGTTGGAAAATGTGGGACGCTTGCACCCGAAGTCGTAGTCCGGTGTGAGTTGTTTGCGAAGGCTGGCGTCGCTGACCTGGGACCGCAGAAACGCACGTGATGCGGCCGCCGCACCCTTGTTCAACAGTTTGACCTGCTTGTAGTGCAGGACCGCGCTGACCATGATCATTTCTAGGATCGACGAACTGACAGCGCGCGCGATTCGCTGGGTGAGCGGAATACGCGAGAACAGCTTCTGCACTGCATTCGGAATGGGGACGTCGATCTTGGGAACCACCCAGATCGGCGTGCGCTGGTAGACGGTCAACTCTGCGGCCTGACGCGCCACCTCGGGGATCAACTGCACAGCGGTGGCGCCGGTTCCGATGATTGCGGTCTTGGTGCCGGACAGATCGTAGGAATCGTCCCAGGCCGTGGTGTGGATGATCTTGCCGGCGAAGTCGTCGATACCGGAGATGTCGGGCCGATGGGGTTGCGAGAGGAAACCCGTCGCAGTCAGGAGGTACTTGGCAGTGATGTCCGGCGCGCCTTCGACGGATACGACCCAGTGCGAGGAATCCTCGTCCCAGCGGGCTCCGTTGACCACGGCACCGAACGTCATGTGCTTCCGCAGATCGTACTTGTCCGCGACGTGGTCGGCGTACTTCTTCAGTTCCGCGCCCGGTGCGAAAAGCCTGGACCAGTTCGGATTGGGCTCGAACGAATACGAGTAGGTGACCGACGCGATGTCGACAGCCAGACCGGGATAGCGGTTGACGTGCCAGGTTCCACCCAGATCGTCCTCGCGCTCGAGGATCGCCAGGTTGTTCAGGCCCAGCCGCTTGAGTTGAATGGCCGCACCCATTCCGCCGAAGCCCGCCCCCACTACTACTGCGTCGTACTGCACTGCCATCGGAGAATCCCTCTCGTGAACTGCACATCAGAAAAACTGCACATCAGAAACTGACACGTCATTCCGTTATTGAGAACGGTATCATTCCTGATGTGACGAAGGCCATGACCAGAGCGGAACGAAAAAAGGCGGAATTGCGCCGCGAGATCATCGACGCATCATTCGAGTGCTTCGCCCAGCGCGGCTATCACGCAACCGGAATTGCCGACATCGCAACAACTCTCGGAATCGGCCACGGGACCTTCTACCGGTACTTCGAGAACAAGCGCGACATCATCGATCACGTCATCGACGACCTCGTCGCAAAGATCATCAGCGCACTGGCCACCGAGAATGCTCCCGACGCCGCCAGCACACTGGACGAGTACCGCGCCCAAGTGGGACGGATCGCCGAGGCGCTCCCCCGCATCTTCTTCGACGACCCCCGCATCCCGCGGGTTCTGCTGTTCGAGACGACGGGCGTCGACGCCGATCTGACGGGCCGGATGCTCGATCTACTCGACCAGTCGGCATCGTTGACCGCGGCGTACCTGCACCACGGAGTCGAATGCGGCTATCTACGCGCCGACCTCGATGTCGACAACACTGCCCACGCCGTCAACGGCATGATGCTGGCAAGTGCGATTCAAGGATTGCGAGCCGGTTCGTCCGTCGACTGCACGGCGTTGAACCAAGCCATCAGCCGCCTCATGTTCGACGGAATCCGCGCCGAGAACGCCTAGCGAACGACGATTCCCTCGGCACGCATCGCATCCTTGACCTCCGGGATGCTCAGATCGCCGAAGTGGAAGACACTTGCTGCGAGAACTGCGTCTGCGCCCGCTTCGACAGCCGGGGCAAAGTGCTCGACCAGGCCGGCACCGCCACTGGCGATCACCGGTACGTGGACTGCCGCCCGGACAGCGCGGATCATCAGAAGGTCGAAGCCCGCTTTGGTGCCGTCGGCATCCATCGAGTTGAGCAGGATCTCCCCCACTCCCAACTCTGCACCACGCTCGGCCCACTCGACAGCGTCGATCCCGGTGCCGCGCTTGCCCCCGTGCGTCGTGACCTCCCACCCCGACGGTGTGTCCGGCTGCCCCTGGGGAACGGTGCGGGCATCGACCGAGAGGACGATGCACTGCGAGCCGAAACGCTCACTCAGTTCCTTCAGCAGTTCCGGGCGCGCAATCGCCGCGGTGTTCACGCTGACCTTGTCGGCACCGGCACGCAGCAGACGATCGACATCCGCGACCGTGCGCACTCCACCGCCGACGGTCAGAGGAATGAAAACCTGCTCGGCAGTGCGACTTACGACGTCGAGCATCGTGCCGCGATCCGACGTGGAGGCGGTCACGTCCAGGAAGGTCAGTTCGTCGGCGCCCTGAGCGTCGTACGCTGCCGCGAGTTCCACCGGATCTCCGGCGTCGCGAAGATTCTCGAAATTGACACCCTTGACCACTCGCCCGGCGTCGACGTCGAGGCACGGAATCACACGAACTGCGAGGGTCATGACTGTGGTCCTCCTGAGGACGAAGCGCGCGGATCACCGAGCGCGTTGAGGATATCGAGAATCTCACCGTGGATGCCCGGAGCGGCAGCGAGCACCGACTCCGATTCTACGGTCCACGGGCGGCCGGCCAGGTCGGTGACCACCCCGCCCGCACCGCGAACGAGCGCGACCCCGGCCGCGTTGTCCCACGCGTTGCGGCCGTAGACGATCGCACCGCCCAGGATGCCGGCCGCGGTGAAGGCCAGATCGACTCCGGTTGAACCGTGTATCCGGATCCGCGAGGACACCTTGCTGATCTCGGCGAGGAGGTCGAGACGGAAACTGCCGGGGATCCGCCCTCGACTGTTGACGTTGAGCGCACCCAAGCCGACGATCGACGACGCCAGATCGGTTGGCTCCAGCGGCGGTACGGCGATTCCATTGACCAACAACGGACCGCCGGCGCGAGTCGCGTACGTGTGACCGATCAATGGAAGCCAGGTCAATCCGAGCACCGGGACACCGTCGTCGAGAAGCGCCAACAACGTTCCGGCAGTGGGCAATCCGGCCGAGTAGTTGAAAGTACCGTCAACGGGGTCGAGAACCCAGACGAGCCCGGAACCGACGTCGGGACCGCCGAATTCCTCGCCGTGCACCTCGATGCCGGTCTGCTCGAACAACTCCGCGGTCAACCGCTTCTCGAGCGCAAGATCGACCTCGGTGGCAAAATCACCCCAGCCCTTGCGGACCGCACTCGGGGCGCCGACACCGGAGACGAACTGATCGTGGACGCCGTCGAGAAGCCGACCCGCAATCGCGAGAAGTTCGTCGAGGTCACGCGTCGGAGTCATCTGGAAAATCTATCCGGAAACTGCTGCCAGTGCTTCGGGG
Source organism: Rhodococcus sp. OAS809 (assembly GCF_040546695.1). Classification (NCBI taxonomy): domain Bacteria; kingdom Bacillati; phylum Actinomycetota; class Actinomycetes; order Mycobacteriales; family Nocardiaceae; genus Rhodococcus; species Rhodococcus sp. OAS809. The sequence goes on along the minus strand of NZ_JBEPOI010000002.1, from coordinate 525,013 downwards.
AGAGTGAAGCGACCGGCATACAATGCCTTGCCCACGATCGCGCCCTCGACACCCTGATCAACCAGGCTGGAAATGGCGAGTAGATCCTCGATGGTCGACACACCACCGGAGGCGACGACGTGCGCGTCGGTGACCGCGCAGACCTGGCTGAGAAGTTCGAGATTGGGACCGGTGAGTGTGCCGTCCTTGGAGACGTCGGTGACGACGTAACGAGTGCAGCCGTCACGGTCCAGACGCGCGAGGGTCTCCCACAGATCGCCGCCGTCGGTGACCCAGCCGCGACCACGGGTGCGGTACTGACCGTCGACGAGACGAACATCGAGGCCGACAGCGATCTTGTCGCCGTACTTGGCCAATGCACGCGCACACCACTCGGGATCCTCGATAGCGGCAGTACCGAGATTCACGCGAGCACAGCCGGTGGCCAGTGCGGCTTCCAGGGAAGCGTCGTCGCGGATTCCACCGGACAGTTCCACCTTGACCGTCAGGTCGCCGATGACGCCGGCCAACAGTTCACTGTTGGACCCACGCCCGAAAGCAGCGTCGAGGTCGACAAGATGCACCCATTCGGCACCGTCGTTCTGCCACGCAAGAGCAGCGTCGCGGGGCGACCCGTAACCGGTCTCACTTCCCGCCTCTCCTTGCACGAGGCGAACAGCTTCACCGTTGACGACATCTACAGCAGGCAAAAGGACCAGGCTCACGTGCGGTAACCCTAGTAGGTCAGGACCTCGAACCGTCTTCCGGGTCACCGAACGCTTTTCGGGTCATCCGCTTGGATACGACGCCCATTGCCGCAATCGCAGCGGCGACCCCCACGAGACCGATCACGAGGCCGACGCCCGGCGATGGTTTGAGAACAACGATGACGACAGTTGCGACCGCCAGCGCAGCCACAGCGGCGCCGAGCGAGAACAACGCCAGACGGGCGAGGGAGAAATCGTCACCGCCGTTCGGTCCGGATCCCCCGGTCACAAACTCTGCACCCAGTTGCTCAGCAACTCGGCGCCTGCGTCACCGGATTTCTCGGGGTGGAACTGCGTTGCCGACAACGCACCGTTCTCGACGGCAGCGAGAAACTTTCCGCCGTGATCGGCCCATGTCAGCTTCGGGGGTGCAATGTGCTCGGACGGCGCGAGCTCCCAACTCTGCACACCGTAGGAGTGGACGAAGTAGAAGCGGGTATCGGCGTCTATGCCCTTGAACAGGGTGCTGGACTCCGGCGCCTCCACGGTGTTCCAGCCCATGTGCGGCAAAACCTCTGCTTGCAGCCTCTCGACGGTGCCGGGCCATTCGCCACAGCCCTCCGCCTCGACACCGAATTCGACTCCCCGGTCGAACAGAATCTGCATGCCGACGCAGATGCCCAGCACCGGTCGGCCACCGGCCAGGCGTCTGCCGATGATTCGGTCACCCTGCACTGCACGCAGACCTTCCATGCAGGCCGCGAACGCGCCGACGCCGGGCACCACGAGACCGTCGGCCGCCAGTGCAACCTTCATGTCGTTGGTCACCTCCACCTGCGCCCCGGTGCGCGCCAGTGCGCGAGTGGCCGAATGCAGGTTGCCGGAGCCGTAATCGAGTACAGCAATCGTGGAAGCGCTCATGCCCCAACTCTATCGGGCAACCCTGCTGCCGATCACTTTGCCGCCCGCGGCCAGTGCCGGGAGGAGCGCGACAACTACCGCGGAGACCGCGAACACCCATGCGTAGCCGGCAGTCGTGGCCACGAATCCCAACGCCAGTGCACCGATTCCGGTGCCGGCGTCGTAGCCGATGTTCCAGATCGCGCTGGCGGATCCGAGTTGCCTCGGGCCGGCAGCCTGAAACGCCATGACCAAGGATTCGTTCTGCACCGCCCCGAACCCCAGCCCGAAAAGGACCGCCGCGCAGAACAAGACCGGCGTCGACCCGCCGTCGACGTTGATCGCGAGCAGCACCAATCCGATGGTCGACGACGCCAATGCCGGCGCGAGTGTCCGACCACTGCCGAGACGATCGGCGATCAGGCCCGCCGAGTACCGGCCGACCAACATCGACCCACTGGCGGTCGCCAACACCACTCCAGCAACGGCCGCACGCTCCGAGATTGCGATCGGCAGTAGAGACGACAATCCGCCGAACGAGGCGGACACACACGCCAGAGCGAGCACCGGAACCAAGACGGCGAACACACTCAGTCGAACGGATTCCCCGGTCGGCTGGGCGAAGATCTTCGGCAACCCGGCAATGGCCACCAGCGCGAGCGCCGGGATCAGCGCACCGAGGACGAACACCGGTGTCGCCGACCACCGTTCCATGATCGCAAGCCCCAGCGGAAGCGCCGCCATTTGTGACGCTGCGATCGCGATTCCCTGGGCACCGGTGGCACGGCCCAGAATTCGTTTGGGCGCCAACTCCGCCACCAGTGCACTGCCGGCCACCGTCAGCATGCCGAAACCGATGCCACGCACCGCGGAAACCGCCAGGACAGGGCCGGCGTCGGCCGAGATCAACAGCACCAACGACGGTGGGCCGAGGAGCAAACACCCGACTGCCAGCACGCGCCGGTAGCCCTGCGTCCGCAACAACCGAGGCACGAGCAGTTGCGTCAAGACCGTGGCCGCCATGAAGACACCGGTCACCGATCCGGCTAGCGCATCCGATCCGCCGGACTGCGCAACCAGCAACGGCACCACCGGCAACAGCAACGACCAGCCACCGAAAGCTGTTGCCGCCATGATCAGGACACCGATCATACCCGGAGTGCGAAACAACCCCGGTGATGGAACAGGATCTTGCGTCTCAGACACAGTCACTTTTCGCGTCACAGACGCAGTGCGCCCGCTACCGCCGCCAGAACCGCCAACGCCAGAAGGATTCCCGACGCAAGCTTGTTGACCTTGAACATCGAGTAGGCGCCACCCACGGCAATTCCCGCACCGATGAACAGCAGATAGGTGAAGAGGACGCTCACAGTGTGCCCTTCGTCGACGGCACGCCGCTCACGCGCGGATCCGGCTCGACCGCCTCACGCAGAGCTCGCGCAACGGCCTTGTACTCCGCCTCGGTGATGTGGTGCTGATCGCGGCCGTACAGAACCCGAACGTGCAGTGCAATACGTGCATTCAATGCGATCGACTCGAACACGTGGCGGTTGATCACCGCGTGATACGGAACGCCCGGGTACCCGCCGATGACGGAATGCACCATGTAGTCGGGCTCCCCGGTGTGCACGCAGTAAGGGCGACCGGAGACGTCGACCGACGCGTGCGCCAGCGTTTCGTCCATCGGGATGAAAGCGTCGCCGAAACGACGGATGCCCTTCTTGTCGCCGAGTGCCTGGCCGAGCGCCTGGCCGAAGACGATCGCGGTGTCCTCGACGGTGTGGTGGGCGTCGATCTCGACGTCGCCCTTCGCCTTGACGTCGAGATCGAAGCTGGCGTGAGTACCCAACGCGTTGAGCATGTGGTCGAAGAACGGAACGCCGGTGGAGACGTCGACGATGCCGGTCCCGTCCAGATTCAGTTCGACGACGATGCTTGATTCCCGAGTTGTTCGTTCGATCCGCGCGATGCGATCGCTCATGCCGTCTCTCCTGAATTCGTGTCGACCAGCTGGGTGCCTGCGATTTCGTCACTGGCCTTGATGAACGCGTCGTTCTCGGATTCGAGTCCCACGGTGGCCCGCAGATATCCGGGGATGCCGATGTCGCGGATGAGAACCCCGCGGTCGAGGTATTCCTTCCACGCCTGTGCACTGTCGGTGAACTGACCGAACAAGATGAAGTTCGCGTCACTGGGAATCACTCGGAAACCGTTGTCCGCCAGCGCCTTCGACACTCGATCGCGCTCGGCGGACAAGGCGTGCACACTGCCGAGGGTCTCGTCGGCGTGACGCAGGGCGGCACGTGCCGCCGCTTGCGTGACCACCGAGAGGTGATACGGCAAGCGCACCAACAACAGTGCGTCGATGAACGCGGGAGCGGCGGCGAGGTAGCCGAGTCGGCCACCGGCAAACGCGAAAGCCTTGCTCATGGTGCGGGTCACAACCAGCTTGGCCGGGAACTCGTCGATCAGCGTCATCGCGCTGGGGGCAGCGGAGAACTCCGCGTACGCCTCGTCGACGATCACGATGCCCGGCGCCACGTCGAGGATGCGTCGCAGTTCCGCAATGCCGACGCTGTGTCCGGTCGGGTTGTTGGGGCTGGTCACGAACACGACGTCGGGTCGACGTTCCGCAATCACGGTGACGGCAGCATCCACGTCGAGTGCGAAGTCGTCCCGACGGAAGACCTCGACCCACTCGGTATCGGTACCGTCGGCGATGATCGGGTGCATCGAGTACGAAGGCACAAAACCCATCGCGCTACGTCCCGGACCTGCGAACGCCTGAAGAAGTTGCTGCAGAATCTCGTTCGATCCGTTTGCCGCCCACAGATTGTCGACGGTGACCGGTACACCTGTCTGCTTCGCCAGGTACGCCGCCAGATCCGTCCGCAACGCCACAGCGTCACGGTCGGGGTAGCGGTGCAGTTCCTTCGCGGCTTCGCGCACGGATTCGGCCACATCGTCGATGAGCGCCTGGGTCGGCGGATGCGGGTTCTCGTTCGTGTTGAGCTGAACCGGAACCGTCAACTGCGGTGCGCCGTACGCCGACTTTCCACGCAGGTTCTCGCGAATCGGCAGGGCGTCGACCGAAATCGACTCTCCAGGAGCACTACTCATCGCAGAGCCTCGAATCGCAGACGCACAGCCTCGCCGTGAGCCGGCAGATCCTCCGCATTGGCCAGCGTGATGACATGTCCGGCAACGTCTTTCAGTGCAGACTCGGAGTAGTCGATCACGTGGATTCCACGAAGGAACGTCTGCACACTCAGACCGGAGGAGTGGCGTGCACACCCGGCCGTCGGCAGAACGTGGTTGGAGCCGGCGCAGTAGTCGCCGAGACTGACCGGCGCCCACGGGCCGACGAACACGGCACCAGCGCTGGTGACCTGAGCTGCCACCCCGGTTGCATCCTCGGTCTGGATCTCGAGGTGCTCTGCCGCATACGCATTGACGACGCGCAGACCAGCGGAAACATCAGAAACGAGCACCGTGCCCGACTGGCTGCCGGTCAGTGCCGTGGTGACGCGCTCGCGATGCTTGGTGATCTCGAGCTGCGCAGCCAGAGCCTTGTCGACCGCGTCGGCCAATTCGACGCTGGTCGTGACAAGAACGCTGGCGGCCATCACGTCGTGCTCGGCCTGACTGATGAGGTCGGCGGCAACGTGGACCGGGTCAGCGGTGTGGTCGGCGAGGATCGCGATCTCGGTGGGACCGGCTTCCGCGTCGATGCCGACCAGTCCGCGGCACAGACGCTTGGCGGCAGTGACATAGATGTTGCCGGGACCGGTGATGAGGTCGACCGGGACAAGCTCGGTTCCATCGGTGTCGGTTCCGCCGTAGGTAAGGAGGGCGACGCCCTGCCCGCCGCCGACGGCCCACACCTCATCGACGCCGAGCATGGCTGCGGCGGCAAGAATGGTCGGGTGCGGCAATCCGCCGAAGTCGGCTTGGGGCGGCGAGGCGACAACAAGCGATCCGACGCCGGCCGTCTGAGCCGGCACGACGTTCATGACAACGCTGGACGGGTACACGGCATTGCCGCCGGGCACGTACAGCCCGACGCGCTCGACCGGAACCCAACGCTCGGTGACCGTGCCACCCGGAACGACCTCGGTGACGGTGTCCTTGCGACGCTGATCGGCGTGCACCTTACGGGTGCGCTCGATCGCAACCTCGAGGGCTTCCTTGACTGCGGGGTCGAGTTCACGAAGTGCGCGCTCGAGCTCGGCTGCTGGTACACGAACCGAAGCCGGACGAACGCCGTCGAACTTCTCGCCGAATTCGAGGGCGGCTTCTGCCCCGCGATCACGGACGGCTTCGACCATCGGGCGAACCTGATGCAGTACCGCGTCCACATCCACTCCACCTCGGGGAAGCGCGGCGCGAAGTTCGGCCGTGGATGGGGTACGACCACGCAGGTCGGTGCGGGCAAGCATGAGAGTTCCTCTCGTACGCAAACGGGGTGCCTGTGCAAGCGGCAGCAAACCGGTCCGGCATCACAGGCCCTGAACAGCGCGCCTGAAACACAGAACTGATGTCAATTATCCAGGATAGGCGCACCCCGTTTTTCACCGGTCCACCTGCAACGCTCACTGCAGGTCCGGCGCCCGCCGCCGGGCGAGTTCGATCAGCTCGTCCCTTCGAGGTGTTGCCACCGAGATTTCACGGCCGTCATGCAGACGAAAGCGGACCCCGTCGCCGGGAGATGCGAGAATTACCCGCATACCTGGGCCGGTCATTCGATAACCGATTCCGGAGCCCATCCCGATATGTACTGCAGTGGCAGACACAACTTCGTCCCACCGAAATACCTGACGCAGCCCCGGAGACAGCGCGATCGACACTCGTTCGACGTCTGTGGTGATGATCACGCGCACCTTCCACATGTACGCGGCCAACCCGAAGGACAGGACCGCGGACAACACGGCGCCGACGTAGCCCGCCGAGTCGCGATCCACGATTGCCGCGAACCCGCAGACAATTACCAGGACAATTCCGAGGACGACGCACAATGCGACCGCCGACCGCCGCAGTAGTGGGCTCAGGGGAATGGACTCGTGAAATTCGCGCACAGCACCCCCCGCCTCGATCGCCGACAACCCCACCCCGAGGAATGACACCGGGAACACGACCATCCCATTACTCGCGCTTTTATAACAAACACGTCACGCACAGCTAGGGTCCAAAGTCGTGACAGACAGTGACGTGGCCACGACCGCACCTCCGGCCTTGCCGACCCCTCAGCGATCCAGCGGACCGAACCGAGCACGGATCGTTGCGATTGTCGCATCGATCCTCGGCATAGTTTTGTGCGGATCAGTGCCGTTCCTGCCGATCGAGCAGGACACCGCCGCCGTCAACTGGCCGCAGGCCGGGTCGACGACAAGCGTCGAGGCGCCATTGGTCTCGTACACACCGTTGCGCATGGAGGCATCGATTCCGTGCGCGTCGATCAGTGAGTTGGCCGCCACCGGCGGAACGCTCGTCTCGACTGCTCCCCCGGGTGCCGCCGATGCGCGCCGCTACGGATTTGTTGCCACTGTCTCCCCCGAATCCTCCGACGCTCCCGCTCGGGTCGACGTTGTCCTACGCGATCGAGTGTTGCTCTCGACACCCGTCGCTGATCTGCCGAGTGGATGCGCACTCACGCTCGCCGCCGAGCCGACCCGAACCACCTTCAGTGCCACCGGTTCCGAACCGCGCGTCATCGAGGGCGACAGCCGGCCACAGGTAGTCGGCGTCTTCAGCGACCTCGATTCGGCGGCAGCCGGTTTGAACGTCTCGATCGAGGCGGACTCTCGCTTCACGTCGAGCCCGTCGGTGATCAAGACTCTCGCCATGATTCTCGGGGCACTCACGGCTGTCGTGTCCCTCTTCGCGCTGCACCGCCTCGACAACCGCGACGGCCGGGGCACACGCAAATTTCTGCCCGCCCGATGGTGGAAGTTCACCGTCCTCGACGGGGTCGTCGTCGGAACGCTGGTGCTGTGGCACTTCATCGGCGCTACCACCACCGACGACGGCTACCAGTTCACGATGGCAAGAGCCTCCGAGCAATCGGGCTACATGTCCAACTACTTCCGGTGGTTCGCGGTCCCCGAAACCCCGTTCGGAACGCCGTATTACAACATCCTCGGACTCCTGGCCCACGTCAGCACCGCAAGCCCCTGGGTCCGTCTGCCTGCTCTGTTGGCAGGCATCATCACCTGGCTCGTCATCAGCCGGGAGGTTGCGCCTCGGCTGGGCGCCGCCATTCGCGGAAATCGACTCGCCCTCTGGACCGGCGCGCTTGTCTTCCTCGCTTTCTGGCTTCCGTTCAACAACGGACTGCGCCCCGAACCGATCGTTGCCCTCGGCGTGCTGCTGACCTGGTGCTCGATCGAACGCGCCGTCGCGACGAGACGACTTCTGCCGGTCGCAGTCGCGATCCTGATCGCCGGATTCACCTTGACTGCCGGCCCTTCCGGCCTCATCTGCTTTGCCGCACTCATCGCCGGAATACGCCCGATCATGCGCATCATCATCGAACGTGCGCGCACCACCGGTTACGTCGCGGCTGTCGGGCCACTGCTAGCTGCCGGACTCTCGATTCTCATCCCCGCGTTCGGCGATCAAAGTCTGGCCGCCGTCATCGAGATGCAACGCGTCCACTCGATCTCACCGAATCAGCCCTGGTTCGACGAGTACCTCCGCTATCAGTACCTCTTCAACATCTCCGTCGACGGTTCCCTGACTCGCAGATTCGGTGTGTTCGTCATGGTTCTGTGCCTTGGCGTCTGCACCGCGATGATGCTGCGCAAGGGGGGCCGGATTCCCGGTTTGGCCGCCGGCCCGTCACGCCGCGTCGTGGGGCTGACGATCGGCGCACTGCCACTGCTGATGTTCTCGCCGACCAAGTGGACGCACCACTTCGGAATCTTTGCCGGACTCACCGCCGTTCTGGCGATGATGACGGCCGTCGCCGTGGGAACAAAACTCCTGCGCTCGCCGCGCAATCGGGCCCTCTTCGCGGCGGCCGTCCTGTTCCTCCTCGCGGTGGCATTCACCGGCAGCAACAGCTACTACTACGTGTCCAGCTACAGCGTTCCGTGGTGGGACAAGCCTGTGTCCATCAGCGGACTCGGCGCGAGCACCGTCCTCCTCGGGCTGACGGTGCTGATGCTCGGCGTCGCCGCGTGGTACTTCTTCCGTGAGCCGTACACCGCGGGGAAGGAACCGTCCGCGAAGCACGCTCGACTGCTTGCCATCTCGCCACTGACGGTTGCCGCAGGTGCCATGGTCCTCTTTGAGGTGCTGTCCATGGCCAAGGGCGCGGTCACCCAGTACCCGGCCTATTCGGTGGGCCGTGCAAACGTCGACGCCGTTCTCGGCCAACACTGCGGACTCGCCAACGACGTTCTGCTCGAGACCGATCCGAACGCCTCGATGCTGACGCCCCTCTCGGGCAGCGTCGCCACAGGACTGTCCGCCGGTGGGGCTACGGGATTCGATCCGAATGGCGTCGCCTCCGACCTTCGAGCAGACAAGGAAGCCACGGCTACCGGCGGCGCGAACACCGTCGACACCTCCGAGGACACCGCCGGCAACTCGGCCGGAACCGGCGGTGGCGCCGGACAGACCGGAGTCAACGGCAGTTCGGTCGCGTTGCCGTTCGGTCTCGACCCGGCGACAACACCCGTCATGGGTAGTTACGGTCAGCCCTCCCCCGGCACTCTGACCAGTGACTGGTACCAACTCCCCGACGTGGGCGAGAACGCCACACGTGGCGACATCATCTCGATTGCCGCGGCTGGTCGTGTTCGGTCCGTCGACAAGGACGGAATCGTCACCTACGGCCAGAACGTCGAGGTCGAGTACGGCACAGCGCGTGGCGTCGACGATGCCGAAACAGACGCTGTCGAAACACTCGGAAAGATCGCGCCCCTCGACATCGGCCCGGCGCCGTCATGGCGGAACCTGCGTGTGCCGTTGGATCAGATTCCCGTCGAAGCCAACAGCATTCGACTGGTCGTCAGCGACTACGACAGCAAGCCCGACCAATGGGTGGCCGTCACCCCGCCGCGGGTTCCGAAGACCCAGAAGCTCAACGACGTCGTCGGTTCACAGGCGCCCGTCATGCTGGATTGGGCTGTCGGACTGGCATTCCCATGCCAACGCCCCTTCGATCATCGGGTCGGTGTCGCCGAGGTCCCCGAGTATCGGATCCTTCCCGACCATTCCGGCGCGCTCGTGACCAGTGCCTGGCAGGACCACTACGGTGGTGGACCGTTGGGGTGGATCGATCTGCTCCTGACCGCTCAGACCATTCCGTCGTATCTCGACAACGACTGGGCTCGCGACTGGGGTTCGATCGAGAAGTACACACCGATCGATCCGAGTGCAGTACCTGCCCAGGTCGACGAAACGACCGTTCAGCGCTCCGGGACGTGGAACCCGGGATCGATGACCATGGTTTTCTGAGCGGAATTTCTGAGCGGCTGGGTCACTGAGTGACACGGTCCTGCCGCGGGCGGATCGGACGAAACGCCTGCGACTGGACACTTGTATGACTTAGTCTCCCAGGCATGGGAGCCCTGTCACGGTCTATTGCGCCTGCGCTGATGGCACTGACGTGCCTGTTCGGGGTGCTGGCCCTTCCCGCTCACGCCTCGGCTGAGGTACCGGATGACTTCCTCTGGGGCGTTGCCACCTCCGGGTTCCAATCGGAAGGTTCGTCGCCGGACAGCAACTGGTCTCGATACTCCGATTCCGGACGAACCCACGACAAGATCGGTGACTCGGTCGACTTCCGTCATCGCTACGCCGAGGACATCGACCGGGCGGCCGATCTGGGATCGAAGGTTTTCCGATTCGGCGTCGAGTGGGCGCGAGTTCAGCCCGCCGCCGGGAGCTGGAACGAGACCGAATTCGCCTACTACGACGACGTGGTAGCTCACATCCGCGCGCGGGGCATGACTCCGATGATCACACTCGACCACTGGGTGTATCCGGGATGGGTTGTCGATCAAGGCGGCTGGACAAATCCGAAGACGGAAGCCGATTGGCTGGTCAACGCAGAGAAGGTAGTCGAGCGGTACTCCGGAATCGGGGCGCTCTGGATCACGATCAACGAGCCGACTGTGTACGTTCAGCGCGAATTGACCTACGGCGGAATCGCACTCACCCAGGCGCCGTCGATGTTCGACTCATTGGTCCGAGTCCACCGGGCGATCTACGACCGCATCCATGTTCTCGATCCCGGTGCCCGCGTAAGCAGTAATTTCTCCTTCATTCCCGGCGTGTCCGAGGCGATCGATTCGGTATTCACGGATCGAGTGCGCGACAAGCTCGACTTTCTCGGCATCGACTACTACTACGGTGTGGCCCTGAACAATCCGACTGCCGCGTACGCCGCACTCGACGAGTTCTACAACGTCACGCCGCAGCCCGAAGGCCTGTACGACGCATTGATGCGGTACTCGGGCAAGTACCCGGAACTCCCCCTCTACATCGTCGAGAACGGCATGCCCACCGACAACGGAGCGCCGCGCGCCGACGGATACACACGCGCGAATCACTTACGCGATCACATCTATTGGATGGAACGCGCCCGAGAAGACGGTGCCGACGTGATCGGCTACAACTACTGGTCCATCACCGACAACTACGAATGGGGTTCGTACCGACCTCGATTCGGCCTCTACACGGTCGATGTTCTCGGCGATCCCACTGCGGCGCGAATCCCGACCGACGGCGTCGACGCCTACCGCCGGATCATTCACGAGAACGGCGTCGGGGCCGACTACGTGCCCGTCATGGCCCCGGCTTTCTGCTCGCTCGTCGATCCTCCCCGCAGCTGTACGGCTACTCGATGAGGGCCGTTTTCCGAAATTCCTCCACTCCTCGTCGTTAGGATGTCCCATGCGAACACTGCGAAATATCGCCGGAACTGCCGCTGCCACCGCTGTCCTGATCCTGGTTGCCGGAGGCGCTGCGACGGCAGCCCCGAACCCGGCCGATTCACCCCGCGAGGCGCAAGCACGCGCCTACATCGACGCCCTCGTCTCCCATGACGCCTCCGATGTTCATTTCGCCCCGGATGCGACCCGCGTCGAAGCCGGACTCAAGACGGGGTTCTCCGGACCACAGATGTCCGCCGACCTCGAACACGGCATCCAATACCGCGTTATCCAGGGCGTCCGAGACCTCGAGATGTCAGAGGCCGGGGACACCGTCTCGACCACCTACCTGCTGGACGCGGGAATCGGCGGCACTCGCCTCATGACCGTGGAGATTCGTGAAACCTTCGAAGTCCGTGACGGTCTCATCCACGACGTCGTCGCCGACATCATCCCGGTGTCTGTGTCGTGACGCGCGCCCGATAGCTACTGGGCGGTGCACCCGAGACTCGGGTGCACATCGCCGCGAAGGCAGCCGGCGTCGAGTATCCGAGTTCAGACGCAACGGCCGTCACACTGGCCCCGGCAGAAAGTTTCGGAAGCGCGTGAAGAATGCAGGCACGCTGCATCCACGACGACGCGCTCATCCCCGTTTCCGAGATCAGCAAGCGGTGCAGTGTCCGTTCACTGACGTGGAGTCGGTCAGCCCACCGCGTGGGCGAGTCATGGATCGACGGGGCTGCGAGATACTGCGCGCACAACGCCCGCAATCCCGGGTGCCGAGGCAGCGGGAGTTCCACAGGTAGGGGCGCAAGATCGCGAAGTTCGTGCAGGATCAGCTGAAATACCGCGGCGCTGCGTCCGTGTGCGGGTAAGTCGTCCTCCACATTCAGCTCGACATCCATGTCGACTGCAGCGACAAGTAACTCACGCAGGAGCGACGATACTGCGACGACTCGGCACCTGACCGGGAACCACGGCGCTGCGGACGGTTCGATGTAGAGGCTTCGCGTGCTGACGCCGTCCATTGTCACGGCATGAGCGACACCGGCGGGAATCATGACCGCATTGGACGGCAGAACCGTCCACTCACCGTCTTCGGTTTCGACGTTCATCGCACCGTTCACAGCGAAGAGAAACTGGGCTCGTCGATGTTCGTGGGCGGCCAGCACGTGACCGGGTGGGTAGTCGGTTCCGAGTGCGAGAACACCGCGGGGTGAGTGATCGACGTCGTTGATCGAGATGTTGCGCACCGGAGGAACCTACCGAGTCCGTGTCTGATTGACAATGGAACCTGGCGAACCTTCGAATGTGCGCCAGCGGAGAAATCGCTACCGTTCATCAAGTGCTTCACTACGCCCTCATCCTTCTCGCTTTCGGCGCCTTGACCGGAGTCACCACCGTTCTGTTCGGATTCGGTGGCGGGTTTGTCACTGTCCCAGTCGTTTACGCTGCATCGACGCTGAGGCCGGACGTCATCGATCCGATGCATGTCGCCGTAGCATCCTCGGCGGCCGTGATGGTGGTCAATTCACTCGGTGCCACAGTCGCATTCAGGAAGTCAGGACGGCTTCGGACGGAGTACATCAGACCTCTGATCGGCCCCGTCGCACTCGGAGCCGGGCTCGGAGCGGTTGCGGCGGGCCACGTAGACGACGGCGTCGTCCGGATTCTGTTTGTGCTCTACCTGCTGGTGACAATCCTGGACAGTCTTCTGCGACAAGGGTTTCTGACACCATCTGAACCTCGCGAACATCTTGACCGTCACGGCGTCCGCGCTGTCGGGATAGGCATCGGTGCCGTCGCAAGTTTCCTCGGAGTCGGCGGGAGCGTCATGACGGTTCCGATGATGCGACGCCGCGGAGTTCCGATGGCCGACGCCGCCGCGAGCGCCAACCCGTTGAGCTTGCCTGTCGCCGTCGTCGCGACTGCGGTGTATGCGGTCTCATCAGGGCACAGTTCAGCCTCGGATCTGTCGGCGGGCAGAGTCGGCGCTGTCGACCTTCTGGCCGTCTGTGCACTACTCGCCGGTTCCCTACCGGCGATCGCGCTGAGCCGACGAATCGTCGGTGCCATACCGGACCGAGTCCATGCCGCCACCTACATCGCTCTACTCGGCGTCGTCACGGCAGTGATGGTGATTGCTTAGCGAACGGCGTATCGCAGATAGATGACGCCGCCGTCGAAGGTTTTCTCCTCGAGCAGTTGCAGATCAAGCCGGCTTTCCGGGAGAGCTCGCAATCCGCCACCGATATTGACCGGACACAGGAACAGTCTGACTTCATCGACCAAACCCGCCGCGAAAGCACTAACCGCAACCGTCGGTCCACCGATCGAGATATCTTGTACCGCTTCACTCTCGAGCAAACGGATGAAGTCTTCATCGAAGCTCGGGACAATCCTGGTACGTGCGGTCGACACCTCGTTCAGCGTCGTGGAGTACACGATCTTGTCGATTCCACGCCAGATCTGTGCGAACTCGGCGGTCGCCGCCTCGATACCGGCAAACTCGCCCGGAGCCGAAGGTCCTCCTGCCACCGAAGAACGCTCGAGATCCTCGGACGCCATTGTTTCCCAGGGAATCATCGTCTCGTACATCCGGCGCCCGAGCAGGTACGTGCCGACTCCCCTCTCTAGCTCGTTGACGAACGCGTGGACCTGCGCGTCGGGAACCGCCCAGTCGAAGTTCCCCTGCTCATCGGCCACATACCCGTCGATCGAGCAGATCGCCGAGTAGATCAGGCTCACCATCGGTCCACGTGCAGCACGTTGTCGACCGGTTCACGGGCGGCGGGTTTGAACGTCTCGCCGGTGAAGTACGCCGTCGGGATGAGCGCAGCCTGATGGAATCCGGCCGGAATGCCCAGCAGCTCGGCAACTTCCGCTTCACGCTGCAAATGCAATGTCGTCCACGCCGTACCGAGCCCACGTGCCCGCGCGGCCAGCGCGTAACTCCACGCAGCCGGGAGTAGCGAACCCCACAGGCCGGCTTGGTTCCCCTCCGGCAGCGTCTTGCCCGCCTTGATACACGGAATGAGAAGGACCGGCACCTCACCCATGTGCTCACCGAGCCACGCGACGCTGGTGCCCACGCGTTGTTGAATCGGCGCGCGATCGGGATCATCGGCGAAGAGTTTTGCCGCCGAACCGTGAGAGGCAAGGTACTCGTCGGTGACTTCCTTGTAGATCTGCCCGACTGCTGCACGCAGTGCCGGATCGGTCACCACCATCCACTGCCAGCCCTGGCGATTCGAACCGGAGGGCGCTTGCAGGGCGATCTGGAGGCATTCCTTCACCAGGTCCAACGGCACGGGACGGGTCAGATCCAGACGCTTTCGAACGGTCCGCGTTGTGGTCAGCAATTCGTCGGGTGTCAGGTCGAGTACGGGATACGACGTCATCCCCCGATCATTGCACTGTCGCGAGCAGTGAGCAGGACTGTCCGTCTACACTTTTCTGATCCCGTGCGTGCTCGTTGTCGGGAGTATTTCCCGATCAAAGGACTTTCGACATGAGTTGGCACGTCTGGTTGGCGTTCTTCGGAGCAAGTTGGGTGATCAGCCTGTCGCCGGGGGCCGGCGCCATTGCGTCGATGTCGTCGGGACTTGCCTACGGCTTGCGACGCGGATACTGGAACATCTTCGGGCTGCAGTTGGGATTGTTGCTGCAGATCGGAATTGTCGCGGCGGGGGTCGGTGCAATTCTCGCCAGTTCGACCGTGGCCTTTTCCTTGATCAAGTGGTTCGGTGTCGCATACCTCGTCTACCTGGGGATCAGGCAGTGGCGATCGGCGCCCACCGAGGTGGAGACCGACGAGGCAGCCGCGAGCCACTCCGGTCCGAGGATGATGCTTCGCGGATTTCTCGTGAACGCGAGCAATCCGAAGGCCGTCGTTTTCATGCTCGCAGTGCTCCCGCAGTTCTTGGACCCGTCGGCGCCGCTGCTGCCGCAGTATCTGATCATCGCCGCCACGATGTGCGCAGTCGACGTGATCGTGATGACCGGATACACCGGCCTGGCCGCCCGGGTACTCACCTTGATGCGCTCCCCCAAACAGCAGCGAACCACCAATCGAGTGTTCGCCGGCCTGTTCTTCGGAGCCGCCGGCTTCCTCTCGAGCATCGGGCGTGCAGCGGCTTGATCGGTAACACGGCTCGAGAGATCACAGGCCCGCAATCAAGTTGACGACGGACGCCACGATCACCGAACCGAACAGGTACGACAGCAATGCGTGGCCGAGTGCCATCGCGCGCATGTCCGACGACTTCAAGTTGGTGTCGGAAATCGCGAAGCTCATCCCGACCGTGTACGCCACGTAGGCGAAATCGCTGTACCTCGGCGGTTCTTCCTGATTGAAATCGATTCCGCCGTCGGGGCCGGAGTAGTACAGCCGTGCATATCCGAGGGCGAAGAGCGTGTGGACCGCCAGCCACGAGATCACGACGCTGCCGACTGCAACCGATGCCGCCACTACTTGGTAGTGATGTCCGTCGGGTGCCGCCAGGAGCAGGAACGCGATACCGACCAGGCTAGCGACGGCGGCACCGAGAATCAGCAGGTGCGCGACGTTTCGGGCCGGCTCTTCGCGCGTTGCGTGGCTTGCGGTGAGCGTCGCGTCGAAGGGCCAGACCAGAATCCACGTCCACACCGTGAACACCATCGCCGCCACATCCCAGCCGATCAGAAACGCGAATCGGGGGTAGCCGACCAACGCCGTGACGACACCGGCGGCCACACCGAGCAGCAGACCCGTCGACACTCTCAGCGCCGGCCCGGCACCCAGGGCGCTCCGTGGAACCGGGTTGATCGGAAGGTCGTGCGGTCGATCGTTCACGGGCTCAGTCAACCACTGTTCGAAGTGAGACGGTGGTTACGTGACACGGCGACTCAGGCGTTGCACGCACCGACTATCGGCTTGCCATTGAATCTGTCCAGCACGTACTGCAATCCGACGCCGAAATCCGCTACGGCCGGCGCGAGGTGGTTGTTGCCGCTCCCCGGATTCACCGCAGGCAAGGTGTCGGTGAACAACGTCGCCTCGGCCCCGCGCGCGCACCAGTCCTGAACCAGGCGCCGGGTTTGCTCGAACGGGATGAAATCGTCGTTGAGCGCTCCGTTGACCAGAATCGGCGAGGCCGGGGTTCGCCACCCGATGCGTTGTTCCTCGATCACCTGTTGGATCTCCGGTACCGATTCCACCACGTCGGCGAGTGGTCGTCCGTCTGTGGTCCACGACGCCGTCGACTGCTTCCCGTACTTGGTTCGGGAATCGATGAGGCATTGCCCGGCGACGTCGGCGAGCACGGACCGGCCGTAGTCGTTGAGTCGAGATTCGATTGGCTCTCGGGCGGCGGGATAGCGGTCGAGGACGCCGTTGATCGTGTAACCGATCGCGGCCATCAGGCCGGTACCGTCGATATGACGCAGAACGCTTGCCAGGTCTGCCGGGGGCGCGCTCGCGTAACTCCCGACCAGATTCAACTCAGGCGCGTATTCGGGTGCCAGTTCGGTTGCAGCGGCAGTGGCGCCGCCGCCCTGCGAGTGGCCCCACAGCGCTATCGGATCGTCCTCTCCTGCCCGCGCGAGGGCTCGGGCAGCGCGCGCACCGTCCAACATCGCATGGGCTTCCTCGGCGCGATTGACGTAGGTATGGACGCCGGGTGTTCCGAGTCCGATGTAGTCGGTGACGAATACACGAACGCCCTGGGTGAGGAAAGCGAAAGCAAAAGCTGACTCGTAGTTGACACCGACACTGTCCACACCGGCACCGTAGTTCGACGGATTCCCGGGTTCCGCCAGGCGGAGCTGACCGGCAGTGGGAAACATCCTCGACGGCGCGCACTGATCACCTTGGCCCTGCGTACCCGGACCGATCACCACCGTCGGGCGGGGGCCCGCTCCTGACCACGGGGCAGCCGGCTCCAGGTACGAGCCCGACACAGCAACCTTGGATCCGTGGGTGTCGGTACTCGAATACAGGATCCGGGTCCCCACACCAGGCACTCCGCCGACGGCACCGGCCAGAGCCAGCGGTTCCGTCCGAATCACCGAACCCGGATCACCGACGTCGCCCGGAATCGCATCGTAGAAATCGTTCACAGGTTCGGCGTTCGACATCGGTGTGAACAGCAGCGAGGTCGGCAACAGCGCTGATACCGCAACGGCCGAAATCGTCAGTGCCGCGAGGACAACCTTCCGGGTGCTCATGGAAATCCAACGTATAGGCCTCAGTCGACGCGCGGACCGGTTTCGATCTGCGGGACTTCAATCGATCGATACCAACTGTCACGCGAGCGGGCCATGCCGCTGGCCCCCCGAGCCCCTGGTTTCACGGCCAGAACCTGATGAATCGTAAGCCTGTGCGGCTCCTCGAAACCCAGGGCACTGGCAGCGAGATACAGCAACCAGGTACGCACCCGGGGAGCACCGACCTGTAAGACCGATGCGTCCCAGTTCTCGCGAAGGTTCTGCACCCATGCGCGCAGTGTCAGTGCGTAATGCTCGCGCAACGCTTCGCTGTCACGCGTCTCGAAACCCGAAAGTTCCAGCGCATCAATGGTTTTACTCAACGGAAGGATCTCACCGTCCGGGAAGATGTACCTGTCGATGAAGCTGGGACCGTCATCGACGTTGTCCGACAACGACTTCACCGCGGCGATGGCATGATTGAGCAGACGACCCCGCGGCACGAGCAGGTCGTAGAGTTTTGCCGTGTACACCGGCAAATTGACCAGGCCCACGTGCTCGGACATGCCGATGCTCGAAATCGCGTCGTAAGGGCCATCGTCGATGTCGCGGTAGTCCTGCACCCGAATCTCGATGCGATCGGTCAAACCCGCGTCGGCAACTCGCCCCTTGGCGTATTCGACCTGCTCGTTGCTCAGCGAGACTCCGACGACGTCGACGCCGTAGTTCTGGGCGGCGTGCAATGCCATCGATCCCCAACCGCAGCCGACGTCGAGCAGTCGCATTCCCGGCTTCAGATCGAGCTTGCGGCAAATCAAGTCCAGCTTCGCGTACTGAGCAGCTTCGAGGGATTCGACACCTTCCGGCCAGTATCCGCACGAATAAACCATGCTCGGCCCGAGGAACAGTTCGTAGAAGCGATTCCCGACGTCGTAGTGATGGGAGACAGTCGCCGAATCGCGTGATCTACTGTGCCGCTTGCCTCGCTTACTACGCATCTCGATCGCCGGGGGTGACGGTGGTGGACCCACCGCCCCCAAGCCGGCGAAAGTACCGGCGGCGCGAACAATCGAGCGCAGCGGCAACGTCGACAAACGATTCTCACCGAGCCGCGTGACCAGTTCCGGGACGTCGAGGAGCGCGAAGATGTCGCCGTCTACGTCCAGATCGCCGGAAACGTACGCCCTCGCCAGCCCTAATTCGTTGGCAGAGTAGAGGACCCGCCGTAGGGCACGCCGATTCCGGAAGTGAACCTGCGCAGCGGCGTCCGGTGGCCCTGCCTCCGAACCGTCCCAACATCGCACGCGAACCGGAAGCGGAACCCCGATCACTTCCTCGAACACCGTCAAAATCTTGGCCGCGGCACCAGTCACTGATCAACCCTCCGACAAAAGATGGTTAGCCGATGACAGAAAACTTACGCCCGATTCGCGAATCTTTCGCGCCATTTGTCCGAGTTTTGGACAGTGTTCATCGCGGTTTCGGTATTCATCGCCGAGTTCAGGGCTCCACCATTCCGGCGAGGAATTCCACCAGCAGTCTCTTCGTGACCTCACGTGGCAGCGATTCCACTGCCGCGAGGACGGCCGCCATGTCCAAGGGAGAATCGGAAGAGCCCCGAGGATCCAGCCCCGCCGACGTCAACGCTGCCGCGACGGCGTCACTGGGCAACGCAAGAACATCGGCGACGGTGACATCGCCACGTTCGAATGCTCCGGCCAACTCTGCCAGGGCCGGCGGCGCCTCGGCTGCCGCCGAGCCGCGAACGTCGTCGGCACCGAGGACGAGTGCGCTGGTCAACTCGCCGAGCACAGATTCCGTCACCGGGGTGACGGTGAGGTGGGTTGTTCGAGGCAACGTCGTCCCGTCAGGTTGCGTCGACGCCGGCTGCCCTTGAAGGACGAAGCCGCGAGCACCGACAGCGCTCACCCAGCGATGCGGATCCACTCGCCGTTCGAGCGGCACGGAATCGTCGGTAGCGACCGCGAACAGTGGTCCCACCGGCGAGCCCACGACGCGAAGACCCTCGATTGCCTCGACCGTGCCGATCAGTGCACGAGTGGCCCGCTGCGCCCGGGACACCAATTCGGCGTACCCGGATTGCCCGAGGACTTGCGAAATCGCCCAAGCACCGGCAAGAGCAGCAACGGATTTGGAACCGAGAAGCGTGGGATTGACCACCGGGTACCCCGGCCAGTCCGTGAGTCCGAAATACTGCTTGCGATGCAGATCTCGCCCTCGGTGCAGCAGGACCGAAACGCCTTTGGGCGAGTATCCGTACTTGTGGAAATCGACGGACATGCTGGTGACCCCGGGCACCCGGAAATCCCAGGGTGGCAGATCACCCCACCACGGCAACGCAAGCCCACCGATGCAGGCGTCGACATGCAGTGGAATCGAATGTGCACGAGCAACTTCCGCGACATCGGCGATCGGGTCGAGCGCCGCGAACGGGTAGCTGGGCGCGGAGACGACGATCAAGACCGTGTCTTTCCGAACTGCCGTCGCAATATCTTGTGCGGCGACGCGCCCCGACGTGGGATCTACGGGTACCAGGATCAGTTCCAGTCCGAGCAGGTGAGCTGCCTTGTGGAAAGCGGCATGCGCGGTGGTCGGAAGAACCAGCGAACCCTCACCCGGCGGGAGCCCACGGAAGTCGCGAGCTGCCTTGACGGCCAACACACAACTCTCCGTTCCGCCGCTGGTGACATTGCCGACGACTACGCCTCCGGCGTCTGTATCTGCGGCTGGTTCTGAAGCTCCATGGAGGAACTCGCGTGCGAACGCAACCAACTCACGCTCCATCACCGCGGTGGACGGGAACACCGTCGGGTCGAGACCGTTGACCGGCTGAACCAATCGAGCTGCGTCCGCTGCCAACTCGTCGAGCGCTGCGAGGCCGCTGTCGTACACGTACGACAGAACCCGGCCTCCGTGCGTCGGAGCGTCCTGCTCACGAAGCGAACGCAGCCGAGTCAAGATGTCGGCCGCCCTCTTCTCGAGGTTTGCGCTCTCGACGATCTTGCCCTGAAGTTCCTCGGCCCGAGTGGAACTCATCGTTCACCTTTCGTTCTCGTGAGTGGATTCTTGTTCGGTGCGGTAATTCCGCAATACGACCAGGCTGATCGCAACCAGGATCGCCGGCACGACCGCGAAGCCGAGGGCAATTCCGGTCAGCGCCGATTCCGGTTGCACGACAGTCTCGCCCGCAGTTTTCGAGACGAATCCGGTGACCGCGAGTACACCCAAGAACACCGCGGGTCCCAGGGCAAGGCCTGCGGTTTCCGCGGCGGTCCAGATACCACTGAGCGAACCACCGCGTTGGCGCCCACCGATTCGCGCGTCGTCCTCGATGACGTCCGGAAGCATCGCCAGCGGGAACACCTGCATGCCGGCGTAGCCGACGCCGGCAAGCGCGACGGCACCGTAGATCCACGAACCCGCGTCGACAGCCGCAAGCGTCAACAACGCCGTGGCGACGACGAACAGAACCGAAGACACCACGTAACCGCGAAGCTTTCCGTACCGATGCGAGAACCGGTACCACAGCGGCATGACGACGAGAGCTGGTCCGACGAGTGCAACGAACAGACCGGTGAGCGCACCTTCGTTGCCCATCACATAGGTCGCCAGATATTGCGCACCCGCCAACATCACGGCGGTGGCAAGAGCTTGGAGCACGAAGACGCTGCCCAGCAATCGGAAAGCGCGGGTACGTCGTATCGCGTCGAACCCGTCCCGGTACTGCGAGAGCAACGAGCCGACCGGCGCGTCCGCGTGAGTCACCGTGTGGCGCGCGGCTCCGCGAACTGCCCAGATCATTGCCCCGCACATCAGCGCCGACACCCCGATCGCCATGACCAGATAACCGCGTGCTCCGCCCCCGGCAGCATCGCGGAGCTCGGGTCCGCCGGCGCCGATGACCAGAATTGTCAGGGCCAACACCGCAATTCGAACCGATACCAACCGAGTGCGCTCGTGGTAATCGCCGGTCAACTCGGTCGGCAACGCGATATATGGAACCTGAAAGAGGCTGTAGGCACTCGCCGCGAGCAGGAAGAAGACGAGCACCCACATCGCCCCGACTCCGGGGCCGGCCGACACCGGGGCCGAAAACGTGAGAATGAAGAGCAACGGCAGTCCCAGAGCGCCTGCGAGCATGAGTGGCACTCGCGTACCGGTTCGATGAGAGCTTCGGTCGCTGATCGACCCGATCAGCGGATCGATCAGGACGTCGGCGATTTTCGGGACAATGACCACAAGCGACGCGAGCGCCGCGGCAACGCCGAGCGTGTCGGTCAGGTAGTACGCCAGTACCAGACCTGGCAGAACACCGAATCCACCCGTACCGACACTTCCCGCTGCGTATCCGGCCACCACACCACGCGAAAGCCTGTCAGGCGATCTACCTTCACGAAGACGTACCGGTTTGTCTGTAGTCACCGTCCACACACTAATGTCACGACTCCGTACCGCGAGGGCAAAAGAATCCCGATGACCAGAAGTCGCTCACTCGGACGGGCCTGGCATGCCAGACTGTGACCCGATTCGCACACGAAACGAAGGTCTGAAGACGATGGTTGACCCACTGCGAGAGATCTGGCCTCCGTACGGAGTCACGATCACGTGTGGGCCCGTCACCTTGCTCCCTGTGCGCGACGATCATTTCCCCGAACTCACTGCGCTGGTCCGAGCCGGCATTCACCCCGCCGAACAGATGCCGTTTCTCGTCCCCTGGACAGTGGGCACTCCCGACGAAGTGTCGCGAAGATTCATCCAATACCACTGGTCGGTCCGCGGAGCGATGACCATGACCGACTGGAAATTCGAAACAGCCATTGTCGTCGACGGAGAAATCGTCGGCTGCCAGGCGTTCGCCGCGACGGACTTTCCCAAAAGTCGTACCGGTGAAACCGGCTCGTGGATCGGACGCGGGTTCCAAGGCCGGGGTGTCGGCACTCTCGCCCGACAGGCAATCTGCGCATTCGCATTCGACTCTTTGGGTGCACGAAGCGTCGTGTCATCGGCATTCACGGACAACCCCGCCTCGATCACGGTGTCCACCAAAGTCGGGTACCGCGCAGACGGCACAGTAGAGGAGTTGGCTGCCGACGGTCGCATGACCGTGCGTCGTCTCTTCACCCTCAGCCGCGAAGATTTTGTCGCACCGCCGTATCCCGTCGAAGTGACCGGCGTGCGCGCGTTCAAGACGATGCTCGGCATCGACTGAGCGAGCTACCCGTGCACAGTGAGAACCGAGAGAGCAGCGACAACCGGAAGAACAGCGACAACCAGTAGAACAGTGACAACCGATAGAACAGACACATGGAACCCTCCGACATGATGGCCGCAGTCACCTCGTCCATGCGCGACCGTACCGGGCGCACCCTCGAAGAATGGGTTGAGGCCGTACGGACGTCCGGGGTCGACCCGCTCGATCAGAACGAAGTGCGCAAGTGGCTGAAAGCAGAGCACGGTGTACCGCAGAATTCGCAGTGGGCAATTGCATTCGAGACTGCCGAACAGTCCGGATGGGTGGAGCCGACCGTCGAGCAATACATCGACCAGCAGTACAGCGGCCCGAAGGCAGCACTGCGGCCGATCTTCGATGCAGCCCGACGTCTGATCGAAGAACTCGGAACCGATGTTCGGGTCGAAGGCCGCGGAACCTACACACCCTTCATTCGCGCTCGCCAATTCGCCACCATCGCAGCGGCCACCACGGCCCGAGTCGACCTCGGACTACGTTTTGTCGAGGCCCCCGAATCCGAACTTCTTGTCACGGCCAAAGCTCCCGGGCAGTCGACCCACAAGATCGGGCTCACCAGCACCGCAGACGTGAACGACGAAGTCGGATCGCTGACAGCGATCGCGTATCAACAGAACGGCCGGTAGGTCACCCACTCACCGCCACGCAAACGCACCTGCAGGCTGCACGAAAGTCCCTGTCCTCCTTGACGGAGAACAGGGACTTTCTTCACCGCGGGGGAAGGTCGCTGCGACGTGTCAGCTCAGGCCGAAGAGCGCGCCGATGATGGTCCGAGCAGCCTCGAAGAGCGCGTCGACGGACGGAACACCGATTTCAGAGCTGATGGAAAAAAGGGAACCCAACATACGATCCTCCGGAGATAGTTTCTGAATGGCTTACTGCCACAAGGGAAATGCTACCGATTCCACTTGCGGAACTGAAGCAAGGGGACCACGGGAGTGACAATTCCGGACCAAAGTCCCGGCCCGTTAGATCTACTGCACCCCAGTATGATTGCGATCCTTCGAATCCGAATCGACACCTTCGAGATAGCCGACGAGAACTTGGGCGACCTCCGCCAACACCTCAGTGCTCGACATTTCCGAGTGGGAGCAGTCGACCAGGTACGCCCGCAACGGCCCCACCAGTTCGGACCACCTTTCGACCAGGTGACGATGTTCAGGCAGATCATGCTGCGCCACAAACAGTTCCACTGACCCGAAATAGTGCCTCGGCGTGTGGTCCCGAACGATTCGCGACAGTTTTTCCACCCGACCCACTACGGATTCGAGTACCGTATCGGAAAGGAAATCCATACCGGTCTGCCTTCGGATCTCTGTCGCAACGTCTGTGAAAGTCAGTGCTGCAGTTTCAGTTTCAACCTCGGATAGCCCGATCTGCGCGAACAGTTCGGAAGGTTTCGGAGCCGCTTGTACCGATGGCATCATCTCCGGTAACAGCGCGTCGAGCATGACAACCGAACCGACCAGATCGCCGGCCTCTTCGAGCTGGCTCGCCATCTCGAGCGCGATCGTTCCGCCGGCAGACCAACCGAGTAGATGGTATTCACCCGACGGCTGCACCGTCCGTACGGCATCGACGTACCCCGACGCCAACTCCGCCACCGTGCCTGGCAATTCACCTGCTCCCGTTGCCTGGATGCCGTACACCCGTCGACCCCGCAGCTGACCGACGAGTCCGGCGTAGCACCAGGCGATTCCGCTGACCGGATGCACACAGAACAACGGCGGCCGTTGGTCATCGGGGTCGCCGCCGAGCATGACGACCGTGTCCAGCGGATCCGAACGAAGCGAATCACCCTCGAAGACATCGGCATGAACGAGATCCATCCGAGAGGCAAGCTCCGCCACAGTTCGGTCGGTGAAAATCCATTGAACCGGGAATTCCCTGTTCAGGCTCTCACGCAAGCGCGTAACCACTCGAACTGCACCCATCGATGTCCCGCCGAGCTCGAAGAAGTCGTCGTAGCGGCCGACCGATTTCGCGCCGGTCACGCCCTCGAATGCCTGTGCCACGTGACGTTCGGTATCCGAGATGGGTCGATCCACACTCGACCCTGGCTGCGGTGAAGGAGCAGGAAGTGCCGCTGCGTCTATCTTCCCCGAAGCGAGCAACGGTACCTCGCCCACTATCGTCACCGACGAAGGCAGCAGGTGCTTCGGCAGCAGGCCGGAGACGAACCCGCGAAGCTCCGATTCCGTCGCCGAACCGTTTTCCGCCAGCGTTACGTACGACCGGAGTTCAGCGGCTCCGTGCCCGTCGTCACAGACAACGGTTACCGAGAAGGCCACTGCTCCATGGCTTGACAGGGCCGCGTCGACCTCCGCCGGTTCCACGCGGACACCCCGCACCTTCACCTGCGCGTCGTTGCGACCCAGGTACTCGAGCGCTCGGTCGTGACGCCTACGACGCACGAGGTCACCCGTGCGATACATCCGAGTCCCCACCGCATGAGGATTGGCAACAAAGCGCTCGGACGTCAGAGCCGGGGAAGCGACGTACCCCCGTGCCACATTCTCACCGGCGAGGAACAGTTCTCCCGCAACGCCATCCGGAACCGGTCGGAGCCTCTGATCGAGAACAAATGCCGTCGAACCAGGGACTGGAGTGCCGACAGTGACGTCCCCGTCAGTGATCCGTGCGGAAATCGATGCCGCGATCGTTGATTCGGTCGGTCCGTATCCGTTGACGATGCGATGTCGGGGTGACCACGCCGACGCAAGGCGCGCAGAGAGCGGCTCCCCCATCGATTCGACGATCAACGGTTGCACTGCATCCGGATCGACTGTCGCCAGGACCGTCGGCGTCACGATCAGATGTGTTACGTCGGCGGCGACCAGCAGATTCGTGAGTTCTTCTCCCCCGTAGACGAAGTCGGGAGTCAGAATCAGCGTTCCACACCCTGCAGCCGCGAGAAGGATCTCGATCACCGACGCGTCGAAGGTCGACGACGCCAATTGCAGGACTCGGGGGCCACGCTCGAGCTCGGCGATCTCGGCGTGGGCGGTGCAGACGTTCATGATTCCGCGATGTGAAACCTCCACGCCCTTGGGTCTTCCCGTGGAACCCGACGTGTAGATGACGTAGGCGAGGTTGTCGGGGTGAGCCGGCGTTGCCGATACCTCGGCAGCGCCACCAGCAGTGCGGGATTCGTCCATCGCCACCCACTCGACGCACTCGGGCAAACTCTCGGATGCACCTCCCGCTGTCAAACCGACAACCGAACCGCATTCCTCGACCATCGTCTGCCGGCGCGCTGTCGGCAGCGCCGGATCGAGCGACAGCCACGCTGCGCCTGCACGCGCTACTGCCCACAACGCAACGATCCACAGATGCCCGCGCCCGAGCGCAACGGCCACCACGTCGTCGGGTCCGATTCCTCGGACCACCAACTCGCGTGTCCAGTGCGACGACTCCTCGTGCAGGTCGCGGTAAGTCCAGCGTCTGCCGTTCTCTTCCAGCGCTACGCCGTCGGGCGCCTGACGCAGAGCGCGTTCGAAAATGTCGGCAATCGTCAGAGGTTCGACGTGGCGAGGATTCGCAGCAGTCAGCGCCGAGCGTTCGAGTCCGGACAGCAGTTCGATCTCCCCGATCACAATCTCGGGTTCCACGGTCACTGATTCGGCGATACGTCTCACCCGCTGCATGAACAGTTCCGCGGTCGACTCGCGGAACTTGTCCGTCGCATACAGCAATCGAATAGTCAGACTGTCACCGGTGTCGACCAGGTCCCACGTCAAGTCGTAACCGGTCGACGCCCCTGAATTGTCGATGTCGAAGACGGTAATGCCGTCGATCTGCGGCAACTCCAGCGCTCGCCGGTACGCCAGCATGACCGTGAACAGCGGATGCTCGTTCATCCTGCGCGGCGGATCAACCTTCGCAACGACGTCGTCGAACGAGACGTCCGCGTTCGCCATTGCTTCCAGATCGACACGGCGAACCTCGTCCAGAACAGCAGCGAAGCGATCGGTGGAGTTGATCCTCGTGCGCAATGCAACAGTACCCACCATCATTCCGGCGACGCTCAGCAGCGCCGGATCGTTCCGCAGACTCACAGCTGCTCCCACCACGACGTCGTCCGTGACGCACTCGCGAGCGAGCAGCACGGCAATCACGCTGTGGACGACCATGAATACCGTGACGCCATGCGAACGAGCCAACGCCGACAACGCGTCGTAGGTGGCGCCGTCGAGGACTTCCGTCACCATCTCCTCGGATCGTGAAGACACGGGACTCCGGGGGTTGTCGACGGGTAGAGCCAACACATCCTCGACGCCACAAAGTGCGTCCGACCAATAGTCGAGTTGCCGGTGAGCCATGCTGAGAGAATCCTCGGGGTCACCCAAGCTCTCTCTCGCCCAGAAACTGTAGTCGCCGTAGCTGATCTCCCCCGACGAGCGATCCCAGGGAAGACCTGCCGACCTGGCCTCGAAGGCTGCCACGAAATCGGTCAGGATCGGGCCCATCGACGCTCCGTCGATCGCGATGTGGTGAACAACGATGACCAGGACCGTCAGTCCTGCAGAGTCGACTCCTGCCTTTTCGGCGAACACACGCACACGGAACGGAACATCTCGTTCGAGATCGAACGGCACAGTCGCGAATGCCGAAGCGCTCGCACGGATATCGCCGACGTGTACCGCAGTGAGATCGAATGCAACAGAGTCCATTTCACGTTGTTGCGGACCGAATTCACCCGGAACACAGACAGTTCGCAAAACGGCGTGGTGATCGACGACGTCGCCGAGCGCGCTGCTCAAGACCGAACGATCGATGTCGTCTGCCAGGACCGCTGCAAACGTCAGGTTGTACGCAGTCGATTCCGGCTGAAGCTGATTGATCAGCCAGAGTCGTTGTTGCGAGGGCGCCAGCGGGGCCGGCTTGCCGGGATCACGTCGAGTCAGTTCGCGGCGTTTGCCATCGGACGCGCTCGCCGACAGCCACTGAGACATCGCTCGCGGCGACGGATTGTCGAAGACGGCGCGAACAGGCACATCTCGCGCGAAGATCGAGGCGAGTCGACCTGCCACCGCTGCCGCGGCCAACGAATCACCACCTGATTCGAACAGGTTGTGCAGAGCGCCGAAACTTCCGGACACGTGTTCCGACATGACAGCGGTGACGAGTTCCTCCGAAACCGTCACTGCTGCATCGGGCGCCTGGCTCTCGAACACATGGCGCCGCAACGCATCTGCGTCCAGTTTTCCGTTCGTCGTGAGCGGGATCGACTCCAATACGACCACGCGGCCGGGCATCAGATACGCAGGCAACATCGCGGCCAACTCGATTGTCAGCTGATCCGCCTCCACACCATCGCCGACCGCGCACGCAACGGCGATGTCGTCGACGAGGACAACCGCCGCAGCCTCGACGCCCGTGCACCGACGCAGAGCTGATTCGATTTCGGCGGGCTCGACGCGGATTCCTCGCACGCTCATCTGACGGTCGGAGCGTCCGACGAATCCGAGCGTGTCATCCGTGCGGCGATGAACCAGATCACCGGTCCGATAACGGCGGTGCCCACCGGGTGCTGCGATGAACGACGTGGCGGTGCCGGCAGGATCTCCGGCATAGCCCATCGCAAGCCCGGGCCCGCTGACGTACAACTCACCGATCCCGGCCCACGGCACCGGACGCAGTCGCGTATCGAGCACCTCTGCACCGATTCCGGCGAGCGGGACTCCGATGGTGACCCGATGATCCACTTCGGCGACAGTGGTGACCACCGTGCATTCCGTCGGTCCGTACGCATTGAGCATTCGCGCGCGGCGACTCCACGCACGCGCGGTGGAAGGTGAGAGCACATCGCCACCGACTGCCACCACCTCGAGCGAATCGAACCGCTCTGGAGCCATCGTGTCGAGTACGGCTGGAGTGGACAACATGTGAGTGACGCCGCGTTCTGCGACGAATTCTTCGAGTGCCCTTCCGCCGAAAGCCTCCCGAGGAGCGACCGCCAAGGTAGCCCCGGCGCCGATCGCCAACATCATCTCGAGGATTGCTGCATCGAACGTCGGTTTGTAACCGTGCAGCACAACCGAGTCCGAAGTCACGCCGTACTTGCGGACAGCATCGTCGGTCAGCAGGCCCAGTCCTCGGTGTGTGACTGCAACGCCTTTCGGTTCACCGGTCGACCCGGACGTGTGAACAACGTACGCGACTGAATCCGGATACTGCCGACCGGGAACAGGGCTGCGATCGGAGAGGACTGTGCGCAGCTGCTTCAGACGTGCCGGTGGCAGGTCGGGGTCGATCGGCACGAATGCCGCTCCCGTTTTCGAGATCGCCAACATTCGGACCAGGTACGCGATAGTCCGTACCGCCGGAATCTCGTACACGGCACCCGGTCCTGCTCCCCGAGCCACCAGTTCCCAGGCTTGGGCATCCGAGGCAGAGTCGAGTTCGGCATACGTCACCGTGCGGTGTCCGTCGTCGAGAGCAATGTTGTTCGGGAATCGCGCCGCGGTGGCGGCGAAGATCTCGGTCAGTGTGCGGGACGAATCGACCTCGGCAGCAGTCCAACTGGGCGCCGCGCCCACCACGAGATCCGAAACGAGTACTGGTACATCCTCGGCAATCGAGGTGAGCACTCTCGACAGCTGTCGGGTAACCGCGTCGGCGCTCGAAGGATCGAATGCGCTCGCGGCATAGATGAGCGCTCCGGTCAATGAACCGTCGTCAGCGGGTGCGAGCGAGACATGCATGGGGAACTTCGTTGTCGCGGTCTCGATTTCGCGAGCCTCGATCGTGAGGCCGGAAACCTCCACGGCAGGGATCGCGAAGTTCTGCAGACCCAGCGCAATCTGGGGAGTTCGTCCACCGAGCAGCTCACCAACCAACTCGGCAGGAACAGAGCTGTTATCGAACGCTGCCACATCAGCATCGAAAGCTGCACCCAACAGAAGATCGATCGGCACGTCCCCGTCGATCCGAAGGCGAAGAGGCACCGTATCCACGAACATGCCGACCACGCCGTCGAGCTGAGGCGCCCGCCGTCCGTCGACAGCTGTCGCGATCACGACATCGGGATTTCCACTCAGCTTGGCAAGCACCACCGACAACGCCGCATGAACCACCGCGAACAGCGAAACCTTCAATCGGTCGGCTCGCGCCTGCAGTGCCGAGGTGATGACGGCTGGTATCACGAAGTTCACTCGCTGCGCCACGGTATCCGGCCCGCCATCGGAGTGATCCACCGTCAGCGGAGACACAGATGTCACACCGTCGAGGGTTCGGCGCCAGAACTGCTCGACGACAGGGGAAACGTCACGTGCTGCCTCCCACGCGGCAAAATCCCCGTACTGGATCGGCAACGGAGACCATTGCGAATCCAGTCCAGCTCGTCGCTTGCCGTACGCGGTCAGCAGGTCGCCGACCACCGTTCGCATCGACACCCCGTCGACTGCGATGTGATGAAAGCTCACTGCCAGAACGTGCCTGACCGGTGACACCTGGAGCAGCATCCAGCGCACCGGCAGGTCTGCCGCTACATCGAAACCACGCGAGCCGAACTCTCGCAGCAGCACCTCGACCTCGATGTCGGCGACCAGCCGCGTTTCCATTGTCACGGAGGTCGGAGGATCCACGACCTGAACCGGTGGAGTGCCCGGATACCGGGTTCTGAGGACATCATGACGACCGACAAGATCCGTTGCTGCCTGACGCAGCGCCGCCGCGTCGAGTTCACCGTCGATCTCGATGCAGATCGGCAGGTTGTACGCGCCGCTCGCCGTGTTCCGCTGATTCAGTACCCACATCGCACGCTGGTTTCGTGACAGGGGTGCGGGCGTGGGGTCGCGGCGCGGTTCCAGTCGGACAAGATCGGTCACCGAGTCGTTCTGCTCGAGCGAATCGAGCCGGGCTGCCAACGCCGCAACTGTTGGATGCTCGAATACGGTCCTGAGCGGAACAACCAGCCCCAGAGTACTACTCAAGAGCGAGGTAACCTCCGCGGCCGACAGCGAGTTGCCCCCGAGCGAGAAGAAGTCTGCGTCGCGGTCGTCCTCATTCCCACCGAGGACGGAACCAAAAGCTCCGGCTACAACACGTTCGGTGGCGGTGGCCGGCCCCTCTGCACGGGAAGCATCCAGTGTCGGCGACGGGAGACGGGCGAAGTCGACCTTGCCGTTCCGCATCGGAAGCTCGCCCTCGATGTCGACGATGGCATGCGGAACCATGTACGTCGGAAGGACTTCTGCGGCGGCAGCGCGAAGTTGACCTGTGTCAACTCTTTCGGCACCTGAACTTCTCACGTAGGCGACCAACAGAGGACTTCCACCTTCGGCCGACCGAACCCCGACGACACAGAAGTCGACGTTCGCGACAGACTGAATGACTGCCTCGATCTCACCCGGTTCGATCCGGACACCGTTGACCTTCACCTGCACGTCGGTTCGCCCGAGATAATGCAGGCGATACGTATTTCCCTCGGATTTGGGGCTTTCCGGCTTCCACATCACCAGATCGCCCGTCCGGTACATCCGGGCGCCTGAACCGGTTGCCACGAATCGTTCCGCAGTTCGGGCCGGTTGGCCGGCGTAACCGCGAGCGAGCATTCGACCTGAGAGATACAGTTCGCCGGCGACTCCCGGCGGCACCGGTTCGAGTCGATCATCGAGCACGACGGCGTCGACCCCGGCCAGTGGATACCCGATCGATCCGTCGTGAGTGTCAGCCGACAGTTGTTCGATCGACAGTGGTTCGGTAGCAAGCGAATACATCGTCGACTCGGCAGGTCCGTATCCGTTGATGACTCGGCGTCCGGCTTGCCAGCGCTTCGCCAACGCGCCGCCGAGTCGCTCGCCCCCGAACATCACCGTGGAAAGGTCCGGCAGCGAAGGATCGCCGATGGAGGCGACGACAGTAGGTGTGGCGCACAGATGAGTAATTCGCTCGCGCCTCAGTGCTGATGCGAGTCCCGAGCCGAACAGTTCTTCGTTCTTCGCCAGAACGAGCGTGGCCCCGGACGCACTCGCGATGAGCACCTCGAGCAACGTCATGTCGAATCCTGGCGCTCCGCGATGGAATACGCGAGAACCTGGCCCAGCCGAGAATCGACCGGGCAGGTCTTCGGCGATCACACCGAGCCCGCCGTTGGTCACGACCACAGCCTTGGGGGTTCCGGTCGTTCCTGACGTGAAAACTACGTAGGCCGCCAGGTTCTCGGAATATTCGCGCACCGAGTCGGTGACTTTCTCACCACCAGCGTCTTCAGCACCAGCGTCTTCACCACCAGCGTTGCGGCCGCCGATCGCTCCGGTGCCCAGTGTTTCGAGGACATCGCGTACTCGCGCCTGCGGCTGTTCCGGGTCCGTCAATGCCGGAGCTGCACCGACCTTCGCGATTGCCCACAGTTGCACGATCGACGCAATCGACCGATCTGCAGTCCAAGCAGCGACCTGGTCGACTCCAACTCCCCGGGAGCGCAACTCGTCGGCTGCGACATCCGACTGGGCATCGAGTTCCCGGTAAGTCAGTGTGTTGCCCTCACCCTCGACCGCCACAGCGTCCGGGGCGGATTCGACGCCGAAGCGCAGCATGGAGGCAAGTGTCGTACCGGAAAGTCGAGATCGATCAGGCCGGTCGACCGCGCCGTGTGCGGGGACGAGAAGAGCTCGTTCCGCACTGTCCAACAGGTCGATTTGCCCTACGGCGACATTCGGGTCGACAGACACTTGATTCAGGAAGCGCTCGAACCGGCCCGCAAAGCTCGATACCGTCAGATCATCGAATAGATCAGCGTTGTAGACGAATTCGAGACCGAGTTCGCCCCCGACCCCCTCGTCCGTGACGTTGACCTGCAGATCGAAATTTGCGTGCCTGACTTCAGGAGCAATCTGTGTGATGTCCAGCCCTGGTATCGACCACGCGGCGGTCTCAGCAGTTCGGAACGAGAGCGCCACCTGGAACAACGGATGTCGCGAACGCGATCGCGGTGGGTCGATCAGATCGACCAGCGATTCGAAGGGCATCTCTGCGTGCGCGAACGCCGCTACGTCACGCTGACGAACCTGCTCGACCAACCGGCCGAACGAGTTCGACGGATCGACTTCGGTTCGAAGAACAATCGTGCCGGCAAACATGCCGACCAGCTCGTCGAGTTCAGGTGTGACGCGTCCGGACACAACAGTGCCGACAGCTACGTCATCGCTACCGTTGTACCTCGCCAACAGCGCCGCGAGAGCGGCGTGTACAACCATGAACATGGTCGCGTTGTTCGATCGTGCGAGTGTCTGAAGGCCCGTTCGTACCGAACCTGAGATCTCCACCCGACAGCTCGACGCACGGGCGAACGTCGAACGTGGACGATCGAGGGGAAGCGTCACCTGCTCGGGAAGTCCTTCGAGAGCCTGCATCCAGTAGCTGCGTGCCGTCTCGGGAATCCCCGATTCCCTTTGCCATGCACTGTAATCGGAGTATTCGAGCGCGAGCGGCGACCACTGCGGAGCGTGCTGCGCCGAGCGGGCGATGTACGCCGCAGTGAAGTCGCGGACCAACAATTCGAGTGATCGAGCGTCGGCGGCAATGTGATGGACGACGACAGCCAGGATGTGCTCGACAGGTGAAACCTGGAGAAGTGCCGCACGTACGGGCGGATCAACGGTGACATCGAAGCCCGAACCCACCAGTTCTGCTACACAATTCTCGGCGTCGCCGCCGTCGAGTGCCTCGAGCTGAAAGGCCGGAAGCGCATCCTCGGCGTCGAGCACCGTCTGAACCGGGCCGCCGCCGACAACCGGGTACACGGTCCGCAGAGTGCGATGGCGATTGATCACGTCACGAATTGCCAGTTCGGCCGCAACCACGTCCAGCTCGCCTGCCAAGCGCAGCACGATCGGGATGTTGTATCCGGCGGAGTCTGTATCCAACTGATTCAGAATCCACATTCGATGCTGGGAAGCTGACAGGTGCACTTCCGTGTTGTCCGAACGAGGCCCCAAGGACACGTCAGACGCGTGCTCCGCGCCGGTTCGCCCTACACCTATCCGCGCAGCAGCGATGTCTGCGAGCTGATCGACGGATGGGTGCTCGAACACATCGCGGACGTCGAGGTTACAGCCCAGGGCGGAGTTCAGACGCGACGAAAGACGAGTGGCGATCAAGGAATTGGCGCCTTGATCGAAGAGGTTCCGGACCGGATCGACATGCGGAACTTCCATCAAATCGCTCAGAATGGCTGCGACTGTCTGCTCGAAGAAGTCTCGCGACTGCCGAGTCGGCTGCGTGAGAGACACCGGGGTCGGCAACGATGCTCGGTCGATTTTGCCGTTGATCGTGACCGGTAATGACGCGAGCGCCATCAAAGCCGACGGAACCATGTGCGCGGGCAGCAACGAACGAGCAGTCCGCAAGACGCCGTCGAGGTCGTGTCCGCTCCCCGGGGTGATGTAACCGACCAAAGTCGGCCCGCTGTCGAGTTCTCTCACCACTACCGCGGCCTGCTCCACCGACGTGTGAGCCAACAGCGCGGATTCGACCTCGCCCGGTTCGATGCGGTAACCGCGCAGTGCCATCTGACCGTCGGCGCGGCGAACATATTCGAGTCGGCCGGCTCGCCAACGGACCAGATCGCCGCTGCGGTACATCCGTGATCCATCGAATCCGGGTTCAGGCACGAATCGCGAAGACGTCATCGCGGGTCGACCCAAGTAGCCTTCGGCCACCTGCGGACCCGCAACATACAGTTCGCCGACAGATCCCGGAGGGACGGGCTTCAACGACGCGTCCAGTACGTAGCTGCGCAACCCTGGTAGTGGGGACCCGATCGGCGAGACAGTCTCGTCACCGGGGACAAGATCGAAACTGGTGACATGGACTGTGGTTTCGGTGATTCCGAACATGTTGACGCCCCGCACGTCCGGGTGCCGATCGAACCAAGCCTCCACGCGCCCGGCGTCGAGGCGATCACCGCCGAAAACAATCGTCCGGAGCGGAAGCAGCATTTCCTGCGTGACTTCCGCCAACGCATAGAAGGCGGCCGGGGTCTGATTGAGAACGGTCACTCGTTCCCGCACAATCAGATCCGCGAATCTTTCGGGTGAGCGCGCGACATCACCGTCCACGATCACGAGGGATCCGCCAGTGGTCAACGAACCCCACATCTCCCAGACCGAGAAGTCGAATGCGTACGAATGAAACATCGTCCATACATCTTCGGCGTTGAAGTCGAAGATCTCTCGGGTCGAGGCGAGCAGCGCCAACACGTTGTCCTGAGACACCACTACGCCTTTGGGAGCTCCAGTTGATCCGGAAGTGTAGATCACGTAGGCGGCGGACTCCGACTGTGCAACGGGCCAGTCGGCCGTAGCGTCAGTCGTCTCGTCCACGAAGATGACAAGTTGCTCGTACCCAACGAACCGCCCAGCAGATTCGTCCGTCGACAGAATCGCTTTCGGGCCTGCATCGGCAAGTACGTAGTGGATACGAGCGTCGGGATACTGCAAGTCGATCGGTACGTACGTCGCGCCCGCGCGAACGACAGCGATGATGGCTACGACGAGGTCGACCGATCGAGGCAGGGCGACCGCCACGCGATCACCGACTCGAATTCCTCGATCGATCAAGACAGCGGCAAGGCCCTCCGAACGAACTCGCACCTCTTCATAGGTGAAACGAGTATCGCCACTCGACACCGCGATTGCATTCGGATGCCGGGCTGCGACGGCCCCGAAGAGGTCAGGCAGCGACTGCGCGACAATCGACGGCGCCGGCACCCGAGCCGACAATTCTTCGCGTTCCGCAACACTGAGAACATCGATGTCACGCAGCATGATTGACGAGTTCTCGGTAATCGAGCCACACACTCGACGAAGCCGCTCGACCCAGCTCTGCACGGTGCCTGCATCGAACAGATCGGCGGCATATCGGAAAGTGCCGCGAACACCGCTCGCGTCGCCGTCAATCGTACGATCCTCGCGCACAGTCACTTCGAGGTCGAAGCGAGGGTGGACCGGAGGTAGCGGAGTGCCGTGCGCCGTCAAAGTTCCCATCGCGATCGCGGAGTCGGGCGCTACCGGATCGACAGCGAGAACCACTCTGAGGAAGGAATTCTTCTCACCTACGCCCCCACCGACCGCACGGTCGACCACCCAGTCGAACGGAACGTCGGCATTGGACAGGGCCGCCACATCAACCTCGCGCACCTGAGTCAAGAACTCACCGAACGTGTCTCCGCCGCGAAGGAGCGTTCGCAGCGCGACGGTCCCGACGAACATACCGACGACACCGTCGAACGAAGGATGCGTTCGTCCGGAGGTCGGGGTCCCGATGACCACATCGGACGCACCGGTGATCTTGCTCAGTGCGATCGAAAGGCAGGCGTGCAACACCATGAAGGTTGTGCAGTCGTGCGCGCGAGCGATCTCGTTCAGCGCCGCATGGATGGGTGAGGGCAACTCGAACGTCACGTCCCGAGCCGACGACGGTTGGTCCGGCCGGCGGGATCTGTCCACGGGAAGCGCAAGAGTCGGATCAACACCGGCGAGTGTGTCGGACCAGAATTCCAGCTGGCGTCCTGCCAAGCTCTGTGGATCCGCGGGATCACCGAGAATGGTTCTGTGCCAAGCGGAATAGTCGCGGTAGTCGAGAGCGGGCGAAGGCCAGATCGGCGACCGTCCGTCGGCGCGAGCGTCGTACGCCGCGACGAGGTCCGAGACGATCGTCGCGAACGAAAGGCCGTCCAGGGCGATGTGATGGGCAACCACGGTCATGCGGTGGTCGGCGTCGCTGCCGGAGGCGAGGATCAAGCGAAGAGGCGCATCGGTCGCCAGGTCGAAACCCGCCGCAACCAAATCCGCTGACGCAGCCTCGTAATCCTCGGACGCAACCTCGATCAGAGTCACCGGAGTCGCGGTCGCAACCTGGATCGGCCACGCATCGTGATTCTGGTCGAACGAGAAAACAGTACGCAAGACGAGATGGCGATCGGTCAGGTCACCTACCGCCGCCCTCATCGCCTCGATATCCAGAGCACCACTGAACGCGACCTCGAACGCAATGTTGTACGCCGACGACTGGGGATCCAGACGGTTGAGTAACCACAGGCGTTGTTGCGCCGGTGCGATTTCCACGACGAGGTCGTCCGAAATGCGTTGGGGTTCCTCCACCCACTCCGCCCGCCCCGCACGGATCACCCGGGCCAGGCGCGCCGGCGTCGGGGCACCGAACACGTCCCTGACACCAACCCGTCTTCCGAGGGCGGAACTCACTCGCGCGGCAACATACACGGCGTCGAGTGAACTACCGCCCCAGGCGAACAAGTCGGAGTGCGGTCCGAGAACTCCGACGCCTAGGACCTCGGCCATCACCGAGGCAATCAATTCCTCGTCGTACTCGATCGGACGGTTGACCGCCGCGCGCTGCTCGGCCGGCGCGGACGACGCCGGTTCGGGGAGCGCTGAACGGTCAGTCTTTCCATGGCTCGTGACGGGCAATGCTGCCAAAATGGTCACCGAACTCGGCAGCATGGAACGAGGAAGTCGGGAAGCCAGATGATCGAGCACCATCGTCTGGCTCAACGGATGAGCTGCACCTTCGGCCACGGTCACATACGCCGCAAGCGACCCGGATCGCTCGACCACCGCTGCTTGCGCAACGCCGGGAGTCGACAGGAGCACAGCCTCGATCTCGCCCAGTTCGACGCGTACTCCACGGATCTTGACTTGTTGGTCAGAGCGGCCCAAGAACTCGAGTTGACCGGCATC
Source organism: Rhodococcus sp. OAS809 (assembly GCF_040546695.1). NCBI lineage: Bacteria > Bacillati > Actinomycetota > Actinomycetes > Mycobacteriales > Nocardiaceae > Rhodococcus > Rhodococcus sp. OAS809. The sequence goes on along the minus strand of NZ_JBEPOI010000002.1, from coordinate 487,386 downwards.
GTTCCATCGCACGACATCCCCGGTGCGGTACATACGCTCACCAGCGCCGGCAGCACCGAAGGGCGCAGCGACAAAACGCTCCGCGGTGAGCGTCGGAGAAAGGTACCCTCGCGCCAGTCCGTGTCCCATCACGTACAGCTCCCCCGCGGCGCCGACCGGAGTGGGCAGCAACGACGAATCCAACACCACAGCGGAAACGCCGTCGATCGGGCGCCCGATCGGAGTATCACCACCAGGCGCGAGCGGCTCGCTCATGAATGCCGCGACGGTTGCTTCACTGGGCCCGTACGAATTCACGATGTCGACGTGACTCGACCACACATCCACGAGCGCCACCGGCGGTCGCTCGCCACCGACGTTCAACACTCGAAGATCCGGCAGTTTCCGAGGATCCATCGTCAGCGGAACCGATGGCGTCGAGTTCAGGTGCGTGACACCTTCGAGCCGCAAATAGTCTTCGAGGTCCACTCCGCCGATCAATCCGGGAGGAACGATCACTGCGGTCGCGCCGCAGCCGTGCGCAAGCAGAATCTCGAGGATCGCCACGTCGAACGATGTGTTTGCAAGGAGCGCGACGCGGGAGGAACTATCGATGTTCAGACGCCGTGCGTGAGAACGCAGCAACGGCACAATGCCTCGGTGCGTGACCGCGACACCCTTCGGTCGCCCGGTAGAACCAGAGGTGTAGACCACGTAGGCGGTGTCGTCCAAAGACAGGTCGGCGATAGATGAACCCGCCCCCACGCGTCGATCCACCGGCCCTTCGACGGTCTCGTCGCCACTGGGATCAACGACGCACACCCAAGCCGGCACGTCCACGAGTTCGCCACCGACCACAACCGACACGTCGGCGTCGTCGAGAATGAAAGCGACACGCTCGGAGGGTGTTTGAGGATCCACGTAAAGAAGGACAGCACCAGCCCGCACTACCGCGTGGAATGCAACTACGGAATCGGTCGAGCGCTCGGTGAGGATCCCGACGACGTCGCCTCGTCCGACTCCGTTCTCCACGAGCAAGGCGCAGAGTGCATCCGCGCGAGCGCCGAGCTGGTCGTAAGTGACGTCCACACCTTGCTCGCGGATCGCGACAGCACTCCCCTGCCCTGCGCCGCCTCTGATGACCGAATCGAGCGTCGCGAATCCGTCCGTCCGCGGACCCAGCGCGGGGACCAGATCCTTCACTTCGTCCGTCGAGAGGATGCGGAGGTCACCGAGCGCACGGGTAGCAGAGTCGAGGAACCCCTCGAGTAGCCGAACGAACTGACGATGATGCATCGCCAGGTCACGTTCGCTGTAGAGGTGCGGATTGGCTTCGAAGGAAAGGCGAACGTTCTCCCCCGCGATCGACGGATAGATGCTGAAGAACAGGTCTTCGGTGGGGCCGGATGTGAGGACGTGAAACTCGCCGACGACGTCGCCGAGCCGAATGGCTTCGTGAAACATCATGACGTTCACGGCCGGGCCCGCCGCCTCACGGGATCCGCCCTGACCTTCCTGGAAGCCCATGTCCTCGTAGCGGAATCGCTGGTGGCGTAGCGCACCGGTCATTTGAACCGAGATCTGACGCACCAGTTCTCGTGGCGACAGATCCCGTTCGAGTTGCGCACGAACAGGCACGATGTTGGACAGCATCCCACCTGAACGTTTCGACGTCGCCGTGGTGCGGCCGGACACCGGCAAGCTGAGGACTACGTCATCGGAATCAGTCATGCGACCGAGATAGGACGCGAATGCACCGACGAGGACCGCCACCTCGGAGGTAGTCCACTCGGTCGCGACATCCGAAAGCTGTTTTGCAAGAGTTGGATTCAGTGTCCGCACCATCATGCGCTGCGGCATGGACGTCAGGCCGGCGCCGTCGGCGAGGCGAACCGGGCGGGGCAGGCCTTCGGACATCTCCGTCCAGTACTGCTCGTCCGATCGATACCGCGACGAGGATCGGTAATCGACGTCGAGGTCATGCAGTGCACGTACCCCGAGACCACCGAAAGGAGTCAGCGTCTTGCCATGAACCAGATGCGAATAGCGCTCGGCCACCCGAGCGGTGAGTGTCATCGCCGCATGTCCGTCGAGCACGAGGTGATGGGCGTGCGAGTACCAGTAGTAGTGCTCATCTGCCAGGTGAAGCAAGGTTGCCGAGATCAGGCGGTCAGACATCACGTCAAGTGGCCGTGAGTATTCCGCTGTCATCCACTCGTTCGCGCGCTGAACCGGGTCGCGGTCGCTGCGTAAGTCGAGGTATGCGAGATCGTCGACGATCGAATGATCGACGACCTGTGCCGGCTCGGCATCGGTAGCGACGAGGCGAACGAACGGCGACTCCAATTCATGACATGCCGTATTCGTTGCCTCGATCAGCGCGTCGACGTCAACCGGTCCGCGTAGTTCCACGTACTGAGCCACCACGAACGGAGTTGACGGACTCAATTGCTGCGCGAACCACAGCGCGAGCTGAGCCCGAGACAACGGAAAAGCACTCAACCCGTCACCTCACATTTCACCAGCCTTGTTTTTCACGAACGTTCGGTGGCTGATCACGTGAATCCATGGGAGCGAACACCACGAACGGCCGAACCGAACCCTACTGTCTCGTCTAAGTTTTCACCACTGGGCCAACACTGCTAGACATGTCGACGCAGCTTTCACGCACTCAAACGTCAGGAGCTTCAGCGGATGAACAACGACACGGTGGGACCAAAGTCCGACGACGATTCCGGGGCTGAACCGAGCGGCTCCAACACCATCCCACCGAGGGGCCCGGAGCGCGAAACCAAGGGGGCGGCCGCTTTTCTCCGAAGCCGTAGAACGGCAGTCGCGATCACCGCAACGACGCTGGTAGTGGGCGGTTTCGTGGCATGGCTCGGGTACACGGCATACGAGGCGAAAGACAACCTGGAGGCGGCTCGCGACCACGCACAGTCGGCGAAGAGCGCTCTCCTGGCCGGAGATACGGGAGTCGCAGAGTCTGCCGCGGCGGAAGCCGATCGCGAAGCATCGGCCGCATACGACAACACCCATTCACTCCCCTGGAACATCACCGCCGCAATTCCCGTCATCGGGTCGCCGTTCGAGTCGACGCGCCAGATGACCGAGGTCGTTCAGGGGCTTACGCGTGACGTTCTCGGCCCTGCCGTGACTACCGGAACTTCACTCGCACCAACGGAATTGGTGCAGCCCGGTGGGCGCTTGGCACTCGCACCGTTACGCGAAGCGGAACCGAAACTGGCCGAAACAGCTATCGCCGCGGAATTGCTGTCGTCGCAGGCACAGGAAGTTCCCGAATCGAAGTACCTGGGCCGAGTTAACGATGCCAGAGCAGAATTACAGTCGCAGACAAGCGAACTGGCTACCCTCCTGACGAACACCGCCACCGCGGCGCGCATCGCACCGGCGATGCTCGGCACCGACGGACCGCGCAACTACTTCATCGGTTTCCAGACCAATGCGGAAGCGCGAGGAACCGGCGGCCTGTTGGGTGGATACGGCATCGTCCGAGTCGACAACGGCGCCGCTCGGGTGGACACACTCTCCCCCAACTCCGAACTAACACTGGACAATCAACCGATAGACCTTGGTCCTGACTTCAACCAGCTGTACGGAAACAGTCGACCGACCACCGATTTTCGCAACAGCAACCTCAGCTCGCACTTTCCCTACGCAGCGCAGATCTGGCAGTCCCTGTGGTCACAGGAGTCCGGGGGTGAGCTGGTCGACGGCGCGATAGCGACCGATCCGATAGCACTGAGTTACCTCCTCGAGGCGGTGGGACCAGTAGAGATGCCGGACGGAGAGTCGGTCACCGCCGACAACGTCGTTGAGTTGACCGAGTCGACCGCGTACGCACGCTTTCCCTCCGACAACAAGGCACGAAAGCAGTATCTGCAGACAATCGCGGCCCGTGTCGTGGCGAAGATGACCGGGAACATCAAGTCGCCGAGCGCATTACTGGAGGCTCTGGGCAGAGGTGTCAGCGAGGGCAGAATCGCAGTGTGGAGCTCTCACCCCGACGAACAATCGGTTCTTGCCGACACCGTCCTCGGGCACACCATTCCCGATGATGCGGCTCCGTATGCCGGTGTGGTGATCAACAACCAAGCCGGCAACAAGCTCGACTACTACCTCACACGAGAAATCGACTACACAGCCCAGACGTGCACCGGCGACACCCGAAAGACAACGGTCACCGTTCGACTGACCAACAACGCGCCCGACGCCGACCTGACCGAATATGTCAGCGGGATCGTCGACAACCCCGGACGACTGCCCAATGGCACCAATGTGGCTGCAGTCACTCTGCTTGCGACAGCCGGCGCCAAACTCGATGCCGTCTCCGTGGGTGGACAGATTTCGTTTGCCGTCAACGGAACTGAACAGGGTCACCCGGCCTACATGACCAGGGCCGTCATTCCGCGAGGCCAGACGGTTGAGCTGAAGTTCGATCTGACCGAGCCCACAGCCGAGGGCGAAGCTCGCGTACCGGTCCAGCCGCTGGTCGACGACCCGAAGATTACCGTCGACGTGCCTACCTGCTGAGCTTGACCGGCAAACGTCGACGAGGCCCCTGGCATGTCGCCGTTTGTCGGGCTCGTGAACTTTCAGCAGATTTGAAACTTTGCCAAAGGCTAGCCTATGCTTCCTGACGCGCCTGGAACCGGCCGTCGGCTGCGATCCGTCGGAGTCTCACTCCTCGGCGCATCGACAACGGAAGGTTCCCCATGCGATACGCCCGTGTGCGCTCACTTCGCCGAACTGTGGCGCTGAGTGGATTGGTCATTGCCGCCCTGGTAATCGGCGGATGCAGTAACAACGACACCGCAACCGAATCGAGCAGCAGCGACTTCGAAACCGTCACCATCGAAAGTGCGCTCGGAAACGCCGTCATCACCGAAAAACCCGAGCGAATCGTGACTCTCGGCATGGGGTCGGCAGAGACCGTAATCGCGCTCGGCACGATCCCCGTCGGCGTCGAAAAGTACGCATGGGGCAGCGACGACACCGGGTATCTGCCGTGGGTCCACGAAGCGGTCACGAAGCAAGGCGGCGAACTGCCAGAGCAGTTCACCGGCGGAACCGATCTCAACATCGAGGCGATCATCGCTCTCGAACCCGACCTGATCCTCGCCCCCTGGTCCGGCATCACACAGCAGCAGTTCGACTCACTCAACGCGTTCGCGCCGACCGTCGCCTACGCCGAGAGCCCCTGGACCATCACGTGGGAAGACCAGATCAACGTCATCGGCAAAGCCATGGGCGAATCCGAGAAGGCGACAGCCGAAATCGACAAGATCAAGTCGCAGTTCGCGGAATCGACTGCAGCACATCCGAACTACGCCGACGTCAGCTTCTCCTTCATCTACAACACGGGCCCAGGAACCCTCGGCGTCTTTTTCGCCGAAGAGCAGCGTGTGGCCATGGTCCGCGCACTTGGCCTGCAGGTGGATCCCGTCGTCTACACCTTGACGGAATCTGAAGGAACAGACTCCGCCGTCATCGGCCTCGAGAACGCAAACCTCCTCGACAAGTCCGACCTGCTCTTCACCTTCTACTCGGACCCGGCCAACCGGGCCGAGATCGAAGCGCAGCCCGCTTACCAGGCAATCCCCGCTGTGGCTCGGGGAACTGTCATCGCTCCGACCGAACAGCCCTTCGTCACCGGTTCCTCGATGATCAACCCTCTGACCGTGCCCTGGTCGCTCGAGCGCTACGTGCCGATGATCGACGAGGCAATCGCGAAGCTGAACAAGTGATGTAGATCAGCATCGTGCGATCGAGAAACCCGCGTCCTATTCGGGCGCGGGTTTCTTGCCGTCGCGTTCAGCTTTGAATCGCATCCACTCACTGCTCAGCATGCGATTGTCGATGATCCACCCCATGTAATCGCGCATGTTGAGCACACGAATGTACGCGGGACCGTTGGGATTTGCGTACTGCAGGGCCTCGGTCGCAAGCTTGCGTTGATTCTCGAGATACACGTGCTCTGTTTCGAGGAATCCGCCCCACACGTCGGAATCCATGACGTAGTAGTGAGTCCGATCCCGAGGCTTGCGCGTGAGCTTGACGAACCCCCGGTCGATCAAGCGACGAATGTAGGTGGACACCGATCCGCGACTTGCTCCGAGTGCCTGCGCCAACTCTTCGGCGCTGACCCCTGGCGACTCGCTGATCAACAGATAGCCCGCAATACGTCCTTCGATGCGGGCCCCACCGCCGGACTGCCAGTACACGGAGAACTGGTCGATGAACCAGGTGGAGAAATCGTCACCGCGAGCAGGGCTGGCATCGCCCATTCGTTGAGCCTCCGACGTCTCTGGGTACGAACAATTCGCCACTATTGTGCCAGCACCACCGTCACCGAGCCGAAATCACCAGCCCTGGAGTGGTTGCGATGAACTCGAGCTGTTCGATTGTCAAAGGCGACGCCGATGTGGAGCCAGCCGATGTCACGAACTGGGTCACCACTACTGTTTCGCCGGAGGGGTGAACAACCCGGACCGTGTCATCGCCCGAGCCATCGGGATCGACCAGGCGAGTCACGGTGGTGGAGCCTGGCAACGTCAGTGTGTCACCCGGTTCCGGCACAGCGGTACCAACTGATATTTCGACATCGCTGCTGCCGTCCGCTGTCGAGGCGACGATCCGCTCGCACACTCCTCCCTGTCCGTAATCATCTGGAACCAACGAACCGAGCGGGCGCTCCAAAGTGACGCCTGCCGCGCCGAGATCCTTCCAACGTGCATCGAGCAACTGATTCAGTCGGTCGATATCCATGCGCGACGCAGGTGGACCGGCATTCACAGAATCGGTGTAGCAGGATGCCATCGGCGGCGGCGTCGAGTCTGGAACCGGCGCAGTCACCGCAAGCCCCGGCGCGGTCGCTAACGCGATCAGTTCGTCCATCGTCAAGAGCGGGGAAGCATCCGACGAAGTTCCGGTCGACGTGTCGACGCTGGCAACAACCCGGGATCCATCACCGAGATACGCGACGACTCCGCGCTCGCCCCCGACTTCCGAACCGTCTGTGTCTTCGAAATCGGCTCTGTCCTCGAAATCGGCGATGTCGAGCACTGTTCCGTTTTCGAGATGCTCCCGCCGATCCACCAGACCCTCCAAGCACGGCGGCACCGGCTGATCCCATGCACGCACCTGAACCGAGATATCCGCAGTCCGCCCGACGCGAGTCAAGGTTCCCTTCGCCGACGTAGAACCGCTGAACTCGATCGGGTCGACCCCGTCAGGAAACGAGGCACCCCGGTAATTCTGGATCGGCGCAAACTCGAGCGATTTCGATGGACTCGCAAATGCAACGTCGACATCGGAAGGCAGCGATTCGAGTAGTGCGTCGCTCATGGCGGTGGCCTTCGGTCCCGAGAACCATGGATAGTCCGGGTCGTCATAGCCGGGCTCACCGGCAAAACCGTAGTTGATACGCACCGGCGGACCCGGCGATGCCACCGAATCGCAGCCGGGAATCGACGCGCCCGTGTCTTCGTTCGTCACCGCCGCGACAACCGTTCCCAAGGCGACGATCGAGACGATCACCAGCCCGTCACGCCAGGTCCATTGCTCGCGGCGACGGTTCGACTCGTGTGCGGTGCGCCCAGACATTTCTCGATCATTGCCTACCACAACAACTACGTCGCTATCCGACATACCCGCTGAGGTCGTAGATCGTGGAATTTCCCACCGTTGTCGACGTGAAATTCGCTTCGACCCATTCCTGGATGACACTCGACGTGCTGTCCCCGCTTTGGCCCTCTCGCTGGCTTCCGCCCTGGCCACCGGCAATGTAGTAGTGAATTTTTCCGTCTGCCACGTACTGGATGAATTGATCCAATGTCGGTGCGGGATCGGAACTCCAACCGCCGATCGCCATCACCGCGGTATTGCTGGCCAACTCGTAGGTTGCTGCGCTTTGCGAGCCGTTGGTCGCGGCCGACCACGTGGTGCCCGCATTGACCAGCATTGCCGTCAACTCGGAAGTACTTTCACTGCCGCTACTCAGTTCTTGCCCGTTCGACGCCGGATTTACAGTCGCGTCAGAAGAATTCGGCGGAGCGTCACCGTTTTGCAGCTCTGGGCCCCCACCCATACCTCCTCCCCCGCCGATTCCGGAGTCGGACACGGCGCCGGTCGGTCCGGCCGTCGGGATGGACCCACCGTGCGCTGTTGCGGCAGTGGCAATCGCGTAAGACGCAGAACCGGTTATCCCTGCCAACGATCCAAGAATCAATCCAGCGACAGCGAGCTTGCGAAATCGATCCTTAGCTCCCACGAGAACCAGGATCGCGCCGACGACAGTGCCCGCCAACAGAATCCACTTCAGCATCGGCAGCCAGTCGGCATTGCGGTGCAACAACACCCAGCTCCAGATTCCTGCAGCCAGCATCGTCGCAGCCAACCCGCAACGTCCGATCCAACGGGCACGGACCAACCACAGAGCGTATCCACCGGTCCCGATCATCCCCGCGACGGCGGGCGCCAGCGCAACTGTGTAATAGGGGTGGATCGTGCCGGACATGTAGCTGAAGATCAGGCCGGTAACGAGAAACCAACCACCCCAAAGGATCAACGACGCACGGACAAGATCTGTGCGCGGTGCGCGCCCACAGGCGAGCAGGCCGAACACCAGCGCAATCAAAGCCGCAGGAATAAGCCAGGAAATCTGGATACCCATCTCGCTGCCGAACAGCCGTTCGAGTCCGGCACTTCCCCCGAAGCTCGAACCTGCACTGCCACCGGCCATTCCGCCACCGCCACCGGTGCTCCCGAAAAGTCGACCCAATCCGTTGTATCCCACTACCAAGTCCATGACGCTGTTGTTGGTCGATCCGCCGATGTACGGGCGAGAATCAGCGGGCCACAGCCACACTGCCAACACCCACCACCCAGCCGATATGACAACGGACGCAGCACCGATCACCAGGTGGACCAGGCGAGTCCGCAAGCGCACCTGTCCGGCGATCAAATACGCGGCACCAAATGCAGGCAACACCATCAGCCCTTGCAGCATCTTGGTGAGAAAGGCAAACCCCAGCGCTACTCCTGCGAGCGCCACCCACATAGCGGCTCGACGACCGATCGCCGTGCACATGGCGCGAATAACGAAGTAGCCGGCGAGAGTCATGAGCAGAACCAACAGTGCATCAGGATTGTCGAACTTGAACATCAGGGCGGCAGCGGGCGTAGCTGCCAAAACAGCTCCCGCCACCAAACCCGCAGCGGGCGACGCCACTCGTTTGACGGCCGCGTATACGAGCGCAACCGATCCGATGCCCATCAATGCCTGCGGAACTAGAAGGCTGGCACTCGAAAATCCGAAGATTCGCCCGGACACACCCATGACCCACAATGAAGCGGGCGGTTTGTCGACCGTGATGAAATTCGAGGTATCGAGGGACCCGAAGAACCACGCTTTCCAATTCTGGGAGCCGGCCTGCGCCGCTGCAGCGTAGAAGGTGTTGGCGTAGCCACTCGCGGTCAGATTCCACAAATACAGGACTGCCGTTGCTGCCAACAGGATCGTCAGCGCCAATCCCGTACTGCGCGTGCGGAACCACGACGGCGAGGGCTCCGCGCGATGGGCAGTTGGTGCCGGCCGCTGACGCGGGGCCGGATGCAGAACGGCGGTCATCAGGAAGTCCCTTCACGAGTTACTGTCCTGCCAACGATCGCGTCTCCAACCCTGGCGGCACTGGGAGCCGCCTGGAAAGTTGCTGTGAATGGATCAGGTCAGGGAGCGCTCGAACAGCACGACGCTGAACCAACCGTTGTCGGCATCGTCTCCGAAGTCACGACGCCCTACCTCGGCGAAACCCGCGTCTCGGTAATAGCGGCGCAACCGCACGTTGGTTTCTACACAATCGAGCCGCAGGTACTGCGCGTTCTCCTGCGCGGACCGTCGATGGGCCCAGACGAGTAAGCGTTCACCCAACGAGGTGCCCGAGAATTCTCGATCGATAACCAATCCGTGCACGTAGCCGGCAGGATCGTTCGAATCGGGCCAGACCACGGGGTCTGACCAGATCAACCGCAGGGCACCGACAATCCTCGACTGTTCCCGGTCTCGCGCAACAAAGAACTCCCCTCTCGAAATCTGCTCCCCGACCTGCTCGACAGACACTTCACGCGGGCGCCACTGGATGATTCCGCGTTCTGCCAACCAGTCTTCTGCCGCGTGCCGCAGCGCCAGAATCTCCGGCCCATCGGTCTCGACCGCTTGCACAACGTCGACAACCATATGACCTCCCCCATATTCGCAGCCGTTCACACAACACGGCCTCCAGGCCCCAACCCGGGTGTATCTCCGAGTTGAAGCCTATCGGCGTGAAGTTGTGCGCCTGAACGGGTGTCACCACTCAGTCAGGTTTTGAATGTGGTGTTGGCCGGTCGCGGGTGCTGCTGCGGGTCGATCGAGGGCGGCGGGATGAACCACGGTTTGTTGTCGGCGCCGATCCGGATCACCCACTTCCCGACGAACTCTGATTTGCGGTGCATCAACCGATGATGTGAACGGCACAGCAGGACCAGGTTGTTCATCACCGTCGGCCCGCCGTTCGCCCAGTGCCGGATATGGTGCGCATCCCTCCAGGCGGGCACGCATGTGCAGCCCGGGAACGCGCAGCCCTTGTCCCGGGCGATCAACGCCACTCGCTGTTCGGCGGTGACCAACCTCTTCCCTGGTTTCGCATCGAGCGACGCGCCGTGATCGTCGAGCAGGACCGTGGAGAGGAAACAATCACACCCGAGAAGCCTGGTCTGCGACACCGACAGCGGTCCCAGCCAGGGCATGTGCCCGACATCAAGATCGGACAGCTCCAGTGAGCCGTCATCACCCGAATCCGAAGACTGTGCGGCACAATCCCGATGCTCCGCCAAATCACGAGCATTGATGTGCACATTCACATGCGGACGCTGACCACCATCGGTACCAGTCTTGGCGCAATCGAGATAACGCCGGATCAGTTCCGTGAACCCATCCGCAGTCCGCTTCGCCGCCGACCGGGCATCGGGAGTCCCGTCCGGTGCCGGGGTCGGCATCGTCAGATTCGACAACGCCGACAACAACATTTCCCCGCTGAGGGCATCGAAATCCCCACGCACCACCACTCGACCGTTCAATGTCGAAGCAATCCGCAACTCATTGAGATCGACATCCTCGGCGGGCGGAATCTCATCGGATTCGAAAATTCGCTCCAACGTCGCGATCACGTTCCGCACTTTCGTCGTCGTCGCCTCCACCCCCGACGCAGCAGCCAACAACAAATCGATGCACTTCGGTAATGCCTCCTCCGGCATCCCCTTCGGCGGTGACTCGCAGAACGCCACGATCAACACCGCATGCTCGAACGAGCAATCCCCGCCATCGAACCGAGCAGCCACCGCCGGAAACGGCCGCAAAGCCGCACCCAACGCGGCGATCTTCTTCCCGTCCCGAACCTGCAGCATCGTGTTCGCCGCCAACCACGAACCGACACCGCGGCTGGCAATCACCTGATCATCCGGGCGCAACGACAACTCGTCCACCACCGCCACACGCACCGCCTCGAGGCGCAGAATCTCCGCACTCGCCTCGACAGCAGCAGCAGCACGCAACTCAGAAGCAGACAACTGCCACAACCGTCCGCGTAACCCCACCGCAGAACCAGACACCACATCCGACAACAAGACACTCATTGAATCCCCCGATCCCCTCCCCACACAATACTCGAACATGCGTTCGAGTCAAGAGTGGTAGACCTCGAGCGCCCGCGCTACCGATTCGTCACCCGCAGGTAGCAACGGCAGTCGCACATGGGGAGTCGGAATCTGTCCCAACGCATGCAATACGCCCTTGATCACAGTCGGGTTCGGTTCGGAAAACAGAGCTCCGGACAGCTTCGACAAACTCCGCCCGAGGTCACGGGCGCCGTCCACATCGCCACTGTCCCAAGCTTTTACCAAGCGGACGAACTCAGCGGTCGACACATGAGCGGACGCCAAGATGCCACCGGCCGCACCCAAGGCCAGAAGAGGCGCGAGAAATAGATCATCCCCCGCCAGTACGGCGAAGCCGCCTGGAAGATCCGCGAAGAGTTCGACGGCAGCTGCGTCGATACCGCCCGCGGCATACTTCACACCAACAACCCCGGGCAAAGTACCCACCTCCTGCAAAGTGCCGCTGTCCAGATCGCACGCAGTCCGGTACGGCACGTGATAGACGATCAGCGACACTGGGCTCGACGACTGCAGATGCGCGAAATGCGCCACCACACCGGCTTTCGACGGCCTCGTGAAGGAGGGAACCGGCACCAACGCCGCCGAGACCTCAGGCCACCGAGCCAGCCTCCCGAGCGCCTGCGCACTGCCCGCCGTGTCGTTACTGCCCGCGCCGACGATCAACGTCGCACCTCTCGCACGGCACACATTCGCACAAATATCCAGAACGGTCACTCTCTCCTGTTCGGTGAGTGTTGCGGCTTCCGCTGTAGTCCCCAGCGCAACGAGTCCGACCGCACCCTCGGAGAGGACCTGGTGCGCAAGCTGTTCGAGTGCATCGGTTGCAATACGACCGTCGCTCTCGAAGGGCGTGATCAGTGGAACATGGATTCCGGCCAGGTCAACTCGAGTCGTAGTCATAGAACTCAGCCTCACCGAACAAACCTTGTAGGTCTAGTTCGCATTTCCATCGTCGAGCGTAAGCTGAGCTGATGCTCGATGTTCGCCGACTGAAGCTCTTGCGCGAACTAGCGCTGCGCGGAACCATCGTTGCCGTTGCCGAGGCGCTGTCGTTCAGTCCCTCCGCGGTGTCGCAGCAGTTGGCCGTCCTCGAACGTGAAGCCGGCGTGCCGCTGCTGGAACGAACAGGCCGTCGCGTCCGACTCACACCCGCCGGTGAGAACCTCGCACGTCATGCCGAAGCCATCCTGCAACGCCTGGAGCAGGCGTCAGGTGAATTGGTCGACGCACGTCGTGGACTGGCGGGGCCGCTGCGCATCGGAACGTTCCCGACCGCGGCACGGGCGATCCTCCCGGCGGCATTGATCGCCCTGTCTCGCGAGCATCCCGGGTTGGAACCGATGGTTTCGGAGATCGACCCGGCGGACGTCGCCGACGACCTACGAGCTGGGACTCTGGACTTGGCATTGATTCACGACTACGACTTCGTCCCTCGCCCCACCGAACCGGGCCTGACGACATTGCCGCTGTGCAGCGAAGCCGTGTACCTCGCTTCGAGTGACATCGAGTCAGATCCCCACGACGCTGTCGCATCACTGACCGACTGCGTAGAACGTCCCTGGATTACCGCAATTCCCGGAACTGCTTGTCATGCAATGACTATTCGCGCATGCCAGGCAGCTGGATTCACCCCGAAAGTGCGACACCACATCGACGAGTTCGCCACCGTTCTCGCCCTCGTCGCTGCGGGACAGGGTGTTTCGCTGGTTCCTGAACTCGGAGCAATCCATCCGCCGCTAGGTGTGCGCCTGACGCCGATGCCCATTCGACGAAGGACCAAGATTGCACACCGAGCGGGCTCCGACGCTCACCCGGCGGTCGCAACCGTGACAAACGCGCTTCGCTCGGCCGTCCCGCAACTGCTGGACGCCGAGCAATAGCGACACCTACATGTCGAGCCCGAGGTCGAGGACCGTCACCGAGTGCGTCAAGGCACCGACAGCGAGGTAGTCGACGCCGGTTCGGGCGTACTCTGCGGCAACGTCGATGGTGAGACCACCGGATGACTCGAGTTTGGTTTCTGGAGCAACAGCGTCTCGGCGCTGGACCGCGATCTGCGTCTGCCACAGCGGGAAGTTGTCCAGCAGAACAAGTTCCACGTTCTCCGCCAGCACCTGATCGAGCTGAGTGAGGTTGTCGACCTCAACTTCGCACTCGATGTCCGGGGCGAGCTCACGGACCGCACGAAGTGCTGCGACCACCGAACCGGCAGCAGCAACATGGTTGTCCTTGATCAACGCCGCGTCGCCCAATCCCATACGGTGGTTGACGCCTCCGCCCACGTGGACTGCATATTTCTGCAGAGAACGCAGTCCGGGCAGCGTCTTTCGGCTGTCCCGCACTTTGGCATGAGTGCCGGCAATGGCGTCGACCCACTGTGATGTCGCCGTGGCGATTCCCGAGAGATGGCAGACGAGGTTGAGCATCGTGCGCTCTGCCGTGAGAAGTCCGCGGGTGGGCGCGACAACAGTGAGCACCGATTGACCTGGCGCAACCCGAGTTCCGTCGGCCACCCGATCAACGACCTCGTAGTTACCCGCGCCGATCACCTCGTCGAGAACAAGCAGTCCGACGTCGATGCCGGCGACAGTACCCGAGGAGCGTGAGACGACCGACGCCTTCGCGACCGCATCGGCGGGAACCGTTGCGGTAGAAGTGATGTCGGGGCCATAGCGCAGATCCTCGTCCAGAGCGAGCCTGACCAATGTGAGCAGCTCGTCACGGTCGAGCGGCGCGTGCAGGATCTTCTGCTCGGTCATCAATGAACTCCTGTCAACAACATGTCGGGTATTTCGAGCGCTCCATCGGCACCCATCTTGATCCGAGTGCTGCGACGCTGATTCGGATCTGTTTCAGGATAGTCGGTGCGGGTATGGCAGCCACGGCTCTCGGTTCGCGCCACGGCCACGTCGACCAATGCAGTCGCGGTCAACGTGAGCGCCGCGTCTTCGAGGTCCGGAGCAGCCACCGCCACTGTCTGTTCGGCGTCGGCAAGCGCGGCTCGCGCAATCTGGAGACCGCCTCCGTCGCGAACCACCGACGCGTGTGCCGTCATGACGGACTGCACGGTCTCTCGCGGCAGAATCGGCATCGGCTTGCGCACCACGTTGACCACTTCGGCATGAACCTCGCGACGCTCGGCAGCTGCGATTCCTGCACGCTCCCCGACTACCAAACCCTCGAGAAGGCTGTTGGACGCAAGACGATTCGCGCCGTGCAATCCCGTGCGAGCCACTTCGCCTGCTGCGTAGAGACCAGGCACTCCCGTTCGTCCATGGACGTCGGTGGCGACTCCGCCGCACGAATAGTGCGCGGCCGGAGCGACCGGAATTAATTGGGTGCGTGGATCGATGCCCGCTCCGAGGCAGGACGCCGTGATGGTCGGGAATCTCGAATCGAAACCGTCGAGCTTGCGAGCGTCGAGATAGACGTGATCAGTGCCGAGATCGCGTAGGCGTGCTGCGATTGCCCTCGAGACCACGTCACGCGGGGCGAGATCACCCAGCGGATGAACACCTGCGGTGACCGAATCACCGTTGGTGTCGACAAGAATCGCGCCCTCGCCGCGGACCGCCTCACTGATCAGGGGTCGGCGGCCTACCCCGCCCGGAGTGAAGAGCACCGTCGGATGGAACTGAACGAACTCCAGGTCCGCAATCGCCGCACCGGCTTCGAGTGCCAACGCGATTCCGTCGGCAGTCGCTCCGGGCGGATTTGTGCTGCAGGCATACAGCTGACCGAGTCCGCCGGTAGCGAGCAGCACCGCGGGCGCATGGATCACTCCGAGGCCTTCCGGCGAGGAGACGATGAGTCCGCACACCCCACGCCGGTTGGTCACCACCTGGACTGCCGCTGCACCGAACAGAACGGGGAGCCCGGCAGCATTGAGAGCCCGCTGCACTTCCGCGCCAGTGGCGTCGCCGCCGGCATGGATGATCCGACGCGTGCTGTGCCCACCCTCGCGGGTGCGCGACACCTCGCCGTCTCGCCCGCGATCGAAGACCGCTCCCAACGCGGCCAGCGCAGCAACAGCGTCGTGACCAGCTTCGACGATGGAATAGACAGCTTCCTCGTCGCACAAACCGACGCCGGCCTCACACGTATCCGAAACGTGCGACTCGACGGAATCGGTATTCAGATCGTCGACGACCGCGATGCCGCCCTGCGCGTACTGAGTCGCGGTGTCCGTCGGACCGCCCTTGCTGACCGTGAGTACTTTCAGTCCCCGCAGAGAAGCGGTGCGCGCAGCGGTGAGGCCCGCGACACCGCCTCCCACGACGACCAGGTCGGCATGAGCCTCCCAGGCGAAACGCCCGGCAGGGCTGGTCACTCGCCGCCGCCCGGATTACCGATCTCGATCATGCGCTGCACCGACTTCTGTGCACGCTTGGCCATCTCGAGATCGACGTGGACCTCGTCCTTGCCCTCGAGAAGGCAACGAAGCAACGCGGCAGGCGTGATCATCTTCATGTACGGGCACGACGCGCGGTCGTTGACGGCCTGGAAATCGACGTCGGGCGCTGCCTTGCGCAACTGGTGCAGCATCCCGATCTCGGTCGCGACCAGAACCTGCTTGCTCTTGGTGACGCGGGCAGCGTCGAGCATTCCGCCGGTGGAGAGAATCTTGACCTTGTCCGCGGGGACCGCGCCTTCACCTGCTAGGTACAGAGCCGAAGTAGCGCAACCACATTCAGGGTGCACGAACAGCTCGGCGTCCGGGTGCGACTTGGACTTGGCCGTCAGCTCGTCACCGTTGATGCCGGCGTGCACGTGGCACTCACCAGCCCAGATCTGCATGTTGGTACGGCCCGTCACGCGCTTGACGTGAGCTCCCAGGAACTGGTCCGGCAGGAACAGAACCTCGCGGTCGGGATCGATCGAGTTGACCACGTCGACCGCATTGGACGAGGTGCAGCAGATGTCGGTGAGACCCTTCACCTCTGCGGTTGTGTTCACGTACGACACCACCAGGGCGTTCGGGTTGTCGGCCTTCCACTCACGAAGCTGCTCGGCATTGATCGAGTCGGCCAGAGAGCAGCCGGCTCGCTCGTCCGGGATCAGCACGGTCTTGGACGGCGACAGGATCTTCGCGGTCTCGGCCATGAAGTGCACACCGCAGAAGACAATCGTGTCCTCGGGCGCCTCGGCAGCGATTCGCGACAGCGCCAGGGAGTCACCGACATGATCGGCGACGTCCTGAATCGCAGGCAGCTGGTAGTTGTGCGCAAGAATCGTCGCGCCGCGTTCGCGAGCCAGACGTTTGATCTCAGCGGCCCACTCGGGGGTCGCTTCGACTCCGTTGTATCCGCCGGGGCCGTCGTGAATCTGCGAGGCCGATCCCTCCCATAACGTCGTGGTCGTCATGGCGTTCTCCTTAACCGTGAACCCGGGCTCGTCACCCAGTTCAAATCCGGACGGGCTGGCCCGGATTTCCGTATTCGAGGTTTTCGACTTAGGATCGAAAACGTGCCCAATAGTAACACCACCCACGAAGTGCTTGCAGCGGTGTTCCAAGTTCGCACCTTCCCCGCAAGCATCGCCGCAGGTGACGGCGATCACTGCCCGCAAGGTCGTGAAGAGTTGGCCGTGCTGCTGTGGCAGCGTGCACTCAACCCACAGAAGGGCACGTGGTCCCTGCCCGGGGGCACTCTGCGCGACGACGAGGACCTGACGACCTCCGCTCGACGACTCCTCGCCGAGAAGGTCGACCTACGAAAGGTCGCCCACCTCGAACAGCTCTCCGTCTTCAGTGATCCACAGCGCGTGCCGGGTCCGCGCCGCATCGCGTCGACCTTCCTCGGACTCGTTCCCCTCAGCGCCGACCCACAACTGCCACCGGACACGGCCTGGCACCCCGTTTCGAAGTTGCCGGAGATGTCGTTCGACCACGGAACCGTCGTACGGCACGCGCGCAATCGACTTGCCGCGAAACTCTCGTACACCAACATCGCATTCGGGCTGGCCCCGGAAGAGTTCGCGATGTCGACACTGCGCGAAATCTACTGCGCTGCCCTCGGTTACCAGGTCGATGCCACCAATTTGCAACGCGTGCTGGGGCGTCGAGGCGTTCTGACTCCCACCGGCAACACCGCACCGTCCGGCAAGTCGGGTGGACGTCCACCCGCCCTGTACCGTTTCACCGACTCCACCTTGCGGGTCACCGACGAATTCGCCGCACTACGGCCGCCAAGCTGACACCGATCGCACTGTCAGGCAACAGCTTCGAGACTTCCGCGCTGCAACCACACCGAGGTCACGGCGCCGGCCGGATCGATGACCCGGTTGATTACACCGAACCGAGTCGTCACCCGATCGAGAATCCGATCGGCCTGCCAACGATCCGTCGGATCGGCGACAATCGCAAAGAAGCGATGGGCAGGTTTTCCCGCCATGACGCGAACCAATTCGGTGACCGTCCGCGCCGTGACTGCCACGCTCCAACCAGCGTCGAGAAACTCGGCGGCCGTGCGCGCACCGTGCTCGAATCCGATGTCCGTGACAAGTACAACTCCCCTGTTGGCGGCGTTCTCTGAAACACTCATTGCCGAACCTCCACTCGGAATCAATCTTCTTGACTCCTATGTAAGTCCGCAATCTTGTGCTTCCCTTGTGCTGGTTCTGTGAGAACTCTGGGGAATTGCGCGCCCCACCTCAGACAGCCCTGGAAAGGCCCGCCCAGAAGACCGTCGAGGCCGCGTTCACCACCTCGCCCACCGGCACGTCGCCCAACATTCCGCCCGCAGCAAGCGTCGCGACGCCGTGGAACGTCGCAAAGGCAACCAGCGCAATACTTTCCGGATCACCGGCGGCAATGTCACCTGCGGCCTGAGCTTCCGAAACGAGCCGGACGGTCAGGTCCATCGTCGCGTGCCCCGCGTTGACGACAGTTTCGGCGGCGCCCGGCGCATGCTTGTTGCTGTACATCAGAGAGAGCAGGCCCGGATGCTCCAGCGCAAAATCCACGTAGGCATTGGCGAGCGAGGAGAACCGGGCCCTCGCGGTCGGTGGAGCATCCGCGACTGCCCGCTCGAGCGCACCGGTCATCCGATGGAATCCACTTTCGGCCAAGGCATCGAGCAAAGCCTGGCGATCACGAAAGTGCTTGCCCGGAGCCGCGTGGCTCACGCCCGCCTCACGCGCGAGTTGCCTCAGCGACAACTTGTCGACGCCATCTCGTTCGAGTGTTGCTTCGGCCGACGCCAGGAGTTCCTGTCGCAGGCTGCCGTGATGATACGGCTGTTCGTGGGCGGGCATGGTGGCACCATATCAAAATGTTGTCATTGACAACTATGGTGTCAGTGCCTACATTTGGGATCACCCGAACCGAAGGAGCCACCATGGCCATCGACGTAGCCGGAACCACCGTCCTCATCACCGGAGCCAGCGCTGGGCTCGGAGTGGAATTCGCTCATCGCTTTGCCGCTCGCGGCGCAAACCTGGTTCTGGTCGCCAGGCGGGCCGACCGCCTCGAGGCACTCGCCACCGAACTCCGTGGCGCCCACGGCATCATCGTGACAGTCCTGCCCGCCGACCTGGCCGCACCCGGCGTCGGTGCATCGCTGCACCAGGAGCTGACAAACCGTGGCATCACCGTCGACTCGCTGATCAACAACGCCGGATTCGGAACACACGGGGCATTCGTGGACGAAGATCTCGAGCGCGTCACGTCCGAGATTCAGCTCAACATCGCCACGCTGGTCGAGCTGACACACACATTCCTGCCCGACCTTCTCACCGGCCGCGGAGCACTGGTCAACGTCGCCAGCACAGCGTCGTTCCAGCCGACACCGGGCATGGCCGTCTACGGCGCGTCCAAGGCGTTTGTACTCAACTTCACCGAAGCACTCTGGGCCGAAGCTCGCGGCAGCGGATTGACTGTATTGGCGGTGTGCCCCGGTCCGACGCGCACCGAGTTCTTCGACGTAGTCGGCTCCGAAGACGCGGCGGTCGGGCGAATGCAGACGGCAACTCAGGTGGTGGACACCGCTTTCCGAGCACTGGATCGACGCTACGCGCCGCCGACCGTCGTATCGGGACTGCCGAACTGGGTGTCCTCGATCAGCACTCGCTTCGCAACCCGCCGGTTGGGCGCGCTGATTTCCGGGCGACTGTTGGGTGACGTGCGAATGAAAGCCGAAACCAAGCGTTCGTCGACCTCGCCGGCGTAGCGACGCAACAGTTACGGAAGTTTCGGCTGGCTTTCGACTTCGGCCTGTTCGGTGTCGGTGGCCGGATCCCCAGATTCCGGATCCCCGGATTCCGGGTGGTCCCCCACCCCGAGGTCGTCGTACGGATTGAGCACTGCAAGAACCAATGTCACGACGCACGCCGCGAGCGGCTGAAACAGAAGCACGAGCAAAGTTCCGACGTTCGGGGCCCGCGCAATGATCTCCCCGACCGCCGGATTGTCGGCCGTGGGGAAACGCAGTTTTGTCACGCCCGAACCCACGAGTGCCATCAGTCCGGTACCTGCCACTGAACCGACTATCAACCCGCCCAGGGCATAAGGACCTCGACTCAGGCGTGCCAACCAGGCCGCCACCGCCGACAGCACACCGACGATCAGTGCCAGCCAGATGAACACGGCGCTCGCGTCGAACTGATGAAGGCTCTCACCCGTCAACGCGACGCCGCGCCCCTCGGACACCACCAACAGGTGCTCGGCCGGAGCCAAGAACGCCCACAGCACACCGACGAGCACGCTCACGCCCGCAATGGTTGCGGCGATCACGATCGCGGTGCGCAGACGAATCTGCCGAAGAGAGATCACACAGAGTGACGCTACCTGCGGGCGACGTCGATCGAGTCGACGACACCGTGTCGGGAGCATTTCGCCCACCATCCGTCAGGGCTGACCTGAACGATCATGCGGCGCCCGCACTGCTCGCAGAAGCGAGGAGGCTCGAGCCCCATCGACGCCGCAGGCGGCGTCGGATCGTCGACGCCGTCGACGATCCGACGCCCGGTGAACGGGTTGTACCGCTCCTCGGTCACCGGAGTGCTCACAGAGTGTCGTTCAGTGCTTTGATCGGCATCTGCAGATCCACCAACAAATCCAGATCCTTCTCGGCGGGACGTCCGAGGGTCGTCAGATAGTTGCCGACGATCACGGCGTTGATTCCGCCGAGGATGCCCTGCTTGGCACCCAGGTCGCCGAGAGTGATCTCGCGTCCACCCGCGAAGCGCAAGATCGTGCGAGGCAGCGCGAGACGGAAAGCGGCCACGGACTTGAGCGCCTCGCTGGCGGGCAGCACGTCCAGATCACCGAACGGCGTACCCGGACGCGGGTTGAGGAAGTTGAGCGGGACCTCGTCCGGCTCCAGTTCAGCCAGGTTGGCCGCGAATTCTGCGCGCTGCTCCAGCGATTCACCCATGCCGAGGATTCCGCCGCAGCACACTTCCATGCCTGCTTCACGAACCATCCGAAGCGTGTTCCACCGCTCTTCCCACGAGTGCGTGGTCACGACGTTCGGGAAATGCGACTTCGAAGTTTCCAAGTTGTGGTTGTACCGGTGCACACCCATGGCGGCCAGTTGGTCGACCTGCTCCTGGGTGAGCATGCCGAGCGAGCAGGCGATCTGGATGTCGACCTCGTTGCGGATCGCCTCGATGCCTGCGGCAACCTGAGCGAGCAACCGGGCGTCGGGTCCGCGGACGGCGGCCACGATGCAGAACTCGGTAGCACCCGACTTCGCAGTCTGCTTGGCAGCTTCCACCAAGCTCGGGATGTCCAACCACGCCGCGCGAACCGGCGACTGGAAGAGTCCGGACTGCGAGCAGAAATGGCAGTCCTCAGGGCAGCCGCCCGTCTTCAGGCTGATGATGCCCTCGACCTCGACCTCCGGTCCACACCACTTCATACGCACATCGTGGGCGAGAGCCAGCAGGTCTTCGAGCCTGTCGTCGTCGAGTCGGAGTACGTCGAGCACCTGGCTTTCGGTCAGGCCAACTCCTCTTTCGAGAACTTGCTCGCGCGCCTGGTCGAGGATGTCGACCGTCGCAGGGGCCGTGCTAATCGGGGGCGGGGTCACAGACGTCTCCTTCGAAACCAGCAAAATTGAACACCGTACAAGTTGAACGGTGTTCACGTTAGAGACGTGGTGGAATACTGTCAAAGGCGGGTCCGATCGACATTCGATCGAAAGCGCTCCACAGCGGGACGAAACGAGGGGAACAACAAGTGCAGTTGCGACGCGGCGACGTGCTGGACGGCGCCATGGCGATACTCGACGAGTTCGGACTTGCCGACCTCACGATGCGCAGGCTCGCAACCTCACTAGGCGTCCAACCCGGCGCCCTGTACTGGCACTTCCCGAACAAGCAGACCTTGCTCGGCGCGGTCGTCGACAAGATCCTCGAAGACCTCGACGCCCCCGTCGACGCAGACACGTGGCAAGAGGCGTATTCCGAACTGGCACACAGACTTCGGTCTGCCCTACTGGCGCACCGCGATGGCGCCGAGTTGGTCAGCGCCACCTTCGCTTCGCGGATGACGAACAGCAAGGTGCGCGAGCATTTCGTACAAGCCGGGCAAGAATCCGGTCTCTCACGCGAGCACGCCCAACTCGCGGCGTACGCCCTGCTGTATTACGTACTCGGCCATACCGTGGACGAGCAGTCCCGAGCGCAGATGGAAGAAATGGGGGCACTTACCCGAGCACCCATTTCCCCCGACTCCCCCGAGGTGATCGGCGGCGGTTCCGACGAGGACCTCCTCGACGGCGATCCGACAGTGCGCTTCCAGTTCGGCCTGGACCTGTTCATCGACGGCATTCGCACTCGCCTGAATTCGATCCCCGATTCAACGCCCATCGAATCGGCTCTACGACACTCCTGACAGTCGGAGTACTGCAGTAGTGCCGGCCGCGACAATCACCACGACCACCAACGGCGCCTTGAACCAGGCGCAGATGCCTCCGGCCACCACGCCGAGCATCCGCGCCGGCCCCGCAACGTCATGCCCGGTGAAGACCGTCGATGTCACAACCACTGCGAGCAGCAGCACCACGACAGCACGATCGAGGGTTTTCTCGGCAAAAACCGAAAGCTTCACCCGAGCGCGGAGCAGAACGCCACTTGCCCGCAAAGCGTAAGAACCGCAAGCGAACACGACGATACCGATCCAGACCGACGCGGTATTCATCGAACCTTCTCCCGGAACGGTATCGTCACCGCGATACTCAGCAGCGCAACGAGCGGAGCGGTACCCGACGGCAGGAACGGCGACGCGGCCACCGCGACTGCTGCACCGATCAGGGCGGCAAGCAGCGTCACCTTTTCCTTCAGCGCAGGCAAGACAAGGGCCAGAATGACAACCGGAAACGCGGCATCCAATCCCAACGCGACGGGGTCTCGGACGACTCTGCCGAGCAGCCCGCCCAGGAGAGCTCCGATCGGCCACGACACCGCGATCCCGATCCCACAGAACCAGAAGGCCGCACGCTTCTGCTTCACCGAGCCCTGCGCCATGGCAACCGCGACGCTTTCGTCGTTGACCAGGTGCGCGCCGACCAACTTGCGCCAGCCCGAGCCCCTGCGCCAGCCTGAATCCGTGTGGCGAGCCTCGCCGAGAAAAGATCCCGCTGCCAATCCGTAGGCGAAGTTTCGGGAGTTGATCAGCAAGCCGGCTATAACTGCAGCGACGGCGCCGCCTCCGGCCGCGATGATTCCGATGAACAAGAACTCCGAAGACGCTCCCAGAACGAGTACAGCCAACGCCAAAAGCTGCCACAACGAGAATCCAGCCGATCCTGCCGTCACACCGTAGGACACACCGACGATGGCCACGGAGAGACAGATCAGCACGCTCACCCGAACCGTGTCTCGATCAACTGTTCGCCATAAAGAACGCATGTATTCTATGTTGAACGAAGTGACACCGTTCGTCAAGTAGAACGATCGATCGGAGAATCGAACGATGCCCAGTAATGAAACGGATACAGCGGAGACTCCTCAGAAACTGGTCGCCGTCGCACTCAAACGCGAACGTGCCCGAGCAGGCTTGAGCCTTTCGGAGGTCGCCCGGCGCGCCGATATCGCCAAGTCCACACTCTCCCAACTCGAATCCGGACTCGGAAATCCGAGCCTCGAAACTCTGTGGGCACTCGGAAACGCATTGGGTGTGCCGTTCTCACAACTCGTCGACTCTCAGGCACAGACCGTTCAGTTGATTCGAGCCGGAGAAGGTCCCGCGATTGCGTCGGCAAACGCGTCGTACATCGCGACGCTCTTGGCGCCGAGCCCACCGAACGCACGACGCGATCTGTATCGGATAGTCGCCGAACCGGGCGAGCCGCGTATTTCCACTCCGCATGCACGCGGCACCACCGAACACGTCGTGATCGGCACCGGACGGGCGGAGGTCGGGCCCACTGCAAATCCGATCGAACTCGGACCGGGCGATTACCTTGCTTATCCCGGCGACGAGGAGCACATCTTTCGGGCGCTCGAACCAGGGACGACAGCGATCTTGGTGTCGGAACACACCTGAGCCGCGATGAGTTTCGCCGCTGCGGGAAGTCTGTATCTGGGAGGTGACGTGGCCAGAGCCTCGATTGCCGACGACAGTAACGACCGACAGCAGGAGGACCCATGTCCGGATCCAGCATCAGCAGCATTTTGCTCTCGAGCACCGACCCCGAACGCTTGCGCGACTGGTACGCCGAGGCGTTCGCCCCGAAGGTCGACCGGACTCCCGGCGAACCCGGCTACGACGTGCTCGACTTCAACGGTTTCTACGTGATGCTCGACAGACGCGACGACGTCGGCGAGACCAACCCCCAGCCGGGTCGCATGTTCCTCAACGTCGAAACCGACGACGCCCGGTCGATCGCACAGCGCATCGATGCGCTCGGCGGAAAATGGCACGCTCCACTCGAAGACCGCGGGGGCAGTTTGTTCGCCACTGCGATCGACCCCGACGGAAACTACGTTCAGATCATCGAGTTCAGCGAGGAAGCCAGGGCCGAGATGGAATCCGGAATGACGGATTCCCAAACCACCTAGTCCGGCAACCGCTGGGAACGGAGATAGTCATGCTTACAGACACGAAAGCATTCAGCGGATTTTCGGTGACAGACATCGACTCTGCAAAGAAGTTCTACGGCGAAACACTCGGGTTGAAGGTAACCGACGGAGACATGGGACTGATTCGCCTACATCTTGCCGGCGGAACCGAGATCCTCGTTTATCCGAAGCCGAATCACGAAGCGGCGACCTACACGATTCTCAACTTCGTCGTCGACGACATCGACACAACCGTCGACCAACTGACCGCACGTGGCGTGGAGTTTCTCAAATACGACGGATTCCCCCAGGATGCGCGAGGCATCATGCGTGGCAACGGCCCCGACATCGCGTGGTTCACCGATCCCGCCGGCAATGTTCTGTCGGTGATCAAGGAGTCCTGACGCGCTTAACCGCTGAACAGCCGCGACTGCCGCTGTTCAGCGGTGTCGGTGTTGGAGCGTTCTGCTGCCGCAGTTTCACGCTCGGCAGCCAGTTGCTCGGCGCTTTTTGCGTCGACAACGGGCTCCGACGCGCTGAGGTCGGAAAACAAGCCACTGCTCGATTCGTTCACATGCCACCCTTTTGCCTGGTCATCGTTGCCGCGCGCAGATAAACCTGCGTTAGAGATCGGTCGATGGCTACTCAATTACTGCCGCCCGTACGGCGCCGACAAGACGCCGATGACTCAGCAGTTCTTCACCCAGTGTTGCACGCCTGTGTTTTCCACGAGAAATTCGGTCCAGACGGGTTGTCATCGCCCGCA
Source organism: Rhodococcus sp. OAS809 (assembly GCF_040546695.1). Classification (NCBI taxonomy): domain Bacteria; kingdom Bacillati; phylum Actinomycetota; class Actinomycetes; order Mycobacteriales; family Nocardiaceae; genus Rhodococcus; species Rhodococcus sp. OAS809. The sequence continues at coordinate 461,900 of NZ_JBEPOI010000002.1, read as the reverse complement.
CGGCGGAGCAATGTGAAAGATGAGCGCGGAGCAGGTCGGCAGCACTTTCGTCGGACACCTGGCCCCTCAATTCACCGCACAATTTTTGGAGGAATCATGTTGGGAATTGCTTTGGGCCTCGGCAGCGCCGCTGTCGGAATCGGCCTCGGACTGCTCGGCGCAGGAGCGGGAATTCTGCTGAGCGACAAGACCGTCAAAACCGCACGACGTGAACTCACCGCCTGACGAGGGCGAGCGCACTGAATTTTTGGGCACTCGGGTCGGTATTCGGGTGAACGCCGCGATGCGACACCCCGCGCAGTGGGTGTTCGCACGGGCCGCGCATCGACGTGGCGTGCATACCGGCGTAGATGTTCCGACGAGCGCGCAGGACGTGCTCGACCGGTTGACGGCACTCCGAATAAGTACGTGGAGTTACGGATTCGACCACAAGTCGGTCCGTCACCTGGGTCCGATGGCGCAAGACTTTGCGGCGATTTTCGGCTTGGGATCCAACGCCCGCCGGATCTCCGCCGTCGACGCGAACGGCGTCTGCATGGCGAGCATCCAAGCGTTGAACCGCAAAATCAGTGCCCTCGAGACAGAAGTCAGCGCGCTCGAGAAGGACGTGAACAGACTGAGACGGGAAACGGGAGACACGAGCACGACTCGGAATGCATTGGAAACAAACAACAATCACATATCCACACCGCTCGACGAATTCGGTGGATCCACCGGTCTGTAGTTTGTTCGGTGTGACCGCCCCTGATTCAGACTCCGACTCAGCGCCCAACGTGATTGCCGCGCTGTTCGACGTGACGTCCGATTCAGTCGGCGACGAACATGTCGAACAGGTACTTGCCGAATTCGGCTTTGGTGCAACGGAGGTCGCGGAGACCGCGGCCCTCATCCGGGCCAGTCGGTCGGAATTTCGGCGACTTCGCCGTCGCGAGAACGAATTGGCGGTTCTCTATTCGAGTGCACGTGAGCTCGCGCAGGTTCGCGACGTGGACACACTGCTGCAGAGGCTGGTCAACCGCGCACACGACATCATGGGCACCGACGTCACGTACCTGTCCGAGTTCGACGTGATCACTCGTGACCTGAATGTTCGAAAGACGGCCGGCGCGGTCTCGCCGGAACTCCAGCATCTGCAAGTTCCTGCCGGCGCGGGACTGGTCAGCGCGATTGCCGAATCTCGAGCAGCCCAATGGGTTCAGAACTACAGCGACTACACGCAGTCGCGCCATGACGAAGTGGTCGATGCCGCGATCGTCGCCGAGGGTCTGGTGGCGATTCTCGGCGTGCCGATGCTCTCCGACGGCCAGATCCTCGGAGTCCTGTTTGCCGCCGACCGCCGGGAACGACGATTTACCGCAGATCAGATCGCCCTGCTCTCTGCGCTGGCTGATCACGCCTCGGTAGTCCTGCAAACCGCACGGGCGCTGGACCGCGCCGAGGAATCCGCCGCCGAGACCGGGCGAGCACTCGACGAGCTGCGCGAGCACGTGTCCGCGCGGGACAAATCGAACATCGTCCACCAGGATCTGATCCACGCCGTTCTCCGCGGCGGTGGCTACGCCCAGGTTGCACGAACCCTCAGCAGCGCACTCGAACGCAGCACCGTCGTCGTCGACAATGAGCTACGCCCTCTCGTCACATCGTCGGGTGAGCAGATCACGACGGTGCCGTTGTCGCTACCTCCCGCCGTGTCCGATGCCATCGACCAGAGTCGCCGAAGCGGCCGATGCACGTTTGTCGCCGATAACAGCGAGACCGTGATCCAACTCGTCAGCGCCGTCACCGCCGGAGAATCGTTCCTCGGGGCCATCTTGCTGAATCGTTCGGACGCGCCGATCGGCCCCGTCGAACTCCGGACCGTGGAACGGGCAGCTCAGGTCACTGCCATCCTCGTGTTGCAACACTCGGCGGCAGCAGCAGCGGACCGGCGTGCACGTGACGAACTGGTCGCCGACTTGCTGAGCACTGCGCCCGAGCGCAGGCGCGATCTCGAACGTAGGACCCGAAACCTCGGCATCTCCCTCGGCGAACTGGACACCGTCCTCGTGGTGTCGGTCGCTCCGGAACTCCGCACCGCCGCGCTCCGCGCAATCGGGCAGTCTCTGCCGGTAGCGGGGTTGGCGGCGCAGCATGCCGGATTGATCGCGGTGGTCTCGCGCTCGGGAAACCCGGCAGCCGCGGCGACGGTCATTCACCGTCAGATCACCGGTTCGGTAGGACCGCACGCAGTAGTCATTGCGCCGACGACGGCGGAACGCCCCGAAGAGCTCCCGGCGCGCTTCACCTCGGCGCTGCGCACGGCCCGCCTACTCACGGCATTGGGCAAGACCGACGGCGCGGTCACGACGGCGTCATATCTGCCGTACACCGTTCTGTTCGGCGAAAATCCGGAATCACTTCATCAGTTCATCGACGAAGTAATCGGCCCGGTACGCGCGTACGACCGCGACAAGGACACCGATCTCACCGCGACCCTTCGTGCCCTGGTACGCAACGAAGGGAGCCCGACCAAGGCTGCCCGCGCACTCAACTATCACCCCAACACCGTCGTTCAGCGTCTCGACCGCATCCGTACGCTCCTCGGTCAATCGTGGCGCGAAGACGAGAACTTTTTCCGGGTGTCCATGGCGACGAGGCTCGACGAACTTCGGGACGTGGGAACCGAAGAGGCCGGAAGCGGCATCACCGACAGCACCGATGGTGCATGACACTACAATTTCGACCGATCGATGTGTCGTGAGCACGTGGCCTGGCAGGCATCAACCTCCCTACTGTGAAGCGGAGCACAGAACCACTTCAGGAGGACGACCCCACGTGTCTATGAACAACCGGTCCATCAACAGCCGCATCGCCGATTTCCGGTCCTACGACCTCGCCGCACGACGCGCCGAGATCGTCCGCCAGACCGACCTGACCGAAGCAGACATCGCGGTCTACGACGCCGCCGACGGCCTTACCATCGACCAGGCCGATCGCATGGTCGAGAACGTCCTCGGCGTCATCGGCATCCCGGTCGGCGTGGCCACCAACTTCACGGTCAACGGCACGGACTACCTGATCCCGCTCGCCACCGAGGAGCCGTCGGTAGTCGCAGCCGCAAGCAACGCTGCTCGCATCGCACGCGGACTCGGCGGCTTTCACGTCTCGAGTACCCCGCCGATCATGCAGGCCCAGATACAACTCGTCGACGTCGTGGATCCGGCAGCCGCCCGTATCCGACTCCTCGAGGCACGTGAAGAAATCATTGCACTCGCCAACGAACAGGACCCGAAACTGGTCAGCGTCGGCGGTGGCGTGAAGGACGTTTCGGTACGCATCGTTTCTTCGGACAAGGCCACCTACGTCGTCCTTCACCTTCACGTCGACGTACGAGATGCCATGGGCGCCAACGCCGTCAACACGATGGCCGAGGCAATCGCGGATCGAGTCGCCGAGATCGGCGGCGGACACGTCGTCCTGCGCATCCTCACCAACAAGGCCGATCTGCGGCTGACACGCGTTCGCGCCGTGTTCGACGCCGAATTGATCGGCGGCGCAGAGGTTGTGGACAACCTGATCCATGCCGCACGCTTGGCGGAGCTGGATCCCTACCGCGCCGCGACGCACAACAAGGGCATCATGAACGGCATCAGCGCCGTGGTGCTGGCGACCGGAAATGACACGCGCGCAGTCGAAGCCGGGTGCCACTCCCATGCAGTCAACGCCGACGGAATCTACTCGTCGCTCTCGCATTTCGAGAAGAATGCCGACGGAAACATCGTCGGCACCCTCGAACTGCCCATGCCGGTCGGCCTCGTCGGCGGGGCCACCAAAGTGCACCCCGTAGCGCAGGCCGCAATCAAGATGCTCGGCGTCGAGAGCGCCGAGGAACTCGCCGGCATCATCCTGGCAGTCGGCCTGGCGCAGAACCTGGCTGCGGTCCGCGTTCTGGCCAGTGAGGGTGTCCAGCGCGGACACATGGGGCTGCACGCCCGCAACATCGCTGCCACCGCCGGAGCGCAGAAGAACGAGATCGACGCCGTGGTGGCACGCCTGATCGCGGACAAGAGCATTCGCGTCGAGCATGCCGAGAAGGTTCTCGCCGAGATCCGCGGCGGAAACTGACGACAATGACCGAAACAGTTGCAGGATCACCGGTGTGGAAGCCGGCGCCTCATCGAGTGCCGGCGCCGGGGCTGCCGACCTCGGTCCGGATCTACGAAGTCGGGCCACGCGACGGACTTCAAGCGGAAACAGCGGTGATCCCGACCGAGACGAAAGCCCAGTTCATCGAACGCCTGGTCGCGGCCGGCTCCCGCACTGTCGAATTGACGAGTTTCGTCTCACCTCGATGGATCCCGCAACTTGCGGACGCGGAAGAATTGATGGGTCGGCTGCACCTGCCGGACTCGGTACGTACGGTCGTTCTTGTCCCGAACCGCAAGGGTCTCGAGCGGGCCGTCGCCGCCGGAGCGAGCGAGGTTGCAGTATTCGTCAGCGCCACAAAGGAATTCGCGAAACGCAACCTCAATTCCACGGTGGACGGCGCGATCGCCGCGGCTGCCGAGGTCACTACGGCCGCCCGAGCCCTGGGACTTCCCGTCCGCGGCTACATCTCCATGTGCTTCGGCGACCCCTGGGAAGGCTCCGTGCCCGTCGAGCGTGTCGCCGACATCGCAAAGACCCTGATCGACAGCGGTGTCACGTCACTCTCACTCGGCGACACCATCGGCGTCGGCACACCTGGCCATGTGCTCGCTTTGCTCGGCGCCCTCCGAGAACGTGGCATCCCCACATCGCAGATCGCCATGCACTTTCACGACACCTACGGCCAGGCGCTGTCGAACGTCTATGCGTCGTTGACCGCTGGGGTATCCGAATTCGACAGTTCCGCAGGTGGTCTCGGACGGTGCCCGTATGCCAAGGGCGCGACCGGAAATCTCGCCACCGAGGATCTGGTGTGGATGCTCCACGGCCTCGGGATCGACACCGGCATCGACCTGGATTCGCTCACCGATACAAGCAGCTGGATGGCCGAACAGATCGGCCACTCGAGCCCGTCCCGAGTTGTCACCGCCCTCCGCGCAGCACGCACCTGACACCCGCAACGCAAGCCCCTCATCTCGCAAGCCCCTCCCTGTACGACCCCGCCATGCATGACACTGGAGAAGACTGATGTCACCACCGCAGCCGGCAACGACGCCGACCACCACAACCGAGCCGACCGAGCAGCAGACATACCTCGAAGTCTGGGGTGACACCGTCAACGGTCGACACCTCGCGATCTCCGTTGCAGTCGGCAGTGTCGTCGGCGCCTCGGCCCTTCTCGCGGCCCAGGCACTGTTCGAACGGGTCGTCAGCGAACCGTCGTTGGCCCAGGCGTACAGCCTTCTGGTCGGCATCGCGGCCTGCCTGCTCGCCGGGGTGGTCTGCGGAATCTTCATCAAGCCGAAGCGGATAGTCGCCTTGGCCGCCGCCGACGCGGAGTCGATCGACGGTGTCATCACGACGATGAGTGAACAGCGCCAGGGTCTGGGCACTCTCGCCGACATTCCGGAGCAGAGCCGACAGGAACTTCGCGAGCTGGGTCTGTACGACCACTTCGCCGCTGCCGAGGCCGAGCACGCACGGGTCTCGAACACACCGAAGGACGGTGGGCGCGCATGAGTTCGGTTCTGACCAACGAAATTCTGATTGCCGTTCTCTTCGGCATCATCGGCGCGGTCGCATTCACGTTCATCGGATTGATCTCCGGCACGGACGAGACCGCCACGATCGCACCACTGACTCTGCTCGTGATTCTGCTCGGCGCTCCCCCGGCGGCGGTCTTCACGTTCTTCCTCTCGGGTGCGATCGCCAAACACATGACGCACGCGGTGCCGACGATGCTGCTGGGCATTCCCGGCGACACGATGGCGATTCCACTCTTGCCGGAAGCGCAGATGATGCGCTCACTCGGCATCCCGCACATCGCACTCCGCAAGGCGATCTCGGGAGCAGTGATCTCGGCGTTCGTCGCTGTGCCGGTTGCCGTTTTGTTCGCGACCATCCTCGCGCCGTTCGCGGACACCGTTCAGTCGATAGCACCGTGGCTGTTCCTGGTCGCCGCCATCGGCATCGCCTACGCCTCACCAGGCCGCTGGGCCGGGGTTGTCGCCCTCGTTCCCTTCGTCATCTTGATCCTCGGCGCTCGCGCGTTGACGTCGAATTACGATGTGTCGCTGAACATCAGCTACTTCCTTGCGATCGCAGTCGGGCCGCTGATCGCGGACCTCGCATTGACCTTGGGCCCGTCGAGCCGTAAGGACATGGAACGCAGTGAACCCAAAACCGTTGCATTGGCCCCGGACATCAAAGGATGGAAGGGATACTTCCCCAATCCTCTGAAGGTCCTCGATCGCAAGCAGATCGGTTACACCGCCGCCGCTTCCACGGTGTCGAGCGCAACCTTCGTCTTCAGCCCGGTCGCCATGACTGTTCTGATGGGTGAGCTGGTAGGTGCGCGGATCAAGAACGGCTATCACCGACTGACCACAATGGTCTCGGCGAAGAACGGTACGACGGAATCCACCTACATCGCGGAAACCCTCATCCCACTCGTCGCTTTCGGCCTTCCGCTCAGCCCGCTCGCGGCAGGCCCCGCAGCCCCTCTGTTCAACGCTCCACCGGTGTTCGAGACCAATCAGGAAACCGGAGTGATCAACAATCTCTCCACGTACCTGACGCAGTGGGAGTTCCTGCTCTACGGACTGCTCGCAGTGGTCACGGCAACGGTCATCGCATACCCCTTTGCCATGAACTACGCGTACCGCGCTGCGTCAGCGGTGGTCAAGCACATCAGTCACGAAGCTGTGATCGCGGTGTTCACGGGACTGGTCGTGGTCATCAGCATCTGGGAGGGCGGCATCCTCGGGCTTCTGATCACCGTGACGGTCGGCCTGGTCGGTGGTCTTCTCGGGCGCCTGTTCAAGATTCACGGCGGAGTTCTGTTCATGGGTTACTACGTAGCGCTGTTCAGTGTTCCTGCCCTGATCAATCTGTTCTGAATCGGTCGACTCCACCACCACGTGCGGACCCGCAACAAACTGCGGGTCCGCACGTATTTCTTCAGCTACCGACCGTGAGCGCCACGGTTCGATTGCGGTCCAACTTCTTCGCTCGATACAACGCCTCGTCAGCGCAATCGACCAATTGCGTCAGGTCTGCGTCGCCGTGGGGTGAACACGCGACACCGATGCTGACCGTCGGCCCGAAGTCGCCCAATACTGCCGACGAATTCTCCGCTTGCGCGCGTCGAATCATCTCGGCTGTTTCGGTCGCGCCCTCGAGATCGACACCGGCCATCAGTACGACGAACTCCTCGCCGCCCAATCGGGCGAAGAGGTGCTTGTCATCGAGGTGCCGCCGCACCTGATCGGCAAAACTCACCAACGCTGTATCGCCGGCACGATGACCGAGGTTGTCGTTCACCATCTTGAAGTGATCCAGATCCATCATCAGGACGCTGACCGGACGTCCAGAGTGGCGACGCGGATCGGTCGCACCCGTCACGCTGCCGCCTCGCCGCAAGAATTCGTCCCGGCGCAACGCACCGGTGAGATCGTCGTGGGTGACGGCCTGGGTGAGTGCCTCGAGCGCGCGGCGACGCTCGAGGATCACACAGGCCACCGCGATCGGCGCTACCGCCAGCAGCGACAATCCGATCTGGACCGACGCGCTGACCGGCGAGACGCCCTCGCTGGACAATCCGAGATGGCCGTCGGCCGTCAGTACCAACGTCCAGGCAGTTGACACAGCGGTGAGCACCGACGTGACAAATACATTGGTAAGCAAGGCTGCAGTCACCAGCGCCGGCATGGCAAACGCGATCGCTCCGGCACCGCCTATCACCCACTCCAAGATGATGCAGACGGCCAGCAGCGCCGTCGGAACAAATGATCGACGCACAAGCGTGGCAACAGCTTTCGGTTCTCGATCCACTCGTCGAAGCGAAGGGAATGTCAGCACCAAGGGGACGATGGTCATGTAGTTGACGAACTCACTCGAGAACCAGAGCAACCAGCCGTCCCACCACTGCCCGCCGAACAGCACGCGGTTCGCGATACCGCCCACGAGCGCCGCCATCGACGCGGCGGCGACAGTCATCGACACGAGATAGCCGACGGACTGAATACTGGTCAGTCGACGGTCCTCACTGTCGACCCAGCGAAAGCCGTAGAAGCCGCTCGCAACCCCGACGATGTTGGCCGCGTTGAGCCACACCGTGGACTCCCATGCCCCACCGGTGATCAGGTCGGCTCCGACATAACCGACTACGACGCAGATCCAGGTGAGCAGTGTGGCGGAACGCGGCGACCGAAAGAGGATCCCGAGTAGCAGCGCGTTGGCCGGCCAGAAGACTGCAAGCGTGCCCGGCAGACGGCTCAGAATTCCGACCAGGCACGAGACGAAGACGACTACGCCGATAAGCAGTGCGCGACGTACGGCCGATGACGACAACGACTTTTCGACCGTGCTCACCACCTACATTCGACTGACCTACTCACAATTCGACAACCACTGTCGGTGACCAAGGCGCCCCGGATGCAGGGTCGCCGCAAGACACCCGTCGAAATATACCGACCGGAATCGTACGCGAGGGACGTCGAAACCCAAGGCGCCCCACTGTGCCTTGGCTATCGATGCGGACAAATCGGATGTTACGTCGTCAGTTGGTCAAATGAAGTTCACCGAGCGTGATCGAAGCGGTGCGAGCAAACTCTCGGACACTCGCGCCCCCACTTCCGGCAGGCATTACCCCGAGAAGGGGAACACCGCTGACCGAGACCAGATCCTCGCGATTGCATCTCTCGGCGAGGTCCGGTTCCTGCGGCCACGAACCGATCACCAACCCGGCGCAGTCCACGCCGGATGCACGTAGGGCTTCCACGGTCAGTGCCGTGTGATTGAGCGTGCCCAGGCCGGACGCAACCACCAGCACCACTGGCGCTGCCAGAGCCGCGGCAAGATCGCGAGCGGTGAACCCGTCGACGCCCAAGCGGACCAGCAAGCCGCCGGCGCCTTCGATCAGGGTCAAGTCGTGGGTGGTGTCCAGGTCGGAGGCGACCCGAACCACGTCGTCGAGCGCCAACAACGGGAGACCACTTCGACGTGCAGCAGTATCCGGCGCCAAAGGTTCGGGGTACCGCGCCAACTCGACCAGCGTCGCACCGCCGCCGGTCAGACGCTCGATCTCGGCCAGATCACCCGCACCGTCCACGTCGACGCCGGTCTGGGCCGGTTTGAGCACTGCAACCGACTTTCCCGACTGCAAGGCCACCGATGCCAATGCGGCTGTCACCACTGTTTTTCCGACGTCGGTCGACGTTCCGGTCACCAGGAAAATGCTCATGCTCGGGCTCCGGCCAATACTTCGCGCAGTACGAGAGCGATCTGCTCCATCTCGGATGCGGACAGCGTCGCTCGTGCGGTCAGACGCAGCCGTGACGTTCCTTCCGGAACCGACGGCGGGCGGAAGCAACCGACATGCAACCCCTGATCCCGGCACGCCGACGCGGCATCGAACGCCCGCTGCGGATCACCGAGAACGACTGAGACGACAGCAGATTCAGGCGACGGAGCACCGGTGACGTCCGCCAACTCGGATGCCCGGGCCAGGACGTCGAGCGCTCGCGTCGGCTCACGCTGGAGTACGGCGAGTGCAGCCCTGGCCGCGCCTACGGCGGCCGGTGCGAGACCGGTGTCGAAGATGAACGTTCTTGCCGCGTCGATGAGATGCGCGCGGATCTTGTTGTCACCGAGCACAACTCCGCCCTGGCTGGCGAGCGACTTGGACAGTGTTGCCGTCACGACGACGTCGGGTTCACCGGCCAGGCCCGACTCGTGGACGAGTCCACGTCCACCGGCACCGCGCACACCGATGCCATGCGCCTCGTCGACCAACAGGATCGCCCCGTACTCGCGGCACACCTGATGCATCTGCCGCAGTGGCGCGAGGTCTCCGTCGGCACTGAAGACCGAATCGGTGACGACCAGCGCTCGCTCTTCCACTCTGCTGCGCAACGTGTCGGCGAGAAAGCCCACGTCCGAATGCGGAGCAACGGCGACCCGAGCACGTGACAGGCGGCAGGCATCCACCAGCGAGGCATGCGATCCCGCATCGGAGACGATCAACGACCCTGGACCCGAGAGCGCCGTCACCGCGCCGAGATTGGCTGTGTAACCGGAGGAGAAGACAAGTCCGGAGTCCGCCCCGACGAACTCGGCCAGTTCGACTTCGAGCAGTTCGTGTTCGGTGGTGGTGCCGGTGACCAGACGAGAGCCCGTGGCGCCCGCGCCCCAACGGCGCAGAGCCGCCGCGGCACCCTCGATCACATCGGGGTGCAGCACGAGTCCGAGGTAATCGTTCGACGCCAGGTCGATCAACGGGGAGTCGACCGTGCGAGGACGGAGTTCGCGACGCAGTCCAGCGGCCCTGCGGTCCGCTTCGACGGCCGTCAGCCAATTCAGCGAGGTGTTCACTTTTCCGACCATACTTGAACACCGTTCAACTCAATGGTTAGGGTGCATCCGTGCTCACAACCGGACTTGATCCCCATGACGTCTCCGCCATCGATGCCGATGTCCTCTGGCATCCGTACGGATCGTTTCCCGCGTCGACTCGTCCGCTGATCGTCGACTCTGCGCAGGGGGCTACCCTGACGCTCTCCGACGGCCGCCGATTGGTCGACGGGATGAGCTCGTGGTGGGCCGCCATTCACGGCTACCGCAATCCCGTGCTCGACACCGCCGCCGCACGGCAGCTCGGCAAAATGAGCCATGTCATGTTCGGCGGACTGACGCACGAACCCGCCGCTCGCCTCGGGCGACTGCTCGTCGACATCACACCACCTCACCTCGACAAGGTGTTCCTCTCCGACTCCGGTTCGGTGGCCGTCGAAGTCGCAGTGAAGATGTGCCTGCAGTACTGGCGGAGCCTCGGAAAGCCGTCGAAGAATCGTTTGATGACCTGGCGCGGCGGATACCACGGTGACACCTTCACCCCCATGAGCGTCTGCGATCCCGACGGCGGCATGCATTCTCTCTGGACCGACGTCCTGCGCCCTCAGGTCTTCGCGCAGGCTCCCCCGGCGGGCTATCTCCCCGAATACGTGCAGGAGTTGGAATCGCTCTTGGCCGAGCATCACGAGGACCTCGCAGCGGTGATCGTGGAACCGGTGGTCCAAGGCGCCGGCGGAATGCGTTTCCACGATCCCGCGTACCTGATCGACCTGCGTAACCTCTGCGACAAGTACCAAGTCCTCCTGGTCTTCGACGAGATCGCGACCGGATTCGGACGCACCGGAGAATTGTTCGCCGCCGATCACGCCGGCGTCAGTCCCGACGTCATGTGCGTCGGCAAGGCACTGACCGGCGGGTACATGAGTCTGGCGGCAACGCTGTGCACCACGGAGATCGCGGAGACCATCACTGCCGGTGAGGGCGGCGGGCTGATGCACGGCCCCACCTTCATGGGCAATCCACTCGCGTGCGCCGTCGCGGTGGCGTCGACCGAACTTCTGCTTGCGATGGACTGGCGGCGTGACGTCGCAACCCTCGAACGTGGCCTCGCTCGAGGCCTCGCCGAAGCCGTCACAATTCCCGGGGTCGTCGACGTCCGCGTCAAAGGCGGAATCGGAGTGATCGAACTCGAACAGCCGGTCGACATGCAGAGCGCGACCGATGCAGCCGTCGACGCCGGCGTCTGGCTCCGGCCGTTCCGCAACCTCGTATACGCGATGCCTCCGTACCTGTGTTCGGAGGCAGAGGTGGAACAGATCACAGCCGGAATGCTTGCAACCGCCCGCAGCCAGGCGAAACGGTGATCGGCACCGTAGACAGTCGACGAGATTCGATCGGCTGCACCCGATAGGGTCTGATTCATGGATCAACCGCCGAGCGAGACCTCAGCCACTCCCATCCCGGTATGGCCTGGCAGTGCGTACCCACTCGGTGCCACCTACGACGGCGCTGGGACCAATTTCTCGCTCTTCTCCGAGGTCGCCGAGGCCGTCGAGCTGTGCCTGATCGCCAAGGACGGAACCGAAACCCGCATTCGGATGGACGAGGTCGACGGTTACGTCTGGCATGCGTACCTTCCGTCGGTATCCCCCGGCCAGCGATACGGCTACCGCGTACACGGGCCGTACGATCCGGCTGCAGGTCTGCGATGCGATCCGAGCAAACTCCTGCTGGACCCGTACGGAAAAGCGTTCGACGGAGACTTCGACGGAGACCGTTCGCTGTTCTCGTACGACGTCGAATCGGCGGCGGACCCCGAACCTTCAGGAGACGACGAATCTCCCGCCGTGGGGCCGCAAGAGGCTACCGACGAAACGAGTTCGGAAGCCGAATCGGACGAGGTGGGCCTCGAAGACGACTCGCCCACGGGCGATCAGGAATCGGACGAGATCCTCGAGCCCGAACCCTTCGAGCCGGAACCACTCGTCGACGAACCCGCCACCATCCCTTTCCCCCAACATGATTCGCTCGGCCATACGATGTCGACCGTCGTCATCAACCCGTTCTTCGATTGGGCGTCCGACCACTCGCCGAAGCGTCCGTATCACGAGACGGTCATCTACGAAGCGCACGTCAAGGGTATGACCGCGACGCATCCCGGAGTTCCGGAGGAATTGCGCGGCACGTACGCGGGGCTCGCTCATCCGGTGATCATCGAGCACCTCACCGATCTGGGTGTCACGGCGATCGAACTGATGCCGGTCCACCAGTTCATGCACGATCAGGTGCTTCTCGACCAAGGTCTGCGAAACTACTGGGGTTACAACACCTTCGGCTTTCTCGCTCCGCACACCGACTACTCCTCGGCCACGAAACCCGATGCGGCCGTAGCGGAATTCAAAGCCATGGTGCGCAGCTTCCACCAGGCGGGTATCGAAGTGATCCTCGACGTGGTCTACAACCACACCGCCGAGGGCAATCACATGGGGCCGACCATCAGCTTCCGCGGAATCGACAATGCCGCCTACTACCGCCTGGTCGACGGCGACGAAGAGCACTACATGGACTACACCGGAACGGGCAACAGCCTCAACGCCCGTCATCCGCATACGCTGCAATTGATCATGGACTCTCTGCGGTACTGGGTCACGGAGATGCACGTCGACGGTTTCCGCTTCGACCTCGCCTCGACACTCGCCCGTGAACTGCACGACGTGGACCGCCTTTCGGCCTTCTTCGATCTCGTGCAACAGGATCCGATCGTCAGTCAGGTGAAGCTGATCGCCGAACCGTGGGACGTCGGCGAAGGCGGTTACCAGGTCGGCAACTTCCCCGGCCTGTGGACCGAATGGAACGGCAAATACCGCGACACCGTCCGCGACTACTGGCGTGGTGAGCCGGCAACGCTGGGGGAGTTCGCCTCCCGTCTCACCGGATCCTCTGATCTCTACGAGGCCACCGGACGTCGCCCTGGCGCGAGCATCAACTTCGTCATCGCTCACGACGGTTTCACCCTCCACGACCTAGTCTCGTACAACGAGAAGCACAACGAAGCCAACGGCGAGAACAACAACGACGGCGAATCGCACAACCGATCTTGGAACTGCGGGGTCGAAGGCCCCACCGACGACCCGGAAATCCTCGAACTGCGTGGCCGTCAGAGCCGGAACATACTGGCTACGCTGATGCTCAGCCAGGGCACCCCGATGCTTGCTCACGGCGACGAGATGGGCCGAACTCAGCAGGGTAACAACAACGTTTACTGCCAGGATTCGGAACTGTCATGGATGGATTGGACTCTCGCGGAAACCAACGCCGACCTCGTCGAGTTCACCAAGCGCGCAATTGCCTTGCGCGCCAAGAACCCGGTCTTCCGGCGTCGTCGATTCTTCGAGGGGCGACCTATTCGAAGCGGCGATCAGAGTCGCGACATCGCCTGGCTCACGCCGTCTGGCGAAGAGATGACTCCGGCCGACTGGGACAGCGGTTTCGGCAAGTCGTTGGCTGTCTTTCTCAACGGTGACGCGATCCCGGAACCGAACTACCGTGGCGAGCGCGTCACCGGAGATTCGTTCCTTCTCTGCTTCAACGCCCACTACGAAGATCTCGAATTCTCCACCCCCAACGCGGACTACGCGTCGGAGTGGACCGTCGTACTCGACACCTCGGTCCCCACCGGTGAGAGCGATACCGTGATCAAAGCCGGAACAACATTGGATGTAAAAGCGCGAGCATTGACGGTACTTCGCAGAACCGCTTGAGGGAGACGTGCACATGGCCCCGATAACCAGCACCTACCGACTGCAGTTGCGACCGGATGCATTCACTCTTCGTGATGCGGCCGCACAGGTGGACTACTTCGAGGCATTGGGGGTCTCACATCTCTATCTCTCCCCCATCCTCACGGCAACGTCCGGATCGACGCACGGCTACGACGTCACCGATCCGACAACCGTGTCCGAAGGACTTGGTGGCCGCGAGGCCCTGGTGGAGCTCTCGCGCGCCATTCGATCACGTGGGATGGGCCTGATCGTCGATCTGGTCCCCAACCATGTCGGTGTCGCCAAACCTCGCGAAAATGCTTGGTGGTGGGACGTTCTCACGCACGGGCAGTCGTCGGAGTACGCGCATTTCTTCGACATCGATTGGGCCGAGGACAACGGAGCCAACGGCGCCGACGGCAAACTCTCACTCCCGGTACTGGGCAGCCCGGACGATCTCGACGCACTGACTGTCGAGAAAGATGGCGAGGAAACACTTCTCGCGTTCTACGAGCACCGCTTCCCCATCGCTGCCGGTACTGAATTCGGATCTCCACAGGAGGTGCACTCCAGGCAGTCGTACCGACTCGTACCGTGGAACGCAGGGATCGTCAATTACCGACGGTTCTTCGCCGTCAACGAACTCGCTGCGCTGCGCCAGGAGGACCCCCAAGTCTTCGAACTCTGCCATCGGCAAGTGAAGTCGTGGGTCGACGAAGGACTGATCGACGGCGTTCGCATCGATCACCCGGACGGACTCGCGAATCCGGCGGAATATCTCGGGCGCCTGCGAGAACTGATCGGACCAGATCAGTGGCTCGTGATCGAAAAGATCCTCGGCCATACGGAACCACTCGATCCGATGCTCCCGATCGACGGCACCACCGGATACGACGCCCTCAATCAGCTGGGCGGCGTTTTCGTCGATCCCGCCGCCGAACTCGAATTGACCGAACTCTCGGCAGATCTGACCGGCGACGACGGGGACAGTGCATGGTTGCATCACACCGAACGTCAGTTCAAACGCGACACCGGGCGCGGTGACCTTGCACCGGAGGTTCGCAGGCTCGTGCGTGCAATCCGACGCGAAACCGGAAGTCGTTGCAGTGAAACCGAACTGAACGACGCAGTTGTCGTCGCGATCGCTCGGATGCCGGTGTACCGATCCGACTACAGTCCCCTCGCCGGTTTGGCCGCTCGGATCGTCGGTGACATGCACGAATTGGCTCCCGGACATGAACCATCGTTCAACGTGTTGGCGCAATCCCTGGTGAACAGCGGTGAGGCCTCAGTTCGCTTCCAGCAGGTGTGTGGCGCTGTCATGGCCAAGTCCGTCGAAGATCGACTCTTCTATCGGACGGCGCGCCTGGTCTCACGTCAGGAAGTCGGCGGCAACCCTGCATCGCTTGCCGTCTCCGTCGCCGAATTCCATCTCCACAACGCGGACCGAGCGAAGCGGTGGCCGCGCGCGATGACGAGTCTGTCCACTCACGACACCAAACGCGGCGAGGACGTGCGGGCACGGATCGGTGTTGTGTCTCAAGTGCCGACCCTGTGGGCCCGGCTGATTCGCGAGTGGGAAGACGTGTGCCCCAGCCCTGATCCGCTTACCGGATTGTTCTTGTGGCAGAACATCATCGGTGTGTGGCCGACGGACGGCCGCTCGGCAGCCTCGGTTCCAGAGCTGCGCGAGCGTTTGCACGCCTATGCGGAGAAAGCCGTCCGCGAGTCCGGCGCCAGGACTTCCTGGAACGATCCGGACGTCGACTTCGAGTCGGCAGTGCACCGCTGGATCGACGAGGTGATCGACGGCCCGGTCGGTGATTCGGTCAGCGAATTCGTCGGCCGGATCGCGCGTCACGGCTGGTCGGACTCTCTCGGCCAAAAGCTGCTCCAACTTCTCGGGCCCGGCGTTCCCGACGTCTACCAGGGCACTGAGCTGTGGGAGGACTCGTTGGTCGATCCGGACAACCGGCGGCTTGTCGACTACGGAACGAGGCGATCACTGCTCGATTCCGGCACCGCGCCGATCGACGCAACAGGAACCGCAAAGTTGCACCTCGTTCGCACGGCACTGACACTGCGGCGGGAGAACCCCTCGTGGTTCGATCACGGTGAGTACCGGCCGGTCTTCGCTTCAGGTTCCGGATCCGGTCATCTGGTCGGCTTCTCGCGCGGCCCGGCAGGTGATCCGCCTATGGTCGTTGCTCTGGCGACGCGACATTCGCTCAGACTCTCGTCGCACGGTTGGAGAGATACGCGAGTGGACCTGCCAGATGGCGAATGGGTCGACGCACTGAGCGGACAACCCGTCTTGTCTTCGGATGCGCGGGACATCTTCGCTGCCGGGCCATGTGCCCTGTTGAACAGGGTGCGCTGAGCGGTTTCCGCTGACTGGGCATTCACCCCCGAAAAGAACTTCGTCGCGCTAACTTCCGAAGAGCAGATCATCACCACTAGTCGGAGGTTTGAGCATGGCCGCCAGTCGATTCACCGGAAAAGTTGCCTTCATCACCGGAGCCGCCCGTGGTCAGGGGCGCGCCGAAGCTGTCCGGCTGGCAGAAGAGGGCGCAGACATCATCGCCGTCGACGCGTGTGTTCAATTCGAATCCACCTCGTATGCCGGCGCCACCGACGACGACCTGGCCGAGACAGTCGAACTGGTCAAGGCCCTGGACCGTCGAATTGTCGCTACCAAGACCGACGTTCGCGACTTCTCTGCACTGTCCGCGGCGCTCGCGGCCGGCATCGACGAATTGGGGCGACTTGACGTCGTCGTCGCGAACGCCGGAATCTGTTCTGCCAACATGTCCTGGGAAATCACGCCCGAGCAGTGGCAGGAAACGCTCGACGTCAACCTGACCGGCGTCTTCCACACCGCCAAGGCAGCGATCCCGCACCTGATCAAGCAAGGCACCGGTGGCTCGATCATCTTCACCAGCTCCGTCGCCGGCCTGCGCGGCCTCCCCTTCCTCGGCCATTACGTCGCGAGCAAACACGGCATCACCGGTCTGGCCAAGACGATGGCCTCGGAGTTGGGGCAGTACAACATTCGGGTCAACACCATCCACCCACACGGCGTGGAAACCGGAATGCAGATGACGGACATGCGGCCGCTCATCGACGCCAACGCCCACACACTCGGTCCGATCTTCATGCAGACCTTGCCCGACCCGGTCAGCCAGCCGGAGGACATCGCCGCCGCCGTCGCGTTCCTCGGTTCCGACGAGGCCCATCACATCACCGGCATCGCGATGCCGCTCGATCTGGGCACCCTGATCCGCTGATCGAATCTTCTCGAGTTTTTCCCGTCCTCGGGGAATATCGCTTCCCCGAGGACGGTTGCGCGAGACATGACCAAAACTGTTGTAGCGCAGACGTACGGCACGCCCGAGGTCCTGAAGCTGGTGGACGTCGATTTACCGGCGCCGAAATCAGGTGAAGTCCTGGTCGACGTGAAGGCGATCGGCGTCAATCCCTTCGACTTCAAGCTCTACAGCGGCGCTTTCGGCACCGACCCCGAGAAACTTCCCATCCACCTCGGCGGCGAGGCAGCGGGCGTCGTCTCGGCTGTCGGCGACGGCGTCACAAATGTGACCGTCGGCGACGAAGTGATCGTCAGCCCCGGCAACGGCCTCTACTCCGAACAAGTAGTCGTGCCGGTCTCCTCTGTCACCGCGAAGCCCGCAGGCATCAGCTGGGAACAGGCAGCCGGCCTCCTTCTGGTCGGCGGAACTGCAGTCGACGCCCTCGACACCATTCGGGTCGGTTCCGGCGACACCGTTCTCATCCACGGCGCGTCCGGCGGCGTCGGCGCGATCGCTGTTCAGCTGGCAGTTGGTCGCGGAGCTACGGTGATCGGCACTGCGGGAGCCTCGAATCAGGATTACGTGCGCTCGCTCGGCGCCACGCCTGTGCTCTACGGCCACGGCCTCGAAGCGCGTGTCCGTGAACTCGCGCCGAACGGCGTCGATGCGGCGTTCGACACCGCCGGAACGGACGAAGCCGTCGATGCATCTCTGGCTTTGGTCACCGACAAGAGTCGCATCGTCACCATCGTCGCGTTCGGACGCGCCCAGACCGACGGCTTCGCGTCCGTCGGCGGAGGCAATCCGGCAAGTGCGGAAGCGCGTTTGAAGGCACGATCCGAACTTGTCGAACAAGCCGGTTCCGGACACCTCATCGTGAAGATCGCCAAGACCTTCCCGCTAGCGGACGTGGCACTCGCTCACACCGAGTTGCAGAGTTCGCACCCCGCGGGAAAGTTCATCCTCGTTCCGTGACCTTCAGCTCTGTCTTGCCTAGGCCTTAGGGGCGAGTGGAACCAACAGGGTGGTGCCGAACGCGACGAGCACCGATTCGCCTTCGCGTTCGGCATGTACCTCGGCAGTGACGAACACCTGCTTGCGCCCGGCCTTGACCGAGCGCGCCGTAGCGACAAATGCGGTTCCGACGCCCGGACTCACGAAATTGACCGCGCAGTTGGACGCCGCCACGACACCTACCTGGGTGAAAGCAGCAAATCCGCACGCGGTGTCGACGAGTCCCGCCACGAGCGCAGCGTGCAGGTGTCCCGAGTACTGGCCCAGATCCTCACGCCATTCGAGCCGCAGACAAACGCGACCCGGTTCGGCCTCCGTGACTTCGAATCCGGCCCACCGGTTGAAGGCCGCCGAGGCGTTGACCGCGCGCAACTGTTCGAGCATTTCAGAATTTCCCATGTAGACCAGTCTACATAGATTGTGGTGGATCGCTGGGGTGTTTAAGCTCCAACTCGTGGCGACTCCCCCGAAACACCGCGAAGCACTCGTACGAGCTGCGGCCGATCTGTTTCGCCGCCAGGGGTATGCGGCAACGGGCCTCAACGAGATCCTCAAGTCGAGCGGGGCGCCGAAAGGTTCGCTCTACCACTACTTTCCCGGCGGCAAAGAGCAGATCGGCGAAGAGGTCGTCCGCGTCGGCGGGCAGTTGGTCACCGACACCCTGACCGAACTCGCCGACAGCCAATCGGACGCCGGGTCGCTGCTGCGCGAGTACGCGCGGTTGCTCGCCGGATGGGTGAGCGATTCGGATTTCCACGAAGGCTCGCCGATCACGACGGTGTTGTTGGAACTTGCCCCCGATTCGGAGAGCGTGACAGCCGCCGGACAGGCGGTGTATCGACAGTGGACTTCGCTACTGCGCGACACACTGATCGCGTCCGGGGTCGGACGTGCGCGAGCGGAACGGCTTGCCGTCCTGGCAGTGTCCGCGCTCGAGGGCTCGCTGGTGCGGGCTCGCGTCGAACGATCCGGTCAGCCGATTCTCGATTCCCTCGGCGAGGTCGCCGACGTGTTCGACGGAGCAATCGCCGCGGCGCACTCGCACTGAGCGAACGCGACCTGAGCGAACGGCACTCTCGGTCTCATGAAGGCGCCGAAAGGTACGTTCGCTCGGAATCGGAGGGTGGCTCAGTCGGCTTCCGGGCGCCACCTCGAGCACCACCGCGGGCCGCGCCGATCCCTGCGACGACGACGCACGCGATACCTGCCACGGCCAGAACACTCGGAACCTGTTGCAGCACAACCAGACCGATAAGCTGCGCGAAAGCAGGCTCGAGACTCATCAGCGTGCCGAACGCCGCCGTGGACAGCCTTCGCAACGAGACCATCTCCAGAACGAACGGCACGACGGGCAGCAAGATCGCGAGTCCGAGGCCCACGAGAATCAGATGCGGAGTCAGCCGCCCGATAGCCGAGTGGCCTACGGCAATTGTCGCGGCCAACCCGGCTACCGCCATCGACACCGCCAGCCCGTTGATACCGGCAACCTCGTCGCCGACGCGCTGGGTGAGCAAAATGTACATCGCCCAGCAGAGCGCCGCACCGAGTGCGTACGCCACACCGACCAGATCGACTGTCCCGGCCCACGGTTCGGTGAGAAGCACGACGCCCACGCCTGCCAGAACCGGCCACAGAACGCGGCCACGCCCCCGGAGCAAAGCAACCGTCAGCGGACCCAAGAATTCCAATGCGCTTGCTGTTCCCAGCGGAAGGCGCTCCACCGCTGCCATGAACAGGAGCGTCATGCCTGCGGTGACCACACCCAGAACCACGCAAGCCAGAAACGCCTTGCGAGTGAACGCCGAAGGGCGGGGCCTGACGATGATCAGAAGAATGATGCCTGCCCAGGCGAGTCGTAGCCACGCCGCTCCGTCTGCGCCGAGCTGATCGATCAGGCCCACCGACACGGCGAGCCCGAGCTGCACGCACAACATCGCCAAAACAGCCAGGCCCACTCCGGCCCGCGCTTTCGTATCCATAGCTGAATTGAACGGGAGGCCAACCGTTCGTGTCCACGCGATTTTGACCTACATTATGTTCACGATTAGTGAATGATCGAAGGATGGAAACCCGTCGACTCCATCTCCTCCTCGAACTCTCCCGCTTGGGTTCGATGCGTGCGGTCGCCGAAGCGCACAACCTCACGACGTCGACAGTGTCCCAACAACTCGCGGCCTTGACCGCGGAGACCGGTACCGCACTGATCGAGCCCGACGGTCGCCGGGTGCGGCTGACGCCGGCCGGTCAACGACTGGCCGATCATGCCGTCACCATCCTGGCAGCCGTCGATGCAGCTCGCCTGGACCTCGATCCGGACGCGGAACCGGTGGGGACCCTGCGAGTCGGCGGATTCGCAACTGCGATCAGAACCGCGATGCTCCCCGTCGCTCGAAGCCTGCAACGCAGTCACCCGCAGGTGGACGTGATGATCTACGAATACGAACCCGTCGAGGCTTTTGCACTCCTCGAACGCGACGATCTAGACCTCGCACTGACGTACGACTACAACCTTGCCCCCGCGTCGCCGAGCCCACTACTCGAAGCAATTCCGCTCTGGTCGACGCCCTGGGGACTGTGTGTTCCCGACGACGCCAAAGCTCCCGACAAGTCCACAGAATCCGGAATCGATCTCCGCGCCTTCGCCGACACGTCATGGATAGTGAACTCACGCAACACGGCAGACGAGCGCGCTGTGCGAACCCTCGCGTCGCTGGCCGGGTTCACCCCTCGGATCACTCACCAGATCGACAGTCTCGACTTGGTCGAACTCTTGATCCTCAGTGGTTACGGCGTGGGGCTGATGCCGCTCGAACGCAAGACTCGCGAAGGCGTGCGCGTCGAACCACTCGTCGATCCGCCCGTCATCCTCACTGCCTATGCGGTGACGCGTCGCGGCCGATCGTCGTGGCCGCCGCTTCGGCTCGTGTTGGACCGACTCACGGCCTACCGATAACTCACATCCGATCAGCGTCGCCGTCGCGGCGCTGCTGCTTGGCAATTCGACGCTGCTCTTCCGCCCGCTCGCGGCACTGACGCAAGAAGGCTTCGTCCGCCGCCGGATCCTGCGCAACGGCACGTCCCGGGCGCTCGTATTCGCCGTAACCGGTTGGGCCGACGTAACCGCGGGGCGCGTTCTGTCCGCGCCCGACCACCAGCCACAGAACCGATCCCAAAGTAGGAAGGAAGATGATGATCAGAATCCAGACGACCTTGGGTAGGTACTGGATGTAGGCGTCATCTCTCGTGATGGCGTCGACGATGCAGAAAATCCACAGCAACATCGTGATGAGGCCGAACAAGGCATAGGGCACGCTGGCGATTCCTCCCGAGAATAAAAAACCCTCGCCATGCTAACGAAAACAGACCAATTAGTACATTAGATTCTGGCGAATGTTGAACTCGAGCCATCCTCGGTACGCATCGACGTCCCATCCACTGACCCGACGCAATTGCTGATGAAGCTGAGGCGAGACGAAAGCGGCAAGTATGCCCGCGGCTTTCTCGAGCGAAATCTCAGGCCTCAACAAGCCATGCTCGGAGAGACCCTCGGCTATCGACATCGCATTGACGGCCGACTGATCCGACGACTCCTCGGATAGTCGACGCATGTCGGCATCCGCACCCGAGGATTCGACCGCGACCATCATCAGAGCGCCGGCACGTTCGAGCAGTCCGATGCCCTGAGCCACGATCTGGGAGACGATCCGGCGAACGTCATCGGGGTCCGAGGCCAGGTTCGGCGCGCCGAGTGGAACCTCTTCGGCATCGAGCGCCGCAGCGAGGGCCGCTTCGAAGATCTCGAGTTTCCCGCCGGGGAAGGCTGTGAACACCGTCCGATCGGCGACGCCGGCCGAGGCGGCAATCTGCTTGACGGTGGCTTTGACATACCCGTCTCGAACAAACAAGGCCGTCGCCGCATCACGAATGAGTTCACGCGTTCGCTGCGCGGAAGCTTCACGCACGCGGGAGTGGTACTGGCGTCTGCCCTCCATTGCGCACACTTTAGCCGCATTCGATGCAACGACCATGCATGGAAAGAATCGTGCAGCTCAGGAGCCTTTTCCGGGGTGATCTATCCAGCCGTCGCTACCGGGAAACACCAACGCCTCGTGGCCGTTGTCGTACCTGACCAGATACGGAGGACCGCCGTCCTCGCCGTGCACCTCGAGAACCTCGGCAGTTACCTCCGCCTGCCCCACCACGCGCCCCTGGACGTGGAGACGGTCACCCACTTCGGCATGCATCACTCCTCCTCGCTGCCCGCTCGCGCAGGCGCAGACCAACCACTGACGTTGTTCCCGCCATGCCGACTCGGAAACCCTGGGGCGAGTTGCCGTCGTGAGAAATCGCATATTCACCGAAGGTGACAGCGACGGGTGAACAGTGGTTCACTCATGGGTGAATTCCCGTTCACCATCGCCGCGTGAAGGACCGTCTCTTGGCATTGCACTCGTCTCCGACCACTCGCCGTTCGAGTCGGCTCATTACCGCAATTCTCTGTCTTTCCGGCACCGTGGTCGCGCTGCAACAAACGATGGTCATTCCGTTGTTGCCCGATTTCCCGAAGATCCTCGGCGTCAGCGCTGACGACGCCTCCTGGCTCGTCACCGTCACGCTCCTCACGAGTGCCGTCGCCACTCCGATCGTCTCCCGCCTGGCAGACATGTTCGGAAAACGACGCATGATGCTGATCTCGATGACGATGATCGTGGTCGGATCACTGGTCGCGGCGATCGGCGGCAACTTTGTCGCCCTGCTGATCGGACGTGGTCTCCAGGGCTTCGCGATCTCGATGATCCCCGTCGGAATCAGCATCATGCGCGACGAACTGCCCAAGGAGAAGGTGGCGTCGGCAACAGCGTTGATGAGTGCCACTCTCGGAATCGGCAGCGCACTCGGGCTCCCGCTGTCCGGGTTGATCTTCGAGCATCTGGGCTGGCCCGCCATCTTCTGGCTCTCGGCGATCGTGGGCGTCCTGCTGATCATCGCGGTAGCCGTCGTCGTCCCGGAATCAAGTGTTCGTACCCGCGGCAAATTCGACTTCCTGGGCGCGGTCATGCTCTCGACAGCACTCACGGCGATCCTCCTCGCCATCTCCAAGGGCGCCCGTTGGGGATGGACGAGCGAACTGACATTGCTGATGTTCGTCATCGGAATCGTGACTCTCGCATTGTGGTTCCCTTACGAACTCCGCGTCACCCAGCCGATGGTCGATCTACGAACGTCGGCCAAGCGGCCTGTTCTGCTGACCAACGTCGCCTCGATCCTCGTCGGCTTCTCGATGTACGCGAACAACCTCTCCACCACCCAACAACTTCAGATGCCGAAGATCTCCGGCTACGGCTTCGAACTGGGCGTGATGGCGGCCGGACTGTGCATGATTCCGGCAGGCCTCGCGATGGTCTTCTTCGCGCCCGTCTCCGCGAACATCACGAAGCGATTCGGAGCCAAGATCACTCTGATCGTCGGCGGCACGGTGCTCGCGCTCGCCTACATCGCGCGAGTGTTCCTGACCGGTTCGATAGCACTGATCATCATCAGCGCGGCGGTGGTCAGCATCGGAACCGCAATCGCCTACTCCGCGATGCCGATGCTGATCATGCGATCGGTTCCGATTACCGAAACCGCGTCGGCAAACGGCCTCAATTCGCTGCTCCGCTCAGTCGGTACTTCCACGTCCAGCGCGGTGGTTGCCGCCATGCTCACGTCGATGGTCATCCCGTCCGGGCCGGGCGAGGGCCTTCCGTCGATCGACGCCTTCAAGAACATCTTCTGGCTGGCCGCCCTCGCCGCCGTGGCTGCTGCCGCTGCCGCTGCGTTCATTCCTCGCCGCGGCGCAAAACCGGAAGCGGCACTTCGCCCGGTGACCCCGGAAGGGTTCGAGCTTCCCGACGCCGCCGTGTCCGAAACGGAAATTGTGGTTGCCGGTCGTGTGGTCCGGGCCGACAGCCGACCGATCCGGCAGGCCGTTGTCACCGTGATGGACATGGAGGGTCGACCGATCGACTGGAGTCGCGCCGACAACGAGGGCAACTTTTCCCTCGCCCTACCCCGGCCCGGACGGTATTTGGTAGTGACGAGTGCCGACGGCTGGTCCCCTCGGTCGCAGGTGATCGCTTTCGACAGCGCGCAATCGACGCACACCGTCGAACTCGGTGACCGCCTCACCATCTCCGGCAAGGTCGGAGTCGGCGGCCGAACAACCTCGGGAACCGTCGTCACGCTCACGAAACCGACCGGCGAATTCGTCGCATCCACCGTCACCGACGGAACCGGGCACTACGGAATCGCACTTCCCACATCCGGCCGGTACATCCTGACCGCGCTGACCGAGAGCGGACACGGCACATTGGCTCGTCAGATAGCGGTCATCGCGCAGTCCACCGTCGTCGATTTCGACGTACCCGTCGATGCCGAGCCGTTGACGACAGTATGAACGCCAGTATGAGCAACCGAACACATGGCGATCGGGTATCGAGGCGAGCGGCATGAGCAGCGGTGAAGCCAGCATCCTCACAGCAGCGAAAGCCTTGTTCGCGGAACGAGGTTACGCATCGACGACCATCAAGGACATCGCGGTCGCAGCCGGCTACTCCCCTGCCCTGGTCATGAAGATCTACGGCAGCAAAGCTCGGCTGTACTCGGCTGCGATCCCGTCCGCACCTCCGATGGACGAGGATCCGAATGCCGACGCCACCGGAGACATCGGCTGTCAACTGGTCGAGAAACTTGTCGCTCGTAGAGAATCCGACGAAACCGATCCGTGGGCAATGCTCGCAGTACACGTTCACGAGGCGCCAGATCCGGCCGCCGCTCGGGCCGAGATCAAGCAACGATACGTTCACGGGATCGCGCGCCGCATCGGCGACACGGAGCCCGGTTTGGTACGCAGCCAGATCGTCGTCTCACTGCTGCTCGGACTGGCCACCGGCATGCGGACGCTCGAACTCCTCGGTGAGGATTCACTGTCGTCGGAGGATCTGATCCGGCGCTACGGAAGGCTGATTCAAATAGCCGTCGACGAA
This sequence comes from Rhodococcus sp. OAS809, assembly GCF_040546695.1. Lineage (NCBI taxonomy): Bacteria > Bacillati > Actinomycetota > Actinomycetes > Mycobacteriales > Nocardiaceae > Rhodococcus > Rhodococcus sp. OAS809. The sequence goes on along the minus strand of NZ_JBEPOI010000002.1, from coordinate 436,313 downwards.
ATCGAACCGGTATCCGAGCACGAATCGTTCATCAGTGACACGGTGGAGGAATGACGACTTACCGATACCTCGACGCCGACCGGAATCTCCTCGAAGAGAAAGATTTCGAAACCGAGCAGGACGCACAGGAATACCGACTCTCCGTCCTCGGTGCCGAACACATCGAGCCCACCGACGAATGATCCTGTCGAGTCCCCGATCGGTCAGGAAGACTTCGCGGCAGTGGTGAGTTCAGCGATCAAGGCTTGAACGCGCCGCTCGATTTCGTCACGGATCGGGCGAACTGCTTCAAGGCCCTGTCCGGCCGGGTCGTCGAGAACCCAGTCTCGGTAACTCTTGCCGGGGAAGATCGGGCACGTGTCGCCGCAGCCCATGGTGATGACGACATCCGAATCCTGGACGGCGTCGACAGTGAGGATCTTCGGAGACTGCGCTGAGATGTCGATACCGCGCTCTGCCATCGCCTCGACCGCTGCCGAATTGACGGTCTCGGCGGGTGCGGATCCGGCGGAACGGACCTCGATGGCGTCGCCTGCGAGATGGCTCAGGAATCCCGCGGCCATCTGAGATCGACCGGCATTGTGGACGCAGACGAACAACACCGATGGTTTGCTCATGACCTCACTCTTTCTCGACTGGATGAAACCTCTTCGACTGCAAAGCGTTTGCGTAGAGCAAGGGAGACATAGACCAGCCCGACGAGCACCGGTACCTCGATCAGCGGGCCGACGACACCGGCAAGAGCTTGCCCCGAGGTGGCGCCGTAGGTGGCGATGGCTACCGCGATCGCGAGTTCGAAGTTGTTGCCCGCGGCGGTGAACGCCAGGGTCGTGGTGCGTTCATAGCCCAATCCGATTGCGGCGCCGAGGATGTAGCCTCCGCCCCACATGAGCGCGAAGTACGCGAGCAGGGGCAGCGCGATCCGGACGACATCCCAAGGCTGGGAGGTGATCTGTTCGCCCTGCATCGAGAAGAGCACGACGATGGTGAACAGCAGACCGTAGAGCGCCCAGGGGCTGATCTTGGGGATGAACTTGTTGTCGTACCAGTCGCGGCCTTTGGCGCGTTCGCCGAAGAAGCGGGACAGAAAACCTGCCAGCAGCGGGATACCGAGGAAGATCAGGACCGATTTCGCAATCTGCCAGGGCGAGGTGTCGATGGTGGTCTGTTCGAGGCCGAGCCACCCGGGCAGGACCGAGAGGTAGAACCAACCGAGCACGGCGAACATGATCACCTGGAACACCGAATTGATGGCGACCAGCACCGCGGCGGCTTCGCGGTCTCCGCAGGCCAGGTCGTTCCAGATGATCACCATCGCGATGCACCGAGCGAGACCGACGATGATCAAACCGGTTCGGTATTCCGGCAGGTCAGGCAGAAACAGCCAGGCGAGGGCGAACATCAGCGCCGGGCCGAGAACCCAGTTCAGGAACAGGGAGCCGGCGAGGAGTTTCTTGTCCCCGGTGACTGTGTCGAGGCGGTCGTAGCGGACCTTCGCCAGGACCGGGTACATCATGATCAGCAGACCGAGGGCGATCGGTAGCGAGATGCCGTCGATCTGCACCTTGTCCAGGGCAGTGTTCACACCGGGGATCCAGCGTCCAACCAGCAGGCCGACGACCATGGCCACGCCGATCCAGACCGCCAGATAGCGGTCGAGGGTGGAGAGTTTTCCGACGACTTCGGGGTGTTCGGTGGTGGCAGCGGTGTTGCTCATGCGGTGACCTCAGCGCAAGCGTCCGCGGCACTCACGCTCGCACCTTCTACCAGCAGAACGGCGGAAAGCTGTTGCAGCGCAGCCGGAATAACCCAGTAGTACACCCAGGTCCCGCGTCGTTCACAATCGAGCAGCCCGGCCTGGCGCAACACCTTCAGGTGATGCGAGATAGTCGGCTGAGACAAGTCGAACGAGTCGGAGATGTCGCAGACGCAGGCTTCACCACCCTCGTGACTTGCCACCAAGCTGAGCAAGCGGAGACGAACCGGATCGCCGAGGGCCTTGAACATCCGAGACAAGTCGCCGGCCCAATCCTCGGTCAACGGTTCACGAACGAGCGGGGTGCAGCAAGCCTCGGAGTCCGGCAGCTCTTGATTCGACATTCTTCGATATTGGCAGATATCGAATCAACGCGCAATCGGGCATCCGGTCAGCCGGATCCCGGACTCATCCCTCGGCGATCGCCGTTCGACGCTCGAGCAGAACAGTGTCGCGCCACACGCCGTCGAGTTCGGCGATCTTCTCGCGAAGGCCGACCGTTCGAAACCCGGCCGAATGATGGAGCGAGATGGAGGCACGGTTCTCCGGGAACATCGACGTCTGCAGAGTCCAGAGTCCGTCGGCGTCGGCGGCCATGACTTGCTTGCGCAACAACGCCTTTCCGACGCCACGACCACGCATGCCGTCCGCAACGTACACGGAGTTCTCGGCAACCCCGCGGTAGCAGTCACGCTCGGAAACCGGACTCAACGCAGCCCATCCGACAACAACACCCCCGACAGTCGCCACCCATCGATGCTGCGGCAGCCACCGTTCGTGGAGATGCTCACGCGAGGGGACCTCAGCGGCAAAGGTGGCATTTCGGGTGTCGATACCCTCGCCGTAAATACGGCGAACCGCATCCCAGTCGTCGTCGATCATGGCCCGGACAGAGACATCGTCGGGCAGATCACTCGGGCAGCACGGACGCGGAGCAAGGACTCCCATCACCACATCCGCCGCCTGCGGCAAGGCAACGCAACACGTCGGACTCATCGCGACGACCGTGCTCGTCCCTTCCTTACGCATGGTCACAAAACCCACATCGGCAAGCTTGCGCAGGTGGTGCGACACCGTCGGTTGCCCGATCCCCAACGCCTCGGCGAGCGCTCCGACGGTAATACCACCGACCGCGCTCGCTACCCGGTGAAGCAATCGGACGCGCATCGGCTCGGCAAGGCAGGCGAACCACTGCGCGTAGGTATCGGCATCGCCCTGCGCGAGGACGGAAGAACGGATCTGATCCGAGTCCGAATCTCCGACTCGCACCGTCGGAGTCTGCAGCGAAGTCATCTCTCCACTATATCGACAGCTGTCGATGGTTGCCTACATTGATGATCGTCGATACTGTTCCCCGTAGATCGATAATCGTCGATGAAAGGCACGAAAATGAACCCCCTACCCGTTGTCGTGATCGGGGCCGGCCCGATCGGCCTAGCAGCCGCAGCAGAACTGCGCGAGCGCGGACTCACACCCCTTGTATTCGAGCGCGGAACCACAGCCGGTGCTGCGATCTCCGAGTGGAATCACGTTCGACTGTTCTCCCGGTGGTCCGAACTCGTCTCCCCCGCCCGCGCGGCGACTCCTCGACCAGAATGGATGGAGCTCACCCGACGGGCAGACCTATCCGACCGGCCGGCAATGGCGCGAGCTCTACCTCGAACCACTCGCCTCGGCCCTCGCCGACCTGGTCCAGTTCGACACCGAGGTGATCGGCGTAGCTCGACGCGGACGTGACCTGGTCGTCGACGCCGGACGCGACAGCGAACCCCTCTCGATTCACCTGCGGCGCCGGGACGGAACCGAGGATCGGATGTTCGCCCAGGCCGTTGTGGATGCGTCCGGCACCTGGGGCACCCCCAACCCGCTCGGTGGTGAAGGTCTTCCTGCACTCGGCGAAGGCGCTGTGGGTACTGCGATCCGGTACCGGGTTCCTGATCTCGACGATCCGGCAGTGCGGGCACAGTTCGCCGGAACGCACACCGTCATCGCAGGTAGTGGCCACTCCGCGCTGACGGCGATCGTTGCGCTGTCAGGGTTGGCGGAGCAGGCTCCGAGCACCCGCATCACCTGGGCGGTCCGCCGAGGAAACATCGGCTCTGCATTCGGAGGCGGCGACGCTGACGAACTGCCCGCGCGCGGCGCCCTGGGCTTGCGTGCAAAGAAGGCCGTCGAGGATGGCCTGTTGAGAGTCGTCACCGGCTTCCGCACCGCAGAGGTGACAACTACCCCTTCGGGACAACTCATACTCGCCTCCGATGCGGGTGATCGCATCGAGAACGTGGACAACGTCATAACGCTGACCGGCTTCCGCCCCGATCTGTCCTGGCTCTCGGAAATTCGACTCGGCCTCGACCCGGTCTTACAAGCACCGGTCGAGCTTGCTCCGCTGATCGACCCGAACGTCCACTCGTGCGGCACCGTTTACCCGCATGGCGCGAAGGAGCTTCGCCATCCGGAGCCGGGGGTGTACTTGGCTGGAATGAAAAGCTACGGCCGAGCACCCACCTTCCTGGCGATGACCGGCTACGAGCAGGTTCGCAGCATCGCAGCCGAGCTCGCCGGCGATCACGAAGCAGCGGCCCGCGTCGAGTTGGTCCTTCCGGAGACCGGAGTCTGCGGCGGCGCAGGCATTTTCGACGAACCTGACACAGCAGAAACCGACACAGGGAAAGCCGAGGGCGGATGCTGCAGCGCCCCCGCTCCGAAACTGATCACGCTGTCTGCACCGTCCGGCAACACCTGCGGATAGAAACAGTCCTTGACGACGGAACCAGCCCGCCGGGCTGCCACATCCGGCCGAACAAGGCATGCTGATCGTGTGCATACATTCGAGGTCTGGGCGCCCACACCGGAATCGGTCCGGGTCGAAGTCGACGGCATCACGCACGAGATGGACCGGACCGACGACGGGTGGTGGCGCGCCGAGGTCGACTGCGACAACCGCGCTCGCTACGGCTTTGTCGTCGACGGTGAAACACTCCCGGATCCGCGTTCACCACGCCAGCCCGAAGGCGTGCATCTCCGCTCCCAACTGCACCAACTCGACGAGGCGTCCTGGACCGACTCTCAGTGGACCGGACGACAACTCCCAGGATCATCGGTCTACGAACTGCACATCGGAACGTTCACCCCCGAAGGAACATTCGACGCCGCGATCGAACGTCTCGATCACCTGGTAGACCTCGGCGTCGGCTTCGTGGAAATCATGCCGGTCAACGGCTTCAACGGAACTCACAACTGGGGCTACGACGGTGTGCTCTGGTACACGGTCCACGAGATCTACGGTGGCCCGGACGGATTGCAACGCTTGGTGAATGCGGCCCACGAACGCGGACTCGGCGTGATCCTTGACGTGGTCTACAACCACCTGGGCCCGTCGGGCAACTACCTCGAAAAGTTCGGCCCCTACATTGCCGATGGAGCGAACACCTGGGGCCGAACGATCAACATCGGCGGTCCGCAGTCGGGCGAGGTTCGCGAGTACATCATCGGCAATGCCCTGCGATGGATGCGCGATTTCCACATCGACGGTCTACGCCTCGACGCCGTCCACGCGTTGGTCGATCACACCGCAACGCACATCCTCGAGGAACTCGCCGTCCGAACGGAAACACTGTCGGCCCATCTGGGCCGACCGCTCACGTTGATTGCCGAAAGTGATCTCAACGACGCCACTCTGATCACACCACGAGCGGCCGGCGGGTTCGGCTTGGACGCGCAGTGGGACGACGACATCCACCACACGATTCACACGGCCGTGTCCGGCGAACGCCAGGGTTATTACGCCGACTTCGGATCCTTGGAATCCCTTGCAAATACATTGCGGCGCGGTTTCTTCCACGCCGGAACGTATTCCTCGTTCCGTGGACGGGTTCACGGCCGGCCGATCGACATCACGCATCAGCCCGCCAGCGCCCTGCTCGCATACACGTGCACCCACGATCAGATCGGCAACCGCGCGATCGGGGACCGCCCGAGCGCCTATCTGACGCCAGGACAATTGGCGATCAAGGCGGCGCTGGTCCTGCTATCGCCGTACACACCGATGCTGTTCATGGGCGAGGAATGGGGAGCGACCACTCCGTTCCAGTTCTTCACCTCGCATCCGGAACCGGAACTCGGCGAGGCCACTGCCAAAGGCCGCAAAGCGGAGTTCGCGGCGCACGGCTGGAACAGTGACGACATTCCGGATCCGCAAGACCCACAGACATTTCTGCGATCGAAACTGGACTGGGACGAGCGAGACGACGAGACACGCGCTCGCGTCCTGGCCTGCTATCGCGATCTACTTGCCCTGCGCAGGAAGCGAATCGAGATCACCGACCCTTGGCTGGGGAACCTGCACGTCGACTACGACGAGGACGACCAGTGGATCACCTTGCGCCGCGGCGCATTACAGATCGTGTGCAATCTGGGAACGGACGCGGCCTCGGTTCCGGTCGGCGGAACCCCCATCCTCTGGTGGGATCCGCCGACACAGGACGAGACCGCGTCCGCAACAGTGGTGCCGGGGCACTCGTTCGTCGTACTCGAAAGCTGACTAACTCTCGAGATTCCGGTATTAACGCTTCGCGTTCTCTGGTGTACTCCGCAGCATCCGCAACACCAATGCGGCACTGACGAACAGAACCAAAGCTGTTGCACCGGCAGCAACGTGCATACCGTCGACAAACGCCGACTTCGCGGAATCGGCAAGCACCGAACCGAGTTCACCAGGTAGGTACGTTGCTTCCTGCAGGGCACCGCCGAGCGTGCCCTGTGCAGCGTGCGCCTGATCTGCTTCGAGCATCGAGGTGTCGATTCCCTTGCGGAAGATCGCCATCACCACGCTGCCCAGGATCGCCACGCCGAGCGCGATGCCGAGTTCGTACGCGGTCTCCGACACAGCGGACGCAGCGCCGGCGCGTTCGGGTTCCACCGAGCTGACCACGAGATCCGATGTCAACGTCAACGCGACACCGACACCAGCACCGGCCAGACCGAAGCCGATCACGAACATCAACGGGCCGCTGTCGACGCCGAGCGCGAGCAGCATCGCAGCACCGATACCGGCAACCGCGAGGCCCGCGCTGAGCACGTGAGACACCGACCACCGGCGAATCAACCAGGCCGCCGCAACCGCGGTGAATGCGCTGAGCAACATACCCGGGAGCATCAGCAGGCCGGCGTCGAGCGCCGAGTTACCCAGCACCAACTGCAGGTACTGCGAGCCGAAGAACAGGACACCTGCCAGCGCGAAGATCGAGAGCAGGTTGGTGATGACGGCGGTGGAGAACGACGCGTTGGCAAACAGCTTCAGATCCAACATCGGATCCTTCAGCATCCGCTGACGACGCACGAACACGTAACCCGCCGCGAGACCAACGAGGCCGATCACCAGCAACGTGATGCTGACGCCGTGCACCACGGATTCCTTGACCGCGTACACCAGCGGCAACATGGTCGCCATCGACAGACCAGCGCTGATGAGGTCGAATCGACCCGGATTGGGGTCCTTCGACTCCGGGATCAGGATCGGGCCGAGTACAACCAGCGCGATCATGACCGGAATGTTGATCAAGAAGACCGAACCCCACCAGAAGTGCTCGAGCAACCAACCACCGACCAACGGGCCGGCCGCGGTACCGCCACCGGCCATCGCGCCCCAGACACCGATCGCCTCGGTGCGCTGACGCGGGTTGACGAAGATCGTGCGGATCAGACCGAGGGTGGCCGGCATCAGCGTTGCACCGGAAATACCCTGCAGCACGCGGGCGGCAATGAGCATCTCGGGACTGACAGCGAGAGCGGCGATGATCGAGGCGAGACCGAAGCCGACTGCGCCGATCAGGAGCAGTTTTCGCCTACCGATCCGGTCGCCGAGCGTACCCATGGTGATGAGCAGACCGGCGAGCACGAACGAATAGACGTCGATGATCCACAGCAACTGCGTGCTGCTCGGCTCGAGGTCGGCGCTGATGAACGGAAGCGCAAGATCGAGCACCGTGCCGTCGACTGCGATGAGCAACACAGCAAAGGCAAGGACTATCAAGCCCGCCCAGTCACGCTTTGTCGCCCGAACCTCGTCGGGATTGATTGCAGACGTGTGATCTGCCGACACTGACATTGCTCCCCTGCGACTTTCTCTGAGTTCTTTCGAAAAGACTTCACTGCACCGTCCAGCCGGTACAGTAGGTCTACGGTAACAGTGAACCGTCCGAGCGGTAAAGTTATTTCCGGGTAGGGTCACATCACATGGCTGCCGACACTCGCGATCGAATTCTCGACGCACTGGAGAAGCTGCTGCTGGTCAGCGGCGTCGCCCAAGTCACGCTCGAAGGCGTTGCCGCCGAAGCCGGGGTTTCCAAGGGCGGACTTCTCTATCACTTCCCCAGCAAGGAAGCACTGCTCGCGGCGATGGTCCGCAGACTCGGAGAACGCTCGGATCAGCAACTCGAAGACGCCGTAGCCGGCGGTACGACGGTCACCGAGTTCTATCTGCAGATCCCCGATGCGAACGAAAGCGAAGAACTCTCACTCTTCCGGTCGATCATCGCGGCACTGAGAACAGTCGACGGACAACACGACGAAATCCAGAAGGCCGTCACACATGTGATGCGGAGCTGGGACAAGGGCCTTCAGACCGAGATCGCCGACCCTGTGCAGGCCGAGATCATCCGACTCGTCGGCGACGGCCTGTATCTGGCGGCCATGCTCGGACTCCCCCAGCCGGATCCCGAACTGCATCGACAGGTAGTCGAGCGACTGCGGCCCTGACCGGGGGGGCGTCCCTTACGTCAGATAGCGGTACGCCGGGCTTCCCGGCTCGAGCCTCTCGGACTGCATCGGCGCGCGCTCCATCCGCTCGAGTAACGCCGCCAACCCGTCGGCGGAACCGAGTTCGATACCCACCAACGCGGCACCCGTCTCGCGATTGTTTCGCTTGACGTACTCGAACAGCGCGATGTCGTCGTCCGGCCCGAGCACGTCCGAGAGGAAGCGACGGAGCGCTCCCGGTTCCTGCGGAAAGTCGACCAGGAAGTAGTGCTTGAGCCCGAGGTGAACGAGCGAACGCTCGAGGATTTCGCCGTAACGAGAGACGTCGTTGTTGCCACCGGAGATCAGGCACACGACGGTCGAACCCGGCTCGAACGTCAAATTCTGAAGTGCCGCAACGGAAAGCGCTCCCGCGGGTTCGGCGATGATGCCCTCGCTCTGATACAGCTCGAGCATCGCCGTGCAGATAGCGCCCTCGTCGATCTGATTGACGACAAACGATCCCGAACCGGACCGTGTCTGAAGTTGACGAGCCACGAGCGGCAACGACGCGTGCGACACCACGGCGGCACCCAGACGTGAGACGACCTCGTAGGGAACATCGCCGATCCTCTTGACCGCTGCTCCGTCGACAAATGGATCGACGTCGGGAAGAGTCACCGGGCCCCCGGCAACAAGAGCGGCCGTCATTGACGCCGCACCGGACGGCTCGATCCCGACGATCGACGTCTTCGGCGACCGTTCGTGCAGGTAGGTGGCGATGCCCGCAATGCAACCGCCGCCTCCGACCGGCACGACGATCGTGTCGAGAGGGGCGTCCAATTGCGTGAGAATCTCCGCTGCGATGGTTCCTTGCCCCGCAGCGGTGCGCACGTCGTCGAACGGCGGAACCATGGTTGCGCCGGTTTCGGCTACGTCCTCGGCGGCCGCAGCAGCGGCGGCGTCATAGGTCTCACCGATCATGAACAGTTCGACAAACGCTCCACCGTGCGCGCGGATGCGATCACGCTTCTGCTTGGGGGTATTGGCCGGAACGTAGATCCGACCCTTGATCTGCATCGTTCGGCACGCGAAAGCAACACCCTGCGCATGGTTACCGGCACTGGCAGTCACTACGCCGGCACCGCGTTCGGCCTCGTTGAGCTGAGCGATCAGGTTGTACGCTCCACGAATCTTGTACGAACGAACGCCCTGGAGGTCCTCACGCTTGAGATACACGTGTGCCCCGGTCAACGCCGAAAGACGATCGCTGTACTGCAGGGGCGTCGCCGCAATGACGTGCTGAATTCGCTCGATGGCCGCGTCGATCTCCTGCGCGTCGAGCGCGGGGACGGTGGACTTCGTTACTACGACATCGGGCGAGTTAGACACCCCGCCATTTTCGCACGTCGGAGATCAACCTTCCCACCACCCCGCCCCGCATGGTCTGCGAGGCAGGGTGGCGGTAGGTCAGCCGCGCGGATCCAACTGTGAGGGACGTGGCACGTTCCGCAGATTCGACTTGGCCATCTGTACTGCCTCGCCGACGCCGCCGTTCATCACCATCTTCGACATCGCCAAAGCGAAGCCCTTCATCTGACCACCGGTGATGGTGGGCGGCAACGACAATGCCAACGGATCGGTCACCAGATCCACCAAGGCCGGACCGTCGTGATCGAGCGCGGCGCGTAGGCCCGCTTCGATATCCGCGGGATTCTCGATTCGGCGCGAAAAGATACCGAGCGCAGCAGCAACCGCCGCGTAGTCGACCGCGGGCACGTCGACCCCGAAATCCGGAAGGCCGTCGACCAGCATCTCGAGCTTGACCATTCCGAGCGTCGAGTTGTTGAACACCACGATCTTGACCGGCAACTTGTACATCGCGACGGTGACCAACTCACCGAGCAGCATCGACAATCCACCGTCGCCCGACACCGAGATGACCTGACGCCCCGGACTCGACCATGCAGCACCCATCGCGTGTGGGAGCGCATTGGACATCGATCCGTGCAGCGCCGAGGAGATGAAGCGTCTCGATCCGTTCGGATTGAGATAGCGCGCCGTCCACACGTTGCACATCCCGGTGTCGGCGGTGAAGATTGCGTCGTCGGCTGCCAGATCGTCCAAGATCGATGCCGCATACTCGGGGTGAATCGGCGTGCGCTGCTTGACCGGATCCGTGTATGCACCAACCACTTTGGTCATCAGAGTGTTGTGCTTGGCGAGCGTGTCCTCCAGGAACCCGCGGTCGGTCTTTCGATCAAGCTGCGGAATCAGTGCGCTCAAGGTGCTCGCGACGTCGCCGTGCACAGCCAGGTCCAGGCTGGTTCGACGCCCCAACCGCTCGGCCGCGATGTCGATCTGAGCAGTGCGAACGTCGTCGGGCAAGAACTGATCGTAGGGAAAGTCCGTACCGATCAGGAGCAGGAGATCGGCGCCGTGGATACCGTCGTGCGCCGCACCGTAACCGAGCAATCCGGTCATCCCGACGTCGTATGGATTGTCGTACTGGATCCATTCCTTGCCACGCAGTGAATGCCCGATGGGAGCGCCGACGGTTTCGGCCAACGCCAGAACCTCCGCGCGCGCATCTCGCACGCCCGCGCCGGCGAAGATCGCAACCTTACGCGAGCCGTTGATCACATCTGCCAACGCCTTGACGTCACCGGCATCCGGAACGACTGTCGGCCTTCGGGTTTCGACGAGCGTCGGCGGGGTGCCTTCTGCCGGACAATCGGCGATGTCCCCGGGAAGCACGATCACCGAGACGCCGTTTCGAGCCACCGAATGCTGAATCGCCGACTGCACCACGCGAGGTGATTGGACTGCCGTGCTGACGAGTTCGGTGTAACTCGAACATTCGATGAAGATCCGCTCGGGATGCGTTTCCTGAAAGTAGCCCATTCCGATCTGGGCGCTGGGGATGTGTGAGGCGATCGCGAGGACCGGCGCGCCCGAACGATGAGCGTCGTACAGGCCGTTGATCAGGTGAAGGTTTCCGGGACCGCAGGATCCGGCACACACTGCGAGTTTTCCGGTGATCTGGGCATCCGCTGCGGCCGCAAAGGCGGCTGCTTCCTCATGCCGGACGTGTATCCAATCGATTCCGCCCTTCTCGGAACCACCGGTGCGACGAACCGCATCGACGATGGGATTGAGACTGTCACCGACAATGCCGTAGATCCGACTGACACCCGCGTCAACGAGCTGCTGAACCAATTGATCTGCAACGGTTTTCGGACTCATCAGACCTCCATGACACACTCACGGGAGTCGGGATCGCCGACCCCCGGGAGTGACGATTTACTTGTGATTGATGCAGCGCTTCTTGTGGAATGCGGGGTTACTTGGGTTCGAGCACGAACACCGGAATCTCACGATCGGTCTTCGTCTGATAATCGGCGTAGTCGGGGTACGCAGCGACAGCGCGCTCCCACCAGACCGCCTTCTCGTCGCCGGTGACTTCCCGAGCAACCAGGTCGAAGACCTGCGTCGCGTCACGCAGCGTGACGTGCGGGTCGGCTTTGACGTTGTAGTACCAGACCGGATTCTTCGGGGCGCCACCGAGCGAAGCCACAACGGCATACGAACCGTCGTGCTCGACCCGCATCAGCGGCGTCTTCCTGACCTTGCCGGACTTTGCCCCGATGGTCGTGAGAACGACGACGGGCATGCCGTTCATGTCGTTTCCCTCGGTGCCACCGGAGTTCTCGATGCGTGCGACCTGATCGGCGGCCCACGACGCTGGACTGGGTTCGTACTCACCTGTGATTGGCATGTGTACCAGTGAACACCCACTCGAGCACCTTGGCCACCGAACCACGCCGACCAGGCCTGTCGCCCGCGCACTCCCCTGGTTGATCGATTAAGTGAGCTGCCGATCAATAAAGTTCGCTTGCCCGAACTCTCATCTCTGGCTACTCTGAAACCACAGCTTCGAACAGCCGTATCAGAAAGGGACGAGATGACCACCGCCGATATCTCCACTCGCGAATCACGCCCCTCCCCCGACTATTGCGTCGATCTGGCCGGAACTCGGTGGCCGCTGTACAAGATCGAAGCTCTCGTGGTCGGGTTCGTGCTGTTCGTCGTCGCCGGTGCCGTCACGCAGTCGATGCAGGTGGCCGTACTGACTGCCGCAACGGCCGCTGTAGTCACGTGGTGGGTACGGCGCGTGCACTACTCACGCACCACCTGATCACCGCACTCCCCCGAACTCCCGCGAACCACGAAGGGACCTTGCTGCATCAGCAGCAAGGTCCCTTCGTTCGGTTCAGGTCCGCTCGGCGGTCAGACCGTCAGGCAACTCGGTCCGAGCAATGCCTTCAGGTCGCCCATCAGTGCCGAGGACGGTTCGACCCGAAGGACGTCGTCGACCTTCCACAAGCTGATTTCGGTTCCGCCGATCAGTCGGACATGGACATCGGACGTCCCCGGATGCCTGGTCAACACCTGCTTGAGAGCACTGAGCTTGTCCTTGGTGCATTGCCGAAGCGGCAGCGAGACCGACAGCGGACGCGCAACCCCGATCGCCGAAATATCAGGTACCGCAAGGTCGTTGCCGATCAGTGACATCCGATCGTCTCGGATCGAAACGCGAGCCTTGACCAACACGATGGCATCCTCGGCGATGTCCATTCCGTAAACGGCGTACGCCTGCGGGAAGAACAGCACCTCGATTCCACCCACGAGATCTTCGAGCTGCACGATGCACCAGGTCAGACCGTTCTTGTTGACCCGGCGGTCCACCGAGGCAATGATGCCGCCGAGAGTTACCTGGGCACCGTCCTGAACGCCGCCTTCGAGTATCGCAGCGATGGACGTGTCGGACTGCTGGCGAAGAATGTGCTCGACACCGTTGAGCGGGTGACCGGAAACGTACAGCCCCAGCATCTCTCGTTCGAGTGCCAGGCGATGCTTGGAGTCCCACTCCTCCTCGGGAATCTTGACGTCGAACACCGAGGTGATCGACTCGTCCGCCTCGGCACCGCCGAAGAGGTCGAACTGTCCGATCGCCTCTGCCTTCTTGGTGCTCATCACGGAATCGATGGCGTCGGCATGAACCAACATCAGGCCCTTGCGCGGGTGACCCAACGAGTCGAAAGCACCGGCCTTGATGAGAGATTCGGTGACCTTCTTGTTGCAAGCCATCGCGTCGATCTTGCCGAGATAGTCGGAGAAATCGGTGAACTTCGATTTCTCGGTGCGCGCCTTGATGATCGAAGCGACGACGTTGGCGCCGACGTTGCGCACCGACCCCATACCGAAACGGATGTCGTCGCCGACGGTCGCGAAGTCGACGCGTGACTCGTTGACGTCCGGTGGGAGAACGGTGATGCCCAACTTGCGGCAGTCGGCGAGGTAGATCGCGGACTTGTCCTTGTCGTCACCGACGGAGGTCAGCAGACCCGCCATGTACTCGGCCGGGTAGTTCGCCTTGAGGTACGCAGTCCAGTACGACACGAGTCCGTAGCCGGCGGAGTGCGACTTGTTGAACGCGTACCCGGCGAAGGGAAGGACCGTGTCCCACAGCGCCTTGATGGCGGCTTCGCTGAAGTTGTTGTCCAACATGCCCTGCCGGAAGCCGGCGTAGGCCTTTTCCAGCTCGGACAGCTTCTTCTTACCCATGGCGCGACGCAGCAAGTCGGCCTGACCCAGGGTGTAACCGGCCACCTTCTGCGCCAGTTGCATGATCTGCTCCTGGTAGATGATCAGGCCGTATGTCTCCGAGAGGATCTCCGCTAGCGGCTCCTCCAGCTCGGGGTGAATCGGCTTGACGTCTTCCAAGGCGTTCTTGCGCTTGGCGTACGAGATGTGGGCGTCCACACCCATCGGTCCCGGTCGATACAGCGCCAATGCGGCGACGATGTCGCCGAATCCGGTGGGCTGCATCAGTTTCAGCAACTCGCGCATACCGCCGCCGTCGAGCTGGAACACACCGAGAGTGTCGCCGCGGGCGAGCAGTTCGTATGTTGCCGCATCGTCCATCGGCAACGTGTCGAGGTCGAGGTCGATGCCGCGGTTGGCTTTGATGTTCTCGAGCGTGTCGCCGATAACCGTGAGGTTTCGCAGACCGAGGAAGTCCATCTTGAGCAGACCGATGGCTTCACACGAGGGGTAGTCCCACCCGGTGATGATGGCGCCGTCCTGGGCGCGCTTCCAGACCGGGATTGCGTCGGTGAGCGGTTCGGACGACATGATGACCGCGCAGGCGTGCACACCGGCGTTGCGGATCAGCCCTTCCAGACCCACCGCGGTCTTGTAGATCTTCGCGACGTCCGGGCTGGAGTCGATGAGCGCTCGAACCTCGACTGCCTCCTTGTACCGCTCGTGCTTCGGGTCGGTGATACCGGAAACCGAGATGTCCTTGGCCATGATGGGCGGCGGGAGCGCCTTGGTGATCTGATCGGCGATGGCAAAGCCCGGCTTGCCGAACTGGACGCGAGCCGAGTCCTTGATGGCAGCCTTGGTCTTGATGGTGCCGAAGGTGATGACCTGGGCGACCTTGTCGTTGCCCCACTTGTCCGTCGCGTAGCGAACCATCTCGCCGCGACGGCGATCATCGAAGTCGATATCGATATCGGGCATGGACACACGCTCGGGGTTGAGGAATCGCTCGAACAGCAACCCGTACGGGATGGGGTCGATGTTGGTGATACCCATCGCGTAGGCCACCAACGAACCGGCAGCCGATCCACGGCCGGGCCCGACACGGATCCCGACGTCCTTGGCGTGGTTGATCAGGTCGCCGACCACGAGGAAGTAGGCCGGGAAGCCCATTTCGTTGATGACGCCGATCTCGTAGTCGGCGCGGGCGAGGTACTCCTGCGGCGGTCCGCTCGGGAAGCGGCGATCGAGTCCGCGCATCACCTCGGCGCGCAGGAAGGTCTGCTGCGTGTGTCCCTCCGGGACCGGGAAGATCGGCATGCGGTCGTGGAACGCCCACACGTCCTCGTACGACTGCACACGCTCGCCGATGGCAACGGTGTTGTCGCATGCCCCCGGTACCTCGTTGTCCCAGATGGCGCGCATCTCGGCAGCGGACTTGAGGTAGTAGCCGTCGCCGTCGAACTTGAAGCGAGTGGGGTCGGAGAGCGTCTTGCCGGTCTGAATGCAGAGCAGCGCCTCGTGATTCTCGGCGGCGTCCTTGGTGACGTAATGGCAGTCGTTGGTGGCAAGTGGCGGAATACCGAGTTGCTTGCCGATGTCGAGCAGACCCTCTCGCACACGGCGCTCGATCGAGAGACCGTGATCCATCAGTTCGAGGAAGAAGTTGTCCGGGCCCCAGATCTCCTGCCACTTCGCGGCAGCTTCGAGAGCCTCGCGATCGTGACCGAGACGAAGGCGGGTCTGGATCTCACCGGACGGGCAACCCGTGGTCGCGATGATGCCCTCGGCGTGCGCGGCGATGAGCTCCTCGTCCATCCGTGGCCATTTACCGAGCTGGCCCTCGATGGACGCGAGCGACGACAGCTTGAAGAGGTTGCGGAGTCCGGTCGCGTTCTCGGCCACCATCGTCATGTGGGTGTACGCACCGCTACCGGAGACGTCGTCGGACTTCTGGCTGCGATCGCCCCACAGAACTCGCTTGGTGTTGAAGCGAGACTCAGGTGCGATGTAGGCCTCGATGCCGATGATCGGCTTGATGCCGGCGCTCTTTGCCTCGTTGTAGAACTGGCTGGCGCCGTACATGTTTCCGTGGTCGGTCATGCCGACTGCGGTCATTTCGAGACGAGCGGCCTCCTCGAACATGGCGCCGACCTTGGCCGCACCGTCGAGCATCGAGTACTCGGTGTGATTGTGAAGATGTACGAACGAGTCAGCCACGTGCGCCTCTCTGAAGGTCTGGGAGCGAGATCGAGTGTATGCCGCGCTGCCGACACGACCGGCGACCGACGTAGCGGAGTCGCCGTGCGCCGCCTCCGGTCACGTGACCGGAACCTCGGGTTCGGCGCTCGACCTCACCGAACGCCGCGAACGTCGACCGGCGACGAAGGTGTCTGTCGTGAAGATCACCAGTGCAGCCCAGATCAGAACGAAGCCGATCCACCGTGACGCCGGCATGTCCTCGTGCATGACGGCCACACCCCACGCCATCTGGAGCGCCGGGGTGAGGTACTGCAGCATGCCCATCGTCGCCAACGGAACTCTCTGAGCGGCGACGCCGAACAGGAGCAGCGGCAGCGCGGTGACCGGGCCGGCGGCAAGCAGCAACAGGCTGTGCCCGGTACCGCTGCTGATGAATGCACCGGCCCCGGTCAGGCCGAGAAACACGAGGTAGCCGACCGCGAACGGTGCGGCAACGACTCCCTCGGCAGTCAAACTGGTTCGAGGATCGAGCGGAACCACCTTCTTGACCAACCCATAGGTGGCAAACGAGCCGGCGAGCAGCAAAGCGACGATCGGAGGTTTCCCGAAGTCGACCGTGATCACCACAACTGCCGTGGCAGCGAGAACGAGCGCGGCGATCTGGGCGGGACGCAATCGTTCGCGGAAGATCACGACGCCGAGCAGAACGGTGACCAGCGGGTTGATGAAGTACCCGAGAGCCGCCTCCACGACGCGGCCTGACACCACGGCATAGATGTACGTCCCCCAGTTCACGGCGATCGCCGCTGACGCCGCGGTCACCAGCAGCCAGGTGCGTGCGCTGATTCCGCGAAGCGATCCGAGGCGGCCGGCAAAGGCCAACACGATCAGCATCAACAGAAGGGTCCACACCACCCGGTGCGCCAGGATCTCGACCGGATCGGCGAAGTCGAGTAGCCCGAAGAATGCCGGGAACGTTCCCCACAACAGGAAAGCCGCCACACCGTAGAAGATCCCCGAGGACGAACGGGACTCAGCGCGTTCGTCCTTGTTCACAGAACCGGAGTTCACGGGACCGGACCATCGTCGGGGCCGGGAGCAGCGACGTCCACGTACTCCGGCAGCAAGGGACGGACGGCTGCCAACCACGGCGAGGCGTCGGACGGCAACGCTTCCACTGCACGGACGTTCGAGTCATGTTCGATCGCTTCGAGTCCTTCGGGAGTAGCTCGCACCAGCACGCCCACCGCGCAGGCGCACCCGGCGGACAATTGCTTCGCCGACGCGAGCGCCACCTGTTGCTGACGATCGGTGTCGCCGCCGAGCGAGACCAGTCGCGTGGCTGCAACACCGGGCGATCTGCGTACTGCTTCGTCGTTGTCGGGAACGGGCACCGACATGAGCGGCGTCTGGACGCGCTCGATCGGAACTCGGAACATGACCCTGGACACGCGAACGCCCGAGACCTCAGCGCCCGGCACCTGAACACTGCTGGTCGACGTGATGACCTCGTCGACGGTGAGTGCCTTCGTGAACGAGACCAACGCCCACACCGGCCCATCGACCGACGCGACGGAATCTCGCGCTCGGTCGAGGTAGTCCGGGACAGCTTCCCCACTGTCCGGACCCAGGGTGTCCGTCCGGATCGGCGGGGTCGGCACGGGATTCGCGAACCCCACGCCCACCACCGCCGCCACACCGACCACCACCGCGACGACGGCCGGCGCGGGGGTAAGCCCGCGCGGTGTCATGAGGACCGCAGAACTTCGAGTGCGTGTTCGAGATCCTTCGGGTACTTGCTCTTGATCTCGACCCAGCGACCGTCCGCCGGATGTGCGAATCCAAGAGACACGGCATGCAGCCACTGGCGCTCGAGGCCGAGCCTTTCGGCAAGTCGAGGGTCCGCGCCGTAGGTCAGGTCGCCGCAGCACGGATGGCGCAACGCCGAAAAGTGGACACGGATCTGGTGTGTGCGACCGGTTTCGAGGTGCACGTCCAGCAGACTCGCTGCCTGGAACGCCTCGATGGTGTCGTAGTGCGTGACGCTGGGCTTGCCGTCGGCTGTGACCGTGAATCGCCAATCGTTCCCGTGATGGCGTCCGATGGGCGCGTCGATCGTTCCGCTGCTCGGGTCGGGGTGTCCCTGCACGAGAGCGTGGTAGCGCTTGTCGATGGTCCGCTGCTTGAAAGCGCGCTTGAGCAACGTGTACGCGCGCTCGGATGTGGCAACCACCATGACACCCGACGTTCCGACGTCCAGGCGGTGGACGATGCCCTGACGCTCGTGGGCACCGGACGTCGAGATGCGGAAACCGGCCGCGGCAAGTCCGCCGATGACGGTCGGTCCCGTCCACCCGACGCTGGCGTGCGCGGCAACTCCGACGGGCTTGTCGACTGCCACGACGTCGTCGTCGGCGTAGAGGATCTCCATTCCCTCGACCGGTGTCGCTTCGATGGTCAGGGGCCGCGGCGGTTCGGGCAGGACTACCTCGAGCCACGACCCTGCGGTCAGACGATCGGACTTGCCGACGGCCACACCGTCGACGAGTACCGAGCCTTCTTCCGCGAGTGTCGCGACCACGGTGCGCGAGAGTCCGAGAAGGCGCGCGAGGCCGGCATCGACGCGCATGGCATCGAGACCGTCGGGCACTGGCATCGAACGGGATTCCCTCACTTGGTTTCTCCCTCGGCTGCAGCCTTCGATTCGGTGAGCTTCTTGTCGTCCGCCTTGTGATCACGCAGGCGTTCACCGTTGGGTTCGAAGCCGAACAGTGTCAGGACGACGAGCAGAATCGCGCCACAGACGATCGCGGAATCCGCGATGTTGAACACCGGCCACCAGCCGACGGAGACGAAATCCACCACATGTCCGCGCATGATTCCGGGAGAGCGGAAGAATCGGTCGACGAGGTTACCCAGCGCGCCGCCGAGAACGAGGCCGAGACCGAGCGCCCACCACGGTGATCGGAGCGTGCGACCGATCTTGATCACACCGATGACCACACCGATTGCGACGAGAGTGAGGATCCACGTCATCGACGTCGCCATCGAGAACGCTGCCCCCGGATTGCGCACCATCGTGAATGTGACCACGTCACCGATGATTTCGATCGGCTGCCCCGGTTTGACCGCGGCGACTGCCCACACCTTCGTGAGAATGTCCGAGAGCAGGATGACAGCGGCGATGGCAATGAGCATGGTCAGCCGGCGGGGCTTTTCGACCGGCACAACCGCCAGGTCACCGTCTTCCGATTTCACGGCTTCCGGTTTCACGGTTTCGGGCTCGTCGGCCTTCGAGATTTCGGTAATCGGCTGATCCTCCGCGTTGACATCTCGGTCTGGGTGGTCTGTACTCACGCAACCATCATCCCTCATGTTCACCGCACCGGGTCACGCACTCTGCAACTGCGGCTAGCCTGGAGCGCGTGCCACTGCTGTCCACGACCGGCCGACGCGTTCCGTTCGCCCTCGCTGCCCTCGCTCTCACCACCGTTCTCACCGCTTGCGGCGACTCGGATCAACCTCCGAACACCCCGACCTCCTCGCCGAGTGAGGTGACTGTTCCGGTGACCGCCGCGACGGTCGAAGTTCTCGAGGCGGGAAGCGAGCCGCGCGAGGTTTTGCGTACGAACTTGCCTGTCGGCACCACGCAGACGGCGACGCTCGTCACCCAGGCCGTCGTGAGTCAGCAGATCGATCAACAACCGGCGCAGGATTTCTCTTCGCCGGAGATCACGATCCCGCTCTCGGCAAACGTGACCGCTGACGATCCCACCGCAGTCGTTGACCTCACGCTGTCGTCGATGACCTCGCCCGATGCAACGCTGCAGGCTGCGCTGAGCGGGGCCGACGGGTCTGCGGCCGGATTGTCGGTCACGGATTCGGGCGCCATCACCGCCCTACGGTTGAAGCCCTCCGCCAACTCGGCCAATGCTGCCCGCGCTGCAATCGAACAAGCGCTGGGCCAAGCGGTCTACCGGACCGTTGCACTCCCCGACGCTCCGGTCGGTGTCGGCGCACGTTGGGTGGTTCGGCAGCAAGTCAGCAGCGAAATCCTGCTCGATCAGACAACCACCGTCACGCTCACCGCGCGCGAGGGCAATCGGCTTTCGCTCGCGGTGGACGTATCGCAGACCCCGCAGAGCCCGGTCTGGAACCTGGCTGGTGACGCCGGAACGCTGAACATCGATCAATACGTCATGGCCGGCTCCGGAAACCTCACCGTCGACCTCTCACTCCCCTTGCCGATCGACGGACAGATGACCGTCGGCGGCGACCAGGCATACGGCGACCCGGACAGCTCCTCGGTGATCCGGCAGACCATCTCCAACAGCATTCGGTGGGAATCGTGACACGCCGGTCGCTTCTCGCACTTGGTCTGACCGCAACGGCGGCACTGTTCGTCGTGACCGGTTGCGGCTCGGACGACTCGCCTGGTGCCGACACGACTACGCAGGTTTCCGCCCCACAGGTCGGCTTGGCGCCGTTCACGGCTGCTCCGGCCGCACCGCTGAGCGGGGCGCCTCTCGACCGTGACGGCCTGCAACGAGCCGCGCTCACCCTGTCCGAGCTACCTGCCGACTTCGACGTAGTTCCCGACCCGGTCGACGACCTCGGCCTCGCACCGGCGCCGGAAAATTCGGAGGCGGACAAGTCGAGCACCGACCCCGCCGTCTGCGCCCAGGTTCTGGCGCCGATAGCCACCCACGCTCCCGGATCGGTCGCCGACCTCTCCGACATGTTCACCGGCCCCGATTTCACGAGCATCGATCAGGACTCTGCTTCGTACGCCGACGGCACCGCGGCAGCAGCAGCTTTCGAGAAACTTCAGACCACGCTGGCTGGGTGTGCGGAGTATTCGGGAACCGATGCCGACGGAACGACAATCACCTATCGCGTCGGCGGAGCGTCGGACCCGAACATCGGCGACGCGTCTTTCGCTTTCCGAATCATCACGGAGAGTGGCGGTTTCACCTTGGTTGCCGACGCGATCGTGGCCGCAGTCGGGACGACGTTGACTCAGCTGTCCGCGACGGCGCCGAGTCCGATCGCCCCCGATGTTCTCCTCTCGATGGCATCGGCCGCCGCAGATCGCCTGCGCGCACAAACGCCCTGACAACGAGCGGATTCGTCCTGTCTCGGCCTTTCGCGAATGATTCGGGACCACAGACCCTTTGACAACTGCCCGTCCACACTGAACGGTGAGAGTAGGTACGAAACAGACCAACGCGACACACTGATGTGAGGAGCCAGAGTTCATGCCGGAACCCAGAAGGTCAGATCACACCGATTACGTAGCCGTCAATCCGATCTTCTCGAGGCCTGGCGAGGATTCGGTTGCATCGAAGTACACACTCGAACCCGATGGCATGCTTCCCGAGACCGCGTATCAGATCGTCCACGACGAAACGATGCTCGACGGCAATGCGCGGCTCAATCTCGCGACGTTCGTCAGCACGTGGATGGACGATCACGCCACCAAACTGTATGCCGAGTCGTTCGACAAGAACATGATCGACAAGGACGAGTATCCGCAGACCGCCGCGATCGAAACCTATTGCTGGCGTATCCTTGCCGACCTCTGGCACTCACCCTCCCCCAAGGACGCAATCGGCACCTCGACGATCGGTTCGTCCGAAGCCTGCATGCTCGGCGGCCTGGCGATGAAACGACGCTGGCAGCACGCACGAAAAGCCGCGGGCAAGTCCACCGAAAAGCCAAATCTCATCATGAGTTCCGCGGTCCAGGTGTGCTGGGAGAAGTTCTGCAACTACTGGGACGTCGAAGCGCGTTACGTGCCGATCAGCGAGGAACACCGCACCCTCGACGGTCACGATCTGGACAAGTACGTCGACGAGAACACCATCGGTGTCGTCGCGATCATGGGCGTCACGTACACCGGGATGTACGAGCCGGTCCTGGAAATCTCGAAGGCACTCGATGCGATCCAGGCGAAGACGGGACTCGACGTCCCCATCCACGTCGACGGCGCTTCCGGTGCGATGATCGCACCGTTCCTTCAGCCCGAACTCGAATGGGATTTCCGACTACCACGCGTCCACTCCATCAACACCTCGGCGCACAAGTACGGGCTCGTCTACCCCGGCCTCGGCTGGGTGGTCTGGCGATCGCAGGATCTACTTCCCGACGACCTCGTCTTCAAGGTGAGCTACCTCGGCGGCAGTATGCCGACCTTCGCACTGAACTTCTCGCGTCCCGGCGCTCAGGTGATCCTGCAGTTCTACTTGTTCCTGCGTCTCGGCCACGACGGCTATCGCGCGATCCAGCAGTCCTCCCAGGACGTGGCGAAATTTCTCGCCGAAGGGATCGGGAAACTCGACGCGTTCGAACTGTGGAACGACGGTTCCGACATCCCGGTCTTCGCGTGGCGCCTCGCCGAGGGGCACACGTCCAACTGGACGCTGTACGACCTCTCGGACCGGTTGCGAGGCAAGGGCTGGTTGGTGCCGGCCTACCCCATGCCGGACGATCTCGCGGATCTGACAGTGCAGCGCATCGTGGTTCGTAACGGACTGAGCATGGACCTGGCGGCCAATCTGCTGCGCATCATCGAAGAGGAAACCGCGTTCCTCGACGAACTGGACAGCCCGATGCCGCGGCCGCGCGTCACCGAGGGATTCCATCATTGACGTCGCTTACCACGTGAAGAGCGGCCGCCCACTCCCTTCGGGAGTCGGCGGCCGCTCTGGTGTTTCAGGTGTTACCGAGAGATCAAGCAGCGCAAGCCGGCGAGGTCAGACCTGCAACGCCGACGATCTGGCAAGCGGTGGTCTTCGAGAGCTTCCAGACGCCGTCTTCGTAGACGAACGACGCCTGCAGGCCCTGCTGCAGCGGCTGACCGTTGACGACGATGTTCAGCGAAGCTGCTGCCGTCTCGCTACCCGTGTCGGTGACCGGGTCGAGGATCTCGACCTGTGCGCCGGCAGCCTTGGCGGCAGCGGCGACCTGGTTGATCAGCTCGGGATCCTGCTCGGCGCCCTGGACGAGGTTGACCTTGTCTGCGGCCGGAACGCTCTCGTCGAGTGCCTGAGCGACCTTGCCGTTGAGCTCGGCAGATGTCGGAAGGACAACTTCAGACGGAGCTGCCGCAGAGGTGGTGGTCGTGGGCTTCGCCGAAGTGGTCTTGTCGGAATCTCCTCCGTCCGAGCCACAAGCGGTCATCGTCAGGGCTGCTGCGATCGCCACGGCTGCAACGGTCATCTTCTGAAGCTTCAACTTCTCAGTCCTATCCATTCGGGTGTTCACATTCGAGCGTCAGTCGAACATCGTGCTTGCTCGAGGATCGTCGACAACATTACCCAACGGTAAGCGGAAAAAGTCTAAGGACATCCTCAGAGAAGGCTGTCGACCGCATCTGCTACCTCGAGCACCTCATCGGATTCGGCAAAGGTTTTGGCGATTCCCGTTCCACTGGAACGGGTTTCGAAGCGAACCGTCACCACACCGTGCCCCGCGCCCTGCACCCAACCGTGTCCGTATTCTGGATGCTTCACGTCCAAACCGGGGTGCCAGTAGCGCTGAGGGACGCGTGCGGCCACCGGAACGTCGAGTTCGGCCTCATCGAGGGCGCCCGTGAGAGTCTCGACCGGATAGCCGGGAACATCCTGATCCAACTCGGGAAAAAGTGATCCTTGCCGAACCGTGGACAAACCGGCGAATCCCACACCGACCAGGCGAATCGGCCCCAATTCCTGTGGATCGATGACCTGTTTCTGCGCGGTCGCGATAAGGATTTGGCGGTCGATGGTGGCAAACGGCAGCGTCACGGATCGAGTCAAGATACTCATGTCGGACTTCTTGAGCTTCAGTACGACGGTGCGAGCAGCTCTTCCGTCCTTCTCCAGCCTGGAAAATGCTGCACGACCACTACTTTCGACGGCCGCGCGCAATTGTGCCATCGTGACGATGTCTGCGGCGAACGTGGATTCCGCGCTGATCTGCTTGGATTCGGCACGCTCGGCGACCGGCCGATCGTCGATCCCCTGTGCGAGCCGATGCAACCCCGGTCCGACAGTGGTTCCGAGTATCGACGCCACCTCCGCTATGGGAGTGCGGGCAAACCCTCCGATGGTTTCGATTCCGAGACGCTTGAGCTTTTCCTCGGCAACAGGACCGATCCCCCACAGCTTTCGCACCGGAAGTGGATCGAGCAACTCGTGCTGCATCCCGGGAGGAATCACTGCGACGCCGTCGGGCTTTGCCAGTCCCGACGCGATCTTGGCGACCTGCTTACCTGCGCCGGCACCGATCGAGGCAACCAACCCGGTCTCGGCTTTGATCAACGCCCGCAGGTCCTCACAAAACGCGCGGACCTCGTCGGCGCCGACTCCGGCCAATTCCACCGGTTCGCCGAAGGCCTCGTCCACCGACAATTGCTCGAGGATCGGCATACGAAGGCGCAACGCGTCGAAGGTGCGTTTACTCAGAACCGAATACAACGACATCCGCGGTGGCAATACCACCGCTCCGCCACCGACCATCCGGCGTGCTTGGTGCATCGGCATCGCCGAACGCGCACCGAAAACTCTCGCTTCGTAACTTGCCCCGGCCACCACTCCGCGCCCGCCCAAGCCGCCGACCAGCACCGGGCGACCTCGCAGCGTCGGACGCGTCAACTGCTCGGCGGAAGCGAAAAACGCATCCATGTCGAGATGCAGCACCCACCTGCGACTTCGTGTGGGATCACCTTGATTCATCGGGCGTTACGGTTCTCTCAAAAGTAGGTGCAGAATCTACGTCCGCGCCTTCTTCTCGGTCGACTTCTTCTTCGGCAGGGGCAATACGTCGGCAGTCCGTTGAATGAAGGCGTGAAGGTGATCGAGGTCCTGCAACCGTTCCTCCGGAACCCGGTAGTAATCCTTCGCCCCCGGGTACGGCGGAGCCAGATCGGCCTCTGATCCGAACTCGGTACTGACCTCCGTGGGTTTGACGAACAGGACGTCTCCGCAGATCAAGCCCACGATCTTCTCGTCGCAATACACTCCGTACTCGCCGAACATCGCCCTTGCCCGCACGTCGAGCGGTTCCAACTGCTCGAGAATGCGCGCCACGGTTTCCTCGCTCGTACTCATGAGAGCAAACTACTCCGGCACCCCGACATACAGACATTCATCGGGGAGCCGGAGTAGATTTGGCGGTATTAGACCTTCGTAATCGCGGCGCGGATACCGTCACCGAGATCGACGGCGTCGTCTCCCGCTTCACCCACCGAGAACGAGGTGGCCAGAACCTCACCGGCGATCAATTCGCGATGACGCTCCGCCCACTCCTTGCAGTCCTGCGGAACCTCGAGTACGACGTTGATCCGGTCCGAGACGTCCAAACCGGCAGCACGGCGCGCATCCTGCAACTGACGGATACGGTCCTTGGCCCACCCCTCGGCTTCGAGTTCCTCCGTCACAGCGGAATCGAGTACGACCAGTCCCGCACCGTCCGGCAGTGCCGCCGTCGAATCCGGCTCGGCCGCAACCAGTTTCTGCGTGTACTCCTCGGGCAGCAGTTCGATGCCCGCCGCAACCACGACGCCGTCCGCGTTCTCGGTCCAGTCGCCCGCCTTGACCGCCTTGATGACAGTCTGAACGGACTTGCCCAGACGCGGTCCTGCAGCACGCGCGTTGACCGCGATCTCGAAGCGCCCGTGCACGTCGACGTCATCGGTCAGATCGACCTTCTTGACGTTGACCTCGTCGGCGATCAGTCCGAGGAACGGACGCAGACGCTCGGCATCCGGCGCCGCAACCGTGACCTCGGGCAACGGAAGACGAACACGCAGATTCTGCGCCTTGCGCAGGCTCAGCACCGTGGAGCACACGGTCCGGACGTCGTCCATCGCCGCTACCAGCTCGGGGTTCGCGGGGAGCTCCGACGCCTCGGGCCAATCAGCCAGGTGAACCGAGCGCTCCCCGGTCAGCCCGCGCCAGATCACCTCGGACACCAGCGGCAACAGCGGCGCAGCGAGACGCGTCACGACCTCGAGCACGGTGTGCAGGGTGTCGATCGCGTCGCGATCCTCGTCCCAGAACCGCGAACGCGACCGTCGCACATACCAGTTGGTGAGTGCGTCACAGAACAACCGAAGCTCGTCGCACGCGCCGGCGATGTCGTTGACCTCGAGGGCCTCGGTGATCACGTCGCGGGTGGTAGCGAGCTTGGCCAGGATGTACTGATCGAGGATGTTCTCCGAATCGGTACGCCACACACCGGATTCCGGCGCGTACAACTGCAGGAAGCTCCAGGCGTTCCACAGCGGGAGCAATGCCTGACGCACACCTTCGCGGATGCCCTGCTCGGTCACGATGAGGTTTCCGCCGCGCAAGATCGGCGAAGACATCAGGAACCATCGCATGGCATCGCTGCCGTCGCGGTTGAACACCTCCTTCACGTCCGGGTAGTTGCCCTTGGACTTGCTCATCTTGAGTCCGTCGTCGCCGAGCACGATGCCGTGCGCAGCAACGGTTTTGAACGCCGGACGATCGAAGAGTGCGGTGGCCAGCACGTGCAGCGTGTAGAACCAGCCGCGAGTCTGCCCGTTGTACTCGACGATGAAATCGCCCGGGAAATGGCCCTCGAACCATTCACGGTTCTCGAATGGGTAGTGCACCTGCGCGTACGGCATCGAACCGGATTCGAACCAGCAGTCGAGCACCTCGGGAACGCGGCGCATCATCGACTTCCCGGTCGGGTCGTCGGGGTTCGGGCGGACCAGGTCGTCGATCATCGGGCGATGCAGATCGGTCGGACGCACACCGAAGTCTGCCTCCAACTGATCGAGCGATCCGTAGACGTCCGTACGCGGGTACTGCGGATCGTCCGACACCCACACCGGGATCGGGCTGCCCCAGTAGCGGTTTCGGCTGATGTTCCAGTCGCGTGCACCTTCGAGCCACTTGCCGAACTGGCCGTCACGGATGTGCTCGGGCACCCACGTGATGTCCTTGTTCAGCTCGACCATGCGATCGCGGAACTTGGTGACCGCGACGAACCACGAGGGAACCGCCATGTAGATGAGCGGCTGCCCACTGCGCCAACTGTGCGGGTACGAGTGCTCGATCGTCTCGTGCCGCAGCAGCTTTCCAGCGGCCTTGAGGTCCTTGATGATGACCGGGTTGGCGTCGAAGACCATCAAGCCCTCGTACGGCGGAACCATCGAGGTGAACTTTCCACCCGGATCGAGCGGCTGCACGACCTCGATACCGTTGGCCGTGGCGACATCCATATCCTCCTCACCGAAAGCCGGTGCGAGGTGGACGATTCCGGTTCCGGAATCGGTTGTCACGTAGTCGGCCGAAAGCACGACGTGCGCGTTCGGATGTCCGAGGAAGAAGTCGAACGGCGGTGTGTACGACAGTCCGACCAATTCGGCGCCCTTGTGACGGGAAACGACCTCGGGGTCCTCCCCCAGCTCACGTGCGTAATGAGCAACCCGTGCTTCCGCGAGCACGTACCGCTTTCCGTCCTCGCCGAGCACCTGGACGTAGTCGACCTCGGGATGAACCGCAGTGGCCAAGTTGGACGGCAGTGTCCACGGAGTCGTGGTCCAGATGATCGCGTTTGCGCCGTCCAATGGTGAACCCGGAGCGACCAGCGGCATGTCGACCGTGACTGCAGGATCCTGACGCATCTTGTACGCGTCGTCGAGACGAGTCTCCTGATTGGACAGCGGAGTCTGCTCGTACCAGCTGTAGGGCAGCACGCGGAAGCCCTGATAGATCAGGCCCTTGTCGTGCAGCTCCTTGAAGGCCCACATGACGGACTCCATGAAGTCGACGTCCAGGGTCTTGTAGTCGTTGTCGAAGTCGACCCAACGTGCCTGGCGGGTGACGTAGTCGCGCCACTCGTCGGTGTACTTGAGCACCGAGGCCTTGCAGTACTCGTTGAACTTGGCCAGACCCATGACTTCGATCTCGGCCTTGTCCTTGATGCCGAGTTGCTTCTCCGCTTCGAGTTCTGCGGGCAGTCCGTGGCAGTCCCAGCCGAAGCGTCGCTCGACCTTGCGTCCACGCATGGTCTGGAAGCGCGGCACCAGGTCCTTGACGTACCCCGTCAGCAGGTGACCGTAATGCGGCAAACCGTTTGCGAAGGGCGGTCCGTCGTAGAAAACGAACTCTTCGCTGCCGTCCCGATTGGAAACCGACGCACGGAAGGTGTCGTCGTCGTCCCACTGTTTCAGGACTTTCTGTTCCAGTTCGGGGAACTTGACTCCGGTGTCGGCGGGGACACCGTAGTCGACTTTGGGATACCCGTTACTCGCCATGGCGATCTCCTCGTGCCAGTCGGACTCGGCACGGGGACGACGTGGCGCTTGTGCGCCGACACCGCGGTACCACCCCGTTTGCACCCCGTAGATCCGCGCTTGGATCCCGAGGTGCCACTCGATCGAGCTGTGACGGGCTCACCCGTTCGGTTCTACTGAGTTCTGGGCGCCTGAAGCGACAAGAACCGTTCTTCCGAAAGCTCCCCGGTGATTGCCGGATCACAGCCTGGTATTCGTGTTGGACAGTCTAATACTCGTCCTGGACCTTGTCGGAACTCGCCCTAGGACTTGTCGGGGCCACCCGGCGACTCGCCATGATTTCTCTGATTGTCATCGTTGGCGGTGGCTGCATCGTCGATCGACGAATTCGAGGAACTCTCGACTCGACCGTAAGGCGACGACATTCCGCTGCCCGATGCCGGGTCATCCAACGAAGGAACCGCCTTCCTGCTGGTCAGCGCACTGACCAGCAGGAGGACGGCACCTGCTACACAAATCGCGATACATGCCCACGCCCAGATCAGCGACCCTGTGGTCAGGGCGACGATCAGGAGAGCGAAACCAACTCCCGCGAGAACCAACGTCACGACCAGCACGTATCAACCTTTGTCCGGTCCGATAGCTGAGCCGACGGGGCGCTCTCGGTCAGCTGTTTCCCTTGGCGAAGGACGGGCTGTAGGAATCCTGTCCACCGTCGACCGGAACGGCCGAGCCGCGCTGTTCGAGCTCTTCGAGCTGCGATTCCAGGTAGGACTTCAGGCGCACCCGGTACTCGCGTTCGAACGTCTTGAGCTGCTCGATACGGCCCTCGAGGACCGAACGCTGCTGGTTGATGGTCGCCATGATTTCGGTGTGCTTCTTCTCGGCGTCCGCCTTGAGAGCGTCTGCCTTCTCCTGAGCCTGGCGAAGCTGGGTCTCGGAGCGAGTCTGAGCGTCGGTGAGCATCGCCTCCGACTTGTTGCGCGCATCCGCGATCATGCCGTCAGCCTTGCTGCGAGCCTCGCTCATGAGCTGCTCGGAGTTGGTGCGGGCACTGCCGAGCAGCTGCTCGGACTCGGTCTTGGCATCGTTGGTGAGGCGATCCGCCATCTCCTGAGCCAGTCCGAGGACCTTTGCGGCCTGCATGTGGGTGTCGCCACTCTGCGGCGCTGCAACGGCAGCGGCGGCGGGAACCGGCGCTGCAACAGGTGCAGGCTTGGGCGGTTCGACGACCCGAGCGGGCTCCGGCTTGGGCTGCGCTGCGACGGGTGCTGCCTGCTGAGCAGGTGCCGGCGACTTCTTGGCAGCCGCGAGCTCCTGATCCAGCTCACCTACGCGCTGGCGCAGGTCCGCATTCTCTTCGATGAGCTGCGACAGCGCCTGCTCGACGAGGTCGAGGAATGCGTCGACCTCGTCCTCGTTGTAGCCACGCTTGCCGATAGGCGGCTTGCTGAACGCAACGTTGTGCACGTCAGCTGGAGTCAGTTGCGGCATGGAAGGATCCCTTCACGCGTCATTTGGCGGTCTAGCAAGCATTCAGTTGCAACACAGTCTACGTAGTGGCGAACCACTGGATGAGTTATGGCATCCATTCTGGCATACCACTCACTCGGACTGCGCTCAGCGAACAACCGACATCAGGATGATGACGATGAAAAGCAAGACCATGATGGATAGATCCAAGCGAACTCCACCGAGGTTGATCGGGGGGATCAACCTGCGGAGCAGTTTCACCGGAGGATCGGTGATCGTAAAAATGGTTTCGAGAATGACTGCGACCAATCCGGTCGGTCGCCAATCTCTGGCAAACGAACGAACGAACTCGACGATCACTCTGCCGATCAGCAACAGCCAGAAGACAACCAGCACCAGATAGATCACAGAGAGAAGCGCGTCCACACCCTCACTCTGCCTGACTTCTGCGGTGTGTCCAAAACAGACACACCGCAGCAATTCCGGAACCGGTCCGCATCGAGTCCGTCTTGTAACGGCCGGCGATGGGTCCGAATGCGGCGTCCGCCGAGGCGGGCCGCCGTTCGAATGTGCTCACGTCACCCCTGCTCAGGGGCCGGACTGCGGTCGAGACCATCATTTCTGGCTGTAGAAACCCGTCTCGGCGATCCGACGGCGCTCCTCGGCGGAAACGTCGATGTCGGCCGGTGAGAGAAGAAACACTTTGGTGGCTACCTTGTCGAAAGAACCACGCAATGCGAACGCCAGGCCGGCCGCGAAATCGACCAGACGCTTCGCGTCGGCGTTGCTCATGTCGACCAGATCCATGATGACGGGAGTGCCGTCCCGGAACCGCTCACCGATCGTGCGGGCCTCTGCGTAGCTCTGCGGACGCAGTGTCGTGATCTTGGCGAGCGGGCCGCCGTCGTCGACAACCGGCGCACGTCGCGCTTCGGGTCGCTCTGCGCGCGCGTCGACCGCGAGGTTGCCACGGCTTGCCGGGCGCGGCGCCATCGCCGGGCGGCTGCTGCGGCTGGGAACGGTGTCGACGCGGGGCCGGGAATCGTAGCGATCGAACTCCGCGTCCTCTTCGTCACGACGACTGGGCGCGTAGCTCGCCTTCGAGAAGGCAGGTTCGACGAACTCGCGGTCGTCGCGCTCGGCATAGCCGTCGTGACTACGACGGGGTGCGCGGCGAGCCTGATCGGGCTCCTCCACGTATTCGTCCTCGTAGTCATCGAGGGGAACCATGCCGAAGTAAGCCTTGAACTTATGCAGGTTGCTCATTGATCGACCTTCCTTGGCGCGGCGGAATCAATCCGACTGCGACCGGTCGCAGCGGTGTGGACGGGTTGGGCGATCACCTGAGCGATCACCTCGAGATTACTGGTCGTGAGCCGAGCAGTGCGGTTCCGACACGCACGCAGGTTGATCCGTGGCGCACTGCAGCCTCCAGATCGCCGGTCATACCGGCCGAGAGTTCGGTTGCCCGGGGATGCGATTCGAGGATCAAAAGATGTGCCCTGCGGAGGATTTCGAACTGCTCGTCCGGATCTGATCCAAGCGGCGGGACGGCCATCAGTCCCGCGAATTCGAGACCTTCGGCTGATTCGATCCGCTCGGCGAGAGGCGTTAGCTCGCCCGTCGGAACTCCGCCACGCGCGGGGTCTCCGTCGAGACTTACCTGGATGAGCGCCCGGAGCGGCTCCGTGCGCTCACCGTCCGACAAAGCACTCAGCGCAGCCCGATCGAGTGCATCGACCAGTCGCGCACTGTCCACCGAGTGAATTGCATAGGCCCACTTCGCTACCGACCGAGCTTTGTTGCGCTGCAACTGTCCGATCATGTGCCAGCGAACCGGATCATCGATCGCGCCCGTCTGTGCAGCGCC
The DNA here is from genome assembly GCF_040546695.1 of Rhodococcus sp. OAS809. Taxonomy (NCBI): domain Bacteria; kingdom Bacillati; phylum Actinomycetota; class Actinomycetes; order Mycobacteriales; family Nocardiaceae; genus Rhodococcus; species Rhodococcus sp. OAS809. The sequence goes on along the minus strand of NZ_JBEPOI010000002.1, from coordinate 404,414 downwards.
GTCGAAGTCCGCGACCTTCTCCACTGCTTCCTGCTCACGAGACTCACCGAATTCACGGCAACCCAGTTCGTACAGGATTCGAGCGTCGGACGCCGGAAAGAATTTGGTCACCGGCAGCAGTGCTACGTCGGAAACCTCGCGACCGGCGGCAAGGCAGGCGGCCGCCAATCGCGCCCTCACCGAGTCGAGTGCCGTCGATATTTCTGTCAGCCGCATTTCCGTCTCGCGCATTTCTGCCTAGACGGTTTCCTGCGCTGCGGGCGCTTCCATCCAGATCACTGCAGCTTGACGCCCGGTCAGAGATTCTCGGCGATGACTGAACAACGCGCGATCCTCGATCGTGCACCGCGGGTCCTCGGCGACACCGGACACACCCGCGGCGAGCAACTGCTTACGCAGTCCCGCACGCAGATCGAGCCCCGGCGTGCCCTTCTCGGTGCGAGTTGCGCTGCCCGGCAAGTGCTTTTCCACGTCCGCGCGCATCGCAGCGGGAACCTCGTACTGGCGTCCGCTCGCAGCCGGACCGAGGAAGGCGCCGATACGCGAAACGTCCGCGCCCTGACGCACCATCTCCGCGAGGACGCGCGGGACGATACCGATGCGGGCACCGATCCGTCCGGCATGAACGGCCGCGATCACACCGGCCTCCTCGTCGGAGAGCAGAACGGGAACACAATCTGCACTGAGGGTGGCTAGCGCCAGGCCGGGAACAGTGGTGACCAGAGCATCCGTCACCGGAATCACTTCGTCGGTCGGTTCCGTCACGACAGTGACGTTGCGCGAATGGATTTGTTCCATCCACACGAGATGGTCAGGCTCGACGCCTATTTCGCGTGCCAGACGTCGGCGATTCGCATCGACGGCTGCCGGATCGTCTCCGACGTGATCGCCCAGATTGAACGACTCGTACGGTGACGCGGAAACACCACCGGCTCGGCTGGTCACGACGCGGCGAATGCGGGTGCGGGTGGTCGACTTCTCGGTACTCAAGATAAGTGTGCTCACAAACGTCGAAAGTTGTCGTCCGGCTCAGACGTGACCGGACATCCAGTCAAGAACAGGGTACCCAGAAATTCCGGGCACCCTGTTCTCGAAACTGTTTGTAGCCCTACGTCAGCGACGCATGAAGACCGGCACGTCGACGTCGTCGTCGCCCTCGTCTTCCTGGACCGGCGCATGGCGGGGGCCACCGATCGGAGGCAAGCTGCCCGAACCGGTGGTCTCGCGCGCTGCGGAAATCGGCTGCTCGCCAGCAGGTTCGGCGGCCACCGGCGACCGGCCGACCTCACCCGCGCGCCCGGCGCCGATAGCTCCACGTCCCTGCGCGGTCGACTCCACGGGACGACGAGCCGGAGCTCCTCCGTCGAATCCCGCAGCGATGACCGTCACACGAACCTCGTCACCGAGTGAATCGTCGATGACCGTTCCGAAGATGATGTTGGCGTCGATGTGGGCAGCTTCCTGCACCAGCGAAGCCGCCTCGTTGATCTCGAACAGACCCAGATCGCTACCGCCGGCGATCGACAGGAGCACGCCGCGGGCGCCTTCCATCGAAGCTTCGAGGAGCGGGGAATTGATCGCGGATTCCGCCGCCTTGATCGCGCGTCCCTCACCCCGCGAGGAACCGATTCCCATCAACGCACTACCGGCACCGGACATGACACCCTTGACGTCCGCGAAGTCGACGTTGATCAGACCCGGAGTGGTGATGAGGTCGGTGATGCCCTGGACGCCGTTGAGGAGAACCTCGTCCGCGCTGCGGAACGCGTCCATCAGGCTGACGGCCGCGTCACCCAGCTGGAGCAGGCGATCGTTGGGAATGACGATCAGTGTGTCGCAGGACTCGCGGAGCGCCTGGATTCCGGTATCCGCCTGTCCCCCACGACGCTTGCCCTCGAAAGAGAACGGTCGCGTCACGACACCGACGGTGAGTGCGCCCAGCTTCCGGGCGATGCTTGCCACGACAGGGGCACCACCGGTTCCGGTGCCACCGCCCTCGCCTGCGGTCACGAACACCATGTCGGCGCCCTTGATGACCTCTTCGATCTCGTCCTTGTGATCTTCGGCTGCCTTGCGACCCACTTCCGGGTCGGCACCGGCGCCGAGGCCACGGGTCAATTCACGACCGACGTCGAGCTTGACGTCGGCGTCACTCATCAGAAGGGCTTGCGCGTCCGTGTTGACCGCGATGAACTCGACTCCCTTGAGTCCCTGTTCGATCATGCGGTTGACTGCGTTCACGCCGCCGCCGCCGATGCCGACGACCTTGATTACGGCGAGGTAGTTGTGCGGGGGCGTCATCGGCTCTCGCCTTCCGTGTCGTGTTTCACGCTGCTTGTCAGTGCTGCTGTCTTTGTTACTGCTGTTTTTGTAGCTTCATGCTCTTCGAGAACAACCCTAAACCTCAACCACAGGGTTAGAGTTATGTCAAGTATTCGATCTGAAACGAAACGCTATGCACCGTCGTCGCGTTCCGCCATTAGGCGCGCCGAGACACACCGAAGTATTTGCTGCGCACTGACGCACGGCTGCACCGTGCGCTATCGGACCGTCGGCAGATCGGGACTGGACACGTCGTACGTCTGCCCCGGTTGGGTCAACAGCGGAAGCGTCACAGCAGCCTTACGATCCGAGTGCTCGACACCGCCCCAGTTTACGACGCGACCGTCGAGCAGAGTCAGCGTGACACTCGAAATCGACCGAGCGGCAACCTCTCTCACCTGAAATCTCAGATCCGGCGGCAACACCGACAACACCTCGAGCGCGGCAAGCGTCGGCTCGTCGTTCCACCCGGGCGTCGGTGTCACCAGACGCGGAACCCCGGGCGGCGGGACGCCCATCTCGAAGTCGACGCCCTTCTCGTCCAGCAGGTGTGCACCCTCAGGTGAGTCGACGAAGACGACCGGTACCCGTTCGGTGACGGTGACGCGGATAGTCGACGGATACATCCGCTGCACACGAGCCGAGGCCACCTTCGGAATCGTCGCCACACGTGCGGCGGCGGCGCCGGTGTCTACCCGCATCAACGGCTGACCGGTCGGTACGGCCAGGAGCGAAAGGATCTGTTCCTCACTGACGGTCGTCGCACCGAGAACTTCGGTGCCCCGGACCGAGAGCACCGGAGACAACCAAGCCGTCAACGCAATTCCCACCACCAGCACGATTGCCAGCGGTGCCACGATCAGCGGTCGCTTGAACCACTTACGAGTCGGTGTGGGTTCGGGAGCCGGCTCCGTCGACCGCGTCGAGTATCGCGATTCGGTGCGAGTACTGCGCCGACGCGTACTGGTGGCTTGTCTGGCTCGAGGATCTCGACGCCCGCGCCGACTTCGTGCGTCGGGTGTCATCGCGGCGCGGGATGCGGCGCCGAACGCAAAGCATCGAGGATCTGTTTGCCGAGCATGGTCACGTCACCGGCACCCATCGTGATGACGATGTCGCCGGGGTGAGCCAACGCCGCCACCTGCTTCGGCGCCTGTGACAGATCCGGTTGATAGTGAACAGGTTTCGTGACCGACTGAGCGACCAGCGCACCACTGACGCCCGGCATCGGCTCTTCGCGAGCGCCGTAGACATCGAGAACGACAACCTCGTCGGCCAAGTCCAGCGCCTGCGCGAACTCCTCGGCAAACGCGGCGGTGCGTGAATAGAGATGAGGTTGGAAGACCACGATCACGCGTCCGGCTGCCGAATTGGTCGACGACGAATCGTCCTCCGGTCGAACCAGATCCGCCGCCGCGCCGAGAACCGCACGAACTTCGGTCGGATGGTGGGCGTAGTCGTCGAACACCCGGACACCACGCTCGCGGCCGGTGAACTGGAACCGGCGGTGTACGCCACCGAATCCGGCGAGCCCCTCGACGATCTCCTCCGTCTCGGCGCCGGCGTCACGGGCAGCCAGTAGAGCCGCAAGTGCGTTGAGCGCCATGTGACGACCCGGCACTGCCATCCGCACGGTTCGCGCGGCGCTCTCGCCCGCCAGGTGGAACTGCAGGACTCCCCCGACGTCGTGCGCATGGAAGCCCAGTAGTCGGACTCCGACCTCGACACCGTCGACAGGCTCGAAGGCGGTGCCCGCCTCCACTTCCTGCGCGTCTGCCGATCCGTAACCGAGTACCCGGATGTCCGAACGGCCCGAGGCCACGATTCGCTTCGCGAGATCCGCCGATCCCGGGTCGTCGAGGCAAGCAATCAAGAGCCCACCCGGACGCAACTTGTCGACAAAATCGTCGAACACCTTCACATACGCTTCGACACTCCCGAAATAGTCGAGGTGATCGGCCTCGATGTTGGTCACGACGATCACGTTGGGGTCGTACTGCAGCAGCGACCCGTCACTCTCGTCCGCCTCCGCGACAAAGACGTCACCGCTGCCGTGATGGGCATTCGTTCCCGCTTCGTTGAGTTCGCCGCCAACGGCAAACGAAGGGTCGAAACCACAGTGCTGCAGGGCGACCACGAGCATCGACGTTGTCGACGTCTTGCCGTGTGTACCCGAAACCAGGAACGTGCGATTGCCCTGCATCAGTGATGCAAGGACAGCCGGACGAAGAATCACCGGGATTCCGCGGCGAGCGGCCTCGACGAGTTCCGGGTTGTCCTTCGGGATAGCCGCGTGCGTCGTGACGACGACGGTCGGACCACCCGGCAGCAGGTCGAGAGCATCGGCGTCGTGGCCGATCCGGACCTGCGCCCCGCGTGCACGGAGCGCCAGGACTCCTCGGCTCTCCTTGGCGTCCGAACCCGAGACGAGGCCCCCGCGGGAAAGCAGAATTCGAGCGATGCCGGACATACCGGCACCGCCGATTCCGACCATGTGTACTCGCTCGAGGTGGGCGGGCAGCGCGGTCATCGGTTTCCCCTTGCGTTTTCCTGGACGGCGTTTTCCTTTGCCGCAATGTCGAGCACGATCCGTGCGATCTCGGTTGCCGCGGTGCGGTGCCCGACGTTGGCAGCGCCACTGCTCATCTTGTCGAGGCGCGCGCTGTCGCTCAGCATCGGGACGACGGTACCGGCGACGAACGTCGGCGTGAGCTCGTTGTCGGAGACGATGATCGCACCGCCCGCTGCGACAACGGGTTTCGCGTTGAGTTCCTGCTCACCATTGCCGTGCGGCAACGGAACGTAGACGGCCGGTAGTCCGACCGCCGAGACCTCGGCGACCGTCATCGCGCCCGAACGACAGATAGTCGCGTCGGCTGCGGCATACGCGAGATCCATCCGCGAAAGATAAGGAACAGCCACATACGGTGCCGTCTCCGAGTACTGCGTGACTTCGAGAGAGTTCTTGGGTCCGTGTGCGTGAAGGACCGAGATCCCGGCCTTCGCCAGTTCTTCCGCTGCTCCGGACACCGCGTCATTGAGCGACTTCGCGCCTTGCGATCCGCCGAAGACGAGCAGAACGGGACCGTCCTGAGGTAGTCCGAAGTACTCGCGAGCTTGCGAGCGGAGTCCCGCTCGATCGAAATTGGCGATCGACGCGCGAACCGGGATGCCAACGATCTCGGCGTCCTGATCGCCGCGGTTCTTCACTCCGGAACCCGGAACAGCAGCAAGCACCCGCGTCGCCAGGCGAGCACCGATCTTGTTCGCGATGCCGGCACTGGCGTTCGCCTCGTGGATGACGATCGGAATCTTGCGGCGGCGCCGAAGAACACCACCACGTGCGGCAAGATACGCCGGAAGCGCGACGTAACCACCGAAACCGACGATCACGTCGGCGTCGACGGAATCGAGTACCTCACGGGTCTTGCGCACCGAGGCGAGGATGCGTGTCGGCAGCTTGACGAGATCCATCGTGGGCTTACGAGGAAGCGGAACCGGGGGAATGAGCTCGAGCGTGTACCCGCGAGCCGGCACCAAGGTGGTTTCGAGACCACGCGCCGTCCCGAGCGCAGTGATTCTGGTGTCGGGCGCAGCGGCCTTGACCGCGTCCGCGACAGCAAGTGCGGGTTCGATGTGACCAGCCGTGCCTCCCCCTGCCACCACTACCGACAGAGCCGATTTGTTGCCGCTCACCTACGAATTCCTCGCTCTCGAACTTCTCGTGGATCTTGTGCCCTACGTGTCGGCGCCTGCCGACGCTGACCATTCTGCCCTCCCGCGGTGCGCTTCCGTGACCCAGCGGCCGCACCTCGGTTGGAATCCGAGGAAGGGCGAGCACCTTGATCTGCCCGCTTGCGTCGATCGCCCGTCTCGATCGCGCGCCGGCCGTCGCGTCCGCGTGCCGGTTCGATCTGCCGTGCGGGCTTCGGTCGACGGATCGGCCGGCCCCCTGACGGCGGGTGGTACAGCACGGGCTTCGGCAGTCTGAGCAACTTCGAGATCTTGCCGTCCTGCCCGGAGTTCAGAGCGGCAACTGCTTCGGGCTCGTGGCGCGCTGCATTGGCGATGACACCGAACATGAACAATGTGATCGCCAAGGACGAACCGCCGGCGGAGACCAAGGGCAACTGGAGTCCGGTCACCGGCAGCAGTCCGATGACGTAACCGATGTTGATCATTGCCTGGCCGACGATCCAGGTAGTTGCAGTGGCCGACAGGAGCCGCCAGAACGGATCGATGCTGCGGGCTGCGATCCGCAATCCCGTGTAGACGAATACAGCGAACAAACCGATCACCACTGCGCAGCCGACAAATCCCAACTCTTCGCCGATGATCGCGAAGATGAAGTCGTTGTGCGCGTTGGGTAGGTAGTTCCACTTGGCGACGCTCTGACCGAGTCCGCGTCCGAAAAGGCCCCCGTCGGCGAGCGAATACAAAGCCTGCTTGGCCTGATAGTTGTTGCCCTGCAGGTCGTCGCTCTTGTTGAAGAAGGCTTGAACTCGATCGGAACGATAACCGGCCGTCATCGCCAGCACGCCCGCCACGACGACGCCCGTCACCGCGATCGAGCCGAAGAGCTTCAGTGGCAGCCCACCGAACCACAGCAGGGCCCCGACGATGATTCCCAATGCGATGGTCGTACTGAGGTTCGGTTGCGCGACGACCAGCGCGAAGACCAGCATTGCTGCGGGCACGAGCGGAATCAGGATCGACTTCACGGATCGGTCGTCCGGCCGCCGCGAAGCCAACAGATGGGCGCCCCAGATCGCCAACGCGACCTTCATGATTTCCGAGGGCTGCACCGAGAACCCGCCGACGTTGAACCAGCGACGCGCGCCCTGCGCTTCTGTGCCGATTCCCGGAATCAGGACGAGTACCAGCATGATCAGCACGACGACGAACAGCGGAAACGAATACTGCCGGAGCACTCTCGCCGGGATCCGCAGCGCGACGTAGAAGAGCACCGCCCCGAGAATCGCGAAAATCAGCTGCTGGGTGAACAACGAATATGCCGAGCCACCGGACACGTACTGCTCGACGCTCGACGCCGACAGAACCATCACGAGCCCCAAGACAGTCAACATCGTGGCAATCGTCACCACCAGGTGGAACGACGCCAACGGCCGCGCCAACCAGGCACCGATTCGGGTCTTGGGACCCTTGGTCATCGCAAGTTCCCGGCTTGGCCAGGCGAATCCGTGAACGGATCGGGTAATGCGGCTACGGCGGCGGCGAAGCTGTCACCACGATGTCCGTAGCTGGCGAACATGTCCAAGGACGCGGCGGCCGGGGCGAGTACAACTGCATCACCGGGGGACGCCAACTCGGCAGCTTCGACTACCACTGCGGCCATGACGGCATCCGCGTCGGCACCCGACGGCAGCCGGATGGTGAGAGTCGAGTTGCTGCTGTTTTCGCTCACCACTGCATCGTCCCCCGACATCACGTGCACCACGGGAACATCGGGCGCGTGTCGCGCGAGCGCGTCCTCGATCACACCAGCGTCACGCCCGAGAAGGACAGCGCCGGAGAGTCGAGGGCCAACTTCGCTCACCAATTGGTCGACGCTGGCTCCCTTGAGCAGACCGCCTGCAACCCAGACGACGCGATCGTGCGCGAGTATCGACGGTCGGGCTGCGTGCGGATTGGTGGCCTTGGAGTCGTCGATGTACACAACGGACCCGACACGGCCGACCAGCGCCCCTCGGTGTGGGCCGACCTTGTGTGCGGCCAGACCGCGTTCGACGACGTCTGCCTCGAATCCGAGTGCCCGCGCCAACGCGGCGGCGGCCAGCGCGTCCATGACGCCTGCCGGGCCGGCGGGATCTATCGACGCTGCTTCGGCCAAGCGGACGTGATCGCCGAATGCGTTGTCCACGAGGTGTCCCGCTTCGACACCCAGTTCCCCTTCGCCCGGTTCACCCAATCTGAACCCGGTGACAATGTCTGCAGTTGCGCGAGTTCCCAGTTCGGAAGCGATCGCGTCATCGAGGCCGACCATCGCGACCTTTCCGCTCAGCGCCCGCGACTTGGCCTCGGCGTACGCGCTCATTCCGCCGTGCCAGTCGAGGTGATCCTCGGCGACGTTGAGGACCACGCCGGCATCCGGACGCACCGAAGGCGCCCAGTGCAATTGGAAGGACGACAGTTCGACAGCGAGGTACTCCACGCGCGGCGACGTCTCGGCGAGTGCGTCGAGTATCGGCAGCCCGATGTTTCCGCAGGCTCGGCCGACAACTCCAGCGGCGTCGAGAATCGAGGCCAGCATCGACGTCGTCGTGGTCTTTCCGTTCGTCCCCGTCACGACGAGCCATTTACGGGGTGTGCCGAAGTGCCCGCTGTGGTCGACGCGCCAGGAGAACTCGACGTCTCCCCAGATGGGAATCCCGTGACCGGCGGCGGCTGCAAGGATCGGTGCATCCGGCCGAAAGCCCGGACTGGTGACGACGAGCCCGTACTCGGTGATCGAATCCGGAGCATCCTCGATCGAGGTGGTGGTCACCATGTCCGCGCCGAGCTCCGCGCAGCGCTCCGCGAAGTCCAAGGTCGAATCGGCGACCGTCACGACAGCACCGAGGGCGACGAGAGGCTCGATAGTCGCTTGACCGGACACCCTCCCTCCGGCGACCAGCACGCGCGTACCGCGAAGCCAGGACAGATCATTCTCGGAAGCCGCTGAGCTGGTCATGGTTTTCAGCCTCCGAGCGCTGCGAGGTATTCGCTGTAGAAGAGTGCCAATCCGATAGCCGACGCAATAGCTGCCAACAACCAGAATCTGATGATCACCGTGGTTTCAGCCCACCCGGCAAGTTCGAAGTGGTGATGGAACGGCGCCATTCGGAAGACCCGCCGTCGGCTGGACCGGAACACCGCTACCTGGATCACCACCGACGCGGCCTCCGCGACGAACAGTGCACCGATGACCACCATCAACAGTTCCGTGCTGGTGGTGATCGACAATCCGGCGAGCATGCCGCCGAGGGCAAGAGAACCGGTGTCGCCCATGAAGATCTTGGCGGGTGCGGCATTCCACCAGAGGAAACCGATGCACGCGCCGGCGCCGGCCGCGCAGAGCACCGCGAGATCGAGCGGGTCTCGGACGTCGTAGCAACCCTTACCGGGATTCGTCTCGCACGAGTAGCGGAACTGCCAGAACGTGATGATGACGTAGGCGCCGAGAACGAAACTCATCGCTCCGGCGGCCAATCCGTCGAGGCCGTCGGTCAGGTTGACGGCATTGGACCAGGCGCTGACCAGTAGGTAGCAGAAGGCGATGAAGACCACGGAACCGAGTGAGACGGTGGCGATGTCGCGGACGTACGACAGATGAACACTGCCCGGAGTCAGCCCGTCGTCACCGCGGAACTGAAGGGCCAGGATTCCGAAGGCAATGGCAGCGACGAACTGGCCGACCAGCTTCGCTGTCTTGTTCAGTCCCAGATTGCGCTGCTTGCGGATCTTGATGAAGTCGTCGAGGAAACCGACTCCACCGAGCGCGGTGGTCAGACCGAGAACGAGTAGGCCGGACGCCGACGGTCCCTCCGCGTTGTCCATGCCGAGACCGATGAGGTGTGAGCCGAGATAGCCGGCCCAGATTCCGGTCAGGATCGCGACGCCGCCCATCGTGGGAGTGCCGCGCTTGGCCTGGTGACTGGCTGGACCTTCGGTTCGGATCTCCTGCCCGAAACCTTGTTTCGAGAACGCCTTGATCAGGATCGGCGTGAGCATGATGGAGACCGCCAGCGCGATGCCTGCGGCGAGAAGAATCTGGATCACTGCGAATCCCCGCCGTTCTCGCCATCGGTGTTCTCGCTGTCGGTGTTCTCGCTGTCGGTGTTGGGCGTTGCAGCCAGTATCGCTTCGGCGACCGTCCACAGTTCCACCGACTTGGACGCCTTCACCAGGACGAGATCGCCCGGTTCGAGTTCCGCTTCAAGAATGGCGATTGCCGCAGCTGCGTCGGGCACGACGACGGACTCGTCACCCCACGACCCCTCCATCACCGCACCTTGATGCATCGCACGCGAGGTGCGGCCCGTCCCGACGACGATCAACTTGCTGACATCGAGTCTGACGGCCAGGCGACCGATCGCGTCGTGCTCGACAACTGATTCCGGTCCGAGCTCACCCATCTCTCCGAGCACAGCCCAGCTACGGCGACCGAAGTGCCGATCCGATCGCGCCATGGACACCAACGCTTTGAGGGCGGCTCGCATGGAATCGGGATTGGCGTTGTAACTGTCGTTGACGACGGTGACGCCGTCGGCGCGCTCGGTGACTTCCATCCGCCTCGCGGACGCTGCCTTCGTGCCCTCGAGGACACGCGCGATGTCTGCAACCGCGAGGCCGTTCTCGAGTGCGACGGCCGCCGCGGCCAGGGCGTTGCTCACGTGGTGTTCGCCGTGAACGGCCAGGCGAATACGTGCAGAACCCTGTGAACAGTTCAGTGTGAAGGAAGCCCTGGCCTGGTCGTCGACAACCACGTCGGTCGCCCGAACGTCGCAGTCTTCGGACTGACCGACGAATACGATCCGGGCCTTGGTTCGACTCGCCATTGCGGCGACCATGCGGTCGTCGGCGTTGAGGACCGCAACTCCACCGTCGGCTGCCGACGGGAGTGCTTCCACCAGTTCACCTTTGGCGACCGCGATCGCTTCACGCGAACCGAACTCACCGAGATGGGCAGTGCCCACATTGAGAACTACGCCGATCTTCGGCGGCGCGATCTTCGTCAGTTCGCCGACATGACCGACCCCACGGGCCGACATCTCGAGAACGAGGAAGCGGGTCCTCTCGTCGGCGCGGAGCACTGTCCACGGCAGACCTAATTCGTTGTTGAACGACCCGGGGGGCGCAACCACCTCGCCGCACTCGCGCAGCAGCGCTGCTATCAGATCCTTGGTCGAGGTCTTGCCGGCAGAACCAGTGACACCGACCAGCGTCAGTCCACCATCGGTCGGTGCGCCGTTAGTTGCCAGTTCGTCGACGACTGCTCGGGCCAGAAGGCCGAGGGCATGCAGGACCGCGGCTCCGGACCCGTCGGTGTCGTGTTCGAGCAGCATCACTGCACTGGGACCGTCGTTCGGCACCGATGGAACGACGATTGCCGGAACTCCGACCGGCCGCGCCGCGAGCACCGCCACAGCGCCCGCTGCCACCGCCGCTTCCGCGTGATCATGACCGTCGACACGCGCTCCGGGTAGGGCGAGGAAGAGCCCACCGGGAGCTACTTTGCGCGAATCGAATTCGACGGTTCCAGTCACCTGCGTCGACGAATCGTCGACGTCCTGCAGGGTTCCTCCGACGATCTCGGCGATCCGAGAGAGCGTCATCGGGATCATTGCTTGCCTCCATGTGCTGTGTTGATCGCGAATCGGCCGATCATTTCGCCCAACACCTCGCGGTCGTCGAACGGGTGTTTGACCCCGTCGATTTCTTGACCTACTTCGTGGCCTTTGCCTGCCACCAGGACGACATCTCCTGGCTGTGCCCACCGGACTGCTTGCTCGATCGCGGCGGCCCGGTCCCCCACTTCGCGAACCTCGCCGCGTTCGGATTCGGGCACGTCCATGGCGCCTTGCATCACCGAAGCGCGAATCTTCGCCGGATCCTCGGTGCGTGGGTTGTCGTCGGTGACGATCAGCAGGTCTGCGCCTCGCGCACCCGCTTCACCCATGAGTGCCCGTTTGCCGGCGTCGCGGTCACCGCCCGCACCGACCACCACGGCCACTCGGCCGGGAACCTGGTTGCGCAGCGTGGCGATCACGGCTTCGAGCGCTGCCGGCTTGTGGGCGTAGTCGACCACGGCGAGAAAGCTCTGCCCCCGGTCGATCCGCTGAACTCGCCCCGGGACGTCCACGGTCCCGAGCGCTCGAACAGCCGCGTCCGGGTCGAGTCCCGCAGCAAAACTGACGGTCAACGCCAGCGCAGCGTTGGCCACGTTGTATCGCCCGGGGAGACGAAGTGAGACTGGCCACGACTGTCCATCCGGCCCGACCAACTCGAAGGTCTGCGAGCCGTCCTCGGCAACCTCGACTGCGCCGACCGTCCACTCGGCCTCGGCCGTCGAGGTCGAGACCGTGGTCACCGCGTCGCTCTCGTCGGTCGCGGCCAACTCGGCCATCCGTCGACCCCACACGTCGTCGACGCAGACGACGGCATGCTCGGCTCGCACCGTCGACTCAGGATCGAACAACCGAGCCTTGGCCTGGAAGTACTCCTCGAAGTCCCGATGGAAATCCAGGTGGTCCTGCGAAAGATTGGTGAACGCGCCGATGTCGAAGCGGATGCCGTCGACGCGTCCGAGAGCAAGAGCGTGACTGGAGACCTCCATGACGACGGTATCGATCCCCTGCTCTGCCATCACGGCGAACAGAGCATGCAGTTGCGGAGCTTCCGGCGTGGTCAGAGCGCTGGGCACCCGGCGGCCGTCGATTCGAGTCTCGATGGTCCCGACCAGGCCGGGCTTGCGGCCGGCTCCGGCAATCGCAGCTTCGAGCAAGTACGACGTCGTGGTCTTGCCCGATGTACCGGTAATGCCGACGACCTGCATCTTCTCCGAGGGCCGGCCGTAGATTTCCGCGGAGATCTCACCGAGCACATCCCGCGGGTTCGGATGAACGAGAACTGGGACGGACCGGTCAGGCGGCTTGTCCGCGGCCTCGATCAGTTCGAGGCCGGCCTCGTCGGTCAAGATCGCGGTCGCACCGCGCCCCAGAGCGTCGACGGCGAACTGAGCGCCATGGGTCCGTGCACCGGGCAGAGCGGCGAAGAGGTCATCGGTCACGATTCCCTGCGCACGCAGGTCGACGCCCTTGACGACGACCTCCGAGGACTGTGATCCCGGTTGCCCCACCCATTCGAGGCGAGCCCCGGACAGTTCGGAGAGCGCCGTGATCGCGGTAGCAACCGGTTGTGTCGGACGCGTCCCGGGAGCGCCGTCCGAGTTCGACGATTGCAAACGATTCGGCACTGTCACTCGACTCCTGGCAATTGTCGTTGTTCTATCGCGGTCGTTGTCTATGGCGGTCGTTGTCTATGGCGGTCGCAACGCAAGCAAAGTTCGGCGCACTGCGATGAATGAGGTTACTGCGACGTTTGAGATTACCGTGTCCGGGATTCACCCGAAGACCGTGTCGAAACCGACACACCGCAATCAGTCCGCCTGCAACACCAACTTGCGACCGGGGTCCGGCGACATCGGGACACTGTCACGCTGGAGCATCCACGACGCGATGTTGTGGAACAACGGTGCCGCCGACTGACCGCCGCCGCCGTCCACGCCGCGAACCGGTGCGTCGAGCATGATTCCGATCACGAATCGAGGATTGTCCGCAGGCGCGATTCCCGCGAAGGTGATCCAGTAGTTGGAGTTGGAGTAGCACTTGCACGCGGGATCCACCTGCTGCGCGGTCCCGGTCTTTCCACTGACCTGGTATCCCTCGACGCCCGCGGCAACACCGGTTCCTCGTTGGTTGCCGGTGTCTTCCTGAGTGACCGACCGGAACATGTCCCGAACGGTCGCCGCTGTCTGGGCGCTGACCACCTCGACGCCCTCGGGCTGCGGCGTCTCGGTCCGCGTGCCGGAATAATCGACAGTCGACTTCACGATCCGCGGAGGAATTCGCACGCCGTCGTTGGCAATGGCCTGGTACATCCCGGTCATCTGCAGGGTTGTCATCGAGAGACCCTGCCCGATCGGCAGGTTCGCGAAGGTTCCGCCCGACCACTGGTCGCGACTCGGAACGCTGCCCGCGCTCTCGCCGGGAAGTCCGACGTCGGTGCGTTGTCCGAGGCCGAACCTGTTCAGCATGTCTGCGTAGCGATCCTCGCCCACTCGCTGAGCGAGCATCAAGGTGCCGACGTTCGAGGACTTTCCGAACACACCGGTAGAGGTGTACGGGGCCACACCGTGATCCCACGCGTCCTTGACTGTGGCACCGGACATCGTGATGCTGCCCGGGACCTGCAGAACTTCGTCCGGAGTTGTCTTACCGTCCTCGATGGCCGCTGCTGCGGTGACGATCTTGTTCACCGATCCGGGCTCGAACGGCGTACTGACCGACGGATTGCCCATTTCGGCTGTCGGCGCGTTCTTGTCGATGCCGATTGCGGGGTTGAAGGTGCTGTCGTTGGACATGGCCAACACCTGTCCCGTCTTGGAGTCCATGACCACAACCGAAGCGTTCTTTGCGCCCGACTTGTCCTTGGCGATCTGGACCTGCTGCTGAACGTAGAACTGGAGGTCCGAATCGATGGTCAGCTCGACACCCGAACCGTTGACTGCCGGTTGCTTGTCACGCCAGCTACCGGGGATCACAGCGCCGTCGGAACCGCGGTCATACGTTTCGGATCCATCGGTTCCGGCGAGCGTGGAGTCCATCGAATCTTCGAGACCGAGCAAACCGTGCCCGTCCCAGCCGGTCGCGCCGACGAGATTCGCGGCCAGAGAGCCACCGGGGTACTCGCGGATGTCCTGACGCTCGAGGCCGACCTCCCGGAACTTGTCCGAGATCTCGGCAGCAACCGCCGGATCCACGCTGCGCGCGAGGTACGTGAAAGTCTCGTTGCTGTTCATCTTCTGAAGCAGATCTTTTTCCGGAACGGTATCGCCGAGCTTGGCGTGGATTCCGGCGGCGATCTCGGCGAGGCGATCGCTCACTTCCGGCGCCTGCTTGTCACCCTCGGCGCCCTGCTCGATGCTCTTGGCGCGCGCTTCCTCGAGTTCCTTGCGTACCCGCACCGGCTGGAAAGTCAGCGCCTTGGCTTCCATGGTGAAGGCGAGGGGGTTTCCGTTGCGATCGGTTATCGAGCCACGTACAGCCGGATCGACCTGGGTCGTGGTTCGTTGATTGGCAGATTCCGCAGCCAGACTCGGCGCGTCGATTCCCTGAATCCACAAGAGCTGCAATGCCGCAACGGCGAGCGCACCACACATGGTGATACGACCGACTCGCTGACGAAACGGAAATGAGGCGGTGGCCGAGCGGCGCGGACGCCGACCGGGGTTGTTACGGGAGTTCTGACTCACCGACGTTCCTCAGGCGGAGCAGGCACCGCCGTCGTGGTGGCGGGTGCTGTCGTCGTGGGGATCACAGGAACCAATTGTTCACTCTGCGCGAGGTTTCGCGTGTTATTCGGAACGCTCGGCGTGGCTCCGGGAGCAACCGGCGTTGTGGTGCGCGGGGGTGTCGCAGTCGGTGCGGGCACCGATGTGGGCGCATCGAGCGGAGGCATAGCTCCGGCAGTCGCGGGAGTCGGCGTTCCGACGACCTCGACCGAACCGTCCGGATGAACTACCAGTCGTGCAGGGTCCTTGGCGGGGACCATGCCGAGAGCGCTTGCCTGATTTGCCAACTCCGGAGCCGAGTTACGCGACTGGAAGTCACGTTCGAGCGCTGCTTTCTGCTCGACCAAAGACTGGTTGTATGCACGTGCATCACTGAGTTGGTACGAATCCTCGGCAGCGCGAGTGGTCAGCAGCAGAGTCACCGCGAGACCGATGGACAGAAGTCCGATGACGGAGGCGACGAACGGCACTCTCCCCTTGAGCATCGCCCGAGGAGAGATAGACGGGCCGGCAGCAGCGACAGTTCCGGTCCGGCCTGCCGCCCGTGCGGTGCGCTTGTCGTATGCACGTTGCGCTGCACCGGATTTGCCCTGACGACTCATGCCCGCCTCCTGGAAATGCGTTCTGCGGCACGCAAACGCACCGGAGCTGATCGTGGGTTCTCTTCGATTTCCTGCTCTGACGCACGTTCTGCGCCACGGGTGAGAATGCGGAACTCCGGTCCCATACCCGGCAACTCGACCGGTAGTCCTTCAGGACTGGTGGACTTCGAGCGGGGAACCAACTCCGCCTTCACAACTCGATCCTCGAGCGACTGGTAGGACATGAACACCACTCGCCCACCGACTGCCAGTGCGTCGAGCCCGGCAGGAACGGCTGCACGAAGCGAATCCAACTCGGCATTGACTTCGATCCGCAGCGCTTGGAAGGTGCGCTTGGCCGGGTGTCCCCCCGTACGCCGCGTGGCTGCCGGGATTGTTCGGTACAGCAATTCGACCAGAGCTGCACTGGTGGTGAAGGGTTCACGCTCACGCTGCCGAAGGATCTCGGACGCAATCTTTCCCGCGAACCGTTCTTCGCCGTACGTGCTCAGAATGCGAGCAAGGTCGCCGTGACTGTAGGTGTTCAGGACCTCTGCCGCGGTCAGCCCGACCGTCTGATCCATCCGCATGTCGAGAGGAGCGTCGATCGAGTACGCAAAACCTCGGTCGGCTTCGTCCAACTGCATCGACGACACACCCAGATCGAAAAGGATCGCGTGAACCGACTCCGTCGACGGCAGACCTGCCTGTTCGAGCGCGTCCTCGATCCCGTCGTACGTGGTGTGCACGAACGTCGTTCGGTCCGCGAATGGCGCCAGACGCTCGGAAGCGATCCGGAGTGCGTTGGTGTCGCGATCGAGACCGATGAGGTGAAGGCCCGGGTACTTGCCCAGGAAGAATTCGGAGTGGCCACCGAGCCCCAACGTCGCATCGATCATGTATGCGCCCGCTCCACCGTCACCGACGGCGGTGATGGCAGGGCCGAGAAGATCGTCGGCGCGGTGCAGAAGTACAGGGACGTGCGCGAAGCCATCGGCATCCGAGGGTTCGTTCACCTCGTGATCCACCATGATTGCTCCGGCTCCTACTTTCATGATTTCCGATGACTTTTCGAAAAGGTGCTGACTTTCCGAGAAGGCGATGACTGTTCGAGAAGGCGAATGCTTCGAGGTCCCTGCCCGAAGGAGAACCTGGCGCTGGGGAAGTGCGTCAGGGTCTTTCCGGGCAGAGGCCTCGCGGCATTCGCCGGGGGCTCTTCGCCTAGACGATCTCGCTGAGAGATTCGCCTGTTGCCTGCGAATAGTCCTCTTCGTTGTCTCCGAGATACCTCTCCCAGGCTGCTAGATCCCAGATCTCGAGGTAATCGACGGAGCCGGTCACTACGCATTCCTTGGACAGGTTTGCGTAACGCCGATGATCAGCCGAGAGGGTGATTCGCCCCTGGGCATCGGCGTGCTGTTCATCTGTGCCGGCGGCCAGAGCACGGACATACGCCCGAGCTGCCGGATCATTGCGTGGAGCTGCCGCTGCCTTTCGAGCAAGCTTGACGAACTCGTCCCGGGGGTAGATGGCGAGGCTGTGATCCTGACTCTTGGTGATCATCAATCCTCCTGCCAGTTCGTCTCGGAACTTTGCCGGCAACGTGAGCCGACCTTTGTCGTCGAGCTTCGGCGTGAAGGTACCGAGGAACACTCGACACCTCCTGCGAGCTTGCGCTGAAACCCTCCCTATCGAGCGGATCGTGCTTCAGCTCTCCGCCCGAACCCACAGTACCCCACTTTCCCCCACAAACAAGGAGCACATGGTCCCTATTCAGCATCATTTGCTGATAAATAGCAGGTCAGCGCAGGTGGGGAGACGTGGGGGAAATTTGCAACCGTGTCCCGGCCCACACCGCCGTCAGATCGACACTTTACGCCACGATCTGTTGCTCCCCCACACAAAATCGCAGTACAAGCGCGGTTTTCGAATAGACGTGAGCGGGACGAGGTCTGGTCGTGCGTTGCAGTTCGACCAGGGTGGAGGAAAGTGGAGGGCCGAGTGGAGCGAAGTGGAGGAAGCCCGCGGGCATGCCCTGAGGCAGCAGGAGTGGCGAGTGATTCGCTCGCACGTCACTGATTCACTCGATGGATTGCCGGCGCACACGTACAACACCCACAGCAACGGCGTGTGGCGGTCGGCAACCTTGGTTGCCGACCGCCACACGTGTGGTCGTCCGTGCCCTGAAGAGGGCGTCACGTCCGAACTGCATCACTCTCGAAGTACGCCCGAAGAAGGGCGGGAGAGCTAGTCCTGCTCGAACCTGCGTTTGAATCGATCTTCCATCCGCGACGAGAATCCGCCGCCGGACTTCCGGCCGCGTCCCCGCCCGGATCCGCCGGCACTACCCCTACCCGGCGGACCGGAGGGATGATTGCCACCTTCGGAAGCGGAGTCGGCGGCCGGCGCAGACTTACGTCCACCACCCCAGAGGAACAACACCCCTGCGCCGAACATGAACAAGAAACCGAACAGGCTGATGATCGGAAAACCGCCCGGCTTGAGCGGGAGTGCAACCCCCGCGATCAGCAGGACCAGACCCAGCACGAATAGAGCCGCTGCTTGGAACCGCCGTCTACTCGACGGCGCCCGCATACGGCCGCCCCTCACATTGGAGGCGAACTTGGGGTCTTCGGCATAGAGAGCGCTCTCGATCTGATCGAGCATGCGCTGCTCGTGCTCGGAGAGTGGCACGGTACCTCCCCCGGCACTGGAAGTTTGGCAACCACCCCACGGTGTGAGGCGGCGGGTAATCAAGTTGGACGATTACCTGTTTTCATAATACGAGCAGTTTAGGTCTCGGACCACCAACTCCGGGTACGAGTTCCGCCACAAGCGTACGTATTCGTGTCGAAGGGCCCCGATTCGGCTCCATTTGCCTGTGCGGACCAGGAAATTCCCCGGAAACAACTGCCGACACGGACCATTTGTTCACGACGCTCGCAAATGCTCGGACGCGTCCTGACCGATGAAATCTTCGACCGCCGTGAGAAAACGGCCGACCTCGGCGAAGAATGCGTCGGAATCGGAGTCCGTGATCACGATCGACACGCCGGTTTCCACGGCCGCACGCGTAGAGGACCACCCTGCGAAGAACTTCGACCACGCTCCGAACGCGGGCGCTGCGGCGTCCATCAGAACCCACGCGTTTCCGCTTCGCTTGCGCTTCGAGCCGGCACCGGCAGGAGCTGCGGCCAACACTGCCCCGGCACCACGTAGGGCCGCCAGGTAGGCACACCGGAACCGGTCGGCAGGATCGCCCGCCCCAATCGCTTCCTCGAGAAGCGCATCCGCCTTCCGGAGCAGCCCCCACGCCACACCGGACTTTCCCACTCGAGCAGTGCGGTCGCTGGCGTCCCTCGCGCCGAAGGACCGCCTCGCCGACATCGGCAATCGAGAAATTGCGGCATCCGACGGACTCGACAACTCGGCAGGAAGAGTTCGTTGGCACTTCACACGTTCAGGCTTCACACGCTCGGACATCGGGGCACCTCCTGCACCGTGAGGATCCAAGACCAGGTGGGCCGGAGATGCCCGCTTCCCTTCGGGCATCTCCGGATCACCCACATCGAACATCTGTTCGACCTATTCAATATAACTGCACCCACCGACACGCCGTCAAGAGAAGAGGTGAGACCGGTCGACCCGCAGATCGCCTGGACACCACATACGGTCGACCTCGATCGCGCAGAATTCGCGAGTCGACTCCACGAGGCACTGGCCGTGTACGTCACCGCGATGGACTATCCGCGAGGAACCGAGTTCCATCGCGCACCGATGTGGCAGGAGCACGCGAACCGGCCTGGCTGGAAGGCAGTCGGCGCATTGGCGGTTCCTCAGCAACCGTCACACGAAAATCTGCCGCTGGTGGGGATCGCTTACGGGTATCGCGGGAGCCCGGACCAGTGGTGGCATCAACAGGTACTGCACGGGCTTCGGCGCTCGGGTCGTCCCCAGAGCGAGATCGACGCGATTCTGAGCGACTACTTCGAACTCACCGAACTTCACGTGCATCCGAACGGACAAGGTCACCGGTTGGGCGAATCGCTCTTGCGCCACCTCCTCGTCGATCGACCCGAACGCAGTGTTCTGTTGTCGACACCCGAGGTGTACGACGAGGACAACCGAGCCTGGCGGCTGTACCGTCGCCTCGGCTTTCGTGACGTGCTCCGCAGATTTCGTTTTGCCGGCGACAACCGGCCGTTCGCAGTCCTCGGCCGTGGACTGCCGCTGTGAGCGCGCTTCTCGACGCCGTCGTCGTCGGCTCCGGACACAACGCGCTCGTATCGGCCGCCTACCTCGCACGCGAGGGTTGGTCGGTCGAGGTTCTGGAGAAGGACACGGTTCTCGGCGGCGCCGTCTCGACCGTCGAGCGATTTCCCGGATACAAGGTGGACCGGGGGTCGTCGGCACACCTCATGATCCGACACAGCGGCATCATCGAGGAACTCGGACTCGGCGCGCACGGACTGCGCTACATCGACTGTGACCCGTGGGCGTTCGCGCCGCCCGCCCCGGGCACCGACGGGCCGGGCATCGCGTTTCACCGCGACCTCGACGCAACCTGCTGGTCCATCGAACGAGCATGCGGGACAAAGGACGCCGACTCCTACCGGCGATTCGTCGCGGTCTGGTCGGAGCGCAGTCGACATGTCATGAAAGCGTTTTCCGCACCGCCCACCGGATCGAACCTGATCGGTGCGTTCGGAGGTCTCGCCACCGCACGCGGCAACAGCGAACTGTCTCGGCAGTTCCTCGCGCCTGGCGACGCACTGCTCGACGAGTATTTCGACAGTGAGGCACTCAAAGCAGCGCTTGCGTGGTTCGGCGCCCAGTCCGGGCCTGCGATGTCGGAACCGGGAACCGCTCCGATGGTCGGCTTCGCGGCCCTCATGCACATCTTGCCGCCAGGGCGAGCAGTCGGTGGAAGCGGCGCACTGAGTGCTGCGTTGGCCTCCCGGATGGCTGTCGACGGCGCCACGGTCGCGCTCGGTGACGGCGTGACGTCGATCCGTCGAAACTCGAGTCACTGGACCGCCACAACCGAGAGCGGTCGAGAAGTTCACGCTCGCAAGGTAATCGCCGGGTGCCACATCCTGACCACGCTCGACCTCCTGGGCCGAGGGGGCTTCGACCGAACCACGCTCGATCACTGGCGGCGGAAAATCAGGGTCGGCCCCGGCATCGGCGCGGTACTTCGACTGGCGACATCCGCGCTTCCGTCGTACCGCGGCGACGCCACGACACGGGAAAGTACCTCGGGATTGCAATTACTCGTCTCCGATCGCGCACACTTGCGCACGGCACACGGCGCAGCACTGGCGGGGGAACTTCCTCCTCGCCCTGCGGTTCTCGGAATGAGTTTCAGCGGAATCGATCCCACGATCGCCCCGGCCGGGCGGCATCAGGTGACACTGTGGTCGCAGTGGCAGCCGTATCGCCTCAGCGGACATCGCGATTGGGCATCGGTCGCCGAGGCGGAGGCCGACCGGATCGTCGGCGAGATGGAGGCTTTCGCACCCGGGTTCGCCGATTCCGTCCTCGACCGATTCATTCAGACTCCCCGGGACATCGAGTCGGAATTGGGGATGATCGGCGGAAATGTCATGCACGTCGAGATGTCACTCGATCAGATGATGTTGTGGCGACCGCTTCCGGAACTGTCCGGCCATCGCGTTCCGGGAGCAGACGGGTTGTATCTGACCGGAGCATCGACTCATCCCGGTGGCGGTGTGTCCGGAGCCAGCGGTCGCAGTGCGGCTCGAATCGCACTGTCGGACAGCCGCCAGGGCGCGACTCGTCGTTGGATGCGTCGTTCGAGCAGGTCGTGAAGGTCACCCGCCGAACTTCACCCGCCGACACGCCCCCGCCTCGATGACTGGCTACGCCACGGCTGGCACGATGACCACTGTGCAACAGTCCACCGATCCCGCCGCCAAGCCGACCAGTCGGAAACGTTTCCTGACGGTTGCCGCGCTCGCCCTCATGCTTGTTCCCTTGCTTGCCGGGTGCATCCGCGTGCAGGTGTCGATGGGAGTGTCCGCGAACGATCGTGTGACCGGACAGGTGGTAGCTGCCGCTATTCCGGCGAACGAGGCGGACAAGGGTCCGCAGCTGACCCCACCTTCGTCGCTGGAGGACAAGATACGGGTTCAGGAGTACAAGAAGGACGGGTACGTCGGCAGCCAGGCGTTCTTCAGCGACTTGTCCTTCGGTGACGTCGCCCAACTGGGCTCCATGTACGCCGAGGGGTCCGGGTCGTTCCAGATCACCCTCAAGCGATCCGGGGACACCGTCACGCTCGACGGCAAGGCAGACCTGAAGACGGTTCCGACTCAGGGCGCCGACGTCCAGGTCAGCATCGCCTTCCCGGCACGGGTCGGCACGACCAACGGAACACGAGACGGCGATTCCCGGGTGTCGTGGACCTTGCCCGCCGGCGAGGTGTCGACAATGCGCGCCGAGGTCAACTACGCGGACCCAAGCACCCGAAGCTTCGCCGGGTGGGCAGGAATCATGGCCGGGCTGGCGCTCGGTGTCGCGATTGTCGTCGGTGCGATGGCCTGGATGGCGCGCAATCGAGCACCGATCAAGCGCGCGCCCGCCGCGAAAGCACCGGTCATGAAGACGCCTGTCACGAAATCACCTGTCAGCAAGCAAGCTGACAACAGGAATCCGAAAAACACCGCGAAGTAGCGCCTGGCGATTGCCCCCTCGATTGGTGTCGAGCGGGGCAACCGGGATCAGACGGCTTGTGCTGTCCCGACAGAGGTGTCGGGGGTGAGACCGAGTCGCTCGAGGACCTCACTGGTGGCGCGCGCGAAGTTCAGCGTGATGAAGTGCAGGCACGGAGCGCCTTCGGCGATCAACCGCTCACCCATCTCGGTGGCCAGATCGATGCCGAGTTCGCGGACCGCTGCACGGTTCTCGTCCGGACCGCTTCCGGCCGCGGCGTCGAATCGACGCTCGAGAGCGGGGGGCAATGACGAGCCCGAGAGCTCGAGCATGCGCCGCACCGAGCGTAGCGACGTCACCGGCATGATCTCCGGGATGATCGGCTTGGCGCCCTGTTCTGCGTCGTACGCACTCACCCGGTCACGAAGACGCAGGTAGTCCTCCACGTCGAAGAACATCTGTGTGATCGAGTACTCGGCGCCGGCACGCAACTTCGACACCAGGTACTTCGTGTCGTATGCCAAGTCCGGAGCGCGGTAGTGCCCCTCGGGGAACGATGCGACGCCGACGTGGAAGTCGCCCAGGTCACGGACCATCCGCACGAGTTCCTCGGCGTACTCGACGCCTTCGGGATGCTTCTTCCACTCGCCGAGCGGATCGCCGGGCGGATCGCCGCGCAATACGAGGATGTTGCTGATCCCACGATCGGCGTAGGCACCGACCATGGCGCGAAGCTCTTCGGTGCTGTGTGAGACAGCAGTCAGGTGAGCAACCGGCCAGCAGGGTCGTCTCTTCGGCAAGTTCGCCGGTGACACGCACCGTACGATCGCGCGTCGAGCCACCTGCGCCGTAGGTCATCGAGACGAACGCCGGTCCGAGCCGCTCGAAGGTACGCACCGCACGCCACAGGCGCGCTTCGGCGTCCGCGTCACGCGGCGGCGAAAACTCGACCGAGAACGGAATACGGCTACCTGTCGAGGAAGCGATCCGATCGACGATCGACGGTGTTCGGGTGGCCCACCCCTCGCTTGAGCGGCCCCTGACTGGATCGAATGTCACCGGTCAAGCATATGTTTTCCAGCTGCAAACAAGCTCATCGCCCAGTACTGCGTATCCCGAATGTCAGGATCGCGCAGTTCACGGCCCGACCCGCCGTTGATTCCAACCCCTACTAAGCTGGGCCCCAAGCTCGCTTCCGTGTAACCATCCGGCGCGAGAACATACCGATCTTGGAGGCCACCCTGTCCGCAGGAACCGCGCGCGTTGGACAGAGTTCGACCAACACCGCACCGCATCCGACCTCACTCGAACTGCCAGGTCTGTTCGAAGCAGCGCTCCGCGACTTCTTCGCTTCACGCCGCGAACTCGTCTCGAACATCGGCGGTGGATACGAGGAGGCCGTCAGCACCCTCGAGGCCTTCGTCCTGCGCGGAGGAAAACGCGTCCGACCGTCGTTCGCCTGGACGGGATGGCTCGGCGCCGGAGGCGACCCGAACGGTAAGGACGCAGACGCGGTGATTCGTGCGTGCGCGGCCCTCGAACTGGTGCAGGCCTGCGCGCTCGTGCACGACGACATCATCGACGCATCAACGACCAGGCGCGGCTTCCCGACCGTTCACGTCGAATTCGAGGACCAGCACCGAGGCGAGGAGTGGAGCGGCGATTCCGCGCACTTCGGCGAGGCCGTCGCCATTCTCCTCGGCGACCTGGCCTTGGCCTGGGCTGACGACATGATCCGAGAATCCGGGATCAGCCCCGACGCGGCCGCACGAGTGAGCCCGGTCTGGTCGGCAATGCGCACCGAGGTGCTCGGTGGCCAATTCCTCGACATCAGCAACGAAGCCCGAGGCGACGAGACCGTCGAGGCAGCCATGCGGGTCAACCGCTACAAGACCGCCGCGTACACGATCGAACGCCCACTGCACCTCGGCGCCGCGCTGTTCGGTGCGGACGCCGAGTTGGTCGATGCCTACCGGACCTTCGGCACGGACATCGGTATCGCCTTCCAACTTCGCGACGACCTGCTCGGTGTCTTCGGAGATCCGTCCGTCACGGGCAAACCGTCGGGCGACGATCTCATCGCCGGTAAGCGAACTGTCCTGTTCGCGATGGCGCTTGCCCGCGCCGACGCCGCAGATCCGGCGGCAGCAGAACTGCTCCGCAACGGAATCGGCACCCAGCTGACCGACACCGAGGTCGACACTCTGCGCCAGGTGATCACCGATCTGGGCGCCGTCACCGACGTCGAAACGCAGATCGACACCCTCGTCGAGGCAGCTGCGAACGCCCTCGACTCGAGCACGGCAACGGCAGAGTCCAAGGCTCGCCTGACCGACATGGCGATCGCGGCCACGAAGCGAAGCTACTGACTGTGGCACACGTGCACCGCACTCGAACCGTCAGCTCGCCGACCGATCGAGTCGTGATCGTCGGCGCGGGACTTGCCGGACTGTCTGCGGGGTTGTATCTGCGTGGCGCCGGCCGCGACGTCACGATTCTCGAGAGCAACAGCTCGGTCGGTGGGCGAGTCGGTGTCTACCAGGGCAATGACTACAGCATCGACAACGGCGCAACGGTGCTCACGATGCCCGAACTCGTCGAAGACGCGCTTGCCGCCGTCGGTGCCGACCCAGCCTCGACAAACCCCAAATTCGTTGTGCACAAGCTCGACCCGACGTACCACGCGCGATTCGCAGACGGCACCGCTCTCGATGTCCACGCCGATCCAGAAGACATGGCTGCCGAGGTCTCCCGTGTCTGCGGGCCGGAAGAAGCGCAGCGATACCGTGCGTTGCGGCGATGGCTGAACCGGATCTTCGACGCGGAATTCGACCGCTTCATGGACGCCGACTTCGATTCTCCCCTCGGACTGGTCAATTCGCGTGACGCAGTCAAAGATCTGAGCCGGCTCGTCGCACTGGGAGGATTCGGGAAACTGGGCGGGCAGGTGGATCGCAAGATCCGCGACCCTCGCCTCCGGCGGATCTTCACCTTCCAAGCGCTGTATGCGGGCGTTGCTCCGTCTCGGGCCCTCGCGGTGTACGGGGCGATCGCTCACATGGACACCTCACTCGGCGTCTACTTCCCCGAGGGCGGGATGCGCACGATCGCCGAGTCGATGGCCGACGCCTTCACCGAGGCCGGCGGAATTCTGCATCTCGGCCGCACTGTCGAACGCCTCGAGGTGAGCGATCGGCGCGTGCACACCGTTCACACACGCGACGGCGAGCGCTTCTACTGTGACGCCGCCGTCCTCACTCCCGACATGGCCGTCACGGACTCGCTGTTGCGCCCGCATACGCGATTGCGTCCGCGCCCGGTGCGTACATCGCCGTCCGCTGTCGTGATTCACGGCACTGTTTCCTCCGCGGTCGCCGACGAATGGCCCGCGCAGCGACACCACATGATCGACTTCGGCGAGGCGTGGAAGCGTACCTTCGCCGAGATCACGGCACGCCGCGGCCGCGGGCGACTGATGAGTGATCCGTCACTGCTCGTCACCCGACCGGCACAGACCGATCCGAGCCTGGCCTTCTCGCGAGACGGCCGAATCCGTGAACCGCTGTCAGTCCTCGCGCCGTGCCCGAATCTGGACAGTGCAAGGCTCGACTGGGAAGTTCTCGGCCCGGCCTACGTGCGTGAAATCATCCTCACGCTGCAAGAACGTGGCTACACGGGACTGGTGGAGGGGTTCGATATCGATCACATCGACACCCCGCAGACCTGGCTCGAGAAGGGCATGGCCGCGGGTAGCCCGTTCGCGGCGTCACACACCTTCACCCAGACGGGGCCGTTCCGACGCAAGAACCTCGCCCGCGGCTTCGACAACGTCGTTCTCGCCGGATCGGGAACCGTTCCGGGGGTGGGAGTACCGACCGTTCTGCTGTCCGGACGACTCGCCGCCGAACGTATTACCGGTACACGGGAGCGAGCCAGCGCGGTGGGCACTCGTGCGAGCAACTAAACTAGCCCCTCGTAACCGACCATTCATCCACGATTCACCGACTCGGGCGCTGCATGCGCCGATCGACACCGATCTCCTCGGGGGAGGAACCTGCACCGATGACGTCCTCTGCCGCAGCCACTGAAAGACCGTGGCACCTAAGGGCCGCCAATTTCCTTCGGACTCCCGAAGG
This sequence comes from Rhodococcus sp. OAS809, assembly GCF_040546695.1. NCBI lineage: Bacteria > Bacillati > Actinomycetota > Actinomycetes > Mycobacteriales > Nocardiaceae > Rhodococcus > Rhodococcus sp. OAS809. The sequence goes on along the minus strand of NZ_JBEPOI010000002.1, from coordinate 377,628 downwards.
TCACAGTGCACTGCTCGGTTTCTTCGGCGCAGTCATGATCACTTTCGGCGGATTCGGTGCCGGTAGCGTCCGGCGCCAAGATCCGCTGCTCGAGTCGATGCATCTGTCCTGGCTCCGTTTCGGCCACGGATCGATTCTGTCGGCGGCCATCGTCTGGATCGGTGTCCTGTGCATGATCGCCGCCTGGGTTCGACTGGGCCGCTCGACTCTGCGCGGTGACGTCTCGTTGCGCGGATTGCGCTACGTCGTCCCGGTCTGGACGTTTCCGCTGCTGTTCGCGGTGCCCATGTTCAGCCGTGACGCCTACTCCTACCTGGCGCAAGGCGCGTTGTTGCGCAACGGCTTCGACCCGTATGCCGTCGGCCCCGTCGTCAATCCGGGAATCCTGCTCGACAACGTCTCAAACGTGTGGACGACGACAACTACCCCGTACGGTCCGGTTCACCTTCTCCTTGCCGACGCCATCGTTCGGCTGACCGGTGAGAACGTCATCGCCGGCACGATGCTGTTGCGGATCACGATGCTCCCCGGACTCGCCCTGATGATGTGGGCCGTTCCCCATCTCGCGACGAAGCTCGGCGGAAACACCTCGATCGCCCTGTGGCTCGCAGTACTCAATCCCCTCGTCCTGATCCACCTGATCGGCGGCGTTCACAACGAGATGCTCATGGTCGGCCTCATGGCCGCAGGCATTGCGCTCGCTCTCGAACGCAAGCACCTCTTCGGCATCGGGCTGATCGCGCTCGCCGTCGCGATCAAGGCAACCGCAGGCGTCGCACTTCCCTTCATAGTCTGGATCTGGATGATCCACGAGCGGGAGGACGCCGCAGCGGCCGGGCGAGAACCGGCGTCACCGATCCGATCGTTCGTCAAAACGGCCGGCGCAGGTTTCGCGGTGTTCGTGGCGGTACTCGGATCCACCTCACTGATCGCCGGAGTCGGCCTCGGCTGGACGACGGCACTCTCCGGTTCGGCAAAGATCATCAACTGGCTCTCGCTGCCCACGATCGTGGCGCACATCGGAACCATGGCAACCTCCTGGTTCGCCGGCGACCATTTCAACGACATCCTCGAAGTCTCCCGGACCATCTCGGCGGTTGTGTTGATCGCGATCATCGCCGTCGTGTGGTGGCGCTACCGCAAGACCGAGCGCGACGCCGTCATGGGCATCGTGATCGTGATGGTCGCCATCGTCGTTCTGTCCCCCGCAGCACTCCCCTGGTACTACTCCTGGCCACTGGCAGTAGCTGCCGGTTTCGCAATGTCGCCGACGACTCTCGCCGTACTGACCGGGCTGTCCACCTGGCTGATGCTGGTGTTCCAGCCGGACGGATCGATCGGCCTCTACACCTTCCCGCACGTGGCTCTGGCCATCGTCGCTGCCGTGATCGCGGCGATGTCCTTGCAGACGGAAGACCCACTGCGACTTCGTGGACGCAAACACGAGAAACCGATCGAAATGACGTCAGCCGCCTCGGCGCCCTCGACGTCAGGATCTGCGTGATCCGCGTGTCATGAACGCACTGCCTGCGTCCTATGAATTCTGCGAGGACGTGACGAGGGAACACGGCCGAACGTACTTTCTGGCCACCCGGTTGTTGCCCGTACCTCGACGCCGCGCAGTTCACGCGCTCTACGCATTTGCTCGCGTCGTCGACGACATCGTGGACGAACCCTCGGGTCCGCATGAACGAGGCACGGTGCTCGCCGACGTCGAACGTGCAGCCGTCAACGCACTCGACAACCCCACTGCGACAGGTGGCTTCCCGTCGACGGTTCCCCTCGACCTGACACGCGTACTCCCGGCCTTCGCGGATGCTGTGAAGACGTTCGACATCCCGCGCGCATATTTCGACGCCTTCTTCGAGTCCATGCGGATGGACGCCCCCGACACGGCGAAGTTTCGACCCGTTTACAACACGATGGACGAACTCAGCGAGTACATGTACGGCTCTGCCGTCGTCATCGGTTTGCAGATGCTCCCGATTCTCGGAGTGAGCGTTCCGCAGCAGGAAGCGGTAGTGCCCGCGTCGAATCTCGGTGAGGCGTTTCAGCTGACCAACTTCATCCGCGACGTCGGTGAAGACCTCGACCGGGGACGTCTGTATCTACCGGCGGGCGAGTTCGCCGCATTCGGGGTCGACATCGAGATGCTCGAGCACGGGCGCAGAACCGGAACGGTGGACGTTCGGGTCAAGCGCGCGCTGGCACACTTCATTGCCGTGACGCGGGGGCGGTATCGGTCTGCCGAATCTGGCATCCCGATGCTCGATCGGCGGGTCCAGCCGTCGATCCGCACGGCTTTCGTGTTGTACGGAGCAATTCTCGACCAGGTCGAGCGCGCCGACTTCCGGATACTGCATCGACGTGTGTCCGTTCCAGGACGCACGCGACTTCGAGTCGCTGCGCCGGGTCTGGTCCGGTCGGCAACCTACGCGGCGAAAAACCGCATGCGGTGAGTTGTCAGAAGGCCGGCAGCTCAGAAAGCCATGGCCTGTGCGCGGCGGATGACCTCACGCGCGAGATCACCATGCAGTGCGTCCACCGGGCGCCCCGGCAGGGAATCGTCGGCCAGGAACAACCAGCGGAGGATTTCGACATCGGTGTAGCCGCCGTCGTGCAGCACCGCCAGCAGACCGGGCAGCCACTTGACGATCTGGCCGTCCTCGCCGAAGAACACTTCGGGGACACCGAGAACGCCATGCCGCTTGACTGCGATGATCTTGTGATCGCGAAGCAACTGGTGAACCTTGCTCACCGGCAACCCGACGTTCTTCGCCACATCCACCAGCTGGAACAGGGAAACCGAAGAATCCAGAACATCATCACAATAAGGAATCGCGCTCACCGCGAGAAGTTTATCCGGTCCGGCGAGCCCGCTGTGTACCGCCCGGTGCAGTGCTCGAAACTGCCGCTCCGCTCAGGTCACAGCGCTCTGTGACGTTCTCGAGACTTCCGCGTCGGTATCGCTGGCTACGATGGACGGGATGCGGCGTATCAGTAACCGGGATTTCGCGGTGGATGTAAATGGGCGCCCTCACTGCGGGAGCCAGTACGCGGTAAACAACCACCCACATGCCGACAGCTACCACCTAGACCGCAAGCACGCAGATCGCAAGCACGGAGGAATAGTCATTACGGAGGTCGAGGGTTGATCGGCGAAATGCTCGAGCGCCGCTATCGAGTGGACGCACCGATCGCGCGCGGCGGTATGTCGACCGTGTATCGAGGCCTCGATACACGGTTGGATCGACCTGTCGCGATCAAGGTGATGGACCCGCAATTCGCCGGCGATCCAGCGTTCCTGACTCGTTTCGAGTTCGAGGCCCGGGCCGTGGCCCGACTCAAGCATCCGGCCCTTGTGGCCGTCTACGACCAAGGCAGCGATCGCAATCACGTGTTCCTCGTGATGGAACTCGTCGACGGTGGAACCTTGCGTGAACTCCTTCGTGAGCGCGGACCGATGCCGCCACACGCAGTCGCTGCAGTCGTGGCACCTGTCCTGGACGCGTTGGCGGTGGCGCATCGAGCGGGACTGGTTCACCGTGACGTCAAACCCGAGAACATCTTGATCTCGGACACCGGCGAAGTGAAGATCGCCGACTTCGGATTGGTGCGTGCAGCTGCGGCAGCAACCACCACCTCCAACAGCGTGATCCTCGGCACCGCGGCCTATCTGTCGCCGGAACAGGTGACGTCAGGAATTGCCGACACTCGAAGCGACGTCTACTCGACCGGTGTGTTGATGTTCGAACTTCTCACCGGTACAACACCGTTCACCGGCGATACGTCACTCTCCATCGCCTACCAACGCATCCACGACGATGTCCCGCGCCCAGGTTCACGTATCCCCGGTGTACCGGCGCAGTTCGATCGTCTGGTTGCCGAAGCCACTCACCGCGAGCCCGCACATCGTTTCGCCGACGCCGGTGAGATGGCAGCTGCACTTCGCAGTGTGAGCGAGCAACTGGAACTTCCGTCATACCGCGTTCCCGCTCCGCGTCGAAGCGCCCAGCACCAGAGCGCGCAAGTTGCCCCGGCCCGGCCACAACCGGCGCCCGCGCCTCCCACGGAGGTACACCCGAACTCTGCTGCGCGCCCGAACCCTGCTGCCACGACGGTATTGGCGTCCGACGTGGCCCCGGCTGTGGCAGCCACCACGGCGCTCGGCACGGGCTCTCCTCCCCCTGGCGGTATCCAGCACACTCGCGCGGTCACCGCACAAACTGCTCGTCCGGCGACGGTCGACGGTGACTCGGATTTCGACGACGGTTCCGATTTCGGCGACGACCACCCGGGGCACGACGATCCGCATGCTCATTTTGTCGAGGCACGTCGTAAATCGCGACGAGCCACCCTGATCTGGCTGCTCGTCATCGCGGTCCTCGCGCTCGCGTTGGGCTTCGGCGGATGGTGGATGGGATCTGGCCGCTATACAGCCGTTCCCTCGATCGACGGGCTGACCAAGGACACTGCGGTCACCGCTCTGCAGGACGCCGGGCTCTCCCCCGACGTCCAGGGTCAGTACTCCGACGCCCAACCCATCGACACGGTGATCGGGACAGACCCGGCCTCCGGCTCGAGGGTTACCAAAGGCTCGACCGTGGCGTTACTGACTTCGCTCGGGCGTCCGACTGTCCCGCCCATTCCGGCCGGCGGCGACGTCTCGGCCCTGGGCGCACAACTCGCCGACCGCACTCTCGTCGCGGTCGACGGCGGGGACACATTCAGCTCCAAGATCCCGATCGGCGGCGTGGCCGCGCTCGACCCGGCACCGGGAACCGAAGTTGCCGTGGGCTCCTCGGTCAAGGTCATCACGTCCAAAGGGTCACCGCCCGTAGACATTCCCGATGTGAAGGGCATGTCCGAGAACGCTGCGCGCGCCGCCCTCGACAAGGTAGGCATCTCAGTCAGCACCACCAGAACAACGTTCGACGACGCCGTCGAGGGCGGTAGCGTGATCGGCACCGATCCCGCAGTCGGGTCCTCCGTCAACGCCGGCACCTCCGTGGTTCTCCTCATCTCCGATTCCGTCAAGGTTCCCTCGCTGATCGGCCGCTCCGTCTCCTCAGCACGCGAAGAACTCGGCCGCCTCGGCCTCGAGATCACCGTGCGTCAGCTCACCCAGAACGACAGCTCGGTCATCATCAGCCAGAGCGTCAAGAACGACCTCGTTGCCAAGGGCACCGACATCAGCGTCGTCGCAATTCCCTGACAGTCCGCTTCGGCCTAATCTGAATTCATGGCCACGTGGGAACCCGAGAGCATTGGGATACTCGACTTGCCGTCGGGGAGATCGATTCGGGGTCGAGGACTCCGCAATCCACTTCCTTCCGGACCTCTCCCCACCTTCGGCGTCTATCTGACCGGCAAAGAACCTCCCGACACCGAATGGGAGTCGGAGTGGGTCCGCTGGCGAGATTTCTGGTTGCCGAGCGATCCCGATGCGCTGCGCAGGGCCTTGCACGAAGTGTGGGTGCGCTCGGAAACCGAAAGAGTCGAGATCGCTTGTGGTGGTGGATACGGCCGCACCGGAACAGCGTTGGCCGCTCTTGCCGTCATGGACGGAGTGCCCAGTAAGGACGCCACCGCGTACGTTCGCGCACGTTACTCACCTCGCGCCGTCGAAATGCCCTGGCAGCGCCGATTCGTCACACGATTCACGCAATAGCGAACGCCCCCACCTGCGCGAGCGGGTGAGGGCGGTTGCCGAAAATCTATGCCGGCGCGAATCAGCTTCGGCGAAGCAAGGTTTCAGCCTCGCAGCATCTCGGCCACGAGGAACGCGAGCTCCAACGACTGTTGGGTGTTCAATCGGGGGTCGCACGCCGTCTCGTAGCGACCGCCGAGATCGAGGTCGGAGATGTCCTGCGCGCCGCCGAGGCACTCGGTGACGTTCTCACCGGTCAGCTCGACGTGGATGCCACCCGGATGCGTGCCGAGACCGTTGTGGACCTCGAAGAATCCCTGGACCTCGTCGACGATGCGGTCGAAGTGGCGCGTCTTGTACCCGGTGGAGGCTTCGTGGGTGTTGCCGTGCATCGGATCGCACTGCCAGATGACCTGGTGACCGGTGGCTTGGACCTTCTCGATGATCGCCGGCAGCAGGTCGCGGACCTTGCCGTTGCCCATGCGCGAGATCAGAGTCAGACGACCTGGCTTGTTGGTGGGGTCGAGACGCTCGACGTATTCCACCGCCATTTCCGGCGTCGTGCTCGGGCCGATCTTGAGGCCGATCGGGTTGGACACCAACTCGGCGAAGGCGATGTGCGCGCCGTCGAGCTGACGAGTGCGGTCACCGATCCAGAGGAAGTGAGCCGACAGGTCGTAGAGCTTGGGGTGATCGCTGTCGTTGTCGAGACGCAGCATCGCGCGCTCGTAGTCGAGAACCAGAGCCTCGTGGCTGGCAAAGATCTGTGCCTGGTGCAGGCTCGGATCGGTGACGCCACACGCGTTCATGAACTGCAGGCCGCGGTCGATCTCGGCTGCCAGTTGCTCGTAGCGTGCGCCCGCGGGAGACGCTGCGACGAATTCGCGGTTCCAATCGTGCACCTTGTGCAGGTCGGCCATGCCGGCGCCGGTGAGTGCGCGAACCAGGTTCATCGCGGCGCTGGCGTTGGCGTATGCACGCACCAGTCGCGAAGGATCGTGGGCGCGGACTGCCTCGTCGGCGACGAGCGAGTTGATCATGTCGCCGCGGTAGGACTTCAGACCCAACGAGTCGATGTCGGCCGAGCGCGGTTTGGCGTACTGGCCGGCGATGCGAGCGACCTTGACGACCGGCATCGAGGAACCGTAGGTGAGCACGACGGCCATCTGCAGCAACGTGCGGATGTTTCCCTTGATGTGCGGCTCGGTGTTGTCCGCGAAGGTCTCGGCGCAGTCACCGCCCTGGAGCAGAAATGCCTCACCACGCGCGACCTGCGCGAGACGCTCTTGCAGCGCCTCGACTTCGCTGGCCACCGTGATGGGAGGCACGCTCTCGAGCACAGTCCGCATGGCGGCCGCCTGGTCAGCGGGCCACGAGGGCTGCTGAGCAGCGGGCTTCGCGAGCGCCTCGTCGAGCTGCTTACGCAGTCCGGCAGGCAGCGGCGGGAGTTCGGGCAAGCGGTCGATCGGCACGTCGACAGTCCAGTTCACCTCTACAGGATATTCGCTCGCTCGTCGGCGCGTCACACAGGCTCTCGATCGCAGCCCAATCGGAACACTTCCCACGCACCGAAACCTGGGTCAGCGAAGTGACCGTGCAGCCGAAATGGCGTCGAACTTCACGAGGTTGTGCCTGGCGTCGGCAAGTGCGTCGTGTGCGTCGGCGGGCGCCGACGGGAGGGCAGGACTGCCGTTGTCTTCCCAGAACTGTCGGAGTTCGCGGGTGTACCGCGGCATCGACTGCGGTAGTTCCGTCATGTCGCCCCACAACTGGCACAGCGCGACGTGGTCGTAGGCGGCGACCCACGCCCAGAGCTCCGGAACCACCATCGGCCGCGGAACGAAGAATTTCAGAAGATCGTCGCGGATCTTCTCGCGTGATTTCCACAGCGGCGACGAAGGCTGCGGCAACTTCGGCAGCACGTTCTTGCGCACCCAACTACCGGCACGGGCGGGATCGAACTCCGTCGAAACCGCGTAGTACTCTCGGCCGTCCTCACAGACAACGCCGATGGACACGAGATCGATGGTTCGACCGTCTTCGATGAATTCACAGTCGTAGAAGTAGCGCACGTCCGAAAACTATGCCGCACGCGCAGGCTCTGGAGCCAATGCGCGTGCGGCCGGTGTGGGAAATCTCTAGCTGGCTTGTGCGTCCGGGAGCGAATCCTTGTCGGACTTCGCGGATTCCTTCGACTCGGCCGAGGCCACGAGATCGACAACCGACTCGCCGCCTTCCGCCGGAACGTCGACGGCAGCTTCGGGTTTCGTGGGCGCCTGGTTCTTGAGGCTTGCCGCGTAGATGTCCACGTACTCCTGGCCGGAGAGTTTCATCAACTTGTACATCACCTCGTCGGTCACAGCGCGCTCGACGAAGCGGTTTCCGCCCATGCCTTCGAAGCGGGAGAAATCGATGGGTTCGCCGACGATCACGGTGACCTTGGCGGGACGCCACATCCGTGAGCCGATCGGATTCATCTTGTCGGTGCCGACCATCGCTACCGGGATCACCTTGACGCCCGATTCAAGTGCGAGGCGCGCCATTCCGGTCTTGCCCTTGTAGAGGCGACCGTCAGGCGAGCGCGTCCCCTCGGGGTAGATACCCAGCAGGCTGCCCGAACCGAGGACCTTGAGACCGGCGTTGAGTGCATCCTGCGCCGCGTCTGCACCGGTTCGGTCGATAGGGACCTGACCGACCGCGGTGAAGAACCACTTCTGGAAAGCGCCCTTCAGACCGGAACCGGTGAAGTACTCACTCTTGGCAAGGAACGTGATGCGGCGGTTGACGCGAAGCGGAAGGTAGAACGAGTCCAGAACCGCCTGGTGATTGCTGGCCAGAATGGCCGCCCCGTCAGTCGGAATGTTCTCGTGACCCTTGACCGTCGGACGCCCGAGCAGCCAGAGAATCGGCCCCAGCAACACATACTTGAAGAGCCAATACCACACGGCGTCCCTCCCATTCACAGCTGAATTTCGCTGAGTACGACCTTACTGCCGACCGGTAACCCCCGCTACACACGCCCCTGCAGGATCGACCCGATCACAGTCCGGCAGACGTGGTTCCAGCGCCGTCGACCCCACCGAGATCCTGAGGCACTACCGATCGGGCCAATGCGGCGGCGCCGACCATGCCCGCAGCTTCGCCCAGCTGAGCGGAACGGATGCGGGCCAGTGGGCGGTGCTTCGCCCCGGTCAACAATGTCGCGTATTGCTCGCGGGCGTCGTCGAGAAACAGTGGGGCAGAACTCGCGACGCCGCCGGCGATCACGACCAGATCGGGATCGTAGACGTCACCGACCATGGCCAGACCCACGGCCAGCCAACGGGTGAACTCGGCGATCGTTGCCAGCGCGAGTGGGTCACCGTCCTGCGCGGCGTTGGCGATCCGGCGACCGGTGAGCGAACCAGGATCCACCGCTACCTCGCGCGCCAGGACCGTCGACGCGGCCGGGTCGGCGGCAAGCAGTTCGATTGCCGTGTCGACGAGCGCCGTTCCGCTGCAATAGCGCTCCCAACACCCACGTTTGCCACACGCGCACTGACGCCCGCCCGGAACGACCTGGATGTGGCCCAGTTCGGGGGCGACGCCGTGACTCCCCCGGTACAGCTCACCGTTGATCAGCAGCGCTCCACCGATTCCGGTCCCGATTGCCACCATCACGACATTGCGGCCACCTGCGGCCGCGCCGAATCGGTGCTCCGCGAACGCCGCTGCATTGGCGTCGTGTTCGAGAACGACCGGCAAGCCGAGCCGCTTGCTCAAGTCACTTCCGACCGGCGCGTCCACCCACGGCAAGTGCGGAGCGAACCGAACCGAGCTTCGATCGGAGGTGATGAAGCCGGCGACCGCCAACCCCACGGCCGATACCTCGTGCCTGGTGACCAATTCGCGCACGACGCGATCGAGACCGTCTTCGAGTGCCCTGGCCGACTGCGGGGTCGGGGCTTGAATCATCTCGAGCACTTGTCCGTCGACGTCCACGACGGAGGCCCTGATACTCGTCCCGCCGACGTCGATGCCGACCGTCAAGATGTCGTCCATGGTGGAGTCGGAGACCGCTTTCAAGCGGCGCGCGCTCATCGCGACGATTCCCGCGCGAGCGGCGTCCGCTGGAGTGCGCACCCTGAATCGGTGCCTCGTGCGTCGGTGACCATTGTGTCGATTGTGCTCATCTCGGGCCGTTCGCTCTACCCGGGGTACTGAGTCAGTCCTTGACCGTCACGTTGATCGGGACAAATGCCGCCGTGCGAGTTCGCTCCGCACCTGGCGTCGTCGGACCGCCGTCCGGTCCACGATCGGGACCTGACGGCCCCCCGAGAAACTCGTCGAGAATCTCACGAAGCAACGCAAGGAATGCTGCTGCTTGACCCGCGAGGAATGCCAACAGTTCGTGGTGCTCACCGCGAACCAGTGCGGCGAGGGCGCACACCGGGCACCAGCTGCAGCCGGTGAACACCGGCTGCGTGTCCGTGGACGCCGAGTCACTCGCAACGTCTGCCGTCGCTGCTGCGGCCTTCTGCAGCACCGGTTCCAGGCGCGTCAGAACGGTTTCCGCCAGCGCGCGAAACTCCGCGACGAGGCGCTCGTGCTCTTCGCTCATACCGGCCACACCGCGGGATCCGGGCTGAACCGGATGATCAGGTAACTGCCGTCCAACTCCGCCCCGTTCACGACACAACGACGCAGCACCGACGCCAAACGAACTCTGCGTCGTACGCCGTCTGCTCCCACCAGCACATCGTCCTCCACCCGGCCCAACGACAACGACGACGGATCCACGAGCGGAAGGTACATCCGCATCACGTACACCGAATCGACTCCGGTCCCGGACTCCAACGACACCACGATGTTGTCCGCGGTACCGACGGTGCCCGAATCCGTGCCCGTTCCACCCTCGAACGTGGCCGCGATCTCGCCCAGAGCGGCCAACCCTACCGGTTCGGCGCAAGCGCGTTCGACCGTTGTGACGGACATTCCATCGGTTGATCCACGCAGTTCGTCCACGACGAGTGCCTGAGCCGCCCGGATCGACGCGAGCCACTGCGCCGCCGGTGAATCGTCGACACCCTTCCCGGCCGACGAGTTGAACTGCGGGACAAGGTTGTTGACCACAATCCCGTCAACTCGCAACCCGGCCAGAGCCAGCCCGGACAACGTCCGACGAGTCGCCGCGACCGACACGCCGTCGGCCGACGTCACCACACGCACGCCGGTGTTCTCCCGATCCGAGAGGTGAACCGCGATCCGATCCACCGACGCGAGCACGCGTTCGACGACGGACACGAGCAGGAGCAGCCGCATGTCCGTACCTGTCACAGCGACCATCCGCCTGTGCCGCGGCCACAATCGCTCGAGATACTCCGACACCATCGACGGCGAGCCGAGTATCCGCAGCGCTTCGGCTGCGGCCGGACAGTCCACGATCACGACGTCGTAGTCGCCGCTGTCCGAGAGGTCGACGATCTCGGCGAGCCCGAGCATGTCTTGGATGCCCAGGGATCCCGTCAACTCTTCCGGTTCCAAGCCCTCGAACGACGAACCGTGTTCGTGATCTCCCGCTCCGAAAGTTCCTGCAGCGTCGATCAACCCCGACAATCCTCGGAACTTGTCCTCGAGGAGCGCTGACGTGTCGAGTTGCCGGACGTCGAGACGCTCGGTGAGAGATGTGGTCGTTCGCGGATTCGGCACGCCCAGGACGTCTGCAAGAGAACCTGCCTGATCGATCGACACGAGCAGCACTCTCGCCCCATCGGTCGCAGCCGACACAGCAGTCGCTGCGGCAAGCGTCGTCGTGCCTACTCCGCCTTTACCGACGAACAGTTGGACGCGCGATCGTTGCTCCGGCACTCAGCCCTCGACTCGCTTCTTCAGTTCCTTCAGAGCTGTGTCGGTGATGATCTTCTCGGCCTTGCGCTTGAACAGTCCGATCATCGGAATCGTCAGGTCGACCGTCAACTCATAGGTGACCGACGTGGTGCCGTTCGGGCCGGGCTCGAGTGTGTACGAACCGAATTGGGACTTCTGAATCTCGCCCGAGATCAGCTCCCAACTCACCGCCATACCGTCCGGTGCCCACGAATACTGCAGTTCGTAGGTGTCCTTCACCATCCCCGCGTCGAGGACGAAACGTACTCGGTCCGCGCGGCCGCCCTGTCCCGGCGCCGTCACCTCGACGGACTTCGCCGCGGCCACCCACTCGGGGTACCGCTCGAAATCGGCGATGACGTCCATCACGGCGTCGGCAGGAGCGTCGATGCTGATCAACCCCTTGGTCTTCTCGGCCATACGACTGCGCTACCTTCCTTCGTCAAAAGTCCAGAACCTGCACAACGTGCAGTGCTTCGATTATCAGTCCGGTGCTACTCCGGCGGCACGTCCCGCTTCGAGTTCGCGTTTGAGCTGGAACGACATGACCTTGCCATCGACCCGACGCTTGCGGTTCATCCCGGCGAGGTCGAGGGTCGCCAGATCGGACGGCGATACGCCGACCGGCTCACAGTGCAGGAAGTAGTGCGCGATCGTCCCGTCCATGGCCGGTTCGAGCCACACCTCCATGGTGCCGACCAGCTGACCGGACACTCCCCAACGGAATCCTGCGGGACCGCGATCTTCCCGGACTTCGAGCTCGAGATCACTGAACCAGCGACGCCACTGCGCGCGCGAGGACAACAGTTCGGCGACCCGCTCGGGCGGGGCGGCGATGAAAGTCTGGTCTGCGACCTGAATGCTGCTCACCGAAGTAGCTTCACATATCGCGTCCGCGAAGCGTCGAGGGGTGTCGCAACACTACATACCGGACAGACTGTAAGCCTGGCCACAACTGCGTCGGACATGCGACTACAGTAGGAGACGAAAACCCTACTCGTCAGTATTTCGCAGTGTCGGAGGTATTTCGTGCCTGAGTTCAGCGCACCCCAGACGTTCACCATTCCCGAGGATGCCTCCGCGGTCGACTCGGTCTTCGCCTTCGCGAAGACGAAGCCGGCGGCGGTTGTCTACAAGCGCAAAGTCGGAAATGCATGGGTCGATGTCACTGCAGGCGATTTCGCCGCTCAGGTGACTGCCGTCGCCAAGGGCCTCATCGCGATCGGCGTCAAGCAGGGCGACCGCGTCGGCCTCATGTCGGCGACGCGTTTCGAATGGCCGCTCGTCGACTACGCCATCTGGGCAGCCGGTGGCGTGACGGTTCCGATCTACGAAACCTCCGCAGCCGAGCAGGTTCGTTGGATTCTCGAGGACTCCGAAGCAATCGACCTCATCGTCGAGAACGACACTCACGCCGCGACCGTGAAGGACGTCGCTGCAGCCGCACCCGCGCTGCGCACGGTCTACCAGATCGATGCCGCGGCGGGCGGTAAGGGTGCCGTCGAGGAATTGACCGCACTGGGCGCCGACATCTCCGACGAGGACGTCCACGCCCGCGTCGCGGCACTGAAGGCATCCGATCCCGCGACCCTGATCTACACGTCGGGCACCACAGGCCGACCCAAGGGCTGCCAGCTGACGCACTCCAACCTGATTGCCGAGTCGAAGGGCATCCTCGACTCCAACCTCGGCACGCTGCTCAAGACTCCTGGCGTCCGCACGCTGATGTTCTTGCCGCTCGCGCACGTTCTCGCTCGCGCAGTCAGCATCGCGTCGTTCGACGCCGGTGCAGCGCTGGGGCACACGAGTGACATCCCGAACCTCGTTCCGACGTTCGGCGAGTTCAAGCCCGACTTCATCCTCTCGGTGCCGCGCGTGTTCGAGAAGGTCTACAACAGCGCACGCGCCAAGGCGCACGGCGACGGCAAGGGAAAGATCTTCGACGCGGCCGCAGACACCGCCGTCGCGTGGAGCGAGGCGCAGGACAAGGGCGGCGCCGGCATCGTTCTCAAGGCCAAGCACGCTCTCTTCGACAAGCTCGTGTACTCGAAGCTGCGCGCAGCGCTCGGCGGGCAGTGCCAGCTGGCCATTTCCGGTGGTGCACCTCTGGGCGCTCGACTCGGCCACTTCTTCCGCGGTATCGGTGTCACGATCTACGAGGGCTACGGACTGACCGAGACCACCGCAGCGTTCGCCGTCAACACCATCGGCGCACAGAAGGTCGGCTCTGTCGGAAAGCCGTTGGCCGGCAACTCCGTTCGTATCGCAGAAGACGGCGAAATCCTCCTCTCGGGACCGGTGGTCTTCACCGGCTACTGGCGCAACGAGAAGGCGACCGCCGAGTCGATCGAGAACGGCTGGTTCCACACCGGCGACCTCGGCACCGTCGACAAGGACGGCTACATCACCATCACCGGCCGCAAGAAGGAAATCATCGTCACGGCAGGCGGCAAGAACGTCTCCCCCGCTCAGCTCGAGGATTCCCTTCGCGCGCACCCGCTGATCAGCCAGGCCATCGTGGTCGGCGACCAGAAGCCTTTCATCGGCGCCCTCATCACCATCGACGCCGAAGCTCTTCCCGCCTGGAACGAGCGCAACAACAAGGCCGCAGGAACCACAGCGGCCGACCTGGTTTCGGACGGCGAACTGGTCGGCGAAATCCAGGACGCCATCGACGAGGCCAACAAGCTCGTCTCACACGCCGAGGCGATCAAGAAGTTCCGCATTCTTCCGGTCGACTTCTCCGAGGACACAGGCGAACTCACGCCCACGATGAAGCTCAAGCGCAACGTCGTGCACGAGAGCTTTGCCGCCGACATCGAAAAGATCTACGCCAAGTAGTCTTTCGCCGATCAGTCCTCTGCCGACACGAACGTGCCGACATGAACGGCCCGCACCGAATTCGGTGCGGGCCGTTCGCGTTCGAGTCCCGTTTGCTCAGCCGAGGAGATTACGCAGTTTGGAAGCGAGCGTGTCCCACTTCCAGTCTTCGGCAACCCATGCCCGGCCGGCTGCTCCCATCGCGGCCGCGCGATCACGATCGGACAGCACCTCGATCACGGATTCGGCGACGTCGCGAACAGAGGTGCCGTCGACCACGAGCCCGGTCTTGTTCTGCTGCACCGTTTCCGGAGCGCCACCACTGCGCCCGGCGATGACCGGCACACCGGTAGCCGAGGCCTCGAGGTAGACGATTCCCAGTCCTTCGACGTCCAATCCGGCGCCTCGGGTACGGCACGGCATGGCGAACACGTCGGCGATCGTGTGGTGCGCCGCCAACTCTGCGGCGGGCACCGTGCCCGTGAAGACGACGTGATCGTCCATCCCGGTCTTACGCGCCAATTGGCGGAGATGGTCCTCGTACGGCCCACCTCCGACAATCACCAGTACCGCCCCGTCAATGCTCTTGCGTACGGTCGGCAGCGCCTTGATGAGCATGTCCTGCCCCTTGCGTGGCACGAGCCGCGACAGGCACAGGATCGTGGGCCGCTCGCCCAGCCCGTATCGCTTACGCAGTTCCGCGCGGGCGACCGAGTCCGGGTGGAACACTGACGTGTCCACTCCGGAAGGAAGGTGCTCGAGCGCCGCTTGCGGGCCGAAGGCCGCCGAGAACCGCCCACGGGTGTATTTGCTGACGAACGTCACCGCATCGGTGTGGTCACCGATCACACGCAACGACTGCCGCGCACCGGGAATCATCGACCATCCGACCTCGTGGCCGTGAGTACTCGCGATCACTCGGCTCGCTCCGGCACGTCGAACAACCGGCGCCAACAACGCCAACGGCGCTGCCGCACCGAACCAGACCGACTCGCAGTCGTGCTTCTTGACCAACTTCGCGGCTCGACGAGCGACAAAAGGCGACGGCAGCATCAGCGTCGTCGGGTGCCGAACGACCTCGAAAGGCTGTGCCGCATCGAACTTCTTGTGCGAGTCGCCCCGCCACCGCGGTGCGTACACCACCAACTTGTCCGGCGGCAGATGCCCGGCGAACGTGTGGAGATAGGACTGGATACCTCCGGGGCGAGGAGGAAAATCGTTGGTCACCAAGAGGGTCCGGCGCATCCGTCCACCGTAGGGCACTCGGTGCTTCAAACGTGCGAAGGGCACCTCGCCGCTGCAATCGACCCAGCCGCGAACCGCTCAGCCCAGATGGCTGTTGGTCCAGTCGACCCATCCGGCTCGCAGTTCCTCGGTTCCGACGCCAACGACCGCTCGGATCCGCGAATCGAGGTCTTCGGCAGTCATCTTTCCGGAGGCGAGAGCGCGAAAGAGGTCGGTCAGCTTTGCTTCTCCGAATCGATCGGCGATATACGCGTTGATCGACCACGCCGATTCGTACGCCAGTGAACTCACGACCGGTACACCGCTGAACTGCGTGTCGTCCGGAAACTCGGTCGGAGTATCGCCGGAGCGTACCGCTGCCGCCAGAGTCGGCGCGATCTCACCCCAGGCCCGCGAGGATCCACGGTTTCCCGCGTATTCGGCAAACCCTTCCAATACCCACATCGGCGACCCGTCACGGGTTTTCGATCGGGCGGCTATGTGCATCAGTTCGTGGCGCAACACCGTTCGCCTGGTGATGTCGGTCAACCTCGAAGCCGCGGCAGGCGAGAAGACCACCCGCTGGCCGCTCACGTCGGAAGACCCGTCCGCCGTCGCATCCGCGACCGACACTGCGGCAATCGAAGCGCCGTCGTGATGGGAGCCGACCAGTGCGGTGAATTCCTCAGCGGACCCCGCCACCATGAGCACCGCGCGCTCGGACCACCACGGCCCCCACAACTGCGTCGTGTTCTCGATGGCTGAGTCCACATCGGCAGCCAAAGCGTCGACGAACGCCTGCTGACCCGGGTGGCCGATCACCAGCGCGTTACCCGCAGAATTCTCGGCGACGGCAAGCGGGCCGAAGTCCCAGGGGCCGTTCCAGGATTCGCCCGCCGTTCGGGCGCCGTCCAGTCCGACGATCGACCCGTCCGCAAGAACCGACCACTGATCGCCGCGTTTCGCGAGTGTCATGGACACTGCCTTGCGCGTGGGCAATGCGTCGACGCCGTCGAGGGCGTACCGCAACAGAACTTGCGCATTCCATACTTCGACGTCTCCGCCCGGCGCACCGGTTCGCGGCGCCGGAGTCAGGCCGCCGCTGGGAATCTCGTATCCCCAGTCGGAGAATTCGAGCGCTCCCGCTGCAGTGGCTCGTCGAACTTCCGCCTCGAGCACACCGGGTGCGGCGGAACTGTCGACGAACTTCGCCAGCCCCGACGGATCGTCGGACATCTGAGCCGCGGCCCATGCATCGAGAAAGCTCTGGACTTGAGCGCTGCGTTCCGCGTCCTGTTCGGCGGCGGCGTTTTCGTCGGAATCGGACCTGTTCGTCAGGAAGATCGTCAGGCCCAGAACGAGCACCACGGCTACACCGAGCGCCACGAGGGCCGGATACTCCCAACGGCGTGGTCGATCTGCGCCGACGTCGGGCGTCGTCATCGGTTCAGTCGGCACGGTGCCGAGTGTAGGAGAACTCGACTCGACGCTTCACGGCGGCTGGCCACACGCCACTCAGGCGCAGCAAGCCGTCAGTAACGACGCGCAGTGGAGAACTCCATGCCTGCCATCGACTGGACCTTCACCGGTACGCCGAACGTCGACGCATGCAGAATGTTTCCGTCGCCGGCGTAGATGCCGACATGCGAGTTGTCGCTGTAGAACGTCACGACGTCGCCGGGCTGTAGTTGGTCCCTCGACACCGGTACACCGCCCTGCGCCTGCGCTTGGCTCGATCGCGGCAGAGTCTTTCCGATCTGCTTGTAGGCCCACACCACCAGACCTGAGCAGTCGAACTCGTTCGGGCCGGTCGCGCCCCAGACGTACGGGTCACCGATCCGCGTGAGGCCTGCCTGCAGAGCAGCAGCACCCGAGCCAGGGGTCAAGTTAGCCAGAATTTTGCTGAGATCGACGTCCGGCGGGAAAGGCGTACCGCTCAGTTGGTTACGTTCGTCGTCGGTGAGATTCTGGAAGGCTTTGGTCACGTCGGCGATCTGCGTCTGCAGTTCACTCTGCTTGCGCTGCAAATCGTCACTGAGCGCGCGGGCTTGATCGGCGGCGGTTCGCGCTTCTTCGGCCGATCGCTTCGACGCTTCCGAGGCGGCACGCGCATCGGCAGTGGCTTGGTTGAACTGAGAGACCTGTACTGCCGCGTCGTTGGAAATCACGTCGAGCGCAGACATCTGGTCGAGCAACTGCTGCGGCGAGTCGCTCACCATCAACGCAAAGAGGCGATTGGTTCGCGCACCCTGGTAATTCGCTGTGGCAATACGGTTTACCG
Organism: Rhodococcus sp. OAS809; assembly: GCF_040546695.1. Classification (NCBI taxonomy): domain Bacteria; kingdom Bacillati; phylum Actinomycetota; class Actinomycetes; order Mycobacteriales; family Nocardiaceae; genus Rhodococcus; species Rhodococcus sp. OAS809. The sequence continues at coordinate 359,788 of NZ_JBEPOI010000002.1, read as the reverse complement.
CCGGAGCGAACTCGGCGACGCGCGCCGAAGCCGCGTCGAGAAGACCCTGATCGGCTGCCGATCGCACGTCCGCATCATTCGCGACTGCCAGCTTCGCGTCGAGGTCGATCTGCGCGTTGTGCAGCGCTTCGTTGGTCTGCTCGGAAACCCGGGAGAGTTCACCGAGCTTGTCGAGCGCCTCGGTGGGGTTGGTGATGACGGGGTCGGCACCGGCCTGCATCGAAGGCCCTGCAACGAGTCCGAACGCCAGCACTCCCACTGTCAATGCGGCCCGTACTCGACTGTTGTTTTTCGATGAAACCACGGAATGCAACTCTCCGTCTCGGTGAAGCGACGCCGACCGGGACCGGTCGACGATCTGTTAGCTGGCTGTCAACTATCCACAGTACCTGTCTCGGCCGCGCAATGTCTCGATAAGGTTACGGAACGGCATACGTTTGTGTCTACTCGCCGGTAGGCGTGTCGGGGTGAAGTACCGGGCGAATTGTCGCGAAACGAAAATGTGGGCCCCGAATCGAAGATTCGAGGCCCACATTCGAAGATCCGGAGCTCCCCCGAGCTCCGCCGCATCACAGCGGCGGATCGTTCCGACTGCCTACCGGAGACAGCCGTCGAGCGTGTTCAGAAATCAGTAACGGCGAGCGCCGTCGTACGGCATCGAGGACACCGGAGCGAGCTTCACGGGCTGACCAGCGGTCGACGCGTGGATGACATTGCCGTTACCGGCGTAGATGCCCGAATGCGATCCGCCGTAGAAGGAGATCACGTCGCCGACCTGAAGATCGGACTGTGCGACGGCAACGCCGGCTGCAGCCTGGTCGTAGCTCGTGCGAGGCAGGTTGAGACCGGCCTGCTTGTATGCCCACTGAACGAGACCGGAGCAGTCGAATGCGTCCGGGCCGGCTGCGCCGTACACGTACGGGGAGCCCAGCTTGCTCTCTGCGGCGCGAACTGCCTGCTCACCAACACTGGAGATGGGAGCGGCCGGTGCAGCCGGTGCGATGTCGGTGATGCCCGGAATGACCGGCAACTGAGGAATAGAAACGCCCGGAACCTCGAACGTGCCGACGCCGGGGATGGTGATGGGGTCTGCCGAGGCAGGTGCAGCGGTTGCAGCGAATGCTCCGACTGCGAGCGCGCCGGCTACTGCCAACTGCGCTGAACGCTTGAAACTCTGTGACGCCACTTAAGGGGTGCTCCATTTCTTCCATTCATCCGCCGACCGAGTTAGCTGACGGGTTCGGGCTGGGAAGATCAGCCCTACCCGCGTGGTCTGCAGCGATCCTGCGTGCTGCACCCCAGGCGGGATTCACCCCAGTGGAAACTTGGGTTCCCGGTTCGGGTTCCTCGCGGAGATCCCGATTAGGCGGTTCCTGACGATGCCGGTCCTGTTTGGTCCGGCAAGACTTCGTTAGGTCTCAGGAAGGTTACGAAATGATCGCGACGATGTCGACCGCTTCGTGACAATCGCGCCCGATTCGCCGGAAATCGTGGTGCCGCGCCCGCGATACGCCCGGCGGGTCACGGGGAGATAACAACAGGTCGGTTCGGCGACCCACTCCAGGCCGTCAAACCCGCACCCGCTACCCACTGCCAAGGCTCACCAAACCCGACAATCCGATCTTCCATGCAGTTCAACGATGATTACTTGAAACTAGAACTTGTTCCGGTCACGGACGCGGTTTCAGCCGTCGACAGACGCACCGAAGACCCCCTCGACTCGCCCTACTCACAAGTAGGCGCGCGTCCACATTCGCGAGTTCCCACCGCCAGTGTGATCCTCGTCTCTCCTACTTTTGTCGGGCGTTCATCGACCGATTTCGCAACGGAAGTCCGTGCGGGTCGGATTCCGTGTCTGCACTCTCGAATTCGTGTCGGGGGGTACTTCTACTGTCTGCGGTGTGAGTCCCGCCTCGGCCCGAGAATTTCCGTCTCCGCCCCCGTTCTCCGACGGGGAGAAGTTCGACGTCGGGCGGCAACTGAGCTTCGACGAACTGGACACACCGCTGAGCGAGACAACATTTGTCGTGGTCGACCTCGAGACCACAGGGGGCAGCGCCGACCAGGACTCCATCACCGAGATCGGCGCCGTCAAGATCCGCGGCGGCGAGGTACTGGGCGAAATGGCAACACTCGTCGACCCCGGCCGGTCGATTCCGCCGTACATAGTCGAACTGACCGGAATCACCACAGCCATGCTGATCGGCGCACCTCCCATCGAACGTGTCCTGCCTGCATTTCTCGAGTTCGCCGAGGGCGCGGTGCTGGTGGCACACAACGCGCCGTTCGACATCGGTTTCCTCAAAGCAGCGGCGTCACGCAGCGCGCGCCCGTGGCCTGCGTTCCGTGTCCTGTGCACCGTCAAACTCGCCCGGCGCGTACTCACACGCGACGAAGCACCTTCGGTGAAGCTCTCCGCACTCGCCCATCTCTTCCAAGTGACCACCCAGCCGACGCACCGGGCTCTCGACGACGCGCGTGCGACCGTCGACGTCCTCCACGGACTGATCGACAGGGTCGGAAACCAGGGTGTCCACAGTTACAGCGAACTAGTCGACTACCTGCCCAACATTTCCTCGCATCAACGGGCCAAACGGTCCTTCGCCGCAAACCTGCCGCGAAGCCCCGGTGTCTACCTTTTCCGCGGTCCTTCCGACGAAGCCCTCTACATAGGAACTGCTACCGACCTTCGACGCCGCGTCCGCAACTACTTCACCGGTTCGGAGACCCGCGGCCGGATGAAGGAAATGGTCGCGCTGGCCACCCGCGTGGACCATGTCGAGTGCGCGCACTCTCTCGAGGCCGGGGTGCGTGAACTACGACTGCTGAGCGCGCATGCGCCGCCGTACAACCGTCGCTCCAAGTTTCCCAAGCGAGGTTGGTGGATCACCCTCACCGACGAGGCGTTTCCGAGACTGTCCGTGGTTCGCACGCCCACGGCCGATTCGATCGGCCCGTTCACCTCTCGCGGCGACGCAGTCGACGTCGCCGACACCGTCGCAGAGTTCAGTCGTCTGCGCACGTGTACCAAGCGTCTCGGACGCGGCGCCGTTCACGGCCCTGACTGCCCCGCTCGCGAACTGGGGGCGTGTCCAGCCTCCTGGACCCCGGAAATCAACGCAGAGGACTACGCGGCCGCCCCTGAGGCCGTGCGTGGATTCTTCCGAGGAACCAACGACGCTCCCCTCCAACAGATGCAGGCCCGGATCGACGAGCTGTCCGCACACGCGTTGTTCGAGAATGCTGCTCGTCTGCGTGACCGAACGGTCGCAGTCGCCACCGCAGTGCGGCGCACTCAGCGACTCGCTGCAATCGCGGCGATCGAACAACTCGTTCTCGCCCGCCCCACCGGAGACGGCGGCTGGGAGCTGTCGGTGATCCGGTCCGGGCGTCTCGCGTCCGCCGGGCTCGCCAGACGTGGGACTCACCCGATGCCCGTCGTCGACGCCATCACCGCGGCGGCCGAAACCGTCCTACCGGACGACGCCCCGTTCCGCGGCGCGTCACCCGAAGAACTGGGACTGATCGCAAGGTGGCTCTCGTCGGACGGTGTCCGAATCGTGTCGGCGACATCCGGATACGTCGAACCTGTGAGCGGCGCCGGCAAGTGGGAAGCCTGGTGCCGACTCGCCCGAGCCGGAACCGAATCCGAACATCGATGACGTAACGGCGGGGCGGCACCCCTAAGCTCGATCGAAACCACCGGGTCATCACAACCCGCAGGGAAATCGAGGAGAGAAATGATCAACGCCATCGTCATGATTCACGCCGAGTCCGCTCGGATCCCGGAAACCGCGCAGGCCGTCGCCGACCTGTCCGGAGTGACCGAGGTCTACTCGTGCGCAGGTGACGTCGATTTGATCGCCATCGTGAAAGTGCGTGACCACGCCCAGATCGCCGACGTGGTCACCGGAGGAATCAACAAGGTGCCCGGCGTTCTCCGAACCGCCACACACATTGCGTTCCAGTCATTCTCCAGCGCAGACGTCGAGGCCGGTTTCTCGCTGGGTGAATAGCCCCTCGATCAGGCTTGGTCAGCCAGCTCGGCGGTGAGCGCCGCCCACTTGTGAAGCAGTTCAGCGCCCGCGCCGCTGTCGATCGCGGCAGCGGCTGCAGTCATCCCGGCAGAGATCGCACTCTCGAGATCGTCGCCGACACCGTTGAATGCCGCGATGGCTGCTCCCGCGTTCAGCAGGACCGCGTCCCGGACCGGCCCCTTCTGCCCGGAAAGCAGCGTTCTGGCGACGGTGGCGTTGATTTCGGCGTCGCCTCCACGCAACTCTTCGAGAGGAACGCGGTCGATTCCGAGGTCACGCGGATCCAGCGTGACAGTTCGCACACTTCCACCGCCGACGATGTGAACCGTCGACGTCGTCGATGTGGTCAGTTCGTCCAGTCCGTCGTCTCCCCGTACCACCAACGCCGAATTGCCGCGCTGCGCAAGGACTCCCGCGACGACCGAGATCAGTTTCGGAAATGCGCACCCGATCAGCCCGGCACGCGGACGAGCCGGATTGGTCAGTGGACCGAGCACGTTGAATGCCGTCGGAATGCCGATTTCCTTGCGAGGCACCGCCGCAAAGCGCAGTGCGGGATGGAAGACCGGCGCGAAACAAAAGCCGATGCCGACCTCTTCGACGCACCTCGCAACCTGCTCCGGCCCGAGGTTGATGCGAACGCCGAGCGCCTCGAGCACGTCGGCGCCACCGCTCTTGGACGAAGCAGCGCGGTTGCCGTGCTTGACAACTCGCACACCGGACGCGGCAACCACGATCGAGGCCATCGTCGAGATGTTCACCGTGTTGGAGCGGTCACCACCCGTGCCGACGATGTCGACGACGTCGGAATCGACCGGCACGCGCCTGGAGTGTTCGAGCATCGCGGCGGCGAGCCCTTCCAACTCCGCGGGGGTTTCTCCCTTCATCTTCAGACCGACCCCGAAAGCAGCGATCTGAGCGGAGGTGGCGTTGTCCGACATGATCTCGCCCATAGCCCAGCGACTGTCGGCTTCCGACAAGTCACTGCCGTCCGTGAGCAAACCGAGAATCATCGGCCAGGACCGCACCACTGCACTCGAATCGACGTTCACGGCGTTGGATGCGTCGGTGCCGGCCATAGTGCCTTGGTCCCCTGTCGTTCAAGTGGGCTGGATTTCGAGCTGTCGTTTCGAGCTGTCGTTTCGCGCTGCCATTTTGTGCTGCCGATGACCCTCGAAGCCTAGTCAGTGAGGTAACGAGGAAACCGAATAGGGCCGCTCAGGACTTTCTGCGACCGCGTTTGGGCGGCGCCTCCGCAAGTATCGGGGGCTGGAGCGCGTCCCACCCGGCGACCGAACCACCGAGTCGCTGCGCCAGACCAGCCATTCGTGACCGCTCCTGGGAGCAATGCAGGGCGTCAAGCACCTGGACACGCTCGAAGACGACGCGAACCGAATTCTCGACCACCGGAGTCACGTCCTCGGGCCGACCCACGCCTCGCACATATCCGTCCTGGGCGACGATGCTCTCGGCATCGGCTACCGAGCCCTCCGGGAGGTCGAGATGATGCCGCAGAACCACTTCGGACTCCGCCCTGAACTCCGGCTCGGTGGAGGCGGCACGTTCGAGAGCCGTCGAGCTCGCCTCGGCGTCGTCGAAGCCTTCGGCAACGACGACCAGATCCGACCGCCCTGCATCGAGCGGTGTCGGAATCTTCGTGCCGAAAATTCTCAGGAACCACGGTCTACTCTTGTGTGTAGCTGCCATCGCGCCAGCATATTCCGACCACGCCACCAGCGCGTTCGCCGCCCGATCCCGCGAACTCGAGCCGAGCGACGCGCCGATGGTGGACCCGAGTGGTCGTCTCTTACGACGAAGCGTCATACTTCTGTCTGTGACGAGCGCAGTAGGGACTTCAGGATCGGCAATCACCCAACGCGTGCACTCGCTGAACCGGCCGAATATGGTCAGCGTTGGCACCATCGTGTGGTTGTCAAGTGAGCTCATGTTCTTCGCAGGGCTCTTTGCCATGTACTTCGTGGCACGAGCTCAGGCGAACGGAAATTGGCCGCCGGAGCCAACCGAATTGAACCTTTATCTGGCCGTGCCGGTGACCTTGGTGCTTATCGCATCTTCGTTCACCTGCCAGATGGGTGTCTTCGCGGCCGAGCGTGGCGACGTCTTCGGACTTCGTCGCTGGTACACCATCACCTTGGTCATGGGGGCGTTCTTCGTCGCCGGCCAGGGTTACGAGTACTACCACCTCGTGCACGAGGGCACCACGATTTCGAGCAGCGTGTACGGCTCGGTGTTCTACATGACCACCGGCTTCCACGGTCTGCACGTCATCGGCGGTCTCATCGCCTTCGTCTTCTTGATCGCACGTACCCGGGTCAGCAAGTTCACGCCCGCCCAGGCCACCGCCGCGATCGTTGTTTCGTACTACTGGCACTTTGTCGACATCGTGTGGATCGCGCTGTTTGCCACGATTTATTTCATCCGTTAATCAGCTGTACGCCCCAGGCAGCCCCTGACGTCCAGTTCCGTCCCGACATACCAAAGGGATACAGATGAGTTCATCCCCCCCTCCCGCATCCGATAACTCAGCGAATGCCGCGAAGTCGCGTCGCCAGCGGAAAATCCGCCGGCGCGTCACTGGCGCGCTCGTATTGATGATGGGATTGATCAGCGCAGGTTTCCTCGCTTCGGCGTTGACACCAGCTCCGCAGGTTGCGACCGCCAGTGACGATTCAGCAGCCCTGATTCGTGAAGGCAAGCAGCTGTACGACACGTCATGCATCACGTGCCACGGCGCGAACTTGCAGGGCGTGCAGGACCGCGGTCCCAGCCTCATCGGCGTCGGCGAAGCAGCCGTGTACTTCCAGGTCTCCTCTGGTCGTATGCCGGCAGCTCGCAACGAGGCCCAGGCTGCACGCAAGGACCCCAAGTTCGATGCTGCGCAGACCGACGCCCTCGGCGCTTTCATCCAGGCCAACGGCGGCGGCCCGACGCTCATCCGCGACGAGAACGGCGAAATCGCCCAGTCCTCGCTGCGCGGTGGCGACGTCGGACGCGGCAGTGAGCTCTTCCGGCTCAACTGCGCGTCGTGCCATAACTTCACCGGCCGCGGTGGCGCACTGTCCTCGGGCAAGTACGCCCCGGTCCTGGATCCGGCCAGCGAGCAGCAGATCTACGCTGCCATGGTTACCGGTCCCCAGAACATGCCGAAGTTCTCGGATCGTCAGCTGACGATCGAGGAGAAGAAGGACATCATCGCCTACGTCAAGTCGTCGGGCGAGTCGAAGGACCCCGGTGGGTACGGGCTCGGTGGCCTCGGTCCGGCCTCTGAGGGTCTCGCCATGTGGGCCGTCGGAATCATCGCTGTCGTCGGTGCAGCATTGTGGATCGGAGCAAGGTCATGAGCGACGCTGGCCAGCATGGCGGCGATACGCCTAAGAAGTACACAGATGAAGAGCTCGACGCGATGTCACGCGACGACCTGGTCAAGCTGGGTACCAATCTCGATGGCGTCGATGTCGTCTACCGCCGTGATCGTTGGTCGGTAAAGGGCACCAGGGCGGAAAAGCGCGCCGAGCGCAACGTCGCCTTCTGGTTCGGCCTCGCCGGCGTTTCGGCGATCGCGTTCATCGCGATCTACCTGTTCTGGCCCTGGGAGTACGCAGGCGCCGGTGACGAGAACTACGGCAAGTACAGCCTGTACACCCCGCTGATCGGCTTGACCATGGGTCTGGCGATCCTCGGCGTCGGCATCGGTGCCGTTCAGTTCACGAAGAAGTTCATCCCCGAAGAGGTCTCGATCCAGGACCGCCACGACGGTGGTTCCACCGAGGTCGATCGTCGCACGATCGTCGCCGAGCTCGGCGACACCCTCGAGACGTCCACCCTCCCCCGCCGCAAGGCCATCAAGCGCAGCTTGATGTTCGGCGGCGGCGCACTCGGCGTCATGATGGTCATGCCCCTCGGCGGACTCATCAAGAACCCGTGGGCCAAGGGCGACGACTCACCTCTGTGGGTGTCCGGCTGGACCCCGAACTACCCGGGCGAGACCATCTACCTGCGTCGTGACACCGGCCGTCCCGAGGACATCGTCCTCGTTCGCCCGGAAGATCTCGATGCCGGTTCGATGGAAACGGTCTTCCCGTTCCGCGAGTCCGACCGTGGCGACGAGCACGCTCTGCTCGCAGCACTACGCGGCATTCGTAACTCGGTGATGCTCATCCGCCTCCGCACGGAAGACACCGCGCGTGTCACCAAGCGTAAGGGCCAGGAAAGCTTCAACTACGGCGATTACTTCGCCTACTCGAAGATCTGCACCCACCTGGGTTGCCCCACCTCGCTCTACGAACAGCAGAGCAACCGTATTCTGTGCCCCTGCCACCAGTCGCAGTTCGACGCACTGACCTACGGCAAGCCGATCTTCGGTCCCGCTGCTCGCGCACTTCCGCAGTTGCCTATTACAGTGAACGAAGAGGGCTTCCTGGTCGCCGACGGTGACTTCATCGAAGCACTCGGCCCGGCATTTTGGGAGCGTCGACCGTGACCACAACAACAACCAAACCGTCCAAGATCAGCGCGGCAGCGGCTGGACAAGCGGAGGCTATGGACTCCCGCTACCACCTCGCCGCAGGCATGCGCCGGCAGATCAACAAGGTCTTCCCGACGCACTGGTCCTTCATGCTCGGCGAGATCGCGCTCTACAGCTTCGTGATCCTGCTGATCTCCGGTGTGTTCCTGACGCTGTTCTTCGATCCGTCGATGGCACACGTCGTCTACCAGGGCGCATACCAGCCGCTTCGCGGTGTCACGATGTCTCGCGCCTACGAGACGACCCTGAACATCTCCTTCGAGGTGCGCGGCGGTCTCTTCGTTCGCCAGATTCACCACTGGGCTGCACTGATGTTCGCGGCGTCGATCATCGTTCACCTCGCTCGCATCTTCTTCACCGGCGCCTTCCGTCGCCCACGTGAAGCGAACTGGGTCATCGGCTGCCTGCTGCTCATCCTGGCGATGTTCGAAGGCTTCTTCGGTTACACCATCCCCGACGACCTGCTCTCGGGCACCGGCCTCCGCGCCGCCTTCGGTGGTATCACGATGAGTATCCCGATCGTCGGTACCTGGATGCACTGGCTGATCTTCGACGGCGACTTCCCCGGCGACCTCATCATCCCGCGTCTCTACGTCGCTCACGTGCTGCTGTTCCCGGGCATCATCCTGGCTCTGATCGCCGGCCACCTCGCGTTGGTCTGGTACCAGAAGCACACGCAGTTCCCCGGCCCCGGCCGTACGGAACAGAACGTCGTCGGCGTCCGCATCCTCCCGGTCTTCGCGATGAAGGGTGGCGCGTTCTTCGCCATGACCTTCGGCGTGCTCGCACTGCTCGGTGGTCTGTTCCAGATCAACCCCGTGTGGAACATCGGTCCGTACAACCCGTCACAGGTCTCGGCAGGTTCCCAGCCCGATATCTACATGATGTGGACGGACGGCCTTGCTCGACTGTGGCCGGCGTGGGAGATCTACCTGTTCAACCGGTACACGATCCCTGCAGTGTTCGCCGTCGCCCTGATCATGGGCCTCGTCTTCGCACTGTTAATCGCGTACCCGTGGATCGAGAAGCGTCTCACCGGAGACGACGCTCACCACAACATCCTGCAGCGCCCGCGCGACGTGCCGGTCCGTACCGCTATCGGTGCGATGTCCATCGCGTTCTACCTGGTGCTCACGATCTCCTGCATCAACGACATCATCGCGTACCACCTGCACATCTCGCTGAACGCAATGACGTGGATCGGCCGTATCGGCATGGTCATCCTTCCGCCCATCGCGTACTTCGTGACGTACCGGTTCTGCATCGGCCTGCAGCGCAGTGACCGTGCAGTCCTCGAACACGGCATCGAGACCGGCATCATCAAGCGGATGCCGAACGGCCAGTACATCGAGATCCACCAGCCGCTCGGCCCCGTCGACGAGCACGGACACCCGATCCCGCTCGAGTACCAGGGTGCTGCTGTCCCGAAGAAGATGAACAAGCTCGGCCTCGCCGGCAAGCCCGGTAGCGGTAGCCTGATCACCGCTGACCCAGTCGAGGAGAGCGAGGCTCTCGAAGCCGCTCATCACGAAGCTGAGCACGAGCAGCTTCAGATCCTTCTGGACTACCAGAACCGAACCAACGGCAAGTCCGATGGTTCAAGTGGAGAACTCCACTAAGAACGTCAGTTGACCAGTGAGGCCCCGAACCGGATTCCGGTTCGGGGCCTCACTCGTTCTCTGAGCGATTCAGTATGGACAACCTCCAAGTGGGCACCACTCCCCCGGTCCGTCGTCTGAGCGCCGACAACAGCAGGCACTACGCTTTGCTAGACCTCGAGCACAGTCGAATAGTGCTCCACCGTCGGGAACGGCTCGTAGAAGTGATGGAGAAGTTCTCGCCACTTCTCGTATCCTGGCGACTTACGGAACCCGATGGTGTGTGACTCCACGTCTTCCCACTCGACCAGCAGGAGATATCGCTCCGGTGATTCCAGGCAGTGCGAGAGCCGCAGCCTGATGAATCCGGGAACCTCGGAGATGATGGTTCGGGCCACGTCGAATGCGGCCTCGAAACGCGCTGACTGCGACGGATCGACCTGCAGGACGGCATGTTCGAGAATCATCTACCGAGTGTTGCACGTTCTCGGGAGTCCCCTCGAGGCGTTGTCGCCTGGTGAGATACTCGGACCATGACATCCCATGCACGCGGCACCTTCGAGATCGATCTTCGCCCCGCCGATCCTGAGCTCTCCGGACGCGTCGGACGCTTCGAGTTCGACAAGACGTTCATCGGCGGCGTCGAAGGCACGTCGTCCGGACTGATGCTGTCCGCGGGCGATCCGACAGCCGGTGCAGCGGGCTATGTCGCTTTGGAGTTTGTCACGGGGCAGGTCGACGAAGCTGTGGGATCGTTCGCCCTGCAGCAGTTCGGTCAGATGATCGACGGAACGCAGAAGCTTCTGTACGAGATCGTGCCGGGGTCCGGAACCGGCGAGTTGAAGGGCATCTCAGGCACTCTCGAGCTCGAGGTCGTCGACGGTCTGCACCGCTACGACCTCGAATACTCGCTCCACGATTGACAGAGAGCGGCTGTTGACAGGCACCCTCCTACCACCGAAACGTACATAAACGACAACAGAGGCGCCGTACCCGGGTGGGTGCGGCGCCTCTGTTCGAGTGCGGGTGAAACTAGTGCTTCTCGGGTCCGGTGTAGTACTCGAACACCAGGCCTGCGGCTGCGGCGAGCACACAGACAACTGCGACTGCGATGAGCCACGGCTGGAAGTACGCCAGCGACACTGCCGCGAGTGCAGCAGCAGCGGCAAGCAGGATCGGCCAGAAGCTACCCGGGCTGAAGAAGCCCAGTTCTCCTGCACCATCCGAGATTTCAGCGTCGTCGTAGTCCTCGGGACGGGTGTCCAGACGACGGGCGACGAAGCGGAAGTAGGTACCCACGATGAGCGTCAGACCTGCAGACAGGACGATGGCCGTCAGTCCGGCCCACTCGATACCTGTGCGTGACAGAGCGGTGAACACTCCGTAGATGATCGCGACGAGAATGAAGAACATCGTCAGGATCTCGAAGAGCTTGGCTTCGATCTTCATATCAGCACTTGTCCTTGTTCAGTGAAGAGGCTGGCCGGCTCAGTTGCCTGCAGTGGCGACGGTTGCCTGACGGTACTCGCGGTCGGTGTTGAACGGCGTGGTCGACGTAGCCACCGGCGACTGACCGATTGCCTGCAGAGCCTCAGCGGTCGTCAGACCACCCTTGCCCTCCGCGTCACCCTTGCGCAGTTCGATGTACTTGGCGAAGTCCTCCGGCGAAACCGCACGAACCTCGAAGTTCATCATCGCGTGGAACGTGCCACACATTTCTGCACAACGCCCGACGAACGCGCCTTCCTTCTCGATCTCACTGATCTGGAAGATGTTGTCCGAGTGGTTCTCCTTGGGGTTCGGGAGAACGTCACGCTTGAACAGGAACTCGGGCACCCAGAATGCGTGGATGACGTCCGAGGAAGCGAGTTCGAACTGGATTCGCTTGCCGGTAGGCAGAACGAGGATCGGGATCTCCTGGCTGGAGCCGACGGTCTCGATCTTGTCGTAGTGCAGGTAGCTCAGGTCCTCGGTGCTGTTGCCGTGGATCGGGCCGGGAACTTCTTCGCCGTGATCGTTGACAGTGGAGCCCTCGGTCTTGGCAGCCTCTTCGGCCTCGACGTCGATTCCGTTGTACTTGGCGGAACCGTCACCGAACTCGATGGAGCGGTAGCCGAACTTCCAGTTCCACTGGAAGGCCGTGACGTCTACAACGACGTCAGGGTTGTCCGTCTTGTCCAGAACATGGTTCTGAACGATGACGGTGAAGTAGAAGAGAACCGCGATGATGACGAAGGGAACTGCCGTGTAACCGAGTTCGAGCGGCACGTTGTATGCCGTCTGACGCGGGAATTCCGGCGAGTCCTTCTTCTTACGGTGGAAGATGACGGCCCAGAAGACCAACCCCCACACCAGCACACCCATGACGAGGGCGGCTACAACCGACCACGTCCACAGCTCACGCATGCGCGTCGCCTCCGGGGTGATGCCCGAAGGCCACCCGAAACGAAGCACTTCGTTGTCGATGGAGCAACCCGACAGCAGCAAGGCAGCAATGCCCAGAGATACTGCCAGCCCCGCTCGCCGAAGGATCCGACCTTGCGCCACGTTCACGCCTTCCTGATCGCCACAAAATTCAACTAGGGCATGCCCGGAGGGAAGGCCCAATTACTACGCAGCGTAGACCAAAGCCGGGCGCTATCCATCCTCGGGTCCTCGCCCGTGTCGCGGCGGACGTCACACAGCTCTCTCAGGTGCTGCTCAGGAACGGCTCAGGTCGTTTCGGCGACGCACATCACGTCGATTCGTTCCGCCGCGATCGGCAGGGACGTCGATCTGCGGCATACTTTCGTCAAGAGTTCGTTGACCTCTCCCCGACACTCGTGTCCGGGAGCCTTCTGTACAAAAATTCTGAATCGAGGAACCGGACGCTGTGTGTGGACTGCTCGGGCTACTGACATCTGGCGGAACCAGCGAGGACGCCGTCTCGCGGGTCGACCAGGCGATGCATTGCCTTCGTCACCGCGGGCCGGACGAACACGGGACGTGGAACGACGATCACCTCGTCTTCGGGTTCAACCGCCTGGCGATCATCGACATCGCTCATTCCCACCAGCCGCTGCGTTGGGGCCCACCGGAGAACCCGGAGCGTTATGCGCTCACGTTCAACGGCGAGATCTACAACTACTTGGAGATCCGCGCCGAACTGGTCAAGGACCACGACGCCAAGTTCTTCACCGAGGGCGACTCCGAGGCCATCGTCGCTGCATTCCACTACTGGGGTGAGGACGCGGTCCGGCGCCTGCGCGGAATGTTCGCGTTCGCGATCTGGGACACCGACACACGCGAGCTGTTCATCGCGCGCGATCCGTTCGGGATCAAGCCGCTGTTCATCGCGACCGGCGCCGGCGGCACCGCGTTCGGCAGCGAGAAGAAGAGCCTGCTCGAACTCACCGATCTGATCGGCATCGGTACCGAGCTGGATCCGCGTGCCATCGAGCACTACACCGTTCTGCAGTACGTACCGGAGCCGGAAACACTGCACAAGCAGATCCGACGCCTGGAGTCGGGCAGCTTCGCTCGGGTGCGTCCGGGCGAGGAGCCCACGTTCACGCGGTATTTCACGCCGAAGTTCCCGGCCAAGCCTTTTGCACCTGGCACCGAGAAGGCGCGCTACCAGGAAATCGCCGAGGCACTCGAGGATTCGGTCGCCAAGCACATGCGCGCCGACGTCACCGTCGGTTCGTTCTTGTCCGGTGGTATCGACTCCACGGCGATCGCGGCGCTGGCGATGCGCCACAACCCCAACCTGATCACCTTCACGACCGGTTTCGAACGTGAGGGCTATTCCGAGGTCGACGTCGCTGCAGAATCTGCCGCAGCGATCGGCGCGAAGCACGTTGTCAAGGTGGTCTCCCCCGCCGAGTTCGCCGCTGCCATTCCCGAGATCGTCTGGTACCTCGACGACCCGGTAGCCGATCCGGCATTGATTCCGCTGTGGTTCATCGCGAAGGAAGCGCGCAAGCACGTCAAGGTCGTGCTGTCCGGCGAGGGTGCCGACGAGCTGTTCGGCGGCTACACGATCTACCGTGAGCCGTTGTCGCTCAAGCCTTTCGAGTACCTCCCCAAGGGACTGCGTCGGGCTGCCGGCAAGTTGTCCGAACGCATCCCGGACGGCACTCGCGGCAAGAGTCTGCTCAACCGCGGTTCCTTGACGCTCGAGGAGCGCTACTACGGAAATGCTCGTAGCTTCAACGACGCTCAGCTCCGCGCCGTCCTGCGCGATTTCCGCCCCGAGTGGACTCACCAGGACGTCACTGCGCCGATCTACGCGCAGTCACGGGACTGGGATCCGGTTGCGCGGATGCAGCATCTCGACCTGTTCACCTGGCTGCGCGGCGACATCCTCGTCAAGGCAGACAAGATGACGATGGCCAACTCGCTGGAACTGCGTGTGCCGTTCCTCGATCCCGAGGTCTTCGACGTCGCGTCACGCGTACCGCTCGATCAGAAGATCACGAAGGACACGACCAAGTACGCACTGCGCCAGGCCCTGGAAGGCATTGTGCCGCACCATGTTCTGCACCGCGCGAAGCTCGGATTCCCGGTTCCCCTGCGCCATTGGCTGCGCGGCACCGAACTCTTCGACTGGGCACATCTGCAGATCGAAGAGTCGGGAACCGACCACATCTTCGACAAGCAGGCCGTCGTGAAGATGCTCAACGATCACCGCGAGGGCGTGTCCGACCACAGCCGACGCCTGTGGACCGTCCTGACCTTCATGGTCTGGCACGGAATCTTCGTGGAGAAGCGCATCGTGCCGCAGATCCAGGAACCGGTGTACCCGGTCAATATCTAGGCCTTCGGCCCCGTGAGCGGTTAGGGAGTCTCCGAACTCCTCAACCACTCACGGGGCGGAGCCCTACTTCGGCAGGATCGTCGCGATCTCGTCCGCTGCCGCGCTGCCGTATGCGTCGGTAAGGCGCTTGAGTGCCTCGTCGCGATTGAACACCCACTCCTGCGTTCCCACGGTCTCGAGAATCAACACAGCGACCAAAGATCCCAACTGTGCAGCACGCTCGAAGCTCAGACCGGCGCCGTGTGCGAGCAGGAACCCGGCGCGGAAGCCGTCACCAACGCCCGTCGGATCCACCTTGCCGGTCTCGGGCACTACGTCGACGCGCACCCAATTGCCTTCGGCGTCAACAATTTCCACACCCTTGGAGCCGAGGGTCGTGACACGGATGCCGACCTGCGCGCGGATCTCTTCCTCGCTCAGACCAGTCTTCTGCTGAAGAAGACCCCACTCGTACTCGTTGGTGAACAAGTACTTCGCGCCGTGAATGAGCGCCTTGGCCTCGTCACCGGACAGGCGGGCAAGCTGCTGCGACGGATCCGCTGCGAACGGAATCCCGAGCAGACGGCATTCGTCGGTATGGCGAACCATGGCCTCGGGGTCGTTGGCGCCGATCAGCACCAACTCGACTGCGCCTGCAGTCTTGGCCACTGCCGCGAGTTCGATCTCGCGAGCCTCGCTCATCGCACCGGGGTAGAACGACGCGATCTGCGCCATGTCCTCGTCGGTGGTGCACACGAAACGCGCCGTATGTGCCTTGTCCGAGATACGGACCGCGCTGCAGTCGACGCCGTTGTCCTCGAGCCACGTGCGGTACTCGGCGAAGTCGGCACCGACTGCGCCGACGAGTAGCGGGGACCCACCGAGCACGCCCATGGCGTAAGCGATGTTGCCGCCGACACCACCGCGGCGAATCACGAGATCGTCGACCAGGAAACTCAGCGAAACGTGGGCGAGCTGATCGGCGAGGAGCTGATCGGCGAAGCGGCCGGGGAAGCGCATCAAGTGGTCGGTGGCGATGGAACCGGTTACCGCAATAGTCACGGATCGTGGCCTTTCAGCGAAGTGAGTACAAGAATGAAAGAGGAGCAAAAGTTCACGTTACCGCCCGTAGCGCCGTCATCGGCGTCCGAGCTGTCGGATCGGAACGGTCTACGTACGAGTCACCACAAACAACTGACGCGAAACCGAATGTCGGTTCCGCGTCAGTTGTTCGTGAATTGAGTTGTGATCGACAGACTCAGTTGAACGAGTCACCGCAGGCGCAGGAGCCTGTTGCATTGGGGTTGTCGATCGAGAAGCCCTGCTGCTCGATGGTGTCGAGGAAGTCGATGGACGCACCTTCGACGTACGGCGCGCTCATCCGGTCGACAACCAGATTGACGCCGTTGAAGTCGACAGTGAGGTCACCGTCGAGCGTGCGGTCGTCGAAGAACAGCTGGTACTTCAGTCCGGCACAGCCGCCGGGCTGCACTGCAATACGCAGCGCGAGGTCGTCGCGACCCTCCTGATCGAAGAGTGCCTTCGCCTTGGCGGACGCGGCCTCGGTCATCTTGACGCCGTGGGTGGCGGTCTCGTTCTGCACAGTCATGGGCTCTCCCTAATGTTCGTACCAACCCGTGAACGCTTCAACGGTACGCCGCTGCCGACTTATTCCCGCCAGTCCTTTACCGGGTGCGATTCGTC
This sequence comes from Rhodococcus sp. OAS809, assembly GCF_040546695.1. Classification (NCBI taxonomy): domain Bacteria; kingdom Bacillati; phylum Actinomycetota; class Actinomycetes; order Mycobacteriales; family Nocardiaceae; genus Rhodococcus; species Rhodococcus sp. OAS809. The sequence goes on along the minus strand of NZ_JBEPOI010000002.1, from coordinate 343,126 downwards.
TTCATCCTATCCGGTCTTCCCGACACGGCAACGGCGCGTCGACGCTTGTGGATCCTCAGCTCCGGACGCCGCGCCAGATGTTCCACTCGCGTGCCGTGTGTTCGGCGAGTCCCTCGAGACACGCCGACGCTTCCTCCATCGCACGTTCCACCGACCCGGCGAAGTCCGTCACCGACTTCGCCGCGACTATCGAGGTCGACGCATAGTCCGCCTCGTCGAGCGTCACCTGGCCGGCAAAGACGAGCGTCGGAACGCCGTGCGCTGCCCCCGCCGAAGCGAGCGTTGTGACGAGTTTGCCGCGCAGAGATTGGTGGTCGAACTTGCCTTCGCCTGTGATCACCAGGTCAGCGGAAGCCAGTAGCGCGGCCTGTCCGGTGCGATCCGCGACGACGTCGGCCCCGGATCGCCGCTGTGCACCGAGCGCAAAGAGCGCGGCACCGATACCACCCGCGGCGCCGGCACCCGGAAAATCCGACACTCGTTTTCCGGTGGCGGACTCCAACTGTTCGGCCCATCTCGCGTTCCGCGCTTCGAGGACAGCGACGGCTTCGGCGTCGGCACCCTTTTGCGGGCCGAACACCGCTGCCGCACCGTGCTCGCCGAGAAGTACGTGTTCTACGTCGGTGGCGGCGACCAACTGAGTGCCTGCCGTAGCCGCCGCTGCAACCTCCAGGCCGCCCAGCGCCTCCACCAGTCCACGTCCCCCGTCGGTGCAGCAACTCCCACCGAGTCCGACGACAACCGTCTTCACGCCTGCCTCGAGCGCGACAGCGATCAGCTCTCCCACACCGAGACTGTGCGCGGCGAGTGCGGTGTCCCGCGTCGGCGGACCTCCGAGCAGGCCGAGCCCGACGGCCTCGGCGGACTCGATGTACGCCGTGTCCGAATCGAACAGCCACGTGGCGTCGACGGCGGCGGTCAAAGGCCCGGACACCCGTGCAGTCCGGATGTCGCCCCCGGCCGTGGCCAAGACGTCGACGAATCCCGGACCACCGTCGGATTGTGGCGCGGTGACGACGTCGTCTTCGGGTCGGCCACGTCGCCAACCGGCAGAAATGGATTCGGCCGCTTCGACGGCCGTCAACGTCTCACCGAACGAATCTGGAGCAACTATTACCCGCATAGCCGAAGTCTAAGAGTCCCGAATGACCCCGATGTTTCACGATCTCGCGCGTTTCAGTGCCTCGGGCGATCGGGTTTTTCAGAAAGACCGAGGTCGGTTTCCCAGACCGTGCACTTATCCAATAGCCTGGAGGTGTGAAATTGCTACGCCGCGGTGACTCAGACAACTCCGACAAACGTGACGTCGAGGGCACTGAGTCATCCTCGGCCTCCGAAGAGGCGCCCATCGAGCAGGTGGGCAAGGGCCGCCCCACACCCAAGCGTCGTGACGCCGAGGCGAAGAGGCGTGGCCCCGTTGCCCCTGCCCCGCTGACCGCGAAGGAAGCCCGCGCCCGCCGCAAGGCGACCCGCGGCTCCAAGGAGGACCGCAAGGCCGAAGCCGCCGAGCGTCGCGCATCGTCGGCAGACCGCCGCGCCCGCATGCTCGCCGGCGAGGACAAGTACCTGCTCCCCCGCGACAAGGGACCGGTTCGCGCCTACGTCCGCGACTTCATCGACGCTCGCCGCAACCTCGTCGGGCTGTTCATGCCGCTCGCGTTGATCCTCATCATGACCATGTTCGTCACGCCCGCGCTCCAGCAGATCGTCACACTGGCAATGCTCGTGATGATGCTCTTCATGGTCGGTGAAGGCATCTGGCTCGGTCGCATGATCAACAACCGCGTCGCCGAGCGCTTCCCCGACAGCACCGACGGCGGCTTCAAGCTCGGCTGGTACGCGTTCGTTCGCGCGTCGCAGATCCGCAAGCTGCGCGCACCGAAGCCTCGTGTGGGGCCGGGCGACGCAATCTGAGCGTGACGAACACGTATAGAACTTTGGTCCTCGGCGGCGCGCGGTCTGGTAAGTCCGCGCACGCCGAGGATTTGGTTTGTGGAGGCCACCTACCCGAAAGTTCGGCACCGATCCGGTATCTGGCGACGGCAAGGCGCGATGTCTCCGACGCAGACTGGGAAAGCCGGATCGACCAGCACCGCAACAGGCGGCCTTCCCATTGGTCGACGGTCGAAACCGCAGATGCCGGCGACCTCGCGGCGCAGCTCGAAAGCGATTCACACACAGCGACGTTGGTCGACGATCTGGGAACGTGGCTGACCGCGGAACTCGATCGGCAAGGCGCCTGGGACGCTCCGCGCGGCACCGTCACTCCCGCTGCGGACAGCCTGGTCGCCAGTGTCGAGAACTATCGCGGACACCTGGTGCTGGTCAGCCCCGAAGTGGGTTTGGCCGTCATCCCCGAGACGCGGTCCGGACGATTGTTCCGCGACGAGATCGGCACTCTCAACGCTCGTATCGCCGCGGTGTGCGATCGTGTCGTACTAGTGGTTGCAGGGTTACCGCTCATCTTGAAAGATACTGCTGCACAACCGGAAGGCACGATGTGAGTACCGAGGCCAATCCAGGGGCCATTTCAGGGGCGAATCCAGATGCCAACCCTGACGTCGCGCCAGTCAGTAGCGCCGACTTCGAACCCGTCACCCCGCCCGACCGCGAGGTGCGAGCGCAGGCCGATGCGCGTCAGCGTGATCTGACCAAGCCGGCCGGTTCGCTGGGCCGACTGGAGGCTCTCGCCGGCTGGGCATCAGCCTGCCAAGGAGTTTGTCCCCCACACGCTTTCGCTCGGCCTCGCGTCGTCGTGTTCGCGGGTGATCACGGAATCGCCCGCAATGGCGTCTCCGCCTATCCGCCGGAAGTGACCGCACAGATGGTCGCCAACTTCCTCGGGGGCGGCGCGGCAGTCAACGTCCTCGCCGAGGTTGCCGGCGCCACGGTACGCGTCGTCGACATCGCAGTGGACGGCGATACCGATCCGTCCGTCTCGAACCACAAGGTACGCAGGTCTTCCGGGTCCATCGACCGCGAAGACGCCATGTCGAACGAGGAAACCCTTCAGGCCATCGCCGCCGGCCGAGCGATCGCGGACGAGGAAATCGACGGGGGCGCAGATCTTCTCATCGCCGGCGACATGGGCATCGGCAATACGACGCCCGCAACCGTACTCATCGCCGCACTCACGGACAGTGAACCCGTCGCGGTCGTGGGTCGAGGTACCGGTATCGACGACGCCGGATGGATCCGCAAGACCGCAGCGATTCGCGACGCTCTCCGGCGTGCCCGTCCGCACGTTCGCGACACAGTCGCGCTGCTGCGCACGTCTTCGGGTGCCGACCTCGCCGCGATGGCCGGCTTTCTGGCCCAGGCAGCTTCGCGTCGCACGCCGGTGATCCTCGACGGCGTTGTGGTCACCGCAGCCGCCATGGTTGCCGACGAACTGGCTTTCGGCGCACGTGAATGGTGGGTCGCCGGACACCGCTCCACCGAACCTGCCCACACCATCGCATTGACCCGAATGGGTCTCGACCCGATCGTCGAGTTCGACATGCGTCTCGGTGAAGGTTCAGGTGCAGTCACAGCTCTCCCGATTCTTCAGGGCGCAGTGGCAATCCTGGGCAAGATGGCGACATTCTCCGAAGCCGGTGTCAGCACTCAGGGCAGCGCACCTGCCGACGAACCGGAGTCGATCGACCTGACCAAGACCGATACGGCGGAGTGAGCGTGGCGGGCCCGCTGTCCGGAGTGCCGCTGGCCTTCTCGTGGCTGACGGTCCTTCCGGTTCGTGGTCCCTCCGACATCGATCGAACTGCCGGCCGTCGCGCCATCGCGGCAGCTCCGCTCACCGGGATCGCTCTCGGCATTGCCGCGACGTTTCTGCTCTGGGGCACAACCAGTATCGGCCTGAATCCCTATCTCGCAGGCTTGCTGACGGTCGGTGCGCTCGCTCTCGGGACACGCGGGATGCACGTGGACGGACTGGCAGACTCCGTCGACGGACTGGGTTGTTACGGTCCACCGGAGCGCGCCCGCGAAGTCATGCACAGCGGCGGTGCCGGACCGTTCGGGGTCGCGGCGCTGTTCATCTTCCTCGGGCTGCAATCGGTCTCCTTCGGCGTCCTCGCTGTTGCCGACTCCCCCACGCAGTGGATCGCCGTTCTCGTATCTGTCGCTGCGGGTCGTGTGGCCGTCGTTTTTGCCTGCCGCCGAGGTATTCTCGCGTCGAGCCCGAGCGGATTCGGTGCGCTCGTCGCCGATTCACAACCGCTGTGGGCCGCAATCGTGTGGTCGGTTCCGCTGATCGCCGCTTCCGGCTTTGCCGCCGACCGGTGGTGGCTCGGCCCTCTCGTGACCGCGTCGGCGCTGGTGATCAGTGTGCTGTGCGTGCGTCACTGCGTCCGTAGATTCGGCGGACTCAACGGAGACGTTCTCGGATTCGCACTCGAACTCACTGTGACGCTTACGGCCGTCGGCCTCACTCTCGGACTGTGATCCGACGTCGTGCGAGTAGGTGTCCTTGCGTACGAAGGTTGCCTCGCGGCCGAGATCTTCGTTTTCACCGACCTTCTCCTGATCGCCAATCGCGTCGCTGATGGAGCGCCCGCCGACCCCTTCGAGGTATCGGTCATCGCAGCGTCCCGCACGCCCGTCGTTGCGGCAGGTGGATTTTCGCTCGGCGTGCAGGAGGGGCATCACGACATCGATCACCTGGTTGTGCCGGGGTTCGAACTCGTGCCGTCCGAAGACCCTGCGACGCGCTTGTCGCTGTGGGAGGGAGAAATCGAGTTCATCCGTGCGTGCGAGGCGCACGGCGTTCGGGTGTCGTCAGTCTGCGTCGGCGCGTATCTGCTGGGCGAGGCGGGACTGCTCGACGGACGCCGATGTACGACGTCGTGGCTGTACGGTGCGGACCTCGCGAGTCGTTACCCCGGTGCGACGGTTCGAACCGACTCGTTGATCGTCCAGGACGACGGCGTCACCACCACTGCTGCGTTCACCGCCGCGCTCGACCTCGCAACAGCACTCGTGCGCGAGCATCTCGGCGACAAGATTGCGCGAAGGACTGCAAGAATTACTCTGGCGCCGGAAAACCGAACCAGTCAATCTCCGTACATCGTCGACTCGATGCTGCCCGCCAAACACACACAGTTTGCCGACGACGTCGGAAGGTGGCTGGTCGAACGGATGGCGGAGCCTTACGACTTGGATCTGCTGTCGGGTGCTTTTCGTGTCAGCACCCGAACCATGCTTCGGAAGTTCAAGGACGAGACCGGGGAATCGCCGCGCAGTTATCTGCAGCGTGCACGGATCCGAAAAGCGAAACGGTTGTTGGAATCGACCGACTGGTCTCTCGGAAAGATCCTGGGGCACATCGGCTATCAGGATCCTGGAACCTTCCGTCGCCTGTTCACCGACCGCGTCGGCATCAGCCCGGCCGACTACCGAAAGCGATTCCGCAACGGCGGCGCCGGATAGGTGCGAGGCGAGCCCGCCCGAAAACATGGCGAACCGCCCTCTTCTGTAGTCGATCCCGCGCCGAAAGACTGTGAAGAGGAATTGTTTCGACTACTGAGAGGGCTCACCGTGCCGAACCGGAGCATGACCGAAGACGATCCGCTCGAAGACTTCGACCGTCGAACGATCACCATCGACGCAGTGGCGAAGTCCGTGTACGTGGCCGGCACCGGTCCCGCAGTAATCGTCATGCCGGAGATGCCGGGCATCAGCCCGCATGTAGCGCGATTCGCCCGCTGGGTGCGCGACGCCGGTTTCACTGTCTTCGTTCCGTCACTGTTCGGCCGCGACGGCGCGGTCCCCACAGTGAACGAGGGGCTGACGGTGTTCAAGAGAGCCTGCGTCAGTGCAGAATTCCGCACCCTCGCTGCCGACGAACCGAGTCCGGCGGTCCGTTGGCTGCGTTCACTCGCCGCTTCCGCTCATGAGGAGAGCGGCGGACCTGGCGTCGGCGTGATCGGAATGTGCTTCACCGGTAACTTCGCGTTGTCGATGATGCTCGAACCCTCGGTCATCGCGCCGGTTCTCGCCCAACCGTCGTTACCGCTCGATCGACCGGACGAAACCGACAACGGGCCCGAAGAACTCGAAGCCGTGCGCTCGAGACTCGAGGCCGAAGACCTCACGGTGCTTGCATACCGCTTTCGAGGTGACTCGTTCTGCCGCGCACAACGATTCGCCGCCTATTCGAAGGCCTTGGGCGAGCGCTTCGTCGGGAAGGTACTACCCGACGAAGCGGCCAACGCGACAACGTCGCCGTTCTTCGAACACGTCATTGCCAATCCACACAGCGTGGTGACGGCTCATCTCGTCGACGAGGCGGGATCGCCCACCACCGTCGCACGAGACGAGATTCTGCAGTTCTTCCGGGAGCGATTGCTCGCGGAACGAACCAGCGATCAGTGAAGTTTCGTCATCCAGCCGTGGGTGTCGGCGAAGGTTCCGCGCTGGATACCCGTGAGGGTGTCGCGCAGTGCCATCGTCACCTCACCCGGCTCGCCGTCGGCGATGGTGAACTCGCCCTCGGCGGACTTGACGCGTCCGACGGGGGTGATGACTGCTGCTGTGCCGCAAGCGAAGACCTCGGTGATTTCACCACTCTTGCACTTAGTGCGCCATTCGTCGGTGCTGATCTTGCGCTCCTCGACGGCGAAACCGGAATCGGCGGCAAGGGCGAGCAACGAGTTGCGCGTGATGCCTGGCAACAACGAACCGGACAGCGACGGCGTCACGAGGCGAGCGTCGGGGCCCGAGCCGAAGACGAAGAACAGGTTCATTCCACCCATTTCCTCGACGTACGTGCGCTCGATGGCGTCGAGCCAGACCACCTGGTCGCACCCCTCGTCGGCGGCTTGCGCCTGGGCGAGGAGTGAAGCGGCGTAGTTGCCGGCGAACTTGGCCGCGCCGGTACCACCGGGGGCCGCGCGAACGTATTCGGTGGACAGCCACACACTGACCGGCTTGACGCCGCGCGGGAAGTACGCACCGGCAGGCGAGGCAATCAGCAGGTAGCGGTACTCGTCGGCGGGACGGACACCGAGTCCGGCTTCGGTGGAGAACATGAACGGACGGAGGTAGAGCGCGTCCTCGCCACCGGCTGCGGGAACCCAGTCGAGATCGACGTCGATCAGTTCGGTGATGGAATCGATGAACATCTGCGACGGGAGCTCCGGCATGGCCAGACGGCGCGCAGATGCCGCGAAACGCTCGGCGTTGGCCTCGACGCGGAACGAGCTGATCTCGCCACCCGGCTGACGGTATGCCTTGAGGCCCTCGAAGATGGCCTGTCCGTAGTGCAAAACCATTGCGGCCGGATCGAGCTCGATGTTTCCGTACGGCAACACCTGGGCGTCGTGCCAGCCCTTGCCCGCGGTGTAGTCGATCGAGACCATGTGGTCGGTGAAGTGCCGCCCGAAGCCGGGCGCCGCCAAAATGTCACGGCGCTCGGCGTCGGACTTCGGGGACGAGCTCTGAACACGAACGAAATCGGCGGCACCTGTCATGGGCGCAATCCTATCGAACGTGAAAAAGCTCTCTACTTGGTGTTGGTCTCCACGAACGGAGGAGACACCACGACGCACCGAAGAGCACGACCACGGACGTCGACTTCGATCTCGTCGCCGGCCGAGACATTGGCACCGGAATCGAGGAGCGCCAACGCAATTCCCACTTTGAGCGAGGGCGAAAACGTCCCCGAGGTGGTCTCGCCGATTGCCTCGCCGTCACGCAGAACACCGAGCCCGGCACGAAGCACGCCGCGATCGAGAGCCTTGATCCCCCAGAGTTTGCGAGCCGGGCCGGCAGCCTTCTCGTCGGTCAAGGTCTCTTTGCCCCAGAATGTCGGCTTCTTCCAACCGATCGCCCATCCGCAGCGCGCTTCGAGCGGAGAAATCTCGAGCGAAAGCTCATGCCCGTGCAGTGGATACCCCATCTCGGTACGAAGAGTGTCACGGGCGCCGAGTCCGGCGGCCTGCCCACCCTCGGCGCGCACTGCCTCGAGAAGCGCGCGGAACAACGGCTCGCTGTCCTCCCACCGCGGCAGGAGTTCGTAGCCGACCTCACCGGTGTAACCGCTGCGGCACACACGAACAGGCACGCCGTTCCATTCCGCATCTTCGTACGCCATGTACTCGATCTCGGTGGGAAGTCCCAGAGCGGTCAGAACCGCCACCGATTTCGGACCCTGCACAGCCAGCACACCGTAGGCACGATGCTGATCCTCGACGGTGATTCCGTCCGGTGCGAGGGCGACCAGAGCCGCAACGACGTCCGCGGTATTGGCTGCGTTCGGGACGAGGAAGATTTCGTCGTCGCTGACGTAGTACGCAATGAGGTCGTCGATGACACCACCGGACTCGTTGCAGCACAACGTGTACTGAGCCTTACCCGGCCCGATCTTGTTCAAATCGTTGGTCAGTGCGGAGTTCACGAATTCCGCGGCGCCCGCGCCACGCACGACGGCCTTGCCGAGGTGACTGACGTCGAAGAGTCCGACATTCTCACGCACAGAGGTGTGTTCGGCCACGACGCCGGCGTACGAAACCGGCATCTGCCACCCCCCGAACGGCGCGAACGTCGCGCCGAGTTCGACGTGGACGGGGTGGATCGGGCCCTGCAACAGTTGTTCGTCGGTCATGGCCCACAACCTATCGGACTTCGCCGATCGAAACATGTCCGCAGCGAGAGCTCACCCGGCCGCGACGATCGCCCGTCCGCAAACTGCAAAGGGCCTAACATCGACTCAGGCATCCGCCAGAACCGGACGCATCGCACACTCACCTCACAGGAGACACCTTGAGCACTCGCACAGCCCGATCGTTGGGACCCGACCTCGTTCTCGCCGGCACAGTCGCCAAGCGCGCAGAGATACTGGTCGTCGGTCTGACGTCGGGTCCGGACGGCCCCGAAATCGCACTCAGCGAAGGCATCGTCGCCGAAGACGTACTCGCCGAGATCCTCGACAGCCTCATCGCCGTCGGCGCCACGGGCAAGCCCGAGCAGCTCACTCGTGTCCCGGCACCGAGCGAACTGTCGGTCACCAGCGTTCTCGCCGTCGGACTCGGCTCTGCCGACAAGCTCGGCAGCGAGCAGATCCGTAAGTCCGCCGGCGCCGCAGCTCGCTCGTTGTCCGGCATCGACACCGTCGCAACCACGCTCTCGATCCTCGACCTCGGTGCAGCCGCCGAGGGATTTGCGTTGGGCGCGTACAGCTTCACCGAATTCAAGTCGTCCATGACGGCTCCCGGTCCCGATTCGCAGCCACTGGCCCGCGTCGAACTTCTGGTGCCGTCGCCGCGCACGAAGGAGACCAAAGCGACGCTGGCACGGTCGGCCGCCATCGCCGAGGCCGTCGCCACCGCACGCGAGTTCGTCAACACTCCCCCGAGCCACCTCTACCCCGCCGAGTTCGCCGCGCGCGCGAAGGCACTGGGCGTCGAGGCCGGGCTCACCGTCCAGGTTCTCGACGAGAAGGCACTCGAGAAGGGTGGCTACGGCGGAATCATCGGCGTCGGCAAGGGCTCGTCACGCCAGCCGCGTCTCGTCCGCCTCGAATACGCGTCGAAGAAGCGTGGTGCCCGCAAGGTCGCACTGGTGGGCAAGGGCATCACCTTCGACACCGGCGGAATCTCCATCAAGCCCGCCGCCGGGATGGAGAACATGACCTCGGACATGGGCGGCGCCGCAGCCGTCATCTCCACCGTCGTGCTTGCCGCCAAGCTCGGCCTGCCCGTCAACGTCGTCGCATACGTACCGATGGCCGAGAACATGCCGTCCGCGACCGCGCAGCGTCCCGGCGACGTGCTGACCCAGTACGGCGGAATCACCATCGAGGTCGTCAACACCGACGCCGAGGGCCGTTTGATTCTTGCCGACGCGATGGTTCGCGCGGGTGAGGACGATCCCGACTACATGATCGACACCGCCACCCTGACCGGTGCGCAGATGGTCGCGCTCGGCAACCGCACCCCCGGAGTCATGGGCACCGACGAGTTCCGTGACCGCGTCGCCTCCATCTCGCAGAGCGTCGGCGAGAACGGCTGGGCCATGCCGCTGCCGGAGGAATTGCGCGGAGATCTCGACTCCAAGGTCGCCGACATGGCCAATGTCACCCCGCACCGCTGGGGCGGCATGCTGGTCGCAGCTCACTACCTCAAGGAATTCGTTCCCGAGGGTGTCCAGTGGGCGCACATCGACGTCGCGGGTCCGGCCTACAACACGTCAGGGCCGTGGGGTTACACCGGCAAGGGCGGTACCGGCGTTCCCGTTCGCACGATGATCTCGGTCCTGGAGGACATCGCGGTCAACGGCTGACCCCTTGCTGTGCGCCTTTATTAACCCCCCGCGGTTAATAAAGGCGCACAGCAGTTCAGGCGCCGTCGCGTAATTCCTGCTCTCGTGCCCGCTTGCGTTCGATTCGCTTACGTTCGTCGTGATCGCGCATACGCTGCGGATATCCCGTTTTTCGGACGTCGTAGACCGGGATCTTCAGGTCTTGTCCCAATTTGCGGGCACCACGTTCGCCGCCGACACGACGACGAGTCCACTCCCCGTCCTTCGCAACCAGGACGACGGTCACCTCGGTCACCGTCGTCTGCGGTTCCACATAGGCTTCGACGCCTTCGTGCGAGTGCGCCCAATTCGCCAGATGATCCGCATCACTCTGCGCTGCGGCCTGAGCCGCACTCGGCGGACGCTTGAAACGATCGAACAGTCCCACGGTCGTACCCTCCTCGGTACCGACGCCGCGGATGCACCCCGGCGATATGTCAAGTTTGCCAGGCGATGTCCGTTGTGCCTGCGCACGACATACCGTTTGGTCCGCTTACGACGTTACAGCCGGACCCCCGACGCATACCTACTCGCCAGTAGCCGACACACCCGAAACGGACGGCATCCCCCTCATCGGACACGCCCGGCGTATCAATGGAAAGATGAACGACGGTGACGCCGCGCTCGCGCGTCGACATCGGCAAAATAGCTACAAGTAGCCGCACGTCGCGCGCCACTCGAGCACAATGCATTACGACCACAAGTCGACAAAATTCAACAACCCGAACACAACTGTCGAGGAGTCAAAAGACATGGCCTTCTCCGTCCAGATGCCAGCCCTAGGTGAGAGCGTCACCGAGGGAACTGTCACACGGTGGCTCAAGCAGGAAGGAGACACGGTCGAAGTCGACGAACCCTTGCTCGAAGTCTCCACGGACAAGGTCGACACCGAGATTCCGTCTCCCGTCGCCGGCGTCCTGACCAAGATCGTCGCGCAGGAAGACGACACCGTGGAAATCGGTGGCGAGCTCGCCCAGATCGGTGAAGCCGGCGAAGCCGCAGCACCCGCGGCAGAGGCACCCGCCCCCGCCGCCGAGGAAGCTCCCGCCGAGGAAGCGCCGGCTGCCGAAGCTCCCGCTGAAGAAGCTCCCGCTGCCGAGGCACCCGCTGCTTCGAGCGGTTCCGCTGAAGGTACCGCCGTGACGATGCCCGCCCTCGGCGAGTCCGTCACCGAAGGCACCGTCACCCGCTGGCTCAAGGCTGTCGGCGACGAGGTTGCCGTCGACGAGGCGCTGCTCGAGGTCTCGACCGACAAGGTCGACACAGAGATCCCGTCCCCCGTCGCCGGAATCCTGCTCGAGATCAATGCGCAGGAAGACGACACCGTCGAGATCGGTGGCCAGCTGGCCGTCGTCGGCTCCGGCGCACCCGCCGCGGCACCGGCACCCAAGGCCGCTCCCGCAGCACCGGCAGCACCCCCTGCCCCCAAGGCCGAAGCTCCGAAGGCCGAAGCACCCAAGGCTGAAGCACCCAAGCCTGCCGCCGCACCGGCCGCACCCGCTCCGAAGCCTGCTGCGGCTCCCGCACCGGCGGCTGCCCCCGCAGCGTCCGGTGACAGCAGCCCGTACGTCACCCCGCTCGTGCGCAAGCTCGCCACGGACAACGGCGTCGACCTCGCGACCGTCACCGGCACCGGCGTCGGCGGCCGCATCCGCAAGCAGGATGTGCTCGCCGCTGCGGAGGCCAAGAAGGCTCCCGCCGCCGCTGCTCCTGCTGCAGCACCCGCGGCCGCACCGGCCGCCACCGCAGCCGCAGGCGTCCGACCCGAACTGGCACACCTGCGTGGAACCACGCAGAAGGCCAACCGTATTCGGCAGATCACGGCCACCAAGACACGTGAGTCGCTGCAGAACACCGCTCAGCTCACGCAGACCTTCGAGGTGGACGTCACCAAGATCGTCGCCCTGCGGGCCCGTGCCAAGGCCGGCTTCATCGAGCGCGAAGGCGTCAACCTGACGTTCCTTCCGTTCTTCGCCAAGGCAGTCGTCGAGGCGCTGAAGTCGCACCCGAACATCAACGCAAGCTACGACGAGGCTGCCAAGCAGATCACCTACTACGACGCTGAACACCTCGGCATCGCAGTGGACACCGATCAGGGCTTGCTCTCCCCCGTCATCCACAACGCCGGCGATCTCGGCCTGGCCGGCCTGGCCCGAGCCATCGCCGACATCGCCAAGCGTGCACGCTCGGGTGGCCTGAAGCCGGACGAGCTCTCGGGTGGCACCTTCACCATCACCAACATCGGCAGCCAGGGCGCGCTGTTCGACACCCCGATCCTGGTACCGCCGCAGGCGGCCATGCTCGGAACCGGCGCGATCGTCAAGCGCCCGATGGTGGTCACCGACGAGAACGGCAACGAGTCCATCGGCGTTCGCTCGATGATCTACTTGCCGCTGACCTACGATCACCGTCTGGTCGACGGCGCCGACGCCGGCCGATTCCTCACCACTGTTAAGCAGCGGTTGGAAGAAGCCTCGTTCGAAGCTGATCTGGGCCTGTAAGCAACTGCTCGGCCGGCCGGGGCGTCATCTCCATCAGGAGGTGGCGCCCCGGCTTTTTCAGTACGGTCGGAGATATACGTTCGGATATCGAAGCACGCTGAATCGAAGGAGGCTTTCCGAATGCGAGTAGTCATCGCCGGCTCGTCCGGTTTGATCGGAACGGCCTTGGTGTCATCGTTGCGCTCCGACAACCACGACGTGGTGCGTCTGGTGCGACGCTCGACCGCCGGCCCCGACGAATCGCGTTGGGACCCGGACCACGACCGTCTGGACCTCTCCGTCCTGCAGGGCGCCGACGCCGTCGTGAACCTCTGCGGCGTCGGCATCGGTGACAAACGGTGGTCGGGTTCCTACAAGCAAGCGATCCGTGACAGCCGCATCGTCGCGACCGACGTCTTGGCCGAAGCGGTCGCGAGTGAGAAGGTTCCCGTCCTCGCCAACGCGAGCGCCGTCGGCTATTACGGCGACACCGGCGACAAGATCGTCGACGAGGATTCGCCGGCAGGCACAGACTTTCTCGCCACGACGTGTCGCGATTGGGAACTTGCCACCGAACCGGCGCGTGCGGCGGGTGCCCGCGTCGTCAATCTGCGGTCCGGCGTCGTGATTTCACCTCATGGGGGCATGCTCGGTCGGCTTCGGCGCCTTTATTCGTTCGGCCTCGGCGGGCGACTGGGCAACGGTCGCCAGTACTTTCCGTGGATCTCACTCGAGGACGAGTGCGACGCGATCAAGTTCGCGCTCACGAATTCCGAACTCTCCGGTCCCGTCAACCTGACCGGTCCGGCCCCTGTCACCAATGCCCAGTTCAATGACGCCATGTCCCGTGCGGTCCACCGCCCGGCTCCCTGGATCGTTCCCGGGTTCGCACTCGAAGCGTTGATCGGAGAATTCGCCAAGAGCGGCATCCTCGGTGGCCAGCGCGCCATTCCCGCAGCTTTGGAAAAGGCGGGATTCTCTTTCCGCCACAACACGATCGGCGAAGCGCTGGCGGCCGCACTCGGTTGATTCCGAAGTCGGGCGTAATCTCTACGTCCATGAGCAGCGCTGCCGTTTCCGCCCGGTTCTCGAAACTGCCGATCGCCGTCGAGCAACTCGGTTCGATCGACTACAACGCCGCGTGGGACCGCCAGCGTGAGCTCGCGGCAGCGCGGGCGGACGACATCGGACCGGACACGCTACTGCTCCTCGAACACCCGCCGGTGTACACGGCAGGACGACGCACGGAACCCGAAGATCGTCCCGTCGACGGCACGCCTGTCATCGACGTCGACCGCGGCGGGAAGATCACCTGGCACGGCCCCGGCCAGCTGGTGGGATATCCGATCGTGAAACTGGCCGAGCCCATCGACGTGGTGCGGTATGTCCGACGCATCGAGGAAGCACTGATCACGGTGTGCACGGACCTCGGCCTGAACTGCGGGCGCATCGACGGCCGCTCCGGCGTCTGGCTGCCCGCCGAACTCGCAAACGGGCAATGGAAGCCCGAGCGCAAGGTTTCTGCCATCGGCGTGCGCGTGCAACGGGGCGTGGCACTGCACGGCTTCTCCCTGAACTGCAATTCGGTCCTGACCGGATTCGACAACATCATTCCCTGCGGCATCCGTGACGCCGGGGTCACGACGCTGTCGCATGAACTCGGTCGCGACGTCACCGTGGACGAAGTCACTCCCGCTGTGACCGAGGCAGTGATCGCTGCTCTCGACGGAACCATGCCCGTCACCGAACGGAACGTAGAGCGCGTCACCTTCGAAAGCGCCTCGCCTACTCCGACTTTTACTACCGTTCAGTACAGCTGACGGGCTCGCCCGAACCCCGTTGCAGTAATCACCGGGCGTAGGATCACTGTCGTGACTATCGCCCCAGAAGGACGTAAGCTGCTCCGTCTCGAGATCCGAAACGCGGAGACGCCCATCGAACGCAAACCCAACTGGATCAAGACCCGAGCAAAGATGGGCCCCGAGTACACGGAGCTCAAGGGCCTGGTCAAGCGTGAAGGTTTGCACACCGTCTGCGAGGAAGCGGGCTGCCCCAACATCTACGAGTGCTGGGAAGACCGCGAAGCCACGTTCCTGATCGGCGGTGAGCAGTGCACACGCCGCTGCGACTTCTGCCAGATCGACACCGGCAAGCCCGAAGCCCTCGACCGCGACGAGCCCCGTCGCGTCGCGGAAAGCGTTCAGGCCATGGGCCTTCGGTACTCCACGATCACCGGCGTCGCCCGCGACGACCTCCCCGACGGCGGCGCCTGGCTCTACGCCGAGACCGTCCGCAAGATCCACGAACTCAACCCGGGCACCGGCGTCGAGAACCTGGTTCCGGACTTCAACGGCAAGCCCGAACTGCTCGACGAGGTCTTCGCCTCACGCCCCGAGGTACTCGCACACAACCTCGAGACCGTCCCCCGCATCTTCAAGCGGATCCGTCCGGCATTCCGGTACCAGCGCAGCCTCGACGTCATCACCGCAGCACGCGACTACGGACTGGTCACCAAGTCCAACCTGATCCTCGGCATGGGCGAAACCCCTGAAGAGGTCACCGAGGCGATGGCAGATCTCCACGCCGCCGGTTGCGACATCCTCACCATCACCCAGTACCTGCGCCCCTCGCCCCGGCACCACCCCGTCGAGCGGTGGGTCAAGCCCGAGGAGTTCGTCGCACACTCGAAGGCTGCAGAAGAGATGGGCTTCGCCGGCGTCATGGCCGGTCCGTTGGTTCGCTCGTCGTACCGCGCCGGCCGCCTGTATGCGCAGGCCATGGCACATCACGGCCGCGAACTTCCCGAGGCGCAGCGTCATCTGACCGAGGGCGGCGACGCTTCCCAGGAAGCCAGCTCACTCATGGCGCGCCTGAATCGCTGATCCACTTTTTGCTGTGCGCCTTTATTAACCGCGGGCGGTTAGTAAAGGCGCACAGCAATGGACGTATCCTGGGTACATGGCGAACGGCAGCAAATCCGGTAAGGGCAAACCCACCAAAGAGGCAAAGGCTGCAGCGAAGGCTGCCCGCAAGCAGGCTTCCAAGGAACGTAGAACTCAGCTCTGGCAGGCATTCCAGATGCAGCGCAAGGACGACAAGCTCCTCCTGCCGCTGATGATCGGCACCCTCGTCGGTGCGGCTCTGGTCTTCTTCCTGGTCGGCCTCATCTGGGGCCTTCAGTGGTTCCTGCTGCCGATCGGCATCGTTCTCGGTCTCCTCGGCGCCTTCATCATCTTCGGTCGTCGCGTCCAGAAATCGGTGTACAAGAAGGCTGAAGGTCAGGCCGGTGCCGCTGCGTGGGCGCTCGACAACATGCAGGGTGTGTGGCGCGTCACGAATGCCGTCGCCGGCACTACCCAACTCGATGCCGTTCACCGCGTCGTCGGACGGCCGGGTGTCATCCTCGTCGCCGAAGGTTCGCCGCAACGCGTCAAGGGCCTCCTCGCGCAGGAGAAGAAGAAGACCGCCCGCCTCATCGGCGACACCCCGATCTACGACATCATCATCGGCAACGACGAGGGCCAGGTTCCGCTCTCGCAGCTCCAGCGCTACTTGAACAAGTTGCCCCGCAACATCGACACCAAGCGCATGGACAACATCGAAGGTCGCCTCGCTGCACTGAGCGCACGCGGCGGCGGAGCAGCGCTTCCCAAGGGCCCGATGCCCGGAGGCGCGAAGATGAAGGGAATGCAGCGAACCATTCGTCGTCGCTGACACTCCCCCACAGCAAAACGAAAGACCCGGGCCCACACGGACCCGGGTCTTTCATTACTTCGAGAAATTTGTGTCAGCGCGATTTCACGAGCAAAGTGCCGGTCGCGCGGTCCTGCATACCGCGACCGTCGATGTCGGTGATGGTCGCGGGAATCACGAACACAAGCAGTGCCTGACGTCCGAGCGCGCGCACGAAGCCCACTCGGATCGGGCCTTCGATACGCGCAACCTGAAGTCCGAGGACGAACTGCCCCGGGGTGAAGTTGAACAGAGCCACGGTGACGACACCGACGGCGAACCACACCATCAGCGTGACAGTCGAGGTCATACCGTCGAAGAAGTCGCCGGTGATGAGCGAGGCCACTCCCACAGCCATCACCCAATCCACCAACAGTGCCGCGATACGACGGCCCGAACCGACCAGCGAACCCGGACCCTCCTGAGGGAAACCGAGGAGCTCGCCACGGTACGACTGCTCACGGCCGTCCGCGCTCTTCGGCAAAGCTGCTTGCGGCCCAGAGAGCCAAGTTCCGGTGATACGTGCCATGCTGTCCAGGATAGGCGTCGCAGCACCGTAGTCCAGATTTGCCGGGTTTTAACTGTGTGGCCGGTCACATGGACTTCGGAAATCCCCAGGATGCTGCGACGCGTAACACTGCCGAAACAAAGGGTTGACGAGCGGGCAACACCAGCTCCCTACCGTCTGCCTCGACGGATTCAACCGACATCACTTGGCTGAAGCGACTTAAGGAGCACAAGCGTGGCGTTCACCACGGCCGAAGAGGTCATCAAGTACATCGCGGACGAGAACATCGAGTACGTCGACATTCGGTTCAGCGACCTGCCCGGCGTCCAGCAGCACTTCTCGATCCCGGCGTCTGCTTTCAACCAGGACGTGTTCGAGGACGGCCTCGCATTCGACGGATCTTCGGTCCGCGGATTCCAGTCGATCCACGAGTCCGACATGATGTTGCTTCCCGACGTCACCACGGCGCAGATCGACCCCTTCCGCAAGGCGAAGACCCTCAACATCAACTTCTTCGTGCACGACCCGTTCACCCGTGAGTCCTACAGCCGCGACCCGCGCAACGTTGCCCGCAAGGCCGAGGAGTACTTGGTCAGCACCGGCATCGCGGACACCGCATTCTTCGGCGCCGAGGCCGAGTTCTACATCTTCGACTCGGTTCGCTACGACTCCGGCATGAACTCCGCTTTCTACGAATTGGATTCCATCTCCGGTTCCTGGAACACCGGCGCAGAGACCAACGCCGACGGCTCCCCGAACCTCGGCTACAAGGTTCGCGCCAAGGGTGGCTACTTCCCCGTCGCTCCGTACGACCACTACGTGGACCTGCGCGACGAAATCTCCACCAACCTGACCAACGCAGGCTTCGAGCTCGAGCGCGGCCACCACGAGGTCGGCACCGGCGGACAGCAGGAGATCAACTACAAGTTCAACACGCTGCTCGCAGCGGCCGACGACCTGCAGCTATTCAAGTACATCGTCAAGAACACCTGCTGGCAGCACGGCAAGTCCGCCACCTTCATGCCGAAGCCGCTCTTCGGTGACAACGGTTCGGGCATGCACGTCCACCAGTCCCTGTGGAAGGACGGCAAGCCCCTCTTCCACGACGAGTCCGGCTACGCGGGCCTCTCGGACATGGCTCGCCACTACATCGGCGGCATCCTGCACCACGCTCCGTCGCTGTTGGCCTTCACCAACCCGACGATCAACTCGTACCACCGTCTGGTGCCGGGCTACGAAGCCCCCATCAACCTCGTGTACAGCCAGCGCAACCGCTCGGCAGCTGTCCGTATCCCGATCACGGGCAACAACCCGAAGGCAAAGCGTCTCGAGTTCCGCGCACCCGACTCCTCGGGTAACCCGTACCTCAACTTCGCTGCACAGATGATGGCCGGCCTGGACGGCATCAAGAACAAGATCGAGCCGATGGCTCCGGTCGACAAGGACCTCTACGAGCTTCCCCCGGAGGAGGCTCGCAACATCCCGCAGGCTCCGACCAGCCTCGAGACGGTCATCAACCGCCTCGAAGCCGATCACGAGTACCTGACCGAGGGTGGCGTCTTCACCACCGACCTGATCGAGACCTGGATCTCGCTCAAGCGCGAGCAGGAAATCGCTCCGGTCAACCTGCGTCCGCACCCGTACGAGTTCGAGCTCTACTACGACGTGTGATCCGCATCCTGACGTAAGTCAGACCTGCGAGTACCGAGTCCGCCCGTCCCGCTTCTGCGGGGCGGGTGGACTTGTTTCGTCCGAGGGAAACCCCTCGGACAGATGATGACCGGCCTTCATACCGGACGCGGTCGAATCGCGGATCAGCCGCGGGCACGTTGACCGATGGCCGCATTGTTGACGATATGGGCGATTCGACCTGCCCGTGTTGCGTCTCGAGCGGCACTGACGATCCACCACAGCATCTGTTTGCGGGCGCTGGGCGGAAAACTGTCCCAGTTGCTTCGCGCTTGCGTGTCCAGGTCCAGCGCCGCCTGCAAGTCAGATGGTTCCTCGAGGTCTTCGACTTGGTCGAGAATCGTCCACCAACCAGTGGATTTCGCGGCAGCAATGGCACCACGACCAGCAGCGGTCATGAGGCCACGCGCCTCCATATCAGCTGCGCGTTCGCGGTTGAGTCGGGTCCAGGAACTCTTGCGTCTCCGCGGTGTGAACAGTTGCAAATTGCGCTCTTCGTCGAAGACGGTGTTGGTGGAATCGATCCACCCAAAGCAGATCGCTTCCTCAACGGCCTGAGGGTAGGGGCAGCGTGGTCGGCTGGTGGTGGTGCGCCAGGAGCACAACCACACTCCGCGGCCTGACGTGTGATTGTCCGTCAACCAAGTTCGCCACTGTTCGCGAGTCTCGGCGTGGATGATCGGGTAGTCGAACTTCCACGTCTGAGGGTGGACGGAAGCCGGCGGCGATGATTTCGAATCGGTCACTTACTCTCCAGCCTAGAGGGAATCGGATACGTGTCTCGATAGACGAGGGGCCTGCGCAGGGAACACGTCCCCGCGGCAACTTGGACGTGAATGGTCTTGTCGCGCAATCCTCTTCTGACTGTCATGGTGGCGAGACCCTGAGGTGAAGGGCGAGCCGACTGACGGTGTCGGCAAGCTCGGTTGGTTCGATGACGACCACTGGGGCGGTGAGCGCAATGCGCGCAACCGTCATGGCGAGCCTGCCGAGATCTTCGCTGCGGATCTCGACAAGGCAGCGGTCCGCTGCCACCTCGATCGGTGTGTGGTCAATCCATCTGAGTACGCCCTCGAGGTCGGCGAACGTAGCTTCGATGGCGAGTTTTGCATCGTGGTGACGGGGTGGCGAGCCAACTGATCTCGCGACGAAGCCTGCCGCGTCACCGCCCGGGATCTCGCGTGGCGTGAAATGACTGCCTGCCAGCCAGGGCTCCGAGAGCCGGTCCAGTCGAAATGTTCGCCAATCCGAACGATGGTGGTCCCATGCTACGAGATACCAACGACGCCCCGCCGTGACAAGGCGGTGCGACTCGACGAGTCGTCTGCTGCTCTCGCCATCACCTCGCCGATAGTCGAAACGAACGTGCTCGTGGTCGCGACATGCCGCAGCGAGCACACTGAGTGCTTCGGGATCGACGATGTCGTCATTTGCCCGCCGCATGGAACTGACGCTCGAATGCAGTGCCGACACACGTCGGCGTAGTCGATGGGGCAGGAGTGTTTCGATCTTCGTCAGCGCGCGCAGCGCCGTTTCTTCGATGCCTCCGATGGCGGCCTCGGCGGCGTAGCGCAGTCCGACGGCTACCGCCACGGACTCGTCATCGTCGAGGATCAGGGGCGGCACGTGCGCCCCCGTTGCAAGTCGGTAGCCCCCGTATTTTCCGGACGTGGAATCGACCGGATAGCCGAGGTCGCGTAGGCGATCGATGTCGCGGCGCACCGTCCGCTGCGTGACATCGAGTCGTGCGGCAAGTTCGGCACAGTGCCAGAAGCGATGAGTCTGAAGGAGCGAGAGCAGTTGCAGTGCTCGGCCTGTGGGATCGTTCCGCATTTCTTCAGATTGCCAGCGATCTAGGACTTTATGTGTCCACGATGCTCCCTATCGTCGGAGCAACCGGTCGATCCAGACACGAGATCGGTACTCGACTCAAAGGAGCATCCGTGAATCCATCCGACTTCCCCAGGCCCGTCCTCATCCCAGTGAACGGCGTGGAACTCGAAGTCTTCGAAGCAGGGCGACGCAATGCCGGGAAACCCATCGTGTTGTGTCACGGATGGCCAGAGCACGCCTATTCCTGGCGATACCAGGTGCCCGCCCTTGTCGAGGCGGGCTACCACGTCATCGTCCCGAACCAACGCGGCTACGGCAATTCGTCACGTCCGACCGAAGTGACGGACTATGACATCGAACATTTGGCGGGTGATCTCATCGCACTTCTCGATCACTACGGCTACGACGATGCCACCTTTGTCGGTCACGATTGGGGTGCCTTTGTCGTGTGGGGCCTTACCCTGTTGCACCCGGACCGGGTAAACAAAGTGATCAACCTGAGCCTGCCCTACCAGGATCGCGGAGAGCAGCCGTGGATTGAGTTCATGGAAGCCGTGCTTGGCGGTGATTTCTACTTCGTCCATTTCAATCGACAGCCGGGCGTCGCGGACGGGTGTTCGAAGACAACACCTTCCGGTTCCTCCGCAACCTGTACCGGAAGAACGAACCCCTCAGGGAACCTCAGCCGGGTATGGCGCTGATCGATCTCGCCAAAGCAGAGACACCACTCGGTGAGCCCCTGATGAGCGATAGAGAATTGGCCGTTTTCGTCTCCGCCTTCGAATCGACAGGATTCACGGGCAGTGTGAACTGGTACAGGAACCTTGACCGCAACTGGCATCTGCTGGCGGAGGTGGACCCGATCATCCAACAGCCCACACTCATGATCTACGGCGACCGTGACGCGATCGCGAGAGCTGAGAACCTGACAGAGTTCGTGCCCAATGTGGAAGTAGTCAATCTCGATTGCGGTCACTGGATCCAACAAGAAAGACCCGAAGAGACCAACCAAGCGATCTTGAACTGGCTGGAACGGCAGGATGCCACATAGTTTCAAGGCTAGGTGCGGTCTCAGTGAAAATGTCAGTCTCATTCAAGTCCAGTAGGGGGCTTGATCCGGACCGACCGTCTTCGAGATTTGGCGAGAGCGGCGGTAAACAAACCATGCACTCAACCCGACGATGGGCACAAGCCAAATCCCGACAGAGAAGGCGACAGCGCGCCACACACCGACTCGCCCGGACACAGAAACCACATCGGCCGTTCCGACAAGACACAGGGAAAGCCAAATCAAGGCGAGAATGAATCCGCCGCCGTACAGAAGAAAGAATGCTTCGAATCCGTCCATGCAGTCCATTCCACTGTCGGCGCAGTCCTGAAGCCCAGCCGCACCGAGTAGGGAAATGTTCACGGTGGCGATGCTACGGGCCAGGGCGTCCCGAACTGCCGAACAAGCGGGCGGATTCGGCGATGCGAACGCCGCTCAGCCCGAACAGAGTAGAAGCCCCACCCCCGTGGGGAGGGCGGGGCTTCCTCTGGTCCGGCGCTCACGCACAGTGGGAGGGTGGTGGACATGCCGGACCGACGACACGGCAGGGAGTCAAGCTGCCGCGCCCAAGCGCTGACCTGAAGGAATGCGCCTGAGATCGTGGTTACGAGAACCATCAAACCAGACAAACTGGACGCATGTTCAGGAATCGCGAGATTCGACCCCCGCACGTCAGAAAGATCTCACTGCACCCGATAGGTTTCGCTGCGGCCAGGATCAACCAACCGCCGCATGATCTCGTACGCGCGGTCCGGATCCGTGTACGGCGGAATCATCATCAGAACGAGTTGACGACCATAGATGTCGTCGAGATACATCAAATCGTGGGGCTGGCCAGGGTACGGACCCCGCACTTCCAGTCCGTCGACCTCGTCGATACGACGCTGCGCGCTGCTGATCGTGTTCCAGTCGAACGCAACCCGCGCGATCGGCCCCAACCTCAGCGAAAGTGCGGATATCAGATCGTGAAGCTCCGCCGTGACGTTCGTGGTCCACGGGAACCACGCGCCGTCAACCGATGCCTTGACGGCACCTTGCCCACGAAGCAGGAATCGCGGAGTCCGCGTCGGCGACGGGAAAGGTTGCCCGACATGGCGCTGCGGCGCTTCCATTGCATAGTCGAGAGTGCTGATGTGCGCCATGACGAGGCTCCTTGACGGAGGATTCGTGGAACCGTCAGGCAGAGGTGCCCGGTCGTGGGTTCCATACCTTCAGACTACTCCGCTACGCAATCCCGACTACGCATCGACGGAAATGATCACGCCGGTGTCGCCGTACGGGAACGGACCATTACCGATGTGACCGAGGGTGTTGAAGAATTTCGAAATAGGCACCATCACACCGTATTTCGCTTTGACTTTGCTGCGGATCTCGTCGAATTCAGCTCCACCGCTCACCAACTGAGCGGTCCCGGTGACCGGCGACGCACCGTCGGCAACCTTTCCGCGGTTGTTGCACGGCACTACGGTGACGCGTGGGTTGTTTCGCAGACGCTTGGCCTTACCCGACTTCGAGGAAGTCCAGAAGCCGATACGTCCGTCAGGCAGAGGCACGACCCACGTCGGCGTGGCTACGCCGTCACCGCTCTTACGGAATGTGGTGACCGAGATCGTCTTCTCTTCGCCCAGGGACATGAAACGAGCGTATGCCTCCACAACCTCCACGACCATGCACGCGAATGAATTTTCTCTACCCCAGGAGTTTCAAAACGGACAATTATCCGGACGAAGGTGAACAACAGGTGCCGAGTGGTGGAAATGTCGCGGAACGACCACGTCTGAGGTCGATTTGAGGCCCGGAGGTGTTGGAACATGACTTCTCGTGAATGCGGAACTCATCGTTCTCCTCGTCGTCGTCGTAACCGCTCTGGGGTTCGACTTCACCAACGGTTTTCATGACACTGGCAACGCTATGGCCACGTCGATTGCAACCGGCGCCCTCAAGCCCAAGGTGGCAGTCGCTCTGTCTGCTTCCTTGAACCTGGTCGGAGCTTTCCTCTCGGTAGAGGTTGCTGCCACCGTGGCCAAGGGCGTGGTGAACCTCGGAAATGTGGGTGGCCAAGCGCTGCTCACCATCGTCTTCGCCGGCCTTGTCGGCGGCATCATCTGGAACCTGGCAACGTGGTTGCTCGGCATCCCCTCGAGTTCCTCACACGCACTGTTCGGCGGCCTGATCGGCGCCGCCATCGCGTCCCTCGGCATGAGCGGTGTCGCCTGGAGCGGCGTCCTCAGCAAGGTTGTCGTCCCCGCAGTTCTCGCTCCCGTCGTGGCCGGCTTGGTTGCCGCGGCCGGCACCTGGCTCATCTACCGCATCACCTCCAACGTCGGAGAAGAAACCAAGGACAAAGGTTTCCGACTCGGCCAGATCGGTTCGGCTTCACTCGTTTCCCTCGCACACGGCACCAACGACGCTCAGAAGACCATGGGCGTCATCTTCCTCGCCCTGGTCGCCCACGGAACCATTTCCGCCGACGCGGACATGCCGTTCTGGGTCAAGCTCACCTGTGCGCTCGCGATCGCTGCCGGAACCTACCTCGGCGGTTGGCGAGTCATCCGCACTCTCGGCAAGGGACTTGTCGAGATTGCCGCACCACAAGGCATGGCAGCCGAAGCATCCTCTGCTGCAATCATTCTCACCTCCAGCCACCTCGGCCTTCCGCTCTCCACCACCCATGTGGCGACGGGTTCCATCATGGGAACCGGTCTGGGACGCAAGGGCGCCGAAGTTCGTTGGGGCGTAGCCGGACGTATGGCGGTCGCCTGGTTGATCACTCTTCCGTCCGCTGCAATCGTCGGCGCTCTGTGCTGGGGACTGGCCAACATCGTCGGCGGCCTGCCCGGTGTCCTGGTCGTCTTCGCCGTGCTCATCGCGTTGGCCGGCTGGATGTACCTGCGCTCCCGCAAGGAGCCCATCGATCCGAGCAACGTCAACGCCGAGTGGGACGGCGGCCTGGTACCCGCAGAGGTCCCCGGTCCGGACGCCCGCGTCACCACCGACGTCAAAGCCTGAAAGAGGGAATCGACATGGATATCTTGAAAAACACCGTCGACTCGCTCTGGCAGGTCGTACTGGTCGGCCTCCTGCTGGGCGCCGGACTACCGGCGATCTTCGCAATCGGCCTGAAGTCGCTCGACGCCGGACAACGTGGCAGTGGCGGCGGGAGCACTGCCGTCGCGGCTCGCAGTCCGTTGGCCGTGGCAGGCGCAGTGGTGTGCTTCGCGGTCGTGCTCATCGCGATCGTCACCGGAATCCTCTTCATCATGCAGGGCTTCCTCAGCCACACATTCGGCATCGAGATCTTCTGATCCCGTGCACCCTCACGAGCGGAAAGACATCACCGTGACTGCACCGACTCCATCCCTTCCTCAATCCATTCTTGACTGGCTTCGCGCCGGCTACCCCGAAGGCATACCGCCCAAGGACCGCATTCCGCTGGTCGCATTGCTACGACGCAAACTCTCGGACGCGCAAATTCGAGACATTGCCATCGGCGCTGCACTCGCAGAACTGAGCGACGTCAACAGCGACCAGGTGATCTCGAGCGACGAGATCAGCGCTCAGATCGCCGATCTGACGAGCCAGACTCCCTCGGACGAGGACATCGCGCGCGTTGCCTCCGTCCTTGCTGCCGCCGGGTGGCCCCTCGCTGATCTCGACAACCACTGAAGCTCGATTCGTTGAGTCTTCCACCACTTCTGGCTTCGATACTCGGCTGGCTGCGTGCCGGGTATCCGAACGGTGTGCCGGAGCAGGACTACGTCCCTTTGATGGCCCTGCTCCGGCGACAACTGTCCGACGACGAGATCGCCGTTCTTGCTGACGATCTCGTCGCCGGCTTTCCGCTTCCGGTCGATCCGATGGACTTTCCCGGTTCGGTCGATCCGATCGACATCGGCGTCCTCATCACCAAGGTCACCGACGATATTCCGCACGAATCGGACGTCGCTCGGGTACGTGAACACCTGATTCGTGGAGGTTGGCAAATCGTGGCACAACCTCCGGTCGACGACGCCTGACGGCATTACGGTAAATCGGACCAGTTTGATAACGAACCGGTAACGGTGCCGTCGAGGTCAATACAGACCACTTAGTGTCATAAGGAATTCCGCGCCTCGGGGGGCTCGGTCGGATTTCGGTGTGCAAGCACCTTTGGGGCGGGAGTGATACATGCACGAGGCTCACACAGATTTGGCGAAGAACCCAGATATTTCGAACCCGGATCTTTCGAGAAACCGTATTTCGAAACGAATCAAGCGTCGGATCCTGGGCCTCGCAGCGACAGCACTCGCACTCCCCCTGACCGCAGGCCTGATCAGCGGATCGGTAGCGACCGCAGCGCCCGCGCGTACCGCCCCGGCCGGTGGCTACGAGGAAGTGTTCGTCGACTCGTCGATGGGACCGATCAAGGTTCAGATCCAGTGGGCTTCGCGCGGCGGCAACGCGGCGCTCTATCTTCTCGATGGCCTACGAGCACGCGACGACCGAAACGCATGGAGTTTCGAGACCAACGCTCTCGAGCAGTATCGCGGCGACAACGTCACCCTGGTCATGCCGGTCGGCGGGCAGTCCAGCTTTTACTCCGACTGGTATGCGAACAGCAATTTGAATCGCCAGCCGGTCACGTACAAATGGGAAACCTTCCTCACCCAGGAACTTCCCGCCTATCTGGAATCGCGCGGCGTCTCCCGAACCAACAACGGCGTGCTCGGACTGTCCATGGGTGGCAGCGCGGCACTGACGCTAGCCGCCTACCACCGCGATCAGTTCAAGTTCGCCGGTTCGCTCTCGGGATACCTCAACATCTCAGCTCCAGGCATGCGTGAGGCGATCCGGGTGGCCATGGTCAGCGCCGGGTCCTTCAATGTCGATGCAATGTGGGGACCGCCGTGGAACCCCGCTTGGCTCCGCAACGATCCCTTCGTGTTTGCACCCGAACTGGCTGGGCTCTCGCTGTACATATCCGCTGCGAGCGGCCTGCCCGGGCAGTTCGATCAACCGCGTCGGCCCGTCGACTTCGTGAATACCGGTAGTGCCATCGGGCTCGAGGCCCTTGCCTTGATGAACTCACGGGCATTCCAACTGCGCATGAACTCCCTGGGAATTCCGGCAACGTACAGCTTCCCGGCCAACGGCACTCATTCGTGGCCGTACTGGGGTGCAGAACTGTGGAAGGCCCGAGGCCAGATCCTCGACACCCTGAACGCTTGGTGAACTGACAACGACTCGATCACCGACAACCGCAGGCCCCGACCGATATTCGTTCGGGGCCTGCGTCGTTCGAATTCAGAGCGCGGCAAAGAGATCCACGGTATTGCCGTCGGGATCGAGAAGAACGGCGTAACGCTGCCCCCATACGGCGTCGAAGGGCGCCTTGTGCCCGGGGAAGTCGGCTGTCATGCGCTGATACGCCTCGTCTACTGCGGCGGGAGTCCCGAAATCGAAGGCCAAAGCGACGGGGTGTCGACCTTCCCCGACAGCGAAGTCCGGATCGAAGCTCGCGATGGTGGACAGCGCGTCCCAGGCCAGCCGAAGCCCACCGTCGAAAGTGAACTCCACATGCGGAGCGTCAGCGGGTGTTTCCGGAATGTCGAGCCCGAGGGTTCGGTAGAACGCGAGGGAACGCGCGAGATCGTTGGTGACGATTCCGACGAGATCGAGTCTCGGAGAGACGGACACGGTATTTCTCCTGTTTCGGGTCGAGAAGTGATCGGCGAGTGTGTGACGATGATCTGATGACCGGCACTGACACCCTCGCTCTCGACGGTAGTCGGACGGTAGCGTCGAGTCTTGAACAAAACGGCCACACCTATGTCGAGACTCGGATCACCGGTTCGGCCGGCCTCTTCAGTTGCACGTGGAAAAGCACCAGCGAAGCCCATACGCCCACGGAAGCAAAGCGGATTCTTCCCGATCTCTGCGCCGACTTCATCGTCGACAGCACCGGAAAGTCGTGGCTCGTCGGACCTGCCACCGGTGCCGATCTGGTTTCGGTCGCCGCCGGTACAACCATGTGGGGCATCCGGATCAATCCACCGGCTCTGCGGAGCCTGCTCGGCACAGCTGCCGACGCGGTGCAGGATTCGAAGATCGCCTTCGACGACATCCTCACTTCCAGACAAGCGCGGGTACTTGCCGACGCCCTGAGCCACGAGGCAGTCGACGCTCACCTACTGGGCCAGTTGTGGCGCGGACTGGAACCCGACCACGGAATCGAGCGTGGTTACTCCGCGCTCATCTCCTCCCCTTCCACGCCGATACGAGAGATTGCTGCAGACCTCGGTGTTTCCGAACGTCATTTCAGACGATCGATCACGTCAGCGGTCGGGCTGTCCCC
This sequence comes from Rhodococcus sp. OAS809, assembly GCF_040546695.1. NCBI lineage: Bacteria > Bacillati > Actinomycetota > Actinomycetes > Mycobacteriales > Nocardiaceae > Rhodococcus > Rhodococcus sp. OAS809. The sequence continues at coordinate 315,206 of NZ_JBEPOI010000002.1, read as the reverse complement.
CAAACTGATTCAGAAGGTGCAACGAATGCAGGACGTGTTGACTCTCAGCCGCGGCGCAAAACTCACGCTGTCGTCGCTGGCCGGTCGCGCCGGCTACGCCGACCAAGCCCACCTCGCACGCGATACGCGTGCACTGGCAGGTCTGACACCGACTCAGCTACTGCGTGAGCACCGGTAACGATGAGCGAAGAACTGTTCGCCGCCCTCGATCACCTGGCTGCCACGTCAGCTGTCGTGATCGATCGCCCCCGAGGGTCGGCACACCCGCGGTACCCCGATGCGATCTATCCGCTCGACTACGGCTATCTCGACGGCACGGTCAGCGCGGACGGCGACGGGATCGATCTGTTCCGAGGCTCGGCCGTCGGCAACGGTGTTGTCGCCGTGGCCGTTGTTGCCGACATCGTCAAGAAGGACGTGGAAGTCAAGATCCTTCTCGAATGTACTGCGCCTGAAATCGACACTGCCACAATATTTCTCCGTGACGTTCTAGGTCTCGGTGCCACTGTCTTGCGGCGCGCCGTCAGCTGAGTTCGTCGAATCGCGGAACAAGATGCTCCGCAACCCACTTCGCTTCCTCGATCAGCGGCCAACCTGCCAGGATCAGTGCAGTCAAACCGGTTCGGCCGCGAAGCGTGCGTACCGAGTCCGTGATCGAATCCGGATCGCCGACGTAATACACCGCCGATGACCCGGTGCCGAAGATGTCGAGGGGTGACCACGCCGTGATACCCGCGTACAGCCCGTCACCGACGTACAACTCCTCCGGTTCCGGAAGTCGGCCGGAGGCAATCTTGTCCGCCCAACCCTGCCGCTGAGCGTCGCGGGCGGTGAAGGTCTTGAGGTCTTGCTTCCCCTGAGTACGACGACGCACTGCGTTGTCCAAGACATGAGCGATCTGCTCGACGCCCGTCTTCTCGAACAACGAACGGAACCGGTCGTGCGCCTGCGCCTTGGTGGGGCGAACGATCACACCGGTGAGCGCACCGAAGTCGGTGAACTCGCGCCCGGCTGCCTCCGCCGCCGCCCGTGCGGCAGAGAATTTGTCTTCGATGAACGAAGTCTCGCGCAGCATCGCCAAGTAGGTGTCGAGCACCTTGCCTGAATTCGCCAGGCCTGCAGGCGAATCACCGGTACCCCACAGCGGAACCTGATGCCCAGCGGGCGCATCGATACGCAGTGGTGTGTTGGGAAAGTTCGACTCCGTGCCTTCGGCGTAGATGCGGCGGAAGTCCGCCCAGTACTGCTCCCCCAACTCGTAACGCTCGTCGTGGGGCACGTTCATGTCGTACTTGGTCAGGATGTTCTCGCGTCCGTTGACCGAGTTGATCAACAGTCGGCCGCCGCTGAAGGCGTCGAAAGTCAATGCCTTCTCCGCCAGCAGTCGCGCCGGCGTCATGTTCGCGTAGACGGCGACGAGGAACTTCATGCGCGTGGTGTGCGCTGCCGCCCACGTCGCCGAGATGAACGGATCGTTCGGCCAGGTGGCAACAAGCGCACCTTCGAATCCGCCGTCGTCGATGGTCTTCGCGAGCTCGATCTGCCTGGCCCCGTCCACGGGGAACAGCCCACCGGGGCTCCACGGGTAGTCCCCGTCTGCCTGGGTGAGATACCAGAATGTCTTGATGCCCATCAGTTCTGCACTCCAGCCGGCAGGTCGAACGATTCGATTCGGGCACGCGAACGGATGGTGTCCGCATTCACGCTGTAGAGCGCGTCGAGGTATGCGACCGCGAAAGAACCGGGGCCCGAGGCATTTTCCTCGGCGATCTCCGATGCCACGGCAACATGCGTGTGCGCGGCAACCAATCCGTCCAGCGCGGTCGGCGTCACGGCGAGGTAGGCAGCGACCAGGCCTCCCAGAGAGCAACCGGTACTGGTCACGCGCGGCAACAGAGCGCTGCCACCGGAGACTCGGATGCCCCGAACGTCGCCGCCACCATCGCGGCCGACGATGTAGTCGACCGGTCCGGATGCCGACACGGCATCCGCATGCTTCAGGAGTGACAGAGCGGCGGGCACTGCGTCGGCGGAATCGGAGGCACTGTCGACGCCGCGGGTGTCACCGCCGAGTCCGGCCAGAGCGATGATCTCCGATGCGTTCCCGCGGATGGCGCTGGGGTGAAAGCGCAGCAGATCCACAGCGATACCGCTCCGCCAGGGTAGTCCGCCGACACCGACGGGATCCAAAACCCATGGCGTACCCGCAGTTCGGGCCGCTTCTGCTGCTATCAGGAAAGCTTCGGCTGTCCCGTCGTCCGGCGTTCCGAGGTTGACGAGCACTCCCCCGGCGACGGCAGCGAACCCACCCGCTTCGTGGACGTTGTCGATGTGAGCGTTGCTTGCGCCGGCGGCGAGCAGAACATTGGTCAAGAAGTTCGCAGAAACGATGTTGGTCAGCGACTGGACGAGCGGTACCTGATCGCGGAGTGCGTCGATCGCCGACGCGACGGTTTCGACAGAGACAGTGTCAGACATGAGAATTCCTTCAGGACGGGAGGTAATTGAGGACTGCGGCGATTCAGGACCGCGGACATCGAACATCCGCAAGCGCGCCGCCGGGCTCACCGCCGACAACCATCGGCAAAGTCGGATCTGCAGTCCATTCCTCCAACGAACCGTCGTAGACCTTGACGTCCTCATAGCCGCCGCGGATCAGTGCGAGTGCTGTCAGGCACGCCGAAACTCCACCGCCGCAATAGATCACGACAGGTTCAGCGACGGGTGGTAGAACGTCAGCAGATTTCGACCGAACATCGTCCGCCGGAAGCATCCGGGCATCGGCGTCGAGAAGACCCTTCGCAGACAGATTCACACTTGACGGAATATGTCCGCGTCGCGAATATCGCGTCTTCTCCGTTCCCTCGTACTGCTCAGGCGCCAGCGCGCACACCAGCGTTCCGGCTTCTTCTCCTGCGGACAGTGAGGCAACGCGAGGTAGATCGACCCACAGGCCAAGGTCCGTCACACTCCAACGCTTCGACGCCGACGTGCGGGTGACGTCGTCGCCGCTCGCGAGGGCGAAGCCGCATCGAGTCCATTCGGCGAGGCCACCGTCGAGGACCCTTGCTTCGATGCCGGCGTTGCGAAACACCCACCAGAGCCGTGATGCCCAAGTGGTCGAACCCTGGTCGTAGATCACGATTGTCGCACCCGGTTCGATACCACTGGATTGGAGATCGGACATCAACTGCTCCGTTGACGGGCGTGTGAAATGCAGCGCCGCTTCCCTTTCGGAAAAGACGTCCATGAGGTCGACGTGTCGGGAACCCGGGATGTGCGAGGAAACCCAGCCGTCGTACCCGGACTCCGGGCGATAGTCGCCGTCGAATCGCGCGGGAGGAAAATGAACCGTCGCGTCGAGCACAGCGACGCCTCCCTCGCGCAGCATCGCGTCGAGTTCAGCAGCACTCACCAGCGGCGACGCGGTCTCTCCAGCCACTTCGGACCCTCTCCCTCGGAAACGAACAAGCACGAACCTAAATGAGTACTAGCGTATACGCAAGTACTCACTCGTCGCCGATGGCATAATCGAACGCGCTCTACTTGCATGCACAGGAATGAGGACACATGGATCTCGACGCCGATACGAGCACCACCGATCTGCTGGTGCCGGAGGCTGCGCTGGGCCGGTCCGATCAGACCTCGCGGCAGTACCTGCGCCTGCGAGCCGACATCCTGGCCGGCAAGTTCCCCCAGGGCTCTCCGCTGCACGAGACTCAATTGTGCGAATCGTACGGCGCATCGCGTACCCCGATCCGCGAGGCACTCAACTGGCTCGCGCACGACGGTCTACTCGAACGAGCCGCCCGCGGTTTTCGTGTCCGTTCCGGCACACCCGAGGACGTCATCGAAATCTACGCAGCGCGGGTTGCCCTCGAATCGGAAGCCGCCGGCGCCGCCGCACTCCGCCACAGCGATCTCGACCTTGCCCGCCTGGACGGATTGCACGAGTTCTGCTGCACTGCAACAGAAGGCACCGAGGTTCGTGCCGGAAACTTCAAGTTTCACGAGGCCCTCTGGCAGGCCGCCCACAATTCCACGATCACCTCATTGCTGATCCGCCTCACCACCCAATTGCGAATCTACGACAGCGGCCCGCCGTCGAACTACGGCGAACCTGACCTGCTCAATTCGGAGCATCAAGAGATCCTGAACGCCATCCGCGCCCGGGACGAATCGTCCGCACGTGGTCACATGCGCAACCATCTCGAGCGCAGCCGCGACCAACGAATAAGGATGTTCGCCAGCCGCTGACTTCAGACAGCCCCGAGTTCTGCACACTGACGCCTGCGCCGCCGTCGCTCAGACGGGGAGCGTGCCGGTGTCGACGTCGTACACGCTCTCGGCCGGGCTCGACATCACTCGATCCGCCATCTCCTGCTTGAGCTCTGTCAGCCGTGACTCGTCTTCGGCCGTCCGGTCGGACTTACGGGACAGAGTAATGAACTCGTCGACGACGAACCCCTCCCGAACAGTCAGCGTGACGCTCGCGCCGCGATAGGTGATCCGAAATACATACAGCGCGAGCGTATTTCCACGTTCACGCCTGGCCAAGGAACTGTCAACGGTGTACCGCCCTTCGGTCACCGCGCGCGTGACCAACTCGAACGCATCGCGCACTCCTGGTCCGCCGTGTGCGGTGGTGACGACCAGCTCGCGACGCTCGACGGAGCCTTCCCCGCCGAGCACACCGAGAGCGCGCTCGAGAACCTTGTAGGCATGCGCCACGCCGCCCGGGGCCTGCGGACCGTGATAGCGGAGGGCGTCCTCGTACGTGAAGTCGAGCATCGTCCCGTGATCGGTCACGGTGAGCGTGGTGGCCATGATGGGCGTCCTTGCCGGTCAGTGCTGGCGGTCGATCGGATTGATCCGCGAGACGATGAGCGGATCGATCGGAGTGAAAGGGAAGTGCGGCAGCTCCCGCTCCGGAACGCCGAACGAGGCCGAGAGAACGCTGCGCGAGAACGCGGAAGCCGTTGCACGGTAGCCTATGTCGCCCGGCGTCGGCTGGTCGAAGAAGATGAGGAAGTTGATGTCCTCGTCACCTAGAACCTCGATGTGATGGGGATAGGCACGCGGAACGAAATACACCTGACCAGGCTCCAGTAGGTAGGTGTCGAGCGAACCGTCCGGATCGAGGACCGTCATCCGCCCGTGACCACGATGCACGTATCCCATTTCGGCAGTGACGGGATGCCAGTGTGGCTCACGCATCCCACTCTCGCGAATTGTCAACGAGTACATCGAAAGATCCTCCAGCGCCGCCCAATACTGCTTGCGCGCCACTTTCGCCTGTCCGTATGGATATGCGAGAGGCGCGATCTGGCCTTCGAGATCGAAGAGATGCGCGTTGGGAAGGCCGGCGGTATCGGGAACGACGGCGGCGCCGTCCCGCCGAACTATCTCGGACGCATCGGCTCTACCGAAGACGTCGAAGGCCGATGCGGCGAGATCGTACGTGTTGCCGAGCACCGCGTTCGACATTGCGCTGACGCTACTCTGCAACGAAAAGTGCTGCGGGAGTGAAGTACGCAGGGCAGCGATGATCTCCGCCTCCTCCTCTCCGACATTCTCGATGTGATAAATCGCGCCGGATTCGACGTGATACATCTGCCCCGCTCGCACCACGAAGCTGGCGAACTGGTCAGCATTGCCCAGCATCGAGACGAGCACGGTTCCGCTGGTGACGTAGGCGATCTGGTTCGCGTTGACGTTCCATTGTGGTTCACGGATCGCGCCGGGACCGAGAACAATTCGTTTGATCGACAGACCGGACAGGATCGGCAACGAACTCGTGTCGAGTTGCGAGATCGACCCAAGTTCGTTCTCGAAGACACTGGGGCCATTGCATAGTGAGGCAACGTGTGTAGACATGGCAATTTTATCCTTCCCACTCTGGTCCTTTCGACTCCGGTCCTTCCGCCTCGCTGACGTCAGTCCTCGATGAACGCGAGAATGTCCTGGTCCAGTGTCTTCTGATATGAGCCGTAGATGCCGTGAGGTGCGCCCGGATACACCTTCAGCGTGCCCTTCTTCACCAGCTTGATCGCCTTCTCGGCCGCTGCGCCGATCGGCACGATCTGATCGTCGTCGCCCTGAGCGATGAGGAACGGAACGTCGATGGCTTCGAGATCGGAGGTCTGGTCCGTCTCCGAGAATGCCTTGACGCAGTCGTAGGCCGCGGCGAGATTGACCAACATACCTTGCCGCCAGAAGTCGTCCTTCGCCCCTTGCGAGACGTCGGCACCTTCGCGGTTCGCGCCGTAAAAGCTCTCGCTGAGATCCTTGTAGAACTGCGATCGGTCTCGCAGAACTCCCTCACGGATGCCGTCGAAGACCTCGATCGGTGTGCCTTCGGGGTTGCCGTCCGACTTGACCATGATCGGCGGTACGGCGCCGGCGGTGATCACCTTGGCCACGCGCCCGTTGCCGTGCTGCGCCGCGTACCGGACCACTTCCCCGCCGCCGGTCGAATGGCCAACCAGGACCAGGTCTTTCAGGTCGAGTGCGTCGATCAGCTCAGCCAGGTCCTTGGCATATGTATCCATGTCGTTGCCGGTGTACGTCTTCGACGAGCGACCGTGTCCTCGACGATCGTGCGCGATGGTCCGGTATCCGGCGTCGGCGAACAACTTCATCTCGACCTGCCACGCGTCAGAACTCAGCGGCCACCCGTGGCTGAGGACGATCGGCCGGCCGACGCCGTGCTCGGTGTAGTAGATCTCGGTTCCGTCGGAGGTGGTGATGTAGGGCATGCTCTGCTCTTCTCTGTCGAGTCGTGGACTGAGATCCGGACACGGTGCCCGGTTTCCTCACTCTGCGAGTGCCCACTACGGGGGCAGTCGACTCATCGATCGACAGAAATGTGCGTGGGGGCAGAAGACTCCGGCCCGACACCACGAAGCGTGGTGCCGGGCCGGAGCCTTCAGTCAAAGGGAAACGATCAGTAATCGTCCTCCGTGTAGACGATCATCCCGCGCAGATTCTTTCCTTCGAGCATGTCGGCGTACCCCTCGTTGATCTCCTCGAGCTTGTAAGTCTTGGTCACCAACTCGTCGAGTTTGAGTGCGCCGCTTCGGTAGTGATCGAGCAACTTGGGAATCTGGGACCGTGGCCCTACCCCGCCGAAGATGGCTCCCTGCAAACGCTTCTGCAGAAGGGTCAGCTCGAAGAGGCTGAGCGTCACCTGCGAATCCGCGTAATGCCCCATTCCGACGACCACGACCTGGCCACCCTTGCCCGTCGCGCTGAGCGCGGGCTGAATGATGTCGCCGTGAATCTCGCCCACGGTGATCACGGTGACGTCGGCCATCTTGCCCCAGGTGATCTCGCCGATCACCGGTAGCGCTTCCTCGAGGGAGGCAAAAGTGTGTGTGGCGCCGAATTCCTTTGCCTTGTCGCGCTTGAACTCGACGGGATCGATCGCGATCACAAATCGTGCTCCGGCGGACGCCGCACCCTGCACCGAGTTGATTCCGACGCCGCCGACGCCGACGACCACCACCGTGTCGCCGACCTTGGCTCCACCGATCGCGGTGGCCGATCCCCAACCGGTGGCAACACCGCAGCCGAGCAAGGCCGCCTTGTCGAGCGGGATGTCCTTCTCGATCTTGATCACCGACGCCTCGTTGACGGTCACGTACGGCGAAAATGTTCCGAGCAGGCACATCTGGATGACCGGCTCGTCGTCGAGGGTGACGCGGTACGTCTTGTCGGAGATCGCCTGCCCGGTCAACAGGCCGGCTCCCTCGTCGCAGATGTTCTGCAGACCCTTCGCACAGGACGGACAACGTCCGCACGCCGGGATGAAGGCGAGAACCACGTGGTCGCCTTCTTCGACGCTCGCGACACCCGGGCCGACCTTCGTCACCACTCCGGCGCCTTCGTGCCCGCCCAGGGCCGGGTAGAAGGGCAGCGGGCTGGCGCCCGTACGCAAATGTTCGTCCGAATGGCACAGCCCCGATGCGGCGAGTCGGACCTGCACCTCACCCGAGACCGGGTCCCCCAGCTCGACCTCTTCGATCTCCCACGCCTGACCTGGCGCCTTGACTACCGCTGCCTTGACCTTCACCTGCACTCCTCGAAATTCTTCGTGATGCACGGACGACGAAAGAACGCGCCGGCATTTGTGTCGCCGATCACACTCCATGTACGAGTGTGCCTGAAGTAGCCCGAGAATACCGTCGGTCCGTGTGCCTTTTTGGTAGCCGCCTCTACCAGAAAGGCGCACGGCTAACATGGACACAGTGGCCAAGGGAACTCGCAAGACCAGAACTCGCAGCAGTACTCCCGAGCGAGGCGAGTCCGGTCCCGTCGCCGGCACTTTTCCGATCGATACCGGGACGTGCGAACTAGTCCGCGATCAGTACTCCGATGACAGTTGGATCATCCAGATCAACGGAGTGCCCAGTTCCCACGTGAACGTCGCGGATCCCACGGTGCTCGATTTCGAGTACATGCGGTGGATCGCGCATCTGGTCGATTCCGAACGTGACAAGGCCGAGCGCCTGCGGGTGCTTCATCTCGGCGGTGGCGCCTGCTCCATGGCCAGATACTTCGCCGCCACGTACCCTGACGCGCGTCAAGTGGTGGTCGAAATCGACGGTGCTCTGGCGGAACTCGTACGCGATTGGTTCGACCTCCCGCGCGCGCCTCTTCTGCGCATCCGCGTCGGAGAAGCCCGCGCCGTCACCGAAACTCTCACTGAGTCCACCCGAGACGTCGTGATTCGAGATGTCTTTGCCGGCAACACAACTCCGACTCCGCTGACAACAGCGCAATTCACCACCCACGTACGACGCGTGCTGGCACCGGGCGGTACCTACATCGTCAACTGCGGCGACACCCCGGATCTTCAGGGCGCGCGCAGTGAAGCCGCAACCATCGGTGCGCAGTTCGAACACATGGCGATCATCGCCGATCCCGCGATGCTCAAGGGCCGTCGCTACGGCAACATGATCATCGCGGGCAGCGACGTACCGATCGGCGGGCAACCCGCGCTCGCGCGCGAGCTACTCGGCGGAGGAGTTCCCGCCCACGTGTGGCAGGACGCCGAAGTCCGCAAGTTCGCCGCGAATGCGCCGGTTCGCCAAGACTGAGCGAAAACGCTACTCCCCGCCGAACACCCTCTCCACCACAGCTTTTGCTCGACGCGTGATGCGCAGATAATTGTCGAGGAACTCCCCTGCGTCGTCGCCGTATCCGGCGACCTGCGCCACCGCCGCGAGGACGCGTCCGGGACCGGGAAGCTGATCGGTCGGCTTCCCCCGCACCAGAACGAGGCAGTTGCGTGCCTTCGTCGCGGTGATCCAGGCGTCACGCAGCAGTTCGACGTCACCTTCGCTGAGCAGTTCCGCGGCCCCGATGGCGTCGAGAGTCTCGAGCGTCGACGTGTTGTGCAGCGACTCGATCTTGTCGGCATGGCGTAGCTGCAGCAGTTGCACAGTCCACTCGATGTCGGCCAAGCCGCCGCGACCCAGTTTCGTGTGCGTCGCCGGATCGGCTCCGCGCGGGAGCCTTTCGGAATCGACTCGCGCCTTGATGCGCCGGATCTCGCGCACCGCCGCGTCACTGACGCCGCCTTCGGGGTAGCGGGTCTTGTCGATCATGTGCAGGAACCGCAGTCCCAATTCAGGATCACCGGCAACCGGGTGCGCACGAAGCAGCGCTTGAATCTCCCACGCCTGAGCCCACTTCGCGTAGTACGCGTCGTACGACTCGAGCGTGCGAACCATCGGCCCGTTGCGGCCTTCCGGACGCAATCCGGTGTCGACTTCGAGCGGAGGATCCGTGCTCGGTGCCCCGAGAAGCTTGCGCACCTTGTCGGCAATGCTGTTGGCCCACTTGACCGCAACGGTCTCGTCGACGCCCTCGCGGGGTTCGCACACGAACAGCACGTCCGCATCGGATCCATAGCCGAGTTCGCCGCCGCCGAGTCGGCCCATGCCGATGACGGAGAAACTGGCCGGCGCCTCGGTCCCGAGTTCGGTGACGCTGGCCTTGATCACCGCGGAGAGCGATGCATTGAGCACCGCGGCCCACACCGAGGACAGCGCCTTGCAGACTGCAGGAACATCGAGCATGCCGAGGATGTCGGCCGAAGCGATGCGCGCAAGTTCGTGTCGCCGCAGCGAGCGGGCCGCGGCAACAGCACGATTGGGATCACTGTGTCGGCCGGAGGCGGTGAGTATTCCGCGAGCGACGTCCTCGGGCTTCGGCTCGACCAGGCGCGGTCCACTCGGCGAATCCGCGAACAAGCGAATCACGTCGGGAGCCTTGATGAGCAGGTCGGGTAGGTACGCCGACGAGCCCAGCACGGTCATCAGACGCTCGGCCACCGCAGCCTCGTCGCGGAGCAGGCGCAGGAACCACGTCTGGTCGACGAGCGCGTCCGAGAGCCTGCGGTAGGCGAGCAGACCGGCATCGGGATCCGGTGTGTCCGCGAGTGATTCGAGCAGAGTCGGCAACAGGAGCGCTTGAATGCGACCCTTGCGTGAAGCGCCACTCGTCAGTGCAGTCAGATGCCCGAGAGCATGCTCGGGTGCCGTGTAACCGAGAGCGGCCAACTGGCGAACCGCGGCTTCTGGCCCCAGGACCAGTGCTTCCTTGTCCATCCGCGCCACCGATTCGAGAAGCGGGCGGTAGAACAACTTGGCGTGCAGGCGGCGAATCCGATGCGAATTCCGCTTGATCTCGGCGCGCAGGACTCCCAGGGAATCCAGACGACCGTCGGGTCGCATATGCGCGGCGCGGGCCAGCCAACGCAGCGCTTCCTCGTCGTCCGGCGGCGGCAGGGTGTGTGTGCGCTTGAGCTTCTGTAACTGCAGACGGTGCTCGAGCAGACGCAGGAATTCGTACGACGCAGTCAGGTTGGCGGCGTCGTCGCGGCCGACGTATCCACCCGCCGCCAATGCAGTCAGTGCATCGACGGTGCTCTGGACATGCAACGAACTGTCAGCGCGCCCGTGCACCAATTGCAGGAGTTGGACGGCGAATTCGACGTCGCGCAAACTTCCGCGGCCGAGTTTGAGTTCGCGCTCACGCAGTTCGGGGGGAACCATTTCCTCGACGCGTCGACGCATGGCCTGGACTTCGGGGACGAAGTCCTCGCGCTCGGAGGCGATCCACACCATCGGGCTCATCGCCTCGGAGTACTGGCGACCGAGCTCCATGTCGCCGGTCATCGGACGAGCCTTGAGCAGTGCCTGGAACTCCCAGGTCTTGGCCCAGCGCTTGTAGTACGTGATGTGGGATTCGAGGGAGCGAACCAATTCTCCGCGCTTGCCTTCGGGCCGCAGCGCAGCATCGACCTCGAAGAATGCGGAGGTACCGATACGCATCATCTCACCGGCAACGCGACTGGCCGTCGCATCGGCCGGTTCGGCGACGAACACCACGTCGACGTCGGAGACGTAGTTCAGCTCGCGCGCACCACATTTGCCCATGGCGATCACGGCGAGCCGGATCGGACAGCTGCCCTCGGGACACACCGTTGCGATGGCCACCGCAAGTGCAGCGGTCAGCGCGGCGTCGGCCAGATCGGAAAGCTGGTGCCCCACAGTCTGATACGGAACTACGGGTTCGTTCTCGACGGTCGCCGCAAGATCAGCCGCAGCCAGCAGCATCAACTGGTCCTTGTAGCTCTTACGCAGAGCAACAACAGCTTCCGGCCCGGTTACCGTGGCGCGGTAGGTCAATGAACCTTCGGTGGCACCCTCGTCGACAGTTGCACCCACGACCTCGAGCAACGCTGCAGTCGCCTCGTCCTTGGTCGGCAGAGCGGTGCCGTCGAGCAGTTTCCAGCCGATCGGATCCGCGGCCAGGTGGTCGCCGAAGGCCGACGACGCACCCACCAGTGCGAACAAACGGCCGCGCAGGCTCTTGTCCTTGCGCAGGACCTGATCGAGTTCGCGCCACCCGTCGCCGAGCCCGTCCTTGATCCGCACAAGGGTGCGCAGAGCGAGGTCGGCGTTCGCGGCACGCGACAGCGACCACAAGAGTTCGATGCTCTCGGCGTCGACCCAACCGAGCTGACGCAACTCGTCGGCAGCGGTGGGCTCGACCAGCCCGAGTCGACCCGGTCCTGGAACTGCTGATCTCGCAGCGGGCGGTTTCACCGTCACAGACCGAGGTAGGTCTTGAGCTCGAACGGCGTCACGTGGCTGCGGTATTCCTCCCACTCACGACGCTTGTTGCGCAGGAAGAAATCGAAGACGTGCTCGCCGAGTGCTTCGGCCACGAGCTCCGACTTCTCCATCTCGCGCAGAGCGCTGTCCAAGTTGCTCGGCAGTTCCTTGTAACCCATGGCGCGGCGCTCGGCGGAGGTCAACGACCACACGTCGTCTTCTGCCTCGGGCGGCAAGGTGTAGCCCTTCTCGATGCCGCGAAGACCGGCAGCAAGCAGGACCGCGAAAGTCAGGTACGGGTTGCAAGCCGAGTCTGGGCTACGGATCTCGACGCGGCGCGAGGACGCCTTGTTGGGCGTGTACATCGGGACGCGAATGAGAGCCGATCGGTTGGACGGGCCCCACGACGCAGCAGTGGGTGCCTCTCCCCCGTGGACGAGTCGCTTGTACGAGTTGACCCACTGGTTCGTGACCGCACTGATCTCGTTGGCGTGCTCGAGGATGCCGGCGATGAACGCCTTGCCGGTCTCGGAGAGCTGCATCGGATCGTCCGGATTGTGGAAGGCGTTGGTGTCGCCCTCGAACAGGCTCATGTGGGTGTGCATCGCGGAGCCGGCCTGATCGCTGAACGGCTTGGGCATGAAGCTCGCCCGGACGCCTTCACCGATCGCGACCTCCTTGACGACGTACCGGAACGTCATCACGTTGTCGGCCATCGAGAGTGCGTCGGCGTAGCGCAGATCGATCTCCTGCTGACCCGGCGCGGCCTCGTGGTGGCTGAACTCGACCGAGATGCCCATCGACTCGAGTGCGTCGATGGCGTGGCGGCGGAAATTCGGAGCCGAATCGTGCACGGCCTGGTCGAAGTATCCGCCCGAGTCGGCCGGGATCGGTGGAGTGCCGTCGATCGGGCCGTTCTCCAGAAGGAAGAACTCGATTTCCGGGTGGACGTAGCAGCTGAAGCCCAAGTCGCTGGCCTTGCTCAGCTGGCGACGCAGTACGTGGCGCGGATCGGCCCACGACGGCGAACCGTCGGGCATCGTGATGTCGCAGAACATGCGAGCGGAATGCTGCGCACCGTCCTTGTGCGCCCACGGCAGGATCTGGAATGTCGAGGCGTCGGGCCGAGCGACGGTGTCGGCTTCGGAGACTCGTGAGAATCCCTCGATGGCGGAACCGTCGAATCCGATTCCCTCCTCGAAAGCGCCTTCGAGTTCGGCGGGGGCGATCGCCACCGATTTGAGGTACCCGAGAACATCGGTGAACCACAAGCGGACAAACCGAATGTCGCGCTCTTCCAGGGTACGAAGCACGAATTCTTTTTGGCGATCCATGCACGCGAGACTAAGCAAGCCACGTTAAATCTGTGTTACATCAGTGGTCCCGGTTAACAGAGTGATTGGTCACCATCGAATAGGCGCAGCGTACGGCGCCGCGCCGGCTAACATGTCAGACCCTCTTCCGGAGCCTTCAAGTAAACGAAGTAGTCGACGACGGCATCGTCGACGCAGGAGTTTCCGTCCAGAACCACCGTGTGTTGGGTTCCGTCGAACGTGATCAGAGCAGCGCCCAACTGCTTCGCGAGATCCACTCCCGCCTGATACGGGGTCGCCGGATCCTGCGTCGTGGACACGACGACCAGCTGCGGCAGACCGGCGTCAGCGAGTGCCTGGGGGTCGAGCGCGTGAGGGCTGCCGGTAGCCGGAACGGGCCAGAACGCGCACAGGTCGAGCGGCGCTTGACCCGTCCCGCGGCCGTCGTCGAGGAACGGCGCCGCCTCGCGGTACCGAGTGTCGGATTCGCCGGCCTCGGCGCGGTCGGTGGTTGCCGGATCGTCCACGCAGCGAATGGCGTTGAACGCGTCGTTGATGTTGGAGTAGCTGCCGTCATCCTCACGGCCTTCGTACATGTCGGCGAGATTGAGCAGCGAGTCGCCGCGTCCGTCGGCCAGACTCGACAGACCCCCACGCAGCGGCGTCCACAACTGTGGCGAATACAGAGCCTGCTGCACGCCCGTGATCGCGTCGGAATAACTCAGCCCTCGCGGATCGGTGGTCTGTGCCGGCTTCTCGATCAACGGATCGACGAGTGCCTGAAAGCGTGCCTGCGCCTGCGCCGGATCATCACCCAGCGGGCAATCCGTTCGCGAGACACAGTCGGCGACAAAGGCGTCGAACGCGCCTTGGAAGCCCTGCCCCTGCAAGACCACCTCGTCGACCGGATCCTGCTCGGGGTCGAGCGCGCCGTCGAGGACCATCGCTCGGACGTTCTGCGGAAAGGTTTCCGCGTACGTGGATCCGAGCCGGGTCCCGTACGAGAACCCGAGGTAGTTCATCTTCGGATCGCCGAGAACGCCCCGAATGACGTCCATATCTCGCACCACCTCGTAGGTACCGACATGAGCGAGGAACTCCGTACCGGTCCGCTCAGCGCACTTGGCGGCGTAGTCCTTGCTGTCCGCCTCGGCGAGAGCGATGCCCTCCGGCGTCATGTCGACGTTGACCTCCGCACGCTCCGCGTCGGTCTCCTCCGGCGTCAAACACCGAACCTGCGGGGTCGACGCCCCGATCCCCCGCGGATCGAAGCCGATCATGTCGAAACGTTCCTGCAATTCGGTGCCCGAACCCGAGGTCGCCATCGACAGCCCGGACCCACCCGGCCCGCCGGGGTTCAGCAACAGTGAGCCGATGCGGTCGCCGGTTGCCTTCGAACGCGAGATCACCACCTTCGCGGTGTCGCCGTTCGGATTCGCGTAGTCGACGGGAACGCTCACCTCGGCGCAGTCGACCCCACGCCCCAGCGGCGCAGTTCCTTCTTCGACAAATTGGTCGCACGAACCCCAGTCGAGCGTCTGCTCGTAGAATTTCTCGAGGCCGGACGGCACCGCGGACGCGGCAGAACCAGCAGGTTCCACTGATTCGGGCGTGCCTTCCGAACTGGTGCAACCGACAACCAACACGAGCACTGCTGCGCTTCCGGCGAGGGCACCGGAGAGGCGAACGAACTTCGACATGCCATCGATGGTGCCAGGAAACCGCGATAGCCAGCGGTTCGCCTCGTCTCGGCACCTACCTGATACGCGCGCGGTGATGTGACCCATTGCACCCCGTCAACTATTCGTGTCGGCGATGTCCGGTGGCAGACTGAACACGTCATCACCCACACCCGGGGACCCGAAGGCGATCAACGCTCAGGGCCTCGAGGCCAGAAAGGGACAACGATGTCCGAAACACCTCTCTACGGTTCTGTACCCAGTGCAGTTTCTGTACCCACTGCAAGCTCTACCGATGCACCGAAGCGTAAGACGCGCATTCACCACCTCGCCGAGATGAAGCAGAACGGCGAACGCTGGTCGATGCTCACCGCTTACGACTACTCCACGGCACGCATCTTCGAAGACGCAGGCATCCCGGTGCTGCTCGTCGGCGACTCTGCCGCCAACGTCGTCTACGGCTACGACACCACCGTGCCGATCACCGTCGACGAACTGCTCCCGCTCGTGCGTGGCGTCGTTCGCGGCGCGCCGCACGCACTCGTCGTCGCCGACCTCCCCTTCGGCACCTACGAGGGTTCCGCCGAGCAGGCCCTGGCGACTGCCACACGGTTCATGAAGGAAGGCCTCGCGCACGCCGTCAAACTCGAGGGCGGTGAGCGGATGAGCAAGCAGATCGCGGCAATCACCTCGGCCGGCATCCCCGTCATGGCACACGTCGGATTCACCCCGCAGAGCGTGAACTCGCTCGGCGGATTCCGCGTCCAGGGTCGCGGCGACGCGGCCGAGCAGCTTGTGGCGGACGCCATTGCAGTCCAGGAAGCCGGGGCGTTCTCCGTCGTCATGGAAATGGTTCCGGCCGAGATTGCGGGCCAGGTCAGCCGCAAACTCACCATCCCCACCGTCGGCATCGGGGCCGGTTCCGAATGCGACGCTCAGGTACTCGTCTGGCAGGACATGGCGGGTTACACGAGTGGTAAGACAGCCAAGTTCGTCAAGCGTTTCGGTAACGTCGGTGACGAACTGCGTTCCGCAGCCGCAGCCTATGCATCAGAAGTTCGCACTGGCGCTTTCCCGGCCGCAGAACACAGTTTCTGATCCGAGACCGGCGAACGCCGCCTGTCTCTCAACCAGCCAGGGGTGCGTTCAATGATCGGTAACCGTCGAAGTTCTACTGCCGCAGCTGTAGTCGGTGCGGCAGCTCTCGTCACGGTGCTGAGCGGATGCGCGGGAGGGTCCACCAACTCTCCCGCGCCCAGCAGCACTACGCCCGCGAGTTCCACCAAGACGGCGCCGGCAACAACCTCCGCGTCCGGTTCGACGTTCACCGACGCTCAAGTCCAGCAGTTGTGCTCGGATATGGAAGGGCAGCTGCAGAACTGGCGGACCGTCACCCCGACGCTCGGCAAGGGCGGACTGAACACGATCGTCATCACGTGGGCGACGCAGAACGGCATCAACCTGCTCGATCTCGCTCAGAACCGCGAAAGCATCGACGCGGCAACCTCAGCCGCGTGCCCCGACGTCCGGAGCGGCGCGATTTCCGCACTCGAGATCCCCGATCTCGCTTCCGGCCTGGTGGGCTTCTGATGACCGACACTTCCGCGCAGCCGTCGGCTCTCCGGAGTCCGTATCCCCCGATCGAGCCTTTCGTCACCGGCTTCCTCGATGTCGGTGACGGCCAGAGCATGTACTGGGAAGTCAGCGGAAATCCGGACGGCAAGCCGGTGGTGTTCCTGCACGGTGGCCCCGGCGGTGGTGCGCAACCGGCGGTACGCCAGTTCTTCGATCCGGCCGCATACCGCATCGTTCTACTCGACCAGCGCGGCTGCGGGCGGTCCACCCCTCACGTTGCCGACGGCGCCGACCTGTCGGTGAACACGACGGACAAGCTGCTGGCCGACATCGAAGCCCTGCGCGAACATCTTTCGATCGACAAGTGGATGGTTTTCGGCGGGTCCTGGGGTTCCACGCTGTCCATCGCCTACGCCGAAACGTTTCCTACGCGCGTCACTGAGCTGGTCCTGCGCGGGATCTTCCTCCTGCGTCGTAGCGAGATCGACTGGTACTACAACGGCGGCGCGGGAAACATCTTCCCGGAGCGCTGGGACAAATTCCTCGAACCGGTACCCGAGGCGCAGCGCGGCGAAGACCTCGTCGCGGTCTATCACCAACTGCTCCATTCCGAAGACCCCGCCGTCGCAGCCCGGGCAGCGATCGCCTGGTCGGCCTGGGAAGGATCGACGAGCTACCTGTACCCACAGGCGGACAAGATCGAACAGAACTCCGAGACCAGGTTCGCCTTGGCCTTCGCTCGTATCGAGAACCACTACTTCGTCAACGGCGGATTCTTCGACGAGGGTCAACTCCTACGCGAAAGCTCCGCACTGCACGGCATTCCGGGGACGATCGTCCAGGGCCGCTACGACGTCGTCTGCCCCGCCACCAGCGCGTGGGCGCTGCACAAGGCGTGGCCCGAATCCAAGCTCGTGATCGTCGACGACGCCGGACACTCCGCGATGGAGCCCGGCATCGCACATCACTTGGTGGAAGCCACCGATTCTTACCGGTAGCTCGCTACGCCGGGAACGTGAACTCCACCGTCCGTTTGACGGTGTCGACGGCGGTGAGTCGCACCTTTGCGCGCTCACCGTCGTCGGGCGTTCCGACGCATTTCGCAATCACTGCGACCGACGGGACAAACACTTCCGCCGAGCGCTTTCCGTCCTTGGCGCGCATCACCACTGCGTCGAAGACCTCGCCGACCCGGCCGTCGAGCAGCGTGGACTCGGTCAGATCGATGCACGCACGGTCGACCTTGTTCGCCAGCGAGTCGGACCCACTCATGATGTCGGGCAGCTCGGGAAGTGCAGTGCGCGCCCATTCCGGTACCGGCGTACCAGCTGTGATCGCCAGACACACCTCGGTGCTGAAACGATCGGACAGCCGGCGCAGCGGAGCAGTCACGTGAGCGTAGGGCGCTCCGATCCCCGCATGCACCGTCAACTCCGGTAGTCGGCCGTCGAAGGCCGCGTAGTCTGCCCCGCGCAGCAACGACGGCGCAACCGACATCAGCGCCATCGTCGACGGCTCGTTGGAATCGAGTCCGGCAAGAATCTGCCCGACGCTTTGCCCCTCCGGCCACGTGATACCCAGCGCCACTGCAGTTCTCCGCAAGGTCCGAACCGCGGACTCCTCGGCCGGCGGCAGCGTGCGAAGCAACCCGATACCTGCGTCGATCATCATGCGGCCGGCACACATCCCGGTCAGCAGCGACACTTCTGCGTTCCAGTCGTCCGCTTCGGTGCGTGGCTCCAGTTCGATCCGCCAGCGAGCCGAGGACTCGTCCTCCGGCTGATCCCGAACCACTGACTGCTCGGGCAGTTTCAGCTCGATGGCACCCCTGGCAACCGCCGAGACACTGCGCAATCGTCCGAACTCCGGTAGTGCGGCGATGGACGGATGCAAGGTTCCCGCGTCGGCATCGCGCTGCACGGTCGAATAGTCCAGACGTGCCACCGATTTCACCAGAGCGCGTCTCACCTGCCACGACGTCGGCTCGGCCTGCGCGTCGAGTTCGATCCGCCACAGCGCGGCGGGACGAACCACGTCCGGCAGCAGACTCGCCGATCCCTCCGACAACGCTCGGGGATGCAGCGGGACGGAACCGTCCGGGAGATAGAAGGTTTGGCCCCGCTTGCGGGTTTCGATGTCGAGAGCGCCACCCGGCGTCACCACCGCCGCGACGTCGGCGATCGCGTAGTGCACGACGTACCCGGTCGAGATCTTCTCGATGTGCACTGCCTGGTCGAGGTCCATCGATCCGGGAGGGTCGATGGTCACGAAGGCGATACCCGTTTCGTCGACACGCCCGGCACCGAAACGATCCACGGCATTCTCGGCCTCGGCCTGCGCCGCAGCCGAGAATGCTCCTGGCAAGTCGAACTCCGCCCGAACCACTCCGAAGTCGATTCCCTGCACCATCATTCGACTTGCGGGCACGCATCCTCCATGATCGGTTCGGGCCGGTGTAGCAGCAGTACCGGTCCCAGTTGTTCGAGTCCCGGCTGTTCCAAGGCTCAGTTATTCCAAGGCTCAGTTGTTCCAGTCTTCGTCTGCCCGATCGGCGGCTTTGTTGCGTTCGGCAGCGATCTTCAATGCATGCTCGGCAGAGTCCCGATCAGGGTACGGCCCCATCCTCGTCAGCGAGGACGCACCCTTTCCCTGCGTGACGGAACCGTCGGACACGTCGAAGTACCAGAGTCGATCTTCATCAGTCATATCCACAGTGTGACATCAGAGTGAGATAGAAGCTTGTAGATCGCTGTGAGACTGATATTCTTTCTACTTGGCCTGGCAGGTGAGAACCGGACATTCGAACGGTGAGTTCTGCTTGAATGCCCAACACAAGCTACGAACAGAAAATGGAGTGCGCATGTCCGCAATTCTTTACGATTACCTCCTCCCGCTCATGGGCCATGACGCGGCAACGTACTGGGCTACGCTGCTGGTCATCAAGCCTGTCTGACAGCTTTTCGAACAAGGAAGACCCCCACCGATCCGGTGGGGGTCTTCTTTTTCTCACTGTGCAGATCGCGGGCGGACGAGTCGGCGTGTAAGCCGGATCCTGTCCTGCGGCACCGAAGTGCCGAGTGGCGACCATCCATCTGGGCACACCGTCGCCGGGTGCCTCGAGCGGTTCACCCGCAGGCTCGGGCGAGCAGCCCTCGAACACCTGCGCAGCCGCACCGCGAGCGATGCGACCTTCAACCTTGCTCCGGGCGGGGTTTACCTAGCCACCCCGGTCACCCGAGGTGCTGGTGCGCTCTTACCGCACCGTTTCACCCTTACCTGCCTCGAAAGGCAGGCGGTCTGTTTTCTGTGGCACTGTCCCGCGAGTTGCCTCGGGTTGCCGTTAACAACCGCCCTGCTCTGTGGAGTCCGGACTTTCCTCGGCCCCAGGCCTGTGCGCGATACGCGCTGGTTCCAGAAGCCGCGGCCGCCCGGCCAACTCGTCCGCCCCCGTATGCTACCGGGCGCCTGTCGGTGGCCGGCACTATGGTCACCGTATGACTCGGTACGTGGCCCTGCTACGCGGTATCAACGTGGGCGGCATCAACATCAAGATGGCGGACCTGGCGAGAGTCTTCGGTGACCTCGGATTCCAAGGGGTGAAAACCGTGTTGGCCTCAGGCAACGTTCTGTTCGACAGTCCGAGCACCGACATCCCGACGCTGAAGAAACAGATCGAATCCGCCCTTGCCCGCGAGTTCGGCTACGAGGCTTGGGTGTTCGTCCTCGACCTTCCGACACTGCAGGTGATCGTGGACAACTACCCGTTCGAGCGCGAACGCGAGGGTTGGCACGCTTATGCGATGGTTGCCTCCGAGCCGGAAATCCTGGAGGAATTGAGCACTGCGGCAGCGCAACTCGATGCCTCGGTCGAGCGTGTGGCGGCAGGCGACGGAGTCTTGTACTGGGAGGTCGAGAAGGGGCAGACCGTCAAGAGCGCGTTCGGCCGGAACACCGGAAAACCGAAGTTCAAGGCGTTCACCACAACCCGAAACCTGAACACGCTCTACAAACTGCTCAAATGACGCTCGCCCCGACACGGAGCACCAACGCGTGACTCTTCTTCCCATCCTGCTCGTCGCCGCCGTACTCGTCTTTGCGATAGTGCGTCCACGCGGGCTTCCCGAGATCGTCATCGCCGGGCCGGCAGCCGTCATCGTTCTCCTGACCGGCGTCGTAACTCTCGACGAAGCCCGCGAAGAACTGACGAGCATGGCACCCACCGTCGTCTTCCTGGTTGCCGTGCTGGTTCTCGCTCATGCCGCGGACGCTCTCGGCGTCTTTCGCTGGGTCAGCCAGATCCTGCAGCAAAAATCCCTCGCCGATCCACACCGGTTGCTGATTTACGTTTTCGGCGCCGCTGCCCTGACCACGGCGGTCCTGAGCCTCGACGCCACCGTCGTGCTGTTGACACCCGCGGTGATCGCGGCCGCACGATCCATCGGAGCAAGTACGCGGCCCCATTCCTATGCCAGTGCGCACCTGTCGAACTCGGCGTCGACGCTCCTGCCGGTATCGAATCTGACCAACCTCATCGCGTTTGCTGCAACAGGTTTGACGTTCTTGCACTTCACCGCATTGATGGCGTTGCCGTGGGTTGTGACGATCGCTGTCGAGTACCTGATTTTTCGACTGTTCTTCCGTTCGGAACTCGCGCGGGGCGACAGCGCCGAACCGCCGGTGGCAGCCAGATCTGCGCCTGCGCCGATTCTGCCGCTGACGGTGATCGGAATGACGCTGCTCGGTTTCGCGGTTTCGGGTTTCTTCGGGATCGAGCCCGCCTGGATCGCGGTGGTGGGTGCGAGTGTCCTGGGAGCGATCGCTCTGTCTCGGCACCGTACGACCGCCGCCAAGATGCTCTACGCTGCCGACCTCTGGTTCTGCGCGTTCGTCCTGGTTCTCGGAATCATCGTCGCCGGAGTCGCGAACGGGCCGGTGGGTGAATGGATTGCGCAGATCCTGCCAGGCGACACCAGCTACGGCTCGCTGCTCTTTGTTGCCGCGGTAGCGGCGGTTGCGTCCAATCTCGTCAACAACCTGCCGGCAACCTTGCTGATGATCGCAGCGCTCGGAACGGCGGCACCTCCAGCGCTGGTGCTTGCGATGTTGATCGGCGTCAACCTCGGCCCCAACCTCACCTACGTGGGCTCACTGGCAACGATGCTCTGGCGACGAGTCGCCACCAGCGCGGGCGCACCGCCCACGCTGGCGACATTCACTCTGCTCGGGGTCATCACGACGCCACTGACATTGCTCGCCGCCGTGAGTGCCCTGTGGTTGGTGATCTGATCAGAGGCTGATCAGCCGTCGGGGCTCTTTCAGCGAAGGTGTGACGTGTCGTTGACCAACCGGACCGAGGCTCCCCCGTCGGGATAGAACTCGGTGATACTCAGCGACGCCAGATCCAGATGCAACCGATACAGCAACGACGGCCCGGCATCGAGGGCCAGCTGCACCAAAGTCTTGATCGGGGTGACGTGAGAGACGACCAACAGCGTCGCGCCGCCGTAGGTCGAGATCAGGTCGTCACGCGCGGCGACGACTCGTTCGCGTACCTCGTCGAAACTCTCGCCGCCCGGTGGACGCACCGAAGTGTCCGAGAGCCATTCGCGATGCAGGTCCGGGTCACGCTCGGCTGCCTCGCGGAACGTGAGTCCGTCCCAGTCGCCGAAATCAGTTTCGATCAAACCCTTGTGCTCGACGACGGGTAAACCGAGCACGCGGGCCGATGCCTCTGCCGTCTCACGGGTTCTGCCGAGGGGTGAGCAGACGATGGCGTCGATACCGCCTCGGTTCCCGAAGCGTCCGGCTGCGCCGGCAGCCTGCGCGCGGCCCAGTTCCGTGAGCTCCGGATTCCCGCGTCCGGAGTACCGGCGATCGACCGACATCGCTGTCTGTCCGTGACGTAGCAACAACATTCGTGTCGGCTTGCCGGTGGTGGCGATCCATCCCGGAGAGCCGGCGATCTGCGGCTCCGACGTCTCTTCGGACGGCGCGGCGGGTGCGGGGGCTGCGGTTTCGATGCCGGCAGCCGCGTCCATCGCCTCGTTGGCAAGACGATCGGCATGAGAGTTCTCGCCGCGAGGAATCCACGTGTAGGTCACTCGCGAGAACTGCGTCGCCAGCTCGGCAGCGCGCCGCTGCAGCGGAATCATGTCCGGGTGCTTGACCTTCCAGCGCCCGGACATCTGCTCGACGACCAACTTGGAATCCATGCGGACGTCGACCGTCGACGCGCCGAGTTCACCGGCAGCGGTCAACCCGGCGATCAGTCCGCGGTACTCGGCGACGTTGTTGGTCGCGATACCGATGCTTTCCTTGCGTTCGGCCAACACCGAGCGCGAGGCGTCGAACACCACCGCTCCGTAGCCGGCCGGACCGGGATTGCCCCGCGATCCACCGTCGGCCTCGACGATGACCTGCGTGGGAGTCACAGACCGGACTCCTTGGTACGCACCATGATTGCATTGCACTCTGGGCAACGAACTACGACGTCGGCCGGCGTCGCGGCGATTCGCGAGATCTCGCCGCGGTCGATCTCGATCCGGCAAGCGCCGCATCGGCGTGCCTGCAGAAGCGCCGCGCCCGGTCCGCCCAGGGTGCGCTGCTTCTCGTAGACAGCAAGGAAATCGGCGGGGAATTCACCGACGAGTCGTTCACGATCGGCGGCGCAACGCTCCTGCGCCTTGTCCAGATCAGCGACGGCATCGTCGCGGCGACGCTTGGCGTCGATCAGCTCTTCTTCGGCCTGGGACAGCTGGGCACCGGCGTGATCGTGATCGGCCTGCAACGCCTCACGCTGCTCCATCACTTCGAGTAACTCGTCTTCAAGGAGCCCCTGACGCCGGACCAGGCTGCCGAGTTCGTGTTCGAGTTCGGTGAGCTGCTTCGCCCCGACCGACCCGCTCTGCAGGAGTGTGCGGTCACGATCCTCGCGCTGACGAACCGCGTCGACCTCGCCTTCGAGCTTGCGAATGTCGCGATCGATGTCGTCGATCTGGATTTCGACGGCTACGGACGCGTCTTTACGGCTGATTCGCTCGGCCTCGAGACGTTCGACTTCCTGCTGCTCGGGAAGCGCTCCGCGTCGGTGGGTGATCCGAGTGAGCTCAGCATCCACCCCGGCGAGGTCGAGAAGCTTGGATTGCACCTGTGGTTCGACGTTCACGCTGTATAACTCCTGCTGTAAGTCCGATGTCGGCAGTGCTCGCGAAGGACGGCTCTCGAAGAACTGCTCTTGAATTGTTCGTGCAACCGTACCTTGCAGAGCGCTGCACTAATGCGCACTCAAACACCACGGATCGGTGCGAATTGTCGAAACCCGGCTTTCCCACTCCGGATTGTCGGCAAACGCGGCGTCGAGCACCGATTTCGCCTGCGCGCACCACGGGTATTCACTCGCCCAGTGCGCGACGTCGACCAGAGCCGGGCCACCGGCGCGTAGATGCTCGTCCGCGGGATGATGCCGCAGGTCCGCAGTGACGTAGACGTCGGCGCCCAGTGCCGCCACCACGTCGAGATACGAGTCGCCGGAACCGCCGCACACCGCCACGGTACGAACGGTCGCGTCTGGATCTCCGGCCGCGCGAACACCCCACTCGGTCGAGGGCAGTGAGCGCGCCACTCGCGCGGTGAATTCCCGCAAGGTTTCGGGGTGGTCGAGCTCACCCAACCGCCCGAGTCCGAGTGAACTGGGGAACGCTGCGAGTTCGAAGACATCGAAGGCCGGTTCCTCGTACGGATGGGAGGCACGCAATGCGCCCAGCACTGCGCTTCGCTTTCCGCGAGGGGCAATCACTTCCACACGATTCTCGCGAACCTGCTCCACAGCGCCGACGGTCCCGATCGTCGGATTCGCTCCGTCGGCGGGCAGGAACTGACCCGTACCGGTGACGGTCCAACTGCACTGGCTGTAGTCACCGATCCGCCCAGCCCCGGCCTCGAAAAGTGCATCCTGCACGGCCGATGCATTCTCCACCGGAACCATGACGACCCACTTGTCGAGCGGCTGCGTCGGCTTGGGTTCGATCGGGCGAAGCACGGTCAGGCCCAGAGCCTGCGCCAACGCGTCGGACACTCCGGGGTCGGCCGAGTCCGCATTGGTGTGCGCCGAGAACAGTGCGCATCCCGCCTTGATGAGCTTGTGAACCAACGCACCTTTGGGTGTGTGAGCACCGACGGTGTCCACCCCACGCAGCAGAAGTGGATGGTGAACGACCAGAAGGTCGGCACCGGAGGCGATGGCGTCGTCGACCACTGCCTCGGTCGGATCCACCGCGAAAACCACTCTCGTCACAGCGTCGGCCGGATCGCCGCAGACCAGACCGACCGAGTCCCACGATTCCGCCAGGGCCGGCGGATACGCGGATTCCAGCACGGCTATGACGTCCGCAAGGGTGGGGCCACTCACAAGATCTCCTTCATCGCTTCGATCAGTACCGCAACCTGCTCGGCTGGACGGACGGCCACGCGCAGCCGATCCGGGCCGAGTCCGGGAAAGGTGTCGCACCTGCGGACGGCGATTCCGCGGGCACGCAGGTGCTCTCGCATCGTGGCGCCGTCACGGACGTCGATGAGCACGAACGGCCCCGCAGCGGGTTGGTGCACGGCAATCCCGATCTCGGTCAGTCGCCGCGACATGTCTCGGCGGTCCACGGCAATCGCGTCGGCTTTGATCCTCGACTGCTCGACGGCAAACGGTTCGCAGCACGCCGTGATGGCCTCGATCTGCAGACTGCCCAATGGCCAGTGGGCTCGGCCGTGACTGAGTCGAGCCAGAAGATCGGGAGAGCCGATCGCGTATCCACACCGCAATCCGGCGAGCGCCCACGTCTTGGTCAGGCTCCGAAGGACCAGTACATCCGCCGACTCGACACCGGCGATGCTCTCCGTTTCGCCGGGGACCGCGTCGCCGAAGGCCTCGTCCACCACCAGGATCCGGCCCGGCTGACGCAATGCCAACACATCGGCCTTGGGGTGAAGCACGGACGTCGGGTTGGTCGGATTGCCCAGAACGACAAGGTCCGCGGATTCGGGTACCTGCGCGGTCCGAAGCTCGAAAGGCGGCTCCAGAATCACTTGAGTCACCGGCACACCGGCCTCTCGCAGTGCCAGTTCCGGCTCGGTGAACGACGGATGGATCAGCGCTGCCGAACGAGCGCCCAGGCGCGGCAGCATCGCGAATCCCTCGGCACCGCCCGAGAGCAACAACACCTCTTCGGGCCGGCGCCCGTGCCGCTGCGCGACCGTTTCGCGAGCCTTCAGTTCCGCTGCGGCCGACGGGTACGAACCGAGCGTCGCCAGCCCTGCGGCCAGCCGATCCCGCAACCACTTCGGCGGGCCGGAGCCTTGAACGTTGACGGCAAAATCGAGTAACCCGGGCTCCGCTTCGACATCGCCGTGATGTCGCAAGCTCTCCAGGTCAACCGTTCCGGTACTCACCCGGTCAGCCTACGGTCGAGCACCGTGCGCGGACATCACCCCTGCCGTCCGGGACAATGAGTGCCGTGACGACACCACCGCTCGACCGCTTTCCCGTAGTTCTGTTCGATCTGGACGGCACCATCACCGATTCCGCTCCCGGCATTCACGGCGGCTTCCGACACGCGTTGGCAACTGTCGGCCATCCGGAGCCGACGGAAGCGATGTTGGCATCGGTGATCGGCCCGCCGATGGTCGACACCTTCAGGTCACTCGGTATGGCCCCGGCGGACGTGGATCGGGCGATCGCCGCGTACATCGAGCGTTACGACGCGACCGGGTGGCAGGAGAACTCGGTGTACGAAGGCATGGACGTCGTCCTGGGTAAGGCTCGCGCGAGCGGCACCCGACTGGCCGTCGCCACCTCCAAGTCGGAGCGATTCGCCATTCGAATCCTCGAGCATTTCGGCCTGGCCGAGCACTTCGAGTTCATCGGCGGCGCGAGTGACGACGGAACTCGTCGGGCGAAACCCGATGTGATCGCGCATTCGCTGACCTCACTCGGGATCACTCCCGTCCTCGCATCCGACGGCGGAACCCCCGACGTTCTCATGATCGGCGACCGTGATCACGACGTGCTCGGCGCCGCGAAGTACGGCATCCCCACCGTCGTCGTCGAATGGGGCTACGGTTCCGCCGAGGAAGCGCGGCAAGCGTTTCGCTCCGTATCGTCGGCATCCGAACTGGGAGGACTTCTCGATGGCCGCCACTGAACCACTCCACGTGACTGAACCACTTCATGTGACGTTTGTGTGCACCGGCAATATCTGCCGGTCACCGATGGCCGAAAAGATCTTGCTCGCGCATCTGGACCGTGAAGGCCTCGCCGACCGAGTCCGTGTCAGCAGTGCAGGTACCGAGGGGTTTCACACCGGTAGCGAGGCCGACGAGCGGACCAACGTCGTGCTCCGAGCGGCCGGATATCCGACGGGCCACAGTGCCGCGCAGGTCAATGCAGATCATCTCGCGGCCGATCTGGTCGTCGCCCTCGACACCGGCCATGAACGTGAGCTTGCTCATCTCGGCGTGCCCACCGAGCGTCGGCGCCTACTGCGATCGTTCGACCCCGAGGCTGACGGAGAATCGGTTCCGGACCCGTACTACGGGGATCAGGAGGACTTCGAACTGGTGCGAGACCAGATCGAAGCAGCCATTCCCGACATACTCGACTGGATCCGCGAGCGGGCCTGAACCCGGAGCAAAATTCACTCCCGTTCGGGCAACGGATACCGTGGACGTGTGCGAAGACTGAAATTCCTGTTGCGGCCCGGTTGGTTGGTACTGGCAGCTGTGGTCGGGCTCTTCGCCTACCTGTGCTTCACCGTGCTCGCCCCATGGCAACTCGGCAAGAACACAAAGACCGAGCACCGCAATGATCTGATCTCGAACTCGATCAACGCGGAGACCGTGCCGATCGGTGACGTCATCGCCGATTCGACGATCGCACCGGACGACGAATGGCGAAACATCACCGCGGCAGGCACCTATCTGCCCGACGCCGACATCCTCGTTCGACTGCAGTCCATCGAGGGCGCACCGTCGTACGAGATCCTGACGCCGTTCCTTCTCGACGACGGCCGCACGATCCTCGTCAATCGCGGATACGTTCGGCCGATCAACGGCGCCGAGGCACCGCCCATCGCCGCGCCGCCGACCGATCCGGTCACTCTCAACGGTCGCGTGCGTCTGTCGGAAGGCACCGCGCCCGGCCGAGTTCCGATGTTCGAGGACGGCGCGAAACAGGTCTACTCGATCGACGCACAACCTATCGGCGAGTTCATCGGAACGGACCTGATCGACGCGTACATCCAACTCGAACCCGACCAGCCCGGCGGCCTGGGGACGATCCCTCTCCCCCAACTCGATGCAGGCCCCTATCTCTCGTACGGGTTCCAATGGCTGGCGTTCGGCATCATGGCGCCGCTCGGACTGGCCTACTTCATTCGCGCGGAGTGGCGCGAACGTCGCAAGGAGAAGGCAGCTCAAGCAGCTGTCGACGGCTTCGCAGCCGGCGACGCCGCTACCGAGACGACCCCGGAAGCGCCGGTGTCCGCGCCTGCCTCACACCCCGCCGAACCGGCTCGTACCTTCAGCCGTCGCAAGAAGCCGGAGCCGGAATCAGTGCCGCTGACGGCGCAGGAAGCCAAACTTGCCGATCGATACGGCAATACCCGCTGAAATACCCGCTGACACCACAACTGCACTGATCTGCACCGCCGACGAAAGCCTCGCCGCGCGGCGCAGATCGTTCGGCGTCGGCACAGGCCCGCGGCCGAGGACGGGACGCATCTCCACCCCGTGCGCGTACTCGGTCCGACCACCCAACGAAATGCCCAACGCCCCTGCCGCCGACGCTTCCGCGACGCCCGCATTGGGGCTTGGATGAGCCGCTGCGTCGCGTTTCCACGCTGCCAGTGATTCCTGAACCGAGCCGCCCACCACCGGTGCACACGCAGCCGTCAGCGCACCGGTCAGCCGAGCGGGGACGATGTTGACCAGGTCGTCGAACCTCGCCGCAGCCCACCCGAATCTGAGGTATTTCTCGGAGCGGTAGCCGATCATCGCGTCGAGTGTGTTGGCAGCGCGGTAGACGAACAGACCCGGCACGCCCGCAATTGCACCCCAGAACATTGCACCGACGCTTGCATCCGAGGTGTTTTCGGCGACCGACTCCAGCGCTGCACGCGTGAGGCCCTCCTCGCCCAGCACCGATGGATCGCGTCCACAGAGTGAAGGAAGTAGCTCACGCGCTTTCGTCAGGTCGCGATCGACCTGTGACGCCTCCAATCGAGCGGCCATATCGATGCCGGTGCGTGCAAGCGACGTCCCGCCGAGCACGGCCCAGGTAGCTATCGCCGTCGTACCCGTGACGGCCACCCAACCAGCCCGGCGCGACGCTGCTTCGGCTGCGAGCCCAAGTCCAGCGGTGCCGGCCAAGAGCACAGCGACATGAAGTGTTCCGGCCGCTCGCGAGTCCCGGTAGGACATCTTCTGCAGCGCGATAGCCGCGGTTCCGAAGCCGGCAACCGGATGGAACCGCCCCGGATCGGTGAATGCCCGATCCGCGACGAAGCCGAGGAGAAGCCCGGCAGCTCGCGCATTGAATCGAGATTGGGACGAACGAACCGAAATCTGCACGAGCGTAGTTGTAGCAGCGACGCTCGTTCTCTGGCCAACCGTCACGTGTCTGCACGAGCCGATCTCTACCCGTCCCAGTCGATCGTCAGGTAGATCAAGCGGTGCATTCGGTTGATTTCCCAGACACGGGCAATCCCGGTCGCCAGTGCGTCGCTCTGGGAACGAACCCGGATCGTCTGCCCCGCGAACTACGCAACACTGAGACTGGGCATCTCGGCGATGTGTATGTGCGGACGGGTGGGATGCACGCGCGTCGGGTCGACGGCTACTTCGATCACAGAACTGGACATGCGTCCAGAATGGCGTATTGCGGACAATTCGTTGCCGAAAATGAAAAAACCCCGATCTGCGTCGACGCAGATCGGGGCTTGAATTCTTCGGTGGGCGCGGAGGGTTTCGAACCCCCGACCGCTGGTGTGTAAAACCAGAGCTCTACCACTGAGCTACACGCCCGAACTCCCGGTGAGACCCTCACCGGGAGTGCTCTAAGACTCTAGCGCGGCAAGCGCATTTGCCCAAAGTCCGTGGTCACGGGCTTCTCCGGGGCCGTTCATCTCGGCAAAACGAATGATTCCGT
The DNA here is from genome assembly GCF_040546695.1 of Rhodococcus sp. OAS809. NCBI lineage: Bacteria > Bacillati > Actinomycetota > Actinomycetes > Mycobacteriales > Nocardiaceae > Rhodococcus > Rhodococcus sp. OAS809. Next base: position 285,319 of record NZ_JBEPOI010000002.1, on the reverse strand, counting down.
CTTTGTCGATGACAAAGGTGCCACGATTCGCGAAGCCCAACTTGTCGTTGAACACCTCGTACTTCTGAGCGACCTCACCGTGCGGCCAGAAGTCCGACAGCAAGGGAAATGTGTATCCCTGCTCGGCCGACCAGATCTTGTGAGTCGGCGAAGCACCGACAGAAATCGCGAGAATGGCGGTGTCGTCGTTCTCGAACTTCGGAAGCTCGTCACGGACCTTGCAGAGTTCCCCCTGACAAGTCCCGGTGAAGGCCAACGGATAGAAGACCAGCAGAACGTTCTTCTTACCGCGGAAATCTGCTAGCGAGACTTCCTGGTTGTTCTGGTCCTTCAAGGTGAAATCCGGTGCCTGGGCACCAACTTCGAGAGGCATGTGCGATTCCTTGGGAAAGTGCGGAAAGGACCGGGTCAGCGCTTGTTGGCCGGACGAGCCTTCGGCTGAACCAGTCGACTTCCCGACCAGTCACCGAGGTTGGCTGCCGATGTCTGCGTCAGGCCGGCAGTCGGCGCCGATTCGGCGATCTCGCTGGGCTCGACGTGTCCGTCGAGACCGGTCTTGGGAGTGAGAACCCACACGAAGCCTTCGTCGGCGAGGGGCCCGATGGCATCCATCAAGGCATCTACCAGGTCACCGTCCTCGTCGCGCCACCACAGCAGCACGACGTCGATGACCTCGTCGGAATCCTCGTCGAGCATTTCCCCGCCGATGGTTTCCTCAACCGCGGCACGAATGCCGTCGTCGGTATCCTCATCCCAGCCCAGTTCCTGCACCACCATGTCAGTGGTAATCCCGAGTTTCTGAGCGTAGTTCTGGGCATCCGCCGCGGCGACCACGGTGGGGTCCTCCTTTTGTTGATGGTGTGTGGCGACCCCGCACACCTACCGTTTGACGATCAATTAGGGAAAGCGAACATGGTCTGAGGCGTTAGCGCAAGCCGACCACGCCGAAAACTTTCACCAAAGATCGTCTTCTGACACACGGCGAACCTTACGCCTGCGGATTACCGCAGGTCACAGGGATCCACATTCATCGAAGATCGACTTGCGAATCGAATTGCTCGTATCGCTGATCGAATTGATTTCATCGGCCGAATGATCACTCTCGATCACGACAGCAGATGAACGTAGGTTCGCGGCCAATTCGGCGAACAGTCCGGAAAGTTGCGTCGGAAGTTCACTCGAGACCGAGTCGAACCACGAGGCCGTCTCCCTTGCCGAGGAAGCAGCAGCGCTTGCTTCGGCTCTCAGGTCGGTCTCACCATGATTTCCGGCGTCGACGTAGGCATTGAACGCAACCACGTCGTTTTTCGATCGAGAGACCGCTTCCTCACAGATCGCGAACGCCGCATCTGCCGCATCTGCCGCCGCTTTCGACGAGGACGCGGCGGCCATCGAAATACTCACCTCGGATTGGTATGCAGCCACGTGCGCTTCATTGGGTACTGCCGATCCGGTCACCGCCGCCGAACATCCCACGATCACCGACAGTCCCACTGCGATCGATCCGACCGAGACCCACGCCCCGACCCTGCCGTAATTGATTTCTTTGTTTATTTTTTCCCACCCCTTCATACGTTCCGATCGATCCCCCAAGCCTGTGACTACGGGGAACCATCACACCCCTGCGTCACGCCGAAAAACGCTACCCGAGAGTAACCAGAGGCGAGGTGTGCCGGACCGACCGGGATGGTGAAAGATGAGGTACGCGCCATATTCACGATGGAAGTGCGTCGGACCTAACAAGGCCTCGATCACCTATGTAAGGACGCCCCACCACGCGTCCCCAAACCAATGAGGAGCACACGTTGTCTGACCTGATCCAGGGTCCCGCGTCCGGGCAGAACGCCGATTCCGGCGCCGCCGGCGAGTCGGGTTCGCCCGCGTCGAATACGCCGGGGGGAACCGACGGTCGCGTTCGCGTCATTCGCGAAGGTGTTGCGTCGTACCTGCCGGACATCGATCCGGACGAGACCACCGAATGGCTCGAATCATTCGACGGACTTCTGGATCGATCCGGACCCACGCGTGCCCGCTACCTCATGCTCCGCATGCTCGAACGCGCCGGTGAGAAGCATGTCGCACTCCCCGCGCTCACTTCGACCGACTACGTCAACACGATTCCGACCGAAAACGAGCCGTGGTTCCCCGGTGACGAAGAGGTCGAGCGCCGCTATCGCGCCTGGATCCGTTGGAACGCCGCGATCATGGTCCACCGCGCTCAGCGACCGGGCGTCGGCGTCGGCGGTCACATCTCGACCTATGCATCCTCGGCAGCGTTGTACGAGGTCGGCTTCAACCACTTCTTCCGCGGCAAGGACCATCCCGGCGGCGGCGACCACATCTTCATCCAGGGTCACGCCTCCCCCGGCATCTACGCCCGCGCCTTCCTCGAGGGCCGGATCCCCGCGGAACAGCTCGACGGATTCCGCCAGGAGAAGTCCCACGCCGACTTCGGCGGCGCACTGCCGTCCTACCCGCACCCACGGCTGCTTCCCGACTTCTGGGAGTTCCCGACGGTCTCGATGGGCCTCGGCCCGATGAACGCCATCTACCAGGCCCGGTTCAACCACTACCTCAACGACCGCGGCATCAAGGACACCACCGATCAGCACGTGTGGGCGTTCCTCGGCGACGGCGAAATGGACGAGCCCGAATCACGCGGCCTCGCTCACGTCGCGGCAACCGAAGGCCTCGACAACCTCACGTTCGTCGTGAACTGCAACCTCCAGCGCCTCGACGGCCCGGTCCGCGGCAACGGAAAGATCATCCAGGAACTGGAATCGTTCTTCCGCGGTGCCGGCTGGAACGTCATCAAGGTCGTCTGGGGTCGCGAGTGGGATGCGCTGCTGCACGCCGATCGCGACGGCGCACTCGTCAACCTGATGAACGTGACGCCGGACGGTGACTACCAGACGTACAAGGCCAACGACGGCGCGTTCGTACGCGATCACTTCTTCGGACGTGACCCCCGCACCAAGGAACTGGTCAAGGACCTCACAGACCAGGAAATCTGGAACCTCAAGCGCGGTGGCCACGACTACCGCAAGGTCCACGCCGCCTACGCAGCGGCCATGGCACACAAGGGCCAGCCGACGGTCATCCTGGCGCACACCATCAAGGGCTACACCCTCGGTAAGCACTTCGAGGGCCGCAACGCCACGCACCAGATGAAGAAGCTGACGCTGGACGATCTCAAGGCGTTCCGCGACATGCAGCACATCCCGATCTCGGACGCCGAGCTCGAGAAGGATCCGTACCTGCCTCCGTACTACCACCCGGGCGCGGACGCTCCCGAGATCAAGTACATGCTCGACCGTCGTAAAGCACTGGGCGGGTTCCTGCCTTCCCGCAACACCGACGCTGCTCCGCTCAAGCTCCCCGAGGACAAGACGTACGACGTCATCCGCAAGGGTTCGGGCAAGCAGGAAGTCGCCACCACCATGGCGATCGTGCGCATCCTCAAGGAACTGTTGCGCGACAAGGAAATCGGCAAGCGCATCGTGCCGATCATCCCGGACGAGGCTCGCACGTTCGGTATGGACTCGTGGTTCCCGTCGCTGAAGATCTACAACCGCAACGGGCAGCTCTACACGTCCGTCGACGCCGAACTCATGCTCGCCTACAAGGAGAGCCCGATCGGCCAGATCCTGCACGAGGGCATCAACGAGGCCGGTTCGACGGCTTCGTTCACCGCAGTCGGCACGTCGTACGCCACCCACGGTGAACCGATGATTCCGCTGTACATCTTCTACTCGATGTTCGGTTTCCAGCGCACCGGCGACGGCCTGTGGGCGGCTGCCGACCAGATGGCTCGGGGATTCGTTCTCGGCGCCACCGCCGGTCGTACAACTCTGACCGGTGAAGGTCTTCAGCACGCCGACGGACACTCGCTGCTCCTGGCATCCACCAACCCCGCAGCTGTCACGTACGACGCCGCGTTCTCGTACGAGTTGGCGCACATCGTCAAGGACGGCTTGCGCCGCATGTACGGCGGCACCGAGGGCGTCGACGGTTTCGGTGGCGAGAACATCTTCTACTACCTGACCATCTACAACGAGCCGTACGTTCAGCCGGCGGAGCCCGAAGGTCTCGACGTCGAGGGCTTGCTCAAGGGCATCTACCTCTACAAGACGTCCGAAGCATCGGGCCCGAAGGCACAGATCCTCGTCTCCGGTGTCGCGATGCCCGAGGGGCTGCGCGCGCAGAAGCTGCTTGCCGACGAATGGGGCGTCTCGGCCGACGTCTGGTCGGTCACGTCCTGGGGTGAGCTGCGCCGCGAAGGCGTCGAGTGCGAACGTCAGGCGCTGCTCAATCCGTCCGAGGATGCTCCGGTTCCCTTCGTCACCACGGCGTTGTCCTCGGCCCAAGGCCCCGTCGTCGCGGCTTCGGACTGGATGCGGGCGGTCTCGGATCAAATCCGTCAGTGGGTTCCCGGCGACTACACCACGCTCGGCACGGACGGGTTCGGGTTCTCCGACACCCGCACTGCAGCGCGTCGCTACTTCAACGTCGATGCCGAATCCATCGTCGTTGCCGTGCTGATCGGTTTGGCGAAGGAAGGATCGATCGAGCGGTCGAAGGCCGTCGAAGCAGCGAGCCGATACCGCATCGACGACGTGAATGCTGCTCCCGAGCAGACCGGGGACACCGGTAGCGCCTAAGTCGTAGGGCAACAGTCCCAGCGATCGAAAACAGACCTACGCCCATCGCCGCGGGTGTCATCTCGACATCCGCTGCGGCGATGGGCGTAGGTTTTTCTCATGCCCGAACCTGATCCCGAGAAACCCGAAGAGGGCGTACGCCGCACTCGACCACAGTCGTCCGGGTTGCAGGCTGTACTCGCCCGCCGTCGTCAGGTTCGCGATCCACTTCCAGAAGCCTTGCTCCGCCGCGTCAAACAGTTCTCCGGCCGGCTCTCCACCGAGGCCGTGACCGTGATGGAGGAGCAGCTTCCGTTCTTCGACAGTCTCGACGCTTCGCAACGCGCCGACGTTCAACTGTTGGTGCAGACGTCGGTGGTGAATTTCCTGGAATGGCTGCGGCAACTCGACTCGGAGATCAGCTTCGGATACGAGTCGTTTCCGGTCATCCCTCAGGATCTTGCTCGACAGCTCACGCTGCGCCAGACCGTCGACATGGTCCGGGTGGCGATGGAGTTCTTCGAGAAATGGCTGCCGGCTCTCGCCCGCAACGATCAGCAGCTGATCGCGCTGACAGAAGCCGTCCTGCGCTACGGGCGTGAACTCGGTTTCGCAGCAGCGACGGTGTACGCAAGCGCTGCCGAGTCGCGGGGTGCCCTGGACACGCGACTGGAAGCGCTCGTCGTCGACGCCGTCGTGCAGGGAGACACCGGCTCGGACATGCTCTCTCGCGCCGCCACCTTGAACTGGGATGCCACGGCTCCGGCCACCGTCATCGTCGGGTCTCCCCCGCCGGACGAGCGGGTCTCGGTTGCCGGCACCGTCCACGCGACTGCCGCCGCGCACGGGCGCGCTGTTCTCGCCGTGGTGCAGGGTCCGCGACTGGTGATGATCGTCAGCGGGGAACTGAGTAGCAAGACGGAAGGCAGCCAATTCCTTCAAGACCTGCTCATGAGTTTCGCCGACGAGCCGGTGGTGATCGGCCCGACGACACCCTCGTTGAGCGCAGCGCACTTCAGTGCGTCCGAAGCTCTGGCGGGAATCAAGGCTGTTGCCGGGTGGCGCGGCGCACCTCGTCCCGTTTTCGCGACTGAACTGCTCCCGGAACGGGCACTACTGGGAGACGCCGCTGCCGTGAAGGCTCTTCGCGATTTCCTTGTCGCGCCTTTAGCTGAATCCGGCACAGTCTTGACCGATACTTTAGACAGTTATCTCGACTGTGGAGGTGCGGTTGAGACTTGTGCACGTCTTCTGTTTGTTCATCCAAATACCGTTCGGTACCGCTTGAAGCGAATCGCGGAAGTTACCGGCCGGGATCCAACGAATCCACGCGACGCGTATGTACTACGGATCGCCGCTACCGTGGGCCGATTGACACAAATCGATCTCAAATCGAACAATTCGGTTACTTCAGTCACATCTTTAACATCCGGACAAACAAACCTGTAACCCCTGAGCGTCCAATTTCGATGGCCGAGCGCGACGTGGGATTTTGTGGGAACCCTACAAAACACTTCGCCAGAGTTCATCGCGACCGACATCTCGCAGGTCGCTCGCGGCGGTGTTCTCTTAATAAGTGATTTCGTTGCTCGCCCCGGGACAGGGCTCTCAGACACCCGGCATGCTCAGCCCCTGGCTGGCACTGCCCGGAGCACAAGACCGCCTCGAAGTGTGGTCGAAGGCAGCCGGCCTGGACCTCGTCCGACTCGGCACGACCGCGACCGCCGAAGAAATCACCGACACCTCGGTAACCCAGCCCCTCGTCGTTGCCGCTGCTCTGCTGGCATACGAGGAAATCGAATCACGTGGGCTCCTCGGCGCCGACGTCATCGCTGCCGGCCATTCGGTGGGTGAACTTGCCGCTGCTGCGGTCGCCGGTGTTATCTCCGCTGACGACGCGGTCGCGCTTGCCGCCCTCCGTGGCGCCGAGATGGCCAAGGCTTGTGCGCTCGAGCCCACGGGCATGTCAGCCGTTCTCGGTGGAGACGAAGCCGAAGTGCTCGCACGAATCGAAGAACTCGGGCTGGAAGCAGCCAACCGCAATGCGGCCGGCCAGATCGTGGCGGCCGGACTGCTCACCGCGCTCGAAGAACTCGCAGCAAACGCACCCGAAAAGGCCCGAGTCCGCGCACTACCCGTCGCCGGAGCTTTCCACACCCGCTTCATGGCGCCTGCGCAGGACGCCGTCGCAGCTGCTGCCGCCAAGATCACCCCTTCCGATCCGACGCGCACGCTGCTTTCCAACTCGGATGGCACACCCGTCTCCTCGGGCGCCGACGCCCTCACCAAGCTTGCCGCGCAGGTAACCCGCCCCGTTCGTTGGGACCTCTGCTCCGCGTCGTTGCGGACAGCAGAAGTCAGCGCGATCGTGGAACTCCCGCCGGCCGGAACCCTCGTCGGAATTGCCAAGCGTGAAATGCGTGGCACACCGACGGTGGCCCTCAAGAACCCGGAGGATATCTCCGCACTGTCCGAGCTGACCTAGCTCGGACGCCCACCCGGCCGATCAGCCCGAACGGCGGCCGGACGTTTCACCCCACCTCAATCGATCAAGAAGGGAGCCACACCAGTGGCCCACACTCAGGAAGAAATCATCGCGGAACTCGGCCAGATCGTGGAGGAGGTCACCGGTATCGAGCCTTCCGAGGTCACCGTCGACAAGTCCTTCGTGGACGACCTCGATATCGACTCCCTGTCCATGGTCGAGATCGCCGTTCAGACCGAAGACAAGTACGGCGTGAAGGTCCCCGACGAGGATCTCGCAGGCCTGCGCACCGTCGGCGACATCGTCGCGTACATCCAGAAGCTCGAAGCCGAAGGCGCCGAAGCCAAGAACGCAGAGTGAGCCGACCGTGACTTCCGCTTCTACCCGCAAAGGGAAATTCCCCGACATCGTCGTCACGAGCCTCGCGACGTCGACCTCGGTGGCTGGTGATGTGGATGGCACGTGGAAGGCGCTACTCGCCGGCGAAAGCGGCATCGGAATCCTCGATGACCCGTTCATCGACGAGTTCGACCTTCCCATTCGCATCGGCGGGCACCTGAAGGTTTCACCGGACGAGGGCTTGTCCCGCGTCGAAATTCGACGGATGAGCTGGGTGGAACGCCTTGCCCTCACGTTGAGTCGCACGGTCTGGAGCAACGCCGGCAGCCCTGAAGTCGATCAGGACCGCCTGGCCGTTGTCATCGGCACCGGACTCGGCGGCGGCGACACGCTCATCGACGCCGTCGACAAGCTCCGTGGCGGCGGATACCGCAAGGTGTCCCCGTTCTCGGTGCAGATGGTCATGCCCAACGGACCGGCCGCAACGGTCGGACTCGAACTCGGGGCCCGCGGTGGCGTCATCACTCCGGTGTCGGCATGTTCATCAGGTTCCGAGGCAATTGCTCACGCTCACCGCATGCTTGTCATGGGTGACGCGGACATGGTTGTGGCTGGTGGAGTCGAGAGCTTCATCGACGCCGTTCCGATCGCGAGCTTCGCCATGATGCGTGCGATGAGCACCAACAACGACAATCCGGCCGCAGCTTCACGTCCTTTCGACAAGGACCGCGACGGATTTGTCTTCGGCGAAGCCGGCGCCCTGATGATCCTCGAAACCGAGGAGCACGCCAAGGCACGCGGGGCAACGATTCACGCCCGCCTGCTCGGTTCCGGAATCACTTCGGACGGGTACCACATCGTGGCACCGCATCCGGAAGGCCTGGGCGCGGCGCGAGCCATGACCCGAGCAATCGAGATGGCCGGACTGACGAAGTCCGACATCAAGCACATCAACGCCCACGCCACTGCGACGCCGATCGGTGACATCGCAGAGGCAAAGGCAATCAACGCAGCGGTCGGCAATCACGCTGCGGTGTACGGCCCGAAATCCGCGCTGGGACACTCGATCGGCGCTGTCGGCGCCCTCGAATCAGTCCTCACGGTTCTGGCAGTGCGTGACGGGATCATCCCGCCCACGCTCAATGTTGACAGCCAGGATCCAGAAATCGATCTCGATGTCGTCAAGGGTGAACCCCGAACCGGCTCTTTCGATTTCGCACTGAACAACTCGTTCGGTTTCGGTGGGCACAATGTCGCGCTCGCCTTCGGTCGGGCCTAGCCCGAACCGTGGTTTGCACCTGTCCGCGGGTGTCGTTGCAACACAACGTCACCCGCGGACAACACCGACCTTTCGTTCCACCCAAGGCTCGTACTGAAGGAGGACGCGATGACCATCCTGGCCCCCGTGACAAAGTCCGAATCATCGACAGACCCGCGCGATCCTCTTGCGCGCCTGGAAAATCTGTTCGACCCCGGCACAACAGTGCCGCTCCACGCCCGTGACAAGTCCGGTGTGCTCGCTGCGTCCGGAAACATCGACGGCGTCCGCACCATCGCATACTGCTCCGACGCCACTGTCATGGGTGGCGCCATGGGCGTCGACGGTTGCAAACACCTCGTCAAAGCCATCGATACCGCCATCGAGGAAGAGTCCCCCATCGTGGGCCTCTGGCACTCCGGTGGCGCGCGTCTGGCTGAAGGCGTCGAGGCGCTCCACGCCGTCGGACTGGTCTTCGAGGCCATGGTCCGCGCGTCGGGTCTCATACCTCAAATTTCCGTCGTGCTCGGCTTTGCTGCTGGCGGAGCCGCGTACGGTCCAGCCCTCACCGATGTCGTGATCATGGCGCCGGAAGGCCGAGTGTTCGTCACCGGGCCAGACGTAGTTCGTAGTGTCACCGGCGAACAGGTCGACATGGTGTCACTCGGCGGTCCGGACACACACACCAAGAAGTCGGGTGTCGCGCACATCGCCGCACACGACGAGGCCGACGCATTGCACCGCGCACGACGCCTGGTCTCGATGATGTGCGAGCAGGGCGAATTCGATCAGCGGGCAGCGGAACTCGGCGACAGCGATCTGCGCGCCATGATGCCTGCGTCCGCAAAACGTGCATACGACGTTCGTCCCATCGTTCACGAAATGCTCGACAACGTCGAAGGCGAGTCGAGTTTCGAAGAACTGCAAGGCAATTACGCTCGGAGCATCGTCACCGGTTTCGGCCGGATGGCCGGACGCACCGTTGGCGTCATTGCGAACAACCCACTGCGACTCGGGGGGTGCCTGAACTCCGAAAGTGCAGAGAAGGCCGCTCGATTCGTGCGACTGTGCAACGCATTTGGCGTGCCGCTCGTGGTCGTCGTCGATGTTCCCGGGTATTTGCCGGGCGTCTCGATGGAGTGGGAAGGCGTTGTCCGACGCGGAGCGAAGTTACTTCACGCCTTCGCCGAGGCAACGGTCCCCCGCGTCACCGTCGTCACTCGAAAGATCTACGGCGGCGCCTACATCGCGATGAACTCGCGAGCACTGGGAGCCACGGCCGTATTCGCTTGGCCCAACTCCGAAGTAGCCGTGATGGGTGCGAAGGCTGCTGTCGGCATCCTGCACAAGCGGGCCCTCGCAGCTGCACCGGACGACGAGCGTGAAGCATTGCACGACCGACTCGCTGCCGAGCACGAGGCAATCGCGGGCGGCGTCGACCGCGCGGTCGAAATCGGCGTCGTCGACGAGGAAATCGACCCGGCGAAGACTCGCAGCATCGTGACCGCTGCCCTCGCGTCTGCACCATCTGTCCGCGCGCGGCACAAGAACATTCCGCTCTGACAACCCTGGACAGCAAGGTGGGCCTCGCCGATACGGCGGGGCCCACCTTTGTCATTCGAGTCTTTGTCGTTCAAGCCGCGAGAGCACTCCGGGTTCAGGATGGACCTCGGTCAGCTGACACGCCTTCGCAGCCATGTCACTTCGGCACCTTCGCCTGAACTCCGGAAGGGTTCGAGTTCCTCGTCCCACGGTGTACCTATCGCCCGATCGATTTCCGCGGCGATGTCTCCACCGGAATTCATGATGGACCGCAGTTTCATCTCCCCTACGACGACATCACCGTTCGCACTGGTGGATCCGCGCCACAGGCCCAGACCGGGCACATGGCTGTACCGTTCGCCGTCGACGCCGTGACTCGGGTCCTCGGTGACCTCGAACCGCAACATCGGCCACGCGCGTAGCGAGTCGACCAGGCGGGCACAGGTTCCGACGGGACCCGTCCAGTCCGTCGTCGCACGCAGAAGCCCGTCGTAGGCAGGCTGTGAGGTCCATCTGAGCTTGGCAGGGCTGTCCAACGTGGCGGACAAAGCCCAATCCACGTGCGGGCACAGCGCCGCGGGCGACGAGTGGATGTAAACCACACCAGTCGTCACGTCCGCGAATTGATTCATTTCGCGCACTCGAGCCTCCTGCTTCGACGAGGGACGTCTTCCCCAACGACCTCTGTCGAGTTCGTGCAGCACGCTCGATTGAACAGTGTGCCTTGTGTTACCCGTGTTGCGCCAGTGGAAGGAGAGAAATTTGTGCTCTACCGCGAAACTTCACCGACCACGCCATCCGACAATTCGGTCCACAAAGGCTTGGCCCAATCACCGAAATCGCGATCGGTAAGCACGACGCACGCAGTATCGATCGTGGGATCGACCCACAGGAACGTCCCGGACTGGCCGAAATGACCGAAGGTAGCGGCCGAGTTCTCGAGACCCGTCCAATGCGGACGCTTGTCGCCCCGAATTTCGAATCCGAGCCCCCAGTCGTTGGGGCGCTGAGAGCCATAGCCCGGAAGAATTCCGTTGAGCCCCGGGAACTGCACAGTTGTCGCCTCTGCGAACGTCTGCGCCGAGACCAGAGTCGGCGAGAGCAGTTCAGCCGCGAACTTGGCCAAGTCGTCTGCCGATGCCTGCGCACCGTGACCGGCCGGACCGACAAGAGCCGCGCTGGTCATCGCCAACGGCGCGAACACCGCCTCGGCCAGATAGTCGGCAAATTCGATCTCGGTCTCCCGGGAAACCAACTCGGCAAGCACCTCGAACCCCGCACTCGAGTAGATCCGCTTCGACGCCACCGGCGCCTGAACAACACGTTCGGCGAATGCCAATCCCGAAGCATGTGCGAGGAGATGACGAACGGTCGACCCCTCAGGCCCGGCCGGCCCATCCAACTCGACCGCCCCCTCCTCCAGTGCCACGAGAATCGCGTAGGCGCACAACAGTTTTGTCACCGAAGCCAGGGGGAAAACATGCGCCTGGTCGCCACTGAAAGCACGAATGCGGTCGCCCTCACCGGGATTCTTTCCGGAGAGGACGACCGCTGCCGCATTGTCGACCGGCCACTGCTGGATTACGTCGAGACTGTGAGTACTGGGCACCCGATCAGACTACTGGCACAAGGGTTGCGCTTCCGATCACCAGTCAGCTTCGGTGTAGCGGATGACGCCGCGGATGTTCTTGCCATCCAACATGTCCTGGTAGCCGTCGTTCACGCCTTCGAGCGTGTAGGTCCGAGTGACCATGTCGTCGAGGTTCAGCTTGCCTGCCTTGTACATCGCGAGGAGGTTCGGCACGTCCTGGCGAGCGTTGCCACCGCCGAAAATGTTGCCCTGAAGGTCCTTCTGAAGCATCGCCATCAGGAACAGGTTCAGCTTCACATCCATGTCCGTCAGGTGCCCCATTGCGGTGACGACACAACGGCCGGCCTTTGCCGTCAGAATCATCGCTTCTTCGACGTACTCACCCTTCATTTCGCCGACGGTGATGATCGTCTTCTGCGCCATGCGGCCATACGTAGCGTCGATGATCGGCTGAATGGCAGCGGCAGCGCTTTCGAAAGCGTGCGTTGCGCCGAACTTCAGAGCCTGCTCACGCTTCCACGGCACGGGGTCGATGGCAAAGATGTACCGGGCGCCCGATGCAACTGCACCCTGTAGCGCACTGATACCGACGCCGCCGACACCCATGATCACAACGTCTTCGCCGGGCTTCACATCGGCGATGTGGGTTGCCGATCCCCAACCGGTCGGGACGCCGCAACCGACGAGTGCGGCAACCTCGAACGGAATGTCCTTGTCGATCTTCACCACTGACGACTGGTTCACGACCATGTAGGGCGAGAACGTCCCTAGCAGGCACATCGGGATCACGTTTTCGCCGCGAGCCTGGATCCGGTAAGTGCCGTCACTGATGGCCTGGCCGCTGAGGAGGCCCATCCCGAGGTCACACAGGTTCTGATGACCGGCCGAACACGCCGGACAGGTTCCACAAGCCGGAATGAAGGACAGAACGACGTGGTCGCCGACCTCCAGACCCTTGACCTCCGGGCCGAGCTTGGTGATGACGCCCGAACCCTCGTGCCCACCCATGACGGGGAACGACGGCATCGGGGTCGCGCCGGTGACGATGTGGTGATCGGAGTGGCACATTCCGGCCGCTTCCATGCGAATCTGAACTTCGCCGGCTACCGGCTCACCGATCTCGATCTCCTCGACGGACCACTTTTCATTGAGGCCCCACAGGATTGCACCCTTGGTCTTCACGTCACTTCACCCTTTCATTCGCACACCCGCATCTATCTCTGTGACCATAGCCACAAATCTGCGAAATTGGAACGTGTTCTAACGAAAGATTTTGCACTGCAGGTCAGACGTCCAAATGACCTGGCACAACCGGCGCGGCAATGACGGAATAATGACCCACTGAGTGGGACAGGCCACACGGGCACCCGAAAGTAGAGCCGCCCCGAAAGCACGCAACCATTCGACTCCACCTCCCACCAATCGGTCGGACACAGAGCAGCGGGTCTGAAACAGGCCTGGGCATGTTCTGGTGCATCTGAGGTTTGGCCCCTCAGGTTTTGAAGGTGGTGTTCGCCGGCCGTGGGTGCTGCTGCGGGTCGATCGAGGGCGGCGGGATGAACCAGGGTTTATTGTCGACTCCTATCCGAATTTCCCATTTGCCGACGAACCCTGATTTCCGGTGCATCAGTCGGTGGTGTGAACGGCACAGCAGGACCAGGTTGTTCATCACCGTCGGGCCACCGTTCGCCCAGTGCCGGATATGGTGCGCATCGGTCCAGGCGGGCACGCATGTGCAGCCCGGGAACGCGCAGCCTCTGTCGCGGGCAATCAACGCAGTCCGTTGTTCGGCGGTGACCAACCTCTTTCCTGGTTTCGCATCCAAGGGCGTGCCGTGATCGTCGAGCAGCACGGTCGAGAGGAAACAATCACACCCGAGAAGCCTTGTCTGCGAAACGGACAGCGGTCCGAGCCAGGGCATGTGCCCGACATCAAGATCAGACACAGCCACTCCACCACCATCAGTTGGTGTGGCGGCGCAGTCCCGATGCTCAGCCAGATCCCGAGCATTGATGTGCACGTTCACATGCGGACGCTGACCACCATCGGTACCGGTCTTGGCGCAATCGAGATAGCGGCGAATCAGTTCGGTGAACCCATCCGCAGTCCGCTTCGCCGCCGACCGAGAATCCGGCGTCCCATCTGGTGCCGGGGTCGGCATCGTCAGATTCGACAACGCCGACAACAACATTTCACCGGTGAGAGCATCGAAATCCCCACGCACCACCACCCGACCATTGAGCGTCGACGCGATCCGCAACTCATTGAGATCGACATCCTCGGCGGGCGGAATCTCATCCGATTCGAACAACCGCTCCAAGGTCGCAATCACGTTCCGCACCTTCGTCGTCGTCGCCTCCACACCCGACGCAGCAGCGAGCAACAAATCGATGCACTTCGGGAGCGCCTCCTCCGGCATCCCCTTCGGTGGTGATTCACAGAACGCCACGATCAACACGGCATGATCGAAGGAGCAATCCCCGCCATCGAACCGAGCCGCCACCGCCGGAAACGGCCGCAAAGCTGCACCCAACGCGGCGATCTTCTTCCCGTCCCGAACCTGCAGCATCGTGTTCGCCGCCAACCATGACCCCACACCGCGGCTCGCGATCACCTGATCATCCGGACGCAACGACAACTCGTCCACCACCGCCACCCGCACCGCTTCCAGGCGCAGAATCTCCGCACTCGACGACACCGCAGCCTCACGCAACTCAGCAGCAGACAACCGCCACAGACGTCCGCGTAACCCCACCGCAGAACCAGACACCACATCCGACAACAAGACACTCATTGAATCCCCCGATCCCCTCCCCAAACAATACTCGAACACCCGTTCGAGTCAAGAGTTTCTCGAGTCAATCCACCGAGCGTCCCGGAATCACCACACCGCATTGATAGGCGAGAACCACCAGTTGCGCGCGGTCGCGGACATCCAGTTTTGTCATCGCCCGGTTCACGTGCGTTTTTGCCGTGACCGCGCTGATCACCAATTCCGCAGCGATTTCGTCGTTGGACATCCCGAGGGCAACGAGGGTTACCACTTCGAGTTCGCGTGGGGTCAACTGACCGAAAATCCCAGAAGTCGAGTCGGCCCGCGACGGAGTGGAAAGGAACCGAGAAATCAACGCGCTGGTCGCAATCGGCGACAGCAAAGAGTTCCCACCTGCGACCGTCCGAACAGCATCGAGTAGATCCTCGGCTCGGATTCCTTTGCCGATGAAGCCGCTGGCTCCCGCCCGGATCGCCTGTGCCACATGCTCATCCACTTCGAAGGTGGTAAGAATCAACACGTGCACGTCGGTCAAATCCGGATGATCTGCAATCATGGCGGTCGCTTCGACTCCGCTGGTGCCTGGCATTCGAATGTCCATCAATACAACGTCGGGTCGATGCTCGAGCGCCGCCTGGAATGCCTGCTCTCCGTCTGCCGCCTCGGCGACCACCTCCATGTCCTCTTCCGAACCGATCAGCAGCGCAAGCGTTTGACGGAAGAGCGCCTGATCGTCTGCCACTACCACCCGAATACTCACGACTCCTCACGCTCCGAACCCCTGGACACCGAGACAAGCGGTAGTTGGGCGTCCACACGAAATCCCCCGTCGGCGCGGAATCCTGCTGAGACCTCGCCTCCCATCGCCTGTGCCCTCTCCTTCATTCCCAGCAGTCCGTACCCGGGTGGTGACGTCGAAGGCACTGCCGTTCCGGCGTTTTCGACCGACAGCATCAGAACCTCGGCTTCGTATGACAACGACACGGTGACGGCTCCTGGCAGCGCATGCTTGCTCGCATTCACGAGTGCCTCCTGGATAATTCGGTACGCTGTTAGATCTACTGCGGGCCCGAGTGGGCGCAGCGAACCCACAGCGCGCACATCGATTTCCATTCCTGCACTGACGAATTGATCCACCAGTGCCGGTAGATCCGAAAGCCCCGGAGCCGGCTTCATCGAGCGATCACCGTCCTGAGCATCACGGAGAACTCCGACCGTGGCCCGAATTTCATCGAGTGCCGCCTTGGACGTTTCCTCCACTCCGCGTAGTGCAGTCGTCGCCTTCTCCGGGTCTTTCCCGATCAAGTGCGACGCGACCCCGACTTGCAGGTTGACCAAGGCAATGTGGTGCGCGACAACGTCGTGCAGGTCTCGCGCAATCCGCATCCTTTCTTCGACGACGCGGTGTCGGGCCTCGTCCTCGCGCATTCTTTCCGCTTGCACCGCGCGCGCCTCGACGGACTCCAGATAGGCTCGGCGAGAACGGACCTCGGCGCCGGCAAAACTTGCCATCAGCAACCAAGCCAACAACCCCAGTGCCTCCTGCAGGAGATTGTTCCCCACTCCCAGGAAGATCGTGACGAGCATCAGCGAGCTGACTGTGCTCGCCGCTGCGAAGAAGGTCCTCCGGCGGTCACTCGTGCTGGCAACGTAGTAGAGGCACACCATCGCTGCGGAACCTGTGCCGGCATTCGGCGGCGCTGACAGTGCAATCATCAATACGCCGAGGAGTACTGCCACCGCCAGTGCCGAGAACGGATAGCGCCTTCGGAACACGATGGTTGCCGCTGCGATCGCTGTTACAAGCACTCCCACAACCGTGACCTCGCGGGTGTCATTGCCGTCGAGCGCGATGCGGTGCGCCGTCCACGTGGCAAGGAGCACGAGAATCGCCAGTGCCAGGTCGATGGTGCGCGGGTGTTCCGCACACCATCGACCCCACGTCGATGTCGAAGTCATCGATCTACCGTATCCGGGTCACACCGACAACTTGTCGCTCGTGGGTTCACTGGATTCCTTCGAATCTGCGAGCAGCGCAGTCAACTGCTCCCCCTCGACATCGACGTTCGGGACCAACCGGTCCAGCCATGAGGGGAACCACCATGCCCTCGAGCCCAACAGGGACATGACGGCCGGTACGACGGTCATACGAATCACGAAGGCGTCGAACAGAACCGCGAACGAGAGTCCGAGTCCGATCTGCATGATGAAGGCGTCGCCGCCGAAGATGAAGCCCGCGAAAACGGCGATCATGATCAGCGCCGCGGCCGTGACCACTCGCGCGCCCTGGTCGAAGCCCTTCACGACTGCTTCATCCGGTCCGTCACCGTGGACGAACGCTTCACGCATTCTGGTCACCAGGAACACCTGGTAGTCCATCGCCAACCCGAAGACGATGCCAATCATGAAGATGGGCAACATCGCCACAACTGATCCGGTTTGACCTTCGATTCCGAGAATGCCGGCGAACCAACCCCACTGGAAGATCGCGACCAGCACACCGAACGTCGCACCGATCGAGAGCAGAAATCCGAGAGTTGCCTTGAGTGGTACCAAGATCGAGCGGAACACCAACATCAGGAGGATGAAGGCGAGGCCGACGACCAATGCGAGGTAGGGAACCAGGGCGTCGGCCAGGCGATCCGAAACGTCGATCGTCAACGCTGTCTGACCGGTGACCGACATCGTGCCTCCGGTCTCGTCGGTCAGTGATCCGGCGACCTCACGTATATCTGCGACGAGCGCCTTTGTTGCCTCGGTTTCCGGGCCACTCGAGGGAACCACCGTGATGACTGCTGTATCGCCGGCCTGATTGAGTGCTGGCGGCGTCACTGCCGCTACGTCGGGCAGAGCGCCGAGCTTTTCCTGGGCGCCGCTCAATGCCGCTGCCGGATCTGCGGCGTCGGCAACGTCGACGACCACCATGAGCGGACCGCTGAACCCGGCACCGAACCCCTCGGATAGTCGGTCGGTAGCCCTGGCGGCAGTTGTGTCGGGCACTGGTGGGCTCGCCAAACTCAGGTTGATTCCGAAGGTGGGGATCGCCAGCAATCCCAGCCCGAGGACTGACGCGAGCAAAACCGGAACTCGACGCCGGATCACGAACTTGGCCCATCGCGAGCCCGCCCCCTCCGACTGTTTCCGGTGTGTCAGTTCACCGCCGGACGCCAGCAGTCGACGATCAGACCGACTCATGACGCGCGACCCTGCAAATCCGAGTGTGGCGGGCAGCAGCGTCAGTGAAATCACCACTGCAACAGCAACTGCGAATGCTGCAGCCAGACCCATGCTCGTCAGGAACGGGATGTTCACGACGAACAGTCCTGCCAATGCGATGAGCACCGTCAACCCCGCGAACACTACGGCCGAACCCGCAGTCCCCGCTGCGCGGCCCGCAGCAATTTCTGGATCATGTCCGTCACGTAGTTCGGAGCGGTAGCGCGAGACGATGAAGAGCGAATAGTCGATCGCCACGGCGAGCCCCAGCATCATTGCCAGGACGGTTGTGCTCGAACCCAATTCGATGAAACCAGTTGCGATAGTGATCGTGCAGATCGCGATGCCGATGCCGATCAACGCGCTGATCAAGGGAAGCCCTGCTGCCACCAACGAACCGAAAGTGACCGTCAGGACCACAGCGGCGATCGCGACGCCGATCACTTCGCCCATCGATTCGGCACTGCTTTCCATCAGCACGTTGCCGGCAACATCGACTGCCAGCCCTGAATCCGCGGCGTCGTGGACGGCGGACTCGAGCAGTTCTTTCGAGCTGTCCGGCAAGTCGATCGAGTCGGCGGTATAGGAGACCTGCATGTATCCGATCGTCCCAGTCGGCGACACTCCGCCGGAGGCATACGGATCCGATACCGCTGCAACCTCGGGGTCCTTCCCGAGCGCAGAGACCAAGTCACTGACGGATTGTCGAATCGCCGGATCGGTGAGCGTCGTGCCTGCCGGAGATTCGAAGACGATGCGAGCACTGGCTCCGTCGGTGGACGACTGCGGAAATCTTTCAGCCAGAAGATCCTGCGCCGCTTGTGATTCGGTGCCCGGAATCGACAACGTATTGACGGTCGGACCGGACAGCGTTGCTGCGCCTACTCCGCCCGCCACCAGCAGGACGACCCAGAAGCCCACCATTGCCCAACGGCGCCGAAACGCGAGTCGCGAGAGTTTGTACAGGAATATCGACATGCGTGTCACTGTGCCGATACACGACCCCGTCGCACATCGTGCACAGGTAGGCAGTTCGACGTACTGCGCTCGCAGTAGGGCGGTGGTCCCCAGTGCTAGACGGGCAGGCCCAACTCCCTTGACCACGGCGGATCCGCCCCGGGACGTGACACGGTGACGGCTGCCGCGCGTGCGGCAAAGGTCAACGCGGCCGACCAATCTGCCTCGGTGAACGCACGCACAACAGCGACGTCGAGTGCGTCGTGACGATCAAGGTAGGCCAACAGGGCTCCGTGAACGGTATCGCCCGCACCGATCGTGTCCGCGACGTCGACCGCGGGCGCCGGCACCGAAACATCGAGTTCCTCGGTGATCAACCGCAACCCGTCACCACCACGGGTGAGCAGGACGGCGCCGACGCCTTCGTGGAGCCACTCGGCGCCGTCGACCGAACCCAACCACTTCGCGTCGTCGTCGCTCACTTTGAGAATATCGATGGCGGGCAACCACGAACGAAACCGTCGTCGATACGCGTCCGGGTCGGAGATCACCGCCGGACGAATGTTGGGGTCGACCATGGTGAGTCGACCGCGGGCGTGGGCTTCGTGCAGCAAAGCTTCGTAGGCCGAGGCCCCGGGCTCGAGCACCAGCGACAGCGTTCCGAACGAGAATGCCCGGGCAGAGGGAAGTTTCGGCAGCGCGAACTGTCGATCTGCCGTTCCCTCGAGGTAGAAGGAATACCGCGCACCTCCGTCCGCTGCAAGGTTCACGACGGCCAGAGTTGTCGGCTCGGGCCCACGTTCGACTCCGGTTGTGTCGACATTGGACGCGGCCAGCGAGTCGATCATCCGATCTCCGAAGGCGTCGGTGGACAAGCGAGAGACGAATCCCACGTCGGATCCGAGTCGACCCAGTGCAACCGCAACGTTGAACGGTCCACCGCCCAACTTGGGTGAGAAGTTCTCCCCCACCGGAACCAGATCAACCAGTCCCTCACCACACACCACGACGGATCGTTCGCGTGTATCACTCATCGGTAGACCCTAACCTTCTCACCGGTCGAAGATGGATGTGACCTGCTCGGCACGAACGAGTTCGGGTGCCGAGCAGGTCACGATTATGGTGGGATTCAGCTACCCACGCGCTCACCCGTAGTCGGGTCGAAGAGGTGAACGAGGCCGTCCACCCGCTCGAAGCCCAGCGTCTGGCCGTACTGCAGCTTCGATCGACCGCCGGTGCGTGCAACGAGCGAGATCGGGTCGGCTTCGGTACCAGGCACGTGTGCGTAGATGTACGACTCGTTGCCCAGTTCCTCTACCAGGTCGATCTGAGCTGCGATTCCGTCTCCGGCAGCAACCACCTGGAATTGCTCGGGCCGAATTCCCACTGTGACCGAAGCCAGACCGGCCGCGGCGATTGCCGCCATCTGCTCGCGGTCCAGCGGAACCTCGACGTCACCGAAACGCACCCCACCCGAACTGACCGGCGCCGTTACCAAGTTCATACCTGGAGATCCGATGAAACCGGCAACAAACGCATTGGCCGGCCGATCGTAAAGTTCGGTCGGAGAAGCGAATTGTTGCAACTTGCCGCCCTTGAGCACTGCCACGCGATCACCCATCGTCATCGCTTCCACCTGATCGTGCGTGACGTAGACGGTGGTGGTTCCGAGACGACGCTGCAACGCCGCGATCTGCGTGCGGGTCTGGACGCGTAGCTTTGCGTCGAGGTTGGAGAGCGGCTCGTCCATGCAGAACACTTGCGGTTCACGAACGATAGCTCGGCCCATGGCAACTCGCTGCCGTTGACCACCGGAAAGCTTGGCCGGTTTGCGGTCGAGATAGTCAGTCAGGTCAAGCAGTTTGGCCGCTTCGGCCACTTTCTTCTTACGCTCCTCGACGGGCACACCGCGCATCTTCAACGCGAACCCCATATTTTCGCCGACGGTTTTATTGGGGTACAGCGCGTAATTCTGGAAGACCATTGCGATGTCGCGATCCTTCGACGGGACATCGGTCATGTCCTTGCCGTTGATGGTGATCGCACCGGAATCGATGTCCTCGAGCCCTGCCAACATGCGCAGGGCCGTGGACTTTCCGGAACCTGACGGACCGACGAGCACGATGAACTCCCCGTCCTTGATGTCAAGATCGAGTGAATCTACAGCGAGGGTCCCAGCACCTTCGTAGATGCAAGACGCTTTCTGGTAAGAGATTTCAGCCATGACGAACTCCTGAGAGGGTGAGGAGAATTATTTGATTGCACCGAAGGACAGGCCGCGCACCAGTTTGTTCTGGGCGAACCAACCGGCCAGGATGACGGGCAATGCCGCCATGGTCGCTGCCGCGGAGAGCCGAGCCCAGTACAGTCCCTCGCCGGTGATGAACCCGACCAGGAAGACCGGAATCGTCTGCGCTTGAACAGCTGTCAGGTTGACTGCGAAGAAGAATTCGTTCCACGAGAAGATCACGCAGATCAGCGCAGTCGCAGCAATTCCGGGCGAGATCAGCGGGAGGATCACCTCGCGAACCGAGGTCCACAAACTCGCGCCGTCCATGCTGGCAGCTTCGAGAAGTTCGCCGGGGACTTCGAGAAAGAACGAACGCATCATCCACACTGCGATCGGAAGATTCATCGATGTGTACAAGATGACCAGCGCCCAGATATTGTCGAGCAATCCGATGTCGTTGACGATCACGTACAGCGGCACGATTGCAGCGACGACTGGGAGCATCTTGGTACTGATGAAGAAGAACAGCACATCCTGAGTCTTCTTCACCGGGCGAAGCGAGAGCGCAAAAGCCGCCGGAACACCCAGTAGCAGAACAAGAATCGTCGACATTCCTGTGGCAAATGCCGAGTTCGCCAGCGTCGTGCCGAGACCGGAATCGAGAACGGCACGAAACTGCTCGAGCGTCGGGGTGAAGAACAACTTCGGCGGATCCGTGTAGGCGTCTGCCTCGGTCTTGAATGCGGTCAGGACCATCCAGAAGACCGGGAAGAAGAATCCCAGAGCGGCGATCCACGCCACGACCGACCACGGACTGAACTTACTGCTCTTCTTTTTCTTGACGACGGGTTTGTCGGTCGTCACGCTTGTCGTCTCTACGGCAGTCATCACGCCGCCTCCTCGTTGCCGGTGAAGCTCTTGAAGATCAATCGGAGCGCAAGTGTCGACACGATGATGGTCGCGATCACTGTCACGACACCCATCGCCGCAGCTTGACCTACGTCGAAGCCGAGGAACGCGCGCTGGTAGATGTAGAACGGCAGGTTCGAACTGGCCACGCCTGGCCCGCCCGACGTCATCATGTACACCGCGTCAAAGGTGTTCACGAGGTAGATCGCACCCAGAACTGCACCGAGTTCGATGAAACGGCGCAGGTGCGGCAGTGTCAGTTCGCGGAACATCGCAAACGGCTTGGCTCCGTCCACCCGTGCGGCTTCGAGGATGTCTCGGGGCATGGACTGCAAGCCGGCCAGAATGAGCAGCATCATGAAAGGCGTCCACTGCCAGATCAGATTGATCATGACGGCGGCGAGCGGAAACTTGCTGACCCAGTCGACCTGGCCGACACCGAAAGGCTGGAGGACGAAGTTCACGATACCGAACACCGGGTCGAACATTGTTGTCTTCCAGAGCAATGCGCCAGCGACGGGGGTGATGAGAAACGGCGTGATCAGCAGTGTCCGCACGATCCCGCGACCGAGGAAGGCTCTGTCGAGTAGCAGTGCCAACGCGAGTCCGAGGATCACCGAAACGATGACCGTCCCCACGATCATGATGACCGTGTTGACCGCGACTTCCCGAAACTGACTGTCCTTGAAAACCTCGATGTAGTTGTCGAACCCGTTGAATTGCCGCGATCCCGGCCGGACAAGGTTCCACGACTGCGTCGAGTAGTAGAGGGTGAACAGAAACGGAATCTGGGTGACGACGATCGAAAAGATCAACGCCGGCAACAGGGGACCTCTACGACGCCAACCCTCGGCGCGGGAGATCTTCTTTTCGACACGGACCGGTGGCGCGTCGTCCACCGTAGTTCTGGGCTCGGCAACCGTAGTCATCGGTTCTCCTGATAGGTCTTGCCGACCACCTCGGCATACTGCTGGGATTGTTCGAGTGCTTCTTTCACGCTCTTCTGACCCGCGATGGCCGCACTGATCTGCTGGCTGACGCGAGTGCCCAGGTCCTGAAACTCAGGGATGGTGAGGAACTGGACGCCGGTGTACGGAACCGGTTGCACTGTAGGGTTTTTCGGATCTGCATTGTTGATCGATTCGAGGGTGATCGGACCGAATGCCTGTGCGGCCTCTTGATATTCCGGAATCTCGTAGGTCGATAGGCGACTTCCCGGAGGAACTCTCGACCAGCCGAGTTCGGTTCCGACCTTCTGGATGTAGTCCTTGTTCGTCATCCAGGAAATGAACTTCCAGGCATCATCTTTGTTCTGTGCCGACTCCGGGATTCCGAGCGCCCACGTGTAGAGCCAACCAGGATCGGACTTCTCGACCTTCGGGGCCTTCGCATATCCGATGTTGCCGACTACCTTCGACGACGCAGGGTCCTCGAGAACCGACACAGCCGACGTCGCGTCGTACCACATCGCCGTGTTGCCTTGCGCGAATTGTGTTGCACATTCACCGAATCCGCTTGTGGCAGGACCCGGCTGACCGTGCTCCTTGACCGTGTCCACGTAGAACTGAACCGCATCCTCGACCTGCGGACTGGTCAGCTGCGCATTCCAATTCTCGTCGTACCAGCGTCCACCGAAGGTGTTGATCACTGTGTTCAGCGGTGCGAGTACCTCACCCCAGCCAGGCTTTCCGCGCAAGCAGATTCCCGCCATCTTGGCGTCCGGGTTGTCGAACTGCGCTGCCCAACCTGCGACTTCTTGCCACGTCGGGTCTTCGGGAACTGTAATCCCCGCCTGATCGAACAGATCCTTGCGGTACATCAGGAACGACGACTCCCCGTAGAAGGGGACCGCGTACATACTGTCCTCGTACGACAGAGAAGTCTTGATCGACGGTACGAAGTCGTCCTCGTCGTAACCGGGCGTCGTGTCTGCGTACTCGGACAGGTTCGTGAGCCAACCGTTTGCGGCCCACTGAGGTGTCTCGTAGTTGCTGATCATCACGACGTCGAACTCACCGCCGCCGGTTGCCGTCGACGCCGTGATCTTGGCGCGCGCCTGGTTCTCGGAAAGGCTGACGAATTTGAGGTCGATGCCGGGGTTCTCGGCTTCGAAAGCTGGCGCCAGCTTGATGGCGTCCTGCATCTGCGAGTTCGACACCATCGCGATGGTGACTGTTCGTTCGCCGGAACCACCGAGCGCACCAGCGCCCGCACATCCCGACACCAGGAGGCAGAGCGCCGCCGCGGCAGCGCCCCACACTCGTCTTCCTGTTTTCACGGATTACCTTCCTTCACACTTGCGTGTCAGTCGCGCGCTCGGACAGCGAAACTCGTGAGATCGCTAGCCTTCGAGCAGCCACTGGGCGCACTCGACGTCGGCGACGAGTACGTTTGCCAAACCTCCGCGCAATGCGCCCAGAACGGCCTGGCGTTTGTGTGTTCCCCCCGAAATCAGAATCGTCTGATCGCAGGATTTCACTGCGTCGAGCGAGACGGAGACCGTTCGCTCAGGCAGTGGCCCCTCCACTGGATTGCCGTCGACGGTGTAGAAACGGCCGCCGATTTCACCGACAGCGCCTCGACTTTCCAACTCGTCCAGCATGGTCGAGTCGACGAAGCTACCGGCAAACAAAGTCGTGGCAGTCGAGACGGCACCAACTCCGAAAACCATGATGTCGGAATCAGTTCCGGCTTGCAGCGCCTTCGAGATCACCGAGTCGTTTCGCATCGACTCCACAGTCGCCGGGTCGGCATACAGCGGAGCGTTGAGACGAATAGGATTGGCCTGCAACTGTTGTGCACATCGGCCGATGGTGAAGTCGACACCGGTTTGGTAGTCGGTCACCGTCATGGAGCCGTCAAGTTGTACCACAGCCGAGCACTTCGCGGCCTTGTCTGGCAAAGATCCTGCTACCGCAACGGTTTCCGGACCCCAGGTAAACCCGAGAACGCTCGACGGCTGCAGACGACGAACCAGAACTTCCGCTGCTCGTCGACCGAGTGCGTCGAAGTCCGGGTCGTCCGCATCCGAAATCGCTTCGGGGACGATCAACACTTCGGCCAACCCGAAGTGCTTCTCCAGCTTCGATTCCAACTCCGTGTTCACCGAACCTTCGAGCTCCGGCGGTACCAAAATCTCGACCCTGACCAAACCTTGCGTCCGCGCCCTGGCCAACAGTCGCCCGGCTGTCGGCCGCGAGACGCCCAACTTCGCTGCAATCTCCGCCTGAGTGGCACCTTCGAGGTGATACATGGTCGCTGCCCGCAAGGCGAGCCGCACATCTTCGGAAGCGGGCAACTTCGACGTCTTGAGTCCTGTGGGCTGAGCCGACTGGTTCACACGGTCTCCTTGTGCATCAGGTTCAAAGTTTCTCGATCGTGAGCAAATGCTCACTAGATGTTCTTATGCTCATTAAGCTAACATCTACGTTGTGACCCACACAACAGTTTCCGGAGAATCCGTCGATCTACCTGCGACAATTCGGGCAAATGTCCTCGTCGAGACCGGAAAGATGCAGATGGTCGAGAGACCACGACCGTCCCCGAAGGCGGGTGAAGTCCTCGTTCGCATCCATGCCGTGGGCGTGTGCGGGTCGGACGCGCACTACTTTCACGAAGGTCGCATCGGCCCTTACGTAGTCAACTCACCGCTCGTTCTCGGACACGAAGCATCGGGACGCATCGCTGCGGTCGGTGACGGCGTCGACCCAAGACGCATCGGGCAGCGTGTCTCCATCGAGCCTCAGAAGCCCGATCCGACAAGTCCCGAATCCAAGGCAGGCAGATACAACCTCTGCCCTCATATGGAGTTCTTCGCGACGCCGCCGATCGACGGTGCGCTGACCGACTACGTCACGATCGGTGCCGACTTCGCCCATCCCATCGCAGATTCCGTGTCCTACGAGGCAGCTGCGCTGTTCGAGCCACTTTCCGTAGGGATCGCCTCAGCCCAGAAGGCGGGGATCACTGCCGGCTCTCGGGTGTTGATCGCCGGCGCCGGCCCGGTAGGAATCGTGACGACGCAGGTGGCCAAGGCATTCGGCGCGACGGAAGTCATTGTCTCGGACATCGATGCGGCCCGACGTGATGTGGCACTGAAATTCGGCGCAACAACCGTCGTTGATCCCCATGTAAGCGACGTACGCTCGCTGGCCGTCGACGCATTCATCGACGCGTCGGGTGCCACGGCCGCAGTGATCGACGGGATTCACGCAGTTCGGCCCGCTGGAACCGTCGTTCTGGTCGGAATGGGTGCCGACGAGATACCGTTGCCGGTCCCGATCATTCAGAATCGCGAACTGATGCTCACCGGAGTGTTCCGATACGCCAACACGTGGCCGATCGCCGCCGCACTGGTCGCTGCCGGGCGCGTCGATCTGGACTCGATGGTCACAGCACGCTTTTCACTCGAACAGTCGCAAGAGGCCCTGGTGGCCGATCGCATTCCCGGCAGCATCAAAGCCGTAGTCATTGTCGCCGAAGGAGACTAGTACTTTCATGGAACTCAATACGAAGACCCTGCTCGACTTCGATGCTGCACTCGAAGTGCCGACCTACGACCGGAGCAAAGTTACTACCGGCATAGTGCATTTCGGTGTCGGAGGCTTTCACCGTGCACACCAGGCCATGTACATCGATGCTCTCCTGCGACGCGGTGAGGGCTTCGACTGGGGAATCTGCGGAGTGGGAGTGATGCCGTCGGACAAGCGAATGAAAGACGCACTCCGCGCGCAGGACGGCCTCTACACGCTGGCGCTCAAGCATTCCGACGGAACCCTCGAGGCCCGGGTCATCGGGTCGATCGTCGAGTACCTGTTCGCTCCGGAGGATCCGGAGGCGGTGATCGAAAAGATGGCATCCGAATCGACGAAAATCGTATCTCTCACCATCACCGAGGGCGGATACAACATCTCGCACACTACGGGTGAGTTCGACGCGTCCGATCCCGATGTAATGCACGATCTCGAGCCGGGAACACTCCCCCGCACCACCTTCGGTCTGATTTGTGCGGCACTCGCACTCCGTCGCGACCGGGGCCTCGCCCCGTTCACGATCATGAGTTGCGACAACATCGAAGGCAACGGATCGGTCGCCAAGACGGCTGTCGAAGCCTTCGCCGCTCTGAAAGATCCCGAACTTGCGGAATGGATCGACGAGAACGGCGCCTTCCCCAACTCCATGGTCGACCGGATCACACCCGTCACGACAGCCGAGGTGACCACCGAGATCGCCGAGACGTTTGGCGTGGAAGATCAGTGGCCGGTCGCGGCTGAGCCGTTCACCGCGTGGTTCCTCGAGGACGAGTTCACCTCAGGCAGGCCACCTCTGGAGAATGCCGGCGTCAATCTCGTGCCGGATGTTCGCCCGTACGAACTGATGAAACTGCGCCTTCTCAATGCCGGCCATCAAGGCATCGCGTACTTCGGCTACCTTGCCGGATACCGCCTGGTCCACGAGGCATGCCAGGACGAACTCTTGTCGGGGTTCCTGCTCGACTACATGAATCTCGAAGCGACGCCGACCCTTGACCCGGTACCCGGCGTCGACCTGGATCAGTACAAGAAGACCCTCATCGAACGATTCTCGAACCCCCAGATCCGCGACACGATTGCACGTCTGTGCGCCGAGTCGTCCGATCGAATTCCCAAGTGGCTGTTGCCCGTCATCCGGACCCAACTCGACACCGGTGGGTCGATCAACCTGTCCACCGCAATTGTCGCCAGCTGGGCCCGCTACGCCGAGGGCACAGACGAGAACGGAGATCCCATCACCGTCGTCGATCAGCTGTCGGACACTCTGGTGCCGCTCGCCCAGAAACAGTCGAGCGACCCGTTGGCCTTCATCGGGTACCGACAAGTGTTCGGCGATCTCGTGGACGATCGCCGATTTGTCGCAAGCTTCCGAAAGACCCTCGACTCATTGCACTCCGTCGGAGCCAGAAGAACCCTCGAGGAGGTGCGCGGGCTCTGACTACACCGAGACGTCGTGCAGGTGATGGATCGGATCGTGAATGAAGTAGGCCGCCAACGATTCGACGGTGAACGCCGATCCGTCACTGCGGAGACCCCGTCGTTGGCGGCTACCCTCTGGCACGGTTTCGAAGGCATTCGCGACCTCCGCCGCGGCGTCGGACAATTCCGATGCCACCGTTGCCGGATCTTGGTCGTTGTACCGCTCGGCCTCGGCTGTTGCGTCCTGATCCCAGTTCTCGAATCGCGGATCGTCGAATTCGAGCATCTGTTCCAACCGCACCTTGAAGATCCGGAACACGTCGCGTACGTGGGCGGAATACTCCAGCGCTGACCATGTGTCGCTGTCTGGCCGCACCGTCACGTTCTCGTGTTCGAGCACTGCAGCCCAGGATGCGGCGTTGGCACGCACGAGATCGGGAACGTCCGTGAATGCGACGGTGGATGAATCGAACCCACACTCGCCGCAAGGGCGTTCGAGGACCCAGGTCCAGTTCTTTGTATCCGGGGTGATCGGCATGCATCGAGAATAGTCCGCGGGAGCGGAGTCGGTCTGCTTCGATTGGCCGATGAAGCGCATCATGGTCGGTATTGCGATTCCATTCGTGCTGATGCTTACTTCGTGTGGCGGGGACGGGGGCGACGCCGAACCACACGAACTCGCCTTCACATGCGACGACGCACATTCGTACCTCGAAGTTTTCGGGACGGTCGAGGCGGCGTTGGCCCGGCTACAGAGCCCTGGATGGAACGATGTCCCTGAACTCGTGGGTTCCGCCAGCGCCTGGGCAGCGTTCACACCACAACAGCAGACTGCGTTAGTCAATTCACTTCATGCGGCTTCCCGAGGTGAATGTTGATCCGTATTTCGGTGCCGGTATCCGGCATCTGACTCCGTCGACAAGATTTGCCGGTCGATACTCGGATCGGCCGAAGAACTGGACATACTCCGACTGATTCCACGTCGCCGATCGATCGAGTCCGCGATGACATGAGCGGACCGCACGACGACTGGAGAGGATTCGACGCTAAGGCGCGTGAGCGCACCAAGAAGCCTTCGAAGCAGCGGAATCGGGATCGTGCGACTGAGCAACGCCGGAGGCCTGATTCGCCGGTCGCACAACAGAATTACAAACGACGACGTAACTACGTCATTCCGTTCGTGACAAAATACTCGTTCGTCGGCGACGGACCGATCACTTCGATTTCCTCGACGGGTCTCGTCGCCCCTCACGTGAAGGGCGTCGAGTCGACATGTACCCCTTCCGAACGCAGTAAATGCTCGGCCGCACAAATCAACAGGGAAAGGGATTCGTACGAGAGTCCCTCGATCGCATGCATCAGCCTGTCAGGCGCCGGAATCGACCGGTCGACCGGCGAACCCTCGGATCTCCGCACAGAAAGCACGGTCGAGAGTTCTCGTTGATTCACCACCTGACCTGCGCTGTTCGCTCGCTCGAACATGGCATTCAGCCGCTGGACCAGTTCCTCACCTTCAGCTGATCGAATAGTGTTGCCGAACAGCCTGTTTCCATGACCGGCTTCGACACCAGGCCCGATCGAGTTCTTGATTGTCACAGTATGTTCTCCGTTACGTTGGTCTGTCAGGTTGATCAGGGGTGCGACCCGGCGCAATTCGCAGAGCCTTTATCCGTGCCGCCCAACGGCGTCGCGTCCATCGACAGCAGACGAATCTCCCCCGGCGCCCATCGGCTTCCGGTAGCGAGACCTTGAAGTTGCTGTTCACTTGCAGTTCATCGTTACACTTTAACAATAGTTGTAACGCATCGACAAGCGTTTTGTTCCGATTGCCCGGTTTTGCACCCGATCGAGGTAACTACTGAGCTCTCGCGGGCTGCGGATTCTGCAATTCACGAAGCTCGGCAAAATGGATCCGACGCAGACAAGGACGGCGAGACAGCCCTCGTTGGCACTCATTTCCAGTGATCGAGCACGAAGTCCTCAATGGTGATGACCCAAGTCCGACAGCGCTTTTCAGACAGGGAAAGGGCCCCGCAGTTGCGGGGCCCACTATCGTTGCCGTTCCTTGCGTAGAGTCGTTTCCGACAGTCGGCTGCCGGTCAGCGCGTCAACATTTGGGTGCAGCCGAGTCGCGGGGGGGGGACGGCTCGACTGCCTTGTACCTACACCGGTAGGCACGTCTAAAGCGTGACACTTCTGTACGTCGAGCACATACGCTGAAATACCCGGATAGGTACCTACTTTTCCTTCACGTCCGGCACGTCGCTCGCTCGGTTGCGCCCAATTGCACTGCGCTCCCGATACTTGTCGAGGATTGGGTATCCGGATCCGAGACTTTCACCTCGTCCGAGATCGACGATCGCGGTACGACATTTACTTGTGTAGCCACGAAGGATCACAGCCGTACCCGCATGCGCGTTGCGTGCGATTCAATACCAACTACGTGTGGGCAACTGCACCAACTACCTGTGGGCAACTGCCCTGTTGATTGCACTCTGCGCACTTGTCGCCGTTGCGATCGTCGGCAGCATGACTTTCGACAAACGTCATTGGGTCTGACCTGCGGGCTCACGGCAACTGAATGTGGGGCGGGCGGGGCTCGAACCCGCGACCAATGGATTATGAGTCCACGGCTCTAACCGACTGAGCTACCGCCCCATCCGGATGCGATGCATCGCGGCGAATCCGAATGTTACCGGCACATCCGACGCGGATCACAATCGGGCAGGCGGTGACGCGTTGCACTCTTTCGAGTCGAGTCTTCCAAGGTTGGTCGGCACAGGCGCGATGAGCCGATACCGTGGGAGTGCACACCCCACGGAACAGGATCACCACATGAAGCTTGCACTGACCGAATTCAAGAACTCGAAGGCCACGATCCGGATCATCATGTCCGACGGCGCGAAACTGAACGGCACCGTCACCGATTTCACCGAAGACACTCTCGTTCTCAATTCTCCGAATGGTGTCTACTACATCAACCCCAGCCACATCATCCGGCTGTTCGAGCCGTCGGATCGCGCAGCGAAGTAGGCGCACCGGTCAGACAGTTCGACGGTTCCACCGAAAGCCCGACGCAGACACTTGCGTCGGGCTTTGGTGTATCTGTCGCCAATATCTTCGCGTCGCGTTCACGGGTGCTGATGCCGCCTATCCTCTCCGACATGGCGAACGACAGCGGACCACCTGAACTCGTGTTGTTCGACCTGGGCGGTGTGCTGTGTCGATTCGAGCCTGACCGTCGCGCCGCAGAACTGGCTGCGGCCATCGGCGTCACGGAAGACGAGATTCATGCCCTCGTGTTCGCGTCCGGGTTCGACCAGGAATGCGATCTCGGCATTCACTCCGAAACCGCGATCCTGGAACGCTTTCGACGACTCGGGTTTCCTGGTGACCGCGACGAGCTACGCCGAGCCTGGGCCAAGGCCTTCATCCCGGACCGCGCGGTCATCGATCTCGCAATCGCGCTTCGAAGCGAGGGGGTCGTGGTCGCCACACTCTCCGACAACGGACCTGTTCTCTTGGCCGCCATCGAGAGTGTCGTAACTCCATCGGCAATCGACGAGCATGTTTTCTCCTGCATGCTCGGAGCTACCAAACCCGAACCTGCGGCCTTCCTGGCTGCGCTGGAGTTGCTCGATGCGCGTCCACAGCAGACCTTCTTCGTCGACGACAACCCGGTGAACGTCCTCAGCGCTCGACGGCTGGGAATTCGCGGCGAACAAGCAAACAAGGCGGCAGACGTCGAATCGGCACTTCGATCGGTGGGTCTGCTGCGAGCGCACTAGGTCAGACAAAAACAAGATCAGACCACAACAAGAAAGCCCCCCACCCGATTTCTCAGGTGAGGGGCTTTGCTGCTCCCCCGGCTGGACTCGAACCAGCAACCGTCCGATTAACAGTCGGAAGCTCTGCCAATTGAGCTACAGGGGATTGTCTTGCTCGCTTCGCCCGTTCCGGCGTTGCCTGAGAAACTGTAGCGAATCCTTCACCGAAGTACCAAATCGCCTGCCCAGCGAGTCATCAGGCAGGATGGAGTCAGGACGATCGGTGCTGGAGGGAAGCAGGAATGATGCGTTTGTTGATCGGTGTTGCAGCTGGGTACGTCCTGGGAACCAAAGCGGGCCGCGCACGATACGAGCAGATCAGCCGGGCCGCGAAGGCGGTGGCCACCAGTCCGGCCACCAAGAAGGTGTTGGACGCGTCACGGCAGAAGCTGGCCGACTCACTGAGTACTCAGCCCAAGCTCGAGCCGATGAAGCCGATCAACGAGGAGACTACGATTCTGGTCCCCCACGACCAGTTGAAGAAAAACCGCTAGGTCAGACGCTTTGGTCGCCGACAGCCTGCTCACGCAGCTGTCGGCGATACTGCTCCAGCGCCACGAGGTCGCCGAACAGTGAGTTGTACTCCTCGGGGGCTGCAGCAGGTGAAACGCGCTGAAGCTTGGATTTGAGGTCGGCAACCTGCTCGCCCACCCACGCTTCCTGCAGTCGTGCGAGCACTCCGTTGATGTAGCGCGGAACCGTGTCTTCGTCACACGGCATCGGTTCGACGGCCAGCTCAGATACAACCGAGGCCACCGTCATGTCTTCGACGCCCTTGGTGACGACTTCGATCCACTCGGCGCCGCCGAGTCCCTTGCTCGTTCCACCGGCGTCAGCCATTGCCTGTCTGATGACAACGTAGGCGGGGTGGGTGAACGTCTCGGGCGGCAACGAGTCGAAGACACTGCCGGCGATGCCAGGGTGCTGCAATGCGGCCTTGAGGACAGCTCGCTGCGTCGAGAGCGCGGGATCGTTGGGCCGGGGCCTGGAGATTCCGATCGGCAGCGCAAGCGCATCGGCAGCAGGTTGGTCGACAACCTGACGACGCTTGGGTGCCGGTGACGATCCACGCGTCGACGCCCGTTTGCGAGCTTCGTCACGCACGCGTCGTCGAACCGACGGAAGATCGTCCCAACCGACCCATCCGCACAACAGATTCGCGTAGCTGTCGCGCAGAGTTGATTCCTTGATCTGCGCAACGACGGGCACGGTACGACGCAGTGCCTCGACACGACCTTCAGCGGTCTCCAGATCGTGTTCGGTGAGGATGGACTTCACCACGAACTCGAACATCGGAGTGCGCCGTGCCACGAGGTCGCGAACGGCGGCGTCACCAGACTTCAGTCGCAGATCGCACGGGTCCATTCCGTCGGGCGCGACGGCGACGAACGTCTGCCCGGCCATCTTTTGATCACCCTCGAACGCCTTCATCGCAGCGGCCTGCCCCGCGGCATCACCGTCGAAGGTGTAGATGATCTCACCGCGAAAGTAGCTGTCGTCCATCAGGAGTCGACGGAGCATCGCAAGGTGCTCCTCACCGAAGGCGGTCCCGCACGAAGCGACGGCGGTCTTGACGCCGGCCAAATGCATCGCCATGACGTCGGTGTAACCCTCGACGACTACCGCCTGGTGCCCCTTGGCGATGTCGCGCTTGGCGAGGTCCAAGCCGAACAAGACCTGAGACTTCTTGTAGAGAATCGTTTCCGGCGTGTTGACGTACTTACCCGGCATGGTGTCGTCGTCGAAGAGCTTGCGGGCACCGAAGCCGATGACGTCACCGGCGACGCTGCGGATCGGCCACAGAAGTCGGCGATGGAACCGGTCGATCGGACCTCGCCGGCCTTCTTTGGACAGCCCGGCTGCTTCTAGTTCCTTGAACTCGAAGCCCTTGGACATCAAGTGTTTTGTGAGAGTGTCCCAACCTTCTGGCGCGTATCCACACCCGAACTGCAAGGCCGCGGCACCGTCGAAGTTTCGCTCGGTGAGGTAGTCGCGAGCCGCCTGGGCATCGGGTTCGCGCAGACGAGCGGCGTAGAACTCCTGAGCCGCCGCGTTTGCTGCGATCAAGCGTGCACGGGTGCCGCGATCGCGCTGAACGGACGGTCCGCCGCCCTCGTACGAAATCGTGTAGCTGAGTCGATCCGCCAACTGCTCGACGGCCTCTACGAAGCTGATGTGATCCATCTTCTGCAGGAACGAGTACACGTCACCACCCTCACCGCAGCCGAAGCAGTGGTAGAGGCCGTGGTTGGGTCGCACATGGAACGACGGCGACTTCTCGTCGTGAAAGGGACACAGACCTTTGATCGAATCGCCACCGGCACGCTTGAGTGAAACGTATTCACCGACGATGTCCTCGATGCGAGTGCGTTCGCGAATGGCCGCGATGTCTCTGTCAGAAATTCGGCCCGCCACGTACATCAGTCTAGGCGGTCGCCCGGCACCTCCTGACAACGATATGTTGATGGCCGACTCTGCACCGCAGCGATGGGACCGACGATGACTGAAAACGCCTCGAGCTCGCACGAAGGGCGATCAGGAACCCGATTCGGCGTGTACGAGTTGCGTAGCCTCCTCGGCCGAGGCGGAATGGGTGAAGTGTACGAGGCGTACGACACCTCGAAGGATCGCCTGGTCGCTCTCAAGTTGCTCCATTGAGAGCTTGCGGCCGACCCGTCATTCCAAGCTCGTTTCCGCCGAGAATCTCGCACCACCGCCGCCCTGAACGAACCGCACGTGATCCCTGTGCACGACTGGGGCGAGATCGACGGAGTTCTCTTCATCGACATGCGATTGGTCGAAGGTCATACGTTGCGAGCCGAGTTGACCGAATTCGGCCGACTCACGCCTGTACGAGCCGTCGACATCGTCTCGCAAATCGCGTCGGCGTTGGACGCCGCCCATGCCCGCGGGCTCATCCATCGTGACGTCAAACCAGACAACATCATTCTCACGAACAACGGCTTCGCCTACCTCGTCGACTTCGGAATCGCATACTCACAGACGGACACGAAGATCACCACCGAGGGAAGCGCAGTCGGTTCGTATGCATACATGGCGCCGGAGCGGTTCGGAATCGAAACGCCGACGGCCGCAGCGGATGTCTATTCCCTGGCTTGTGTCCTCTACCAATCACTCACCGGAACAACACCTTTCAACACCACAAGCATCGAGCATCTGGTCAATTCGCACCTGAACTCTCCGCCGCCACGCCCCACACTGGCGGTTCCGTCGCTCCCGCAAGGCCTTGACGCCATCGTGGCTCGCGGCATGGCAAAGGATCCCGCACACCGCTATCCGACTACGGGAGCGCTCGCACTCCAAGCGCGGCAGGCCCTCTCGACGACCCACACCCCCGGTGCCGCCGGCGGATTGCAACCCACGATCGTCGGGCAGCCCACCTACACCACGGCGAATCCCGCTCACGGGAACTACACGCACATCGTGACAAAGACCAAGCGAAACCGAGCACCGATCGCGATCGGTGCGGCTGGAATTGCACTCGTTCTGGCCGCAGGAGGCACGGCGGCCTGGGTGACGCTGGGGAATTCGGGCCCCGAATCACCAATCGCTGTAGCAGCTTCCACCGCCACGTCGGCACCGGCACCCATTCAGGATCCAGTCAGAACGCCGAAGCTCGAGCCGCTACCCACCGCCGGACTGCAGGCGACCACGACCACCCGGGCGTCGAACCCGTCCGCGAGAAATGGCGACCTCGGGGTGAGCAAGCCGATCACCGTCCCCTCATGCAAAGGAACCGGAATCGTGGTGTTGGCCAATGCCACCGATCCGGCAACGTACGCCAGCGAGATTCAGAACTACCTCGACGCGTTCCCCGGCTCGAAATACCTACGCACAGACCAGTCCTGCCCGTCACTGCGTCAAGTCTCCGATTCGGGGACGGCGATCTACACGGTGTATCGCGAATCCGGGAACACCGAGTCGAAGATCTGCAAGGACGTTCGCGCAGCAGGTGGCGACGCTTACGGCAAGTGGCTCGATACCACTACCGACCCGTCGACGCGGATGACTTGCTGAGGGCGTAAGTGGCTCAGCCCCAGCTGGCCTGCGCGCCCAGGCTCGCTTTGTCCACCCGTTCGAGCCGACTCTCCGTGTACGACGCGATCTGATCCACCACTACCCGGACCCGAGCACCGTCGTCCGCGGCGCGTTCCCACGCGGGCAGCAGGATCGGATCGAGCCCGGCCGGCGCAGTTGCCAGCAGCCATTCCGCGACGCGATGAACACGATCACGCTGCCGATCCTGACGCGCTTTGTGTCCGGCGTCGGACATCACGTAGTACAGCGCCACGGTCTTGAGCAACGCCACCTCGGATGCGACGGCCTCGGGTATGTCGAGGTCGGCTTGATAGCGCGAGAGGGGTCGGTCACCGTGTGTCAGCCGGGTGCTGGCGATCGCCGCGGTGGCGAAGCGTCCCACCAATTCACTCGTCAGATTCTTCAATGCGACGGAACTCCCTAGCGTTCCGTCGAAACTTCCGACCCCGCGTACGACGGGGAGTTCGGACAGCCGTTGGGCGGCTTCGATCAGATCGTCGACTACCAATCCGCGAAACTCGGAGGCCCCGAGTTCTGCCAGTGCGCGCTGCTCGGACGGATCGGCAAGCGAGCGAAGGTCGATGCGGCCTGCGATCACCCCGTCCTCCACGTCGTGCACGGAATAGGCGATGTCATCGGCCCAGTCCATGACCTGAGCTTCCAGGCATTGCCGACGCTCGGGCGCTCCCTCGCGAACCCAGGCGAGCACCTCTGCGTCGTCGTCGTATGCCCCGAACTTCGCGCCGGGCTCAGGGCGGGTCCAGGGATACTTGATGGCTGCGTCGAGTGACGCCCTGGTGAGATTGAGGCCTGCGCTCAGACCGTCGGGGCGCAGGATCTTGGGTTCGAGGCTGGTCAAGATCCGCAGATTCTGCGCATTGCCCTCGAAACCTCCGCAGTCCTTGGCGACTTCGTCGAGGGCCTTCTCGCCGTTGTGACCGTACGGTGGGTGCCCGATGTCGTGCGCGAGACCGGCGAGGTCCACCAGGTCCGGATCGCAACCGAGTCCGTCGGCAATCCCTCGCCCGATCTGCGCAACCTCCATCGAGTGTGTCAACCGCGTACGAGGCGTGTCTCCGTCGCGCGGGCCGACAACCTGGGTCTTGTCGGCCAGCCGCCGCAAAGCCGCGGAGTGTTGGACGCGGGCCCGATCTCGCGAGAAGTCCGAACGATGCTGCGCCGCTGCGATCTGCGAACCCGGCAACCCCGCTCGCTTCGGCGCCTCGACGACACGACGTCCGAGGTCGTGTTCGGAGTAGGTGCCGCCTCCGTAGGTGGTGTGAGCTGTCATGGTCTCTATTGCCCTGCCGTGTAGGGGAAGTCTGCCGAGAAGTGCGTGAGCTGATACCAGAGCAGTGCGCCGGTTTCGCGAGCGATTCCGTGTAACTGGGATTCACGGGTGAACACAGCCGGGCCTTGACGAGTAGGTGCGGTCCACGCTTGAAGGCCCGTGTCGCGGGCCATCGTCCGTGTTCGCAAGGAGTGCCACGGATCACTGACCAGGACGGCGGAATTGATTCCCTGCGAAGACATCTCGGCACTGACTGCGTCGATGCTGAGCAGTGTGTCTGAACCGGTCTCCACCGCGGTGATCGCACTCGAAGGAATTCCGCGATCGGTCAGATACATCTTTCCCGACGCCGCTTCGGTGTACTCGTCGCCTTCTTGTTTACCGCCGACAGTGATGATCTGCGGAGCCACTCCGCGCTTGTACAGCTTGTACGCCTGCTCGAGTCGGGCCTCGAAGACGGACGACGGAGTGCCGGAATACTGAGCCGCGCCCAGAACGACTATCGCGTCGGCCGGCCGCGTGTCGTCGATGCGCGCCACCTGCCACACCCGGAACGCAGTACCCCCGACCAGAACCACGGCCATCAACACCGCACCGGCGATCAGTCGGCGCGTCCAGCGAGCCAATCCTGCCCCGAAGCCGCCCGCCCGCGAGGGTGATGGGTCGTGGGGGCGGTTACCGAAAGCAGGTTTCACTCCCGCAATTCTGCCAGTTCGCAGCGATCACCTCCGATGCCGACGCGCCACAACGGATAGATTTGCGTCATGGCCCTCGCACCACACTTCGCGCAGTTGTCCTCGGTAGAGCAGAGTCGGACAACCACCCGACCCGTTCGGCGTCGGGGAAGCGCCGCCGCCGTCGCTGCGATTTTCGCTTTGCTGGCGCTCGTCTTCAGTCCTGCGCTCGCCTCGGCGGACGCCCCGATGGTGTTGCCGAATCACATCACCGACACCTCCGGGGTCCTCGATTCCGGGCAACGCAGCGACATACAAGCCGCGATCGATCAACTCGGCGAGGACCACCAGATCGATCTGTGGGTCGCGTTCGTCCCCGATTTCAACAACCTGGGTGGCCAGGCGTGGGCACAGCAGACAGCCACGAAGTCGACGCTGAGTACCAAGTCCGTCCTGCTTGCAGTTGCCACGGCGGAGCGTGCTTACTACCTCGATGTGCCCGCTGAGCTGAGCAACATCACGGATTCCGACATCGAATCGATCAATACCGACGCGGTGGAACCGGCTCTCGCCGAGGATGATTGGACCGGCGCGGCAATTGCCGCAGCTGGAGCACTCGGCGACGCGAACAACACGAGCGGCGGAATGGGAGTCGGAACACTCCTCATCGCGGGCGGCGCTGTGGTGGTCGGGACGGGCGGCGTGGTCCTGTACTCACGTAAGCGCAAGAACGACAAGAACAAGGCAAGCGTCGAAGCCGCGAAGAACATCTCCCCCGACGACATCGCCAGCCTCAACGCACTCCCGCTGCCGACGCTCGACGAACGCGCGAAGGAGATCCTCGTCGAGACGGACAACGCGATCGCCGGCAGCCAGGAGGAACTCGATCTGGCCCGCAGCGAGTTCGGAGATTCCGCCGTCGCACCCTTCTCGGCAGCATTCGACAAGGCCAAGGCCACCCTCGCCGAAGCCTTCGCGATCAGGCAGCGACTCGACGACGCCATCCCCGAAACTCCCGATCAACGCCGACAGATGCTGATCGACATCATTTCCTCGTGCGGTCGAGCCGACCAAGAACTCGAAGCTCGCGTCGAGGAGTTCGACGGGCTTCGCGACCTTCTCATCAACGCCCCCGCACGTCTCGATGCGTTGACGCAGAGTGTTGTTTCTCTCAGCGTGCGCTTGCCCGAATCCGAGGCGATTCTGACCAAATTGAAGGATCAATTCCCCGCGCCGACGCTGGCATCGGTCGTGAACAACGTCACGATGGCGAGTGAACGCCTGACGCTCGCCGAGAAGTCGATCGAGGAGGGCCGCGATGCCACCGCGCTGCCGGCCGGTAAGCAAGGCGCTGCCGTCACTGCGATTCGCACGGCCGAAGCCGCCCTCGATCAGGCACGCAAGCTACTCGACGGCGTCGATCACGCCGCCGACGACATCCGAAACGCCATCGCGACACTTCCGTCCGCGATGGACGACGTCCAACAGGGCATCACCGCTGCGGACGCTTACCTGGCGCAAGGCGGGCAGAAGTTGGCGGACGCGAAGGCCGCGGCCCAGGCAGCGTTGGCGAATGCTCAGACATCGAAGGACAGCGATCCGCTGACAGCCTTCAACCAGATCGTCGCGGCCGACGCCCAACTCGACGCGCTTCTTGCCGACGCTCAGGAGCAGAAGCAGCAGCTCGAACGTGCACAGCAGCGCCTCGCCCAGGACATTCTGGCCGCACAGGCTCAGGTGACCGCTGCAGGCGACTTCCTCGGAACCAGGCGCGGCGCGATCGGAGCGGAGGCGCGCACTCGCTACGCCGAGGCTCAGCGGCACCTGCAGGCGGCCCAGCAATTGCAGGCCTCGGATCCGTCGAAGGCGCTGCAACACGCCCAGGCCGCGACCACCTTGGCGACGCACTCACTTCGCGCCGCGCAAAACGACGTCAACACCTGGGAAGCAAACCAACGACCCCGTGGCGGCGGTGGCGATGCGACAGGAGCGATCCTCGGCGGCATCCTGATCAACAGCATTCTGCGAGGTGGCGGAGGGCCCCGTTCGTACGGCGGACCGAGCAGCAGCGGACGCTCCGGTCGCGGTGGCGGCGGCGGTGGTTTCGGCGGCGGGGGCGGCGGCCGAACCAGTCGAGGCGGCGGCGGCCGGTTCTGACCGATCCAGTCGAGGTAGTAAAATCCCTACTTTGTTCACGACCGCACTCGTCGTACGCTTCATCCGGCAAGTCGGGATCACAGATCATACGAAGGTGTTATGGAAAGCGTCGCCCCGCAGATAACCGTCGTTGTACCTACATACAACGAGCGTGAGAACCTGCCAAAGCTCGTCGATCGCCTCGCCGCGTTGAAGATCCCGAACCTGCACGTCCTCGTGGTGGATGACAACTCCCCCGACGGCACGGGTGAGGTTGCGGACAAGTTGGGTATCGACGGTCCCATCCCGGTCGGAGTGCTTCACCGCACGGTCAAGGACGGACTCGGCCGTGCTTACGTCGCGGGCATGAGCCGGGCTCTGGCAGAGAACGCAGACATCGTCATTCAGATGGACGCAGATCTCTCGCACCCGTCCGAAGCGATCCCCGCCATGATCGAGATCCTCACCACTACCGATGCGGCAGTCGTTCTCGGCTCCCGCTACGTCGAAGGCGGCGCAGTCGCCGGCGACTGGCCGTGGCACCGCAAGGCCTTGTCCGCCTGGGCGAACTTCTACGTCAACGCTATTCTGCGACTGCACGTCAAGGATGCGACCGCCGGCTTCAAGGCGTGGCATGCAAAGACCTTGCGCGACATCGACGTCGAATCGGTGCAGAGCAACGGCTACGCGTTCCAGGTCGAGATGAACTACCGAGTTGTTCAGCGCGGCATGAAGATCGCCGAA
This sequence comes from Rhodococcus sp. OAS809, assembly GCF_040546695.1. Taxonomy (NCBI): domain Bacteria; kingdom Bacillati; phylum Actinomycetota; class Actinomycetes; order Mycobacteriales; family Nocardiaceae; genus Rhodococcus; species Rhodococcus sp. OAS809. The sequence goes on along the minus strand of NZ_JBEPOI010000002.1, from coordinate 244,697 downwards.
ACGCCCATCCGCTTCGAGGAGCGCACCGAAGGCGTCTCCAAGATGAGTCTCTCGGTTCAGTTGGAGTCTGCACTGGTGCCGTGGAAGCTCAAGTTCGGCAAGAAGTCCCTGTGACCTCGGCGGCCGATCGAAAGTAGTCGGCCGTCTGCGTGTCCGACGGGTAGAACGATTCGATCGCAATCTCTGCGAGCGTGACGTCGCGCGGCGTACCGAACACGGTGGTGGTGCTGAACATCGCCAGTTCGGTATCGCCGACGCGTACACGCAACGGAACCAGCAGGGAATTCGCGCGGTCGTCGTGCCAGTCTCCGCCGCTCGGATAGGCGCGCAGCTCGTCGAGCAACGACGACAGCTGCGCATCCGCACTGACCTCCACTTCCCGAGCCAGCCTTGTGAGCAGGTGGGCCCGCCACTGCGCGAGGTTCACGATCCGCGGCGCCATGCCCTCGGGATGCAAGCTCAGACGCAATACGTTCACCGGTGGTTCCAGGAGGAAATCAGCGGCGCCCGCGGTCAAAATTCCCACGGCCTGGTTCCCGGCGACCATCTCCCACTGCTGATCGACCACCACGGCCGGATACGGGTCATGCGCGTCGATGATGCGATCGATGGCCTCACTCACCGCTGACATCGGCGCTTCTGCCAACGACTTCTGCGAGTACTCCGGCGCGTGGCCACTTGCCAGCAGAAGCGTGTTCTGTTGTCGTAGAGGAACATCCAGACATTCGGACAGGTGAAGAATCATGTCCCGGCTCGGCTTGGAGCGGCCGGTTTCGATGAAGCTCAGATGCCTGGTCGACACTCCTGCCGCCGCCGAGAGTCCCAACTGAGTGAGCCTTCGCCGCTCCCGCCACCGCTTGAGTTCGGAGCCCACGTCCATCGTCTCGAAGGTCATTCTTTCAAGTTAGCGACCCGAGGTAGCCGAGGCCATGACCTCAGAGGTAATCGACCCGACGCAGTTTCGGAGGAACAGTGGTCTCAGCCGGCGAGGCCGCCGGACATTCACCACCGGAAACTGATCAAGGGAGCGACCATGAGCGACTTCGACGCAATCGCCGACGCCTACATCGACATGTGGAACGAAACCGATACCACCGCCCGTAAAGCACGGGTCGAGCAATTGTTCGCACCCGGCGGTCGCTACACCGATCCGCTCGCGGACGTCACCGGACACGATCAGATCGACGCGATGATCAACGCTGTGCAGCAACAATTTCCGGGCATGCACTTCACCCTCGTCGGACCTGTGGACGCGCATCACCGACAGGCCCGATTCGGTTGGGCTCTCGGCCCGTCGGGGGCCGAGTCACTGATCGACGGATTCGACGTACTCGAACGCGACGACGACGGCCGGGTGACGCTTGTCCTCGGGTTTCTCGACAAGGTGCCTTCGGCCTGAATCGGGACTACCACCGACAGCGTTCGTCACGAAGGTTGTCGGTGGTTCGTGGCATCATCGGTGCCGATGAACGCCGACGGATTTACCTGGTCCACACCGATTCCCGAGTCCGAGGGTGCTGAGTACGACGCTCACACGCTGACCGTCAACGGCCTTCCCACCGTCTATCGAACCGCCAAGACGACGCCGACCAAGCTCGGTCAGTTCGTCACACTGTGGCGCCGATCCGAGGCCGGGCCCATCCGCCCATTCGACGCCAGCGACCGCGTGATGCTGTTCGTGGTGAAGGTATACGACGAAGAGCATTCGGGGCACTTCGTCTTTCCCGTCGAAACCCTCGTCGAACACGACATCGTCTCGACGAACTTCTCCGGCGGTAAGCGCGCTGTCCGGGTCTATGCGCCCTGGGTTACGCCGACCAGCGCGCAAGCAGTCAGAACTCAGCGCTGGCAGATTCGGCATTTCGGCGAGTTCCCTGATGTACTCAGCTCGACTGTGTTCAGCTCAACTGCGTTCAGCTCAACTGATACGTCGCGATGATGACGCCTGTTGTCGTAGGGACGCTGTCGGTGAGGGTGAACTGAGCGAGCGCAGCTCCGTCGGGGAATAATCTGCGCCCGGTTCCGAGAACCAGCGGATGTATCAGCAGAGTGAAGGTGTCGACGAGACGCCGATCGGCCAAGGACGTGATCAAGTCGCCACTGCCCAGAATCATCAGATCCGGGCCCTCACTTTCCTTGAGCGTGGCGACCGCGTCGGCGGCATCACCTTTCAACAAGGTCGAGTTCTTCCACGGCAGCGGTTCACCCAAAGTCCTTGACGCTACGTACTTCTGCGTGTTGTCGAGCACCTCGGTGAACGGATTGTCGGTCTGAAACGGCCAGTACGAGGCGAAGTTTTCGTAAGTTCTGCGACCGAACAGCAACGCCGATTTCTTCGCCATCCCCTCCCCCATCTTCTGCGCCATGACGGAATCGTTGAAGGGTGCTGCCCACCCACCGTGCTCGAATCCGCCACGACGGTCCTCGTCCGGCCCACCAGGTGCCTGCATGACACCGTCGAGAGTCACGCTGTTGGTCACGCTGAGTTTTCTCATAACTTCGATCCTGCGCCTGAAGGACCATCGGGGAAAGAGAAAACGGGCGGTCCTTCTCGATTGAGAAGGACCGCCCGTCAGCTTCGAACGAGAATCAGGAGCCGATCAGCCGTGCGGCCAGGTAGCTTTCCACCTGATCGAGGGCGACGCGTTCCTGCGCCATGGAGTCACGCTCACGCACCGTCACAGCCTGGTCTTCGAGAGTGTCGAAGTCGACCGTGATGCAGAACGGTGTGCCGATCTCGTCCTGGCGACGGTAACGACGACCGATGGCGCCGGCGTCGTCGAACTCGACGTTCCAATTCTGACGCAGCTGCGCTGCAAGATCTTTGGCCTTCGGCGTCAGGTCCGCGTTACGCGAGAGCGGCAGAACGGCAGCCTTGACGGGAGCGAGTCGACGATCCAGGCGGAGCACTGTGCGCTTGTCGACGCCGCCCTTGGAGTTGGGCGCCTCGTCCTCGGTGTAGGCGTCGACCAGGAAGGCCATCAGCGAACGCGTGAGACCGGCCGCCGGCTCGATGACGTACGGCGTGTACCGCTCGCCCGTCGTCTGGTCGTAGTAGTTCAGCTCGGTGCCCGAGTGCTTGGAGTGCGTCGAGAGATCGAAGTCGGTACGGTTCGCGATGCCCTCGAGCTCGCCCCATTCGCTGCCCTGGAAGTGGAAGCGGTACTCGATGTCGGTCGTGCCCTTCGAGTAGTGCGAAAGCTTTTCCGGCGCATGCTCGTACAGACGCAGGTTGTCCTTGTTGATACCGAGGCCGGTGTACCAGTCAAGGCGGTAGTCGATCCAGTACTGATGCCACTGCTCGTCCTCGCCCGGCTTGACGAAGAATTCCATCTCCATCTGCTCGAACTCACGGGTGCGGAAGATGAAGTTGCCGGGGGTGATCTCGTTGCGGAAGCTCTTGCCGATCTGGCCGATGCCGAACGGCGGCTTCTTACGCGAGGTGGTCAGCACGTTGGCGAAGTTCACGAAGATGCCCTGTGCGGTCTCGGGGCGAAGGTAGTGCATGCCCTCTTCGCTCTCGACGGGGCCGAGGTACGTCTTGAGCATCATGTTGAAGTCGCGCGGCTCGGTCCACTGGCCGACGGTGCCGCAATCGGGGCAACCGATGACATCCATCGAGACGTCGTCCGGGTTGTCGAGCTTCTTCTTCTCCGCGTACGCCTCCTGCAGGTGATCCTGACGGTGACGCTTGTGACAATTGAGGCACTCGACGAGCGGGTCGTTGAAGACACCGACGTGACCGGACGCGACCCACACCTCGCGGGGCAGGATCACCGACGAGTCGAGGCCGACGACGTCCTCGCGGCTGGTGACCATGTTGCGCCACCACTGGCGCTTGATGTTCTCCTTGAGCTCGACACCCAATGGGCCGTAGTCCCATGCGGACTTGGTACCGCCGTAGATCTCACCGCAGGGGTAGACCAGGCCTCGCCGCTTGGCGAGATTGACAACGGCTTCGATCTTGGACTTGGGTGCCACTCGATTGCTCTCCATCTGGGTAATAGATGCATGATTTTCGTGCGCTTTTCGCACCATCAGCCTATCTGGCGGCTGCCACGCACTTCCGTCCAAGGTTGACATGCATACTTGTGCATATCAAAATGAAAGTGATTTGCAATAATGTGGTGAGATGGCTATGCCCGGACATCATGATCTACCCCTCGAAGGAGCCTCGCTGTGAGCATTGCGGATACCGGCGATCTCCACAAAAGCCATGATCATTCCGACCTCGGACACACGCACGACCCGTTCGAAGCCGCACCGCCCGCGCCCGTGCCGCCCAAGGAAACCCTGGCGGCAGCCGGCGAAATTCTGCGGGCGCTCGCTGCACCCGTTCGGATCGCGATCGTGCTTCAGTTACACGAGTCGGAGCGTTGCGTTCACGAACTCGTCGGAGCTCTCGGTGTCACTCAGCCACTCATCAGCCAGCATCTGCGCGTACTCAAAGCAGCGGGCGTCGTCCGCGGCGAACGCAACGGACGAGAAGTTCTCTATCGACTCGTCGACGATCACCTCGCACACATCGTCGTCGACGCTGTCGCCCACGCCGAAGAAGGATGAGATTCCACCGCATGAACACCCCGGGCAGTACGACCTCGAAACGTGGACCGGCCACAGTCGGCGTTCGTTCCACGAAACAGCGCAGCGCCATCTCCGCCCTGCTCGACGACATCGACGAATTCAAGTCGGCTCAGGAATTGCACGACGAACTGCGCAAGCGAGGTGAAGGCATCGGCCTGACCACCGTCTACCGCACGCTGCAGGCACTCTCCGACGCCGGAACCATCGACGTCCTACGCACCGACTCAGGTGAGTCCGTCTACCGACGCTGCTCCTCCGGGCACCACCATCACCTGGTGTGCCGCAACTGCGGATTCACCGTCGAGGTCGAGGGCCCGACGGTCGAGCAGTGGTCACAGACCATCGCCGAGGACAACGGTTTCACCGAAGTGAGTCACACCGTCGAGATCTTCGGCACCTGCCGCGACTGCGCCGCCGCCTGAGAGCGTCAGGGAATCAAACCCTGCCGGGCGGTATCGGCACCGGTGAGCGCCAGTAGCAACATCGTGGTCAGTGCCTCGTCGTCCAGTCCGGCGGCAGGGAACGTGTAACGCAGGATGACGTCCGCCAGACTGCCGTGGCCGAACACCGCGATGGAGCCGAATTGGATGGTGCGATTCCGCTCGGCCACCTTGCGATGCAGTGCCGCGCTCACCGGTCGGTCCCATGCGAGAACACACGTCATGGACAGCACGTCCAGACCCTCGGACAGATTCATCGCCTGGATGGAACACAGCGCGCCGGAGTACTGGAAACCCAGTGATCCGTCGGCAGCCACATCGACCGTCACGAAATGCGCCAGCGAGGCGGCCGCGCGTTCTTGTAGGCGGGCTGCTTCGTCGGTGGTGTCGGTCATGTTCTCCCCTGTCATTTGACGCCACCGAATCTACGGTCGCGTGAGGCGTACTCGACGCAGGCGGCCCAAAGGTCGCGGCGGTCGAAATCGGGAAACAGCTTCTCCTGGTACACCATTTCGGCGTAGGCGGATTGCCAGATCAAGAAATTGGACGTCCGCTGTTCCCCCGACGGACGCAGGAAGAGATCGACGTCGGGCATGTCGGGTTCGTCGAGGTACTTGGCAACCGTCGCCTCGGTGATCTTGTCCGGATTGATCTCACCGGCCGCGACACGCTTCGCGATTTCCTTTACCGCATCGGCAATTTCGGCCCGGCCGCCGTAGTTCACACACATGGTCAAGTTCATGACGGTGTTGTTCTTGGTCAGTTCTTCGGCGATCTCGAGTTCCTTGATCACGCTGGCCCACAGGCGTGGCTTACGACCGGCCCAGCGAACACGCACACCCATTTCGTTCATCTCGTCGCGTCGACGGCGGATGACATCACGGTTGAAGCCCATCAGGAATCGAACCTCGTCGGGACTCCGCTTCCAGTTCTCGGTGGAGAAGGCGTAAGCGGAGAGCCACTCGACACCCATCTCGATGCACCCGCAGACGGTGTCCATCAGGACAGCTTCGCCGCGTTCGTGCCCGGCGGTTCGGGGCAGACCGCGCTCCTGCGCCCATCGTCCGTTGCCGTCCATCACCAAAGCGACGTGGCGCGGGATCAGTTCGGTCTGCAGGATCGGCGGGGTCGCCCCGGACGGATGTGGGTCCGGTGGTCGGATCACCCGGTCAGCAGCAGAATCAAGCGGAGTTCGCGGTTCGCGTCGTCGAATCACGTGTTCCATCCTGCCTCACGGGCAAGTCGACCTCGACGGCTGCATGCGGCCTCGAACGCTCGATCAGCGGCAACGTCCGCAATTGGCGCTCGAGATGCCACTGCAGGTGTGCCGCGACCAGTCCGCTGGCTTGCGTCCGCAGCGTCGCGGGCGCCGAATCGGTACCCTCCCACTCCCCTCGGAGCAGGGCTTCCATCAAGTCGAGCACTCCGGGCGACGGCGTCGCAGCACCCGCCGGGCGGCAATAGGTACACACGGCTCCGCCTGCGGCGACATGAAAGGCCCGGTGCGGTCCAGGAGCACTGCAGCGGGCGCACTCTTCGAGGGCAGGCGCCCAACCCGCATAGCCCATGGCTCTCAACAAGAACGCGTCGAGCACGAACTCGACCGGTCGTGCCTGCTCGGCGATCGCACGCAGTGCTCCCACCGTCAATCGCTGAAGCTGCGGGGCCGGCGCGCGTTCCTCGCCGGCCAACCGCTCGGCAGTTTCGAGTACGGCGCAGGCCGTGGTGTACCGGCTGTAGTCGTCGACGATGTCGGTGGCGAATGCGTCGACCGTCTGCACCTGAGTGATGATGTCGAGATTCTTGCCCGGAAGTAGTTGCACGTCGATGTGAGCAAACGGTTCGAGTCTGGCACCGAATTTGGAGGTGGTTCGGCGGACACCTTTGGCCACGGCACGTACCAACCCGAACTGACGGGTGAGCAACGTGACGATGTGGTCGGCTTCGCCCAGTTTGTGCAGGCGCAGCACCACCGCCGTGTCTCGATACAACCTCACTCGACCAGTGTCCCACGTTGTACCGACGACCGATCCCGATGCCGCGCCCGATGACAAGTCGGAAACACGGCAGGTCCGTCCGGATAGACTGGCGCGATGCCGAGCGACGCAATTGCGCAACCTGTCACTGCAGAGTTGACCGGTCGCGAAGCGCGGTGGGAGCGACACAACTCCGAGCGTCAGAAACGGATACTCACCTCGGCGGTCGAACTGATCGAAGAGCGTGCGGCAGGTGCCGAGGTGTCCGTCCAGCAGATCGCCGATCGTGCCGGCCTCGCCAAGTCGGTGGTGTACCGCCAATTCAGCGGCCGAGACGACCTCGATCGACGAGTCCGAGCGTTTGTGCTCGGCCAATTTGCGGCGGCCCTGGACGCGTCGATGAGCATTTCGGTAGGCACTCTCGACCAGATCCTGACCCGAACCATCAGCGCCGTCGCCGAGTGGATCACCGAGCATCCACGGATTCACGAGTTCATGGGTACCGGCCCCACCGACTACGACGACGAGAGCATCGACGCGATCAGCAGTCTGAAGGCCACAATCGCCGACTCCGCCCGCACCACTATCACCGAAGTCGGTCGATCCGTGGGGATCGACTCCTCACCCTTCGATTCACTACCGTTCGCAGTGGTGACAATGGTCGAGGGCACGCTCACCCACTGGGTCCGAAGCACCGATCCGAAACCGAGCCGCGAAGAGATCGTCGCCGACCTCGCGAAATACACCTGGTACATGTTCGACGGCGTTGCCCGCTCGAGCGGACTACAGATCGATCCCCATGTCGAATTGTCCACGCTCATAGCCGAGCTGGTGTCCTCCGACGGAGGAACTTCGCGGCCGGACTAGATCCGGGTCTTGTCGGAACGCTTCGGCTCGCCGCGGTAGCGGGCGTAGTCGCCGTCGATGCGCAGCTTTCGCCACGCACGCTTCGACACCGGATTCATCAATCCGAGTTCGTCTGCCAGGGCTCGCATTTCACCGAAGTAGTTACCCAGGATGCGGCGTGAATGCGGGCTCCCCCAGAAGGCGCTCTTCATCACCTCGTCCGGGATTCCGAATTCTTCGGCGAATTCCTTTGGCGGTGACATGATTTCGCCCGCAAGCCAACGCATCGCGCCGGGGAAGGCGACCGATGTGATGGCTCGACTCGTACGACTGAGTCTGGGGACGTGATTACGCAGGAACTCGTGAGCAAACGAGATGTGTCTCGCTTCTTCGGCGATGTGAATCTCCATGGTGCGGAGCATCGCCGGCGGCGTGTCCTTACCCTCGCGGATGAGATCCTTCTGGAAGTGGTCGATCGGTTCTTCACCAGCCAGAATGCCGATGAAGAAGATGACCGGGAACTTTGCTCCCAGCACTCCGATGATCGGCGACAGCCGCCGGAACATCGGACGCATACCCGGCACGTCGATGTCCATGCGATTGACGAGTTCCTGGAACATCTGGATGTGATTGCACTCTTCGGTCATCTCGTGCAGGCAGTACCGGAACTCAGGCGACTGGTTGGGTAGCGCCATGATGTATTGCAGCATTCCCCGGATCAAGATGCTCTCGAAGGCCGAACCCACCTTGGTCACGTTCGCCTGACGCCACATTCCCATGGCGATTCGACGCTCCAACGACTGATCCTGGTACCACTGCGTCGCCCCGAGGGGGTCCGACACGGACGAGAGCACCCATCTCGGATCATGCGGATCGATCGCGAACTCTGGTGAATCCCAGTCGATGTCGAGATAGGGATCGAAACTGCGGGCAACTGAGCCCTCGGACAAAGTCTGCAGTACCTGGTGGTACGGCTTTTCCACTTCGATCGACGCTGACCGAGCCATCGGTGTCTCCTCACGGCCAGTCCGTCGATTGCAGTCGACGGACTTGAATGAGGTCAAACATAATGGGACACCGCGTCCCACGCAACCCCCTCGGGGGCCTATTTCAGGCCCGACGCAGCGGGATGATCTCGCGAACCTTCTCGTCCCGGAGATACAGTCCCGCCCACATGACGATTCCGGTGTAGACGGCAAACAGGGTCGTGCTCAGCAGAGGCTGTTCAGCTCGAAGGTTGGTCAACACCGCTCCCCCCAGGTAACCGGTGAGCAGAATCGCGCCGAGTATCGACGTTCGCGGAATCACGTACAGCGCAAGGCAGATCAGTTGCACCACCCCAGCCGTCAATGCCAGCGAGTCCGGCAACCCAAGTTCAGCCGACGCATCCTTGACTGTCTGAAGGTTGAGAATGTGGATGATGCCGTCGAAGAGCATGAAAACGACGAACAGCCCACTCAGGACGTATCCGAGCTTGCGAGCCGTGGCCGAAGGTGTCGTCGTCGGGGCGTTACCGGAAACAGTTTCGTTGTGGACGGGCTGGGTGGTCATCGGAATCTCCTGGGGCGAAGGCGAGCGGCCGGTTGCCACTTCGCTTGCAATTACGACTCCCGAGCAATCGAAAACTCATCGCGCCGGCCGTTACAACGCACCCGGCGTTCAGGACGATTCACCTCACGTGGTCTGATGGACGGTGACACGGGGTGCCGAAAAAGTCGGCTGAGATCAGACCCGATGAACCTGACCAGTTAGCACTGGCGGAGGGATGTCGACATGACCGAACAGCAATTTCAGCGCGCACTCAGCCTGGACGAGCAGATCGTTCTGATCACCGGTGGCGCCCGCGGGCTCGGCGCCGCACTGAGCCGAGCATTCTCCCGCTCGGGCGCCCGCGTAATCGTGAACTACAACAAGAGCCGCGATGCCGCCGAGGCCCTGGTCGCCGAACTGGGTGAGGATCGCACCTTCGCAGTCCAGGCGGACGTGACGGACCGCAGTTCCGTCGACCAGTTGTTCTCCGCTGCACGCGAGAGATTCGACGCACCGATCTCGACCGTGGTCGACAATGCACTGGTTGACTTCTCGTTCAACGGCGATGCACGGCCGAACGCGGACACGATCACCTGGGCCGACTTCGACTCTCAACTACGCGGAGCTGTTGCCGGAACACTCAATACCACCCAGGCAGCGCTACCAGGCATGCGCGAACTCGGCTTCGGCCGAATCATCACTGTCGGAACCAATCTGGTCCAGAATCCGGTAGTTCCGTACCACGACTACACCGCTGCCAAGGCCGCACTGTTGGCACTGACACGGACGCTGTCCGCCGACCTCGGTCCGGACGGGATCACAGTCAACATGGTCTCGGGCGGCTTGCTCCGCACCACCGATGCGAGCGCCACAACACCGGAAGCCGTGTTCGACATGATCGCGGCAAGCACTCCCCTGCGCCGAGTCACCACGCCGGACGAATTTGCCGACGCTGCACTCTTTTTCGCCTCCCCATGGTCGCGGGCCGTGACCGGCCAGAACCTGGTTGTCGACGGCGGACTCGTCAAGAACTGATGGGCGCACAGCTGCGGATAGGTGCGTTCCTGCTCGGGTGCGGACATCACAGTGCGGCATGGCGTCATCGCGACTCACCGGTCGAAAGTCTCGGCGACATAACGTATTACGAGTCGCTCGCCCAGATCGCCGAACGCGGCAAGCTGGACGCCGTCTTCTTCGCTGACGGTCACAGTGTTCGCGAACCCGAGTCGGGTGCGTCGTGGTTTCTCGAGCCGATCACCGCATTGACTGCCATGGCACGAGCGACAGCGGACATCGGCCTGGTGACCACCATTTCCACCACTTTCTACACGCCGTTTCACGCGGCGCGACTGTTGGCCTCGCTCGACCACATCAGCGGCGGACGGGCCGGCTGGAACGTCGTGACCTCGATGTTCGACCAGGAGGCGCGCAACCACGGACTCGAGGCGATGCCCGATCATGCATCCCGATACGAACGAGCCGACGAATTTGTCGAAGTGGCCCTCGCATTGTGGGATTCATGGTCGGAAGACGCGCTGATTCTCGACCGGTCGGGGCGTTTTGCCGATGCAAACAGGATTTCTCGAATCGATCACGACGGCAAACATTTTCGGGTGGACGGGCCGTTGACGGTTCCGCGCTCCCCGCAAGGCCGGCCGGTGTTGTTCCAGGCCGGGGCGTCCGAGCAGGGTCGCGATCTGGCGGCGCGTCGCGCCGAGGCAATCTATTCGGTTGCCTACGACTTACCCAGCGCACAGACCTACTACGCGGACGTGAAATCGAGAATCGAGCGAGCCGGCCGGGATTCGAGTTCGGTCGCCGTCATGCCGGGACTGGTCACCTACGTCGGCAGCACCGTCGCCGAGGCCAGGGCGAAGAAGGCCGAACTCGATCTCCTGCTGCCCGCCGAACAGTCGATACGCCAACTCTCGTTGTTCACCGGACAGGATTGCGAGAACTGGGATCTCGACGGGCCCGTGCCCCCGTTGCCTCCACTCGAAGCGTTCACCGGGCCGCAGGGCCGCTACGCCACTATTTTGCGGATCGTCGAGAAGGACGCACCGACTGTGCGGGAACTCCTCGGGACGCTCGCTGCGGGTGGTGGTCACGCAACGATGATCGGAACACCGGAGTCGATTGCCGACGAGATGGGATCCTGGTTGAACGGCCGCGGTGCCGACGGTTTCAATCTGATGCCGCCGACCTATCCGCAGGGTCTGGAAGATTTTGTCGATCACGTGATTCCGGTGCTGCAGGCGCGTGGGTTGTTCCGTCGCGAATACGAGGGAGCGACTCTGCGAGAAAACCTCACCTAGTCCGGCAGTAGCGGCACCGACAGGTCCGGATCGCGTCCCAGGAGCACTCCCCTCGTAAGGGCCGCGGAGCCGAACTTCTTCCGGACACTGTCCATTGCCGAGTCGAGGGCGGCAGTGTCCGGACCCGCGAATCCTGGACCGTCGAAGGGCAATTCGAGTTGTTCGGCGCCGTCCCGATCCAGGTTGGAGACAGCGACGCCGATCAACGTGATGCCCTTGTCCGCGATCATCGGTATCGCTTCGTCCAGCAGCACCATCGAGGCGTTCAGCAATTCCGCTGTGTCGGCGGTGGACCGGCGCAGCGTGTGAGATCGAGTTGCCCGCGTGAAATCCGCGAAGCGGAGCCGGAGCGTGACCGTGCGCCCCGTCCGCTGCGCCGAACGCATGCGTCGACTGACACGGTCGACAAGGGACATCAACGACGCATCGAGTTCTGCGCGGGGATGGGATCCGCGACCCAGCGCATGCTGAGCACCCATCGAACTGCGGCCACGATAGGCGCGGACGGGGCGCGGATCTCGATTGTGTGAGAGTGCGTAGAGATGGCGACCGGCGCCGCCCCCGAGAATCGAGACGATCGAGGATTCGTCGTGCCGCGCGATGTCACCCACCGTCACGATGTCGAAGTTTCGCAGCTTCTGGGCCGTGATCTTGCCGACGCCCCACAGCTTCTCGACCGGCAAGGGATGCAGGAACTCGGTCTCGCCCTCCGGCGGCACTCGCAGCAATCCGTCGGGTTTCGCGAATGCACTGGCGACCTTGGCCAGGAACTTGGTGCGTGCGATTCCGACCGTGATCGGTAGTCCGACCTGCTCGGCCACATCGCGTCTGAGGTTGGCTCCGATCTGCAGCGGGTTTCCCACGATCTTGGCGAGCCCGCCGACCTCGAGAAAGGCCTCGTCTATGGAGATTCCTTCGACCAGCGGCGACGTGTCGTGAAAGACGTCGAACACGTCTTTGCTCGCCTGCGAGTACGCCGACATTCGCGGAGGGACGACTATCGCCTGAGGACACAGTGATCGGGCCTGACCACCGCTCATGGCTGTGCGAACCCCGAACGCCTTGGCCTCGTAGCTTGCCGCCAAGACCACCCCACCACCGACGATGACCGGCCTGCCGGCCAGAGTCGGGTCGTCGCGTTGCTCGACTGATGCGTAGAACGAATCGAGGTCCGCATGCAGGATTGTTGCGTCACCTGTGGACCGACTACCGCCAGAATGATTACCGCCGGAACGAGTATCGCCGGGGTGCTCACCTGGCGTTTCTTGGTCCAGCGGTTCATATGACACGAACATATGTTCCCATGACCCACCGACACTGCGTAAGGTTCGGAAATAGATTCCATGGAATTAATCACGAATCGGACGTACGGTGAAAGAATGATTCCATGGAATGCATATCGGTTCGGAGTCTGCTCGTGACCAGATCAGCCCTGAGCAGGCACTTCGACAACCTCGTCCGCTTCGAAACCGAACTGTGGACGGCCGTCGACCAGCGACTCCGAATCGAGCACGACCTGCCACTAAGTCGATTCGAGCCGATGCAGATCATCGACAGGCTCGGCTCCTGTCGGGTCTTCGACATCGCCGAGGCCCTCGCGATCACCGTCGGTGGCACGAGCAAGCTGGTGGATCGAATCGAAGCGGCTGGACACTGCCGTCGAAAATCCAATCCCACCGACAAACGATCCTCACTCATCGAGTTGACTCCCGAGGGCAATGAGCTGTTGCGGCGGGCGAAGGCAACGTTCGACGACGAATTGGAGCGCCGTCTCGGTTCCGTGCTGACGCCCGACGCTCTCGATCGGTTCGGCGCCACACTGGCCACGCTGCGTGAAGCCAATCGAAACCTGACACCGACCACGAAGGAAAAAGCATGACCGACACAATGCGCGCAATCGTGCTCGACGCCCCCGGCCCGCCAGAAGCATTGACTATCAAAGTGATTCCGATACCGGTGCCGATTGCGGGCTGGGTACTGGTCCGGGTGAAGGCTTTCGGCCTCAATCGATCCGAACTTCACACCCGCCTCGGCCTCGCCGAAGGCGTGACATTCCCGAGGGTGCTGGGCATCGAGGCCGTCGGCGAAGTGGTGAACTGCCCCGGCGGGGAGCTCACCGAAGGCCGGCAAGTCGCCGCCATGATGGGTGGGATGGGGAGGACGTTCGACGGCGGTTATGCCGAGTACACGTGCGTTCCCGTCAGTCAGGTCGTTCCCTTCTCGAGCGAACTGGACTGGTCGACAGTGGGAGCTGTTCCCGAGATGCTGCAGACGTCCTACGGCTCGCTGACGGTAGGACTGGACGCGAAATCCGGTCAATCCCTGTTGATCCGGGGAGGAACCTCCTCGGTCGGCATGGCAACCGCAGTCCTGGCGAAGCAGTGGGGACTCACTGTCCTTGCGACCACCCGAGATGCGAACAAAGCGTCGTCGTTGACCGCGATCGGGGTTGACCACGTTATCGTCGACGACGGTGCTGTGGCCGGCCAGGTTCGAGACATCCTCCCGGGCGGTGTTGATCTGGCCCTCGAATTGGTCGGAACACCAACACTTCCCGACACGTTGCGCGCGACCCGCGTTCACGGCACCGTGTGTTTCACGGGAATGCTGTCCAACGAGTGGACAGTCAAAGACTTTTATCCGATCGACTACATTCCACGCGGAGTGCGATTGACCTCGTACGGTGGGGACGCGTCCGACCTGCCTGCCGGCGTACTGCAAGACTTCCTCTCCGCTGTGGCGTCAGGCGAGGCGGTGGTACCGATCGACGAGGTGTTCGCGTTCGAGGACATCGCGCGAGCACATGCCAAGATGGAAGCCGGTACGGCACGTGGCAAATTGGTAGTTGTGCTCTGACCTGGCTTCTCACACCACGAATCGATAACCCATTCCTGCCTCGGTGATCAGATGCTTGGGGTTCGCCGGGTCATCCTCGAGCTTCCGACGAAGTTGAGCCAGGTAGACACGTAGATAGTGGGTCTCGGTGTCGTACGCCGGTCCCCACACTTCCCGAAGCAACTCCTTCTGCCCGACCAGCTTTCCGCGGTTGCGCACAAGCATCTCGAGCATGCCCCACTCGGTCGGAGTCAGGTGCACCTGTTCACCGCGCCGACTCACTGTTTTCGCAGCCAAGTCCACCGTGAAGGACGCGGTCTCGACCGACGGTTCCGAAGTGTCCGCCGCGGAGGTTCCCCGCCTCGCCGCAGCGCGCACGCGGGCCAGAAACTCGTCCATCCCGAAGGGCTTGGTGACGTAGTCGTCCGCACCGGCGTCGAGAGCCTCGACCTTGTCCGCGGAATCCGTGCGCGCCGACAGCACGATGACCGGCGCCGTGCACCAGCCACGCAGGCCGGCAAGCACTTCGGTGCCGTCCATGTCGGGCAGTCCGAGATCGAGTACCACGACGTCCGGTGGACGCTCGGCAGCAGCCCGCAAGGCACCGGCGCCCGTCGACGCGGTCACCACCTCGTACCCGCGCACCGAAAGATTGATACGCAGAGCTCGCAGAATCTGCGGTTCGTCGTCCACTACCAGGATTCGACTCATGATCCATTCCCATTCGTACCGGCCGCAGCCAACTCCACGATCATCGTCAATCCCCCACCAGGTGTGTCTGTGGCGCTGACTGTTCCGCCCATCGCATCGACAAATCCGCGCACCACGGAAAGTCCGAGGCCCACTCCGCCGGTGTTGTCGCGATCTCCCATCCGTTGGAACGGCTGGAACATCGTTTCGGCCTCACCTCGCGGAACACCTGGGCCCGTATCGGCAACACTGATCACCACACGATCACCGAGTTGCGCCGCCCCGACGCGCACCGGGGTTTCTCCCCCGTAGCGCAGAGCGTTGTCGACGATGTTCGCAATCACCCGCTCGAGCAGACCTTGATCTGCCTGCACTGCAACGGTACCCACGTCGACGACTACACTTCGAGCCCGCGAATCCGAGCGTCCACCGATGCCGAGGCCCAGCAACGCGCGGTGAACCACCTCGTCCAGATACACCGGCCGCAGCGTGGGTTTCACCACCCCGGCGGCAAGTCGGGACGAGTCGAGCAAGTTCCCGACCAGCGCCGTCAACTGATCCGCCGACTCCTCGATGGTTGCCAACAATTCAGCGGTGTCTTCGGGCGAGAACTCGATGTCGTCGCTGCGCAGACTCGACACCGCCGCCTTCACTCCGGCGAGAGGCGTTCGCAGGTCATGGCTTACCGCTGACAGCAGGGCTCGACGCAGTTGATCAGCCTCGGTGAGCGCGGCAGCCTTGCTCGCCTCGACTGTCAGTTTCTCCTGGCGGATCATCCCAACTGCTTGGTGAGCCACCACCGTCAGCACTCGTCGATCCCGCGCACTCAGGTCGGGCCCAGCCAACAACAGCGCGTATTCCCCGTCGTTGACCTCACAGACCGTATCCGCTTCGTCGTCCGTGGTCGGCGGCTGCGTACCCACGGCGGCGATGACTCCGTCGTCGTGATGAATGACGGAAACCCCTCGCTGGCGATAGATTTCGAGTGCCTTCGCCAGAAGTGTCGACAGATCCGCTCCGCGGAGAACTGATCCCGCGAACAGTGTGAGCAGTTCGGCTTCCTCGGATGCGCGCTTCGCCTCGCGGGCGCGCTTTGCTGCGGCGTCGACCAGAACGGCAACTGCCACAGCCACGATCAACAGCACGACAGTGGTGATGAAGTTGTCAGGTTCGGCGATGGTGAAGCTGTACCGCGGATCGGTGAAGAAGTAATTGAGCAGCAGTCCCGAGATCAGGGCCGACAATATCGCCGGGCCGACGCCGCCGAGGAGGGCGACCAGAACGACCACGACGAAGAACAGCGCGTTCTCGCCGTTGACCCCGGAGATTCGGTCGACGAGACCCATGATCGCGGCCGCGAGCGAAGGCACGACGATCGCCGCAATCCACGACAGGACCCGGCGCTCCGAGCGCCCCAGCACCGAAATGCGTCGTCGCGCCGTCGCTTCCTCGTGCGTGACCATGTGAACGTCGATACCACCGGACTGCTGAACCACCGCAGCGCCGATCCCCTCGTCGAGGATGCGAGCCAGGCGGGAACGCCGCGACGTTCCCAGCACCAACTGTGTGGCGTTCTCCTCACGCGCGAACTCGAGGAGCGTCGACGGTACGTCGTCACCGACAACGGTGTGAAGCGTGGCGCCGACTCCGACAGCCAACGCGCGCACCTTGCCCATCTCGGGGGCCGAGACGCCGGTGAGTCCGTCACCGCGTACGACGTGGACCACCATCAGCTCGGCGCTCGACTTCGACGCGATTCGAGATGCGCGTCGTACCAGGGTTTCCGACTCCGGTCCCCCGGTCACGGCAACGACGACACGCTCGCGCGCTTCCCAGGTATCGGTGATCTTGTTCTCGGCCCGGTATTTCGCCAGTGCGGCGTCCACCTGATCGGCCACCCACAGCAGAGCCAGTTCGCGTAGCGCCGTGAGGTTTCCGCGTCTGAAGTAATTGCCCAAGGCCGCATCGACCCGTTCTGGTGAATACACGTTTCCGTGAGAAAGTCTGCGGCGCAGCGCCTCCGGGGTGATGTCGACCAGCTCGACCTGCGCCGCACTACGCACTACCGCGTCCGGAACCGTCTCCTGCTGAACCACGCCGGTGATGTGCGCGACAACGTCGTTGAGGCTTTCGAGGTGTTGCACGTTGACCGTGGACAGAACGTCGATCCCGGCTTCGAGCAGTTCCTGTACGTCCTGCCAGCGCTTGTGATTCTTGCTCCCTGGCGTGTTGGTATGTGCCAACTCGTCCACCAGGACAAGGGCCGGACGCCGAGCCAACACGGCCTCGACGTCCAGTTCCGGCATCCGTGTTCCGCGATAATCCACCAGCTTGGGCGGCACTGTTTCGAGGTCTCCGATCTGCGCCGCGGTGCGGGCGCGGCCGTGTGTCTCCACGACGGCCGCGACCACGTCACAGCCACGATCTCGACGCCGATGAGCCTCACCGAGCATCGCGAAGGTCTTTCCGACGCCGGGCGCAGCGCCGAGGTAGATACGCAATTCACCACGTTTGCGTGCCCTACCGAAAGATTGACCGACCTTCTCCGAAGAACTCACGTGACAATCATCCACCAGTCGTCGGTGCAGCACACGTAGGTGCCGTCAATCCGAGTGCCAGGTTCAATTCCAGTACGTTGACTCGCTCGGCTCCGAGAAATCCGAGTTGCCGACCGTCGGTGTGCTCGGCCACCAAGTCCCGCACCTGGTCTTCCGAGATGCCGTTGTTGGCCGCCACCCTCGCGACCTGCAGTTCGGCGTACGCCGGACTGATGTGGGGATCGATACCCGAGCCCGAACCGGTGACTGCGTCGACGGGAACCGATGCCGGGTCGACACCCTCACGTGCCGCGATGGCTGCCCGGCGCTCGATGACGAATCCGGCCAGAATCTCGCTGCTCGGCCCCTGGTTGGACGGCAGTGCCGCAGCGGGATCACCGGTGGCAAACGGATCCTCGTCCGAAACGGATCCGACAACACGATTGTGGAAGAACGGGTCCTGCTGCCCTTCGGCGACCTGCGGATCGACACCCACCCAGGCACTGCCGACCACGCAACCGGTGGCATCGGTGACCGGTGAGCCTTCGGCAGATCCGGAGCTGATCCGGCTGACACCCCACACCGCGGCGGGATAGACCACACCGAGAACGACGGTGAGCGCGAGCAATACGAGCAAACCCGCCCACACCTGTTTGGCAAAACCGATAGTGAAACGCATGTCAGGTCACCCAATTCCAGGAATCAAACGTACGACGAGATCGATCAACCAGATACCGACGAACGGTGTGATCACACCGCCGAGACCGTAGACGAGCAGGTTACGTCCGAGCAACTGCGATGCCGTCGACGGTCGGTATCGAACACCCTTGAGTGCCAACGGAATCAAACCGATGATCACCAAGGCGTTGAAGATCACGGCCGAGACGATCGCCGATTCGGGGGTGGCGAGACGCATGATGTTCAACGCGTCCAGCTGCGGGTAGATGCCGCTGAACAAGGCCGGCAGGATTGCGAAATACTTCGCCAGGTCGTTCGCCAACGAGAATGTGGTCAACGCGCCGCGGGTGATCAGCAATTGCTTGCCGATTTCCACCACCTCGATCAGCTTGGTGGGATCGGAATCGAGATCGACCATGTTCCCGGCCTCTTTGGCTGCCGAGGTTCCCGTGTTCATCGCGACCCCGACATCCGCCTGGGCAAGGGCGGGAGCATCATTGGTCCCGTCACCGGTCATCGCGACGAGACGTCCGCCTTCCTGTTCCTTCCGGATCAGGGCCAGTTTGTCTTCCGGGGTGGCCTCCGCCATGAAGTCGTCGACGCCCGCCTCGTCGGCAATCGCCTTCGCGGTCAACGGATTGTCGCCGGTGATCATGATCGTGCGAATACCCATCGCCCGGAGTTCGGCGAACCTGTCAGCCATTCCCGGCTTGACGACGTCGGACAACGCGATCACGCCGAGGATCGAGGTACTCTCACCATGCTTGACGGCAACTACCAGCGGCGTTCCGCCCGCTTGGGCGATGTCGTTCACGGTGTCGGTCACCGCGCTCTCCGCGTGTCCACCGCCACTGACGACCCAGTTCATCACCGCATCTGCTGCACCCTTTCGGATTTGGCGTCCGGAGTGGTCGAGTCCGCTCATCCGGGTTTGTGCCGTGAACGGAACGAACTCTGCGCGTTCCTCGTCCAGCGTCGGCTCGGCAGCGAGACCGAACTCCGCTGCGCACAGCTCGACGATGCTCCGTCCCTCGGGAGTTCCGTCGGCAAGGCTCGACAAGCGAGCTGCCGCAGCAAGATCGTCGGCGGATACACCGGGCGCCGGATGGAGTGCGGTGGCCCGGCGGTTACCGAAAGTGATGGTTCCGGTCTTGTCCATCAACAGGGTGTCGATGTCGCCCGCAGCTTCCACCGCGCGCCCCGACATCGCGAGAACATTGCGCTGGACGAGGCGGTCCATGCCCGCGATACCGATCGCCGAGAGCAGCGCTCCGATGGTCGTCGGGATCAGGCAGACGAGAAGTGCGATCAGCTTGATCGGATCCTGCTCGTGCCCCGCGTACAAGCCCATCGGGCCGATGGCTACGACGGCGAGGAGGAAGATGACGGTCAACGACGCGAGCAGGATGTTGAGCGCAATCTCGTTGGGTGTCTTCTGACGTGAAGCACCCTCGACGAGCGCGATCATCCGGTCCACGAACGAACTGCCCGGTGCTGCGGTGATTTCCACGACGATGCGGTCCGAGAGAACCGTCGTACCACCGGTGACGGCGCACCGGTCACCACCGGATTCACGGACCACCGGCGCGGATTCACCGGTGATCGCCGATTCGTCTACGGAGGCAATACCTTCGACCACGTCGCCGTCGCCGGGGATGACCTCGCCGGCAACCACTATCACCCGATCGCCGACCACCAGTTCGGTGCCGGAAACCGATTCGATCGCACCGCTCATCGTGATCCGATGTGCTGTGGTGTCCTGCTTCACCTTTCGCAGGCTCGCCGCCTGCGCCTTGCCGCGCCCTTCGGCCACGGATTCGGCGAGGTTCGCGAAGATCACCGTGAACCAGAGCCACAGGGTGATCACCCAGGAGAACACCGAGGGATCGGCGATCGCCATGACAGTGGTGATGACGGAACCGACCAACACCACGAACATGACCGGGTTGCGGGCGAGGTGGCGTGGGTCGAGTTTGCGCACGGCCCCCGGCAACGCGGTGATCATCTGCCGCGGGTTGAAAACGCCTGCGTGTACTTGACGGGACTGCCCTGGATCAGCCTTGTCGGCGGCGTCTTGCGCTACCACGGGTTTCTCACTGATACGCACGGTCATTGAAGAGCCTCCGCTAGCGGGCCCAGCGCGAGGGCCGGGAAGAATGTAAGTGCAGCAACAAGAACGACGGTGCCGGTCAACAAACCGGTGAACATCGGTCCGGACGTCGGGAGGGTGCCGGCCGTCGGCGCCACCTTCTTCTGCGAGGCAAGAGCACCGGCCAAAGCGAGAACGAAGATGATCGGCAGGAATCGGCCGAGAAGCATGCAGATTCCGAGAGACGACTGGAACCAGTCGCTGGTGACCGTCAGACCGCCGAAGGCGCTGCCGTTGTTGTTGGAGGCGGAGGCGAAGGCGTAAAGCACCTCACTGAACCCGTGGATCGATCCCGGCGTGCCCGGATCTCCCCCATTGCCTTGATAACCGGTGGTCGAACCGAGGATGACGGTGATGGCGGTACCGATCAAGACCAGCGCGGGCATGACCAGAATCGACAGCGCCGCAAGGGTGATCTCGCGTCGACCCAACTTCTTGCCGAGATATTCGGGCGTGCGACCGACCAGCAGTCCGCCGACGAACACTGCGATCAATGCCAGCACAAGAATCCCGTAGAGGCCGGTTCCGACTCCACCTGGCGCAATTTCGCCGAGCAACATGTTGAGCAGGACCGCGCCGCCGCCGAGGGGTGACATGCTGTCGTGGGCCGAGTTCACCGCGCCCGTCGACGTTCCCGTGGTCGCCACCGCGAACAACGCCGATCCGGGGATTCCGAAGCGAACTTCCTTGCCCTCCATCATCGAACCAGCTGCTGTGGCGGCAACACCGCGTGCGCCGGATTCGGCAGCGAGCGTGACTGCGAGCAGCCCGCTCCACAGGATTCCCATCACTGCCAGCAGGGTGAGGCCTTGCCTACGATCCCCGACGAGAGTTCCGAACGTTCGGGTGAGGCAGACCGGAATCAACAGGATCGCCAGGATCTCGACGACATTGCTCAACGGGGTGGGGTTCTCGAACGGGTGCGCCGAGTTGGCAGCCAAGATCCCGCCACCGTTGGTGCCGAGTTCCTTGATCGCTTCCTGGGACGCGACGGGGGCCAGTGCATTGGTCACCGCATTGCCGTCGAGGCCGGTGGAGGCGAAACCGCTGTGGAACGACTGGATCACACCCTGGCTCAACAGGATCAGGGCGATCACGAAGGCGAACGGGAGGAGGATGCGCAGAGAACCACGCGTCAGATCGACCCAGAAGTTGCCGATCTCGCCGCCCCTGGCCACCCGAATGAAGCCGCGAACCAATGCGATGGCCACCGCCATGCCGACCGCTGCCGAGACGAAGTTCTGCACCGCCAGACCGACGGGCTGAACGAAGTTGCTCATCGTCGTTTCCGGCGTGTACGACTGCCAGTTGGTGTTCGCCACAAACGAAATCGCGGTGTTGAACGCTACGGCGGGACTGACCCCGGACAGACCGTCACTGAGCGGCAGTACTCCCTGAATCCGTTGCAGGAAGTACAGGAACAATGCGCTGGCCAGCGAGAATCCGAGAACGCTTGCGGCGTAGCCGTACCACGTCTGCTCGGCCCTGGAGTCGATCCGACCGACGCGGTAGATCACACTCTCGACCCGAAGATCTCGCGTCGACGAGTAAACACGCGCCATGTAGTCGCCCACCGGAACGTAGGCGATTGCCAGAACGACGAGGACAAAAGCGATCTGCAGGCCGGCTGCAAGAGCGGGCGACATCAGAACCTCTCAGGATCTACGAGTGCAACGAGCAGGTAAATGACCAATGCCGCGGCGACGGCGATCAGAACCACGCTGACCACACCGGCAACCGTCATTTGGGAGCGCTCGCCTGTAGGGCGCGCAGTACCAGCGCGCACACGAGAAAACCGCCGAGAATCAGAGCAACGTAGGCCAGATCGGCCATGAGCTTCCCTCTTCGAAATCTTTTGCCGTGCTGCTGTGCATCGCAGCCATGACGCGCGGTCGCCCTCGACCGGATGCGCTCTCTCAGCTTCGACCTCCGGAAAGGCCGATTCCGCGTCTCTGACGATCCGCTTACGCACTGACCTGGCGTCTTGACGCGATCTTGACGCGAAACCGAAGTTCACTAATACTGAAACAAGTTACTGTTCGTTCGAACGAACAGTTTTGCGAAGGGAACCTGATGACTTCTCGAACCGACCACGATCTCGCCCCCGGTCTTGTCGACCAGGTTGCGAGTCTGGCCTCGGGCGCCACCTCGTCCGTCGCGGCCACGGAGGCAACGCTGAGCCGGATCGAGGCCACTCAGCCTCACCTCAATGCGTTCAAGATCGTGCGGCGAGAGAAGGCACTCGAGGAAGCTGCCGAGGCCGACAGACGTCTCGCACTCGGCGAGCGTCTGCCGCTGCTCGGTGTGCCGATCGCAGTGAAGGACGACGTCGACATCACCGGCGAACCCACGGCCTTCGGTTGCCCTGGCGATTTCCCGGCCAAGACCGAGGACTCGGAGATGATTCGACGCCTCCGCGACGCCGGCGCAGTGATCGTGGGCAAGACCAACAGTCCGGAATTGGGCCAGTGGCCGCTCACGAGCGGTTCAGCCTTCGGTTACACGCGCAATCCGTGGTCGCGTCACCACACTCCAGGCGGATCGTCGGGCGGCACCGCCGCGGCCGTCGCCGCCGGATTGGTCAGCGCCGGAATCGGTTCCGACGGTGCCGGTTCCATCCGAATCCCTGCGGCCTGGACCAACCTCGTCGGAATCAAACCGCAGCGCGGGCGCATCTCAACCTGGCCCGACGCCGAAGCGTTCTACGGCCTGACGGTCAACGGACCGCTCGCTCGCACCGTCGCCGACGCGGCACTGCTGCTCGACGTCGCTGCCGGCAACCATGACGGCGACCTCCACAAGCCGACACCGGTGACGGTCAGCGACGCGGTGGGACGCGACCCCGGAAAGCTGAAAATCGCTCTTTCCCTTCGTAATCCGTTCACCGCCACTCCCGTGAAGCTGGACCCGGAAGTGCGCCTGGCCGTGCATTCGATCGCCGAAACGCTGCGGGAACTCGGACACCATGTCGTCGTCGACGATCCCGCATACGGCCTGATCTTCGGCCTGAACTTTCTGCCCCGCTCGCTCGTCGGGGTCCACGACTGGCTCGGACGCGTTCCCGACCCGAAACTGGTCGATGCCAGAACACGCGGAAATGCCCAGAACGGCAAGCTACTTCGCGGCGCACCTCTGCGCGCGGCCCGCGCGGCCGAGCCGCGGATGCGAAAGCGGATCGGAGCGATCTTCGACACCTACGACGTCGTCCTGGCACCCACGACGGCAACTCCACCGATCATGGCGACCGCGATCGACGGCATCGGTGGCTGGGACACCGACAAGGTCATGACCGGCGCCTGCCCCTACGCGTGGCCGTGGAACGTCCTCGGCTGGCCCTCGGTCAACGTGCCGGCCGGATTCAGCAAGGCCGGCCTGCCCATCGGTGCGCAGTTGATGGGCAACGAGAACACCGAACCTCTGTTGGTCTCCCTCGCTTCACAGTTGGAATCGGTCCTGCGTTGGGATCAGGTCCGACCCGAGCCGTGGTGGTGACCCGATGAGTAACCGGGACGTTCGCGAGCGAATACTCGACGCCGTTCTGCACGTCGTCGGTACCGACGGCATCCCGGGTGTGAGCAACCGGCGCATCGCCGCGCAGGCCGGCGTCTCACTCGGATCGATCACGTATCACTTCGCCAGCCAGTCGGACATGCTGCGGGCCGCGCTGTCTCGTTTCGTGACCGACGAGACGACGCGCCTGCGCGCCTTGGCCGAGGAGTACCGCGACAAAGGTCTGAGCGTCGAGGACGCCGCGGCAATAGCCGAAAAGGTGACGCGAGATCTTTCGTTCTCGGCCGAGCGGATCGCGCCGTTCGAGATGTACATCGCCGCCGGGCGCGACCACGAACTCCACGAAGTCGCCGTCGAATGCTTCGCCGCCTACGACGATTTGACCGTCACGATTCTGACGGCACTCGGTGTACCTGATCCGGAGTCGATTGCATCGACGCTCGTCGCCGTCATCACCGGCCTCCAACTCCGACGCCTGGCCACCGGCGTCGACGAGCAGGACATCGGCGCGGCAATCCTCAGGGTCCTCCGGCCCTAGAAGCCCAGCCGGCCGAGCTGCTTCGGGTCGCGCTGCCAGTCCTTGGCGACCTTGACGTGCAGCTCCAGGAAGATCCGCACACCGAGCAGCTTCTCGATCTGCAGGCGCGCACTGGTACCGACTTCCCGCAGACGCGCTCCGCCCTTACCGATGACGATGCCCTTCTGACTGGGCCGCTCGACGTAGAGCAGGGCATGCACGTCGAGCATCTCGCCCTGCTTCTCGGTGCGTCCCTCGCGCGGGATGACCTCCTCGATCACCACAGCCAGGGAGTGCGGCAATTCTTCGCCGAGCCCCTCGAGCGCAGCCTCACGGATCAGTTCGGCCATGAGCACCTCTTCGGGCTCGTCCGTCAGTTCCCCGTCCGGGTAGAAGGCCGGGCCCTCGTCCATCAGACCGGCGAGGACGTCGACCAGGATCTCGACCTGTTCACCCGACTTCGCGGACACCGGAACGACCTCGGATTCGGGGCCGAGCAGGGTGGACAGCGCGAGCAACTGCTTTCCGACGGCGTCGCGGCTGACCTTGTCGATCTTGGTCACGATGCCGACAAGCTTGGTCTTGGGCGCCATCTGACGGACCTGCTGCACGATCCAGCGGTCTCCGGGCCCGATGGCCTCGTCGGCCGGGATGCACAGGCAGATGACGTCGACCTCGGAGTACGTGTCGCGAACCAGGTCATTGAGGCGCTGCCCGAGCAAAGTGCGGGGCTTGTGCAGTCCAGGGGTGTCCACCAGGATCAGCTGCGCATGCTCGCGGTGAACGATGCCGCGAATCGTGTGGCGCGTCGTCTGCGGGCGCGAGGACGTGATCGCGATCTTGCTGCCGACCAACGCGTTGGTCAGCGTGGACTTGCCCGTATTGGGTCGACCCACGAAACACACGAAGCCTGACCGGAATTCGTTCTTGCTCATAACTGCTCCTCGCTGAACTCTCGCTCAGTCATCGGTGTCTTCTGTCTCTTCGTCTTCGGACGGCGGGATGCGCTGCACGAACACCGTGCTGATGCGTACCCGGCCTCGGCCCGTATTGGTTCCCTCGCCGCGCAGGATCAAACCGTCGTACTCCACTTCGGAACCGGGAAGTGGCACTCGGCCGAGTACGTATCCGATCAGCCCGCCGACGGTCTCCACCTCGTCGAGTTCGAGTTCGAGATCGAACAATTCACCGAGGTCTTCGATGGGAAGTCTCGCGGATACGCGGAACATTCCGTCACCGAGATCCTCGATGGGCGGCGTCTCGTCCTCGTCGTACTCGTCGGCGATCTCACCGACGATCTCTTCGATGACGTCCTCGATCGTGACGAGCCCGGCGATTCCGCCGTACTCGTCGACGAGTATCGCCATGTGGTTGCGGTCGCGCTGCATCTCGGCCAGCAAGCTGTCGAGCGGCTTCGAGTCGGGAACGAAGACGGCGGGCCGCATGACGTCGCAGACGTTGACGTTCCGGCCGCCGTCGGGCAGGTGGTAGGTCTGCTTGACCAGATCCTTGAGGTAGACGACACCGAGCACGTCGTCGACGTTCTCCCCGATGACCGGCAGGCGCGAGTGACCACTGCGGACGGCCAACGACGTTGCCTGCCCGGCATTCTTGTCGTTCTCGATCCACACCATGTCGGTGCGGGGCACCATCACCTCGCGCGCCGACGTGTCTCCCAGTTCGAAGACGGACTGGATCATTCGGCGTTCTTCGTCGGCCACGACGCCACGTTCCTGCGCCATGTCCACGAGTTCACGCAACTCGATTTCCGACGCGAACGGGCCGTTGCGGAAGCCCTTACCCGGGGTCAATGCGTTACCCACGAGGATCAGGACGCGACTGATCGGCCCGAGCAGAACCCCGATCCACAGCAGTGGCAGCGACGCGGCCATCGCGATGGAGTACGCATGTTGGCGCCCAAGCGTTCTCGGTCCGACGCCGATGACCACGTACGAGACGAGAACCATGATCACCGCGGTGACGGTCAGTGCCCAGCCCAGCGAGAGGACGTCGATCAGGCCGCCCACGAGTACGACGGTGGCCGTGATCTCGCACAAAATGCGAAGCAGGACCATCAGATTCACGTATCGCGGACGATCGGTCAGGATGCGTTGCACTCGCGCGGCGCCGGCTCGCTCTTCCTTTGCCATCTCGTCGATCCGCGCCGACGAAATGGTGTTGAGCGCCGAGTCGACGGCCGCGAACACACCACCGACCGGGACAAGAGCAATCGCCAGAACAAAGAGCGCTATGGCGCTACTCACTACAGAACCCCCGGATAACTGTTATCGGTCCACTCCGTCGACGAAACCGGTCTTACCGAGCAGCTTCTGATCGCGTTCGGCCAGTGCTGCTTCGCGGTCGATACGGCGAAGGTCTTCGTACCACTCTTCGAGGAGGTTGTTCTGCAAGCCGAACATCTCCTTCTCCTCCTCCGGCTCCGCATGGTCGTAGCCGAGGAGGTGCAACACACCGTGGACGGTCAGGAGGGCAAGTTCGTGAGCCAGTGAATGCCCGGCCTTGTCAGCCTGATCCGCGGCAAAAGACGGACACAGCACGATGTCGCCGAGCATCGACGGCCCCGGCTCGGGGGAATCGGGACGGCCACCAGGCTCGAGTTCGTCCATCGGGAACGACATGACGTCGGTCGGGCCCGGCAGGTCCATCCAGCGAACGTGCAGATCCGCCATCGTCGCGGAGTCGACGAGAACCATCGACAGCTCGGCCGCCGGATGGACATCCATCCGAGCGATCACGAAACGGGCAACGCTGATCAACTCCGGTTCGGAGATGTCCATGCCCGATTCGTTCGAGACCTCGATGCTCATGTGCGACGCTCTTTCCTGGGAAAAGTAGGGGTTGATGCGTCGCTCAGCCTACCGTCGCGGTGAATGAGCATGTGCAGCGCGGCGCTGCGCCCGGTTTCCGACCGCCAACTCGCCGGACCGATCCGATTCGTGACGCTCGTAAGCGTCGACGATGTGAGAGACCAGCCGATGACGTACGACGTCGCTGCTGTCGAGAGTGGCGAAATGAATATCGTCGATCCCGGTGAGGATTTCGGATGCCGCGCGCAGACCCGAACGGGCCCCGCCCGGCAGATCGACCTGGGTCACGTCTCCGGTGACCACGATCTTGGAACCGAACCCGAGGCGGGTCAGGAACATCTTCATCTGCTCGGCCGTGGTGTTCTGCGCTTCGTCCAAGATGATGAAGGCGTCGTTGAGCGTCCGGCCACGCATGTAGGCGAGCGGAGCGACCTCGATGACTCCGGCCTGCATCAACTTCGGAATCGCCTCGGGATCCATCATGTCGTGCAATGCGTCGTGCAGCGGGCGGAGATACGGATCGATCTTCTCGTGCAGCGTGCCGGGCAGAAAGCCCAGTCGCTCCCCGGCCTCGACTGCCGGCCTGGTCAAGATGATCCGAGAGACCTGCTTGGCCTGCAACGCCTGAACGGCCTTGGCCATGGCGAGGTAGGTCTTGCCGGTACCGGCCGGGCCGACTCCGAACACGATGGTGTTCTCGTCGATGGCGTCGACGTAGCGTTTCTGGTTGAGGGTCTTCGGCCGAATCGTCTTGCCCCGACGCGAAAGAATGTCGAGGGAGAGCACCTCGGCCGGAGACTCGCCGACCTCGTTGGTGAGCATGCCGATGGTTCGTCGAACAGCGTCCGGGGCAATGGGCTGCCCCCGACCGGCCAGCGACGCCAATTCACTGAACACACGTTCTGCCAGCGCCACGTCTGCAGCCGTCCCCGATAAGGAGATGGTTCCGCCACGTACATGAATGTCGGCACGAAGCTCACGTTCGATCGCGGTGAGATTCTCGTCCGTCGCCCCCAGGATTTGACGCACGGTCTCCGGCGCCAGATCCATACTCGAACGGACGGTGCGCTCTGCGGGCAGAGCGCGCTCGGTGATGGTGGTTACACGGTTCCCGTCGAGTTCACTGTGTTCACTCACGTGGTGAATATGGCCTGCTTTCTGGTCCGATCAGCCCACTCGACTCGTGAGCCTCGATACTTCGAAGTCTAGCGCCAGAGTCGGACACGGCCCACTTGTTAATCGTCCCGGCCTAATCCTCGCGGCGACCGGACGGCAGCGATTCGCGGATCCACTCCGACGCTTCGGCGACGATCTCGGAGCTTCTGTCCGGACTGATACCCGCGATGACCAGGCACACGGCGGCAAAGGATTCGCCCGAGTCCGTGATGAGCCCACTGTTGGCCTGATCGAACAAAGTGATCGTGATCGCCTCGGTCATCGCTACCAGAGTCTCGGCCGGCAGGTATTTCGAGAAGGTTCCGTCAAGCTGACCGCGCTCGACGACGCTGATACTCACGGCGCGCGCGGGCTCCATCAGATCGAGAATCCGCTGCTCCCCCAACTCTTTGCGAGCAAAGCTGAGCAGCATCCGGAAGCGATCACCGACCGGCCATGACAGCAATGCCAGTACGGCAGTCGCCAGATCCGGGCGCTCGGGCGGCTCGCCGGCTTGGCTCAGCGCAGCTACGAGATCGGTCGACGCCTCGTCCACGATGCCGTTGATCAGCGCCTCTCGGCTGTCGAAATGCGCGTACACGGTTCGCCTGACCACACCGGCGGCCTTTGCGACGTCGTCCATGCTCGCATCCGGATCAGCAGCGAACGCCGTGATCGCCGCCTCGATGATGCGATTGCGATTGGCCGCGGCCTGACTACGACGCTGCCGTCCGCCCGATTCGGCAGTTCCCGAAACGACTGTGCCCGAATGCGTCAACGCGCGTTCCACCTCTTTCGACTGCCCAACTGTGATCTAGGTCAATCATAGTTGCACATCGGTGTGCAAGTTATTAAC
Organism: Rhodococcus sp. OAS809; assembly: GCF_040546695.1. NCBI lineage: Bacteria > Bacillati > Actinomycetota > Actinomycetes > Mycobacteriales > Nocardiaceae > Rhodococcus > Rhodococcus sp. OAS809. The sequence goes on along the minus strand of NZ_JBEPOI010000002.1, from coordinate 215,251 downwards.
TTACACATCAGTGTGCAAATAGATCGAGGAGTGTCTTCGATCATCAGGAACGGAGTCGCGTCATGACGACACTCATGAGCAAACCTGTCTCGGAGATGGACCAGCCGTACTCACGGCGGTGGGCCGCGCTCGGGGTGTTGTGCCTGAGTCTGCTGATCGTCGTGATGGCGAATACCGCGCTGATCGTCGCGGCGCCGGACATGACCAGAGACCTCGGCCTCACCAGCACGCAACTTCAATGGGTCATCGACGGCTACACCGTCCCCTACGCCGCATTGATGCTGCTGTTCGGCGTGATCGGTGACAAGTACAGTCGCCGCGGCGCACTTCTCGCCGGACTCGCCGTGTTCGCCGGCGGCGCCGTCTTCGGCAGCATCGCGGACACCACCAACGCCGTCATCGCGGCACGAATGATCATGGGCGTCGGCGCCGCGATCATCATGCCCGCGACGCTTTCGCTTCTGGTCGCTACCTTTCCCAAAGCGGAGCGATCACGCGCCATCGCGGCGTGGGCGGCGACGTCGGGTCTCGCGATTGCACTCGGTCCGCTGTTGGCCGGATGGATTCTCGACAGTCATTCCTGGAGCATCACTTTCCTGATCAACGTCCCGATCGCCGCAGTCGCTGCCGTCGCCGCCGTAATTCTGGTGCCGCCGAGCAAGGCCGAGCACCTGGGCCGGATCGACTGGATCGGCGGCGCACTCTCGGTGGTCACCATCGGCTCGCTCGTGTACTCGATCATCAACGGATTCCACTTCGGGTGGACCGGCGGACCCATCGGTGCCGCGGTACTCGCTGCGATCGGCCTCGTCTCGTTCGTCGTCTGGGAACTGCGTCACCCGCAGCCACTGCTCGACGTCCGTAAGCTCGGCCAGCGCATGGTCGGCGGCGCGACGCTCGCCGTACTTCTGCTGTTCCTGGCCGCCTTCGGCGCCATCTACTTCATCTCACAGCAGTTCCAGTTCATCCTCGGCTACGGCGCACTCGAAACCGGTGTTCGTTTGCTGCCCTTGGCAATTGCCGTTTCGATCGGCGCCGTTGTCAGTGGGCGGATCACTCCGCTGATCGGCGTCCGGGCGTCCATCGTCGGCGGCATGGTGGTCGCCGCGATCGGCGTTCTGATTCTCACGCAGGTCGACGGCGATTCGGGCTACTGGATGTTCGCAGTCCCACTGATCCTGCTCGGCCTGGGCATCGGTCTCAGCGAACCGCCGGCCACCGACGCCATCATGGACAACTTCTCCGAGGACGATCTCGGTGCTGCGGGTGGCCTCAACGACACCGCCATCGAACTCGGCGGCTCGCTGGGTATCGCGATCCTCGGCTCGATCCTCGCTGCGAGCTACAAGGATTCGATTGCCGGATTCATCGATGGAATGCAGGTTCCGCAGTTGACGGGCGAACTTGCACAACAGGCCGCGTACGCGATGGAGGTGTCGGGCGAATCCGTCGGCGGCGCTTCGTTGGTCGCCGAAGAGATGGCAGGCAACCCGTTGGCTGCAGCTCAGGCAGGGCCGTTGCTCGACGCCGCAGGCAGTGCCTACGCCGACGCGATTTCGGCGGCCAGTTGGGCGGGCGGTCTTGCACTGTTCGTGGGGGCAGTTGTCGTGGCGTTCATCCTGCCGGGCAAGAAGGCCCCTGTGGAAGTGGACCCCGCGTCAGTCTGACGTGCTCGGAGCCAGCGGGTCTTCGGCGAGAACCAACTCGCGGGAGACCCGCCACGACTCGGTCGAGGGTGAGAGAAATGCGTCGTGTCCTTCGCCCTCGATCACACGCAGTGCCACGGGATCACCAGCCGCTTCCGCGGCTTTCGCGTACCGGGAGCTCACCTTGGCCGGCACCTGCAGGTCCTCCGCACCCGTGACGCACACAACGGGGACGCCGATCGGCAATCGATGCTGCGGCGACGCACTGCGATACAGATCCGGGTCCGCGTCGAACGGAACGCCGAACAGATCCTCGATGAAGCTGATCCGTCGTCCACGCTCGCCTGCCGACGCCAGATCGAGTGCGGCCGCCTGTGCGATGACCCGTTCAGGCCGGGTAAACGTGTCCTTCTCCCCCGCCAGCCACACTGCAAGATGTCCTCCGGCCGAATGCCCGAGCAAGCGAATCTGATTCAGATCCAATTCGGCCGAGGACTTCCCGGCAACCAGTCCGGGGATTTCGTCGTACGCCGTTTTCACGTCGGCGGACATCTCCGGCCAACCACCGCCCGCCCCGAGACGGCGGTATTCGATGTTCCACACCGCGACGCCGTGCCGCGCGAGTTCGACGGCAAATGCGGTGCCCAGAGTCAATCCGTACTGCCCGCTCCAGAAGCCGCCGTGGATCTGCATGACGACCGGGATCGGGCCGTCAGCGACTCCGTCGGGAACGTAGAGATGCCCGAACTGCTGCTCGTGTCGGCCGTACGGAATCTTGAATCGAGGCACCGAGGAAATCTATCTCAGGCGAGGGCGCTGCCTGCGGCCCAGTCTGCCCAGGAAAGGGTCCAGTCGCCATTCTGCCACACCTCCAGCGGAGCGCCGCCGGTGTTCTTGATCTCGACGACATCTCCTGGCTGCGAGAAATCGAAGAACCATTTGGCATTGGCCGCACTGAGATTGAGGCAACCGTGCGAGGTGTCGGTGTTTCCCTGCGCCCAGACGGTGCTCTCCAACTCGTGAAGATAGATACCGTCGGTGCTGATGCGGGTGGCCCAGTTGATGGATTCCTTGTAGCCGAGGCGCGAGTTGATCGGCAGACCGTAGGTCGACGAATCCATGATGACGGGGTTGGCCTTGTCCATCACGGTGTACGTGCCGGGCTGGGTCCAGAACGAGAGCGTCGTGCCGCCGATCGTCTCGGTGCCGCCCATTCCCATCGAGGTCGGCATTTCCTTGATCACCTGACCGTTTTCGTAGACGGTCACCATCTTGGTGTTGTCGTCGGCGACCGAGACGTGGGAGTCGCCGATTTTGAAGGACACGGTGTCGTCCTGCTGGCCGTACAGTCCGTTGCCGAGCTGCTTGCCGTAGATGTTCGCATTCACCGAGACCGTCGTGCCTGGTGCGTAGTAGTTCTGCGGTCGCCAGTGAACGTTCTGACCGTCGACCCAGTACCACGATCCCTGTACGGGCGGATTGGTTGTGACCAGCAGAGACTTCTCGGCCGCGGCCTTGTCACCGATCAACTCGTCGAAATGAACGGCGACGACGGTGCCGACACCGTACGTGCCACCGTCCGATATCGAGGCGCCACCGGTGGTGTTGATGTACGCCCGGGTCTGGTTACTCGGCGCGACGGTGGTCAGCGTCGTGTTCTTGGTCGTGGCAACACCATTCGCGTCGACGACGTCGACGACCAGCTTGTAAGTCTTGCCGTATCCGAGTGGTTCGCTCGGTTTCCAGGACGTCTTGTCCGGCGTGGTGATACCGGCGACTTCCTTACCCTCGGGATTGGTCAGCGCGACGGTCGTCAGTGTTCCCTTCGCGACCTGGACCTCGATGGGGTCGAGTGGACTCACCGGAGTTCCGCCGTCCGCCGGTGTGACGGTGACGAGCGCCTCGCTGGTCGGGGTAGTGGCGACGGCGCTGCTGGAGGAACCCGTGTTGTCTCCGGTGGAGACCGTGCACCCCGCGACGAGCATCAACGCCGCCGCGGCACACACCGCTCCAACGATTCGCATATGCGCACGTGACAACATCTGGCCTCCTGAAATCCCCGAACCAACTCACGCCGAAGGCGACCCCCGACGTCCTTACGATAGTGCGCAAATCTGACACTTCGCTGAGCGCCGGATCCGATTCAGCTCGGGATCACAACAAGATCAGTGCAGTGGCCGTGGTCCCCAGCGATCGGTCAGCACTCCGATCGCGCCCAGAGCAACAGCCCCGGCGGTCGACGTGCGCAGGACCGTCGGGCCGAGAAGCACCGGAGTGGCCCCGGCCTCCGACAACGCGTTGATCTCCGAATCGTCCAGCCCACCTTCGGGACCGACAACCAGAAATACCTCGTCCGCGCTCGCCAGCGGCAAACCGGCCAACGGCGTCGTCGCCGATTCGTGAAGCACCGCAACCACAGCGCCGCGGGCAACGGCGTCACGAACCAACGCGATCACCGCCGGCGTCTTGTGCAGTTCCGCAATTTCCGGGACGAACGCGCGTCTGGACTGCTTTGCCGCAGACACTGCCGCACTTCGCCAGCGTGCGACGCCCTTGGCGAGCTTGGGGCCCTCCCACTTGGCGACACAACGCAAGGAATGCCACGGGATCACCGCGTCGATCCCCGCCTCGGTCGCCAGTTCGACGGCCAACTCGGAACGCTCGGCCTTGGGAAGTGCCTGAACGAGGGTCACCAACGGCTTGGGCTGCTCGAGAACCTGAACGTCACTGACCAACAGTTCCAGGCGGTCCTTGCCGACGCTCGTCACCTCGGCGTCGGCTACCCGGCCACGGCCGTCGGCCAACACCAATCGCTCGCCGACGCCGATCCGGCGGACAGTGGCCGCGTGGCGACCCTCCTGTCCGTCCAGAACTGCGATTTCACCGACGCCGGGAACCGGGTCGAGAAAGAAGACCGTTGCGGCCACCGTCAGCGGCCGCTGAATGCTTCGCGAAGACGCGAGAACAATCCACCGCTGTTCTGCGAGGCCGTCGAGACAACCTCGGCCTCGTCGCGATCGCGGAGCAGCTTGAATTCCTTGAGCAGCTTGGACTGCTTGTGATCGAGACGGCTCGGGATGACCACCTCGAGGTGAGCGTGCACGTCGCCGCGCACTCCCGACCGCAGTTTCGGCATGCCATGACCGCGAAGAACAGCAACGTGTCCGGGCTGGGTGCCTGGCTCGATGGTGATTTCCTTGGGGCCGTCGATGATGGTGTCGACGGTGACAGTCGTACCGAGCGCTGCGTCGACCATCGGAACGCGGATCGTGCAGTGCAGGTCTTCACCGTCTCGAACGAAGACATCGTGCTGCTGCTCGACGATCTCGACGTAGAGGTCGCCGGGGTGTCCGCCGCCCGGGCCCACTTCACCCTGCGCGGTCAAACGGATGCGCATGCCACCGGCGACGCCCGCGGGAACCTTCACGGTGATGTCACGCTTGGCCCGAACTCGGCCGTCGCCGCCACACTTGTGGCAGGGATCCGGGATGGTCTCACCGGCACCGCGGCACGTCGGGCAGGGACGCGAGGTCATGACCTGACCGAGGAACGAGCGCTGGATGGATTGAACTTCGCCGGCACCGTTGCAGGTCTCACAGCGGACAGGCTTGGAGTCGCCGTTGGTTCCGGCTCCGGTGCAGCTGTCGCACAGAATGGCCGTCTCGACGGTCACGTGCTTGCTGACTCCCGTCGCACATTCTGCGAGGGTCAGCTTGGTGCGAAGCAACGAGTCGGCTCCGGGCTGAACGCGACCGCGCGGCCCACGACCTGCGCCGCCACCGCCGCCGAAGAATGCTTCGAAGACGTCGCCGAGGCCGCCGCCACCGAATCCGCCGCCGAAGCCACCACCGCCGCCACCACCGGACTCGAGCGGGTCTCCGCCGAGATCGACGATGCGACGCTTCTCCGGGTCGGTCAGGACCTCGTAGGCCGTCGAGATCTCCTTGAACTTGGCCTGCGCCGCCTCGTCAGGGTTGACGTCCGGGTGCAGTTCGCGTGCCAGCTTGCGGTAAGCGCGCTTGAGCTCCTGGTCTGTCGCGTTCTTGTCGACGCCGAGCAATCCGTAGTAATCCCGTGCCACGTTGAGTCTCTCGTCCTTCTCTTACTTCTAGGTTTTCCTCAGTCCTCGCGAGGAGGCGTGCCGACGAATGTCGACGTCCGTCATCGCTCGGAGAGAACTTCGCCGATGTATCTGGCAACGGCGGCAACCGATGCAATTGTTCCCGGATAGTCCATCCGAGTGGGTCCGAGCACACCGACACCACCGAAAACGGTACCGGCCGCGCCGTAGCCAGTCGAAATCACGGAGGTTCCGCGCATCTGTTCGACCTGCGTCTCTTCACCGATCTGAACGGTGACCGTGCCGGAGTTCTGCGTCGCAGCGAGCAGTTTGAGGACCACTACCTGCTCTTCCAGTGCTTCGAGCACTGCGCGCAGCGAACCGGGGAAGCCGGCCAGACCGGAGAAATCGGCGGCATTGCGCGTGAGATTCGAGGTTCCGCCCAGAACGAGACGATCTTCCGGATGTTCGACCAGGGTCTCGACCAGCACCGTTGCCGAGCGGATCACGGCGTCGCGAAGGTCGGCCGGCGACTCGTCGGCCAGTTCCGCCACGGCAATCGACGCGGCGGCCAGGCGCTTGCCTTCCAGTGCTCCGCCGAGAAGCGTGCGCAACCGGGAAAGGTCTTCGTCTTCGAGGACGTCTCCGAGTTCGACGATTCGCTGATCGACGCGGCCGGAATCGGTGATGAGAACGAGAAGCAGGCGCGCCGGCGTCAACGCGACCACCTCGAGGTGGCGAACCGACGACGCGGACAGCGACGGGTACTGGACAACCGCGACCTGACGGGTCAGTTGCGCGAGCAGTCGCACACCACGACGCAGAACGTCGTCGAGATCGACACCCGACTCCAAGAACTCGAGGATCGCTCGACGCTCGGGCCCGGACATGGGCTTGACGTCGGCGATGCGATCGACGAATTCGCGGTATCCCTTGTCGGTGGGGACGCGGCCGGAACTGGTGTGCGGTTGGGCGATGTAGCCCTCGGCCTCGAGGAATGCCATGTCGTTGCGCACAGTGGCGCTCGACACTCCGAGGTTGTGACGCTCGACCAGTGCCTTGGATCCCACCGGGTCCTGGGTGGAGACGTAATCGGCCACGATTGCACGTAAGACCTCGAAACGCCTGTCGTCGGTACTCGACATCGTTGCCACCTCCGTTTCCTGAAAAGAACGAACACCGACATTTACACATCGGTTTCCACTGGCAGTCTAATCGCCCGAGCGCCAGAGACGGCTGTTGCCCTTACTGTGGAGTGAGATCGGCGAAAGGTCGATCGCACAACCATGGACAAGGCGGCACATGATCTTCAAAGGCGTGATGGACGGCAAACCGTATCCCGATCACGGACTGTCTCTACGCGACTGGTCGAAGTTCCCTCCACGTCAGGTTCGACTCGACGAGATCGTGACCACCACGAAGGTCCTCGAACTCGATCGCCTGCTGTCGGAGGACTCGACCTTCTACGGCGATCTGTTCCCGCACGCAGTGCAGTGGCGCGGCACTCTCTACCTCGAGGACGGTCTGCACCGAGCGGTTCGTTCGGCCCTGCGAAACCGCGTCGTGCTGCACGCGCGTGTCTTCGACTTCGACGCGATGCCCGGTGTCATCGAGGGAGTCCGCTGACGCTCAGGCGATAGTCACGAGCAACGCAGGTGTCGTTTGCCCCGGCCAGGTTCCGGTGAGCGTCTCCGAGTCCGAGACTCGATCTGCGTCGATCACTCTCGCCACAGTCAGTTCCAGGCTTCCCGCGCGGATGATCGTGTCGGTGCCGACTGTCGAGCAGGTCACGGATTCCACTGCCGGTACGGAAGCGCCGGCCGTACCGCTGCCTACTACGTGAGCCGTCACGGGGATGCGATCGGCGGTGTCCGCGAAGACCAGTTCGACTCCGGCCCCACCCGTCAGAATCGCGGTCGCCACCGCGCTGACGTAGACCGGATCACAGCATGCGTCGTACACCCACCGTTCGCCGAGTACCGAATGATCCATGGTTGCGATCAGTGCGGTCTCCGCCCCGTCCAGCGGAGCACCACGATAAGTGAGCGGGACCTGAAGAATTCGACCGTCGGCAGAGCGCATCAGGTGCGTCTCGATTCCGACCTCGCCGTCCGGGTCGTCGAAACGATAGGCGTCGACGCGTTCGAGCGTCGAACAGTCGACCGACCCGAGCCACGGCTGCTTGGGCACCCACGCTCGGAGCAGGTCGTTCTTGGACGGATTCAGCTGCGCACGATGAATGATGGCCACCACGGCCACATTACGCGGCGAAGGATGGTTGCGCGTCAGGTCAGGATCGTGCGAATCACCGCATCGGCGAGCAGGCGACCACGGTCGGTGAGAACCACGTGATCGTTCTCGATCACGGCCAACCCGTCGACTACCACCTGTTCGGCCGAAAGACGTTCGGATGCAGACAGTTCCGACAACGGAAGTCCCGTACGCAACCGTGCGGTCAGCATGACTCGCTCCATGTGTTCGTCCTCGGCGGTCAGTTCTTCGCTGCCGCCGACGGGAAGTTCGCCGAGCGCCAACTGTTCCGCGTACCGCGCCGGGTGCTTGACGTTCCACCACCGCACTCCGCCGACGTGGCTGTGCGCGCCCGGACCGGCACCCCACCAGTCACCGCCGTCCCAGTAGCCGAGGTTGTGACGACACCGGGTGTCACCGGAGTCCGCGGTTTCCGCCTTTGCCCAGTTGGAGACCTCGTACCACCGCAAGCCTGCCTCGGACAGGCGTGAATCGATTCGTTCGTACCGCGAGGCCAGCACGTCGTCGTCCGGGGCGGGCAGCTCGCCGCGCCTGACCTTGCGAGCCATGGCGGTGCCGTCCTCGACGATCAACGCGTAGGCCGAGACGTGATCGACATCGGCGGAAAGGACCGCATCGAGTGAGGCGTCCAGGTCTTGATCGCGCTCCCCCGGGGTTCCATAGATCAAATCGAGATTCACGTGCGAAAAACCAGCTGCGCGAGCCTCTTTCGCGGCAGCGACGGCGCGACCGGGGGTGTGCGTGCGGTCGAGGATCTTCAGAACGTGCTGGGCGGCCGACTGCATGCCGAGGGAAATCCGGGTGAATCCAGCGCTGCGGAGAGCACCGAAGAACTCCGGCGACGTCGATTCGGGGTTCGATTCCGTGGTCACTTCGGCGCCGGACGCCAGGCCGAAGCTGCTCCGCACCGCCGACAGCACGTCGGACAATCCGTCACCACCGAGCAGCGACGGCGTTCCACCGCCCACGAACACGGTCTCCGCCGCCGGGGCGCCCGTCATCTCGGCCGCGAGATCGAGTTCGCGCCGCAGACCTTCCAACCACGATTGCGGCGAGGCGGAAGTTCCGAGCTCTCCGGCCGTGTAGGTGTTGAAATCGCAGTACCCACACCTGGTGGCACAGAACGGGACGTGGATGTAGATCCCGAACGGCCGTTTCCCGACACCCTCGAGCGATCGCGCGGGCAAGGCGAAGGGCGTCGCCTCGCTCTGTCGAGTGGGAGTCGTGCTGGTGGCATTCACGCCTCCAGTGTCCCAGCATCCGGAACGCACACCTATTCAGCCTGCGATGCAGGTCGGCGTACGGCTTGAACTCGATATTTCCCCCGTTTTTCGTGGAAATACGCACCCGAGTCGGAATTATCGAGTTGACGTGGCACAATGGTCCGCATGACCGGACTCGGAGTGCGACTTGTGGCGCGTCGCCATGTCGACTTCAAGCGTGTGTGCAGCTCGTCGTGTCTGCACCTGTGTAGCTGTTGATCTTTCACTGATCTTCCAGCCTTTCCCGCTCATCTCCATCTGCTTCACCGAAATACTCTCTGCAGAGAAATGCCTTTTCAGGGACGCAGCTTCTCCAGCTGTTCGTTTTCGTGAGCACACCTGCCGGCCGCGAGCTTTCCGAGACCGAGGACAGCCCCCTCGATTTCCGACACGGACCGGTGCGTCCCGATCAGACACCGCCACAGTTCATCGATAGTGCGTGCCGCGTGCCGATCAACCGCCCAGATCCAGGAGTTCATCGATGACGTCGACCACCGACGCCGCCACACCCGCCGATTCGGCAGCTGCCGAAGCCCGGCCTGCACGCGCTGCGCGTCCCGCCAAGCGTCGCGCCGAAGGTCAGTGGGCCCTCGGTTACCGCGAGCCTCTCAACGCCAACGAGCAGGCCAAGAAGGACGACAACCCGCTCAACGTTCGGGCCCGCATCGAGAACATCTACTCCAAGCAGGGCTTCGACAGCATCGACAAGGGCGACCTTCGCGGCCGCTTCCGCTGGTGGGGTCTCTACACCCAGCGCGAAGAAGGCTACGACGGCACCTTCACCGGCGACGAGAACATCGACCTGCTCGAGGCCAAGTACTTCATGATGCGCGTGCGTTGCGACGCCGGCGCTCTGAACGTCGAGCAGCTGCGCACCATCGCCGGTATCTCGAAGGAATTCGGCCGGAACACCGCCGACCTGTCGGATCGTGAGAACGTTCAGTTCCACTGGATCGAAGTCGAGAACGTCCCGGAGATCTGGAAGCGCCTCGAAGCCGTCGGGCTCAAGACCACCGAAGCGTGCGGTGACTGCCCTCGCGTCGTCCTCGGTTCTCCCCTGGCCGGCGAATCGCTCGACGAGGTCCTCGATCCCACCCCGGCGATCGACGAGATCGTGCGCCGCTACATCGGCGACCCCAAGTACTCCAACCTGCCGCGCAAGTTCAAGACCGCTATCTCCGGTCAGCAGGATGTTGTTCACGAGATCAACGACATCGCCTTCATCGGCGTGAACCACCCCGAGCACGGCCCGGGCCTCGACCTCTGGGTCGGCGGCGGACTGTCCACCAACCCGATGCTGGCGCAGCGCGTCGGCGCCTGGATTCCGCTCGACGAGGTCCCCGATGTCTGGGAGGGCGTCGTCTCGATCTTCCGTGACTACGGCTACCGCCGTCTGCGCGCGAAGGCCAGGCTCAAGTTCCTCGTCAAGGACTGGGGTATCGAGAAGTTCCGCGAGGTTCTCGAGACCGAGTACCTGAAGCGTCCGCTCATCGACGGCCCCGCGCCCGAGAAGCCCAAGCGCCCGATCGATCACGTCGGTATCCAGAAGACCCGCAACGGCCACAACGCAGTCGGTTTCGCTCCGATCGCCGGCCGCGTCTCGGGAGACATCCTGGCTCAGGTCGCCGACGCCGCCGAGAAGGCCGGCAGCGACCGGATCCGCTTCACTCCGTACCAGAAGCTGATCATCCTCGACGTCGCCGACGAGACGCTCGAGCCGCTCATCGCCGATCTCGACGCGCTGGGCCTTCCCGCCCGACCGTCACACTGGCGCAAGAACCTGATGGCCTGCTCCGGCATCGAGTTCTGCAAGCTCTCGTTCGCCGAGACCCGCAAGCGTTCGCAGGTGCTCGTGCCCGAACTCGAGCAGCGTCTCGCCGACATCAACAGCCAGCTCGACGTGCCGATCACCATCAACATCAACGGTTGCCCCAACTCCTGCGCTCGCTCGCAGATCGCCGACATCGGCTTCAAGGGCCAGCTCGTCGACGACGGTGAGGGGAATCAAGTCGAGGGTTTCCAGGTTCACCTGGGAGGCAGCCTCGGATTCGACAGCGCCTTCGGACGCAAGCTGCGCCAGCACAAGGTCACCAGCGTCGAGATGGGTGACTACATCGACCGCGTCGTACGTCAGTTCGTCAAGAACCGCAACGAAGGTGAACGGTTCGCCGAATGGGCAGTGCGCGCAGACGAAGGAGATTTGCGATGACAGTGGACATTTCGCGAGCAACTGCCGACGAGCTTCGGGCCATCGCCGAGCGCGGTGCAGTAGAACTCGACGGAGCCACCGCGCAGGAACTGTTGCAGTGGACCGAGGACACGTTCGGCGACTCGTACATCGTGGCGTCGAACATGCAGGATGGAGTGCTGGTTCACCTTGCCGCACAAGTTCATCCGGGCGTCGACGTACTCTTCCTCGACACCGGCTACCACTTCCCCGAAACCATCGGCACGCGTGACGCGGTCGAGCAGGTGTACGGCGTCAACGTCATCAACGCTCGTGCGCTGGCAAGCGTCGCCGAGCAGGATGTCGCCGAGGGCAAGGATCTGTTCGCCCGTGATCCCAACCGCTGCTGCGCACTACGCAAAGTCGCGCCGCTCAAGCAGACACTGTCCGGCTACAGCGCGTGGGTGACCGGCATCCGCCGCGTCGAAGCGCCCACCCGCGCCAACGCTCCCCTGATCTCCTTCGACGAAGCCTTCGGACTCGTGAAGATCAACCCGATCGCTCCCTGGTCGGACGAGGAGATGCAGAACTACATCGACACCAATTCCATCCTCGTCAATCCCCTTGTCGACGAGGGATATCCGTCCATCGGCTGCGCACCCTGCACCAGCAAGCCAGCCCCCGGCAGCGATCCGCGTAGCGGTCGTTGGGCCGGTGCCTCCAAGACAGAATGCGGGTTGCACGCATCATGACAGTTGACTTGACACCTTCACGGCCTCAGCTCGACGGCACACAGTTCGATACTCTCGACGCCCTCGAGTCCGAAGCGATCCACATCTTCCGAGAGGTGGCCGGCGAATTCGAACGCCCGGTCATTCTCTTCTCGGGCGGTAAGGACTCCACCGTGCTGCTGCACCTGGCGATCAAGGCCTTCTGGCCTGCGCCGTTGCCGTTCACCCTGCTGCATGTCGACACCGGCCACAACCTGCAGGAAGTCCTCGACTTCCGCGACCACGTGGTGGCCAAGTACAACCTGCGCCTGCACGTGGCCAGCGTCGAGGAGTACATCGCGGACGGCCGCCTCACCGAGCGTCCCGACGGTATCCGCAATCCTCTGCAGACCGTGCCGTTGCTGGACGCGATCTCGGAGAATCGCTTCGACGCCGTCTTCGGTGGCGCTCGCCGCGACGAGGAGCGGGCACGTGCCAAGGAGCGGATCTTCTCACTGCGCAACGCTTTCGGCCAGTGGGATCCCAAGAAGCAGCGCCCGGAGCTGTGGAACCTCTACAACGGTCGCCACTCCCCCGGCGAGCAGGTGCGCGTCTTCCCGCTCAGCAACTTCACCCGAACTGGACATCTGGCGTTACATCGCTCGCGACAACGTCGAACTCGCCAGCATCTACTACGCCCACCAGCGTCCGGTGTACCAGCGCGACGGCATGTGGATGACCCCCGGAGTCTGGGGTGGGCCGGCTGACGGCGAAGAGCTGCAGACCCTTTCGGTGCGATACCGCACCGTCGGCGACGGTTCGACCACCGGTGCTGTTCTCTCCGATGCGGCCGACAACGAAGCGATCCTCGCCGAGGTTGCGGCATCACGTTTGACCGAGCGCGGCGCGACCCGTGGCGACGACCGAGTTTCCGAAGCGGCCATGGAAGACCGCAAGCGAGAGGGCTACTTCTGATGAGCGATCTGCTCAGACTGGCAACTGCCGGCAGCGTCGACGACGGAAAGTCCACACTCGTGGGCCGCCTGTTGTACGACACGAAATCCGTTCTCGCCGACCAGATCGACGCCGTGACCCGTGCGTCGGTGGACCGCGGTCTCGACACCCCTGACCTGTCGCTCCTGGTGGACGGACTGCGCGCCGAGCGTGAGCAGGGCATCACCATCGACGTGGCGTACCGCTACTTCGCGACCCCCAAGCGCACCTTCGTGCTCGCCGATACACCGGGCCACGTGCAGTACACCCGCAACACGGTCTCCGGTGCCTCGACGGCTCAGCTCGTGATCCTGCTGGTCGATGCTCGCAAGGGCGTCATCGCGCAGACTCGCAGGCACGCAGCGGTTCTCGCGTTGCTCGGTGTCCCGAAGCTCGTTCTCGCCGTGAACAAGATCGACCTCGTCGAGAACCCCGAAGAGGTCTTCACCTCGATCTCCGCCGAGTTCAACGAACTCACCAGCTCACTGGGCTGGGCAAGCGAAGACGTCGTCGAGATCCCGGTGTCGGCACTGCACGGTGACAACGTCGCCATCCGCTCCGACAAGACCCCGTACTACACCGGCCCCACGCTGATCGAGCACCTCGAGTCGATTCCGGTCGACGCCGAGCCACATCGCGTCGGTCTGCGTTTCCCGGTGCAGTACGTGATCCGCCCCCGCACCGCAGAGTTCCTTGACTACCGCGGCTACGCCGGTCAGGTCGCTGCCGGTTCCGTCGTGCCCGGCGACGAAGTGGTGATCCTGCCCTCGGGTACGCGCACCACCGTCACACGTATCGACACGGCCGACGGCGAACTGGACGTCGCCCACGCCGGACGCAGCGTCACGCTGATCCTGGCCGACGACGTCGACGTCTCTCGCGGCGACACCATCGCATCGCCGTCCGACGCACCCGAGCCGATCGGCGAATTCGACGCCACTGTCTGCTGGCTGGCCGAGAAGTCGCTGCGCCCCGGTGCACGTCTGCTGCTCAAGCACGGCACGCGAACGACGCAGGCCATCGTGGGCAGCTTGGTGGAACGCTTCAACGAGCAGGACCTCACCACGGATCAGGGCCCGGACACTCTCGAGCTCAACGAGATCGGCAAGATCTCGATCCGGGTGGCCGAGCCGATCGTGGCTGACGACTACGCCGTCAACCGCCACACCGGCAGCTTCCTGCTGATCGATCCCGCTGGTGGAAACACTCTCGCAGCCGGCCTGGTGGGCGACGTCATTTCCGCTGTCGAATTGGGCGAGCGCGTCTAAGTCGATGGTTCCGCTCATCGCTGTTGCGCACGGCAGCCGTGACCCCCGTTCTGCTCGGGTGATCGCGGCTGCTGTGGCAGCTCTTCGTGAAGTCCGGCCAGACCTCGATGTCCGGCTGGCGTTCCTCGACCTCAATGCACCGTCCATCGATCAGGTCCTGGACGGAGTTGCACACGACGGCCACACTCACGCCGTTGTTGTTCCGATGCTGCTGGGCAATGCCTTCCACGCCCGGGTAGATCTGCCCGGACTCTTGGCCGCTGCCGCGACACGCCACCCCCAGTTGACCGTGTTCCAAGCAGACGTGCTGGGTCGCGATGCTCGGCTGATCGAGGCAGTACGCGAGCGAATTCTCGAAGTGGGTGCCCGGCCGGACGATCCGTCGGTCGGTGTCGCTCTTGCGGCAGTCGGCTCGTCCGACGCGCGCGCCAATGCCGCGACCGCAGAATTGGCGTCCACTCTCCTCGGCGGAACCAACTGGTCGGGCGTTCGAATCTGTTTCGCGACATCCGCGGAACCGACAGTTACCCAGGCGATCTCCGCACTCGAGCAGGACGGCGCCGAACGTGTTGTCGTCGCGCCGTGGTTCTTGGCTCCCGGCCTACTGACCGATCGACTCAGCGCTGCCGCAGCAACTGCATGTCCGCGCGCGCGTTTCGCCGACACGATCGGTGGGCACTCTCTACTGATCGAAACGATGATCGACCGTTACCGACAAGTCGCTGATGCACTACCCGACCGTCTGGTCCGCTCCGCCTGATCCGGTTTCACAGGCCGTTATCAGATTGTTACCGTAGTGTTGGATCTGTCCAGCTCGCGAAGGTACCTCCTTCGCCTGCGAAACAGATCTTTGGGTGCAATCCCCTCAGAGCGCCGCGAGAGGGAACACCATCACTCACAATCTTCGCCTCGGCACAGCTGGCATCGCATGGGTCCTGTCGGTGCTCTACCTGCTTGTCGAAATCTTCACAGCCGGAGCATGGAAGACGCCCTACAGCTTCGCGCGCGACTCCATCAGTTCGCTCGGTGTGACGACGTGCAGCGTGGATTCGTGTTCGCCGATGCACGACGTCATGAACGCGGCCTTCATGATCCTCGGTGCGCTCACCATCCTCGGTGCGGCCTTGCTGCACAAGTACATTCCGGACGGTCGTGCAAAAAAGTGGATTCTCGGTCTGGCCGTCGTCGTTGCATTGAGCACCGCAGCCACCGGCCTCTTCCCGGCCAACGACGGGACCTTCGTTCATTGGACCGCCGTACTTCCCGGCTTCGTCGCACGTCATGCCGTTCTCGTACTCATGGCAATTCAATTCTGGAAGCACAGCAAATGGATCGCAGTGTGGTCAGGGCTGTGCGCGGCTACCGGAATCGTCGGCGCCGTACTGCTTCTCGGACGAACCCTCACCTTCGGCCTTGGTGAACGCCTGACGCTGTACCCACTGCCGATGTGGATGGCCGTCACCGGCGTCGCAGCCCTGCTCGCGTTGATGCGCCGAACCGTGTTGAAGAACGTGGAACTGACACTGCCCGGTAACGGATTCATCACCGCTCTGTTGTCGTTGCGCCCGCGTCGATCTCGCGCAGCAGTGCCCACCGACGTTCTCGCACCACGGGAGCTGACCGGTTTGTAGCGAACCGGGGGTGAGCAGGGACACACTGGTAAGGAGGCGACGCGAGGAGACTTCCATGACCAGTGCATCTGTTCGACACGGAATCGTGGCCGGTATCGACGGCTCGGCAAGCGCGGTCAACGCCGCGAGGTGGGCAGCATCGGCTGCAAAGAGATTCGACGAACCACTTCGCCTGACCCACGTGCTGCCAGGACAACCCGAGTCCAGTGGCGGTACCAACGTCACCGACGAAGAGATGTTCGACCACCACCTTCGCGTCGAGGGTGCAAAACTGCTCGACGAGGCCGAGGACGCCATCCGCGATGATCACACCGACGTCACCGTCGAACGTGGCCTCGTGACTGGTACTCCCGCAACCACACTCGTCGAACTCTCGAAGTCGGCTCGCATCGTTGCACTGGGTCAGGCCGGCACCAGCGAAATGCAGTCCGTGTTTCTCGGATCCGACACCATTCGGGTGGTCAACCGTGCGCACTGTCCCGTGGCCGTATTCCGAGGTACGGGTGATCACGCGATGGCCGATACCAGGCCCATCGTCGTCGGCGTCGACGGGAGCAAGCTCAGCGAACTCGCCGTCGCGCATGCCTTCGAATTTGCCGCGTTCCTCGGCGCACCTTTGGTTGCGGTCCACACGTGGAACGAGCACGCCTCGCTGGGTGGGTACTCCGAAGCCAGGCGCTTCGTCGACTGGGGTCCGTACGAACAGCATGAGCATGCACTGCTGTCCGAGTGCCTCGCCGGCTGGACGGAGAAGTACCCCGATGTCGAAGTCACCCGCAGTGTCCAGCGCAGCGGACCGATGAAGGCACTGCTCGAGCACTCGGCGGAAGCGCAACTCGTAGTCGTCGGTAGCCACGGCCGCAGCCCGTTCATGGCGTCGATAGTCGGATCGACCAGTCAGAGCCTCATCCACCACGCCCAATGCCCGGTCCTCGTCTGCCGAGAGGGCTGAACTCGTCTCGCTGTTGCCCGGCCCCCAACTCTGAGCGAACGGCACTTTCGGCGCCATCAGGAGTCCGAAAGTGCCGTTCGCTCAAACAGGAGTGGGGGTACAACAGGTCAAACAGGGCGAGCGGGTCACACCTGGCCGACCACGCTCACCGTGACTGGCTCCTGCACCGGCGTCGACACCGGGGTCTCCGGCAGATCCGGCACCCGGGTAGCACGCGCGTACACCGTCTCCCCCGCCTCGAGGTGCAGCGCTGCACTGTCACCGCGCGTGACCTGAGCCGAGAAGAGCTCGCCGGTTGCCTCGTTGCGCAGGTCCACTCGAACCTCGAAGCCGAGGTACACGACGCGCTCGACTGTTGCGCGTGTGACGCCGAGCGACTCGGCCGTTCCGGATTCCTGCGCGAGAGCCATGCTCGGATCGCGGCCGAGGCGGATGTCGTGCGGACGGACCAACTGCCCGTTGAGCTTCGCGACGGATCCGAGGAAGGACATCACGAAGTCGTTGGACGGGCGGTCGTACAGGTCGGCAGGTTCACCGATCTGCTCGATCCGCCCCTTGTTCAGCACCGCGATGCGGTCGGCGACGTCGAGAGCCTCTTCCTGGTCGTGGGTGACCAGGACGGTGGTGACGTGCACCTCGTCGTGCAGGCGACGCAACCACGTGCGCAGGTCGGCACGCACCTTCGCGTCGAGCGCGCCGAAGGGCTCGTCGAGCAGGAGCACCTGTGGATCCACAGCCAGAGCGCGCGCCAACGCCATGCGCTGACGCTGACCGCCGGAGAGCTGCGCGGGGTACCGATGCTGAAACCCGTCGAGACCGACGATCCCCAGTAGTTCGTTGACCTTCTTCTCGATCTCCGGCTTCGGGCGCTTGCGGATCTTGAGCCCGAACGCCACGTTGTCCCGCACGGTCATGTGCTTGAACGCCGCGTAGTGCTGGAACACGAAACCGATGTCACGCTTCTGCGGCGAGACGCCGGTGACGTCCTTGCCTGCGATGGTGATGGTTCCCGAATCGAGTTCTTCGAGCCCTGCGATCGAACGCAGCAACGTCGACTTTCCCGAGCCACTGGGCCCGAGCAATGCCGTCAACGAACCCGAGGGAATGTTGACCGTCACGTCGTCGAGCGCCGCGAAATCACCGTAGTTCTTGCGGGCCCCGGTCACTGTGATCATGTGGTGCTCCTCTTACGGTCCAGCAGCGTCATCAGCAACAGGACAATGATGGCGATGCCCATCAGCAGCGTTGCCGCCGAATACGCACCAAAGGTGTTGTGGTCGTCGATGTATCGCGAGTGCACCAGCAATGTCAGTGTCTGGGATACCCCCGGGAAGCCGGAAGAGACCATGATGACTGCGCCGAATTCACCGAGCGAACGCGCCACCGTCAACACGATTCCGTACGTCAGGCCCCAACGGATCGCGGGCAATGTGATCCGCCAGAACGTCTGCCAGCCCGAGGCACCGAGCGTCGCGGCTGCTTGTTCCTGCTCGTCGCCGATCTCGTGAAGTACGGGTTCGACTTCCCGGACGACGAAGGGCAGCGTCACGAAAATCGTCGCGATCACCATGCCTGGCAACCCGAAGATGACTTTGAACCCCAACGATTCGATGCCGCCGAACCAACCGTTGGCACCCCACAGGAGAATCAACGACACACCGACGACGACGGGCGAGACCGCGAAGGGCAGGTCGACCACCGACTGCAGAACTCCGCGGCCCGGGAAACGCCCACGCACGAGTGCCAGAGCCGTGACGACACCGAACACCACGTTGATCGGAACCACGATCGCCACGATGATCAGCGAAAGATTCAGCGCGGAAATCGCTGCCGGTGTCGTGATCGATTCGAGAAACGGGCCGATTCCGTTCTCGAACGTTCGCGTCAGGATCACACCGATCGGCACGACCAGCAACACGAACAGGTAGACGAGAGCGATGGTCCGCAGACCGATCTTCGATCCTCTGGACACGTTCATCGGGAACTCTCCTCACGTCGCTGTCCCCGCGAGGCGAAGATTCGCAGGACGAACAGCGTCACGAATGCGATGGCCAGCAACGCTACCGAGACGGCAGCGGCGTTGGTCGGACGATCGATCTCGATCTGCTGCTGAATGTACTGCGACGTCATCTGTGTCACGCGTGGGATGTTGCCGCCGATCAGAACGACCGAGCCGTATTCACCGATCGCTCTGGCGAACGCGAGGCCCGCACCGGAGATGACGGCAGGCGCCAACGTCGGGAGAACAACCGAGCGAAAGATCGTCCAGTTGGAAGCTCCCAACGACGCAGCGGCTTCCTCGACTTCGCGGTCGACCTCCATCAGCACCGGCTGCACGGAACGGACGACGAACGGCAAGGTCACGAAGGCCAATGCCACGATCAGTCCGGGCTGAGTTGCATTGAGATGGATGTCGATCGGTGACTGCGGGCCGTAGAGGGACAGCAGCACGATCGATGCCACGATGGTCGGTAGCGCGAACGGCAGATCGATCATCGAGTTGACGATGCGCTTGCCCGGGAAGTCGTCCCGGACCAGCACCCACGCGATGATCGTGCCCATCACGACGTTGATCAATGCCACGATCACCGAGACCAACAACGTCACGCGCAACGACGCCAAGGCGACGGGTGCGGTGACGGCGTCCCAGAATCCGGAGATCCCCTCGTCGAACGCGGTGGCGGTCAACGCGGCGAGCGGAAGCAGAACGATGACGGAGAGCCACAGGGTGGCCACTCCGATTCCGAGCGGCCCCACACTCCCCGTGACCCGCGCGAGTTTTCGCCGACGAGCCACGGGGGTGGGGTCAATAGTGTCAGTCACGTCAGTCTTACTTGGTCGCGTTGTCGTAGATCACTGCGATCGAACCGGTGTCCTTGGTGAACAGAGCACTGTCCACGGCCTTCCAGCCGCCGAGGTCTGCAATGGTCCACAGCTTGGTCGGCTCGGGGAACTTGTCGGTGAACTTGGCAGCGACGGCGGGATCCACGGGACGGAATCCTGCTTCGGCCCAGAGCGTCTGACCCTCGGTCGTGTACAGGTAGTCCTTGAACGCGGTCGCCTTGTCGAGGACCTTGCTGTTCGAGATCACGGCAACGGGGTTCTCGATCTTGAAGGTCGTGGGCGGGGTGACGTGCTCGACCGGGTCGCCGTTGCCTTCGATGAACAGTGCCTCGTTCTCGTAACTGATCAGAACGTCACCGCTACCCTGCAGGAAGGCTTCCGAAGCCTCGCGTCCCGACTTGGGCTGGATCTTGACGTGGTCGTTGACCAAGGCGGTGACGTAGTCGAGACCCGCCTGCGGGTTCTTGCCACCGTCGCTCTTGGCGGCGTACGGCGCCAAGAGGTTCCACTTGGCCGAGCCGGAGCTGAACGGGTTCGGCGTGACGACCTCGAGGCCGGGCTGAAGCAGGTCGTCCCAGTCCTTGATGCCCTTCGGGTTGCCCGGACGCGTCACGATGGTGACTACCGATCCGAACGGAATTCCGTTGTAGGCGTCCTGGTTCCAGTTCTGATCTACCAGACCGGCATCGACCAGACGGGTGATGTCGGGCTCGACGGAGAAGTTGACGAAGTCTGCCTCGGCACCGTCCTTCACCTTGCGCGACTGGTCGCCCGAGGCGCCGTAGGAAGGATTGAAGTTGACGTTCTTGCCCTCGTCGGTCGCCTGGAAGGCTGCGGTGAGCTTGTCGAAGCCAGGCTTCGGCACGGCGTAGGCGAACAGGTTGATCGTGCCGGCGCTACCGTCGCTGGCGGCGCTGTCACCACCCACGGTGTCGCTCGAGCCACCACTGCACGCTGTGAGTACCACGGCCCCCATGGTCGCGATAGCAGTGAGAAGTGTGCGGGAACGGCGTTTCATTGCAGATACCTTCCTGAAAGGACTGACAAACGAGGGTTGGTCAAACGACAAGTCCGAGACCTCTGGGGCTGATTCCATCGGGATGTTCAGACATGGAGAGCCGACGGGCGATGAGCCCTGAATCGGGGGCGCGAGTTACGCGCAGAGAAGTTCGAGTGGGGTGCGCAGCACCACCGGAGAGGTCGAACTCAGGAAATCAACAACAGGCGACGTCAGCGACGTCGAGCATGCCGACAGCAATCAACGCCAACTGGTGGCGGATTACGGGAGCTGTTGCTTCGGACACGCGGTGGACTTTAGCAGAGCACCGGCGCCCGCTCTAATCGGGAGAACTAACGGGTGAGAAGCCACGCGACGATCACGAGGAGAATCAGGGCTATCAGGGCGAGAGTGACCCGTGAGCGGGGCATCAGCTTTCCTCTACTTCTCGAGAATTCGTACGCAACCAGCCGAAGAGCGGCAGAGCGAGAACGGCGGCCAACACGCGATCCAGACCGATGGCCACCAGGCGGCACAGCGGAACGACGACGATCAGGACCAACGCGACCTGCGGGATGAACGGGAGCCCCGCCATCCACAGCTCGAAGCTGTCCCACCAATCCGCAATCCGATCCACGCCAACACCCTATCCTTCGGACGATACGGTCCCGACAGCGTGTGGATTGGACGTGTGCCGATTCTGGCCGGATGATGGCCGAATGAGTGCTGACGACGAAGTGGTGCAGACGATTCCTCCCGCCTCCACGGGTCACCATCGAAGCAACTTTCCCCCGATCGACGACTATGCGTTTCTTTCCGATTGCGAAACCTCGTGCCTGATTGCCCGTAACGGATCTGTCGAGTGGATGTGCGTTCCCCGCCCGGACTCCCCCAGCGTGTTCGGTGCCATCCTCGACCGCAGCGCAGGCCATTTCCGTATCGGCCCCTACGGCCAGAACGTGCCGGCCGCTCGGCGCTATCTGCCGGGTGGACTCATTCTCGAGACCACCTGGCAGACCGAGACCGGCTGGCTCGTCGTCCGCGACGCCCTGGTTCTCGGTCCCTGGCACAACGTCGACAAGCGATCGAACACGCACAAGCGCACACCGACCGACTGGGATGCCGAACACACCCTTCTCCGTACGGTCAAATGCGTCAGCGGCACCGTCGAACTCGAGATGAGCTGTGAGCCCGCGTTCGACTATCACCGTGGCACGGCGAATTGGGAGTACACCGGAAAGGTCTACGAGGAAGCAACGGCAACGTGTCGCTCCGCCAAGCCCGGAGACCATCCCACTCTGCGCTTGACCACCGACCTACGACTGGGTCTGGAAGGTCGTGAAGCACGAGCGCGGACGCGACTGGTCGAAGGCGACAACGTGTACGTCGCGCTCTCGTGGTCGGATCTTCCCGCGCCGCAGACGTTCGACGAGGCCGCCGACAAGATGTGGCAGACGTCCAAGTCCTGGCGTGAGTGGGTGACGATCGGCAAGTTCCCCGATCACCCGTGGCGCGGATACCTACAGCGCAGTGCGCTCACACTCAAGGGGCTCACCTACGCACCGACCGGAGCCCTACTCGCGGCTTCGACGACCTCGCTACCGGAAACACCAGGCGGAGAACGCAACTGGGACTATCGCTACGCGTGGGTTCGCGATTCCACCTTCGCGCTGTGGGGCCTCTACACGCTCGGGTTGGACCGTGAGGCCAACGACTTCTTCAACTTCATCTACGACGTGTCGAGTTCGGACAACGGTCAGCCGCATCCTTTGCAGGTGATGTACGGCATCGGCGGCGAGCGCACGCTCGAGGAATCCGAACTCAACCATCTGTCCGGCTACGACGGCGCCCGTCCGGTGCGTATCGGCAACGGGGCGTTCGATCAACAGCAGCACGACATCTGGGGCACCATGCTCGACTCGGTGTACCTCCACATCCGTACCCGCGAGCGCGTCCCCGAGGCGTTGTGGCCGCTGCTCAAGAAGCAGGTCGAGGAAGCGATCAAGCATTGGCGCCAGCCCGACCGCGGGATCTGGGAGGTGCGCGGTGAACCGCAGCACTTCACGTCGTCGAAGATCATGTGCTGGGTCGCTCTCGATCGCGGCGCC
Source organism: Rhodococcus sp. OAS809 (assembly GCF_040546695.1). Taxonomy (NCBI): domain Bacteria; kingdom Bacillati; phylum Actinomycetota; class Actinomycetes; order Mycobacteriales; family Nocardiaceae; genus Rhodococcus; species Rhodococcus sp. OAS809. Next base: position 192,342 of record NZ_JBEPOI010000002.1, on the reverse strand, counting down.
AAGCTGGCAGAGATGCAGGGCGAGAAGAGCTTTGCACAGCAATGGACAGCCATCGCGGACGAGATCAAGGCCGACATCCTCGCGCACGGTGTCGACTCGCGCGGAGTTCTGACGCAGCGGTACGGCCACGATTCACTCGACGCGTCGCTCTTGTTGGCACCGCTGCTGCGCTTCCTGCCGGCCGACGATCCGCGCATCCGGGCGACGGTGCTGGCGATCGCCGACGAGCTCACCGAAGAGGGGTTGGTCCTGCGCTATCGCGTCGACACCACCGACGACGGATTGAGCGGAGAAGAGGGCACGTTCACCATCTGCTCCTTCTGGCTCGTCTCCGCCCTCGTCGAGATCGGCGAACTGGATCGGGCAAAGCATCTCTGCGAGCGTCTGCTCGGGTTCGCGAGCCCGCTCAAGCTGTACGCGGAGGAGATCGACGCGCACACCGGTCGCCATCTGGGTAACTTCCCGCAGGCGTTCACACACCTGGCGCTGATCAACGCCGTGGTCCACGTGATCCGCGCCGAGGAAGCTGCCGAAGCCGGAGCTTTCCAGCCCGCGCACAACGCGACCTAGACCCCCTGCTGTGCGCCTTTATTAACCGCCCGCGGTTAATAAAGGCGCACAGCAGGTCTAGCCGGCCACCGCTTCGAGCTGCGGCGTGATCGATTCGAGCGAGTACTTCAGCGACAGCGACGACGGAGTGTTCAGGCCGGCAACAGTCGGATAGTCGACGATGGCCAATCCGCCACCCTTGACTGCAGGCAGGTCGGCAAACCCCGGCAGCTTCATCATGTCGTCGAGCGACCCGCCGTTGGGCAGCAGCACCACGACGTCGGCGCTGAGAGCGTCGACCCGTTCCGGGCTGAGTATCAGCCGGCCACCGGTCACACCGGCCTCGTCGACCAGCTTGGGCGGCAACGACATTCCCAGACGCGTGAACAGTCCCGAAGCACCGTCCTTGGGATCAGCGACGATCACCAACTGCGACGTCGGGAAGACGTACTGCGACAAAAGAGCGGTCTTACCCTTCAGCCCCGGCAACCGCTGCGCGAGCGCATCGATCTGCCCGTTTGTCGCCTCGACGATCTCGTCGGCTCGCGACTCCTTGTCGAGAACCCGGCCGAGAATCTCCACCTGGTCCTGCCACGGATCGACCTGGACGTCGGACAGACCGGCAATTGTCGGAGCGATCTTGCTCAACTGGTCGAAATCGTCCTGATCGGCGACGGAGAACCCGCCGAGAATCAGATCGGGATCCAAGGCTGCAATTTCTTCAGCTTTGAGCGGGACACCGAACTGCTGGATCGCCGAGCGATCGAGTTCCTTCGCCGACGCGTCCACGCCACTCTCCCACGGGAACAGACCACGCTCGTCGCCCATCGGGCCGGCAGCCAGGTACCCCACCGGCTGGATTCCGAGTTCGAGCAGAGCGTCGAGCCACTGGGTGTCGGCCGCGACGATGCGCGTCGGCGTCCCGGTGATCGTGGTGGCGCCGAACTTGTGGTCGATCGTGGTGACCCGACCGCCCGCGATCTCGTCGGCGTCCGAGGACGAACATCCGCTGATACCTACGACCAGCGCTCCCAAGAGAGCCACCGCCGAAAACTTCATCGCACGCACGAAAATACTCCTCCACTAGTTAGCAGAGGCTTACCTTCTCATATGGGATCCGGCTGTGTCCGACCTTGCTTTCAGGCGAAACGAGAGAGCAGACGCTCCGCATCGGCGCCGATGCGTCGAACCACGTCGCCGGCCGGATGGGTTCCGTGTACGAGTCCGACAGCTTCTCCGGCGTAGACGACTCCGCTGTGGGGATCCGACGGGTCGTACGCCTTTGCCAGCATTTCCTCATCGGCGTCGACTCCGTGCCAGGCGGCAGTGAACTCGTTGGCCACCGCGCGGCCACCCCACCGCTGCGGCCACGGTTGACTGCGCGCTCGGTCGAACACCGAGGTGTAAATCGTGTCGGCACTTCCGGCTTCGACGACGCGCTCGCGGGCATAGCCCGGCCCGACCGTCTCCGGGCTGGCGAGCAGCGCCGTTCCGATCATCACGCCTTCCCCGCCTGCCGCCAGGACTGCGGCCAAACCGCGGCCGGTCCCGATTCCGCCGGCCGCCAGTACTGGAAGTGATGTCGTTTCGAGGATCTCCTGCAGCAGCGGCAAGGTTCCGATTCGGCCCGTGTGACCGCCTGCCTCACCGCCTTGCGCGATCACGCCGTCGACACCCGCGGCCTCGACAATGCGAAGGTCTTCGAGCGTATTGATCTGTGACACAACGGGAATGCCCGCATCGTGGATTCGTCCGACATACGAGGCGGGATCACCGAACGACAAGGTGATCATGGTCGGCTCGACGGCAATCGCGGCGTCGAGCATCAACTCGTTCTCGGGCAGCGACCACGTCATCAGGCCGACGCCGAACTTTCCGCCGATCGAGCGGGCCACTTCGGCTTCGGCCTCGATCCACTCCGGTGTGTTGTACCGAGCCGCGCCGAGCAGCCCCAACCCGCCGGCCGCCGATACAGCTCCGGCGAGCGCGCCGCCCGCGCGACCACCCATGGGCGCCCCGAGAACCGGGATTTCGATTCCGAACTCTCGGGACAACCAGGTGGTGACCATGCGCTCCTACTTCTTGGGCTTCTCGCCGACCGATTCCGACGTCAAGGCCGCCACGAATGCTTCCTGCGGCACCTCGACGCGACCGATGGTCTTCATGCGCTTCTTGCCTTCCTTCTGCTTCTCGAGCAGCTTGCGCTTACGGCTGATGTCGCCGCCGTAGCACTTGGCAAGAACGTCCTTGCGGATTGCGCGAATGTTCTCGCGCGAGATGATCTTCGCGCCGATCGCGGCCTGGATCGGAACCTCGAACTGCTGGCGAGGAATCAGCTCACGAAGCTTCGACGTCATGCGTCCGCCGTAAGCGCCGGCGTTGGAACGGTGCACGATCGAGGAGAACGCGTCGACGGCCTCGCCCTGCAGCAGGATGTCGACCTTCACCAGATCGGCCTGCTGCTCACCGGCCTCCTCGTAATCGAGGCTGGCATAACCCTTGGTGCGGGACTTGAGGGCGTCGAAGAAGTCGAACATGATCTCGCCCATGGGCAGTTCGTAGCGCAGTTCGACGCGAGTCTCGGAGAGGTAGTCCATGCCGCCGAGCTCACCGCGACGGGACTGGCACAGCTCCATGATGGCGCCGACGTACTCACTCGGGGCGATGACGGTGCATTTGGCGACGGGCTCGTAGACCTCGCGAACCTTGCCTTCCGGCCAGTACGACGGGTTGGTGACGATGACCTCGGCCCCGTCCTCCATCACGACGCGGTAGACGACGTTGGGCGCGGTGGAAATCAGTTCGAGGCCGAACTCACGCTCGAGGCGGTCGCGGGTGATCTCCATGTGGAGCAGGCCGAGGAAGCCGCAGCGGAAGCCGAATCCGAGGGCAACCGACGTCTCGGGTTCATACGCCAGCGCCGCGTCGTTGAGACGGAGCTTGTCGAGGGCATCGCGCAGCACGGGGTAGTCCGAGCCGTCCATCGGGTAGAGGCCCGAGTAGACCATCGGCTTGGGATCGCGGTAGCCGACCAGCGGTTCGGTCGCGCCGTTGCGGGTGGTGGTGACGGTGTCACCGACGCGCGACTGGCGGACATCCTTCACACCCGTGATGAGGTAGCCCACCTCGCCGACGCCCAGACCGATACTGGCCTTCGGCTCGGGCGAGATGATGCCGACCTCGAGCAGTTCGTGTGTGGTGCCCGTGGACATCATCGTGATCTTCTCGCGGGGACGGATCCGACCGTCGACCACACGCACGTAGGTGACCACGCCGCGGTAGGCGTCGTAGACGGAGTCGAAGATCATCGCGCGGGCGGGACCGTCAGCATCGCCGACAGGCGCAGGTACCTGCTTGATGACCTCGTCGAGCAGTTCCTTGACGCCCATGCCGGTCTTACCCGAGACGCGCAGGACATCACCGGGCTCGCAGCCCGTGATGTGCGCGATCTCTTCGGCATAGCGGTCGGGATCCGCGGCCGGGAGGTCGATCTTGTTGAGGACGGGAATGATCTTGAGATCCTTCTCCATCGCCAGGTAGAGGTTCGCCAGCGTCTGAGCTTCGATGCCCTGAGCAGCGTCGACCAGCAGAATTGCACCCTCACATGCTTCGAGCGCGCGGGAGACCTCGTACGTGAAGTCGACGTGGCCGGGTGTGTCGATGAGGTGGAGGACGAACTCTTCGCCGTCGACGGTCCAGGGCAGACGAACGTTCTGAGCCTTGATGGTGATGCCGCGTTCACGCTCGATGTCCATGCGGTCCAGGTACTGCGCACGCATCGCCCGCTCTTCGACCACACCGGTGAGCTGAAGCATGCGATCTGCCAGCGTCGACTTACCGTGGTCGATGTGCGCGATGATGCAGAAGTTCCGGATCTGCGCAGGATCCGTGAACGTCTTGTCGGCGAAGCTGCTGATGGGAGACCCCTTAGTCGGACCGGCACCGGCCCGGATCCGGGCCACTGTCAACCCTCAGGATATCCAAGTCTCGGCGCCGCCGTACCAGGGGTTCCCACGGGTGGGTGATTATGCTCGAACGCTATGGCAAGCATGTGGAAGCAGATCGGCAGAACCCTCGGCGCCCTCGCGGTGGAGAAGGGCCCTGCGTTGCTGCGCCAGCTGCAGTCGTCCACGTCCCAGTCGTCTGCCTCGAAGCCGGGTCCGACCGGCCGCCCGATCGCCGCGCGAACGTCTCCGACCGCACATCGCGCCCGCAAGGTCGAGTACTCCCCCGACCTCGACGGCAAGGCCGATCCGGGCGAGATCGTCTGGACCTGGGTTGCCTACGAGGAGGATCCGACCCAGGGCAAAGACCGCCCGGTGCTGGTTGTCGGCCGCGACGGCGACACGCTGCTCGGCCTGATGTTGTCTTCGCAGAGTAAACGCGAGGGCGAGCGCGATTGGCTCGCAATCGGTTCGGGTCCATGGGACGGCGAGGGAAGGCCCAGCTGGGTCCGGCTCGACCGGGTGCTCGACGTTCCCGAGAGCGGGATCCGGCGCGAGGGCGCCGTCATGGATCACAAGAAGTTCGACGCGGTCGCGGCAAAACTTCGGGCCGACTTCAGCTGGAGCTGAAGCCGACCCGGACGATGGAAACAGTGTCGATCAGCTGTCCATACGGTTGAACCGTCCGAAGAGTGCTCGATAGATGAGTGCACCGAGCGCACCGCCGATGAGCGGGAACACGATGAACAACCACACCTGGCCGAGTGCACCGTCCTGGAACGGCGCGACAGCGAGGCTTCGAGCGGGGTTGACGGAGGTGTTGTCGATCGGGATCGAGATCAGGTGAATGACGGCCAGGGTGAAGCCGATGGACACCCCGGCGAGCGGCACGTCGGAGATCTGGTCGGTCGACGCGAGAACGACGAACACGAGCAGAGCGGTCAGGAGAATCTCGATGATCATCGCGGCACCGATGCCGTAACCGTCGGAAACCACCTTTCCGAGAAGATTCTTCTCGGCAGACGGACTGTGTGCGCCCCAACCGTTTGCACCCAAACCGTCAGCAGCACGGTTGTACGCCGGGAGACTGTTGGCCACCGTGTAGATCACGACGCCTGCGACCAAGCCGCCGATCACTTGCGCGACAACGTAAATCGCCGCATTGACGGCTGAGATTCGCCCGATCACGAATTGGCCGAGAGTCACTGCTGGGTTGACGTGGCAACCGGAAATCGGTCCGATCGCATATACGAGGAACAGCAGGGTCAGGCCGAATGCGAAGGCAACTCCGAGATTGCCGACTTTCGCACCTGCAAAGACGGCAGTTCCGACTGCGGAGAACACGAGCACAAATGTTCCCACCGCTTCGGCCGCATACTTCTTCACATCCGAGATCGGTTCGATCTCAGTCAATTCCTGTGCAGTTGGAGACATATTCCCACCTTCTTCTCATCGAACGGTAGTAATGCTCACGCGCCTAGATTTGCCGGACTTTACGCAAGCCTGGTGATCTCCACAACAACTTCGAGATCTGTGGAGCGTCCACCGGAAAAGATTCCCTTCAAAGGCGGCACATCCGAATAGTCCCTTCCTATTCCGACCGAGACATGCTGTTCATTCACAGCTATCGCATTGGTCGGGTCGTATCCCCACCACGCGCCGGTCCACGCTTCGATCCACGCGTGCGATTCGCCGACCACCGTGTCCCCGACTGCCGCATCACGTTTGGGGTGGAGATAGCCGGAAACGTATCGACACGGTATCCCCATCGTTCGAAGCAATACCAAGGTCAGATGCGCATAGTCCTGGCAGACGCCTTTCCGTGCCGACCACGCCTCGACCGCCGACGTATGCACTCCGGTCGTACCCGGCACATATGACATCTCACCGTAAACCCATTGCGACGCAGCCACTACTGCATCTTCAGGTGATTTATCTTTGCGCAATTCCTTGGCAATTGTCGCCAGCTTACGATCACGCGGAACATATCTCGTGAAACTCAGTTGTTCGTTGAATCGATCTTTAATCGCGTTTCCCGACAATTCATCCCAGTCGACGGTTTCCTCGGGCTGAACGAACGGTTCCGTCTCGACCACCGACAGTCCGGTCACTTCGAGTTCCGTATGCGGGGCGTGCAAGTCGAAGGCGGTCACCGCGGTGCCCCAGTAATCGGTGTATCGGTAGGAACGCGTTGCCGGCTGGGTTTCGACGCGCGTGAGTATCACCGTCTGCCTGGTGTCGCCGCGAGGTGTCAATCGCGCTTCGTTGTACGACGACGTCACCGGGGCGTCGTACGCATATCCCGTGGTGTGCACGACCCTCATCCGCCAGCTCACAGCTCTCCCTCCACCGTCGACTCCGCATACGCGGCGCCGGCATCCGTCCACGCGACCCACGGCGCAGCGTGGAAGTACTGCAATGCAATTGCCTCACCCAGTTCGCGGCAGGTCTCCTGCCAACCGAGCAACCGTCCCTGCAGATCCTCGAGCAACACGCCCTGCGGCAGGAACTCGAGTTCGCTGCGTGCGCGGCCCAGAAGCCTCGGCGCCTCCGCCCGGATTCCGACGCGACTGCCCGGCTGCGGGTCGAGCTCCTGCAGGCACTTCTCGGCCTGCCTGATCGAGTGGAACACCGAGCGCGGAAAGAGCCTGTCCAACAAGATGAACTCGACGACGCGATTGGCGTCGAGCGCTCCGCGATACGTACGCAGATACGTGTCATGTGCGCCCGCCGAGCGAAGAACGCTGACCCATGCCGGCGACGACGGGCGGTCACCGGCGCGCGCCAGAAGCATCCGCACGATCATGTCGACACGTTCGATCGACCTGCCCAGCAGAAGGAACCGATAGCCGTCGTCGCGACTGAGCGTGGAATCCGCCAGGCCCGCGAACATCGCTGCGCGTTCCTCCACATAGCGGAAGAACTCGTGTGGCCCCAGCCTGCGTGAGGCACGTTCACGCTCGGCCAGTCCGTTGTACGTGGTGTTCAGGCACTCCCACATCTCACTCGACGTGACCTCACGCGCCCCGCGAGCATTCTCACGAGCACTTGCCAGCGAGTCCACGATCGAACCAACCTGGTTGCGGCTGAACGCAACCAGATCGGTGAGCGAGCGCACGTCGAGCTTGCCCTCCGGCGCCTCGATGCCGAGGACACGCAGGAGCAGACGCGACGTGCGGTCCGGGTCGACGGTGGCGTCGTCGAGCAATTGATGGACGGCGACGTCGAGGATCCGAGCAGTGTCGTCGGCGCGCTCGACGTAGCGGCCGATCCAGTAGAGGGACTCTGCGTTGCGAGCAAGCATCGGTCACCACGCTCCGTTCACTGATAGTTCTTGGTAGCTGGGCACTTCCGAGGTGTTCACTGTTGCTGCTGCTGTTGTTGCTGCGAGGTGCTCAGTTCGGGACCCTGCACCGGCTCCGCGGATTCCGGGGGCTCGGACACCAGTTCCTCGCCTGACAACTCTGGGTCTTCGTCAGAGGTGCGACTCGCAAGCACCCACGTGTCCTTGCTTCCGCCGCCCTGGCTGGAGTTGACCACCAGCGAACCTTCCGGAAGTGCCACCCGGGTCAGGCCGCCGGGCAACACCCACACGTCCTCACCGTCGTTGACGGCAAAGGGCCGCAAGTCCACGTGGCGCGGCGAGAGAACATCGTCGATCTTGGTCGGCACCGTGGACAACTGCACGAGTGGCTGCGCAATCCACCCGCGCGGGTCTGCCTTGATCTTGCGGGTGATCGCGGCCAGTTCCTTGGGGCTCGCGTCGGGTCCGAAGACGATTCCGTAGCCGCCGGACCCTTCCACCGGCTTGATGACCAGTTCGGCGACGCGGTCGAGGACTTGCTCGCACTCCTCGTCCAACCAACAGCGGAACGTGTCGACGTTCTGCAAGAGCGGCTTCTCACCGAGGTAGTAGTCGATGATCTGCGGAACGTAGGTATAGACGAGTTTGTCGTCACCGACTCCGTTGCCGACGGCGCTCGAGATCACCACGTTGCCCGCCCGCGCCGCATTCAGTAGGCCTGCGACGCCGAGAATCGAATCCGGACGGAAGTGCATCGGGTCGAGATACTCGTCGTCGATGCGGCGATAGATGACGTCGACCTGGCGCTCGCCTTCCGTCGTGCGCATGTACACCATGTTGTCGCGGCAGAACAGGTCGCGACCTTCGACGAGTTCCACACCCATCTGACGAGCGAGCAACGAATGCTCGAAATAGGCGGAATTGGCGATACCCGGTGTGAGAACAACCACTGTCGGGTCCGCTTCGTTGAGTGCAGCACCCGCACGCAGCGCCCTCAGCAGGTGTGTTGCGTAATCACCGACCGCCCGCACCTTGTGGGACATGAACAGATCCGGGAACACCCGAGTCATGGTGCGACGGTTTTCCATCACATAGGAGACACCGGACGGAGATCGCAGATTGTCCTCGAGGACTCGGAACTCTCCCGCCTCGTCTCGGACCAGGTCGATACCCGCGACGTGAATTCGCACACCGTTGGGCGGCACGATGCCGGCCGCTTCACGGTGGAAGTGCTCGCACGAGGTCACCAAGCGGCGCGGCAACACGTGATCGCGCAGGATTCGCTGCTCGCCGTAAATGTCCGCGAGGAACAACTCGAGCGCCTTCACTCGCTGCTTGATGCCCTTTTCAAGCCGCGACCACTCCTGCGCGGCGATGACGCGCGGCACCAGATCCAACGGAAACGGTCGCTCCTGCCCGGACAGCGAGAACGTCACGCCCTGGTCGATGAATGCGCGTCCGAGTGCGTCGGCACGCGCGGCAAGGTCGGCGCTGCTCGTCGGCGCCAGGGCTTTGTACACACCCTTGTACGGACCACGCACCGAGCCGTCGGGCTCGAACATCTCGTCGAAAGCCAACTCGTAGCGACCGATGTCTGAATATCCGTCGAACACTGCGGCAGGACGCGCTCGGGTGGTGGTCGAACCTGTTTTACTCGAACTTTTCGAAGGCGGCGGCGTCATAGGGCAACATGCTGCTACAAGTGGGGCTATTCGGCAGCGCGGCGAGAAATCGGGCGCTCGGTGTACCCTTCTCGACAGACGCAACGTGCGACGGTTTGGGTTCTTGGGCCCTCGGCTGGTAATCTTGCCAGTCGGTGCATCAGTGCGCCCACAGCTTTCTCGACCGTAACCAGCTAAAGACGACAAGGATTTTACGCGTGGCCAACATCAAGTCCCAGGTGAAGCGAATCCGTACCAACGAGGCGGCCCGACTCCGTAACCAGTCGGTGAAGTCCTCGCTGCGTACCGCGATCCGTTCATTCCGCGAGGCTGCGGCAGCCGGTGACAAGGACAAGGCCAACGAGCTCCTCGTCTCCACCAGCCGCAAGCTCGACAAGGCAGCCAGCAAGGGCGTCATTCACGCCAACCAGGCTGCCAACAAGAAGTCTGCACTCTCGCAGGCTGCCAACAAGCTCTGACGTTTCCACTGTGACGGTTCGCCGTCACACTGGTTCGTCTCGATAGCCGCCAGGTCGAAAGACCAGGCGGCTATTTTGCGTATTCAATCGGGTCAGTGCGAAGACCCGCCATCCATGTCTTGCAGCGAATATGTGGAGCGGGCTGCAACCATCTGATGATGGCGATCAACGGGCACGGGAAGCGCCCTCGCAGCTGGTTGTTCACGACTGTCTTCTGGGCGGTCGTCGCTTTCGGCGTAGTGGCCGCCCTGGGAAATCCCTCGTTGGTGGGAATCATTGACGGTTGCAGTCGTCGGAGGTGCCGCAAGCTACGGATGGTGTAGGCGCAGGCAACGTAGCGAATTCCGGATCTTCTTCGGCGTGATGTGTTCACTCGTTGCGATTCTGGCGTTTCTCGCCGTTGGACGAGCGGTACTCACCACCGTGAAGGTGCCGGTGGACAGCATCGGCCAAGAAACCATTGCCTGCGGCAGTGTGGTGAATCCGGTGTCGCACGACTCACTACGGGTGACCGACATCAGAACAGGTGAACCAACGACACGGCCTCAGGCCATTCCGCATACTCAGTTGGAGCAAGCCTGCGTGAAACGCCTCGACTACCGGGCGGGCGAGGCCACGGCCGCCACTGTCGTCGGACTACTTCTGGCCGGACGCGCAGTAGGCCACGTTGTACTCAGTTCTTCCGCAACGCGCACACTTTCCGCACTGCCATCTCCAGGGCGAAGGACGAGTCGACTGCGGCACCCTTCACGTCGGCGTTGAGGGCAGCGACGATCTGCATCGCAGCGCCGATCGACGTGGGATCCCAGCCGCCGACCTCCTTGATCGCCTTCTTGACCTTCCACGGCGGCATTCCGAGATCCGACGCCAACCGGAACGGGTCACCGCCCCGTGCAAACGGGCCGACCTTCGCGATGGTGTGGACTGCGTCGGCGAGGGCATCCGCGAGCAGAACATGGGCTGTTCCGATCTGATCTGCCCATCGGAGCGCCTCGAGCGCACCCCGGGTATCGCCGACGATGACTTTGTCGGCCACGTCGAATCCGGAAACCTCGGCCTTGCCCGAGTAATACTTGTGGACCGCATCGACGTCGATCTTGCCGCCCGTATCTGCCGCCAATTGCGAGCAGGCCGACGCGAGTTCGCGGAGGTTGGAGCCGACGCTTTCGATCATCGCGGCGATCGCATCTGGCGCAACCCTGACGTCTGCGGTCCGGAACTCACCCCGGACGAAGTCGACAAGCTGACTCTTGTTCAGTTTTCCGCAGTTGTGAACCGTCGCGCCGAGCTTCTCGAGGGCCGGAGCCAACGCTTTCGCGCGACCGCCGCCCGAGTGCACGACGATCAGAACCACACCTTCTGCCGGCTCGCGTGCAGCCTCCAGGACAAGCGCTACGGCATCTTTGCCTGCTTCTGCAGCCGATTCCAGGACGATCACACGGTCTTCGGCAAAAAGAGAAGGGCTGAGCAACTCGGCCAACTCGGGAGCATTGGTGTCGCCCGCACGCATCTTGGTCACCGGGAGATCCGAAATACCCTGGCCGCGGTCACCGCGGACGGCTCTGATGAGCTGCGATACCGTACGGTCGATCAGGAACTCGTCGTCCCCGAGAACAAGATGCAGCGGATCGACTCCAGACGGATTACTCACCCGAAGATGGTCCCACGAGGAACCGACACGATCGACACAGACCCGCCGCCCCCGCCGTACACAGCGACGGTGCCGTCGACGTCGGTCCGAACCACCGCCCCGCCCAATGAATCCAGTTCATCGAGAACCTCCGCATTCGGGTGCCCGAAACTGTTGCCGACGCCGACGCTGATCATCGTCAACCTCGGACGCACCGCTTCCAGAAATGCCGACGACGTGGTCCGAGAACCGTGATGGGGCAGCTTCAACACATCGGCCTTCACGTCCGCTCCCGATCGGAGGATCGCCTCCTCCCCCGCAACTTCGGCGTCGCCCGTCAACAGAATTCGACCCGCGCCCGTGTGCGCCATCACCACCAGCGACTGATCGTTGGCTGCATCTGCGGCACCGACGGAATCGCGGGGAGCTGGAACCAACGGACCGAGAACCTCCACGTTCACCGATCCCAACGTCAACTCCATACCTGCGAGCAACGAGACAACCGGAACGGCCTGCGAGTCGGCGGCATCCTTCACCGCCCGAAAACCTGACTCCGGCAACAACATCGACCCGACTCCGATCGCAGCGACCGAACGCCCACTCAGGACTGCTTCCAATCCACCGATGTGATCGGCATGAAAATGACTGATCACCAGCAACGCGATGTCGTTGACGTCCAACATGTTCAGGCAACGATCCATCGACGTGGGATCAGGACCGACATCGATCACGATCACCCTGCCGTCTCCAGTCGAGAGCACAAGACCGTCCCCCTGACCGACGTCGCACATCACCAGTGCCCACCCCGGAGCAATACGGCCACCCCCGAACACGTGCTGAAAGATCAGGGCCAGAACAACTCCCAGAACGAGAACGCCGAGCACCCATCTCGAAATCCGATTCCACAGCGTCAGGGTCGTCGCCAGTAGGACTCCCACGACGACGAGGGCACCGATGAGTCCTGACGGCACTACCACCGACGCTCCGGGAAGCGCCGCCGCCCGCTCGGACACGCACAGCAGCCACCCCATCGGCGGCCGCACCAATGGCGCGACGAACACCGCGATCGGTGGACAGATCAGCGCACACAAGGCAATCACCGCACCGAACACCGTGATGATTCCGATCACCGGCGCCACCGCCATGTTCGCGGCAATCGTGACCACGCTGAAGGTTCCCGCCATGGCGCCCACCAACGGTGCAGTCACGACAAACGCAGCACCCGAGACAGCTGTCATCTCCGAAAACCAACGGGGCCAGCCTCTTCGGCGAAGCACGTCCACCCACACCGGAGCAATGATCACCAGCGCGCCCGTCGCAGTAGTCGACAGCGCAAATCCCCAGTCGACGGCCAGCTCGGGCCTCACGACTACCAGAACGATGACGGCGGCGGCAAGCGCAGGCAGCGCCTGTTTGCGCCGACCAGTGACCAGACTGAGCAGGCCTACCAAGCCCATCACCGACGCGCGTAGAACACTCGGCGACGGCCTCGCGACGACAACAAAGGCAACGAGGGCTACCACCGCCAAAGCGGCGCCGACCCGTGGACTGAGCGCCGCGGCTCTGACCAACAGCAGAACGGCCCCGAGCAGAATGCTGATGTTGGCGCCGGACACCGCGGTGAGATGGGAAAGTCCGGCAACGGTGAAGTTGTCCTTCACCACCGGCGACAGCGCCGACGTGTCTCCGACGACGAGGCCAGGCAGCAGACCCGCCTGATCCGGCGGGAGTGCAGCCGAGCACGCAGCCGCGAAACGAATGCGCACCACACTTGCCCATCGCTGATACCAGGGCACTTCTCCCACCGCGACGGGAGGCCCTTCGGACGTGATCACGGCGAGCGTGGAATCGCTACGCCATGGCTGACTCGCCCGGCCACGAACCGTGAGGCTCTGCCCTGGAACAACTTCGAGCCACGACGAACTGGGCGCCCGGATGGTGACCAAGCCGCCTCCGGAGTACCTGCGGTTCTGGGCAGTCACCGAATTGACGGTTGCCCTGAAGACGACCTGACCTTGACCCACCGCGCCGGAGACCGCGTGCGGATCCTCCGAGGGTTCCACTTCGACACTCACCCAAGCTCCCTCGAGAGAAGCTCGGGTCAGTGGGTGCCTCTCCGCCTCGGACGCCCGCCACCCGCCGACGGCACTACACCCGGCACCGAACAGCAATGCAACCAACATGATTCGTACCCACCCCGCTGATGTCCGGCGCACAACCACGTAAGTGAGGAGTGCCGCTGGAACCGCACACGCCACCGCCAGTACCCACGCGGCGACCGGGCCGAACAGGATCCCCACCGCACTGCTCCCCCACACCGCGACGGCAGACGGAAGCAGTCGAGCGTCGAGGACCGGCGAGGCTTCCGGTTCGTTCACACCGACACCAGCACTCGCAATTTGGCCAACCTTGCCGGGCCGATCCCGTCGACTTCCCCCAATTGTTCTATGTCCGTGAATTTTCCGTTGGATGTGCGCCAGGAGATGATCGCCGCAGCCGTTACCGGCCCTACCCCGGGAAGCTCGTCCAGTTCGGCCTCGGTGGCGGTATTGAGGTTCACCAGCCCAGCCCCGCCGGATTCCCCCGTAGCTGCGGGGCTGGTCCCTCCTGCAGTGGTACTCGAAGAAACACCACCGGACTGATCGGCCGCACCAACCACGATCTGATCGCCGTCGACAAGTTTCTGAGCCAGATTCAGGCCCACCGTCTCCGCTCCGTCGAGCACGCCACCTGCCGCAGCAAGCGCGTCGGCGATGCGCGAGCCCGAATGAAGATTGACAAGCCCAGGCGTGCGCACGAGCCCGACGACACTGACCACCACAGCCTCGGGCGGCTGCTCTGCCACGACGCCGGTCGGTACAGGACTGGCTGATTCACCATCGCCGGCAGTCACATTCTTCTCCGTGACATTCTGGGGCGAGGGCAACGTTGGGACCGCCTGCATGCTCGGAGAATCCCACCACACGGCGAACAAGCCGATTCCCGTGGCCAGAACTGCAACGATCGCCAACACCCAGGTCGCCGACCGACTCGGGCGCCAACGTGTACCGCGCCAATGTTCGGGCAATCGGTCGAACCGTGACGAGTCGGGCTGAGCGTCGTAGTCGTCCTCGTCGAAGTCCCGAAGCCACTCGGGGGACCTCTCGAAAGACCCTGAATCCTCGAATTCGTCGACGGCCGGTCGCTGCCGGTAGTTTCCGTCCATCGCCGCGAGGCGATCACGCGCCCGCTCGCGCTCCTCGCTGATCCTCATGACTGGACGCTAACGAGAGACCTCGCCACCGAAGACGATGAATTTCGACCTGTGGAGAACTCGGGGATTGTGGAGAAACGATCAGGTGTTCGCGTCGATCTCCGGCAACGGGCACACCACAACACCGATCGCGCCGACGCCGACGTGCGCTCCGATAACCGCGCTGAAGTCGGTAACCACGGATTCCGCTACATCGGGAATGCGCTCGGCCAACTGTTCCGCTATCCCGTCGGCACGCTCTCGTGCTCGCATGTGATGCACGGCTATCGCCACGCGGCCGAGACCGGCGCGCTCGACTGCCGAATCAACCAAGCGTGCAAGCGCTTTGGTGGTGGTGCGCGTTTTTTCGCCGAGCACGAGTTTGCCGTCCACCAGATGCAGGATCGGCTTCATCGCCAATGCAGTACCCAGCAACGCAGCGGCGGTTCCGATTCGTCCGCCCCGACGCAATTGATCAAGTTTGTCGACGACGATGTAGCAGCGCCCACGGCTGGCGACGTCGACCGCCCGGCCGTACGCCTCTTCGAGTGAAGCGCCCTTCTCGGCCAAGCGTGCAGCTTCGAGAGCCGGATAGCCCAAACCCATACCGGCGGACTGTGAATCGACGATCCGGACGGCGCCACCGAATTCCTGGGCTGCGACTCGTCCGGCTTCCCACGTTCCCGACAGTTGACGTGAAATGTGAACGGCGAGAACGCCGTCACCGTCGCTCATGTCCAGGGCGCGTGCATACGCTTCGGACAACTCGGCGGGCGACGCTCCGGCCGTTGTCACTCCCGACAGGTCGCTCGGCATTGCGTCGACGCCCTCTCGCAAGTCGCAACCGTCACGGAGCACGTGGAGCGGAACAACCTGAATGCCACATGCGTCGGCCGACTCCTGCGGGATGCAGGCGGAGGAATCCGTGACGACGACGACCGGCATTCTGCTACCCGACTTCGCTCGGCGGTGCTACCAGTTCCGGCGAAACCACTTTCTGCGCCTCGACCCCGCGAATCGCAGCGATCATCGCGCGGGCTACGCCGAGGTGACCGTCCCAACCCCAGTGAATGCCGTCAGGATTGCCGTTCTCGGAAAAGACGTTGTCACGCACTGCATCTGCAAGGTCGACTACGGGAACGTCTTTCTCCGTAGCCCACTCGGTGATCGCGGACACGGCGGCCGGCCGGCCGGCATGCACGCTCGCGTAGGCATCGCTGCGATGCACTGACGGCAAGGTCGCGATCATCGGCAGTTCCGGCCGCATGTACTCCAACGCATTTCGCGAGCTTTCCAGATACTCGACGCTCAGCTTGGGCGGAAGTGCGACCGGGCGGCCCAGAGGTGCAAGCCGCGGCTGCAGCCACTGATAACCCTCGCGCACCACGCGTCGAAGCGCGGGTGGCCGAACGTAGCGGATGGTCTCGCGGAGCGCGGTAGGCAGCGGAGACGGTAGCGAGTCCATACCGCCGACCGCGAACACGACGGCGCCTGCCCGCGGCACCGCCGCCCACACACGAGGATCCTGAGTCAGTGCCCACCACGCATCGCGGCACGTCCAGCCGATACGGGCGACCAACTCGACGTCCCAGCCGAGTTCGTCGGCCACGATGTTGGGCCAGATGCGTGGATGATCTGCCGCGAGGCCGCCTTTGGGGCCGAAATACGACAGCGAATCCGCGAGTACGAGGAGGACGGGGCGCTGCCCGTCGGCACTTTCAGAGGACGTCATTTGCGACACTCGCAGAAGCATTCCATACGTCGAGTCGCCACTCGATCGACTTGACGTCACCATGTCCACTGAGTTGCACCCAACTGGTGTTTCCCAATCCGCCGAGGACGGCCCAGCGATCGACGGGTAGGTCGAGCAATGCCGCTGTCAGTGCCGCGATCAAGCCTCCGTGCGCCACCAGAACCACGGGCCGCTCGGCCCAGTCCGGGTGCGTGTCGAGCAATTCGTGAACTACGGGGAGGCTGCGATTCGCGACGTCGATTCGGCTTTCGCCGCCGGGCGGCGCCAACGTGGCATCCGCTCGCCACGCAGATCGCACACCGGGAGTGCGCTCGTCGACGTCATGATGAGTCAGGCCCTGCCATTCCCCCAGGTGTGTCTCACGCAGACGCGTGTCGGTGAGGACCGGAAGTCCGGCGGAATCACCGACAGCGACGGCCGTGAAGTACGCCCGACGCAGATCCGAGGACACGATCGTCAACGGCCTGCGATCGGCGATCACCGGACCTGCACTCTTGGCCTGCGTGCGTCCCAACTCCGACAGGTCGGTGTCGAGTTGCCCCTGCATCCGAGAGTCGGCGTTGTATTCGGTCTGTCCGTGACGCAGCAGGATGAGCCGGCGGACAGGGTTCGACGCCGCACTGGGCGCCGACGAAGTCACAGCGAGGGATCCTGCGCGTCCGGCTCGGAAACCGTGTCGGTCTCGAACACCGTGTTGGCGTCGGCGGGGCCGGGACGGTTCTGTCCGAGGCCTTCGACCTCGACCGTCGGGCAGTCCTTCCACAGTCGATCGAGAGCGTAGAAGTTGCGCTCCTCGTCATGCTGGACGTGGACGACGATGTCGGCGTAGTCGAGCAGTGCCCAGCGGCCCTCGCGGGTGCCTTCCCGGCGGACCGGCTTGTGTCCCGCTTCGCGGAGACGGTCTTCGATGTTCTCGACAATCGAGTTGACCTGACGCTCGTTCGTCGCAGATGCGATGACGAAGCAGTCCGTGATGACCAGCTGTTCGGACACATCGAGCACCACCACTTCGGTGGCCAGCTTCTCGTCGGCTGCCAAGGCCGCGATGCGTGCCATGTCGATGGCTTCGGTGTTTGCGCTCACTCGATGTTCTCCAGTTTCGTCTTCAGAAAGTACTTGTTGTGCTCGGCTAGCTCGATTCGGCGCCCGGGACGGCTTCCGACTTCCCCGGTGCGGGCTCCGACATCGTTGTAGCTCCGTCGCGGCGCTCCGCGTCGACAGGTCGATACAGGTTCCGCTTCGAGATGTACTGCACCACTCCGTCCGGCACCAGGTACCAGACGGGGCGGTCTTCACTTGCCCGACGCCGACATTCGGTCGACGAAATGGCAAGTGCCGGAATCTCTATCAACGTGACCGCGTCGGCGGGCATGGTGTCGAGGTGACCGGCCAGGTGCTCTGCATTGAGATCGAAACCCGGTCGCGATACCCCGACGAACTTCGCCAATGCGAACAACTCTTCCCAATCTTGCCAGGAAAGGATGCTGGCCAGCGCATCGGCACCGGTGATGAAGAAGAGTTCGGCGTCAGGGTGGTAGGCCCGGAGGTCTCGCAGCGTGTCCACGGTGTACGTCACTTTTTCACGGTCGACGTCGACCCGAGAGACGGAAAACCGCGGGTTGGAGGCGGTGGCGATGACCGTCATGAGGTACCGGTCCTCGGCAGGACTGACGCCCTTCCCCTGCTTCTGCCAGGGCCGCCCGGTGGGGACGAAGATCACTTCGTCGAGTCCGAACCGGTCGGCGACCTCACTGGCCGCAACGAGGTGGCCATGGTGAATGGGGTCGAAGGTGCCACCCATCACTCCTAGGCGTCGAGCACGTTCCACCGATAGTCCCTTCTGCACGAGTGTCGAGCTTACGGGTCAGACCGGCAGCAGACGGGACACGACGTCGGCAAGCTGCTGGGCCGAGCGGCACTCGTGCATGCTGATGACCTCGTTGTAGACCTTCGCCGCGGAGTCACCCGTTCCCCATTGCCCCTTCGGCTCGGGGTTGAGCCAGTGCGCGTGCTTGGCTACTGCCACCATCTGCGACAGCGACTGAAGGTTGGGATCGCGGTAGTTGTTGCGACCGTCGCCGAGTACCAGTAGCGACGTGCGACTGGTGATCGACTGCGCGAACTTCTCCTGGAACACTCCGAAGGCGTGTCCGTAGTCTGAGTGGCCGTCGTAGGTGATCAGTTCGGCCTCACGCACCATCCGTGACATCGCTGATCCGAGGTCTGCGTTCGAGTCGAAGAACCGCGTGACCTCGTCGGTCGTGTCGATGAACGCGAACACCCGCACGCGCGAGAACTGCTCACGCAAAGCGTTCACGAGCAGCAGAGTGAAATGGCTGAACCCCGCCACCGAGCCGGATACGTCACACATCACCACAAGTTCGGGCCGCGCCCGCTTCGGCTTGCGCTGCACCAGATCGATCGGCACTCCGCCCGTCGACATGGACTTGCGCAACGTACGACGTAGGTCGATCGAACCCGCGCGAGAGCGGCTGCGACGCACGGCGAGACGACTGGCCAACAAGCGAGCCAGGGGTGCGACGTTCTTCTTCAGCGTGGTGAGTTCGGCATCGGACGCTCGCAAGAAGTCGACTTCCTCGGCGAGTTTCGGAACGCCGTACGTGGCGACCCGCTCCTTGCCCAAATTCTCGGCTGTGCGTCGACGCGTTTCCTTCTCGACCATCTTGCGGAAGTCCGCGATGCGCTGCGCTGCCGTGCGCTTGGCGACCTCGGACTGATAGTCGGAGTTGTCCTTGCCCTCTGACCCGGAACCCTCCTGGTTGCCGAGCAGGCCCTGCAGGATCTTGTTGAGCAACGTCTCCGGGGCGACGTCACGCAGCGCCTGATAGGCGGAGAACGACGGGCCGTTACTCGACTGGTACTGCCCGAGTTCCTCGACCATCGCGGCGGTCAGGAGTTCGGTCATCTCCATCGCCTCGTCACTGCCGTCTGTCAGCAGTTCGGCAATGAGCTCACGCAAGGCCTGCAGGTCGATCGAGCCGTCTGGCTTGCGCGGCAGTGTGACGTCGACGTCGCCGACCGCACGGTCACCGATCGCCTTGGGGAACCACAGGTCGAAGACGGCGTCGAACGTCGCCCGGTGGGTCGGCCTGCGCAGGAGCGAGCATGCCAGCCCTTCACGAAGCGCTTCACGATCGAGCAGGTCGAGAACAGACATGACCTGACCGGCGTCGACTGTCTCGGACGGGCCGACCATGATTCCGCGTCGTCGCAAAGCCTCGACAAAATCGACGAGGTGACCGGGAATCCCGTGCGGCGCTGCCAGGCCGCCAGGTGAGAGCGGCGACGTCGATGCTGCGGGAGCCATGTCAGACCTCAGTTCAGCCGAAGTTCAGCGGCGGCACGCACCTGGTCCGACTGGTGCTTGAGGATCACGCCGAGCGTGGCGCGAACGGCATCGTCGTCGAGAGTGTCCATGCCCAGAGCAAGAAGGGTGCGTCCCCAGTCGATGGTCTCGGATACCGAAGGGACCTTCTTGAGCTGCATTCCGCGAAGAACACGAATGGTGTTGACCAGCTGCTCGGCAATCGCTTCAGGAAGCTCCGGCACACGGCTTGCGAGGATGCGACGCTCGAGGTCGGCGTCCGGGAAGTCGAGATGCAGGAAGAGGCAACGACGCTTCAGAGCCTCCGAGAGTTCGCGAGTGGCATTCGAGGTCAACACCGTGAACGGCTTGCGGGTGGCGGTAATGGTTCCGAGCTCGGGGATCGTGACCGCGAAGTCGCTGAGCACTTCGAGGAGCAAACCTTCGATCTCGACGTCTGCCTTGTCCGTCTCGTCGATCAACAGCACCGTCGGGTCCTCGCGGCGAATGGCCTTGAGCAGTGGACGTGCGAGCAGGAACTCCTCCGAGAAGACATCCGCCTTCGTCGAATCCCAGCTGTGGTCGACCGCGACATCACCCCTCGCTCCGCTCGCCCCGCCCGACTGAATCCGAAGAATCTGCTTCGCGTGGTTCCACTCGTAGAGTGCACGAGCCTCGTCGACGCCCTCGTAGCACTGCAGACGCACCAGTTCTGCGCCCGTGGTCTGGGCGACTGCGCGGGCGAGTTCCGTCTTTCCGACACCGGCCGGGCCCTCGATGAGCAGCGGCTTGCCCAGACGATCGGCCAGGAAGACTGCCGTCGCGGTGGCCTTGTCGGACAGATAGCCGGTTTCGGCCAGCCGTTCGATCACGTCGTCGACGGTCGAGAAGAACGGCGTCGTGTCGGGAAGTGCTCGGTCCACGGTTAACTCCTTGAGAGGTGGGGCAAGTCTGGTGAACTTTTTCAGGCGGGTCGGGTGTGCCCGTCGCCCCAGACGATCCACTTGGTGGACGTCAGTTCCGGTAGCCCCATGGGGCCACGCGCATGCAGTTTCTGGGTGGAGATGCCGATCTCGGCGCCGAACCCGAACTGCTCACCGTCGGTGAAGGCAGTCGACGCATTGACCATCACTGCCGCAGCGTCGACTCGAGCGGTGAACTCGCGGGCAGCCGAGAGATCGGACGTCACGATGGCTTCGGTGTGGCCGGTCCCGTACTGGTCGATGTGCTCGACGGCAGCGTCCAAGTCCTTGACGACCTTGAGGGCGACGTCGAGGGTGAGGTATTCCTTCGACCAGTCGTCCTCGGTCGCGGGAACCAGTCCCGGCAGATCACCGTGCACGACGACGTCGTGCATCTGGAGCGCTTGGAGCAGCTTCGGCACGGCCGTCTCGGCAATAGCGGCGTCGACCAGCACCGTCTCTGCCGTGTTGCACACACTGGGCCGACGGGTTTTGGAGTTGAGAAGAATCTTCTCGGCCATCAGTAGATCGGCGGCCGAGTGAACATAGACGTGGCAATTACCGACACCGGTCTCGATGGTGGGCACGGTGGCATCACGCACGACGGCGCTGATGAGGCCGGCGCCACCGCGCGGGATGACGACGTCGACGAGGCCACGGGCCTGAATCAAATGAGTGACCGTGGAGCGATCCGCACTCGGCAGAAGTTGAACGGAATCCTCGGGCAGTCCCTGATCAACCAACGACGCACGCAGAGCCGCCACCAACGCTTCGTTGGACTTGACCGCCGAGGACGAACCACGAAGCAGCGCAGCATTTCCCGACTTGAGAGTCAGCCCGAAGGCATCGACGGTCACGTTAGGACGAGCCTCGTACACCATACCGACGACACCGAGCGGAACGCGCTGCTGACGTAGTTCCAAACCGTTCGGCAGAGTGGATCCACGAAGCACTTCACCGATCGGATCGGGTAGTCCGGCAACCTGACGCAAACCCGACGCGATGCCCTCGATCCGGTCAGCGGTCAGACGAAGACGGTCGAGCAGCGATTCCTCGGTGCCGCCCGCCTTCGCGGTGTCGATATCGAGAGCGTTGGCCGCGAGAATCCGATCACTTGCCGCGAGTACCGCGTCGGCTGCGGCGTGGAGCGCAGCATCCTTCTGCGCCGTGGTCAGCAGAGCCAGGACACGCGAAGCCTTACGGGCTCGGCGTGCGGCGTCGTGCACGACGGACTTGGTGTCGGACGCGTCCGAGTCGACGGTTTCTGCGTTGGAAGTCACAGCGGTCATGAATACACATTAACCACCCACCGTGACGGCCTGCTCGGCGGAACGAGGCTGTGACCACCCGGGACCATTCCGGCGGACCGCCTGCGAACATTTAGGCGGACCGCCTGCGAACATTTAGGCGGACCGCCTGCGAACATTTCGGCGGACCGCCTGCGAACATTTCGGCGGACCGCCGGGGAACAATTCCGGCGCGCGACACTGTTGCACCCACCGACCTTCTTCTTCGAGTCAGGAGCCATCCGTGAGTGTGTTGTTCGAGCCTTTGACCCTGCGCGGCGTCACCATCCCGAACCGCGTCTGGATGGCACCGATGTGCCAGTACTCCGCTGACGTCATCGGCGACCAGGTCGGAGTGCCCAACGAGTGGCATCGCACGCATCTGGTGAGCCGTGCAATCGGCGGCACCGGCCTGATTCTCACCGAGGCGACGGCCGTCAATCCCGAAGGCCGCATATCGGCAGCTGATCTGGGGATCTGGAACGACACGCAGGCGCAAGCCTTCGCCGAGATCAACGCGCAACTCGCGTACTTCGGCGCAGTGCCCGGAATTCAGCTGGCGCACGCCGGACGCAAAGCGTCGACGCAGGTTCCGTGGCGCGGCGGCAAGAGTCTGCCCGCCGACGACCGACTCTCGTGGCAGACGGTGGCCCCGAGCGCGGTTCCGTTCGGTCACCTTGCCGATCCGGTCGAGCTCACCACGGAAGGCATCGAGAAGGTCGTCGCGGACTTCGCAGCGGCGGCTACCCGCGCATTGAAGGCCGAATTCAAGGTCGTGGAAATTCACGCGGCCCACGGATACCTGATCCATCAGTTCCTCTCCCCCGAGAGCAACAAGCGAACGGACCGCTACGGAGGCAGCTTCGAGAACCGCATTCGATTGCTCCTCGAAATCCTGAGCGCAGTCCGCGAGGTGTGGCCGGCCGAGCTACCGCTCTTCGTCCGGGTCTCGGCGACCGATTGGCTCACGGAAGAACGTGGGCTCGACGTCGACAGCTGGACCGCGGATCAGACCGTTGCCCTCGCCAACATCCTCTCCGACTACGGCGTCGATCTCGTCGACGTGTCCACCGGCGGTAATTCACCGGCAGCCAAGATTCCGGTGGAGCCGGGATACCAGGTTCCGTTCGCCCGTCGCCTGCAGAACGAGAGCCTGCTACCGGCCGCCGCCGTCGGCCTCATCACCGAACCCGAGCAGGCCGAGAAGATCGTCGAAGACGGAAGCGCAGTGGCGGTGCTCCTCGGCCGCGAACTGTTGCGTGATCCCTACTGGGCGCGCCGGGCGGCCCGTGAACTGAACGCCGAGGTAGGACCGCATATCCCGTCGCAGTACGCCCGCGCCTTCTAGCCCGAAAATCGGCTCCCGCGCACAACTTTGATAGCGTAAGCGTCTTACTTGCCGGTAGTCCGGAGCCCTGTGGGCTCCGGACACTGCCGCGGGCCAGAGCCGTGCGACGGGGGTCGCAACGAGCCACAGGGCACGCGGACGCTCGATTTCCCGACCGGCTCATCGGCGAGTGGGCAACGAAAAGATGCGTGCATCAGGTACGTGCCCCGCTCGGTTCGATGATTGCGCTGGGGAGCGCATGTCATGACTACACCAGAGAACTCGATCAGCGCTCTCGAAGTGGCCGAATCACCCGATGTCTGCGTCACCGACAATGCGTCCGTCAAGCGCGCTGTCAAGGCAACGATGCTCGGAAATGCCATGGAGTGGTTCGATTTCGGCGTTTACGCATATCTAGCTACCACCATAGGAAAAGTGTTCTTCCCGGACGCGAGCGGCAGCGCTCAACTCCTCTCTACCTTTGCAATTTTTGCGGCAGCCTTCATCGTCCGCCCACTCGGCGGATTGTTCTTCGGTCCACTCGGTGACCGCATCGGACGCAAGAAAGTCCTGGCCACCACCATCATTCTGATGGCGGGCAGCACCTTCGCCATCGGCCTCATCCCGAGCTACGAATCCATCGGTATCGCCGCCCCGATCCTGCTGGTACTCCTACGCCTACTGCAGGGCTTTTCCACCGGCGGCGAATACGGCGGAGCCAGTACGTTCGTCGCCGAATACGCACCGGACAAGCGCCGGGGTTTCTTCGCCAGCTTCCTCGAATTCGGGACTCTGGCAGGATATGTGGCGGCAGCGGGCATCGTGACGATCATCCAGACCGTCGTCAGTGCCGAGGACCTCCTCCAGTGGGGCTGGCGCATCCCCTTCCTCATCGCCGGACCTCTGGGTCTCATCGGCCTGTACCTCCGTCTGCGTTTGGAGGAAACTCCCGCATTCCAGATGATGGAGCAGGCCGAAGAGCGCTCCCTCGCAGATGAATCCACAGGCAAGAAACTACGCGAAACTCTCGTCGACAACTGGCGTCCGCTTGTTCTGTGCATCGTCCTGGTGGCCACGTACAACATCGCTCACTACGGCCTGCTCAGCTACATGCCGACGTATCTGACCAACACGTTGGGTTACGACGAATCCCACGGACTCGTTCTGATGATCATCGTCATGATCGTGATGATGATGGGAATCAGCTACGTCGGAAAGTTCTCGGACCGCGTCGGGCGTAAACCCTTGCTGCTCAGCGGTTTCATCGGATTCTTCGTCCTGTCCCTGCCTGCCTACCTGCTGATCGGCGTCGGCAACTACGTGACGGTCTTCCTGGGACTCGCAATTCTCGGCGGCTTGCTCCTGCTGTTCGTCGGAGTGTTCCCGTCCGTGCTTCCCGCACTGTTTCCGACCGGAATCAGGTACGGCGGCTTGGCAATCGGATACAACCTCGCGGTCTCCATCTTCGGCGGGACCACTCCCCTGGTGCTCACCGCCCTCGAAAGTGCAACGGGCAGCAACTTGGTCGCACCGATGTACATGATGATCGCCGCCGTGATCGGCGGTATCGCAGTCCTGATGATCCCCGAGACCGCACGCAAGCCACTCGACGGCTCTCCGCCCTCTGTCGCCACCGACGAGGAAGCACGTCGGATCATCCGCAAGGTTCGTCGAAAGAGAATGAAGGCCGATAACCTCGAGGTATGAGCACGCCTCGAATCGTCGTCGTCGGCAGTATCAACATGGATCTGACCACGTCAGTGTCCAGATTCCCCGCTCCGGGAGAAACGCTACTCGGCACTGCCTTTGCCACCGCGGCGGGAGGCAAAGGCAGCAACCAGGCCATCGCCGCCGCGAAAGCCGGTGGGGACGTGTCGTTCGTCGGCGCGGTCGGCGACGACGGTTTCGGCACCCAATTGCGCGAGACCCTGCAAGACGCCGGGGTCGACACCGCGTTGCTTCGTAGTGTCGACGGCCCGAGCGGCGTTGCCGCCATCACCGTGAGCGAGGACGCGGAGAACAACATCATCGTCGTCCCGGGCGCCAATTCCTCGGTCACCTCGTTGTCCGAAGTAGACCTCGACGCGATCGCACACGCCGACGTTCTCCTGTGCCAACTCGAAATACCCCTCGACACGGTCACCACAGCGGCCCGGCACGCGCGTGCCAACGGAACAACTGTCATCCTCAATCCTTCACCGGTACAAGACCTTCCGGGCGCCCTGATCGAGTCTGTCGACATCCTGATCGTCAACCAGACCGAGTCGGAGCAGTTGGCCGCGGTCACCGGTCGCGTCCGATACCTCGTCACGACGCTCGGGGCCGGCGGCGCGGATCTCCGGTCGGGCGAGGAGACAATCCACGCCGACTCCCCGGCCGTGACACCCGTGGATACAACTGGCGCAGGCGATGCTTTCACCGGCGCCTTCGCCGTGGAGTGGGTGCAGGGCCAGGACCGCGCCCTGCAGTTCGCTGCCACGGCGGGAAGTCTGGCGACGACGGTCCGCGGCGCGTCGGTGTCGTCACCCACTCGCGCTGCGATCGAAAAAGTCCTGAACCGACAGCTTGACTCTGACACCGTGTGAGGTCGTAAACCTGTAGGTATCGGGTTTGTGAGAGAGAAACGGGGCGATCAAGGATGTTGAGCATCGGAGACTTCGCGAGAGCCGGTCGTGTGTCGGTGCGCATGCTCCGCCACTACGACGCCATCGGTCTGCTCAGACCCGCGAGGGTCGACGCATCCACCGGGTATCGCTCGTACACCGCGGGCCAGTTGGCGCTGCTCAACCGCATCGTCGCTCTCAAGGAGTTGGGCCTGACTCTGGCCCAGGTCCAGCAAGTGGTGGAGTCGGCGGTCACCGTCGACGAGATCCGCGGGATGCTCACGCTTCGCCGAGCAGAACTCGAAACCCGAATCCAGGAAGACACCGCGCGACTGGCGCATGTACAGGCGCGCCTACGGATCATCGAAAGTGAGGGACAGATGTCCGCATACGAGGTTGTGATCAAGTCAGTTCCGGCGCTGCGGGTCGCGGAGTTGACCGGTACCGCCAAGACGATGGATCCGTCGTCGATCGGCCCGGTGGTTCGCGGGTTGTACGAGCGCCTTTGTACCGGTCTGGATCGTGCCGGTATCGCCGCGATCGGACCCGCTGTCGCTTACTACGAGGATGCCGGTGACGACGAGAACGTCGTCGTCCATGCGGCGCTACCGGTAGACGCGAATCCCGATGGCGACTACGAGTTCGCTGTGGTAGACCTGCGGGCCGAAGAGCACGTGGCCTCGCTGCTGCACAAGGGTTCGATGGACAACTGCCTGCCCGCTTATCAGGCGTTGGCCCAATGGATCGACGCAGCGGGATACCGCAATGCCGGCCCCAGCCGTGAGGTGACGCTGGCGTGCCCGGAGGATGTCGACGGCTGGGTCACCGAACTGCAGGAACCTGTTGCCAAGGCCTGAAGCCCGCACGTGTCGGCAGGGTCGTGCACCATGGGGTCCATGACCACCGCCACTGCCCCAGCCATGCGCGACGAAGCCGAGCGGCTGCTCCGCGAACTCGCGGGGCCGGATGCCCGCCTACGCGAGGACCAGTGGACGGCCATCGAGGCGCTGGTGGTGCAGCGCAAACGCGCGCTCGTCGTACAGCGGACCGGCTGGGGCAAATCTGCGGTCTACTTCATCTCGGCGAAGCTGCTCCGGGCAACGGGCCACGGCCCCACCGTCATCGTCTCTCCGTTGTTGGCCCTGATGCGAAACCAGGTCAGTTCTGCCGAACGTGCCGGAGTGCGCGCCGCAACCATCAATTCGGGCAACGTCACCGAATGGGACGACATCCATGCCCGCGTCGCAGCCAATGATCTCGACGTCCTTCTGGTCAGCCCCGAGCGCCTGAACAACCCTGACTTCCGCGATCAGGTGCTCCCGGCCCTGGCAGCTGATGCCGGCCTGGTCGTAGTCGACGAGGCTCACTGCGTTTCCGACTGGGGCCACGACTTCCGTCCCGACTACCGCCGCATCAGGACCTTGATCGCCGAACTCGGCGAGGGCATTCCCGTCCTCGCAACCACGGCGACGGCCAACAACCGCGTCGTCGAGGACGTGTCCGCCCAACTCGGCGTCGGCGGTGAGGAAACCCTCGTCCTTCGCGGCGGGCTCGAACGCGAGTCGCTTCACCTCTCTGTAGTCCACATTCCGGAGGCGACGGCGCGCGCTGCCTGGCTTGCCGACATGCTCGAGACGCTGCCGGGTTCGGGCATCATCTACACGCTGACGGTTTCGGCCGCGCGCGACCTCGCAAGCCTGCTCTCCGAGCGCGGCCATACCGTCGCCGCCTACACGGGCCAGACCGATCCCACTGAACGTGAATCTCTCGAGCAGGACTTGTTGGGTAATCGCGTCAAGGCTCTGGTGGCCACCTCGGCACTCGGGATGGGCTTCGACAAGCCTGATCTCGGGTTCGTCGTCCACCTCGGCGCACCGTCGTCGCCGATCTCGTACTACCAGCAGGTGGGCCGCGCCGGTCGTTCCACCGACAGGGCAGACGTGATCCTCCTGCCTGGCGCCGAGGACAAGCAGATCTGGAGTTACTTCGCCTCGGTCGCCTTCCCCCGCGAGCACCTGGTCCGCAGCGTCATCGAACACCTCGACACCGAAAAGGCCACGTCGACACCGGCACTCGAACCTCTGGTGGAGCTCAATCGCACGCGTCTCGAGATGGTCCTCAAAGTCCTCGACGTCGACGGCGCGGTCAAACGCGTCAAGGGCGGGTGGATCAGCACCGGCGAAACCTGGGTGTACGACGCCGAGCGCTACGGCCGACTCGACGACGCCCGCCAGGCCGAGCAGGCCGCAATGGTCGAGTACCAGAGCATCACGACGTGTCGAATGACCTTCCTGCGTGAACAACTCGACGATCCTGGTCTGACCTCGGAGAACTCACAGTGCGGTCGCTGTGACAACTGCACAGGCAATCGCTACGACACCACTGTCGACACCGCCGCCCTCGACGAGACTCGGGCGCGCTTGCAGCGCCCCGGATTCGACCTGGAGCCGCGCAAGATGTGGCCGACCGGCCTGAGCAAGCTGGGCGTCAAGCTGTCCGGGAAGATCACCGAGGGGCCCGAAACCGGGCGCATTCTCGGACGGATGTCGGACCTGGGCTGGGGTCAACGTCTCCGCGCGCTTTTCGACGGTCCCGACGCCGAGGTACCCGATGCGGTGGTCAGCGCGTGTATCAGCGTTCTGGCCGCCTGGAATTGGGCCGAGCGACCCACCGGTGTCATGGCCCTCGAATCCACGACGCATCCTTTGTTGGTGTCGAGCCTGGCTGCCAAGTTGGCCGAGGTCGGGCGATTGACCGACCTGGGCACCCTTCGCTTGCGACCCGACCACCCTCCGGTGTCGGCAGCGAACTCCGCCTACCGCGTGTCCGGACTGGTCGATGTTTGGGAAGTCCCGGACATGAGCATCCACCAGGGACCGATACTTCTTGTCGACGCAATCGCCGATACCGGTTGGACTTTCACGATGGCCGCGCGCGCACTTCGACAGGCTGGTGCTCACTCTGTACTTCCGTTGGCGCTCGCAAGCCCGAAATAGCGAGTTTTTGCCCGAAATAGTCGCTCCGACAACGGCAAAAGTTACATAATGTGAGCACCATCACATTCATGTCCTCACCTGGGGCGCAACGGGTTCCACACGGCCCGAAACGGACATCTGCATGACTTCGACAGCAATGATTGTTACGTTCAGATGACCGATGAAGCCTGTTGATACGAGAGCTATCCCGACCACCGCGCCGGACGCGGTGTTGTTCAGAAGCCCACAGATCGATGACGGAGTCCGGCTCTGGGAGATCGCACGTGATTCGAAGGTGCTCGACCTCAATTCGAGTTATGCATACCTGTTGTGGTGCAGGGATTTCAGCGCGACGTCCATCGTCGCGGAGGTAGACGGCCGCGTAGTCGGATTCGTTTCCGGTTATACCCGTCCCAGCGCGCAGGAAACCCTGTTCGTGTGGCAAGTTGCGGTCGACGAAGACCAGCGCGGCAAGGCAATTGCTGCCCGCATGCTGTCCGATTTGATGGATCGCACTGCCCCACTGGGTGTTACACATCTGGAGACCACGATCAGCCCCGACAACGAGGCTTCGATCGCACTCTTCACCGCGCTCGCACGTCGGCGCGAAGTACCGATAACCAGGCAGACCTTGTTCTCGCCCAACGATTTTCCCGATGGACACGAAGCCGAAGATCTTTACACGATCGGCGCCTAGCGCACTTCGCGCTCGGCATACAGCATGCCCCGGAGGAACAAAGAAGATATGAATATCAACGAAGCAAGCATTTTTGAAACCCTCGAGTCCGAGGTTCGCAGCTACTGCCGTGACTGGCCCGCAGTGTTCACCAGCGCATCCGGATCCTGGATTCGTGACGAGAACGGACGCGACTACCTCGATTTCTTCGCCGGTGCCGGCGCCCTCAACTACGGCCACAACAACCCGGTGCTCAAATCCGCACTGGTCGACTACATCATGAGCGACGGCATCACGCACGGCCTCGACATGTCGACAGTCGCCAAACGCGAATTCCTCGAGACCTTTCAGCGCAACATCCTCGAGCCACGCGGCCTGGACTACAAGGTCCAGTTCCCCGGCCCGACCGGATCGAACACCGTCGAGGCTGCACTGAAGCTGGCCCGCAAGGTCACCGGACGTTCGGCAGTCATCAACTTCACCAACGCATTTCACGGAATGACACTTGGTGCACTCTCCGTGACCGGCAACTCGATGAAGCGCGCGGGCGCCGGTGTCCCCCTCGTGCACACGACACCGATGCCCTTCGACAACTACTTCGACG
Source organism: Rhodococcus sp. OAS809 (assembly GCF_040546695.1). Classification (NCBI taxonomy): domain Bacteria; kingdom Bacillati; phylum Actinomycetota; class Actinomycetes; order Mycobacteriales; family Nocardiaceae; genus Rhodococcus; species Rhodococcus sp. OAS809. The sequence goes on along the minus strand of NZ_JBEPOI010000002.1, from coordinate 162,032 downwards.
GCGTCACCGAGGACTTCCAGTGGTTCTCCCGCGTTCTCGATGATTCCGGCAGTGGAATCAACCGCCCCGCGGCAGTGATCGTCGAAACCGTGCAGGGTGAAGGTGGCGTCAATGTCGCCCGCCCCGAATGGCTTCGGGCGCTGGCAACACTGTGCTCGGATCGCGGAATCCTGTTGATCGTCGACGACGTCCAGATGGGTTGCGGCCGTACCGGCCCGTTCTTCTCCTTCGAAGAGGCCGGAATCGTTCCCGACATCGTCACGTTGTCCAAGTCGATCAGCGGCTACGGAATGCCGATGGCGCTCACGCTGTTCAAGCGTGAACTCGACGTCTGGGGACCGGGCGAGCACAACGGCACATTCCGCGGCAACAACCCGGCGTTCGTCACCTCCAAGGTGGCACTCGACCACTACTGGTCCGACGACGCCCTCACCAAGACGACGTTGAAGAAGGGCGCACGCATCAGCGAATGCTTCGCCAACCTCTCCGATCAGTTCCCCGGCGAGGTCTCGCACCGCGGGCGTGGCTTGGTTCAGGGCCTCGTCTTCGAACAGCCCGAGCGCGCCGGCAAGGTCTGCCAGTTGGCATTCGACGAGGGATTGCTCGCCGAGACCTCCGGACCCTCCGACCAGGTTGTGAAACTGCTTCCCGCACTGACGATTACCGACGACGAGCTCGAGCACGGCCTCTCCATTCTGGCCGAGGCGACACTCAAGGTCTGCAGCTAGAGGAAGGACTCTCCCATGATCGTTCGCACCACCACCGAGATCACCGACACCGACCGCGACATCACGAGTGAGGACGGAAACTGGCGCAGCAAGCGCATCGTCCTCGGCGGCGACCGCGTCGGGTTCTCGTTCCACGAGACCACCATCAAGGCGGGTTCGGTCAACGAGTTCCATTACGCCAACCACGTCGAGGCTGTCTGGCTCGTCGAGGGCACCGGCAAGCTGATCGACCTCGACAACAACAAGGAATACGATCTCGCACCGGGGTCGATGTACCTGCTCAACGGCCACGAGCGTCACCGCGTCGAGCCGGACACGCAGATGCGCATGCTGTGCGTGTTCAATCCGCCGGTCACCGGGCGTGAGGTGCACGACGAGAACGGTGTCTACCCACTGGTGGAGGTCCCCGCGTAGCGTCTAGTCATGGCGACTGACACCTCTCCACGCGTAGCGATCGGCCCCGTCCCCGATGCACTGCTCGACAGCGCGGTGCTTCGGGGCGGTGGTCTGATCAGTCCGATCGACACTGCGGACGCCCTGATCTGGGCGGGCTCACCCGAGACCTTTCCGTCGGAGTTACCGGCGTCGGTCAGGTGGGTGCAGCTTCCGTCGGCGGGAATCGAGGATTGGTTCGACTCCGGTGTGATTCCGAAGGACACAGAAATCACGTGGACCTCGGCGGCCGGTGCATTTTCGGCGTCGGTGGCCGAGCATGCACTCATGCTTCTCTTGGCCGGAGTTCGTCACTTGCCTGCACACATCGAGGCTCGAACGTGGCGTCAGTTCGAGTTCTTTCCCAAGATCGGCACCCTCCGTGGCTCGACGGTTGCGATCATCGGCGCAGGCGGTATCGGCCGCGCGCTGATTCCGATGCTGGCCGCGCAGGGGGCGGACAGCATCGCAGTCAATCGTTCCGGTAGCCCGGTCCCCGGGGCGATCTCCACGTACCCCGCATCCAGAATGGATGAAATCTATTCTCGCGCAGATCACTTCGTGATTGCTGCGCCCGCCACCCCGGCCACCCGTCACCTCGTGGGTCGTGCGCAGTTGGCGGCGATGCAACCCCATTCCTGGGTGATCAATGTCGCGCGAGGATCACTGGTCGACACCGACGCACTGGTCGAGGCCATCGAGTCGGAACAGATCGGCGGCGCCGGTCTCGACGTCACCGATCCCGAACCCCTCCCGGACGGTCACCCACTGTGGGATCTGACGAATGCGATCATCACACCCCACGATTCCAATCCGCCAGGCGTTCGCCCCGCCGCGTTCGCGGATCACGTCTCCAAGAACGTGACCCGCTTCGCGAAGGGTGAGGCGCTGGCTGCCCTCGTGGACCCCGTAGCCGGATACTGAGCACGCCGCCGAAGCTCGAATGCTCGGACGACGGTTGCCACAAATTACTGTGACGACTGCGTCTCCGGAAAGAAAAGCGCCCGCGCCCGGCGAGCGACCTCTTCGGCAGGTACATCCTCGACCTTCGTGCATACTGCCCACCTGTGGCCGAACGGATCGAGAAACACTCCATGCCGGTCGCCCGAAAATGTATCGGCCACAGCCGTGACCAGCATGCCTCCCTCGGCGACTGCCCGAGCGACAAACTCGTCCGTGTCCTCGGTGTAGACGACGATCGACGAATGCACCCAGCCGTCCTGCGGTGATTTGAGACCGAAGTCCGGCATCTCCCGCGAAAGCTGCAGCATCGAATCGCCGATCCGGATCTCCGCATGCATGAGGGAGCCGTCAGGTGCGTTCATCGCATCGACTATCTCAGCTCCAAGTGCTCGTTTGTAGTAGTCGAGTGCGGCATGGCCGTCCGGCACCGCAAGGTAGGGAGTGATCGTGCGGTAACCAGCAGGGATCGGGTTCACTGTGTTCATGTGTACGAGTATTGGCGATCGCACACGTGTTCTATTGAACATTTCGGACTTCCTCCGCGCCTCCGTCTCGCACACGCGCCTATCCTGGAACGGTGCCTACCGACAACAGCCGCCTCGACGCCCTCCCCGAGCTCCTGGCCGGCCGTCGCCTGGCAGTTCTGACGGGCGCCGGCATCTCCACCGACTCCGGAATCCCGGACTACCGCGGACCTGATTCACCCCCGCGCAATCCGATGACGTTCCAACAGTTCATCGGCGATCCGGCGTTTCGGCGGCACTACTGGGCGCGCAACCACATCGGCTGGCGATACATGGACAGCTCCCGCCCCAACCAGGGCCACCGGGCCGTCGCGGCACTGGAACGAACAGGGCGAGCCGTCGGCGTGATCACCCAGAACGTCGACCTCCTGCACACCAAGGCCGGCGCGCGAAACGTCATCGACCTCCACGGCACCTACGCGCAGGTTCGATGCCTGAGCTGCCAGCGGCTGATCTCCCGCACCACTCTCGCGGAGAGGCTGGAAGAAGCCAATCCCGGATTCGCCGAAACAGTCGCTGCTGCAACAGGAGTCGAAATCGCACCCGACGCAGATGCCGTGATCGAATCCACCGCACACTTTCGCGTCGTGGATTGCGCCGTGTGCGGTGGCTTACTCAAACCGGACATCGTCTACTTCGGCGAATCCGTCCCCAAGGAACGCGTCGCCCGTGCATACAGCCTTGTCGACCAATCCGACGCACTGTTGGTAGCCGGGTCGTCGTTGACCGTGATGTCCGGCCTACGTTTCGTCCGGCATGCCGCCAAGACCGGGAAGCCGATCGCCATCGTCAATCGAGGCACGACTCGCGGCGACGAATTCGCCGACCTCAAGCTCGAAGTCGGTTGCGCTGAAGCACTTTCCGCCCTCGTCGAGCACGAAAGCTACAGCGCCACCAAGTCGTCCGCGTGAACCACAGGACGCTGCATGTCGGCCGGTAGATCGGTGGTGGAGCGCCCCAGGATCTCCTCGATCTCCGCAGCGTCGAACGCAACGACACCCCGGGCGACGGGCTTCTCCCCCGGCCCCATCAGGGACACGACGTCGCCGGCGTGGAAGTCACCGGATACACCGACGATGCCAGCGGACAGAAGGCTTCGACGCTTGGACACGACCGCGCGGACGGCGCCTTCGTCGAGGTGGAGGTCACCCGATGTGTCAGCGGCGTGACGAACCCAGAATCGGCGGGCCGACAATCGCGTCGGCCGGGGCGCAAATGCCGTTCCGACATCGGCACCACTGAGTGCCTGCGCAGCATCCGATGCTGCCGCGAGCAGAACCGGCACGCCGGAATCAGCGGCCAGGCGTGCTGCTGAGAGCTTCGACGCCATGCCTCCGGTACCGAGGGCGCCACCCGAACCGGCAACCACACCGTCGAGATCCTCGGGACTGTTGACCTCGGGAATCAGTGTGGCATCGCCCTTTCGGGGATCCCCGTCGTACAGTCCGTCCACATCCGACAACAGGATCAACGCGTCGGCGCCGACCAGATGAGCAACCAGTGCAGCCAGCCGATCGTTGTCACCGAATCGAAGTTCGGTGGTGGCAACGGTGTCGTTCTCGTTCACGATCGCCACCGCGTGCAATGCCCGTAGACGATCGAGTGTCCGTTGGGCGTTGCGGTGCTGCGTCCGTCGAGCGATGTCGTCAGCCGTGAGTAGAACCTGCCCGACGGTACGGCCGTAACGGGCGAACGACGTACCCCAGGCGTGAGCCAGAGCCAACTGACCGACGCTGGCCGCAGCCTGCTTGGTCGCGAGATCGCGAGGCCGCTTGGTCAGTCCCAGCGGCGCCAGTCCGGCGCCGACGGCACCGGACGAGACGACGACGACATCGGAACCCGCACGCATGCGAGCCTCGATGGCGTCGGCCAACAGATCGAGTCGGTGAGTATCGAGTCCCGCCACCAGACTGGTGAGCGCAGACGACCCGATCTTCACGACGATACTGTGAGCCGACGCTATCGACTCCCTGGTGGACCCGAGCACAGTCCCGTTCCCTCTCTTCGGTTTTCGTCCTGAAATCGCGTGGGTCAGGCGTCTTCGTCGAGCAAGCCGCGGCGGACACGACGCGCGTGCTTGCGCTCGTCGGCGCCGATGCGCTCCACCTGATCGAGACGCGGGTCGGTTCCACGGCCCGTGCGGGTCAGATCGATACCGGCCGGCGTCATCGGCTCCCACTCGAAGCTGACGTCGCCGATGGTGACGGAAGCTCCTGGCTGAGCGCCCTTCTTGACCAATGCGTCCTCGACGCCCAATCGAGCAAGACGGTCGGCGAGGTAGCCAACGGCCTCGTCGTTGTCGAAGGCGGTCTGACGAATCCACCGCTCCGGGCGGGTGCCTCGGACGACGAACCCACCGGGAATATCGGGATCCTTCTCGATGGTGAAGCTGGAATCCTTGACCTTGACCGGGCGAATGACCTGGCGCTTCGGCTCGGGCTTCGGATGAGCTTCGCGGTAGTCGCGGACCATCTTCGCCAGCGCGAATGTCAACGGTCGCAATCCTTCTCGGCTCACCGCCGAGATGGTGAAGACCGGCCATCCGCGAGCTTCGATCTCAGGCGTGACCATTTCGGCCAATTCGGCGGCCTCGGGAACGTCGGTCTTGTTGAGGATGACGACGCGCGGGCGCTTGTCGAGGTCACCGAGTCCCGAATCGCCGGAGAGCGCGGGCGTGTACGCGGCCAGCTCTGCTTCCAAGGCGTCGATGTCGGAGATCGGGTCACGTCCCGGATCGAGGGTGGCGCAGTCGATCACGTGCGCCAATACGGCGCAGCGTTCGATGTGGCGCAGGAAGTCCAGGCCCAAACCGCGGCCTTCGCTTGCACCGGGGATCAGCCCGGGCACGTCGGCGACGGTGAAGGTGGTGTCACCGCTCGAGACGACGCCGAGGTTGGGGACCAGAGTGGTGAAGGGGTAGTCGGCGATCTTCGGCTTAGCCGCAGAGAGAACGGACACAAGCGAAGACTTACCGGCGGAGGGGAATCCGAGCAGACCGACGTCGGCTACCGACTTGAGTTCGAGAACCAGGTCACGCTCGACACCGTCCTCACCGAGGAGTGCGAAACCGGGAGCTTTGCGGGCTTTCGAGGCGAGTGCTGCGTTGCCGAGTCCGCCGCGGCCACCCTGAGCGGCGTCGAAGCGTGAACCGACTCCCACGAGGTCGGCAAGCACGTTGCCGTCGGTATCGAGAACCACAGTTCCATCCGGAACCTTGAGGATGAGGTCTTCACCGTTTGCACCCTCGCGGTTACTGCCGGCGCCCTGCTTGCCGTTGGTCGCCTTCGCGTTGGGATGGAAGTGAAAGTCGAGGAGGGTGTGGATGTTCTCGTCGACCACGAGGATGACGTCGCCACCGCGACCTCCGTTGGCACCGTCCGGACCGCCGAGCGGTTTGAACTTCTCGCGGTGTACGGAGGCGCAACCATTGCCGCCTTTTCCAGCGCTGACGTGCAGCACAACACGGTCAATGAATCGGGACATGACTGCCGGATCCTTCCTCAGTCAATTGCGGGTCTCACGCGATGAGCTGAACTTCTGGTGAGCAGGGTTGCTCGGGGCAAAACGGGTACTGCTCAAACAAACGATAGGGGCGGACCGGGTTATTTCAACCCTGGTCCGCCCCTATCGGGAGCTTGGAACGCGTCACTCTCTTACCGAAAGCAGAACCGGCTTACCGAAGTAGAACCGATGACGCACAACTAGCGAGAAAGACTAGACCTCAGCCGCAACGACGGCCGGAACGATGTTCACGGTCTTGCGTCCACGCTTCTGGCCGAACTCGACTGCGCCGGCAGCGAGAGCGAACAGGGTGTCGTCGCCGCCACGGCCGACGTTGACGCCGGGGTGGAAGTGCGTGCCGCGCTGGCGAACCAGGATTTCGCCTGCGCTGACCGACTGGCCGCCGAAGCGCTTCACGCCGAGGCGCTGGGCGTTTGAATCGCGACCGTTACGGGAGCTGGATGCACCCTTCTTATGTGCCATGCTATTGACCCTCCTCGGGTGAAATTAGCTAGAAAGAACTGGTTACTTGATGCCCGTGACCTTGAGCACCGTGATCGGCTGCCTGTGGCCCTGACGCTTGTGGTAACCGGTCTTGTTCTTGAACTTGTGGATGCGGATCTTCGGGCCCTTGGTGTGCTCGACGATCTCACTGGTGACTGCGACCTTGGCCAGCTTGGCCGCGTCGGTGGTCAGGTCAGATCCGTCGACCACGAGAACGGGAGCAAGCGAGACAGCAGTGCCGGGCTCACCCTCGATCTTCTCGACCTTGACGAGGTCACCAACAGCGACCTTGTACTGCTTTCCGCCGGTCTTGACGATCGCGTACGTTGCCATCGGAGGGCTACCCCTTGCTTCTTCGAACTTGCTCGCGCTGCTGCCTGAGGCTTCAAATGCATCGCGACTGGTCTGGTTTATGTCACCTCGGCTCGGCACTGACGTACCGGGACATTCACGCGCACTCTAGGCACACGGAATCTCTACCGCCGGGTGGCGACCCTCCAAGGTTACGGGAAAGCAACCGTCAGGGTCAAACCGCCCCGCCGAGGGGTGGTGCTTACTACTCTGTACTGCTTCTACCAGCTGAAACTTCGGATAGCGGTTGGATGTCCTCGCTCATCGCGAAGTCATCCAACCGACCGAAAGCCAGTAGTTCTTACTCTCCGTCTACCGGAGGACCTGCGGGACGTGCTGCTGCACGCCTGCGACGGGGTCTCTTGACGACGACAACTTCTTCCTCAGCCGGAACTTCGGTGGCCGGAGCCGGAACGTTTTCCGCGACCGCGTCCACCACGGGTTCCGGAGTCGGAATCACGAAGACCGTGCCCACCTCGGGAGCTGCCTCGGCAACCGGTGCCGACGCTGCCCGCGACGCCCGGCGACTACGCCGACGACCGCGCGGAGCTGCTTCGGTCGAAGCTGCGGCCGACTCGTTGTCCACTGCGGATACTTCTTCCGCAGCAGAGTCCACAACAGGAACGTCATGGTGCTCAGCAGCAGCAGGAGTATGTATCGGCCGATCTTGTTGCCGATCGGCACTTTTGGATGCATCGTCCCCCGAAGACACACCGGCGGAATCAGACTCGGTCGAGTCGGCCGCGACGGTCTCGTCGTCGTCGTGGTGATGCGAGGCCATCGCCAATGCCACCGGATGAGCCCGCTTGACCGTCGCGTCGACGGCCGGAACCTCCGGCGCCGGAGCTTCCTGTCCGTTGGACTCGGTCGAAGCCGACTTGTCTCCGCGGCCACGCTTGTTCTTGCGCGAGGTACCGGAATCACTGCGCTGCGAGCCCGAACGCGATCCTCCGTCGTCCGAGGACTTCACCTCGACGGGCTCGGAATGGACGATGATGCCGCGGCCGTGGCAGTGCTCACAGGTGGTCGAGAAGGCCTCGACCAATCCGGTGCCCAACTTCTTGCGCGTCATCTGCACGAGCCCGAGTGACGTGACCTCCGACACCTGATGGCGCGTGCGATCGCGACCCAGGCATTCGGTGAGCCGACGCAGGACCAGGTCCCGGTTCGATTCGAGAACCATGTCGATGAAGTCGACGACGATCATTCCGCCGATGTCCCGCAGGCGCATCTGGCGAACGATCTCCTCGGCCGCTTCGAGGTTGTTACGGGTGACGGTCTCTTCGAGGTTTCCGCCGGCTCCGGTGAACTTGCCGGTGTTGACGTCGACGACGGTCATGGCCTCGGTGCGGTCGATCACCAGGGTGCCGCCGGACGGCAGCCACACCTTGCGATCGAGTGCCTTGGCCAACTGCTCGTCGATACGGCGAGCCGCGAAGACGTCGATACCGTTGTTCGGCGTGTACTTCTCGAGCCGCGGAAGCAGGTCGGGCGCAACGGAGTTGATGTAGTTCTCGACCGTCGTGTGCGCCTTCTCGCCCTCGATGACCAGCTTGGAGAAGTCCTCGTTGAACAGATCACGAATGACCTTGACCAGCATGTCAGGCTCTTCGTACAGCGCCTGCGGGTTGCCGGACTTACCGGTGTCCGCAGCCGCAGCCTGCTCCTCGATGCCGGCCCACTGAGCCTGCAGACGAGTCACGTCGCGCGCCAACTCTTCTTCGCTGACGCCCTCGGACGCCGTGCGAATGATCACGCCCGCGTCGGCGGGCACGATGTCGCGCAAGATTTCCTTGAGACGCTTGCGCTCGGTGTCCGGAAGCTTGCGGCTGATACCCGTGGACGTACCACCGGGCACGTAGACGAGGAAACGACCGGCAAGCGAAATCTGTGTCGTCAGTCGAGCACCCTTGTGGCCGACCGGATCCTTGCTGACCTGAACGAGCACCTGATCGCCAGGCTTGAGAGCCTGCTCGATCTTGCGCGAGTTGCCACCGAGACCGGCAGCCTCCCAGTTGACCTCACCGGCGTAGAGAACACCGTTGCGGCCACGTCCGATGTCGATGAACGCAGCTTCCATGCTGGGGAGCACGTTCTGGACACGTCCGAGGTACACGTTGCCGACCATCGACGCGGACGCCGAGTTGGTGACGAAGTGCTCGACCAGCACTCCGTCTTCGAGGACTGCTACCTGTGTAGTCGCATGCGGCTGACCGCTGTCTGCCCGATCGCGCACAACCATGACGCGATCGACGGCCTCACGACGCGCGAGGAACTCCGACTCGGTCAGGATCGGTGGGCGACGTCGGCCGGCGTCACGACCGTCGCGGCGACGCTGACGCTTCGCTTCCAGACGTGTCGAACCACTGATGCCCTGGACCTCGTCCTTGACGCGGGTCTTGTTGCGAGGTTCGCGCTCGTGAACGACGGTGTTCGGCGGATCGTCCTCGGACGTCGCAGTCGCGTCGGTGGCACCGTCGGTGCCGGTCTTGCGACGACGACGACGGCGGCGACGGCGGCTCGATCCGTCGGCATCGAGATCGGAATCGTCGGCATTCTCGGAATCCGCATCAGCGGTGGACTCGGACTTATCACCGGATTCTTCGCCGGCAGCGTCGTCGGTTTGCTTCTCGACTGCCGCAGGGGCAGATTCCTGCTCCGATTCGGTAGCGGTATCCGACTCTTCGTCCGAACCCTGCTCGCCACCCTGTTCACCGCGACCACGTCCACGTCCACGGCGTCCACGACGACGGCGACGCGGCTGATCGTCGTCCTCGTCCTCGGACTCGGCGCTCTCGCCCTCGGTTTGCGGTGCGGTCACAGCCGGCTCTTCGACGGCAGGAACTGCAACCGGCGCTGCCTCGGGAACGACGGTTTCGGCTTCCGCGGTTGTCTGCTTCTCTTCGACGACCGCCGGTGCAGCAGGCTCGCGGCGTGCGCGACGGCGACGCGGAGCTACCTCGGCGGCTTCGAGATCCGGCTGCAGGAACAGCGGGACCTGCGGCGCGGCGGGAGCCACCTCGGGCTGATGGGTCTGCGGCGCCTCGAAGGAAGTGAACAGATCGGACTGCTCGGCTTCCTTGCTCTGCAGCGCAGCAGCGGCGTCGAGTCCAGCGCTGATCTCGGCGACAGCCGGATCCACTGCTTCTTCTGCTGCAGGTTCTTCGACGACGACCTTTTTGCGGGTGCGACGAGCCCTGACAGGCTTCTCGGCCGGAGCCTCTGCAACAGGAGCCTCCACGGGAGCTTCTGCAGCAGGCTCCTCGACAACAGGCGCCTCGACAACCGGGTCGATGAGGGTGTCGAGCTCGGCGACGACGGGCTCGATGGCCTCGGCCGCGGAAGTCAACGAGGCATGAATCCGCTGAGCGACGTCACGGTGGAGACTCGACTGCGCGCTGCGCAATTCGGTACCGAGCGCTGCGGCTTCGGCAAGGACCTGCTTGCTGGTGACGCCGAGCAACTTCGCCAGCGCGTGTACGCGCATCTTGTCGGGAAATTCCGGGGTGGTGCTGGAATCTGATTCGGTTGGGGATTGATCGGCCACGTAAGTCTCCTCAGCCCCCGGGCGCGTCCAACCCAGAAGTCGAGTTGTCACGCGGCCACGCGGGAGCGTGCTGTGTGTACTCGCACTCAGAAGTGAGTACGAGATTGTAAGGTCTCGCTCCGCATGGTCCGCAATGCCCGTTATTCACTGCGAGCACATGAAGTGCCTGGCTGGATGGCCGTTGTCCTGTGCGCGAGCGCCTGATCATCCAGCGTGCAGAGGTCCAGGGATTTCCTGTTGACCTGGAGCAGCGATGAAAGGGCATCGAACCTAGGTGTCATCCGGTTGAACGTGCGTAAAACAAATTGCGGTTCAACTGAAAGCAGTATCCCACACCAACGCGCCTGCAACTGCAAAGGGCGCACCGATGTGGGATACGTGCCGAGAATTCGCTGTGGAGATGTGGGCCGAAGGCCCGTTCATGTGGGCCAGAGGCCCGATCGGAGATTCAGATGGACGACAGCGCGGGGAACCACAGAGCGATTTCACGCTCTGCCGACTCCACGGAGTCGCTGCCGTGAACGAGGTTCTGCTGCGCTTCGAGTCCGAAGTCGCCGCGGATCGTACCCGGAAGAGCCTTGTCGACCGGGTCGGTTCCGCCGGCCAACTGACGGAAAGCAGCGATGGCTCGGGGGCCTTCGAGCACTGCGGCCACCAGCGGACCGGAGGTGATGAACTCCAACAAGCTCGGGTAGAACGGACGCTCGGCGTGTTCTGCGTAGTGGCTACCAGCCACCTCTTCGGAAGCTACGCGGAGGTCGAGTGCTGCAATTGTCAGGCCTTTGCGCTCGATACGGCTGAGGATTTCTCCTACGTATCCACGGGCAACGGCGTCGGGCTTGATCAGTACGAGGGTGCGCTCAGTCACAGCGGACAGCCTAAATGGTCAGTCCCGCTGACCGGGAAGCAGGCCCTTGTCCATCCGGCGCTTGATGTCTCTCTGCAGGTAGACGAGGTATCCCCAGACGATCCCGAAGGTGATCGCCACACCGGCGATCGACGGGTGGACGAAGAAACCGAACAGAAGAATCACCTGCAGCGCGACGTTGAACCCCATCGCCCACGGCTTGCCCTGGATGCCCGCACCCAGAATCATCAGTACCGCCAACCCGATGATGAATCCCGCGGAGGCCGCGGTGAGGCCTCCGCCGACGACCGCGACAACCGGCAAAGCCAGCAGCACGACGATCGCCTCGAGGATCAGGGTTCCGGCCATCACTCCGCGGAAGCTTTTCCACGGGTCCTTGGTCGGCGGCCCGAACTCGCCGGCAGTGTCTCCGGGCTCGTGGTCTCCGGACTCGGGATTGGCATCTGACGGGGTACTCACGCGGGGTCCTTTCCGAACAGCGTGCGGGCGGCGCCTGCGGTCACGACGGATCCCGTCACCACCACACCCGCCCCTGATACGGCCTCACCGGGTTCGGCGACCTGCTCGGCGATTTCGATCGCGACTTCCAAGGCGTCGGCAAGCACCGGCGCAACGACGACGCGCTCGTCGCCGAACTTCGCGACGGCGATGTTCGCCAGTTCTTCGACGTCCATCGCCCGGGGTGACCCGTTGTGGGTGACGACGATCTCGTCGAAGACGGATTCGAATGCAGTCAAGATGGCGTCGACGTCCTTGTCCGCCATGACGCTGACCACTCCCACGAGCTTGCGGAAGTCGAACTCGGCGGCCAGTGCGGCCGCGAGAGCGCGGGCACCGTCTGGATTGTGGGCGGCGTCGAGAAAGACCGTCGGCGCACTCCGAACACGTTCGAGGCGACCAGGATTGACGATCGAGGCGAACCCGTTGCGGATTGCATCCTGATCCAGTTGTCGATCCGGACCGGCACCGAAGAACGCTTCTACGGCAGCGAGCGCGAGCGCGGCGTTGCGCGCCTGATGCTCACCGTGAAGGGGGAGGAAGATGTCGGTGTACACACCGCTCAAGCCTTGAAGTTCGAGCTGCTGTCCGCCCACCGCGATCTGGCGAGCAAGCACCTTGAACTCCGAGCCTTCACGAGCGACCGCGGCCTCCACCTCGACAGCACGCCGCAGCAATACCTCCATGACTTCGGGTGTCTGCTCGGCGATGATCGCGACGGTGTCCACCGGAACCAGGTCCTCGCGGCCCTTCTTGATGATCCCGGCCTTCTCCTCCGCGATCCCGGCCAGGTCGGTGCCCAGGTACTCGGCGTGATCGAGGCTGATCGGCGTGATCACCGCAACCTGCCCGTCGATCACGTTGGTGGCGTCCCAGCGTCCGCCGAGGCCGACCTCGACCACGGCGACGTCGACCGGCGCCTCCGCGAAGGCCGCATAGGCCATGGCGGTGAGCACTTCGAACTTGCTCATCGCCGGTCCCCCGGCTTCCTCCGACTGTGCGTCGATCATCTGCACGTACGGCTCGATCTCGCGGAACGTGTCCACGTAGAGCCGCGGCGAGATCGGATGACCGTCGATGCTGATCCGCTCGGTCGCGATCTGCAGATGAGGGCTGGTGGTTCGCCCGGTGCGACGATGCAGAGCCGTCATCAACGAATCGATCATGCGCGTCACCGACGTCTTACCGTTGGTTCCCGTGACGTGCACCGACGGATAGTTGTGCTGAGGCGAGCCCAGGACATCCATGAGCGCCTCGATACGAGTCAGTGACGGCTCGATCTTGGTCTCGGGCCAACGCTTGTCGAGTTCTGCTTCCACCAGCGCCAGTTCGGCGATGTCGACCGGAGTCGGAACCGAACTCTGAGCGTCGAATTGGGACGGTTCGTACGAACTCACTTGTCGGCCAACTCCTTCAGACGTCCCGTGATGCGCTCGATCTCTTCGACGGCGATCTGGCGACGTGTCTTGATCTTGTCCACGACGGCGTCGGGCGCCTTCGCCAGGAAGGCCTCGTTCGCCAGCTTGTTGTCAGCGGTGACGAGCTCCTTCTGCGCTGCCGCGAGGTCCTTTTCGAGCCGCTTCTTCTCGGCGCCGAGGTCGATGGTGCCCGAGGTGTCGATGTCGACAGTGACGGTGCCCTGGCTCAGGCGCACCTCGACGGAGATCGACGCGGTGAATCCCTCTTCGGGTTCGGTCAGCTTGGCCAGCGCCGCCACGTAGGCGAACTGGCCGTCCATGCCGGCCTCCGAGAGCCCGGACGCACGAGCCGGGACCTTCTGGGAAGGCTTGAGTCCCTGATCGTTTCGGAATCGTCGCACCTCGGTGATCAGCTTCTGCGTGTCTTCGATCCTGGTTGCGGCCTGGGCGTCGACTGCCTCACCGGACAACACGGGCCATTCGGCGACGACGACGGACTCGCCGCCGGTGAGCACCTTCCACAGGGTTTCGGTCACGAACGGAATGACCGGGTGCAGGAGGCGGAGCAGTGCATCGAGAACGTTGCCGAGCACGGCGCGGGTGTTCGCGGCGACGGCCTCGTCGGCGGCGAACTGCACCTTGGCGAGTTCGAGGTACCAGTCACAGACCTCGTCCCACGCGAAGTGGAACAGGCCTTCGCACGCCTTGCTGAACTCGTAGCGATCGAATGCGGCGTCCGCCTCGGCCTGGACCGTGTCGAGACGGTCGAGGATCCAACGATCGGCGTCGGTCAGTTCGCTTCGAGCGGGCAGCGGCGCGGGGGCAGCGCCGTTCATCAGAGCGAACTTGGTCGCGTTGAACAACTTGGTCGCGAAGTTGCGCGAGGACTGCGCCGAGTCCTCACCGACGGACAGGTCGCTGCCCGGGTTGGCGCCGCGTGCAAGTGTGAATCGCAGGGCGTCGGCGCCGAAACGATCGACCCAGTCGAGTGGGTCGATACCGTTGCCGCGAGACTTCGACATCTTCTTGCCGTACTGATCGCGGACCAGTCCGTGCAGGAACACGTCCTTGAACGGCATCTGCGCGCCGGACTTACCCGAACCGGCGGTGATCGACTCGTCCTCGGACACGTAGGTGCCGAACATCATCATGCGGGCGACCCAGAAGAACAGGATGTCGTAGCCGGTGACGAGAACGCTGGTGGGATAGAACTTTTCGAGTTCGGGCGTGTTGTCCGGCCAGCCCATCGTCGAGAAGGGCCACAGTCCGGAGGAGAACCAGGTATCGAGGACGTCGGGATCCTGGACCCAGCCTTCCGGCGCCGTTTCGTCAGGACCGAAGCACGCAACTTCACCCTCGGGGCCGTACCAGACCGGAATGCGGTGACCCCACCAGAGCTGACGGGAAATGCACCAGTCATGCATGTTGTCGACCCAGTCGAACCAGCGTGGCTCCTGGCTCGCCGGGTGAATGACGGTGTCCCCGTTGCGAACCGCGTCACCCGCAGCCTTGGCAAGCGTCTCGACCTTGACCCACCACTGCAACGAGAGACGAGGCTCGATGGCCTCGCCACTGCGCTCGGAGTGCCCGACGCTGTGCAGGTACGGGCGCTTCTCGGCGACGACGCGTCCCTGCTCGGCGAGAGCTTCGCGAACCTTGACGCGAGCCTCGAAGCGGTCCATTCCGTCGAATTCGGTTCCGGTGTCGGCAATCTTGCCGGTCTTGTCCATGATGGTGGGCATCGGCAGGTTGTGCCGCAGGCCCATCTCGAAGTCGTTGGGATCGTGAGCCGGCGTGATCTTCACAGCGCCGGTTCCGAACTCGGGGTCGACGTAGTCGTCGGCGATGATCGGGATCTGACGCCCGGTGAACGGATGATCGAGAGTGGTGCCGATGAGGTGCTTGTAGCGCTCGTCCTCGGGATGGACCGCTACTGCGGTGTCACCGAGCATCGTCTCGACGCGAGTGGTCGCGACGATGACGTGCGGCTCGTTGTCGTCGAGCGAGCCGTAGCGCAGGGAAACCAGCTCACCCTCGACGTCCTCGAACTTCACCTCGATGTCGGAGATCGCGGTCTGCAGCACCGGCGACCAGTTCACGAGACGCTCGGCGCGGTAGATCAGGCCCTCGTCGAACATGCGTTTGAAGACTGTCTGGACTGCGCGGGAGAGGCCCTCGTCCATCGTGAAACGATCACGACTCCAGTCGACGCCGTCACCGATGCGCCGCATCTGGCCACCGATGGTTCCACCGGATTCGCGCTTCCAGTCCCAGACCTTGTCGATGAACAGCTCGCGGCCGAAATCTTCCTTGGTCTTTCCGTCGGCAGCGAGTTGCTTCTCGACGACGGACTGCGTGGCGATACCGGCGTGGTCCATGCCTGGCAGCCACAGCACCTCGTAGCCCTGCATCCGCTTGCGACGGCTGAGCACGTCCATGAGGGTGTGATCCAGGGCATGGCCCATGTGCAGGCTGCCGGTGACGTTCGGGGGCGGCAGCACGATGGAGTAGCCGGGCTTGTCGCTGGTCGCGTCGGCCTGGAAGTACCCGGCGTCTACCCAGCCTTGATACAGATCGGCCTCTACCGCGCTGGGGTCCCAGCTCTTGGGTAGGGCGTCGGCGGGGGTCTGGGGGTTCTCTGGAGCTGCACTGGTCACCACTTGATCCTAATGACTCCCCCGTCGTGAACGAATTCGCCCGTCGGCCGCCGCAGCGCACACGAACGACTGCCCCGCAGTCCGGGGTCAGCCGAACAAACGATATTCACCGATCCGCTCCGCTGACAGGATCGCTCTGAAGGACGACCGACCAACGACCTGTGGAGCAAATATGTTGAACAACTGGAGTTCTCGCCGTCCCGGCGTTCGAACCTTGGCGGCGGCCGCGACGATCGGAGCGGCGGTTGCCCTCGTGCTTCCGGCGACTGCGTCTGCTGCCCCCGGCATCGAAGAAAGTGTGCAAGGAAGCATCGACAGTGGCAGCGCCACGATCAACGGAAGCGTCGGCGATATCGGGAACGACATCGCAAACGGCATCGCCAGCGGCAGCGTGGGTGACATCGTCGGCGGGATCGCCACTGGGAACCTCAACGACGTCCTCGGCGGCCTGAACGCCGGCTCGACCAGCGCGATGGACATCGTCAACGGCCTGGCCAGTGGCAACGTCAGGGACATTCTCAGTGGCCTGGCCAGCGGCAGCGGCGGCGGCGGATCATTTGCGCCCACGCAGCGCTGCGACGCCTCGACCGTCTCGGGCGGCGCAGGAATCACCAGCACCAAGCACGAACTCGGCCGCGGTGGCCCGACCTCGTTCGTGCTCGGCTACGAGACCGAAAACGTCCCGGACCTGATCGAGGTGTACTACGAAGGTCGGTTGATCCACAGCACCGGATACATCGGCGACAACATCAACGAGGGAACTGGTTCAGCTGTCGTCAACGTGCCCGCCGGTGGGGCGTCGTCCGTTCTGGTTCGCGTCACGGGCCCTGACCACACCGAGTGGTCGTACACCGTTCGTTGCCCCGGCGCCTGATTCCGGTCCGGATCCACGCGAAGACGCTCGTGCCTCGTTCGGTGTTTCATCCGAACGAGGCACGCGCGGGTTCAGCCCAGAATCTCCGGTAGCGCGACATCTTCGCCGAGAACGTGCTCGGAGAGGAACGCGGTGACCACCTCGTACCAGATCTTGGTGTGCTGCGGCTTGAGCACCCAATGATTCTCGTCGGGGAAGTAGAGGAAGCGATGGTCCGTTTTCCCGTCGTCGTCGGCGGGCAGACCTGACTCGGCAAGCAGTTCGTACCAGAGTCGCAAGCCCTCACCGATCGGAACCCGGTAGTCCTTGTCGCCATGGATGACCAGCATCGGAGTCGTGATGTCCGCGACGTACAGATGCGGCGAATTCTCGACGGCCATCTCAGGCGACATCTCGCGCTGCCAGTACCAGGCAGCGTCCGTCGTCGGGCCGAATTGATCGAGTGCCCACAGACTCGCGTGGGTGACGATGGCGTCGAAACGGTTGGTATGTCCGGCAATCCAGTTGGCCATGTAACCACCGAACGAACCACCCATCGCGCCTGTTCGCTTGGGGTCGATCTCGGGCTGGGCGACAGCAGCATCGGTGATCGCCATCAGATCGGTGAAGGGCGCCTTGCCCCACTGACCCCACCCCCGCTGGACGAAGTCCTGGCCGTATCCGGTCGAGAGCGCGGGATCTGGTAGCAGTACTGCATAGCCCTTGGCGACGAGCAGCCACGGATTCCACCGCCAGGACCAGGTGTTCCACGAACCGAGTGGGCCGCCGTGGACCCAGAGAAGCAATGGCACCGGTGCATGCGGCGCGGCGCCCGTCGGCAGCGCCAACCAGCTACGCACCGTCGAACCGTCCTCGGCACGCGCGGTGATCTCGGTCAGTGTTCCCGGCAGCTCCGGCAAAGTGTCGGGCCCACGAAGTGCGGTGATCTCACCTGATCGCAGATCGACCCGCACCACGTGCGGGGGCGCTTCGTACGAGGCTCGCAACGCGTAGATCGACTCACCGTCCGGCGCCACTCGAACGTCGGTGTACGCCGCGTCGTCGGCTGTCAGGCGCACTGGTTGGCCCCACAGGTCGATGGTGAAGATCGGACCGCGGCCGCCGTCGTCAGCGGTGACGACCAGCCCGGATCCGTCGGGTAGCCAGGCAAGTGAGGTAGGCCAGCGATCCCAGCCGTCGGCGACGCCGGTCACGGCACCGGATCCGAAGTCGTAGAGCTGCAGAGTCATTCGTGGTGCGGACTCCGGTGTGGTGAGTGTCTCCCGGATGAACGCGAGCTTGGTTCCGTCCGGCGAGAGCACCGGGTTGTAGACGTCCGCGTCGGCCTCGTCGACAAGCGTGACTCGGTCACCGGTCACCGTGTCGATCCGAACCAACGTCGATCGGCGGGCGGCACTCGCATCGCCGACAGTCCACGTGGTCACGACGAAGAGACCGTCGTCGGAAATCGTGGTCGACGTCTCCCGCAGCGCTGCGCCTGCCGTCGGTGTGATGTCCCGCAACTCGACGGATTCCTTCGAATCCGTCTCGGCCACAACCAGATGCGGATGATCGGGGCCCAGGTCGTGGTCCCAGTGGCGCACCGGATAACCGGTGTGCAGCATCGCCGTGACTTTCTTGTCCTTGCGCGCCGATCGCACCTGATCGTCCTGGTCGAGGCTGATCGCCGAAGCCATGACCGACGTCTGGGCCACGAACGTCGGCGCCGCCTTCGCCGCTGATACCGACGAGACACCACCGGGACGCGAGATCAGCAGCTGAGCTTCTCCGCCCGCCGCTGGTAGGCGCCAGAGTGCTGGTTGCGGATCACTCTCGCCCGGCACGGCTCGCGTGGCAGTGAAGAGCACGTCGCCGTCGAACGCGAAGGCAGCACCGGACTCGCTGGTCGAACCCCAGGTCAACCGACGCGCAGGACGCCGGCCTTCCGGGTCGATCTCCCACAACGAGGACACGTATTCGGCGCTCTTGTCGTCGAGAACGGCGCGCGCGCAGATCAGCAGCGAGCCGTCAGGTGACAACACCAGGCCGGACAACCTGGCCAGAGCGATGTAGTCGTCGAGTTCGTCGAACGGTGTGCCTGCGTGGAGCTCGGGAATCTGGGTCACCACTAGTTCGTATCACGCGCCCCGCGGTTGACGCATCATTGCGTAGATCGTCGGCCCGCCGCCTGGCATGACGATGTCACGGGTCACTTCGAAACCGAAGCGGTTGTAGTACGGGATGTTCGATTCCTTGCTGCTCTCGAGGTAAGCGTCGACATGTTGACGGTCACAACGCTCCAACCGAGAGTTCAGCAGCGCTTTGCCGTATCCCCCACCGCGCGCCGCGCTGCCGGTCCCGACGGTCGCGAGATACCAGTGCGGCGAATTCGGGTGTGCTCCTTCGAGAACGGAGCTGACCTCGGCCGCGTGTCGTAGGCCCCTGCCGAAGACACGCACCATTGCGGGCAGGCTCACGAGCCCGGAAATCCACGACTGCTTCCACCGCCCCGGCGGATCCCACAGAGTTGCCCCGCCGATCAGGCCGTTGTCGTCGGTGGCCACCTCGACGCCGCCCCCGGCGAGGTGGTGGTAACGAGCTTCTGCGGCAAACAGTTTCGTCAGGCGATCAGCCCTGGTGGCCTCGTCCGGCAACATCCACGCCATCAAGGGATCATCTTCGAACGCCTCGGCCAACACTGCCGACAGTGCCGGAATATCGGATCGGACAGCCGGCCGTACGTGTACACCCATGAGGCGAGAGTACCGCCGACTGTCCGAATCACTGGACTTTGAACAGCGCTGTCCTTGAACCGATCAGACGAGCAAGCCCGCAATCCGCGGCGGAATCTGTTCGAGCGCGTACGGCAAGCTCAGTACGGTGCTCCACGTCATGGCTTCGGCAGCAGCGTCTTCCAGAATGATCGCGCGGCCGTCCTTCACGACGTCGAGTTCCTGGTAGATCGGGGTCTTGTCCAGCTCCGCGCGAAGCTTGTCGCCGTAGCCGCCACCGGCGTACCAGACGAGTACGTCGACGTCCGCGAGCGAGAGTTGCTCGGTGCTGATCTCGGCGAAGTTACCCGTGATCTGATCGGTGACAGGCGGATTCACGAATCCGAGTTCGGTGAAGAACCGCACCTTCGGGTCTTCCGGTCCGTAGACCCCGAACTGCCCCGGCCCCTTCAACGCGCCGACCAGAACGGTCTTGCCGGCAAACGCCGGATTGGCCGTCTTCACGTCGGCGAACTTCTGGTCGACGCCGGCGATCAGCTCGGTGGCCTTACCCTGCTGCCCCAACGCTTCGCCGATGATGGTCGTCTGGTTCTGCCAGGGGATTCCGTAATCCGCGAACTCCTTGGGCTGCGCCACCGTCGGCGCAATGGCACTGAGTTTGTCGTATTGCGCCTGAGTGAGCCCGGAGTAGGTGCCGACAATGAGGTCGGGTGTCGTGGCAGCGACCTTCTCCATCTGAATGGTGGTGCCCGCAGTTCCGATGATCTCGGGAGTCGCCCCGTTCAGCAGCGGCTGCGCCCAGGGCCACACTCCGTAGGGGTAATCGCCGTACCAGTCGAAGGTTCCAACCAAGGTCCCACCGAGCGCCAGGATCGCATCTTGATCGTTGTATCCGACACTGACGATCCGCTGCGGATCCTTGGGCAACTCCGTAGCCCCGAACTTGTGGGTGATCGATTCCGCAGAGTCACCGCTGGGAGGTGTGTCCTCGTCGTTCGAACTGGAGCAGGCTGCGGCGAATGCCAGCAACGCTCCCGACGTGCCGATCAGAAATCCGCGCCGGGTCAGCCGACCTGCGTCCGTTCGATCCATGTTCCTACCCCTTAAAGTCTGCTGGTTCGGTAGGTAAGGCTAGCCGATGAAAGCTTCATTCCGGCTAGTTCGACCGGCCCATTCGATGGCAGTACCGCGCCGTTCGGGCCACTATGGAGACATGACGCGCCAGGGCCCCTCGAAGGACATCGACGAATCGGATCTCGAAGTCACGCACCCCAAGGACTACGCCGCCGGAGTTCCGGCCGTTCTGGTGTCGCTGCAACGAGGAATCGAGCAGATGGGAGCCTTGCGGACCGCCCGAACGCTCACCAGACTCAACCAGCGACACGGCTTCGACTGCCCGGGGTGTGCGTGGCCGGAGACTCCCGGACATCGCAAGCCCGCCGAATTCTGCGAGAACGGAGCGAAGGCTGTTGCCGAGGAAGCAACGCTTCGCACCGTCACACCCGAATTCTTCGCGGAGCACTCGATCGCCGATCTCGAAGGCAAGACCGACTACTGGCTCGGACAGCAGGGGCGACTGACGCACCCGATGGTCCTGACGCCGGGAGCAACCCATTACCGGCCGATCGACTGGGACGGCGCGTACGCACTGATCGCCGAACATCTGAACGGCCTCGCATCGCCGGACGAAGCGGTGTTCTACACCTCCGGTCGCACGTCCAACGAAGCCGCGTTTCTCTACCAGTTGATGATTCGCAGCTACGGCACCAACAACATGCCCGACTGTTCCAACATGTGTCACGAGTCGTCCGGAAGCGCACTGACCGAATCCATCGGCATCGGCAAAGGCTCGGTGACGGTTCCCGACCTCGAGAACGCCGATCTCATCCTCATCGCCGGACAGAACCCCGGCACCAACCACCCTCGAATGCTCTCGACGCTGGAGAAGGCAAAGAGCAACGGCGCCAAGATCATTGCCATCAATCCTCTACCCGAGGCGGGATTGCGCAGGTTCAAGGATCCACAGAAGGTGTCCGGCGTGATCGGGCACGGAGTCGACATCGCGGACGAGTTCCTGCAGATCCGGCTGGGCGGCGACATGGCGCTGTTCCAAGGCCTGGGGAAGCTGCTGCTCGAGCAGGAAGATCGCGCTCCCGGGACGGTCGTCGACCGCGCTTTCGTCGACCGGTACTGCGCCGGTTGGGACGAATACGAGAAGCACATCCGCGCGGTCGATCTCGACACGGTACTCGAGGCAACGGGTCTGTCGATGGCACAGCTCGAGGAAACGGCTGCCGCACTTGCCCGATCCGAGCGAACCGTCACCTGCTGGGCCATGGGGATCACTCAGCACACACACGGAGTCGCCACCATCGAAGAAGCAGTCAACCTGCTGCTCATGCGTGGAATGATGGGCAAACCCGGTGCCGGCGTTTGTCCGGTGCGAGGACACTCCAATGTCCAGGGTGACCGCACGATGGGCATCTGGGAAAAGATGCCGGAAGAGTTCCTGGCCGCGCTCGATACCGAGTTCTCGATCTCGAGTCCCCGCAAGCACGGATGGGACACCGTCGACGCGATCCGCGCCATGAACGCAGGCAAGGCAAGCTTCTTCATGGCGATGGGCGGCAACTTCATCCAGGCAAGCCCGGACACCGCAGCGACTGAAACAGCGTTGCGTCAATGCGAACTCACCGTGCAGGTGTCCACCAAGCTGAACCGCAGTCACGTGGTCCACGGGCAGACCGCGATCATCCTCCCCACCCTCGGACGCACCGACCTCGACGTCCAAGCCGGCGGAAAGCAGCTTGTCTCCGTGGAGGATTCGATGTCCATGGTGCACCTGTCGCGCGGACGCCTCACACCGGTCAGCCCCTACCTGCGTAGCGAAGTCGCCATCATCTGCCAACTCGCCCGCGAACTACTCGGCAACGATCACTCCGTCCGCTGGTCGGCCTTCGAGGGCAACTACGATCTGATCCGCGATTCCATCTCACGGGTAGTGCCAGGCTGCGAAAACTACAACTCCCGCGTTCGAGAGCCAGACGGATTCCAACTCCCCCACCCGCCGCGTGACTCGCGTGAGTTCCGCACGCACACCGGCAAAGCCAACTTCGGCGTGAACGACCTGCACTGGATACCCACTCCGAGTGGGCGCCTGATTCTGCAGACGATGCGCAGCCACGACCAGTACAACACCACGATCTACGGCCTCGACGACAGATACCGCGGCATCAAGGGCGGACGCAAAGTCATCCTCGTCAACGCCGAAGACATCACCGCGCTCGGATTCCGTGACGGCGATCTCGTCGACATCGTGTCCGAGTGGACAACACCCGACGGCACACTCGAAGAGCGTCGGGTCACGGAATTCCGCATCGTCTCCTACGACACCCCGCGCGGCAATGCTGCGGCGTACTACCCCGAGACAAATCCGCTCGTTCCCCTCGAACACGTTGCAGCCAAGTCGAACACGCCGGTGTCGAAGGCCGTCACCGTTCGACTCGAAGCATCGGGCGCCTGAGATGGGACGAGTCACCGCACGAACACCGGTCGTTCGAATCTCGGGTGATCGGGTCGTCACGCGCCCCGACACGCTGGCCGTCGAGGAACCACTCGAAATGAGAGTTGGCGGTCAGGTGCTGGCAGTGACGATGCGGACCCCCGGCAACGACGTCGATCTCGTGCACGGATTCCTTCTCAGCGAAGGTGTCATCGCCACCCGCGACGACGTGAGCGTCGTCCGCTACTGCGACGGCGTCGACGAATCCGGTGCGAACACGTACAACGTCCTCGACATCGCTCTCGCTCCCGGAGTGCCGTTGCCCGACCACACCACCGACCGCAACACCGTCGTCAGTTCCGCGTGCGGAGTGTGCGGCAAGACCTCGCTCGACGCCGTCCGAACCACGACGCGACATCCGCTGGTCGGTGACACGACTTCCGTCACCTCGACCATCCTGTCGGCCATGCCGGTCACACTGCGGGAGAGCCAACGGATCTTCGAGCGCACCGGTGGCCTGCACGCGGCCGGATTGTTCACCGCCACCGGCGAACTCCTTGCACTGCGCGAGGATGTCGGCCGTCACAACGCCGTCGACAAGGTGATCGGTTGGGCCATCACCGACGGCCGAGTGCCCCTCTACGACACGATCTTGATCGTCAGCGGGCGGGCGTCGTTCGAACTCGTCCAGAAGGCCGTCATGGCCGGCATTCCGATCCTCGGTGCTGTCTCCGCGCCGTCGTCGCTGGCAGTGGAACTAGCGCAGGAGTCCGGGCTGACTCTCGCCGGTTTCATCCGCGGCGATTCGATGAACGTCTACTCGCACCCGCACCGAGTCGAGGTCACGTCGAACTCGCACGCAACTGAGCCGACAGTCGCACAGCGGAGTTGACTTCCCCGTAGCCCTCGTATCCACCCACCCGCTGCACGACCTCGAAGAACAGGTCTCCCCCGACGGTCGGGGTGAACAGGTGGAAGAACTCGCCGTGAGCGTCCGCGTCGTAAAGAATTCCGGTGCTGCGCATCCGGTCGAGCAGTTCCGGATTCAGTCCGAAACGCGCGTCCAGATCGTCGTAGTAGTTCGGGGAAATGGGTAGCGGAGCAAATCCCCAGTCATGCATGGACGCAGCGGCACCGAAGATGTTCTCACACGCGAAGGCGACGTGGCTGACGCCGCCGCGACGGACCGTCGGCAGCCCACTTCGACTTCCCTCCACCATGTTCAGCGAGATGCGCAGGGTATGTCCGTCACCGCCTTGAACGAGCGTGAGCGCCTGGCTTCGCATGAGGCCGACAGAATCGGTGACGTCCTGCCCCTCGTGTGGTTGCATCTCGAACACGGACCGTAGGAGCAGCATGATGCCGTCCCAGCTCTCGGCCGGAACCGCCAGTGCCACGTGGTCGATCCCGGTGAACACTGCGCCCTGTTCACGATTGCGCTCGGCGGGCAGCGGGTAGATCTCGAATGCCGATTCCCACGCTGCAGCGCTGCCGGGGCCACGAAGGTCGATCGATGTCGCATCGGTGACCTTCAGGCGTACGACGTCCGGTACCTCGGAGTTCTCGTCGCTCGACCCCGGCAACTGCACGCGCGTCGCCGGCACTTCGAGAGCCAGAGCGCGCTCTCCCCACACCTCGGGTTCGGTTGCCCGGATGCCGATCTGAGTGAGAACCGGTAGATCCGCAGGCAGCCCGGGCGCCGTCCACACCGTGCCCGCAGTCGCATCCACGGCAACGGTGAGCGGTCCGTGCCGCCACAACTGCAAATCGTGATCGTGGTGCCGTCCGACCAGATGAAAACCGACGCGGGAGAGCATCGAGTGCACCTGGTCCTGTTTCGCCGGACCCGCCGCGATTCGCAGAGACACGATTCCTTCGAGCGGTGTGCGCTCCGGGGCGGTGAACAGCGTGGGTCCACCGGCGGCAGGGTTCGCGGCGGCGACCTGTTCTTCCAGATGCAGGAGCGACCGATGAGCGTCGATTGCCGTCCGCTGGGTGTCGGCGCGGCGGAATACGTCGTTGAAGATCTCGAGCGACCACGGTCCGTCGTAACCGGTGGCGTAGACATGCTGAGCGAACGCATTGAGATCGAAGCTGCCCTGCCCCGGGAAGTTTCGGTGATGCCGGCTCCACTGGAGGATGTCCATCGCCAAGAACGGAGCGTCCGCCAACTGGAGGAAGAAGATCTTCTCGCCGGGAATCTCGCGAATTCCGGCGGGATCGTCACCGCGCGAGAGGATGTGAAAGCTGTCCAGACAGGTACCGAGCGAAGGATGGTCGACGCCCTCGACGATCTGCCACGCATGGCCGTACGTGTTGACGTGGGCACCCCACGCGAGCGCCTCATAGGCAACCTTCTTGCCGTGCTCGGACGCCAGTTCGGCGAGAGCTCCGAATTGCTCTGTCAACTGACCGTCATCGTGACTTGCGGTCGGCAGGGGCGAGGAGCACACCAGGAGCGTCTCGCACCCCAGTTGATCCATGAGCTCGAATTTGCGTTGCACTCGAACAAGATTCCGAGCAAATTGGGCCTCGTCCACCGTGTCGAAGTCACGGAACGGCTGATACAGATCGAGGGTCAAGCCCAGATCCGCAGCCCTCGTTCGTAATTCCTTCGGGGACCACGGCGAAGCAACAAAATCCGGCTCGAACACCTCGAAGCCGTCGAAGCCGGCAGCAGCGATGGCGTCGAGCTTCTCCTCGAGAGTGCCACTGAGCGATACCGTCGCGATCGACGTCCGGACCGGGGCACTCACAGCGCTGCCGCAGTCTGTTCGCCGTGTACAAGTTCCGTCATGTGCGCGAGCATGCGCTTACTGTCGGGCTCGATGCCCGTGAAGATCCGGAACGCGTCGACGGCCTGGAAGACAGTCATTCCGCCTCCGCTGAGCGTCGGGGCTCCGATCAACCTTGCCTGACGCAACAGTTCGGTTTCGAGTGGACGGTAGACGATTTCGGCCACCCACAGATCAGGGCGAAGCAGATCTGGCGAGAACGCCATTCCGGGATGAGCCGCCATTCCCATCGGCGTCGCGTGGATCAATCCGTTTGCCTTGCCGAGCACTTCGGCGAGGTCGCTCGTATGCCGCGCCTCGACAACCTGCGCCGGAAACTGCTGCGCGAAGGTTTGTGCAAGTTCCTGCGCGCGAGGCAGGCTCGAATCGACCAACGTCAGTGTCCCGACGCCACGGGTGAGCGCGGCATAGGCAACCGCCGCACCGGCTCCGCCGGCACCGAGCTGCACGACACGATCGAGCTGTGCTCCGGGAAGTCCGTCGTCGAAATTTCGGCCGAAGCCCGACCAATCGGTGTTGTGTCCGATCGCCTTGCCGGAGTCGAAGAGGACCGTGTTCACCGCGCCGAGCCGGCTCGCATCGGGCGAGAGCTCGTCGAGGTGCTCGATCACCAACTGCTTGCACGGGTGAGTGATGTTGAGGCCGCGGAACCCGAAACGTCGTGCATAGGTGAGAAGTTCACCGATGTCCGACGGCGCCATGCCCATCACGTCGAGATCGAGGATGCGGTAGACGTACGGAAGACCCTGTCTGCGCCCTTCTTCCTCGTGCATGATCGGAGTCAAAGAGGCTCCGATTCCGGTGCCGATCAGACCGCAGAGCATCGAATCGCTCATCAGTTCTTCCCTTCTCGGATGCAGACGAATTCGACTGCGGCGCTGTATCCGTCGATTCCCAATCCACAGATGACGGCGTCGGCGATGCCGGAGACATACGAGTGGTGACGGAATTCTTCGCGACTGTGGATGTTGCTGATGTGCACCTCCACGACGGGGGCATCGAGTGTGACCAGAGCGTCACGCAACGCAACGGAGGTATGCGAGTACCCACCGGGATTGATGACGATGCCCGCAACGTTTCCCCTGGCCTCGTGGATCCAATCGATCAGTTGGCCCTCGTGGTTCGACTGCCTTGCCTCGACCACCGCTCCGAACTTCGCGGCCGCCGCTTCACAGCGGGAAACTACGTCGTCCAGCGTGTCTCTCCCGTAGAACTCCGGTTGGCGCTGGCCCAACAAATTCAAGTTGGGCCCGTTGAGGACCAGAATCGGTAGAGATGAAGTCATCAGGGGCACCTCGGGGTTGACGCTCGAAACTAATGTACGAACTAGTGAGTTAGTTCACTGGACGTTACTCCCCCGACGCGGACTCGACAAGCAAAGTCGACAAACTGCTGACAGATAGAGTGAGCACATGGTTTCCGAGCAGTCAGTGAACTCCGTGGTGTCGAAGCCGGAGAAACGACGCCGAAACAGCGATCTGACCAGGGTGAACATCATCGCCGTCGCCACCGAGGAGTTTGCCGACAAAGGCTTTGCCGGCGCCCGAGTGGACGAGATCGCAACCAAGACTCACACCACCAAGCGCATGATCTACTACTACTTCACCGACAAGGAAGGGCTGTACAAGTCCGTCCTCGAACACGCGTACAGCGTCATTCGTGCGCAGGAACGTGAACTCGACCTCGAGGGATTGAAACCCACGGCAGCAGTCCGCGCCTTGGCCGAACTCACCTTCGACCACCACGAACAACACCCGAACTTCATTCGGCTGGTAGCCAACGAGAACATGCTCCGCGGTGAGCACATCGAGAAATCCGAGCTACTCAGCGGTCTCGGCGCCCCCGCCGCCGACCTGGTCTCGCAGATCCTCCACGACGGACAGCAGTCGGGAGCATTCCGCTCCGACGTAGATGCTCTCGATATTCACATGTTGATCAGCAGTTACTGCGTCTTTCGTATCGCCAATCGTTACACCTTCAAAGCGCTCTTCGACCGCGACCTGACCGACTCGACGCATCGTGAGCATCTTCGAACCATGCTCGGCGACATGGTTGTTGCCTTCCTGACCTCGAAGGCGCCGTCCTGACCCACCCCGAAGTCCGAAAAATCCCCCTACGGTGGTGAGTGGAACTCACAGCTGCCACCGGGAGGAATGACGTGACCGAGAATTACGTAGACGGGCTTTCACTCGAGGAGAACGCGTCGTTGACGTCCGGCTCGGATTTCTGGCACAGCCAGTCCGTTGCCGGAATCGAATCGATACTCCTGACCGACGGTCCGCACGGAGTCCGGAAACAGCCCGAGGGCGGCGACGCACTCGGACTCGGCCACAGCATTCCAGCGACATGTTTCCCACCGGCGGTCGGGTTGGGCTCGTCGTGGAACCTCGACCTCATCCGCCAGGTCGGTGAGGCTCTGGGCGACGAAGCCAAAGCCGAACAGGTCTCGGTCCTCCTCGGCCCAGGCATCAACATCAAACGATCACCCTTGTGTGGCAGGAATTTCGAATACGTCTCCGAGGACCCATTCCTCTCCGGCCGCGTCGCGGCAGCGCTGATCACCGGCATCCAGTCTCGCGGCGTCGGAACCTCGCTCAAGCACTTCGCTGTCAACAACCAAGAACACGACCGGATGAGAGTCAGTGCCGACGTCGACGAACGGACGCTGCGCGAGATCTATCTGGCCGGCTTCGAATACGCCGTCAAGACCGCGGCCCCGACGACGGTCATGTGCTCGTACAACAAGATCAACGGTGTGTACTCGAGCCAGAACCATTGGCTGCTCACCGAGGTACTCCGCGAACAGTGGGGCTTCGACGGCCTCGTCGTTTCGGACTGGGGAGCGGTCAACGACCGCGTGGCGGCACTCGCCGCGGGCCTCGACCTGGAAATGCCGCCGACCGGAACCGATACCCAGATCGTCGACGCCGTGCGCGGCGGCGACCTGGACGAATCAGTGCTCACCACTGCCGCCGAGCGCCTGGCGACGCTGGTGGCACGCACCGCCGCCGCGCGCACCGAGGGCCACACGTACGACGTCGAGCGTCACCACGAACTGGCGCGGACCGCTGCAGCGGAGTCCGCTGTATTGCTGGCGAACGACGGAGAACTGCTGCCGCTGACCCCCGGCGGGCAAACCGTCGCGGTGATCGGCGAATTCGCGTGCAGCCCGCGGTACCAGGGGGCCGGCAGTTCGCAGGTGGTTCCAACCAAGCTCGACAATGCCTTGGACGCGATACTCGACCTCGAAGGCGCCGACCGCGTCACTTTCGCACCGGGCTTCACCTTCGACGGCACTCCGGACGACGACATGGTCACCGAGGCTGTCGACGCCGCACGCCGCGCCGACGTCGCGGTGCTGTTCCTCGGACTACCGTCCGCCACGGAATCCGAAGGATTCGACCGAACCGACATCGAACTGCCGGCTGACCAGATCGCCCTGCTGGAAGCGGTCCACGGCGCGAACCCGAACACGGTCGTCGTGCTCGCCAACGGCGGTGTGGTTTCGATCGAGCCTTGGAAGGATCATGCCGCCGCAATCCTCGAGGGCTGGCTACTCGGCCAGGCGGGCGGCTCGGCGATTGCCGATCTTCTGTTCGGCCTCACGAATCCGTCCGGCCGCCTGACGGAGACCATTCCGCTTCGCCTCCAAGACAATCCGTCGTATCTGCATTTCCCGGGATCACAGCAGCACGTCCGCTACGGCGAAGGCCTGTACGTGGGATACCGCTACTACGACTCCGCGCTGCGCGAAGTGGCGTACCCGTTCGGGTTCGGGCTGAGCTACACCACCTTCGACATCACCGATACCTCCGTCGAGGCCGGTGAGAACTCCGCCGAAGTGACCGTCACCGTGCGCAACAGCGGCGACCGATCGGGCAGCAGCGTCGTTCAGGTCTACGTCCACGACGCCTCGGCAAGCATCGATCGACCCGCGCAGGAATTGAAAGGCTTTGCCAAGGTCCACCTCGACCCCGACGAATCCGCGACTGTGACCATCACGCTCGACAGCAGGGCATTTGCCTATTGGTCTGTCACGGAAAAGGACTGGGCGATCGAGGCCGGCGACTACGAGATCCGCGTCGGCTTCTCGTCTCGGGACATCGCAACCACCGACACGATCACCCTGGCCGGGAACGTCGGCGTCGGCACGCTCGACGCCATGTCGACCATCGGCGAATGGCTCGCCCATCCCGTCGGCAGCGCAGTTCTCGGCGCCGCCATGGCTGCCGCAGCGGGCGACGGTGCACAGGCGGTCAGCCCCGAGATGATGGCACTCGCAGGCTCGATGCCGCTCGGAAAACTCGCCACCTTCGGCCTCGGGATCACCGAGGAACAGGTGGAGCAGTTGGTGGCGGCCGCAGCACAGCCGGCCTCCTAACTCTCTGAACTGCGGTTTCGACGAGCAGCGTGACCGCCAGTAGATTTTTATGAACTATTTGGTTAATAATCTTGTGTAGTTGCTGTGGCGTCGGTTACATTCCTTGTATCGCTCTCCGCACAGACGTTCTTTATACGAACACAATCGGCGGATGTAGAGCCTCCACGACGCTTCCACCCAGGAGATGAGCATGTCAGCTAGCACGGTTACACCGTCCGGGCCCGAGGCGGGATCCTTGGCAAGGCCGGACACGACCAAGGTCAAGCGCGCCGCAACGTCGTCGTTTCTCGGCAGCATGCTCGAGTACTACGACTTCTACATCTACGCCTCCGCCGCTGCGCTCATCTTCCCCACGGTGTTCTTCCCGGACAGCGGGCATGCGGCTCTACTTTCGCTGGCCACCTTCGGTGTCGCGTACGTCGCGCGTCCCCTCGGCGCTGTAGTCCTCGGCCATTTCGGTGACCGCGTCGGCCGCAAGAAGATCATGCTGCTCACGCTCATTCTGATGGGCGCAGCCACCTTCCTCATCGGATGTATTCCCAGCGCCGATTCGATCGGAGTTCTTGCACCGATCCTTCTCGTCCTGATGAGAATCGCCCAGGGCATCTCCGCTGCCGGTGAACAGAGCGGTGCCAGCTCACTGACGCTCGAACACGCCCCCGAAGGCCGACGCGCGTTCTTCTGCAGTTGGACCCTCAACGGCACCCAGGCCGGCTTCATCCTCGCCAGCCTCGTATTCCTGCCCATCGCCGCGCTCCCCGACGACATCCTCTACACGTGGGGCTGGCGAATCCCGTTCTGGGGCAGCCTGATCGTTCTGGTCGCGGCATACATCATGCGTCTCAAGCTCGAAGAGCCCGAAGAGTTCACCGAGCAGCAGGAATCCAAGACCGTCGCCAAATTGCCTGTTGCCGATCTTCTTCGCACCCACAGCGCAAATCTGATTCGCGTGATCTGCTGCGCTTTCATCGCCGTCGTCTCGACCATCTTCTCCGTCTTCGGTCTCGCTTTCGCCACCACCGAAGAAGTGGGGATTCCGAAGTCGACCATGCTCTGGGTTGCCATCGCAGCCAACGCCGTAGCCCTGCTCAGTCAGCCCGCCTGGGCGATGCTCTCCGACCGGATCGGTCGCAGGCCGCTGTTCATCGGTGGCGCCCTCGGTAGCGCGGTGTTCATCTACGTGTACTTCGGCGCAATCGCCAGCGGCAACGTTCCCCTGATCTTCCTCGCCGCAATCGGATTGATGTCCGTCTTCTACGCTGCCCCGAATGCCATCTGGCCGTCGTTCTACTCCGAGATGTTCAACACCAAGGTCCGCTACTCGGGCATTGCGATCGGCACCCAGGTCGGCTTCGCCCTCGCAGGCTTTGCCCCCGCCATCGGCAACGCCCTCATGGGCGGCGACAAGACACACTGGATGCCCGTTGCCATTCTGACTTCGGTGGCCTGCGTCATCTGCGCGATCTCGGCGTTCACCGCCAAGGAGACGTTCCGCACCCCCCTCAAGGAGCTCGGCAACCCGATCTAGCCGACCACCCCACAGACACCCTGCACGAACCACTGTGTTGCACGAACCACTGTGGCCCGGCATCTCGCGAGAGATACCGGGCCACAGTCGTTTTGAAGTTCTACGCCGTCTTGTCGCGACGCTCGCCACGTTCCGGCTTACGCGGAACGATGGTCGGAAGTACGTTGTCGTTGACGGTCTCCGCGGTGACGACCACCTTTTCGACGTCGTCACGGCTGGGGATGTCGTACATCACCGGAAGAAGAACCTCTTCCATGATGGCGCGCAGGCCACGAGCGCCGGTTCCACGCAAGATCGCCTGATCGGCGATAGCGTCGAGCGCTTCTTCGGTGAACTCGAGTTCGACGCCGTCCATGTCGAACAGGCGACGATACTGCTTGACGAGAGCGTTCTTGGGCTCCGACAAGATCTGAACGAGCGATTCCTTGTCGAGGTTGGTCACCGACGCGATCATCGGCAGTCGGCCGATGAACTCCGGAATCAGACCGAACTTGATCAAATCCTCCGGCATGACCTCGGCGAAACGATCGACCGTATCCAGTTCGGCCTTCGACCGAACCTCGGCACCGAATCCGATACCGCGCTTGCCGACACGATCGGAGACGATCCGCTCGAGACCTGCGAAAGCGCCCGCGACGATGAACAGCACGTTCGTGGTGTCGATCTGAATGAATTCCTGGTGCGGATGCTTACGGCCACCCTGCGGCGGGACGCTCGCCTGCGTACCTTCGAGGATCTTCAGCAACGCCTGCTGAACACCTTCGCCGGACACGTCACGCGTGATCGACGGGTTCTCGCTCTTACGGGCGATCTTGTCGACCTCGTCGATGTAGATGATTCCGGTCTCGGCGCGCTTGACGTCGTAGTCGGCAGCCTGAATCAGCTTGAGCAGAATGTTCTCGACGTCCTCACCGACGTAACCGGCCTCGGTCAACGCCGTCGCGTCAGCGATGGCGAACGGGACGTTGAGCATCTTCGCGAGAGTCTGAGCGAGATACGTCTTGCCACAGCCGGTGGGGCCGAGCATCAAGATGTTGGATTTCGCGAGCTCAACCGTCTCACCCCGCGCGTCACGGCCCTTGTCGCCGGCCTGAATGCGCTTGTAGTGGTTGTAGACGGCCACGGCCAACGTCCGCTTGGCGGAGTCCTGACCGATGACGTAGTTCTCGAGGAATTCTCGGATCTCCGCAGGCTTGGGAAGCTCGTCGAGCTTGACCTCGCTCGATTCGGCCAATTCCTCTTCGATGATCTCGTTGCAGAGGTCGATGCACTCGTCGCAGATGTACACCCCGGGTCCTGCAATGAGCTTTTTGACCTGCTTCTGACTCTTACCGCAGAAAGAGCACTTGAGCAGATCCCCGCCGTCGCCGATGCGTGCCATCTCGTGAGGTCCCTACTTTCCATCATGTACGTGCACTCGCCGCCACTCGATCGGTCGAGACGCTCCGCAGTACTTCGGTAGTTGTCAGATCAGACAAACTGATCGAACAAATCTGGTCGAACAATCGCAGAACGCCGGTCGAGAACCAGCCCGTGAAGTGACGGTACCCGCAGATCCCGAACGGGGTCGACCTGTTCTCGGCGTTTCGCCTGCGGATAAAAAAGAAAAGAGTCGAGATTTCAGCCTGGCGAGCGCTCCACCAGGCACTTCTCGACGTGTCCGCCTCGTGTCGGGAATCGGGATACAGATCCTCGACACGAGGCGGAAATCGACTACTTCTGTGCGCTGAGCTTCCGGTAAGCCAGCACGTCGTCGATGATGCCGTACTCCTTGGCCTGCTCGGCCGTGAGGATCTTGTCGCGATCGGTGTCGACGCGGATGGTCTCCGGATCCTTGCCCGTGTGCAGCGACAGCGTGCTCTCCATGAGCCGACGCATACGCTCGATCTCCGCAGCCTGGATCTCCAGATCGGAAACCTGACCCTGGATGCCGCCCGTAGCCGGCTGGTGGATCAGAATGCGCGAGTTGGGGAGCGCGAAGCGCTTGCCCGGCGTACCGCCGGCCAGAAGCACGGCAGCTGCCGAAGCAGCCTGACCGAGGCAGACGGTGGAAATGTCGGCACGGACGTACTGCATCGTGTCGTAGATCGCCATCAGCGCGGTGAAAGAACCACCGGGCGAGTTGATGTACATGGTGATGTCGCGGTCCGGATCCTGCGATTCGAGAACCAGCAACTGCGCCATGAGGTCGTTGGCGGACACGTCGTCGACCTGCGAGCCGAGGAAGATGATGCGCTCCTCGAACAGCTTGTTGTACGGGTCGGACGTCTTGACGCCGTAGCTGGTCTGCTCCGTGAACTGGGGCAGGATGTAACGCGATTGGGGGCCCGACGGCGCCTGGCCGCCCAGCGAGTTAGCTCCGAAAAGATTGGTCATCAGTTCTCCAAAGTATGAATTGGGCAGCGAAAGGATGGGCGTACCGGCTCAGTTGCCGGTGCCGCCGGCCTGATTCGCACGGGAGACGACGTGGTCGACGAAGCCGTACTCGAGAGCTTCCTTCGCCGTGAACCAACGGTCACGATCGGAGTCCGCGGTGATCTGCTCGACCGTCTGGCCGGTGTGCTGAGCAATCAGCTCGGCCATTTCGCGCTTGGTGTGCTTGAACTGCTCGGCCATGATCGCGATGTCACTGGCGGAACCACCGATGCCGGCGGACGGCTGGTGCATCATGATGCGGGCGTGAGGAAGCGCGTAGCGCTTGCCCTTGGTGCCTGCCGAGAGCAGGAACTGACCCATCGACGCCGCAAGGCCCATGCCGAAGGTGGCGATGTCGCACTCGGCGAACTGCATCGTGTCGAAGATCGCCATACCTGCGGTCACGGATCCACCGGGCGAGTTGATGTAGAGCGAGATGTCTCGCGTCGGGTCCTCGGCCGAGAGCAGCAGGATCTGTGCGCACAGCTTGTTGGCGATGTCGTCGTCGACCTGGGTACCGAGGAAAATGATGCGCTCTCGCAGCAAGCGCTCGTACACCGAGTCGCTGAGGTTCAACCCAGCGGTCGCTGAAGTCATGGCGGGACTCTGCAAAGTCTCCAGGTGATTGGAAGTCACGGTACCTGCCTTCTATGTGGATCTACTTGTGCGGTGGATCGTCTATGCGAAACACTTCTACTGACACAGACAGTAACGAAGTAGGGCGGCACCGGAGTCCCGGTGCCGCCCTACTTCGCTCAAAGCGGAAAACTCAGTGCAGTCGATCGTGGTGAAAACACCCGTCCGCCTGCGTTTTTACTTGTCTTCGCTCTCGGCGGAATCAGACTCGTCCGCTTCGGTTTCGGCCTCACTGCTGCCGAACAGCTCTGCGGTGTCGACAACTGCGCCGGAGGTGTCCTTGACACCGGCCGACTCGACGACGGACGCGAGAGCCTTGCCACGACGGACGTCTGCGAAGACGGCGCCGAGCTGGTTGGCCTGCTGGATCTGCTGGATGAACTGCTCAGGAGCCATACCGTAACGCTGCGCCTGGAACAGGATGCGCTCGGTGAGCTCGTCCTGACCGACGGTGACGTTGCCCGCATCGGCAATCGAGTCGAGCAAGAGCTGCGTCTTGACGGAGCGCTCAGCGGCTTCCTGTGCATCCTTGTCGAACTCTTCGCGGCTGCTGCCCTGCTCTTCGAGGAGCTTGTTCAGTGCCTCTTCGTCGTGATCGAGACCGTGAACGGCGTCGTGCAGTGCAGCGTCGACCTCAGCCTTGACGACAGCCTCCGGCAACGGAACCTCGACGGTCTCGAGCAGCTGCTCGAGAACCTTGTCGCGGATCTGACCGGCCTGCTCGACCTTGCGGACGCGTGCGACGCGCTCACGGAGGTCAGCCTTCAGTTCTTCCAGGGTGTCGAACTCGCTGGCGAGCTGAGCGAACTCGTCGTCCTCAGCCGGAAGCTCGCGCTCCTTGACCGTCTGCACGGTCACGGTGACAACAGCTTCCTTGCCTGCGTACTCGCCGGCGACCAGCGTCGACGTGAAGTCCTTGGACTCCCCCGCCTTGAGGCCGATGATGGCTTCGTCGAGGCCCTCGATGAGCTGGCCCGAACCGACCTCGTGCGACAGTCCGCTCGCGGTTGCCTCGGCAACGTTCTCGCCGTCGACGGTGGCCGACAGATCGATGGAGACGAAGTCGCCGTCCTCGACTGCGCGGTCGACGCCGGTGAGGGTGCCGAAACGCTGACGCAGCGAAAGCAGCTGCTCTTCGATGGCTTCGTCGGTGATCTCGATCGGATCGACCTCGACGTTGATGGAGCTGAAGTCAGGGAGCTCGATCTCGGGGCGCACGTCGACCTCGGCGGTGAACTCGAGGAGCTCGCCGTCTTCGATCTTGGTGACCTCGATCTCGGGCTGGCCGATGGCCTTCACGCCGGCGCTGGTGACAGCCTCGGAGTAACGCGACGGCAGAGCGTCGTTGACGACCTGCTCGAGCACAGCGCCGCGACCGACACGCGCTTCGAGGAGGCGGGCCGGAGCCTTGCCGGGACGGAAGCCGGGGAGACGAATCTGCTGCGCGAGGGCCTTGTAGGCCTTGTCGAAATCAGACTTGAGTTCCGCGAAGGGCACCTCAACATTGATACGGACTCGCGTCGGGCTGAGCTGCTCGACGGTGCTCTTCACGAAACTTCGCTCCTTCGTCTGGTCTTGCTCACAACTTGTGTTGAATCGGTACTGCTGTCTGGCGCGGCACTTCACTCCCGGACTTACTGGAGGTGAAGTGCCATGTACGTACTTGTCGGGATGACAGGATTTGAACCTGCGACCCTCCGCTCCCAAAGCGGATGCGCTACCAAGCTGCGCTACATCCCGTTTCCGATCACATGAAACACACGATACGGCCATCCGAGGCCACTAAGACAGCGGGCCACCAAGGGCAGCCACCATCGGTGACCGCGCACAACCCTATCGCGCTCACTACTCTCTCACGAACCCGACCGCCATTTGTACACGGCCCGGCTGTCGACCCCGTCAGTATGTCATCCGACGGCAGCCACATACAGCCTTGCCTCAACTGCCATTCAGAGCCGGAATCAGAAGTCGCGCCTGCGGCCGAGACACCCCGACTCGCCGAGCAATTCGCCAATTCCCCAGGTGAACGACGGTCTCGAACTTCTCTGACCCCCCGATTATGAAATCCGGTGGGGCATTGGGTACAGTTTCGTATCGCAGACGACGAACACGGCGATCCCGAGTTGTCGTATGCACGGGGATGTAGCTCAATGGTAGAGCCTCAGTCTTCCAAACTGATCACGCGGGTTCGATTCCCGTCATCCCCTCCATCAGGAGGGAAACTCCACAAAAGATCCGCATCGGCCCAGCCGGTGCGGATCTTTTGTATTCCGACTTTGTCCACTCAGACCACTCCCCTGCGGTACGTATCCTGGAGTTGTCCGGATCGATTCTGCTCGGGAGGCCACGTGACCACGATTCTTCTCATACTCGTCGTTCTGGCCGTAGTCGTATTCCTGGTCATGAAAAGCCAGCAACGCGGTTCCGGCCACAGCGCAACACAACTCGACGATGCGAAAGCCGATGCCCGGCAGTCGATCGAACGCCTCGGCGGTCAGGTCTACAACCTGACCGGCAGTGACGACGCGTCGCGCCAAGCCCTCGCCGACGCGGCCGAACGGTACAACGCCGCAGGCTCGCAGATCGATCAGGCCGCAACGCCGGTCCAAGCACGTCTCGCGAAACAGACTGCACTGGAAGGGCTTTACTACATCCGCGCGGCACGGGTGGCGATGGGCATGGATCCGGGACCGGAAGTTCCTTCCATCGACGGACAGAAGGCTGCCGGTTCGGTCACCGAAGACCGTGAGGTCGAATTCGAGGGCCGCAAGGTCGCCGCATCAC
The DNA here is from genome assembly GCF_040546695.1 of Rhodococcus sp. OAS809. Lineage (NCBI taxonomy): Bacteria > Bacillati > Actinomycetota > Actinomycetes > Mycobacteriales > Nocardiaceae > Rhodococcus > Rhodococcus sp. OAS809. The sequence continues at coordinate 124,415 of NZ_JBEPOI010000002.1, read as the reverse complement.
CCAATCCGTCGTCGCACACACCCAACTACTACCCCGGTGGCCGAGTCGCCGGACGCCCGGTCCCGGCCGGCTGGTACTCCGAACCCTGGTGGAAGCCTGCCCTCGTCGCCGGCGCCTGGGGTCTGGGTTCGATGATGCTGTTCTCGACCATGTTCTCCGGCATGGCCGGGGTTCCTTACGGCGCAGAAGCTTTCGCCCAGGGTGGCGATCCCGGCGCCGATACGGGAGCCGGCGACTCCGGCGATCAGGGCATGGACGCCGGTGATTCCGGTGCGGACCAAGGAAGTATGGACAACACGGATTACACCGCAGACGGCGGCTACGACGGTGAGGGCAGCGACTTCGGGGACTTCGGTGGTGGTGGGGACTTCGGCGGCTTCGACTTCTAAGCCGACTGACACACCGGGCACCAGAACAGGTTTCGCGCCTTCATGACGGAATGCAGGATCGGTGTGCCGCACACGCGGCACGGCGATCCTGCTCTTCTGTAGACATAGGTACGCGGACGATCCTTCGCGTACGCCGGATCTCCGTTGTCGTGCTCGGCGCGAACGACGTGCATCTTCCCCCGCCTGACGCCGACTTTCATCAATTCGACTAGGTCTGCCCACATGGCGGTCCACTCGCCGTGAGAGACGAGATTCCCCGGTCGTTCAGGGTTGATTCCGTGACGAAAGAGAAGTTCGGCGCGATAGACGTTGCCGACACCCGCCAGGACCGCCTGGTCCATCAGCAGGGCGCCGATTGCCGTCTTGGACTTGGAGATTCGCAACCAGGCCTTCTCTGGATCCGCGTCGCGGCGCAGTGGGTCCGGCCCGAGTCTGGCCTCGATCGCGGCGACCTGAGGAGGTAGCAGGACTTCGCAGGCGGTGGGACCACGAAGGTCGGTGCCGAAGTCGGCACCGACCATTCGCATCCGGACCTGGCCTACCGGTTCTTCCATCGGCAGGGCGGCGTCGGTGAACTTTCCGTACAACCCGAGGTGTACGTGAACTGTCAGACCGTTGTCGTACGTGTGCCAGAGGTGCTTTCCCCAGGCATCCGAGGACGTGAGTACGTGTCCGTCCACCAGGCGCGCGTCCTCGGCGAATCTGCCTTGCGGACTGAGGACGCGGACCGGTGAACCGACGAACTTGCGGGCATGCAACCGTGCCAGCCGGTGCAGGGTATGACCTTCAGGCACGGAACAACTTTCGGATCAGGCTTGCGGCAGAGCCGGTGCGACGCCGGTCTTCTCGTACTCGGACAGGATGTCAATACGACGCTGGTGGCGCTCTTCACCCGACCATGCGGTGGCGAGGAAAGCGTCGACGATGGCAAGCGATTCCTCGAGGGAATGCATACGCCCGCCGATGCCGATCAGCTGAGCGTTGTTGTGCTCACGTGCCAGCTTCGCCGTTTCGACGCTCCAAGCGAGGGCGCACCGTGCGCCGGGAACCTTGTTCGCTGCGATCTGCTCGCCGTTGCCACTGCCACCCAGGACGATTCCCAGGCTGCCTTCGTCGGCGACGACGCGCTTTGCGGCTTCGATGCAGAAAGCCGGGTAGTCGTCCACGGCGTCGTACTCGTGAGCACCACAGTCGATGGCCTCGTGGCCGTTCGCTTTCAGGTGTTCGATGATCTCGTTCTTACGTTCGAATCCGGCATGGTCGGCACCCAGGTATACGCGCATGGCGACAATTCTCTCAGGCCCGACCAGCCGGGCGCACCCGGGTCGACGTCACACTTTCAGGAACACGCATCACCGCGCGAGCACACCTATCGTGGTGCCCATGTACCCCGTCAACGGCCAGGCCGCTGCACCCGCCGTTCGTGTGTCACCGGGCAGTGACGCCGTTCGCCACCCGTGGGAAATCCCGCTACTCGTGCTCGCGGTGCTGACGACGGTCGTCACTTATGTGGTGGCGATCGTTCTGATCGCTGCGGGTGATCTGTCGACGTGGATCCTCGTGGTGCTCGCGGCTCCGATCCTGCTGTTCCTCGCGCGAGGTCAGCTGTACGGATCGCAACAGGTCAACGGAATCAAGATGACGCCTTCACAGTTTCCGGAGGGGTATCAGCTGGTTGCCGAGGCTGCGGCACGATTCGGCATGAAAACTCCGCCGGATGCCTACGTCGTGCTGGGGAACGGACGGATCAACGCGTTCGCGTCGGGGCACGGATTTCGCCGTTTCGTCGTCGTCTACAGCGACCTGTTCGAAGTCGGTGGGCAGGCACGCGAGCCCGATGCGCTCGCATTCATCATCGGCCACGAGGTCGGCCACATCGCTGCCGGGCATGCGTCGTACTGGCGCCAGTGGGGACAGTTCGCGTCGAACTACATTCCGGTGATCGGGTCTTCGCTGTCGCGTTCCATGGAGTACACGGCGGACAACTTCGGCTTTCACATGCGTCCGCAGGGTGCACCGGGCGCGATGGGCGTCCTCGGCGCGGGAAAGTATCTGGTGGGTCTGGTCGGGTTCGACGAACTGGCCGATCGGGCGACACTCGAATCCGGGTTTTTCCCGTGGTTCGTCAACATCTTGTCGTCGCATCCGGTGCTGACCTGGCGTGCGGCTGCGCTTCGCAACCGCACGCACCCAGGGCATCTGTTCTTCCGGCCGGGTCAGCTCTACCGAAATCCGGCGCTCACTGCCGCTCAGTCGAACTGAGGATCCTCGTTGCGGGTCCGCTTGAGCTCGAAGAAGTGGGGGTAGCCGGCCAGCGCGACTGCGCCGTCCCACACCTTGCCTGCGTCCTCGCCGCGCGGGATGCGTGAGAGCACGGGGCCGAAGAACGCCACACCGTTGACATGGATCGTCGGGGTTCCGACGTCGGGTCCGACGGCGTCCATGCCCTTGTGGTGGCTCTCGCGCAGAGCCTCGTCGTACTTGTCGGTGTCGGCGGCCTCGGCCAGTTCAGGTGGCAGGCCGACCTCGGCGAGGGACGACTTGATGACGTCGGCGAAGTCCTTGTTGCCCTCGTTGTGAATCTTCGTCCCCATAGCCGTGTACAGCGGCAGCAGGATCTCGTCACCCTTCAGCTGCGCTGCAGCGATGGCGACACGGACCGGGCCCCAGGCCTTGGTCATCATCTCCCGGTACTCGTCGGGAAGGTCACGGCCCTCGTTGAGAACCGCAAGGCTCATCACGTGGAACTTGGCCTCGATGTCGCGTACCTGCTGGGCCTCGAGAATCCAGCGTGAGGTGATCCAGCACCACGGGCAGAGCGGATCGAACCAGAAGTCAGCAGTGTCCGTGGTCTTGCTCGAGGTTGCGCTCACGAAGAAACTCCCTATCAGTTCATGTCGGTCAGGTCATATCAGTTCGGGGACATACTCCCGTTCTGCCAACAATCATGAACCCGCAATCCTTCCCGCGCTTTCCCCCGAACCACCTCCCGATCGCAGTAGTGTCGAAAAGAAACGAGTACGAAGGAGTGGTTCAGTAATGAGCACCAACCGGAGATTCGTGATCGTCGGCGGCGGGCTCGCGGGCGCAAAGATCGCAGAAGCCCTGCGTGACAGAGATTTCGACGGTGAGATCACCGTATTGAGTGAAGAAGACCACCTCCCGTACGAGCGTCCGCCGCTGTCGAAAGAGTTCTTCGCCGGCAAGAAGACACTCCCCGAATTCACCGTCCACGACGGCGAGTGGTTTCGCGACCATCGCGTCGATCTTCGCCCGGGAACGACGGCAACGGCCATCGACCCCGCTGCGCACACCGTGTCACTTCCGGACGGTTCCACGATCAGCTACGACAAGCTCGCCTTGGCCACCGGTTCGCGGTCGCGGCGCCTCGACATCCCGGGATCCGACGCCGAGGGCGTTCACTACGTGCGAACAGTCGATCAGGCCGCCGCGCTGCTGCGCACCCTGGCCGCCGACAAGAAGCTCGTCGTGATCGGTGCCGGCTGGATCGGCCTCGAAATTGCCGCGTCGGCTCGCGGTTTCGACGTCGACGTCACCGTGCTCGAGCATGCCGGACTTCCGCTCGAATCGACCCTCGGCCCGGAAATGGGTGAGGTCTTCGCCGCACTGCACCGCCAGAACGGGGTGGACTTACGCACCGGCACGGACGTCACCGCAATCTCTGTCGACGGCGGTCACGCCTCGGGCGTCACTTTGATCGATGGAACCGTGATTCCGGCCGACGCCGTGTTGATCGCTGTCGGCGCATTGCCGAACACCGAGTTGGCATCGGAGGCGGGTATCGACGTCGAGAACGGGGTTCTCGTCGACGCCGGTCTGCAGAGCAGCGACCCCGACGTGGTCGCAGTGGGTGACATCGCGGCCGCACAGCATCCGATTCTGAATGCACGAATTCGGGTGGAGCACTGGGCAAACGCACTCAACCAACCCGAGACGGCCGCAGAGACCATGTTGGGACGGCCCGCCGAGTACGTACGCATGCCGTATTTCTTCACCGATCAGTACGACCTCGGAATGGAATACGTAGGTCACGCACCGCACGGCGGCTACTCCCGTGTCGTCACTCGCGGCGACGTCGACAAGCGCGAGTTCCTGGCATTCTGGCTCGATTCCGCGAACAAGGTGCTCGCCGGCATGAACGTGAACATCTGGGATGCCGGTGACGCCATCAAGGAATTGGTCGCGTCTTCGCGTCCCGTCGATCCGGAGCGGTTGGCCGACCCGGAGATTCCGCTGGCAGAAGTGTCCGCTTGAGTGAAGTCGTTCTCTTCGTGATGGGATGGACGTAATAGATCCGCACCATCTACGAGGAGATCTTTGTGGTCGCACCGAACCTGACACGCGAAACCGCAGCGCAACGGTCAGCAATCCTGACCGTCGAGAACTACCTGATCGAACTCGATCTCACCGACGGCAAAGACGCACCCGGCGAGGAGACGTTCTCCTCGAAGACCACCGTCACGTTCACCGCCACGGCCGGAGCAAGCAGCTTCATCGACATCGTCGCGGCCAGAGTCCATTCCGCGGTCCTCAACGGCACCGCGCTCGACGTCTCCGGCTACGACGAGTCGACGGGCATCAGCCTGCCCGACCTCGCTGCCGACAACGAGTTGGTCATCGAGGCCGATTGCATCTACTCCCACACCGGCGAGGGACTGCACCGATTCGTCGATCCGACCGATGACTCCGTCTACCTCTATTCACAGTTCGAGACGGCCGACGCCAAGCGCATGTTCGCGTGCTTCGATCAGCCTGATCTCAAGGCCACGTTCGACGTCCGCGTCACCGCTCCCACGTCGTGGAAGGTCATCTCCAACTCCGCGGTCGTCGAGACCCTTGCCGCCGATCCAGGCAAGCACGTCTTCAGGACCACCCCGAAGATGAGCACGTACCTGGTGGCGCTCATCGCCGGTCCCTACGCGCAGTGGACCGACAACTACTCCGACGAGCACGGCGACATCCCGCTCGGAATCTTCTGCCGCGCTTCGCTGGCCGAGTTCATGGACGAGGAGCGACTGTTCACCGAGACCAAGCAGGGATTCGACTTCTACCACCGCAACTTCGGTGTTCCCTATGCTTTCGGCAAGTACGACCAGCTCTTCGTCCCCGAATTCAATGCGGGCGCGATGGAGAATGCCGGCGCCGTGACATTCCTCGAGGACTACGTCTTCCGTTCCAAGGTGACCCGCTACTCGTACGAGCGTCGTGCCGAAACGGTCCTGCACGAAATGGCGCACATGTGGTTCGGCGACCTCGTCACGATGGCGTGGTGGGACGACCTGTGGCTCAACGAGTCGTTCGCGACCTTCGCTTCGGTCCTGTGCCAGACCGAGGCCACGGAGTACGCGAACGCCTGGACGACGTTCGCCAACGTCGAGAAGTCGTGGGCGTACCGCCAGGACCAGTTGCCGTCGACGCACCCGATTGCCGCGGACATTCCGGACCTGGCCGCCGTCGAGGTGAACTTCGACGGCATCACGTACGCGAAGGGCGCCAGCGTCCTCAAGCAGTTGGTGGCATACGTCGGACTCGAGCCGTTCCTCGCCGGACTGCGTGAGTACTTCCGTGAGCACGCATTCGGAAACGCAACCTTCGACGATCTGCTGGGCTCACTCGAAAAGTCCTCGGGCCGTGACCTTTCCGACTGGGGTCGGCAGTGGCTCAAGACCACCGGTTTGAACATCCTGCGCCCCGACTTCGATGTCGACGCAGACGGAAAGTTCACCCGCTTCGCCGTCCTGCAGGACGGTGCTGCACCAGGCGCCGGGGAGCGTCGAATCCACCGGATCGCCATCGGAATCTACGACGACGTCGACGGCAAGTTGGTACGAAGCCATCGCGTCGAACTCGACCTCGATGCTGTGGAAAGCACGGATGTCCCCGAACTTGTCGGCGTCGCCCGCGGTGCACTCGTGTTGGTCAACGACGACGATCTCACCTACGGCTCCGTGCGACTCGATCCCGAATCGTTGGCGACGGCGATCGAGCGGGTCGGCGACATCACCGACTCACTCCCCCGCACCCTGGTCTGGTCGGCGGCGTGGGAAATGACCCGTCAAGCCGAACTGAAGGCACGCGACTTCGTCGCGCTGGTCGAGCGCGGCATCAGTTCGGAGACCGAAGTCGGTGTGGTGCAACGTCTCTTGCTCCAAGCCCAAACCGCCATCGGCTTCTTCGCAGATCCGACCTGGGCCGAGGCCGAAGGCGCGGCGAGCTTCGCCAATCGGTTGCTCGAGCTCGCACGTGAGGCAGAGGCCGGGTCCGACCACCAGCTGGCATTCGTCAACGCACTCACCGGCGCAGCACTCTCCCCGTGGCACACCGAGGTACTGCGCGAATTGCTCGACGCCGATCCCTCCACCGTTGGGCTCGACGGCCTGATCGTCGACACGGACCTGCGCTGGCGCATCGTCGGGGCACTCGCGGCCGCCGGTGAGATCGACGCCGAAGGAACCACAACTCCGTTCATCGACGCCGAAGCTCAGCGTGACCCGACCGCTGCGGGCGCTCGTCAAGCCGCGGCGGCCGCGGCCGGACGTCCGCAGGCCGCTGTCAAGGAAGAGGTCTGGGCGAAGGTCGTCGGCGACGACTCCGTGCCCAACATCACCGCGCGATCGATCATCGGCGGGTTCGCTCGCGAAGGCCAGGACGAATTGCTCGAGCCCTTCGTCTCCCGCTACTTCGCCGATATCGCGGCGGTGTGGGAACGACGCTCGAGCGAAGTGGCACAGACCGTCGTCATCGGGCTGTACCCGTCGTGGTCGATCTCGGACGAATCCGTAGCGGCAGCAGACCGGTTCCTCGAAGGCGACATCCCTCCCGCGTTGCGTCGCCTGGTCGTCGAAGGCCAGGCCGGCGTGGTTCGTTCACTCGCAGCACGAAAGTTCGACGCGAGCTGACATGCGAAAGGCCGGTGCCCGCGTCGATTCTCACGAATCGACGCGGGCACCGGCCTGTGTCTGACAAACAGTTACGGCGCTGAAATTGCGGCTGCCATAACGCGGATGGCACTGATCAGTCCGTCGATCAGATTGCCTTCACTGAAGGATGCAACAGCTGCCGTTGCTCCGAGCTGGGTAACACGATCGGTGACCCGATCGGCGATTGCCCGACCGCTGCGAACCTCGACGGTGCGCTGGTTGGGCGAAACGGCGATCAGGACGGAACGCTCGGCTTCGGGCGTGGTCGGGAACAATGCGTCGGCACCCGCTGCCGGATCAGAACCGAGATCACCGACGTACGCGTTGAACCGCACCTTGGTGGCCCGCGTCGCTTCGGTCATCGCGACGTCGAGCGCGACCAGATCCATGGTCTCGAACGGAAGATCGTCGGTGAACGGCTCGCCGATGCGATGCACACCGGATACGCGTCCACTGGACGTGACGACGCTGCCGACGGGCAGGTCCTCGGGCGCTACTGCGAGCGCGGTCGAATGATCACCACTTGCCACTTGCGGACCCTCCGATCAGATCAGCCGAACCGGCTTCGATTGCGTGTGCACTGCCGTGATGGCCACCGCGAACGGTGACCTCGTCGACAGCACTCCACAGCACGGGAGCGTGATCCCACGACTCACCGAGATGGAACGCCGGCGGAACCGGTCCCGGCGTCTTCTTCCCGAGGAAGGACGCAGCCGCGAAGAACGCGGTGATCAAGGCCGGAATCCCAACGTATATCAGTACTACCTCGAGAATGCTCACACCAGATAACGTAGCCCAGAACGCCAGGAAGGAAAGCGTCAGGGCCACAAATTCTCGGGCAATTTCGTTTCGGTGACGCTAGAACTCAATTCAGGCTGCGCCCACGCCGACACATTGCTCAGGCTGCGCCCACGCCGACACATAGCTCAGGCTGCGCCCACGCCGAGATAAGGCATCCACGCCGGATGCAATTCCTTGGTCGCCGCGAGCAGACGCCAGTGAGGTCCGGACGGCGGGACCAATTCCGCACGGAGGGTCCATCCGAGTTCGCTGAGCATCTTGTCGGCCTTGCGGTGATTGCAGGGGGCACAGCACGCGACGCAGTTCTCCCACGAATGCCCGCCACCTCTGCTGCGAGGAACGACGTGGTCGATGGTTTCGGCTTTGGCTCCGCAGTACGCACATCGGAAGTGGTCACGATGCATCAGCGCGGCACGAGTCATGGGGATGCGGGCGCGATACGGAACGCGCACGTAGGTGCGCAATCGAATGACCGAGGGAACCTGCACCGACCAGTCCGCGGAATGGACTACCGGGCCCTGTTCGTCCTCGTGAACGGTATCGGCCTTGCCGCAGGCCATCAGTACGACCGCGCGCCTGGCAGGAAGGGCGGTCAGCGGTTCGTACGTGACGTTGAGCAGTAGCACCCGACGTTTCACCCACTCGGGGACGACGCGATCGGGAGGGAACATCTCGAGGTGAGAATGCTCGTCGGAAAAGAGTGGGTCAGCAGTGTGCGCGAACCCGTCAGGAACAACTTCCAGAACAGCCCCTAACGCGTGGTCGTTCCGCGCGCTAGTGGGCTGGAGTTGTCGGTGATTGCGTGCAGCATGTCGGTTCTTCATACGACCTCCGGGAGACTGCCCCCAAGTTGACCACGGATGATCGCGTTACGCACTCCCATTTCGAACAAAATTGCCAGGACGGCCGGTGAATTTCCGGTGAATGGGTACGCACTCCGACTCGATACAACCGTCGTCGACCCGGAAACCGACCACTACGGCCGTCAGGCACAATGGAACTTGCCATGAATGACGTACAGCACGACGTGCAGCAGACCTTCTACGACGCCGTCGGCGGAGCCGAGACGTTTCACAAGCTCACCGCGCGATTTTACGAAGAAGTCGCGAAGGACGAGGTTGTACGCCCGCTCTACCCCGAGGCCGACCTCGGCCCGGCCGAGCGGCGGATGCGGATGTTCCTCGAGCAGTACTGGGGCGGACCGCACACGTACTCGGAGGAGCGTGGACACCCGCGTCTGCGGATGCGCCACAATCCATTCGTGATCGGCCCGATCGAGCGTGATGCGTGGCTGCGGTGCATGCACGTCGCCATCGCGTCCATCGACGAGAAGACTCTTAGCCCGGTGCACCGCAAGCAGTTGATCGACTACATGGAGATGGCTGCCGCGTCCATGGTGAACTCCGCTATCTGACCGTCTACTCAGCCTTCGGCCTGAACACGCGCGCGACCCGGCGGGCTGCTCGTACCCCGAACGACACCGTGGGATGCAGGGGCGAACTCAAGATTGCATGCTTGCGCACGTACTCTTCGACCTCCCACTCCGACCAACTGCCCGCACGGAAGAGTGCGGCATCGCCGACACTCAGGGTTCGCTCGGCGATTCCGTCGGCCTGAACGGTGACCGACCCTTCGATGATGTGCACGATTTCGTCCGCGTGGAAGTACCAGCGGAAGCGCCCCTTCGTGCAATCCCAGACGTGTGTAGTCGTGGTCCCGTCTTTACTCGCCGACCATTGCGCCGACCGTGCAACCGGTGTGCCGAAGATTATCCAGTCGCGGTTGATCGGATCATCTTCGAGCAGTACATGATCCAAACTGACCGCTTCGATTGCCGACAAAGTCAAGGCCAAGCCCCCTTGGTTGAATTCCCGAATACTTCTCCCCCGGCAGTAACACCAAAGTTGCCACATGGTGTCACCGCGTGAATGCAAAGTACACCAAGGCTAGGTAAAGAGTCACGCTTTTGCCGTGTCCAAGTCGTGAGAGTGCCAGACGTTTGGCACTATGAACTGCTGTGAGCACCCCCGCGGATTCGTCCTCTGTAAGCCGGCCCGAAGCCCCGTGGTGGAACGAGGCGGTCTTCTATCAGATCTATCCGCGTTCTTTTGCCGATTCGGGCAGCGACGGTATCGGCGACCTCGGCGGAGTCGAGGAGAAACTCGGCTACCTCGAACTGCTCGGCATCGATGCAATCTGGTTGAGCCCGGTGATGAAGTCACCGATGGCAGACCACGGCTACGACGTCTCGGATCCTCGCGACATCGATCCCTTGTTCGGCGATCTGGCGACGATGGATTCACTGATCACGTCAGCCCACGAACGCGGAATCAAGGTCACGATGGACCTGGTCCCGAACCACACGAGTGATCAGCACGAGTGGTTCAAGGCAGCCCTGGCGTCGGCGCCCGGTTCTGCGGAGCGATCCCGTTACATCTTCCGAGACGGCAAAGGTGAGAACGGCAACGAACCGCCGAACAACTGGCCGAGCATCTTCGGCGGCCCGGCGTGGACCCGCGTCACCGAAGCCGACGGAACACCCGGCCAGTGGTACCTGCACATCTTCGCCAAGGAACAGCCCGACCTGAACTGGGACAACCCCGAGGTCTTCGACGACCTCGCCAAGACTCTGCGGTTCTGGCTCGAGCGCGGAATCGACGGATTCCGCATCGACGTGGCCCACGGAATGGCCAAGCCCGACGGTTTGCCGGACCACGACTGGGAGCTCAACGAGCTCATGCGCAATTCCGACGACGACCCGCGGTTCAACAACCCGGCAGTTCACGAAATCCACCGCGGCATCCGCAAGGTCATGGACGAGTTCCCGGAGGCGATGACCGTCGGCGAGATCTGGGTGAAGGACAACCAGAAGTTCGGCGAATACATCCGGCCAGACGAACTGCATCTCGGATTCAACTTCCGACTTGCAGAAACCGAATTCTCCGCCGAGTCCGTCCGGGAGGCCGTGGAGAACTCTCTTGCGGCCGTCGCCGAGGTCGGGGGTGTGCCCACGTGGACGCTGTCGAATCACGACGTCGAACGTGAAGTCACGCGCTACGGCGGGGGTGAGATCGGAACCCAACGCGCACGGGCGATGATCCTCGTCGAACTGGCGCTTCCGGGCGCGAGCTTCATCTACAACGGAGCCGAACTCGGCCTGCCGAACGTCGACCTGCCCGACGAGGCACTACAGGACCCGGTCTGGGAACGATCCGGACATGCCGAGCGAGGACGCGACGGCTGCCGAGTGCCCCTTCCGTGGGAAGGAAGCGAACCCCCGTTCGGATTCACCACCGGTGCGAGCACCTGGTTGCCGATGCCACGCGAGTGGTCGACACTCACGGTGGAGGCGCAGATCGAGGACGTCGACTCGATGCTCTCGCTTTATCGCGCCGCCCTCGAACTCCGTAGCGCCAGGCCGGAGTTCTCCGGCGCCGACATCGATTGGTACGGCAGTCCCCCCGGCTGCCTCGCTTTCCGTCGACGCGGTGGTCTGATCTGTGCTCTCAACACCACGGAGGTGCCGATCGCACTGCCGAACGGGCAGCTGCTGTTGAGCAGCGCGCCACTCGTCGACGGTCAACTACCCGTCAACGCTGCGGCGTGGCTGATCTGAGAGAACACCGCACCCGCCACCTGTAACTCCTATCGTGCGACCATCAGCGGTATCGAACCACCGCGGTGACGGTAGATCGAACCGAACCGTGCATCGAGCCGCACCCAGGATTTGCTCGCCCGCACCCGCACCAGTTCCGAGGCGTCGATCTGCTCGAGGTCGATGTCGGCGGTCATCGCCTCGGACCCGGCGTGCGGAACGAATCCCATTGCGGTCAAGGCAAAAATAACCCGCATCGAGATCCCGACCGTGCCGGACGGACCACTGACCTCGAGCACGTCCTGATCGAGCAACGACGCCGGCGGACCGTGACTACTTCCATGCTCCAGTGCCAAGGCGTTGCCCCGCTGCGCCAGTTCGATCAGCACCCGGGCGGGTACGTCGTCCAGGTGCTCGAAGCCGTCCATCGGCGGCAACGCCCCACGCCACGCCGAATCCATGGCGAACCCCGGATCGATCAGCTCACTTGTCGCCTGCTCCACCGCCGAGAGCAACTGATCGCCGGCAGCCGAGGTGTCGTCAGGGTTGATGGTGCCCGCCACGGTTCGCGTAGCGAGAGCGTCGAAACCCGTTGACGCCCAAACGCTCAGGTGAGCATCTCCGCGTCGACGCATCCGGATGACCGTGGACTCGTCCAAACGCAAGGCATGACCGATGAAGCCGGCCAAGTTCTTTCGCTCGGCCTCCTCGGGCACGGTCAGTACACGTTCATGCACGTTGCCAGCTCTCCAAGTACTCGCGCTCGGGCCCGCTGAGGCGACGCAAACGTTGAGTGTCGATATCGAAGGCCGCGATCTGAGTCGACGCCACGATGGACGGCGGGACACTGAGATCCGCACCGCGGGGGCGAACCTCGTACGCGATGGTGAAGTCCACCGCGCGCACCTTTTCCACCCACATGAAGACGTCGAGCGGCGAATCGTCGTGCCGCAGTTGGCCGCGGTACCGCACATGGAGATCGGCAATCACGGCCCCGTCACGCAGGGTGACCGTCGGGCGCGAGTCTTCGAACAACCAAGGAATCCGCGCCTCTTCGAGCAACGTCACCATCCGTGCGTGGTTGATGTGCTGGAAGGCATCCATGTCGGACCACCGAACCACAACTTCGGCGTGGAATCCTTCGCTCAACGTCCTACCTCCGATCGGGTGCCCATGCTGCGCACCATGCTACGAACCTGACGCGCCGCCACCGAGAGCGTCGCGAGGTCAAGCGTCCCAGACTCGAAGATCTCGACGAGAGCTGCCCTCGCCCGACTCAGCCGCGAGGCGTTGGTCGACTCCCATTCGTCGATCTTCTCCTGCGGCGACTCCCCCGGCTCGCCGCCGGCCAGAACCTCCATCGTCAACTGCCGCAGCGAACTGTAGAGGTCGTCTCGCAACGCGAGCCGAGCGAGCGAGTGCCAACGATCGCCGCGCTCGAGTCCCGAGACCGCGCTCAGCAACCAGTCGATTCCCAGATGCGCGTCCAAGGCGTAATACAGCTCCGCGACTTCGGTGATGTCGTGATCTGCGATGTCGGCGATATCCGCGATGTCGAGCAGGCAGTAGACATCCAGCAGTCGGAACACGTCCAGCGCCAACGCTTCCGGAGCCCCGCGATCGATCACCGATTGAGCCCGCACCAGCAGATCGTCGAGTTGATGGCCCGCAAGCAGCCCCGGGACCAGAGGTGCCGTAGCCCGATACGCCGCCGAGTAACGCGCAACCTCGGCGCCGACGGCGATCGGCTGGGGCCGATTGGCCAGGAACCACCGCGACGCGCGGTCGAGCAAGCGGCACGACTCAACGATCAACTCGTTTTCGATCTCTGCACTGACGCCCGCCGAGCGGATTCGCGACCACACCTCGTCGAGCGCAAACACCTCTCGCACAGCGGCGTAGGCACGGATCGAGTCCGTACTGCTCGCTCCGGTCTCCTCGGCCAAGCGGTAGGCGTACGTGATTCCGCCGTTGTCGATCACTTCGTTCACGAGCATCGTCGCGACGATCTGCCGCCGCAACGGGTGTGCCTTGATCTCCGTTTCGAACCGATCGCGAACAGCGGTCGGGAAGTACTGCGGGATCTGCTGGGCGAAGAAATCGTTGTCCGGCAACTCGGTTGCGAGCAGATCGTCCTTGAGTGAAAGCTTCACGTGCGCCGTCAGCGTCGCCAATTCCGGCGACGTCAGACCCATACCGGCCTCGAGTCGACGCTCGATCTCCTTGTCGGTCGGCAACGCCTCGAGCTTGCGGTCAAGGCCACGTGCCTTGGTCAGATCCGTCAACTGACGGCGGTGAACACCGAGCATCTGAGAAGCGGTCACGCGGGAGATTCCGAGCAGCGCGTTCTGAGCAATGTTGTCCGCCAACACCAGCGCCGCCACGTCGTCGGTCATCGACGCCAGCAACGGATTCCGTTCCTGCGTGGGCAGTAACTGCGAACGCACGAGCGAATCGAGAAGAATCTTGATGTTCACTTCGTGATCGGAGCAGTCGACGCCGGCCGAGTTGTCGATGGCGTCGGTGTTGATGTGACCGCCGCTGGCGCTGAACTCGATTCTTCCCAGAGCAGTGACGCCGAGGTTGCCGCCCTCCCCGATCACCTTGACCCGCAGATCTTGACCGTCGACACGCACGGCGTCGTTACTCTTGTCGCCAACCTGCGCATTGGTCTCGGTCGACGCTTTGACGTATGTACCGATTCCGCCGTTCCACAGCAGATCCACCGGTGCCGACAGAATCGCCTGCATCAATTCCGGCGGCGAGAGCTTCGTGACCCCCTCGGCCAGACCCAGTGCGATCCGGACGCTTTCGGCGATCGGAACCGACTTGACCGTGCGGTCCCAGACGCCGCCACCTTCACTGATCAGGCTCTTGTCGTAGTCGGCCCATGACGACCGTGGCAACTCGAAAAGTCGTTGACGTTCGACGAACGAGCTCGCTGCATCCGGGTTCGGATCGAGGAAGATGTGTCGATGGTCGAACGCGCCCACCAGACGGATGTGCCGACTGAGGAGCATTCCGTTGCCGAACACGTCTCCGCTCATGTCGCCGACGCCTACCGTCGTGAAATCCTCGGTCTGCGTGTCGACCCCGAGTTCGCGGAAGTGCCGCTTGACGCTTTCCCAGGCGCCGCGAGCGGTGATACCCATGCCCTTGTGGTCGTATCCCACGGAGCCACCGGAGGCAAACGCGTCGCCGAGCCAGAAGTCGTACTTGGCGGCAACCGAATTGGCGAGATCCGAGAACGTCGCCGTGCCCTTGTCCGCGGCGACCACCAGGTAGCGATCCTGATCGTCCTTGCGCACCACTCGATCCGGCGTCACAACTTCGCCGGTAGCCGCGTGCACGTTGTCGGTGATGTCGAGCAATCCGGAGATGAACGTGGTGTAGCAGGCCTTGCCGGTTTCCAGCGTCGCCATTCGATCAACGGCCGGATCACCCGTCGGCAGAGGCGGATTCTTCACGACGAAGCCGCCCTTGGCGCCGACCGGCACGATCACCGCGTTCTTGACGGCCTGAGCCTTCACCAAGCCGAGCACCTCGGTGCGGAAATCCTCGCGCCGGTCGGACCAGCGGAGCCCGCCGCGCGCGACTGCGCCGAATCGCAGGTGGACGCCTTCGACCTCGGGTGAGTACACGTAGATCTCGAAAGCCGGCCGCGGCTTGGGCAACTCGCTGATCCGTGAGGGATCGAGCTTGACCGACAGGTAGTCGCGAGAGCGGCCATCGGCGTCGACGACGTAGAAATTGGTACGCAAGGTCGCCTTCACCAAGGAGAACATTCCACGCAGAATGCGATCGGCATCCAAGCTGAGTACCTCGTCGATGGACGCACGCAACTGCTCGTCCAATTCGGCGACGCGAATGTCGTCCTGCTTCTCGGGGTCGAACATCGCCTCGAACAACTGCACCAATGCAAACGCGGTCTGCGGGTGTGTAAGCGCGATTCCTTCGATGTGGAACTGACTGTACGGAAATGTGGCCTGGCGCAGATACTTTGCGTAAGCACGCAGCACCACGGCTTGCCGCCAGGACATTCCGGCCCGCAGCACCAACTCGTTGAATCGGTCAGCTTCGGCCCGGCCGAACCAGACTGCACCGAATGCAGCCGTGAATCGCTTCTGGACCTCGGTCAGCGGGGCGGTACTGGTCTCGAGCGGCACCTGCGCATCGAGGTCGATCTCGACCGACGCCCGAAGATCCGCCGGTACCGACAATCCGAAATCGTAGATCCAGCACTGAACGCCGTCGAGTCGCTGCACGACGTGCGGCCGCTCGTCGAGAACTTCGACGCCGAGTGACTGCAGCACCGGTAGCACCTGGCTCAACGAGATACCGTCGCCGCCGACGAAGAGCGTGAAGCGCCAGGCACCGGGCGCGGAGTCCACAGCACGATAGAGCAGTACGTCGATCGCGCCTGGCGCCAACGCCTCGAGTCGGGCGATGTCGGCCAACGCGCGTGACGGTTCGAAGTCCTCCTTGTATCCATCGGGAAGCACCCGCGAATACCGCTGCACCAGTTCCGGATCCACACCCGGACTTTCACGAACAAGGTCGTTGATGCGGTCGTCCCAGCTACGACTGACTTCGGTCAACAGAGCCTGAACTCGCTCGCGGTTGGCCTCGGAGACATCCAGATGAACCGGCTCACTGTCCGGATCGCGCCGGATCGTCACGTGCAACAGCGCAAGATCGTTCTCGGTAACCCGGGCGGTGTAATCGACTGTGCCTGGTCCGAATTCGCGCCACAGCAGGTTTTGCATCGCCAGTCGCACCCGCGTCGTGTACCGGTCGCGGGGTAGGTACACCAAGCAGGACACGAAGCGTCCGAACGTGTCCTCGCGGACAAAGAGTCGCACCTGTCGACGCAGCCCGATGCTGTGCACGGCGTGGACGGTCTCGAACAAGGTCTCGGCGTCGCTCGAGAACAACTCGGTGCGTGGGAACGACTGGATGACCTCGAGCATCGCCTGACCGGAGTACGAATGCAGGTCGACACCGGCACGCGCGATGACTTCGCGAACGCGGCGCTCGATCAGAGGAATCGCGAGGACGTTCTCGTGGAGTGCGACCACGGTGAACACACCCAGGAATCTGTGCTCCCCCACGATGTTTCCCTCGTCGTCGAGGATCGAGACACCCACGAAGTACGGGTAGACAGCGCGGTGCACCGTGGCGGGGAACGATCCCTGCGTCAGGACCAGAAGCGGTCGATCCGGGAGATCTGCGACGGGAGGCAAACTCATCGGGCCTTCGGTGACCGCGTCGGAGCGCAGCACGCCGAGCCCGCTGCCGGCGACCGTGCGTGAACCGTCCTTCGTACCCTCGAATCGCCGGTATCCGAGCACGGCATAGTTTCCGTCCGCCATCCACCGCAGCAGCCGAGCGGTATCGGAGAATTCTTCGGGGGTGATCCTCCCGGAGGCAGTTTCTGCAGCACTCTCCAACTCGTCGGCAACGCGCAGTTGCAATGCCTTCATGTCCGGGGTGTCACCAACCACCTGGCGGACGTCCGCGAGCACCTTGCCGAGGTGTGCTTCGATCGCGTCGAGAGCGGAATCCTCGACTTCGGAGTCCAACTGGACGTGCATCCAGGATTCTTGGATACCGCTGTCGCCCAAGGACATCAGATTGCCCGAGTCATCGCGTTCAACCGTCAGGATCGGATGGGCGAATTGACTGATTCCCACACCTTGTCGGTTGAGCATCGCGGTAACGGACTCGACGAGCAACGACATGTCGTCGGTGACGATCTGGACGGCAGCGCCGAGACCCTCGGATCCTGACGGGCGGTACACACGCCATACGGCCGTGCCCGGGGTCCGCTGCCTCCCGAGCGCAAGATGCGCGAGCAGGACTCGATCCGATCGACCGTTGATGACGTCGTCGCTGTCACCCTCGTCGATATGCGTGAAAAAGGCCTCGCGAAGACGCGTCAACAACGTCGCTTCGTCGAGGCCTGTGCCCTGCTGCCGTACACGGTCTGTCATTCCTGGCTCACATCCTTGTGGGTTCTGATCGCCGCGACCAATCTCTGACTCGAGACTAGCCGCGGCAACCAGTACCTAGGGTGAACTGAGAAACGAAATCTACGATGTCGTCATCTGAACAAGCGATGCTTCGAGCACCGCGCGTTCGCTGTCCGCCAGCGGTCTGGACTTTTCGGACACCGTGTCGAATCCGACCATCAACGCGTCGCCGAAAGCGCATTCGACACCCGCGTTGTCACGGATGACGTGCCGAACCGTGAACGAGGAAGTCCCGACGTGAGTCGTGAAGATCTCCACATTCAAGGGACCGGACCGATCGGTGACCGGCTTGAGGAACTCGACGGTCATCTTTCGAACCACGAGGTATCCCGGCCGGCCGCCGAGCGGCGCCAGTTTCGCTTCCAGGAACTGGATGCGCGCTTCCTGCATGTACTCGACGTAACGCGTGTTGTTGACGTGACCCAACCGGTCGGAATCGCCCCACCGGACCTGGATCTGCGCTGTGTATACGTCGGACACCGGATCAGTCCCTGGTGAGCTTGCGGTGAGTGACGCGGTGCGGGCGTGCGGCGTCGGGGCCGAGTCGCTCGACCTTGTTCGCCTCGTAGCCCTCGAAGTTGCCCTCGTACCAGTACCAGGCTGCCTCGTTGTCGCCGAAGCCACCTTCCCACGCAAGGATGTGGGTACAGGTCCGGTCCAGGAACCAGCGATCGTGCGAGATCACGACGGCGCAGCCGGGGAACTCTTCGAGAGCGTTCTCCAGCGAGCCGAGGGTTTCGACGTCGAGGTCGTTGGTGGGCTCATCGAGCAGGATCAGGTTGCCGCCCTGCTTGAGCGTCATCGCCAGGTTCAGGCGGTTGCGCTCACCACCGGAGAGGACGCCGGCCGGCTTCTGCTGATCGTGACCCTTGAAACCGAACGAGCTGATGTACGCACGCGAGGGAAACTCGGTCTGGCCGACGACGATGAAATCGAGCCCGTCCGACACGGTCTCCCAGACCGTCTTCTTGGGGTCGATTCCGGAACGGTTCTGGTCGACGTAGCTCAGCTTGACCGTCTGACCGATCTTGACCTCACCGGCGTCAGGCTCCTCGAGACCGACGATGGTCTTGAACAGCGTCGTCTTACCGACGCCGTTGGGGCCGATGACGCCGACAATTCCGTTGCGCGGCAACGTGAACGAGAGATCCTTGATCAGCACGCGGCCGTCGAAGCCCTTGTCGAGGTTCGAGACCTCCACGACCACGTCACCCAGGCGCGGCGGTGCCGGGATCTGGATCTCGTCGAAGTCGAGCTTGCGCGTCTTCTCGGCTTCGTTCGCCATTTCCTCGTAGCGATCGAGACGAGCCTTGTTCTTGGCCTGGCGGGCCTTGGCGCCGGAACGAACCCATGCGAGCTCGTCCTTGAGGCGCTTCTGCAGCTTCTGATCCTTCTTGCCGGCAACTTCGAGGCGTGCAGCCTTCTGCTCCAGGTAGGTGGAGTAGTTGCCCTCGTACGGGTACAGGCGTCCGCGGTCGACTTCACAGATCCACTGCGCGACGTGATCGAGGAAGTAGCGATCGTGAGTCACGGCGAGGATTGCGCCGGGGTAAGCAGCGAGGTGCTGCTCGAGCCACAGGACAGATTCGGCGTCGAGGTGGTTGGTGGGCTCATCGAGGAGCAGGAGGTCGGGCTTGCTCAGCAGCAGCTTGCAGAGCGCAACGCGTCGCTTCTCACCACCGGAGAGGTGGGTGACCATCTCTTCCGGCGGGGGGCAGCGCAGGGCGTCCATAGCCTGCTCGAGCTGCGAGTCGATCTCCCACGCATCTGCGTGATCGAGCTTCTCCTGCAGCTCGCCCATCTCTTCCATGAGCTCGTCGGAGTAATCCGTAGCCATCAGCTCGGCGATCTCGTTGTACCGCTTGAGCTGGACCATCGTCTCTCCGAGACCGTCCTCGACGTTCTCGCGAACAGTCTTGGTCTCGTCGAGCTCCGGCTCCTGCATGAGGATGCCGACGGTCGCGCCCGGAGCCAGGAATGCCTCGCCGTTGCCCGGCTGGTCCAGTCCGGCCATGATCTTGAGGATGCTGGATTTACCAGCGCCGTTCGGTCCGACGACACCGATCTTCGCGCCGGGGTAAAAGCTCATCGTGACGTCATCGAGGATGACCTTGTCACCGTGCGCCTTGCGCACCTTCTTCATCGTGTAAATGAACTCAGCCATGACCGCCAGCCTATCGGTGTTTGCCCTATAACCCACATTGCGCGTTGGCCGTCACTCCGATGCGGGTTCTGCGGACAGTCCGAGGTCATCGACCAGATTCACCGACATGCTCATCGACCCCCACGAAAACCGCGATGGGGACACCTCCGGGTGCCCCCAGGACGGCTCAGATCATTGCCCTGTGGATGCCCTTCGGCTCGCCACCGAGCTGCGAGAGCGTCGACGCATGGAAAATGGAGCCAGGTACGTGGATCGCATGTGCCAAACCGGCATGAGCATCACGCCAGAACCGCTGCATCGGCGTGCTCAACTGCAAAGCCCCACCACCGGAACGAGCAAAGATCTCGTCCACCGCACGCACCGCCCGCCACGCAGCAGCAGTCTGCGTACGCCGACCGATCGCACGAAGCTCGAACGAAACTTCCTGCCCCTTCTCCGTCATGTCCCAGAAACGATCCACCGTCTCCAAGATCGCAGCCCGAGAAGCAGCGATCTCGGCCGCCGCCTCACCGATCGCGAACAGCACGTACGGATCTTCCTTGATCGGAACACCACTGACCGTCACCCGCTCACGCTGCGCCGCCATGTTGCACGCCAACGCACCCTCGGCGATACCGATCAACGACGAAGTGATCCCCAACGGGAAAATGCACGAGAACGGGAACTTGTACAACGTCTCCGTACGACCCGCTTCCTTCCACGCCGTCCCGTCGAAAACCTTTCCGGCGTCGATCGTGCGGTAGGTGGGCAGGAACGCGTCCTTGACGATCAGATCCTTCGACCCGGTTCCGCGCAGGCCCACGACATTCCAGCTGTCCTGGTCGATGTCGTAATCGGAGCGCGGCAACAGCACGTGCAGAATCTTCGGCGGCATCAACGGCTTACCGGACTCGTCACCGACCATCGCACCGATCATGATCCAGTCACAATGATCGGTACCGGACGAGAACGACCAACGACCGTTGAGGATGTACCCACCCTCGACCGGCCTCGCCACACCCATCGGCGCATACGGCGACGCCATCCACGTATCGGGATCGGTTCCCCACACCTCTTCCTGAGCCTTGCGGTCGAAGAACGCAAGCTCCCACGGATGCACACCGACGATGCCGCTGACCCAGCCCGTGGCACCATCCATCGCACCGATAGCCATTGCCGTCTCGGCGAATTCACGCGGATGCGCCTCGAGGCCACCGAACTCCTTCGGCTGCAACATCCGGATGACGCCGGAGTCGCGCAAACGCTTCGCGCTGCCGTCCGTCAAGCGCATCAGCTTGTCACCCTCGACCCCGTCGGCGCGGATCTCGTCGGCGAACTGTGAGATATTGTCCAGAACCTGACCCATGATCTTCCGCCTCCATTGATAGCCCGCCAACCTTCAATAAAGTAGAACACGTTCTAGAAAAATGCGGAAGTAGAACGGCCAGTTCGTTCAGCGCCGATCAATACGAATGCGACAAGGCCAGTGGCGTTCAGGTCGACACGTGCCCCAGTCCCGCGGTCAGAATGCGAATACACCTCATCGCAACTTCCGCAGGCGAGCCGTCGCCATACGCCGGGGAGTCCCCGTCAACCCACGCGACAACGGCCATCCGCTGGGCCGTGTTCGCTGCAATTGCAAGCAAACGCACTTCCAGTGGGTCTGCGCCGGGTCCCATCAAATCACGCAGTACGAGCACCAAAGCAGTCTCGGTGTCGTTGACCAAGCTCACCACGCGTTCCGAAGCGCCGGATCGCCAGGAACAATCCTTTGAAGTCGGCGAATCAACGCAATCGCATCGGGTGTTGCGGCAGGTGAATTCAGTGCGACGCGGGCGGCGGATGCCATCACCTGAACAACAGGCGTACCCGGCGAACTGGACGCGATATACCCGAGCCATTCGTCGATCCCGTTGGCGAGTATCGGCCTCACCGCATCTTCCTTCGTCCGAAGTATCGATAGAACGTGCGAAGTCCGATTCCAGCTGCGCGTGCAATGCCCTCGGCGGTCACCGGATTCTCGCCGCGAAGGACAAAAAGCTCTGCAGCACAACGTGATATCTCCAACTTTGCCTGCTCCTTCCGCCGTTGGGTGAGCGACGGGGAGTTAGACACTGAACCATGCTCATGCCAGTATCGCACGGTGCGCCACCGTGCTTCGGAGTCGAACAGGAAGAACCCTGGCATCGGCTGCGGAAGCCATGTACCGTCCACTTCGCCTTCGATCAGTTCCGCCACCGGCTGGACATCGAGACGCCAGGCCACCTCGTCTCACCCCCATCGCCATTTGACGCGATTCGAGGCGGCAGCGCAGGACCAAGTCTACGGATCATCGACGTTCACGAACGCATACGCCTGGGTCCCGCCGACGGCAACGCTCGCAGTTCACGCATGGTGCGTTGAACATCGAAATGTGTCGCAGTTTGGCCAACCGCCCCCCAAATCGATGACGCTACAAGGCGGACAGGTACCGCACTTCGGTAGTCGAGTTTGAGCATCGCGGACGGACCGGAAACAGCAACGGCAGCAATCGCGTTTCCTTGCGGCCCAACCGGTGCAGCAACGCAATTGAGGCCGGGACTCAACAGCCCCGCGCCGTACGTTACGCCGGTATCACGTATTCGACTGAGTTCCTGCCTTAGAGTCATCGGCGCTTCAGCGCCCACAGGGGAGCCTCCGAACGCAAGGAGCGCACGTCCAAGAGCCGACCTGTCGGCCGAAGAACGTTCGCCGACACGAGTAGGAACTACACCGGACAGCATTCCGCCGATCTTGTCGAGGTAAACGACATCCGGCGCGTCCAGCACTCCGAACTGCACTACCAGTCCGGTCACTCGATGCAACTCGCGGAGGAAGGGCAAAGCGACCGAATACAATCGATCCTGTTGTATTGCAAGGCTTCCCAGCTCCATCAATCTGATTCCAAGGCAGTAATCAGTGCCATCCCGCCGGAGCCACTTCTTGGCGACGAGCTGCTCGAGCATGCGATGCACCGACGAACGAGGCAAGCCGGTAATTCGCGAAACTTGACTGAGAGTGAGCTGTCCGGACACTTCGAAAGCATCCATGACCGACGCCAGTCGATCCAGGAACCCCGCCGGGGTCGTAGCGTCTGCACGAGCGGAAGCTTGCATGCGAATTCCTTGAAGTCATTCCCACAATTTATGGTGCATGTGGGGCACGTGGAGCCGAAAAGCGCTACCGGGCTTACTGGTTACGGCCCGCTGCAACAGCACCGCGACACCAGGCCGTCCGTCACCGTCGGATGTTCGAACGATCTCAGTGTGACAAATTGTGCCATGTTGACATCGGGTGTGAAGAGAAAAACCTCAGGAGCATTCACAGAAGGATCACGGTGGACGTTAACGCCGCAACATGAACAGAGAATGGCGAAATACGTTGCCCCGGAGGCATATTCCACTAGACCAGAAAGTCGCACGGAAGATTTCCGTCAAATCCGTTGGGCCATTCGCCACGCTTGTGCCGCAAGCCTGTCCGCCTGGGCGCCGAACGATTCCGCCGACCGCTCGATTTCGCCCATCGCGCCACGTAGCGTGCGGCTGTACACACCCTCGACAATGCATGCGATCTTCCACCAGTTGAACGCAATGTAGAAGTCGATATTGAAGTCCGCATCTTGTTGGGCCGCAGAGATATAGACGTCCAACAGCTCATCGCGCGACGGGAAACCTTCGATTCGAGTCGGAGCATTCTCCAATGCACAAACATCGTCATCGGGTTCGGCCCAATAGACCAACAGTTGGCCCAGGTCTGCCAAGGGGTCACCCACCGTGGCCAGTTCCCAATCCAGTATTCCGGCGATCACGCCGTCGGCGCCGACAATGCAGTTGTCAAGGCGAAAGTCACCGTGCACGACGCTGCTACTGCACTGAGGGGGAATATTTCGAGACAACTTGGCATGTGTGCGTTCGAGGTCGAGGCTATCTCGCACACGATCACCCTTCCAGTTCCGCAACCACCGATTCAACTGACGATCGATGTAGTCCGTCCGATCGGCCAGAGCATTCCATCCGATCTCACGAGGGTCGACCGAGTGCAGGGCGGCAAGATTGCGAACCAGTTCCGCGGCCAATCCGGCTCGCGTTTCGTACGGGATTTTCGCGCGTACTACCTCCGGATCACGCAGGACTGCGCCGTCGATGAAGTCCATGACAAAGAACGGAGCACCAGTCACAGATTCGTCAATGCACTTGCCTACAACGATCGGTGACGGAACCGGCACGTTCTGCAGTCGCTCGAGAATGTCAGCTTCGCGAATTACATCATGGGCGGATGCATGCCTGATTCCGAGCGGGGGTCGACGTAGCACCCATCGAGAACCTGCCTCGTCGCTCACCGAGTAAGTCAGGTTCGAGCGTCCACCGGCGATCCGTTCGAATTCGAGCAATCCTTGCGTGGCATCGGGCAGATACTCACGGAACCACGCCGCCACCAGGGGCTCACACAAACCGTTGTCGCCCTGCGGTGCCAGGTTCACGACCTCACACCCTCACGCGCGGGACCACTTCCGACAGATGCTGATTTCAGCGGCGCATCGATGCCGTCGAGAAACACCGAAACGACGGCATCGGCGAGCTCTGAAAGACCGAACTCCTCTGTGGGGCTGAACCATCGGAGCGACAACCACACAGCGTCGCGAATCAGTCCGTAGAGAATCTCCGCCGGCAGGTCCGATCGAAACTCGCCTGCGCTCATTCCGGATTCGATAACAGCGATCCAGGCGTCCTTGGTGCTACGGGCGGCCTCACGGATGTCGTGATAGGAGTCAAGTTTCCGGAGATAGGTGCTGTTGTTCTGATAGATCTCGGAGGCGTGTGGGTGCGCCTGACTGACCTGAAACGAAGCTCGAACCAGCGAACCGAGGCGAGTACGTGGGTCACCGGCAGATTCCAGGATCGACCCGTATGCGCTCGTGAGCGCCTGAAGATATTGTGTGACAATCGTATTCGCGATTGCATCCTTCGATGGGAAGTAGTGATAAAGGCTTCCGGACAGAATTCCCACCGCATCAGCGATATCGCGAACTTTGGTGCCCGCGATCCCCTTGGTGGCGAACAGTTCTGCAGCCTGTTCGAGTATCAAGTCGTGACGATCCGACCATTCCATTCAAGTCCTCCTGACGAGTCTTCACGTGTCACCTCTGACGAGGTTGCAATTTTGACTCTATACCGCGAATCAAACGTTTGCTACAGTCGCTCCGTACCGCGTAGCAAACGTTTGATACGAGACTTTGAGCGCTCGTGAAATACCAGGAGAGGACGGACGCGTGTCGGACAAGACAATGTCGGAAGCAGATGTCGTAAGTCGACTGAGATCGGGAATGACAATCGGAATCGGCGGGTGGGGTTCGCGCCGGAAGCCGATGTCACTCATCCGAGAGATCCTCAAGTCAGAACTGACCGATCTGACCGTTGTGTCGTACGGCGGAGCTGATGTGGGGTTGTTGTGCGCAGCCGAAAAGGTTCGAAAGGTTGTGTTCGGTTTCGTCTCGCTGGACTCGATCCCCCTGGACCCTCACTTCAGAGCAGCCCGACAGGCTGGTCGTATCGAGGTCAGCGAATACGACGAGGGCATGCTCCAATGGGGCCTGTACGCGGCCGGGATCCGTATGCCCTACCTGCCGACTCGCGCGGGACTCGGTTCCGACGTCCTCCGGGTGAATCCGGAACTGCAGACGATCGTCGATCCTTATGCGGGCGAATCATTGGTTGCGATGCCGGCGCTCCCCCTCGATGCCGCGCTGGTACATATGAACCGCGCGGACATGCATGGCAATGCCCAATACCTCGGGCCGGACCTGTACTTCGACGACCTGTTCTGCCTGGCTGCCGAATCGGTCTATGTCTCTTGCGAACAAGTGGTTCCCACTGCGGAGTTGACCGCGGATGCACATCCGTCGACGATTCGAATTCCCCGGTTGCTTGTATCGGGAGTCGTTCACGCTCCAGGTGGTGCGCATTTCACATCCTGCGTACCCGACTACGATCGTGACGAGGCTTTCCAACTCGAATATGCCACTGCAGCAAAAGATCCAGAAGCTTGGCAACGCTTCGTCGACCGATATCTGTCCGGCTCCGAGGCCGACTACCAGAGACTCGTCGCTGCGGAATTCGAAGGAGTGCCGGCATGAGTGACGCCACTCGGGCAGAGGTCTGCGCGATCGCGTGCGCCGAGGCGTACCGAGGCAACGGTGAAGTGATCGCGAGCGCATTCGGCGTGATACCTGCAATCGGTGTGCGATTGGCGCGTCACACTTTCGAACCCGATCTCGTTTTGTCCGACGGAGAAGCGTCAGCCGTGCGCGGCACGTGGGCCGTCGACCGAACTCCGGCAGGCGAGGTCGAATCGTGGTTGCCCTTCAACCAGATCTTCAATCTCGTCTGGAATGGCAAACGGCACATCATGATGATTCCCACGCAGCTCGATTCCTATGGGAACTGCAACATCTCCGCGATAGGTGATCATTCGCGGCCGACAGTGCAACTCTTGGGAGTCCGCGGAGCGCCGAGCAATACCGTGCATCACCCGACAAGTTACTGGGTGCCGAAACACAGTGCACGCGTTCTCACTTCACAGGTCGACATGGTTTCCGGTGTCGGAAACGACAATGCACGCAAGGCCGGACCGTCGGCCAGCCGATACCACGAGTTACGACGAGTTGTCACAAATCTCGCAGTTCTGGACTTCGAGCCGGATAGCGGACAGTTGCGTCTGGTGTCGACTCACCCCGGCGTAACCGTCGACGAAGTAGTAGCCGCAACCGGGTTCGAACTCCACCTGCCCAAAGCCGTACCCACTACTCGAACCCCCACAAGCGAGGAACTCGACCTGATTCGCAACGTCATCGATCCACGGAACCTACGTGACAAGGAAGTACCGGCATGACCGTGCCGAACTCAGGTACCGGGCCACTGCACACCCGTATCTGCGAACTCTTCGGTGTGAAGTATCCGATTGTGCAGACCGGCATGGGGTACGTCTCGGACGCCCGACTTACGGCGGCCACAACCAAAGCCGGCGGTTTGGGAATCATCGCCGGGGCGATGCTGA
This sequence comes from Rhodococcus sp. OAS809, assembly GCF_040546695.1. NCBI lineage: Bacteria > Bacillati > Actinomycetota > Actinomycetes > Mycobacteriales > Nocardiaceae > Rhodococcus > Rhodococcus sp. OAS809. The sequence goes on along the minus strand of NZ_JBEPOI010000002.1, from coordinate 97,443 downwards.
CCTACGACGAACTCGTCAGCGCCATCGATTACGTCAAAGACCGCACCGACCAACCATTCGGCGTGAACTTGCGAGCCAACCAGGACGACATCGATCGCAGAATCAAACTTCTCATTCGATCGGGGGTCAAGATCGCCTCCTTTGCGCTCGCACCGAACCAGGCGCTGATCGGCCGACTCAAAGATGCAGGCCTTGTTGTCGTGCCGTCGATCGGAGCTCGCAGACATGCCGAGAAAGTTGCAGCGTGGGGAGTTGACGCAGTTGTCGTTCAAGGCGGCGAGGGCGGCGGACACACAGGCGCAGTCCCCACGAGTTTGCTTCTGCCACAGGTAGTCGACGCCGTCGACATCCCCGTGATCGCGGCAGGCGGATATTTCGACGGCCGAGGTCTCGTCTCAGCACTCGCCTACGGTGCAGACGGAATCGCGATGGGGACTCGCTTCATGCTCACCAGCGATTCGCCGGTGTCTCAGGCAGTCAAAGATGTCTATCTCTCGAAGTCGGTCAACGACACCGTGGTCACACTCGAGATCGACGGGGTTCCTCAGCGTGTGCTGCGCGCAGGAACGATCGATCAACTCGAATCAAGCCACGGACCGACGCGCATGTTACGTGCTGCCCGCAATGCTGTTGCTTTCCAACGTCTCTCGGGAACACCCTGGTCGAAGTTGATACGTGAAGGCCTGGAAATGCGGAAGAGCCACGAACTCGGCTGGCGGCAAGTTGTGATGGCCGCCAACGCACCGATGCTGTACCGATCCGCACTCCTCGACGGCCGCACGGATATCGGAGTCATGGCGACCGGGCAGGTCGTCGGACTGATCGACGACATCCCCAGTAGCGCAGAACTCGTCGAACGCATCATGCAGGACGCGGAGGCCGTCCTTGCTCGACTCACACCCGCACCCGAATTGGACAGTCGAGTCTTGTCAACTGAAAACGTGAAAGGAACAACGAACTGAAATGAATCAGCTGAAAGATCGAGTAATCATAGTAACCGGCGCCGGTCGTGGTTTGGGCCGGGAGCACGCCCTGCTACTTGCGGCCGAAGGCGCAAAAGTGGTTGTCGACGACACCGGCGCCGGACCGGACGGGCACGGAAACGACATCAGTATTGCGGCATCGGTCGTCGACGAAATCGTCGCGGCCGGAGGAATCGCAGTTGCCAGTGTCGCGGACGTCACGACGATCGACGGCGCGAGCGAACTCCTGGACCTGGCCCTCGAGGCATTCGGCTCGGTCGACGGCCTGGTCAACAATGCCGGCATCCTGCGTGATCGAATGTTTCTGAACATGCCCGAGGCCGATTGGGACGACGTGATCTCGGGACAACTACGCGCTACATTCGCGCCCTGCACTGTATTCGGCAACTACTGGCGCGAGCGTTCGAAGTCGGGCGAAACCGTCGCGGCGTCGATCGTGAACGTATCGAGCACCTCCGGGCTGCTCGGTGCCGTCGGTCAGAGCAACTACGGCGCCGCGAAGGCCGGGATCGCAGCGTTGACAACGATCCTCGCACAGGAGGTCGCCCGATACGGTGTGCGAGTCAACGCAATTACGCCTGTGGCCAGGACACGGATGACCGAGAACGTTCCCGGTATCAAGGAACTTGTTGCAGCACCTGACGATCCGAGTACATTCGACACCTATCATCCAGGCAACGTCTCGCCAGTTGTGGCCTATCTGCTCACCGAGAAGTGCCCCGCCACTGGTCAGGTGTTTTACGCCAAAGGCGGCGAAGTCCGCCAGTTTCTCGGGTGGCAGTACGGAAAGACCATCGCCAGAGACTCGCGATGGACGGTGGAAGAGTTGACAGAGGCGATGAGTGAAATTGTCTGAGACGACTGCGCCGATCCCTGGTCCGGGACACGGCCTTGCTGAAGGCAAATCCGTTCTGGTGACAGCAGCAGCGGGAACTGGAATCGGATTCGCAGCGGCACAACGCTTTGCTGCCGAAGGTGCCCGACTGGCGATCAGTGACCGGCATGAGCGCAGATTGATCGCGGCCGCCGACCGCATCGAGTCCGAGTTCGGCACCCGCCCACTCACTGTTCCTTGCGATGTCACGGACAATCAGCAGATCGACGCAATGGTCGATCGGGTGGTTGCCGAGTATGGATCCATCGACGTCCTCATCAACAACGCAGGCCTCGGCGGGACGGCGAGCATTCAAAGTATGACCGACGAGCAGTGGTGTTCGGTACTCGATGTGACCCTGACGAGCACTTTCCGCACCACACGATCAGTGTTGAGAGTCATGATTCCACGAGGGTCGGGGGTGATCGTCAACAACGCGTCGGTCATCGGCTGGCGTGCGCAGGAAGGGCAGTCGCACTACGCCGCAGCGAAAGCCGGCGTCATGGCGCTCACACGATGCTCTGCCCTCGACGTGGCACCGCACGGAATCCGGGTCAACGCGGTTGCACCGAGCATCGCGATGCATCCTCACCTTGCCAAGGTGACCAGCGACGAACTGCTCGAAAAGCTCAGCAAGAGTGAGGCTTTCGGTCGTGCGGCACAGCCGTGGGAGGTCGCCAACGTCATGGTCTTTCTTGCAAGCGACTACTCGTCGTACATGACGGGCGAAGTCGTTTCGGTAAGTAGCCAACATGCATAGCCACCCATGGGCTCTGAAGGAGAAGCTGTGGTCGACAAAGAGTCACTAGGTATCACGGGCACCCCGTTCCGTATGGACATCGAGCGCGGCAAGATTCGTGAGTTCGCCGTTGCCACGTATTCGAGCAATCGGAACTATGTCGAAGACGAGTTCCCGGTAGTGCCCCCGACGTTTCTCACCACGACCCTCCTCTGGCAGACAGAGGGCTCGGATCCGTGGCGGAAGGTAGAGCTCGACGGCAAACGCGGACTCCATGCCGAACAGAAGTACGAGTTCTTCGGTCCACCTCCCCGCGCAGGTACTCGTCTGAACTGCACTTCGCGGATCGTCGACATCTACACGAAGCAGGGACGGAAGGGCGGCGAGATGACTTTTGCCGTGATGACAACGGATTTCGAAGACGAACAGGGAAATCTCATTGCTCGGGCAACTATGACCGGAGTGGAAACTGCTCGACCGACTGTGGAGGAATCTTGATCAACACAGTGTCAGTCCCGACCCCGTGGGTTGTCGGTCCGGTATCCCGCACCGATTTCGTCAGGTACCAAGGTGCGTCGGGAGACATGAATCCGATTCATCACGACCAGGTTTTCGCCGAGGCGGCGGGGTACCCGAGTCCGTTTTCGGTCGGGATGTTCCAAGCTGGGCTCCTGGCCACCTTCGCCACCGATTGGCTGGGTGCAGAGAACATCCGAGCGATACGAGTTCGGTTCCTCGAACAGGTTTGGCCCGATGACACTCTGACATGCTCAGCGCTTGTCGAACGAACCTATGCGGACGACGAAGGTGACAAGATCGACGTCGAACTCGCCTGCACGCGGCAGACCGGCGGATTGGCGGTCAAGGCGTGGGCAACCTTCGTGCGGACGCCCCTCGTACCGTCGGAGCGGCCGTGAAGGCGCACGTATGTACCCAGCTGGGGTTGCCGAATCAACTGCAGTTCACAGAAATTGACGATCCCACGCCGACACCGAACCAAGTTCTCGTCTCGGTCAAGGCGGCGGGTGTCAATTTTCCCGACGGGTTGATCGTCGCCGGAACGTATCAAACTAAACCCCCACTCCCCTTCATTCCCGGGTCGGAAGTCGCGGGTGTAGTGCACAGTGTCGGCTCGGACGTCCAAGGGGTCGCCCCGGGGAAGCGAGTCATGGCCTTCTGCGGCATGGGCGGATACGCGGAACTCGTGGCGGTCACCAGTGACAAGGTCTTTGTCATCCCTGATTCCATGAGTTTCTCCGACGCTGCCGGATTCGTGGTTACCTACGGAACGTCCTACCACGCACTCGTCGACCGAGCTGCGATCCAACCAGGAGAGACATTGCTCGTCCTGGGTGCCTCCGGGGGCGTCGGGCTCACCGCAATCGAGATCGGCAAAGCATTGGGTGCACGCGTGGTGGCGGCGGCGTCCTCCGAAGCGAAACTCGAGGTCTGTAAGCAACATGGAGCAGACGAGTTGATCAACTACACAACGGGCAACCTTCGCGAACGAGTCGCACAGGTCGCACCGTCCGGTGTAGACGTTGTGTACGACCCGGTCGGTGGAGATCACGCCGCTACAGCGGTGCGCGCATTATCCACCGCAGGAAGATATTTGACGGTTGGCTACGCTTCGGGGCAGATTCCGAAGATCGGCATGAATCGCCTCCTCGTCGTTGGCGGGGCGCTACATGGAGTTCTCTGGGGCGCATGGGCGAAGCGTAATCCGGAGTGCAACGCGGACAACATGCGAGCGCTCTTCGACATGTACGACGGTGGCGCTCTGTCTCCTCATGTGAACAGCATCCACCAGCTGATCAATGCTCCTACCGCACTCGAGGAAGTCATGAGTCGACGAGCGCTGGGCAAAGTCATCCTCTCAACCAACCCCGAATGACAATTCACGACAAAAGGTGCCGTCAATGGACTTAGCTCCGAGCCCCGCTGCGCGCGAAATCATCGCGCGTCTAGAAGCATTCATGGACGAACACGTCTACCCAGCTGAGTCGGTTTACTCCGAACAACTCGAGGCCGCAGGACCTCGCAGTCACGTCTTGCCACCCGTAGTCGAGTCGCTGAAGTTGGAAGCGAGACGCCAGGGCATGTGGAATCTGTTCATGCCGGCGCTCTCAGGACTGTCTCACCTCGACTACGCCCACATCGCCGAGGTGACGGGACGCTCGCCCTACATTGCCCCCGAAGCCCTCAACTGCGCGGCGCCCGATACCGGAAACATGGAGATCCTGCACCTGGTGGGAACCCGCGAGCAGAAGGAGCGATGGCTTCAACCACTGCTCGACGGCACAATGCGTTCGGGCTTCTCCATGACTGAACCCGATGTTGCGTCCTCCGATGCCCGAAACATCATGACGTCGATTGTTCGGGACGGCGACGAATACATCGTGAACGGTCGAAAATGGTGGACGACCGGTGCAGCAGACCCACGGTGCGAAATTCTGGTAGTCATGGGGAAGACGAATGCCGAGGCAGAGCCCCACAAGCAGCAATCGATGATCTTGGTGCCCGTCGCCACCGCTGGAGTCGAAATCGTGCGCAGTTTACCGATATTCGGATACCACGACCAACACGGCCACTGTGAAATTCGGTTCGATAACGTTCGAGTACCGGCAACAAATATGCTTGCGTCCGAAGGAGACGGGTTCGCCATCGCACAGGCGCGCCTGGGTCCGGGCAGAATTCACCACGCCATGCGCTGTATCGGCATGGCGGAGCGCGGATTGGACTTGATGGTTCGACGTGCCCAGTCTCGTAACGCTTTTGGCGGGCCGATCTCGGATCAGGGAGTTGTCCGGACCTGGATCGCCGAATCGCGAATGGAAATCGAGCAGGCCCGCCTTCTGGTGCTGAAGACAGCATGGCTCATCGACCAGGTCGGAGCCAAGGGCGCTCAGATCGAGATCGCGGCAGTCAAAGTCATCGGTCCTCGTGTGGCGCGCAACGTCCTGAATCGATCGATCCAGTGCCACGGGGGTGGCGGTGTCACCGACGACTTCCCGATCGCGAGAATGTGGGCGAGTGCCCGGATCCTCGGTATCGCCGACGGACCAGACGAAGTGCATATCAGGAGCGTCGCACGCCACGAGTTGCGCAAGCACCGCTGACGGCGATTGGTGTTCGAGGCCCGCGAAAGCCGTTGTATTGCTGAATCATCAGCCTTCGTCCACTCGAGCGCATGGTTGACCTCGGTCAACCGCTTCGGGCTGCGGCCCGTGAAGAGAAAACCTCAACCAATTGAATAGGAGAGGCAAATGCCTCGCGCGTCAAAATCAAGGGAAGTGTCCTTCGATCACGAAGTGGACTTCCTCGTTGTCGGCAGCGGTGCCGGTGGGTTGACCGCGGCGTTGGCAGCCGCCGCCAATGGTCTGAACACCCTCGTCATCGAAAAAGCAGACGTTTATGGCGGCACCACCGCGCTGTCGGGCGGCAACATCTGGGTGCCCAACAATCCAACTCTCATCCGCGAAGGGCTCTCGGACAGCCGTGACGACGTCCGGGCGTACATGCGAGCTGTCGTTGGTGATGGAGTTCCCGAGGACAACATCGACGCATTCGTCGACGAAGGTCCACGCGTGTTCGAGTTCCTCGAGAAGACCAGCCCGCTCATGCGATTCCAATGGTGTACGGGCTATTCGGACTATCACCCGGAGAAGCCGGGCGGTCGCCCACGTGGACGTACCATCGAACCGCTTCCTTTCGACCTGAAAATGCTCGGCACCGACGAGTCCGGTCTGCGCCCCGGCGCACTTCCGACTCCCGCCGGTCTGTACATCACATCCAAAGAGTTCGTGAAACTGAACATGGTCATGCGTACCTGGGCAGGGCGACGTGCCGCGCTGGCAACCGGGTGGCGTGCAGCGAAGAGTGTTCTGACCAGAAGGCACATGGAGACACTCGGGCAGGCCCTGGTCGGCCGTCTGCGCCTGGCGATCAAACAAGCCGGCGTTCCGCTTTGGCTGAACACTGCGATGGAATCGCTGATCACCGACGACGATGATTGCGTGGTGGGTGTGGTGGCCGAGCGCAGCGGCCGCACTGTCAGAATCCGAGCTTCCAAAGGCGTACTGCTCGCCTGCGGCGGTTTCGAACAGAGCGACGAGATGCGTCGGCAATATCTCCCGGAAAACGCCAGCGCCAACTACAGCCTCGGTTCAGTCGACAACACTGGAGACGGCATCCGCGCGGGACAACAAATCGGTGCCGCAGTTGACCTGATGGATGACGCGTGGTGGATGCCCTCGTTCAAGAGACCTGACGGGATCATGCACGGATTGGTCTCCGAACGGTCGGTTCCCCGATCGATCATCGTGAACCAGAACGGAGTTCGGTTCACCAATGAATCCGCTCCCTACGTGACATTCGTCCACAACCAGATTGCCGGGGGTCACGACCCAGCGTGGTTCATCTTCGACGCGAAGGCCAAAAGTCGCTATCAGATCGGAGCGATCATGCCGGGGCATAAGTTCCCGAAATCCTGGTTCGACAACGAACTCCTCTACACCGGCGACACGCTCGACGAGTTGGCCGGCCGCCTCGGACTTCCGAAGAAACAATTAGCTCTCACTGTGCATCGATACAACAGGTTTGCGCACAACGGTGTAGACGAAGACTTCGAGCGTGGAAAAAGTGCGTACGACAACTACTACGGGGACCCGACATTGCCAGTCCCCTCGATGGACATGATCGACGAAGGTCCGTACTACGCGATTCGACTACGAACCGGCGATCTGGGAACGAAAGGCGGGCTCGTCTACAACAAACATGCACAGGTCATGCACAGTTCCGGTGAACCGATTGCAGGTCTCTACGCGACGGGCAACACCTCGTCCGCGGTCATGGGCAACGACTACGCCGGGGCAGGCGCGACCATCGGGCCGGCGATGGTTTTCGGATACATCGCGGCGCGCCACGCAGCTGACCGCCGACAGGACCCGCGATAGATCGGAGTCGTTCCCGTTCCCGTCGGCACGACGTACAACCACGCGGAGGTGGCCTGGACGAACATCCATGCCACCTCTGGTCGGTGCTCGGTGACTCGCCAACGCGATGGATGCACTGTCACACAGTCTGCAATTCCGCAGGCAGTTCGACCGCGTCGCTACCCGAAGCCGCAAGCAGCTGCGCGTACCGCCCGCCTTGCTTCACCAGTTCGTCGTGGGTGCCCTTTTCCACAACCACGCCCTGGTCGAGGACCGCGATGAGATCCGCATCTCGAACCGTGGAGAGTCGGTGCGCCACAACAAGAGTGGTGCGTCCGACCATCAGCTCGTCGAGCGCGTCCTGCAACGCACGTTCAGTGCGATTGTCCAAGGCGCTCGTCGCCTCGTCGAGGACGAGGATCGGCGGATTCCGCAGGACTGTGCGCGCGATCGCTATGCGCTGTTTCTCACCGCCGGAGAATCGGTAGCCGCGCTCGCCGACCATGGTGTCGTACCCGTCGTCGAGACCGGAAATGAACTCGTGGATCTGCGCGATGCGCGCTGCCTGCTCGATCTCGGCGTCCGTGGCGTCGGGTTTCGCGAACCGAAGGTTCTCACGAATCGTCGTGTGGAAGAGATACGTCTCCTGCGACACCACACCTACCAGGTCGGAGACCGTCGCCAGATCGAGGTCCCGCAGATCGACGTCGTCGATTCTCACCGATCCCGCAGTCGGGTCGTACAGACGTGCGGCCAAGTATCCGAGAGTGGTCTTGCCCGAACCCGTGGAGCCGACAAGCGCCAAGGTTCCGCCGGCCGGGACCGTGAGGTCGATGTTGTCGAGGGTCTTGCTGTCGGTTCCTGGATACGAGAAGTCGACGTGGTCGAACCGAAGTTCGCCGGACATCTTGGTGCGGTCGAAGCTCTTCGACTCTTCCGGATCCGCGATGTCGATCGGCAGATCCAGGTACTCGAACACGCGACTGAACAGTGCCATCGAGCTCTGCACCTCGACGCCCGTGTTGAGCAGCATCATGGTGGGGCGGAACAATTGTGTTTGCAACGTGGTGAATGCGACGAGGGTGCCGACGGTGATGGTGTTGCCGTGATCGAGAGTGAAACCGGCAAACCAGTAGACCAGTGCAGGCATGGCTGCGAAGGTGATCGACATGGTCGCCATGCGCCACTTGCCGGCCATCATGGCTCGGAGTTCGACGTCTGCGACTTCCGCTGAACGCTCGGTGAATCGATCCGTCAGAGCCGACTTCGCGCCGGTCGTCTTGCCGAGGAGAATGCCACTGACGGAGAGAGATTCCTCCACCTGGACCGACAGATCACTGAGTAGCTTCTGCCGCTTACCAGAGATCTTGCGGCGCTCGTCACCGATCTTGCGTGCGATACGGATGAACACCGGCAAGATCGCCAGCGAGAAGATGGCAAGCCGCCAATCCAGAAGGAACAGAGCAACAATGGTGGCTGCCACGGTCGTTGCATTCTGCGCGATGGATGTTGCCGTGTTGGTGACCACCGACTGCATACCGCCGATGTCGTTGGCAATACGCGACTGAACTTCTCCGGTTCGGGTTCGAGCGAAGAATCCGAGCGACTGATTCTGCAGATGCGAGTAGACCCGCACGCGCAGTTGGTGCATCAGTTTCTGGCCGATGCTGTTGGACATCCAGGTCTGCGCCACGCCGAGACAGCTCGTGATCACGGCAATAGCGATCATGCCGATGGCCAGAACGCTCACGAGTCCGAGGTTCTTGTCCGGGATCGCCTTGTCGAGCATTTCGCGTAGGAGCAGCGGGCTGCCCAGCGCCACGATCGCGCTGAGTGTGATGACCGCGGTGACGATGGCGATCTGAGTTCGATACGGCGCGAACAGTCCGAGTACGCGTTTTGCCGGTACGGATTCCGCCGGAGTGATCTCGACAGCGGATCGTTCGATGTTTCGCATGCGATCTGGTTTCACGTTCTACCTCCTGGAGGCTTTCTCACCCTAGTTTCATATTGATGAGGTTACCTCACTATGAGGCTGACACCAACAACGCTAGACTGACGCCATGCATTCCCGAGAGCGCGAACTCACCGACGTCGTGATGTCCGTGGCACGGCTCATCCGCCGACGTCAGGTGGCAGCGCTGGAACCATTCGGTCTCTCGCCGTCGCAAAGCCGAGCGCTGCGAGTACTGACCCGAGTGGGCGAGCCGGTTCGACTCGGGTTTCTTGCCGAGCGACTGCGCATCGTTCCGCGGTCGGCGACCGACGTCGTGGATTCCCTCGAAGAGGCCGGATGGGTGCGCCGCACTCCCGATCCGAACGATCGGCGAGCCGTGTTACTCGAGCTCACCGACGCCGGCGCTACCCTCGCTGCCGACGTCGCAAAAGCTCAACGACGCGAATCTTCGGATGTGTTCGACGACCTCGACGAATCGGAGCGAGCAACTCTCACCGAACTTCTCGAGCGAGTGGACGCGGGGCACGACTCGCGGCCCCGCGACTGCCCGAAACCTTCGGTCTGAGTCCTCACGCAGCGACGGTGTCGATTGCGTCCTCGACATTCTCCGCCGACGTCGGCTTGCTCTGACGCTCGATCTTCGAGATGCAACGAGCAAGGTCCGCGCCTACCGCAGTCGCCCGTAGCTCGAGATCGGAACGAGGCACACCCTCTTTGGTCGTGTACTCGTTGGTGCGCAACTCCCCCGCCACCATGACCGGATCACCCTTCATGATGGATGCGCCGACGCCGGTGACCAACCGCCGCCAGCAGCTGACCGTGAGATAGAGGGTCGCTCCGTCCGTCCACTCTCCGGTCACCGTGTCTTTGCGACGCGTGTTGCTCGCCATCCGAAAGCTCAGCACCTCTTCGCCATTGGTGGTCTGCCGCTTCACCGGATTGGTGATGACGGTTCCGACAACCGTTGCATGCGTTTCGTACATGTCCGATCCCCCTTCGAACTCCAGAACCCGCCAACTGCCGCGGGGCCGATCATTGCGTCGGCAGTTTCGATTGTGGAACGACAAACGCGTGGCTCGGGATCTTCGATTTCCACCTGTGCATCGGTGGAACAGCTGTGGAGAAACAGCACTGCCCGAGCCAAACGGCCCGGGCAGTGTCGGAGCTAAGTGCTAGTGGAGGATTCGTCGGATTTCTTCTCGCTGGGTGTCTCGTCCGCAGAGTCCTCGCTTGCAGTCTCCGCGTCAGCAGCCTCACGGGGTTTCCACCCTTCGCGGTCTCGCCTGGCCAATTCGGCGAACATCGCGTTGTGCGCGGCGAGGTCGGCGTCGTGGTCGCGCTCGGCCGCACGGTCGGTTCGCCGCGCTGTCCTGCCATCGCTGCGCGACCACTGAACCAGTAGCGCGAGCATGACCACCATGAGCGGGATCTCGCCGGTCGCCCACGCGATGCTGCCGCCCAGCTGCTGATCGCCGATCAGGTCGTTGTTCCAGCCGAGGCCGAGCGAACGGAAGTACGCGCCGCCCATGACGGCGGTGGTGCTCATCAATGCCACGCCGAAGAAGGCGTGGAACGGAAGTGAGCCGAAGACCATTGCCAGCTTGGTCACTGGCTGCAATTGACGTGGTGACGGGTCGATTCCGATCGCCACCCAATAGAAGAGATAGCCGCTGAGGATGAAGTGCAGGTTCATCAGCAGGTGAGCGCTGTGCGAGTCGACCGTCGCACCGTAGATTCCGCCGAGATACAGCGCGTAGAAACCGCCGACGAAGAGAACTGCCGCCACGATCGGGTGGGTGATGAATCGCGAGAACGGGCTGTGCAGAGCGGTCAGAATCCACTCGCGAATGCCGGGCACGCCGTCCTTGCCTGCCGGATCCAGGGCCCGCAGAGCCAAAGTGATCGGCGCACCCAGAACCAGCAGGACTGGGCCCAACATCGACAGCGCCATGTGCGCACCCATGTGAACGCTGAATACTGCCGGCGCGTACTTGCCGACGCCCGAAGACGTGGCGATCAGGAGCACCGCACAACCGCTCATCCAGGCGATGGTTCGGCCGACAGGCCAGGAATCCCCACGCTTGGCCAGCTTGCGCAGACCGATTCCGTACAGAATCGCCGCAGCAACGGCGGCGGTGCCGAACATGAGGTCGAATCGCCAGTCCGTCACGAAGGCCATGAACGACGGCGGGTCCGGAAGGTTGTAACCGAGTTCGACCTCGGGAATCGAAGGAATCGACAAAGGCGGGGGCGGCGGGGTACGACCAAGGCCGATCGCGAGACCGATGGTCGCCGCCATCACGATGCCTTCAGCGCCGGCAAATCGAATCAGGGCAGAGCGACTCTTCGGATTCTCCGCCAGCGCCGGTAGCGCCCGACTCCGCTGAGCCCAACCGAAGAACCCGAGGATGATCAGTGCAACTGTTTTCGCGACGATCAATCGTCCATACGTCGTGGTGAATACGTCGTCGAGAGGCAGACGGACAATCGCGTTGATGACGCCGCTGAATCCCATGACGACGAAGCAGATGGATGCGACCGTCGAAAAGCGTCGGGCTGCTACGTCGGTGTAATCGCCGCCGCGCCGCGCGTGTGCCAGTAGCGCGAACAAGCCGCCGGCCCAGAGCGAAGCCGCCACGAGGTGCAGGATCAGGCTGTTGGTAGCGATGTCATGCGACCCGCCCGAAGACGAGTGACCGGTGAGAGCGAGCGGCATCAGTCCGAGAAGACCGACCAGCAGCAGTAGCGGGGTCCACCACCAGCGCAGTGTCAGTCGGGCCAGGATCGCCAGAACAACCGCGATGATCGCAGTCCAACGCCAAGCGCCGGCGATCTCGACCTGATCGAGTCCCGACCACAGGTTCGCCGGTTTGATCGCTTCGGCAAACGGCTGACCCGACGTGTCAGAGAGCGTCAGAGGCACCATCATGAACGAACAGATCGCCCACACGATCGCGGCGTGCGATGCAGTTCGGACTGCCCGATAGCCGTCGACGTCGAGGACGCCCGACTTCTGCGGCGGCACGAAGAACGCGGCCAGCAGCAGTGACCCGATCGCGATGACCGCGGCGATCTCCCCCAGTGCCCGCATCGCGGGCAGGCCGTACGTGGTGATCGGGCCTGGATCCGGAATACCCAGAAGAGTCAGTGCCTGCGACGCGGAGAATCCCACCACGATGGCTGCGGTGAGCCCTGCGATGAGTCCACTGACCACGAATATCGCGGTCGAAGAAGCGGGTGCACCGCTGTGCTGTGTGGACTCCGGTGGGGAATCTGTCGGCGCGAGGTCGGGTGTAGCCATACCTCAAGGGTAGGACCTTCGCGAACCGACTACGACAACGCGTCGGAGTTGGGCGGCGCGCGTCACATCCCGAACCCTCGAGTATGATGTTCCACGCGCCTCCGTAGCTCAGGGGATAGAGCAAGAGCCTTCTAATCTCTTGGTCGCAGGTTCGAATCCTGCCGGGGGCACCACAAGATTTGATTCACGGATAGTCACACTGCGTGGACGAGCGGCCACTGGGCAGAACAGTCCGATTCGGATCGAAACCTAGCCCACAAATTGCGTGCCGTCCGCAGTAATCTGCCTCGCATGAAGAAGGCACTTCCGAAGACACTGAAGTCACTCGCCCGGACCGTTGGAATCCTGGCACTCGCGATCGTCGTTGTATCCGTCGTCGAGCGGTTCACCGGCGCACACCAACCGACTACCGGTCCCGCCTCGTTGACCGGGCCCGACCAATCGTTGTAGCCCTTCCCTGCGACAAGGTCGTCTCACGAAGTTCTACGACGACGAGTCGGTAGGCAAGAGTCCACCAATGGCGGCTGAGTCGCATGCAACACGCTGCGCGGAGCGGCCGCGACTGTCACAGAATCTCTGCGCTCCGGATCCCAAGGCGTCACAGCAGCCGGGGCAGTCAAACCTTGCGGGCAGCCGCGGGTGTAGCGCCATTGACACAAGCTGCGTCAGAATGGTTGCGCGAGAACTCGATTCGAAGGTCCGATTTCGCGAAGTGTCCAGAGAGCTGCGAAAAGTACCGGCTGAGGGACCTCGCGGCCACTCGGTGCGGTTGCTCGGATGTGGCGACTGCACGCCGATCGAACCGGTCGCATCCACCGTCAGCAACTACGCAACGACCGTCACCATTTGACTCCGGGCATCGAAAGCGCTTGAAAAGTAAGCCAGTTCATCGTGCCGAGGCGCGCGAGAACGACCTGAACTTGCGAGGTCTCGAGATCTTCGAAGAAGCCTCCGACGTGGCATTTTCCGAGATCCACACACACATCCCAGACAGTGCCTCATCCGTGCGCACAAGAGCGTCGCCCAAATCGCTGCGGCGCGTGATCAGCTGGACTGACGTAACCGTACCGAAGGCCTTCTACGAAAAGCTGGGCGATTCTTCGTCTCGAAATGCCATGTCGGCCCCCGAAGCATTATCGACAGTTAACTGAGGCCGGGAATCCAATCTGCTAAGAAAAACGAATCTAATGTGACCCCTATCTCTGGATCATTTCAGAACAGGGGTTTCGATGACCCGCGACTGAATTCACCCCCTAATTCACCCTCCTCCTACACACAGAAAAATGATTTGCATTTATGTCGAGCGTGTGTACACAGATAATTCGCTCCACACCTTGTCGTTCCGACAGCAAATAAGGGGCAGTGAACTGCATAAAGGCTCATTCGGTACAGCAGCGCCGACTCGGCTCGGCCGCTCACCGATTGTCGACAAGTGCCAAGGCAGGCATGCAACTGATGGTCGAGATCGAATTGTGATGAACCAGCCAGTTAACTTGAAAGAAATCAACGGAAGATAGATATACCCCGGTAAGCGCAGTTTTTCTTGCATGGACGCACGTCCATGGCGTGTCCAGCTATGCGATTTGCTCGTGTTAGATTCCTGATTGCGCATCGCCCGGTTTGCGCCTTCTGCGTTGTTTGCGCGGAATTTGCATCTTCTCGCGAACGGCCCCGCGCACATTTCTTTACGTTGTGCCTAAGAAAGGAATTTCATGAAAACCGTCACGGCAGCGAAGCACGTAGCACGAAGACTTCCCCCTCGGAGCCATCGCACTGTTGCTTTTGCTATCCGGGATGGTACTCATGCTCGAACTGCAATGAATCGCGCAGGAAAGATCCTCGGCCGCAGCCTTTAGTACCTCGAAGGTCGTCGCGTTAGGTAATACCGGCGGTCGATTTTTCTTGGAATTTCCTGGCCTACCCAGAGCCGGCCGTCGGTCTGCGCTGGCGCCAACCAGGTCCGATTACCAACTGTTCGGCTCCGCAATAGGTCGCCTGAGAATCACCAACGCTCGCAACCAGGCTCCAGAGCGGCTCAAAGGTCCCGTTTCCCTATTCGACGGCCCCGGAAACGGGGCCTAAATCATGTGTTCTGAACGAAAGGTGTTCGTCATGCGTAACCGTGTCTTCCCACGCCGTGCCGGGGAGGGGGTGGTGTCTCGGTGGGCAGCTTTGGGGATGATCGTTGCGGTCCTGGCGCTGGTCGTATCGTCGTTCTCTTTCGTCCAGGTTGCCTCGGCCGATGACGTCGGGACCTCGACCACCATAGTTCCGACCACAATAGTTCCGACCACACCGAAGCCGCCCGCGACTACGACGGAGGCGCCACTGAAGACGACGGCACCGCCTACTTCCACGTCGGAGTCACCCACTTCTGCGAAACCGCCGATCACGACGGCGTCCTCGTCGACGACTCCTGTGGCGGCGCAGCGACTGGCCGCACGCGGAGTCAATCCCGGCATCGATGTGAAAATCACCGACGTCCAGGTCGAAGGAAAGAACGACCAGCAGATCACGGTCGGGGACTCCGTCACGGTGAAGGGCATTTGGGACGCGTCAAGCGCGAGTCCGCAGCCGGGCGACCAGTTCACCATTGAATTCCCTGGCGAGCTGAAGCTTCAGTCCAACCCGACGATCGCGCTGGAGGGCGACGATGGGACGGTTTGGGGCACATGCGATCTGGCTGCTTCCACCAATCTCATGACCTGCGTGCTCTCCGACGCTGTGGCGGATCGGCCGGACGAGGTGAAGGGCGATTTCTTCGTCTACACGAAGGCAGTCGAGTACACCACGTCAGAGACTGTGGATTTCACGATCAACAACAAGGTCACGCAGGTCGACCTGCCCGGCACGGGCGGCATCACCGACGGCCGCGTAATCGGCGAGTCGACGAAGTCCGGCAAACTCCAGGACAACAAGCAGTCAGTGCGGTGGACCATCGACATCCCCGGCGCAGATCTGGCCAAGTTGGACACAGGCAACACCGGTTCGGTGACCCTGAGCGACGAGCTCTCCGACAACATGAAGGTGTGTGCGGGCAGCCTGCTCAACGCGAAGCTGTGGTCCGGTCGCCCGGGCGATCTCAAAGAGACCCCTGGTGGCGTCACCGTCACCCAACCCGACGCGGGTGATCAGGTCACCATCAACATCAACAACGGCGGGCCCTTCGAGGGCAGCAAGCTCTACCGCATCGAGTACACCTCATGCACGACCAGCGGCGTTGTGGATCTCAAGGGGACTCAGTACACCAACTCCGTGACGATCGGTGACAACACGGTGGCTTCGGATGGCGTGGGACAGGACTACGCGCCGCAGACCGAGCCCTGGAAGGGCGGCTACCTCGACGGCGGTAAGCGCAATATGGAAGCCGTCTGGACGATTGTGGTTCCGGGCACCGACATTGCCGCCAACAACCACAAGATCGACATCACCGACACCTTCGGCGGCCCCCATGCGGTCTGTGCCTCGGGCGTGCAGGTAGTCATCGAGAAGTCTGACTACCTCCCAGGGCGGGAGAACGAACCCAACTACCGCACTCCTGCCGCAGGATTCACCATTGCTCCCATCGGCGCAGTAGCCGGCGCGAGTACCTTCACCGCGGCGATCACTGTGGATAACCCGGACACATTCAACGAAGAACAGTATTACTACTTCACGTACCGGACCTGCCTGACCACCACCGAGGTGCCGGACTCCGAGGACCATCTCACCAACTCGGCGGTCGTCAACAAGACGTCGATCACGGGAAAGACTGAGGGACCTGGGTTCACGAGCGGCAAGAACGGCGCGATCAACACCACGTCGCAGACGATCGGCGGTGTGGAGCAGCCGGCAGGCACCACCCTCAATTGGACCGTGGAAATCTCCGGACACGATCTCGAGGGCCTTACGGAACCGGCGGTCATCAACGACAGGTTCTCACCGAACATGACGGTGTGTGAAATCGGCGGCGATCTCAAGAGCAACCTCAATCTCAAGGTCGTCGCGCAAGACTTCTTCGACGGCAACAAGAAACGCGATATAACCGACGCCACCTCGGTGGCGCGCGCCGACGGCGGTTTCGATCTCACCCTCCCTCGGGACGCGGACGGTTACAGCCGTCAGACGAAGTACCTCGTCAGCTACACCCTGTGCACCAGCAGCGGCGGACTGGACCAGCGCGACACGGAATACTCCAACACCCTCACCTATGCCGGCAAGCAGACGCTGTCGAAGAGCGTCAAGCAGGAATGGGGCGGCGGCGGCACCGGCCAAGGTGTGTCGCGGGGCTCGTTCTCGCTTCTGAAGGAGATCGCTCCCTTCTCCGAGAAATTCCCGGAAGACACCGAGTTCACTGTGAAAGTCGAGGAGTTCGCCCCCGGGCAAGATCCAGCGACCGACGCCCCGGTGAGCTCCTACGAGATCAAGGTGAAGGCTGACGGGACACCCGTCAGTGGGATCAACCCCCGCGGAACCGGCTGGCAGATCCGCCTGTCCGAGATCAACCTCCCGACCGTTGACGGTGTGTACTTCGAGAGAGGGACGTTCCGCCCGTCGGAGGGTGTGACGCTCAACGGGGACCGCACCGAGGCGCTGGTGACCATCACGCCGAAGAGCAATGTCGGTGTCACACTGCTCAACAAAGCGAGCCTGGGATCGGCGAGGATCACCAAATCCGTCATCGGTGACGGAGCGCGCACGGGGCTCGAGGCTTTCGTCGTCAACGCAGAGATCGCCTTCGGTGACGACGCCGCCGGCAACGAGTTGCGTCAATTCACCCTGAAGGACGGTCAGCACTACGACCTGGGCAAATTGCCCATCGGAGCGAAAGTCACCTTCACCGAGGTCCAACCGACGAACACCGACCTCGTGACGTGGTCGCTGCCGGTGATCAGCCCGAAGACGCTCACCATCGGCACCGACGCGTCGGCGAACACGGTCTCCGTCACCAACGAGGCCACGATCACGCAAGGCACCTTCGAAGTGAGCAAAAAGCTCACGGGCCCGAAGGCGTCCGACAAGGCCGTACCGGCGAGCTTCGACGTGATTGCCACCTGGCTCGATACGGACGACAACCCGCAGAGCAAGACGCTGTCTCTTCCGTCCGACGGCACCCCGGTTCCGTTCGGCGAGAACCTGCCGGGCGGCACCGAAGTCACACTGACAGAGCTGGTTCCGGCAAACGGTGACGGTCTCGCCTATGGCGTGCCCGCATACTCCGGGAATGTCAGGATCAGTCCGGACAACGCAGCCGTGGTGACCATCGGCAAGGATCTGCGCAAGATCGAGGTGTCGAACTTCGTCGACGTCAACGACGGCACTCTGCGCATCGCAAAGCAGGTCGGCGGTGAGGCCGCCGAGGCCGTCGGCGACGACGTGGAGTTCACGGTCGAGGCGCGTTGGCGCGACGGTGTGGAGTACCGCACCCAGGTGCTGAGCGTCAAGCAGGGACAGACCACACCGCTCGGCGTCGACCTCCCTGTCGGCACCGAGGTGACCTTCACTGAGACCGGCCGTCCCGATGTCGACGGAGTCGAGTGGGGCACGATCTCCTGGGGCACCAGCCCGGAAGGCGAATCGTGGCTGCATTCGAACCTCGACGGCACCGCGACGGGCATAGTCTCCGACGACCCGACCGACGGTCGACTGATCACGCTGTCGAACGAGGCGCTGTGGAAATTCGGATCGGTCGAATTCACGAAGTTCATCCTCGACGCTGACGGCAACCCCGTCCGCGCACCCGAGGCCGACCTGCCTGACAGCGCGACGTTCGAGGTCCGTATCGACGGGATCGATCCGGCACTCCCCGCTGGAACTGATTTCCCGGCAGTGGGCCAGACCATCACCCTCGATGCCGCAAACGACTGGAGCTGGACGTCCGACGAGGTTGTGCCGCGGAACACCGTGATCACCTTCTCCGAGGTCGACCCCAAGCCACTGGCCGGTATCGACTGGGCGCGGCCGTACTACTACGTCTCCGCGGATGCCGGTGGCGCCGATTACCGCGACACCGTCAAGGCGGTGGCGGGTGAGAAGGCTGTGGTGGAGATCCACAACCGCCCGATCCCGACCACCGAGGTGGATATCGACAAGATCGTGACCGGCCCCAAGGGCAGCCAGGTAGCCAAAGACGGATCCACGATCTTCCAGGTCACGGCTACGTGGACGGACATCGACAATGAGGCGCGGTCTTGTGTTCTCGATGTCAAGCCGGGCGCTTCGGTCACTCCGACCGCCCAGTGCGACGCAGCCGTCATCGACGGCCGGGTCCAGTTCCCGCTGAACACCGACATCACTTTCACAGAAACCGGTGCTCACACCGACGTCACCAACGTCAAGTGGGGTGAAGTGATCTGGGGCGTCAAGGAAGGCAAGGCGGATGTCTCGAAGATCGACGGCGAACCGACCGCAACTTCCGTCAAGCTCACCGGCGAAGCAAACAAGTCGGTGGTCCTGGGACTCGAGAACAAAACCAGCAGCAATGGGCTGATCATCATCCCGATCCCGATCCCGCTGCCGCCGTGGGAAATCCCGACATGGCCGGGCTCTGAAGTACCCGGAGGACCAGGCACTGACGTGTCGACTCCCGGCAACAACGCTCCCGGCAACAACGGTGGTGGACACAACGGTGCTCCGGGCACACCTGCTCCGGGAAATCCTGCTCAGGCCAAACCGGACCAGTCATCGTCCCTGCCGGTAACCGGCGCGAACGTCATCTGGCTCGCCGGTCTAGCGCTGGCACTGATCGGCGGTGGCGCATGGCTCACCCTGCGTAACCGCAAGCGTGCACCCGGCCAGGAGTAACTCCCAACCAGAAATACCGAAACAGGGCGGGTGCGACATACACCTGGTCGCACCCGCCCTGTTTCACCGTGACGACGTATCTATCTCGCGGCCGCCGCCGCGGCCCACCCCTCGAAGGAGAAACACCATGTCATTCCTCCCGTTCCCGATCGTCATCGAAGGCATCGAGACCACTGGTTCTGCCGCGATCGACGGCCTCGGTCGCCTGTCCGTACTCCTTTACGATCTCCTCGGCGGTACCGGAAGCGCCACGATCAACGCGGGCAGCTAGTTCGATACGGCACCAATTCGACCCATCAGCTAGCTCGGTAGATCTGTGAAGAGGAGACCCCGGTCCGTGAGCGATACCGAAGTTCCAGGGCGTCGTCGGCCGGGCGCAGGCCAGGTAATCGGCGAACTGCTCCTCACGGCCGGGGTCGTCATCCTGCTGTTCGTCATCTATGAGGCGTTCTGGACCAATATCGTCTCAGGGCGGCTGCAGGACGAGCTCAACAACAGTCTGGAGGAATCCTGGGCCGAAGTCCCCGAAGCCTCAGGAGCGATCGATGGTCAGCCGGTGTCCCCGCTGATCCCTGTGCTCGGCGAGGGATTCGCGCGCGTGCATTTCCCCACACTCGGCGCCGCGTACGCAATCGTCGAGGGCACACGCAACGAGGACCTGCGGGCCGGCCCCGGCCACTACCCGGACTCGCAGATGCCCGGCGAAGCCGGAAACTTCGCGCTCGCCGGGCACCGCAATGGTTCCGGCGCAGTCTTCCAACACCTGGATCGACTCGATGCATGCGATGCCGTCGTCGTGGAGACCGAGTTCCAATGGATGACGTACCGGTTGCTCCCACTCGACCAGGCCTCGCCCGAACGTCGCGCTGCGGCGAAAGCCTGCTTGAATCCCGAGCAAGCCGATCGTGTTTCCGAAGGCGACTACGTCCATCTCCTCGGGCGGCACATCACCGTGCCCGGGGATGTTGCGGTCGTCAACCCGCTGCCCGGAAACCCTTGGGCCGAGCCCGACGCCACGCTGGAAAGTATGTTGACACTGACCACGTGCCATCCGCTCTACTCGAACAGCGAACGCTTGATCGTCCACGCGGTTCTCGTCGAAACAATCTCGAAGACTTCGGGCACCATTCCCGCGGCATTCCAGGAGCAATGAATGTACGGATACCTCTGGGGAGCGCTCCCCGGCCCCCGACCAGTGAAGGCCCTGCTGGCGATCGTTCTCGTGGTCGCGGTGGTGCTGCTACTCATGGAATTCGTATTTCCTTGGGTGTCAGAGCATATGCCCTACTCCGACGTCACCGTATAGAGCGCCCGTGCAGGTCGGCCGACACCGGCACGAGGCCCGGCTGGCGCCCGAAGGCGCTGTCCTACAGCGGACTCGACGGACCTACGATGATTCTGGCGTGTCGATGCAAACCAGTTTCCGCGTGTGTCGGAACGGGTCGCCTAGTTGACACTCGAGGCTCTCCGGAATGTTCGTTCGACGCCTGAGCGAGCACTGAGACCTGACTCCGCCGCTACAGAACCTTCGTGAAGATCTGCGCCGGCGCTGCCGTCTCGAGCTTGGCCAGCGCCTCAACCAACCTGACGAAGTGCTCGGTATGGGTGTGGGCGTCGAGGTGCTCCTGAGATTCCCATTCCTCCACCAACACGAGCTCGCAGGGATTGTCGGTGCGCTGCAGTAACTCGTAATTGATGCAGCCGTCCTCTTTTCGGGTCTCGGTGACAAGTTCGTCGTACAACCGAAGCACTTCCGCGAGATCGCCCTGCTCCACTGTGGTTGGCACCAAAACCCTGATCACAAAGACTCTCCGATTCGTCTGACCCGCGTTGACCCCTCCGCTCGAAGTCTGCCGTAGACCTCCGACAGATCGACATTTCCGTTGTGACTCGAAGTTTGCGGACAGGCGCAATACCTACGAAACACCCCCGATACCGGAGGTTCGTAGGGTTTGCCGAAGTCGGGCTCGCAATCAGCAGCGCAGCCCTGGGCCCGGGCGAGGGGTAAGCACATGAGTGGAAATGCAGTTCGCTTGCAAGCGATCAAGGACGTCGAGGCCTACACACCTCCGGTGGTCAGTTTCACCACCGACGAGACACCCGGCGAGGTGTTCGGTGCCAACGTCTTCAACAAGGTGGTCATGCAGAAGCGACTGCCCAAGCTCGTCTACAAGTCGGTGATGGCGACGATCGAGCAAGGCAAACCGCTTGATCCCATGGTCGCCGATGCGGTCGCGTCGGCGATGAAGGACTGGGCGTTGGAGAAAGGCGCAACCCACTACGCCCACGTCTTCTATCCACTGACCGGGTTGACGGCCGAGAAGCACGACAGCTTCCTCGAGCCGGTCGGCGACGGCAGTGCACTGGCGGAGTTCGCCGGCAAGACCTTGATCCAAGGTGAACCCGACGCTTCGAGTTTCCCGAACGGCGGGCTGCGCAACACATTCGAGGCTCGCGGATACACCGGCTGGGATGTCACGAGCCCGGCCTACGTTCTCGAAAACCCCAACGGCAACACACTGTGTATCCCGACCGTGTTCGTTTCGATGACCGGCGAAGCGCTCGACCACAAGACTCCCCTGCTGCGTTCACAACAGGCAATGGGTTTCCACGCCGAAAGAATCCTGAAGTTGTTCGGCCACGACGACCCCGGGCACATCGTATCGTTCTGCGGTCCCGAGCAGGAGTACTTCCTGATCGATCGACACTTCTTCCTCGCCCGCCCCGACCTCCTCAACGCCGGCCGAACACTCTTCGGCGCAAAGCCGCCCAAGGGCCAGGAGTTCGACGACCACTACTTCGGGGCGATCCCGGAACGCGTGCTCGGATTCATGATGGACACCGAGCGGGAACTGTTCAAACTCGGTATCCCCGCCAAGACACGGCACAACGAGGTTGCGCCCGGCCAGTTCGAAATCGCCCCGATGTTCGAGCGAGGCAACATCGCCGCCGACCACCAGCAGTTGCTGATGACCACCTTCAAAACCATCGCCAAGAAGCACGGCATGGAATGTCTGTTCCACGAGAAGCCGTTCGACGGTGTCAACGGCTCCGGCAAGCACGTCAACTTCTCGCTGGGCAACTCCGAACTCGGCAGTTTGCTTGTCCCCGGCGACAATCCGCATGACAACGCCCAGTTCCTCGTATTCTGCGCCGCCGTCATCCGGGCCGTCCACAAATACGCCGGCCTCCTGCGCGCGTCGGTCGCATCGGCAACCAACGATCACCGCCTCGGCGCCAACGAGGCTCCCCCGGCCATCATTTCGATCTTCCTCGGCGATCAACTGGCCGACGTCTTCGAGCAGATCGCCAAGGGCGCGGCGACATCGTCGAAGGACAAGGGCACCATGATGATCGGAGCCGACACCCTTCCCGTCCTGCCGACCGATCCGGGCGACCGCAACCGCACGAGCCCATTTGCCTTCACCGGCAACCGTTTCGAGTTCCGCGCGCCAGGATCGCTGCAAACAGTCAACGGCCCGATGGTCACCATCAACACGATCATGGCCGAGGCCTTGGACTACATGGCCACCGAACTGGAGGCCGCGGTCGCCGACGGCGCGGATTTCGACACCGCCGTCCAGAATCTGCTCACCGAGATCATCACCAACCACGGTGCGGTTGTCTTCAACGGCGACGGTTACTCGGAGAACTGGCAGATCGAGGCCGAGTCTCGCGGTCTGCCGAACCTTCGCACGACGCTGGACGCCCTTCCTGAACTGATCACCGAGTCCTCGATGGAACTCTTCGAGAAGTACAAGGTCTTCAACCACCGAGAGATGCACAGTCGCTACGAGGTCGGCCTCGAACAGTACGCACTGAGCATCGGCGTCGAGGCACGCCTGGCCGCTGAAATCGGTACGACACTTATCCTTCCGGCCGCAGTGCGCCACCAGACGGAAGTTGCGCAGAACTTCGTCGCGCTGAAGTCCGCCGGCCTCGAACCGGATTCTGCTCCGCTCGAAGAAGTGTCGGCGCCCGTTGCGGTTCTGCGCACAGCGCTCGCGTCCCTGCGCGCAGCGATCGACACCAATGCCGGCGAGTCGCCATTCGATCAGGCCAAGCACGCACAGGACGCACTCCTGCCCGCCATGGCAGAGGTACGTGCAGCGGCCGACTTCCTCGAAACCATCGTCGCCGACGATCACTGGCCACTCCCGACGTATCAGGAAATGCTCTTCATTCTCTGAGCATCACCGAAATCAACGCTCACAAAACTGTGGCCTGCAACTCGATCGAGTTGCAGGCCACAGTTGTCGAATCTTGCTCGGGCTAGCGGTCTTCCGGCATCGTGACTTCGAGGACGCGAGCCTCACCGGTGGTCGCGGGGTCAGGACGATCGCGCGAATCCGACGACGCCATCTGGAGTCCGTTCAAATCGGTCCGCATGTAGATGACGTTGTAACGGTCCCACGTGGTGGCGACGAATTCGAGGAACTGTCCGCTCGCCCACGGGTGCATGAATCCGCCGTACAACGCGGGCAACGTGATTCCACTCAACAGGGTCTGCGTACCACTCCATGGGCCTTGCGGTTGGTCGGCCTGACGGATCACCAGGTTGCCCTCGGCACTGGTGTACATGGCAACGTACTTGTTCAGGTAGTCGTTCCACTGCACGGCAAGTTCACTGACCGGTGCCTTGATGACCTGAACGGCATCGGTATCTCGCGGACTCCAACCGGAGCCGTCCCAGTATTCGTAGGCGCCGAGATTTCTGATGTCGGCGCCGGCCACTCGCGCCAGGATCGCCTTACCGAAACGACCTGAGGGAGTTCCGTATTCGTAAATGTAGCCGTCCCGACCGTCGAGGAAGGCGCTCTGCTGGAAGTTGGAATTGATCGGCGATACTGCCGGAATCCCCGGAATGCCAAGTCCTTCGGTATTGGCGCGAACTGTCGCCGGATCGAGTTCCCAGTTCTCACCGTTGTCCGTGGAGAAGGCCAGAGCCGAGTAGTTGGTGGTCCAGGCTCCGGGTTCGTCCCACGACCGAACGGACATGAATCTGATGTACTGCACACCACCGTAAGAGATTCCAGCGGTCGGGATGGTGGTGAACTCGCCCGGAATGCCGAATCCCGGAATGATCTCCTTGGAATGATTGGGGCCGTCCAAAGGAGAACTGTCGATCTTCATGCCGTCGGCGATGGCGGTGTCGTTGCTGCGGAACAATACGTTGCTGCGCCAGTCGTCACCCGGGGTGTCGCAGTCGCCCACCGTGTCGCCGAATGCCATCAGCACGTCGTGATCCGGCCCCGAAAGACCGTTGTCCCACATGATTCCGAGGTCGGTACCCGACACGTTGAACCGCTCGATGGTGTTGTTGGGACTGCCTGGGCCAGTGACCATTTCGATCGCCTTGGTCCGGCCGGTCAGCACCGGCAGAGCACCGTTGGGGGCGCCGGTAATCCACGGCAACGCGTTGGCGAGGGAGCCGGTACCGGCGGAACCACTGCCAAGTGATCCGGTCAGCGAGCCGAGCGAACCCGTCATCGATCCGGCGGAACCACTTCCTCCCGACCCACACGGTCCGCCGATCGCCGACGCAGACGGTGCTGCGGCAATCGTCGCGGCAATCGTGACGACGCCTATCGACAACATCGCCGACATGGAGTGTTTTTTACGCACGTGCAGCCCCTCTGATCATTTCGACTCCCGTTCGGACCACAGGCACAGTGATCCCCGACCGCAGAAGCAAACCATTTGGACTGTGTTAAGAGAGTGAAAGCTGAGCAAATTGTTATAAATCGCCCGTTCAACTGACACAAGTGACAGCTGTGTCCGATTTCACCTTCACAGGACAGTTGTCCGATACAGCAATAAAGGCGCCTAGTATGTAACGGAAATGTAAAAGAGTTCTCACAACGAGGTAGGTGAGCGGTGTCCGTACGTGACCGCGTAGCGCAGATTTACGATCAGGTTTTGGTTCGCAATGCAGGAGAGCCCGAGTTCCATCAGGCCGCCGCAGAGGTCTTCGAGTCTCTTCACGTAGTGCTCGAACGCCACCCCCGCTACGCCGACGCCGGACTCATCGAGCGGCTCTGCGAGCCGGAACGCCAGATCATCTTCCGCGTGCCGTGGACCGACGACCAGGGCAACGTTCACGTCAACCGTGGCTTCCGCGTGCAGTACAACAGTGCACTCGGCCCCTACAAGGGCGGCCTGCGCTTCCACCCCAGCGTCAACCTGGGCATCGTGAAGTTCCTCGGCTTCGAGCAGATCTTCAAGAACTCACTCACCGGCCTGCCCATCGGCGGCGGCAAGGGTGGCTCGGACTTCGATCCCAAGGGCCGCTCCGACGCAGAGGTCATGCGCTTCTGTCAGTCCTTCATGACCGAACTGCAGCGTCACATCGGTGAATACACCGACGTTCCGGCCGGCGACATCGGCGTCGGCGGTCGCGAGATCGGCTACCTGTTCGGTCAGTACAAGCGGCTGACCAACACGTACGAGTCGGGCGTCCTCACCGGCAAGGGCATCACCTGGGGCGGATCGCAGGTTCGCACCGAGGCCACCGGCTACGGCGTCGCGTACTTCGTCGCCGAAATGCTCAAGGCAAAGGGTGAAGGCCTCGAAGGCAAGAACGTCGTGATCTCCGGATCCGGCAATGTCGCCATCTACGCAATCCAGAAGATCCACCAGCTCGGCGGCGTCGCGATCGCCTGCTCGGATTCCTCGGGATACATCGTGGACAAGAAGGGCATCGATCTCGACCTCCTCAAGGAGATCAAGGAAGTTCGCCGCGGCCGCATCAGCGAGTACGCCGACGCAGTTCCGCATGCCGAGTTCATCGCCGACGGTTCCATCTGGGACGTGCCGTGCGACGTCGCACTCCCCTGCGCGACTCAGAACGAGCTCGACGAAGATGCCGCAAAGACCTTGATCGCCAACGGCGTTCAAGCCGTTGCCGAAGGCGCGAACATGCCCACCACCCCCGGTGGCATCCAGCTCTTCCGTGACGCGAACGTAGCCTTCGCACCCGGCAAGGCGGCCAACGCCGGTGGCGTTGCAACCTCCGCTCTCGAAATGCAGCAGAATGCTTCGCGTGATTCCTGGAGCTTCGAGTACACCGACGAGCGTCTCGCCGGAATCATGCGCGGCATCCACAAGCGCACCATCAACACCGCTGCCGAGTACGGAAAGCCCGGCGACTACGTGCACGGCGCGAACATTGCCGGCTTCGTGAAGGTGGCCGACGCCATGATTTCACTGGGCGTCATCTAGAGATTTCCGCACCACAGACAGCAGTACAAAAAGGGTGATTTCACCCTGAACCGGTTCCCGTACATCGGACTGGTCGAATCAATACCTAGGCCTCGAGGGCCCTGGGTCCGCGAGGACCCAGGGCCCTCGAGCTTGCTCCGAGCAAATCGCCCGCGACGAGCACCGTAGGCGCGGCAATGATCCCAGACGGAACTCGTGGTGTCCTCCGAAACCGTTTTCCGCTCTGACGTCGAAAAACACCGTAAGTGGACGATTGTTTAGGTCCGCAGCGCGTGGGGCATATGGACTTATCTTCACATTTGTCCATTTCACAGTTGGACGATCGTTCATGTGGTAGAAATCACAACGCCTGGCGCAATTCGATCCGCAAATTTCAGCGGCGAGTATGCCCCCGAACAAGGCCTCAGCGTGTACCCCGCTTCGTAACGCGCCGAGCCTCCGGGTGCCTGTGCCAGGCGACGCACCTGTCTAGAGGAGGCCACCCATGTCCCCAGCGCTGCTGAACAACCCGGGACCGCTCATGTTGGGAGGCAAGCCCGCCTCCACAGCGGTCAACGACGTCATCCCACTGGCAAGCGATCTCGTAGATCACCTGTCCCGTGCCAACCCGACGTTGACTTCCCTCCAAACGGAGGCAGTACGTCGGGAACTGATTGCGGTGATCGTGCAGGGGCTCCAAGTGGGGATCCAGCTATTGGATCACCGCAAACTTCCCACCGACCAAGAGTTGGACGGCATTCACACGATGACCGTCCAACAAGCATTGAAAGGCGTGCCACTCAGCGCGATCCTCAACTTGACCAACGAGGGCATCAGCACTTTTCGCACCCTCATCCTCAGCCGGGCCGACGCCGAGGACTCCGCCAATCTCGGGGATCTCAACGAGTTCTTGTTCGCACTTGCGCAGCGGCTTCACTCGTTCATCTCGATCAGCTATCTTTCGGCTCTTCCTGCCGGTTCCCAACTCGGGGAATACTCCGCCGGCGCTCTCGTGAAAGCCATGCTGGACGGCGACGATCCCACCCAGCTTGCGTTGCAGATGGGCGTTGAACTCGCACCCCGCTATCTCGTCCTGCGGCTCCTGGTGAACCTGCCGCCCATCCGCCCGGGAGCACGCAACGGCAACCACCAGCGCATACAGGCCTACCGTGACCTCTCCGTCGCTCAATCGAAAATCGCGGCCCACTTCGGGTCGGCGCTGCTCGAAGCTCCTGCACCGCAGCGTGGTCTGGTCCTGATCGAGGGCACACCCGACTGGGGAACAGTGTGCGAGGTCATCCAACGCGCACGCGCAACGGTCGGGGTGGAGATCACAGCAATCGCCGAGAACGCCGCGGTACGAGATATCGCCGCCGCCCAAGCAACCACTCACGAATTGGCGCAACTCGTGCGGCGCCTGAGACTGCCGGCGCGGTCCTACCGAATGGAAGACCTCGCGCTCGAGTATCAACTCACTCGGGGTGGCGCAGGCCGCGACAGCTTGATCAATCTTCTCAAGCCACTCGACGGCAATCCGGAACTGCTGCAGACATTGTCCATACATCTCGCCAACGGCCAGCATCGTCAGCGCACCGCGTCGGCGCTCGGCCTGCACACCAACACCGTCGACAATCGAATCAAGCGCATCGCAACCCTGACCGGATTGGATCCGGCCCTGCCCTCTGAACTGCTCAAACTGCGCGCTGCCATGATCTCGCTGACCTTCGCAAGCACTGATGTGGACAATCGTCCAGCGAAAATGTGAACACTCACATCCTCGCTATTAGCTGTCCACGTGTGGCGCCTGGACCCCACTTTTCCGCTCCGAACCGGGCTATAAAAGTGTGGTGCGAATCACCGCGCAAACCAGTAACAATTAAGGGGAAACACATGATCAACGGCCAGGATAACGCTCTCCTCGGTGCCTTCTTCGACACCATCCTGCAGCTCTTCAACGCGGGCAGCACCGGCACGGGCTCGACGGATGGCGGCGGCGTCTCCTAGGACGAATCTCGGGCCCTGTGCGAGAGAATCTCTCGCACAGGGCCCGCTCCAAGCCGCCTGACACTGTGATGGCGGTGACCACGGTGACCACCACGTCGCCACCGCTGAAACCAGGAGCAAGCACATGATCGCCGCACCAACCACAGGCGCTTTGGCCGTCGTCTTGAACACCGTCCTACAGATGTTCAACGCCGGCAGCAGTTTCCTCTACACCGACAACTCTCCGATTGGCGGCGGCGGCGAAACTCCCACGACGCCTGCTCCCTGATCGACTTACCCGCTCGCATCACACAGTCGCGGCACAGACAGGAACCACCGTGATAAACCAGCACACCCTGGGCAGCCTGGTCATCGACTTCGGCTCACTCTCCCGAGCACTCGGCTTCGGCAACGGCTCCATCGTGTCGCTCGGCAGCACCGGAAGTGGCTGAAACAGCCCGCCTGACCACGTCGACGATCCCGTCGCCGCTCACCTTCTCACCACATCTCGAAACAGAAAGCAGGTCCCCCTGTGCCTACAATTCCGCTCACCGGCGACCCCATCGTCATCAACATCATCGTCCAGCTACTGAGCGCGGGCAGCAGCAATGCACTCGCACTGGGCGGAGTCGGTAGCAGCGGTCTCGGTAGCACCGGGCTCGGCAGCTTCGACTCGGCGAGCCTCGGCAGCGCTGCTTAGGACCTCACTTGTGATCGGCGTTCGATCCGCGTCTTCGGCCGCCGAGGCAGTCCACGAAACCCGCGTTGCCCTCCGTCATCTGTGACGGAGGGCAACGCGGTCGTTCAGGCGAGACGGCTCGCGGTTACGCGATCAGGCCGTCCGCCGCGGTGAATCAACGCCAGTCTTCAGGTGGATCGCTGTCGTCGTGCTCGATGGTCACGGACTCCGAACGATCGTCAGCTGCAGCCTTTTTCGCTGCTTCACGCATCTCGATTCCGTCGGACACCCAGTCGCCGATCTCGCGCGTCACGTCTCGAACGGCCCCGGCGATGATCATCGCGATCGAGCCCACGTGGTTGGCTGCACTTTCGGTCAGTTCCTGGACCGTGTCCTTGCGGCGTTCGAATTTCCCGACCATCAGTGTGTGCCTCTCAGGCTGCAGTTCGCTGGCGCTCGACGATAACACCGGGAGGGGTCGTCGACTTGACCAAACCGGGCGGAAGAGCGAGCTTGAAGATCTTGCCCCATACCGAACCGATCTGCTTGAAGAACCCACCGGTGTTGTACGGCAAACCGTACTTCCCGCACAATTCTTTCACCTGGGGAGCGAGTTCCGGATAACGATGCGCAGGCAGGTCCGGGAACAGGTGGTGCTCGATCTGGTGCGAGAGGTTGCCGGACATGATGTGGAAGAGCGGGCTTCCCTCGATGTTGGCGCTGCCGAGCATCTGACGCACGTACCACTGCCCGCGAGTCTCGTCGGCCGTCTCGTCCTCGGTGAAACTCTGGACACCGGTGGGGAAATGGCCACAGAAGATGATCGAGTACGTCCACACGTTCCGGACCAGGTTGGCGGTGACATTCCCCGCGAGAGTGGTCACGAACAGCGGCCCCGTGAGAACCGGGAAGATGACGTAGTCCTTGAGGACTTGCTTGCCCGCCTTGTTCCACCAGCCCTTCAGGAGCGGCTTGACGTCGTGCCACTTGCGTTTGCCCTGGATGACGTTCTCGATCTCGAGATCGTGCATCATCACGCCCCACTCGAAGAGCACCATCAAGGCGAAGGCCCAGACCGGATTACCGAGGTAATAGGGGTTCCACTTCTGCGCGTCGTCGATACGCAGGATGCCGTATCCGATGTCACGGTCTTTGCCGAGAATATTGGTGTACGTGTGATGCATGTAGTTGTGCGAGTGACGCCACTGGTCGGCCGGGCACACCGTATCCCATTCGAAGACTTCGGAATTGAGCCCTGGTTCACGCATCCAGTCGTACTGACCGTGCATGACGTTGTGGCCGATCTCCATGTTGTCGAGGATCTTGGACACGCTCAATGCACCGACTGCCGCGAGCCACACCGGAGGCAGGAAGCCGAGGTACATCAAGCCGCGACCTGCGACCTCGAACCCGCGCTGAGCCTTGATGATCTTGTAGATGTACTCCCGATCCTCCGCTCCGAGCGAGGCGACGGTGCGATCGCGCAATGCGTCCAACTCGCGGCCGATCTCCTCGACCTGCTCGTACGTCAGGACGACGGGAGCGTCGTCCTTCGCATCGGAACCGTTGCCGAGGAACGGGAGGGTGGGAAGTGAAAGTCCAAACATGTCGGTCTCCAGACAGTCGTGTGGAAAATGGGACTTCAGATGTCGACGGTGACGTCGCCGACGGGAGCACTGACGCACAGCTGGATCTTCTTGTCCGGCTCGTCGTCTGTCTCACCGGTGCGCACGTTTCGGGTACGGCCCGCCTTCTTGACGGAGGTGCAGGAGAAGCAGATTCCCATCCGGCATCCGTACTCGGGATTGAGGCCCGCAGCTTCTGCTTGTTCGAGAAGTGTTTCGCCGGAGTTCTCGGCCGCCACCCCACTTTTGGTGAATGACACCTCGCCGCCGGCCTCCCCCGGCTCGGCCACCGCCGGCGCGAACTCCTCGGTGTTGAGCAAGTGCTCGACGTCGACCTCACGGAACACCTCACGCACTCCCCGCATCAGTCCGGGAGGTCCGCAGAGATAAGCCTGGGCGTCGATCGTGTCCGGATCGGCGATCCAAGGAGCCACCGCGTCGAGGTGCCCGCGATCGAAGAAACCTTCGAGGTCACCTCCACCGCTTTCGGTGTACACGAGTACCAGTTTCACGTTCGGGTTCTGCTCGGCGATGGTCTTCAGCGCGCGCGTGTACGCCACGTCGGCATCGGTGTTCGCGTAATGCACGAACACGATCTCGCCCGAGTGCTGCTCCTCCACCAGCGTCCGAAGCATCGACATGACCGGGGTGATTCCACTGCCGCCACTGATCAACAACACCCGACGCGGGCGGTCGACGGGAAGGGAGAACACACCGTCTGCCTGCGAGAGGCTGACAACGAGTCCGGGTGCCGCGTTGGCGTACAGATACTGCGACACCAGGCCACCCGGATGCGCTTTCACGGTGAGCTCGATCAGCCCACTGCGCGTAGACGCACCCCCGGCCGGCGAGTAGCAGCGAGTGTGACGAACACCGTCGATCACCACGCCCAACTGCACGAACTGGCCCGCCTGAAAACCGCGCCACTGGCGAGTCGGGCGCAGCGTGAGAGTGACGGAGTCAGCCGTCGGATGGTCGACGGCGACAACCTGCGCGCGGATGTCACGAACCGTCGCCATCGGGTTGACCAGCTCGAGGTACCGATCGATCTGATGTGGAGCAGCCATGGCTTCGATCAGTCCCACCAAGGACAGTCCGCGCCGAGGTGCGGACTTCGGTGTCGTGTTCTCAGGAGCAGATGCGATTGTCATGACCCTCCTCGTACTTCGATTGCCGGGTGTATCGATTGCTGGGCTAGCTTCCCCCGACTGCGTGAATTCAGTGTACAAATGTTCACCGAAGATAGTGTGACAGGTGCACACAAGTACATGTCAACAAGAATGTGATCCGAGTTACACGAGTTGCCGAAAGGAGCCGGAATGCCTGTACCTACACTCGACGTCGTGACGAAGGCCGGACCGGTGAACCCAGAGCGCAGGGAGCCCGACAACAGGGAACCGGAAAGTCGTGCCGCCAAGAAGGAACGCACACGCCAAGCGCTCCTGGACACTGCCATGGACCTCTCGGCCGATCGCGGCTTCGCCGGAATCAGCCTGCGAGAGGTAGCCAGGGAAGCCGGGATCGTTCCGACGGCGTTCTACCGCCACTTCGCTTCACTGGAGGACGTCGGTGTCGTCCTCGTCGAAGAGAGCATGCGTATGTTGCGCCAGATGCTGCGCGACGCAAGGCGTAATCCCAGCACCAAGGACGCCGCTACGTCCCTGGGCATCCTTGTGCGACAAGTGCATACACACGAGCGACAGTTTCGGTTCCTCTGCCGCGAACGCTACAGCGGCGTCAGTGAGGTACGACGTGCGATCGCCACTGAAATGCGGTTGTTCGTCAGCGAACTGACCATCGACCTCTCCAGAATTGCCGGACTGGAAAGCTGGTCGTCGGACGATCTGGAAATGGCTGCCGACCTGATCGTCTCGACGATGTTCAGTGCTGTCGTCGAACTGCTGGACGCCGGGACCGCCGGGTATCGCGACGAAGCCGCCGTCATCACACGAGCCGAGAAGCAACTGCGAGTCATCATGCTCGGAATGGCCACCTGGAATCCACCTCGAAACTGACCTCGGGTTCACCTTTTCGACGTACGGTGAGAGTCATGTCTTCCACGAGTACATACGAAATCCCCGTTGGCGACCTCACCTTCGACGTACTGATCTCGGGCCCGGACGACGGCATTCCGCTGGTAGCGCTGCATGGCTTCCCGGAGAGCGCCGCATCCTGGGGCAAGGTCACACCACTGCTCACCGCAGCGGGCTACCGCGTAATCGCACCGAATCAGCGCGGTTACTCCGCCGGCGCACGCCCCGAAGGGGTGGATGCCTACAAGATCGAGCACCTGGTAGCCGACGTCGTCGGATTGCTCGACGCGCTCGGCCTGTCCGACGCGCATCTTGTCGGTCACGACTGGGGTTCGGCGGTCGCCTGGCAGGTCGCCGGTCGCCATCCGAACCGGATCCGCAGCCTGACGGCGATCTCGGTCCCCCACCCCACCGCCTTCGGTTGGGCACTCCGCGAGGACGAGGACCAGAAGCAACGCTCGTCCTACATCGGACTTCTCCGACAGGAGGGAAAAGCCGAGGAAGTGTTGTCGGAGGACAACTTTCGCCGGCTGCGTGCCATGTTCGACGGCCAGATCGATCCTGAATTCGCCGACGAGCACATTCGTGTCCTGAGCGGGGAGGGCGCGCTGACCGGCGCCTTGAACTGGTACCGCGCGATGACCCGCGACTTCGGCGACATCGATCGCACCACTGTGCCGACTACGTACGTCTGGAGCACCGGCGACACAGCGCTCGGCCGCGCAGGCGCAGAACGCTGTGGCGAATTCGTGGACGCCCCCTACGAGTTCGTCGTGCTCGACGGCGGAAGTCACTGGATTCCGGAAGAGCGAGCCGAAGAGTTAGCCGAGGCGATCCTCGCACGTGCAGGATCCTGATCGCCGCGACGAATTCGGCTCTATGTATGTTGTCATACATAGAGCCGAATTGATTCCATCACCAGGAGTTCTGCGATGACCGAGACCGTTGCACCACCCCATCCTTTCGACGCTGCTGTCGGATTGACGCCACTCACCGCCGGCCTGTCGACCGGCGAGACCAATCCGGCGTACAACAACATGGTCGGGCCGTTCGGCGGCGTCACCGCTGCCACGTTGCTCGAATCCGTACTGAAGCACCCCGAACGCCTCGGCGATCCGCTGTCGTTGACCGTCAACTTTGCCGGTCCGATCACCGAGGGCGCCTTCGAGATCTCCGCCCGGCCGGTGCGCACCAACCGCTCGACGCAGCACTGGTCCATCGAACTGTCTCAGGACGGAACCGTCGCCACTACCGCGACGGCAGTGTTCGGTACCAGGCGTGAAACCTGGTCGTCTACCGAGATCACGATGCCGGAAGTTCCGTCGGCCGAAGACGTTACGCTGCTGCCGTTCCCCGAGTTCATCGCCTGGGCACAGAACTACGAGATGCGCTTTGTCGAGGGTGCGATCCCCGACCTGGAGTCGGGCGAGCATCCCGACTCGACCACGACGCTCTGGGTGCGCGATCAACCGGCACGCGCTCTCGACTTCACGTCGCTGACCGCACTGTGCGATGTCTTCTTCCCACGAGTCTTCTTGCGCCGAGGCAAGATGGCTCCGGCTGGAACGGTCTCGATGACCATCTACTTCCACGCCGACGCTCAGACGCTGACCGAACAGGCAGACAATTCCGTCCTGGGAACGGCGCGGACCCAACGGTTCGGAAACGGCTACTTCGATCAGTCGGCCGAAATTTGGGGCAGTGACGGCGCATTGCTCGCTACGACACACCAGTTGGTCTACTTCAAGGATTGACGGGAAGCGCACTGTCCCCTTCCGGCGCCTTCACCATCGACAATGCGGCAAGACCGACGCCGAGAACCACCAGCAGTCCGATGATGCCGGCACGGTCTGCACCGAAGAGCCATGCGAACAGGCCGAACAGTGTCGGTGCCAAAAACGACACTGCTCGGCCTGTGGTCGCATACAGGCCGAACATCTGACCTTCACGCCCAGGCGGGGTGATGCGCGCCAGGAAGGTTCGTGCCGAAGACTGAGCGGGCCCGACGAAGAGGCAGAGCGCGAGACCGAAGATCCAGAACATCACCGGCCCCGACACCGCGATCAATATCGCGCCGACCACGATCATCGACGCCAGCGAGACGGTGATGACCTGTTTGGGTCCGATCCGATCGTCGAAACGTCCGGCCACCAATGCACCGATTGCGGAAATCACGTTGGCCGCAACACCGAACAACAGCACGTCGGCCGCACTGATTCCGTAGACGTTGACAGCCAGCACGGCTCCGAAGGTGAACACGCCCGCGAGACCGTCACGAAAGAGCGCGCTCGCGATCAGGTACCAGATCGTGCGCCTGTCGACGTTCCAGAGTTCGCGCAGATCGCGCCACAACACCCGATAGGAGTCGAGGAACCCGGCCTTGGACGCTCCCGGATCGACCGCGGGGCTGGGCAACTCGGGAACCTTGACGAACACCGGAATCGCGAAGACCGCGAACCACACTGCAGCCAGCAGTGCCACCATCCGGATGTTCATGCCGCCGTCGGTGGTCAATCCCAGGAATCCCCGAGTGTCGCCGTCGCCGACGATGAACCCGAAGTAACACAGCAACAGCAGCACGATTCCGCCGAAATATCCCATGGCCCAGCCGAAACCGGAGACTCTACCCAAATTCTCCGGTGTCGACACCTGCCGCATCATGGCGTTGTAGGGAACGCCGGCAAGCTCGAAGATCACCGAACCGATTGCGAGCAGAACCAATCCGAGCCACAGATAGCGGTAGTTGTCCTCGACGAAGTAGAGGCCCGCCATCGAGAGCACGGTGATGCCGGTCAGTATCGCGAGCGAGAGTTTACGTTTACCCGACGCATCGAAACGTTGTCCGGTGATCGGAGCGAGAATCGCGATGAAGAAGCCGGCGATTCCGAGTGCCCAGCTGAGCCACGTAGTTGCCGAAATCGTGCCGGGAAGGTCGTCACCGACCGCGTCGGTGAGATAGACCGAGAAGACGAACGTGAGGATCACTGCGTTGAATGCGGCCGATCCCCAATCCCACAGCCCCCATGCGAACACTTGACTCTTCGTGGCCGCACCGCCGATGCCTGCGGGTGGCTCGGCCTGCGTGCTCGTGGACTCGGCGCTCATACGGCGAAGCCTAACTGCGCGCGGCCGACTCGGCGCCTCTCTCCGAAGTCGACATACAAGACGTTCTATGCACCCGAGTTAGTACGCACTTAGTTGCATACGCACCTGAGTGCATAGATACTTTTTCCATGGCACTCGAACATGCGTTGCTCGTCTCCCTGTCCGAACAGGATGCGTCGGGATACGACCTCACACGCCGGTTCGACAAGTCGATCGGCTTCTTCCACAGCGCGACGCACCAGCAGATCTACCGAGTCCTCAAGCGAATGGACGAGGCAGGCTGGGTGGAGGTGGAGGCCATCGCGCAGGACGGCCGACCGGACAAGAAGATGTACCGCGTCAGCGATGCCGGCCGCGCCGAACTGACCCGATGGATCGCAGAGCCGTCCGAACCGAACCACCTGCGCAACGAGTTGGCCATCAAGATCAGGGCCGCTGCGCACGCCGATCTCCCCGCTCTACGACGCGAAGTCGCTCGCCACCGCGACGGCCACGCCGCCCGCCTCGACGTCTACCGACTCATCGAAAAGCGTGACTTCCCCAATCCAGCAGCGCTTTCCGGCTCTTCGCTGCACCAGTACCTCGTACTTCGCGGCGGCATTCGCGTCGAGGAAGGATTCACCGACTGGTGCCAGGAAGTTCTGGACGCACTGCCCACTGGCGAGTACGCCACCGAAGACACTGGCGAGCCCGCCACCGAAGACACTGGCGAGCCCGCCACCGAAGACACTGGCGAGTACGCCACGGAAGGACATCTTCAGTCATGACGGATACACAGTTCCCCCGCCTGCTCGAACCGCTCGACCTCGGATTCACGACGCTGAAGAACCGCGTCGTCATGGGATCGATCCACACCGGCCTCGAAGATCGCGCGAAGGACACCGACCGCTTGGCCGAGTACTTCGCCGAACGTGCCCGTGGCGGAGTCGGCTTGATCATCACCGGCGGCTACGCGCCCAACCGCACCGGTTGGCTCTTACCCTTCGGTGCCAAGCTGACCAACCGCATCGAAGCGCGCCGTCACCGCCGGATCACCAAGGCGGTTCACGACGCGGGTGGAAAGATCGCCATGCAGATCCTGCACGCCGGCCGCTACAGCTACCAGCCGTTCAGTGTCTCCGCGTCGTCGATCAAGGCGCCCATCAATCCGTTCCGTCCGCGCAAGCTGACCGGCCGTGGGGTGCGTTGGCAGATCCGCAACTACGTTCGCTGCGCGCGTCTGGCCAAGTCCGCGGGTTACGACGGCGTCGAAATCATGGGCGGTGAGGGCTACTTCATCAACCAGTTCCTCTGCGAGCGCACGAACAAGCGCACCGACCAGTGGGGCGGCAGTTCCGAGAACCGTCGACGCATGGCAGTCGAAATCGTGCGACGCACACGCAAGGCCGTCGGCCCGAACTTCATCATCGTGTTCCGGTTGTCGATGGCAGACCTGGTCGAGGGCGGTCAGACCTGGGATGAAATCGTCTCATTGGCAAAGGAAGTCGAAGCTGCCGGCGCCACGATCATCAACACCGACATCGGGTGGCACGAGTCACGGGTGCCCACCATCGTCACCTCGGTTCCCCGAGCAGCCTTCGTCGACATCACCGGCAAACTCGAGAAGCACGTCGACATTCCGGTAGCCGCCTCGAATCGGATCAACATGCCCGAGACTGCCGAAGAGATCCTCAACCGCGGTGACGCGCAGTTGATTTCGATGGCCAGGCCGATGCTCGCCGATCCCGACTGGGTGAACAAGGCAGAACGCGGAGCGTCCGACGAGATCAACACGTGCATTGCCTGTAACCAAGCCTGCCTCGACCACGCCTTCGTTCACAAGCAGGTCTCCTGCCTGCTCAATCCGCGCGCGGGCCGTGAGACCACGTTGATCCTCTCCCCCACCCGGCGGACCAAGAACCTCGCCGTCGTCGGTGCCGGCCCCGCCGGACTTTCCGCAGCACTCAACCTTGCTCAGCGTGGTCATTCGGTCACGTTGTTCGAGGCCTCGGACAAGATCGGCGGGCAATTCGGGATCGCACAGCTCATTCCGGGTAAGGAAGAGTTCGCCGAGACCATTCGCTACTACACCCGCATGCTGGACGTGGCTGGAGTGACGGTCAAGCTCGAAACCCGCGTCGCACCGGCAGATCTCATCGGCTCCTTCGACGAAGTCGTGGTTGCCACCGGCGTGACGCCGCGGGTTCCCAAGATCCCCGGCATCGAGAACCCGAAGGTGCTGACCTACGCCGAGGTCGTCCGAGAGGGCAAGCCCGTCGGCAAGTCCGTCGCCGTCATCGGCGCCGGCGGCATCGGCGTCGATGTGAGCGAATTCCTCACGCACCCCACTTCCCCCACTCTTCATCTCAAGGAGTGGAAGCAGGAATGGGGCGTCACCGAACCCGAAATGGCCCCGGGCGCTCTCACCACTCCGGTACCAGAACTCTCCGAGCGGGAGGTCTACCTCCTCCAACGCAAGCCAGGACGCATCGGCGCCGGCCTCGCGAAGACCACCGGCTGGGTCCACCGGGCGGCCCTCAAGAACAAGGGCGTCCACGAGCTCTCGGGCGTCAACTACGAGCGCATCGACGACGCCGGCCTGCATATCACCTTCGGTGAGAAGCACGAGAAGCCCCGACTTCTCGAGGTCGACACCATCGTCATCTGCGCCGGGCAGGAGTCGGTTCGCGATCTCGTGGACGAATTGACCGTCGCGGGTGTGGTGACCCACATCATCGGCGGCGCGGATGTCGCTGGCGAACTCGACGCCAAGCGTGCCATCGAACAGGGCACACGACTGGCCGCGAAGATCTGACCGGCTACGCTGACTGATCGTGAGCCTGCCGACACCCACAACCACAGCCCGCGCCGTAGTGACCGGCGCCTCCTCCGGCATCGGAGAGGCACTGGCCGCTGATCTGGCATCACGCGGACACTCCCTGATCCTCGTTGCCCGTCGTGGCGAGGTCATGGAGGCCCTCGCCGAGAAGCTTCGCGCCGCGCACGGCGTCGAGGTGGAGGTCCGTGCATCGGACCTCTCCGACAGCGCGGCGCGTGCCGTTCTGGTCGAGGAACTCGGTGGCCGCGACATCAGCATCCTGTGCAACAACGCCGGTATCGCCACCTTCGGGCCGATCGCCGAGCTGGACCCGGCCTACGAGCGCGACCAGGTCGAGCTCAACGCCGTTGCAGTGCACGATCTCACGCTGGCCGTGCTGCCCGGCATGCTCGCGCGCAAGTCCGGAGCCATCCTGATGGTCGGGTCCGCGGCCGGCAACATGCCGATCCCCAACAACGCGACGTACGCAGCCACCAAGGCGTTCGTGAACACCTTTGCGGAATCGTTGCGAGGTGAACTCAAGGGCACCGGAGTGAACGTCACCCTGCTCGCCCCAGGCCCCGTACGCACCGAAACCCCGGACCCGGCCGAAGCGTCGATCGTCGACAAGCTCGTCCCGGACTTCTTCTGGATCTCGAGCGAGTACACCGCCAAGGTCTCGCTCGACGGCCTGGCCGAGAACAAGATGCGCGTCGTACCGGGCATCTTGAGCAAGGCGATGTCCGTCGCGGGCGGTTACAGCCCGCGTGCCGTCGTTGCGCCCATCGTGGGCACGTTCTACAAGAAGCTCGGCGGCTGATTCACTCAAACTTCTCAGAGCAGGCCATAGCAGACCATATAGTCGGTTAATGGCGATGCGAAGAACACTGGCAGTCGGGGCAATCCTTCTTTTGACCGGAGGGTTGCCCTTACTGCTGCCCTCG
Organism: Rhodococcus sp. OAS809; assembly: GCF_040546695.1. Lineage (NCBI taxonomy): Bacteria > Bacillati > Actinomycetota > Actinomycetes > Mycobacteriales > Nocardiaceae > Rhodococcus > Rhodococcus sp. OAS809. Next base: position 57,506 of record NZ_JBEPOI010000002.1, on the reverse strand, counting down.
GCAGCGAATGCATGTTCGTGCGCATCATCGGCTACCCCGGAAGAAGCCGTGAGCGTCTCCGGCACCGTTTTCCTCGGGACTCCGACGGAGAAAACTTCGGACGGGTTCGAGGACACCTACCTGTTCGACGTCAGCCGGGTCTACAAAGGCGATCTGGCATCGGTGACGTCGGTGGGGACACTCGCGAACGGGAACGGTTGTGGCACAAGCTAGGTGCTCGGCACCGAGCAGCTGATGTTCGTTTCTGCGCCGTACGACGTCGACGCCGAGCACGAGGGGCACAGCTGCGGGCCGGCTACCGAAACCGGGTTCGACATCCAAGCGGCGGTCGAGTCCGTGTGCGGCGCCGGTTACGCCCCGAGCCCCGGCGGAACTCCGTCCGTTGGTGTGTCCGCCGACCGATCGACGGTCATCGGCGGAGGCGCCGCGGTGGCATTGCTCGCGGTGCTCGGTTGGTTCGGATGGAGGCGGCGACGGGCACAGTGAGTCCACGGGCACAGTGCCGAGGCCGTCAGAGCCGCGTCAACCTCGTTCGGCGGCGCGTCAAGTAAGCGTCAAGATCCGCCCCACCGGTGATCTTCGGGAGTAGATCTGAAAGTAGCCCGCAACACGGCGGGTCACCTTCAGGAGATCGACGTGACGCTACTCGAAATCTTCCCCTCCCTACGCGGCGCAATGACACCGCGTATGGATCCTGCGTTGTGGCCCATCAGTACTCGCCACGACCACAGCGGGCGTGTCTGCATCGGCGACGTCTCCCTCGAAGAGATCGCGGACCAGTACGGCACACCGACGTACGTCGTCGACGAGGCGGACGTGCGGCACCGCTGCCGCACGTATCGAGAGATCTTCCCCGACTCGGAGATCGTGTACGCCGGCAAGGCACTGATGATTCGAGCGATGGCTACCTGGGTCTCCGACGAGGGACTCGGGGTGGATGTCTGTTCCGCCGGTGAACTCGCCGTCGCGCTTGCCGCGGGCGTGGACCCCCATCGAATCATCCTGCACGGCAATGCCAAATCGGTTTCCGAACTGAGGGCGGCGGTCAACGCGGGTGTCGGCCGGATCGTCCTCGACTCCCCCAGCGAAGCGGTACGGCTCGCGTCGGTGTGCACCCACCGACAGAAGGTGTTGGTCAGAGTCACACCCGGCATCGACATACACGGACACAAGGCAGTGTCCACGGGCATCGTGGACCAAAAGTTCGGCCTACCAGCGTTTTCCGAAGAACTGGAACGTACGGTATCCGTCGTCGCCAACGCGACGCACCTGCAACTCATCGGCCTGCATTGCCATCTCGGCTCCCAGATCACCGATCCCGAACTCTTCCGCCCCGCGATCGAGACGATGATCGCACAGATGGACGACATACGACGCACGCATCGAATCATCCTCACCGAACTCGATCTCGGCGGTGGCCATGGGATCGCCTACGTGCCGGGAGACGCCCAACTGGATCTGACCCGCCTCGCTCACGTCATCGACGAAACTCTCGACGACGCGTGCATCCGAAACCGCTTCCCTCGCCCCGAAATCGTGCTCGAGCCTGGCCGAGCGATCGCCGCGCGCGCCGGAGTCACGCTCTATCGCGTACAGAACATCAAGACGATCAGCGGCGGTCGAACCTTCGTTTCCGTCGACGGCGGGATGAGCGACAACCCTCGGGTGTCGTTGTACGACAGCCACTACGACGTCGAACTGGTGAACCGACATTCGCGCGCACCGCTCCAGGAAGTCACCGTCGCCGGGCGACACTGCGAATCGGGCGACGAAATTGCCGTCGGAGCAAGGCTTCCCGCCGACCTACATGAAGGTGACCTGTTGGCAGTGCCGTGTACGGGCGCATACCACCACAGCATGGCCTCCACCTACAACAGCGTCGGCCGGCCGCCGGTCGTCGCCGTGCTGGGCGGGATTGCGCGGCCGTTGATCAGGCGCGAATCGATCAACGACCTGCTGGCCCGCGAGGTCGGCATCTGACCTCGCGGGCGCCTGAGCCTCAGCGCCTGCGGCGACTACCGGTGCCGAAGATGTTTCGCGAAATCTCGCGTCCCGCAGCCGAAGCCGCCGAGCGCAGGAAACTCTTGACAGCCGAGTTGCCCAAGATCTGCTCGGCGATGTTGGGGCCTTCCGGCTCGGCCGGCGGCGGTGGCGGCAGATCGGGCAGCGACGGAAGATCCAGGGACTGATCCGCTGTCGGAGCACCGGCCACCTTGGCCGTCAGCTTCTCGTACGCCGACTCGCGGTCGATGGTCTGGCCGTACTTCTGATTCAGCGGACTCGACGACGCGGCCGCCTTGATCGCGTCGTTGCCGATGGTGTCCATCAGCGACCTCGGAGGACGAATCTTGGTCCAGGCCACCGGCGTCGGCGCACCCTTTTCCGAGAGTACGGTCACGATGGCTTCACCGATGCCGAGTGAAGTCAGTGCCTTTTCCAGGTCGTAGTGCTCGGTTTTCGGGTACGTGCGGACGGTCTTGTTGAGGGCTTTCTGATCGTCGGGCGTGAAGGCACGCAGGGCGTGCTGAACCCGCGCACCCAACTGTGACAGCACCGAATTCGGAATGTCGGTCGGAAGTTGCGTGCAGAAGAACACACCGACGCCCTTGGAACGAATGAGCTTGACCGTCTGTTCCACCTGCTGAAGGAAGGCCTTCGACGCGTCCGCGAACAGAAGGTGCGCCTCGTCGAAGATGAACACGAGCTTCGGCTTGTCCAGATCTCCCTCTTCGGGCAGCGCCTGGAACAGGTCCGCGAGCACCCACATCAGGAAGGTGGAGAACATTGCCGGGCGCGCCGCCTGGGCACCGAGTTCGAACAGCGTGATCACACCGGCACCGCCGACGACACGCAGCAGATCCTCGGTTTCGAGTTCCGGTTCACCGAAGAAGGTGTCACCACCATCTGCTTCGAGGTTGACCAACGCGCGCAGAATCACTCCCGCCGTCGCCGAGGAAACTCCGCCGATACCCTTCAGATCGGCCTTGCCCTCAGCGCTCGTCAGGTGCGCGATGACCGAACGCAGATCCTTGAGGTCCAGCAGGGCCAGGCCCTGAGTGTCGGCCCAGTGGAAGATCAGCCCTAGAGTCGACTCCTGGGTCTCGTTGAGGCCCAACACTTTACTGAGCAGGATCGGCCCGAAACTGGTGATGGTCGCGCGCACCGGGATACCGATTCCGTCCGTTCCCAACGACAAGAACTCGACTGGCATCCCAGCGGGAGTCCACGAATCGTCGCCCGTCTCGACTGCGCGAGACTTCATCTTCTCGCTTGGATCCCCCGCCTTCGACAGACCCGAGAGATCGCCCTTGACGTCGGCCATCACAACCGGCACACCCGCGGCGGACAGCTGCTCGGCGATGCCCTGCAACGTCTTGGTCTTGCCGGTACCCGTCGCACCGGCGATCAGACCGTGACGGTTGATCGTCGCCAACGGAATCCGCACCCGTGCGGTGGGATCTGCCACACCGTCGATAACCACCGAGCCGAGCTCGAGTGCCCGCCCCTCGGATGAATAGCCCGCCGCGATTTCAGCGGCAGCACCCGAGGGCACCTGAGCAGCGGGGGTGGCTCCGGCCGATGCTTCGGCCTCAGCGGCAGCCGCTTCCTTCTCGGCTTCCTCAGCTGCTGCAGCGGCTTCAGCTGCAATCCGAGCGGCTTCGGCAGCGGCAGCCTTGGCAGCTTTCGCCTTCTCCGCCGGCGTCGGCGGCGCTGCTCCGTCCTTCGGATCCACGGTCATCGAAAAGCCCTCCTCGTTGCAATGCGGCGAAGTTCTTGTCATCACCCGAACGCCGTCTTACACACGTCGAGTTTCCACCGCAGACCTTATCCCGCGCCCGCGCGCACTACTGTGTTCCTGGTGCAGGACAAATTGGTATGGATCGATTGTGAAATGACCGGGCTGCGACTCGAGTCGGACAAACTCATCGAGATTGCGGCTCTGGTGACCGACAGCGACTTGAACATCTTGGGCGAAGGTGTGGACATCGTCATCCACGCCGACGACGACGCGTTGGCTGCAATGCCCGACGTCGTGAAGAAGATGCACGCAAAGTCGGGACTGACCGAAGAGGTTCGTAAGTCGACGGTCACCCTCGCCGAGGCGGAGAAAGAGGTGCTCGCGTACATCCGCAAGCACGTTCCCGTCGCCGGTACGGCTCCCTTGGCAGGCAATTCAATCGCCACCGACCGCGGATTCATCTCACGGGACATGACGGCACTGGACACATACCTGCACTACCGGATGATCGACGTCAGCTCCATCAAAGAACTCTCCCGCCGCTGGTACCCGCGAATCTACTTCGGCCAGCCCGAAAAAGGTCTCGCCCACCGGGCACTCGCCGACATCAAGGAATCCATCCGCGAACTCAAGTACTACCGCGGCACTGCATTCGTCGCGGCGCCCGGACCGTCGAGCGCGGAGATTGCAGCCGTCGTAGAGGGCTTGGGTCCCGCCTGACCTGCCGATTGGCTTCCTGACCGACTTTCGCGCTAGTATCTCTTTCGTCAAAGCAGCCGGGTCGAACCGGTGGCCGAGGCAATGGTGGGCGTAGTTCAGTTGGTAGAGCACCAGGTTGTGATCCTGGCTGTCGCGGGTTCGAGTCCCGTCGCTCACCCAAGCGGAACCCCCGAGAATGTCGGAAGACATTTTCGGGGGTTCTTTTGGTTTGTGCGCCAGCCCCAATCTCCCCTTCCACAGCCGGGTGGGGTGGCGACCGCGACAAATCGCGCGCTCCCGAGCAACCCGTGCCCGGGCCGAGCGAACGTACCTCTCGTCGCCTCAGACAGACCGAAAGCCACTTTCGCTTACATCGGGGTAGCTGGAATTCGCCGCAAATAGCCCCAGCCGTCGATCACTCGGGCGACGGTTGCGGCTCCCAGACACCTGCGACGGTCCCCTCGCGAACATGTCGCTCGTACGCCGAAACCTTGTCGTGGATGACGGTCAGGTTGTCCTGCAGCGCAGAGATCCTGGATCGAATCAACTCCTCATGCGACTGCAAAAGTGAAAGCCGCTCCTTCTCGTTTCCTGGACCTGACCTGACGAGCGCGGCGAATTCGCGGATCGTGGCGATCGGCATACCCGAGTCTCGGAAGCGATTGCACAGCTTCAACCAAGAGACATCGCTTTCGGAGTAGACCCGACGCCCACCTGCCGAGCGCGCCACCTCGTGAACGAGCAATTCCTCACGTTCGAAGTATCGAAGGGAATCGATACTGATTCCGGTCTGGACAGCGACGTCACCGATTGACAGTTCGCGCATTGCCTGGCGACCTTTCCTTGACCTGGAGTGCACTCCAGATTTTACGGTCGCAGCCATGAATTCCATCCAGCGCAAAATCAGCACCGGATACTCCCGAGTCTCCACTGCCGACGACGTACTTGCCGGACAAGATTTAGCCGGCACTACGGCTTTGGTCAGTGGCGGGTACTCCGGACTCGGATATGAGGTTTCGCAGTCACTTTCTTCGGTCGGCGCGCGAGTTGTAGTTCTTGCCCGCCGACCAGAACAGGCACGGAGCGCGGTGGCCGACATTCCGGGTATCGAAGTGCGAGCGTGCGACCTGTCGGACCCGAGCAGTGTCAGATCGTGTGCGCGAGAGATTCTCGAATCCAGGATCAATCCGGACATCATCATCTGCAATGCGGGGGTCATGGCCTGCCCGGAACTCCGTGTCGGCTCCGGCTGGGAATCACAATTCGCGATCAATCACCTCGGGCACTTTGTACTGGTGAACCTGCTTGTGCCAGCCATGCCCGCAAACGGTTCTCGCGTAGTCGCTGTCTCGTCGGCGGGACATTTTCTGTCGGGAGTGCGTTGGAATGACATACATTTCCGCAACGGTTACGACCGCTGGCTTGCGTACGGTCAAGCCAAGACTGCAAATGCTCTATTCGCTGTACAGCTGGCGAGCTCCGGTGCTTCACGCGGTATCAGTGCGTTCTCCGTCCATCCCGGGAGCATCCTCACTCCCCTTCAACGTCACTTCTCTGCATCGGAGAAACACGATCTCGGATGGACGACGTCGAATGGCGACGCCGTGCCGGGGTTCAAGACTCCCTCCCAGGGCGCCGCTACAACGGTGTGGGCAGCGACGGCACCGATACTCGCCGATCACTCCGGCGCGTATCTCCAGGACTGCAACATCGCGGACGTCGCGCAGACTGATGACATGAGCGTCGGCGGCGTGAAGCCTTGGGCTACCGATCCCGCCGACGCACGCAGATTGTGGGCACTGTCCGCTGAGATGACCGGAGTGGACGCGTTCGGTCGACGCTGACACCGAGCGAACGTACCTCCCGTCGCCTCAGATAGACCGAGAGGCACTTTCGCTCACAAAAGGTGTGCAGATGCAGAATGCCCCCAACCGGACGGTCGGGGGCATTCTGCCGTTCAAGGCTTCAGGGACGCACTCAGACGTCCGCGTTGCCGGTCTTCCAGACGCTCCAGGGGATGTTCCAGTCACCGAGGCCGTCGGTGCCGGAGAGAGTGCCGCCGACGGTGTTCTTGACGACGACGATGTCCCCACGCTTGGTGTTGTCGTAGACCCACTTGGCGTTGGACGGGCTCAGGTTGAGGCAGCCGTGACTGGTGTTGGAGTAGCCCTGCTGCCCGACCGACCACGGCGCCGAGTGGAAGAAGATACCGCTGTAGGACATTCGGGTCGCCCAGTCGACGGGGGTCTTGTAACCCTGCGCCGAGGTGACCGGGACGCCGTACGTGGACGAGTCCATGATCATGTTCGCGAAGCGGTCACCGATGATGTAGACGCCGTTGTCGGTAGGAGTGCTGTCCTTGCCCATGGAGGTGGGCATGGTCATGACGGTCTCACCGTTGACCTGGAAAGTGACCTGCTTGGTGTTGTCGTCCGCCGTGGCGATGACGGCATCACCGATGGTGAAGGAACTCTTCGCGTCTTCCTGCCCGAAGACTCCCTTGCCGAGATTGCGCCCGTACACGTTGACGCTCACGTCGACCTTGGTGCCCGGTGCCCAGTAGTTCTCCGGACGCCAACGGACCTCACGATTGTTGACCCAGTAGAACGCACCTTCGACGGCCGGAGTCGTGGTGACGGTGATCGCAGCTTCGGCAGCCTTGCGATCGGGGATGTTCTCGTCGAACTGCACCGCGATGGGCTGACCGATGCCGACCACGTCACCCTCGTTGGGCAAGACATACGGCTTGGTGACGTTGCCGGGTGCGCTGGTGGTGAAGGACGTGACCGTCGTACTTGCGCCACCCAATCCGAATGCGCGGGCCTCGATTTTGTACTTGCGGTTGTAGCCGAGTGGCTCGGTGGTGGTCCACGACGCACCGTCGGCAGCAATCGCGCCGGCAACTGCCTTGCCGTCCTGATTGACCATCGTCACGTCGGACAGAGCGCCGTCAGCGACGTTGATCTTGACCGGGTCGCCCGGCGAGAAGCCGACAGCGCCGTCGACAGCGGTCGAGGTGAGCTTCGGCTTGATGAGTTCGGTGAGCGGATTGGAATCGATCGGCGCCGACCCTTCGGTACTGACGTCCTTGCCGCCCGACGTGCACGCGGTCATCAGAACGAGAGCACCGAGAGACGCCGCGATCATCGCCGCGCCCTTCGACGCTCGACCGTTCCCCCCGCGCACGGACAGACCCCACCTTTGACGACTCATCGTTCGACTCCGCTTCACAATTTCTCCGACTAACTTCCGCGTCACATGCGAATCCCACTTACCGGAAGGCAAGTGGGACTTGCGGTATGACTGCGCTGCACCAATGATGCCAGGCGCGCTCGTTACCAACGGTCATGAAAGGCCACGCCGTCAGTAACGTTCAAGTATCAATCGCTCCGAACCGTCCGTTTTGTTACCGCTTTCAGCTGATTTCCTCCGATCGGACTACAGCGGTGACGCCTCCACCTGGCGATTTGCTCCCGAACCGGCGATTCGGCTAATGTTCTGTCTCGCAAGAGCGAGCGCCTATAGCTCAGTTGGTAGAGCAAGTGACTCTTAATCACTGGGTCCGGGGTTCGAGTCCCTGTGGGCGCACTTGCAAAGGTCCCCACCTTCTTCGGAAGGTGGGGATTTTTCTTTGTGTCGTGGTGAACAGGTTGTGGTGAATAGACTTCACAGTTATCGGAACCACGGCCTGGAGGATTGATGACCGAGCGCGAAACCACACCGGGCAGCGAGCTGGCATTTGCCGGTGTGGCGGGTCAGGCCGCTCTGATCCGGTCCGGAGAAATATCGGCCCGCGAGCTCACCGAGAACACACTTCGCCGTATCGAACGCCTCGATTCGACGCTCAATGCTTTTGTGCGAGTTCTCGCAGACGAAGCGCTCGACGAAGCGACACGTCTCGATCAGCGCCAGGCCGACGGCCACAGCCTGGGCCCACTGCACGGAGTTCCGATCGCGATCAAAGACGAGAACGACGTCGCCGGAACGCCGACGACGTACGGCGGTGCGGCAGCAACTCGCATCGCATCGGCCGATTCAGAGGTCGTCCGGCGGTTGCGCGAGGCCGGCGCGGTGATCGTCGGCAAGACGACGATGCCCGAGTTCGGCATCTGGCCCTTCACGGAGACTGCTGCAAACGGCTACACCAGAAACCCTTGGGACACCGGCGTATCCACGGGCGGATCGAGCGGAGGATCTGCGTCGGCCGTCGCGTCAGGCATGGTCGCAGCGGCAATCGGTGGCGACGGCGGCGGTTCCATCCGACTGCCTTCGGCGTTCTGCGGGTTGTTCGGACTCAAACCGCAGCGCGGTCGGGTGAGCACCGCGCCGAACCGAAACCTCTGGCGCGGACTCGGCACGCTCGGCCCCCTCACTCGTTCCGTCGAGGACAGCGCGCTCGTGTACGACGTGATCACCGGTACCACCGGGACCGACGACTACACAGCCGAAACGCTCCGCACCAGCTTTGCCGAGTCAGCCGCGTCGGCGCCCGGGCCGCTTCGCATTGCAGTGTCCACCCGGAGTCCGGTCCGGGGCGTCCGCCCGTCCCGGGAGGTCGTTGCCGCGGTGCATTCGATCGCAGAGATGTTGAGCGCGTTGGGACATCACGTCGAAGAGCACGATCCCGAGTACCCGGACGCAACTGCAGCGTTTCTCCCGCAGGTACTCGGCGGCGTCCGCGACGAAGCACTGCGCGTCGATCATCCAGCGTTACTCGAGAAGCGCACACGAGCACTCGCGTCGATCGGCCGGATAGCCGCTCCCGCGCGCGTCGGGAAATTCGCTTACCGCAAAGGTGAGCGAATCGCAGCGACGGTCAACCAGGTCTTCGACACCTTCGACCTGGTCCTGATGCCGACCACGCCCGCGCTGCCACGCCCGATCGGACAACTCGAAGGAACCGGCCTTCTGTCAGCAGTCCGCAAGGCGTTGCCGATCGCCGCCTACTGTTCGATCTGGAATGTCTGCGGCAACCCGGCGGCCGCTGTGCCCGCCGGGTTCTCCGAACGCGGACTCCCCCTGAGCGTCCAACTGGTCGGGCGCAGCGGTGGTGAACCGACGATTCTCGCCGTCGCACAGCAGTTGGAAAGCACCGTCCGCTGGCCGGATTCGCACCCTCCACACTCGTGAATTCCGGAAGCGATGTAACCATCGTCACCACGATGAACACGCGTTTTGCAAACTCCTGAGCCTGTCGGCTAATGTTCTGTCTCGCAAGAGCGAGCGCCTATAGCTCAGTTGGTAGAGCAAGTGACTCTTAATCACTGGGTCCGGGGTTCGAGTCCCTGTGGGCGCACTTGCAAGAAGGCCCCCACCTCACCAGGTGGGGGCCTTCTTCATGTGCTGTCTTCGACAACTCGGGTCAGCGAATGATCTTCCGGACCACGAGTAGTCCCACCACTGAACCGACTGCGATCAGCGCGTACTTCACTGCCGGCTCGTTGAGCTTGGCGAGCACCGTCTTCTTGGTGTTCTCGACCAGCCGCTTCGGGTTGGTGCGGACCGTCAGTTCGTCGAGTGTGCTCGCGAGCTGGTTACGCGCCTTCTCGATCTCGCGTTCGATGCTCTCGGTGTCCCTGGGCACGTGTCCTCCAACTTGTCTGTGTTCTGCTGCTCTGTGTGCGGGTCTGCTGTGCGGACGCAGCGCGCCGACACTTCGCTCTACCGTAGAGGAGCAGAATGCCCTCGCGCCCACCTGCCGCGCAATTTCTCGACTAACCTCGATTCCCGTGACCGAGAACAGTAGATTGTCCGCCGGCGACGTCGCGCCGGATTTCACGCTCCCAGACGCCGATGGCAACGAGGTTTCCCTTCACGATTACCGCGGCCGCAAGGTCATCGTGTACTTCTACCCGGCGGCCAGCACCCCGGGGTGCACCAAGCAGGCCTGCGACTTCCGTGACAGCCTCGCCGAGCTGAACGGCGCCGGCCTCGAAGTCATCGGAATCTCGCCGGACAAGCCCGCAAAACTCGCGAAGTTCCGCGATACCGAAGAGTTGACCTTCCCGCTGCTCTCCGATCCCGAGAAGGCGACGCTCGAAGCCTGGGGCGCGTTCGGTGAGAAGAAGATGTACGGCAAGACCGTCCAGGGCGTCATCCGCTCGACGTTCCTCGTCGACGAGGAAGGCAAGATCGAGGTGGCCCAGTACAACGTCCGGGCCACCGGTCACGTCGCCAAGCTACGACGCGATCTGTCGGTCTAACTCCCGTACCGGCTCAAGAACAGAGCCTCCGCGAAAGCGAGATTCTCGATCTCCGACGGGTCGACGCTTTCGTCGGGCGCATGAATGCGGCATTGCGGTTCCTCGACGCCGATCAACGCGATCTCCGCGTCGGGGAACTGCTCGGCCAGTGCACTGCACAGCGGTATCGATCCCCCTTGGCCGGCAAATCCGACTTCGCGGCCGTAGGCATCGGTGAGCGCGGACTTCAGCTGCGCGAAACCTGCACCCTCCGTCGAGGACGAGAACGGCGATCCCGTCGATTCCGGAACGACCTCGATGTGGACGCCCCACGGCGCCGCCGCGCGGAGGTGGTCCGTCAACAACTTCTGTGCCTGCGCCGGATCCGTGCCAGGCGGGACACGAAGATTCAGGCGCGCCGACGCGCGGGGCGTGATCGCCGCCGCCGAACCCACGACCGGCGGGCAGTCGATACCCAGGATGGTCAGCGCCGGACGAGCCCACACCTGCTCGGCGACCGAACCGGAACCAGTCAACTGCACCCCTTCGAGCACCCCGGCGTCGGAGCGGAACTGATCGCCGTCATAACTGACACCCGCCCACTCCTGATCGTTGGTCAAGCCTTCGACAGTGGTGTTTCCGGCGCTGTCGTGCAGCGTCGAGAGTATGTGCACCAGCGCGGTGATCGCATCGGGCGCCGGTCCACCGAAGACACCGGAGTGAATCTCACCCTCGAGCGTCGACACGTGGACCACAACGTTCGCGATCCCGCGCAATGACGTCGTGATCGTCGGCTCCCCGACTTCGGTGTTGCCGGTATCGGCGATCAGGATCATGTCGGCTGCAAAAAGTTCGGGCCGCTCTCGCACCAGATCCTCGAGACCGCCAGTGCCCATCTCCTCGGATCCTTCGGCGACGAGCGTCAGGTGGACGCTCGGGTCCACACCGGCTGCGGCGAGCGCTCGCAGAGCTGTCAGATGCATGACGACGTTGCCCTTGCAGTCGGAAGCGCCCCGTCCGTACCACCGTCCGTCGCGCTCGGTGAGCGTGAAAGGCGGGGAGCCCCAGAGCTCTTCGTTTCCGGGCGGCTGAACGTCGTAGTGGCAGTACAGCAGAACGGTCGGAGCACCGCCCGGGCCTGGTCGACGCCCGACAACCGCGGCCGAACCGTCGGAGGTCTCGATCGCCTCGATATCGGAGAAACCCTGAGCCCGGAATGCCTCCAGGACCCAATGCGCAGCGGCCGCGCATTCTTCCGGCGGGTACTGCCGTGCATCGGCGACGGACTTCATCGCCACAAGTGCACTCAGATCCTCACGGGCACGCGGCATGAGTTCACGTACCGCGGTTCGCAGTTCTTCCGTCATCGTCTCCCTCTCCTCGGCATCGAATCTCGGTGTGCCCGAAGAATCTCAGTCTGCCCGAATCGGACGTAGGCAGGCGCCAGGATCGCCGTTGCGCCACACCGCGCAGCAACCTCTTCGGCTACTGGACAGTTGGTCACCTAGTATCGAGGTGTGGCAACAGCATCGGGACTCGTGTGCGCGCACCTGCGCGGTGCGTTTCGACCGATCACGACCGCCGAAGTAGGTGGCCGATGACACCGGATAATGCACAAGTCCCAAATTCGACAGAAAACACCGATAGCCTGGAAGACGTGCAGCCCACGACTCGTCACCGCGCGCGGCGACGAGTCGACCCAGCACTGGAGAATCCCCAGAGCCTCGAAGAACCGCAGGAACTGCTGCCGCGCAAGCGTCCGACGCAAGAGCGCAGCCAGCGTAAATTCGACGCACTCCTGGCTGCGTCACGGGAACTCCTCACCGATGTCGGTTTCGAATCGTTCACCTGTGAAGAAGTCGCGGCACGTGCTGACGTCCCGATTGGGACGCTTTACCAGTTCTTCGCGAACAAGTACGTCATCGTGTGCGAATTGAACCGCCAGGACCTCGTCGGGGTCCAGCACGAGCTTGCTCAGTTCGGCGGCGAAGTACCCTCGCTCGACTGGTTGCGGTTCCTGAACAGTTTCGTCGATCACATGGCCGGGCTGTGGACGTCTGATCCGTCGCGCCGCGAGGTCTGGCTGGCGATGCAGTCGACGCCGTCCACGCGGGCAACCGGAGTCATTCACGAAAAGCAGTTCGCCGAGACCGTAGCGAAAATGCTCGGCCCGTTGACGCCTCGTACGCGGCGAGATCGTCGCCTGATGATGGCGGAAGTTCTTGTCCACGTGGTGTATTCGATGCTCAATTTCTCGGTTCAGGACGGCCAGTCGCATGCCGACGCCGTCGCCGAACTGAAAAGGTTGATGATCGCGTATCTCCTCGTCGCCGAGAAGGAATCCCGCACGAAGGACTAGTCGAACGACAAAGAGCCGGTCTCCCCTTGGGAGACCGGCTCTTTCGTGTCCGGCAACGCTACTCCGGGTCGGATTCGATGACCGCGAAAGCGCCCGCCATGTCCCCGTCGTGCGTGAGCGAGATATGAATCTTCACTCCGGTCAGGTGTTTGGCCACGTCACCGCGAAGCCGGATGCCGGGGCGCCCCCAGGCGTCCGAGACGACCTCGATCTGATTGTGGATCATTTCCCCCAGCACCGGTGGGCCGGCGAAGAGAGCAGTTGACCATGCCTTGATCACTGCTTCCTTCGCAGCCCACCGGGCGGCGAAATGTCGTGCCGGTTCGGAGCTCCGGGTAGCGGCGTCTCGACGCTCGCCCGGTGTGAAGTTGTCGAGCATTGCCGTTCCCGGCCTGTTCAATTGCTCGGCGAACTCCGACACCGTCACGAGGTCGAAACCGATACCCAGAACTCCCATACCGTGACTACTACTTGCAGCCGGGCAGATTCGAGCGGTACACCTGGTCTGCGCCGAGTCGTGCGTCCTCGCTCAGCAGCATGTCCGCTTCGAGCTGACGCGACGCCTTGGCCGGCGTTCCGTCGGCACCGAGGCGACGATCCGCCGGGCGCTCGTAGAGGCTGTCGCCACCGCACATCGCCTTCGCGAGGCGACGCTGACCGTCGATCGTCCGCTGCTGGGCCGCAGCAACATAGGCGTCACGCTTGTCGGCCGGAACCGACTCGACGAATGCCTGCGGGTGCACGACTGCGATCAGTCCGGAGACGTGACCGAAGCCGAGGCTGGTCAGCAGGCCCGCGCGCAGCGGAAGATGCTCACCGAACTTGAGCGGCTGACGTGCCCACACGAGGTGCTCGAATTCGGCCATCTTGTCGTCGACGCAGTCGAGGCTGCGGTTCGGCGGGACGATGCCCTGGCTCAGTACCTGGCAGAGCCCGATCAGCTGGAAGGCTGCGGCACCACCCTTGGCGTGACCGGTCAGGCTCTTCTGCGAGACCACGAACATCGGCGCGCCTTCACTGCGTCCCAATGCCCCGGCGAGGCGCTCGTGCAGCTCTGCCTCGTTGGGATCGTTGGCGGCAGTGGAGGTGTCGTGCTTGGAGATCACGGCGATGTCGTCGGCGCTCACGCCGAGTGCGTTGAGCGAGAGTGCGAGCTGCGAATCCGCTCCCCCACGTCCGGCACCCAATGCTCCGAGTCCCGGTGCCGGGATCGAGGTGTGGACACCGTCGGCGAACGATCCGGCCCAGGCGACCACACCGAGGACGGGAAGACCCATCTCGAGTGCCAGGTCACCGCGAGCGAGGAGAATCGTTCCGCCACCAGCCGACTCGACGAATCCGCCGCGGCGACGATCGTTGGCCCGCGAGAAGCGGCGATCCTCGATGCCCTTGGCATGCATGTCCTCGGTCTTGGCAGTGGCCGACATGTCGCCGAAGCCGATGATGCCTTCCGTGCTCAGATCGTCGAACCCCCCGGCAACAACCAACTGCGCCTTGCCGAGTCGGATCTTGTCGACACCTTCTTCGACGGATACCGCTGCCGTGGCGCAGGCGGCGACGGGATGAACCATCGCGCCGTAACCGCCGACGTACGACTGAACGACGTGCGCTGCAATGACGTTCGGCAGCGCTTCCTGCAGGATGTCGTTCGGACGGTTCTCGCCGAGCAGCGTGTCGATGTACAGGCTCCTCATGGAGGTCATGCCGCCCATGCCGGTGCCCTGCGTGTTGGCGACCAGGCTCGGGTGTACCCAGCGGAGCAGTTCGCTCGGAGTGAAGCCGCCGGTGAGGAAGGCGTCCACCGTTGCGACGATGTTCCAGAGGCCGACGCGGTCGACCGAATCTGCCATGTCGGCGGGGATGCCCCACTTGGTGACGTCGAAGTTGGTCGGAATCTGACCGCCCACACTACGAGTCAGCTTCATCTTGCGCGGGACGCGGATCTCGGTGCCTGCGCGGCGGGTGACCGTCCAGTCGCCGGACTCGGCGGAAACCGTCGACGTCGTGTTCTCCGGATCGGATTCGACGAAGGCCTGAGCCTCTGCCTCACTGCCGACCACGAAGCTCAGATCCTTGTCCAGGAACACGGAGGTGAGCAGCGGAGCGGTGTTGTCGATCATCGCGCCCTCGTCGACGTAACGACGGATGCCGCAACGCTCGACGACTGCGTCGTGGTACTTGTCGGCGATTTCCGCCTCGGGTACCAGGTCACCGGATTCGACGTCGTACCAGCCCGGCTTGGGGTCGTTCTCCCAGACGATGAGTCCGGTGTTCCACGCCAATTCGAGAACGCCTGCGGCAGAGAGCTGCTCGTCGACCTCCATCTCGAAGCGGGTACGCGAGGAACCGTAGGGTCCGAGCTCTCCGGCACCCACGATGACCACGAGGTCCGCGGGGGTGACGTCCAGTTCGGGCCAGCTCGGAGCCTTGACCGAGTCGTCGATGCGAGCCGGCGCGGGCAGCGCCAGGATGCTGGACTCGTCCACTGCTTCGTCGACAGCTTCGGCGATCTCGGCAACCTCGGCAGCTTCCTTGGCCAAAGCACCCAGATCCAGGTTGGCCTCGGACAGTCCGCCGGTCAGGTCGACCTCGAGCGGGGCCTCGGCTGCAGCGCGCCGCGACTCGCGGGTTGCCGTCTTCAGCAGTTGGGTCGCCATCTCCTGGGTGGACCAGGTGCGGACGCCCGCAGCTTCGACTGCGTCGACGATCGGATCGTTGTGACCCATGAGTCCGGTTCCGCGAACCCAACCGATGACCGCATGTGCCAACGTGACCCGCTCGGCCCAGTTGCGCTCGGCCTTCCAGCGGTTGACCACGGCGATCAGCGAAGCCTTGGCCTCACCGTATGCACCGTCGCCGCCGAACGTTCCGCGGTTCGGCGAACCGGGCAGCACCACGTGCAGGTGCGTGTCGACGTCGCTGTCGTAACCGATCTTCGACAGACCGCCGATGAGGCGCTCCACCGACCAGAGCAGCACGCGCATTTCCATTTCGGCGCGAGCGCCGGCGTCGGAGAGTTCGCCGCCGACACGGGGAGCTGCGAACGGGAAGAGCATCGTCGGCGTCATGGCCGGCTTGATGAGCTTCTTTGCGCCGCCTGCGTTCTCGGTGGCTTCGTTGCCGATCCAGTCGATCAGTGCGTCGACGTCGGTGTACGACGCCATGTTCGCGGGAACCACCCAGAGGGCGGCACCGGCGCGAGCATTCTCGCGGTACAGGTCGCGGTAGAAGCCGAGACGCTGACCGTCGAGTCGCGAGGTGGTCACGAATACCGTTGCGCCACCGGCAAGGAGCTTGCCCGTGACCGCTGCCGCGATGGAACCCTTGCTGGCGCCCGTCACTACTGCGACCTCGCCTGCCCACTCGGGTGCGTCGGATTCTGCCGCAGCAGCCGCATCAGCGATGCGGGTGTAGACCTCGGCGAGTGCGGTGCGGCCTTCGTCGCTCGCACGGGTGGCCCACCACTTCGCCTGTGCGGCGACGGTGGAGCCTGCACCGATGAAGTTCTCGACCGACAACGCGGTGTCACCGAGCCAAATGCGAGCGAGATCCTCACGCGCACTTGCCCAGCGGTCGTCGAGCAGAACGGCCTTCTGCGCGTCGAATGCCGGAGCAACCAAACGCGGCCAGTCGGAGCCGAGTTCAGCCGAGACCAGGTCGACCAGTTCGGTGTCCTCGACCGTCGCGACTGCCGTTTCTTCGTTCAGTCCGAGCTGCTCGAGCACCAGGCGTGCGGCCGAGGCCAGAACGCCGTTGCGACCGGTGATGTTCTCGGTGAACTCACCCAGAGCGGCTGCGTCGACGGTTCCGCCGCTTCCGCCGCCGGTAGCGGGCAACGAGACACTGACTCCACGAGCAGACCCGACCGAGGCAACTGCGCTGTCGATGACTGCGTCCACTGCTGCCGCGTCGGCCAGTGCGCCGGAGCTCAGGCCACCGAGGTCGCCGCCGCGGATGCTGGCGCCGTCACGGGTACCGAGAGCCACTGCTGCGGTGACGTGGTGTGCCCAGCCGTCGCCCAGTTCCCAGACCTTCTTGACGCGGTCGGCGATGTAGCCGGGACGCTTGCCCGAGGGGCCGAAGACCTTGCGCAGGTGATCGTTGATCGAATCGGAGAGCACCGGTCCGAACGGCTTGTACGTACGGGCGAGCTTGTCGACGGTTGCCCCCAGGGAGCCCATGTCGGCGTCTGCGGCCCCGTCGATGGCACCGAGGGAGAGCTCGGAGCCGAGGTCGACCAGAAGCTGGTTGCGACGCGAGGAAACGCCGTCGCACAGTGCCTCGATCGTGTCCGCGGGGCCGACCTGATCGGGACGGAGCTTGGTCCACAGGCTGATCAGGACCTTCGTGGCGTCGGGCGCCTTGAAGGTGAGGTCGTCCGGACGCGGTCCACCCGAAGGTGCAGCCGGCGCGGCAGCGGCAACCGGAGCAGCGGCCGCGGCGGCCGGAGCAGCCTGCGCGGCAGGCGCTTCGATCTCGTCGTCGTCATCGACAGCGGGGTCGACGTCGGTGCCGTAGACGATCGCAGCTTCGCGCTCGACGTTGAGAACCTCGACCGGGTAGCCGAAGCGGCCCGGCAGCTTGAGGGTCTGCGACGCGAGGTTCGCGACGGTGGGGGCAGCGCCGAGACCGATCTCGACGAAGCGTTCGACCCCGAGCCCTCCTTCGGACTCGTCACCGAAGAGCAGGTCCTGCGTCTCGATCCAACGGACCGGGCTGGCGAACTGCCAAGCCAGCAGCTCGATCAGGATGATGCGGGACAACTCGTGAGTGCGCGTTGCGTAGCTGTCGAAGTCTGCGAGGACTTCCTGCAGCGGCTCGGACGGCACCAGGTCGGCGATTTCCTGAACGAAGTCACGACGCAGCGAGAACGGCTTCGGAACCAGGTTCGGGATGTAGCGGCCGATCAGGATGTCCGGATCGATGTCGTGCGGGAGCAAGTCCTGCAGGCACACACGGAAGTCCGCCACGCCACCGCGAAGGACGGTGGAGTGGAACGGCACGTCGATGCCGGGAACCTGGATGTATGCCCGCTTGCCACCGAATTCTGCTCGGCGACGGTCGATTTCGACCTCGAGTGCGTCGAGACCGGCTACCGAGCCGGCAATGGCGTACTGGCTGCCGCGCAGGTTCAGGTTGACGATTTCGAGGAACTCACCGGAAGACTCGGCGACACCGGCGACGAAGCCCTGCACGTCGTCGTCGGAAACACCGATCTGCGACGGGCGGATAGCGGCCATGCGGTAGTCGGAGCGTCCGGCTTCGTCGCGGGGAACGAGCTGGTGCATGGCCGAGCCACGCTGGAAGACGACCTCGAGAAGCGCTTCGAGCGGGAAGACCTCGGCGACAGCGGCGAGTGCGTTGTACTCACCGACCGAGTGACCGGCCAGAAGCGAATCCTCGATGAAGGTTCCGGACTCGCGCAGCTCGGCAACCTGGGCAACACCGAGAACGGCCATGGCGACCTGGGTGAACTGGGTCAGGTGCAGGACACCGTCGGGATGCCTGTGCTCGACACCACGGGCCTTGACGGTCACCGGGTTGTCGCGCACGACAGCGAGAATCGAGAATCCGAGTGCCTTACGAGTGTGCTTGTCCGCGCGCTCCCAGACGTCGCGGGCGGCCTTGGAGCGTGCGCGAGCGTCGAGGCCCATGCCCGGGCGCTGAATGCCCTGGCCGGGGAAGGCGTAGACGGTCTTCGGCGCGGCGGTGCGGCCGGTGGCGACCATGACCAGTTCACCGTCGATGCGGCAGCCGACCTCGACGATTTCCGCGCCCTGGTCGATACCGACACGATCGACACGGACGTCGATCTCGGCGCCGGGTCGAACCATCCCGAGGAAGCGAGCGGTCCAGGCGGTCAGGCGGCGCGGCGGGACGCGGGTCTCGGCCGGGTCGACTGCGGTGACTACCTGCTGCGCTGCGGCGGAGAGCCACATGCCGTGCACGATCGGGGTTCCGAGGCCGGCCAGCAGAGCGGCGTTGTCGGAGGTGTGAATCGGGTTGTGGTCACCGGAAACCTGAGCGAAGGCGCCCATGCTGACCGGAGCGAGGATCTTCGCGTCACGGCGACGACGACGCGAGGTGTCGACAGCCGCATCGCTGATCGATCCACCGGCGCGAGCCGGGTCGGCGAGTTCGCCTGCACCGGTGCGTCCGCGGATCGCGAAACGCTCGGTCATGGTGACGACTGCGGGGGCGTCGAGGCCCTCGCCGAGCATGGCACCGACCTCGACCTTGACCTCGACGACACGACCGAGGTCGGTGTCGAGAACCGAGGCGACCTCGGCATTGACCACGAGAATGCTTGTCTCGGAGGGAAGTTCACCGACGAAGTGGACGGTGTGGTCGAGGTGGACCAGGTCGAGCATGCCTTCGATAACGGAAAGACTGTCCAGCTTGGCTGCGCCGAGGACGGCGAAGACGGCGGGCCAGCATGCTCCGACGACGACGTCCGGAACAGCCTTGCCGCTGACACTGAGCGTGGCGGGCAGACCAGAACCGGTGACACCGGCGTGATCGGCGATTCGATCGGGAACCCACGCGACGTTGAGGCGGGCCTTGCCGTTCTTGACTGTCGGAAGTTCCTGTCCGGCAGCAACTGCCAGCAGCGCGGACATCGCACCTTCGGCGTCGGCTTCGGTGACAACCGGAGCGCCGCCGTCGACGACGGACTCGGGGATCGTGATCGTGATGTCGACGGACTTGCCTGCCACCAACGGAACCGAAAGCAGCACGTGCGAGGAATCGACGACGGTCAGACTGGAACCGGTGGTGCCGTGAACTGCCTTGTCGGCAGACTCCGCACTCCACTCGTCGAGGTCGCCGAGACGACGGACGGGGTTCTGGGTCAGGCGGCCGGCCCACTGGAGGTCAGGAGCCGAGAGAACGGCGTCGAGAAGTCCGGGTGCGGAATCCTGGTGGCGACGGCTCGCGAGTGCCACCGGAGTGGTTCCGGCAGCAACCAATTCGTCGTAGGTAGCCTTCTCGAAGCGATCGAGCAGGTCACCGACCGGCTCGTCGACACGGGTGATGCCGGCGACGGCAACGGTGCCGGGGATGACGCAAACCTGATCGGCGGTGTAGCGGGGATCGTGTGCCTGCCACAGGGAGTCGCTGCGCCACCAACGACGCACGTCACCGTCGACGACGGGAACGAAGTTGACCGGCTTGCCCGGCGTCTTGCACAGCGAGATGAAGAACGAGACGTCTGCGGGATGCAGAACGGTCGTCGAGTAGTCCGGGTACGACGCCTGCAGTGCGCAGATTGCAGCCTCGGGGCGCTCGAGGGTCTCGGCGTCAGCGAACAGTGTGGGGATCGGGCCGCGGTCGACCGGGTGCAGACGCGCCTCGGTGCGCTGGAGCATCTCGCCGAAGCGAGCACGCCAGGTGATGTCGAGCCACGGGCTCGACGTCGCCTCGACGATGGCGTCCTGAAGATCGGCGCCGCAGTCGAATTCCTTCGCCGCGTCGATGCCGACGGTCAGCTCGAGGTAGCGGCGCAGCCACTGTGCGTACGTCATGGTCTCGACGTCGCCGAAGTACGGCTTTGCGGTGACGTCGAGGGCGGCGATGATCTCGTCGCGGCGCTCGGCCACTGCCTCGGAATCGCCGGCAACCTCGTCGAGGAGGCGCCCGGTACGCGAAGCCGCGTTGTCGATCTCGTGGATGTCGGCACCGAGCTGGCTACGGCCGGAGGCCATTCCGCCTTCAGCGGTACCTGCACCGACCCAGTCCGGCGTACCGGGTGTGTCGACGAGGAGCTGCTTGACCTCGGGAGAGGTGGTGGCCTCGAGAGTCGCCATGGCTGCGGTGCCGACCAGGATGCCGTCGACGGGCATGGCCGGGAAACCGGCTGCGGCGGACCAGCGACCGGTCAGGTAATCAGCTGCGCGCTCGGGTGTTCCGATGCCGCCACCGACGCAGATGACCAGGTTCGGACGTGTACGCAGCTCGGCGTACGTGTCGAGGAGCAGGTCGTCGAGGTCTTCCCACGAGTGGTGTCCGCCGGCGCGGCCGCCTTCGATGTGGACGATGACCGGGAAATTCGGAACCTCGTTGGCGATGCGGATCACGGAGCGGATCTGCGCCACGGTGCCGGGCTTGAATGCAATGTTGGTGATGCCGATCTCGGACAACTCGTCGATGAGGGCAACAGCCTCTTCGAGTTCCGGGATACCGGCGGTGACGATGACGCCGTCGATGGGAGCACCGGCGGTACGGGCACGCTGCACGAGGCGCTTGCCACCGAGCTGCAGCTTCCACAGGTACGGGTCGAGGAACAGGGAGTTGAACTGGACCGCGCGGCCCGGCTCGAGCAGCATCTTCAGCTCTGCGACACGGTCTTCGAAGATTTCTTCGGTGACCTGCCCGCCACCGGCAAGCTCGGCCCAGTGACCGGCATTGGCTGCCGCGGCAACGATCTTGGCGTCGACCGTCGTCGGCGTCATACCTGCGAGCAGGATGGGTGAACGACCGGTCAGCTTCGTGAACGCGGTCTCGACGCCGATACGGCCGCCGGGAAGCGCAACGGGCTTCGGCGCGAACTCGGACCACGAACGTGAGACCTCAGGTGCTGCACCGGGGGTGAGCAGATTGCGGTGTCCGCCGCGGGTGGCTGCGGCAATGATGCCGATGCCCTGTCCACGCAGCGAAGAGGACGTCATACGGGTCAGCTGATCGCTGGGTCCGAGATCGAGAATCCACTTGGCGCCGGCGGAGATTGCGCCGTCGACAGCCTCGACCCAGTCGACCGGATCGACGAGGACACCCTGTGCAAGTTCACGCGCACGGTCCGCGTCGAGACCGCAACGGGTCGCCCAGCTGCCGACGAGTTCGACGGCCTCGGTCAATGCGGGGTGATGGAAGCCGATTTCGGTGTCGAGCGGATCGAAGGACGGCGCGAAGACGGAACCGCCACGCTTCTTACCCTCACGCTCGCGGGCTTCCTCGGCTTCGATCTGTTCACAACGCTCTTGCACGCGTGCCAGCTGAGCGGGCGGCCCGGCGAGAACGACGCGGCGACGGCCGTTGCGGATGGCGAGGACAGCCGCGCGCTCAGGCGCCACACCCTCGGCAAGCTCGGCGACGATGGCGGCGAGACGCTCGGGATCGACGCCCGAGACCGCAACCATCGGCTTCGCGGAGGCGCCGGCGATGACGCCGCGGCGACGGCCGACCAAGCTGGCAGCAGCACCGACGAGCTGTGCGACGGCGAGGAGTTCACCGTCGTCGTTGCCCTGCGCGGCTACGGCAGCCGTGGCCAGAAGGCCCTGCGAGTGGCCGATGACGGCAGCCGGCGGGTTACCGGCTACATCCAGGCCCTGAGCGGAGAGTGCACGCAACGCCGCAAGCTGCGTGAGGAAGACGCCGGGGAGTGACACCGGAGCTGCGGTAAGCGCGGCAGCGGAAGGCCCGGCCGACTTCTCACCTTCTTCTTCGTCGACGATCTCGGCTTCGAGCATCCACGCGATCGGATCGAATCCGACCGGGCGAACCACGAGGAGATCCTGTGCGACGGGCGCGAGGCGTGCTGCTGCGTCGTTGACCAGATCGGTCAGAACGGGCTCCAGTCCGTTGTCACGGCTGAGCTCCTCGAGCGAGGTGAGCCAGGGAGCGCCCTGTCCACCGAAAGCGATTGCGTAGGAAACGCCGTTGTTCAGCGAATCGACGAGGGCACCTTTGCTGGTCGTGCGGGACTGTCCCCCATCGACGCCGAAACGGCGTCCACCCTTCGAGTCGCGTCCGTTTCCTGTAGGTGTCGTGTCATCGATCGTCACGCGTACGTCCTCTCCTGGTCACCTCTGCGGCGAGGTGGGATTTGCGGTGTGCTGCCCGGCTGAAGTGCTCGCGAATTCGTCGAGAGAATCGACGGAGTCAGGGCGTTCGTGCAAGACAAGGTTTACACAGAATCATGAGGATTTCCTCACGTTTGTCGGCACCCTGGAAATCTGGACTTTCGGGGCCGTGATCTTCCTCACGAGACTTCGAGAAAGTGACTCGCGAGTAGGTCGCGAACGCCCTGCCTGGGACTGTTACCGGGATTTTCAGAAACCTGAGGAACCCCTCATATTTATTGTTACCAATTCGTGACCTCCTTGACGGACGGTCGATCCCGTGCGTTCCGGGCCACAATCTGTCGGACCCCCTCGCTACGTTCAGCGCGTCCACACCGGACAACTTCTCGGGGGGAGAAATCATGAAAGACACAGACGTAGTCAGAGCGGCCGAATTCATCGGCGCCGAGCTTCCGCGCGAGGCGTGGCCGCATTGGAATCAGGGATGGCCGCGCGAGTCCGAAGCCGCCCTTCTCGACGCGATCTTCTCGTCGCGCGCCGCCTACGGAACACCGAAGACCGGAGTCCGCGCCGTCGTCGACCGTTGGCGCACACACCGCTCGGTAGCCGCCGACGATCGCCTCGACAGCTTGCCCGCCCTCGCCGCCTTCACCGACCGTGGCGACGAGCTCGCAACGATTCTCGGCAATCGCCAGCGCGTGCCGGGCAACTACTTCACCAAAGCCGAGGGTGCGGCTCGTGCGGCCAAGGCGCTCGTCGATTCCGGTTGCCGGTCCAGTGCCGACGTCGAGGACACCGAAAGCCTCCGTTCGGCAGTCGTCTCCGTTCCGGGGCTCGGCCCCAGGACCTTCGAGACACTGATGTTCCTGTCCGGGAGGTTGACGGTAACTTCGATCGACCTGCTTGCACGGTTCGCCACCGAAGCAAGCAGTAGCGAGAAATTGTTGTCGAGCACCGACGCAGCCGAGTTGCTCGTTGCGGTTGCCGAACATCTCGATGTCGATGTTCAAACGCTCACCCACGCTGCGTGGCGATATCAACGCACCGCTGAGCAACCGCGCCGATCGGAGAGATCCGCTACGCCGCCGGCAGCGGATCCACTTGCCACAACGGCGTGAGAGCGCCCGGGCGCATCCCGACCAGGGTGGTGTGCCCGCGAGCGATTCCACTCGCGTATCCTTTGAATTCCGCGCGCGAGTGGCGGAATTGGCAGACGCGCTGGATTTAGGTTCCAGTGTCTCAGGACGTGGGGGTTCAAGTCCCCCCTCGCGCACAACGAAGAGCCCCGCCGGATCTGATCCGGCGGGGCTTTTTCGGTTCTCGTGAGCAAGGTCAGCGCTTTCGATCCTTGACCGGTGGAGTCATGTACGTCGTCCGGCTCGGCGTCAGCCCCAGACGGACCGAGCTCTCCAACCACGTGATCGCCGACGCCGTCGGATCCACAACCGGAACATGAATCCCTTTGCCATGCAGCCTGTCTCGGACTGCGCCGGTCACACCGAGCATGCCGGTGCAACCGAGAACGACGGAATCGGCCTCACCGTTCTCCACTGCCGTAGACGCCTGTGCGGCCAGTCGATCGACCAGTTCCTCCCGATCGGTGAGGCCCAGCACCGGCATGTCCACGACTCGAATACTGCCCAGCCGACCATCGAGCCCATACCGCCGAGTGAGCGATCGGAGCATCGGCACGACATTCGGCAGGATGGTCACGACACCGACGCGATCGCCCAGACTCATCGCTGTCAGAAATGACGGCTCGAAGCCGCCGACCACCGGAGCGTCGATGATCTCTCGGGCGGCATGCACTCCGGGATCGGCGAAACATGTGATGAACACACCGTCCACGCCGTCGGCAGCCGCTTCCTCGACCCTCTGCACTATCCCGGGACCGGCAAGTGCCTCGTCGTACTCGGACTCGATGCTCGCCGTGCCAGAGAGCAGTGACACGACGTCGACCGTCGTGCCGGGCGCCGCCCAGTGCTCCACCTCGTCTGTCACCGCCGGAGTCAGTGTGGTGTCGATGACCGGGCGAATCACTCTGATGTGCATGAAACACTCCCCTGCTTTCGGATACGCCCCGAGGTTATCGATGCAGCACAGCCGGGAGAATGTGTTCAGTGCCCTGGCGTTGCGGGTGAGGATGGGCATAGCGCACAGGTGCTGCGGGACGGCCCCTACGACACGCCGTGGCACGGCTTCTACGACACGCCGTGGCACGGCTTCTACGACACGCCGTGGCACGGCTTCTACGACACGCCGTGGCACGGCTTCTACGACACGCCGTGGCACGGCTTCTACGACACGCCGTGGCACGGCTTCTACGACACGCCGTGGCACGGCTTCTACGACACCGTGTCGGAGATCGCAGGGCGAGGCACTATAGCTCTCAGGTACCGTCTTAGTGTGTCCAAGAACGCTACTAAACGCCGACCTGCGCTGATTCTGCTGGTCATCGTGTCAGCTGCCGGCTGCCTCGCGCTCGGCTGGTGGCAGTGGGAGCGCTTCGAAGCCGTCGGAGGCTCGGGACAGAATCTCGGGTACGCGTTCCAGTGGCCGCTGTTCGCGGCGTTTGTCGTGTACGCGTACCGCAAGTTCGTTCAGCTCGAAGACGTGGACCCCGAAGAGGCCGAAGCCGAGGAAGCCGCCGCGGAGCCGCGTGAGATCCCCGCCGACCTCTTGCCGCAACGCCCGCAGGCCGAGTTCGACGATGTGAACCTCGACGTCGACGACCCTGAAGCCCGCCAAATGCTGGAATACAACGACTACCTTGCGCAGCTCGCCGCTCGCGAGTCCGATAGGAGCACGACGTGAGTACCGGTTCGGAAGCGAGCATCGCTACCCCCGCAGTCAACGCAGACAAGCAAAAGAAGGTTGCGTCGGCGCTGGTCCGATACCGCGTTCTCGCCTGGATCACCGGCCTCTGGCTGCTGTTCCTGACCGGTGAGATGGTCTACAAGTACCTGATACTCGACAATTCGGCGGACGCACCGTCGTGGTTGTTCTACATCGGCCAGATCCACGGCCTGTTCTACATGCTCTATCTCGTATTCACGATCGACTTGGCGATCAAGGCCCGGTGGAAGCCCGGTACGACGGTTGCCACCGCGCTCGCCGGCACGATCCCGTTCCTGTCGTTCGTGTTCGAGCACAAGCGAACCGCCCAGGTGAAGCAGGCTTATCAGCTCTGAGAGTTTCAAAAAGTAGAGCCCTGAGCGCAGACGCGTTCAGGGCTCTACTTTTCGGATTCGGTTCAGCCGGCCAGTGCCGCCAGCGCGGGAACGAGCTGTACGAGCGCGCGCCCTCGATGTGACGCCGCATCCTTCTCGGCCGGGGTGAGTTCTGCGGCCGAGCGGGTGTCGCCGTCCGGACGGAAGATGGGGTCGTATCCGAAGCCGCCGTCGCCGGCTGGTTCGCGGCCGATCACCCCGCGCCATTCGCCGCGCACGACGGTCTCGTCGCCGCCGGGGATCACCAGTGCACAGGCGGAGACGAATGCCGCGCCTCGACGCTCGTCCGGCACGTCTCCCAGCTGAGCCAGGACCAGAGCCGTGTTGGCGCCGTCGTTTCCGTGAGTGCCCGACCATCGCGCGGACAGCACACCGGGCATACCGTTGAGTGCGTCGATCTCGACACCGGAATCGTCTGCGATGCAAGGCATTCCGGTTGCAGCTGCTCCGTCACGCGCTTTGGCGAGCGCATTCTCCTCGAACGTCGCTCCGGTCTCGGGGGCTTCGGGGAACGGCGGGACCTCGTCGAGCCCGACCAGTTCGATTCCGTTCACTCCAGCGGCGTCGAGCACCCGGTGAAGTTCCTTCAGCTTCTTGGCATTTCGGCTGGCAACCAGTACTCGTACGCTCACAGCTCAGGCACCGAACTTCTTCTTGGGTTCCGGATTCTTCGGTTCGGGTAGCACCCCGGGATACGGCTCGGCCAACGCTTGACGCTGGATCTCGAAAAGTTGCTCACAACCAGCCAGAGCGGAGTCGAGCAGCTTGTCCAGCGTCGAGCGTGGGAAGGTGGCGCCCTCACCGGTTCCCTGAATTTCCACCAGCGTGCCGGTATCGGTGGCCACGACATTCATGTCTACCTCGGCACGCGAATCCTCTTCGTACGGAAGGTCGAGACGCACTCGTCCGTCCACGACGCCGACGCTGACGGCCGCTATGCCACACGAGATGGGCTGAGGGTCGGAGAGCAGGTCGGCGGCGCGCAGGTACGTCACGGCGTCGACCAGGGCCACGTATGCCCCCGTCACAGCCGCGGTGCGGGTACCGCCGTCGGCTTGGAGGACATCACAGTCGAGGGCGATGGTGTTTTCACCGATTGCCGCGAGATCGATGCACGCTCGAAGTGATCGGCCGATGAGTCGACTGATCTCCTGCGTGCGGCCGCCGACCTTGCCCTTGACCGATTCGCGGCCACTGCGTGTGTGCGTGGCGGCGGGAAGCATCGCGTATTCGGCTGTCAGCCAACCCAAGCCGGAGCCCTTGCGCCAGCGGGGTACACCCTCTTCGACGCTGGCGGTGCACATGACGCGAGTGTTCCCGAACTCGACCAGAACGGATCCGGCCGGGTGACTGGTGAACCCGCGGGTGATCTTGACCGTGCGGAGCTCGTCGTCCGCCCTACCGTCTTCTCGTGTAGTCACCTTCGTGAGCCTAGCGGTCGCCCGGTGAGCGCTGCACCGAATGTGAGGGGAATCAGATGTCGTAGACACTTCCGGCGGAGACGGCATGGACCGGTCCGGAGAATTCGGATTTCGCTTCGGCGATCACGTCTTCACGCGATGTCCACGGCGGGATGTGCGTGAGGAGAAGTTCCTTGACGCCGGCGAGGGCAGCCACACGGCCGGCTTCCTTACCGGAGAGGTGAACTCCCTCGGGGCGATCCGGACTGTCGGTCCACGACGCTTCGGAGAGCAACACGTCTGCACCACGCGCGAGTTCGACGACGTTGTCGCACATACCGGTGTCGCCTGTATAGACGAGGACGCGGCCGTCGGCGCCGGTGATCCGGAAACCGTAGGCCTCGGGTGGATGATTCATACGGCGGGCGACGACGCTCAGTTCACCGAACGTCACCGGCTCGTTCTCGGCCCAGAGCCGGACGTCGATGGTGTCGGAGATGTCGTCCATCTCGCCGGCGCACTCGGCGGAGGACACTCCGATGCGGCACGCGGTGTCGGTGGGGCCGTAAACCAGAGCACGGCCGACCGGCGGGTTGGGGTGATAGCGACGCCAGACGAGCAGGCCGGGCATGTCGAGACAGTGGTCCGCATGAAGGTGCGAAAGCAGGATCGTCACCTCGCCCGGATCGGCGTATCGCTGCAACGCCCCAAGAACTCCCGGGCCGAAGTCGATCACGAGCGGCGGAGTTCCCGGTGCCGTGAGCAGGTATCCCGAAGCCGGTGAATCCGGACCCGTGACGCTGCCGGAACACCCCAGGACGGTCATGCGCATACCGGTCATGCTGCCACGTCTACCCGTCTGGGAAAAAGCTCTTGGTGGTTTTGGCGCGTCGAAGTCACACCGCAGTGAGGGTGTGACCCACGTCCGTTCAGAAACTCGGTGGTCGAACGGCCGGCGCCGACCCGGCGCGCTTGGCCCTCTCCCCCGACGTCAACGCCCAGGCGGCAACCACGCCGCCGATCGCTCCGAACAGATGCCCTTGCCAGGAAACCCGTGGATCGCTCGGCAGAACGCCCCACAGCACTCCGCCGTACACGACGAAGACGGCAACGCCGATCAGGATCTGTGTGAAACTCCGCGTGAAGAACCCGCGCACCAGCAGGTAGGTGACCCAGCCGAAGATCAGCACGGACGCACCGACGTGATTCGAGTTCGAGCCGGCGAACAACCAGGTCCCGACGCCGCCGATCACCCAGATGATGCCGGTCGCCGCGAGTCCCCGCGCAATTCCCGACACCAGCACGAGGTATCCGAGGATCAGCACCGGAATGGTGTTGGCGATCAGATGACCCCAGTCGTCGTGCAACACCGGGGCGAACAGGATTCCCCACAGGCCGTCGAGCGTGCGCGGGGTGACGCCGGCGTTCTGGACGTTCTGACCGGAGATGACATCCACGATCTCGATCACGTAGAGCAGGATCGCGAAGCCGCCCACCAACACGGCCGACTGCTTCCACACCGAGGGCGGACCGGATTTCCGTGCCGGCGTCCGGGTGCCGAAGTCCGGACTGTTG
The DNA here is from genome assembly GCF_040546695.1 of Rhodococcus sp. OAS809. Taxonomy (NCBI): domain Bacteria; kingdom Bacillati; phylum Actinomycetota; class Actinomycetes; order Mycobacteriales; family Nocardiaceae; genus Rhodococcus; species Rhodococcus sp. OAS809. The sequence goes on along the minus strand of NZ_JBEPOI010000002.1, from coordinate 28,525 downwards.
AAATCCATCGTCATCGTGTGCGTCCTCCACCGTCGATCCGGTCTTCTGATCCGGTCACTTGCGACCAGGCTCAATTCGAGATTACCGCCGATTCCAGGAGTGCTGCTTAGAGAAATGCGGACGGGAAGAGTTCGCGGTAGCTCGGGATTCCGGCTACCGACGTGGCGTCGAGAATCGCTGTGACGATCGCACGTTCGACCACCTGGGCCGAAGCCGCGCACACCGCGTCGAGTATCGGCAGTTCGTTCGGGAAAGCGTCCGGAACCGTGATCTCCGAGTTCGGAGTGTGATCACCGGTGGCGAGCGCAAAGATCGTGTCGCCGTCGAGCGGCGAATGTGCGGGCCGAATCGCTCGGGCCAGGCCGTCATGACCTGCGACGGCGACGCGTCGGCACCCGGCTTTCGTCAAGGCGGCGTCAGTGGCGACCACACCGATCGTGGTGTTGAGGACGGTTCCCTTGGCTGCAACGGCGTTGGCCGACGCGAGTTCGGACGCGTCGGGGAGCCTGAGGCCGAACGACTCCGCGCCGTCCGAGCCGACGCCCCACGGCAGGCCTGTTCTGGGGTCGAAGACCGAACCCACCGGATTCGCCACGATCAAGGCGGAGACCGTCGTCCCCTCGGCGGGGCCGTCGGCGATCACGACGCTGGCCGTTCCCACCCCACCCTTGAGCGCTCCGGCTCTGGCACCTACCCCCGCGCCGACCGTGCCCGTGGCGAATTCGCGCGAAGCAGTGTCGGCAGCGAGGAATCCGAAATCGCCGGTCGGACGAACGGTCCAGTCCCCCACCGGCAGATCGAAGATCACGGCGCCGGGCACGATCGGTACCACCTGGCCGGGAGCGCCCATCGCGATCCCGTGATCGTGTTCCTCGAGCCAGCGCATCACTCCGTCGGCCGCGGCAAGTCCGTAGGCACTACCGCCGGTCAACAGCACGGCATTGACCTGCTGGACCGAATGGCTCGGGTCGAGCAGATCGGTCTCGCGGGTACCCGGACCGCCGCCCCGGACGTCGACTCCGGCGACCACACCGGCCGACGCGAGCACGACCGTGCAGCCGGTGGCTGCGCCGCTTCCGAGAGTGGCTCCCTCGTCGAGCTTGTGGTGATGACCGACGGCGAGGCCGGCGACATCTGTCAGTGAATCAGTGGGCCCGGTCCGCGTTGTGGTCATGGCATGAGCGCCTGGACGAGGGAGTCCTGCATCCACGTCAACCAGTGATAGACGTCGAGATGCGGGGCTCGCGGGTCGTCGGGTTCGAGGCTCTCCGGTGTGTCGGCGTCGATGCCGAGATTGGTTCCGAGCGCGAGACGGACGTCGTTGAGCGAGGACAGCCACGCATCGGCCTGTTCCTGCGTGAGAACAACCTTGCCGCCGGCCTCCGGAAGCGAAGCCAACAACATGCGAGCGGACTCACGCTTGGCATCGATGATCTCGGGCTCGTGCAAACTGCGCAGCGCGCCGTTGACATTGGCACCGGCGTCGTCGAGATCGTCACTGTCCGGAGCGACCTTGTCCGGATCGGTGCGCTGGAAGTCGGGCAGCAAACGCGCCAATACCGGATTGTCGGGCGTCTCCGAATTTCCGGTACGAAGGCCCGTCAGCGCGGCGAGCTCGTCTTGCGGCGCCGAAGACGCACGCTCGTCGAGAAGCCCGGTCACCGACTCCACGAGCGAGCGCAGAACCGCCGCCTCGTGGCCGTCCATCTCGGACTTGAACTTCACTCCGCCGAGTGAACTCTTCCTACTCCACGTCCGCACGCGTCGGACTCCCGTCTACGAGTTAGGCGAACAAATCGGTCGAAAAAGTGCTTTTCTCAGGTGTCGTCGCGTTGCATCGTGGCCCAGAGACCGGCAGCGTGGAGGCGACGAACATCGGCCTCCATCTTGTCGCGCGAACCGCTCGAGACCACGGCCTTGCCTTCCGAATGGACCTGCATCATCAGGTCGGTGGCCTTGGCTTTGCTGTAGCCGAACAACTTCTGGAACACGTAAGTCACGTAATGCATGAGATTGACCGGGTCGTCCCAGACGATGGTCACCCAGGGCCGATCTGCGGCTTCGATGGTCGAAACAGCCTCCGACTGCTCGGGCGTGGCTTGAGGAGAGGAAGCCGTAGCGCCTCTCATCGTTACGTTCGCCGAGTAAGTGCCGGACACGGTCGCGCCGCCGAAAACCATGTATCCAGGGTACGGCGCGACGAGAGGCGACAACACCCACCCACGTCGTCTCGCGCATAGAGTTGTGTGCGTGCCTACGCAAATTTCCGACATCCGCGACGCCGGTGCCAGCACCGCACTGCTCACCGATCAGTACGAACTGACCATGCTCTCGGCGGCTCTCGCCGACGGATCTGCCTTCCGCAACTGCAGTTTCGAGGTATTTGCACGGCGGCTGCCAGACGGCCGTCGCTACGGCGTCGTCGCCGGTACCGAGCGCCTTCTCGACGCACTCGAGCAGTTCCGGTTCGGTGAACCTGAACTGGCGATCGTTGCAAAATTTCTCGACGACACGACCGTCGAGTGGCTGCGCAACTATCGATTCTCCGGTGACATCGACGGCTACCGCGAGGGAGATTTCTACTTCCCCGGATCACCGATCCTCTCGGTCCGCGGAACGTTCGCCGAGTGCGTCATCCTCGAAACCTTGATTCTCTCGATCCTCAACCACGACAGCGCGATCGCTTCGGCCGCAGCCCGCATGGTGAGCGCAGCGGGCGGTCGACGGATGATCGAGATGGGCTCGCGTCGTACACACGAACAGGCCGCCGTCGCCGCTTCACGTGCCGCGTATCTCGCCGGCTTCGACGCCACCTCCAACCTCGAAGCTGCGCGGCGTCACGACGTACCCAGCGCAGGTACCAGCGCGCACGCCTTCACGCTCCTGCACACCACCGAAGACGGTCCGGACGAGGCAGCGGCATTCCGCGGTCAGGTCGCCGCTCTGGGCGTATCCACCACCTTGTTGGTCGACACCTATGACATCACCGAGGGCGTGAAAACGGCTGTCGCCGTTGCCGGTCCCGAACTGGGTGGAGTTCGCATCGACTCCGGTGATCTCGGCGTTCTTGCTCGTCAGGTACGCCAACAACTCGACGATCTCGGTGCTACCAAGACACGCATCGTCGTCTCAGGCGACCTGGACGAGTACGCGATCGCGGCTCTGCGCGCCGAACCCGTCGACTCGTACGGCGTCGGCACTTCCCTGGTCACCGGATCTGGCGCCCCCACCGCCGGCATGGTCTACAAACTTGTCGAGGTCGACGGAATCGCGGTCGAGAAGAGAAGCACCAACAAGGCATCTCGCGGCGGCGCAAAGAAGGCACTGCGCGTAGTGCGTCCGACCGGCACGATCGTCGAAGAAGTCATCTACCCCGCCGGATCACCGTCACCTGTCTCCGAGGCGGACGGAGCGACCGAACTGCTGATCCCGCTGGTTCGCGAAGGCAAGGTCGTCGACAGCGCGCCGACGCTCGAAGAGAGCAGAGCGGTTCTGAAGGCAGGGCTCGTGAGCCTGCCGTGGGAAGGCCTCAAGCTCTCGCGCGGAGACTCGGCTGTGCCCGTTCGATTCACCGGAGGTGAGCACCAGTGAGTGCAAAAGCACTGATAATTGTCGACGTTCAGAACGATTTCTGTGAAGGTGGAGCTCTTGCAGTCGACGGCGGTGCTGCGGTTGCGGGAGCCGTCAACGATTTCGTCAACTCCCACGAGTACGACGCCGTAGTCGCGACTCGCGATTTCCACATCGACCCTGGGGCGCACTTCTCCGAGAATCCCGACTTCATCGACAGCTGGCCGGTTCACTGCGTCGTCGGGACAGCCGGCGCCGAGTTCCATCCGGCGTTCGACGCTTCCGTCGCCGGGTCGGCGATCTTCTCCAAGGGCGCCTACAGCGCGGCCTACTCCGGTTTCGAAGGAGCAGCCGAGGACGGAACGACGCTCGAGGACTGGCTCCGCGCCCACGAGATCACCGACGTCGACGTGATCGGAATTGCCACGGATCACTGTGTCAAGGCCACGGCCGTCGATGCCGCGCGCGCGGGGTTCGCCACGACTGTCCTTCTCCCCTTCACCGCTGGTGTGTCGACCGCCACGATCGAGTCGGCATTGGTGCAGATGCGGGAGGCGGGAGTGCAGCTGATCGGGCGAGACGAGGCCTCGTCGCAAGAAGACTCGAATGCCGGGGAACTACCCCGGGAATCATCCGTGGACGTTTCTGACGTAGGGATCCATTAACCTTCGTGGGTGGCCGATCAACTCCCGAACGTTCCCGAACTGCTCCAGACAGCGGTGCGGTCGCTCGGCGGTGCCGAACGAACCAGTCAGCTGACGATGGCGTCCGCCGTGGCGCACTCGATCGACACCGGCGAGCATCTGGCCGTCCAGGCCGGCACCGGTACCGGTAAGTCGCTCGCCTACCTCGTTCCGAGCCTGCGCCATGCGGTCGAGTCTGGGCGCACCGTGGTCGTGTCCACCGCCACCATCGCGCTTCAGCGCCAGCTCGTCGATCGAGATCTGCCACGGCTCGCCGATGCACTGAAGAAGCCACTCGGCCGACGCGCCGAGTTTGCAATCCTCAAGGGCCGCAACAACTACCTGTGCATGAACAAGATCCACACCGGCGCGTCCGAACAGCCACCCGAGGACGAGTTGTTCGATCCGTTCACGGTCTCGCGTCTCGGCCGGGAGGTCGTCCGCCTCACCGAATGGTCCTCCGACACCGAAACAGGTGATCGGGACGAATTGGTGCCGGGCGTATCCGATCAGGCGTGGCGGCAGGTCAGTGTCACCTCCCGCGAATGCATCGGTAAGAACCAGTGCCCGGTCGGTGAGGACTGCTTCGCCGAGCGCGCCCGAGTCGAGGCGTCGAAGGCCGACGTAGTGGTCACCAACCACGCACTGCTCGCGATCGACGCCATCACCGGCATCCAGATCCTGCCTGACCACGACGTCGTGGTGATCGACGAGGCCCACGAGTTGGTCGACCGCGTCACCGGCGTCGCCACGGCCGATCTCACTGCCGCCTCGATCAGTGCCGCGGCCCGGCGTTGCGGCAAGATCGCCGAAGAACAGGATGCCGATCGCCTCGAAGCTGCCGGCGAGGGGTGGGCTGGACTCCTCGAGGAATTGCGCCCAGGTCGCTGGGAAGGCCTCCCGGACGGGGCGGCACCCGCACTGGCTGCGATCCGCGACGCGGCCTGGTCGCTGCGCACCGCTATCGGTCCGGCCAAACCGGGCATGGCAGCCGCAGACCCCGAAGCCGCTGCGGCCCGCAACGCCGCACTCTCGTCCGTCGACGACGTCCACGACAGTGCCGTGCGTATTCTCACCGCTTTCGACGAACCCGACCCGGCCAAGCGCAAGGACGTCGTCTGGCTGTCCTCGGACGAGTTCCGCGGATCGGTGCGGCGCTCCGTCCGGATGGCTCCGCTCTCCGTCGGCGGATTGCTGCGCTCGCGACTGTTCGCCGAATCCACCGTCGTTCTCACTTCCGCGACACTGACCGTCGGCGGATCGTTCGACGGTCTCGCCGTCAACTGGGGTCTTCCTGCGGAATCGTCCGCGCGCCCCGACTCGGGTACCGCCATCGGCACCGAAGCACCTTCTGACGCTTCGGCTTTCCGCTGGAACTCACTCGACGTCGGGTCGCCCTTCGACCATGCAAAGGCCGGCATCATCTACATTGCCCGCCACCTCCCTACGCCCGGCCGCGACGGCCTCTCCCCGGTCTATCTCGACGAGATCGCCGAACTCGTCGAGGCTGCGGGCGGACGCGCCCTCGGCCTGTTCTCGTCGATGCGCGCCGCCAAAGCCGCCTCGGAGGCGATGCGTGAACGCCTCGATACCCCCATCCTGTGCCAGGGCGACGACGCCACCGGCACCCTCGTCAAGGCCTTCGCCAAGGACGAACCCACGTCACTGTTCGGCACGTTGTCCCTGTGGCAGGGCGTCGATGTTCCGGGTCCGTCACTGAGCCTCGTCATCTTGGACCGGATTCCGTTCCCGCGCCCGGACGACCCGCTGTTGATGGCTCGCCAGCAGGCTATCGAATCCCATGGCGGTAACGGCTTTCTCAGCGTCTCGGCCAATCACGCGGCGCTGCTCCTGGCACAGGGCGTCGGCCGTCTGCTTCGTAGCACCGACGACAAGGGCGTGGTGGCCGTGCTCGATCCGCGTCTGGCCACGGCGAGATACGCGGGTTACCTTCGCGCATCGCTGCCTCCGTTCTGGGAGACGACCAACCCCGAAGTCGTCCGCAAGGCGCTCGCCCGCATCCGCGACTCACGTCGCTGACCCAGTTCTCACGCGGGCACAATTCTGCCCCGGTACCGACCGAACGGACCGGGGCAGAATGCAATACGTCAGACGCTCGGAGTGGTCACCAACCCGAGTTCGGACGCATCGACCAACAACCGGTGATGCGGCAGCACCCGCACGGTGTATCCCACGGAGCCGGAGACCGGAAGCGCAACCTCGGCTTCGAAGATCTCGGTTCCGTCCTCGGCGCCGAAGTGTGTCATCGGGAACGTCACCACGTCGGTGAGCTCCTCGCCTGGGCTGACGCGTCCCAGGACTGCCTGTACCTGGGCATCCGAGACCGACAAGCCGCCGAGACGGACCTTGGCCTTCAACGAGATGGTCGCACCGATCTCCGGAGTGTCCGGCAGTCCGGAACCGTCCACCTGCTCGACGGCGACGGACGGCCACTGCGATTCGATGCGACGACGGAACTCGGCCACCTCACGCGCGCCGGCAAAATCGTCCGCCACTACCGCTCGAGCTGATTCCGCCGAAGGGGCGTAGTAGTCGACGGCGTAGTCACGAACCATGCGTGATGCCAACACCTTCGGGCCCAGATTCTCGAGAGTGTGGCGAACCCTCTCGACCCAGCGCGTCGGCAGATCGGCTGCATCACGGTCGTAGAACGTCGGCAGTACCGCGTGCTCGAGAAGTTCGTAGAGGGCGCTGGCTTCCAGATCGTCACGCCGCACGTCGTCGAGAACACCGTCGGCCGTCGGAATGGCCCACCCGTTCTCGCCGTCGTACATCTCGTCCCACCATCCGTCGCGAATGGAGAGGTTGAGGCCGCCGTTGAGCGCGGATTTCATGCCGGAAGTACCGCACGCCTCGAGGGGGCGAAGCGGGTTGTTGAGCCACACGTCGCAGCCCCAGTACAGGTAGCGGGCCATCGACATGTCGTAATCAGGCAGGAAGACGATGCGGTGACGCACATCCGCTTCGTCGGCGAACCGCACGACCTGCTGGATGAGTGCCTTACCGCCGTCGTCGGCGGGGTGCGACTTGCCGGCCACCACCAACTGCACCGGACGTTTCTCGTCGAGCAACATCGCACGCAGACGCTCGGGATCACGCAGCATCAGCGTCAACCGCTTGTACGTCGGAACGCGCCTCGCGAATCCGACTGTCAAGACGTTGGGATCGAATACTCCAGTGGTCCAGCCGAGTTCGGCCTCGGTCGCGCCGCGTTCGAGCCAGGACGCTCGGACGCGACGACGAACTTCGTCGACCAACTTGCCGCGCAACGCATTACGTGTTTCCCACAGTTCGGTTGCCGACAACTCGTGCAGGCGCTCCCACCCGCGTGCTTCTTCGAGTTGCTCCTGACCGACGATCCGCCTGGCCACGTCCATCCACTCCGGCGCCGCCCACGTCGGCGCGTGAACACCGTTGGTGACCGAACCGATCGGCACCTCGTCGGCGTCGAAGCCCGGCCAGAGACCGTTGAACATGTCGCGGCTGACGATGCCGTGCAACTTCGAGACGCCGTTGGCTCGCTGGCCCAGGCGAAGACCCATGTGCGCCATGTTGAAGATCGACGGATCGGCTTCACGCCCCATCCCGACGATGCGGTCGACGGTCAGGCCGGGAAGCAAACTCGATTCGTTCTCGCCGTTCGCTCCGCCGAAGTAGTGACGGACCAGATCCGCCGGGAAGCGGTCGATTCCGGCGGGAACCGGAGTGTGCGTCGTGAAGACCGTTCCGGCACGGACCGCGGCCAGAGCCGAATCGAAGTCCAGACCGCTGGTGGTGACAAGTTCCCGAATCCGTTCGATGCCGAGGAATCCGGCATGCCCCTCGTTCATGTGGAACACCTCGGGATCGGGCAATCCGTACGCCGCGGTGTAGGCGCGCACCGCGCGGACGCCGCCGATACCCGCGAGGATCTCCTGCTTGATGCGGTGATCCTGGTCCCCGCCGTAGAGACGGTCCGTGACGCCGCGCAGATCCGCGTCGTTCTCGGCGATGTCGGAATCGAGCAGCAGCAACGGCACTCGTCCGACCTGAGCGATCCACACTCGCGCACGCAGCACCCGGCCACCGGGCATGGCGACGTGAATGACGACCGGCGATCCGTCTTCGGAAGCCGGGCCTGCGTCCGTCAGCAAACGAAGAGGCAACCCTTGAGGGTCGTGCGGCGGGTAGTGCTCGGCCTGCCAACCGTCGGCGGTCAGCGACTGGCGGAAGTAGCCGGATCGGTAGAGCAGTCCGACGCCGATGAGCGGCAGCCCGAGGTCGGACGCGGCCTTGAGGTGATCGCCCGCCAGGATGCCCAATCCACCGGAGTAGTTGGGCAGAACTTCGCTGACTCCGAACTCCATGGAGAAGTACGCAATTCCGCCGGCTAACGATGTGCCCTTGGCCTGCTGGGACTGATACCAACGCGGGGTGCTCAGATAAGCATCGAGATCGGCTGCTGCAGTGTCGAGGTCACCGAGAAATGCCTCGTCACTGCTGAGTTCGTCGAGACGGGTGGGGTCGACTTCCCCGAGCATGCGGACCGGATCGAACTGGACTGCTTGCCAGAGTTCGGGGTCGAGTCGCGAGAACAGATCCTGTGTCTCGGGATGCCACGACCACCGAAGGTTGGTGGACAGGGGGCCGAGCGCGGCGAGGCGCTCCGGAAGGTGGGCTCGGACAGTGAACCGACGCAAGGCTTTCACCCCGCGAACCCTAGTCGAGTTCCTTGCACTCTGTCCGGTGGAACCGAACGCCCGAGCCGACCTGACCACCGACAGACCCGAATTCGTCGTTATCAGCACTCCAGCGCCGCACCCACTACGGTTGAACCCGGCGAAAGAAAGTTTTACCGCGATCCATCACCAGAAATGGAGCTTCCCGTGTCAGGACGCCTCGGTATCGACGACGTGGTACCCGAGATCTCGGGTAACTATCCGGCAAAGGCCGTGGTCGGTGAAGTCTTCCCAGTGCACGCCACCGTGTGGCGAGAAGGCCACGACGCCATTTCCGCCACTCTTGTCGTGCGTGGTCCGCGCGGTACCAAGCCGCTGCGCATTCCGATGGATCCCGGGACCGAACCGGACACCGTCGACGCGGTGTTCACGCCGTCCGCCGAAGGCATGTGGTCGTTCCGGATCGAGGCGTGGAGCGATCCCATCGCCACCTGGAAGCACGCCGTGGAAGCAAAGCTCGCCGTCGGGCAAGGGGCGGCCGAGTTGGCCAACGACCTGGAAATCGGTGCGCGCCTGTTCGAACAGGCCGCGCACGAGGTACCGCGGGGCAACAGGTCCAGGCTCGAGGCCGTCACGGCGTCGCTGCGCAGCGATCAGGCACTGACTGCTCGCGTCGCGCCGGCCTTCGCCTCCGACGTCGCCGAACTGCTCCGCGCCACTCCGCTCCGTGAACTGGTCACCAAGGGCGAGTCGCACCCCGTCGTCGTCGATCGCAACCGTGCACTGTTCGGATCGTGGTACGAGTTCTTCCCCCGCTCGACGGGCGGTTGGGACGAGAACGGGGTGCCGCAACACGGCACTTTCCGAACCTCGGCCGAAGACCTACCCCGCATCGCCGCAATGGGTTTCGACGTCGTCTACCTTCCGCCGATCCATCCCATCGGCGAGATCAACCGGAAGGGACGCAACAACACTCTCACTCCCGAACCCGGTGACGTCGGCTCGCCGTGGGCCATCGGCTCGGTCGACGGCGGGCACGACGCTGTTCACCCGCAACTCGGCACGCTCAAGGACTTCAAGGCCTTCGTCGCTGTGGCCCGCAAGCTCGATCTCGAAGTGGCACTGGATCTCGCGCTGCAGTGTGCCCCGGATCATCCATGGGCCAAGAAGCATCCGGAGTGGTTCAACGTCCTTCCCGACGGCACCATCGCCTACGCCGAGAACCCGCCCAAGAAGTATCAGGACATCTACCCGATCAACTTCGACACCGATCCTCGCGGTCTGGACAAGGAAATCCTGCGAGTCGTCCGACACTGGATCAGTGCCGGCGTCAAGATCTTTCGTGTCGACAACCCGCACACCAAGCCGCCCAACTTCTGGGAGACACTCATCTCGGAGGTCAAGAAAACTGACCCCGACGTCTTGTTCCTCGCCGAGGCTTTCACTCGTCCGGCGCGCATGTACGGCCTTGCCCGGCGCGGGTTCACACAGTCGTACACGTACTTCACCTGGCGAGTTGCGAAGTGGGAGCTCACCGAATTCGGTAACGAGCTGGCGGCGAAGGCCGACGAAGCCCGACCGAACCTCTTCGTGAACACGCCGGACATCCTGCACGAGTCCCTCCAGCACGGTGGGCCCGGAATGTTTGCACTGCGAGCAGCTCTCGCCGCCACCCTGGCGCCGACGTGGGGCGTCTACTCCGGTTACGAACTCTACGAACACCAAGCCGTTCGCCCCGGCAGCGAGGAATACCTCGACTCCGAGAAGTACGAACTTCGGCCGCGCCGTTTCGCCGAAGCAGCAGCGCGAGGCGAGTCTCTCGAGCCGTGGATCACCGCGCTCAACCGCATCCGGCGTGCACATCCGGCCCTGCAACAGTTGCGGAACCTGCACTTTCACCACATCGACAACGACGCGTTGATCGCCTACTCGAAGTTCGACGCCTCGACCGGTGACGCCGTCCTGACGGTGATCAACCTCAACCCGTTCGCTGCAGAAGAGGGCACCGTCTGGTTGGACATGCCGGCGCTCGGACGCGAATGGCACGACCACATGACCGTGCTCGACGAGGTAACCGGTGAGCAGTTCAATTGGGGCCAAGCCAATTTCGTCCGCCTCGAGCCCTGGCGTTCGGTGGCGCACATCCTCGCGCTCCCACCCGTTCCGTATCCGGCCCGGATCTCTCTGGCCTACCAAGCACGCAATGCGCACCGCGCAGGTGGAGGCAAGTGATGTCAACCGAGAAGTTCCCTTCGGGTATCGCACCGGACAATCACGATCTGGAGCTGTTGGCGCGCGGTGAACATCACGATCCGCACAGTGTCCTCGGCGCCCATCCCCACGCCGACGGCACCGTTCTGCGAGCGTTGCGTCCCAACGCCGAGTCCGTCAGTGCCGTCATCGGCGGCAAAAACTTTCCTCTCGAACATGTTTCGAACGGAATCTTCGCGGCTCTGGTCCCCTACCCCGACCTGATCGACTATCGCTATTCCGTGACGTACCCGGGTGGACACACGGTTCTCGCAGCCGACCCTTACCGGTTCCTGCCTACTCTCGGTGAACTCGACCTACACCTGTTCGGCGAAGGTCGGCACGAACGACTGTGGGACATCCTCGGTGCACATCCGCGTTCTTACGAGACACCGGACGGCCCCGTCGACGGCACCTCGTTCGCCGTCTGGGCTCCGGCCGCCCGCGGCGTGACCGTCGTCGGCGACTTCGACGGGTGGAGTGGGCAATTCGCCCCCATGCGAGTCCTCGGATCCACTGGGGTCTGGGAACTCTTCCTGCCCGACATCGCAGTCGGTTCGCTGTACAAGTTCCGGGTCCACGGCCACGACGGCTCCGTTCGCGACAAGGCCGATCCCATGGCATTCGGTACCGAGGTCCCGCCGGCGACGGCGTCGCGAGTGACCACCAGTTCGCATGAGTGGAACGATGCGGCCTGGCTCGAAACCCGCGCCGGTGTCGATCCTTCGCAGTCCCCGATGAGCGTGTACGAGGTGCACCTCGGATCGTGGCGTCCGGGACTCGACTACCGGCAGATGGCCGAGCAACTCGCCGTCTACGTCACCGAAACCGGATTCACCCACGTCGAACTGCTGCCCGTCTCCGAGCATCCGTTCGGTGGATCGTGGGGATACCAGGTCACCTCGTACTACGCACCGACCTCCCGCTTCGGCACCCCGGACGACTTCCGCTGGTTCGTCGACCACCTGCACGCCGCAGGGATAGGTGTCATCGTCGACTGGGTGCCTGCACACTTCCCCAAAGACGAGTGGGCCCTGGCTCGTTTCGACGGAACTCCCCTGTACGAGCACGCCGATCCGCGTCGCGGCGAGCAGTTGGACTGGGGCACATACGTATTCGACTTCGGTCGCCGCGAGGTGCGGAACTTCCTCGTCGCCAATGCACTCTTCTGGCTCGAGGAGTTCCACATCGACGGACTTCGCGTCGACGCTGTCGCATCGATGCTGTACCTGGACTACTCACGCCCGGAAGGTGGATGGACTCCCAACATTCACGGCGGCCGCGAGAATCTCGAAGCCGTTGCGTTCCTGCAGGAGATGAACGCCACCGTCCACAAGAACCATCGAGGAGTCGTCACCGTCGCCGAGGAGTCGACGGCGTGGCCCGGAGTCACTCGGGCGACCAATGTCGGCGGCCTCGGATTCAACATGAAGTGGAACATGGGGTGGATGCACGACACCCTCGGGTTCCTCGGTCACGACCCGGTACACCGGACCTACCACCATCACGAGATCACGTTCTCACTGATGTACGCGTGGAGTGAGAACTACCTGCTACCGATCAGCCATGACGAAGTGGTGCACGGCAAAGGAACTCTGTGGACCCGGATGCCCGGCAACGACTTCGCCAAGGCGTCCGGCCTGCGCTCACTGCTTGCATACATGTGGGCGCATCCAGGCAAGCAACTGCTGTTCATGGGACAGGAATTCGGTCAGAGTGCGGAATGGTCGGAAGAACGCGGCCTCGACTGGTGGCAGCTCGACCATCAGTACACCGGCACTCTCCATCGCGGCGTCCAGCGACTGGTCGGCGATCTCAACTCCGCGTACCGACGTCATCCGGCCATGTGGACCCTCGACACCTCGCCCGGTGGATACTCCTGGATCGACGCCAACGACACCGAGAACAACGTCCTCAGTTTTCTGCGTTACGGTACTGACGGTTCGATTGTCGCCTGCCTGTTCAACTTCTCGGGCAGTGAGCACTCGAGCTACCGCGTCGGGCTACCAGAGCCCGGCCGATGGGTGGAAATTCTCAACACCGATGCCGAGGTGTACGGCGGCTCCGGAGTCGGGAACCTCGGAGCGGTCACAGCAACGTCGCATTCGTGGCACGGTCGGCCAGCCTCCGCACAGGTGGCGCTGCCAGCTGCTGGAGCGATTTGGATAAGTCTGGAGCGTTGATGGTCGGCCGGCGAGTAGTCATTGTCACGTCGTCACTGTTGGCAGTGGCAGCACTGCTCGCCGGTTGTGCCCAGGGAACGAGTGGCCACGCCGTCTCGATTTATCACGATCCCTTCCGCGTCGCCGGACTCGACGCAACGGCAGGACCAAGTGGGTTGCGTCCGGGAGCCCCCAACGCCGACCGAGCAATCACCGGCACCGACGGCGGGGACATCGACGCGCTGGCAGCCAACGCCATCACAGACATCGAAACCTACTGGGCCGCCGAGTACCCGGCTCTGTTCGACAAGCCCTTCGAACCGGTCGACGAGCTGATCTCGTGGGACCCCACCGAATCGAACGGCCCGGACTTCTGTGAGGAGACCACCGAAGAACTCATCAACGCCGGGTACTGCAGCATCGATCACACCATCGGTTGGGATCGTGAATTGCTGCTGCCCGAGGTGCGGGAGAAGTTCGGTGAAGTGGCCGTCGCGTTCATCTTTGCGCACGAGTACGGCCATGCCGTTCAACGCAAGGCCGGGATCGTCGGCGGTAAACGAGACGCAGCCCTGGTGCGCGAACAGCAAGCCGACTGTTTCGGTGGCGCCTTCTTGCGGCACGTCGCCGAGGACAAGGCCGCGCACTTCACGATGAACACCTCCGACGGACTCAACAAGGTGTTGGCGTCGGCGGTCGCCATCCGCGACGAAGACCCTAATGATCCTGAGAGCCACCATGGTTCGGCGTTCGAGCGCGTCACCGCCACTCAGATCGGCTTCACCGACGGCGCCGGTGCGTGCGCGAAGATGGACGCCGACGAAATCGAGTCACGGCGTGCAGACCTCCCGCAGCAGTTCGCCGAGGGCAACGATTCCGGAGAACTGCCCGTCACCGAGGCAACTCTCGACGAGTTCGTGAAGACCTTCCAAGCGATCTTCGATCTACCGCAGCCACCGAAGGTCGTGTTCACCGGCGCAGACACCGGGTGCAGCGATGCCGTTGCGACCGAACCCGTCTCGTACTGCCCGTCGACGAACACCATCGGAATCAGCGTCGACGACCTTGCCGAGCGCGGCACGCCGGGTCGCGTCGGGCGACGCGAGTTGATCCAGACCAACATCACCGGTGACTACAACGCCTATGTCCTGCTCGCGTCGAGGTACACCCTCGCGATGCAGAAGGAGAACGGCCAATCGCTCGACACTCCGCAGACTGCCCTGCGCGCCGCCTGCCTGTCCGGCGTCATCACCGCAGCGCTCAGTCCCACCAACGCCGCGGCGTCCGGAGCACAGGTCACACTCTCCCCCGGCGACCTCGACGAAGCCGTATCGGGGCTGCTGACCGACGGCCTGGCTGCCAGTGACGTCAACGGTGAGACGGTTCCGAGCGGGTTCGCACGTGTCGACGCGTTCCGGACCGGCGTTCTCGGTGGCCGGGAAGTGTGCGACAGCCGCTACACGGAGTAGCGACCGCCGGTCCACACGTCAGTAGAGAGCGGAAGCCAACTTACGACGGGCCGCGATGACGATCGGTTCTGCCGGGTCGAACAGTTCGAACAGTTCGAGCAGGCGCGTCCGAGCGGCAGCCTTGTCGTCGCCGGCAGTTCGCGAGACCACCGAGATCAAGCGGGCGAACGACGCCTCGGGTTGCTGGGCGAACATTTCCAGGTCGGCCGCAGCGAACTGCAGTTCGAGATCGGACGGATCAGCATCCGCGGCCGCAATCGACTCGGGATCGACACCCTGAACCCGAGCCATGAACTTCACCTGGCGGACAGCGCTCTTGGCCTCCACATTGTTGGGTTCGGCGTCGAGAATTTCCTGGTACGCAGCGATGGCGGCGTCGAGATCGCCCTCGTCCAGCGCGGTTTCAGCGGCCACGAAGCGAGGATCCTCGACCTCCTCCACCGGTTCGTCCGCGTCGGAGACCGGCCCACTCAACTTGCCCTCGACAGCTTGGAGGACTGCGTCGAACCACTGGCTGAGCTGCGCCTCTGGCTGAGCGCCCTGAAAATCGGCCAACGGCTGACCAGCCGCGACAGCAACAACCGTCGGAACCGACTGCACACCGAATGCCTGCGCGATACGAGGGCTCACGTCGACGTCGACGTTGGCAAGAATCCACTTGCCGCCGGCTCGCGCTGCAAATGATTCGAGAACTTCGGTGAATACGACCGAGGGCTCGTATGCGCGGCCACCGATGTTGACGATCACCGGCACCTGGCTCGACTTCAGCAGGACTTCGCTTTCGAAGTTCTCCTCGGTCACCTCGATCACTGCCCCGGAGACAGCAGAAACGGCCCCGTCGCCGCTGGTGTTACGCGGCGGTGGTGGGGCCGTGGCCCGCTCTTTGAAGGCGGACAAGTCGACTGCGCCGCTCATGGCGGCAGCAACTGCGGACGAACGCGCGGGGGGCCTGGAACCTGGTCGAGTCACGGCTCCCAGTTTGTCACGAGTTGCGAGAAGCTACGTAGAGGGATGCAGCACTCAGACGAGCGCCGCGTTGCCCTTGGACGCATCGAACTCCGTGGACAGCTCACCGAGCTTGCCGTTTCGCACTGCCCAGCGTTCGAAGATGACGGTGCCGAAGGGCGGAACGCTCGAGATCAGCGCAAGGATCGTGGTCTTGACGTCCCACTTGAGCGACCACGCGGTCAGGAGTGCAACAACGATGAACACCAGGAAGCCGGCGGTTCCGTGGACCATTCCGGGGATGCGAATCGCTTCTTCGTGTCCGAGGACCCACTTGAAGAACATGGCAACCAGCAAGGCCGCCCAGGTCACAGCTTCCCACCACGCCACCAGACGGAAGCGTTTCGCGGGAGTGGATACGTCAAAGATGTTCGCCATGAGGCCATTGTGCCCGAACAACTACGACGCCCCGTAGTTGTGTGAGCAAAACCACGGGGCGTCGCCGAGCGAGAGCGCTCGTTCAGGTGTATTTAGACACTCAGGCCTTGGGGACGCGGACGATGAGTGCGTCGCCTTGTCCGCCGCCGCCGCAGAGTGCGGCTGCGCCGATGCCGCCGCCGCGGCGTTGCAGTTCGAGGGCGAGGTGCAGGGCGATGCGGGCGCCGGACATGCCGAGGGGGTGGCCGACGGCGATGGCGCCGCCGTTGACGTTGACCTTGGCGGGGTCGAGGCCGAGTTCGCGGGTGGAGGCGATCCCGACGGCGGCGAATGCTTCGTTGATTTCGACGAGGTCGAGGTCGGTGGGGTCGATGCCTTCCTTCGCGCAGGCTTTGGCGATGGCCCGGGCGGGTTGGGACTGGAGGGTGGAGTCGGGTCCGGCGACGACGCCGTGGGCGCCGATTTCCGCGATCCAGGTCAGGCCGAGTTCTTCGGCTTTGGTTTTGCTCATCACGATCACGGCGGCGGCGCCGTCGGAGATCGGGGAGGCGGAGCCGGCGGTGATGGTGCCGTCCTTGCTGAACGCGGGACGCAGTTTGCCGAGGGATTCGGTGGTGGTGTCGGCGCGGATGCCTTCGTCCTGGGCGAAGACGATGGGCTCGCCCTTGCGTTGGGGGATGGAGACGGGGACGACTTCGTTGTCGAAGAGGCCGTCTTTCCAGGCGCGGGCCGCGTTCTGGTGTGAGGCGGCGGCGAAGGCGTCCTGCTCGGCGCGGGTGATGTGGGTGGTTTCTTGTTGGTTGACTTGTTCGGTGAGCAGGCCCATGGCCTGGTCGGTGAAGATGTCGTGGAGGCCGTCGTAGGCCATGTGGTCGCGGAGGGTGACGTCGCCGTATTTGAAGCCTTCGCGGCTTTTTTCGAGCATGTGGGGTGCGCGGGACATCGATTCCTGCCCGCCGGCGACGACGATGTCGAATTCGCCGGCGCGGATGAGTTGGTCGGCGAGGGCGATGGCGTCGATGCCGGAGAGGCACACTTTGTTGATGCTCAGGGCGGGGACGTTCATGGGGATGCCGGCGGCGACGGCGGCTTGGCGGGCGGGCATCTGGCCGGCGCCGGCGGTGAGGACCTGTCCCATGATGACGTAGTCGACCTGTTCGGGTGCGACTGAGGACTTGTCGAGGGCGCCTTTGATGGCGATGCCGCCGAGGTCGGACCCGGAGAGGTCTTTCAACGATCCGAGGAGTCGACCCATCGGGGTACGAGCTCCCGCAACAATCACAGAACTGGTCACGATTTCCTCCGGCTGCAAAAGAGAGATAGTCGTCGGTTCCGTGCGGCCTAAGAGCCAAGTCACATCCCGACGTGTACTCCTCAAACGGTAGCGCTACCGTGAAAGGTATGACACAGACCTCCCCCAGTTCTGCACTCGCACCTTTGTCGTCCGACCTCGTCGTCGCGATCGATCACGTCGGGATCGCGGTGCCCGATCTCGACGTGGCAATCGAGTGGTACACGCAGCACCTGGGCATGGTGTCGACCCACGAGGAAATCAACGAATCGCAGGGCGTGCGTGAGGCCATGCTCTCCGTCGTCGGCTCCCCCGCCGGATCCACTGCCGTTCAGCTGCTCGCGCCTCTGGACGAGAACTCGACCATCGCCAAGTTCATCGACCGAAGCGGCCCCGGCCTCCAGCAGCTCGCCTACCGGGTCACCGACATCGACGCCATCTCCGCCGAGCTTCGCGACCGCGGGGTTCGGTTGCTGTACGACGCTCCCCGACGCGGTACGGCCAACTCGCGCATCAACTTCATCCACCCGAAGGACGCCGGCGGCGTCCTGGTGGAACTGGTCGAACCCGACGCGAGCCACTAGCAGACCCGACTCCAGCTCGTATGCCAGGTAGATTGTCGCCATGGCATACGAGCAGGACCGCGGTTCGATCCAACTTCCGTTCCAGATCGCACGGAAGGGATACGACCGCGACGAGGTACGTAACTACTTCGAGCGATTCGACGCGGAGCTGCGAGTTACCGCGGCTGATCGTGATGCAGCCGCTGCGCAGGCCCGTGACCTCGCCAAGCAGCTCGACGATGCACGCGACGACATCGACGACCTCCGCAAGGACGTAGACCGCCTCTCGGTACCGCCCACCACTGCGGAGGGCATGAGCGATCGCATCAGCCGCATGCTGCGCCTTGCCTCCGACGAGGCCTCGGAGGTGCGCGCGAAGGCCGAGGCCGACGCAGCCGAGATGACCTCCATCGCCGAACAGGACGGCGCTCGCCTACGTGGGCACTACGAGTCGCTGATCGCCGAACTCGAGGACCGTCGCAACGCGATGGAAACCATGCACGAGCAGACCATGGCGCAGGCCCGTACCGAAGCCGCCCGGATCGTCGAAGCCGCGCAGGCCGAGCGGGATCGACTGGCTGCCGAGTCCGAGGCCAAGCGCACTCAGATCCGCGAAGACTTCGACATCTCGATGTCGGAGCGCCGCGCCAAGGTCGTCGCCGCCGTCAACGAGCTGGAGTCGTCGAGCAAAGCAGAGGCCGAGCGTCGACTCGCCGATGCGTCGCACGAGGCTCAGCGCAGGCTGCAGGCCGCCACTGATCAGTCCGAGCGCAAGATCGCTCACGCGAAGGAACTCACCGAAGAACTGCGCGTTCTCCGAGGCCGAATCCTGGCTCAGCTCTTGGGCATTCGCGGACAACTCGATTCGGTTCCGGCCATGCTCGCATCGGTCAACCGGGAGAGCGAACTCCTCGATGCACCGCCCGCTCCGGTCATCGTCGAAGCCGAGGAAGATCTCGAGATCGAAGACAAGAAGGCCGACGCAGATAAGGTCGACGCAGATCCGGTCAAATCAGAACCGAGTATCGACGAAGACGACGTTCTCGAGGACTCGGACGAGACGAACACCGCCGAGATCGACACCCGCGCCGTCGAGCAGCGAGCCCAGTCCAGGAACTGATCGACGCTCAGGACCACCGTCTGGTCAGGCTGCGCGTACCGCGGCCTGACCAGCATCCGGTGTGCCAGTGTCGACGCTCGTTCGCGCCGCCCGGTTCCGAAGGCCACGTCACCACGTGAGCGACGCCGGGCCTGATGTCGTGATCACAACCGGGGCAGCGATAGAACTTCGTCGCGTTGGAGCCGGGTATCGGCCTCACCATGTACATTTCACCGCCCGGACCGGGTTCCTCCCGGACCAGCGCCCCGCCGAACAACACACCGCTTGGTGACGCCGACTCCGCGCTCGAATCCCGCGCACGCCGAGTATCCGTTCGACGGGTTTGCTTCGGCGAAGGTTTGCGGCGCGGCATGGTTCGAGTCTAAACAGCGTCAGAAGAGGCGGAACTCGGTGCTTTCGGTGCCCCGCAAGGCCTCGTAGTCAAGGACCAGGCAACGGATCCCACGGTCGTTGGCCAAAGTCTTTGCCTGCGGCTTGATCTGTTGCGCTGCAAAAACTCCCGTGACCGGCGCGAGCAGCGGATCGCGGTTGAGCAATTCGAGGTAGCGCGTCAACTGCTCGACGCCGTCGATCTCGCCGCGACGCTTGATCTCCACCGCCACCGATGCACCGTCCGCGTCTCGGACCAGAAGATCGACCGGCCCGATGGCCGTCATGTACTCACGCCGCACCAACGTGTAGCCGGGGCCGAGTGTCTCGACATGCTCCGCCAAAAGTTCTTGAAGGTGTGCCTCGACACCGTCCTTGATCAATCCCGGATCGAGACCGAGTTCATACGACGAATCGTGCTCGACCTCTTCGAGAGTGATCCGCAGTTCCTCGCCCGCCTTGTTGGTGACGACCCACAGGATGTCGTCGCCGTCCCCGGTGGTCTCGACCAACCAGCACGGCGGACTCATCCAGTTGAGCGGCTTGTACGCCCGATCGTCGGCATGGATACTGACCGAGCCGTCGGCTTTGACCAACAGCAGTCGTCTTGCGGTAGGGAGGTGGGAGGTCAGGCGTCCCACATAGTCGACACGGCAACGAGCAATAACTAGGCGCACCGGACCACCCTAAGCGATCATTACGACTACTCTCGACACACTATGCAGCGAAGCCGTGTCCCGAGTGCGCCCCTGGGGTCGTGGCTGCTCGGATCCACCGACGAAAGCCCCAGGCGCCGCCGAATCCGCGTCCAGGCACTACTCACCGCGCCCCTCCTGGTCACAAACCTGATCGGAGCGGTACTGGCGATCGTGCTCATCGGATTCGTGGTTCCCGGACCCGAGATCATCCACCCCGAATTCGCATGGATCAACTTCATTGCCGTGCCCGTCTTCATCGGGTGTGTCTTTCTCATCGGACTTCTGTGGGGCACCAAACGGCTGATGCGGGATCTTCGATGGGCCACCGAGGATCACCCACCGACAGAGCAGAATCAACGCGCGGCGCTGCGCGGGCCGTGGCGACTGACCCGAGTGCAAGCCGTCCTGTGGACGGCCGCGCTCATCACCTTCACGACCATGTACGGAATCGTCGACCCCGACACTATTCCGAAAGTTCTGTTCACCGTGGCTTTCAGCGGTATCACCACGTGCGCTTTCTGCTACCTGCTCAGCGAGTTCGCACTCCGCCCGATTGCTGCGCGTGCACTCGAATCCGGAGCACCCCGCAAGGCTGCCGTTCTCGGACTGACCGGCCGGACAATCCTCGTCTGGCTGCTCGGAAGCGGAGTCCCCGTCACCGGCTTGATGCTCGTGGCGGTCTTCAGCTTCATCCGGCCTGCATCGTGGCAAGCCCTCGCGATCGCCATCCTCGTCATTGGCGGAATCACCCTGTGCGTCGGACTCGGGCTGACATACATCAACATTCGGTCCGCCGCGGCCCCCATTCGGTCCGTGCGACGAGGAATGGAACAAGTCACCCGTGGCGACCTCACCGCGTCCGTCGTCGTGTACGACGGAACTGAACTGGGACTACTGCAGGCCGGCTTCAATCGCATGGCCGAGGGTCTGCGCGAGCGAGAGCGGATACGCGACCTCTTCGGGCGCCACGTCGGACACGAGGTTGCCGCAAACGCGGTTCGCCGAAACCCGGAACTCGGCGGTGAAGAACGTGACGTTGCCGTTCTCTTCGTCGACGTCATCGGATCGACCACGATCGCGGCCACCAACTCCCCTACGGCTGTGGTCGCTCTACTCAACCGTTTCTTCGACGTCATCGTCGACGAGGTCGACGCACACGGCGGATTCGTCAACAAGTTCGAGGGCGACGCAGCGCTGGCGATCTTCGGAGCGCCGACGACACTCGACGATCACGCCGGCAGCGCACTCGCCGCTGCCCGCAAGATTCAGCAGCGCCTGCGTGCCGAGGTTCCGGAAGTGAGCGCGGGAATCGGCGTCGCCGCAGGTGTTGCCGTAGCCGGGAACGTCGGTGCGCGAGAGAGATTCGAGTACACCGTCATCGGTGATCCCGTCAACGAAGCGGCGCGACTGTCCGAGGTCGCCAAGACGGTTCCGGGTAACGTCGCCGCATCCGGTCGGGCTGTGGCTGCCGCTGACAGCGCCGAGGCTGCACAGTGGTCGATCACCGAGAACATCACCCTTCGCGGCCGCCTCGAACAGACCGAGCTCGCGATTCCGTGCGACGCTCTGGAGTCCGAGACCAGCCCGTCAGACTCCGTGCCCGTGCAGCCCTGACCCCACCTCCCCCCTGAGCGAACGGCACGTTCGGTCGATCCAAGGCGATCAACGCCACGTTCGCTCGATGACTTTCCCGCTTCTCGACGGTCTATATCGGCACAGCGGAAATCCGACGACGCCTGGGAGATGGGTACGACTATGAAACTGACGACCTTTACCATCGTCACTCTCGACGGAGTGATGCAAGGACTCGGTGGGCCGGACGAAGATCGCCGTGGCGGATTCGAGCGGGGCGGCTGGTCCGCGCCATTGGTGGACACCGAAGCCATGGACTATCTCGTCCAGGTCTACCAGCGAGCTGACGCGTTCCTGTTCGGGCGACACACGTACGAGATCTTCGCCGGCTATTGGGGCGCGTTCGAGAATCCCGACGTCAACCCCATTGCAAGCGCCCTGAATTCGCGGCCCAAGTATCTTGCCTCGACAACGGTCACCGATCCGCAATGGAAGAACACCACGGCCCTTTCAGGTGACACCGCCACAGCTCTCGGCGCACTGAAAGCCAGACCCGGCGGTGAGCTTCAGGTGCACGGCAGTGGCAACCTGTGCCGCTGGCTTCTCGCGAACGATCTGGTCGACGAGATGATCCTGCTGATCGTTCCGGTGGTGGTAGGCCAGGGCACGCGACTGTTTCCCGACTCCGGACCGGACATCGCACTCGAGCTGGCCGAATCGCGAGCCACATCAAAGGGCGTGACGATTCAGAGGTATCTGCCGGCTGGCCGGCCGAAGTATGCGACTGCCACCGCCGACGGCATCGACTGATCCGGGCAAAGCGCCTGTCGTCCTCAGTCGTGTTCCCGCCCCTGATGGTGTGAACGTACCGTTCATCTCGTTGAAGAGGGTTAGCGTGTCGTTCACTCGATGCGGGGGTGCCGGCGGGGGTGCTCCCGCCCTTGATGGTGCGAACGGTACGTTGGGTCGATCTGAGGCGACGACAGTGCCGTTCGCTCGAAGTCGGGGGGTGTTTCGGGGGGGGTGTTTTGGGTACGAGAAAGCCCCCCAACCATCACTGGTTGGGGGGCTTCTCTAATGTGTGTTCGGCGGTGTCCTACTCTCCCACACCCTGTCGAGTGCAGTACCATCGGCGCTGAAGGGCTTAGCTTCCGGGTTCGGAATGGGACCGGGCGTTTCCCCTTCGCTATGACCGCCGTAACTCTATGAAACTGTCACAGTAACCTTCTTCTGATCACCTGGTTTCACCACCCGTCAACACCAGTTTCTGGTGTTGGGGGATGGAGAAAACAGGGTTTCTCATCAGTATCTGTGTGTTGTTTCAGATACCGCACAGTGGACGCGTAGCTTCTTTGTGGTAAGTCCTCGGCCTATTAGTACCAGTCACCTGCATGCATTACTGCACTTCCAGTTCTGGCCTATCAACCCGGTGGTCTGCCGGGGGCCTTACCCCCTCGAGGGGGTGAGAAACCTCATCTTGGAACAGGCTTCCCGCTTAGATGCTTTCAGCGGTTATCCCTTCCGAACGTAGCTAACCAGCGGTGCTCCTGGCGGAACAACTGGCACACCAGAGGTTCGTCCGTCCCGGTCCTCTCGTACTAGGGACAGCCTTCCTCAAGTTTCTAACGCGCGCGGCGGATAGAGACCGAACTGTCTCACGACGTTCTAAACCCAGCTCGCGTGCCGCTTTAATGGGCGAACAGCCCAACCCTTGGGACCTACTCCAGCCCCAGGATGCGACGAGCCGACATCGAGGTGCCAAACCATCCCGTCGATATGGACTCTTGGGGAAGATCAGCCTGTTATCCCCGGGGTACCTTTTATCCGTTGAGCGACACCGCTTCCACTTGCCGGTGCCGGATCACTAGTCCCGACTTTCGTCCCTGCTCGACCTGTCAGTCTCACAGTCAAGCTCCCTTGTGCACTTGCACTCGACACCTGATTGCCAACCAGGCTGAGGGAACCTTTGGGCGCCTCCGTTACATTTTGGGAGGCAACCGCCCCAGTTAAACTACCCACCAGGCACTGTCCCTGAACCAGATCATGGTCCGAGGTTAGAGGTCCAATTCGATCAGAGTGGTATTTCAACAACGACTCCACGATAACTGGCGTCACCGTTTCACAGTCTCCCACCTATCCTACACAAACCGAACCGAACACCAATACCAAGCTGTAGTGAAGGTCCCGGGGTCTTTTCGTCCTGCCGCGCGTAACGAGCATCTTTACTCGTAATGCAATTTCGCCGAGTCTACGGTTGAGACAGCTGAGAAGTCGTTACGCCATTCGTGCAGGTCGGAACTTACCCGACAAGGAATTTCGCTACCTTAGGATGGTTATAGTTACCACCGCCGTTTACTGGGGCTTAAATTCTCAGCTTCGCTCCCGAAGGAACTAACCGGTCCTCTTAACCTTCCAGCACCGGGCAGGCGTCAGTCCGTATACATCGTCTTACGACTTCGCACGGACCTGTGTTTTTAGTAAACAGTCGCTTCTCACTGGTCTCTGCGGCCCCACCCAGCTCAGACAGTAAATGTCGTCACCAGACAGGGCCCCCCTTCTCCCGAAGTTACGGGGGCATTTTGCCGAGTTCCTTAACCATAGTTATCTCGATCGCCTTAGTATTCTCTACCTGACCACCTGTGTCGGTTTGGGGTACGGGCCGTGTGAAAGCTCGCTAGAGGCTTTTCTCGGCAGCATAGGATCACTGAATTCGCCTCAATCGGCTACGCATCACGTCTCAGGCTATGTGCGACCCGGATTTGCCTAGGTCACGCCCTACACGCTTACACCAGTATTACCACTGACTGGCTCAGCTACCTTCCTGCGTCACCCCATCGCTTGGCTACTACCAGATCAGGTCCCATGCATCCACCAACTCGAGACCCGAAGGTCTTCTCGTGGCTTCAGGATGGTTAGTATCACTGATTCACCATGGGCGCGTTCACACGGGTACGGGAATATCAACCCGTTGTCCATCGGCTACGCCTGTCGGCCTCGTCTTAGGTCCCGACTCACCCTGGGCGGATTAACCTGGCCCAGGAACCCTTGGTCATTCGGCGGACGAGTTTCTCACTCGTCTTTCGCTACTCATGCCTGCATTCTCACTCGTGTGGCCTCCACGGCTAGGTCACCCTGCCGCTTCCATGGCCACACGACGCTCCCCTACCCATCCACACACCTGCCCAACACTCCGCAGAGTGAAGGGGGGCTATTGCGTGAATGCCGCAGCTTCGGTGGTGTACTTGAGCCCCGCTACATTGTCGGCGCAGGATCACTTGACCAGTGAGCTATTACGCACTCTTTCAAGGGTGGCTGCTTCTAAGCCAACCTCCTGGTTGTCTTCGCGACCCCACATCCTTTTCCACTTAGTACACGCTTAGGGACCTTAGCTGGCGATCTGGGCTGTTTCCCTCTCGACTACGAACCTTATCGCCCGCAGTCTCACTGCCGCGCTCTCACTCACCGGCATTCGGAGTTTGGCTGATTTCGGTAAGCTTGTGGGCCCCCTAGACCATCCAGTAGCTCTACCTCCGGTGAGAAACACGCGACGCTGCACCTAAATGCATTTCGGGGAGAACCAGCTATCACGGAGTTTGATTGGCCTTTCACCCCTACCCACAACTCATCCCCTCAGTTTTCAACCTAAGTGGGTTCGGTCCTCCACGACGTCTTACCGTCGCTTCAACCTGGCCATGGGTAGATCACTCCGCTTCGGGTCTAGAGCATGCCACTACGATCGCCCTATTCGGACTCGCTTTCGCTACGGCTACCCCACACGGGTTAACCTCGCGACATGCCACTAACTCGCAGGCTCATTCTTCAAAAGGCACGCCATCACCCCCAGCAGTAAACTGCTCGAAGGCTCTGACGGATTGTAAGCGCACGGTTTCAGGTACTATTTCACTCCCCTCCCGGGGTACTTTTCACCTTTCCCTCACGGTACTAGTCCGCTATCGGTCACCAGGGAGTATTCAGGCTTATCGGGTGGTCCCGACAGATTCACACCAGATTTCACGGGCCCGGTGCTACTTGGGTTTCCATTACAACAGTCACAAAGTTTTCGTGTACGGGATTCTCACCCTCTACGACAGGCCGTTCCAGACCACTTCCACTAACCCTGTGATTTCTTACTGTTGGCCAACACGGCAGTATTGACAAAATGAACCCCACAACCCCACGAATGCAACACCTGCCGGCTATCACACACCCATGGTTT
>NZ_JBEPOI010000001.1:0-689389 GCF_040546695.1 Rhodococcus sp. OAS809 | reverse complement strand
CGCGGCGCTCCTCCCGACGCTTCGCGTCGGGAGACGGGAGCGAGTCGCTGCGCTCCCCGCCAGGGAGCCGCTCCGCGGCTCGCAGTGGGTCGAGTGCCGTTGCCGTCGATCGAGTCGCTTCGCTCCTCTGAATTCCGAATCTTGGTTCTCACCAATCGAATTCATCGCAACGCCTGAACCTGTACCCCACACCCGAACGAGGCTGGGGAGGAGGGGAAGGGTCACGGAAAGCGCCCCGCCTCGCGTCTGCCGACTCATCGTCATCATGCTTCCCATCCTACAGGACCCACCCCAAAACCGCAAAACAACACAGAACAGCAAAACCTTGAAATCTTAATCCCCACACCACAATTCGAACCTGCCTAAAATACTTCCATGCGTAACCACCGAAAGCAATTACACACCAACCAATCAACCAAAGTTACTGAAACACAACAAAATTCAAAAACATCCGAAAATCGACCCTCCCGAGCCCTCCGCACACCCCATCGCCGAGCAACAGCAGCTCCCCGCCCGCCGCCGGCACCAGTGCCGGCCTTCAAGTCGGCGTCGACCTGGGGTGGGAACGCGTGTCGGGCCCCGTTGATCGCGATGGTTGCGGACGGAAGAGGCCACAACAGCTTGACGACCTTGCCGATCCCAAGTCCGCTGCGTTCCTCCGCGGCGAACACCACCGTCTGGCGCGATCGACCTGATGGAAACCAGGACGGACACCTGCCGGTGACAGCGAATACTCTCCCCGCATGCCCGACACACAGCAGATAACGCAGGCTTTGTCCGAGATCGTCGAACTCATCGCACCCGGCTCGAAGCCGAGCCAGGCACGATTGACTGAAGAAATCGCCAGTCGTGGAATCGCGCACATGGGCTCCGTCCAATGCGTTGCTCAGTGCCCTGTATCCCGACGGCCCCGACATCCGCGCGGCCGGCGGACTTTACGAGGCCGACATGGCCTATTGCGACTGGAACTGCGACCCTGCCGAGATCCGCGACTCCCTGATCGAGCTGCCCGCCTGCCCAGCAGCACTGAACTGGGACTGGCTCAACGAGTTCGACGAGTCCGACGACCGCTGGGACCCCGAAGAACTCGAAAACATCCCGTGTCCACTCGCCGCACGGTGCCGCGAACTCGGCTCCGCGCTGATCATCCTCGACACCGGCTCGGACGGCTACGGCATCGGGTTCGTCTCAGCCGAACACATCGACCGAATCGTGAAGTTGGCGCAGATCGCGAACTGCGACCTCAGCGTCGTACACCCGGGCGTAGAGACCTTCCTGGGCTGACCGAACACAACCACACCAGTCATCGAAACCGTCCAGCAATTCATCACGACTGTCCACAGATGACAAAAGACCCCGCACCAGGATTCGGTGCGGGGTCTTTCCTTTTCGCGTCGCGGTCTATCGGCTGGGCTCGGGACCATCAACCCCTCACGCACAGCTCTCGAGGAACCCAGTCGCTCCAGGCCGACGCATGAACCGCATCTCGAAGCCCTCAGCCTCGAACACCGCCTCATCCTCCGACAACCGTCGTTCACAGTCGTGACGCGGGCGCTCGATCTGGCAGCACACTCTGCCGTCGCCAGCTAGGAACTACAGTCGCGTCACTACCGGCGGAGCCGAGTTACGAGCCGACACCGCGATCGCTTACTGCTCGTAGGCCTGGATCGGGATTCCCAATTCGCGGCCGATGTAGGCCTGGTTACCACGCAACTGAGGCGAAGCAGCTGACTATCAATCGCCATCGCGATGCACTGCGACAGGGCTCCATAGATCCTCTGGGTCGGCAATTTCGATGCTTCCGTCCATTAACAAAAAGCTCGCGGCACTTTCATCTCCTGCTTTCGCGATCGTGGACAGAATCATCGGCGCCGGATGGAACTGGGTCATGACGCTCGGCTCGTTGTCGATTTTGGAGTGACCGGTGTTGATCCCGAGGAGTGCGACCCGCGAGCCGAGCTGATTCCCCAGCCAAGAAACTTCTGGAGGTGCGAGGCCCAGGACCGGCGCACCGGACATACCCTCACGGCTGAATGAATGGCACAGCACCTTGTAGGGATATTTGTGGCCTTGCATCGCCGAGCTGAAACGAGGGTCGCTGGCGATAGATCCGGAGACCATGATGGGCCGATCGGAGAATTTCGAGTCGCTCCCCGGATATCCGGGCACGATGACCGGAGAACTGACGTGGACCTGGAAATCAGCAAGGTCATTGCGCGAGGCCAACAACCCAAGCTCGAAGCAGTTGAATTTTCCAGAAATTTTCTCGTGCTCAGGCAACTTAATTACCGCAATGTCGATATCGCGTTCGTTGCGTTCATACGGGTAGACCGGGACTAAATCCGAATCTGAAACGATCAAAGAAGTCAGTACGGGATCCGCGGCCGGATTACGCGGGTTTTGAAAATAGCCATAGAACTTAATTGACTTCAGCTTGCGTTCGGGGCGCTCTTCGGAGAACGACGGGTCAACGACATGGCGGTTGGTGACAAGAAAATGATTGCCGGATGGGGAACTGACAATAAATCCTGTTGCATGCGCTAGAACCTCCTTGTGAGCCTCTTGCATCGTTACCTGCAGCCTGAGCGCCGAGTACAGGTGCGTATTACCTATAGTCTCATCTTTCGCATCTTTAACTGTTTGCTCGTCCATGTTTCCAGTCACAGCAACAAAGTATGTACGAACAACCCCAGCGATCCAACAGAATCGCGAGCCAGAAGACATCAATTCGCCCAACCAGCCCACTCCACTGCTGTCGGTTTCGGTGCACACTGTCGGTCGTGTCTTGCGCCGGCGCAGAAGCAGCGCCAGCAGTTGAATCGAGATCGGTTGCACCAAAGTGATACCGACGGTGGTTCCGTTCACACACGGCAATGCAACCGACCCGCGGTGATGACCGCACTGGTTCAGAAAGTCGGCGCGAGAACACAGTGAGCGACGCGCAACCACTGCGACGGGAGAAACAGATGCAGCACACCGATCTCGGCGGGGTACGATACCGAACGCAGCAGGTGGCACCAATGATCCGCGACTCGACCGGAGCACGAGCCCACCAGGTTCGATACCGGCTCGCGGGCCACACACCCCGGTATCCGCGCCTCAACCCGCGAGCACGAGGCCATCAAGCGAGACCGAAGCCACAAAATCTTCCAAACCCGTATCTTGCTTTGCTGCCCACCGCGCCAGCGCCGACACCTTCGACTCATGCCGACCAGGTCACTAGATCCCTACTAGGCTCGCAAGAATGCCCGTTTCCCGGATGGTTTCGTACGACTGGACGTGTGCGTCTTGTGCTCGCAAGCACTGTGGTGCGGTGTGGCGGATACTGGACGTGTTCGAGCGTCCAGACATCGTTAGGCAAATGTTGCCTGGCCTAATATTCGTGGTGTGCACTGAATGCAACGCGCGAAATTGGATCGACGCTCCCATGTTGGTGATTCGTCGCGGACACGATCTTCCGATACTTCATGCATTGCGCGGAACTGAGACGTCTAGTGAAGCAACTGCCTGCTTTGACGCATTCCTCCGCGAAACGTCGGGATCTCTAGTCGGCGAGGGTATTTTCTTGCCGCCGGTCCCTCTCCCACGTTACGCAGTGCACTTAGCCCTTACGCGGGATGCGATCGCCGATGTTGACCATGCTGATCAGGTAGTTGAAGAAATTAGTCAAGCTTGGGGAATAGCTATTGCGGAAGGATACGGGTTCTTCCTCGGCTGGGTCCGGTCTTCCGCGTCGGAGCGTCATGCTCAGCGCGCTCTTCAACGCTTGATTTTCCTCCCATCTCCGAGGGAGCTGCCGGTTCTCCTACGCGATCACCCTGAAATGGGGAGTGATCGGGTGATCGAATTGCTTCGCTCACGATTCGCCGCGACGCCCCCGGACGACAAAGACGTTGCGATCGTAGGTGCGCAGCTACGCCTCGCCGAAGCCCTTGCCGAGGGGGGAAATCCCGATGAAGTCGCAGCTGAATACCTCGCCAGTCTCGAAGGATTCGCTCGTGAGCACTTGAATCCACAGCTAGAACAGTTCCTGGGCCGTATGGAAGAGACAGATACATCAATTGACGTTATGCGAGAAGCCCTCGCTCACGCGAGCACCATGGGGGACCCGTCGGAAACCGCGATTGCCGCGACTCTTGGAGCGCGACTCATCAATTTACCGGTGACCCCCGAAATTTCGGCAGAGGCAATCGCCATGCTGCAGCGCTCTCTGGACCTGACACCGACCGAAAGCCCGGTGTGGCCTCGGATTGCGTCCAACCTGGCGAACGCTTACGTCAACCGCCCCATCGGCGATCCAACCGACAACTGGGAGATTGCATGTCGGCTCCTCGACCAAGCATGCCAGGAGTCCTTCTTGAAGCTCGATCCCCGTCAATGGGCCGTCAACCAGACCAACTACGGGCTTCTGCTCGCGGAACCTCCCCGGGGTGCCACCTCTAAGGATATAACTCGTGGGATCGACCGTATCCGCGACGGAATGCAACAACGCTCGCCAACTGAGAATGCCGTTGATTGGGGATATTCACTACTGAACCTCGGACACCTGACACTCCGTCGAGGCGATACCGGCGATTTCGAACGGTCGATGGCGTACTACCGAGAGGCCCTCACTTGTCTTGACCCAACCGATGATCCTCGACTGTGGGCGGCACTTCAGCTGAACCTCGCCGATCTCCTACTCCGTTCTGTACCAAACGATCTGGTGGGTGCAGAAGCTGCGGCGACCTCGGCATTGAACGCGCTCGACGAACATACGGATCCGTTCACCGTCGGGCGTGCCCGATCGTTCCTCGCTGGCCTCAAGGAACAACAATTGGGACGATTGGCGCCTGAAACACTCGCTCTGAGAGCCGATGCATTGAGAGTCCTTGACCCTGTTGCGGTTCCGGAGTTGCATCTGGAGGTCGGCGGGAAACTCGCGTCGGCGTATGCCGACCTCGACGACTGGTCCGGAGCTGCTGATGTCTTTACAGGGATGCTCCAAGCGTTGGATCACCTATTTGCAGTCAGCCTATCCGAGACTGATCGCAGGCGAGCGCTGGCACGAGTACCCAAGCTGCCGCGATGGGCGGCATACGCATTCGCACGAATAGGGCGTGTGGCCGATGCCATCGAAACGATTGAGCGGGGACGCGCCCGCGAGCTCGGTACCAGCGTCAGTCGCGACACCGCTGATATCGCTCGACTCAGCGAGACCGACCCACTTTTTGCTGACCGCTATACAACTGCCCTGCGCGAGTATCGTGCCGCTCTCGCGGAGACGAACCAGAAGGAATTTGCTCTGCAAGTTGGGCCGAAGCGTGTTCGAGCCGCCGAACTCGGCCTACGGACTGTCACTGACGAGATACGTCAGATTCCGGGGTTCGTGCAATTCCTACTCCCCTTCACGATCAATGAGATCGCCGATGCCGCAGACGGTCTGCCGATTGTTTACGTGCTCAGCGCGCCGGCAGGCAGTTACGTGCTGACAGTTCATCCCAAGATTGAGGGACGCGTCGATACATCCGCAGAACACGTCGACAGCATCACCAGCACGAGCGTTGCGAAATACGTGTACTACGACAACGACACGGGTGAGCACGGCCTGATCTCCGCGCAACAGGATCCCGACCCCGAGATGCCCGAACTCACCCAAGCTCTGACAAAGATCACACGGCTTGGTCCCCTTGCAGAGCCCATCACAAAAACTCTCGAGAAAACACCACAACACTGTGTAATCGTCATACCGACCGGATTGCTAGGGATGGTGCCACTCTATGCACTACCCACCGGGCGCGGGGACGGCTCAACACTGGACGACGTCGGCGAGATACGCATTGCCCCGTCCGCGGCCTCATACGCCGCCAGCCGGACCCGCGCGGCGATGCCGCACGACCAGCACTTTGTGGGAGTGGCAAACCCCGACGGAACACTGCCCGGAAGCGCGGCAGAAGTGACCATGCTCGGCGACCTATTCGACCGCGCCGGTGATTCACCATCTCTCGGCATCGGCGTGGCCGCCAACCGTAGCTGGCTCCTTGCAAACGCCCACGCCGCCTCGCACCTCCATCTTGCATGTCATGGGTCCGCAGACGTTGACACTGCTATTGGGGGAACATTGCACCTAGGTGCCCACACGCAGGTAACGATGAATGACCTCGTAACCCTGTCGTTGCCGTCGTGCCGTCTGGCAGTCGCAAGTGCCTGTCAATCGGGTCACTACAATACGAACTCGACCACCGAGGAAGTCCTCGGATTGCCGACCGGATTTCTTCGCGCCGGGGCAGCGTGCGCAATTGCGAGCCTGTGGCCAGTGGACGACGACGCCACTGCCCTACTGATGACTCGGTTCTACGAGCTTCTCGATCCGATTAGCAAGACCACCGACGAACAACAACCGACGTCCGCCATGAGAGAGGCTCGAAAGTGGCTGCGGACACTCACCGATGAATCCGCCGACAACTACGTCAACACCCACCCTGCACTGTCTGAGAGCTTCAGACGGCTCGGCATTCAGCGCCTACGAACCTCACAGACCACAGGACTCGAGAAACCATACGATGCGCCCGAATGCTGGGCCGCTTTCATCGTCTACGGGTGTTGATCCGACGTTGCTATTCCTGTGGCGCCTGCGCCACTCCATTGCCGATGTCGGAGGGATTGAAGCCTGGTTTCAGTCCCTCGATAACTGCCGAGCCCGCGAGCCGGTCGGTGAACCGTTGCTGCGAGAACTGGCCGGATTTCATCAGCTTTTCCGCCCACAGGGCGGCAACCCCGGCGACGTGCGGCGCTGCCATGCTGGTCCCGCTCATCGTCGTCAGACCGCCGCTAACCGATGCTGAAAGGATGTCCACCCCTGGACCGGACAGGCGTGCGCCATAGTTCGAGAAGCTCGCGATAGTAAGTCCATCTGGATCGGGACCGACAGCGGCGACCGAGATCATCCCGTCGGCCGCCGCTGGCGGGCTCGCCGCGATGACGAAATTCGGGTCCAGGTCGCGCTTGCTCTCGTTGCCGGCTGCAGCAACTAATAGACACGGCCCCGTGAAGTGGGTCCGGGCCTGAATGAGTGATCCGAGCCGTTCGAACAGCAAGATGTTCGCGCGGTAGTCCTCCAGAGCCATCGACGTCGCAAGCTCGGTGGGAACGCCCTCACGCTCAAGGTCCACGACCATGCCCGGGAAATCCATGCCGAGCGACATCGAAATGACCTGCGCACCGTTCTGGACCGCCCATTCGATGGCTGTCAGGATGACGTCGCTGCCGCCGCCGTCTTCACCTAGCACCTTGCCGATCAGGGCGGTCCGGATTCCGGGAGCTACGCCGATCCTCTTACCGTCTACGTCGCGGCCGAATATCGTCCCAGCACAGTGCGTCCCATGCCCGTTAAGGTCATCGTCGCTCTCGCTAGTGAAATTTCTCCGCACGAGATCGACACCGCTGAACGCCGGGTGCAAGGGGTCGATGCCTGTATCGAGTACAGCTACTTTGACTCCTTCGCCAGAGAACGGTGACGTGTCGGCGCCTACTGCCTCAATACCCCACGCTCTGCTCGCGAATATCGGGCTGACAGCATCAGTGCGGCTTATAGGAGCTATGAGCTTCATCGGAATTATCGGCGCGACGGCCTCGACGTCGCGGTGGCGACGCACCTCCGCAGCGCGTTGGGTCGTGAGCGAATCCACCTCGACCGCGATTCGGGCGTTGGGTTCGGATACTGCCGGGCCGGCAAGACCCCGGCGCCGTCGAGTTGCCACGCGCCTCAAGATCACGTGCTTTGCAGGTAGCATGGTCCGTCCCCTTTGCGACTGGCCTGTAACATCATGTGCGCGTGTTAGTTTCGACAACCCGAGCCGATATCGGCTCACGCAGTCGCGCAACCTTATTCGAAGCCGAGGACTACTCGAGCACGCGGGTGCTGTGATTGACCTCAACTCCTCTGTTCCGCGCTCCCACATGTGCACGAGGATGAGCTCGGCAACACACACTAGTGACCCGACGGTTCATCGACTCGCCGATGAACCGAGCAGGCCAGACAGTTCTGGTTAGTTGGCTGATCATCGGCACGGCCGATCACCCCTCCTCCGTGGTCTGCTCGGTGACGTTTCCTGAGAAGAATTCGTAGATCACATCCCGACCGGATTCGACCTGGCCAAGGGCAACGGGATTGGGCAGGGCACTGCCGCGCGGGCGAACTCCGGGCAGTCTGTCGAGTTCAGTTCGGGATCCGGCATGATTCATCGCGCATTCCGAATTCGGCTTGCGCAGATCCCGACCAGACGGAAAAGAGACTTTCAAGTGGAGTACGTCGACGGCCCAGTTTCCGCGCAAACAGACGATCTCTTGCCCGCAGAGAGGCGCCTGCTCGATGCTGTTCGATACTCACAGCAGTGCAATCTCATTGACAAAGACAGCGAGCCCTCGCCGCAGAACATTGAGCAATGGACAGATCCGAACCGAACGATTCGCGCGGCGATTCTCCGACGACTGCTCCTTCACGGCCATCTGAACGAATCCACGATGGAGATATCCTCGTATACGGTCTCCGTTCGTGGGGCAATCATTCCCGAAGAACTCGACCTTTCCGATGAGAGCGTTTCAGTCCGACTGATGTTGGACCACTGCAAAATTGAAGGTATCGATGCCACTGGAGCGACCTTCGAAAAAACCGCACACTTCAATGGAACAACGTTCACCCAGGACGCTAGGTTCGACAAAACGACGTTCACCCAGGGCGCTTGGTTCGACAAAACGACCTTCGTTCATCGAGCGGAGTTCGAGGAAGCGACCTTCACCCAGCACGCAGGATTTAAGGCAGCGAATTTCACCCGCGGCGCTTGGTTCGACAGCGCTACATTTACCCAAAATGCCTCCTTCGGCGAGGCGACCTTCACCCAGAACGCCTGGTTCAGCGGGGCGACATTCACCCAGGACGCCTGGTTCACGGAGTCAACCTTCGGTCAAGATGCCGGGTTCTGGAAGGCGACCTTCGTCGAAAGCGTGTCGTTCCGCAAGACGACGTTCACCCAAAACGCCTCATTCAGCGAGGCGACGTTCACCCGAGATGCTGGGTTCGACGGAGCAACATTCGTTCAGGAGGCTTCGTTCAGCGAAGCTATCTTCGCCCGGAAAGTGTCATTCAATTCGACGATTGCGCGTCAGCTGAATTTCTCGGAAGCCGAGCTCAATTCGGCAGAACTCGGAACATTCGCCGCTGAGACACTGCGTCTCGACAATGCCAAATTTCGCACCCGAACCAGATTCACAGCCCTCTGCAAGACCCTCAACATGGAACACGCTCAATTCGACGAAGGCGGACACCTCCAGATTCGAGGTGCCTCGATTCGCTTTCCCAGCGCCGAGTTCCTTGCCCGCACCATCATCGCCGACCCCGGCGACACACCATTCACAGACGAATTCTTCAGCACCGCAGAGAGAACCCGTGATCGTGAACTTGCAGAGGATTTGAAAGCTCATCGGAGCACGAAGACATCGATCACAGATCTACGCTCCGCCAATGTCATAGATATGGTGCTGTCGTCAATCAATTTGACGAACTGTCATTTCCTCGACGCGCACGGAATCGACACTCTCCGTATCGATTCCAGTTGCAACATGCGCAGCAGCAAAGAACTTCCAAAGCGCTGGCCACTTCCGAACTCACGCCGCAAGATCATCGTCGAGGAACTGAACTTCCGAAATCCCAACCATCACACCCAGGCAACACCGACACCGGACATTGCTGCCCTTGCTGACACCCGGACATTGCAAGATGATGCGCCGGCCGCTGCCCTCGACATCGCGACCATCTACCGTGATCTGCGCCGCGGACTGGAGACCAGCAAGAACGAACCCGGCGCAGCAGATTTCTACTACGGCGAAATGGAAATGCGGCGCCGCAGCACGGACACCCCGTGGGCTGAGCGTTTTTTGTTGTGGTTGTACTGGGCGGTGTCCGGGTACGGACTGCGGGCGCTGCGTGCTTTCGGCATGGTGGCGTTGGTGATTGTCGGGACTGGCGTAGTTTTCTCGACGGTCGGAATTGCTCCACCTACCGAGACCGCGGCAATCGCGAGATCGGTCGACGTGCCCGCGGAAATGATCGTCGACCCGCCTCCAGAGGTGCCGACCGTCACCGATAAGTCGACGCCTCCTACGGAAGATGCGGCTGCCCCTCCGACGACTACTGTGCCGTCGGCATCGGTCGTCCACTCCACGGGATTGATCAACGATCCAAGCACGGAACCTCACGAACCGTCGAACATCGGAGACGGTTTCGAACTTGCCGTACGCAACAGTGTCGCGTTGCTCCGCAACCCCGGCGATCGGGTCGGACTAACCCCGGTCGGAACAGTCACCGACATCGCATTGCGGTTGTTGACTCCAGTGCTTCTCGGCCTCGGGCTGCTGGCGCTGCGCGGACGCACGAAACGATAGGACACAGCTAGCTCCTCAAAGGATGGACCGACGACAGTTCTTATTCCCTGCGCAATACAGTCTCAGCCGATGTCGCATCCTCAGCCCATGTCAGGTCGTCCTTGGCGGACTGTCATCCTCTTTCTCGGAGTCCGATCCGGGGAGTGCGTCGGCGATCTTGTGAAGGAGATCCGCCATCGCACGAAGGTGTTTTGCGTGATTGGAATCGGTAAGCGGGTCGTCATCTTCCTCATTGAAGAGGTCATCGTCATGGGCAGGTTCACTGTCCACCAAATCGACCGTCTCCAAG
The DNA here is from genome assembly GCF_040546695.1 of Rhodococcus sp. OAS809. Taxonomy (NCBI): domain Bacteria; kingdom Bacillati; phylum Actinomycetota; class Actinomycetes; order Mycobacteriales; family Nocardiaceae; genus Rhodococcus; species Rhodococcus sp. OAS809. Next base: position 678,681 of record NZ_JBEPOI010000001.1, on the reverse strand, counting down.
TTCTCTATCAAGACAGAGTCCTCGTCGAGAGCGACGGCATGATCTTCATCCGGCGTCTCGGCAGTATCTCTTGGATTCTCTTTCGTACCGCGCAGGCGTCGACGTGCAGCTCGGGGACGAAGTGTCTCTAACGTTGTAGTGATCTGACTCTCGATATTCGAAGCAACTTTGTCGGCTACTTTCAGCCAATCCTCATTCTTATCCTTCGCGTTCTGGGCTTCGAGCCAGATGAGGCGTAGCAGGGTTTGTCGCGTGAGGCGTTCGAGGTTGGTCGCTGTGGCTATGAGGGGCAGCCCAGAGGAATTCTCCTCCGGCACCTCAGTTTCAGAGTTGAACAGTCGAGAGAACTTCCACGGATTGTCATCTCCAAGTCGGTCGAGCGCCTCAAATACATTCGTGTACTCCTCCAGTGGCTGGCGCGCCGGGTAGGAGCGACGCTTGGCCCACACCGCCAAGATCGTCTCGACGATCCGACGCCTCTGTTCCACAGTCGTGGTTGTGTCGTCCTGGGCGACGACAATGAGTTGTGCCAGGTGATGCGCCATCCAATGGCCAACAGTGTCGTGGTCTTCGAAGTGAGTTACGAGCATTCGGCCGAGGTCGAGGACTTCGTCAATATTCGAGCCACTGTCCTCGCGGATCGATGAGATACACCTTTCCGGACCTTTCGAGCCAGTCGAACTCATCACCATCTCCTTTTCGTCGTTCGTTATATGAGCGGTGAGTGTCACGACGCAAGTTGACTTGGAGAACGAGAGTCATTTCGAGCTCGTCGAGAATTCTCGTCAAGAAATCCAGACGGACCTCAAACTGTTCGCCGCAAGTTCCAGTGTCCCGATCACTGCGGGCAGACGTCATGTTGTTCCAGATCCTGCTGCGAAAGACCGGGACTTGCTCGTGAAACCACATGCGCTGGTCGGCATCTGGTGTGAGTTCGAATCGGGTGATGATGTCCGTGCCGGGTCCTGTCGGAGGAAACTTGACGCTCCCCCCGTGTTTGTCGAGATTGTCGATCCCGTCTCGGCAATCGGTCGTGTCCAGCCACGGGACGATCTCGAACGGATGGTCATGTGGACGGTCGTACTGGTCGTTAGTTGTTGGCATCGCGAATGAGGCTGGCCCACTCGGAGATGTTTGCAATGTGATGAGGAGTGCATGTGCAGTCTCAGGGTGGACGAGGGCGCTGTCTACAGCGATGTCTTCCGAGAGTTCGTCGCTGGCTGAGTCGATGTTCGCCCACACCGTCACCCAGTCGGATCCAATGCCAGCTATCGTCTCGAAGTTGCGTTTTGAAATCGTCCACGGCCAAGCCTCCTTTATCGCCTGGGCTCTGAGCGCCGCGTCTGGGGCGGGGGTTGGCGGAGGATCCCGGCGATCCGCGAGCCAGCGGCCGTCGGGGCGCTTTGGCAGGAAGCGGGCCAGCCAATTGGTGTAGGAGTCCTGCGAGGAATCGGGATCTTTGTACGCGATCGTCGTCTCCGCCAGTTCAGCGCCGACAGCCAGCAATGCGTGCAATGCCAGGTAGAACGCCAACGTCTCTTCAGCCGGCCAACTGCTGTGGTCTGAGTAAGTACGACCCTGGGTATAGACGTTCGAACGGACTCGCGGGTCTTTCTCAGCCGCGTACACCTCATACCCATCGAACTCGGTCGCCATTTGGGTGGTGCGTCGTGCGATGTCCTGCTCGGTACTTCCAAAGGCCTCGGCGACATCTCTGCACCAGTACTGCTGAAAGTCGAGGAAGAAAGGATACCGCTTGGACTCGGCCTGATCAGCTGGTTCAGTAGGAAGTGGGTTCGGCCGTGCGTGTCGTTCTTTGTACGTGAGCTCGACCCAGTCTGCGACGACTCGCCTGGTCGGTACCTCGGTATCGCTATCACTCAGAGCAACGAGCTTTCGCTCCGACAGGCCAGCCAGCGTTCGCTGGGCAAGCACCTGGTTAGCCGCGTGGTGTGGGCCACGAACAACACTGGTCAGCCATGGTGCGAATGCTGTCAGCATCGCAGCATTCGGCTCCTGCACTGCTCGCGCAAGTGCGAGCAAGAGCCACATACGGGCATGCAACGAATAGAAGGGGAACTGCGAATCCACAAAGACAGCAACTTGCTCGGTGCCGTCCGCGAACCTGAGGAGCGCATCAAGTTCGTCTGCGCATCCGAGTCGAACCAAGAGTAAGACCGCATGTGCTGCTTGCCAACGTGATTCGCCAGATATATCGCCCAATGCCGCCCAAATGGTCCCGGCAATGCAGGCCGCAGAATCAGGCAGGTTCGACACGGAGGCATGCGGTCCGTCGGAGGAGGTGTTCGTGGGCGAAATGTACTCGAATAGGTCCGCAAGAGCATCGAATACTGCACCTGCAAGTTCGGGGTCCACCGTGTTGGCAAGGGTTGCCGCAAGATAGAAATACTCGTCGTAAGTGAGCTGGTGCGCGCTCCGTCCGAGTTCTGTCAGCGCAGTTTTTGTCAGCTGCCCGACTGTGGTCCCGGTAGCGTCGGCTAAGTCATTTGTGTTTCGATCTTCTTCTGCCCGAGTGCAAATCTGTCTTGCGAAGCGGGTTGCCATGCTGGTTGCGAGCCGTTCCAACGCTTTCTTGAGTGCGGGAGTTTTTGGCTGCTGTGTCGCTACTTGGGCCAAATTCACGAAGTCTGTCTCGGTTGCTCGTGCGGCGCGCGTCAGCGCGTCCAGTACCGCTGGGCGCCGATTGGGATGCTTGTCGATGACGAATGCGGCTAGCGCGCGCCTTTTCTCGGTTTGCCATCCGATTTCTTTAAGTGCTTCGTTCCACCCGTCCTCGGTAGTGAAGTCGAAATCTGCGAACCGAACGGCCAGGTCGGTCGGCAGCTCCTTTTCTTTCTCTTTGTCTTTGTCTTTGTCTTTGTCTTTGTCTTTGTCTTTGTCTTTGTCTTTGTCTTTGTCTTTGTCTTTGTCTTTGTCTTTGTCTTTGTCTTTGTCTTTGTCTTTGTCTTTGTCATTGCCTTTGTCTTTGTCTTTGTCTTTGTCATTGTCATTGTCTTTGTCTTTGACGATCTTGGAACCGATTGGCTGAGATTTCGGAAAGTCACTCGAAATGCGTTGGTGCTTCGTAAATTCCTCGAAAATGCTTGTCGCCAGTTCTACAGGTATCGACGCCAGGTCCGCGATCGGGATCTTCCAGTGCACCCATGGCTCGAACGCGTACAACGCTAGGAGGGCGAGTCGTTCTGATCCTGGTTCTCCGCCTGCGCCTTCGAACTCTGGGGTGAGCATCTCGGCGAAATCTAGGGTGCGTCTGTCCCGCGCACGCGAGGTCGCAGCGAGGTAGGTCGGTTCATGCATCAGTCGAAGACGTTTGGCGAACTCGACCGTATGGAGTTGCCCGTGTGCGCGGTCGAGCGCCTCTCCTATTTGAAACAGGCGATACGCTCGCGCAGCTTCGGCCCCGGTAGCCAGTGCCTTCGCACTGTTGGTGAGAGATTGCCAGCGTGCGTACAGATCATCGCCGACCTGCTCGGCCTCGTTTACCGATTCTTCGAAGATTGCCCGTGCTTCGGTCTCGTTGGCAACGAGGAGGGCTCGTGCAAAGTCAATCATCGTTTCGACGCGGCTGTCCGCATCAGTCCGGTCGTGCTGCGTCGCTTCGATTCCCCGCATGGCCACGTCGAGAGCGACCGTCTCGAGGTGCGGCGAGCGCGCCGCGATCCGTGCGATGGTGCGTCTGGAACGTGTAAGCGGCCCGTCGGACCTTTGGTGCCAGTTCACGAACTTTTCGACCAGATCTTCTCGTTGCACGAGGGTCAGTATTCGAGTCGCGATGTCGGCGACCGTATTAACGAGTACAAAAGGGGTGTTGTAGTTGCCCACCGGCTTCAACTGTGAAACAAGCGAATCCAGCTTCGAGGCGACTTCGGTGGTGTGGCCGTCGATGAGGGCATCAAGCCAGCATTCTGCCCACGGCAACAGTTCGGGAATGTTCGCGTGGAAGTCTCGAGCATTGTGGTCGCTGGAGTATGCGCTTTTTTCCATCGCTTTGAGCAGTTTTTTGCTCGCGACGTGTTCCAGTGTGAGCGATGTGCCGGTGAGGCGCGCACGCAGTGCGAAGGCCAATATGAGGCTGGTGGGCGGAGGCGCGGACAGTCGGGAGCCGGATCCATCGGGAAGATTGTTTGGGAGGTGGACATCGAGAATCTTGAGAACCTCAGCGCCACTTGCAATGCCAGCTCGAAGACTATGAATCAGTGTCCACACAACACCCCGGAGGTCTGGTTCGTTAGAGAAAGTATCCCGCGCGCTTGGGAACGGATCCCTCCGCGTGCGCAGCATGTTGACCAGTGCCTCGGTGGCGTCATCGGACAGGGTTATGTTGTATTCGAACATCGTCTCAGCCACAGCAGCCTGAACGTACATGTGGCGTTTCTCGGTGATTGCGAGCCCCACAAGGTCGTCGTTACGTCCTGCGTCCGCCAGTCGGGCGCACAACTTCGCTGAGACGCGGCGAACGAATTTCGGTAGCCAATGGCACAAAAAGTCAAGTGCGCCTTCAGGTCCGTCAATATTGGTAGCGGTCAAGGCGAGGTCCGCGACCTCGTTGGCCGTAATGTGTCGATTCATCCGGGGCCGCTCGGTGTCCGGCAGTCTCAGAATGGCAATGAAGTTGTTGAACGCTGATCGCATTCGTCCGCGAGCAATGTCGTGGAACTGGGTGATCTGCGACAGCAGCGCTGCTTCGACGTGAAGACTCGAGCCTGGCCAGTTGGTAGCAAGTTCCCGGCCGGAGCACAGTGCATCAACGACGTCCGCACCCAGGAAGCGCCCTGCTAGATCCGTGTGGGTTCTAAACATTTTCATTTTGCGCGAGTGTCCAGACGACATGTCGCCGGCCCGTACCGCCAACACCGCAGCGTCTGCATTTCTGCCTGCACGGAGCATCGCGCAGAGCGCGAAGCGAGCTCGTGCGCGAGCTATCTCCAGAGCCTGCAACTCGTCGATCTCGCCTGGTAAGCCTTTGTCCGACAGCGCCAAATCGACGAGCTCGTCAAGCAGGTCCGCCTCGAAGAGGAGCTGCGGAAGCGTGCTCGCGAGGTACGGCGACCGCGCCGCGAGCGGTTCAACTGCCTTCGCGAACACTCGTTTCTGTGTGATGTCTAGACCATGGGTGGTCTGGAACCAGGTCTCGGTTGGTTCGTCGCGAAACTGGAGGGTGTTGCCTGCCGTGTGAAGGCCGCGTCCGAGTGCGACCGCGAAGCTTCGGATTGCGTCGGCATCCACCTTGGTGATGTCGGCCAGGTCGGTCAACGGGATTGGGGGGTGCAGGGTCGCGAGCGCTTCGCACAGTCTGGATAGCTCGTCAGCTCGCAGATGTCCCTGATCGACGACGTTGTTGACCTGTCTTTCGAGCAGGCTGTCCAGTATCTGCCCCGGTGCGGTCTTTGCGATCTGAAGGGCCGCAAGAGTTTGCGCGACAGAGTTCGTGTTTTCCATCGCCATCGCCTGAACCCGAGGGTTACCGTCGCTGAGAGCATAAAGCTCGGCACCCTCTGCCTCTGTCGCAGAGGGGAAGCGCGTCCGTAGGTGCTCGAACGACTCTGGTTTCCGGAACCCGAGCATCGCGATCTCCGTCACCCCGGTCCGTGGGACGTTCAGTAGCTTCTTCCTCTCGGGGCGACACAACTGCACAATGCGCGAGTTCGCCGGCCAATCTTCCCGAAATAGGTCGGTGACGAATGTGCGCTGCTGCTGTTCGTCAGCAGCCATCGCTGCATTATCGGCTGCGTCGATGACAATCGTGAGAAGCGCCGCTGGGTTGCGCTGTGCGAGCTGCTCGGCGACGGCCTGAATACGGCGCATGAACACCTGCATGTAGAGAGTGTCGGTTGCGACCGTCGGGATGAGCGGGGTGCACAACCCTTTTGCTGCAAGCTCGTTGGCGATCTGGGTTAGCCCGATTCGATGTTCGTGACGTTGAGAAGACACCTTTCGGTAGTCGCCACCAGCGAAGCAGTCGTAGACGATGGTCACAGAGCCCATCGGGAGCGCTTCGTTCAAGACTGAGGTCAGGGTGGATTTACCCACTCCGCCCACTGCAGTGACCAGGATCTTGCTCTCGGTGCCGTCCCTGAGCTCGGAAGCGACGTTGTCGACATCGATGGTGCGAATGGCCGATTTGAGCTGCTCGATCGCACTGCGAGCCGGAAACAGCTCCTCCTCAGTGGTGCGAAGGGCCAACAGGATGTCACCTGCTTCGAGTGTCTGCTTGTCCGCGAGGGAGGTAGCGCATCGTGAAATGGTCTCCATCAGTTGCGACAGCTCGGTTCCCATCCCTCCGCCGGGTAGGAACTGCTGTAATTCGGATCGAAGCACCTGCTCCATATCGACGATTCCGGGTACACCATCGTCAATATCGAAGCGCCCACAGAATTCGGCTTCATGCTCGGTGTCGTCACCGAACCCCATGTAGCCACGCAGTAGCGCGGCCTCCGTGGTGTAGGTGAACGCTGCAGCACCGGCGGCGATTTCGGCGAGTGAGAGTCGCGCCTTGTCATTCAGTGTGCGGTTTGCGACGAAGACGAACTGAAGCTTGTCTTCCTGGCCGTTCTTCAGTTGCTCACGATAAATCGCGGCGAATTTTTCGAGTGTGTTCTTGAGTTCCGAGGGAATGATATGCTTCTCGGTCCGCATCGTCGAATGCTTGAGTTGCACATATCGAAACCTTGTACAGGATTCGGCGTCGCGGCCCCCGTAATATTCGGCGACGTCAACAACCTCTTCTCCCTCGACTTCTTCTCCAACAGGTAAACCCTCGACACCAACGACTTCAAGGTCATCGAGGAAGTTCAGCAAACGCAGTGTTCTGCGGGCCGCCCAGTAGTAGTGGAATCTGTCCCCGTCCCTACTAGCGCGGACCGTCTCGGCGTTTCCCATAGCGAGAGCCTAAGGGGTAGCGAAAAACGAACGCGTTGACGCACCGACATGCTCTACCGGCGTGAGAAGTCTCCCGTCCGGACTGCACTCCGCCGCCCGCCGCGATGTCATATTGTGGGCGGCGTGTCCAGCAGCAATAGAGGTCGGAAGCGTGAGAAGAAGCGCAAGAATCGGCAGCGGTCCCGCAATGGGGATACACATGCTCAGCTCGAACGAGCCGAATTCGGCGACCTGTTCGGCAGCGAATCGGACGCGGAGTCACGACTCGAGGAGGTTGCCGATCGAATCGCCACACTCGCGACGCCGCATAACACATTCGACCTCTTGGCACTGCTGCGGCTGCGCTTCGAAACCGCTCTCGCCGCCGATCCCATTGCCGTCGGTCACGAAAGTGCAGCCGCGCTCGAATTAGGTGCCCTCGTGCTCACTGCACGAGGAATTCAGACCGGACTTGAGCCGGCCGAAGAACCCGAATCCACTGATCTGGACGATGTCCTCGACAACATCAACGCGGCCATTGGCGAGGCAATGTCGGCCGGAGCAATGCTGGCCCTGGCAGCAACGCAACAAGACTCATCTCCTGCACGGGAATTAGGCTTCGGGTCAGTCATGCGTGAGATATTCGTTCGCAACCCCTCCTATCCGCACATGGTCGAGGAGACACTCGCCGACCTGTTCGACGACCCTGCCGTCGAAGAGCTCTGCCGATCGGTCATCGGATGCACAGTGCAGCAGATTCGTCAGGTGTTTGCAGCCATACGTGAGCTGTACCGCGAAGTCTGGGAATCCCGCGCCATCGCATGGGCAGATATCGCCAGCACTGGAGTTTCCAATACCACTACCCCAAGCGACGTCCCGCAGTATACCCTCGACCATCTGAGACGGTTGGCCGACGATAGATCTATCTATCCTCGCATGACGACTGCAGATATTGCTTCACGCAGTGCGCTGTCCATCGAGACTGCGCAGACGGTGCTCGACCTGTTCACCGCCCCCCTGACCGACCGTGCGCCCGGCGAAGTTGCAGTCGATTTCTTCCGAGGAAAATCGCCCCTGCGAACGCAGCCGATCCTCCGCGCGCCCGACGGAACCTATGCGGTTCCTCATGACGCACTTTTCGTGCATTCCATACGCGACCGCGTCGAAACCGCCCTGAAACAGAACAGTACGCCGTGGGCCGCGTACCAAAAGCATCGCGGAGACTACCTGGAGCGAACCAGCATTGCGCTTCTCACGCCCCACCTCCCGGGTCATACACTCCATGCCGCCTTCGACTATCTCGTGCCTGACAACGAGGACCAAGAAAAGTTGACGCCCGAGAAGTACACCAAGAAAGTCGAAGGCGACGGCCTGATCGTCGTCGACGACATAGCAATCATCATCGAAGCTAAGGCCGTAGCTCTTCGGCAGCACTCCCGAACTGGACGTTCCGGTCCCCTCTGGCAGGATCTGCGCCGCATGGTGACGATCGCTGCCGAACAGGGTGACCGCCTGCGGGAACGCATCCTCCAGGACGGCGGACTGCGCCTTATTGACGACAGCTGGCTCGACCTCAGCGGCATACGTGAGGTTCACACTGTGGCGGCAACTCTCGACGACCTGTCCGGGATCGCTACCACCACACACCAGCTGGTAAATGCAGGCCTGTTGACCGAAGCAAACATCCCGTGGATCGTTTCGCTCCATGACCTTCGCGTGATCAGCGAACTCATCGATCGCCCCGCGGAACTTATCCTCTATCTGCGACGTCGCACCGACCCCGAACTGACTAAACGCATACAGAGCGCAGATGAGCTCGACTATTTCATGTACTTCCTTGAGGGGCGGTTATATGCCGAGCCCGATCCCGACGTACTGCAGCGTGAGATACCAGCCCTTGGCACCCCGTCCGCCGAACAGCGTCGGCGCTATCGCGAGCAGCGCCGGACAGTCGAGTACTTTGAACCTCTCACTGAAGAAATAGATGTTTGGTATCAGGGCAAATTGAGCGGGCTACCCGAGGCCGCCAACAAACCCCAGATACATTCCGACCCATGGCTTCTCGCGCTCGTCGGCGACATCACTGCCCGTCGCGAAGAAGGCTGGCTTGCACTAGCGACTACATTGCTCAGCGGAGATCGAGAGACGCAGATCAAATTCGGCATCATGTCTGATGCACTTGCGGAAAAGACTCGCGAAGATGGACTGTCTCACCGGATAGTGTGCCCTGGCGGGTCCCGACGTGAAGACAGCTTCGTCTTGGTCTGGATGAATGTAGTTCCTGGGACAGGATCGGACACTGCTCACGGCGATCTGAAGAATTTTGTCACGGCGAAGAAACACCAACTGCAAGTTAGCCGAGGATTCGGCATGCTCTTCGAAGCGAGCACAGGGAAGTTAAGCGCGACAGTCTTCGACAACAGACTACCGGGGGCCGATGCCGAACTCGACGCCCTTGTAACCGATCTCAACCTGATGGACGTGTTGAGCATGCAGCGACACCAACGTACCGGACAGCGCACCAAGCCCACGCCGAGGAAGAAAAAGTGGCGGTAGTGGTCACCCCCCAATCCTGGATGGAATCACCCGGAGAAGGCCCCGGTCGACCGGCATGCTGTCACTGCACCACAGTGGGCCCGAGTGGCAGAATCGGCCGGCGACCGCCATAAAGATGCCTGATCAATATCTTCGCTCCAGAGAATTTCTTATCCAATGCCAGAGCATTGCCGCTGTCAGAGAGAGCACCCATGGCAGCCGCTGCCTTCTCGAGCGCCTCTTGTTGCGCTTCCGGTGACAGCTGGGACAGCAATCGATATTCACTTTCAAGTAATTCCTTCGGTCGTGCCGCTCCTGAGTACAGCAACTAGCCACATATCCTGCAGGCCGCTTCTCCACCTCGTGTGAGGTGAGTCGACTAGCTTGAAAGGTACTGAAATTGGGCACTCCGGCTGGAGTAGCAGCTTCATGTTGATAGAGTTCGTGTGTGGTGAGCGAAGTCGGCGATGACAAGAGCAGCGATGTGTTACCGAAATGGGTAAAGAATGATCGGCTCGGTGACGACTGGGTGCTCGTGAGGAGGATTCACAAATCGTATGTCTGGCAAGTACGAAGCGTAAACATCCTTCCAAGGCAACCGCCCCAGTACGCCGTCGCAAAACGCATGAAGAACAACGACGCGTCGGGTGGTTCGCGGAAGCGCTTTCACGGAGAGGTCAAGGGATTGGAAGCGCTCGGGAAGATCCGAGGCGTAGTACCTCTTATCGACCGGGAACCAGGAGAGGAGCCTCGTTGGTTCATCATGGAGAAGGCGCTACCCCTGGCGGAGTGTGTGAAAGGCCAAAGCTTCCGCTCCTTGGTGAAAGTCTTCGCAGACCTCGCAGACACTCTCCATCAACTACGTTTCACCGACCAACAGGTCTCTCATCGCGACATCAAACCTGACAATTTGTTCTGGCTGAACCAAACTCCGGCATTCGGCGATTTCGGAATTGCGGGGTGGACTGCCCGGGCCGAGATAACGCAAGAGATCAACAAACTCGGGCCGTATACCTATATTGCCCCCGAGGCGCTCCGCCCGCACCACAACGCCAACTGGTACGCCGCGGACGTGTATTCCTTGATGAAGACAATGTGGGCTTTGGCCGAGTATCAGTATGAACACCTCCTGGCCCTGGAGACGGGAGCACCGCCTCCCTCAAAGATATTCCCTCCCCCTCAGGGCGAAATCAACGCAACGAATGAGTGGGCCTACTCTTTTCGGCGGTTCTTCGGGCCGGAAGGGAAGTACCTCGATACTCTTTTGCAGGATGCGACGTCGAATGATCCAGCAAGAAGGCCTACCGCTGGGGACATTCGAAATGAGTTCCGGGCGTGGCTTCGTCTCACTAAAGGCGTGGAGGCTAAGCCGTCCCCTCGCAGTAATTACGGAACGTTAGTGAACCGAGTTGAGCGATTCGAGAAGGCGAGGGAACGGTTCCTTGAGACCCTCAAGCGCGAAATCGCCACCGAGTTCCCCCAGGTTACATTCGACTCCAGCGTGAGCACGGAATGGCGTCTCGATCCAGAATTGCAGTACGACGATCCGGTGATACTGGCAGATCACGGCCGAGATGTAATCGTTGATTCAGACTACGAGGGGCAACCTCCCGATGACCCTTGGGAGGGGGCACTCCTTCTCCAACTGTTGTCGCCGTCGGGCAGTCCTCGAGTAATCATCGGCGGTGTTCTGGAGGGCACCGCCGATCGTCCGGTGATTGATCTGCTTGCGGAGGTGCATCAACCCCAGTCCGTCGGCGGTTGGAAGTTGGTCAAGCCATGGGACAGGGGTGACATCAATGCAGGGGGAGCAGTGGTTGTTGAAACGCTCGGGAAGATTCTTCGAGAGGTAGTCGCTGCGCTTCGACGCGATACAAGCACCGAGTGGACGTGTAGCAGAGTCTTTTAAGCTCCCAGGCCTGGGAGACCTACCGCTAGAGATGAAGAAACGTCGCTTCTACCGGAAAGTGCTGTCCACCAGAGGAAGTGAGTGGAAGAAGTACGTGCGCGCATCAAGATCCGAACAGCTACCGCGTGACCTCCATGTAATTGGCCGGGTTGGCAGAAGACTTCGGTGTCGATGTCGGCCACGTCGCCAGTCCCGACGAGACCATCACTGCGGCAACAGAAATAGTCGACCCCACAGCGCCGCAGCTCCCCGCAGTTCCGCCCGTCGTCGTCGAAGCAACCACCGCCGACGAGCCTGCAGCCCACGAACACACCCCACCCGCTGCTTCGGCGACTTCGGCCGCACTAGCTGCACCCGCGTCGAAGCCGGCGCGTCCGCGCGGGGTAAGTACCGCCAAACCTGTGCCAAGCGCCACTTCCCGTTTTCGCACTCGCGGAAGCCGACACGTGGCAACCAGCACGCTTGTTCTCCGTCATCGGAGTCGGATCCGGCGAAGAACAAGAACGCCGCACCACCTCGGCACTGATCTCGACCATGCAAGCTGTTCCGCTGTTCGCGCGGGCCATCACCTCCAGAGTGGGCGCCCCCGCCGGGTCGTTCGAGGGATACCTCGGTCGAGGTGGACAAACGCAAACTCACCAAAGTCGCGCTGCGCCATTTGTCCTGGGCTGAAGTCATTCACGAAGCGCGCATGACACTCTCGCACGGCCGAATCGACAACCCCCTCCAAGCCTGGATCCTGCACGAATTCCTCCGATACATCGAACACCCCAAATCCAGGGCATCGGAATTCGTCGACATGGGCCGGCACTGGGTATCGATCCGCGACGCGATCAGCGCCGGAACACTGCGATCCGGTGACCCGAAAGCCGCCTCGATCGCGGACTCCTGGATCGCACTCGCCCTCAACCTCGCGCTACGGTTCACCACCGAGTTAGGGGTGAGCGTCAAACACGTTCTGCCGCGCCGCGCCGTCAACGACGCTAGTTATCGCACTGAACTCACCGTCGAGGAACTGGCGAACGACGGAACATTCACCGCGGTACAACGAATCCCGGACGCCGCGGGACAACTCAAAATCATCGCGGACATGCGCACCAACAAAATCACCTGCAGCACCCAAGTCACCGCCCCCGACGAAGGCACCGCCGGCAAACGCGTGACATGGATGCTGCGTCAACTCAAGAACGCCCCCGCAGATCTGCTGATCGAAGCCACCTTCACCGCGCCTGCCTCCTCCACCTGCGAACCACACACCGCGGTCCGTGTGACACCACGCATCCTCTCTGACAACCAGAGCCGGCAACTCCACTCCTTCACCCTGATACGTACCTTCGCCCTCGGCGGCAAACGAGCCGGCACCGCAGCCAGTTTCATCGGCAGCGTCACCCACTCCGCGGAAACCTTCTATGCCGACGTGATCCAACCGGTACGCGAACGGGTTCCCGCCGCACCCAAAGCATCCGAACTCGGACGCGACGAACACACCGACGACGAAGAAGCGTTAGAGCACGCCGCCTGAGGGAGCTGGCCGAGCGAACGACAGAGCTCGTCAAACCGACCCGATGCACAGCACCGATCACCAGCACACCGCACATCGTTGCCGGAATGACGACGGCGCCCACAAGATCAACGCATCTCGGCTTGATGGGCTCCACCACGACGGACACGCAACGATGGGCTGTGAGCACCTTCCACTCCGGGCGGCGCAGTCGATCGAGATTGCGATGTAACCACGCGAGCACTCTCCCCTGGAGCGATGTCGGAAAACGCACGGCTGCTGCACTCTTCGACCCGTCCGTCACAGCTGATCACGATAGAGGCGGAGCGGCCACACGAACTCCTGGCGCAGACCGGGGCACCGTACCGGAATACGCAGCGCGCCGCGGTCGAGCTCCCCAAGCAGGGGTCTGGGTGCACCGACCGCGGTGTGCCAGTGGAGCTTACGGGTCTCAGTCAGCTTCCGAAGTTCAAGCCCGTATCCGGTATGGATGCATCTGTGCTGGGGATCGCCACAACCCATGATGCTTGTTGCACTGTGTAAACGGTGTAGGGGAACACGGTGAGGTAGGGCTCGATTCCTGGATAATCCGATATCCACATGCTCGTAGCTTCGCCACTACTGGTACACGTTGCCAGAACCACGTACGAGCCGTCGGGGATGTCCGCCACGACCTGAGCGGTTGTCCCGACCGGGATCTCGCCAGTGGTTCCAATCGTTTGACCCGCTCGCAGCGTGTCCTCGACCGGCGGCAGCACTCCTCCGGGCGCATTGCCGAGCAGTGTCCCGCAGTGCAGGGGCACTCCCGAATTGTTGGTGATCGTATTGGTCACCGTCGACCCCGATGCGGTGTACGCGAAGCTGACGTCCCCGGCAGTGGAAGCTGATGCCAGCGCGGGCGCGGCCATAGCCAGAGGAAGAGTTGCAGCACCGACGAGCGCCGCGCGTGTGATCGATCGCATTGAATCTCCTTAACGTTCAGGATGAATCGTCGTCACCGATCTTGACACTAAAACAGACCGACCATGCCGATTTCGGTAGATGTCGGTTCCTTTGTTAACAATCTGACATCAGCAAGCACGCGGAGGTCATGCAAGATTCCAGGCGGATGTCGCGCGAGCATCCCCGATACCTGATCTCGTCGAAACTCCACATGGGGCAGGGAGGATCCAGGCCAAGACCGCACCGGAACAACACCAGCGGCGACTCCACCAGACGAAAATAGATCAGTTCCACAACTCTCAGATCGCGCCGAGTGTCGAGTCGATTCTCGCCAATATCGGCGACACAGTCGCCGAGGACATGATCAAGGAGCGCTAGGGTTCCGAGCAGTCCTGCGTTCGCGGATACCGCGCCCATTGTCCTGACAGACACCGCCGGAACCAATCTCACGGGCCCTCACTACCACCGGGACGCCGGCCCCCTGCTACGACGCCGCATCCCGTAGTGGTGGAATTTCCACAGCAAACTTCGGACCACTCGGTATGTTCGCTCGGGGCAACCTGATAGTAATTACGACATGAAACGGACATTCGCCGCCGCAGCGGTTGTATCTGTCGCACTGCTCATTGGCGGATGCTCCACTAAATCCACATCTGCGGAAATCACCGCAGAAGCAGCAACGACAGCCTGCCTAGACCAGGCCGACAAACTCGCTGCAACATTCACCCAAACCACCATCACCGCACCCAACAGCGAAGCAACCGACGACGGATACCGCATCACAGCCAGAGTCGAAAATTCCACCTCAGACGGCACAACAGTCAAGCGGGACTTCACCTGCCTCGCTTACCTCGGTGACAACGGCATCGAAACCCGAGAGGTCGACTGGACACCGACAGCCGGCCAAACAACTACACGAGCAACAGCACCGCAGACACTTCGCGAACAGTACGACACACGCATGGCAACAGGGAAGATCCAGAACCCTGCCGGTGCCTTCGATGAAGACACTAAATTCTGTGAAACTCTGCGCACCAGCAACGATCCGGTACGGATACTCGCCGAGGCGATCACCCGCCCCCCGAATCTCGACACCCCCACCGCACACCGGATCAGCCGCATCAGAGAAATGATTCCGATCCTGTGCGCCGACCAAACCGCTACGATTCAGCGCGCCACCGAAGAATTCAACCTCTACCCCGGTGCCCAACCCGTCACCCCGACAACCAAACCCGTCGTTGCAGCAACCCCTCCACTAGCGGTTCCGAAGACCACTGCACCGGCAAAGACGGAGCCAGGAATCACAGCTGGACAGAAGAACGCTGTCCGAGCAGCGAAGGACTATCTGGCCTACACCGCCTTTTCACGCCAAGGACTGATCGAACAACTCGAGTTCGAGAACTACTCGACCGATGACGCCACGTTCGCAGTCGATTACATAGCACCCGACTGGAACATACAAGCAGCGAAGGCCGCACAGGACTACCTCGACTACACCGCGTTCTCGCGCCAAGGGCTGATCGACCAGCTGATGTTCGAGGGCTACACCAGTGCCCAAGCGCAGTACGGCGTCGAACAAACCGGCCTGTAGCGTCTCCATGAACCAAGTGTTCCAGAAACTTTCAACGCTCAAGTGCCGGAAGGCTTATGTCGGAGTTGGGGCTACGATCCCTCAATTCGCTTCTGAGTAATGACCGGCCGAACTCGAATCGGGCACCAATTGCCCAGGCTGGTTTGGATATCGACTGTTCCGGCGGTCGTGTATCCCGTCCCCACTCTTGCAGAGGAAAACCCATGACCAATGTCTCCGCAGATCAGATCGCCCGAGAACTTCGTTTGACCCCTGAGGAGATGTTCACGCTACGCACTCTTCAAACGCGAATGCTCCGCCTGGACTGGGAACACGAACGTAAAGAAGGCGACGCCCGTACCAAGAAACGGGATCGATTGCAAAGTTTCGTCGCCACCTCAATTCAGGAAATTCTCGCCTCAGATGCAATAGACGAGTCCCTCGCGCAAGAACTGGCTGCCATCGAAAACAGTCCTTTCCTCGACCAGCTCAACTCTCTGACCAAACAGGGATCCATTCTCGCGGGCAAGGTAGGCCGCCGGTCCACATCTGTCGTCATCCTCGCCGAGCTGATCACGTTCAGCCCTTGGACAGACGGAACGACATGGGGATCCGGAGTACGGAAATCCGCACTCCACTCCGCTGCACACGATCTCACCGCACTGCGCGAAAACGACCTCGACACGATGACCACAGAGTTCGAAGGCTTGATGAAAGCACTGCGACGCAAGTCGATCAAATGGGGGCGCGTCGCCGCGGTCTCGGTAATCGGAGTGGGCGCCGGTGCATTGACCGCCGGGTGGGCCGCTGCACCGATCGGTGCAGCCATCGGCGGCACGATGGGGCTTACCGGCGCCGCAGCGGTCTCAGCAGGTTTGGCGATGCTCGGCGGCGGATCCCTCGCTGCGGGCGGCTTTGGCGTAGCAGGCGAGACACTCCTACTCACCGGAGTCGGTGGGCTCGCTGGAGCAGGGGTCGCCGCAGCGGGTATCCGCTACAGCCCCTAAGGTTCTCACGCAATAGCAGGCGAAGCAGTCAAACTCGACCTGGTCGCACGAATGGTCCTCGCCGATGCACCTGACCGAGACGAGAAGATGCGGCGCGTCGTCGAAAGCCTGCAAGAGAGACTCAACGAAGTAACCGATCGAGTCGTACTCCTCGTCGACACGATCAACACACTCAAACGCGAGAAAGCTGCAACATCCGCGGAGAACACCGACCTACGCGCCCGACTGAAGGATCTCGAGGAAGAACTCGCAGAAACCAAGAAAGCGCAGACGACCCTCGAACTGGTCCGCGACCGCCTACCAGAAAAGATCGACGCATGAGCGAGGACATCGAACGCAACCTCGACACCCAATCTCGACGACTCGACGACATCGAAGACCTCATCCGGGCAACCCTCGACGATCAGGAACCAGCAGTCCAACTCACCCGAGGTTCCCACCGCCAAACCTACGACGAACTCACGACATTCAACGACCACGTTCGCACGCAACGCGAATGGACCGAAATCGATCTGGACTCCGCCCTGACAGAGCAACAACGTCAGGCATGGGAATTCTGGCAGCACAAGCACCGCCTCACATGGTCCACCTCCGATCTCGTGACTGTCGGAGCCGTCGGTGTCATCGGAATGCTGTGCACATGGTTCGACGCATCGATCGATCGCACTATCCGAGATCGACTCAAACCTCTTGTGTCCTCCGACATCGTCAGCGGGTGGGAGAAAGCCGGCAAGCAGCTGCCCATCGACTACATGGGGACGGGTTTCGGAGGACGCGCGCACCGCATCAAAAGCGCCGGCCACGATCTCGCGCGGCCGATCGAGGCGATCAGACAGATCATGGCGGGTGAATTCCGCGGCACCGTATGGCAGGCCGGCGGCGCCACCCCAGTGGCTGTCGGTGGTAATTTCCGACAAGTCGATACCTGGGCCGAGGCGGCTCTGCGACTTGCTCAGCATCTCCTCGCGGACGTGATCACACCGATGAGCCTTCCTATTCCTGGTATGTCCTTCCTCTACGAGAGCGACAGCAAAGCGCTACGCGACTTCGCGCTCCACGCGTACAGCGGACTCGAAGCAGGCAGCGGATGGAGCGTACGAAACGGTATCGTGACACCCGGCATGACCGTCCTCGTCGCAGAGATTTTGGTACGCACCTATGTGCACCTCGACGTTTACCAGCAAACCGGAACTGCCCGACTGGATCCTCCACACACGCGGCGAAGAAACGAACTACTTCTAGCGTCGCACAGCCTCATATCAGCCATTTCACTGGGAAAAGTGGCGGCTCAAATGACCGCACGCTACTACTCCGGAAACTATGTCCGCGCCGTCCATCCCTCTCACATCCGGCACGCGAACATTCCCGCCCTCCTCCGCGCAGGCTCACTCGCCGGCACTGTCGTGAACGACGCCTACCGAGCCTCCAAAATACCCTCCGCTCGTTCATGGAACGACCTGGTTTCCGTCACGGCGCAACCATGGCAATTGGACCTCGTGAACAGCATCGAAAACCTCAGCAGCACAGAGCTACCGGCGGAGCACGATCCCTTCAGTGATCATACGTGAGAGTCACACCTCACGTATGATCAGCATCAACTACTGAAACACTTGTTTGCTCGACTCAGTCACCACAGACGCCGAGTTCGTCGAGATCATAGATTGTGTTCTTTCGGTCGCCGAAGTGGGCCATGGAGGCAGATCAGCCTTCCCGCCTTGGTGACTCACAATCCCAATCGGACGCGGACCATCTCGTTTCCGTCAGCGTATGTGTCGACGTAGCGCCCCGCCCCGTGCTGGTAACGCGAATCTATCGATGTCGAGTCGTAAGCCATAAAGACCACATCAGGACGCCCTCCATTGAACGCCGCGTATGTGTTGTACTTCCAGCCATCGGGGGCGTAGTCATCGTTCCATTTCAATCGCGCGACCGGGACGAATCCGGACCTCGCATAGATCGCCGGCAAGACGGTGTCAAAACAGTCCAACCTCTGCCCACCAGCAGCGACTGCAGTTTCGAGCATCGAGTTCGCGGCGCCGGGGTGATTGCTGTCGCGATGTGCGTACAGGGAGACAATTTCATCGCCTTTGAGTGCGATGCCAGAGCGACCGTCGTCGGTCACGAGCAGCCGCATCCCTGCGTATTCGTCATCGCTGTAGACATAGACTGAAGCTGCGAACCTGTTGCCCTCGCGCAGCGCTTCCATCTGGAGGCGGTACGTCCTGGCATCACGCGGATGCAACTCGTACAGCTCCGGGGTGCTTTCCCCCAGACTGCGAAGATGCTGGGCGCGCTCGTCCTGCAGTCGATGTACTGCGACCGGCGTGATGTGCCGGTCCTCGATCAGAAGCCGTGGAACTTCGCCAATTCGATTGCCGTGTCGTGCCACTCCTGCTCGATCGCCCGGCGCTCGGCTTCCGGCAACTCCGGACTCCATCCCCACCGACGCCAGAACGCTTCGCGCACTTCCTGTGTCAGAGTCGATATCTCGTTCGTCGCCATCGCTGTTGTCCTTCGGGTCGTCATGGGTGAATCCTGATGCTGCTCTGATCTGCTGTTGACGTATCGCTTTGCCTGTTTCGAGGCGATGGTGCAGCTGTTCTCGCTTACCTGGATCGTCCGCCGCGCCGAGTTGGTTGCGCAACTCGGTTTGTCCGCCGGGAGTGGCGTCGTATTCGGCGGATCTGGCGTCGAGGTTTGTTTTCGCAGTGTCCAATCGTTGCCGGTTGCGGGTGTCCGCGGGGTTCGCGTCGAACAACGTCTGGGCGGAGTCGAGCCTGCGGCGGGCTCTGTCGAGTCGTGCTCGCACGTGCGGGGTGCAGCGGGCGCCAGGGTACTTCTGGCACATCTATCGGCTCCCCCGATCCGCTGCGTCGACGAGACGTCCGAGCATGGCTCCGAGGTTTTCGGCGGCGATGTCGACGAGTTCGCCCTTCTCGGTGAGGTATTGGTCTCGGCGCAGTTCGATCATCACCGAGTGCACGCGGGGATCGGTGTTGTAGTGGTCGAGTGGTACGTACGTGCCGGAAAATGGAGTGTCCGTGCCGATGTCCTCGAGTGGTGAGAACGCGGCGTAGGCGGCCTCGATAAGCCATTGCGGTGTGTGGTGTGGGTCGGTGCCGATACACAGCGCGGGACGCTGGTCATCTGGGTGCAGCTCGTACGTCGACGGCAATGTCGGGTAGGAGTGGACGTCAATGATCACGGCGCGGCCAGTGGCGGCGATGCGGTCCGTCACCAGGTCGGACATCGCGGCGGCGTAGGGATGGAAGTAGTTATCGAGCAGTGCATCTCGTGTGGTGTTGTCGGCGTTGCGCAGGACGTCTCCGTTGCAGGTTCGGGCGTAGACCGCGCCGCGGCCGACGGCGTTGAGTTGTTCGCGCTCGTCGGGGAATCGTTCGGGATCGATCACCAAGCGTGAGAGGTCGTTGCGCAGTGTCCACGGCTGGGGTGTCACTGATTGCGCGGCGTGCTGTGCGATCACGTCGGTGTGCGCGTCAGTGATCTCGTCGAGTTCGGCGGCGAGTTGATCGTCGGTGACGGTCAGAGACGAGCGGATCTCGGGTGGAATGACGCGTGAGGCGTGCGGGACGTGCAAGATGACAGGCGAGGATGCATCGCCCGCGATCAGTGTTCTCGTGTTCACGAAATCTCCTTGGCGAGTGTGGAACTGGTGCCGGCTTCAGTTGATGACGTCGACGAACCAGCGACCGTCGAATTCTTTGGCGGTGATGGTCTGTGGGAACTGTGAAGGCGGTTGGCCGGGACGCATTTCGGTGAGAGCGACGGAGTAGATACCGGCCGAGATCGGTGTGATGCGCACACAGTGGGTGGTTCCTGTTGGGACGGTGTCGATTCCGGCTTGAATCTTCTCCTTCGAGGGCAAGGACGTGTCGGGGGTGGTGAGCTCACGGACGGCTGTTCCGGAGCGGGTGACGTAGTAGGCGTGCTCGAACGCTGCGATGACTCCGGCGCCGCTCTTCTGGTCACCAGGGTCGGTGCGGCATGCGGTCGGATCGGTTTCAGCAGCGGCGGGAGCGGGCGGGGTGACGTCGAGGGTAGGTGCCGTTTCCGAGGTGTCTGTCTCGTCGGCGATTCTTACCTGTGTGCTCTCGTCGTTGCCGGAGAGGAGACGCAGGACGAACCAACCGAGCAGCGCGATCACGACAATCAGGGCAGCTACGTAGCGCAAACGGGGCGATCGAGAATCCTTCGTGCGCGGACGCTTCGGCGACGTCGGAGGTGTGCGTGCAGTGACTGTTGTGTCCGCGCCTGCGCCGTGGGGCGTGCCACCGAGTAGGTCGACTACTGCGGGGTGCCTTGTCGTGTTCGTCATCGCTGTCGCCTTTCGGTGCTCGTGCCTGGTTCTGCAGTGGCGCATGGACAGGTTCAGGACGGGCGGCGCGTTCCCGCCCGTCCTGAACCTGTCCATGCGGGCTTTACGCCGGAATACCCGCTCCGACTGCGTCGCTGATCAGCGATGACGCCAGGCCGGGGGTGGCGTTGGTGAGGAAGTCGGTGAGTGCGGTGTCGATGTGTTCGATGATCTGCTCGCCTCCGGGCTGTCCGGCGACGAAGTCGCGGGCCTGGTGGTCGATTGCAGGGGCCGTCGCGACGGTGTCGCGGACAGTGGTGGCCGCGGTCTCGCCGATGGGGCCGGAGTTCTCCCAGTCGGTGAGCGTGTCCTGGGTCTGGCTGGTGACGGAGGGTTGGTCGACGTCGGGGACCTCGATTTCGACGGGTTGACCGAGTTCACCTGCGCCGTACGCAACGGCTGCGGTGAATCCTGCTATTCCTCCGCCCAGACCACCGAGAACGAATGCGGGGGCGCCGGCGAGGAGTGCGCCTGTACCGGCGCCGACGGCGGTTCCGGCGAGACCGCCCGCTACCCAGCCGATTCCGGGGACGAAGACGTTGCCCAGTCCGAGGCCGATGTTTCCGCCGACGGTCCCGCCGATCAGCGCTCCTCCGATGGCGAACGGCGTCGCGAGGCCGATTCCTCCGGCGAGTGCCCCGGCTGCGGCACCTCCTACTTGGGTGGCGGCGTCGCGGCTGGCTTTGTCGACCGGGACACCAAGGGAGTTCCAGCCGGTGGCGACTCCGGATTCGATGATGGCGGTGGTGTTGTTGGTCCGTTCGAGGTCGACGTCGGAGACCCAGTTCGGTTGTGCGATGTGGAAGGTTCCGATGCGGAGGGTGTCGCGGGGGGCGATGATCGGTGCGACGACGTCGACGGGGCCGGGGAGATGGAGCTGGGTGTAGTCGGTCGGTGTGGTGTCGGTGTAGGTGGGTGGTGTGTAGGTGTAGGTGTCGTAGTCCCAGTTCGGTAGCGGCTGGTAGTCGATGTTCTGGTATTGCGCGGGTGGGTCGATCCAGTAGATGGGCTCGGTCGGGGCTAGAGTTTCTGTGGCCGGCGGTGGGGTGGGTTCGGTGGTCACTCCGGACTGTCCGCCGCCGTCGTTGATGCCTGCTTGCCCTCCTCCGTCGGCGATGCCGGCTTGCCCGGGCGCTGCGAGTGCCGTTGGTGCGAGCGTGATTCCGGCGGCCACTGCCGCGGCAGCAATGACGGCGATGGCGCTTTGGCGGGCGAGGGGGCGGCGGCGGTGTCGGCCATGTCGATGTGCGCGGCGGGCGGCTCGGTTTCCTGCGGTGGTGTCGACGCTCATGTGTTGCCTTTCATTGGGAAGGGTGCGGATTGGCGCCAGGAGGAGTGCTGGTGGGCGCCGCCGGCTAATACAGGGTCAGGCAGCGGCGTGGGCGATGAGATCGATGACCGTCGAGGCAACAACGGTCAGGGCTTCGGTGGTGCTGCGCCGGAGCTTCGAGGGCGCTATGCGCTCGCCGGAAGCGAAGAGTGGCTCGAACGGCATCCGGGCGACCGAATGGACGCCGGCGTCGAGAAAGGCGTCGACAGCGTCAATTTCGACCATCGGTGCATCTCCCGGTCCGTCGGTGATGACGACGATGGTGCGAGCCATCATCGCCGGACCGGCGGTCGCGGCGAGGTCGAGAAGCATGCGGTGCGCGGCTGCGGCAGCGTCACGTCGGAGCGGGACCGGCACCAGGAGGACGTCCGCGCGGGTGGTTGCCCAGCGCCAGCTGCCGGCGAGGCGGTTGTTTCCGGTGTCGGCGATGAGGATCTCGCGGTGCTGGGACAAGATCTGTGCCGCCGCGTGGGCGTCGTCGTAGCCGAGACTGGACCCGTGGGCGCCGTTGTTGCCGGCGACGATGTCGTCCCCGCTCGGTTGGCGGGTGAGGTACTGCGAGAGCGCCGAGGGTCTGATGCTGCCGGACGCGGCTGCCTCGGCGGCGATCAGTGAGCGCACGTCGTGTCCGTCGCGGGGTGGGATGCTGACGCGGTCGGCGAGGCTGCCGCCGACGTCGGCGACGTCGACGCAGACCGTGGTTGCGGCGCCGCGGTGTTCAGCGATGATCGCGTTCAGCCCCACCGCGAGTGGGGTTTTGCCGACACCGCCTTTCGGGTTGGCGATGGTCACGATCGAGAACCCCGAGAGTGGGCCGGTGAGGGATGCGATGGCGGCGCGGTGGCGCATTTCGGCGGACTCGGGCTTCGGGGCGATGCGTAGGTTGAGGAGGGTGTTGAGTCGACCGCGTAGTCCGGTGCGGGCGGGTTGGTGCGAGCCGGCCGCGATCTCGGGTGCTGCGAGCACTGATGTCGAGGTCGGTGTGCGCGCCGCGGGGACTGGCCGGGCATGGGTGTCGGCTCCCACGGGTGGCGGTGAGTCGCCGAGGGGTGTTACTGCCATCGTGACCGGTTCGTCGACATGATGATCCGGCTGCGTCGGTGGTGTGTCGGCGGGCGCGGGGATGGGTCCGGTGGGTAGCGATTGCGCCACCTTCCCGTCCGGTGCGACGGTGAGTTGGCGGGAGCGGCCTGCTTCCTGCACGGTGACCTCGACGGGTGAGCCTGCGTCGGCGGAGTGCTGTCGGCTGAACTGTGCGATCACCGCGTGGATCGACTGCCCGTTCTCGGCGGACAGTTCCACCTTCTCGTCCCCTGCCCCGCTCACGAGTGCGGTTCGCTCGGAGGTGATTTCGATGGCAAGGGTCACCATCACGCGGTGGTTCCGGTGAAGGCTCCGACGCCGGAGAGTTCGGTGTCCATTTCGAGGACGATGGTGTCGGCCTTGTCGAGGGCGGCCAGAGCGTCGTCGCGGGCTTTGCCGTCGGGGAGTACTTCGATGATCTGGCGGCGGGTGGCGACGGCTCTTTTGATTTCGTCGAGGCGCGGAGCGGTCAGTTCCTGGTCTTCGCTGAGTTTCGGCAGCCACGTGGGGATCGCATTTTTGAGGACACGGCGGAGTTCGGTGATGACGGGGTCGCCGCCACCTTTGGGGGCTGCGAAAGGGTTGCGCAGCACAGTGATGTCGTCGGCGGTGGGGGTGATCGATTGGGAGATGCGGCGGCTCATGGATGGACCTTTCGGATGAGGGTTGTGCAGGTGTGTCAGCGAAGTCGAGTCGCGGGGTCAGGTCTCGGGTGCGGTGGTGTCAGGTTCGGGGAGCAGGACGACTTCATGTGGTCCGTACGTGATGTGGTTCTTGACCCGTCCGGCGCCGTGGAAGGTCAGGGTGGTTTCGGTGACGGCGCCGCTGTCTTTGTCTCGGATGACGGTGACCGCGGCGACGGTCGCCGGGTGTTCCTTGCCGCGGCCGTCGTCGACGAGGACGGCCATTCCTTCGGTGACCGCGGAAGCGGGTATCGCATCGGCGAAGTCATCCCCCGGGTCGGCGGGAGGCGTGTCGTCGTGGTGGCCGAGAACGGTGGGCTCGGGAGCTCGACCGTAGGCGCGGGCCGCTGTGGCTACGGAGCGCTCGGATTCGATGAAGTGGCGCAGTTCGGTCGAGTAGAACGCGATGTGCGGTTCCTGCTGGGGCCGTAGCCCTTCGATGATCTTCTTCTCCGAGTCCGAGAGTTGGTTCCATTTGTTGGGGTGCGGGTCGACGTTCGGTGTCCACCACATCTGCGCATCGACGGGCACCCCGTCATCGCCGAGGGCGACTCCGCGGCCCGGGACGGAGGTGTCGATCTCGCGGCCGATCTGCGAGTCGCCCCACAGCATCATCGCGCCGTCCTGCGAGAGGTTGCCGAGAGAGATACGGGTGCCGAAGTTGTCGCGCGCGTTACCCGAGGCGCCGCCGAAGAGGGACGCGTCGGGCCGTTGCACACCGAGCAGGAGTCGGATACCGGCCGAGCGGGCAAGGACAGCGAGATCGGCCCACGCGCCCAGTGGGTCGAGTTCTTTGAGGAGATCGCGGGTTTCGTCGTCACCGGTCTTGGCGAGGCGCTGCCATTTGCCGGAAAGAATGAAGAACTCGTCGAGGACGGCGATCAGCAGCGGAAGTTGGGACGGCTCGATCTTCTTCACATGGACGTAGTGGTTGCGGGCCATCATTTCGCTGTGCAGGGCACGCACGAGCATCGCGGAGCGGACGGCGTCGTAGACGATGGCGGCGCACCCGGGGTAGCCCTCGAGTCCGTCGAGTTCGATCATTTTCGGGTCGACGCCCAGGAACGGGATTCCTCGTCGCGAGGCTTCGGTGAGCAGGGTGCGGATCACCGATGTCTTGCCGCCGCCGGTGGGTCCGACGATCAGGCAGTGAGGTTTGTTCGACTTGGTGGAGATGTCCCAGAACATGTTCACCTCCGATGCTGCCGTCGCGTAGGGCAGGTGGCGCAGGTTCTCGTCGACGAGTTCGAGGGGGTGATCGACGCGGGTGGGTAGTGGGGCGCGCAGGCTCATCAGGAGGTAGCCCTCGGAGGGAAACCAGTCGATGGCCCAGGTCCGGCCGGATTCGTGCTCGCCGGCGAGGGCTGCGAGGGCTTCATCGACCTTCTTCTGGAATCCGCGTGCACCGCTGGAGAGGGTGGGCGTGAAGGTGATCTTGAAGGCGGTTTCGACGTCGCCGTCGAGCGAGGCGACGCTCACGGCAGACTCTTTCAGCGGTCCGTCTTTGAGGGAGTTCGCCAGCGCTTTGTGCCGCGGTGATCGGAGGTCGGGTTGAGTCAGCGTGCGGGTAATGCGGATTCGGTCGCGGTGGGCGTCGTGGACGACGGTGTAGGTCCATTTGCTGGTGCGCCTGCTCGCGGAAGCCCTTACTGCGGCGGTGAATTCGTCGAGCTCTTTCGGACGGATGATGGCGCCGCGCGCAAGCGTGATGGTGGCGCTGCGCAGGGTGGTGATGCCGGGCGGGTATCCGACAATGATTTTGATCGGGGCGTGGCGGGTGCTTTGCCGGATTTGGGCGTCGAGTCCGGCGCGGTGACGGTGGGTGAGGAACCGTGCGAAATCGCAGGCAAGCAGGCAGACAGTGAGGGCGGCCAGTGGCCACCGATACTCGTGGACTGCGGAGACTGCATTATCGAGCTGAGGGGTCGAGAATTGTTCGGCGAGTTCGAGGAGCCGCGGCGCGAAAAACGCGAGTGTTGTTGCGATGACGGCGAAAGGCGCCCACGCCTTGTACGGGCGGATGGCGAGCTCCCCCGCACCGCTTGTTCGCGCGTGGGGTTTGTCGGAGCCGAAGAGGTCGACGAGAAAGTCTTTGAGCGGGTCCTGCTGGCTTCTGCTCACCGCCTACTCCTCTCACTCGAATCCAGTCCACGACGGTCATCGCCGGGGCGTGTGGGGTGCACTGTCACAGAGCGCGGGAAGCGATCTCAACCCGCCTGTGGATAACTTCTTTCGCGGGTGCATGGCTGGAGCGCGCGTCACGTGCCCCGAAGTGCGATACCGGGGCACGATAAACACCCCGCTCCCCTACCCGCGGCCGGTTCTGGTTGTGGCGCTGCGCATTACCGGCCTAAGACGGCGCGACGGCATGGCTGATACACCGCGTGAGGACCTGTTCGACCCCCTACGGCACGGGCCCGATGACGATGTATATCTCGGGTGTTTTCGCCTTCCTGCGTCACTGTTCGCGGACCCCTGCAGGGCTCTCGAACGCCTCGCTTCGTGGGCACGGAACCCGGTGCTCGAACAGCCGAGAGCGGTGTGGACGAAACCGTGGCAGGCGTCACGCCAGGAAGATCCGGCGATACTCCGCACAGAACCCTGACCAGCAGTTGATTGAAATATGTTGGCGCGAAGCAATTTTGACAAGTACACTCCCCCTAGGCCCGAAGGGCCGGGGGAGTGACCCCAAAGGGGAAGGGTGAATCGGGCCCCTGAATTTCACCCCCGTCCGCACCCTCTGCAGGCACCCCCGATGCGGGACTGTTCGAGCACAGGGTGCGCAGCCTGCCACGCGTGCGTGCTGAACACGCTTTGCGTGCAGAGCATGCACACCACGCAGGCGGTGGAGACGAACTGTTCTTCGAACGTCAGATCATGACCACGGCACGCGTGCATTGAGCAAGCTCCAGCAGGGGTCACCCGCACAGCTGACGGACACGTTCCGAAAAAGGTTCTGCGCCAGGTTCTTCAGGCGGACGAAAACCACGAAGCACAACGAGGGAGACATGAGTCGACCGCCACGGTCTGCGGCGGGTCCTTCGACCATGCCCATTCGCAGCTCTCTGTCGCTCCGCTGAAGGAACGCTCCCGTCGAGGTCTGGGAAGTCTCCCGCGGACACCCGCAGCGAAGACCGTTCCGTGGCCGCGCTCCCCCTGCATTCGAGGTCGTTCCCCGCAAGCGCCGAGAGATCCCTGACAGGGCGAATCGCGACACCGAACACACACCCCGCACGACGACACGTGCCAACGCTGATCGACAAACCCGCCAACCGCGGAGCCGAAAAGTTATCCACAGGTCGCATTGAAATTCCTACCACCACTCTTCTACGTTTCCGCGCAACCACATTCGTGGGGTCTGGTTACACCACTGTGTTGGAGAGTGCTCATGTTTTCTCTTACTTCCACCGTGATCGACGTGTCGATCCCGCCGACGCATCCACCGCTCGCCGCAGACGCGGTGACCCTCGCGCAGTCGACGGACGTCAATACCGGTGGTCTGCGCGCGTGGATCAAGGACAACATCGTCTTCACCATCCTCATCGCCCTCGCGTGTGTGGTTCTCGTCGGCGGGCTCAAGGGCAATTTGTCGCGGGTCTTCACCGTCGGCGGACTCGGGTTGTTCGGGCTTGCCTACCTCGGTATCGCGACATCGGAATCGGCGGCCACAGGGATCGGCAATTGGATTCTCGGGCTCGTCGGTATCTCGACCTAACCGCTGATGCCTGCGCAGAGAACATTCGAAGGGGATGCCCGGTGATCGACAACGACGACCTGATGTACCGCGTGGACCGGCACTACCTCGGTCCGACCGGTTATCCACTGCCCGTGCGGATCCGCTACACGGCCGGCATCGTCGGCGTGGTTGCTTTCGTGGTGGTGTTCGTGATCGGTCGCGGAATTCTGCACGTCCCGCTCGGGTTCAAATCTCTGATGGTGATGGCCGTGATCACGGTGTGGCTTACGACCCGGATCGCGAAGTTCGTCACCCCGGACCGCCCACTGCGGTCGGTTCTCAAGGCCGCCCTCAACGACCTCGTTGCGCCGCGCCCACCGAAGCGCGGTACACCCGTGTTCATCTCGCTACCCGAGCGGTTGACTACAGGAGAACGTGCCGTCGTACCTGTTCGCCTCGACGGTGAGGATCACCGATGACCGTTCCCGAGAACGACATTGCGGCTCTGTTCGATCCGAAGCTCGACGACCCGGTTCCGGTCATTCCTCCCGGTGCCCTCCCTCCGTCGTGGGCAGCAGTGCAGTCGCATGCTCCGCAACCGGCGCGTGCGTGGTCGGAAGCCGAACCCGCACACGCTCCGGATGGTTCTGACTACGACCACGGCGAGGACGACCCCGACGGCCACACCTCCCCTGCAACCGATCCGGACCACGTCGCAGACAAAGTGCTCGGTCGTCAGCGTCGCCGCACAGGCAAGAAGCGTGCGAAGTCGGCGACAGATCGGGACAAGGCCGCAGCGAAGAAACGTGCCGACCGCGAACGAAAAGCGGTACGGCTGAAACTGACCGGCACATCAGCGAACATCACCCGCACCGCGACCACGTCCACCGCATGGTTCGTCCAACGCCAGGGGCCGTGGAATTTCCGCACCACCGGAAAGCAGCGCCGCTTCATCCAGGACGAAGCGATCATCCTGACCAATCTGCAGAAGGCCGGCGTCAGCAAGGTGCATCGCCGCCTGGTGCGCACCCCGTTCCCCGTCGCGCAGTGGGCGGTCGATCACGACACGTGGGCCACCCCTATTCCCGATGTTCCCGGCGCACTGTCATGGGCGGACTACCTGCGCGGGCAGCAGCATGCGATGTTGTGGTCCAACGCGACGATCAAAGGCCGCTACTGGGGTATCGAACTGCCGCAACGCTCCTCACTCGGCCAGGGGTTGGACTGGACCGCCCGGATGCTGCGCCACCTCGCTCACTGGCCACTGCTGGGCAGAGTGTGCACCTGGGTGAACAGCTGGGCCGACGACGCCTTCGACCGGGAGCAGAAGGCCCTTGCCGATCACCTCGCCACACTCGAACGAATCATGTCCGGCCGCGGCGTGAAAGCAACCCCGGCCACCCCGGCCGCGATCGACTACTTGCTGCGCCGATCAGCGACCATCGGTCTACCGCTGGAAGCTGGCGGTGCGATCGCCGGCGCCGGAGATTGGGAAGAAACCGACGTCGCTGCCCTGGAAGATCTCACCGACCTCTCCCTCACCCCAGGCGACGGGTACACCACCGTGTCCGGCGTCGTCGACGGCCGCAAGTACACCGGCGTGGTGATCGTGCTGACGATCGGCCGCATGGCTCCCCTACCGATTCCGGAACGGATGTTGCCGTGGCAGATCATCGGCGATCCGTCCGGTGAACCTCTCGAATGGTCCGATCGCATCGAGCTGCACGACAAAGCGAAAACGATCCGCACCATGCGCTCGCTGACCGGCAAGATCGAATCGCAGTTCGACCACTACACCGTCGAACACGATCAGGTCCCGCCGAAAGAGTTGGCGGAGCAGCACGCCCGCGCACAGGACGTGATCTCCGACGTCGAGGAAGACCATTCCGGACTCTCTACTCGAACCACCGGGTGGTACCGCCTTGCGGTGGTCGGCACCGACCCCGACGATGCGCGGCAGAAAGTCTCCGATCTGCAGGAGATGTACTCCCCGCACATCTCGCTCGAACAAGAGCACGGCCAATACCAGTTGCTGCGCGAGTTCATACCCGGTGAGCCGCAAGCCAACATCGCCAACAAACGGCACATGGATGTCGAAGCAGTCGCCGCCGGGATGGCGACCGTCAGTGACCGGATCGGTGACCGCCGGGGTGTCGTCCTGGGCGAGACCGGATCCATCTCGCCGCGCCCGGTGATCTGGGACCTGTTCGCCGCGCACGAGATCAAGCACAAGTCCGGGCTGACACCGATCGTCGCCGTACCCGGTTCGGGTAAGACGTTCCTGGCAGGCATGATCGTCTACCAAGCCGTGAGAGCCGGCGCGTACGGCGTCGTCCTCGA
Organism: Rhodococcus sp. OAS809; assembly: GCF_040546695.1. NCBI lineage: Bacteria > Bacillati > Actinomycetota > Actinomycetes > Mycobacteriales > Nocardiaceae > Rhodococcus > Rhodococcus sp. OAS809. The sequence continues at coordinate 648,851 of NZ_JBEPOI010000001.1, read as the reverse complement.
CCCCTCCGGTCCACTCGCAGCGTTGGCCGGACTACCGGAGTTTCGCGACATCGCCCGCGTCTACGCCCTCACCGGTCGCGATTCACGCGCTGGCGCCTTGAACCCGTACCGCGTGATCACCGATCCACGTCGTGACGATCCCGAGTACGACGCCCGCAACGTCGAGTTCGCCCGGGATGCAGATCCGTTCGCGGCGGCGCAGTCGAAGTTCGATGCGGATATGCGTGCAGCTGCCGCCGAGCGTGTCGAGGTCGCCGTCTCGGTGCTCAAAATGATGCTCACCGAACGGCATCTGCATCTCGAACACACCGAACCCGTGCTGCACATGGCCGCGAACCTGGTCGGCGGCGACAGCAACCACAACCTCCGAGAAGTGTTGGCCGCGATCCAATCGATCGGAGTGAGCGATCCGGACCAGGCCGTCAAAACGTGCGCGAACGGGTTGTACCAGCAGCTCAGTTTGATGTCGGAACTGACCGAGGCGCGTGTGCTGTTCCCGGAGGAGGGCACGATCGGCAGTGGAGCGGATGCGTTCGATGCCGACATCCGTCTGACGATCTTGACGATGCCGGGCCTGCAGCTACCGCCCGAAGGCACGCCGTCCTCGCAGTGGACACCGCAGCAACGGATGACGGCGCCGTTGATGCACATGGCCGCGTGGCTGGCGAACAGGCTCGTCTACGAAAAGCCTCGCCACGTGCGCAAGGTGCTCTTTCTCGACGAAAACAAATACCTCGAATCCACTGGCGCAGGCCGCACCCTCAACCTCCGAATCGCGCGCGACTCACGCAAATTCAAGGTCCGTGCCCTGGTCTGCTCGCAGCTTCCGGATGATTTCCTCGGATTGGACGGCAGCGACGACAAGACCGCCCTGACCTACGAGGTGTTCGTCGGCGACGTCGGCGGTGATCCGCATGCAATCGAAGGTGCCCTGAAATTGCTCAAACTTCCCGCCGGGCAAGGGTTCGAGCAGTTCCTCGCTGAACTGGGCAGCGGCGGCGAGGACACTCTCGACGAGGACACCGACACCTCGTATCAGGACGAAGCGCGGCGCTGGATGATCCGGATGGCTGACGACGTGGAGCTGGTGCGTTCGAGCTGGATTCACTATGTGCATCTCGCGCATGTGTTCGCGGCGCTGAATTCTTCGTCGGCGAAGAACGCGCTCGGCGGCGCCGCATGAATACCCGCGGAGGGCTCAGAGCGCCCTCGGCAGAGCTGAATGGCGCAATCCCCCATCGATCGCGCGTTCGGGCGCTGACCGTCAATCTGGCGCGGGTTCTCGCCGTTCTAGCGCTGGTGCTGGTGCCCCTCGTCGCCCCAGGTGGGCCAATCGCATCTGCCGGCGGATTCGACTGCAAAGACGTCCCCTCCCCCGAGTTCCCGAACTCGGTCATGGCAGCCGAGTTCGATTCCTCAAGCAAAGACCGCGAACCGAAACCGAGCGGCACCGGCTACGAAACCTACGGGTGGGCCGGATTACGCTGGTACACCTACGACCTCGGCTGCGGCAACGACCTGGTCCGCGCACCCGACGCTGTCGCGGACACCACCCTGGGCAACACATTCCTCGCAATCGGCAAGGGATTCGCAGCTGCCGCGTTCTGGCTCGACGACCAGACGAAGACCGGAGCAGCTGCCGAAGAGGCCGGGATCGCCCCGGCCATGGTGCAGTTCGACCAGATCGTCGCCTCGATCTCCAACGGAATGCTCGGCGTCTACGGAACGTGGCTGGGCGTGGCATTGATGGTGGTCGCCACGATCATCATCTGGAACGCCCTCAAATCAAACGCCGCGGCCGTGACCCGCACCGTCGCGATCGCCGGCGCTGCAATGGCCATCGGAGCACTGTTCGTCGGCGCACCGCAAAAAGCCATCCAGGTCGCCGACGACACCTTCGGATCGGTCATCACCGACACACAAGGCCAGATGCTGTCCGTGTCCGGAAACACCGGAGACCCCCGCAATGTGCTGATCGACAAGGTCTTCCTCGACGACTGGCGCAAGGGATGGTTCGGCACGAATTTCAACGACAAGGACCTGCAACTCGGACCGAAGCTCCGCGACACCCTCGCATTTTCGTACGCGGAGCAGCGAGAAGTGGCCGGCGACAACGAAGCCGCGAGCAAGCTCGCCGAAGACAAAGCAGCCAAGTTCAACGACGAGATCATCGACAAACTCGACGGATTGAACCTCTCGTACGGCCAATTCCAGGGCAAGGACTCCGGACGCACCGGCACAGGGTTCATGGCGATGATCAAACTCGCCATGCCCTCCATCCTCTGGATCGGCGCATCCATCCTCAAACTCACTGCGCTACTGGCCATTCGACTCGCAATTCTCTTCGCACCGATCTGGGTTCCGATCGCCGCCGCACACGGCGGCACCCTCTCTCGCGTGTGCCGCATGATCGCCACCGCCTACATGTGGGGCGTGGCCGGAGCAGTTATCATTGCGCTGTATCTGATGGCGCTGGTCAAGCTGTACGACACCGACAACGGTCTCGTCGACGGCACGTGGCGGCTGTGGTTCATGGTCATCTTGACTGCGGTGTGCTGGTTCATTATGCGTCCGTTCAAGCGCATGACTCAGACCTTCACCCAGAACCAGGCGGGCGCACTCAATCGCAAGGCTCGTCACGCGCAGACGTCGATGAAGCAAAAGTTCTTCAAGGCAGGCAGCGCCGTCGTGGGCGGTCCCGCGGCGTCGATGGTCGAGGAAGGTGTCGGCGCGCTTCGGAAGGCGACCAAACGCGGTGGTGACCTCGACAAGGATTCAGTGACACCAGTGCGTCCGGAAGGACGCGAGTTGAATCAGCGACGTCGCCACGAGGTCGACAAATCGCGCGTCGACGCGCGTAAGACGATGGATCGTCAACAGCGTCTGACGGATTCACGCAAGAACGACGTGCGCCGCCAAAGCCTCGCCGCTAACGCGAAGAGTTCTACGGGCCTCAAACGTCCCGTCGCCGATCGGCCGCAAACCGCAGGTACCGCCGCCAATCGAGGCCAGGCACTCGCTCGCCAGTTGGTCGGAACCGAAGCCGGTTCACCGCGCCGCTCTTCGTCGGTGAGTGAGACATGGGACGGAGGCCCGCGGTCGAGTATCGCGCCGATGAAAGTGTTCACCCCGCCCTCGCGGGATGACTCCACCGGGTCTACGACACCCCGTTCGGGTGCGACGCGCTCGAACGCGTCGACGCCTCCGCGGTCCACCGCCCGACTGTGGACACCGTCGTTGACCTCAGCAGGTACTTCGCCCGATTCGACCGACAGGTTCAGCTGATGTCTTCCAGCGCAGCCAATCCCGTACTCGCACCGATCCGACGGTGGGTGCTGTACTCGCGCACCAACCTGACGATCACGATCGTCTCTGCGTTCGGTGTGCTGTTCGTGGCGGGAGCAGTGTTCGGCCAGTCCCCGACCCCGTCGAACACTGCCTCGAAGACCCCAGCCTCCACCGCATCAACGACAGGAGCAGCGTCCGCGACGCCGGGTGATCTGAGCTACGAGTTGATCGAAGTGACCGAATCCTCCATTGCAGGCAAGTCGATCGCTTCGGTTGCCGAGAGCGCACCGGCGACAGCGATGGCCTACGCGCACGTCTACGTCGATCAGTCACTCTCGAACAGCGAATGGAAGACCAAGCTGGGCGTGCACACCGCAGAAGCGCCCGGAGTGACTGTGGTCAATGCCCGCCCGCTCGTACCGGTCGCGATCACCGGCCCGACGCGCAGTGAGATCGTGGCCGGCACCGGCGGCGAGAGCGCCGTGCAGGTCATCGTCCCGACGCAGGCCGGACATCTGCGGATCACGCTCAAAGTATCGGGCACCGACAAGGGTTCGACATGGCAGGTCCAGACGCCGCTGCCCACCCTGGACCGCAGCGAGATCGACAAACTCGGCGCACCTTCCCTCGCGAGCCCACCGACCTCGGAAGCTCCCACAACCACCACAGCTCCGACATCGACGACCTCGCCGAGCACTACCTCGACCACGACTCCGACATCGACCAGCTCGGCCGCTGTTCCCTCGGCGGACCTCGAGCCGGCCCCTGTTCCTGTCCCTGGGCCCATCCCGATCCCCGACCTCGACACACCGCTCCCGGGAACGCTGTGAGTCGCCGCCGTGGAGCGGTGGCCGCCCTGATCGTCACCGCTGCCACCGCTGCGATCCTGGGGCTGTCCGGATGCACGCAGCAGCCGGTGATCCCCCACAACCGTTGCGGCGGAGACTCGTCGAGTGAGGGAGACGACAAAGCCACCTCGGCGACCGGCAACACCGAACTGAAAGCATCGGGGCCGATCACCCAGCCAACCAAGAACGGAACGACGACGTTCACGTCCCCGTTCGGGCCTCGCTGGGGAACCGAACACAAAGGCGTCGACTTCGCCGGCCCCGTCGGGACACCGATCTACGCGGCGCTCGACGGTGTTGCGGTCAAGGCCGGGCCTGCATCCGGGTTCGGCAACTGGATCGTGCTCGACTCGCTCGTCGACGGCAAACCCGTGAGCACCGTCTACGGCCACATGTTCGACGACGGTGTCCTCGTCAAAGAAGGCCAACAGGTCAAGGCCGGTGACCACATCGCGAACATCGGAAACAACGGCCAATCCACCGGCGCACACTTGCATTTCGAATACTGGGACGGGGGACGACTGCAGGGCGGAACCGCCGTCGATCCGATGACCAAGCTCGGCGGAGTGCCCTCCCCCGCCGGCGAAGCGGGCAGTGATTCTCCTGCCATCGAGCTGGCCGCCTCGTCATCGTCGATCGACTGCGGCGGCTTCGGCGTGGCAGGTGGCGGCGATCTCAAAGCCGGTTCCGTTCCTCCGGAAATGGAACCGTGGTTCCGCAAAGCCGGATCGATCTGCCCCCAGATCAAGCCCTCGCTGCTGGCGGCAGATGCGAAAGCAGAATCCGGCCTGGTCCGTGGCCTGACCTCCGGCAGCGGAGCGCAAGGTATCACGCAGTTCATGCCGGGAACATTTGCTTCTTACGGCCAGGACGACGACGGCAACGGCAAGATCTCGATCTGGGACGACGGGGATGCGATCATGGCTCAAGGCCGATACTTCTGCGCCATCGCGGCCCAGATCGACGGATGGATCACCGACGGATCAGTCAAAGGCGATCCCAAATCGCTCTACATCGCTTCCTACAACGCGGGCGAAGGCGCGGTGAAGAATGCCGGAGGAATGCCCAGCGGCGGCGACTACACCACCCAGACACAGCCCTACGTCGCGAAAGTCCTTGCATACGAAGCAGAGTTCGCGTCCCCCGGCGGTAGCGGCGAACTCGTGGTCTCGCCCGGGTCGGCATCCGGATCGCAGGTCGTCGAAGCTGCCCGCCAATTCCTCGGCACCCCGTACGTGTGGGGCGGCGGCAACATCAACGGCACCACCGGCGGTGGATTCGACTGCTCCGGACTGACCAGTTACGCCATCTACACGGGAACTGGAAACAAGATCACCCTGCCCCGGACATCCGAACAGCAGTGGAAGGTCGGAGTCGAGATCCCGATCGACCAAGCACAAGCAGGGGATCTGGTGTTCGGTTCGTGGGCCGGAACAGGTCCCGGGCACGTCGGCATCGCGACCGGCGGAGGCCAGATGATTCACGCCCCCACCACGGGGGACGTCGTCAAACAAGCTCCACTGCAGAGCGACATGAAAGCCAGGAGGGTTCTGTGAGCAACGCACGCAAGCTGGTTCTGCTCGCCGTCGCTGTCGTCCTCGTCGGGGGACTGGTGTACTTCACCTCCGGCCGGGGCAACGAGACGGAAACCGCGACAGCCGAACACACCGCCCCAACACCGGCGCCGCCGACTATCTCGACTTCGCCGGCTCCGACCACAATCGACATCACCGAAGATCCGGATACGGAGAGAGCCGAAAACACTGCTCGCCAGGCACTATCAGTGGCGTCCACCTGGTACCCGGCAACGGACCGCAGCCCCACCGACGGATACATGCGCGCCCGGGAATGGTTCACCGACACCCTGGCACAGACCCTGCTCGTCGACACGCACACCGAACGAGGACCAGGAGCGCAATGGAGCCAATGGGCCTCCGACAACGCCAAAGTGGTCGCCGACGTCACCCTGGGATGCTCCGGCTGCCCACCCGACACCGACACCCTCATCCACCGAGTCGCCAGCATCCACCAAACCGCCATCACCGAAAACGAAACCAGCACTGTCACACCCGATACCACGGTCTGGGTGACCCTCACCAAAGGTGGTGAGCAGTGGCTCCTCGACACCATCCACTACTGACCACCACTCCCCACCGTGACTGCACGACAGAGGATTCGCACCGATCGACTAGGTTCGTAACAACCAACAGGGCGCCGAACGAGACACAGGCACACACGGTTTCAGGGACAACTGACCCGAAGAGGCCCGCGAACCCACATTGGAGGGGAACACACATGAAGCGCACCACCACCGCCATAGCAGTCACCGGGATCCTTGCCGCACCACTGATCCTGACCGCATGCTCGGACTCGACACCCACCGACGACAACGGCGGAAACTCCACCACCAGCGCAAGCAACGGCCGCGCCGGCACCGTCACACCAGCTGAAACCTCCTCCTGGCGAGGAAACCTGGTAATCGGAGTCGGCGACCAGCAAGCCAACGACAAAATCACACTCCCAGCCGCCAACCAGGTCCAAGCACAGTGCATAGGCGAAGGCAACAACCTCACCGTCGACATCACCGCACCCAACGGCTGGCATGCAGTCCTCACCCACGGATCCCAAACCGTCACCATCGAAAACCCCCAACTGAACTACGCCGGGCAAGAATTCACCACCCCACAAAGCTCACTCGACTACGACATCGAATGGAACAACAAGTTCGGCAGCAACAAACAGTATCTATCGGGCGTGACCTGGGACGTCCCCCAAACAGGTGACGTAGAAATCCAACTCAACGAGCGAACACCCCCACACTGGGTGATCAAATCAGCCGAAAAGGTCAACCTCGCCATGCATGTCGATTGCAGCTCTCAATAACAGCGAAAGTGCGGTCCGGCGCGATCAGTTCCGGCACCTATAGAGCCACAAGATCGCCGGACTTCCCATTTTGGACTATCAGAGATTGTGGTCCGGGTCTCGTCGATATCCATCCGAGATATATCCCACCAAGAAGAAGCAGTAGTCCGACCAGGCCCCCGATTGCCGGTCCGTAGTCCGTACCCCACCGGATTTGGTCTCTGTACATGACTGCTCGTTCGATCTGTTCGTGCTGCGTCTGGGAATCGAGCTTGGGGGCTACATCGATGATCGTGATGGTTTCAGGGGCTGAAGCGGATGTCGCAAAATATTGCCTATAGTGTTGCTGCACTTGAATTATGGCGCCGGAAATGGGCTCGACGGACAGTTCGCGCGTGATGCCGTAGAAACGTTTCATGGTGACTGGGATCGTTCCTGGTTTCCCCCAGTTCGAGGCGGGCAATGTGATCTCCGTACCAATCGCCACAGGTGCGATTTCCTGACGGAAGTTGTAGACGTCAACGCCTTCAACTTCACCCTCCGCGATGAAGTTCGCGTCATAGCTGTCCCGCAGTGTCGAGTCGAAATACGGATACGTTCGTTTCTGTGTGTCGAACGGAAATTTGAATTGAAGTCCCTCATGGGCAACGACTTCCGCCGGTTTGTCCATCACGGTCTGGATCGAGCCGATCGGCTCCTCGACCGGCATCGCCGAGATCCTGTCGACGGTGGAACGATCGATGCTTGCATTCACAATTGCTGCCGAACCGACCCGATCATCCCGCACCATCTGAACCGCCGACTGCAGGGTCACCACGTCGGATCCCGACGGATCTTCGGCAGTGACGCGCTGCTGGACCGTGATCGGAACATTGCTGTCCACAACCAATTTGCCCTTGGCTAACGCCGCAGCATCCAGCAATACTGCAGTACCCGTCGACACTGTTGCCGCATCGATGCTCAACGGAATCTTCACCAGCTGGCCCTTGGCATAGGTTGGCGCCAACGCACTCATTGTCAGCAGAAAACCTGCTGCCGCAATAGCCACGCAGGCAGCGCGTCGACGTGAGGGGCGCAAGTTAGGCGACATTCGGACGACCCTAGCGTGTCTCGTGCGCGACTGCGCGAGCCCGTGACTGCGCTAGTCTTGAGCGCTCAGTTGAGCGATACCAACTACAACGACTACGGTGTTCGGTTGGGGCCGTAGGGGATACTCGGTAAGGAGGTGCCCCGAAGTGGCAGACAAAACCGTCGCTCGAGCAGTCGAGCGCCTGTTCCGCATTGCCGTAGGCGACGAAGCGCGAACCCTTGAAGGTATGGCCGAAGCATTGTCGCGCGACCGTGGACGCCCACTCACCGTGCTGGACGACGCGGTCCTCCCGCCAGGTGTATTTGGTCAATGGGTCCGGCACCACGACCGCGATGAAGTGTCCTGTGCAGGGTGGGTTCATGCGCGCGACCGAACGATTGCTCATGAGTTGGGACATATCGCGTTGAACCACTCCGGTAGGCCAGCCATCGATTTGGCCACCGACTTCCTCCCACCCGCATTGCGTGATCTTGGAATTCTGATGCTTCGACGCGATTGTGTGGACACCGTCTCGACGGAAGAAGCCAAGGCTGAAGCATTCGGGAGTCTGCTTCTGCGCCGGCTTCACGTCACACGGCGCGCGCAGAATCCGTCGGTTCGTTCACAACTGGATGAGGCACTCGGTTGATCACTGCTCTCGCGGCGGCAGTACTCGCCATTGCAGCGGCCACCCGGATCCAGCGTTGGTGGTTTTCCAGGTCATGGACTCTGGCGGGTGCAATCATCGTTCTACTGTGTATGTCGATTCATATGGCGCTCAACGTGAAAACGGTCGAGAGCGCTGTCAGAGTCACACTCGGGGCTGGCATACCCGGAACAACCAAAATGCTGCTCGTCTGCGGTATCTGCGTCGGCACGGCCATTGTGTTCACAACCGTTACCAGCTTCCAGCATCTCAAAAAGCTACTTTGGCTACATATTTCACTGTCAGTTGTCACCGCAGCGCTCTCGTTCTACTTCTTCTTCAAGACTCCGTGGCCGGCATCGAACCCCGACAACCGGACTTTCGACAACCAATACGCATTTCTTCCGGGTTACGCAGAGGGCCTGATGTTGGGCATGGCCTATCCGTTTCTGTTGTGCTTGATGGTGACGATCATCGCTATTCGGCAGGCAGACCGGCGGACGGCAACCGGCTGGGGGCTCATCATCATTTCCCCCGGAGCCGCAGCACTCAGCGCATACGCCGCACTCCGAATTGGTTACCTGGGGTCGGTACGGTGGGGACTGATCGATCCGACCCCGACACCCTTTGCTATCTCGCGCTTACTGGCCGTTGTCGGCGTTCTCTTTGTCGCAGCGGGAGTCTTGGTTACAGCGATTGGAACCGCGCTTATCTCACGAGCGCAACTTCGGGCCTTTGACGACCTTCACTCCGAGCTACTTGCCCGTTGGCCTGGTGCCCTACGGCCATCCGAGCCCGGAAGCGGCGCCGCAGATCGGACCGCCGATCGCGCAGCGGAACTGTTGGACGCGCTGAGCTTGGAAGCCAAGCGACAGGCTCTACCGAACCAAGGTGCAGCCTTGAGCCGGACAGAGGTAGCACATGCTGTTGTGGAATGGATTATTACTGATCGGATTCCGGAGGGACTGGGATCGGACAACCTCCGAGCACGGGCAGCCACTTCAGATGTCCGCTGGGCGCGAGAACTGGGTGAGGCGTACGCCCGTGAAATCGAACGAAAGTTGGTCCGCGAGCAATGACAGAAACACGAGTACAGGGGGATACCTCGGGACAGGACCGGATCGCACGGTTACTTACCGAGGTCGGCGCGCCCTGGGTCATCAACATCGTGACCTCATTGATCCTCGGGTGCTCCATCGGGGCGCCAGGGTGGGGAATCTTCGTCGCGATCTGCTCAGGTGTGGTCCCTATGTGCGTCATCCTCTACGGGATGCGGAAGTCGAAAATCGGCGACCACCATGTCACCAGCATTAGCGAACGACACCTGCTCATTGTTGTATTGCTCGCAGTTGCCTTGGTTGGGTTGATCATTCAGATTGTCGCGAGCGCAGCCATTCAGATGATCGCGTTCATGACTGCCGGTTTGGCGGCGCTGGTAGTGGCTGCATTGATCACTAGTGTTCTTCACTGGAAAGTCAGCGTGCACACTGGAGTTTCAGCGGGGGTCACCATAGTTTTGGCGCTTGCGCTGTCGCCTTGGTGGCTGCTTGCTCTCGCCTTGACCCCGTTGATCGGATGGTCGCGGGTTCATTTGGGTGATCACACCAAGGGGCAGGTCATCGTCGGAGCTATCGCCGGAGCAGTCACAACCGGGATTACCTATGCGTTGATCGCTTAGAAACTAGTCATCGTCGGACTGCATCATCTTCCGAAACGGGTCGTACGCACGCGCTGCAACCTGCTCACGGTCACTGTCGCGAACATCCTGGATCCAGGCAATGGTGTGCTTGACCAACTCATACGTTTCTTCGTCACTGAAGTAGTCCATCGGAACATGAAAGACGTTGCAGATATCGCGAACCGTTTCTACGCCCGGTGACTGGCGCTTACCACTCAGCAGTTGAGACATGTAACCGGTAGTCATCTTGCCGCCGCCGAAGCGGATCATGTCCACAACCTCGGTTTGCGTGTACGGACCACGACCTCGGGGGTGCACCGTGTCGAAGAGATGTCGGAGCCGTTCTGCGAATGTGCTCATCGTTCGTCCCTCCGTCCTCAACCGCCGTGCTGGATGGGCGCACTGGTCCAATGTTCAATTTCCAATACTGGCAAGTCTCGCTATCCAATGCAACTTGCAATAGTAAGTTTTCAGTTTTAGGCTGACCTCGACCGTGAGGGGCAGCAATGATTTACAGAGTCAGGACTGACAGGCGGTGACCCACCGCAGCCGAAACGACCTATCTTCATCAGTCAGCACAACAGCGAAGGCGACCAAAGAGAAGCCTGGACCTAGGCGGGCGCCTCAGGCCCCCGATGACGAACCCGCATATGCGCAGCGAGCAACTCGTCAACCGAGACACCTAGAACCGGGGCAAGCTTCTCCGCCACGACGTCTGACAAGGGAATTTCGCCCCGTTCGATGCCTCCGACGATCGGTGTCCGCAAGCCAGCCTGCATCCCAAGTTGCGGTTGGGTCAAACCCTTCAAGACGCGCCAATCACCCGGATACCTGTCAGCCTCAGGCACTCGTACGATATCGGCGATCTCTACACCCAACTCCGCCACCACAGTCGCCAAAAGATCAACCTGCGGAGAGGAATTCGACTGCTCCCAGCGCCGAATCGTTGTTTCACCCACTCCTGCCCGCCGCGCCAATTCCGCACGTGACAGCCCTGCAGTGCGGCGCGCAGCCACAAGACGTGACGGGGAAAACCCCCGCATCACTCGCCGACTCACAGCCAGCACCCTTCGCATCTCGTTGTCATTAGTAGACACTGTGCCGCCTCCTCGATACCATTCGCACACGCGGCTATTTTTAGATGACCGGTTTTAGATGGCGGTCAGGTCGTAGTCAACGAACTCAAGGGAGACAACTAGAGCAAAAACGAAAGAGTCCCCCAGTCGCGCCAACGACCGAGGGACCAGACCAAACGGGATGCAACCCGTCCAGCATTTTCTTCAGATGCAGAAAGGATTCTGCGATGTCTATCTTAATGGACCCATCAGGTCCGGATGACGTGTTCCGCAACCGGTATGTGGCGCTGTCGACGTTGACGCTTCGTCGGCTTGTTGCGCGGCATTCGTCGATCGGCGGGCGTTGCGATGGTTGCGGTTTCAGTGTTTCGGAGCTTGTTCCGTTGTGCCCGGAGGCTGCGGCCGCGCTGCGTGAGTTGACGCACCGTGAGGGCCGGGGAACATCGGTGGTCGTATTGCCACAGTTCAGTACTGACGATCTTCTTCGGGTTGCTGCTTCGCATCATCCTGATCGGGTTGGTCGGTGCGCGCGGTGCGGGTTCGTTTTCTCGTCGGAGTGCGATGTGTGCCCGACTGTGCGAGCTGTTCGTGTGGAGTTGGAGGTTCGGGGCGTGGTGCCGATTGTTGGTGCCGAGCCGGGTAAGGGTTTGTGCGCGGGGAAGTCACGTTCGTGGGAGATGGATGGACGCACGGTGGTGGAGTGGCGCCGCGCGATCTCCTCGTGTGAGGTGTGCCCGTTGTTGGCGCAGTGCCGTATTGATGCGGCCGCGTCGGTGAAACGTGGGGATGGTCCGCAGCGAATGATCATGGCGGGCAATGCGTATGACAGTCACGGCAATATCGTCGACGTTGAACGTTTGGGCCTGTACGAGTCGTTGACGACAGCAACGCGCCGTCGCCGGGATTCGGAGGTGGCCGCGTGAGGGCCGCGGTGCCGCCGCCGACGGTGTTGGCGTGCGCGGTCGATCCTCAATCGTGGGATCTGGATGAGGGCTCGTATCGCGCGGGTGTGGATGCGCAGGCTGAGTGTTTCCGGTGCCCTCGTTTGGCGGATTGCCGGAAGGAGTTGTCGTCGATGGTGGCGGCGGGTACTCCGCCTCGGTCGATGATTTGGGCGGGTGTGCCGTTCAGTCATCGTGGCCGGCCGATTACCTCGGATGCGGTGTTGCGTTCGTACTATCGGCGGGTCGACGGGCATCGCGGTACTTCTCGTGGGAGCGCTGCGTGACCCCGATAGTGGGGTCGTTCGATCCGGTCTTCACACGGCCACTCGACACAGTGGCATCAGATGAGTCTGCGGCGCTGATCTTGACGTCGTTCGAATCAGCGTGGTCTGTGTACGGAATCCTCGCCGACACGCACGGCCATGTCCCTGTCCGGGACCGCTACGACCGGTTGTGGATTCTCGTCGAAGTCGCCGGCCGCCTGCGTAGTCGCCGCACCTTCATTCACGATCACCCGGACATCGGTGACTCACCGGATGTGTACGGGTTGATCGACGTGGACTCCCGCGCAGTTCTTCATGCCCACGATCTGATCGACGCCCACGGCCCGTTGAGGGTCGACCCCTCCCATGCCGCGGTCCTCGCACCTCTCCGTACCGGTGCGACAGATGCCGCGAACCTTCCCACCTGCACATCAGTCTCGTTCGACGTCACCCGATTGGACTGCCCCACATGACAACACACCGCTTACTCGACGAACTGAACAACCCCCACCGCCCCCTCCCCGACATCATCTACGGGATCAGTACCGGGGCCCTCCCCTCCCCTGCCTCGACCGGCCTTCCCGCCGAACGCTGGCAATGGCTCGCGGACCTCCTCGCCCACCCGCTCTGGGGAATGACCGCGATCGTCGACGGACTCGACCACGTCTGCGCCCCCGCCGCCCGACTGTGCCAACTCACCGCCCACCCCATCCACCCCCTCAACGTGCGAGAACTGTGGGCCGCAGAACAACTCCCCACCACCGAACTCATCGCAGCGCATTCCCCGCACGAGGACGGTCACTGGGAAGTCCTCAACACTGCACTGGAGCTGATCACCGACGGACTCGACCACTGCAACGGACTCGAGACCTCCGGGATCGAAGCAGTCACCTCAGCATTCACCGCCGTCATCACCGCCCAGGACGCCGCCACCGCCCGCACGACTATCACTGCGGCCGTCGAACACTGGATTCATCCCACGTGCACCACCGCATCATCTATTTCCATGCAGTTGGGGGCAGCATCATGACAACAACACCGCATCGATCGCCGCTGATCGAATCCATGATCAGCACCGCCTCCACAGCGCTCCTGAAAGAAGTCGGCATCACCTTCCCCACCGACGCCGAGATGGCCGAAGTACGCCAACTCGCCGAAACGATCGTCCGGGACACCGTCGACGCACTCGCCGGCCCGCGCGATTTGTCCGTCGGGTTACGCGACAACCTCATCGACGTGGCAGATCTCGTTGCCTCCGATCCGGAAACTGCGTCGGTCGATCAGATTCACGAAGTCGCGGTTGCACTGCGCGGGCTTCTGGATCTGCACATCCCCGTTCGAGCGAATCATTCGTGATTGCGCTCGTTCTCGCTGTCGCGTTGGGGTGTGCAGGTGTTGTGGGAGCGGTGTTTTCGCTTCGCCCCACACGTTCCTGACATTCGACACGCGACAGATCCGCACATCGGGGGCCGGCGTCCGTCACAGACCGCCAGCGGCAACTGACCTCGATAAACACCCGGCCTGACCCGAACACCGATGAAAAGGGAGACCGCCACCACCCAGCGTGACATCCGAAAGACCTTGACACACAACTCCATAGACGCAGTCCAGAAACGACGAAACCCCCTTACGGGGGTTCGCCACACACTGAGCCAAATCAACAGCAAGCCATGCCCGGCTCGCTGTCACTGAGGAAGCCGAAGTAACCGCTCCGCCTTCTGTACTGCACTACTTCTTCACTCACATGAAGGGATTTACCTGTGACAGGTACATCTCAGGATAACGCACACCCTGAACCAGCTTCAACACTTCCACACAACACAATCCTCGACCGCTCACCATCAACACGCCACGCCCCAGTCTCCGACGACGAATGGGCCCACGCCGTACAACAAGCCACCCAAAACGTCACCCGCATCGAAACACTCAACCGAACCAGCAACCAACGCGGAAACTCCTGGTCCCTCCCCATCCCCGACGGCACCTACAGCCGTACCCCCACCTGGACCAGCCGCACACACTGGCAACACCAAGTCCGCACCCACCTCAACTCCCCCACCGGCACAACACTCTGCACAAACCACACCACCAGCACCGAAGCCGTTTACGCCGTCGCCGTCATTCACGCCGCCCTCGCCGACAGCGCAACCGGACGATCAGTGACCGCCTCACGCGAGACCATCGCCCGCCGTGCAGGAGTGAGCACCTCCACCGTCAAACGCGCCCGACGAGTCCTCACCGCACTCGGAGTCGCAGTAGAACTCGTCCGCGGCCGCTACCTCAACCGCCTGGAAGCCATGGCCGCAGAATCACACCACGGCCACCGCCAATTCCGCGCAGCATCGACCTGGGCACTCACCACACCCCGAACGGTAGCCACCACCGTCACCCCTCCCTTCACAAAACCCAGAAAACCCTCCCGAGCCACACTGCGCACCAACGCATACCGGTCCAAAACCACCACACGGAACCATCCACAATCCGGCACCCGTGACCCCCTATCCCCCTCCGGGGGATTTGCACTTAAAGCTCTTGCTTTCAAGATCTCACCAACGCGCACACAAGCACACGCGGGCAAGACAACACACCAACCAACAACCACACCCCGACCCCTCCACCTCCAACGCGCAGCCGCCGAACTCATCTCCCACGCACCAGCACTGAAACCAGCCGGCCACATCGGAACAATCTGCGACACCCTCCAACAAACCGGAATCGACACCACACGCTGGACCGGACGCGACATCGCACACCAACTCACCACAGACACCCAACAACGAGGCTGGACCTGGCCCAACCACATCCCACGACCAGGCGCTTTCCTGCGTTGGCGAATAACCCAACTAGATTGGACCGTCAGCTCGCCGACGGAACGAAGGCTCGAACACGATCGCCTTCGGCGCTCGGAACAAGCCAAACGACGCGCAGAATTCCGCAACCGCGATGCGAGCAGAGCGACGGAAACAACTCGAATCGAAATCGTTCGAAACTTCCAAGCAACTCAGACCCCTCTCCGTCGAGTACTCACGACGACCACGCGCTCGATCTCTCATGGTGGGCACACGAACTGAGAAATCGAACCAGCCCACATCGGACGACATCGACAGGCGCATCGTCACCATCATCGGGCCCGACGGCGATCCGGTTCAGGTCGAGGGTCTACAGCCCCGAAGCCGATGCCGACCGCGCACAACGTGCGGATTTCCGTGACCGCCCCTTGCCACCGCGCCTCGAATCGCTCTACGCGGCCCGCCACATGGCAGGATTCGACCGCGAACTCGTCGAACGTATCGAACAACTCGACGAGACCGATCAACGCGCTTTCGCGCGCTGGTGTGTGCATGGCGCCTTCGACCGCGCCGGAATCTCCCACATCGACTGGGTCGCCGAAGGATTGGATGCCATGGACCATGGCCGCAGTCGACTGGAAGCGTTCGAAAACGGTATGGTTTCCCTCGCCCGCCTCACCGCCGACCCACAAATCATTCGCACGATCACCACCGGAATCCCCGGCGGCGCAGACGTTATACCGCAATACCAAGCGCTCTCTGCCTTCGAGAACGGCACCTCGAGGAGTGCTTGCGGGTCGGTGTGCCCGAGTTTGTTGGTCGAGGTACGGGTCTTTCAACTGCGGGCAGCTCGGCGGCGGCGGTTTTCGGCGAGGACTAGTGCGACTGCTTCGTCGCCGGTGATTTCTCCGCGCAGTTGCCGTCGTCCGACTTCGATGCCGTATTCGCTGGGTTCCATGCCGGCCATGCGGTGTCCGGCGGTGGCGGCGGCGATGGCTCGGTCGATCTGGGCTTCGGTCATGTGCGACTGTGCGTTGCGTGCAGTGGTCACCGGCGCTCCTTCGTCGACTCGGGCGAGCGTGGTGGTGCGCAGGGGAGCTGCACACCGTCTATTCTACCTGATCATTGCCTGTTTTCTGCAGTCAACGAGCGTTGGGGGCGGTATCAGAACAGGGCGTTTCGGGTGGGAGAGTCGGCGAGTCTGCTGGCCGACAATATCTCTCGTTGAACTGCTGCCGCCGTACTGTAGTCAGGCATATTCTGTCGGTGCATGCTCCTACAGTCAGCACGGGTAACAGTCCGGATCGAGTGTGGGGAGCAGGCGATGGCGTTCCAGATGGCTTTGATCGGGCAGCCACAGCTCGTACGCATTCCCGAACGTCTGTGGTGTTCTCGGCTCGATCGCATCAACCGTAGCGAATACGGGATTCGGCGACGGCAACATCGACAGCCCCCTCGCCGACGTTCGAGGACCCGGGATCGCGCTCACGGTGACAACTGGGCATGAATCAGTGCTTCAACCGTTTCTGGCGGTACATCTCGGCATCGGCCGTATCCCAAGTCTCGGAAAGGCTTTGGAACATGGAAAAGTCGGCTCGACCGATCGAACAACAGACGTCGGCATTCCGGAACGCCTTCTCCAAACACTCGACCAGGTAGTCGACGGCGCGCGGCTGTGTATCGGGCAGAGCGATTCCGAACTCGTCTCCGCCCAACCGTGAAACCACCGCACCAGGGTGCGCGCATGCTGCCAAGATCTTGCCGGCCCGTTGAACATATTCGTCACCCGCGGCGTGACCGAGTTCGTCGTTGATGGTCTTCATGCCGTCCAGATCGACGATGATGATAGATCCCGGATCGGCGAATTGGCGGTACCGAGTTTGCTCGGCCTCGAGGATGCGATTCCACCCGCGCCGATTGAGAAGACCTGTCAACGGGTCGGTCTCGGCATCGAGTTGCGCAGTTTCGGCCAGTCGCACTGACTGCGCGCGCTGATAGTCGACATCGAGAATCGTTCCGAGGAGTCGGCACAGGAGAGTGAGGAGGGCCAAGTTGTCCTCGAGTACGGAGTCGCCCGTAATCGGGTCGGCGCCACACAGAGTGCCGAAGAGACTGCCGTCGTTGTGAAGGATGGGGATGCTGACGTATGCGCCTATGCCTTCCCACCTGTCATCTCGGGAAAGTGCAGGTACGAGTGCGCGATTCGATGAGACTGGCGGCGCATTCCCGAGGACTACCTCGCTGCACACGGTGTCTTGCCAAGTCCGGGTCTCGCCGACTTCGATGTGAAGTGGGTTGGGTGAGACGGTGAGAACGATTTGATTCGACCCGTCGAACCGCGTGATCGACCACAGTGCCAGCGGAAGATATTCGTCGAGGTAGGACACGACCGAGCGACTTGCGTCGTCGAAATTCGTCAACGGCGACAGAAGTGGCATGGATGAGAATGCCGACGATGGGATGGCGCGCACCTGACCGTACGTCATTGCTACCTCCTGATTGACCGTCCGATAATCTGATGTTCGACAGCCCCTGTTTTGCGGATGCTATGAAAGCGCATCCTCAGTCCGGAGTTCTCACGACTGCGGAGCCCACCCGCCGGCCGTTCTCAGGACCGTGTCGATCTCCGGCAATCCACGCATCCACTGTCATCGCCAGGTCAGCACTCGGAAAGTCCGAGTCTGCGCACGAGCTGTGGAAGTCGTTCATCCGGGTGCAGTTTCCCGCCATCCCGATATCAACGGGGAACGACCATCTCGTCTCAGAGCGCGTTTGTCACCGTCGAGAAAAACGCCGCTCATCGACCCGACCCGGCAAAGCGGACACCGAAGTCGAACCCCTCCGCACCACACTCGCCCTCAGACATCGCAGAGGTACACGATGACCCAAAGCCCAAGAGGTGCGCAATCGCTTCGAGTTGTTTTCGTAACACTGCGGAATCGATACCTGGGCATCAGCACGCTCAGTTCGCAATTCAGCATGTCGATGGCGGCGACTTTTCGCCCCGACTAGCGCACCGCAGCGACTACGAAAGCGTCACGGTGAGCCGTGCGCATCCCAGCAACCCATGGGTAGCTACGAACACGCCCCCTGAGATGGCCCCGACATCAGCAACACCAGAGAACCCGTTGTGGCTGTTTAATTAGATCAGCATAGAGTAATTGTTGACGTCCTCAGCATACATGTAACGCTTGCTAGATAGTGCCTGCACATGTTCGGCCATCCACACCGGATGTTCGGCCTGCCCTTCCGGCTGACGCCCTGAACACGCGGACTTACGGTCCGGGGCTGATGCCACAACGACAAATATCCAATCTCAGTCACTACCGAGGCCATGCCATTTGAAGAGACCCGAACAGGTGGATGTCCTGTTTCGCGAGGTCAGAATTGGGACTTGCATCACAGTCGATTAAACAGCTACATTCAGTGGCATGCAACGGTATACCGCTGCATGCCGATGCTTCTGGAGGATCCGTGAGTGAAGTAATGAAACAAGATACTGATGCACATGCTCGTCCCGATTCGGGCCTACGACGGGTGGTCCTTTCGGGAACTGTCGGAACATCACTCGAGTGGTACGACTACTACGTATTCGGCATTGCTTCAGCGCTTGTGTTCGGGCAACTCTTTTTCCCAGGCGACAACGCACTCGTGTCCACACTTCTGTCCTTCATGGTGTGGGGCCTGGGGATTGTCGTTCGGCCAATCGGGGGGCTCATCGCCGGCCACTACGGCGACAAGTACGGACGCAAGCAAGTCTTGGTCGTCACATTGACCGCTATGGGCATCTGCTGCATCGCCATTGGGATACTGCCTACTTACGCACAGTGGGGCATGGCGGCACCGATCTTGCTGATTGCCCTGAGGTTGGTCCAGGGACTTGCGGTCGGTGGCGAGTGGGGAGGAGCCGTCCTGATGATCGTCGAACACGCTCCTGACAAACAACGTGGCAAATTGGCAAGCTGGATACAGTTCGGCGTTCCAGTCGGAAACCTTGCTGCGACAGGACTTTTCCTCGGATTATCCGCACTGCTTTCCGACGAAGCGTTTCTCTCGTGGGGGTGGAGGATCCCATTCCTGATGAGTGTCGCCATCTTGATCGTCGGAGCATATATGCGATCGAAGGTCGTGGAATCGCCACAATTTGAAGCCCTCAAGGAGTCTGGCGATCGCGCTCAGAAGCCTCTGGTCGAGGCCGTCAAGTCTGCGCCAGGCTCCATCGTCAGAGCAATCGGTCTCTGCATAGGATCGCAGGCGACCTATTACACGTTCGCTCTGTATTCGCTGACTTACGTAACAAATGAACTCGGCAAGGATCGCAGCATCGTCCTCGTCGCAGTGTTGATCGGATCCGCGCTTCAGCTGGTGCTCGTCCCCTTTGCCGGGGCACTCTCCGACAGGATCGGACGACGGCGCACGTACACAATCGGCGTCATCGGAACAGCAGCTTGGGTGTGCGCCTTCTTCCCGCTCTTGAACACCGGATCACCGACACTGATCGCCGTGGGCGTAGCGGGCGGAATGGTGTTCCAATCATTCCTCTACGGCCCCATGGCGGCCTGGATCGCCGAACTTTTCGGTACCCGAGTGCGATTCTCCGGCGTTTCGATCAGCTACCAGATGGGTGCAGTGCTCGGCAGTGCACTTACGCCTCTGATCGCCACCTACTTGATCGCATCAACAGGTTCGTTCTGGTCTTTTGTATTGTATATGCTTGCAGCCCTTGCGATTACAGGAGTTGCGGTGTTCTTCACGCGCGAGACCGCGGGAAAGTCATTGCAGGGTTGACGGCGCCCGGCATCCTCGCAGACATCTCGTCAACGTGGCAAAACGCGAGACTTTCGCGCTCGCAACAACCGTATCTCGGCGATAGTTTGAAAGTGATTGCGAGTAAGTCGCTCAGCTAAATCGCCGTCTTGGGCAACTATCGCTTCGATAATCCGCGCATGCTCCTCGAGCCCCACTTCAGGCATCCCGATCTCCGTGTAGGTGCTGCCTTGAAGCTGATTGACGAAGCCACGCAGATCATCGAGCTGTTTGGCCAAGTATTTGTTGCCGGCAGCTTCACCAATTTGTTTGTGCAGGAGTTTGCCCAGGTGGCTCACACCGTCCACATCACCAACTCGAGTTGCTTTTTCCAGTTGGGTCATCGTTTCACGAAGCAACGAGAGGTCCACGTCACCTCGTGCAGTAGCTGCAAGCTTCGATGCGAGACCTTCGAGAACTTCACGCACCGCGAAAATTTCAGAGAGTTCATCGATCGTGATTTCGCGAACCACGATGCCTGCCGCTGTACCTTGCACCAGCCCATCGACAGACAAACGATGGAGAGCCTCTCGCACTGGCGTTCTGCTTACCTCGTACTGCTCAGCGATCAGGTGCTCGACCATTCGTTCACCAGGGAGCAATTCGCCGCTGATAATCGCTTGCCGCAGATGTCGATAGAGCGCATTGGCCCGCGGTCCGGCGCCCGGCAGTTTTTCCTCCGGTAAAGGCATCTGAACATCTCCCGTGATCGTCAGGGTCCACACTCGAGTGGGGCGTGTGCACTACGCACTGCCATGCAAGAAATTCACCATACTATATGCCATTGTATACTACTGCATACTACGGTATACTGCGTTTACCAGCATTTACGCTGAAGAGCACCACTGAAGTTCGTGGTGTTTGTTAGCCGGATCGGCATTCGCGCCATATTGCAACCCCCTAAGTCTCAGGAGGATTGATGAGAACAAACGGAGAATACGCACAACACCCGAAGGGTGCTGAGGCACAATTCGCAGCTGAGGATCGCGACGAACTGCTGCAGTACGAGCTGACAGCTCGGCAAGAAGAACTGCGAAACCGCACCCGTGAGCTTGCCGAGGAAAAGTTCCGGCCGCGCGCGCTCGAGTGGGAGCGCACAGGCGAATTTCCCTGGGAGAACATCCAAGCCCTCGCCGACGCCGGCCTCATCGGCATGTCCGTTCCAGTCGAATTCGGAGGCGGAGGCGGGACATGGTTGGACGCAGCTGTGATTCTCGAAGAGATTTCGCGTACCTGCTACACCACAGCAATGGCTGCACTCGGAGAATTAGGCGTCCAAACCCGCGCGCTTGCTGTATACGGAACAGAGGCGGTGAAGCGGAAATACTTGCCTCTCATTGCGGAGGGCAAGCTCATTTGCTCCGTGTGTATTACCGAGCCGGACACCGGTTCGGACCTGAACGCACTTCAGACCACCGCGACATCGTCGAACAACAGCTACTTGATCTCCGGCAAGAAGGCGCTGATTTCTCGTGGTGACGTTGCTCAGCTTTTTGTCGTATATGTGAGATACGACGGGAAACCCGGCAGCTCGGGCGTGGGAGCGATCTTGGTGGAGCGCGATACGCCGGGGGTCTCGATCGGGGAGGCACAGCCCACGCTGGGAGGCGAGAGTCTCTACGAAATCACATTTGAGAACTGCCTCGTTCCTACGTCCAATGTCCTGGTCGAAGCAGGTGGATTGACCCGGATGCTCACCGCATTCAACGGACAACGGACCTTGAATGCCGCGATTTCAGTCGGAATCGCGCAGGGTGCGCAGGATGCGGCGGTCATATATTCCTCTCATCGCCACCAAGGCGGAAGACCAATCAACGAATACCAAGGTATCGGCTGGATGTTGGCCGACAATGCCATTCAGATAGAAGCTGCTCGACTACTGGTACGCCGCGCGGCGGCGCGCGCAGGCGCAGGATTCCCGTCTCGGTACGAGGCTGCGGTGGCGAAGACACTCGCGAATGAGATGGCGCTGACGGTGACCGACAATGTCATGCAAATTTTCGGTGGACACGGTTGGCTACAGAAGAACTCGGCCGAGAGGTACCTCCGCTGGGCCCGATATGGGCCGCTCGGCGGCGGCACCCCCCAGGTACAGCGAAACGGCATCGCACGCCATCTCCTCAAATCAGCAGAGGGAATGCTGTGAGACAACTACTCGAACACAAGGGCAAAGAGCTGATATCGGCGCAGGGCATTCGGGTCCCGGCTGGGGAAGTTGCGACCACCCCGGAGAAGGCTTCGCAAATCGCGGACGCACTCGGCAACACGGTCGTGATCAAAGCCCAGGTCCCGATCGGCGGACGCGGCAAATCCGGCGGAATTTCGGTGGTGCCAGCAACTGAGGTCGCCCGAGTCGCGGCTGAGATGATCGGCTCCGACATTCGAGGGTTTGTGGCGGATTCGGTACTGGTAGAAGCCCTCGTAGCCGACTCGATGGAGCTGTACATCGCATTCACAATCGACCCATCGAAAAAATCCGCGGTGCTGATGGTGAGCGGTCGGGGAGGTATCGACGTCGAAACCGGAGCGGCCGGGCATGTCAAAACCGTCGAAATTCCGTCTGGGTTGGGTCTGCAGGAATGGCATGTACTGCGTGTCGCGTCCGACGCCGGAATCGACCGTAGCCATTTCAAAGCACTCCACGAAGTCGCGACCGCTCTGTACCGAACTTTCCTCGATACCGGAGCTTCTCTGGTCGAGGTGAACCCGCTATTCCTCACGCCCCATGGTGATCTCATTGCCGGCGACGTCCGTATCATCCCCGACGAGGCTGCAACGAAAGTTTCGGAATCGTCGAAAGCCACCGATCATCGACAGTTCGACCTACTCATCCTCGACCCCGCTGGAGCCGTAGGCCTGATTACAACCGGCGCCGGCGGAACGATGTTGCTACTAGATCTCCTTACAGATGCTGGTCATCGCCCCATCAACTTCTGCGATATCCGTACCGGCGCTCCTGTTGGCCGACAGGAGCGTTTCGAGATCGCCCTCCGCGACCTCCGCGCAGTCAGCAGCATGAAGTGCCTGGTAATCAACATCTTTGCGGGAGTAACCAACCTCGACGACCTCGTACCTGATCTCCTGGGTGCGCTGGCCCGCGTTCCTCTGGACAGTCCCGTTGTCGCCCGGCTGAAGGGGCGTGGCGCACCGGCAGCTCGCGCCAAACTCGAAGAAGCAGGAATAACGACTGTCGGTGAACTGCCAGAGCTACTTGCCGAGGTTACTGCCGTCGTTGGCGATCGAGGCCTCGTACTAGGCGACCATCGGGCACCCATCCAGGAAGGCACGCGCCGATGACAATCTTCGAGCACGAACTGCGAAACGGGATACTCGTTCAAGGTCTCACCGGGTCGATCGGGCGAGTGCAAGTGGACCAGATGATCGAGTACGGAACGCGTGTGGTCGGCGGAGTCACTCCGGGTAGAGGCGGAGAATCTGTCGACGGGATTCCGGTCTTCGACACTGTCGCGCAAGCTGTCGAAGCGACGGGGGCCCGAGCTTCGATTGCCTTCTTGCCTCCTCGGTTCGCCGTCAGTGGAATTGTCGAGGCAGCAGAAGCCGGGATCGAACTTCTCGTCTGCCCCACAGAGGGAATTCCCTTGCAGGACGCTACGCGTGCGATACAAGTTTCAAACCAATATCGAATGCGGCTCATCGGACCCAATACCTCCGGCTTCGTGATTCCGGGTGTCCTCAAAATGGGTTTCATGCCAACAGATTTCGTACGACCAGGACGATGCGCTGTCCTTTCCCGGAGCGGGACGCTTTCGTACGAGGTGGTAAACGCACTCAACGCAGCACAGATCGGAGTCTCGGTATGGATCGGCGTCGGCGGAGATCGTGTCAAAGGCACCACCTTTGCCGAGATCTTGCCTACCGTGATCGATGATGCCACAACCGATGCAGTGGTGGTCATCGGTGAGATCGGCGGAAATGACGAAGAAAAGGCCGCCGAACTCCTATCCCAATCCGTCCTACCTGCCATGGCACTTTTCGCAGGCCGAACCGCACCAACCGGGGTCTCGATGGGCCACGCGGGAGCGATAATAAGCGGCAACCACGGGTCATATGCTTCCAAGGTCGAGGCAATGACGTCCGCGGGTATACCCGTTGCCACTCACCCTGACGAGGTGGCGGCGTGGGCCATCTCCGTGCTGGGAACCAACACTGCCCAAACAAAAATCGAGGTTGTCTCGTGAGTTCAGCAATTACCTACCCCTTCCTGCAGCAGCAGGATTACCCGATGATCATTGACGGCAATTCTGTGCAGAGCGATGAAACTATCGAGACACGGAACCCCGCGACGGGCGAGTTGCTGGGGCGCGCATATCTCGCTGGCGTCAAGGAAATCGACATGGCAGTGACGTCCGCCCATAACGGTCTCGGCCGCTGGACGGCATTGAAACCTGCCGAACGCGAACTGGCCATGCTGCGCTTCGCGGACATTGTCGAGGAACATCTAGAAGAACTCGCCGTCATCGACACGCTCGATAACGGCGCGCCTCTGGCCGGCTCACGTAACGGGGTTCGTCGTGCGATCGCACATCTTCGCTACTACGCCGGGTGGACTACAAAGCTGACCGGCGACACGATACCTTCCTCAATTGACGGGGGTGATTCGTTCTCGTACACAGTGCGCAAACCTTTGGGCGTAGTCGCCGCCATCACCCCTTGGAACAGCCCAGTGATCAACATGATGTTGAAAGTGACGACCGCGCTCGCTGCCGGCTGCTCTGTCGTCGTGAAACCCTCGGAGCTGACCCCGCTGTCCGCGCTACGGTTGGCGCAATTGGCCCTTGATGCTGGCATCCCCGCTGGTGTTCTCAACGTCGTGCCGGGCGTGGGTCGCACTGCTGGTCAAGCACTCGCAGAACACCCTGGTATCGCGAAGGTCTCGTTCACTGGATCCACGGCAGTTGGACGGGCGATCATCGAATCGTCTCAACACAATTTGGCGCATCTGACACTCGAATTGGGCGGAAAATCACCGGACATTGTTTTCGGAGATGTCAACATCGACGAAGTCGTGCCCATGGCGGCATGGGCAGCATTCCGCAACAGCGGCCAGGTATGTGTTTCCGGATCGAGGCTGCTCGTTCACTCGTCGATCTACCGTAAGTTTCTCGATCGATTGACCGACTTCACCCAGCGCATCGTCGTAGGAAACGGTCTCGACGCCGGTACCGAGCTCGGCCCCTTGATCTCCACGACACAAGCAGATCGGGTCGAGGGCTACATTAACAGTGGTGTAAACGAAGGCGCGTCACTTATCACCGGCGGCCAACGCATCTGCGATGCAGCACGGCCCACAGGCCAATTCATCGCGCCCACTATCTTCGCCGACGTCACCCCCGACATGAAAATTGTCGCCGAGGAAATCTTCGGCCCCGTAGTCACAGTCACGCCCTTCGACACGATTGACGAAGCCGTCCAGATGGCCAATGCGACTCCTTACGGCCTGGCCGCGGGAATTTGGACCCGCGACCTGACGACTGCACATCTCACATCCAACGCGATCGACGCCGGCATGGTCTGGGTCAACGGCTACAGCCTTTACGACCCGGCGCTACCGTTCGGCGGTCACAAACTGAGCGGTTATGGTGCAAAATCTGGCCGAGAGGCCGTCGAAGAATGCACACAAATCAAGACCGTCGTGATGAAACTTCCGAAGAGTTAGCCGTACTCAGCCTATCGCTGACGAGACAAACCCGACATGGCAAAACAACACTGTTGAGAGGTTGCTAACATGAGAAAGACACTTGAAACGCTCCATGGCCCAATCGGTCCTGAAGAACTCGGCACTACGCTGCTCCACGAACATATCATCACGGCAAATACGGAGTATTTTCACGAAAACGCCCAGCTCTGGAATGAAGATGCCATTGTTTCCGACGCTCTGGTGAAACTTCAAGCTGCCAAAGCGCACGGAATCGATACCATTGTGGACTGTACCGTACTCGGGTTAGGCCGAGACATAACGCGGCTGAACCGAATGAAAAAGGATATCCCCCTCAACGTTGTCGTCGCGACTGGCGTGTTCACCATGCACGACACTCCTCGGGTATTCGCGCTCCGTGGCCCCGGAACCAAGATGGGTGGCCCAGAACCGATTCTTTCGATGTTCCTTCGCGAGATTCAGGACGGCATCGGCGAGACCGGCGTCAGAGCCGCATTCATCAAATGTGTCGTCGAGGACAATCACTCGACAGTAATTTCTGACCGCGTGCTGGCAGCGGTTGCCGACGCACATGCCGAAACCGGTGTCCCTGTCACCATTCACACCAGCGGGACCAATCAGTCCGGTCGATACGCTCTCCAATTCCTCGCAAACCGTGGCGTGTCCCCTACACAAGTTGTCCTCGGTCATGCCGGAGAATCCACCGATCTCGACTATCACCGCTGGATAGCTGATCAGGGGGCCTTCGTCGGATTTGACCGCATCGGCCTGGAAGCCCTATATCCGGTCTCGCAGTATCTCGATAATTTGACTGCTGCGTTTGATGCCGGTCTGGCGGAAAATATCGTGATGAGCCACGACTCGGCATGCACCATGCAGCACTTCATCGACGATTTCGGGCGCACATTCAAAGAAGAACGAATGCCGAATTGGAACTATCAACTCATCCATAACGAAGTGATTCCCAAACTTCTACAACGTGGTGTCGCGCAGAAAGATTTGGATACAGTGCTACATCAGAATCCAGTCGACTACCTGTTCGATATGCGAGCCTAGGAGCAAGTTCGAGTTATACGGGATTCTTTACTCAGAAAATGGCGTACGGTCAGGGCAAAATCTCGGAGGTCGATTTGTGGCGAAGCGGCCCAACAGATAGTTGCCTCGCACGGCCACGCCTGCGGACGGGAAACTCGCCTCCTCACGGAGTCGAAACTCAACATCGGAATACGAAACAATACAAAGGAATAAGAAATGACTACACTAAATATTCCACCCGAGAAAGTGTGGCTTGTCACAGGATGCGCAACGGGATTCGGTCGCGCAATTGCCGAAACACTCCTCAGCGCGGGATATCGCGTTGCTGTCGGTTCCCTATCCACGTCCGAAGTGGCGGACATCGTCGATGAATATCCCGAGACAGCCCTTGCTGTGGAACTCGACGTGACCAACTCCGAAATGGTAACTGCCGCAGTTGCATCGGCAGAGGAAAAGTTCGGAAGTATCGACGTACTGGTCAACAATGCCGGGTTCGGTTTCGTCGGAGCAATCGAAGAAGGTGAGCGTGAAGAATTTGCTCCCATGATCGAGGTAAATCTTTACGGCACGCTCAACATGATCAAAGCCGTACTACCCGGTATGCGCCGCCGCTCCCGGGGCCACATCATGAACATCTCATCAGTGGGCGGATTCCACGCATCCGCAGCTTTCGGGATGTATTCCGTCTCCAAATTCGGTGTCGAGGCAATCTCGGAGTCACTTTCGGTCGAAGTTGCTCCGCTGGGCATCAAAGTTACCGCGGTTGAGCCCGGCCAACTACGCACCAATTTCCGTGGATCGTCGATGCACTACGCCAAAAAAGTCATCGCCGACTACGCTGAAACTTGCGGAAAAACGCGGTCATTCATCGCCGAGACACACGGTACCCAACCCGGAGATCCGAAGAAGGCTGCGGCAGTTCTCATCGAGATCGCAGAATCTCCAAATCCACCGTTCAGGCTACCTCTGGGATCTGATGCCTACTCACGTGTCCGAGCGAAGCTTGCTGCTGTCGAGGAGGACATCGCACAATTCGAAAAACAGGCCATCTCCATCAACTACGAGGGCGTGGTAACAGAATCTCGCGTTTAGTCTTCGTAACAAATTCACTTTGGGGTAGTGAGTTCCCGCCCGGACTTACTACCCCAGAGGTTCATAAAATATGGAACTATACCATATTTGTGCATTCAATTATCTTCTATTTTAGCTCTGAAATCATAGAATCCAGTCTCGATAAACTGAACTTAACGTCATCACACAAAAGCGCAGCTCAATGCAAGATGGGCATACCCTACCAATTTATCACATAAATTAACACTTCACCCATTATCGAATAATCAGATAAGGGAAACCCTTCCCTCTCAGAAACTACTTTGGACAAGGAAACCGTGAACAATCCGTACACGTTCGTGCGACAGCGCGGGCTTTACTTCGACGAACTTGATACGACTGTTATTTACGAGCACTCTCCCGGGCGCACAGTCACAGATTCCGATAATACCTTTTTCTCTTCCATGACGATGAATCCAGCGAGTATTCATCTCGACGCTCACGCCAGCAACCAAAACGAGTTTGGACAGCGTCTCGTCAACAGCATGTTTACTTTGTCGACTTTGGTAGGACTCAGCGTAAGCCAAATGACACAGTCCACAACTGTTGCCAATCTCGGGTTCAACGAAATCAATTTTCCGGCCCCCGTATTCGCGGGCGACACTCTCTACGCGTCAACTCGCGTGGTCGACAAGCGGCTATCGAAGTCTCGGTCCGGCGCCGGCATCGTCCGTTTCGAGCACACTGCACGCAACCAAGATGGTGCGATTGTTGCTATCGCCACCCGCGCAGCGCTCATCGTGGTGGCGCCAGAGAGGAACGCGAAATGAACGCCGGACTGGTCGGCCCGGCCATGTTGTTCTGTCCAGGGAATCGTCCCGATCGATTCGTCAAGGCTCACCGCAATGCTGATGTCGCGATTCTCGATCTAGAAGACGCTGTAGGACCGGAGGACAAAGACACAGCCCGCACAGCGGTGGCGTCAGCATTGCCAGCCCTGCAATCTGCAGTGGTGCGCATCAATTCAATCAGTTCATCGTGGCACGCTGCAGACATAAGGACAATTGGAGCCGCAGGCGGTGTCCAAATTATGGTTCCCAAAGTCGAACACGCCAGCGATCTCGATCATCTCATCGGCTTCGACGTCATCGCCATCTGCGAAACTGCCGCGGGTATCTTGCACGCGGAGGAGATCGCCGCCCATCCACATTGCTCGGGTCTACTCTGGGGCGGAGAGGACCTCATCGCCGATCTCGGCGGCCGCCGGAGCCGCTCCTCGTCGGGCACCTATCACGGGGTGGTCGCACAGGCCCGCCATATGGTGCTACTTGCAGCGGCCAGCGCCGGAAAAAGAGCAATTGACGGCGTTCACGTAAAAATCGATGACATCGCCGGGCTTCAGCGAGAGACCGCCGAAGCAGCCGATATGGGATTTCAAGCAAAAGCGTGCATTCACCCGAAACACGTACCGATAATCCGTAGTGAGTTCAATCCGCCAGCGAAAGAACTAGAATGGGCAAAATCGGTACTCAAACACGCAACCGCCCACAGAGGAGATGTTTTCACTTTCCAAGGAGAAATGATCGACGAACCCTTACTCCGACATGCACGAAGAATCTTGGAACGGTAGTACCCAAATAGTCACAATCCGTCGATCACCTTGATAGCGTCCGACCGAGTACTGCAGAATTTCAGAGATCCCAGCCTACGACGGTCTCGAAATCTTCTCTAATTCGCTGGTTCATTCATTAACTTCATCTTTCGAACGGCACTCGGCGAATACGATAGTTAATCAGCTGAAAAGCATGATATGGCCGCCTGCCGATCCTTATCGAAACTATCGTGGAGCTGTTACCCATGTCCGTCCGAGGCCGGCGTGGAGCATGGTCCTGTCGGTGCACACTCCTACAGTCGGTTCGGGTAACAGTCCGGATCGGTCAGGAGCAGCTGATGACGTTCGTCAACGATGCTCCATCGCCCTTGCCTGGCATGCCCGACAACACCCCCGGCTCATCGGCGTTTCAGATGACGTTGATCGGGCAGCCCCAGCCTGTACGAATTCCCGAACGTCTGTGGCGTTCATGGCTCGACGATCCCGCCGTCGTGTCTCGCTTCGAGTCCAAGCGTTACCGCCGCCGGAATCTGTGCTGGACCTGGACCGGCGGGGTGTCATCGACCGGGCATGGCTCCTTCCGAGCGGCGAGCCTGCCCGGACCGTCTCGCCGCGGTACAGTGCCAGCGCATTTATTCGCCTACCAACTCGAATACGGTGTCATCTCGGGATTGGGATGGTCCAACACCGACGACGCGGTGCTGTGCCATCAATGTGACTTCGCCGGCTGCACCAACCCGGCACACATGCGGTTGGGAACCAATCGCAGCAACCGCAGCGAATACGAGCTCCGGCGACGCGACATCGCCAGCCCACTCGCCGACGTTCGAGGACCCGCGGGTCGCACTCGCGCCATCGCCGCCGCGATCCGTACCGGGATCGAACAGAACTTGGACGTCGACACAGTCGAAAAGCGCATCGCTGCGGCCGAGGCTGCAGGACGTCCGCTCTCACTCTGGTAGCGACGCTGCCGCGCTATCGTCAATGCACATTTGCGGAGAACATATTTTGTTACAGCGCAACGTATTTCATCAACAGAGTGACATACTATATGTTATCGGCGATGCATTTCGGGTGGCATTATGCTCAGTTGCAACAACCCTGAGTCCGGACGATGGCGTGGCAACGTCCACCCCACTGTGGCGACTGTTCACAGCACCGCGACCGAGACCCCGGCCCTGCACGTCGAACCGGGGCGGTTAAACGCCACCTGCGTTGAGCACACAACCCAGATGGCCTCTTTCGGTGCGCGGTCAATCATCCGTGCGGCCACGATTGTAAACCGGACAACCGGTATCCATGGGATAAGTTCCTCTTTCAATGCCACCCAGCAACCTTGCGCGCATCGGCGTTGGATCCAAGCCCATTGGGCGAAGCCTGATTCCCGCCTTAGGTCTCACCGGCGGGGAATCGTTCGTACAGAATGGGCATCCGCCATCGACACGGTCGGCGAATGGTGATTGCTGGTGTGATCTGACTCGCAAGTAACCCCGAAAGGTTGCCGATTGTTTGCCGCGTGTCGTTCACTGGAGACACGGGAACCCCGTTCCGGGTCTCGAGAACTCGGGTTCGACCATTTGGCTGGATCCGAACGAGGAAAGGCTCATTCGATGACGCGTGCACTCAAGATCGTTGCTGCTCTGGCCATCCCGGCGGCTGCTGGAGCTGTGGCGATTGCCGGCGCAGGCTCTGCCTCGGCGGCGACTCCGGTATCGGGAAACGGCTACGTCGGAGTCATTCTCGATCACCACGAGACGGTCGTCGCGAGCCAGATCAACGCGGGCAATCTGATCAACGCCGCATTCGGCGACGCCTGGACTGTCGGGTTGCCGCACGATTCCATCTGGTACACCGGAGCATGGACCCCGGTCACCGGCGATCAGTTCGTCGACGAGGCAGCCTCGCACCCCGGCGGTCGTGTCGGGCTGTATCTCGTCGACCCCGCGATCAATCAGGGGAACATCTTCAACGCCGAAAGCGCCTGGTAGAGAAGAGCTGAACCCGGCATGCAGGAAACCGTGCATCACCGTGTCCGTATCACCGTTGTTCGCCGATGTGCGATCGGTACTCTCGCGGTCGCGGCGATCATGTCAGCGGGTTGCTCGCCAGGAGCCGGCTCCGTCGACAGCCTGAGTGCCGGCGCGGGTGAGCGGTGCGCATCCGAGTGCGCCGAATTCGGTACCGAAGTCGAATTCTCGTGCCGTTTCCAGGCATCGTTGTGCGCGGACTCCCTGGGTCGCAAGTCCGCGTTGGTGCGAAGTATCGACGAATCGACTGCAGCTGGTCTGGCGCGGGCGTGGACAGGTCAGAGTTCCTCACCGATCGAGATATTCGACCGCAGCGTCGACCGGTTCACCTCTCTCGACTGTCCGGCCGCAGCCGACAAGGACACGGCCACTGCGGATTCGGGCGTGCGCGCGGATCGGTGTGCCTTTCTAGCAGCCAGTGCCGAACAACAATTCCGCACCGTGACGCTACTGCTCGACCCGGCCCGCAACCTGCGGTGAAGCTCTCGCGTGTGGGTGGTCCCGGCCGCGCGGTCCCGCAGCGCGTCGCAGGACCGGGCATCCGCTTATCTCGCTGACATTCTCACCTCGCAGCACGAAAGGTAGACAGAAGAAAGTGAGTCAGTTGATGGTCGGGCGGGTAGCCGGCGAGGACGTGTTCCAGGTCCGGTTGAACGAACTTTTCGCCACCGTCGACGCAGCCCGACGAGGGCGGCGTTTGACGAACACAGCGGTAGCGAGAGGCCTTCTCGAGCGAGGCTGTCGGATCTCGACACCATATCTCTCCCAACTGCGGTGCGGTGTTCGCACGAGCCCGTCCGATGAGGTCGTGGCCGCATTGGCCGACTACTTCGGCGTCTCCCCCGGATACTTCTTCACCGTCCCCCGGGCCGGCGACCGCGGCCTCGTCGAGGCCCAGGACGCCGATATCGTCGACCATCTCGACGACCAGGAATTGAAAGACCTACTTCTGGCCGCGAATGGCCTCTCCGCTACCTCACTGGAACTGTTGGCCAATGTCGCCGCGAAGCTGCGCATCTCCGATCAACGCCGGAAGGTTCCCGCCGACTCACCGGGCTACGCCCGACTCGCCGAAGCAGCAGTCGGACCTCGCCGCACCGCCGCGACGAGATAACCCTCGTCCCGGCTGTCAACACCTATCGGTGTCGGGTTGCCGAATAATCACTGCCCATGAACCATCGGTCACCATTTCGTGATCATGAGGCTCGTCACACCCTTCCCGTGAACAAACCGCCTGGTCCGAGTGTTCGGGAAATGTTTCCGTAACTTCGAGTACGACTTTCGGCGGATGGATTCGGGCATTGGAGGCTAGTCGGGCATGCAGGCGGTGTTGTAGCGTCCCGGTCAGACGTTCAGTTAAGTTTCCGCAATCGCTCTGGTTGCGGGGATTTCGACTCACCCCAGGGAGACCGACCATGGCCACCACCACCACCGAGACCATCCGTACCTTGACAGGAAAGCGACGCATCGGAAAGGCAATGGGCACATGTGCTGCGGTGTCGTCGGTTTTGATGGCTGGCTCTCTCGCGTTCGCAGCCAGTGCGTCGGCGACCCCGACGGCGTTGCCGGACAAGTTCGCGAGCACGGTCACCGACGACGGTTGGACGTTGGATCTGGCGGCTACCAAACTTTCGGCGAACCCGGTCCCGAACCTGGCGACAACAGCGTTCACCCGCGAGGGGTTCGTGTCGGCGAAGGTCACCGGCACCATCTCCGGAGCCGGCAATTCTGCGGTGAAGACAGGCTATATCGAGCAGGGGTTGCAGATCGGTTGCCAAATCGATGTGTCCTCCGGCCTCGGCCTGGGACTTGGTTTTTCCCTCGGCCCGTCCGTCGGGGTCAGCATTTCGGGGGTTCCGTCGGCGAACATCGGCGTGAACGCCTCGGTGAACCCGAGCATCCAGACCACCATCGCCCCCGGCACGATCACCACGATCCCGCTCGGCAAGAAGGACCTCGAAGCCGCGAAAGCCTCGATCACGGCGGAGAACGTGCACGTCAAGGTCGATGCGTGCATGGGCCCGGTCACGATCCGTTCGTACGCGCAGTTCGCGGTGTCGACGGCGACGGCCGATAACAGTGTGTTCGTGTACTCCGATCCCACCTGGCTCTGATCCAGGACTGTCGTCAACGGCATTCCGCGCCCGCAATCGCCTATCTCGGTTGCCGTGCAGGTCCGCCGTTGGCGCTGTTACCCAACACTTTCCACTATTCCATCCCTCAAAGGAGCATCATGTCTTTGACTCGCACGAAGAAAATCGCAGCCACGACCGCGGCTGCATCACTCGCTGTCGGCGGGATTCTGCTCGCTACCGCCCCGGCCGCAATGGCTGCTCCCGTGATGTTCGAGGGGCCGGTTCCGGCGCAGTACGGTGCACCGGTGGTGCAGGTTCCCCTGGGCCACGCCTTGACCGTGGCGGCCCGCGACAGTGGAATCGTGACGGCACTCTCGAACGCGAACGTCATGATCCCCGTTCCCGGGTGGGAGACCGTGATCGACGTGTCGGCTGATGTCCTGGCGCGCCGGACGGCAATTGCTGCCCAGTATCCGAACGGGTGCGCCTCATTCCAGTTCTATCTCCCGCCGGCAGGTGGGTGGCTCGCCGGAGCTACCTCGTACGTCAACTGCCCCTGGTAGAGCGCACCCTCTTCCTGTCCACTGCTGCATCTCCTCCCGGTGACCGCCCGTTCTTTTGGTCGGTGTCGGGTATCTCTAGTCCCGCGTTTTTAGTTGGCGGGGAAAGGCATTCACCTCCGATGACCACCTCACCGAACGCCCCGATGACCTCACCCACCCGCCGCGACGTCACAGCTAAGCCTGCGTTGCCGTACGTACCGCCAGGAACCATTGCAGCTCCGGCATCGGCGGATGAGGATCTACCCCGCGCTGCAGTCGGTACAGGTGATCAGGGACGGGATCGCGACAGTGAACTGAATCAGATGTCGAAAGCTGTGATCGCGACCGTATTCGGGCTCGCGTTGTTGATCGCGGCGTTCGCGGTGATCGGACGCCTCGGAGGATGGGCCACCGATTACGGGACGATTCTGGTGTATCTGGCATTCTTTCTGTGGATGTCGATCGCAGGACGGGTGTTCTGGTGGGGCGCAGACACACTCATCGCCGAATTCCGGAAGAAGTCGAACACGGGTGATCGCCGGTGAAGCCTGCGCGCCGGTTCGACCGCACCTCACCGACCACGGTGATCTCCACCGTGGTGGTGCTCGCCGCAATGGTGATCGCACTGCTGGCGCTGCTGATCTTCGCCCCGACCTCCTCCGCAGGACCGGCAGAAGACTGCGCAGCGGTACGGGCACGCGATCATCAGATCTACCTGAACCTCATTGCGTCGCTGCCACCCGGTGCGCCCATCCCGCCAGAGATCATCAACCCGTGCCTGAGCGCGCCGTCCACGACGGCGACAGCTGCGCCGACGACCACGGTCGGGCTCCCCGGCGCGCAGGCTCCAGGCGGTGGCCCGAACGTCGGCGCGAATGCTCCGACGAACTTCCCCACCTACAACGGCACCCCCATCGTCCCCGTCCCCGGCGCCGCGCAACCAGGACAGCCCGGAACGCCCGGCGCACCAACACAGCCGGGTGTGCAGAACCCGGCAGGAGTTCCTGTTCCGTCGACCGCCGACGGGCCTGCCCCGACTATTCCGCAGCCTGCCGGGTCGACCGCACCCACGGCGACCACCGATCGCGGCCCCGGACCGATCCCCACGGACACCGATTCGAATACCGCACCAGCCCAACCGGTTCCAGGCCTGGCAACAGATGTCTCTACAACCGGGGAGGACTCGGGCCGTGACCGGTATCTCGAACTCGCGCTGATCGGCGCTGCAGCGTTCACCGCTGCGGGTATCGGAGTGCGCGGACGGCCGGGACCTTTCAGCCCCCGCACGCCCGAATCAGTACTCTCCCAGGCGGTCGGGACTATCACTTCGCCACTGATGGCGTATGCGCGCGGCGGTCAGTCGACGTTGCGGGTGTTCGATCCGATCACCGGCGGAAGCCGGTTCTTCTTCCTGATCCACGACGAAACGTCGTCGCACGAATCCGTGATCCCGGTGACGGTGCCACCCGGCGGTCACATGAGTGTCAACCCCGATGGCACGGTCACCGTCTTCGACGCCGACGGAAACCCGGTCTCGACAATCGATGCCCCGTGGGCGTACGACGCCAACGGCACACCCATCCCGACGCATTACGAGATCCGGGACGGGCAACTCGTCCAGGTCGTCGACACCGCAGGCATAGAGAACCTGCTCTATCCGATCCTCGCCGACCCGGAGCTGACACCGGAAGAACGTGCTGCGCTCGAAGCGCAGGCGAACTTCATCGGCCCGATGACCCCGGAGGGCGAACAAGCACGCCGGGACGCACAAAACGTCCTCGCCGCCAACCCCCCGGAGTCGGCGGATTCAGACCTCGAGCAGCTCATGGTCGGTGACCCCAACCACGAGGTCTCCGAACCACCGATCACCGACACAGGAACCGGAAACCCCGTCGGCGACGCGATACTCGCCGACCAAACCCAGGAGCCGATCACTTCGAACATCGGCGGGCACGACTACACCACAGAACCTGCGGACCCGGCGGATTCAGACCTCGGCCAGCTCATGGTCGGTGACCCCAACCACGAGGTCTCCGAACCACCGATCACCGACACAGGAACCGGAAACCCTGTCGGCGACGCGATACTCGCCGATCAAACCCAGGAGCCGATCACTTCGAACATCGGCGGGCAGGACTACACCACCGAACCTGTCGTCACTGACACCTCCTTCACGGACGAAAACGGAACCAACTGGTCCGGCACACCTTCGAAGGTGCCGAACGTGTGGAGCTGGACGTACACCGACGCGCAGGGAGAAGAGCACGACCTGCAGGTCACCTACGACGAGCAGGGACGCCCCTACCAGGTTTTCGACCATTCCAACTCGGTGCTGTCCTTGTACGACTGGAGCACCGGCGAACCAGTTCGGATAGGCGACGCGCAGCATCTGGACCCCGGTGTCGCTTTCGATCAGCCCTACACAGACGAGGTCATGAGCTTCGTCGTCCCACCGCTGCGCGGGGCCCGTCTGGCCGTCGGCGCGATCCGGGCCGAAGACCTGATCGTCTCGAACCGGACAGCACCGACCCGGCCCCCGGTTACTTCACCATCGACCCCTGCTCAAAACATTCCCCGGCCGGGCACACTGCCACCGCGCGGCATACCCGTCATCGACGGCACCGTTCCACCTGCCGAGCATGACCAACCCTCTGTTCCGTCCGTGAATGAACCTGCACGCCCGGATCCCACGATTCCGGAACCCTCGCAACCCACTTCGCCCGGCGATCCCGACCGTGGCGAGTGGGAACCATCCACGCCGGGGGAGATTGGTGATCCGGGGTCGAACCCAGAACCGAAGGCTCCCTCGCCAGGTCAGGTCGAGGAACCGAGTGGGCCGACTCTGCCCGATGTCGGGCAGGTGCCGGTGAATCCGGACGCTCCCGGCGCTCCGCAGCAGCCTGGCCCACCGGAGTTCGACCCCTTCGCCACCGATCCGAGCACCATACCCAGCCCTGGCGTCATCGAGGATCCGACGCAGCGACCCGCGGTCACGATGCCTCCCACACAGCCTGACAGCCCGGAGGGACCAGGAGTTGAACAGGATCCGTTGTGGTGGATGCCGTTCGCACGAGAAAAACCACCGCAACTCGCACCCGGCGAAACACCGCCGGACATCGTGGAGGTCGAAGGAGTCGGCCCGTTGGATCTGCGTACGTTGCAGTCCCGGATCATCGGTGATCGGGATGGCACCGATGTCGGGGTATGGGGTGATGCAGGCGAAGGTCGCCGGTACGACGCCGCTCGGAGGTTGAGGCCTTCTCGGGTATTTCAGGAACTCGTCACGCTGGTGGACGGGCAGTTCGCGTTCATATTGCCGTTCGATGCCGGGAAGAACGGTGAGCTTAAATTCGACGGTTGGTTCCCGGACATGAACGTCATCGTCGATGCGAAACACATCTACGACTTCATCTTCGACCGGAACGGTGAACCTTACGTAACGGACTTCCGGGGCCGTGTTTGGCAAAAAGATTGGCCCAAGACCGCTCAGGCGCAGCTCGATGCCCTCGCACAAGCCGGGATGGACGCTGAGCTCGTGTGGGTGATGCTCAACGAACAATATGCTGAACTCGCCTTGAGAGGCTTCGACGACGAGAACGTCGTCGGTGTCACGGTGGAAACTATTGCGCAATGGTTGGAAAGGACGGGGCGATGAGCTTTTTCGGGCGGCGGCCGACAGTGGGCGGGTATTGGGGCACGCGGGTGCAGTCGAGTCAGGAGGTGGCGCAGACGATGCGGGCTTTCCTCGATGATCTGGAGGCGATCGACCCGGGGTTGGCGTTGCCGTGGGTCTCGACTGCCGAGTTCGACAAGGTGCCAGCAGATCTCAGTGTGGACGGGTTGGTGCGAATCTTCGAGTATTCCCGCTCGAAGGAGATGGGGTATTCGGACACCCCGGGACCGGGCTACGACGTCGACTTGTCGCCCGAGGACGGGACCGCGCGGCGGATCATCGCCAGGGTCGGCGGGCTGGAAACCAGTGCCCCCAACAGTGTCCGGGTGTCGTTGCCGACGGAGAAGGATGTTCCCCCCGAATTGCGACGGTTGCTCGAACCGGATGTCGGGGACGCGATCATGAAAGTGATCGTCAAGCATTGGGAACCGGATCGGGCTCGGTGGAGCATCGGCGACTACCTCGATCTGCAACCGCGAGTTAGAGGTCAGATCCAGGTGGGATGGGAAACGTACTTCCATTCCGGAGTTACGTTCGATCGCAGCGCGCTGCCCCAATCTGCGGCGGTAGAGGAACTGCCCACTGGCACGTTGATTCGGTTGGGGGACAAGCCAATGGAGGTCGCTGCCGCCGACATCGTGGCGGTGCGGGCGGCGTTGGGTTACCCGGTGTAGCGCCAGAGCCTGTTCGGATTGGTCGATCGTCTTCGAGCGGGAGTGACGTTGTCTGCTTCATCTTTACGTCGCGATTCGACGTCCGGATTGACCTTGAAAGTCATGGCGCGAAAGGGGCCGCCGGAAGCCGAATCGGTCACCGCGGCGTTGGCAGCGCGGTCACTGCAGTTCCTTCGAGAGCTTGACCCAGTCTTTGACGTCGACATGTATCGCTCCGTGAGGAATGACCTTCCCGACGGCGTTACGGTCGAGCAGGCTCTGGCATCGAATGGTGGACGGATCCTCACGCCTCAGACAGAGCCCTCCCTCGAAGCCGCAATGATCGAGAGCAGAAAGTCTCCTGATGCCGCAGGCGGGATCTACCCACTCTCATTCGGGCATCAATTCAGGTTGTTCACCGACAACGGAAACATCGAAATTCTCATCGGATTCGGGGGTACGGCAGGAGCAGGTTCCCTACTCTGCACCTTCATCTGGCCGTACCCAGGGGGCTTCGCCGATGAATCTCTGACCTCACTGTCATTGAAACTCGTCCAGGGCATGGCCGATATCTGGGACGCTCCCACAGCCGTGCTCTACCGGGATGCGGAGCTCACACCTCAGTACAACGTGCTCGGCGACGCGACGGTGGGCAGTTGCACCTACTTCGGCCCTGAGATGCCGATCAACGAGACGCAGATCCCACCCACTGTCGAAGCTTTTCCGTACAAGAAAGGAACGATCGTCATCCAGCGTGATCCGCGCACCCCGTTGGTTGCCGACGGAAGCCGAAGCATCCGTGCAGCAGCGGGCCTGCCGGCCGAACGACCGGAGGTTCGCCTACCGAAAGGCTCGCGCCGGCTGTGACACCAGAAGTTACGGCCAAGCTCACGTCCGCAGGTGATGGCGTTCTTAAGAACAAGTTGCGCAGATAATGGAGGATGCGTTCGACGAGGTCATCGGGCTGGCCCTGATCGGTGCTGCGGCGTTCACCGCTGCGGGTAGTGTCAACCCCGATGGCACGGTCACTGTCTTCGACGCCGACGGAAACCCGCTCTCGACAATCGATGCCCCGTGGGCCTACGACGCCAACGGCACACCCTCGGAGATTTAATGTCCACCAACAAGGACCATCTTCTCCCCCAAATTTACGAGGCTAAAAAGTTGTATGCCTCATATATTAATTAATCGCGGAAGAATCAGTTCCGCCTCACTTAGGGGGCTTCCGACGTGAGTGCGCGACTGACGGAGGATCGGCCGACGCCGAGTGTCGAGGCAATGGCGTCGAGACTTTTCCCCTGCCCGCGGAGGGCGCGGGCAAGTTCGGTGCGTTCCGGGGTCATGACGGTGGGCCGGCCGCCGTGTCGGCCTTGCCGGCGGGCGGCTTCGAGGCCGGCGTGGGTGCGTTCGACAATCATGCGGCGTTCCATTTGGGCGAGGGCCGCCATGATGTGGAAGAGGAATTCGCCACCTGCGGTGGTGGTGTCGAACCCTTCTGTGAGGGAACGGAATGCGATGCCGCGTTCGCCGAGGTTGTGGACGGTGTCGATGACGTGGCGGACGGATCGTCCGAGCCTGTCGAGTTTCCAGACGACGAGGACATCACCGTCATGGTCACGTAGGTAGTTCAGGCATTCGGTGAGCTGGGGGCGCTGCGTTTTCGATCCGGATTCGTAGTCGGTGAAAATGCGGATCGCTCCGGCGTGATGGAGTGCGTGCTGCTGCAGTTCGGGGTTTTGTTCGAGGGTGGAGACGCGGGCGTATCCGATGATGCTCACAGTCTCGGTCCTTCTGCTCTGCTGCTGTGTTGTGGGATGGTGCGGCTGTTCATAAGTTGGTAGTCGATTTCTGGTTTCCAGTGGGTGTGGAACTTGGTGGTATCGAGGTCGGCTAGTTCTCGTTTCGGAGCGGATGGCTTCGGTGTGGAGCGAATCTCGGTCGCCGGTGGTTCATGTTGCGGTGCTTCGGGTTTGATCTGGCTCGCCCAGGTGTAGGTCTGTTCGGGCATGGTGTCGTAGTGCTCGATCATGGCCTG
This sequence comes from Rhodococcus sp. OAS809, assembly GCF_040546695.1. NCBI lineage: Bacteria > Bacillati > Actinomycetota > Actinomycetes > Mycobacteriales > Nocardiaceae > Rhodococcus > Rhodococcus sp. OAS809. The sequence continues at coordinate 608,203 of NZ_JBEPOI010000001.1, read as the reverse complement.
CCAGTGCTCGGGGAAGGTCATGACGTTCTCGCGGGGCGCGGTGGCGATCGAGTCCGCGGGTACTTCGGTGACGGGTTTTATCGCGGGGCGCAATACGTCGGCGAGGATGGTGCCGCCGTCTACGTAGGCGAAGTTGCGGGCGGCTTGGACGGATGTTTGGTCCGCTTCGCCTCTGACGGTCAGTGCGGCGGCGAAAGTGCTTGGCACGTCAGTGTTGGTTACACAACTAGTCAGGGTCAGCATTCCCGCAGATACCATTGCTGCTACCGCGATCTGTCCAGTTCTTGGCCTCATATCCAGCAGGCTATCCAGCTTTTCCCCGTGGGCCCGAGAACCGATCGTTTGTGGTCGGACCTCGGAGTCGACATGTCGATTTGGCTGGGCGCAGGTTTGGGCAACATCGCGTGCACATAGAGTCAAAGCAGCGCGAGGGTACTTGGCGATTGCTGAGCCCTCCTCCATTGAGAGGATCATTCATGGCTCATTGGGGACGACGCATCGCCGTTGCATTAGCAGTCTGTGTGGCCTCAGCGTTGGTAGTTGGCTTTTTGTATATCGCGCTGGGTACCCGCTCGATTGATTCCTCCTCGACGGATCCGACGACTTCCGAGCAGCCGAACCACGAATCTCCACAGACGAACGAGGACTTCGAGAGGGATTCAAAAATGGGGCGAAGCCCGAGAGAGACCCCGGTGCCGGGCGAGTCAACGATCGGCACTTCGGCTGGATACACAGCCGGTTCCTAACCAAGTGGAATCTGGTTGACCGAATTCGGTCGTTTGCGGTCCACCCACCCGACAGCGGAATCCCCCACTGCGAGTTCGACGCGATCACATTTCAGATCTACCGACGATCGCTTTTCAATGCGAGTAGCGACACCCCGATGAGGATGATTCCGAGCGGTATCAGCATCGCCGCGGGCCAGTCGACCACAGTGACCGTGGCTGTGGAGTCAAACTCAGGCAATGTGGTTGTGCATCGAGCTGCTGGTAGAGGGAGGTGTGCCCTGCTGACATCGAAGGTGGCCGCGGTGTATCCGGGCCGCGGAGTCTGGGGCGCGGGCATGTTTCCCTCGCACAGGGTTTGTGGATCGGAGACAAGAAATGCCAGTCCGATCAGGATCATTCCGATCAGGGCCGTGGCACTGCTGTAGATCCATCGCATGTGGGAACAGTACAAAATCGTCGTGACCGGGCTCGCGGATCGTGCATCCAGCAATCGATCGATTCAGATACAGCCCATAAAGGGAGCTAATGCGCCTGGCACTGAATTCATACAGGCACAGAGGAAAGGAACTCCATGGAGCTTCGGTTTCAAGTTCGATGCACAGCGCTCGGCCAGTAGACCTGGCCGAGCGGTGTGCATCGAATCGGTTAGTGCTTCTTTGAAGGGATCAGGGGCCGCCGAGAAGTCCGTAAGCTTTGTACTTACCGTTCCACTCCAAGTACAGGCTTGTTTGCCCTGTGTAACGGCGCTCACTCAATGTGGTCCGCCGGCGACCTGACCGGCAAGTTCGACGACGAAGACTACCCCGCCTACAGCGTGGGCCACGCCGCCGAGATCCTCGGCGTACGGCAAGCGTTCTTGCGCAGCCTCGACGCCGCGAAACTCCTCACCCCGCAACGATCTGAAGGCGGGCATCGCCGCTACTCGCGTTATCAACTGCGTATCGCCGCACGCGCCCACGAACTCGTCGCCGCCGGCACCGCACTCGATGCCGCGTGCCGCATCATCATCCTCGAAGACCAACTCGCCGAAGCCCGCCGCATCAACACCGAACTCCAACATCACCGCGACAACAGGACCGTCTCCCCGCCAGAATAGGGGCGAATACAGTCACCGCCCCAACCAACCAGAGCGCTTCCTGCCACACAGCTCCGGATCGCACAACTGTGCCGTCACGCGACGGATTCGTCGGCCGCGCACTCGACAGTTGGCGATAGGGCATCGTCAATTTAACTGGGCCGTCAATCAGGGATGATCGTCAGATGAGCCGTGGAGACGAGAAACGAGTGGATTCGACGCGGTCGCCGTATAAACGGCACCGCTATCCCTCGGAGATCATCGCGCACTGCGTGTGGCTGTACTACAGGTTCGCCTTGAGCTTGCGCGACGTCGAGGAATTGATGCTCGCCCGCGGCATCTTCGTCTCGCACGAGACGATCCGCACGTGGTGCGCGAAGTTCGGACCCGAATATGCACTTGGCCTGCGCCGACGCGCTCCCGAACCCGGCGACACATGGTTTCTGGACGAGGTGTTCGTCTAGATCGGCGGCATCCGAAAGTACCTGTGGCGGGCGGTCGATCAGGACGGAAATGTCCTCGACGTCTTGGTCCAGTCACGACGCAACGCGAAGGCGGCGAAACGCTTCTTCGGCAAGCTGATGCGCAAGCAGGCTCGGAGGCCGAGGGTGCTGGTGACCGACAAGCTAGCCAGTTACGTTGTGGCGCATCCGGAGTTGATGCCATCGGTCGAACACCGGCGCTCGAAGTATCTCAACAACCTGGCCGAGAACTCGCACCAACCCACCAGACAACGAGAACGCGCCATGAAGTTCTTCCGCTCACCCGTTGCGACACAACGGTTCCTGGCGGTGTTCAGCGCGATATCGCCGCACTTCCGGCCAAGGCGACACAAGCTCACCGCGAGCGATTATCGCTCCGAAATTACCGGCCGATTCGCCACCTGGTACGACGTGACTGGCGTACCCGTCGCCGCCTAACCCGGCGTCCCACCAACAGGATCCGCCCAAGTGTGGCCGAATGCTGTTTATTCCCAATTGCGTTCAGTTAAGTTGGCAGAGCCTGTGCGATCGCACACCACGACAACATCGATGTCAGCGAGATCGTTATGTAACCCACTGTGCAAACCTGATCAACGTACGGCCGAGTTCGCTCGATCATGTCTCGGCCGCGACCGAAGCGGCGGACTACCCCTTGCCGCCAGCCGCGTCGAACGACGACGCCAGTGAAGACTCAATGGTGGGGACATACCACACCACGCGCTGGCGGGCATCGTCGCTAAGCAGCGCATAACAGTCGTACTTGATCGACCCTCGCCCGGGGTGGTTCAGTCTCTTGCTCTCTGCCCGCCGGATCCCGACATCCTGCTGAGACCAGAGCCGCGCGAACCACGGACTTCGCTCGGCGAGGACCCCGATGAGCTCCGCTGCCTCCAGGTCCAACGGCCCTCGCCTGGCGACACCCACGCGAAGGTCTGCGACCAGCGCGCGGGCCTCGGCGTCGTGGTATGCGTCATCGAATTGGGCGCGCACGGCCGGGTTGGTGAACCACCGATAGACATAGCTCGCCGTCAGGTCAGATGATTCAGGGATCGGCCCATGCAGCGCGGTGGCCGCACTATTCTGAGCAAGAACAAGCTGCAGATCAGTGGTCACGTAGGCCGGAACGTCGCCGAACCGCCCCAGCAGATCGCGCATCGCCGGCAACAGCTCGGTCGTCGAGTCATGCCGAGGTGGGCGACGACCGGCGAGCGTGAACGCATGTGCTCGCTCGTCTTCACTCATTCGCAACGCCGCGGTGAGGGCATCCAGTACCCCGGCCGAAGGCTGCGCCGTACCCCTCTCAATTTCGATGTAGTAGTCGACAGATACGTGGGCGAGTTCGGCGACCTCATCGCGACGTAACCCTGCAACCCGCCGGCGAGTACCCGTGGGGATCTGCACCTCATCGGGACTCACGCGGTCGCGACGCGAGCGCAGAAAGGCGCCCAGCTCCTGAAGATTCATGGCTCAAGTATGCGCTTGTCTGGAGCGTGATCCGTCCCCCAAAACGCCAGGGGCCCTTTATCGTCGCCGAGGAATGGCGTCTGCACCTTCCTGCAGAGTCCGGTCGGCCATCGGTTGCCTACCCGTCGGTCCTGATACGGAACCGTTGGATCTTTCCCACACTGGTGCGAGGAAGCTGATCGATGAAGTGCCATTCGCGTGGCCGAGCGGCGGGTGCCAGACTCCGGACGGCGAATCGGTCCAATTCCTCGACCAGCGGTCGGTTCGCCTTGTCTTTCAGGACAACATAGGCCACTGGTACTTGGTCGCGAACTGGATCCACTTGCGCTACAACGGCGGCCTCCAGAACACCGGGAGCCTGAGCGATAACGGCTTCCACCTCAGTCAGACTGACGTTCTCTCCGGCGACTTTGATGACATCGTCGATCCTGCCTGCGAAACGGAGTGAATTCCCGTCGGGCTCTATCACGACCAGATCGCCTGTACGAAACCAACTCCCACCCGCGCCGCTGTCTTCGTCATCCAAAAAGACCCTGGCGTTGATGCCGGGGGCATCGAGGTATTCGGCAAACAGATCCCAGCCGCGGTGGCCGAACACCTGAAGTTCGCCCGCTTGGCCGGGGACGGCTAACTGCGCGGTTCGAGGATCGATCACCCTGATCTGCCGGGATGCCGCCGCAGGCCCGATTAGGTCATGAACGGGCGGCTCGCGGTTGTCAGCCGTCACGATCGCCACGGTCTCGGTCATTCCGTACAACTGACGTGGTAAGACCCCGACGAGCCTCCCGAACGCGGCATGATGCGCCTTACCTAAACTCTGGGCGAACCACACGTGTTTGAGCGACAACGGCGTTTCTTCTTCCTGGCTTCGTGCCAGGATCATTCTGATCGGGGCAGCAAAGAGACTCGCGTGGGTCACATCCAGCTCGCGCGCCTGCGAGATCCATCGAGAGGCGGAAAAGCTCGCTGTCATAGCCACACTCGCCCCGACCTCGATGGCCGGGGCCAAACAGTAGTACTGCGCGTTGGCGTGAAACAGGGGCAGCGTCACAAACCACCGATCCCCCGACGCGAGCTGGATGGTCCTCGACATGGTCCTCGCCACCTGCGCGTAGGCAGCCTGGGTCAGGACCACACCTTTGGGCTCCGAGGTCGTGCCAGAGGTGAACATCACCGCAATCCGGTCGAGTGCTCTGACGCCGGGTGCAGTACGCGTCGGCTCGCCGGCGAGGAGCGGGCTATCACTGTCCAGGTCGCTAGCGTCCTCCTCCAGTTCGATGAGAGACACTTTCGCCCCCACAGCGGTCCGGTAGGTCTCTGCCCGAGATCTTCCGATCAATCCGAGGGTGGGCTGGATGCGGCGCACCTGGGTCGCGATGTCCCGTGCGGCGGAAGCTGGATCCACGGGCACCATCCAGGCACCCAAGCGAGCTACGGCAAGCCAAGCCGCGACGAAGGCCGGCGAGTTGCGCAGCATCACATGGACTGCGGATCCCTGACTGACTCCTCTGGTACGCAATGCTCCCGCCGTACTGGCCACCAGGCGATCGAACTCCGCGTACGTCCAACTCGTCGCGATGCCGCTGTCGTCGCGAAATATGAGGAAGGTACGGGGCCCATTCTGGGCGACAGCGCGGTCCCAGGTCGACGCGAAGGTATCAGTTGACGTCATCATGTAGCGCCCATCTTCACCGCTTCTCTCATGCAATTGCATCGTGGTCCTTGGGCACTAGACCAAAGAGTCGTTGTCCGTTGCCGGCCAAGAGATCGTGGGTCGAGCCAGCCAGCACTCCTCCCGCAGCCGAAGCATCTTCGGCGCGGCTCAACAGCATCGCTGTCTCGAGCGGCAGGTAGGGACAATCACTGCCGAGGACCAGACGGTCCGGTCCGAAGCGGCATGCCAGCAATCGGATCTGCTCTGCGTCGAAGACCAGAGTGTCCACATACATGCGGCGGATCAGCGTCTCCCACCCTGCGACGTCGACACCACCGACAGCAGCAATCGCTCTCATCCGAGGGTAGACCCAACCGAAGGTACCCCCACCATGGGCGAGGAGGACCCGGAGTTGCGGATGAGAAGCAAGCACACCTCCGAAGGCTAACGCGTAGGCAGCGAGGGCAGTGTCGGTGACCATGCCCAAGCCAGCAGCAAGCCAGCCCTCGTCCCTGCGGACGGCACCCCGGCCACCCATGGTCGGATGTACGAAGACAACGAGGCCGAGGTGTTCGCACGTCTCCCAGACGGGCGCCAGATCGGGAGCGTCGAGCTCGAAAGCCGCCATCCTCGTGCCCATCTCGACACCTTTAAGACCTAGTCCCACGCATCTCGCGGCTTCATCCCTGGTCTGTGCTGCGGGTAGACAACCGAGCCCAATCAGTCGGCCGCCTGCTTCTCGACAAGCACTCGCAATCGAGTCGTTCACCGATCGGGCATAGGCCACGTTCCGCCAGGCGTGCTCCATGGCCGCGGGCACTGGCGAGATCACCTGATGAGAGATGCCAGCTGCGTCCATCTCTCGCAGCCGCTCGGGCACCGACCACATGGAGATGGGCACCTCACGGGGCGCCATCTGACCATCGATGAGTCGACCTCGCCCTGTCTCATCAAGAATGAGGTGTGGACCATCCCCCTGGGAGCCGCCGACCACATCTGTCCCAAGGTGGTGGGCGTGCACGTCGAGCACACTCACAGGTGGACCGGAAATCGTCTGCCTCACCGGCCGGACACCTCGTATTCAACGATCCGAGATGTCATAGATCCGACCTTGTCAACCGAGATCGTGACCTCGTCACCCGGCGAGAGCGGAGGGTGAAAGTCGTTGCCATGGCGCCCCCACAACTCGGCGAGACATCCGCCTCCGCAGGTTCCCGAGCCTAGGACGTCGCCTGGCCTCACCTCGGTACCTCTGCTGGCGTACTCGATCATCTCGGGGTAGGAGAAGTGCATCGAATCCCAACGATCCCTACCGATCGTCCTTCCATTGATTTGGGCCACCATTTCAAGCGCAAATGCGTTGCCAGAGCGGTATGGCTCCAGTTCGTCGGCCGTGACCAAGACTGGGCCGAGGGAAAGTGAAGTGTCCTTTCCCTTTGCAGGGCCTAGCCGGACTGCCATCTCGTGGAACTGAAGGTCCCGAGCTGACCAGTCGTTGAGAAGGCAATAACCGACAATGTGGTCGGCTGCCCGGTCGACGGGGATATCGCGTCCTCCTCGCCCGATCACTGCCGCGACTTCCAGCTCCAGGTCGAACCGCGAGCTGCCTGGGGGCACTGGAACCGCATCGTGGGGTCCCAGGACTGCGTATGGGTTGGTGAAGTAGAAAGCGGGCGCCTCGTACCACACAGAAGGGACCTTCGCGTCAATGTCAAGGGCCAGCAGCGAACCCGCGTAGTGGGCCTCGAAGGTCATGAAGTCGCGCACAGTGGGGGGATCGGGGATAGGTGCGGCGAGCAGCGCGTCATTCAGGGCGACAACCGTGTGGGGGTCCCGAAGGGCATTCTCGCCTGCGGCCTGAAGTCGCTCGCCGTCGTCGCCCAAGAGGCTTCGCAGCGTGATGCCGGCGGCGAGGCCGTAGAGGTGGTCGCCGGAGAGCACGCCGACGCGGTGAGCGCGCCCTTCTCGATAGGTCGCGAATCGCACCTCAGACCCCCTTGCTAGATGTGGACGAGGAGGGCATAGGCGATAGGCGACCGCCGAAGACCGACAGGTCGTTACCCAGGGTCCGCTCTCCCACGCGGACGGGTTCGGAGTCCATGAGCACGAACAGGATTCGCACTGGTTCTGCGCCGCGCGGCACCCAGGAGTGCATCGTCCCGCGTTGGATCACGAAGTCGCCGGGACCGAGGCTTTCGATGACCTCACCGCCGTCAAGCACCATGTCCAGTTGACCGGATAGAACTAGGCCGACATCGAGTGTTTCAGTGCGGTGCATGCTGGGGCCGACGAAGTCCGCTGGCGTGAACTCTCCAATCCGGAAGAGCACTCGTGTGCCTCGTGGTCCAGGAGCGCCATCGTCGAAGTCCTCCTCCTGGTTGCTCGGAGGGAACTGGCTGGTGCACCAGACCACCCTCGCCTCGTAGCCCGGCGCCCTCGGCTCGGAGTCGACAAGGGAGTCGAGCTTGACCACCGCGTTACCGCGGTCGTCGTGTCCGGTGACCACACGCCGAAAGTTGAACGACATTGCGTAGAGCCTCTCTGTGTTGCCGTAAGTTTCAGTCGTCGAAGTCGATGCGATCATGCGGCCAACCAGCCTTGTCCAGGAGGCGGTCGCGGGATTGTTCGACCAAGTGGTTGACGCGATCGAGGTTGAGACCGACAAGGCGGCCGTCCCACTTCACAATTCGTCCATCGACCATCACCGCGCGGACCGAGCCGATATCGGCTGCTTGCACTACCGAACACAAGACGTTGTTCCGCGGAAACAATTGCGGGCCGCTCGCGTCGATGAGGACGAGATCCGCCTTCTTCCCTGGCGTCAGCGAGCCGGTCCTTGCTCCAAGGCCAGCGTTGTTGGCTCCCGCTTGAGTGGCGGATTCAAGTACCGCGCGCAACGACGGGGCCTTGGCGCCGCCCCGATGCTCATCGATGCGAAGCGCAAGGTGGAGCGTCCTCATCTCGGTGAACATGTCGACCCCGTAGGTCATGGGATTGTCATTGCTCAAACCCGGGCGCAGGCCTTGATCGACCCACTCATGATATGGAAGCCGACCGTACCTAAACCCGGTCTCAATGCGTGGGCAGACGTTTACTTGGCTGCCGTGGTCGACGATCAACTGACGCTGTTCGGGGGAGAGGAAGTTCGCATGATTGATCGCCTCTCGCCCGTCAAGCCAGCCCCGCTGGTACAGAGCCGAAATGTCTTGGCGTTCAAGTCCGCTGTCAAACGAGAACCACAGATCCAGGTCTTTGCGCACCGGGACGAGATCCGTTAAATCGTCTGCACCCGCAGCAAAAAGCCGGAGCGTGCACAGTTGATCCTCGCTGGCAAAATACCTCTCACGCACCCGATAGATATCGTCCGGGAATGTGTTGCTCCACGCGCCGGCCCGAGGCGCCCCCAGTGCAAGCACACCGCGGGCCCCTGATTCGGACAATGCCGCCACCGCGGCATCGGCATGCTCGGGCGTGCGGGCGTTGTGCATGTTATCGACCACCGTGGTGATCCCACCGTTAAGAGCACTCAAAAGAGTGGCTAATGTTCCGGCGTAGACATCTTCCGGCTCGACAATCGGGCCGAACTCTCTGTGGGCCGAGTAGAGGTAGCTGCGAGTGGAGGCAACTGCCCCATCCACCGCTGCGACCGGATCCTTCGAATCCTGAGACACGTTCACGGGGATCAGTCTTCCTAGCGCGCCTTCCCAGCAGTGGATGTGCGGGTCGCTGAACCCTGGCATCACGATGCTATTGCTGGCATCGATCACGACGGCGCCCGGCGCTGCGATCGACAAGCCGACCTCGATGATGGTGTTGCCTGCAATCAATATGTCACCAACAGCGAAATCACCAATCTGCGGATCCATGGAGAGGATTGATCCTCCTTTGATCAGGATCCGCTGGTCAGCCGCCGCTGCGCCGCATGAGCTGGCCTGCCGGATCAGCAACTCCTCCACGCCTGTCTCGCAGTCAACCTCCAGTTCGTCTTGTCCAGCGCTCACTGACGACCCTTTCTCTCCGAAACAGTTACCCACGGCGCGCCTCACGTCAGCCACCGGCAAGGCGTAATTGCGAAGTTAACAGCGAAAGATACTGCGGGCCAATGAATAATGATGATCGCAGACATAGCGCCATGGAATCGGACCGTGTCGTACCTCATTCGTCACAGACAGCGACAAGCAGGCATTCGATCCATCGAATGCATTCGGGGCACCCATCGAGATAGGTAATGGGTCCGATGACTAGTCGATATTGGTCACGAAGTGACGCACGCCTCACACTCGATTCTGGTTGGCCGCCACATCGGCCAACTCCTGGGCGCGAGGACTGCGGCGCTGGGCTGCCATGCGACGACCTATGTCGCTGAAGATCGGAGAATCATGAATGCGGGAAGACTGCACGAGACCAAGAATCGGCGCCTGGCGTCGCTGGGCGCGATGCTCGAGTACTACGACTTCGTCGCCTACATCTACGTTGCTGCCTCGATCTCACAGGCGTTCTTCCCCAGCGAAGGACCGGAAACTCTGCGCCTCCTGTCGACCTTCGGGATCTATGCCATCGGTTTCGTGGTCCGCCCCGTAGCCGGCATCGCGCTGTCTCGACTGGCAGACCGAATCGGCCGAAAGAAGGTGTTCATCTTCACGCTGGCCCTCATGTCGGCAGCATCGATTGGCATCGGAGTCCTCCCAACATACGACAACGTCGGCTGGTTCGCGCCCGCCCTCCTGCTGCTGATGCGGGTGCTACAGGGATGCGCGGTCGGCGGGGAGCTGCCAGCAGCGGCGGTCTTCGTCTCTGAGTTCGCGGGTCCCTCCCGTGTGGGATTCTCCGGCGCCTACATGATGTCCTTGGCTTATGGCGGGTTCTTGTTCGGCGCGGGCGCGGCCTTGCTGTCCGACTTGGTTGTCACCCATCTCGCACCCGGCATCCCCTCGCTCGACTGGCGCCTGCCGTTCCTGATTGGCGGGGCACTCGGATTGGTTGCGCTCTACCTTCGTCGTCAGATGGAGGAGACGCCCGCGTTCGTGGAGTTGGAGCTCACCCGCCCCCACGGACGGCAGCCCTCAGGCTCGATCGGCAAGATACTGCGCACTCATGCCGCATCTCTGATCGTCGGTTTCCTCGTGGTTGGCGCGCTCACAGCCCTCAACGTGGTCTTCTTCCAGTACTGGCCGACCTATCTACAGGTCAATCTCGGCTACTCTGCCGACTTCGCTCTGACTGGCAGCCTGATTCTCATCGTGGTCGCGATGGTGGCCATGCCATGGTGGGGCCGGTTCGCGGACCGATACGGCTGGAGCCGCCTCTATGTCGTCGGCGGTTCAGCTTCAGCGGCGGCCTCGATCCTCGCCTTCGCGATCGTTCCTACCCTTGGTAGCAACTCAGTCGCGGCCTTGGTCCTCCCCGTTCCCGCTGCGCTTAGTGCCTCATCTTTGGTCGCTGCCGGCCCTGGTCTGCTGGCCTCCATGTTCCCAACCGAGAACCGTCAGGTCGGGTACTCCATCCCATATAATGTCGGCGCGGCAATCTTTGGTGGCCTACTCCCCTTGTCGATCGCGCCTCTGATCGCCGCGATGGGCTTGCGTGCCCCTCTGGTGATTGCGCTCGGTGGGGCTGTGGTTGGTCTGGCGATTGCGGCTCTTGTCGGTCGTCTGCCCCTCTTCCTCGGCCATGCCGCAACACGCGATGCACGTTCGGGTCGGCCCACCCTGGCCACCCGCGAGTGATCGACCTAGACGCCATCCCCACCGCAACGCCCGCCGTGAGGGCGAGAGGTCCACCCGCCCTTTATAGCGAACGCAGTCCACTCGACGCCCCCTTGGGAGACAATGGCTTCGACGATTCCGTGTTACCTGAACGGCCACCTCGGCCTACCCGAGCGTCATCAGAGAGCAGAGGGGTCAATCCTTGGAACTCAGACAGCTTGAGTACTACGTGGCGATCGTGCGCGAAGGGAGCCTGAGCCGAGCCGCGCGGGTATTACATGTCAGCCAGCCTGCGTTGACCAAGCAGATTCAGTCCTTAGAGCATGAGTTCGGCGTTGACTTGCTTGTCCGGCTTCGCGACGGGGTAAGGCCGACGGCTGCTGGCGAACGCCTCGCCGAGATGTGCGAGGTGGTGCTCGGCTACACCGACCAGATCAAGCCTGCGGTACGCACGGCCGCAAGCGCCGTAGCGGGCACGGTGACGGTCGGCATGTCGCCCACGCTCATGCCCGCCCTCGCAGAGGATCTCCAGAGCAGCCTCGCGGAACAGCACCCGGGTGTTCGGCTACAACTGGTCGAAGCCCTGCCCATGTTCCTCACTGACTGGTTGGATGCTGGCCGGCTCGATGTCGGCATCTTTCGACGATGGCCTTCGATGGCCGACATGCCACGCCTCGACTTTGTCGACATCGGGACCGACGAAGTCGTCTTGGTCGGTACGCCGCTCGCACTCGCAGATCACACGAGCGCAACCGTCTCTGCCGAGGATCTCGCGTCCGTCCAACTGACCCTCACCCCTGGTTTCCGGCGCGTGGTGTGGTCCCGTCTGGACATTGTCAATCCGCCAACTAGCCTGGCCGAGGACATCGACTCGGCCCACATGATCAAAGCGCTGGTCGTCAGGGGCGCCTTCTGCTCGGCTCTGCCGAGAACATTTGTGCGGGACGAAGTCTTAACTGGGGCCATCGAGGCTCGGCCCTTCTCTCCCGCGGTCAAGAGCCATGTCGTGTCCGTAACCCGGACGGGTCGGCGAGATTCTCCCGCCGCGGCAGCCGTAACCGCCGCGTGCCGGCGCCATCTAGCTGATCTAGGGCGTGCCTGACAACGATTCGCGCAGACCACCGAGGGCCTGAAGGTGCGTCACGTTTTGACGTGCGTCGGATACTCAGTCTTCTCTGATCGAGGACATGCTTCCCCATCCGCCAGGCCCGCCTCGTTCCCCGATGCCCGAACGGTGGTCGAGGCGATCATTTACCGGTATCGCGCATTCAACAGCGACTCGGCTACCTGAGCCCTGACGAGTACCGCGCCCAAACACCCCATCGCATAAGGTTCCATTAAGTGTCCAACTTTCGGGGTGGGACTGTCTCATAGATGCTGATGTTCGCCGGCCTGTCGGGAAGTGCGGACGTCTTACAGGTCGAAATCGATGCGGAGTAGCGGGAAGGCGGTACCTCGTGAGGACGCCTGCGTCCACGAGGCACCGCCGCGAAAGCGCTCAGCGGTTGTGCTGATTGATCCAGTCGAGCATGGGCTGCGGGTTGCGTTGGAATTCGAGGTAACCGTCCCAGCGGCGTTGACTGTTTTCGATCCAATGGAGTTTCTTGTCCTCGGTGGGCAACGCGTCGAATATGGATTGCACGTCGGCGGGTGTGACGAGGCTGTCGTCGTGGACCTGGTAGATGAATGTCGGCACTGTTACGGCACCAGCCCACGGCAGAGGGTCCTGCTGATCGAACCCGAGACCGGTCACCAGTTGGATGCCGCGGTCGACGTCGGCGATGTGTCCTTCGGGGATGCCGAGGAGTCCGAGCGTGTGGGAGATGATCACCTTGGTCGTCACCGGCTGCGCCGCCACGAGGGAGTCGATGCCTTCAAAGGCTGCGGGCTCCTGATAGGCGGCGGCGAATGTGGCGTCCGCGCCGAGGCAACGGCTGAACAGGCTGATACGCATCGTAGCGAGGTCGGAGCGAGTGCGCGCGTAGGTGAGGGAGCCGAGCACGTCGCGGGCTTCGAAGATGCCGCTGGAGGTGATTCCGCCGTTAGCGGCTGCACTGAGGCCATGATTGCGCAGGTCGTAGGTGAGCACGTTGTAGCCGGCGTCGTGGAGGATTTTGTAGTCCGGCATGAAGGGGATCTCGATGTTGTTGTCGCTAGGTGCCCAGATGGAGTTCCACGGCTCTAGGTGGCTGGGAAGGCCGGTGCGAGTGAATCCCATCGGGTGGTTCGCGATGACGATTTTGTCGCTCTCGGCAGGAATGAACCAGCCTTCGAGAGGCACGCCATCGCTGGCGGAGAACGTGACCGCTTCGTAGTCGAGTCCAAGGTCGGCAGGAGTGCCGATGACGGGTGCGCGCTGGTCGCCGCGGAATCCCGCAGCGATTGCGGCGATGGTTGGGATGATTTCTGATTCGTTCATGCTGCCAGCGTCCTGGGTTTGGCGAACGGGAACCAGGGGAGCATTACCCCCCACTCGCCTACCGCACTTGACGCATAATAGATTCATGAATCCGCCGGAGTTGGGTGGCTTCGTGCGCTCGCGTCGGGATCGGCTGAGGCCGGTCGATATCGGGATTGTTACAGATACTCGTAGCGGGGTTGCGCCGCGAGGAGGTTGTTGACCTCGCGCATGTGTCGACCACTCCATCGGTAGACCCCGCTGACCGATCCCAGAGTCGGATGAGCAGGTGTTTCCACCTTTCTGGCCAGGTGACGACGCGAGACGCAAGGTCAACCGGCCGGATTCGATCTGCCCAGATGCTTTCTTTCGGGAATGGTCTCTGGAAGTCATTGCCACGCAATACAAAAGAGGTGCGGTGAGGACACCACCGATCACAGCTGCGCATGCGGCGCGTTGTCGATCTGGGAACTGGCAGCTTCGAGAGCAAGTCGACGAACCTCGACGATGGCTCGCTCAAGTATTACGGTTCCGATGAGCATCGTCTCAACTGCGGAGGTGCGATCCGGCATCGCCCTGGCATACTCCACTTCGATCTGCACAGTCCGCTCGACCAAGTTATCGGCAATGAATTTTCGCACTTGGATCGCAAACTCGAAGAACTATCTGGCATTTTGAACGTGGAAATTGGATATCATTTCATTGCTGCGGCGATTCTGAGTGGTCAGTTCGGCCGCGCAAGGCCTGCCCTCCGGCTGTGCACTCGCCGGGGGTGGGTCTCTCCAAACGCTCACGCCGCCACGTTGAACCGTAGGCACTATGGACGCGCTGGCGACGCGCCTGCCTGATACTTAAGTACCGTGTGCAACCGCCAAGCGCGGTTCGGCCCCATACTCGAGAAGTAGTATCCCTCGTGCACGTTCGCCTTTGCCGGCTCGGCGTGCGCGGCCCGCCTAGGTGTAACTGACGAACACTGTGGGCGGGCCATCCGGCGAATGGAGAACTCCGTCCACCCGGACAGGAATCGGCGGCCCTGCCAAGTCTCCGGCAGTCCGGCGCCGAATCTCGTCGAGAATCTGCTTGTTCGACAATTGCTGCAGCGACTTCCGTGTGGGCGACAACGGCCGGTTCTCCTCTTCCGTCATGAACCCGGTGGCGATCAACACTTCCTGCACAGGCGCATCGAACAACGCTGCGACGCGCCGCAGCACCTGCGGGGTCGGGGACCGCGAGATCCTTGTCCACTGACGCATCTGGGATGGATACACACCGAGCGCCCGAGCTGCTTCCTCTGGACTTTCATAGCCGCGGGCCACGATCTGGTCTCGAACCCAAGCTGCGAATCCTGAAGCCATGGGCGTTTTTTCCCACGGAATCTCTGACCATTCGCGCAGCGAAACAGTTCGAGAGTTTCGCGCTCGGATCAGTTATCCCCATGTGCTGTCCATGAATTGGGGATAGTTCAACACTCAAGTATCTGTGACTCCGCGAAGACTGGTATCGGAACCCTCGGATCCGTAGATTTTCCTCGGCGGCATCGCTCGAACCCCCAAACTTCGAGTATGGCGTAGCCCTGCCGACGCGATCCCCCCAGATAGCCGGCAGGGCACCACAAACGGTGCGCCGCTTCCGCCTCGGTTCTCGGCGCACCCCGGGCCGCCAGCGTGCTGATCACACACTCGCTGGTGGCCCTTCTAGCAACACCCCTGGATTTCGAAAATGCCCGACGAGACTGAGGTTTGGCAATTCCCCACATGCGGTGTACCGCTGCCGCGGCAGTTCGACGCCGGTAACACGTCGGCCACGCTGCCCAGTCCCGAGCTGGCAGCTCTCGCCTCGACTGCGCCGACAAGATCTTCCGCGGGTCGGGACCCGGACGCCGAGAGTCGTATTAGCTGATGAAAAACGGTGCGTACTGCACGCAATGCCGACGCTGCAGCAGCGTGGTTTACGACGGCCCATGGATCTCGCCGGCCGAACGGCTGAGACTGCAGCAAGATCACCGAAGTTCCTGCCCTGCGGATGTCATTCCGATCCGAGAGTCGCTCTCGACGTCGTCTCGGGTTGCCACTGCGAACTCACACATCACGCGCCCCGCCTAATTGCGACAGAGGGCGAAGTCGGAGATCAAAAGACCCGGGGGTTACGATACGGCTACCGTTGCAGGTATGGTCGGATTGTAAACGTATAGCGATACTGTTGTTCGTTTACCAGCCCTGACGGTCCCCTATCTTGTGTGGCCGTCAGGGCTGCCTTGCCACGGAGCACAGAAGGCCGAATCTAGTTACCCTCGGCAACTACCTGCGGCAGGAAGCCCGTCGTATCTAGCACACCTCGAAACGGAGATGTCGTGAAACGAAAAGCACTGTGCCTCATAACTGGAGCTCTCGTCATCGCCTTCGTGAACCGATCACTCGGTTCGGTGGCCACGACTCAGCCCTTCGGCGTACCTCTCGGGCACCGCCTCGTCCGCTGAAGACATAACAGAGCCCACCCACGCAGCTTCGGGGCCAACCAACTCGGCCCAGTTTATTCGGCCCATCACGCCGTATGAAACAGCAAAAGACGCCCCCCGAATCCCGGTAGGGGCGCCCTTTTTTACAGAACGGCAAAGCCGCTTCGTGTGAAGATAGTGGCGCCGAACTGGCTGATTCCGTTGTACTGAACCTTCACCCTGTCCCAGGCGGTCAACGGGTAGCCGGCTGCAGTTCCGCCGCGAACGTCATAACCCCCGATATCGGAACTGTTATTCACCACATTGCCATTCACGAGGATCCGGATTGCAGACCTACCGTCCGAGCGACAGTTCACATTGGCCGTGAGGATGGCGCGCGGATGACTCTTCTAAACCACGGAGGAAGAGCCATCCATGACGGTGCCGGATTAGGCGTAAACACGAGGTCGGACCGTCCCACGGGCGGAGTCTGATCAACTTCGGCGCCGCCGATAGCCACGAGCTGATCCTCCGCCGAGATTCGCCGTACTGGCGTACTACCTAATCGCCAATGCGTCCGCATAGACGTTGCCCCGCCCCGCCCCCGCCGCTCGCACTCGTGTAGCACCGGCGCTCGGCGGAATCGGATGCGTCGCGCTGGCAGCATTCTTGCCGACCGCATCCCTCACCATCGGCATCGGCGTACTCACGACCGGTACGCTCATCTACGCCGCATGCCAGAGGACCACGAAACCTGTTCGGTGAGATCAGTTCTCAGGCCACGACGAGCCGAGCACTTCACGTGCCAATTCCGCCAAAGACACACGGCCCTCGACCAGCGCTACCTCACCAGCCGGGGTGGCGGGTACACACGACGCGAACGACCTTCGGAGAAAACAAAATTCGGATTCGAGAAGTCCGCTGACTTCGAGACGGCGCAATGCCGGATACAAGGTACCGGGCTGATCTTGTAGCCGTGATGCGCGAGCTCTTCCGACATTCAGCCCCCGTAAATCGATTCCTGCGCAGCGTGAGGAAGGATGTGAAGCCGCACAGCGGCCCGCTGAAGTTCTTTCATCACCCCCCTTCGGATATCGATATCGAACCCCGATAGTACTTAGCTCAAACCTTAGGCCCGATTCCGGACAGATCTCGCAATCGCGGGACAGTTACGACGTGCCTGAATGCCAATTGTCTTGGAAAGGGCCATCTATACGAGATGCATTCGGGCGAAGTGCACCTTCACGTTTGAACGTCACTGTCTCACTTGGCTTGACACATAGCGGGGTAGTAGCCCATGAATCCAAGCAGCTCACCGAGCGATTCCGCTGCCTTGTACTCCGACATCAGTCCGGGGTCGCGGGCGAGGGTGGCCGCGACACACGCCGCTACCATTTTCGGTGGAGTCTTGCGAGCGAGCAACGTGCTGCGCGGGAACTCTCGGCGGACGGTGGTCACGGACTCGGCCTGCTGGTTCAGCTCGCGGACTCGTCGCCGTCCCCGCTTGTCCTTCACTTCCCGCTCGCGCACTGCCCGAACCGCCTCGACATGGCCGTTTCCCCTGCCACCCGCAGGCCAGCGACGGCGACACCTAGCCCGAACTCAAACTGCCCGGTCGAGTCCGGCGTCGTGAGAAAAGTGAGTACGGTAGATAGGTGAGGAAAGTCGCCTTCCTCAATCGCCGTTTCCAGCGGCGTTGGATCCGGCCCATCGAGCACAGCTTGCTCTTCCAATGTATGCCCGGTAGTGAATCGGATAATCATCATGGCTGCATCGGCCGAATCACTTTCACTAAAGCCGGCCTCGATCAGTATCCCGATGAACATATCGGCATATCCGAGCGTATTCGGCCCAATTGCATGGGTGCCTGCATAGACTCGCGCCCCGTCGCGGTGCGCGAGTAGACCGATACGCATACGTCGCGCAAGCTCTTGCACCTTCTCTGGCCACTCCCCTCGCGGAACAGGATCCACGCACCCCTCCAGCATCCGCTCCGCCATCGCCGCGAGAAGCGACTGCTTCGTCGGGAAGTATCGGTAGAGCGCGCCCACTTGCGCGTCCATCGCGTGCGCGACACGACGCATCGTCAACCCGTCGAGTCCGTGTTCATCCAGGAGACGCAGCGCAGCATCGACCGTTGCCGCGGCGGAGAGACGAGGGGTCCGCCCACGGTTTGCAGTGTTGGCCATTGACTGTTTCTTCATGAGGACTCATTATAGTGAACATCGTTCACGTGAACGGTGTTCACTAATTGGAGGTAGATAGATGCTTGATGTCGCCGTCATCGGAGCCGGACCTACAGGACTGATGCTCGCGAGCGAGCTCGCCTTGGCTGGGGTGGACGTAGAGGTCTATGAGCGCCGGAGAGAACCGCAAAAACAATCACGCGCCTTGACCCTGCACCCTCGCAGCATCGAAATCATGGACCTTCGCGGATACGCGGATCGCTTCCTCGACAACCGAACTACTTTTCCCAGCTGGCATTTCGCCGGATTGGACACCCGGCTGGACTTCTCCGAGTTCAGCTCACGCCACCCGTATACGCTTTCAATCCCTCAATCCGAAACGGAAACGCTACTGTCGGAGCGTGTGTCTCAGTTGGGCGTACCAGTCCATCGCGACCGCGAAGTGACACGGCTGCACGACGGTCGCGAGAGCATGGAGGTGGTTTTCGCGGACCGCGCCCAGACAAGTGTCCATGCCCGATACGTCGTGGGATGCGACGGTAGTCGTAGTGTCGTGCGCAAGAGCGCATCAATCACATTTGATGGCACAGACGAGACGTTCACCGGCATCCTCGGCGACTTTGCATCAGTCGATTCGAACTCCATCGCGCATGCGCGTAGCCACGGGGTTTTGGTCGTACCGCTCGAAAACGGTTTGACTCGGTTCGTCCTATCGGCGCCAGACCGAATGCGCGTCTCGTCATCCGAACCCGTGACTGTCGAAGAAGTCCGCCAAGCATTGATTTCTTTGTGCGGGAACGATTGCGGGGTCGCGGACGCACATTGGCTCTCACGCTTTGGAAACGCAACCCGTCTCGCAGGGCAATACCGGTCCGGGCGGGTGTTCCTGGCTGGAGACGCGGCGCACATTCATTTCCCCGCCGCAGGACAAGGCCTGAATGCCGGACTCCAGGATGCTTTCAACCTCGGATGGAAACTAGCCGCCGAAATCCATGGATGGGCACCAACAGGCCTTCTTGACACGTATCAGCACGAGCGCCGTCAGGTCGGCCAAATGTTGACCGACAACACCCAAGTGCAGACCCTACTTCTCGAATTGGCCTTGATACCTCAATATGCACCTCCCCTCGCCGCACTACGCTCCCTATTTGATCGAATGCTCAATAGTCGTGAGATCAATCATCAACTCGCAGGAGAGATCTCCGGCCTGAGTACCACTTACATCGACCCCGCAGGCGACCCTCTGGTCGGGCGACGAGTAATCGACTTAGCGCTTAGCACCCCCGATGGGTCCGTCACCCGAGTGGCCGATCTGATGCACAGCGGAAGATTTCTGCTACTGGACTTCACAGGAGCTCAGTCCGACGAGTGGGCCGACCACGTCACGACCCCAGTCCTCACAGATTTCGAACGGCACCCCGAATACGAAGCCGTACACGAGATACTCATCCGCCCTGATGGGCACATCGCATGGGTAGGGCGCGCCGCGGATCCGATCATGCGACGGAGCGAGCGACGGAGAGCCCTGTCCGACTGGATCGGGCAATGCAGAACGGAAAGGGAGTCCTGGACACCTCACATAAAACTGGCCACCTCCACGGATCTTCATCATCGACCGAAGGAACCGACACGATGAGCAATCCGCCCGCCGCCGCCCCCTGATCGCCACCAATCTCCGCAAGTCCTTCCACATCGGAAGGCGCCAACCGGCGATCACCGCCGTGGACGTCGTCTCCTTCACCATCGGCCACGGGGAATCCCTGGGGTTGGTCGGCGAGTCAGGGTCGGGCAAGTCCACCATCGCCCGCATCGTCGCCGGACTCGAGCGCTCTGTCGAAAATAACTCGTAGACATTGTGTTCGGACGAAACTCTGCGGTGTGCACTTGCGCTGTGCGAAGGACCTCGACGCGGTGTGCGTTCACGCTGCGCACCGGAAAAGGTGATTGCCGAGCCGGTCACACTTCTCGCACTTTCCGCCGTCCAAAGCCCGTACCCGCTACTGCTCGGGCACTCGCAAGGACCGTCACAGTGTGTGAGCGTCTCGGCAACCACCGCTTCAGGAAGGCGTGGGCCGCCCCGTATCCACAGGCCTTGTAACCCCGTAACCCCGGCCCCCTGCGCCGTCAGAGCTGGCCGCGACAGCCATCACGTTCGTCCGCCTACAGAGGGGAGCGTCGAGTGTCTCGAGCGCAGGCAACGGAATCGACAGGAAACTCTCCACCCCGAACCACCAGGCCCCGGAAGCCAGACCCGGCCACCGCTCACTCGCAGTCTTGCGGTCCGCCACCACGATCTGCTCACTCTCCGCGGCCTCGATACACCGCCCCCCCAAGGACGTTGTCAAGTTGTTTGGTGTGCAACTGTTTTCGGCAGGACGCCACCACGCCGAGCGGTGTTCAGGCAGTGAGGGCCTGTTCGGTGAGCTGATCCCACACCTGAAATCGAGCGGCGATTTCGGTGCGGTGATCGGTGGCAGTCATACGGCGCCTCGGCGGGCAGAAGTGCGGGGAAGTCCGACTGAACGAGGACAGAAACCTCTGCGCTGAACCGACGGAGCGGAATCCTTTCATCGCGCGTTCACGTGGCCGGGTCGATTGACGGAAGTTCTCGCACCGATTATTCAAGTACTTGTTTGCCGGTGCTCAGTTGTTGACATCGTCTTCCGGTGCGCGACCTGGCAACTGGGAAGTTGTCGGTGACCAGCACCCGCGGCGGGTGGCCTTGTTTCTCCAGTAGTTTCCTGAAGAAACAAGGCCCCAGCCTTGCCGTCCCGCTTGTCCTGGATCAATATGTCGAGGACGTTGCCGTGCTGATCGACTGCCCGCCACAAGTACTTTCGGACTCCACTGATCTTGACGAACACTTCGTCGACGTGCCACTTGCCGCCAGGTCGGGGTGCTCCCCCGCAGCCGGCGGACGAACTCGGGCCCGAACCGGCACACCAGGAGCGGACTGTCTCGTACGACACCGCTATTCCACGGGCGGCCACGAGCAACTCGATCTCGGAACGAGAGAGTGAACCGGCGATGCAGCCATACGCAGTGGGAAATGATCTGGCGCGGGAATCGGTAGCCCTTGTACGTCGACGACACCACCACACCATCCCAGATCAGGCGATCTCAACAACTTGACAGTGCCTCTGAGGGCCTATCCAGAACAGAGCATGGGAGCGAAATATATTGCTGGGCAGTCAGTCCGACCACTCAGCACATTCGACCGTGGCGTTCTCACCGCTTTTTCGCGAAGAGAGCCAGTAGATCGAAAATCGCTCCGGCAGCTGCCAACGCAGTAAGTTGCGCGTGGTCGTAGGCGGGCGAAACCTCGACGACATCTGCTCCGATAATCGGCAATCCTGCAAGCCCGTGCAGGAGCAGCTGAAGCTCGCGAGTAGTCAGGCCACCCGGTTCCGGAGTTCCCGTTGCGGGAGCGCATGCGGGGTCGAGAACATCGATGTCGATACTGACGTACACGGGCAAGTCAGCGACCCTTTCGCGGACCCGCCCAATGGCTTCGTCGATACCACGGCGAGCGATTTCCAATGTTGTTACCGTCGAAAAACCCAGGCGCCGATCGTCTTCTAAGTCACTGGCAGCGGGAAGTGAGTTTCGAATGCCGATGTGGGCGCAATGCCCGAGGGCGAGGAGGCCTTCCTCTGATGCCCGCCGAAATGGCGTGCCGTGCACAATTTGGGCTCCGAACATGCTGTCCCAGGTGTCAAAGTGAGCATCGAAGTGAATCAGCGCGATCGGGCCGTGGTGCGCGTGGGCGGCGCGCAGCAGGGGCAACGCAATGGTGTGGTCACCGCCGAGCGCAATGATGTTATCGGCCTTGTCGTACAAGCCCCGCGCTGCGCTTTCAATTTGGTTAATGGCCTCCGCTATGTCGAACGGGGTGACGCCGACATCGCCCGCATCTGCCACTTGCAGTTCAGTCCATGGCTCGATATCGAGTCCAACATGATAGGGCCGCAACAGTTTTGAACCGGCCCTGATTGACTCGGGACCGAAGCGTGCACCGGGACGATAGGTGGTCCCTGTGTCGAACGGGATGCCCAGCAATGCGATGTCGGCACGGCCAACTTCATCCAGGCGCGGCAAACGGGCAAATGTCGAGGGACCGGCAAACCGTGGGAGCTGCAAAAGTGCATCTGGCGGTCCGATGATGCCGGCGCGATGTTCCGCTCGTTCGCTGGCGGTAGTCTCGTCACGCAAAATGATCCGTCTCCTTCGGTGATGCCCACTGACAGCTGCGATTTAGCTGCGCCCTGGGTTGAATACTCCAATCATAGAAATAGATTCGATCGCCCCCCATCGGTCAATCGCCCAATGCAGCATCACATTCTTTGGCATTATGGCCAATGCAAGCCAATCTGAATCTCGGCATCGTATGGGCAGTGCTCGTCATCCAGCTCCATTGCACGGGTGAATTCACGGTCTGCATGTGCGCGGTCGGGAGGCGTTGGATGCCAGCAACCTCAATTGACGCAATATCGGCCAGACGCGATCCATTACGAACCTAGGGAACAGACATGAAACTCGTAGCAGGGGAAAATTACGCACAATCCGAGAGCACGACATCTCTTGGGTTTGATGTTCTTGCTTCTGCCCTCGACGCCGAACGCCGAAGACTATCGATCCCTGGCGCCGTGGTACACCTCAGCACGCCTGAACTAGGTTCGTGGACGCAGTCATTCGGCGTCGCTGATATCGAAACAAGTACGCCGATGACCAACGACAGCATAATGCGGGTCGGCAGCGTGACCAAGATGATCGTGGCTACGATCGCCCTTCAGCTTGTCGAGGCCGGCGGCTTTCATCTCGACGACACAGTCCACTCGATTCTCCCCGAGCTTTCGATAGATCCAGCGGTCACGGTGAAACAGCTCCTCAACATGACATCTGGTCTTCCCGATTACACTTCCGACGAATTCGTCGACGCTCTACTGGCAGCGCCATCTCGAGTGTGGACCCCTGAAGGGCTACTCGAAGTTGCCTTTGAGAGTGAACAGCATTTCGCGGCTGGCACGGCCTTCGAATACTGCAACACCAATTACATAATTCTCGGATTATTGATCGAGCATCTCACAGGCACCGACATCGCAGATATCGCGCAGACGACCATCTTTGGTCCTCTGGGAATGAACAGCACTGCGCTCCCCCCGCTAACCGATAAGGCAACGAAGCTGGGTAGCGCCGACCTGCGTGGATACCATCGGCACAACGACGAGTTTATCGATGCAACTGACGTGAATCCGTCGTGGGCGTGGACCGCTGGCAACGCCGTGTCGACAGCTGACGATCTGAGTGTATTCGTGGGCGCGTTAGTGCGGGGCGATCTGCTGACTGCAAGTCTCCAGCGTGAACGCCTGCGATCTGTGCCCGTTATCGACAACGTCCGCTATGGCCTTGGGATCGCGGACTTCGATGGGATGTGGGGCCATAATGGCGAGCTACCTGGATTTCAGTCGTTTGCAGGGCACGATCCGACTACAAGCACGACCCTGGTGGTTCTCACGAACGTCGACGACAAGTCAGCCGATCAGCTGGCAACTTTCCTGCGTTCGCAACTTGATTCGCCGCACTGAGATTCTCATTCTGGCAGACCGGGCCTTCCGACAACGAGCGCTTATTCCTGCAAAACTGATACAACGCATGGATGGCGCGCTCGGGACCGCA
This sequence comes from Rhodococcus sp. OAS809, assembly GCF_040546695.1. Taxonomy (NCBI): domain Bacteria; kingdom Bacillati; phylum Actinomycetota; class Actinomycetes; order Mycobacteriales; family Nocardiaceae; genus Rhodococcus; species Rhodococcus sp. OAS809. The sequence goes on along the minus strand of NZ_JBEPOI010000001.1, from coordinate 584,401 downwards.
CCATCACCATCCACCACGATCCGTCGATAACACGGGCCGAAATCGTTTGAGGAATCGACAGTCTCGAATCATGGATCGTCAATTGTGAAGGCTTTAGAGCAGCAGCTCGATCTCCAGGGACTTTCTACGCACGCGAGCAGATGTTCGGGACCTGAAGCAATCCCATCGACGGGCACACGGTGCGCACTCCGTTCCTCGGAAAGTTCTTTCCGTCTGTCCTGACAGCCATCAGGCGTCCAGCCTCAAGCAGGTCAAAAAAACTTGGCTGTACGGGTACGGTCGACTGAGCACTGAGCCGTACCGGGTTTTTGCCGCTTTCCGAGGATGCTGTGCAACCGGGCGAGTATTGAACCAGTTGACCCACCCCATCGTGACAAACTCGATGTCGTCGATTGACATGATCGGCACGTCAGGAACGGACTTCGCGTGGAGGAGGCCGCGGACTGAATACGCCGATCGCCGGCTCCGCCAACGCGTTGTCGCGCGCGTCTCCAGTACTGCCGATCGCGGCGACAATTGATGTGCATTGACTGCCTGCATCGCTGTGATGAATCAACCCGTCGGCCACGGCATGTCCGCTGAAGTTCCGGCGCCATAACGCCATATTCAGCTCGGTCGTGGCCGTTTGTCGTGTCTTAAACGGGCTACGTATGCCTGTAATTATCGGGCTACGTATGGCAGTCGACGATCACTCGGGAGAAGCAGTAGATCACGAACGCAACGTACACAAATCTCGCCCAGGTACGACAGTAGGAGACGTCGGTAGCCCACTGATGGTTCGGCGCCTGGGCGGTAGAGTTCCGATCGGTCCGGGTCCGGACAGGCCCTCGACGAACATGAGTCAATCGAGGGTGCAAGATGCGACCTGGTGACCACTGCGTCGCAGATGGGCGGTCATCTTGCGCCGCCCGTAGAGCCCTTCCGCTGTGTCGACGGTGTGCAGTAGTGCGCCTGTCAGGTGCGTACTGGTCACGACCCGCTCCGACAGCGGAGCGGTTCTCCAGTTCAGGTTTTTGCACGGGGCGACCTGCATTCCCGGTGCGGTGAGCACTCGGCAGATCGACTCGACCTTGTACTTCCGTGCACGCATCTGATCGATGAACGGGCAGATCAATGGTGGAGAGTCAATTTCCCTCGCGAAAAAAGTTGCAGCCTTTAGGATTTCGTTGGCTTCCTCGAAATCTCGTGTCTCTCGCGGTAGGACCTTGATACGCTGCTGCTCATCGGATGTGGTTCCGGGCAGCTACATGGTGTCGCTCTGGGGGCCGGCTTGGCCAACTCCGGAGCGATTCCGGGCCGATACCGAGTCTTCGGCCCGGTGGTCTGACCGGCAGCGTAGAGCGACCGGTACCCGTAGGTGGTCGAAGGACCATCTTCGCCGCTCGCTCACGCTGCTCGGCCGAGTAGCGCTTGAGCATGAACTGCATCCCTGGCAAGAAACGAAGCGGAATCCAGCCCGGGACGGTTCACACTGGTTCTTTCTGCTTCTAGACCCACGGTGTTGCTTCTAGACCCACGGTGCTGCTTCTAGACCCACGGTTACGAAACGCTCACGGTGAACGAATGAAGCGAGCACACCGAGAACATCGGCTCGCGGCGCAATCTTCCGCAGCTAACCGAGGTCTCGACTTGACCACGCTTAGTTATCGGATATCACTGTCGGCGCAGTAACCGATGCATAGATCATCGAACAAGGACGTGTTGCCGCGTCAAATGATGCCAAGCCTCCTGTAGCACCAACACCACTGAGCCCCCAAGGCTCGCAGGTCATGCCAACTCCCCCGCTCTGCCATTCATTGATCCAGACTATGGCAGCGTTGATCCGGGCACAGAGCGCCACGTTTTCCTGGCTTTTCGAGTACACCGTGCACGCCAACCCGAAACCTGTTCCGTTCGCGAGGGTGATGGCTTCCTCGAACGAATCAACAACGGTAATGGGGGCAACAGGCCCGAATGTTTCTTCGTTCATGATGCGCATGTCCGAAGTGGCGTCGGTAAGGACTGTCGCTGGGTAGAAGTACCCCGGCCTGTCCGGTAACTGCCCACCCGCCAACACCTTCGCTCCATGCGCTACCGCATCGAGCACATGAGTGTGGACGATTTCTCGCTGGGCGTTGTCCACCAGTGGCCCTAGCCCGTATCCCGTTGGTTCGTCGATCATCGCGAAAGCCTCGGTTTCGGCGACGAGAGCGTCGATGAAGTCCTTTGCAATTGCCCTGTGAACGTAGATACGTTCGGACGAGGTGCAGATCTGTCCGCTGTTGATGAACGTAGACATCGCCACTGCTTTTGCAGTGGCCACGACGTCTATGTCGCTGTCGACGATCACTGGGTCGTTTCCACCCAACTCCAGGATCGATCGTTGTAGCCGCTTGGCAGCCGCGACGCCAACCGATCTGCCTGCTTCGACTGATCCTGTGAAATGCACCAATGCGACCGCCTCGTGCTCGACCAACGGTCGACCTGCTCGCGCATCTCCGTGGAGAAGGTTGACTGTCCCCGGAGGTACATCAAACAATTCGACAAGTCTCGCTGCAGACAAGGGTGCTTTCTCCGACGGTTTGATCACGACCGTATTGCCGGCTGCGAGGAGCGGGCCGATGCTCGCGAGAATTGATGTCACGGAGAAGTTCCACGGGATGATGAGAGCCACGACGCCCAGTGGTCGCCGTGTAACGATGGTTCGATCAGGTTCACCGAAGGCAGTGACATCGGCAACGAATGGGTACTTTCTGGCCTGCTCCACGCTCGATCGCAGTGCACTGATTCCGCTGGTGACGAACTGTTCGGCGATAGGGATCGGCTTACCCATCTCGTCGCTCTCGAGTTCCGCGAGCTCGCGGATGTGTCCGTCGATGACATCCGCTGTGCGGCTCAGATACTGAAGTCGTTCTTCGAGATCGACTGCGGCCCAAGCTTCCTGCGCATATCGCGCCGACTTGACTACGGCGTCAGCATCGGCCGCCGAACCAGCCGGCATACGTGCGATCACGTGTTCGGTAAAGGGATTGACGACGTCAAAGACTGTGGAGTCCAACGGCTCAGCCGCCTTACCGTCGATCACGTTATGCAGATACTTCATGGGAGAGTTCCTAAGGTCGCGGGATGTGAAGTCAGCTCAGCTTGTTGGCCATGTGCTCGCCCGCCATGACGCATGTCAGATGTGTGTTAGCTCGCGGTACGAAAGGGAAAATGGATGCATCCACGACGTGCAACCCTTGCAAACCCAGAACTCTGCATTCTGGATCGACAACTGTGCCTTCATCATCCGGATTTCCCATAGGACATGTGCTGCTGGCGTGTTGGGTATCGACGGCATGGTCTCGCAGATAGCTGCGCAGGCCGCTCTCAGGTCCGTCAAGGGCAACACGCAGAGCGCGATTGACCCGCCACAGGTCGCCGTCGGTTATCTTTCGGAAGGTGTCGTGTTCCACCATTTCACCGAGAGACCGTATCGCAGTGAGCAAGCGCTCTAAATCTCGGTCGTCCGAGAGCATGTTCAGCTCCACCCGCGGTTGTCGAGTCGGGTCACTACTCTGGAGCTGCAAGCGGCCACGGGAGTAGGTCCTGTTCACGAAAACGCCCACGGCGCCCGCTCCCGCCCTGACATCGGCCGATGCCATCGCGAGTGCGTTTTGGTTCAAGGAGACCATCATCATGTCGTTTCCGTCGGCGACCAGGCCGCTCGAGTAACGCACACAGCAGTTGCTGTGCCTGTCATTAGGACCTGCAGACGCAGCGGCAGTCAGGGGCAGACCGATAAGAGCCATCGGATGATCTTGAAGGGACCGGCCGACCGGCAAGTCGACGCGGACATCGATACCGAGTTCCTCAAGGTCGACGGCAGGTCCGATACCCGATCGCATCAGAATCGAGGGCGATGCAGTGGCCCCGGCACTGAGCACGATTCGATCCCCGCGGTAGGTGCGACCGTTGTCCAGTTGCACACCAATCGCCCGAGTGCCCTCGAAGAGGATTTTGTCCACCAAACTGCCGCCACAGATGGTGAGCAGGGAGTTCTGGCGAAGCGGCTCCAGATAAGCATCGTTGCAGGAGATTCGGCGGTGATCACGGGAATTGATCGGATAGGGAGAAACCCCAGTTGCGCCCGGCGCGTTGACATCCGGCGCCCACCCGTAGCCCGAGTCGACCGCGACTTCACGGAGCGCGTTGTCCACTGAACCCCACGCCGATGCCGGAGCCCGATAGATCGGGATCGGCCCTGTCCGCCCGTGATAGTCGTCGTCACCGAATTCGGAATCCGACTCGAGAGCGACGAAAGACGCCATCACTTCCGTCGACGACCATCCCGAACAACCCAGCCTGACCCATTCGTCAAAATCCTCGACCGGAGGCCTAATTGCTATCTGCCCGTTGATAGTTGAGCTTCCACCCACCCCCTTACCCCGCCAATAGAGGCTGGGTTCTTGGGATGCGGTGCGACTGGCCAGGTGGTCCGCCCAAAGGAAGTCCGCGACGTTTGCACCCACAATTGCTGCCGCAGGATTGGGTGATCTCCATTCTTCTGGGAGCTCGGATGAAGAGTAGTTCCTACCTGCTTCGAGTAACAGGGCCTTCTGTCCCCGTTCGGCCAGACGGGCTCCCAGCGCAGCGCCGGAGGAGCCTGCACCGACGACGATGACGTCGTAGCACGGTTGCGTTGTCATCAATTCTCATCTTTCACTCAACTGAGTTGTTCACACCGCCATCTGGCTTCGCAAGACCGTTGAGCGGACCGGCGGCCGTGAGAGAAGCACTCTGGCGAAGGACGATTCCTACCACCTGGTGGAGCCATCAACTCCGCAGTGTGGATGGTGGCTTCGGTGAGAGCAGCAGGATTAGTTCGACACCTGCCCGGCCCTCTGGGATGGATACCGTTCCGTCCTTCATTACGACCGGATCGGTGATGTCCTGCTCACGAGCGGATTGGGATCCCCGGGGTCAGAGTCGACAGCCACGGAGAAAGCGCCATCGACGGCGAAGTCCCGTGGCCCTTTGTTCCCCCCTGATCCACTGCACGCCGCGAGTGCCGGCCCGGCCAGCACAAACGCCGCCAGAGCAATACATCGCTGGTTCATGAGAAGTCCACCTTGAGTTGGAAGCGAGGTTGTCACGTCAGGTCTCTAGATTCGTCGTTTACCTCACACCCCTCATCGTCCATACGTCCAAACAAAACCGCTCAACCGTCGGACCATTGAACTAGTCGGAAATCGACGGATGCGCGACCGCCCAGCTTGTCGACGTGGCAGACTTAAAACTCCCTCTCAACGCATGGTTCGTACGGATCGTGCGCCATGCGAATCCTTTCTGCGACAAGAGAGCTCGATGTGCGTCGAGCTCACGGATCTATCTACGTGCTCGTCAGGAATTGAGCAGGAAATGTTCCAGAACACGTGTCCCGAACAGTAGTGCGTCCACCGGAACTCGCTCGTCGACGCCGTGGAACAGCGCGCTGAAATCCAGCTCGGGCGGCAACTGCAAAGGTGCGAAGCCGAAGCAGCGAATGCCCAGTTTCGCGAATGCCTTCGCGTCGGTTCCGCCGGAGAGCATGTACGGAACTGTGCGAGCCTCCGGATCGTGGGCGAGGATCGCCTCGTTCATGGCGTCTACGAGGTGGCCGTCGAACGTTGTTTCGTACGAATCCAGCTTGGTGATCCACTCGCGGGTCACGTCGGGACCGATCAGTTGGTCCACCGTGCGCTCGAATTCGGCCTGCCGTCCCGGCAGCACGCGGCAGTCGAAGACCGCCTCGGCAGTCTGCGGAATGACGTTCGCCTTGTATCCGGCCTTGAGCATCGTCGGGTTCGCCGTGTCACGGAACGTCGCCCCGATGATGTTGGCGATCGTCCCCAACTTCGCGAGAGTCCCGTCGATGTCGGGTGATCCCGGATCGAAGTCCAATCCGGTCTCCTCGCCGACGGCGGTCAGGAACTCCGCGACCGAATCCGAGATCACGATCGGGAACTGATGAGCAGCAAGCCTCGAGACCGCGCCGGCGAGTGTCGCGACCGCGTTGTCGTCGTGCAGGTAGGAGCCGTGTCCGGCGCGTCCCTTGGCAGTCAGACGCATCCAACCGAGGCCCTTTTCCGCAGTCCCCACGAGGTAGAGCCGGCGGTCGGTTCCGTCAGGCCGCGGAACCGTCAGCGAGAAACCGCCCACCTCACCCACGGCCTCGGTCACTCCCTCGAACAGATCCGGGCGGTGCTCGACCAGCCACTGGCATCCGTACTTTCCGCCCGCTTCCTCGTCCGCCACGAAAGCGAACACCAGATCACGCGGCGGTACGACGCCTTCCGCCTTGAACTGTCTGGCCAGGGCCAGGATCATCCCGACCATGTCCTTCATGTCCACGGCGCCGCGCCCCCAGACGTAACCGTCCTGGACGGTGCCGGCAAAGGGATGGACGCTCCAGTCGGCGGGCTCGGCCGGAACTACGTCGAGGTGACCGTGAAGCATCAACGCACCACGACCCGACTCAGCTCCCTTCAAACGAGCAAAGACATTTCCTCGGCCGGGTGCTCCGGACTCGACGTATTCCGTCTCGTAACCGACTTCTTGAAGCTGCGCGGCAACCCACTCCGCGCACGCACGCTCCCCCTTGGTGGTTTCGAGTTCTCCCGTGTTCGAGGTGTCGAAGCGGATGAGAGAACTGACCAGTTCGACTACTTCTGCTTCGGCTCTGCTCGGATTCGGATTATCCGGGGTTGAGGTCATTCCACTTTCCTACCATCTCCTAGCACTGCAATGAACGAGACATGTTAAATATCAATAGGTTTGGCGTCACATGGCCTCCCTAAATGAACTTCAAGGTGAGCACTTGACGCAACCAATACTGATTCCATCTATGCCAGAATCCTCAGAGTTCTCTACGAAGCTCCCGAACGACAGCGATCGTGCTGGCCGACATGTCCAGCGAAAAACACCGCAGCTGCTTCGGGACGATCTCCGAAGCAGCTGCGGAAACAGCCCAACACCAATCGCCTAAGCACCGTGAAGTCGAAGCAAAGGAGAACACACTCACGATCGTTGAGAGTGCCCCTCCACCAGGCGAAGTGAGATAGTCAAGAACCGGCTACGATCCGGCCCCCGTACCGAGAAATGTTGCAAGCCCTGCCACGCCGGCGATTCCACCGAGTATCGCAGCAAGTGCACCTGCGACCGTGATGACGCTGTTCAGTGCATTCAGATCGTTGTCGGATGAACTCATAGTTGTCTCCTGGGATGTCGTTACGAAATTGCGCCGAATTGCGGAGTATTGCGCACATCACAATACGCACTCACAGCGCTCATAATCAAGCTCGATAGGTCTAATTATATTGCGGCACAACAGAATTAACCATTTTTACTGTGACACAGTTTCTGGCATGTCAACACCACCGATCGACAGAGCGAACCAGTCGCGGCACATCGATCACGTCACATCAGTCGCCCTGATGCATCGGTTACACCAGGGCGACTGATGTTCGCTGAGTTCGGAGGGAACACGAGGGGAACGCAATGGCGTGACCACCACCGAGCTTGATTATGCTGTCGGCCTTGTCGTACAAACTTCGCACTGCTGTTTCGATCTGGCCGACAGCCTCTGTTGTATCAAAAGGGGTGACGCCGATATCGCCCGCATCCGCCACTTGCAATTCCGTCCACGGTTCGACGCCGAGCCCGATACGGGAAGGGCGCAGTAGCTTTGATTTCGATCGGATCGATTCGGGTCCGAGTCGCGCCGCAGTACGATGGCGCCGCGCAGTGCGATGATCTGTAACGGTGTCAAATGGGATATCCAGCAATACGATCGGCATGCTCGACGTCATCCAAGCGCGGCAAACCGCAATCATTGCGAAAGCCTCGGCTTCACCGACGAGAGCATGGTGAAACTCGTCGGTGATCACACGGTCTGCGGTACCGGCCTCTAGCGAAGAGCAATTCTTACCGCCGGGGTGGAGCCGTCAACTCCGCAGTGTGGATGGTGGCTTCGGTGAGAGCTGCAGGATTGGGCTCGACACCGATGCCCGGCCCCCCTGGGATGGACACCGTTCCGTCCTTCATCACGATCGGGTCGGTGATGTCCTGCTTGTAGAAACGATCGGAGCCAGAAATATCGCCAGGCAGGGTGAAGCCAGGGAGCCCAGCCAGTGCAGCATTGGCAGCCCGGCCGATTCCCGTCTCGAGCATGCCTCCGCACCAAACCCCAATGCCGTTCGCGACAGCGAGATCGTGGATGCGCGTAGCCTCCAGATATCCCCCTACTCGGCCGGGCTTGATGTTGATCACGCTCGCGGCACCTAACGCAATCGCATCAGCAGCCGACTGCACCGACACGATCGACTCGTCGAGGCAGATAGGAGTCGAGAGTTGGCGAGCCAAAAGTGCGTGTTGGCGGAGGTCTTCCTCGGCGAGAGGTTGCTCGATCAGCAGCAAATTGAAGGGGTCGAGCTCGCGCAGGAGGGGCGCGTCTGAGAGGAGGTATGCGGCGTTCGCATCCACCTGGAGTGGGATGTCGCCGAAGCGTTCCCTCACAGCCCTGACAGGTTCGACGTCCCAGCCCGGACGGATTTTGAGTTTGACGCGCGCGTAACCCTGATCGACGAAGTCCCCGACGAGATCGAGCAGGGCAGGAATAGATTCCTCGATGCCGACGCTGACGCCGGAAGGGACTACGTCACGTGTGACGCCGAGGTGCTGAGCGAAGGATACGTCCTGTAATCGGAGTTGCGCGTCGAGGACCGCCATTTCCAGGGCTCCCTTGGCCATGCGGTGTCCCACCACATGGCCGACTGCCGTGTTCACCGTCTGTGCCGTGATCGGATTGCCTGCGGCCTGCCAATCGAAGAGCAATGGGACAAGGAATCTCTGTAGTGCCTCCCGTGCACCGTCGAGGTACTCCGGAGAATAGAACGGATCGGCGAGTGCAACGCACTCCCCCCATCCGATCACCGTGCGACCGTTATCGGAGGCGGTTGCCCGCACGAGGAGCGGAAATCGCTCGGTCTGAGTGGAAAACGATGTAGTGAACGGCTGCACCAAAGGCATTCGAACCGTGATCAATTCGACGCGATCAATTCGCATCAGTCTTTTCTCCTCATGTAATAGTGGCCTGCGCGATCGAAATCGACAACGCTCCAGCCTTCCCGAAATAGTCCGGCGAGCACTCGACGTAGCGCCAGGCGCCACTCGGCCGCACGCGCGGGAGCCTCGCGGCGAACCGCCTCGATGTCCGACGGAATCTGGACGCGACAACGACTCTCATGGACAGCATTTTCCAACTGCAGGTGCGGATGGCCGGCGACTGATCGTAGAACCACCGGCCCAGGATCGCCGACGGTTCGAACGACTTCCTGATCGAGTCGCCACACCGCCATCAGGCGATCGCTGCGCTGACCCTGATTGACGGTGTCGTCCATTACTCCGTAGAAGTCTGGAAGGTAGTCGTCGATCTGGCAGCCGAGTTTGTGGATGTTGAAGTACGCGTTCCTGGCGACCAAGGGGTCGTAGGTCCAGGTCGCCCGTGTCACGCCGCGTTGGAGGCACCACGCACGCTGGTGAAACTTGAGTGCATTGCCTACTCCGGTGCCCACTACGTCTGCACGAACACCGGCAATGTGCGAGTGCAGCGCCAGTTTCGTAGGAGGGTAGAAGAATCCGACACAGGCTGCGACGAGCGCACTGCCCTGATAGGCGCCCGCGACATAGTTGTCGGAGTGTGCAAGGGCGGTAAGCAGTTCCGGACTGACATGCGAATACGCGCTGTCAACCTGCCAGACCTGTGCGACGAGCTCTGAGGCAGCTGTCATCTCTGACGGATCGCTCAACAGCCGAAGCTGTACATCGGTAGAGCCGGCGACGCGAGCCTTCTCCACCCCGGTCACGCGGGTACCTCCACCATGAAACGGGAGCCGAGGTACACGCCGCCCGGGACCATGCGGAGCTGCTCCCAACCAGCGAGGTTCGACGCCGTGTACGCGTAAACCCCAGCCGTATTCGACGCATGCAACTGCGTTGTCATCACGTCTTCCTTGCCATCGCGTAAGAGGTCAAGGCGATCTGTCATCGTCAGCTCAAGCCCTTTGTCGCCTGGCTTGACTTCGACACGGTTCCCGGCGTTCTCCCATATGCCCTCCAGTGGTTCCGGTGGAAGAGATCGATCGGGGCGGAGTTGTTCGGGCAAAATGCTGCCGTCGATCGAGGATGCAGCTTCGGCGAAAAGCTCGGCATAGAGTCCGTCAGGCTGACCGCCCGAAGTCAGTAGGGCAATCGCGTAGTTCGTACCGGGGAAAAGGCGGAGATACGCTCGCTGTCCGATCGTTCCGCCGTTGTGCCCGTACACCGTTGTGCCGTGCCAGTCTTCGAGGAACCAGCCCAGCCCCCAGCCGCTGGCTGTGAATGAGCTTTCCCGCAGATCGATCTGCTCGGTTGTCATCAATCGGGCACTCTCGGCTGACAACACGCGTGCAGTGTCCCGTACTGCCCCGCCGCGCAATGCGGTCTTCGCGAATGTCAGCAGATCGCCGATGCTCGACGTGATGAGCCCTGCCGGTCCCATGGATCGAACGATCGACCACGCCGGCACCGGGCTACACGTCTCACCGAACCCGCTGTGTCCGGTGGCCACGGCGAACCTCGGTGCATCCTCGCTCCGCGTGATGGTGTGTTCGAGACCCATCGGTTCGATCAAGTATTTCTGCAAGGCATCATCCCATGACATCCCGCGCAATATCTCGACAATCCGTCCTGCCACGACGAAACCTGCGTTGCAGTATGAGAATCGAGCGCCAGGCGTGTGGATATAGCCAACGGATTGCAACTTCTCGACATATCTCTCGACACAGTCATCGCCTCGGCCCGTGTCGATGAATGCATCGCCATCGATACCGCTGGTGTGGTCGAGCAGTTCGCGCACCGTCACCGAGGGCGCTGGGTCTCCCTCCAACCTGAAGTCCTGCAAGATCGTCCGCACCGGTACATCAAGATCGAGCAGTCCTTCGTCGACGAGCTGCATGATCAGCATCGTCGTCCAGACTTTGGTAATCGACCCGATCTGGAAGATGGCGTCGTCCGTCACCGGTTCCTGAGTCGAGGTGTTCAGAACTCCGGAGCTGACGATGACTCGATCGAACACCGACCCCTCGTTATCGAGTTGGACGATGCCGAATTGTGCTCCGGCGACTCCATAGCGTTCTCGAAGGAGGTCCAACCGGTAGCGCCAGTACCCCTCTCCGCGGGGGGCAGGGGATGACGCTGCCGGCCTTGGTGCTGCGCGAGTGTACTGCTCTACCCACTCGACCAGACGAGCGTGGTAGTCCAGGCGGTGCTCGATCGGTCCATCCGCGATGAAGAGATGGTCGCATCCGGGATAGACCACAAGCCGACTCGGCACCCCTTGCACTCGCAGGGCCGAGAACCACTCCTGAGCCTGCCCGACAGGGCAGGTTTCGTCGTTCTCTCCATGTAGAACCAAGGTGGGCGTCGTCACGCGTTCAACATTCGTGATGGGTGACATTTCGGCGAGCCGCACGATATCAGTCGGCGCGGCACCGGCCGTTGCCTTCGCGAAGAACCCTTCGGGGAGGAGTCGTTGTGCAGCGATGGACACGAATTCGCACAGGAGGCCCCCGGCGACGGCCGCTGCGAACCTGTCAGTGTGCGAGGTCAGGGCGCAGGTCGCGAGACCGCCGTAGCTGTACCCCGTCACAGCGATCTTGTCGGCATCCACGAGCCCTTCGGTCACGAGCTGATCAAGGGGCTCGAGGAAGTCAGCGAGGTCGGCACGTCCCCACTCACCATCGAGTGCTCGAAGAAACTCCTCGCCGTATCCGTCCGACCCCCGCGAGTTGAGGGTGAGCACCCGCCATCCGCGCGCAGCGAGAAGCTGCTGATACAAATGGATTTCGTCGGCGACACCTGCCCACGCGTTGTGTGGTCCACCATGTATGTCAAGCAGAAGCGGAGCAGGACCGGTGGTAGCGGCTCCGCCAAGAAGCCACCCATGGATCGTAGTCCCGTCACTGATCTCGAACTGCCTCGGTTCGGGGCGGTGCAACTCGACGCCGGGAAGGCTCTGGTCCATCAGAGAGGTAAGCACCCGGCGCTTGCCGCTGGGGAGGTCGACTAATGCAACCTCGGCGAACGACTGTGGTGTAGTCACGACGACAGCAGCGCGGGGGGCACGTGAGGCCACCGACAGGCCGGAGATCACGCAGTGAGGTTCGGCGACGATCGGCCGCTGGCCACCTCCGTCCAGGTCGGCGCCATATAGATGTGTCCAGCCGCGATCGCGGAGGCAAAAGATGATGTCTTCGCCCTCCGGGGTCAGCGCTGGCCTGCCGCCTGGGTATCCGGTCGCTCCTGGCATCACATTGCGGTCAAGCCCGCCGCTGAGATCGGTGTCATCGCGGCCGTCCCGGAAAAGTCGCAGAAGTCGCGCGTGCCCGACCGTCATCGTCGGAGAACCCACCGCAATGATCGACTCCCCGTCAGGGGCCCACATCGCTGGGCCTGTGATCCCGGTAGCGTGACCGAAACACACAGCGGGCGCCATCGGATCGTCCACATCGACTGCGTAGACGCGGCATTCCATATCGACGTCCGATCGAGCTTCCATGGCTGCGGTGAAGGCGAGTCGCGTTCCGTCCGGCGACCAGACAGGATCGCTGGCGTCCCATTCCCCGTCCGTGATCTGTCGGGTACATGCGGATTCCAGGTCCAGTACAAACAGATGGCGGCGGATGCGACCGATCCACCCGACACCGTCGGCCTTCTGGTCGAGAGTGTCCACGACGATCGGGGCAGCGTTTCCTTCCTGTCCGCGGTCAACGTGCGCGGCGAAAGCGAGTTGAGTTCCATCCGGACTCATCGCACCCGCACCGACTCCCAGCGGGAGTCTTGTCAGTTGCACCGCTTCTCCGGTCTGTGGAAGCAGGTGTAGTTGCGGTGCTCCGTCGATATCTCTGAGGAAGAGGACGTCGTCCTGAGAAGTCATACGAGGCGCTCGGTCGGTGGGTCCTTGTGTCAGGGGCCGCGGTGCACGGTCCTCGGTCACCAGCCATAGCGAGGTCTCAGTGCGGTCTTCAACCGTGTGTCGCTGAGTAAAGACGACAGCAGTTCCGTCCGCTGTGATTGCAGTCTCCGGGACTGTGACAATCTTTCGTGCCTCTTCGAGGCTGAACGGGCGGGCGGTCATGAACTGGCTCCTTCATCGAAGAGAGGGATCCCTATCCGGGGGATGGCACTGATGAGCTGCCGGGTATAGGGATGTTGGGGATCGTCGATCACGTGTGTTGCAAGTCCCGCCTCGACGACCTCTCCGTCTTTCATCACGGCCACTTCTTCGCACAGTTGCCGGACCACGGCGAGGTTGTGACTGATGAACAGGACCGTCAGGTTGAGGCTTCGTTGCACACGCATCAAGAGGTTGAGGACCGTTCCCTGCACGGAAACATCGAGCGCCGAAGTGATTTCGTCAGCGAGCAAGACTCGGGGTTCGGCGGCGAGCGCCCGGGCAATCGCGACTCGTTGGCGCTGACCGCCAGACAGCTGCATGGGTAGGTCACGTGATTTGGCGGGGTCGAGTTCCACGAGTTCGAGGAGGTTCGTGACCTCGATACGACGCTGCGCGCGATCGCGCCGAGCGAATTTCCCTCGGACGGAGAGGGCCTCGTCGATCGAGGCACCGACTGACATCCTCGGATTCAGGCAAGAATTCGCGTCCTGGAATATCATCTGGATATCTCTACGTAGTGCTGCTGCGGAGCCTCGGGCCTTGACGATGTCGATGCCGTCGATGAGTATCCGCCCCGCATAGGGCTCTTGGAGGCCGACCGCCGCACGCGCCAGCGTCGATTTTCCCGAGCCGGACTCTCCCACGAGACCGACGGTACGGCCTGCAGGGACAGTCAAATTAACGCCACGCACTGCCTCGTGCGCAGCGCTTCCGGTCCCGTACTTGATCCGGATGTTTTCGAAGACAAGGTCAGTCATGACAGCGCCCTTCGGAGGTATCGGGAAAATCGGCATTCTCATCGATCGTGGCGAACTCGGAGCCCGGAGTGGCGTCCATGTGCGGTACGGCCGCCACGAGAGCCCGTGTGTACGGGTGCCGGGCGCGTCCGCTTGCGAGATCTTCGGCACTCAGAGTCTCCACAATCTCTCCGCGATACATGACTAGAACTCGCGTGCAGAACGCACCAATCAGAGTGATGTCGTGGGATACGAGCATGATCGCCGTCCCATTCTCCTGATTAACCCGTTGCAGTAACTCCATGACATCGCGCTGAACCGTGACATCGAGCGCGGTGGTTGGCTCGTCAGCGATGATCAGCGCCGGCTCACCCATCAGGCCCATTGCGATCATGGCGCGTTGCCTCATCCCACCCGAAAACTGGTGCGGGTATTGGCGGGCACGACGGGAGGGGTCGGGGATTTTGACGGCGGCGATTCGATCGATTGCGCGCCGATTCGCTTGTTTCCGCTTAAGCCCGCCGTGAAGAAGCGAGATCTCGGCGACTTGAGTGCCGACGTGCAGCGCGGGGTTGAGCGAGGTAGACGGGTCCTGGAAGACGAATGCCATCCGTGTACCTAGCATCTTCGCCATGGCTTTGGAACGAAGCCGACCAGGAAGTTTGCCGTCGATCGCGAACTCGTTGTCGTCGAAGCGCACCGACGAAGCGGTGACATGAAGTGGCTCCTCCAAGAGCGACGCAACTGCCATGCAGGTCAGTGATTTTCCTGAACCGGACTCGCCGACAACTCCGAGGATTTCTCCACGCCCGATGTCGAAACTGACGCCGCGGACGGGTTCAACCCAGCTGTTCCCGCGTGGCGCTTCCACGTGGAGATCACGTACGGAGAGAACGGAATCACCACTCACCTGCAGCGGTAGGGCCGCCTGTTTCGATTGCCTGCTCGACTTCCGTCGGCTACGCCCGGACGGACTGTGGAGACCGAATGTGCGAGCGAGTACCTCGCCCCAAAGGGCGAACGTGAGGCCGGCAAAGACGATCGCCGCGCCGATGCCGAGAGAAGCTACCGGATTCACGTAGATCGAGCCCAGACTCTCGTTGAGCATTCGTCCCCAGTCGTACTGAGGTGCCTGCACGCCTAGCCCCAAGAAGGAGAGTCCCGTCGCTGCGACAAGTGCACTGCCTGCACTGATGCTCACGTTGACGATGAGCGGATCCCGAATATTGGGCAGTACATGCCGCCGCAGGATCGTCAGTCGACCGACGCCAAGGATGCGAGCGGCGGCCACATAGTCGCGCCCTGCTACCGCCGCGCCCAAAGTCTGGGTGAGACGGGCGTAGGAGGGTGCCATGGCCAACCCGATGGCGAGGATGACACCTCCGACACCGACACCGAGAATGATCGAGGCGACGATTGCGAGCAAAAGTGCCGGAAAAGCAAGTGCGACAGCGATAATGCCGTTGATCAGACGCCCTATCCTTAGCGGTGCGACGATCGGGAGCAATCCGAAAAATACGCCGACAGACACCCCGAAGACGGCGGCCGCAAGGGCGGTAACTACTGACAATTGCGCGGCGCTCAGCAACCGTGACAGGACATCTCGCCCACCTGCGTCTGTGCCGAGTAAATGCTCTGCGCTCGGCGGCGCGGACAATAAGCTCAGATCGGCTTCACCAGCAGATTCGCCCCACAGGAGTGGACCGAAGGCCACGAAGAAAGCGACTACCAGCAGGGCAATGGACGCTGCGACACCGAGAGGAGATCGCAGTGTCGAAAGAAAGTAAGTTCGGCGGTTATCGGAACGAAACGTCTTGTCGTCGAAGACAGGTGGCGTTGGTGTGTCAGAAGAAATTTCTGAATCGGGAAGGGTGGTGTTGACGGGCGCCATCAGGTGTCCTTCAGCGCGGTACGCGGGTCGAGGCTGACCAGGATGATGTCGATCAGCAGATTGGAAATCAAAACGATCAGGCCGTAAACGATGACGATCCCCTGAGCTAGCGGGTAGTCCTTACTCCGCACCGAATCGATGATCGTCAGACCAAGGCCGGGCCAGGAGAAGATCGTTTCCACCAGTACGGTTCCTGCGATAAGAGATCCGAGAACGATGCCACCGATGGTGAGCGACGCGGTCAACAGGTTCGGCAGTGCATGACGTAAATACATCCGCAAGGGCGTCATCCGCTTTGCGCGCGCTGTTCGGATGTAATCCTGCTCGAACACGGTGAGCGCTTCGACGCGAACGATTCGCGACATACCTGCACTCACGCCGATAGAAAGCGCGAGGACAGGAAGTATGTACGAACTCGCGTCCCCCCGCCCGGCGACGGGAAGCAGTTGACTTTGAACCGCGAACAAGTAAACCAGTCCCACTCCGATCAGGAATTCGGGGACAACTGTCAACAGGCCCGTAACAGATGTGAACGCAAGGTCGACACCTCGTCGCCGCCCTCCTCGGGTGAGCGCAGCGATGACGATGCCAAGAGGAACCGACACGACGAGGACAACGGCCAGCGACAAGAACGCGAGTTCAAGAGTCGCGGGTAGACGCTGCTCGATGATGGTCGAGACCGGCATGCGGAGCGAAAAGGAATCGCCGAGGTTCCACGTCAGCAAGCCTTTCCAGAAGTTGAAGTACTGCAACCAGATTGGATCGTTCAGCCCGAGGCTCTCGCGGCGCGCCTCGACGATTGCAGGTGTCGCGTTGGTTCCGAGCGCGTTGCGAACCGGATCCCCAGGGATGAGCCGGACCATCAAGAACGCCATTGTCACGAGTGCTACTACGGACCACCAGAGCCGCAGGATACGGCGTGCGATGAATGACCCTAGTGGGCTCGTCGCGGCAATCCTTCGACCGGAAGGTGCTGACGGCTGTTCGGCTATGTTCGTCAGCAGGGTAGTAGTCGGCCCGGTACTCATTTCAGGACCCGAATTGCCGAACCTGGCAATATTCCTCCAGCGGGTTGAGATACCGACTCTGCGCCGTTGAAGTACATTTTGAAGGGCGTGACGGAAACGGGGATGAGGTCAACACTCTTGAAGAGCGCCTCTTCCGCCTTGGCCCATTCTCCGCATGCGGCGTCACCGGTCAAGCCCACAGCCAACGCGGCGTGGCGTGCGTAATCGTCATTGCGGATCGAGGCGAAGTTGGTGCCCTCCGGCGCAGTGGGCCCTGTCAGGTATTGAGGAAAGACCCCGGGAGCTCCTGACTGCAGGTTCAATCCAAGCGTGGCGGTCCATCTGCTCGGATCCTCACTCGAGAACGTGCTACTGATCACGTAGCTCTCATCACCGCCCTGGAGTGTTACCTCGGCGCCGAGGCTTTTCCACTGTTTCGCGACGTACTCTGCGGCAGCGCTACGTGTGTCGGTGCTGTTGTCGTAAACGAGTGTGATTTGAAGGGCTTTACCGTCTTTGGTCCGGACTCCGCCCGCCCCTGAGGTGTATCCGGCAGCCTCCAAGGTTCGGGCGGCGGCCTCGCCGTCATATGTAGGTAAGGTTCCCTCGACCGAGTTGTAGGTGCACAGGCTTGGTTCCTCGGTCAGCAGCGATGATGCCCGCTCCCCCTTGCCGCCGGTGAGTACATTGGTGAGTGTGTCGAGATCGATCGCCTGCGTCAAAGCAGTGCGCACCTCGGTCGCCGCAGTAGGGAGACCCTCCAGATGGTTGTAGGTGATCATCCCCGAAATCGCCGGCGAGGGTTGCCAATCCAGCTGGGACAGACGAGCCTCATCGTTACCAGAGACCATGGCCGCGTTGAGCTGACCGGAGAGAAGCAAGTTAGCCCGAGTCGAAGGACTAGGGACAATCTTGATCGTTACCGTCTTGGGCATTCCCGGGGTGCTTGAGGTGCTGTCCTTCGGCCCCCAGGTGTAGCCGTCCCTGCGAGTCAACGTAATCGAGTCACCCGCGACGATCTTGTCGATCACGAATGGGCCGGTGCCGTCGCTTCCCGCCGAGACCGATGTCGGATCTGCGAGCGCTCCCTCGCAAACCATTTGTTGGCCGCCGAGATCGTAGAGCATGGACGACCGGGGCTTCGTGGTCGTCACCTTGAGCACATTTCCCTCTGCTGTAACTGTTGCGTCCGACGGCACGACGGACTCCAGGCGTGGAGACTGATTGACGGGATCGAGAATCCAGTTGAGATTGTCAGCTGCCGTTTGCGCGGTGAACGACGTGCCGTCCGCACACGTGATGTCATTGCGCAACGTGTATGTGACTTCGCTCGGACTCTCGGTCCAGCTTTCGGCCAGGAAGGGTTGCGGTTCGCTCGTCTTGGTGTCCAAGGAAATCAACGTGTCGTAGGAGTACATCCCTACGATCTGTGCGTTGACGAGGTTGGTCACGAGCGGATTGAGATCACCGGGGTCGGAGTCGACAGCGACGGAGAAAGCGCCATCGACGGCGAAGTCCCGTGGCCCTTTGTTCCCCCCTGATCCACTGCACGCCGCGAGTGCCGGCCCGGCCAGCACAAGCGCCGCCAGAGCAATACATCGCTGGTTCATGAGAAGTCCACCTTGAGTTGGAAGCGAGGTTGTCACGTCAGGTCTCTAGATTCGTCGTTTACCTCACACCCCTCATCGTCCATTCGTCCAAACAAAACCGCTCTACCGTCGGACCATTGAACTAGTAGCCGAATCGACATGGAACCAGACGCCGGACTGAGCAAGAGTCAGACGTGCACCACGGCCCCGGCACGGTGTCCACCCCATGGTGCGGTTCACACCGGCAACCGCGCTCCCCTGAGTGAATGCGTGGGTACCGCCAACGGACGTTCGAACGAACCCACCTCCTCGACCGCTACACACAACCGCTAGTTGCCGCAGCTCAGGACAACAGCAACGCGTTGCGATCACTGAAGAAGTGCACTCTCGACGCGAGAACTCGGTCTGATCCACGAGAGACGGAAGCAATGCGGGGGCACTACCAAACCTGCTTCGGTTTCACGGTTCCATGACGAGCCGCTCGAGTAGAGGCCGGGTTCGATAGGGGATCGCATCGCGCATCGCAACGGAAACTGTTGTGCGCTCGATCCCAGGCACCGCGAGAATGCGGCCGGCGGTTCGGTACAGGTCGTCAGCGTCGATGGCGACGACGCCTATATGAAGATCTGCCGCTCCTGAGATTCCGACGGCTTCGGTGACTTCGGCGATACTGCGGAGTCGGTCAAGGACTTCTTCGAGTCGATGCTGGTCCACGACTGCTGTGACGAAGGCACGCAAGGGGTAACCCAGGTCGCGCGGGGATACGCATCGGTCGACAGGTGCAAGCACCTTGCGCTCATCCCATCGAAACATTCTGGATTGCACGGTGTTCCGGGCCATGCTCAACATCGAAGCCAACTGCACCCCCGTCGCGCGGGGTGCGTCGCAGAGAGCAAGAAGCAGGCGCGCATCGGTCCGATCAAGTTTCGTCATATCGCGCAGTATGCCACCGTCCAAAAATTCAAAATTGGGCATTTTGCGCAAGATCTCACAAACCACTGGCGCAAACTGATTGTTACTGCTTGCCTGAGTGCTTCATATTGTCCGCGACAACCTCCCATCACAGGTTGAGGTGTCCGGCTCAGCGCTACTCTTCGGAGGATTCTCGTGTTCGACAATGACGAATTGGTACAGCTGGTCACCGAATCAGGTCAACGGCTCAATCACCCGGAGTTTTCCGGGTACATCGATGACATCGGAATCGACGCGGTGCGCGCCCTCTACGAGGATCTAGTGGTGGTGCGCCGGATCGACTCCGAGGCCACCGCGCTGCAGCGGCAGGGTGAACTCGGCCTCTGGGCTCCGCTGTTGGGACAGGAAGCAGCGCAGGTCGGTTCGGCGCGCGCTCTTCATTCCGAGGATTTCGTCTTCGCCAGCTACCGCGAGCACGGCGTGGCGTACTGCCGCAATGTCGATCCCACTCACATGCTCAGATTCTGGCGCGGCTCGACCCACTCCGGTTGGAACCCGTACGAGTACAGGATGACGACACCTGCAATCATCGTCGGAGCTCAGGCGCTGCACGCCACCGGGTACGCGATGGGAATGCAATTCGACGGCACGGACGGCGCTACGATCACATACTTCGGTGACGGCGCGACCAGTCAAGGCGACATCTCCGAAGCATTCGGTTTCGCCGCGAGCTTCAACGCCCCCGTTGTGTTCTTCTGCCAAAACAACCAGTGGGCGATCTCCGAGCCGGTGAGTGTGCAGTCACGCGTCAGTATCGCGACGCGCGGAAGAGGTTTCGGTGTTCCCAGCGTGCGCGTCGACGGAAACGACGTTCTTGCCGTCATCGCCGTCACGCGGGCGGCGCTCGCGCGGGCACGGGAAGGAAGCGGCCCAACTCTCATCGAGGCCGTCACCTACCGAATGGGCCCGCACACCACATCCGATGACCCGACTCGGTACCGCTCCGCCGCGCTGGACGAGGAATGGCGGCTCAAAGATCCCCTCGATCGCATCAGAGCCCTTCTGGAGTCCGCGGACGCGATCGATGATTCCTACCTTGCCGCCGTGCAACAGAAATCAGACGACACCGCTGCAGCGCTTCGGCGTGGGTGCCTGGAAACAGTAGAACCGAAACCGATGTCACTGTTCGACAACGTCTACGCCGAATCCCACTCCCTCATCGACGATGAACGGCGCCAATTCGCCGAATACCTCGACAGCTTCGAAGGAACCGACGCATGAGCACAGATCAATCCACCACGACGCCGACGATCCTTCCCCTCGGCAAAGCGTTGAACGCCGGCCTCCGCCGCGCATTGGAGAAAGATCCGAAAGTCGTTCTGATGGGCGAAGACATCGGAAAGCTCGGAGGAGTCTTCCGGATCACCGACGGGCTGCAAAAAGACTTCGGCCCCAACCGTGTCATCGACACTCCCCTCGCCGAATCCGGGATCATCGGCACCGCAGTCGGTCTCGCCATGCGCGGCTATCGACCAGTCTGCGAGATCCAGTTCGACGGGTTCATCTACCCCGGCTTCGATCAGATCGTTTCGCAAGTAGCGAAGCTGCACTATCGAACCAGCGGCAACGTCAAGATGCCGATCACCATTCGCGTGCCCTACGGCGGCGGCATCGGTGCGATCGAGCACCATTCGGAATCACCCGAGGGATATTTCGCTGCCACCGCCGGACTTCGAGTTGTGACATGTAGCAACGCTTCCGATGCGCACTCGATGATTCAGCAGGCCATTGCATCCGATGACCCGGTGCTCTTCTTCGAACCCAAACGTCGCTATTGGGAGAAGGGCCCCATCGCCTCCGACGCGGCGTCGACGCCGCTGCACAAAGCCCGGGTGCTCACACGGGGGTCCGACGCCACCCTTCTCGCTTACGGTCCACTCGTGATGACAGCGCTACAGTCTGCAAAAGTGGCAGCAGAGGAAGGTCGATCAATCGAGGTCATCGATCTCCGATCGATTTCGCCACTCGATATAGACACCGTCGCCGAGTCGGTGCGACGCACCGGACGGTTGATCATCGCCCACGAGGCTCCGGTGTTCCTCGGAATCGGCGCCGAAATCGCCGCCCGTATCAATGAACGCTGCTTCTACCACCTCGAAGCACCCGTCGCACGTGTCGGCGGCTTCACGATTCCCTATCCCCCGGCGAAACTCGAGGAGTACTTCCTGCCAGACGTAGACCGCATTCTCGACGCTGTCGACCGCACCTTCACCGCGTAGCAACAGGAGTTCGCATGCACACTGTCAAGACGTTTCTGCTGCCCGACCTCGGCGAGGGTCTCACAGACGCCGAACTACTCACCTGGAGGGTCGAGATCGGTGACACCGTCGCCCTCAACCAGATCATCGCCGAAGTCGAAACCGCAAAGGCATCCGTCGAACTGCCGTCTCCCTACGCCGGAACTGTCGTCGCGCTACACGCGAGGGAAGGAACGACCGTCAACGTCGGAAGCCGGTTCATCGACATCTCCGTAGAGGCGCCGGACAAGATAGACAGTTCGCCCCCGACACCGG
Organism: Rhodococcus sp. OAS809; assembly: GCF_040546695.1. NCBI lineage: Bacteria > Bacillati > Actinomycetota > Actinomycetes > Mycobacteriales > Nocardiaceae > Rhodococcus > Rhodococcus sp. OAS809. The sequence goes on along the minus strand of NZ_JBEPOI010000001.1, from coordinate 562,479 downwards.
ACCTCCCACATACGGCAGACCGCACTCCGGTTCTGGTCGGCTACGGCGTCGCCGAAGAGTCCACGAGCAGACGCCGCCGCAAAGTCGGTACCGGCACGGTGACGGCACCCCTCGTCGACAGGCAGAAAGAGTTCCCCGGCCGCCCACTTGCCTCTCCGCCAGTGCGGTTCGTAGCAAAGGAATACGGCATCGATCTCGCTCAAGTCAACGCCACCGGCATCCACGGTGATGTCACCCGCGACGATCTCGAACGCCATCGCAATACCGCTTCGGCAGAAAGACCCGCACCGAACTCGCGCGAATCCATCAGCCAAGCTCCCTCGGCGTCGATTTCGGCCGCGCGCGAAGAGGAACGCATCCCGATCAAGGGTGTCCGTAAACATACCGCTGCAGCGATGGTCCGCAGCGCATTCACCGCACCTCACGTCACGGAATTCGTCACAGTAGATATCACCCCGACGCTGGAACTCCTTGCTCGACTACGAGAAACGAAGCACTTCAGCGATGTCCGGCTGACGCCGCTGGCGCTGGTGGCCAAAGCACTCCTCGTCGCACTACGCACTAACCCGTCACTGAATTCACACTGGGACGAGGACGCCAACGAGATCGTCGTCAAACGCTTCGTGAATCTCGGCATCGCAGCCGCTACCCCGCGGGGGTTGATGGTGCCGAACATCAAAAATGCACACACGCTCGCGCTCCGCGACCTCGCACTCGCACTATCGGACCTGACAACCACCGCGAAGGAGGGAAAGACCGGCCCGTTGGACCTGTCCGAGGGCACGATCACCATCACCAACGTCGGGGTATTCGGTGTCGATTCCGGCACTCCCATTCTGAACCCTGGTGAGGCAGCCATACTGTGCTTCGGTTCGATCCGGCGGCAGCCGTGGGAACATCAGGGTGAGATCGCACTACGCTCTGTCACAACTCTGAGCCTGTCCTTCGACCACCGGCTCGTCGACGGTGAGCAAGGTTCGACATTTCTGTCAGCGATAGCCCACATCCTTTCTGATCCACTGTCTTTGATTTCACTGAGCTGATGATCTCGCCGAACACCACCGAAGTGGGCCTGAGCGATTCGACATCGCGGAGCGAACTCGCAGAGAGGAATGTCGGGCGCTTCATCCGAGTTGCGCGCAAGGACGGTTGGCAAAGCGACCAATGGGCGATCATCACGATGGTCGTGATCTCAAAGAAAAAACTCTGTTGGCTCGTCGAATATTCGAACGGGGCAACGGATGTCGTGCGTATCTTCGACAATCCAGATCATTTCGATGTTTCCGATACACCCAGCGTGTAAAGCCAAGGGAGAAAACATGCTTGACCAACCAGATGTTCTGATCCTCGGGGGCGGATCAGGCGGATATGCGTGCGCTTTCCGCGCCGCCCAGCTCGGTAAAACCGTCACACTGATCGAAGAAGACAAGGTCGGCGGAACCTGCCTCCACCGAGGATGCATACCTACCAAAGCGCTCGTTCATGCGGCGGAAGTAGCCGACACCATCTCACACGCATCGCCTCTCGGGATCATTGCCACGCTGGACAAGATTGACATACCCGGTCTCCACGTATACAAGAACTCGGTTGTCGACCGACTCTACAAAGGCCTGCAAAGTCTGGTACGTCGGAACAAGATCGAGATCATCCACGGCACCGGCCACTACGACGGTGGCCGCACTGTCCGTGTTGGTGACCGAACAATCACCGGGGAATCCTTGGTTCTGGCAACCGGATCCCAAGCCCGAAGCCTGCACGGACTTGAGATCGGCGGCCGCATCCTCACCAGCGACGAGGCACTGACTTATGCAGAAATGCCGCACGGTGTCGTCGTGCTCGGAGGAGGTGTCATCGGCGTCGAATTTGCCAGTATCTGGGCCTCCCTCGGCGCGGAGGTCACAATTGTCGAAGCACTTCCCAGATTGCTCGCGGCCGAGGACGAATGGGCGTCGAAGCAACTGAGCCTCGCGCTTGGTAAGCGTGGGATAACGACGATGACCGATACCCGCGTCGCGAATGCGACTCAGAGCGCCGACATGGTGGTCGTCACGATGGAATCAGGGGAGGTCATCGAGGCGGACCTGCTCTTGGTGGCCGTGGGTCGCTCACCTCGCACCTCGGGTATCGGCTTGACCGAGAACGGCATTGAGCTCGACCCTTGCGGTTTCGTGTCGGTCGACAGCACGTTATGCACCGCACAACCCGGGGTTTACGCGGTCGGTGACATCGTCGCCGGATCCCAACTCGCGCATCGCGCTTTCCAACAGGGCATCTTCGTCGCGGAAACAATCGCGGGGCTCAATCCCGCCCTCGTCGAAGACAGCAGCATCCCACGCGTGACGTACGCGAATCCGGAAGTCGCCTCCGTCGGCCTCACCGAAGAACAAGCACGTGACAAGCACGGCGAAATCACCAGCGTCGTCTACGACCTCGCGGGCAACGGAAAGAGTCAAATCTTAGGAACCGGCGGCGGCATCAAACTCGTGCGTGCCGGCGCAACCCAAGGACCTGTGGTCGGTATACATATGGTCGGCGAACGTGTGGGCGAACTCATCGGCGAAGCCCAACTGATCGTCAACTGGGGCGCGTATCCGAACGAGGTTGCCACATTGATTCATGCACACCCCACCCAGACCGAAGCCCTCGGTGAGGCGCATCGTGCCCTGGCCGGAATCCCACTGCACAGCCACAACTGAACCAGACATCGGATACGGCACCACACCGAGTCGGCGAGACTGCGGAACGTGCACGCAAACACCCTTCATCACTGCGCAGCGTGGCAGACAGGATCCACGGCCAGGGTTGGAATCGTCTCATAATTGTGCGAACTCGGGTATTTCTTCTACTCGGAGCAGGTTATGCACCAGCGGCGGAGCATCCGTGCCGAATTGGACCTGAGTCCCTAAAAATGCTGCTGCGCATCTTCTTTCAACTTTCGGCGGGCGCAACGGAAATAGCTCTGACGAAATGCGGCGTCTTGGCAGGACTTCCGGTCTCACATCAATAGGTTGTCGATGTTGCCCACACGTCGGCCGTGAGCACGTGCCCGATTCCCCTTGATATCGCTGCGATCGGGTGCCCGCATCGGCCGCTCGCACGAAGGTCTAACCGATTCCTCGGCCCAGTGCACGAATACTTCGAAGATCGTTGTTACGCATACTGTTCTCTGGTTTTACGTTCGGTCACATTCAGGCGCATGCGCTAACCGAGGAGCAGATGTCAGTGGACAACCCCACCGCGACGTGGAAAGACCGCCCGATGATGACCGGGGCCGGCGCCGGTCGTGCACATTCAGTGTTGAAGCAACCGCTTGCATCGTCTTCGTATCGCAAATCCTTGAATTCGCTCCGCGCCGAGGACTCGATTACCTGGCGAGACAGGAGTTTTCCTGAAGTCGAGATTGCACTGAGCGATGTCGGCGGGCAGGGATGGAATCTCCTCGACGGCGGCTTTCATTTTCCGGCCGCCGCGCTGAAGGCAACCGCGCTTGAACGCAACCTGCACCTCATGCGGGACTACTGCCTCACACACGATGTTCTGCTTGCCCCCCACGCAAAGACCACGATGAGTCCGGAGCTGGTGGGACTTCACTTGGATGCAGGCGCCTGGGGTATCACTGTGGCCAATGTGCAGCAAGCGCGGGTGTTCATACACGCGGGTGTTCGCCGGATGTTGATTGCCAATCCCGTAGTCGGCGAAGCAGACTTCATTTACCTCACGGGGCAGCTGCGAAAGCACCCGGATCTGCAAATTTTGACGTTGGTCGATTCTGTGGAAACTGCGCAGCGTCTGGACTCGGCGATACAGACTTACGGGGCTGATCTTCCACGGCAACCGGTCCTCCTCGAGGTCGGTTACCCCCACGGCCGTGCCGGCGTGCGGACAACTGAAGCAGCGATCGTCACCGCGACGACTGTCCACCGAAGCCAGAACCTGAAACTCGTGGGAGTCGAGGGCTTTGAAGGCCTCGTGCCCGGCCGAGATGTCGAGGAACAAAGAAATGAGGCGCGGCGGTTCATAGACTCGGCGGGTGTTGTCGTGCGTGAGCTACACGTCAGGGCACTTCTCGATCCTTTGACAACACTGGTTTCGTTCGGCGGTAGCTCGTTTTTCGACGTGGTGGTGGATCGCTTCAGAGATCAGTGGCACGGGCCACGACTTGAAATCTTGCTCCGAAGTGGGTGTTACCTTACGCACGATCACGGCGTGTACGCGCGTACCTCACCGTTCGTCGACCAGGAGCCCTCGCCGCTGCCCGCTCTTGAAGTGTGGGCGGAGGTTCTCTCACGACCCGAGCCTGATCTTGTCATCGCGGGATTGGGGAGACGTGATGTCTCGACGGATTCAGATCTACCGACACCCCTCAGCCTGAGACGTCGTGGAGAGGTTCGGAACGCAGTCGGGATGCGTACCCGCGCGGTAAACGACCAGCACACCTATGTGTCTGTTTCCCACGGAGACGACGTCGAGGTAGGAGACCTGATGAGCTTCGGTGTCTCGCACCCGTGTACGACATTCGACAAGTGGCGAGTAATTCCGATCGTCTCCGATGAATATGAGGTTATCGATGCGGCCCGTACGTACTTCTGAAGATGCGCCGGCCTACCCCGCAGTGGTTCGTGCAATTCTCGCCGACCTGCGCCGACTGGTCGAGACAGAGTCTCCCTCGTCCGACCTTGACGCAGTGGAGCATTCAGCGCATGTGGTGGCGGAGTTGGTTTATGAACGACTGGGGCGCCGCCCTGAAATACTCTGTGTGCAAGGAGTTCACCACGTACTTTTACGCGGGTCGGCCGCCCGTGTCATGATCCTCGCGCACCACGACACGGTGTGGCCGCTGGGGACTATCACGGATCTCCCATACAGCGAGGCCGACGGAATCATCCGCGGGCCAGGTTGCTTCGATATGAAACTCGGACTCGCGCAAAGTATCCACGCGCTCAGACAACTCACCGAACGTCGTGGTGACGAAATGTTGGAACACGTGACCCTGCTGGTCACGGGCGATGAAGAGCTTGGGTCACCGACATCGCGGGAAATCATCGAGAACGAGGCGCGCCGATGCTTTGCCGTGTTCGTATTGGAGGCGGCAGGCTCCGGTGGAGCATTGAAGACCGAACGCAAGGGGGTATCGCGGTACCAGATCGAGATCATCGGCCGCGCTGCGCACAGTGGTCTCGAGCCCGAGAAGGGGATTAATGCGACTATCGCTGCAGCAGAGGTCATCTTGCAAATTGCTGAGCTCGCTGACCAATCGGCTGGCACGACTGCAACTCCGACCGTACTGAGCTCAGGGACTGCTCCTAATACGGTCCCCGCGAAGGCCGTTTTCGACGTCGACGTCCGGGCGACCACAGCTCGGGAACAACAACGTGTGGATCAGTCGATTCGCGCCATCAACTCTCGCATTCCTGGGGCAGAGGTTGTCGTACACGGGGGAATCAACAGACCACCAATGGAACATGACGCTGCAATTTCGCTGTTTCGTGATGCGCAGCGGATCGCATGCACCCTCGGGCAAGATCCGCTGAGGGAGATATCCGTCGGCGGTGCGTCGGACGGGAACTTCACCGCCGGACTTGGAGTGCCCACACTCGACGGCATGGGCGCCGTCGGAGGCGGCGCCCATGCACGCGACGAGCATGCGGAGATCGCATGGATTCTCCCACGCACGGAACTCCTCAGGAACCTGATGGAGGAACTCGTCGACAGGTCCGGGTAGCGAACTGCTCAGCGGCGATTGACAATCGCCATGCGCGACCGTTCACTACCGGTAGCGAGCTCGTACAGCACCGTGATCAGTCCGAGAAGGTCTGTCACCGAGGTAAGGACTGTCGACATGGTGCGGTCGGCGGTCCTTACACAGCCTGGAATGCTCGCCGCCAGTTCCGCCGCTACCGGCGAAGGCATGTCAACCTCGACTTCGAAGGACAACGGCACAGAAGGGGAGGTCATCTCCGCCGCCCGAGACACTGCAGATGCTGCCGCTTCGCGGATCGATTTACGCGCAACAGCAGGCGAGATGGAGTTCGCAGCCGAAAAGCCGTGGGCTGCTTTGACAGTCACAATCTCGGCCTCAGGAAATGCCTTACTTGCGATCTCGCTGATGACGTCGTCGCCCGTAACCAATCCCACCGGCACCCCGAGCGAGTTTGCATAGAGCGCGTTGACTTCAGCCTCGGAGACCCGGAGCCCGTTGATTCTTATTTCCCCGAAATGCGCGGAGAAGGTATGCGCCAGGACGCCGGGCGCCCCGGCAGGGGCGTGATAGCCCACGAACAACGCCACCGCACAGTCGTCGGTGAGCCCTTCGGCCATGCATTGAGCCTTCGGGGCACCGAAGACCAACCGTGCTCGTGGGTCGAGACGCTCATGTATCAAATTGTCCATGGTCCCGTGAGAATCGTTCACGAGCACGCTCGTCGCTCCACCGTCGAAGGCTCCACCGATCGCAGCATTGGCTTCCTCGGTCATCAACTCTTGGGCGCGAGGGTAACCGTAACCCCCTCTCAGGATCTGATCGAAGGTTGCAATGCCTGCGACACCCTCCATGTCCACCGATATGTACGCCTTCACGATCACTCCTCACCGTTTGGAAAGACAGCCAACGAACCGCCGCCTGCTCCCTCTCACTGTGGAGGCCTCGAACACTGAGGAAATCGTTCGATCGACCAAACTATGCACGTAGTGGGTGTACAATCGTCCAATGACCGGCCTGCGAAGCACCACCGCAAACCTCGGACTTTTGGTTGAACGCCTCGGGTCAACACTCTTGACACACAGAGCCGGCCCCCACCAGTCAAGCCGTGCCGTCTCTTCGGTAATTCTTCACGACCCCCTCGACCCGCCGAGTATCGTGCCTGACGCAGTGGTGTTGGGGGTGGCTCTTGCTACCGACAATGACTTCGGCTCCTTCGTATCTGCCGCCGTGGACGCTGGCGTTGCCGCACTGGTCATTCGTGAGCCAGTAGTGATCGATGAAGCAATCGCCGAGATGGCATTGCGTGGCTGTGTCTCCATTTTCGGTCTCGTCCGCGGCGCCTCCTGGATTCAGGTAGCCGCCCTTGTCGGGGGCGCCTTGAACTTGGACAGTGACGGCGATCCGGTCGACACCACGGATTCGAGTCGAGACCTGTTCACCTTGGCGAACTCGGTGTCAGCCTTGTTATCTGCTCCTGTCACTATCGAAGACCTCTCCTCTCGGGTCATTGCGTTCTCGGCGGATCAGGCTGGAACCGATGAACCTCGGCGCCTCACAATCCTTGGCCTACAGGTTCCCGAGCTTTACACCTCCTCGCAACGAGACCAAGGCGTATTCCCTCAGCTTTACGCCTCGGACAAACCCGTTTTTATGCAGAACCCCGCTCCGGGAACGCTTCCGCGGATCGCAATGAGAGTTCAAGCGGGCGATGAAGTCCTCGGCTCGATCTGGGCGATCGTTCCTGAACCGCTCACCCCCGAACAAGAACGGGGGATGGCCGAAGCATCCCAGGTTGTGGCACTCGCGATGCTGCGCGCCCGAGTCAGTGCTGACTCGTCCCGTCGCAGAGGTGAACACTTGACCACCATGCTCTTCGACGGAGGCCGGCGCGCACGCGAAGCTGCGCAGCAACTCAACTTCGGTTCGTCGCACGCGTGTGTCGTGGTGCTGGGTCCAAGGCAGGCCGGTGAAGAGCTTCGCACTTTGGCTGACCTCCAGCGCGCAAGCTTCGCCTTTCGCATGCACCTACGGTCGACGTATCCACGTGCGATTGCCGAACAACTGGGCACTGTCATCTACGCGGTCATTCCCGTCCAATCTGTCGACGATCCAGTTTTGGCAAGAATCGAGACACTGGCCACCACGTTCATCTCCTATCTGAAAACTTCTACCGAATTCTGTGTGGGGCTGGGACGCGTCGTCACTGACGTCACCGAACTGCCGGTATCCCGCCGCGATGCCGATACCGCGTTGAGAGTTCTACAGTCCCGTCGGCATACAAGCACACGCGTAGCACAGGCCGCCGATGTCCAGATCGATGCACTCATGCTTCAGATCGGGGACTCGATCGCCGCCAACGGATTGCAACTCGACGGGCCACTCACCATCCTCCTTGAATACGACATCACCCATGGGACACAACTAGTTCCATCGCTCGACTGTTGGCTCGAAAGCTTCGGAGACGTAGTCGCTGCGGCGAAAACCCTGCACGTGCACAAGAACACTTTCCGGTACAGGCTTGAAAGAATCGAAACTATCGCCGGGATCGATCTGAGCAGCCCTGACGTCCGCTTCGGATTGATGCTGCAACTACGGCTCCTCGGCGCACAGTATTCAGCAGAGTGACGTTGCACAGCACATCTACCGCCCCTTCCACACTGAGTTTGCCTGCGCAGCTGTCCGGTGGAGCCCCCGTTACCGCTTAGGTGCTCCTGAACGACGGGGCCACGGTCGCCATGTTTGGTACGACTTCTTGCCCCTGTCTCTCGAATGATCCGAGGTGGTGTCGCCGAACCTGGCCGCATCCGATGGAGCGCTGCAGGTCGTCTTGGATACCTACGCCTCTCGCTACTGGACCTCCTCGCCATCCCTGTTCTGATCCCACAGGTCTATCTCCACTACGACCCCTACGACCAGCACCCGCCGCAACTCCTCCTCAGGCTCTCCGCTGGCACGTCAACGGATGGACTTCCTCCTGCTGTTCAGCGACCGCCGCCGCGTCGTGATCGAAGTTGACGGCAAGCACCACTACGCAAGCGGGGATAAGGCCAGCCCCGAGCTCTACGCCCAGATGGTCTCCGAGGACCGCCGACTGCGCCTAGCCGGGTACCAGGTCTACTGCTTCGGTGGAGCCGAACTGTTCAACGGGACAAGCAGATCCATGGTCGAAGAGTTCTTCCAACAGCTCACAGCTCGCATGCCATAGCAGGCGTACCGCCGCGGAAGCGCTGCGAGATCACCGCCACCGGGTGAGTACCGTCGACTGGTTCGCCACAGCATCGTCCACGGCACACCTGACCTCGTCCAGAACCGGTAAGACGGCGTAGAAACCTCTGGCGCGGCAGCGTGAACGGTGAATCGACTCCGCCGATGCCAGCGCATCACTCAACCAACGTGTCCCACAATTCAGCGACACCTAGACTTCCGAACACGTTCCGAATACATTAGCCACATGATCACCGCACCAGGCCTCCCCGCCGCGACCCGACGCTCCTCGGACCTGAGCAAACACTCGGCCGAGGTCTTCGCCGAAGCCGAGAACCATCCCGTCACCGTGACTCGACGCGACGGCGAGGCGCTCGTCCTGATGTCGCAACGCGAAGCCGAGGGCCGCTCCCGCCTGCTTAACTTCGCCGCCCAACTCATCACCGTCACTCTCGACGACAATGGCTCCCTCGCTGCACGCATGTCCAAGGCCTTCCCCTGGATGCTCGCTCTGTCGCCGGCAGACCGGGAGACCTGCGCTCAGGACCTCGTGGACGCCGCGCGCGCCTCGTTCTCCACCGACCAACCGCACCTTGCGATCGCGGCGCTGACATCGTGGAAGGAGACGGCGACCGCCATCGCCGCCGGACTCCGCGCCGCCGACCTCGAATGGTTCGACGACGACGAGACCGTGGAACGTCCGTAAGCGTGACGGCCGCCAAGAAGGGCGAACTGGTCCCCCGCCCTCCGAAGAAGAGCGAGTACGAGATCCGGTTCGCGACCTCGAACGCACGCAAAAGCTGGCAGGACCTCGTAGCGACGATCCGCAACCCCCATAACGGAAGCGTGGGACTTCCTCACGCGGACGCCTCAGACCACGACACCGACGAACTACCCGCTCCGGGGCGAACTCGGCACCATCTCACGTGGGGGAACCACTTACGAGCGTTGGCAGCACAAGCCGACAGCGAAAGGAACCGCACGTATCTGGTTCTACGTGCACGAGCGCACAGTCGCCCTGGAGCAGGTGCACACAAGCCACCCGAACGAAACCAAGTAGCCGGGCAGACACCGCACCCCCCTCGACGGTGACACGCTCCTGCCGGCGAGCGGGTGTGCCTGATCAGGATCTTTCCTGCCGGCCCGGAACTGTTCCAGCCATAGATGATTCGTGTTCCCACCACCACACCATGCCGGGTCCAAACTGTCCCTCCCTCCGCCACAACACGACATTCGAAGGTAGGCAGTTGGGGCCGGAGTTGACAGCAGTTTCTCGAGTCGCGGACGGCGGGTGTGCCGTCCGCAGGAACGTGGCAGCACTCGAGAATCGTGTCGTATCGGGTAGCCAGTCCTTGGCACGCCTTGAGCTAGTTGATGCCGCGCTCGATCAGGATGTGGTCCTGGTAGAGCGTGACATCAAGGGCGATCGGCAGGTCTCCCCGTGAGCCATTCCTCCGGTAGAGCATCCCTTCGCCACTGTGACGCTGCACGGCACTCCAACGCCCTCGCCGAAGGATGACGCGAGGCTGGATAGCAGTCGGTTGGCAGCGAGCACTCCGGCATAGCTGGCACCGCCGGGAACAACTCAGTGCGCGGGCCGGGCAAGTGTCTGAGATTCGGCTTGGTCATTGCATTCTCCTGACGCATTCCACCCACCGAATGAGCTCCCGTCCCAGTTGCCACGAGCTCAGCAACGTGACAGTGCCGTTCCGACCATTGTGCACCAGAACAACAACCAACTCGGAAATTTGTTGCGGTAGTTCCACTTCGAGGACTCATCGCGAAGCGATACTCGACATACCACCATGCACACGCAAATGGCCTCGTCGAAGGAGCAACTCCCGATGAACGATTTCACACACTCTCTGCCGAGTGTGTCCCTCAGCGACACCGAGCCGCTAGTTACGAAGGCCGACGTGCTGATCCTCGGCATACGCGGTACCGGCACGGGCTGCCCCGAACACGAGAATGTTGCAGATCTCCTCGACCTGCTGGGCTTCACCGGCGAGCGCGACCAGGTCATGACATTCCCCGCAGGCGAGCGAGCCACGGCAAGTGTAATCGTGGCAGTCGCGTTACCGGCCGAACCTTCCGAGGCGGACCTGCGCGCTGCGGCCGCCCGCGGACTGCGAGCCGCACCGAAAGGCACGGCAGCGATCGCATTTCACCCTACGAGCGTCGAAGAAACGGTCGCTGTAGCTGAGGGCGCCCGGCTCGGTGGTTATCGGTACGACCGATACAAGACCTCGCGCGATGATTCCGAAACAAGCAGTGAGCCAAGAGAGGTCACTATCTTGAGCTTGTTCGCTGAGGACAGTGCGGCTTTGGTCGAGCAGTCCGACGCGGTGACCCAGTCCGTTGCGCAAGTCCGCCATTGGGTCAATGCGTCTCCTTCCGATCAGAGACCGCCCATTTTCGCCGACGAAATCGCCGCGTACAGTGCCGCATTCGTCGGTAACGATGTGGCAGTCGAGATCTGGGACGAAGTACGCCTCGCTGAGGAGAATTGCGGGGGCATCATCGGAGTCGGACTCGGCTCAGCGGCCCCGCCACGACTGGTGACGCTGACATACGCCCCGGCCGATGCCACCACGCACCTGGCCTTGGTAGGTAAGGGCGTCACATATGATTCCGGCGGGCTCTCGATCAAACCCGCCGTCGCACTGGCGACCATGAAAATGGATATGGCGGGGGCAGCCGCTGTAGTGGGCACGACGCTGGCCGTCGCCCGACTCGGGCTGCCGATCAAGATCACGACGTACGCCTGCCTCGCCGAGAACATGCCCAGCGGCGCTGCCTTTCGGCCCGGTGACGTGCTGGCGATGCGGAACGGATCCACGGTCGAAATACACAACACCGACGCTGAGGGCCGTCTGGTGATCGCCGACGGCCTCGCACTTGCGGTCGCAGTCAAGCCCGACCAGATCATTGACGTCGCGACCCTCACCGGGGCATGCATGGTGGCGCTCGGTGAGCGCACCACAGGCGTACTGGGCACCGACGAGGGCCTCATCGGCGCAGTCCTCTCAGCGTCCCGTACGGCAGGCGAGTCGATGTGGCCGTTACCGATCACCGATGAAATGGGTGCGGCGGTGCGCTCGTCGACTATCGCGGACCTGCGTCAGCACGACCCCAAGCCGTACGGCGGGGCAATGTATGCTGCGGCGTTTCTGCGTGAGTTCGTCGGTGAGGTGCCTTGGGCGCACCTCGATATCGCCGGGCCCTCGTTCAACAACGGCTCCGCCTACGACGAAATTCCCTCCGGTGGAACAGGTGTCGCGGTCCGCACTCTCGTGCAACTTGTTCGCGACATGACTTCGTGAGAACTGCTGCTCGCCGCTATCAAGTAACCAGCCGCACCTGTAGCTCGGCGAGCAGACGGTCGTCAGGATCATCCAGGCTGAAACGTCCTATTTCCTGAGCCTTGTTGATCCGGTATCTGACGGTGTTGACGTGTAGACCGAGCTTTTGGCTCGCGATTTTCATGTCCCCAACGCAGTCGAAGTAGGTGCGCAAGGTATCGACCAGATGCGTTTGGTGCGCACGATCCTGCGCAGAAAGTCGAGAGATGGGACCTGACAACAGAGCAGGGTGTGCAAGAGCCACTTCGCGGAACTGCTCGAGCCGCCAGCTGGCTTGGAGGTGCTCACTGTCGGTGAGCCCGGTCCAACCCCGCCGCTCGGCGAGCTCAAGCAACTCATTGATATTCAGGCTCACCGCTCTGGTCTCGGTGAGCGAATGGTAAGTGGAGCTGACTAATGCACGGTGCGGAGCCGTTGACTGGAGTCGCCCGTGAATGTCACTCACGATGCGTACCGCACTCTGGCGCTGTTCCTGGTCAGCTGCGGGAAAAACCAGGTAAGTCGTGTCCGGTCCGACAGCCAGCTGGGCGCGCACGCGAAAGGCGTCGCAGTAACTGCGGGCTAACGCGCGGAGACGTCTGGCCGTGGCGGCACGGTCACGCTCGTCTGCGGTCGTGGGGCGCATGGCACACAGGACGAATCCGGCATCTAACTCCACGCCCAGTCGCTCAGCCACGATTCGTTCGGTCTGCTTACCCGCGAGCAGGGCGCTGAACGCGGCATCGCCCGAACTTGCGCCGCCCAGTCCAGCTGCTGCGTGCCGGAGCAGTGGGAGGGCGGCGTTGTCGGCTGCCTTGCGAAGACGTACCTCGATCTCCCTGTGCGAAGCCTCTCCGTCTGGCTGTAGCCAGATCGTGGCAAGGAGTTCGGTGCCCGCTTGGACCGCCACGGCGTATCGTCGCGACATACCGGCGATCTCGTTGTCTTGGAACGCGATCACATCGCCCCGCTCAAGTGAGTCCAGTAGCCCGATCGACCCCAGCTCGGCAAGGGGTGCGGCGGGCGCTCGCCTTCCGAGAATACTCTCATTGCGCACTTCGTCCATCGGAGCTCCGCCCGAATATGCCAACAGCTGCCATGCTGGATCGTGGAGGACGACGGGGCCGCCACACGACGCGGCGATGGCGTCGGCAAGTCCGAACAGAGAGTCCTCCGAATAGTCTGTAACCCTTGATGTTTCGGATGCGGCTCGGATGAGGCCGAGCAACTGTCCCCAGTCCGTCCGCGAGTCGACGCCGATTACAGCGATATCATCGCTGCCAAAGTGGACGGGAAGTGGCCCTTTCAGCAGTATTGCCGCGGACCGTGCAGCGATCGCTGTCCGCATCAAGTCACGGAAGGCTGCGCTGTGCGCTCGAAAGCCGGGCGCTACGATCAGCGCCCCTTCAGTCGGTGAGATCGGATATTCCGGATCAGTCACCAAGGTACCTATGACAACCGCATCGAGCCGCCCGATCTGGTCTACGACCAAAACGGACCCGAGCCGAGCGGATACATCAGCGACAGTGAGGGCCACCTGTTTCGCTCCTTGCTTCCTTGGACAGTTTTCGAAAAAGCCATTGTGCGGCTGCACAAGCCAGCATCGCCCTAAATGTAGTTCCAAGCAATAAATTCGGTTGTATTCGAACCCTACTGTCACTGCATGACTACACCACGGCTCCGCACACGGCTCGAAAGCCTCAGCGAGTACATTCCAGCGATGCCCACGCTGCCTACCCTCGAGCGGCGGTTGGCGCGCGCGACCAACCTCGATGACCTTCGTCGTCTTGCTCGTCGCCGCGCGCCCCGAATGATTTTCGACTATGTGGACGGTGGAGCCGAAGAGGAACGGTCACTGAAAACATCGGTCACTGCGTTCGACCGAGTCGAATACCATCCGCGAGCACTTCAAGACGTCAGCGAAGTTTCGGCCGCGACAGAGATTTTCGGACGCGAAGTATCGCTGCCACTCGTACTGGGACCCACCGGTTTCACGCGCATGATGCACCACGAAGGAGAAGCCGCCGTCGCCAAGGCAGCGCAGGAAGCCGGAGTGCCGTATGTCCTCTCCACCATGGGGTCGACGACAGCAGCGGGCATCGCTGCCGCCGCACCCGCTGGCTGGAACTGGTTCCAGCTCTATGTCGTTCGCGACCGTGCACTCAACAACGAACGGCTCGAACTCGCACGTGCGGCTGGAATGGACGTCCTCGTCCTGACGGTAGACACCCCGGTTGCCGGAGCGCGTCTTCGCGATGTCCGTCATGGCATGACCATCCCACCTTCGTTGCGTTGGGGCAGCGCGCTACAGGCAGTGCGTCATCCACGTTGGTGGAGCAGGTTCGTGATGTCCGAGCCCTTGAACTTCGCCGCGGCCGGCGGAGCCTCCGATGATCTCGCCGGTATCGTCCGCACCCTGTTCGATCCGAATATCACCTTCCGCGACATCGAATGGGTCCGAGACCGATGGGAGGGAAGGCTTCTCATCAAAGGCATCCAAGACACCGGCGACGCAAAGGAACTCGCCGCCTTGGGTGTCGACGGGATCGTTGTGTCCAACCACGGCGGCCGCCAGCTCGACCGCACTCCCGCTCCATTGGAGCTCTTGCCAGGTATCCGCACCGCGGTCGGCGATAAGACTGGGGTTTACCTCGATGGCGGCGTGCGCAGCGGATCCGATCTTGCCGCCGCGGTCGCCCTCGGGGCCGACGCCAGCTTCGTAGGACGTGCCTACCTCTACGGCCTCATGGCGGGCGGGCAGAAGGGAGTCGACCGAATGTTGGCCCTGTTCCGCGAGGACTACGTGCGCACTCTGCAACTCCTCGGGCTCAGTTCCACGGCAGAAATAGACAGTGGTGTCGCGAGTATCAGGAAGTGGTGAGGCCTCGGTCGATGGTGCAACCCTCATTGTCTCGCGGCACGATGGATGGTCCCTCAATTTGGTCGGGCTGCCAACACTTCCGATTCTACTGATCAACCAGCCTTGCACGATAGGGCCTGTGCCCTGGCGCAAAAGCCCAAAGTCTTGGTCATTGACGAGTTGACTCTCGGATTGGCGCCTGTCGTCGTGAACGACATCCTTCCCGTCGTACAACAGATCGCGAGCTCAGGCGTGGCGGTACTTCTTGTCGAACAACACGTTCATGCGGCACTGACGATCGCGGATCGATGCGTGATCCTCCAACAGGGGCGCATCGTGTTTACCGGGACGGCCACAGAGGTGCGAAACACGCCCGACGTCATAGCAAACAGCTATTTCGGCACAAGTCTCACGCCGGAGGAGGCACCAGATCCTTAGCGGGGCAATGGAACTAAACTAAGAAATCAATCCTGTATCGCAATGTTGCAAATCCCGTACGCCACCTCGAAACGTGGCACTTGAACTTTCCAGGAGAGACCATGACCAGAATCCTCCCTCGACAGACCACCACGCTTCCTGACGGCCGAACACTGTCCTACATCGAAGCAGGAGATCCCGACGGTGTGCCATTGCTGTTCACCATCGGCACGCCTTCGAGTGCGACCGGGGGGCTCGCATTCGCTTCCGCTGCCGCACGTAACGGCGTCAAGCTCATCAGTATCGACAAGCCCGGGTACGGCCAATCCACCCGCGACCGCAACCGGTCACTGGTGCGCTACGGCCAAGATGTTGCCGCCCTAGCGGATTCGCTAGAACTGGAGCGCGTCGCCCTAGCCGGGCAATCAGGCGGTGGGCCCCACGCGCTCGCCGCCGCACACATCCTTGGATCACGAGTTTCCACATTGACACTGATCTCCAGCTTCGGACCGGCCACCGAGACTTGGGTTCGCCCAGAGCTCGCCGGCCCGATGAAGATCATGACGATGGTGTCGCAGCACGCACCGGGGTTCATGGGCGTGGTCGTCAGTCTGATGAAAATCCTCACAGGCACCCGAGCACACGCAGAACGTATGGTCAAGCATGCCGCAGCCAAGGCAACGCCGACAGAGCGCGAGGCCCTCACCAGCCCCGAACTTCAGTTCATTCTGGACGGATACGGTGAGGCCTACAGCAGTATCGGCGCGGTGTGTGACGAACTTCGCGCAATCGGGGTTCCGTGGGGCTTCGACCTCGAGGGCATCGGAGCGCCGACAGATTTATGGCATGGCACCGAGGACAATACTTGCTCAATCACTATGGCCCGGGGCATCGCGTACCGACTGCCGCGCTCCACGCTGCACGAACTTCCCGGTCTGGGGCACTCTTTCTTCGGTCGGGCGCTGGACGACGCCCTAGCGAATGTGCGCGCCAAGGCTATCCAGCTATGAGCGACTCGTTCGACGCGGAACCTGCCGAATACAAACGCAACTGGTGACGCTCCGACACCACCGCATCAACCTGGCCTCGTCACGCCCCGACCCTTCCTTCGGGGATGGCGCGGATCCGAGAACGACAGCTCAACGGGGCCTCACCGACATGTCGCTTGAACGCCGCACTGAAGGCACTTTCGGAGGAGTATCCCAGTTCACGTTCAAGCGAACGGATTCGTGCATGGACTTCGGATCAGGTTGAGTGCCTAGGGTTGTGATCGACGAGTCATGTTGACTGTTAGGCGATTTGGTGTGATTTGGTCGAAGATTCAGCCGTGGCTGCTGCGCGGACTTTGTCTGCGATGACCTTTCTGAGTTCGTCTGTGCTGAACACCGAGACATAGCTGCAGGTGACCTGCCACTCGTCGTGAGCTTCGATGACGACCGCGGTCGCCAATCTCGGAACGCGGCAGGATTGGGGAAGATTTCCACGACGCCGGCTCTGCGTTCGATCTCCTTGTTGAGTCGTTCGATCGGATTGTTCGACCCGATCTTCTGCCAATGGGCTTTGGGGAACGCAGTGAACGCCAGGACGTCGGGCAGCGAGGGAAAGAACGATCCCGACTCCAGCTTCGGAATCTGCACCTCCACATCTCCGCTGGTTGTGGAGCCGATTTTGGATCGGTGGCCGTTGCATCGGGTGCTGCGACTTCGGTCCGTTGGTAGCGGCCGGCACCCCTCTCGACGCCCCGTGCCGCATCATCAACACCAAGGCATGACGAGATCAGGGTCGTAGTCGGCGGCAGCATCCTCGACGAGCACGGCGAGGTTACCGTTAGTGCCAGTTTCTGTATCGACGTCACCGAAACCCTCACCCATATGATCAAGGAGACGGTTGACCAGTTGGTCGACGAGATCAGCAGCTCACGCGCGAGCTTTCCGACCTGGTCAGGGGCGAGGGGCTTGCTTGCGCTCGACGATCCAGGCTGCGATTTGCGCTCGTGAGGTGAAGCCGAGTTTGACCAGGACATGCTCGACGTGTCCCTGCGCGGTTCGGGGTGAGATCACCAGCCTGTCGGCGATGGCTCTGTTCGTCATTCCCTCGGCGACCAACCGGGCCACTTGCCATTCACGACGTGTCAGACTTATGCCCGGACCGTCCTTCTGAGGGGGTGGTTCGATCTTCTCGTCGAGCGCGAAGGCGATGGCTTCATCGGGTCTGAGTGACCGGCCACGTGCTGACTCACTTTCGAATCCCTTGCTGCCGAGTAGAGATTGGACGCGTCGCTTGCAGTCTTGCTGGTAACGCTCCAGGTTCGGAAACTGCATCGTGGGAATTCCCATCGCCTGCCAGAGCGTTTCCGCAGCACCCAAGAGCACTCCGGCGCGCCTGCCATCGCGCCGCTCGGCGGCAATCCACGCCAGCGTCTGAAAGCACCATGCGGACCCGCGTGGGTCATCGACGAGACGCGTCAATCGCAGCCCCTGTTGGATCAATTGCACAGCCCGCTCCGGGTCGCCTTGCAACCACACCGCGAGCCCACACGCCCACCGTGAGTACGACCGGTAGATCGACTCACCCAATGGTTCGGTTATCGCGATTATGCGTTCGTGGCAGCGAACAGCGCGGGATTCGTCGCCGGTAAGTCCGCAGGCGAGCGCCAGCCCGAACAGGCTTCCGACTTGGCGGAGCAGGTTTCCTTCCTCTTCGAAGATTGTGACAGCGTCTTCGAAGTCTCCGATCGCGTCGGCGGGCCTGCCGCAAGAGAGCGCGAGGTATCCGGAGGCATGCGTGGACAGGGCCTGCAGTGCTGGGCTGTTGAGCTCGTCGGCGATGACACTGAGTTCGGCAAACCGATCCTGCGCTGCAGCCGTCAGCCCTTGCGCGGCGGCGAACATGCATGCGGAATACAGCGCGGCTGCCCGCTCGTGTGAGGATTCCGCTCTCGGCTGCGCGAGGAGGCGGGTGAGCCAGCGTTCGCCCTCACTGAATTGTCCGCGGGCGAGCCAGAACACCGATAGCGCAGCTGCCGTTCGCAGTCCGCTACTTCGGCCCGTCTCGACCCCTGGAGTCCCCGAAGCGTCGGAGAGGCAATACTCGAGCATGTCCCGCAGATTCGCCTGTTCGCGGTCCAGGCGCGCGATCCACGTCGCCTGATGGGAGCTAAGCCAATCGTTTTCCGCTCGCGTTGCCAGTTGCGAGTACCAGTCGCAGTGACGGCGGCGAAGCGCTTCTCGCTCTGGCTGTCCACGGAGTTTGTCTCGACCATATTCGCGAAGTGTGTCAAGTTGCCGATAACGCACGACCGTCCCGGCGTCCTCACGGATGATGATGGACTTGTCGACCAACGAAAACACCAAGTCGAGCAGCAGCTGCGGCGAGAAGTCCCACCCGCAAATCGCCTCGGCCGCGTCCAGTTCGAAGCTGCCCGCGAATACGGACATTCGGCTCCACAGTGTTCGTTCCTGTGGTGTGCAAAGGTCATAACTCCAGTCGATGCAGAGCCGCAGGGTCTGCTGCCGGGTCGGTGCGTTACGACCTCCCGAGGTCAGGAGCTGGTAACGGTCGGTCAACCTCTCGAGAATTTGCTCGGCGGAAATGGCGCGCAGCCGGACTGCCGCGAGTTCGATGGGTAGTGGGAGCCCGTCGAGGCGCTGACAGATGCGGGTCACGGTCACGCAGTTGTCGTCACTGATCTCGAAGGTGGGCATAGCGGCGGCCGCTCGGTCCGCGAATAGTTGTACCGCGTCGTATTGGGGAAGCCCGCGTAAGGACGTCTCCGTGTCGACGTCCGGAATCCCCAATGGTGGCACCCTCAGTGCGACCTCGCCCTGAATACCGATCGGCTCACGGCTGGTGGCCAGGATCCGCACATCCGGGCACGCTCGAAGCAGCGTCTCAGTGAGTCTCGCGACTGCGCTGATGATCTGCTCGCAGTTGTCGAGCACGAGAAGCAGTCTGCGCGAAGCAAGGTACTGAGTGAGGATGTCTCCGACGGATAGTCCGGTGTCCGTGCGCAGGCGCAATGACGTGGCCACGACCTCGGCGAGCATGTCCGGGTCGTGCAGGTTCCCGAGTTCGACGAGCCAGACGGCGTCGTCGTACACGCGGCGAACGTCTATTGCGATGCGTCGCGCGAGCCTGGACTTTCCGACACCCCCGATACCGGTCAACGTCAGCAGGCGAGCGCTGGTGAGCAGCTTGCGTGCCTCGGCGATTTCCTGACGGCGACCGACGAAGCTGGTGAGTTCTACCGAGAGATTCCCGGGAACGTTCCCGACCACAGGGGGTGTCGGATCAGTGTTGGGTGATGCCGGTACCTCGATGGAGGAGGAGCGAGGTCGGATTGGGGCGGCACCGTTTGCGATCGGCTCCTCGGCTGGCACAGCGTGGCCGGTGTGCGCAGTATGCAACGCCATTTCGTCGACAGGATATCCGTGTTGGCGCTGCGTGTGCTGGAGCGTGATACCTAAATCGGCTGCGGTCTGCGGGCGATCGGCAGGGTTCGCTGACATCGCTCTCTCCACTACCGCGCACACGTCGTCGGGGATGCCAAGCCCGGCCAGCTGTGGGATCGGATCAGTCGTGATACGGACGAACTGGGCGATCACCTTCTCACCGCTGTGGCGTTCGAAGGGGGCATGGCCGGTCAGCGCGCAGAAAAGTGTGGCACCGAGGCTGTAGATATCCGCAGCGATTGAGGCAGGCTTACCCAGCAGGATCTCCGGGGCGGTGAAGGCCGGTGACCCGGTGAGGGTGCCGGCGCCCGTTTCGAACCCACCCGTGAGGTGTGAGATTCCGAAGTCGCTGAGTTGCTGTCCGCCGTAATCGGTGAAGAGGATGTTGCCGGGTTTGACGTCGCGGTGGAGGATGCCACACTGGTGCGCCGTCTCCAGGGCCGAGGCCATGTTTATGCCGAGGCAAATGACCTCGGTCCACGGAAGTGGACCGTCGCGCCGTATGTGGGATTCGAGTGAGCTCTGCGACAGGTACGGCATGACGATGAACGGTCGGCCCGCATCGGTGA
The DNA here is from genome assembly GCF_040546695.1 of Rhodococcus sp. OAS809. Taxonomy (NCBI): domain Bacteria; kingdom Bacillati; phylum Actinomycetota; class Actinomycetes; order Mycobacteriales; family Nocardiaceae; genus Rhodococcus; species Rhodococcus sp. OAS809. The sequence goes on along the minus strand of NZ_JBEPOI010000001.1, from coordinate 541,936 downwards.
CGCCGGATTCGAGGACGTTGACGATGTTGGGGTGACCCGTCAAGCGCCCCATGATGCGTTGTTCGCGAAGGAAACGGTCACAGTTCGCCTGATCGAGATCGGTGGTGAGTACCTTGACCGCGACGGTCCGTTCAAGGTGCGGCTGACGGCATCGATAGACGGCACCGAAACCGCCGTGCGCGATTTCCTCTGCGTCGTCGAAGCCGGCCGCGTCCAGGTCCGATTGGATCCGTGGGATGTGGCGTTGTGTTTTGTCGGGAATGAAGTCGGACATGGTTTCCGAGATTTCCGCGTTCGGTATCGACGAGGTGCCCGCCGCGACCGCGCTGAGAGTTGAATTCAGACGAGCTAGCTCAAGGCTAATACGTTGTTGGTAACTGATGTGATCGTTAGGACATGGCTGGCCCCGAAAACTCTTGGAGGCGTGGGCCGACAGGGGTCACCCGGCGGTAGAAGGTGTGTTGAATCCACAGTCGAGCCCCGAAGCCTTGCAGCAGCATCAAGTTGGTGGGCACTTCGACGAGGATGTATTCGATGAAGAAAAGTCCAGTCGCTCGTCAGATCGGAGCGGAGGTGATGCTCAGGTCTGCGCACATCGCCGGGGCGATGCACCCGAGGGCCTAGTCGATGTACCTGACGATGAACGCAACACCGACCAGCGGAAGGATTCGCATAGCAAATCGTGCACCACATTCGCCGCTCGGATTCGTCATCGAGTGTGACGCCAGCATCGCCATTGATCACGACTGGGCCTTTCATTGGAGTGATTAGTGGTCGTGCCCGCTGCGCCATTGTCTCGGTAGCATGCGTGTCGGCGATGGAACCCAGTCTCCAGAGGCGAGGGGACAGTGGCTGTGTTCGATCGATGTAGGGCGCTGCGGTTGAGCTGCACCGATGCAGATCTCCGACCGTTCACTTCTGCCTGTATCCTGACTGTAGAGGCACTTTAAGATCTTTTCAAGACATCTTTAGGATATTAAACGGCAGGTCGAACTCCCTACACGGTGGGTTCATTGGAAGACTGCCGCTGACGGACTGGTAGGGACGACTACCTGATCACATCTTTCCATCCCGCGCGGGGGCGCAGCCAACGGTCCGTTACTGTCCGATACCGAACTGCCCCCGCTGTCGCGCAGGTTCTGCTCGGTTCGACTGCGAACGCCGGCGGATTCGCCACCCACGCACCAGCACAGTGGTGCGCGCAATGTTCCCGCACCTGCCCGATCGAGCTACCGCAAGCGACTCATGGTGGCACGAGTTGTCGGTCAACATGATTCGGGTCCTGGCGCAATTGTCACTGTCGTGGTGGAACGACCAGTGGATCACCAACGACACCCCGGTTCCGTGCGCGATGTCATGGGGAACATTGGAGCGGATGTCGCGGGCAACGATGAAGCTTCAGATCTGGTCGGCACGCCGGGGACGCGATGCCGGTCATGTAGGCGTTGGCGAATCCGAAGATCGGTGGACGTGAGGTCGGCGCGGGTTCACGCGCGAGCACCACCTGATCCGGTCCGTGCGGGTTGTTCACTGGCAACGGCTTCTCGGACAAGGCGTTCGCCACCGAGGCAATGGATCAAGTCGGTGAACCGACGTTGAAAGGGCAACTCGGCCTCGAGAAACGGGGCGGTCACACCGTCTCCGGGGCCTTGCCCGCATTCGCCCAACGAGTGCTACCCGCAGCCCAACGACTGCTCGCGATGGCAACGCTGCGGATCTGGCACGGTTGGAACATCGGCAACCTTGCCTAACGATCTTCGATCGCCTACGACCACTGACCTCGGTTCAAGGAATCAACCATCTAGGATGTTAACGGCACCTGGCTGTGAGCGGAGGAGACGATATGAAGTTCGAACCGGCCTTGATCCAGGCTGCTCACGACGGGTCGAACCTCATGGAGCAGGCATACCAGCGACTCAAGCGAGAAATCATCGAACTCGAGCGTAAGCCCGGCGAACAGTTCACCGAACAGCAGGTCGCCGCGGCATGGGGACTGAGTAAGACTCCCGTGCGCGAAGCCTTGGCGCGGCTCCATCGCGACGGTTTGGTCGTCCCTATCCGTCGGGCCGGGTATGTCGTCTCGTCGGTCACACTCAGCGACGTCGCCGACCTGTGCGATATGCGCACACTCCTCCAGACCGAGGCTGCGGCGCTCACCGCCGCCAAGGGATTGTCCGAGAAAGACCGAACCCGGCTGGTCGAGTTGTGCGTCGACGACGGGTACGGACAACTCGGCGGCCCCCACCTCGACGAGAGACTGCGGGCAAACTACGAGTTCGAGGCCATTATCGCCAACGGGTGCGGCAACGATCGACTCGCGGCAAGCATCATCGATGTCTTCGACGAGATCGAACGCATCGGCAGGCTCGCGGTCATGCTCGATCCGGAAATGCCCCCCTTAAGGATTGAAGAGCGTCAGGCGATCGTCGATGCCATCGTCAACCGGGACGCCGAGGCAGCACGAGCAGCGATGAAAGTCCGTGCACAGTCTGCGCGGCGAGAAATCCTGCAGGCCCTCACTACCAGTTCAGAAGTGACCTCGGTCGAGATACGAGTTCCCCTCACCCTGGCCACCGTCGACACCGACTGCGTGCCCCGATAGCTCTCCTTGGCTCGTGAGCGCCAAACCGCAATTGCGGAGATGAGGACGAGTCTCGTATTCCCCTTCTCATCGGGCGTACACGTTTAGCGGTGTGCCACACACTTTCGACATTTGCCTGAGCCGAGGACTTGCTCGCTTCGTCGTGGTGTACGCGCAGACCCCGAAGAAGCGGCCACAGCCGAGCGCGAAGACACCTACGTCAAGCGCCGCTTTTCCCTGAGTTCGAGCCCTCTGACTCGACACAGAAAAGGTTCACGTAGTAAAACTCCCGTCTGCGGGGTGACCCGAGAAGCCTGCTGCCTGCGCTGGCTTCGAGCACACGTTCCGTTCCCGGCGTGCCCGGAACGTGGAGAAGTCGAGGTCACGCCAATCGTCACCATGTGGAACGCGAAATATGTTGCAGCGGAGTAAATATATTAACGGGAGCTTGACGGTATCCTAAGATACCTCTAAAGTTTCGTGACACAGCGCACAACGATTGAAAAATCGGCCACGAGCTGCCGGCCCCGGCCACACGCACAAAACGGGAATGACAAGGCGCTGCACGGCAACACACAATTGCCGGACCCAAGATGGGATGGAGGCGACCGTCGATGTCCCTACATTCGCTTTGGTCGAACACTCGAACCTCCGGGAGAGGGCCGGCCCACCGAAACGCAATCGTAAGATCTCAACATCAGGCCATAAATATTTCTTTCTTTCGGTGGGCATGGCCTCCCACCCATACTTCGCTCACCGATCTGAGGAGGGACACATGTACGACCGACTGCCTACTCTCGAACTATGGGAGCGCACCGCAGCCCGCCAAAACGCCGGGGCCGACATGGTGCCCATGCAGGGAGTTCCCATGCTCCCGATGCCAGCACATGTAGTGGACGCGGTGGCACGATTCGCCGGCGACGTATTTCCCCGACAAACACGCGGGTCGAGGATGCTCAAATCCGCGATCGCGGACCATCTCGACACGAATTTCGGATTGTCCGCAAATCCGGATACGGAGTTGCTCGTCACTCACGGTGCACAGCACGGCATGAGCATTGCTCTGCGCGCCCTACTTGCTCCAGGAGACGAGGTCCTCATTCCCGCACCGACATACTTCTTCGATGCGCTCGTCAGAATGGCCGGAGCACATCCCCGATATGTACAGGCACGTGCCTCCGATGGGTGGGCGCTACCACTGGAGGCTATGGCGTCGGAGGTCACGCCGGCTACGAAAGCGATCATCCTGTGCAATCCGAACAATCCGACCGGGAACGTACCGACCCGGGGTGAGCTGGCTGCGGTGCTGGAGTTCGCCAAACTTCATAATCTGTACGTCTTTTCGGATGAGTCCTACGAGTTCTACGTACACGACGGGGTCAGCTACACGCCTCAAATGACCCTGCGCGAAACGTACGACCGTTTGATCACGATCACCAGCTTCAGTAAGAACTATGCGTTCTCGAGTTGGCGCGTCGGGTATGTGCACGCACCCGCAGATCTACTCGAAGTAGTCCACCGCGCCTTCGAATGCGACTCGATCAATGTTGGCGACATTCCACAAATCGCGGTGCATGCGGCGCTCGTCGGCCCCCGAGACTGGCTCGACGTCGAGTTCGACACTTTTTGCAATCGCCGCGATCTCCTTCTCGACGCCAGCCGCACAGCGGGATTCGACGCGGTCACCCCAGCAGCTGGCATCTTCTGTTACGTCGATTTTTCGAGGACTGGGCTCAGCGGTCGTTTACTCGAAGACGCTCTGCTCGACATCGGCGTGCCGGCATCGGCAGGCGATCGGTTTGCGGGCGTGGACTCCCATTACGCGCGCATTCTGTACGGAGGAACCGCGGAGAACATTCTGCGAGCGGCGGAGCGTTTCAGGCTTCTCCCGACCGGATAAACGCTGCAATCAGCGACGGCAGACCCGGCACCGCTTCCCCGACCACAAATCAGTCAAAAGAACGTCTCATACCCTCATTTTCCCCATCGCCAGTTTGAACTGGCTCACTCCCGAACTCAATGCGATCACCCAAAATTCAGTTAGGAAGATTGATGACATTGCCGAAAACCGTCACCTCAGGAGAAAGTCACCATGGGTGGCTGATCGCCGCAGACATCGGTGGAACATTCACTGACGTAATAGCTTTGGGGCCGCATGCAAACGTCGTTCCGGTAAAAGTGCTGTCGACCCCTCCTGACTTCGGTACTGGCGTAATCGACGGAGCCCTCGATGCTTTGTCGGAAGCCGGTGCACTGCCAGGAGACGTGGAAGGTGTGCTGCATGCGACGACGGTTGCCACCAACGCAATCCTCGAACGCCAGGGCGCCAAGACCGCGGTGGTCACAACCAAGGGGTTCAAGGATGTTCTGGAAATCGGTCGACTGCGACGCCCCCTTCTATACGACCTGTCGTGGAAGAAGCCCGTACCACTCGTCAGACGACGCGACCGCCATGAGCTTGAGCAGCGAATCGCTTCGGACGGGACAGTACTCACCGCAGTTGACACATTCGAGCTCGAAGCCCTCGCCCAGCAACTCGTCGACGACGGAATTGAAGCCGTGGCGGTCTGCCTCATCAACTCCCACATCCTCCCTGAGGAAGAACGGCTTGTCGCCAACAAGCTCCGAGAGCTCCTTCCTTCGGTGTATGTCACTGCATCCGTTGATATTTCGCCGGAACAAGGCGAATTCGAGCGAACCAGTACCGCCGCGGTCAACTCGTACGTCGGCCCGGTAGTTCATTCGTACGTCACGGAGCTCAGCCGCAACCTCCACGACCATCAGATCGACGCTCCGTTTTCGATCATGCAGTCGTCGGGGGGACTGCTCGACGCGCAGTCTGTCGCCGAGAAACCCGTACAGATCATCGAATCGGGACCTGCGGCCGGCGTCATCGCAGTCCAGAAGTTGGCGCAACTTCTGGGACTGGACAACGTCGTAGCCTTCGACATGGGCGGTACGACAGCGAAAGCTTCGCTTATCGAAAATGGTCGTCCCTTCGTGGCCAGCGACTACGAAGTCGGCGGGGGAATGAACATCACCCGCAGCATGGGCAAGGGAGCCGGGTACACGATCCGCGTTCCGTCGATCGACATCGCCGAGGTCGGTGCCGGGGGCGGCAGTATCATCAATGTCGATTCTGCAGGGGCAATGCACGTAGGTCCGCAAAGTGCGGGATCGCGTCCAGGACCCGCGTGTTACGGGCAGGGCGGCGAACGCCCCACTCTTACTGACGCGAATGTGGTGCTCGGTTACCTCAACCCTGAATCCATTGCAGGTGGACGCGTGCAGATCGCTCCCGAACTGGCGGTCAAGGCGCTCGCTCAGGTCGCCGATCAGGTGAGCAAAGATGCTGGCGACACAGCCAGAGGCGCATATCAGATCGCCGTGTCGAACATGACCTCGGCGGTCAAGGCCGTCACGAGCGAACGCGGTCGTGATCCGCGAGACTCGGTGATGGTTGCGTTCGGAGGCGCAGGGCCCCTCTATGGTGCCGCCCTTGCGCGGGAATTAGGGATCGAAACCGTCATCGTTCCGGTGCACACCGGCGTGTTCAGCAGTCTCGGACTTCTGGTTGCTGACACGGAATACCAGGTCGTCGCCCCGTACACCGCGAGCTTGCGGAACATCGTCGCGCTTGCAGAGCAGTTCGAGTATTTGGGGTCGGAGGTCCTCGACCGCCTCAGCAAATCCGAGGCGACCAGCGTTACCGTCGAACGCCTTCTCGACATGCGATACAAGGGGCAGCGTTTCGAGTTGAGGATCCCAATGCCCGACGGGTCAATCGACGACGATCTCATCGCTGCCACGTTCGCTCGCTTTCATGCAGAACACCTCAAGACGTACGGCCGCTCCAGCGGCGATGAACTCATCGAAATCGTCAATCTGCGGGTACGCGGCTCCATAACCAACCCCGTCAGTATTGATCAGGCGCTGGCGATTCCGCTGACAGAAAGTGATGCGCCAAAGTCACGCGTGTGTCGTTTCGAATCGGACATCGATACACCGATTATTCGGCGGACCCACCTGACCACAGAACCAATGGATGGCCCTCTGGTCGTCGAAGACATGGACTCTACGACCCTCGTCCCCCCCGGTGCATCGGCACGTCTGGACAAGTTCAACAACATCGTGATCAGCTGGAACAGTAACGAGGAAGCACAATGACCACTAAAATTCTTCGAGATGCGGCGACCTTCGAGGTCTTTAACAACGCCGTGTCCGGGCTCGCCGACGAGCTCGCCATCACCATCCTCCGGACCGCGCACTCTCAGATCGTTGCGTCCAGCATGGACTTCTCCGCCGCACTGTGTGACGCCGCCGGTCGAACGATCGCGCAAGCCAACACCTGCCCGGTGCACCTCGGGTCGATTCCAGATGCAATGGACGCGGTGCTCGACGCATTCGGTGATCAAATCCAGGATGGCGACGTCTACATTTTGAACGACCCGAGCCTGGGCGGAATGCACCTGCCTGACATCTTCATCATCGCACCGGTGTTCTACGAGGCCCAACTGCTGGGCTACGTAGTGACGGTAGTCAATCACAGTGATGTCGGTGGGTGGTCCGCCGGATCGATGGCGTCACAGTCGACCAGCATCTTCGGAGAAGGCATACAAATCCCGCCCTCACGTCTCATTTCGGCGGGTGAAGTCAACGAAACCTTCTACAGCATCATTCTGCGGAATGTTCGCGAACCGTCGATGCTCCGCGGGGATCTAGAGTCTCAACTCGCAGCGTGCCATGCCGGCGGTGCCGGCATGAAGGAGCTCGCAGCGCGATACGGTATCGACGAGTACTGTGCGCTGGTCGACGAACTTCTCGATTACTCCGAGGCGCTGGTCCGTACAGCGTTGCAACAGGCTCCCGACGGAACGTACAAATTCGAAGATCAAATCGATGAGGACGGACTCGGCTCCGGACCGATCCCGTTCAAGGTTGAGATTACGATCGCCGGCACCGACATCCACTTCGATTTCACTGGATCCTCACCCCAAGTTGCCTCCGCACTGAATGCAACCTCGTCCTTCACCCGGTCCGCATCCTACGCATCGCTTCAAGGCGCATTGGGCTCTAACGTGCCTGCCAACAGCGGTTTCTACCGACCCTTCACTTTCACAATTCCGGATGCCTCGATTCTCAACGGTCAACGTCCCGCCGCCCGGGGCGCGCGCGGTCTGGTTGCCTACCGCATCATCGACCTCGTACTCGGCGCCCTTGCGCCTGCTCTTCCCGATCATGTCCCGGCCGCCGGCGACGGTGGCCCAGGATCCATCGCACTGGGCATCACGGAAGCCGACGGGTCGCAAGTCGTCGTGTGGGACTTCATGATGGGATCCTGGGGCGCCACCCGATCGGGTGACGGCAACGACGGGATTAGTCCGCTCGGTGCCAACATGGCAAACATTCCCGTGGAAGAAGTCGAGTCCTCGGGTCATGTGCGGATCGACGGCTATGGGTTCGTCCCCGATTCGGCGGGTGCCGGCAAGTACCGTGGCGGGCTTTCGCTCGTTCGCGACATGACTCTTCTTTGTGCCGAAGCAACCATGCAGATCCGCTCCGATCGCCGAACATCACGGCCGTACGGTCTGCACGGCGGCTGCGAAGGCACCCCTTCGATGAACCTGCTCAACCGTGATACCGAGCGCGAACAGATCCTCGACACCAAACCGTTCCTAGTGATCGAAGAGGGCACCACCCACCGCCACATCACGGCTGCCGGCGGCGGATACGGGCGACCGTACGACCGCGACCCCGAACTCGTACTCGAGGACGTCCTGGAAGGAAAAGTCACTGTCGAAGGCGCTCTACGCGACTACGGCGTAGCGATCGAGATGCAAGAGGGAACTTCGAAAATTCTCATCGCTGAAACCAACCGTGCCCGGCAGACATAGCTCTGTTCCCCATCCACAACACACTTCCGAAAGGCCTCCGCCATGACTGATGGCAAGGTTCCTCACCATCTCGACGCACAAGACGAGCGTCGCATGTGGCGCAAAATCAGTTTCAGAATCATGCCTTTGATCGGATTGGCATTCGTAGTCAGTTACATCGATCGGGCAAATCTCGGTTACATCGCAAAACCGTTATCTGCAGACCTCGGCCTGACCTCCGCAGCATTAGGACTAGCGGGCAGCCTCTTCTTCATCGGTTACATTCTGATGGAAGTTCCCAGCAACATGATGCTGGAACGCTTCGGCGCACGGATCTGGATCTCTCGGATAGTCATCAGTTGGGGCCTGGTTACTATCGTGACGGCAGCAGTGCACTCTACAACACAGCTATTCATCGCTCGGATCCTGCTTGGTATCGCCGAAGCCGGACTGTCGGCGGGCATTATCCTGTATTTGACCTTTTGGTTTCCGAAGAAGCAACGCGCGTGGGCGATGTCGACGTTCTTCCTGATGATTCCGATCTCGAACATCGTCGGCGCGCCGATCGCCGCTGCCTTGCTCAAGTGGGGCGAAGGTCTGATGGGTATTTCAGGTTGGCGGTCGTTGTTCGTCGTGGAGGGCGCGCTGACAGTCCTCGTGGGCATCGTCATATTGGCATTCCTACCGAGTCGACCCAAGGACGCCAAGTGGCTCGCGCCGGAGGAACGCGCCTTCATCGCGCAGACACTTGAGGCCGAACACCGTGAGCATTCCGCACACGGCGCCTTGACGGGGATGCGCCAAGCTCTGACCAGCGGAAGGATTTGGGCACTCGCCGTCGCCTTCTTCGCAGTGGTTTTCGGGATCTATCCCCTCGCGTTCTTCCTGCCCACCATGATCGACACGCTCAACAAGACAATCGGATCGAGCGCGAACGTTTCGGGTGTTCTGCTGGCCGCGATCCCCTACGTTGTAGCCCTGGTGGCGATGATCGTGTGGGGGCGAGTGGGCACGAGGCGGTCCGCGGTATTTTCGACCACGGTGCCGATGGCAATAGGGGTGATCGGCCTTGTTTCTGCAACATTCACGCAGAACGGCGCGCTGTTCATCGTCGCGGTATGCGTAAGCGTCTCTGGCATCTACTCGGCATTTGCTCAATTCTGGCGCATTCCAGCTATTGCGCTCAGCGGCGCAGCCGCAGCCGCAGGAATTGCATTGATCAACTCGGTGAGCAATACGAGCGGATTGGTCGGACCATATCTCACCGGCTTCATCAAGGACAGGACCGGCGGCTATACCTACGCATTGTTGCTCATTGCCGCAGTGATGGTGGCCGGAATAGTCATACTCCTCACTGTAGGTCGCAAAGCCGAACAGATCGGCGACCACACCTCGGGTGACCCTTCCTTAACCGTCGCAGAACGAACTTAGACTCTCCGCTGGTGGGGGTTCGCTCCCACCAGCGGAGCCACCAACTCTATGGGCCGCCACTCAGGACCTACGCACTCGTCACGGTATGGACAGAACTCAGTCGGTTCTAGTCAGTCGATGTCGCGCGAGGAGCTGGCACCGATATCTGGGCTGTCGCTACCTCCCGGCTCATAGTCAACGCGTCCAACATTTCACGTTTTCCCGATTCGGCACGACTGTGCATTGCGTTCCGTGCTGATTCGGAATCACGTTCAACGATTGCATCGACTATCGCCCTCCGTTCCGGAATCCTTCCTGGAGGCATATTGGGTGAAAGTTGGACGGTAATGCGAGCGATACGCTCGATTTCATCGAAAATCTTTGCTATCGCGGCTGCGAGCCGCTCGTTCCGAGATCCATTGGCGATTATCGACTCGAACTCGAAATTGAAACGGAGGCGTTTACTCATGTGCGGTCCAGCCAATTGCCCGTATTGCTCGTCGGAACACAGTTCCAGCAGGCGATCTCGCCGCTCCGCAGCGAGTCCGACCTGCGCACAGCGCGCGGCAGCTTCACCCTGCAACAACGTCCTCATGTCACACAGGTTCGCTACATCCTCGAGAGTCACCGGTGCGACCACGTACCCGGATCGTGCAAACGGCGCAACCAGACCATCGCGGTGCAGTCGCGCCAACGCCTCCCGGACCGGTGTCTTACTGAGCCCCCACGCCGTCGCTACTTCGTGCTCGGTGAACTGATGCCCCGGAGGGCGTCTGAGTTCGATGATGTCCCTCTTGAGGCGGTGGTATGCCTGGTCCATCAGTGTCGAGCCCTTGACCGGTTTAACCAGTTCAGGGAGCTTTTCCATCGTCTACTCGTCTCCTCGGTTCACTTCAGCGCCGACCAAATATCGATGTAATATCTTAAATCGATCTCAGCCGCACCACCTTCAGGTCGATCGGTCGCGACCGAACCGGCGTGCGACTCGGTCGATCCCTCTCGAATCTCGCCAATAAAGTTGGCGCACTTGGGCTTGCATATTCCTCGTTTAATATCTTAACATGCCTATATAAAGATATTTATTTGCATACCACTCCGATTAGTCGAGTTCGGTGCGCCGCCACCTTTCGAAGGAGCAAAGTAATGGCAGACATTTCCACCATGTCTTTCGGCACATGGTCCAGCGAACAGCTGATCTTGTGCAGTGACGACTCACTCGGGCTGCGAGCCGTGATTGCAATCGACGACACGACTCTGGGCAATGGATTCGGCGGGGTTCGCTTCAGGGCATACCCCACCCCTGAGGCCGGCATCACCGAGGCCCGCCGACTCGCGCGCGCCATGACATACAAGAACGCCGCGGCCGGGCTGAACTACGGAGGTGCAAAGTCGGTCCTGTTCGCTGGGGACCCAGTGAGCGACCGTCCGGCCTTCATGCGCCGGTACGGCGAGTTCATTGCGCGCACCGGCTCTGCCTACATGCCCGGCGTGGACATGGGCACGACCACCGACGATCTCAAATGGATGATCGAAGGTGGTGCGCAGGTTCTCTGGGTCGACGATGATCCCTCACCCGCTACCGCCACTGGTGTTCTGCACTCCATCAAAGCTGCTGTCGCCGCCACTCGCGATTCCGACAGCCTGGCCGGCATCCACGTGTTCATCCAAGGCGTAGGCCACGTCGGCGAATCCCTGGCACGTCAACTTGCAGCCGAAGGTGCGCGGTTGTCGCTCATGGACACAGATCGGGAGAGGATGGAGCAGCTGGCACATGAGCTAGAAGCGCAGCCGCTCCTCGATACGGATGTCACAGAGGTCGAATGCGATGTATTCGCTCCTTGCGCTATTGCGCGCGTAATCGATCCGACAACAGCTGAAAGACTGCAATGCCGCGTTGTCGCCGGTGCCGCGAACGATGCCCTGACCGATGACAATGTAGCCGAAACACTACAACGAAGAGGGATCACCTACGTACCAGACTTCCTGGCCAATGCAGGCGGTGTCATCGATGTCGACGGCCGCCACCACGGGAAGTCGCAGGACGAAAGAACATTGGCGCTCGAGGCGATTGGCGACCGTGGTGGGTTCCGTAATCGACACTGCCCGTAAAACAGGGATCACCACCGTGCAAGCAGCACAACGTTTCGCGCGAAAGAGGATCGACTCTGCCCGCGCGAACCCGGCCGATCGTAAGACACCTGATGAGTGAGCGTCGTCCGAGTTCCCGTTCAGGCGACGCTCACTCGGAGAGCGCGAGCGGACCGTCGATTCTACGGTGGATGCGCAATATAGAAATAGATTCTCTGGTTCGTAGATACTACGAACTGGTCGACGAAAACCGTCTCGAAGATCTTCTCTCGCTGTTCGCCGAGGACACGATATACCGGCGACCAGGTTACGAGCCTCTGCAAGGCAAAGGCATGCTTCGGCATTTCTACTCAGTGGAGCGTGAGATTTCTGAAGGTGAACATCACATCCACCAAGTCATGATAGATGGCCGATGCGCGGCGGTAGAAGGAAATTTTGTTGGATCCCTGAAATCGGGAATCGATGCGACAGTGCGTTTTGCAGATTTTTTTCAGTTAAGCCAGGACAGATTGATCGCAAAGCGCGACACATATTTTTACGTCCCCTCGATTTAAGTAGATCGAGGTTCGTCCGTCAATCGAATGCGATATCCAGACTATCTCATCGCACAAAACCAATAGGAACTTGACATGTCGAATACGTACTTGAAATCAGCCATCGAACAACGAGGGACTCAATCTGATCCAGTGGTCCTCGAGACCGTCCGGAACGTGATTGCCGACATTCGTGAGCGTGGAGACGACGCGGTCCGCGAGTACTCCGAAAAGTTCGACCGGTGGACGCCGGAAAGCTTCAAGCTGAGCGCCACGCAGATCGACGAGATCGTTGCTCGTGTCCCCCCCGAGGTCATCAACGACATCAAGACTGTGCAGCAGAACGTGCGAGTGTTCGCACAACACCAACGGGATTCGCTGACCGACTTCGAGGTCGAGACCGCGCCCGGCGTACACCTGGGTCAGCGCAACCTGCCGGTCACCGCGGCCGGTGCCTACGCACCGGGTGGCCGCTACCCGCTGGTGGCGTCCGCACACATGACCACTGTGACCGCGAAGGTGGCTGGGGTACCGCACATCACCGCCTGTACCCCGCCCATCCGCGGGGAGATTCCCGCCGCCACCGTTGCCGCGTTCCACCTGGCCGGAGCCGACGACATCTACCTCCTCGGCGGAGTCCAGGCCGTAGCCGCCATGGCGTTGGGCACGGAGACGATCCGCAAAGTCGACATGCTCGCCGGACCCGGTAATGCCTTCGTCGCCGAAGCCAAGCGGCAACTGTTCGGCGAAGTCGGCATCGATCTGTTCGCTGGGCCGACCGAGGTCCTGGTCGTCGCCGACTCGAACGCCGACCCATTCATTGTGGCAGTGGACCTGCTGAGCCAAGCCGAGCATGGGCCGGACTCCCCCGCCGTGCTCATCACCGACTCCGAAGCCCTGGCCCAGGCCACGCTCGCGCACATCGACACGATTCTCCCCGACATGCCGACCCACGACTTCGCCGGCCCGGCGTGGCGCGATCACGGCCAGATCATCATCGTCGAGAACATCGAGGCCGCGTACGCGTTGGCAGACACCTTCGCCTCCGAGCACGTGCAGATTCTCACCGAGACCCCACGTCGAGCCCTCGACGTGATGCACAACTACGGTGCCCTCTTCCTCGGGGAGAAGACCTGCGTGTCATACGGCGACAAGGTAATCGGCACCAACCACACTTTGCCGACCCGGGGGGCCGCGCGCTACACCGGAGGGCTGTGGGTAGGCAAGTACCTCAAGACAGTCACATACCAGGAAGTCACGTCCGACGCAGCGAGCGCCGAGCTCGGCGCGCTGTGCGGGCGCGCAGCGCGCGTCGAGTTCTTCGAAGGGCACGCCCGATCCGGCGACGTGCGCGCCGCGAAGTACGCCGGAGCACCGCTGACCTGGGCGCCGCAGGATTCTGCGGCGCCCTGACAAGCAGCGACGCCGGACCCGGTGGGTGCCTCCCCGGGTCCGGCGTCGCCTTCCAACCTGCACTCATCGCATACTCCGAAGGATCGACCATGGTCACGTTCACACTGGACGGCAAACGCGCGCTGGTAACCGGCGCGAACAAAGGCCTCGGCCAAGCGGTCGCTCGCACCCTCACCGAACTCGGCGCCACGGTGTACGGAACTTCCCGAACCGAGTCGGGGGCCGCGCGAATCGAGTCGGACCTAGCCACCCCAGGGTTGATCCTCGACATCCAGAACACAGCGTCGATCGCACCGTTCGTCGACTCTCTACCCCATCACATCGGGGGTGGGATCGACATTCTGATCAACAACGCCGGGGTCAACCACCCATCCCCCGCCCTCGACGTGACCGAGGAACAGTGGGACGCGGTCACGGGCACCAACCTCAAGGGCACCTTCTTCCTCACCCAGGCCCTGGCACGAACCTGGGTGGCGGCTGGAGCGGGCGCAGTGGTGGTGAACATCGGATCCCAGGCCGGCACCGTCGGCATCGAAGAACGCGCCGCGTACTGCGCCAGCAAGGGTGGACTCGATCAGCTCACCAAGGTGCTCGCCATCGAGTGGGCACCCCATGGCATTCGCGTCAACACCGTTGCGCCGACGTTCGTGCGCACCGAGTTGACCGCGTCCACCCTCGACCGCCCCGGCTGGGGACAGACACTGCTCTCCCGCATCCCCGCCGGCCGCTTCGGCGAACCGGAAGACATCGTCGGCGCCGTCGCCTTCCTGGCCGGCGACGCTGCGAAGCTGATCACCGGCCATACGCTGCTGGTCGACGGCGGCTACACAGCCTGGTGAGCGTCGCCCTGCCAGCGCGTTCGAGCTTCGATTAGAAATACCATTCCACAACCAAGGTCTTGCTAGGACAGACCACACGGATGTCAATATCAATATGGCAGGCGAGCCTTAACGAAGGACAGACCACCGATACCGATGGTCGGACGGCTTTACGAAAGAAGGCAAACGTGAAATTTCAAGCTTTCAAGGCCTCTCTTGCGGTAACCCTACCGCTTTTCCTGACCCTTGCCGGATGTGCATCGGACCCACCAGTTCCCGGTTCGAGCACTGCGCCAGAAACACGCGCCACCGAGAATGCCTCAAGCTCTGTGCGCGATAATGCATTTCTTATCAAATCCTTCGATTACACGCTGGGCGACACCCCTGAAAACATTGTCGCAACCGATCTATCAACTGAACAATTTGCAGCCACCCTGCTTAACAACACCCTGTGGTGGTCTACAGGACGCACCGAGCAGATCGTTCCGGGCGAATCGGATGCTATGACTTTGGGTATAGCAGAGGACGCCGAACATCGATTGTACGTAGCTGTCCGAAGCCAAGACCCTGCAGTAGCAGGAATTTGGCGAGGTAGCGTGGAAGAAAAGTGGGAACGATACGTTCCGGTCCAGACAACCGTTGGACTCAACGGGATTACATTCGGCGATGATGGGACGTTGTACGCAGCAGACTCCGTCAACGGTCGAATACTCGCCCTTCAACCTGGGGGATCCAGCTTCGCTGTGTGGCTCGATGATCCGGCACTCAAGCCGACATCGTCCGAGGACCCGGTCGCTGCTTCTGGCGTAAACGGACTCAAAGTTTTCGGAACCTACCTATACGCATCCAACACAGCACAAGGAACACTTCTTCGAATCCCCATATCGGACGATCCGCGCCCCATTCCTGAGCAGGTACTGTCCGGGCGGGCAGTCGACGACTTCGCTCTCGATAAGGATGGCGCAATCTATCTCGCTGTTCACCCTGACAACAGCGTGGTGCGTGTCGATCCGGCAGGTCAACAAACTGTTCTTGGTACAGCTGAAGACGGTCTCGATGGACCGACAGCCATCGCTATCGCCCAGTCGGGCGTCATTACAACCAATCTCGGATTCCTGGGAACACGACATCACCCCAGCATAATTTTCATCACCGCCCAGGTTTCGGAACCGACGCTTCCGAAACCTGCTATCACTAAGTAGAATTCGGAAACTCCCGCTGTTCATCGTAGCGCCATGTGGGTTTGCCGCCACATTCCCGCGTGCCGGAACAGCGTGGACCACGGAAGGTGAACCGCATCGCTCCCGGCAGCAGGTGCGCGGTGTCGTCGACAGTGTCCGAGCGGCGCAGATAGATGCCCCGGTCGGTTTCGCTCTCGAACCACATCTCGATTGCCCAGGGTGCCGTCGAGTTCGTGAGCTGCGTGGATGTCCATCATGTGACGAAGTCCAAATGGGAACCCGGCGGCAGGGTCGCGGACAGATTCGACGCCTGGTGTGGAAGCGTGACCGCGCAACCGTTCGGCGGAACCGTTAGGCACCGATCAAAGTGAAGTCAGAACCGTTGTGACTGTCGAACGGTTCGACGATCCGCGGCCACGTCCTCTCCACAAAGCGTGCCCCAACTCGGTCCACGCCCTGGCCATCACCGATCGTCTCTTGACCTTGTTGCGCAGCCTATCCAGACGATTCCCTGCAACAACGAAATACATACGTTGCCGCCCTGAGATGTCGGATTAGATGTTCAGCGAGCCTCCAGGGTTTCCGATTCGGTGTCGATCAGCAGAGGGCCGCTCCGGAACATGAGGGCAGCCACGGCGGATGCAACCCAGAACACCACGTGGTCACCGGCCCGTCTTGCGTCGACGATCATCATCGGGTCGCTTACCTGCGCACCGTGATCGTTTCCGAAGTCCCTAACCGTCGTCGCTGCAAGTGAATTGAACACGGCCAACCGACCCCTCCACCGATCTGCTGGGCAGTGTCCACCATCGTGGACGCCACCCCGCATTCTCCGGCCGAAACGCCACTGGTGGCGGCGTTCTGGACCGGCCCGAAGATGAATCCGAAGCCCAGACCGGCAATCAGCAGAGCCGGAAGGGGCGGCACCACATAACTAAAGTTCTCGCTGAGCATTGCCATCCCAATAGGGTCAAGAAACAGCCAACCGGTACGAGCGGACGCGGCCTCGTCTTCGGTAGAAGTACGCAGCCGGACACGACCGGACTCACGATCACAGCTCCGGTCATCGGAAGAAACGCATCCCGGTCTCGACCGGCGTCAAACCCAGAATGTCGCGAGGTAGTACGTGAGAAACAGGAACATAGCGAACATTCCGGTACGTGAAATCGCAACTGTCAGATACGCGGTCCCACGGACACGATCGAGGACTACCGACTCTGGTTCGCGGCGGCCTGTCACCGTCACGAAGAAGGACCACTGCACCTACACACATAACCGCCGCGAAAGACCATCACGTACAGGCACCAGCGCCGCGGCACACTCTGCGTGAGTACGCCGCCGAGCAACAGCCCCACCGCACCACCGGCACCTGAGATCGCACCGGAGATCCGTTCTTTGTCAGGGTGGTTGTGAGACACATCCTGACAAAGAACGCAGGGAAGGGTGAACACTCATGATCGAAATCGAAATCAGGCGCCCTCGCTCCTTGCGCCGGCCGCGAACGCACCCTAGGAAATACGGGCGACGAGCAGCATCGCGCACCCGCCAGCGAACCGATCAGAAACATTTGCTTGCGCCCGAAATCGTCCGACAGCCATCCACCGAGAGGTAGCAGACTACCGAACACGGACGTATCCGATCACCACCCATTGCCTGGCATCCGAGAAGAATCCCAGGTAGTACTGAGCTGACGGCAATGCGATCTTCATGTTGGTGAAATCGAGGATGTTCATCGGGTGAGCCAAGATCAGGACGACAAGCGCAATCCATCGATTCGGGCCCTTCGGCCTGCCTAGCTGTTGTGGGTTTGCTTGCCGTCGGATGTCATCGCCGTGCCCCACGGTTGGCCGATAATTGGATGTTGACGATCACTGTGTGCCGCCGCCGGGGGCTACCGCCAGAGCTGCGGCGAAGCCAGTTGCACTGAGCACTGCGACGGCTCGGGTCAACCGCCGCGCTAGATGTAGTCGTTCGATAGTGGGATGGAGATAACCCTTCCGGGGTTCGCGCCAGCTCATCTGGTATTACTTCGTTTCCCTACCTGGCTGGCTATTTTGCGTATCGTAGTCAGAGTTTCGTCCGGATATTGCAGATGAACTGAGTGAATCGCCCCAGGCCACGATATGAGCGACCCGCCGAACGCGTCAGCGAGCCTCTGATGGGCCCTACGGATTTTGTTGTCTTGTTTACGGTCAGCGGTGACCACTGCTGCAGGAATCTTCGGCAGGTCCCCCTCTCGGAAGTCGGCTGCAAGTGAAGTCAAGCCCTTCAGTGAATGCGCCAATTCGGGTACGTCCGCTTCGGCAATCTGCAAATGGGCATCTGCACAGTCGGGACGAAATTCCCAACGCTGTATATCCTTTTCTGCCGATCGGCGGATCATGAGGGAGAGAGTTTGATGGATGCCCGGGAACCGCGAAATCGCTGCAGCGACGGTAAATCCGCGCTCCAAACGCGCGCTGACTCGTGAGTCGTTGATCGGAGTTGCATCGAGCAACACTATGCCGGCGACATCGTTGGGATAATCGCGGGCCAACAATGCGGCTACCGCCCCGCCGAGACTTTGACCGACCACGACGACTGGGCCCATATCGAGTTCTTCGATCAGTGCATGTAGATGTGCCGAAGCACCTGCCAGGGAGCCCTCTGATACTGACATGCCAGTGCCAGGGCGGTCATGGACGATGACACGACAGCCGGGGGCGCTGAGAAGACCTTCGACTACGCCGGGGAAGAACCCGGTACAGGAAGCGGCTCCTCCTGGAAGGAGGAGGATCGGTTGCCCGGCATCGCCGTAAATCGAAACATTGTCGACCATCGTATAGCTTCCTTTTTTGGTGGAAATCAGGCATGTGATTGAGCTGCTCTTGCAGGACCCCCGGAACGAGTTCGCGCGTGAGTGAGGCTATGTAGAACTATTCATTCGAGGTCTCGGTGTCGAGCGTGTGAGGACGGTCTGTCCTGATGGTCCATGAATCCCGCGACCACCCGGGCGTCGCTATCGGTCGTACCAACTCGTGTGGGGCACTCCAATCAATTCAGCGGTTGCCATCCCTCGATAGCAAGGTCGGTTTGTAGTGTGTTGCTCACTGTCATCGCGCGTCTCGTGTCGGATGGCCGTTTTGGATGACCGCGATCGCTTGGTCGCGATCATGGAAGACGGCCGGTTCTTCTATTGGTTCGTTGGCGAATGCAACGAAGTCCGCTTGCTTACCGACTTCAAGTGTTGTCTGCGCACGTTCTTCCGATGACTTCACCGCTCTAATCTGGAATATTTATCTTCAATACTCTTCTTCCTGAATGAAACTGCAAGTACGTGCTGTTGATGTCACCCACACCCCTCGACGGCATCGGTTCCCGCAGAGGTCGATTTGTTAGTGGGTAGAAGCAGCCTTGCACCGGAGGTGCAGGGTTCTCAGACAGTGCGAAGGTCCGTGCCCTTCGTCTCCGGAATGCATCGAAGGAGAACGGGGCACGCGAGTAGTGCGATTACCGTGCCGTAAAAGGCCGGGGCGAGAGCACTTCCGGTGCTGTCGACCAGCGCCTGACAAACCAGCGGGGCGGTGCCTGCGAACAAGGCATAGGCGACGTTGTAGGGAACCGCTGTCCCGATGTACCGCAGTCGCGTCGGCAGGATCTCCAAGACAGCGAGAAGTCCGATGTTGAGCAAGCACAAAACGACCATGAGAACGATCAGGGCTACACCAATTGCCAGCTTGTTTCCTGTTCCGATGAGCAGATAGCACGGAATGACGACCAGAACGGCGCTGACTGCCCCCACCCGAATGAAGGGCCGACGCCCCACTTTCTCGACGAACACGCTCAAGATGATGGCCACAGGCAAGGGAACGATCATCGCGGTCATGGTCAGTACCAGCGCGGTGTTACTCGTGACTCCAGCGGCCGTCACCAGATAGGTGGGCATGTATCCGAGCATCATGTGAGTGAGTACTCCGACCGACGCAAAAAACACCAGAACGGTCCCCATGGCACGGCGATGCTTGGCCAGTAGTTCCCGCAGCGGAGAGTGTCGCAGGCCCTTCCGATTCTGTTGCTGCTCGACAGCGGCTGTAAATACAGGTGTCTCCTCAACTCCGAGTCGCAGAATCAATCCAACGACCGCGAGTGCACCACCCACGATAAATGCCCACCGCCACCCACCGTCGTCGAATGCCGAGGCACCAGCGGATCTGAATGCCAGAACCGCCGCGGTTGCACCGACCACGCCGAGCGAGGTCGAACCGCCGAGAATCGCAAGATACAGCGGGCGTCGACCAGGTGGAGCATGTTCGACGACAAAGGTTGCAGCGCCCGCAAATTCACCACCGGCAGAGAATCCTTGAATCAGACGACAGAGCAAGAGAAGTGCGGGTGCCAGTGGCCCAGCAGCGGCGTAGGTGGGCAACAGGCCGATCGCGGCGGTGGAAACGCCCATCAGGCCGATCGCCAACGACAGCGAACCACGCCGTCCTAGCCGATCACCGATGGAACCGAAAAACACCGCTCCGAGCGGTCGAGCGATGAACGCACTCCCATAGACAGCGAAAATCGCAAGCAGCGCCGCCTTACCTGAGTCCGGCGGAAAGAACACCGAAGCAAGCGTGACAGCCATGAACCCGTAAATCGTGAAATCGAACCACTCCACGAAGTTCCCGGTAGCCGCAGCAACCAGAGCTTTGCGGCGGGTCCGCGCCAATCTCGAGGTTTCCATCGGCTGCGCCAGATTTACCGGATCTTTCACATTGCTTGACATCAAAGATCAAAGACCTCTCGTTGGGCTGCGGACGATAAGTCGTCGCGAACGGCAAGAACCAGAAACGCACGAAGTCCAGCAGGGGGAAGAACCCGCACCTGCACGGGGTGTCTCTTTCAACCGGGCGTACGTTTCAGCAGTTCATCTGCGTGATCAACAACGCTAATCGAAAGAGGGTGATCCAAATCATGAGCATATGATCAAATGTTGTATTCATATTTTGAATATTTGTTGAGAATATGTTGGTGCTCACACGACTAAAATGTGTCGTCCGGAGTACAACATCTTGTCGACAATGCCGGCCGTCCCCCTGAACGGTCCGTCGCCATCTACCAATCGCGAGGACGCGGTTCACAACGGTCATTGCATTACGAGCCGCGACCATTCACTCTGCTCAACATATCTGCGCTGTTCGTTCAAATTCTGACGAGCAGCCTTGCACAGCTGTCTATGTCTCGGCGAGCAAGACTTCGGAAGCATAGACCCATAGCCCTAACAAGGTCGGCGAACGCCATCCCCTCGACAGCACATCCACGCCGCTGAAACGGCCCAGCTTGAGCTGGGCGCCCCGGCAATCACAGTATCGAGAGACATCGAATATGAAGTACTCACATACGAATCGGAGGTTCCCACGGCGGAAGGACTTGCGCCCTTTGCTGCAAACCTCCCCCGTCATCATGAATCCAACCGCCCGCAGATTATCGCGCGCACACGCGATCGACGACCTACGTTAACTCGCTCGCAAGCGGACACCCCGCGCGGCCTTCAACTATGTCGACGGTGCCGCAGACGAAGAAGTGAGCATCCGGAATGCCCGAAATACATATCGAGACAGCACCTTTCACCCACGCATCCTGCAGGACGTATCGGATGTCGACACCTCCGCCGTCGTGCTCGGGCAGCACAGTCCCCTTCCACTCGTATTCGCACCCACCGGCTTCACCCGGCTGATGCACCACGAAGGTGAAAACGGCAGTCGCCCGTGCGGCCGCACGGGCAGGCATTCCCCTTTGCCCCTTATACGATGGGCACCACCGCGCTTGAGGATGTCCCCACGTCGACGCCCAGCGGCCGACACTGGTTCCAGCTCTACCCGTGGAAGGACCGCGCTGCCAGCGCGGACTTGGTAGCGCGTGCTGCGAACGCCAACTATGAGGCGCTTGATCTTACCGTCGACACCCCTGTCGCGGGCGCTCGACTCCGCGACATCCACAACGGACTGACCATCCCCCCAAGCTGACGATGCGAACACTGGACGATATGGCGCGCCACCCAGCATGGTGGATCAACAAACTCACCACACCTCCGTTGGAGTTCGCCTCTCTCTCAACGTGGGACGGCACCATAACCGAACTCGTCGGCAGAATGTTCGACCCGACCTGCACACTCGACGATCTGGCTTGGCTGCGGGCACAGTGGCCGCGAAAGCTGGTGGTGAAGGGGATTCAGAATGTCGACGACGCGCGCGACGTTGTGCGCCTCGGCGCCGACGCGGTCGTGATCTCCAACACGGCGGCCGCCAACTCGATCATGCAGTCACGCCCCTTACCCTTCTCCCCCATGTCGTCGAAGCGATCGGAGCACGTCTCCCTTCCCTAGTTACCAACTCCGCAACGTCACCTCAGCTTTGGCCAGTGGGAATTGAGACGAGGACGGGTGCCGGTGTGCGGCGCTTTCCACTGCGAGACAACCTTTCACAATGACGACGCCACCTCGCCAAGAAACGAAGGTAGCCCAGTTCCTCCAGCGAAGCCGGGTCGACAGACATGCGAACAGGAGCCGCCCGGCCAGTCGGCGTGAAACACCGACTGGCCGGGCGGTTGCAATTTACAGTCCGCTTCCCACGACCGGGGTGATCACGACACCACCCGTACGCGAAGCGACGCCATCCCTTCATCGAGCTGGGTACCGGAGGAGCATGCCCCAATCCCGAAAGCTCCTGCGCAGCATCGCATGTGGGAGAAACTCCGCGTACCCGCGGCCAGATTCGATCGGACAACTGAGAACCTTGGTGCCATGCAGATCTCAGTGGTCGTGGTCACGTCCCCGATACGGAAACCCCGACCCAAGGCGTGGAACTCGTCACCGACTGCGTCGTTTCTATCGAAAGCATCGGCCAGGCCCACCATCAATGCCTGCACTTGCTTCTGTTCCATCCAGGCTTTTATGTCATCCGATGAGGTAAGCAATGCGGCCGAGAGCACTTTGATCCCGGCCATGGTCACCACGGTGTCGTCTTCGATACAGACGCCGGCACCGCGCAGGTACACGGGCGCCCACTCGTCGTTCGGCGAAAAGTACTGGCGCGGTTCGGTAGTGAGGCAGTGCCGGTCTCGCAGGTGTCACCGAAATCCTAGGAACTGACGGCTCATCCCACCGCGTCGGCCCCTGCGGCGATGAGTCGGTCGAGGTGTTCTTCGCTGCTTCTGACGATGTTGATGTGAGCTCCTGACCTCGGACGTCATTGTTCTCCGCTTCGGTAGGATCGCGTTCCATGCGTAACACTCCCCGTGGCCGTGGCACGTCGGCCGGACTGAGCCGTGAGTCGGTCATCGCCGCAGGTGGTCGGGTAGCCGAGCGGGAAGGCTTCGCTGGACTGTCCTTGCGGTTGGTGGCGTACGAACTCGGAGTCACGCCGGCTTCGCTTTACAATCACGTGGCCAACAAGGAGGAACTCGTCGACGCGGTCGCAGACTCTTTCATCCGGGAGCTGCTGGAGTCGCCGTTGCCGACAGCGCCGAAGGAGCGGATCCGTGAGCTGGTGATGCGCCTGCACCGTGCTGGCCTCACCCATCCTGGGATGCTGAGCAACATCATCGGCCACATTCCCGAACAGCCCGGCTCGGCACAAATGATCTACTCTGAGCTGATTCTGTCGGCACTGGTGGAGACAGGAGCCTCGGAGCAGCAGGCCCACCTGCTTTACGGCATACTTGTCTCACTGGTGGTCGGGACCTCGGTCGCCGCCGTCAATCTCCGCGCTCCCAGCCGACGGTCGGTGGATGACCGACTTGGCGACTACATCGCCGACAGTTGCATCCCCCTCACCAGTCGCTACCTCAAACGTCCCGAGGGCAGTCAATGGTCGGATTTCAGAGCTCGTGTGGACTTCGTCCTGCGCGACCTCACGGAATAGGGGAGGCTCCGAGCAGCGCCGGCAGGCCCCGTTCGAGAGCCGCACGCACTGTGAACATCTCGTGGCCGGAGGGATATTCCAGCAAGTCGGTGACGTCGGCGCCAGCAGTAACCAACACGTCGCGGAAATGTCGGACGCCGCTGACCATCGTGGCGCCAGGTTCCAGGCCGGGCAGGCCGATCACAGTGTCCTCAAGTTGACCGACGGCCAGGAACCACCGAGCCTGCGCGGAGTTCCCCGGGGTGACCTGGCGAGCGAGCCACTCACCCGGCTCGGTAGCCGGGTCTGGGGTGTAGAAGAAGCTCGCCGAGATCGGCATCGCGGACCCGAAGAGGTCGGGTCGGTGCATGATCACGAAGGCCGTCGCAAGTCCTCCGTAGCTGAAGCCAGCCAGTACTCGCTGTTCCACAGGAGGGAGCTCGTCACGGTGATCGAGCCAGGGGAACAGCTCGTTGGCCAGTGCTGTGGGAAGCGCGGGGTTGCACGCCATCTCGACCA
Source organism: Rhodococcus sp. OAS809 (assembly GCF_040546695.1). Lineage (NCBI taxonomy): Bacteria > Bacillati > Actinomycetota > Actinomycetes > Mycobacteriales > Nocardiaceae > Rhodococcus > Rhodococcus sp. OAS809. Next base: position 517,652 of record NZ_JBEPOI010000001.1, on the reverse strand, counting down.
TACGTGACGTCGGAGACAGGTTGTGCCACAAGACAACCCTTACTGGTGGAACCTGACCAGCTGCGATCGCAGCGTCCAGATGCTCCAGGATGCGGCCGGAACGACAGTACTCGCCGTCGAGCATGACGACGAGAGGAAAGTCCTCTCCGGATTTTGCGGGTTGGTAGACATCGACGCGACGCCCGCTGGGCAGCGCGTGCTCCTCTATCTTCCCCTCCAAGTCACCCTCCGCCAGAGTATCCGGCGCGCCTGGCATTACGAGGACACAGTTCAATGGCTCGGACGAACCACTCATGGAGTCGTGGACCCGGCGCGGGTTGTGCCGGTCGGGTCGAATAGAGCGTGCGTAGGCGGCGGCAAATGCGTTGTACTGCTCGGGATCCGATAGCTTGGCAATCATGTCGTCGGTGGTGCCGCCGAGGCTCGGAGGATCGACCTGGTATCGATATGCCGTCGTGATGCCGCTTGCGACGCGGACCACGAGGGTCCAGACGTTGGTACCGGGCTCTCGGATCATCGGCTCACTCTGGCGAGGGACGCTCAACATGAGAGCTTGGGTGTTGAGTTCGACGTGGTCGACGTCGTCAACGTGAACGAAGGTCACGAGGAACTCGTTGCCGGGATGAGCATCCGCAGATGGTTCCACGATGGGGCCTTGGGCTGCTTCCGCATCGGCCAGTAGTGAGGTCACCGCAGCCGACGGATCATCAGCAAGCTCATCACGGAAGCGAGCAAGCCGGGGGCTTGAGCTGGCCAGACGGCTAAAGCCCAGGTTGGTCACGACTTCCTCCGAATAGTCCATCCATTGACATCGCCCGATCCGGGGGCACCGGTCACACCAGCTGAGTCGATGACATGTGGGCTGGTCATGCAGCATCTTGTTGGGCGCTCGCCGTGCCGTGCCGTTCGGACCCGCCGAGCGCTGATGCAATGCCGAAGAGGGTGGGCAAACCTTGGTGCAGTGCCCCGACCGAGGCGAACCTCGCACGTGGACTCGGCCCCAGACTCGTCGATTTCCGCCCGGGCCACCAGCGGAGCGCGACCGGCTGCAGATCCCGCGGATGAAACGTCAGGACCGAGGCGCCAGAAGTTTGGCAGTGTTGTTGTCATACAGTCACTTTCGCGATAAATAAACGGTGTTCATTTGACTAAAATTTCGCACACTCCTCTAGTTGTGTCAAGCAAATCGCCTAATCACTCGCAGACGGCTCGAGATTCTTCGATTACTTACTCACTCGTGCAAGCCCCTACGACGAGGACGGCAGCCTCGGGTGATCTACACCGCGATGCCACTAAGATCGCAAAAGATCGTTCCTGTTCACGGCCGGCAGGACGCGCGACCTGCATCCCTGCAAGGCAGTACTCGACTACGTCGTCGATGCTGTTCGCTCCTAACTCGCGGTGCGCGAAATAGCCGGAATACTCGACCTGACTACGCGTGACACCACCGAGAGCAACTGTGCGAGCGGGACATTCCACGCCTTAGCCTTGACGTCGCACAGCACATTTCCACTCCTCCGAACGCCCGCGTCAGGCTGTCGTCGTCGATGTTTCGGGTAGATCGCCTTGGAAAGGCCTTGCTTCACGCCGACCGACCACACGTAGCCCCAGCTCCAGGGGAATGTCGGTAGGTGCGGTATTGATTGCAGTGACCTTCATTGTTGCTTCTCGAATGGTCAGAGAGGTCAACAACGCCGGTGTCCGCCGTCCCCGCGCATCGGCACATTGCCGAAGAACAGGGCGAGAACTTGGGCTTATGTCGAAACAACTGTGTCAGCGTGATACAGAAGAGCAAAAAAAGACTTCACATATTCAACATTCGACTGTAGACCTCTTTACCCAGTCACCCTAGGGTCGAAGAACCTATTGGTATCCAGGAGGATTGATGCAGGAATATTGGATCGCAGGCGCCCGAGTCGTCGACGGAGTCAGCACGGAACCACAGGACGGACTGGATATCCACGTCGTCGACGGCCACATCACAGCGTTGGGTAGAACTCCCCAGGGAGCACACATCGTGGATGCGTCAGGTCTCACGATCACACCGGGCCTCATCGACGCCCATGTCCACTTCGGAATGTCGACCGACATCGATCCAAGCCTGCGGCGCGAGATTTCCGTCGCTGAACTCGCTGCGGACATGTTCGCCAATTGCGAGGAAACACTGAACGGAGGTTTCACGACGGTTCGCGACACCGGGGGCATTGACGGCGGGCTGGCACAGGTGGTGGCTTCAGGAAAGGTCAAGGGACCGCGAATCATCCAATGCGGGCCAATCCAGTGCCAGACCGGCGGTCACGGGCATCTCGCGGCAGAGTGGGAACCGACCGCCGACTGGTCGGACCACGATATCCCCGGCCTCCGTGCATTATCGCTGCTGAGCGACGGCCCAGAAGAAGTACGAAAGAATGTCCGCGAGTCCTTTAGACGGGGTGCGGATTTCATCAAAATGTGCGTAACAGGAGGGGTGGTATCGACGCATGACAAGCTGAGCGACACCCAGTTCACATTCTCGGAAATCGCTGCGGCAGTGGAAGAAGCCGCCGCACGTGGAACGTATGTGACCGTTCACGCGCACAACAACGCTGGCTTGCGCACCGCAATCGAAGCTGGTGTCAAGTGCGTCGAGCACGGTACCGAGATAGACGACGAGATGGCAGCGATCATGGCTGAGCGCGGCGTGGCACATGTTCCGACTCTCGCAGTGGTCCAGAAACTTTCGAGATCGGCTACCGAAGCAGGCCTATCTGTAGCGATGGCATCTCGAGTGGGCGATGCCATGGCCGGTCAGCGACGTGCGATTGTTGCCTCGCGTGCCGCAGGCGTCAAGGTCGGCTTGGGATCCGATCTCATCGGTCCACTGCAATCTGATCGAGGCATCGAGCTGACACTGCGCGCCGAGATCGAGACGCCCATGCTCGCGCTGCATTCGGCGACGCGTATCAACGCCGAGATTTTGGGTATCGCAGACGAAGTCGGAACTATCGAAGTGGGAAAGCGCGCTGATCTCGTTGGATTCGCTGCAGATCCAATCGAGAATCCGAAGATCTTCGGCGACCGAGAAATGGTGCGCTTGGTCGTTCAGAACGGACGGTTGGCTCGCGATACGCGATAGTCGTTGCAGGATAATGCGTTCATCGCAATCGCATCCGATGAACACATTGCCCGCTGTCAGTGAAGTGGGCAATACAGTGACTGCGTGGTCGCCCGGACGTACTCTTCCACGAGAGACAGGGGTAGCGCCCATGGACGAAGGACTGCGTCATGAAAGTCTCGGATGTCGAAGCGCGTCCCAAGGCCGTACGCTCTCCTCTCGGCAGTCCATCAAGAGAGACTCTCCGAGCTTGTACGCCGACGCTCGAACTTATAGATGCCGAGTACTTCGAAAGACGTGACGACACCGAATCCCGGGACGACATCCTTTACCCTGATGACATCCCCAGTGCCTGAGTAGGATTGATGAAGCGAAGCCAGTCCCCCGTACGACGGCCCCAAGGCCGACTCTGACCCCTTTGCATTTCAATGTTCTCGCGAGTGAGCGCTGCAATTGCTCGTCATGCCATCGCAATACGGTCGGTGACAGAAGCCTCTGCGCTGCGAGCAACCGCATCCCGTGACCGCCGGATCTGCCCTTTGCCAGTACTGTCGCCGACGTGAGATACGAATACACCGCTGCAGCGCGAGATCCAACTCGGTCGCAGCGCCCTGCGCCGACCCATGCGCTCCGATGCGTATTCCGATCACATCACATGACTTTCGTCCGACAGCATACCGGCATGAGCCAGTTCGTCTACTGCATGCGAACGGATGGAGTTTCCCTCAGATACCAAGTCTCTCAACAGTTCTGGCTCACGACTGTCTCTCAGGTCGTCAATAGGCAATAGTCGGTGCAGAAGTTGACCCGCCGCGGTGCGGCGTCGCTAGCCAGCTGAAGTTCGACTTCGCTCAACGAGTTGTCGTCGCAGAAAAGCCACAGATAGCCGAAGAGTTCGCCATCGCATCGGACTGGAACACATACTCTTCCGAGCACGCGATTCTCCGGACCTCCGAAGATAAGCACCGGCACAGTCGCTGTACGGATCCCGTAAGAGTGCACTCGATAGACGAGGTCCTGCGATGCTCGGCGCGTGAGAACCGACTGCACCCCGGTGATCGTCGACTTGATCATGCGCGGTGCGGGCCGGGCGACGACTGTGCATGTCATCGACCGCTACAGCATGGTGAAGACGAGAAGCCAGACCCTCGGCCACTGCACGGAATTCTTCGAACATCAACCACACCCATCTCAGGTTGACCGTATCGCTGCATAGACGACGAGCCACACGCATCGAGACAGTTTCGGCGCGACAGCTCACTGCCCACGCGCACGCGCAAGCTCCGATTCGCGCTCCTGCACTCAAAGGACCAACCAATACCGGTGCGCATTGCCGCACTACAAATGCCGGAAATCGATAGCGAAAACTTCGACAAATGTAGAGAGTCGTGTGCGGATACCTCGACCTACCATTGAACGGCGCACAAGCGAAGGCGGCGAAGGGCATTCACCATGGCAGATTCGACGTTCGACACTCACACCTTCGAGCAGGAGGCGCGAGCCACCAGACAGTGGACGACGCATGACGGATCCTGGCGGAGACGCCCGTCGTCGCGAACAAGCTGGGTCGAACTCTTCAGGGGTTACCGGGCATCGGACCCAAAGTTATGGCGAGCCGGGCATCCGGAGGCAGAAACATCATCGCGTGTATCGACTTGTGGAACACCGCCGTGCCGTCGCCCGATCTGAACACTAGTGTCATCGCGGCACACACCGCAGCCGAGATGTGGGTGGACACCAAGAAGTGACACTGGCTGGTCTTCGATTCTCTCGGCGACGACTTCCGCTACTCGCTCCGTGAGAAACTACGCGCCGATCTGGGCTCGGGTTCGACATCACCGACTTCCACGACACTGCACTAAAAGCAGCGGGACTGACACCGCCCCTGCTATCCAACAGATGAGGAGTGATTCGCTCTCATGATGACCATGTCCGACCGCTATCGCCAGGCCGCAGCACTGTCTCCGGACAGGATTCGCACGCTGATGCGCAATCGTCGCATCGATCCCGTCTGGACAGGAACCGGTGACAGCTTCTGGTACAAACGCCGTGGTCGAGACGGCGAGCAGTTCGTACTCGTCGACCCCGAGATTCCGAGCCGGACAGTTGCATCCTCGGCTGCCGAGCTGGGTATCGACGACACAGGTGGATCAAGCGAACCTGAAATCCTTCGCGGCCCGGACGAGCGTGGGCTGATCCGACGCAACAACGATCTGTGGCTTGTGGACGCCAACGGCGAGACGCAACTCACTTTCGATGGAGAGCCTGACTTCTCCTGGGGAACAATTCCTTCCGATAACAACATGGTGGTACCGTTCCGGCGCAGAGGTCTCAAGCTACCCCCGATGGGCACCGTCCACTCACCGTCTGGGCGCCGGGTGATCACAATGCGCCCCGACGAGCGTCATATATCCATCAAATACATGACCGAAAATGTTGCACCCTCCGAACGGGCGAGACCCGAAGTTCATTCGTGGCGCGTTCAACTCGAGGACGAGGGCCCACCACCTGAATCCGAATGTCGAATAATCGATCTGGACACGGGAGGGTGGGTTCGCGTCGACGCTGCGGATGGTCTCGTTTCACAGTTGTCGACGAACGGCAGCACCGAGGTCACGTGGTCGTCGGACGAGACCCGCCTGTACATGCTGCACCATCACCAGGGCCAGAGCAGAGCCAGCCTCGTCGAGGTTGATACGAGGACCGGCGAACGCCGCGACGCGCTCGTGATCGAAAACGAGCCACTCTACGAACCGAATCAGTTCCTCTACAACCTTCCGCTAGTTCGAGTTCTACCCGAGCACTCCGAGGCCGTAATATTCTCCCAGCACGACGGTTGGGGGCACCTCTATCTCTACGACCTCAACACCGGGCTCGAGAAAAATCGCGTGAGTGAGGGCCACCTGGTCGTTCGCGACATCCTGCATCTCGACTCCAAACGACGCGAGATCACCTTCGTTGCAGGAACTTCGGAAGACGGTGGCAACCCCTATTGGCGCCGGGTGTACCGCGCCGGTCTCGATGGCGGAACACAGCGACTCCTCACACCCGAGCCCGCCGATCACGAACTCGTCGCCCCGGCACCACAGTTCTTCAATCTGGCATTCGGCCATGGGAAGACGTCCGAGCGGAGCATCAGTCCCAGCGGACGATTCTTCGTCGATCACCAATCGACAGTCAGCGACCCGCCCGTGATTCTTCTGCGCGATGCGAACGACGGCGGCCGCGTGGTGCTGGAACTTGAACGTACAGATATCGGGCCTCTCCTCGAAGCAGGATATGTTGTGCCCCAATCATTCTGTGTGAAAGCCGATGATGGTGTCACCGACTTGTGGGGCATCCTGTCGATGCCGAACGAACCCCTCGATCCCGCCCACATTCCCGTAATCGAGGACGTGTACGGCGGGTACCAGACAACCCATTCGCCGCATGCCTTCATTGGAGCAAGCATGATGGCGGGTCGACACGTGTATCTGCCGGCCTACAACGCACTGGGTTTTGCTGCTGTGATGCTCGACGGCAGAGGCACCCCCGGACGTGAGCGCGCATTCCGGCAGTGGACATTTCGTCGGTCCCACACCGAGGCAGGACTGGAAGACCACGTGACGGCGATCGCTACTCTTGCCGCGGGTGATCCTCGACTCGACCTGGACCGCGTCGGAATCATCGGGCACTCGTACGGAGGCTACAACGCCGCGAGGATGTTGCTCATGTTTCCGGACTTCTACCGTGCCGCAGTCAGCAGCGCAGGAGTGCACGTCGCGAAGAAGCTGCCGTACGGCATGTGGGACTGGCATATCGGCGGAGACACCGACCGTGTCAGCGATCGGTACACGCACCTGGGAAATATCCACCTCGTCGACCGGTTGTCGGGGGACTTGTTGATCGCATGCGGGGAGATTGACGAGAACGCGACGGTCGATCATTCCTATGCCCTTGCCGACGCCCTCATCCGGGCCGGAAAACGTTTCGACTTCAAGATCTGGCCCGGAGTGGGCCACTACGATCGCAGCCCCTATGCATCGATGGTGTACTGGGATCACTTCGTGCGAAGTCTGCTCGGGCAACGACCGCCCGTCGACTACGTTCCGATTGGGCCGTAGTCGGTGGCGATGCCCTCTCATACCGATCCGGTTTGTTCTTTGCCGCAACGGAAAGTCAGTCTCCTCGACATCTGACGATCGCGCTGGGGTCTCTCATCGGCAAGGGTTGGTGTCCTAACCGTCCAAGGAACGAAGGTCCCGTCGGACGTCACCCGAGGTGATGTCCCGAGGGCAGCGGCGGCCGGAAACGCCGGCCTCCAGTGCATTTCGCGCGAGTATTCGGGGCCTCGCGGAATAGCATCCCCAATGTTCCGGATGATGCTTCCGACAGGAGGCGGATCCCGTCGGTCAACGAATCATTGCGACGTGACAAGAACGTCGAACCGAACTCCGGCAAAGACCCGGTCGTCGTCGGCAGCCGAGGCGCGCGGCGACCCGGTACACGCGCCCGGCATGCCCGTTTCGTCAGTTGGCTGATCCGGCGCCTTGCCACTACTGCAGCGCAGCTGATGGCAATCTCGATGGCGATTCGGAGCGCTGCATCTGAGGCCAGGACGTCCGGAGGGCGTACTCCTCAGCGACCGCCCTTTCGGACCGCGTGATCACACCCGTCACCACCGCTGGACTCGGGACACCGCCTTCCAAAGCAGTCTTCCGATCGTCGAAAAATACCCGCGGTGGATTCGACAATCGTCTAACGATATGTGACCTACATCTCCGTAGCGTTACCCGTCATATCCGCTTGAACTTTCGCGAAAAAGGAGTTGACGCTTGAAGAATCCAGTTCTACATCTCGCGATGCGCGCTTACACGCGAACCGCCACGTACGCGGTATCGGCAACAGCACTCGTCCTCGTGGTTTCCGCGTGTGGCTCCGCACCGGGCGCCACACAGACCCGTACGATCACCGACGATCCGATCCCCGCCTTCACCTTCGCTCTTGCTGCGGCTCCGATCTCCTTGGATATCACTAAGGACTTCGGTCCTTCCATGCAGGTTCAGACCCTGTTCACCGAACCGCTGGAACGGCTTTCCGGCGAAGGAGAGTTGCGACCTCATCTCGCCGAAGCCGTATCGGTTCCTGACCCGACGACCATCGACTACGTCATCCGGTCCGACGTGCGATTCTCCGACGGAACTCTACTGACCCCGGAGGACGTGATCTGGAGCCTTCGGCACGTCTCTGATTCCGCAGCCGGGGCGCAAACTGCCGGCGAGCTGGAAAGTCTCGAAAGCATCGAACAGACCGGACCGATGCGGGTGACTGTGAAGTTGTCGCATCCCGATCCGGTTGCCAGGCAGAGCATCGCGCTGTTCGGACTGATTCAACAGGCAGGGTTCGCTGAAGAACATGCTGCCGAATTGGGTACTGCACAAGCGGTTCCGGTGGGCACTGGCCCGTACCGGGTCCAAGAATATTCAAGTTCCGGTGTGCAACTTGTCCGAAACGATGACTACTGGTCGGAGAAACCTGCACCGGAAACTCTGAAATTCGACGTGATTGCGGACGGCAACACCGCTCAGTTGGCAATGCGATCCGGCGATATCCAAGCTGCGAATGTGGCCGACATCAAGAAGCAGTCACAGTGGAAGCAGATCGTTGGAGTCGACACGATCGAGGTCCCACTGACCAAGCTCGCATACTTGACGTTCGATACCAGTACGAGTCCGTTCGACGATGTCCACGTGCGGAAAGCCGTCGCGCACTCGATCGATCGACAAGGAATCGCAAAGGCGGCATTCGGTAACGACTCCGTGATATTGAAGGGTTTGGCAACTCCGGAAATGTTGACCGGTGTCGCCGGTTCCCCCGAGAACGCGCAATCCTTCCTGGATGGACTCGGCGGGATCGAGTTCGACAGTAACCTTGCGGCGCAAGAACTTGCCGCCTCCTCGCACCCCCAGGGATTCACGGTGGAGGTGCCCTACACCGACAACGTGGACTGGACGGAACTGACGGTACTCAACCTGCAACAAAACATGGCGCCGCTCGGTGTCACCATTGTTCCAAAGCCCATCACGCAGACCCAATGGATTTCCGACCTGTACGCCCACAAGGTTCCCGGAATCGGATTCCTGTCGATTACCGCATCGACGCCCGACCCCAAATTGATCGGCTCCGTCGTCGGAAAGGAGAACGCTGTCGCGCCGAAGTTCAACGCCTCGAATTGGTCCAGCGATTCCGTCGAACAGGCGCTACCGGTCCTGAACGGGTCGACGTCATCCCAGGACCGATGGACAGCCGCCCAGACCATCTTGACTGGCATCGACGCACAACTTCCGTACGTCCCGCTGTTCAATCCGAGTCTGGTCTACGCGATAGCCGACGGGTTCGCCTTCGATAGCGACATGTCCTTCTACGACTTCGTCAACGGGTCGTGGGTTGCCGCAGTGAAGGCAACGTCGTGAACGGCTTCATCTCCCACACAACGAGGTTCGATTGAGATGGCAGTAGCGGCGTTCATCGCCAAGCGACTCGTAGTCTCGGCCGCGCTGCTTCTGGTAATCAGTTTTCTGGTGTTCAGTCTGCTGTCGGTGACGCCGGGCTCTGCAATTGCCGTCCTTGTCGGCTCTCGTCCGAGCACACCCGAACTTATCGCGGCCCTGGAGGCACGACATCACCTCAACGATCCTTTCCTGGTTCAGTATTGGCACTGGCTGGTCGATGCACTGCAGCTCGATTTCGGGACGTCGACCAGATCAGGTGCGCCGGTGACCGGCATCATCACCGATCACCTACCGGTCTCGATCCAACTGGCGGTGTACACACTTGTTTTGGTGGTCGGGATCGGGGTCCCCTGCGGAATGTTAGCGGCGTATCAGCGCGACAGATGGGTGGACAGAGGTATCTCGATGGCTTCCGTAATAGGTATGAGTGCACCAGGTTTCGCAGTCGGAATGTTGCTGATTTTCGTATTCGGACTCACGCTCGGACTGTTCCCCGTTTACGGCGTGGGCAATGGATTCTTCGATCGGTTGGTGCACCTCACCCTGCCTGCCACAGCACTCAGCATCGCGCTCATCGCACTGCTGATCCGGCAGACACGCGCCGGAGCGCTCAACGTCCTCCGGCAGGACTACATGACATTCGCGAAGGCTCGTGGTCTCGACCCCTCACGGGTCTTCTTCCGATATGCGTTACGGAACTCCGCAATGCCGGTGGTGACTGCGGCCGGTCTGATACTGATCGCTGCGCTGTCCGGGGCCGTGCTCGTCGAGACCGTGTTCTCCGTACCGGGAGTCGGTTCGCTGATGGTGCAGTCGGTCACCGAAAAGGACCTACCCGTCGTCCAAGGGTTGGCCGTGTGTCTCGGCGCCTTCGTGATTGTCGTCAACCTGACGGTGGACGTGGTAGCTCTCCTCGTCGACCCACGCATGCGGTACGCGGGAAAGGGATGACATGACTGCACTCACCGATCGCGAAAAGAGCAGGCGTGGATCGCGAATTCCCATCACCGTTGTGATTGCACTGGCGATCCTCGGTGTGGTGGTAGTCGCGGCTGTCGCCGGTCGAATCATAAGCCCATACGACCCCTACACTCAGGATCTTCTCCGCGGTGCGACCGGTTCCGATCGCACCCACTGGTTGGGCACCGACGATATGGGACGAGATGTCCTCTCCCGTTTGATCGACGGTACCGGCCGCTCCGTGCTCGGACCACTGTGCGTAGCGATGGGAACAGTGATAGTCGGCGCATCCGCGGGGCTGGCCGCTGGATACAATGGCGGTGCACTCGACAACGTCCTCAACCGATTCGCAGACCTCGTGTATGCCCTGCCCGCGCTCCTCGTCGCCATCGTGCTCCTGGGGATTCTCGGCGGGAGCTATTGGCTGACTGTGGCGATTCTGGTTTTCCTGTCAGTACCAAGCGCCATCAGAATAGTCGGCAGTGTGACGCGCGTCCAGGTTCGTCTGCCGTACATCGACTCTGCTAAGACCCTCGGATTGACCGACTCACGGATCATGATCCGCCATGTGCTGCCCAACATCGCGCCTACCGTGCTCGCCGTCTTCCTGCTGGATTTCGTCGGAGCGTTGGTCGCCTTCTCGTCGTTGTCGTTTCTCGGTATCGGTATCGCACCCGGGGCTGCGGATTGGGGATCGATGCTCTCCCAGGGGCAAACGATGATCTCCGAGAACCCCTGGGTCGCAGTTGCCCCGGCAGCCTGTCTCATCCTGACCGGCAGCGCCGCAACGATCTTCGGCGACTGGTTCTTCAATCGGCTGTCAGACTCGGGAGAACGGAAGTAGATGACTGTGGAAGATATGACAGTACGATCGGAAACGGCCGATGCGAATTGCCCCCTCCTGGAAGTTTCCGGGCTATCGGTGTACGCGAACAGGTCGCGGGTGCTCGTCAGTGATGTCAACATCACGGTCCGCCGAGGCGAGACTCTCGGGATAGTCGGCGAATCGGGCAGTGGAAAATCGATGGCAGTTCGTTCGCTGGTCGGTTTGTTACCGCCCGGAATCCATGCACGAGGAGCAGCAGCTTTCGACGGAATCCCGCTGATCGGCACACGCGAACGTGAACTGCGATCGTTACGAGGCTCCCGAATCAGTCTGTTGATGCAGGACCCGTTCAGCATGCTCAACCCCATCCACACGGTAGGCGAGCACGTACGGGAGACACTCCCGCCCAATATCCGAGAGGGCGGACGTCAACAAGTTCGGGCCGAAGTTGCTGCGCGCCTCGCGGAAGTTGGCTTGGATCCCACCGTCGCACAGAAGTACCCCTTTCAGCTCTCCGGGGGTATGCGACAACGAGTTGCCATGGCCGCCGCGCTTGCCGGCGATCCAGAGTTGCTGATCGCCGACGAACCGACAACCGCACTGGACGTGACCACCCAGGACGAAGTCCTCCGACTTCTCGCCGGTCTACAGAAGTCACGAAACATGGCGCTCATCTTGATCACTCATGATCTGCACGTGGCAATGGACGTCTGCGATCGGATCCAGGTCATGTACGCAGGACGGGTGGTGGAGGAGGCTACGGTCGCCGATCTTGCCCACACCCCGACGCATCCCTACACACGTGGGTTGATGTCGGCCAGTCCCCCAGTCGATCGTCGAGTCGAACGGTTGACGTCGATTCCCGGCAGTGTGCCTCGAGCCGCAGCCGTCGAAGCGATGTGCGCATTCGCTGACCGATGCGAATGGTCTGTCGACGAATGCTTTTCAGCCCGACCAGCTCTCACTCCTATCACGATCGAACACGCTTCGGCTTGCATCCGCATCGATCGGATTCACGACGAGTTTCCCCGCGGTTCCGAGTTCGAACCCCTTCAACCTCAACAATCCCAGTCACGATCTTTCGACACCATCGGCCCACCGATAGTCGAGGTTGCGAACGTACACAAGGTTTATCGCGCTAAAGCGATGTTCGGCAAGCCCAAGGAATCGCACGCCCTTCGCGGCGTGACGTTCTCGGTCCGCGCCGGCGAATCAGTGGGACTGGTAGGTGAATCCGGTTCAGGGAAGACAACCGTCGCTCGAGCTCTCCTGGGTCTGGAGCACGTCACCTCCGGCCGGATATCGGCATTCGGCAGAGAGCTCGCGCCCACTGCATCCACTGCGCAAAAAACCAGAGTCGAGTTGGCCCGGAAGATCCAAGTAGTGTTTCAGGATCCGTACGCAGCGCTCAATCCATCCCGAACCATCGGTGCAGCCTTGCGAGAAGCGATAGCCGTACGAACCGGAGCGGACAAACGCGATAGCGATTCCGTAGCCTCGGAAGTCTCGGAGTTACTCAGCAAGGTGGGACTACCCGGCAGCTACGCCGCTCTCCGTCCGGCGGCGCTCTCGGGTGGCGAACGTCAGCGCGCCGTGATTGCCCGGGCAATTGCCGTTCGACCCAGGCTGCTCATCTGCGACGAACCTGTTGCCGCCCTAGACGTCTCCGTGCAGGCCCAAATCCTCGAACTGCTTCGCTCCATTAGAGCCGAGAACGGGATGAGCATGCTCTTTATCACTCACGACTTAGCAGTCGTGAGGCAGATGACCGATCGAACAGTGGTTCTCTACCGGGGTGAAATCGTGGAAGCCGGCGAGACCGACGCCGTGCTCGACGCACCAAATCACCAGTACACACAACGATTGCTCGCGTCGGTTCCATCCTCCATTTCAGCAGTTGTGCAACGTAATTCAAATGCAATCCCGAGGTAGCACTGGTAGATACGGCGACCGGGGGCACCCGCTCTTGCACTGGCCGGCACGCAACACCGAATGCCGACCTCGGATTTGCATGGAACCTCCGCCGATCCTGCACCTCCTGACGGACCGACACGGATGCATGGACTGCCACAGAAAACGCCACTTCGTGAACCCGACTCCGTCACGCCAAAAGTCCGTTGTCAAAACATTGTCGACTGCGGCCTGCGAGCGTTGACCTCGCATGAATCCGAAAGTGTTGGCGCATAATAATTATCCATCCCTCACTGGAATCGCAGTCGGCAAGGATGCCGACGGCGGTTCAAAAGATTCGGTGACCCCACATCTCCGGCCCATTCGCTGAGGTCCACAGGATCGGCAGGGTCGGACTCGATGTCAGGTGACGGTGCACTTTTGCCATGAACGGCTATGACGACTTTCACCGCAGCGCAACGCATCAATGGTGACGAATGCTGCAGGACCCCGCAAGAACCCGAGGCTTTGCCTAGATTTCAAATCACGTTGTAGTGCAATGTTCTGCGCATCAGCACCCTTCGGGCATCGACGGAACTGCGTGTGATCGCGAGAACGCCGCCCGTTGCGCACGCCTTCGCAGTCGGGCCGCCTCGAATCTTTCCCGTTGCAACGCTGTCGAGAGCAACAACGGCGTGATCGCGACTGGTTTGCCGGCTGCATCGACGGCAACCATCGTGAGATAGGAGCTGTTGGTGTGGCGGCTGGTTCCCCTTCGAATATTCTCTGTATCGACACGAATTCCGATCTCCATGGAGGTTCGACCGGTGTAGTTCACGGAGGCGGAGAAGGTGACCAATTCGCCGACATGAATAATGTCGCGGAATAGGACTCTATCCACCGATAGGGTTACCACATAGGTTCCCGCATACCGACTTGCGCAACTGTAGGCGACCTGGTCAAGGAGTTTGAGCAGGCTTCCCCCGTGAACATTGCCCGAGAAGTTCGTCATATCGGGAGTCATGAGGACGGTCATCGTCAGAGACGAGGGCCGGCCTGATGGTGATTCATCGGATGTCATGGATGAGTCTCCGGGTCCACGAGCAGCGTCCATGTGGCCCGCTCGTACGTTTTGGCTACCTCTCGGCGGGTGTCGAGGACGTGCATCCGACCGTCCGGAGAGAGATCGATAGTGTGCTGGCGGTTGTATCTGTCGATCATGGATTCTGATCGGATGGAAAAATAGGTTGGCATATTCGATCCCTTAGTCTTGTCGCCGATTGACCGAAGTGTCAGAGGCGGAACATGGTTCGCGCTTGTCGTGCCACCAGGAGGGTGTCGCCAGTTCTGCGGGGTCAGAGGCCAAGATCTCGGTGACAGTAGCGCGCGGCCGCTCAGTCGTGAGAAGTTGATGCGTTTCCAGTTAGCTGCCTTCGCGGCTGCAAATTCGGCAGGCGCATACCCCGAGAACGTCCAAGCACACGGAGTTACGTCCCCTCCATCAATGTTTCCCGGCATCGATGATCAGATGTCAGCTATCTGTTGGGACGGAGAGACCGTCAGTTCGAGTCGGATGAGGGCACGTTCAGTCTCCTCAGATGGCTTGGACGGCGGCCTTCCACTTCTCGGACTGCCTGGCTCGCAGTACTCGCCAAGTGCATTGTTCGCTCGTAGTTTTTCGGGCGTCGATCCTCGTACTCGTCGGTCCCCCATCTGTTTCCGCTCGTGCCTATCGCACCGACAACGCCGGACCCAATGGCAATAGCGTTCCGGGATACGCGGAACCGTGCGGTGTCGGTGTGTTCCTTCACCCTCTGATATTCGGGGCTTTTCACAGGAGCAGCGTGTCGGCTTAGCTGTGGGTGTGCAGCGGTTTGCCGGCCAGTGCGAGAAGTGCCTCGCCAAATGCTTCGTTCTGAGTGGGATGAGCGTGGACGTACGGAGCGACATCGCTAGGTTCAGCCCCCCAGTTGTAGACGAGTTGTGCCTCCCCGATAAGTTCCCCGACCCTCGCACCAACCATGTGAATTCCGACTATCGGCCCTGCGGTGCCCTGGGTTCCAGCCTTAACCAGTTTGATCGCTCCCGAGGTTTCCAGAACCTGCGACTTGCCGTTGCCACCGAGGTCATAAGTCACGGTCTCGATCTCGCCGAACTGCTCCTTCGCCACGGCCTCGGTGAGGCCTACAGAGGCGACTTCGGGGTCGCAATAGGTCACCCTCGGGATGCCTGCTTCGTCGATGGGGCGGGGATTGAGTCCGGCGATGTCCTCGGCGACGAAGATACCCTGCTGGAACCCGCGGTGGGCGAGCTGCAGGCCTGCGACCACGTCACCGACGGCATACACACCAGGAAGATTGGTGCGGAGCCGTTCGTCGGTATACACAAATCCGCGGTCGAGTTCGAGCCCTATATCTTCGAATCCCAGACCATTGGTGTTCGGGCCGCGGCCTACAGCAACGAGCATCAGGTCCGCCTCGATCTCTGCACCTGAATCCAGGGAAACAGTGACCCGGCCGGGTTCAACGTGGGCGTCGGTGAACTGCACACCGGTTTCCATGACGATCCCGCGGCGACGGAATGCACGTTCGAGGATTTTGGACGCGAATTCGTCCTCGTTCGGCACCAGCCGCGGTTGAGCCTCGACAACTGTGACTTCAGCACCGAACGAGCGCCACACACTCGCGAACTCGACACCGATCACTCCGCCGCCGAGCACGACGACCCGCTCCGGGACCTCGTCCAGAGTCAGCGCTTGATCCGAGGTGACGATCCGCCCACCGATTTCCAATCCTGGCACGGTCTTGGCGTACGAACCCGTGGCCAGTACGACATTTCGTCCGGTGAAGCGGGTACCGTCGACCTCGATCGACGTGGGGCCTACGACTGTGCCACTGCCTTCGACGAGCTCGATCTTGCGTGAGCTCACCAAACCTTTCAGGCCCGTGTAGAGCCGGGCAACGACACCGTCCTTATAGGCGTTCACGCCGCTCATGTGGATGCCGGCGAACTTCGATATCACCCCGAACTGCTCACCGTTACGAGCGGCATCGGCGATCTCTGCCGCGTGGAGCATCGCCTTGGTCGGGATGCAGCCACGGTGCAAACACGTGCCACCGAGCTTGTCCTTCTCGATAAGAATCACCGACTGTCCCAGCTCCGCTGCCCGCAGCGCACATGCGTAACCCCCTGATCCGCCACCCAGTATGACCAAGTCCGCAAAACGTTCATTCATAGTTCATTCCTTTCGCGGCACCAGTGGGCGTCGCTTGAACCGACTCCGAAAGCACGCGCCGGGCTGTTTGCCCGAGGCGTACTAGCGGGCCCGATGGTGTCGTGTGGTGATCATGCCGTGATGCGTGCGGTATGAACCGCACCGGTTGAACCCGTGTACGCACTCACCGAATCGCCTGCGACACAACCACATCAACCCTGCACCAGTGAGGCGTCACGACTAATCGTTATTGCTCAATGCACGAGCGCGAACGACGGCTGAGTGAGCAAACGAGCGATGTGCGCGAGCACTTCGCTGCCCAGTTTGCCGTCGACCAGTCGATGATCGAAGGACAGCGACAGTGTGCAGACGCTCCGCAGCTTGATCTCCCCCTGGTGCTCCCACGGCCTGCGAGCGATCTGACCGACACAGAGGATTCCGGCCTCACCCGGGTTGAGAATTGGTGTACCACCGTCGATACCGAAAACGCCGATGTTGGTGATGGTGAACGTACCCTTTGCCATAGCCTCGGGTTGTGTCTTGCCCGCCCGCGCCTGAATGATGAGGTCGTCCAGCGCATCACAGAGTTCGCGCGTACCTAGTTTGTTTGCACGCTTAATGTTTGGGACCAGAAGACCCCGCGGTGTCGCCGCGGCGATGCCCAGATTCACATCGCGATAGCGCACAATCTCACCCGCCGCAGCGTCCCACTTCGAATTGATATCCGGATGCGCCGCCAACGCAGACAGCGTCGCGCGCACTATCAGCACCAACGGCGTCAGTCGCACACCTGCGAACGCCCGATCATCTCGAAGCTGTTCCAGCAAAGTCAAGATATCCGTCACATCGATGGTGACCCATTCGGTCACGTGCGGAGCGGAAAACGCGGAGGCGACCATGGCTTCAGCAGTCGCCTTCCGCACTCCCCTGATCGGAACCCGCGTCTGATCAGATTCTCCCAACTCGAGAGAGGGCGAGACCTGCTGTCTTGCTGCCTCGACGTCGCTTCGAGTGATCCGCCCCGTTGTGCCTGTCGGAGTCACTGTCGCCAAATCGATGCCAAGTTCCCTCGCACGGTGTCTGACTGGAGGTGTCGCGTAATGCCTGTCCAGCGTGACGAAATGGACAGCAGACTCCCCCAGGCTCCGATAGCCGAGTTTGCGGGGACGCCGAGCAACTTTCGCGCGGCTCGGCCCGTAGCCGACCAGTACCGGCTGCCGCTCCTCTTCAGGTTCGTCGGCCTGCATTGAGGCCGCCGTGGCGATCGGCCCAGTGACGTCCGGTGCCAACTCTGCGGCACGCGGAGACACTCCATTTTCCACCGCGGCCGAGTCGTTGCCGAAACTGACGATGACAGAACCGACTTCGACGGTCTCTCCCTCACTCGCATGCAAGGCAGTGATGACGCCGGCGTATGGGGACGGCAGTTCGACGAGGGATTTGGCCGTCTCGACCTCGACGAGAGTGTCGTTCACCTCTACGGTGTCACCGACCTTGACATGCCATTCGACGATCTCGGCTTCGGTAAGTCCTTCGCCGACATCGGGCAGTTTGAACTGTGGGGTTGCAACCATCGTGGTCCTTCGGCGTTGGGGCGCGGACTGGCCGCGGCGGCACTCAGTACGAATAGGTGGCGTCGACTGCGTCGAGCACACGATCGAGATCAGGCAGGTAGAGGTTCTCCGTCCGCGCAGGCGGGTACGGAATGTTCCAGCCACCGACGCGCTGGATTGGGGCTTCGAGAAGTGAGAAGCACTGTTCGGTGATCGCTGCGGAGATCTCGGCACCCAGCCCCGCAAACGTCGGGGCCTCGTGCACAATTACCACCCTGCCCGTCTTGCGGACCGACTTCGTGAGAGTGTTCAGATCGAGTGGGGATAGCGACCGAAGGTCGATCACCTCCAGCGATCGACCTTCGGACTCGGCTACAGTTGCCGCATCCAACGCGACACGAACCGTTGGGCCGTAAGCGATCACGGTGACGTCTGTTCCCTCGCGTGCGACCAGCGCACGCTCTAGGGGGGCAGCGCCGATAGGAACCGGTCCCAAGGCGACCGGGGCCTTATCCCAGTAGCGACGCTTGGGTTCGAAGAAGATCACCGGATCGTCACAGGCAATGGCCTGCTGGATCATGTGATGTGCATCGGACGGGCTGGCACAAGCCACAACCCGTAGGCCAGGAGTGTGGCAGAAGTACGCCTCATTGGACTCACTGTGGTGCTCGACCGCGCCGATCCCGCCACCACACGGTACGCGGATGGTGAGTGGGACGGTAAGCCGTCCTCCCGAACGTGCACGGAATTTGGCCAGCTGGGACACGATCTGGTCGAAAGCCGGATAGATGAAGCCGTCGAACTGGATTTCGCAGACTGGGCGGTAGCCGCGTAGCGCCATGCCGATCGCGGTCCCGATAATGCCCGATTCGGCGAGCAAGGAGTCGATCACGCGGTCGGCACCGAAATCGGCTTGCAGGCCTTCGGTAACCCGGAATACGCCGCCGAGTATGCCGATGTCCTCACCAATGAGGATCACGGACTCGTCGTCCGTTAGCGCCTGCCGCAGCCCCGCATTGAGGGCCGCGCCCATGGTTACAGTATCGATCGTTGTGCTCATGCGAATGATTCCCTCCACGCGGTGTAACGCTCACGTTCGGTACGCAGCTCATCAGTCTCACTGACAAGGGTGTGACGGAAAGTGTCCTCGAGCGCGGGGGCGGCCAACGCCCGGCAGGCACTACGGGTAGTCTCCGCAAGTTCCACTGCCTCGCCCTCTAACGCAGCATGAAACTGCTGGTCAGCCCAGCCTTGCTCATCGAGAAGGTGACGCACCCGCCGGATCGGGTCGCGCTCCTCCCAACGGTTGACCTCGTCGGCCTCGCGGTAGCGCGTAGGATCGTCCGACGTGGAGTGCCCAGCCATTCGGTAGGTTATCGCTTCGATCAATTCCGGTGGACCGCCGGCGCGGGTTCGCTCGGCGGCAGCGACGGTCGCCGCGTGCACGGCGAGCACGTCGTTTCCGTCGACCAGGGTGGTTGTCAAACCGAATCCGGCGGCTCGCACGTGCAAAGGTGTGCGACTCTGCGCGGAAGCTGGCGTCGAGATGGCCCACTGGTTGTTCTGACAGAGGAACACAATCGGAGCGTTGGTGGTGGCAGCCCAATTCAGTGCCTCGTTCGCGTCCCCCTGGCTTGCCGAGCCGTCACCGAAGTAGCAGAGGACGATCTCGTCGAGAGCCGCGTTCTTCCGGCGGTCGGCTGCGACGCCCAATGCATAACCTGTGGCGTGCAACAACTGGGTCGAAAGAACCAGTGAATAGATATGGAACCGATAATCGTCCGGGTTCCATCCACCGTGCGAGGTACCACGCCACTGCGTCAACAGCTGCCTGGGCTCAAGACCACGGCACATAGCTGCTGCTTGTTCACGATATGACGGGAACACATGGTCGCTCGGTCTGACAGCGCGAATGCTACCCACCTGAGCTGCTTCCTGCCCGCGGCAGGAGAGCCAGAGACCGAGCTCGCCCTGACGTTGCAGGTGGTAAGCCTCTTGGTCGAACTGTCTCGCGAGCACCATATCGCGATAGAACCCTCGGACAAGGTCCGGGGTGATACCTGCAGTCTCCGCGTCGATTAGCAGCACGCCGTTGGTGTCGACCAGCTGCAACTGCGGTAGAGCCGCGAAGTCATCGGCTCCCGATGACGTTGGCAAATCCGCTAATTCGGTCATGCGTCACTACCTTCACGTTTGCTGGATAAGTCAATTCGCGTATGCCGCGGGTCGGGGATCAGAACTGACCGCTGGAGATCCGGCCCGAAAGGCCGACACCGCGCTTGTCATGATTTCCACGACACCGAGTGGACGAAGCATCGACTCGAAATCGGCGCACCGCTCGGGCGTGGCAGTCAAGCACAACGCCATTCCCTTGTTGCTGAGCTCGAGAGTCTCCGCGCCGAAGATCCGAGTCAACTCACCGATGCGCACCAGATCGACGGGATTTGGCCGCAACCTCATATAGATGGACTGCCTGAGATGTCCGCGGGATCCCACAGTGATGACCTGCGCAACGTCGACGAGTCGGTTGAGACGTTTGGTGAGGAGTTCAAGTCGGTTCGCCGAGGAAACGTGTACAGCCAACTGGATCCGCCACCGATCCGGGTCTGATTGTCGGATGAATTGCAGGCTGATGATCTCCACGTCCATCGGTAACAGCAGTCCAGCCACCCGAGCCGGGACATCGGGACCCGGACCCGCGACGACCACGAGATGATGCTCCGACATCTAGATCCCCCTGGAGGATAAGAGAATTCGGCGGTAGCCGACAGTGCGGCCGACATTAAGCGCCGGATGCCATCCAGAGCAATGTCCACGCTCCATAGATGCTCTATGAAGTGGCGAAACTGCAACTGTTCAGGCCCTGCGGTGCAACAACTTTGCCAATCTCAGCAATTTAGTGCATGGTCATGCGGTGCTCGATGACATCGATCGTGGAATCATCCGCCTACTCCAAGAAGACGGGCGCCGAACAGTCCGCGACATCGCAGATCGCGTGGGACTGACTGTCGCACCAGTGAAACGGCGTATTGACCGTCTCGAAGAAACCGGAGTGATCAACGGCTACACCGTGCGGGTGGATCCCACTAAGATTGACGGTGCGCTCGAAGCCGTCCTCGAACTGCGGGTCGCCGGCAACTTGGAACTCAGTATGATTCTGGCTTTCGCCGAAGAGATCCCCGAGGTCATGGAAGTTCTGACACTCGCTGGCGACCCGGACGCTATCGTCCGTATCCGCGCCGCGAACATCCACGACCTCCAGCGCGTCGTCAACCTGCTCCGCACCAACGGTCGAGTCGCAGGGACAAAAACTCTGGTGGTTCTCAGTTCGTGGTCCCGATCAGGGCAGCAGCCCGACAAAGCCGTCTATGACCACATCAAGCAGACTGAGGGGGGTCCACCTCACATTGGGCATGTCCGCCCACAGTGACGAAGTGCATCGGTTGTTCGTGCGCCCAGCCAGCCGCCGCATACCGAGGACGGCATTCCGAAGTGCCGCAGGGTCTCTGCTCCGTGCCGACGCCGATGATGCTGCGGCACATCGAAAAAGTCCTCGCCCCCTTTAACACTCTTGCCCGTTTTCGCACTGAAGTCAGAGTCCGTTGCTACTGCGCAGCATGTGAGTTTCATCAGTTCTCCTCTCCTTACAACCAACAAATACATAGCGATAATCTCCACATTTTGACACTTCTCATAGATGGTCCGTCCGTCGATTCTGTGACGATACGGGATTACCTTGGAGGCCATGACAATTGATGCGACCGTCCGCATCACAGAACTCATCCCGGCACGTGGGGCCTAGACTTCCTCCTCGTCGGATGGTCGCCGCAGCCGCGCCACTAACACAGATCGCAGTCACTACGACACTCGTGAACGACGGGTCTTGCGTACGCTTCGGCACTTCGAGTGCATTGACCTATCACTCGCACCAGCTCTCGAGCCGGGGGGACGACGCGCAACACGTTCGCCCACGTTCATGAGGCCTACGCGCTCACCGACCAACACGCGCGCAGAATTGGTCTCGGCCCCAGATCCTAACCGTGCAGCGCTTTCCATGTCGCATGGGTCATCTAGGGCGGCCCTTGCAAACACGTAGTGTCTTGCGCGCGAGAATGTTTGGATGTCGCGGTTTGGGTGTGGATCACTTAACGCGACGCCCATGTGATGTTCGGGGCCTGGCATACGATCGGGACCTGGCGTCGGAGACGGGCGGATGACGGCGCTGGGTCAAGGCCTCGAACGGCTCCTTGCCGTCGCCGGTGCAGCCGCGATGATCGATTAGGCAGTGTCCGTGTCCGTCGACTAGTCCGTCACCCGCGCTCTGTCGACGCGGATTGACTCTGGCATTTTCACGACGGTCCGCTCAGTCACTGGTTAATCGTGCAAGTTCCCGTAGGCGCAGAGCCATCTGCAATTCCAGGGTCCGATCCGGCTGACGCCAGGATTCCTCTAGCAGGGCGGTGATCCGCTCGAGCCTCTGGTAGAGGGTGTTGGCATGAATGTGTAACCGCGCGCATGTTCGGGCATGGTGCTGGGATTCCTGTAGGTAAGTCGACAAGGTCACTGTCAGGTCACCCCGGCGGAAACTATCGTGCTCGAGCAACGGCCCAAGGGTCGTCGCGACGAACTCGGAGACCTCGTTCCTGCCGGCCTGACTGAACAGTGAGCGGAACATGCCCAGGTCATCGGCCTGAGCGCATTCCCCCGCCCGGCCAAGTCCGTGGAGCACCCGGGCCGTCTGGAGGGCCATCTCGTGAGCGCGCCTTAGCCCGAGCACGCCCCCTTCGGTGGAGGCGACGCCGATCGTGTATCGGCCGCGAGGGCCGGTGGCCGTACCGGCTCGTGCCACCACTTCGCTGGTAGGGATCCGCGATATCAGCACGATGACACGACCGTCGTATTCGGACGACCATCCGCCTAGCTCGTTCGCCATCCGGGTGGCGGCCCGATTGGCCAGGGCCACCGCCGACGAGGACGTGTCCGCTTCACCTGGATCGAATGCCACCAGAGTCGTCACCGCATCGATGTCGAGCCCGGTGGCGCGGGCACGGCGCCTTGCGGTCCGCTCATCCGATCCCGCGGACAGCAACACGTGTGCGAGCTCCCCTCGGGTGCGCAACTCTGCCTCTGCAACAGCGCGCTCCGAGGCGACCGCCAACGCGACGGAGGTGACCCCGATACTCAGGATTCCGCGAATGTCGTCGACATCATCGTTGTCAGCGGTGACCAGGCATCCGACGTAGCCAGTCGGCAGTGCGACCTGCGCCGCGAGTGCGGAGCCCACTGGTCCGTCAACACTGACGAGAGGGACGCCGGTGTCGGTGAACAGTGCGCACATTTCGGTTGTTCCGATCAAGCTGGCGATTGCTCGGCTGCGAGGTCCGGGATCTTCCTCGACAAGGAAGTAAACCGGTTGCCCCAGGAACTTCTCGATCCTGGCGAGAACACCATCAGTGCCGCTTCCCGCGAGAATTTCTGCCATTAGGCTCTCCCGAAGCTGAGCGGAGCGTTGGCGTTGAGCGATGGTCGCTTCGAGGTGGCGGTTGGCTGCCCCCAGTCTCTCAGCAGCTTTTGCGGCACGCTCGAACAGCGTTGCGCTCTGGATTGCGACCGCTGCGTGGGTGGCCAGCGCAGCGAGCAGTTGCACCTCTCGGTCTGGGAAGGTGCGTGGACGTCGGCCAGCGGCCACGAGGACTCCGATAGTTTCGCTGCCTGCCATCAGCGGAACACCGAGAACTCCACCGAGGTGTTCGGCCAGGACCGCGGCGTCAGCGTTGTCGACGTGAAGAAACATGTCATCGTTCAGGTATTGCTGACTCCACATCGGTTGCCCCGTAGACAACACCCGGCCGGCGAGTCCTTGCCCCGGCGAGAGCTCGAGTCCCCGCAGACCCAAACCCATTGAGCCCTCGACGACTTCGATCTGCAGTCTCCCGTCGTCTTGCAGAAGCAGGATGTAGGTGAGATCCATCGACAAGAGTCGCCGCGCTTGTGCGGCGACCTCCTGCAACACCTCGCGCGGGCGGTGCAGCGACGCGAGGCGACGGGCGAGGTCGTTCAGAACCGAAAGCTCGTCCGCCTGCTGACGTGTCGACACTAATTTCGAGCGGAGCTCGAGCGCAATCTGCAGTTCCCTCTCGACCGCTTCAGGATCCGCTTTCGTTGACTCAAGTAGTTGCTGCCGATGCTCGACCAAACGCTTTGCCGAGGCCTCACGGATCAGCAACGGCATCCAGCTGGCATCGAAAATGGTGCTCACGGTTCACATCATCCAGGAAAACGCCACCAAAAACAGGGAGAAAACACCCACGTACACAACCGAACGACAGTGGATTTCTCCATCGCCCGCCTCGACCATCAGATGGTTACGTCTATCTCGTTGAACTACATTTTCTAGAAGCGCGGAGGGAGCAGTGACTCACACGAATTTCGCCCCCGGCCGGAACGTCACCGATCGGTTGCTCGACGAATACCCAACACAGCATCGGCATATCGCCGTGCGGTACGTCGGCCACCGGATCCAGGTCAGCCGACAGGATCGCTGGAATTGTGACCGGCAGGCATCGATCAACATGGTGGTTCCTTCGCGGAACGGGTTGTGCTGGCTAATCGAGTACAGCAACGGCTCGACCGACGTGATCCGGATCTTCGGAAACCCAGAGCAATTCGAGATCACCCCGTGAGCGCCACCCGCCCCAGAGGCGCTTGCACGGAGCGAAACAAAGAGCGAACCTCCGGCGCCGTCGAGGAGGCGGTGATCTCCCGTGAGTTGACCTCGGAGGCTGTGCACTCCCTCTCGATTACTTCGACAAGATTCACAAGTTGAAATGAATTCTGCAACAAGACCTTTAGCGCAACTCGGTCATCGGAGGTCTAACAGCCGCGCGACTTTC
The DNA here is from genome assembly GCF_040546695.1 of Rhodococcus sp. OAS809. Taxonomy (NCBI): domain Bacteria; kingdom Bacillati; phylum Actinomycetota; class Actinomycetes; order Mycobacteriales; family Nocardiaceae; genus Rhodococcus; species Rhodococcus sp. OAS809. Next base: position 492,731 of record NZ_JBEPOI010000001.1, on the reverse strand, counting down.
AGGCTCAAATGCAAGGCCAACCGGTCGTCGCCGTTTGCCAGGTCTGCGCGTGTTATCTCCTGAATTCGCCGCAAACGATAGTACAAGCTCCCTCGATGCACACAGAGCGCCTCGGACGTTCGCTTTACGTCACCGGCATTGTCCAAAAAGCTCTCCAGCGTCGCGAGAAGGGCCTCACTCTTGGTGTCCTCATGGCTGAGCAAGGACTGCAAACCTGAGTGAATACTGTTCTCGAGTCGATCCTCCGACAGTTCGGCCAGAAGTCCGTAGACGCCGAGATCTCGATACCGCACAACATTTCCGAGCACCTTGACGACCTGGGCCACATCTGCAGAACGCCTGGACTCTTCGTAGGATTCGCGCACGTGTGCAACCGAGGTTCGCGGTTCACCGATACCAACCCAACATTCGATGTTCTGGCGCCCACTTTCAGACAAGATTCGCTTTTGGGCTGCCACGATCAGCGAGTCCAGATCGGTAGGCGTCGAATGTTCCGCCACCGATACGATGAGCAAACTGTGGTCGGGGCGGTCGAGTTGGATTGCACTGTTCCGCGGGAGTCTCCGACGAAGCTGATCGACGCCGACGGCAACACTCAGACGATCTCTTTCGGTCAATGTCGACCGGTCGACAGGACGGAGCAACATAGTGACCACGACTGCTGGACCCGCAGCCAACAAGCCCCCCTCGGCCAACCTGTTTGCCGCGTCCTCGCGCAGCGACCGCTCGCCGGAAAGTACGTCACGAGTAAGTTCCCGCTCCCGACTTCGAGACAACTCGTCCAGTAACTGTTCTCGGTGAAGAATCGTCGCTGCCGCGTCAGCCGTGCGCCTCAAGACCTCGGCTTGATCCTCGTCAACGTCGCCCTCCGAAGTCAACAGCCAGACGAAGCCCAGCAGCGCATTGCGGTACCGGATCGGCATCCCGACCCGGCCAAGGGTCAGCCCTAGTTCTTCGTTGACGGGAACAGTGAAGAGATCGAGGGCTTCACGGCCTCCGCTCGCGTAGATGAAGTCTACGATCTCGCGTGAAACATTGCGCTGTAGAACGGAATTCATTCTGACTGGATCCACGGCACTGTCATGCGAGTTGTACGCGAGTAGACGGATCTGTGCATCATCGATCGCAACGGAGCGGTCGAGTCGGCGCCCGGTGGTGTCCACCAAGTGCTGTAGTTCTCCGGCCATGGTCGAACTGTACGAGCTCCCTCCCCGGTTTGCAACATATGACCAAATTCGTCCGCGGCAATCTGAACACATGATAGTGATGCCACTAACTTTCGCACCATAAGCTCGCTACATGCCGAAGCACATGAGACCCGGAAACGTCTTCGCTCGGCCTGCAACCAGGCATACATCGCACCTACAGGTTCCTCGTTCGGCAGCGACGAGACTCGTTGCAACCGTGAGACTGCGTAGTAGCTAAATGAGGTCCTCACGATCCAGCTCGAGAAAACGTCACCTCCGAGCGACATCGGTGATCGTGACGTCGCAAAACCATTGCCATTCAGCATATGCCTGATCCCCTCACATGCCAGGACCCGGCTTGCTGCCTACCGAGCTCGTCGGCCAATACCATCTGCCGAACCGTCGAACGTGGTGTCATCATCACCGACTTCGCAATCACCGCCTCGCGCTCGCCACAGTGCACAACCTTGTTCACTCCTACACAATGGAGGCTCCGGGCGGCACTTTCTCGAGATCAATCTGGTCGAGCTCGGCACTACTCGAGTAGCCTTCAAGGTTGCGAAGTTCGGTCTCGATGCGGCCAATCCCCTACCCGCACCGAATGAGATTGCCGTCAACTGACGTTCACCCCGAAAAGTGGACAGTTGTTACGCGGCCAAGATGGGCGCGACCAGTCACTGTTCATAGTTTTGGGGGCTGAGTATTCCGATCGCGGAGTGCTGACCGAGTGTTGTAGAAGTTCATCCAGTAGTCAACCGCAGCAACCAATTCGGCGGCAGGCGCGAAAGTGTGACAGTAGTAGTAGTAGTAGTAGTAGTAGTAGTACTCGTGCTTGAACGCCGACCATTAGCTTTCCGCGCCAGCGTTGTCCCAGCATATGCCGGTTTCACCCATCGAACGCCGCAACCTGTAGCGCTCGCACGCCTGCTTCATGATCCCTGCAGTAAATTGAGTCCCTTTGTCCGAGTGCATGATTGTGCCCGTGACATCGCCGCCACGTTCGGCGACCGCCATGTCCAGAGCATCCAGAACGAGCTCGCTGCGCAATGTGATCGGCCACCGCCCCCCTGAGGACTTCTTGGAATGTTCGTCCTTGATCGCGCAGAGATACATATCGTCCTCACCGCAGGTCAGGTAGGTGATATCGGAGGTCCACACCGCATCGAGGCACCCCTGATCGAACCGGCGCTGCACCAGATCCTCAGGGAACGATGCGAACGGATCGAACACGGTGGTGCGGACCTTGAACGTGCGTGGGCGGGGGTACCTCCCTGCACGAAGTGCTTGGGGGCATCCCGACGAACCGACCGATCGCATGATCTTGACAACCGTTGTCGCGGTGACCACCTCGCCGCCGTCGCGGAGCTCAGCGGTGATCCGAGGTGACCCGTATACCCCTTTCGACTCCCGGTGGATCGCGAGGAGCTTCATCTCCAGATCAGTTCTACGTCGCTGTCGTTCGTCCAATCGGGTTGTCACACTGCGACCTTGATGTTTGTAGAAACCGGAGGTCGATACTTCGAGCAGGCGTGCCATACGATGAATTGCGGAGTTCGCGCACTCCGCGCGGACATCAACGCGTAGAGCTCTATTTTTGTTGATTGGCCGCGAGATACGCGGACGCTTTTTCAGGAACGCGATGTCTTTCTCCTGCGCGGAAACCTGCCGGCGCAACCATGCCAGCTCGGTGCGTTCCGCGGTCGTGAGCGGCTGGTCACCGGATGCTGCGGTGGCCTCGATCCGCCGGCGTTCGTAGGCGACCCAGCGTCCGAGCAGGGCTTCGTTGATGCCAAGTTCTCGGGCGATTTCGGCGATGGTTCGGTCGGAATCGATTACCCGACGGGCGGCCTCGACCTTGTACTCGGTCGTGAACGACCTGCGCTTGCGGGACATGAGGACATCCTTCCAGCGGAACTGTTGGTCCCGCTATCTCGGTGTCCACCCTCCGGGGTGAACCTCAAACGATCTTCTGGATCGGTTGAATCATTCGGCTGACTCCGTTGCGTGACTCGCAGCAAGACGTAAATCTCGGTACGAGTAGGTTGTCGAACTGCTTATACCCGCAACAGAGACTCGGTGTGTGATTGAGCAACGAAAGCTCATCAGAAGCCGGTACTCAGGCATTGTCACCGGCTATCTACCAGTTGCGGGGATTGATCGTTAGTTGGTCGCCTAGCGATGGAGGGGCAGCCGCCCACGAGGGGATTGATCGCTACCGTCCCACACAGACACGGATGGTGAGTCGCCCCCATCGAGCGACTCACCATCGGCATCGCCTTCCGAAAACAGCTAGCGCTTTCCGAAACCAGCTAGCGCGCGTGGGAGGTCTTCAAGTAGCTCAGGAACGATGCCTGTATCCCGGTGACGTGCGTCTCGTGCAACACCGCGGTCGAAACATCCTGCGACCGTCCCTTGCCGTGCAACTGCTCCACGACGGCGAGAACGTTACGTGCCAGTCCGCGATAGATCGGAATGGGCCCTGTCAGTTCGACTTCGTTCAGCGTGACGTGCAACTTCGGCACAACTGAGCCCACGCCACGCTCCGGCAGTGCCTCGACCAGTGTGTGAATCTGGCTGTCGGCGTTCACAACTCCGGGACTACCCGCACCGAAGGTCGCGAACGGGGCCGCGTCGCGCAGCCATGCGTAGAGGGCGAAAAGGCCTCCGTACGAGTACCCGAAGAGTCCGTGCCCGGACTCGCTGACACGTAGCTCCGACGAGTACAGGCGAGGGTGGAGTTCGTTGGTCAGGAAGTCGAGGAAGACGTCCCCGTGGGTGTCTGCCAGCTCCTCGAGGTAGGCGTCCACGTACTCCTGGGTCATTGCACCAGAGTCGCGAGCAGCGGCAAGAGTGGCCGTCATTTCTTCGCCTACCGGTTCCCCAGGCGGCACGAGATCGCGGTTGCGGAGCCGTGCCCAGTTGGCGGCTTCCTCACCGGCATATCCGACACTGACCTGGATGTACGGGGCGATCGTCAGATACGGGTCTGCCTGTGTGACGATGAGCGGGGCGGTAAGACCTACAACCAAGTTGCCGTCCATCACGTAGATCAGCGGTAAGGGATCCGTGGAGTCCGCGTAGCCGGGGGGTGTGGTCACCCAGACGCCGTAGCTGTGCCCCGACTTCGCCGTTATTTCGAAGTACTCCGTATCTGCAAGGCAACCATGCAACATTGCGCTCATCGAACCTCTCCCTTCACTACGTGGCCGGCCTTCACGACGAGAACAGCCATGTCCGGATCGGCGAACACCTTGGCGTCTCGGAGCGGGTCTTGCTGCCAGGCAACCATGTCCGCCTGCATACCGACGCTGATCGTCCCGACGGTGTCCCCGATACCGAGAATGTCGGCGTTGACGCTGGTGGCCGAAACGAGAGCATGCATCGGCGACTCCAACTCGGCCCGCAAGCGCAACTCCTCACCTCGGCGCTGCTGGTGCGGCCCGATGAGGTCCGAGCCCAGGCCGATCCTCAGGCCTGCTGCGCGAGAGACCGCGAGCGCTCTGGCCATGCGCTGACGGGCACCGGCGGCACGGTCTCGTGCTGCGGGGTCCAGGTCCAAGCTTTCGGTGTCCGTCAACTGCTCGAGAACGGCGAAGGTGGGGACCAGAGCCACGTCATGCTCTCGCATCAACTGGGCAGTCTCTTCGTCGATGTCGGTGCCGTGTTCCACGCACCGGACACCGGCCCGCACTGCGTTGCGAATGCCCGCATTGTTGTGCGCGTGCACCGTGACGTAGGTGCCGCGCGACGCTGCTTCTTCCACTGCCACGGAGATTTCCTCGACGGTGAACTGTGTGTCGGTGAGGCGGTCATGGCCCCCGACGACACCGCCCGTGACGCACAGTTTCAAGAATGTTGCACCTCGGCGGAACGACTCGCGCACATTGCGTCGTAGCTCGTCGGCATTGCCCGACATCAAGGACAGGGCGCAGAGCCCTGGAATGTGGTGCATGTTCCACAACTCGGTCGGCTCCCATGCGGCCCCGTAGTAGCCGTGTCCACCGGTCTGGCACTGCACAGGACCGCACGAGAGGACGCGCGGACCACGCACCTTGCCGCTCGCGATGACCTCGACGACTCCGCCGTCGATGCCACCGGTGTCTCGCACCGTGGTGAAGCCCGCGTCGAGGGCATGGCCCGCGGTGGCGAAGATGCCCGCTGCCAGTTCGGCTGCCGAGAGCTCAAACCCGAATTGTCGTCGTATCGGACTCGAAATGCCCAGGTGGACATGGGCATCGATGAGCCCCGGAGTCAGAAGCATGCCGTCGAGGTCGATTGTCGTCGAACCCGACGGCGCCTGTCCGATCGCGGTGACAATGCCGTCGCTCACGCACACGTCGACTTCGACCGGGTCGGTACCCGATCCATCCGCGACCATGCCGCCGGCAAACCATACGTCAGTCAAAGGGACCTCCCGAGCATTAGAAAACCTCTTTCCTAAACACTGGTGAATTCGATATGAGGTACGGTACTCAACAGTGGTGAATTCGTCAATGGAGGTAATGTGAGATCGCCGGTTGGGGAGGGTCGAGAGCGACTGCTACAAGCACTGTTCGACGAGTTCGGTGAAACCGGCCCGAGCCCGAAGCTGTCGATGCGCCAAGTAGCCGAGCGACTCGGAGTGCACCACACGCTTCTGACCTATCACTTCGGATCACGACCGGGTCTCCTTGCTGCCGTACTGTCGGAAGCGCGCCGCCGCGACAACCTCGCCATCGCCGAAATCGGCAAAGATCTCGGATTCACAGCTCTGTGCAGGGCGATCTGGAGCTTCTACTCGAACGCCGAGCGCGAAGATCGAAGCCGTGCCTTTTTTCACCTGGTCGGACTTGCGGTGTACGAGCACAACGCATTTCAAGATTTCGTCACCAACCTCGACGACTTGGCACACCTCCTCGAAGCGGCAGCCCTTCGCGACGGATTCACAGTGGTGGATGCACAGCAGCAGAGCATCATCGCAACTGCATGTCTGCGAGGACTGTTGCTGCAGCGGTTGCTCACCCCCGACGCCGAGGTCGACGCGACAGCCGAGCGCTTCATCACCTCGTTGACAGCGTTCACCCCATAGGACGCCTATCAAACACCTATCCGAAATGAACGGCACGTTCCTGGTTTACGACGGTGCCGGGCTGTTTCGACCAGTTCTGCCTTTCGGCTGGACGAACCGACGGCGATTCAGTTCCTGCGTTCCGCGGGAATCTTGCGCCCTACGACAAGCAATGACGATGCCACCGGGTCCGCAACCCGACCATGATGCGCGAGTAGACCATTCAATTTCGTCGCGTCGACTCGATCGCGGCCACAACCCTCTGCTTTCTGGGAGCTCTGCCGTGTCAGTACACCGGGGCGGGCGTGCGACCCAAGACTACTTAGCGGCAAAGGGACTGACAGAAAATGGGCAGCGAGGTGAGCGATCGGGGTCTCCGCCACTGCCTCGCCAATCGCGGCTTCCTTCAATAAACACCGCGGCATTCCATGTGTCACAAGACTTGCGCCTTTCCATCGGCAGTCCGTTTTCCAACTTCCGTTCCACCGCAAAAGGTCAGCCTGGCTACTTCAGCCTCCAGCAATATCGCTACACCTAGCTGACATAGTTTCCCCGTCTGAAGCACCACAGCGCCGTTGCCACTGTGGGTGATCGGTATTTTCGCCAGCTGTTCGACTAGGCCGTTGAAAGATGCGACATATGAACCTATCGCAGCCCTGCAGGTCGCGACATTATCGATGAGCCCTATTCAGTACACGAGTTACGAAAGTCAGGATTGCATTGTGACTATCTCTTTCCGCGCCGCAGAGTTGGACAGCGCAAGCGGGATCTTTCAGCAAGCACTGCTCGGACAACCCAGCGCCGAGCCACTCACCGGAGACATCATCACGCGTGCCGACGTCGAATTCACCAGTGACGACGGCCGCGTTCAATCCGGAGTCTGGGAGAGCGAACCAGGCAAGTCGCGGTGGGAGTTCCTCACACGCGGCGAGATCATCACCATCGTCTCCGGCGCCATGACCGTCGAGGAGGACGACGGCGATCCCGTACATCTCATTGCCCGGTACGAGCGCAATCTTCCCAATCGGATGGAAAGGCACGTGGACGGTCACCGAGACCGTACGCAAGGTGTTCGTCGTCTACAACGCATGACCACGGGCATCAAAATCTTGATCAGAGAGGTACATCCGACAAACGCGAATCCGTACCGCCCGAACGGAGTCGTCAAGTTGTTGAAATGGGCTGGTCTGGGATGATGCGGTGGTGTCGTCGACGGACAAGGGATACCGGTTTCCGCGGGAGATCATCGCCCACTGCATGTGGCTGTATCACCGGTTCAGTCTGCCGTTTCGCGACATCGAACTGCTGATGGCTAAGCGTGGGATCGAGGTGACCTGCAGACAACCCGCGCCTAGTACGCCCGGTTCGGGCCCGAGTACGCCCGGTTCGGGCCCGAGTTCGCCCGCCGGCCTCGGCGGAGAGCACCTCGTCCGGGCGACAAATGGAATCTCGACGAAGTGTCCGCCACGGTCGGTGAAGTCCGAAAGTGCCTGTGGCGGGCGGTAGATTCAGTACGGCAATGTGCTCGACATTTTCATCGAAGGCAAGCGGAACGGTAGAGCTGCGACCAGGTCTTCAGAAAATTTCTGAAATAAGGCCGTCAGTCACGGGTACCGATCACCGACAAACTTCGCAGTTACCAGGTTGCACACCGGAAGACGATGTCGACAGCGGAGCACCGGCAAAACAAACACTTGAATAATCGGTGCGAAAAATCCCGTCAACCGACCAGGCAACGCGAACGCGCGATGAAGGGTTCCACACTGTCGGTTCAGTGCAACGGTTTCTGGCCGTTTCCAGTCGGATTTCCCGCACTTTCGACCGCCCGCCACCGGGTGAACTCCACCGAGCACCCCACCGACATGGCCACCCGATTTCAGGTGTGGAATCAGGTCACCGAACAAGCCGTCGCCGCCTGCCCGACGACTCCGTGTGGTGGTGTGCTGCGCCCGTAAACTGCTCCGTCCCAGAAAGCTTGAAACACACAGACCGTGGGGGCGTCGGTGGCCCACGGCAGCCACCCCGGTTCGGCCGGAGCGCGGCGGGAGCGATCACCGCACGACAGATGCGGTGGCATCAGGACCGAGTTGGTGAACGTAGGTGTCGAAGTCGCATGAGTTCCATGGATCGTTGCATCACCTGACCTCGTCAGGAGTTGCACATGACGTTCGAGATTCGTGCAAATCGGCAGATCCGGCCCGGGAAAAGATCTGATCTCAACAGGTCGACGTTACATCTCACCAGTAATGATGCGTTGACCTGTTGAGACCAAGGTCGAATCTCGGACTAGGGAGATCCAGCTCCCTCGGACAGGTCCGAGTCTCCTTCGCTCGGTCGACTACTCGATGAACTCATGCACCGAACAACGGTAGCGTCACCGATTGCTCGCGTGATGAGGTTGCCAGAACCTCATGCACCGAACAACGGTAGCGTCACCGATTGCTCGCGTGATGAGGTTGCCAGAACAGTGCGTCGACGGCATGCGACTCGTCAGACGAGGAGTGATCTGATCCATCCGGAAATCCTTTCGACTGCGTAAACTACGACGAAGATGACGAGAACGATGGCGCCTGCGACGTCGAAGTTCAGTGTGCGTATCGACTCGAATAACAGGAACCCGATGCCGCCAGCTCCGACGATACCCAAGATGGTCGAGGTCCGGATGTTCACGTCGAGTAGATACAGACTCGAACCGACTATCGATGGCACCGCTTGCGGGACAACTGCATTCACGATCTTGTTCCACCATCCACCCCCGACGGACGCCATCGCTTCGAGTGGTCCCGGATCAATTTCCTCGACTGCGTCGGCGACGAGTTTGCCCAGGAAACCGACCGAACCAATAGCAAGGGCGCAGGTGCCCGCGACCGGTCCCAGCCCGAGCGCAGCGACAAACACGACGGCAAGGACGAGTTCGGGCACAGCACGTACCAGCAGAATCCACGCCCTCGCGACCCAGTAGACCACCGGATGGGGAGTTACGTTGCGAGCCGCGAGAATTCCGACGGGAATCGACAGCACGACACCGAGCGCTGTGGCAACGACACCGATCGCGACGGTCTGCACAGCAGCGTCGACGAGTTCGACGCCGAGCGCGGAGAAGTCCGGCGGCACCATGCGCCCGAACACCTCGATCGACGGGCCGATCCAGGTCAGCAGTGATCGGGGATCGATGTCGAGCACGACGAACGAGGCGACCGTGAACCCGAGCAGTACCGCACCGGCACCGATTTTCATAGCTCGATCACGCCGTGTACCTGCCTCGGAGGAGACGAGGAGCATCCGCCTGATGCCGATGGCCGCCAACTCCATCGCGGCGATGACGACGAGTATTACGAGAACGATTCCCAGTGCCCTCGGGTAGATTAGCCCCCGCAATGCGTCCTGCAGCGCAAAGCCGATTCCGCCTGCGCCGACGAACCCGAGGACGACGGACATCCGCAGGTTGATGTCGATTCGGTAGATGAAGACACCGATCCATGCGGGAACGACCTGCGGGACAACTGCATTGGCCATCTCCCGCACGTACCCGACGCCGGTCGCGCGAATCGCTTCGCGTGGGCCATTGTCGGATTCCTCGATGGCGTCGGCGAACAGCTTGCCGAGCATGCCGATCGAGTGCAGCGCCAGCGCGAGAATACCGGGGAGTACGCCGATTCCGAGAGCCCGCACGAACAGGATCGCGAACAACAGATCGGGCATCGCGCGGCAGAACGTGATGACGGCCCGCGCCCCGGTGTACACAGCGGGGTGCGGTGTGGTGTTTCGTGCGGCCAGAAAAGCAAGTGGCGCAGAGACCATTGCGGCAAGAACAGTACCGAGGACCGCCATCAGCAGCGTGTCGAAGGCCAGGGAGACGATCCGGCCGGGGTCGTCGACACGCGGTGGAAGCATGCGTGCGAGCAATCGCTGAACGTCTTCCACTCCGTCGGCGAGCGTCGCGGGCGCGAAGTCGATGTACCTGGCCGACAGAAGTGTCAGCACCACTGCGATCGCACCGAGCGACATAAGGAGCCAGCGTCGCCGTTTCTCGGGTTGTTGCAGCTCGGTTCTCGGTTGCCGGGTGACGGTCATGTCGACGTGGCCCCGGTCCGCACGTCGCCTGAGATGATTCGCTGGTAGATCGGCATGATGTCCTCACGCGACAAGCCTGCTGCGAGGCGGTCGAGCACGACCTCCCCATCTCGAAGACCGACGAGTCGATGCGCCCAGCCGAGTGCGAGATCTACCTGGTGCAAGGTGCACACGACCGTCAATTTTTCCTCGGTACACACCCGCTGCAACAGGTCCATGACGATGCCCGCGTTCTCAGGATCGAGCGAGGCGACCGGTTCGTCAGCGAGGACGATGCTCGGCCGCTGCATCAGCGTGCGGGCGATCGCGACGCGCTGCTGCTGCCCACCGGACAACGTGTCCGCGCGGCGCTCGGCAAAGCTGGCAAGGCCGACACGGTCGAGGCACCGGAGTGCCTCCGCGCGCATCGATTTGGGGTAGGTCACTGCGCCGTAGCGCGGAATCTTCAACTGGCCGAGGGCGCCGACGAGCACGTTTTCGATGCAACTCAGACGCCCGACCAGGTTGAAGTGCTGAAAGATGAAGCCGACATTCTTGCGTAGCTCACGCATGCCCCTCCGGTTGGCTAGATCGACGCGAGTGCCGAGGGCGGTGATACTTCCCGACGTGATCGGGTGCAGGCCGTTGATGCAGCGCAGCAGCGTCGACTTGCCTGAACCCGAAAGACCCAGCAGAACGAGCATTTCACCGCGGTGCACGTCGAGGTTGACGTTCTTCAGCGCTGTAGTGGAACCGAACTTCTTGGTGACGTCGTGTGCGCTGACGACGATATTCTTGCGATCGATAGGCCCGGACATGATCAGCCCCGACACTTCTCGGAGCCGGTCACATCGCAGACGTGACGTACGCCGTCGTAGTCGCTGTCCTTGGCCGGTACGACACCCCACGCGTGATCGTCGGTGATCCGGCATTCCTCGGAGCAAATGCCGTCGGCAACAAAGGCATCGGAATTCATGCTTTCAGTGAATATCTTCTGCAGCTTGTCGATCGCATCGGTCCCGAGCTTGTTGTTGGCGACGAATACCTGCCCGGCGATGGTCTCCGATGTCCATACGGTCTTGAGGTCACCTGGTTGCAGTTCCCCGTTGTCGATCATCGTCCGGTCGACCATGGTGTCGAATGCGAAACCCGCGTCGCAGTCTCCCGCCTTCACGGCGAGCGCGGAGGCATCGTGTCCGCCGGCGTAGATCGGCGTCACACCGGCCGAAATGTCACCTTCGGAGCCGGACGCCACGACTCCTTCCTCGATGAGTCCCGCCGACGGGTAGAGAAATCCCGAGGTGGAGCTGGGATCGACGAAGCAGACCTTCCTGCCTGCGTAATCCGCAAGAGAATTCACCGACGAGTTATCCGAGCGGACGATTCCGTAGGAGTGGTAACCCGGTGTCGCTCCCGCGTTCTTGACGACCGCGCCCAGGGGTGTCATCTGAGCTCCGTTGACACCTGCCACGACGTAAGCGAACGGGCCCAAGAATGCGATGTCGACGTTGCCCGCGATCAGGCCTTCGACGACGCCGGCGTAGTCCGAGGCCTGCACCAAGTCGACCTTCGCGCCGGTTTCACGCTGCAATCGCTCGATGACAGGTTGATAGCTGGACCGCTGATCTGTCGAGTTCTCTCCGGGAATGGATGCCAGGGTGATCGTATCGGGGAAACCCTGCTCGGTGGTAGTAGCCGCCGTGGAGCCGGAGCATCCGGCGAGGACCAGGACGGCGGCCGACAATGTCGCGGTGGTGCTGGCCACCCGCCGAAAAATGCTGCTGTTCATGATGATTGTCCATATCTCGAATGTGGGAAAGTTGCGCAGTCCTCAAATGCAGGCACAACGCACGATCATCGATCGGTGAAGCGGATACGGGCGATGGCCTCTGCGAAGTCTGCTGGGGATTCCTGTGGAGGGTTGTGGCCTACGTGGATGCGTACGTCGGCGATCAATTTGGAAAAGCGCTCTGCATGTTCGGATGTCGGCTTCGGTTCTCGGAGTCCGTCGTCGAGTGCGCTGATAACGACGGTGGGGACATGAATCTGAGGAAGCGCTGCGACGCGGTCCTCGTCGGCCTGGCGCTCCGGGGAGCCTTCGACGAGACCAAATCTGTGTCGGTAGGAATGGACGGCGACGGCGACGAAGTCCGGGTTGTGCAACGAGGGAGCTGTCGCTTTGAAGGCTTCTTCGGTGAAAATCCACCTGGGTGACCATTCCGTCCACAGCAGGCGAGCGAACGCTTCGCGATGTTGTTCGAGTCCGAGACGGCCCCGTTCGGAGTGAAGGTAGTAGTTGTACCAGAGCTTTCGTTCCTGGTCGGGCGAGCTCGGTAGCCCACCGCTGGCCAGATCGTGCACGTTGTACCCGTCGACGCTCACGAGACCGGAGATCAGATCGGGTCTGAGTATCGCCGTCACAGTCGCCGCTCGGCCGCCCCAGTCGTAACCCGCCACGACTGGCCGGTCGAGGCCGAGGGATTCAATCAACGCAATGAGGTCGCTGGCCAACGCAGTTTGCTGGCCGGAGCGGAGAGTGGTGGATCGATTGAAGTGGGTGGGTCCGAAGCCGCGAAGGTATGGGACGAACACTTCGCCGCCCCCAGCGGCAAGAATCCGCGCTACCTCGTCGTAGCTGCGAACGTCATATGGGAATCCGTGAAGAAGGACAATCGGGGGGTTACCGCGGTGCCCGTGTCGTTCGTAGGCGATAACCAGGTCTTTGGTGGTAACCACGTCGATGAGGTGCCGGGTCACGGACATGATGAAGTCAGTTGCTGCAGACGCAAACTTGTCATGCCATTTACCTTGGCCGCAAACTATTGTCGACGCAACCTCAAATATGTTATACCGCAATCCTTTTTACTTCTGTTCACCCATTAGACACCATCGGCAAATCTCTTCATTCGTCGATTTGACCTACATGTACTTACATGTGAGTCTGTGTGCATGACCACTGCTTTGCATGCGGCGATCGCCGAAAGTCTTCGAGAACGAATTCGCGGAGGAAGTTTGATACCCGGCCAAGCAGTGCCATCCGAGGCTGAACTGTGCGCGGAATGGAATGCATCGCGTGCGCCGATCCGCCAGGCGATGGCGACCTTACGCGCGGAGGGTCTGATCTCAGGTGGTCGTGGGCGTCGTTCGACAGTGAGCGCCCAGGCGCTGGCGCAACCGATCGACTCGTTGATGTCGTACTCGTCCTGGGCCCATTCACTCGGGCGGATTCCCGGTCAGCGCACGGTGGAGTTAGGCCTTCGTACCGCCGATGAGGAAGCCGCTGGTGCACTGCACATCGACGTGGGTTCCATGGTGGTTCAAGGCCTTCGAGTACGGACACTGGACGCAGTCCCTACCATGCTCGAGCGCGCACTCTATGTCGAACAGGTCGGGCGACTGTTGTTCGAATTCGATTCCGACGCAGGTTCCCAATGGGAGTTCCTGAAATCTCGCGGCGTCGTATTCGCGTCCGCATCACACGTGATCGATGCAGTAGCCGCGGACACGGTCGATGCGGCATGGCTTGGCGTCGACAAAGGCTCGCCGCTGCTGCGGCAACGCCGTACTACACGCGACGCCGAAGGTGCGGTCATCGAGTACCACGACGACCGCTATAGGCCCACCGAAGTCGCATTCACGATCCAGAACACCCCCGACATGCGGATCCCTTTGGCCCGCAGCATTAATCCGTAACCTTGGAGGAGCAGAACGTATGAGCACGCCAACCATCGACCTTGCCGTATTCGACATGGCCGGCACCACCGTCGACGAAGGGCTACGCGTCTATCGAGTACTCGAGGAAACCGCACGAGCGCACGGCGCGAACCCGACAGACGCCGATATCAATCACTGGCATGGATCCGCGAAACAGGAAGCCCTTCGTGCGCTGCTCACCGACAAACGAGGAGTCGCACCGGAACCCGATCGTCTTGCCGATGTCGTGGCGGACTTTCGCCGTCGGCTGCAGGCCGCCTACACCGAACACCCGCCTACGGTGCTGCCAGGTGTCAACAGCGCCCTGATCCGACTGCGCGACGCCGGTATCAAAGTCGTGCTCAACACCGGATTCGACCACGCCACCGTGCAACTGCTACTCAGTGCGCTCGGGTGGGAGGACGACATCGCCGTCGACGGGGTTGTCTGCGGAACCGATGTCCCCCACGGCAGGCCGGCACCGTTCATGATCTTCCGCGCCATGGAACTCGCCGGGGTCACCGACAGATCCCGAGTACTCGTCGCCGGTGATACTCCCCGGGATTTGGAAGCGGGCGTCAATGCCGGCGTCGGTTACGTCGTCGGAGTTTTGTCCGGAGCAGGCACTGCCCAGGAGTTGGGTTCTCATCGCCACACACACCTGTTGCACTCGGTTGCGGACATACCGGCTCTCGTCTCGGCCACACCTTTGGAATTGACGCGATGACCAGCACCGAGCCTCTCGACATTTCAGCAGAGGGCACCGTTCCCGACGAGACCACCGCCGCAATCTGGCGCGGTGACGCCTCGATCACACTCGAGAAACTTCCGATACCGATTCTCGGGGCCGGTGAGGCCCTCGTCCGGATCGACCTGGCAACCGTGTGCGGCAGCGACCGCCATACCGTCAGCGGACGACGTCAGCAGCCATGCCCGTCGATTCTCGGCCACGAGACCGTCGGAACCCTGATCGCGAAATCCGGTCGAGTCGTGGCTATCGACGGCACCGAACTTCGACTGGGCCAACGCCTCGTCTGGTCTGTCACCTTCCCGTGCGGTAGCTGTGATCGATGTGCACGAGGCTTCACCGCGAAGTGCCGCCAAGTGAGAAAGGCTGGGCACGAAGCGCTCGATTCGGGGTGGGCACTATCGGGTGGATATGCCGAGCATGTTCTGTTGCCGAGCGGAATGCCTATCGCCGTTGTCGATGACGATCTTCCCGATGAACTCGCCGCACCTGCTGCGTGTGCGACAGCGACCGTGATGGCCGTGGCCGAGCGAGCCGGAGATCTCTCGGGCAGGCGGATCGCGATCATCGGCGCCGGCATGCTCGGGCTGACTGCGGCCGCAGTTGCCGCTGATGCGGGCGCTGCCGCCGTCGTGTCGATCGACGTCAGCGACGAACGCCGCGTGCTCGCTACCCAATTCGGTGCGACGCGCTCCGTGGACAGCGTTTCCGAGGCAGGAACGACAGATGTTCTGCTCGAATTCTCCGGATCCCGTGCGGCGCTGCAACAGGGCCTCGCCCTGCTCGACATCGGCGGCACCGCAGTTCTCGCCGGATCCGTAGCACCCGACGGCCTGCTGCAGATCGATCCTGAGTCGATCGTCCGGAACGATACAACTGTTCAGGGACAACATAATTACGAACCTCGACATCTTGTTTCTGCGCTCGAGTTTCTGGCTCGGACCGCCCGCGTCTTTCCGTGGATGCAGCTGGTTGCCCCTGCAAAGCCGATGAGTGAGCTACCCAGACTTCTCACCGGGGCTCCAGGGCTAGCCCCGCGAGAGGCGATCAGACCCTGGTGACAGCCGCGGTCGGATGTGACCACCACGACCAAAGCTGGAGTCCCGAGCATCGCATTGTATGAGCAAGTCGGCGCAAGACGAACAAGCGCGAGAAATCGCGAGGCCACCTGTAGCTCGAACCGTGTCAGCTCCGGGTGGTCTAGCGCTATCCACCGCACACCTGCGATCCGGTTGGCGAGCTGGATAGATCGAATGGCCCTCACTTGCCGAAATACAGGCGCTGCGACCCGTGGACGCCACTCCTCACCAGGCGAAGTCATCGCCGCCTATGCATCGAGTACAGATGCCGCCCCGCCCTAGGATGTGTGTCGGTGACCGAGCCGTTCTGCCCGGTCGGGCATAGCCGGGTAAGAGCTGGAAATAGGACTTGGACTTACCGTTCCGCCGAGTAGTCGTCAGCGTAGAGGCAGTGTCGCCTCGGCAGTATGAACACCGATACTCCCGATGCGACCGCAACGAACGAAGTTGGAACTCTCCGGTCGCGGCGCCGGACCGAGACTGTCTCATCGCAGCGCAAGTAACATTCCCGCCGCACCGGCGACGAGCACTCCGTCGATCAGGACGTCGAACGTCCGAGCGTGGAGCCGTTGCACAATCCACCGTCCGCACAACGATCCAATGAGAAGGGCAACTCCGATCGTCAATCCACGGACCACGACAGCCGAGGTGAGCGTGCCAGCGTTGCCGAACGTGGCGAGCTTGCCCGCGTAGAGAAAGACTGCACTGGCCGCCTCCGAACCGAGGAATGCCCCACCGCTCATTCCGTACCCAGTGAACACCGGCACGCTGAGCGGACCCGTCGAAAGAACAAGACCTGTTAGAAACCCCACGACGGCACCCGCAACTGCCAGATGCCACACCCGAAAACGTAAATGTAAATGCCGGATTCGCCGACGGACGGGGACCATCGAGAGGAAGAACACGGCAAGAAACACGTCGACCACAGCCGGGGGGATGGTCAGCAATGTGTGGGCGCCCAGCACAGCGCCAGGGACCCCCGTCGCCGAGTAGGCGAGAACTGGGAGCCACTGAATCTGGCGCCACCAAGCGATCACACGTCCGACGTTGCCGAGAACGGACGCGATCGCCATCACCGGAACGGCGACCTGGGGCCCGTACAGAAGGACCAGCACCGGCAATAAGATCAACGAAGAGCCGGTACCGACAACGCCACCGATAATCCCGGCGAGGATGGCCAATGGGATTAGGAGTAGTGCAGCCATAAATTAATCGGTTCACGCCGGCCGTAGTGCCGGGGGCAGCAGTGAATAAGCCGAAAGATGCGACGACGGCAGGCCGGCGAGCAGCGGTACGTTGTCTCCACGACCGTCACGTTCAGCATTCACGCTGGTCCGTCGCTCGCGGATGCCAGCAGCGGCACCACTGTATCGCTGATCGGTGTCGAGATACCGTGCGCGCATCCGCGTCGCTGGACGACAGCGTTGCGTGCGCTCCATTCGAGGGGCCGGTTGGCCTGCCGGTCAGCCAGAATAGAGGTCCCCATGTCAGCTGGGTGCCCTTGGAAGATCTCAAGGATCTCTTGCGGCACTTCGTCGCCCAGGTTTGCGCCTTCGGCACGAGCGACCTCGAGGCACTCGCTGAGATAGTCGAGTGCCAATCGAGCGATGTCGGTCCGAGCGAACATTCCCGAGCGTCGACCGGTGAGTACCATCAGGCCAGCAACTGCGTTCTGAAGCAGTTTTCTCCACGCCAAGGTGGTGAAGTCGACCGCCAGATCTACCGAGCACCGAGTGTCGTGCATCGCGCGGGCTACGACCAGGGCTGCAGGCAAGTCCGGTACAGTCAACCGAGCTTCTCCGCGAAGCCACACTGATCCGTCGGGCTGAACCTGGGCCGGAAACCACACCACCGAAGGCAGCACTGAGCATCCAGGGGCGTAAGGCGCCACGGTCGATTCTTGCTCGACTCCGTTCTGCAGCACGCAGACAACAGTTTTCGGGCCACACAACGCCGCCAGCCACGGGGCGGCCGCATCGACCTGAGTTGATTTGACGGCCAGGAAAACAAGATCTACGGGTTGGTCCATATGTTTCGGTTTAACGAGTACAGGACCCGGTACTTCTATCCGCCCACCCTCGTCTCGAAGCGTGAGGTACTCACGCGCTGTGCGACCACACAGTATCGGCGTGCGACCGGCCTCATGCAGCGCCGCCGCCACAGTTGTACCGATCGCACCTGGACCCACCACTGCAACAGTAGGTTTCGAGATCGTGGCCACATCTGCTGAATGATCGATCGGGGTCATGGCCGATACGTTACGCTATAACGTGTGGATTACACGATAGGTAATGAAATTTCAGATGGCGAGAGTCCGCTCACGAGATGGCTGGGCATCGTGCAGGCTCGCAGCGGCGACCTCGCAGCGAGCGAGGCGAAGGTTGTAAAACTGGTGCTGTCGGACCCCCTATTCGTAGGTACGAGCACCGCCGCGCAAGTCGCTGCACGGGCAGGTGTGTCCGCCCCGAGTGTGGTCCGCGCCGCACGAGCAATCGGGTTCGCTGGATTCACCGAACTCAAACTCGAAATTGCCCGCGCTCGGGGGACCACTGAATTCTTCGCACCCACAGCAGATCTCACTGACAGCGCTACGTCGGCCGAGGTACTCGAGGCCTCCATCCGAACGGGCCACGACGCACTGATCGCACTTAGTGGGGCAATGACAATCGCTGCACTGGACGAGGCGGTCGGTGCATTGAAACATGCTCGCCAGGTTGTCGTCGTCGGGGCAGGCACATCCGCAGCCGTCGCCGCGGATGCCGTCTTTCGTCTCCGCGCTATCGGAATGACCACATTCACCATTCCCGACCACGAGTCAGCGATGATCGCGGCGCGACTCCTAGGCCCCCATGACGTCGTGATCGCTATCAGTTCAACCGGGCGCACCTCATCGACACTCAGCGTGGCTGATGCAGGGTGCTCCGCCGGTGCAAAGCTAGTCGCGATCACCAATCAGTACGACACTCCCCTCGCGTTACTTTCCGACATCGCCCTCGTGGTCGGCGGAGCGCCGCTGCCGATGCAAATGGCTGCAGCAGGAAGCCGACTCGCTCAGCTCGTCGTCATCGACGCACTGGCAACCGCGATCGCCATCAGCGACCCGGACCAACGCAGCAGAGCCGAGCGCGCGGGCATCGACCTCCCCGATATCTCCTAAAGCGAGGCCCCGTTCTGCCCTGCCACTCTCTGAAAACGCAGGCGATATGCAGGACACTCCACTGCAGTCGCATTTGTGCAATTGTCTCTCGCTGGCAAGAAGCCTGTCGGCCCTCGACCCAAAAGTCTGGGGCCAACTCGGTGAGCAGCGTCGATGCGTTGAATAACACCGGAGTTCCCGGGGACTTTGAGGTGCCAGGTTATGACAGGTCGGATTGGCCCCAGCTTGAGCGGGTCGTGACAAAGTTTGGTTGGCCCCATCTCGACGCGCCGGGTGTGTTGTGTCGAATTTGAGTGGTCCCATCCATTGTTAGCTGTGCCGCCAACGATCAGGAGGACGTGAGATCCCCAAATTGGTTGAGTGGCAATTTAGTCGACTGCGAATCATGTGGACGAGCTCACATCCGGCCGAAGACTGACGTGGTGGGTGGGGACCAATCCCGAGCCGGTGCTCATCGCCTCACAGCGACACCAGGAAAGGGCGAGCAAGAACCACGCTCGCCCACCCAGTTACCGCGCAACCTCGTCACCAGGAGGGCATGCACTCGGGAATCTCACTACCGCAAATCTCGCAGATCTAGCACGCGCCCACGCATAGATGGGCCTCCGTTGAGCTGGCGGGAGTCGACTACTGCAGTCGAATGAGGACCCCCATTCCGTCATCGGCCATCTCGGCGAGCCCCGTAGGTCCGCCCCGCGTGGCGGGCGAGCACTGTTGAGCGTTGTACCCAGCGTCCGTCATCTACACATTGTGACGATCCTGCAAATGGATGCTACCGGCGCCGGGCACAACGGGCATGGTGACGAATCTGAGAAGCATTGCTGCCGAATGGCATCGGACGCCACCCTGCATCTGGTTAGTGGTGGAACGCGTGTCGGCAAACTGCCGACGAAGCTTGCGCCAGCGGCGAACTTTTCGTTCGGAACGTACGTGACTCGTCTGATTTCGGCTCCGTTGAACCCGACGCCTTCCGCCGGTTCGAGTGCCAGTCGGCTGCAGCAATGCTCTTGCCGAACATCGCGTGAGCGTCGTCGGAGGACACGTCTACTCGTCGGGATCTCTTGGCGAGAAAATTCGGTCCTCCATCATGCCACCAGCCAGGCCGATCACTCTAAGAATGCTGGGACGCGGCTCGGTGGCCTTAGGCCATCAGCGACCACTCTCGTCTGAGTACGTGCGCACAATGCGATCGGTGAGAAGTGGAAAAATCTTGTCCGTGCCGATAGATGCAAAGTGCGGCGAAGTTCGGTGCGCTTCGAAGCCGTCTTCGTCGATGTACATCTCGAGGATGGTTACGTGTAGCGGATTCTCGACGTTGCGGAAGTACTCGTAGCCGAGATTGGCGGGCTCGTTCCGGCTTGCCTCAGCGAGTTGGGCCAGATGGCCGAGCACCTCGTTCGCGGTTTCCTCGCCCAGCCGGTATTCGGCGATTACCCGAAAGTTCGACGTAGCACGCCGTGCGTTCTCAGTCACGAAAATTACTCTCTAGTAGTAGATTACGAGCAAAAGACAGTGCCTGACTGCAACTCAACGACGACCACGTGCGGTACGAGTCCTGACGCCTACTGACGCTTTTCGCGCGGTCGATTCAAGTGTCATCGGGGTGTCAACGTGTACTTCGTGGACAAAAACTCGCGAATTCCTTCGAAGCCACCTTCTCTTCCGATCCCCGAATGCTTGATGCCGCCGAAAGGCGCTGCTGCATTCGAGACGAGACCGGTGTTGAGGCCCATCATCCCGGTTTGAAGTTTTTCTATCATTCGCTGGCTTCGGCCGACGTTCTCTGTGTAGACATAGCTGACCAACCCGTACTCGGTGTTGTTGGCAATGTGCACGGCCTCGTCCTCGGACGAAAAGCGAGTTATAGCCAGCACTGGTCCGAAGATCTCCTTGTTCACCATCCGAGCTTCAGGCCCGATCTTGTCGATCACAGTCGGTTGAAAGAAGTTGCCCGGGCCGACGATAGCCTGACCGCCGGTGACAATCTCCGCGCCGGTGTCCACCGCGTCAGCGACGAGACCTTCTGTCTTCGCAATGGCTTTCTTGTCGACCAGTGCACCGATGTCGTAACCTTCGTCGGCCCCACGACCAATTTTCAACGCAGCAACCCTTTCACTTACTCGACGAACGAATTCGTCGGCCACGGAATCGTGTACCAATATGCGGTTTGCGGCGGTACATGCCTGACCGATGTTGCGGAATTTCGCGAGCATCACGCCATCAACCGCTCGGTCGATATCTGCATCCTCGAAAACCACGAAGGGTGCGTTGCCGCCGAGCTCCATCGAAGTACGCAATACGTTCTGCGCAGCAGCTTCGAGGAGTTTGACGCCAACCGCCGTCGAGCCTGTGAAGCTCAGCTTGCGAAGGCGTGGATCCGATAGCAGGGCACTGGACTGAGCGCTGGGATTCGACGTGGGTACTACGTTCACCACACCCGGCGGAAGTCCTGCCTCTTCCAGCAGCTGCACCAGGTAGATCGTGGTCAGCGGAGTGAGTTCCGCCGGCTTGATGATGGTGGTGCAACCGGCGGCGAGTGCCGGAGCAATCTTGCGGGTTGCCATCGCGAGTGGGAAGTTCCACGGTGTGATGAAGTAGCAGGGCCCCACAGGGAGGTGCGACACTGTGATGTTGCCTGTCCCTTCGGGGTTTCGGCGATAGTCTCCGCTGACGCGTACGGCTTCCTCGGAGTACCACCGAAGGAACTCTCCACCGTAAACGACCTCACCGCGCGCTTCGGCGATCGGCTTCCCCATTTCCAGGGCGATGAGCAGAGCAAACTCTTCTTTGCGATCCATCAGCAAGTCGAATGCTCTGCGGAGGATGTCCGAACGTAGGCGGCTAGGTGTTTCGGCCCACTCTTGTTGTGCTGCAACGGCTGAATCGAGGGCGCGAATGGCGTCGTCGACCGTTGCGTCGGCAATCGTCTTGATCACAAGCCCGGTTGCGGGGTCTTCGACGGTGAAGGTCGCACCCGAACTCGACGTCGCCCATGTTCCGCCGACGCCGATACCGGTCTCGACACGGTTGAGTAGGTCCTGTTCATGTGGCTTCAATGTCATGACTGGCTTTCCTTTGTGGCTGAGGTCGGGGCGTGCGCACGGAATCCGTCGGCCACGACGCGTAGACCTTCGCGTAGCAGTTCGTCCGAAATTGCGAGCGGAGGGAGAAATCGGATGACGTTTCCGTAGGTGCCGCACGTAAGAACCACTACGCCATGATCCGCGGCGAATTTTGCGACGGAAGCGGTCAGCGCCGGGTTCGGATCTGTGCTGTCGGGGTGTACTACTTCGATGGCCTTCATCGCGCCGCGGCCGCGGATGTCACCAATACGGTCGTCCGAGGCGCCCAGTTCGGTGAAGACCTCATCGATGATCGCCGCGATTTCACGTGCACGAACAACCAGGTCGTTCTTTTCGTACGTTTCGATTGTGGCGAGCGCCGCGGCGCAGGAGATTGGGTTTCCGGCGTAGGTGCCCCCGAGAGCGCCGGATTGTGGCGAGTCCATGATCTCTGCGCGGCCAGTGACCGCGGCCAGTGGCAATCCACCCGCGATACCTTTTCCTGTTGCGATGAGATCAGGTACGACTCGCTCGTGGTTCGCAGCGAAGAGATCACCGGTACGGGCGAACCCGGTTTGGACTTCGTCGAGGATGAACACGACGCCGTTGGCAGTTGCCCATTCGGCTAGAGCAGGCAGAAAACCGGTCGCGGGTTCGATGAATCCACCCTCGCCCTGGATGGGCTCGATGACGATTGCTGCGAGATTGGAAGCGCCGACCTGTCTTTCGATTTGCAGGAGCGCAATTTCTGCCGCCTCCACCCCGCTCAGCCCATCGCGATATGGGTACGAGGTTGGAACACGGTAGATCTCGGGTGTGAACGGACCGAAGCCGTTTTTGTAAGGGGTGTTCTTCGCAGTCATGCCCAAGGTGAGGTTGGTTCTGCCGTGGAACGCGTGATCGAAGACCACAACCGCATGTTTGTTGGTGAAGGAGCGTGCGATCTTGATCGCGTTCTCGACGGCTTCGGAACCGGTGTTGAACAGTGCTGTGCGCTTCTCGTGGTCACCGGGGGTGATCGAGTTGAGCTTCTCGGCGACCGCAACGTAGCCGTCGTATGGGGTGACGGTGAAGCAGGTGTGAGTGAACAGTTTCGCTTGGCGAGTTATGGCTTCGACAACGGCTGGAGCTGAATTGCCGACGCCGGTGACGGCAATGCCCGAACCGAGATCGATCAGAGAATTGCCGTCGGCATCGATCAAGATCCCGCCTCCGGCTGCGACGATCGATATGGGTACAACGTGCCCTACACCGGCCGCAACGGCCGCCTCTTTTCGACGCATAAGCACCTGCGATTGCGGTCCTGGAATTGCGGTTACGAGTTCTCTATGTTGCGACACCAGCGGGCCGCCCGTTACTGACGAGACTGACAATTCGTTCCTCATTTTCGTGTTGTCGATAGTGAGCGTCAGAGCCAGCGCGGAGCTGTCGGGGCTGTGCCGATCTCGCGGCCCGACGTGTCGACCGCGGACACTGCGATGTTTCTGCGGCCGGTCACCCACATCAGCAGATTCGGAAGCGACCCGGACACCGCCGTGCGTGCCGTGGCCGAATCGGCGGTGGTGATGTGACTCGAAGCCGGTTCGAACTCTTCACCGGTGTCCGCAACTGTCATGTGCACGCGATAGTCGTCTCGGGTGGCCCACGTATCCAGGACATTGTGAATTATTCGTCGCTGCACCGCTGGCGGTATGTCCGCTGCACTCGCCGAATAGTTGAGATCGATTGCGTGTAACCACAATTCGCGAGATCGCATCCACACTGTATCGACGACCGGTATCCGCACACCTTGAGCGTTGCTCACCTCGGTAGACCAGCGATTGTCGGGGACTGCGCTCCAGGCGATTTCGAGCGCTCTCGCCTCCCTGTCGCAGAGTTCACGGAGTTCGACATTCGACAGTGGTGCTGCACTGCCGATTTCCCGGCTCCGCGCATGGGCAGACTCGTACATCGGTTTCTCGATGCCTGTCGTCGCCCAATCCACCAGGCGGCCGAGGGCGCGGGCGTTGAAACCGACGTGCGCGATCACGTGCGCGCGAGTCCATCCTGGAAGCAACGAGGGTCCACGCAGTTCGTTGTCACCGAGTTCGCGCAACGTCCGGTCGAAGTGCGTTTGTCCGGCTTTCACGTAGCCGAGATCGACGGCGAGTTCGTCAGCCGGCTCTCGCATCACGTTCACGGCATTCTCCTTCACAAGATCACGAGTAATTCTTCAGCGAGTCGGTCGGGCATCATGGGTGAGGTTTCCTCCGAGTATTGTTGCGACGACGTCGATCTCCGATATGTTCGGCGCGGTGAGCGGCGACGACGAGAACACGGCGAAGTCCGCAAGTTTTCCCCGTTCGAGGGTGCCTTTGTCGTCGATCTGACCGGTCGCGCGCGCAGCCCATTCCGTGTGCGTTCGAAGGGCTTCCTCCGGTGTGATCGCCTCGTTCGAGCCCAGGACGAATCCGGTGTCGGTACGACGATCGACGGCCGACTGCATACCTCTACGAAGATTGTTGTCGGCGACAGGAAGGTCTGATGAGCCTGCGAGTATTGCTCCCGCATCGATGACCGATCGCCCACGATAGAGCCACGGTTCACGGTCGGTCCCGACAAGATCGAGGATCTGATCGCCGAGCGGCCCGATGAAACCTGCCTGGGGGGTCACAGCAATGGCGAGATCGCCGGCACGACGCACTTGATCCGGTCGAGCGATGCCGAAATGTTCGATACGGCACGGAGCTGTGTGGCGGCCGTAGCTCTTCTGCGCCTCCTCGATCAGATCCAGGGCCAGGTCTATTGCTGCGTCTCCGATCGCATGCAATGCAAGCGGCCACCCCGATCGATATGCCGCGAGTGCACGCTCTCGATACAGTTCCGGCGTGTCGAGGAGGTATCCCCGATTGTGTTCGTGGCCGCAGAAGTCTTCTGTCACAGCGGCGGTCGCCCCGAGCAAAGAACCGTCGAGAAAGACCTTGACGTGCCCCAGCTGAAGGTGGGAATCGCCGAAGCCGTAACGAATCCCGAGGTCCAAGCCAACTCCTGTCCCCTCGCCGCAGAAGTCCGAAGCGTTCGCGGCAAGGGGATGAAGGGCGTCGATTGCCGGCATCAACTGTGCACGAGCGTGCAGATGATTGCGATCTGCGGCCAATTGATAGGCCGCGATTTCGATGGAGCTGTGGCCGATCCAACCGCCACCGACACCAGCTTCTGTGAAGCTTGTTATCCCCTGTGCAGCAAAGCGTTTGGTTGCTTCGTCGATTGCCTCGGCGAGCCGCTCGGTGGAGTAGGGCAAGAGCAACGCCTGCACCAAACCTTGCGCCGACTCTTCAACGACACCGGTAGGGCGGCCCTCGTCATCCCGCACGACGACACCTCCGACGGGAACTTCGAACCCGTCGTCAAGCGCACCGATGAGACGCAACGTAGCGGTGTTCGCAATCGCAGCGTGACCAGAGGTGTGCCGTAAGTACAGTGGGCGGTCTCCCGTCACGGCGTCGAGCCGATCGATAGCAGGGAATTCGCCGCCATAGTGCCCCTGGTTGAAACCTGTGCCGTGGACCCAGGCATCGGCGTCATCACCGATACGCTCTACTTCGGCCGCGATCAGCCTGTAGAGATCTTCGAGAGTGGCGGCGCGGCTGAGGTCTATCGACGCCAATCCAAGTCCCCACCAGACGGTGTGACAATGAGCGTCGATCAGACCGGGCGTCACACAGGCGTCTGCGAAGTCCAGGGTTCGTATCGCCTCGATACCGGCGACCTCGTCGTCGAACCCGACGATCCGGTCACCGATTACCCCGACAACCGACGCGATCGGCCGATGAGGATCCATGGTGATGATTTCGCGCGCCCGCACAATGAGGTCGAGTTGCATAAGAGAAATGTCCTTGTCCAGTAATCGAGCCGCGTCTGATCCAGCGGTACGAGGTGCGATGTTTCGAACACCAGCCGCGCTACGTTTCTCAGTGCTTGAAGCCGGGGAGGTCCACGCTGAATTTCGGCGCGATCGCTCCTGCCGATGCGGTGATCAACGAGATCAGCGCGAGAACCAACGCAGCTGGCCACCAGTGATCATGAGCTGCAGCTACGAGGCTGGTAACCAGAAGTGGAACGAATCCTGCAATCATCGCGGCGGTGTTGTTCGCGACGGCAACACCTGTGAATCGGGTTCGCGCCGGAAAGAGTCCGGTCAGAACAGCTCCTGTACCTGCGTAGGGAAACGACAACGTCGCCACTGCCAACGTCATCGACAGAACGATGAGCACGGGAACGCCCGAAGTCAGTAGCAGAAAGGCCGGCAAAGCGACTACGGCAGAGGCGATCCCGCCCCACAAGATCACCCGACTCGAACCGAACCGCGCGCCCAACCGCCCGCTCAACAAGATCACGAAGATCTCGACTACGGCCGCGACGATAGTTCCGAGCAACATCAACGATCGGCTGTATCCGAGTACGTTCACTCCGTACCACACACAGAATGTCGTGACGAGGTAGAACCCGCCCATTCCGAGAAGTGAAGCCGCCATTCCGATCAAAATCTGACGCCAGCTGTGTTTGAAGGCCGTGCTCACGGGATTGGTCGCCAACTCCCCAGCTTCCTCGAGCTGACGGAAGACAGGGGATTCTTCGAGTTTGCGCCGAATATAAACCGCGACAAGAAGTAACGGTAACGAGAGGAGGAAGGGAATGCGCCAACCCCAGGATTCGAAGTTCTGCTGCGAAATTGCAATGGTGACCAGAAAAAATCCACCAGAAGACAGA
Organism: Rhodococcus sp. OAS809; assembly: GCF_040546695.1. Classification (NCBI taxonomy): domain Bacteria; kingdom Bacillati; phylum Actinomycetota; class Actinomycetes; order Mycobacteriales; family Nocardiaceae; genus Rhodococcus; species Rhodococcus sp. OAS809. The sequence goes on along the minus strand of NZ_JBEPOI010000001.1, from coordinate 465,956 downwards.
ATTGTTCCGATCGGAGATCCGATGAGGGGAATCACTGCGTATCGCGCCCGCATATGCAGTGGCGCGTTCTCCACCACCAGGGTCAAGGCACCTGACCATTCCCCTCCTACGAAAAGGCCCTGCACGATTCTCAGCAGCACGAGCAGCACCGGCGCCGCGATGCCGATCGCTGCGTAGGTGGGCAGTATGCCGATCAACGCGGTAATGATGCCGATACCGACGATGGTGATCATCAGCGTCTTTCGGCGGCCGATCCGATCGCCCATTGCACCGAAGACAATGCCGCCGATCGGTCGGGCCGCTACCCCTACTCCGAAAGTGGCGAACGAGGCAAGTGCGGCCAAGGTTGCGTTGCCGCTGGTGAAGTACTGAACATTGAACACGAGAGCGGCCGCGGCACTGAACAGGAAGAAGTCGTAGTACTCGAGCACGGAACCGACCAGAGCGCCGAGTGCGACCTTGTTTGCGCTCTTCTTGTCGAGCTCATGAACGGCTCCGAACTCGATCGACGTCGATTGTGTGTACGTCATAACTCTCCATCAGGGATGAGGGATTCGGTCTGCTTCTGTCCCCAGGGGATTTCGGCCTGCCGCAAGCATTTCAGGTTATTCGCTCACTGTCCCTAGGCATTCCCCGCCGATTAGCGCTGCGAATTTGTGCATATGCCCTATTCTGACTTGGTGAACCATTTCGCCCCCTCACGACCGGGCAACGAGCCGGACGCCCGCGACTCAGGAAGATGGCAAGAGTTGCTCGACAGCCTCGACGTCGCCGAACTGACCGACACCTTCGTCAAACGTGTCGCCTCGATCGCGGGCTACGACTCGTCGCCGCTACCGACGTCCGAGATCGAACGCACAGGCCGGATGGCCTTCTCCGCCATGCTCCAAGGTCTACGCGCGGGAGGTCTGCCCGATTTCGTCCCCGTCGCGAACGATGTCGGCATCTCTCGTGCACGGGCAGGGATCCCCATCACCTCATTGATGACCGCGATCCGATTGGACTACAACGTGCTGTGGGAGGCCCTCACCTCCGCGTCGTCAGCGAGGGATGCCGAACTGTTGGTCCGACACACGTGGATCGTGCTTCGCACCGTCGACGAGTACGCCGCACAGACACAAGGGGCCTACATGGCCGAACGAGAACGCATGCTGAGAGAGGAATCGTCTGCGCTGCAAGGACGCATCGCAAACCTGTTCCAGGATCCCCGATCCACAGACGCAGATCGACTGGATGCAATTGCAGCCGAACTCCGAATCCCACAACGCGCCCCCCTTCTGGTCATCGGAGCGGCCGGTGACGACATCCCGGCGCTACGTGTGTACATCTCCGAAACCGAGCGCTCCGGACGAACGGTGTACACCCACTACCTCGGCGACGTCCTGATTGCCTTCACGCGCAGATTCGACCTCGACGGACCGCAAGCTACCGATGTCGGCCGGAACCTCCTCAAGCTTCGAGTCGGAGTTGTCAACGCCGACACCGGTCTGTCAGCCCTTCGCGCGGCGGCCAATACCGCACGAGCTCTCACACGAACAATCACCAGCGAAGACCACGCGGCTCTCACCTGGGACCGAGGGTGGGCGAGACTGGCCAAGCTAGGCCTACAAGAATCAGCTAGCGGGCTACTCACCGATGTCGACGATGCTTTGGTGACCTGCGGAGACGCGGAGCGGGTCCGTCTCGAAGAATGCGTGCGCAGCTATATGAAAACAGGCAGTATCGGGGAATCGGCAAACGAGCTGTTCTGTCACCGCAACACCGTGTCCAATCGTCTTCATCGATTTGCGAAACTCACCGGTTTGGACCCCACGATTCCTGAACAATCGGCGAGACTCGTAGTGGGTTGGGCATAGAAGCACTCGAAACGCCTTCCCCTTTTACCTTCTCGGGGCGATCGCTGTCGGAGGCGTCACGCAACGAACTGTATGGGCGAGGTAGCTCTGCGTGCGCTGGGAGGTTGCCCGGTAACGCGTTTGAAAGCGCGGCTGAACGCAGCTTGAGAGGTGTAACCAAGATTTCGAGCCATGGCTTCCACCGACATCGTGTCCTGGGCCAGCCACTGGCTGGCAAGAAGCATTCTCAGTTCCGTCGCGTACCGCAGAGGCGGTACGCCGATCATCGCATGGAAGCGCTCCGCGAACACCGATCGGGACACATGGCACTGCGATGCCAATTCCGCTACCGTCCAATGATGTCCGGGATCCCGGTGGACAGCCAAGATGGCTCCCGCCAGTCGCGGATCGCGCAGCGCAGCCACCAGTCCAGAGGCATTGTCGCAGCCACATTCAACCCACCCTCGCACGATCATCGCAGCCACGACTTCGGCGAGGCGCGCTGAAACACCAGCAAAACCGACACGCGCCGAACAGGTCTCACGCCTCATTGCAGCAAGGATCGGTAAAAGTCCGGGATATCGCTCCCCCTGGGCGTCGGCGATCATGATCTCGGGCATGATACGACTCAGGCCTTGCATCCCGCCGAGATCGAATTCCATGTAACCGGTGAACAATACGGCGCTGGGAGACAGGTCGGCGGCGAGGCCGACGTTCACGTCCCCCACCGCATCGCCGAGGGGTTCGGAGTCGTAGCTGTCGATGCCCTGAACCACTACGCCCGGCCCGGACAGCCACTGATGGGGTCGACCGTGCGGGATGAACACAGCGTTGCCCGCTGACAGTTCGTGGACGGTGCCGTTCTCGGCACGTAGGAACGCGTGACCGACTGCGAGGAAGTGGAAATAGGCACGGCCCGGTTTCGCATCGAAGCCGATGCCGAATCGCGGACCGGCATGGACGCGACGGTACTGCACTCCACGCAACCGCATACTCGTCAACAGTTCGCTGATGAGGTCGGAGGACGAGGCGAACGTCCCGGCAGCCGACTCGGCCGGACTCTTGATCAAAACGGCCGGATCCTCAGTCATAGATCATCCTGAAAGTCGTATCTAGTGTTGACTCAAAGCCTTTCATGCGATTCAGGAGAAGTACAGCCGTTGTCCAGTGATGTGTGCAGCACCGCGCCCGATACCCGACCCGTCCGAGCAGCCGCATTTGTCGACCCGCCACCGCTGCCGGTAACACCGAAGTGGATGGCGGTGATGTCACTGGCACTGGGCGTATTCGGACTGCTTACGGCCGAGTATCTTCCGGCCAGTCTGCTGACTCCGATTGCCGATGATTTGGGTGTGCCGGAAGCACTGGTGGGCCAAGCAGTCACCGTCACGGCTGGAGCAGCAATCCTCTCTGGACTACTGACGGCAAGCCTGACACGACGGATGGACCGGCGGATTGTTCTGCTCAGCTTCACTGTGCTGATGATCGCGTCGAACTCGCTCGTGGCCCTGGCCCCGAACATGATGGTGCTGTTGGCGATGCGGATCCTGCTCGGCATTGCGTTAGGTGGTTTCTGGAGCATGGCGGCTGCCACAGCGATGCGCCTGGTACCCGAATCGTCGGTACCTCGCGCTGTATCAATCATTTTCAGCGGTATCGCCGTAGCAACCATCGTGGCCGTGCCGCTCGGTAGTTACCTCGGTGAACTGTCCGGTTGGCGCAGTGCCTTTTGGGTCACCGCCGCCCTCGGGGTCGGGACGCTTGCCTTCCAACTGTTCGCGTTGCCCCCGATGACACCGCGGCACGAGGCACGGTTGAGAACTTTGTGGTCGGTGTTGGTACATCCACGCTTCGGGATCGGCATCGTCGGCATGTTGCTCGTCCATATCGGGCACTATGCACTGTTCACCTACATTCGGCCGGCGCTCGAAACCATGGTCGATGTCGGCGCCTCCACCCTGACTGTTCTATTGTTCGCCTTCGGAGTGGCGAACTTGGCAGGCACACTTGTCGCCGGATGGCTCCTCCAACTCAGCCTGCGTCTGACATTGGCGCTGATGCCCTTACTGATCGGGACAGCTGCCCTAGGTCTGGCACTGGTGCCTGCAACTCAGAGCGTAAGCGCAACCTTGGTGGTGTTGTGGGGCTTGGCATTCGGCGGAGTTTCGGTGGCGTGGTCGACGTGGGCGACCAGCACCGTGCCCGACAAGGCGGAAAGTGCAGGCGGGATCGTGGTGGTCGGTGTCCAGTCCGGAATCGCTGCAGGTGCCGCAGCAGGCGGTGCAATATTCGGAGCCGGGGGTGCCATGGCGGTGTTCTCGGTTTTCGGAGTCGTGCTGATTGCGTCAGCATTGTTCATCACATTGTCCGTGAAGAACCCCGATCACCTTGCGTGACATCGGTTACCTGCATCCGGCAGCAGACTGGGACTACGAATCAGCGAGGTCCGCTGATCGGTGCGCGAGCAGCGTGATCTGGCCCGGTCAGCTCTCGAACAGTTTCCGCGCCTCGAGCTGCGCCGCGAACGACAGAAGACCAGCCTCGGTGTGTGGGCGTCCGACGAGCTGTACACCGACAGGCAAACCGTCGACGTCGGCTGCTGGAATGGACACTGCGGGCAGTCCGATCAGACTCCACGGCGCGGTGAGTGAGAGCAAACCACTTGGAACGTCGACCGGCTGATCCTCGACACTCACCCGACGGCTGAACAGCGGCGGTGCCGAAAAGGGAATCGTAGGCAGCGCAATGAAATCGACCGCACTGAGTAGCTGAGCAACACCTGCACGGAACTGTTCACGAATCGCGATCGCCTGCAAGAACTGCGAATCGGTGTACGTGCCGCCCATCTCGAGACGCTCACGCACCTCTGGGTCGTAGAGATCGGTTGCGAGACTGAGCCTTTCGGCGTGGACCGCGTGAGCTTCACGCCCTTGGATGACACGATAGGAGAAGCGAAGTGCCTCCGCGCCGTGGATATCTATTTCGTCGGCGAGAAATGGTGCGACCAGATCGCGGGCAGAACGGGCAATCGATGGTTGAGTGGCATGAATTGATCTCGGCGATATCCAGCGAACGCGCACACCGGCGACGGAAGTGCACTCGGCCGGTGGTGAGAAATCGTCGATCAACGCCGACAGTACGACGTGTGCATCAGCCGCACAGCGAGCCAGAACGCCCACAGTGTCCATCGAACTGGCCAGAGGAAGTACTCCGTGCGTGCTGATCGCCCCTTGTGTGGGGCGAACACCGACGACGCCGCAGCATGCTGCGGGGATTCGCACGGAACCACCGGTATCGGTGCCGAGTGCGACTGGAACGATGCCGGCAGCGACGGCGGCCGCCGAACCGCTACTAGACCCTCCGGACATGTGCCCTAATGCATGTGGGTTACGAGTGGGTCCAGTAGCAGCACGATCCCCCGTCGGACCGTTCGCGAATTCATGCGTCGTCGTCTTCCCGATCACTATCGCACCTGCTCGTCTGAGCCGCTCGACGCAATCTGCATCGCGAGCGGCGATCCGATTCACGAAATGACGCGAACTGGCGGTCGTCGGCAGACCTCGTACATCGATCATGTCCTTCACCGCTATCGGCACCCCGTGCAGCGGACCCCGGTCAGCACCTGCGGCCAATTCTCGATCGGCGGCGGCTGCGGCCGCACGAGCTCCGGCCACGTCGATGGTGACGAACGCGTTGATTGTCGATTGCGAGCTCTCGGCCTCCTCGATGGCAATCCCGATCAAGTCCGCTGACGTGACCCGACGTGCCCGAAGGTCCGCAGCCAGGTCCGTGATGGTTCTTCGGCTGAAGTAGCCGCCAGTCGCGGATACGTGGACGGCCGAAGGGGGATTCTCCGTCATGCCGCCGACACGGTGAGCGCCGCGATGGCCTCGCGGAAGGGTTCGATCGGGGCGATGAGCAGACCGGCGCCCGCGTGTCCGCCCTCACGCAGGGCGGCACCCATGTGGATATGTGGAGTGATCGCGGTGGAAACCACACGTGCCGCGTCGATTCCGAACGGAACGCCACGAAACCCTAGATACGGAATCTTCCACCGGGGGTGCTCAGTGTGAGTAATGCCGTACATTGCCTCCGTCGTTTCGACCATGTTCTGAGCCGATCCGCCGCTGTAATCCTGAAGCGAAAAAGCAGCCGCCGCCGAGAGGCCGCCGAGTCCCACCGTCTCGGTGATCAGGCTCTCCCCGCCCATGTACGCAGTATCCTCAGCGGTGATCCCGTCGAAATATTTCGCCTGCAACGTGGGAATCGGCGCGCGAAACCATCGCTGGCCGGTGCCAGCTGTACGAATCGCGAACTCCTTCCCGCTCAACGCCATAGCGGTGACGATGCTGCTGTGCGGTGTATTGCTGGCGGTTGTCGCGATGCTCTTACCCGTCGCCATGGCGACATGGAGAAAGAACAGGTCGTTCCGACTGAGGAAGTTCAGAACGTCGCGGGTTGCTGCGGTGAAGCCGTTGGCCTCGAGAACAGACTCGTAGATCTGTTCGAAGAACACCGCTGTTGCCGCTGTATTACGGCTGTGCAAGTCATCGCCCATACCGAGGGCACGCCGAATGATGGGACTGGTGTGTAGACCGCCGTTGTGTCGTAGTGCCGCTGAGAGGGCTGGGCCGAGCACGTCCTTGATCCAGGTCAATTGTTGGTGTACGGCCTCGTTCCATACCCCGTAGGTGAGGCGTTCGCGGGCACTTCCCTCGTAGAGAACGCAGTGTCCGCGTGAACCCGACATCGAATCTTCGACAACGAGGACAGGCATCGACGCCGTCGTCACCCCGGTCAGCGAGCCTACGCTCCCGTAGTCATGGCACGGCCGGACGAGGATGTCTCCCGCATGCAGGAGAGCGTCGGCCTCTTCCACCGAGTTCGCGAGCCCCTCGAAGAGTGCTGCTCCCAGTATTGCTCGGCGCTGGCCTCCTTCGTATGCAGGCCAGGGCAACGGGGCCCCCGAGGTGAGGATGGTGTGGCGGGTCATGCCGGGGAGCGCATCGAGTGCCGGGGTGACGTCGATCAAGACGGGGTCTGCTTGCAGCATCGCATTCACTGCGACCGCATTTGCATGAATTCGCCTGTCCGACAATATGTCTTGCATAGCTTCTTCCTTTTGCTCGAGCTGTGTGTCGGTCATGCCCACCGACCAAGGAAATCGATCACAGCAGCATTGACTTCAGCGGGTTTGGACGCACTCAGGAAGTGATGCCCGTTCGGGATCGTCTCGAGGCGCACTTCTGCCGCACGGGTGAACAGTTTGATTTCGTCCTCGGCGTTGGCCACTGAATAAACCTGGTCTGCCGTGCCGTGGAGCCACAGAACCGGCTGCGTCACTTCGTCCAATCGCCCGAACAGGCCGTCGCGATCACGGAGATTGATCGTGGCGAGCCGCAGTCGGTGCCGGCCCGCGTCGCCGGAGTAGTTCGTGCGGTAGATCTCGAGCCACCTCACTCGGTCTTCCGGGCTCAAGCCTCCCAGCGCAGCGTCGAAGGTGGCATCGACGAAATCATCGGGAACAACCCAGTCGTCGTCGACCGGCTCGCCGAAGGCCTCGATGTAGGGGGTGCAGAATCCCGGCCCGTCCCAGCACCCGAGGTCGCGACTGCGTTGACTCTCGACGTCCAGCGAGGTACCCAACGGAATCAGGCCTTTGACTACCTCTGGTGCCAGCAAGCCCATTCGGGTGGCAATCCACCCCCCTTGCGAAGTCCCCAAGACGAATGCGTTCGGAATGTCCAGTGCCGCAAGGGCCTGCAGGTTCGCAACTGCGCTGTCCCAGTAGGTGAAATGCTTGTATGTCGAACGGGTTCGGCCATGACCGTACGGCTCGAGGGCCAGTAGGTTGGCCCTGCCGGTCAGCGCAGTATCCGCGAATTGGTCGCGGTACAACTCCGCAGAGGTGGTGTACGAGTTGATCATGACCAGGGTCGGCAATTCGGGGTTGTAAGGTCGCCCGAACGTGGCCCCTATGACCGAGCCGCCGAGGTGGGGGATGGTGATGGTTTGATCGAACGTGCTCATGAACTCAATTCCTCTTCTTTGTGGGGAAGTCCCGAGATCGGGTCACGGTAAAGGTGCGGGCGCTACCTGGCCGGCACTCGGCATGGGTGTTGTCTGGCCGGGGCTGCGGGACGGCTCTCGGGCCGACTCGAAGAGCTGATCAACTCGTTCCAGCTCTTCCCGGTCACTGGCTCGAAGGAGACTGACCGCGACGAAGACGACAAGATTGGCTACGAGGCCGACCAGTCCGGAACCTAACCCCTCAAGCCACGGCACTGCCCCGCCTTGGTCCATGTACGGAACCGTCAGCGCCAGAGCGATTACCGCACCGACGAGCAGCCCGGCGATTGCGCCGTCCCTGTTACCTTTGCGCCACATGAGTCCACCGAAGATCGGTACGGCAAGTTGGATGATGGCTTGATACGCCAACTGCGTGACGCCGGCCAAGTTGGGTGAATCGTAGATGCGGTACGCGATGATCGCGGCAACTATTGCGGTAACTGCCATCGCAGCCTTGGCGAGGTAGAGCTCCTGCTTGTCCCGCAGTGGGTGAACGACAGCAACGATGTCGTTTGCAACTTGAGTGCCGATCGCTTGGGTGACCCCGTCGACGAAACCCATTCCCGCCGCGAAAACTATGACAAGCGCGATCGCCAACAACCAGGTACCACCGGCGTCCTGCGCGATCGCGAAGAACGACGATACTGGATTGGCGGCCGCGAAAGGAATCGGCGCCGCGCACAGCGCGACAAACATGAGTAGGACGCAGAACACGAAGCCGATTGCCATTGTTTGCAGCGAGCCCTTTTTCACTTCACGCACGCTGGCCGCAGTGTAGATTCGCGTGAATATCATAGGCCAGCAAAGACTTCCAATGATTCCGGCGGCCACGATGCCGAAGTAGTAGAGTCCGCCTTCATCGGATCCGAAGCCGGGCAGGCTCAGTTGAGCGTCGGTAAGCTTGCTCATGTTCGAGATGCCACCGAAGTAGAAGAACAACAGGCCCAGGCACAAAATGGCCGATCCGATGTAGGCAACAATCCCCTGGACCATATCGGTGAGGATGAGACCCCTCATACCCATCTGGACGGTCCAGAACTGACGCACGACCAATACTGCAATCCCGATCAGGATGGAGTCGGCGTCAGAGAGTTTACCCAGCGATGCCCACTGAACTACCGCGCCCATTGCAATGAGCCCGAGAACGAGCCAGGGCACGAGGGCGACGACACTGATGGCGCTTCCGATCAATTTCAGGCCGCGGCTGTTGTACCGCAGGTCCAGTAGATCCGCCTGGGTCCGCAGGTCGAACTTCTTACCCCACTTCCATACTGGCCGGGCGATGAAATACATCGCGAGAACACCAAGGACGGAGTAGACGAGAAAGTACAACCCGATCACGCCACTAGCAACGGTCAGACCGAAAACCGCGGCAAAAGTCGAACCGGGCCACCATGAATTCGTGTACGCCATCGACACGAACCAGCTCGAAAACGAGCGCTCGCCGACGGCGTAGTTGCTGAACGTCGCGACGCTTTGCCGGTTCTTGGAGATGTGAAGGACAACAACGATGACCACGAAGAAGACGCCTAAGGCGCCAAAAGTGACGATCATCAGTCCACCGCTCCCTGACGACACTCGGTGACCCAGAGGCCGGTGACTGCTGCGATCGCAGCTGCGGACACGAGTATCAGGTACCAGACCGAAATCGGTACGCCGATGACCAGACCGTGCTGGTGGGACATTGCGATGTACAAAGGTGGCCAGAGCGCGATCATATTGATCAGCGCGAATAGTGCGCCGAAGGCGATGTTCCTCGCTGGGGAACGACTGAATAAGCCAGTGCGTTTCATTGGTACTCTTTTCGTCTCTGCAGGCCGTCAACAGGGCCGGCTGGGCGGCGTATAGCCAGATGAAAAGCGTATGAACAATCACATTCCTCGACCATCGGTCAGTTGACGTATTTTCCGCATACCTCCGGTCGGACATCGCATGCGAGCACAACAAACCGAACGGACGAAATGTACTGGGGCATCGAGAATTTCATAACCGGAACTGAACGGGCGAGAATCCGCCACTAAAGATGCGGCTGCTGCATCATCAACGGAGATACATCTTCCCTCACAACGCCTTTGGCGCCACCGTAGAGCTTTGGTTTACGCCCGTTCCGGCTACCCCGACTCGCTGATCGTTGCGGTCACCCTGACGACGGTCGCACGCCGGGTCTTCACATCTCGCTCGCGAGCAACAGTCCTGCTTCCACAGCAAGCGCGGCGAGCTGCACCCGAGATTGGCTCCCAAGTTTGACGAGAAGATGCTCGACGTGGGTCGAAACGGTCCTAGGACTGATGAACAGCTTCTTCGCGATCTGGGGATTGGAACAGCCTCGGGTGACCCAATGAAGAATCTGCACTTCCCGGCAGCTCAACCCGAACGGCCACGGAATCCGACGTTCAACAACCACGAGGGACGTTCCGGGACCCGCCGACAACTCGATCCGATGGCACGAACCATCCGACTCGGCCCACAAGTACTGCGCAGGTCGGCCAGCCCAATCCCGGATCGCCGACGCCAACCACCTGCGCGCAGACTCTCCAAGAACCGGACCCGCCGTATGACCGGGCAGCTCCGAAATTGCGCCTGTATCGGTGACTATGACGGCGTGCGCTGCCACCCCAGCCCGTTGCACGGCACCATGAGCGCTCCGGAAGAGATCACAGACGTCAGCGAGTACAGGACGGAACCTCTCGATCACGCTAAGAGCCTCGTTACTGGCGTCTTTGGGGCGCGCCCAACTCACGTGCAGAGCACCGGTATATCGCCCACCAGGCAACCTCAGACACATGGTCGCCCCCTCCTTGAACCCAGCGGGAATCAAGAATCCCTCGGCTGACTGAGTCTGCGCGAACGGAATGTGCCAATCCCTCTGCAAGTCCAGCCAACGAAGGGCGTGCGGAACCTGGGTATGCAACAAATGAAAGCCCGGATTCCCATCGACGAACGCATCGTTCATATGTTCGTCGAGCTCCCGCGTATAGCCTTCGCTCGCCAACGTGACGTGCCTATGACTTCCTGAACCCGCATCCCATGCCGTCAATGCGTATCCATCCCATGGAATCGAATCACGCAGGACTCTCATTGCAGCAGAAGCGCGCACGTGGACATCGGATAGTTCGACGAAACGGCCATCGTCCGGCGGGATCATGGCCGGAAGCAAAGCGTGGATCTGCATACGAAACTCCTGGATCCGACTCCCCCAAGTACATATAGGCTCTCATTGTCTCGCCAGTCAGGCAACATCGGGGAACGAGAGGGAAACCGGCGGCAGAGCCACACGCAGTAGTCGAAAAGTGGCTGAGTTTACGCCCACCCGGCGATCGGCTCGACCAAGCCGGGGTCGCTGTCCCCGGCATTGTTGACGCAGTCGAGACTTCGTAAGACTTCATATACCGATCCAGAACGGAATTGATCGTGGCTTGAACGTCGCTTTGTCGGTGATGTTCGGGTCAAGCCAATGGCTCCCAGAACAATTCCGGCAGGAACAGCGGCGAACGATCGTGCATGTTTACCGCGACATCTGAGGTCGGCCGAGTCCAAACCGGGCAGGTCCATACCCATTGGTTCGGATCATCTTCGGGCAACTGGGATCAGGCCACAACTCGAAATGGGCCGCCGTGGCGATCACATCACCGACTCCGTGAATCGTTGGTGTCGGGAGGCCGACGTTGTCTCGTTCTACACACCGCAGTCCAACGGCACTTTTCCTGGTAGCTTCAAAAACCTTCTCGACTGAACAGTCGGTGGAACCGAGATGACCGACTACCCCGTGGCATGGATCACCATTGCCGCGCCGGGTCGCGGACACGGCGCCGTGAACACGTTGGAGAACGTATTGGGTTATGCCGGTGCATAAGTGGCGCGGAATGCCCGTCTGGTAGTACCCGTCGGACGGGCCGACGTCGGTGACGACGGCGCCATGAGGAATCAAATAGTCGTGCGATTCCTGGCACGAATCTGGCGCCTAGTGGGATGACGTCCACCAGAGTGTTACGGAAAATTCTTCAACACAGCGATTCAAACTGCTTGAACTGCAATTACTTTCGGGCCCACAATTTCGGGTTGAATGTCTGGAGTCGAGCGAACCGGACCGCGATTGCAGCCGAAGACGACGGGTTGCTCGGTATCGGGCCAGTGCACTCCGGGCGAGCTCCACCCGCAGCTTCGGATGGAATGTATGCACTCGCAGCCCCGGGGTTCGTCGACGAGAAACGTGATCGCTCAATTCGCCTCCGTGACAGTCAGCATCGGACGATGGTGTCGCCGGCGGAGGCGACGATGTTGCCGGCGTCGCCGCGTAGACGTGTTTCGGCCCCCTCGACGGGACGCCCCACCCAGCCTCCCCGACGCTCGTCAGGGGGTGTGCTGAGCGTGAGTTGCGTTTCGCTCATGCCGTACCGCGCGAGTGGTGCTTGTTCGGTGGGCTCGACCAGGCGGTCCTAGACCTGAACGGGCAGGGATACGCTGCCCGAGAACTGGCGTCGTGCGGAGCGCAATGATCGGGCGGAATCAAGGTCGTCGGCGATTCTCGCCCAGATGGTGCGACCTCTAGGATTGCCCGGTTGCGCCTTCCTGATCCCTTCAGCAACGTCTGCGCTGTTTCGATACCGAGTTTGTCGGCCACGGGTTCGACCACGGCCCACCTCCGACCGATACCCGTGTTGGACTTCGGCGATCATCCGCTCGGCCCACTCACGCAGTTCGGGCGGGTACATTGCCGTGCGCCGCGTGTGCTGGCACCGCTGGCTTTGAAACTCGCGGCCGAACTCGCCGCCAACCGCCAGCCAGTTACATTCCGCACATATCCGACCGGCCATATCGAGATGATGCGGGCAGCGCTCCCCGAAGCCTCTCCTTCGCCTCGAACCTCTTCCAGCCGTGGACAGGTCGAGGCTCAGCGCGGTACCAGGTCCATCAGGGCTGCAACGAGAACGCGTTGCACATCTTCGACCGAAAACTCCCTCGAACTGGCTGACTCGGTCAGCGACCAGTGATTGGACATTGCCAAGCCGTGCAGCAAAACCCAGAACAGTGGACCGATGACCCGAACTATGCCGGTCATCAGGGTGCCGCACTGCTGCGCCTAACCGACGCGTACCGATGCACTCCAGGAGCCAGCGACAGGACATTGGCTATGGGCACTTGTGATGAAATGCTGAAACCTGGATCCGAAACTCGGTGGCTGCGCGAACACAATTTCGTATTACACTAATAACTATGACTGACGAAACGATCAACGATCAGCCCGTCACCGACAACATGATCGAAGAATGGGCAGACGAAGCCGAAACCGGCTACGACGTCGAAAAGTTGCGCAAACGCGGCCGGCCCACCCTCGGCGCCGGCCCCGGCGCAGTAGTGCCCGTACGGATGGACGCCGCATTGCTCGAAGCCTTGAACGCCCGCGCCGAACAAGAACACGTCTCCCGATCCGAAGCGATCCGAGAAGCAGTGCGTGCCTGGACCCAGGTAGCGTGAAAGCACATAAATCCGCACTCAAACACGGACTCAACGAAGACGCCGGCATCTACGCGGCAGAGCACCACGTGTACGTCGCCGACCTGGACGACGACAACCCCGCCCGCCAATTCCGGCTGGGCTTCGACCCGAACGGACGCCTCCTGGAATTAGTCGTGCTGCGCTTCGACAGCGGAAACGAGCTACTCTTTCACGCTATGAAGGCCCGACCTCAGTACGTTGATCTCCTGTAATCGATCTTTGTTCACCGAGTGCGATGCAGGGAAGTCGACCTGCTCGCCGGTACGACGAGGACATCGCCATCAACGCTCGATGATCGCAGCCTCCACCGACACAGGTGCGTTCACCTCCACCGCCCCGTGCCGAGAACTGGCACCACCGACCGTTCTCACCATCAGTGGGGCGACATGCAGATCACACGACATCCCTCACCCCCCACGACACTGACTATTCACCCCACACCCGAAAGTTGTTCAGTGACATGACAAATGAATACCCAGATGCCGGAGAGGTAGCGCTCGACGACAGCCGCTTTCGGCGCTGACCCCGTCAGCTCTATGACGACGGCACTGAACCCGATCCACGACTCAGTCTCGCCAACGAACCCTCCTGGCGCACGAGCACCCGATCTCAGATGCCACGCCTGCTGTTGCTGGATTTCTGTATTGCCGCGATGGACTTAGTCGGGTTGGGTTTCGCGGACGGCGATCCGACAAGCGACTTCAAGGTCGCCTCAAAGATGTTGCCTCACAAGGCATTATAAAAACTCCTGCCAAGCAGGACACGAAGGCCGTTCCCACCTCCCGGCCAGGCACGCGACGCGGGACCAATTGCTCCGAACGCGAACACGACGAGTACGGACAACGTCCCTGCCCGTGCCGCCCCGCTCCGCTGAGACAATCCCCGGAGACAGACTTTCGGTTTCCATTGTCGGATGAAGGGAGCACTTCGTGACCTATTGGGCGGTTGCTCGGCCAGACTCGGGTTCCGGTGAGGTTCTCGTACGCGATGATTACGTCGTCGGTGACGATGCCGCGATCGCGCAGATCGCAGACGTAGGTGTGCAGTTTGCTACGGCGGAGGACGGTTCGCGGCCGATGATCTGGGTGTCGTTGGGAAGCGCCAACGCTCGGGTATCGGGCTTTGGTGGCCAGAGTCTTGACCGTGCTGAACTCGAAGCCGAGATCCGCCGGTGTGTCACTGAGGAACAGAACGCACAGCGCCGCGCCGCTGTCGAGGCGATGATCGACGGTTCTTCGCACGCGCGAAGAGCCGCGCATTCAACGCCGGCGGGTTCAGTTCGTGATCAGTGGAACCGGATCACCGAGTGGCTGCGAGTCCACTTTCCCGGCATGACGATCACTGGAGCCGAGCGTGACCGTGTGGACGCCGCGATCGAGAGAACGGGACAAAGCTGGCCGGCCGAGTTGATCGAGCTGTACACCTTGGTCGACGGAGTTTCCGACGAAAGGTTGCTGGGGTTGCTCCACCGTTTCGCGCTTCTCACGTTGGACGATGTCCTCTGGTATTGGGAATCGTCTATTCAGATTTGGGACGAGAGTGCGCGCTTGTTCGGCGATGGCCCCGTTGAAGGCCCCACCGAGGCTGGATTTCAAGCCGACACCTTCCTCCCGGATTTCGTGCCTTTCGCAGGGATGGACGGCAATTTCTTGTGCGTCGACACCCGCCCTGGCCCATGCACGGTTGCGTAACCGAATTCGACAAAACCGGGGCAGACGAACCCGGACCCCGTTGGGTCTCAATCAGCGCCATGCTGACTGACCTCGCCGACAGTCTGACGAACTCGCAAGCATTCGACGACGGGTGGTACTGGACGAGCGTCAATGGAGCCCTCGAATGGGAATCTGACCGCACGTGACGGCTCCGACAGCTTGTTAAAAAAACATCTTTCGCGGCCTGCACGCGAGGGGCCCAATTAGGGCAACTTTGAAAGAGGCCAACTTCGAGAGCGGCTGCGCGACTGCATCCCACCCGTAGGGTTCTTCGTCCGCTCCATCCGGGTGCTTCCGAGGATCACGCGCGTGGTGACAGAATCGAACAACTGACGGCTACGCGAGGGATATACCCTTGAGAGCACTGTCACGTTGTTGCGCACGGCAACTGGGAGAATGAGGAATGGCGACCCCAATGCCGTCGGATAAAGGTCGCTGCTACCCGGTCGAGATCATCAACGGCTGCGTGTGGCTGTACTTTGGGTTCCCGCTCAGCTTCCGTAAGTCGAGGAACTCATGCTCGAAGCGGTGTCGTGGTCAGCGATGAGACGATCCGGCGGTGGTACGCCAAGTTCGGGCAGACCTACGCAAACCAATTGCGACGACGGTGGGCGCGACCCGGTGACAAGTGGCACCTCGACGAGGTTTTCATCCCAATCAGAGGCCGGGAACATTACCTGCGACGGGAGGTCGACCAGCACGGCAACGTACTCGAGGAACTGGTCCAGCCCCGACGAAACAGGAACGCCGCCAAGCGATTCTTCCGTAAGCTACTCGAGCGGCTTGCGCTATGTGCCGCGAGCAATCGTCACCGACAAGCTCGGCAGCCCCCAAGTGGCGCACCGCGAGCTGCTGGCCTCGGTCGAGCATCGCCGATCCAAGTACTTGAACAATCAAGCCGAGAACTCGCATCAACCCGCCAGGCAGCGAGAACGGGCCATGAAACGGTTCACATCGGCCCGACACGCGCAACGCTTCCTGTCCGTCTTCTCGGGCTATCCGCCTTCTCGGGTATCTCACCGCATTTCCAATCCTGGCGACACAGACTCCCGGCGCCCGAATGGCGTACCGAGATGACCCACCGGTTCGCGGTCTGGCAGGAAGTCACCGCGACCGGTGTTGTTGCGTGAAAGCGAACGGGCCAGTGGCATCCTGTAACCGACCGCACTAAACATGCTTCGCTGCTTCACTTTTCGATCAACGTGACAGTGCCGTCGCCGATGTCATCGACTGGTCCGAAGCCGCGCAGGGCGATCCCTTGTCCGAACTGGCAACATCGACCCTTGGCCACCCGGAACATCTCGACGACGTTGTCGAAGGCTACGGCGCTGTCGTCGACCGCGAGGTCATCCGTGCCTGGTGGACACTAGGAGATAGGGATACTCCTATGCCTGATGGGCAGCTACTTCTTGCAGGGGAAGTGCTGCAACGAGAGCTGCATCAAAGGACATTGGCCCCAGAGCTGCCGCACCCTTCGGAGAGCCTATGTCAGTGAAGAACTCGGCATTTGCGCTGACATAGCCGGCCCAGAGGTCAGGCAGATCCTCCTCAAAATAGATTGCTTCGACAGGACAAACCGATTCGCAGGCCCCGCAGTCGATGCACTCCCCCGGGTGGATATACATTGATCGCTCACCTTCATAAATGCAGTCAACGGGACAGGCCTCCACACACGACCGGTCCAGGACATCCACGCAGGGAAGTGCAATGACGTAGGCCATTTTTCACAGCTCCTAGACACCCGTATAGATGGTCTTGCCCCAGGAGAAGAACTCCAGCGCAGTGTGGCCCTGTTCCCGGAAGGTGTTTGTCGATGAATCCCCGATCCCGCCGAACGGTACGTTCAGATCCAACCCCGCAGTGGGTCGGTTGACCTTGACGACCCCGGCTTGGGCGCGCTGGGTGAAGTCGGTTGATCGAGCGAGGCTGTCGGTGCAGATGCCTGCGGTGAGGCCATAGGACGAGTTGTTGATCTGGGCAAGCCCCTCCTCGTAGTCGGGGACTTCAAGAACCGCGACCACGGGGCCGAAGATCTCGTCGGTAACGACGGGGTCTTCGTTGGATACATTGGTAATCACCGTCGCTTCAAAGGCCTGGCCGTTTGAGCTGCCACCCTGCACCACGCGCGCACCACGCCGGGTCGCACCTTCAACGGCAGCGATGTCCGTTGCCAGCTGTTGTTCGCTCACCACCACGCCCATGGCGGTCGCCGGATCAAGGCCATCACCCGGGACATAGTTGCGTGCCAGGACCGCGAGCTCGTCGAGCAACGCAGGGAAAATGCCGGGGGTCGCGTAGACGCGGGAAGTGGCGGTGCAGGCCTGGCCGGTGAGGCCGAAACCGCCGGCCGCGATCACTTGTGCCGCGTCACACGGGGATGCATCGTCAAGGACAAGCACACCGTTCTTCCCACCCATCTCAAGCTGCACGCGGGCGCGGCGTTCGCTCAGCGCACGGTGCAGACCGAGACCCACGTTTGTTGATCCCGTGAACGAGAGTGCGGCAATGCGCTTGTCATTGGCCAGCGCCTCCCCTACGACCCGCCCCTTGCCGTGGACGACGTTCAGTACGCCTTCGGGCAAACCGGCATCCATGAGGGCCATGGCCAGGTGTGTTGCCGACATCGGCGTGAGCTCTGCCGGCTTGAGCACCACGGAGTTGCCGGCCAGGAGCGCGGGGGCCACCTTCCATGCCGGGATGGCGATCGGGAAGTTCCACGGCGTAATAAGCCCCACCACCCCGATCGGCTCGCGGCGCGTGTGGATGCTCGTTCCCGGCAACCCGCTGGGCAACACATCGCCGCTTGCCGCCCACCCGAGTGAACCGAAGAAGCGCAACACATCGATGGCACGATTCACCTCGCCCGTGGCCTCGGCGAGGGTCTTCCCTTCTTCGCGGACAAGGTCGGCGGCAACGACGCCAATCCGGCCTCGGAGGATCTCTCCGGCGGCCATGAGGATTGCGCCGCGGGCTGGCATGGGGAGCGCCGCCCATTTGCCTTGCGCGGCGCTTGCGGCGCCGATGGCATTACTCAGGGTTTCGACCGTGGAACTTGGTGAAACGGAGGCGATCTGGCCGGCGCGGGCCGGATTCATGCGTTCAAAATCCGAGGTTCCGGCCCATTCACCACCGATGAGGTTTTGGGCGATGGCTGTGGCTTCGAGGGTGCTGGTCATGGTGTTCTCCAATGCCGTGTCGGGTTAAAGGGAGCGGACAAGTCCGCCGTCGCACCGCAGCGCAACCCCCGTGATGTAGGAGGCGGAGTCGCTGCAGAGGAAGGCAGCCGCGGCGCCGAATTCTTCCGGGCGGCCGTAGCGGCCCGCAGGTATTGCCGCGAACGATTCGGCGCGCACCGTTTGTACGTCGGTGTCCCGCCGTGCCGCGGCCGCCGTGTCAAGTGCATCGACGCGATCGGTGTTGATGCGGCCGGGCAGCAGCAGGTTTGCCGTGACTCCCTGATGGGCTTGTTCGGAGGCAAGAGTCTTGATGTAGGCGGCGAGCGCCGAGCGCCCGACGTTGGACAGCACGAGGTTGGGCAGGGGCGCAGTGATCCCGCTCGATCCGATGGCGAGGATGCGACCCCAGCCGCGCTTGACCATGCCGGGCAGCACCGAGGCAATCAGCCGCTGTTGGGGCAGCAGCAGTCCGTCGATTGCTTCGGAAAGGTCTTCGGCGCTCGTGTCGCTTGCGGGCTTTGGCTTGGGGCCGGGCCCGTTCGTCACGAGTATCTCGACAGAACCCAGCTCCGCGGTGACCCGGTCAACGGTTTCCGCAGGCGCACCCGGGACGCCGAGGTCCAGGTGGAAGGCGGTGGCGCCGGGCAGTGTCGCGGCCACGGACCGGGCACGTTCAAGATCGCGCCCGGTGACCACCACGCGTGCACCCTCGGCTGCCAGGGACGTGGCCACCGCAAGCCCGAGGCCGCCGGTCGATGCCGCAACGAGGGCGACGCGTCCTTCCACTCCGAGGTCCACTATGCCTCCACGGGTGCTGAAGAAGTCTGCAGCAGATCGCGCTCGAGGGCTTCCCGGTGCGTGACAAGCGAACCGTGCAGGATCTCCGGGAACGCCGCAGCGGGAAGGCGGGCTCCGGACTCCTTGATGAAGCCCCGCTGGCGCAGCAGCTCCTTGCGCACGGCGAGGGCAATGCGGGGCTGCTGCTCAAAATTGATGAGCGGCAGGTACGGGGCCAGCGCCTCGTGTGCGGCTTCGAAGCCGCCGCTCTGCCAGGCGTCGACGCACGCGATCAGTCCCTCCGGGTAGGAGAAACCGGTCATCGCGCCCGCGGCGCCCGAGAGCAGCTCGTCAAGCAAATTCTGTCCGCCCAACCCGCCAAAGACCGGGACGTCAACGGATTCGCGGAGCTCCGCGATCGCAAGGTTGGTGGGCGGGGCCTCCGACTTGACCGCAATGACGAACGGGCAGGCCCGCACGATGGCGGCGACGGATGCGCTGGACACCGATACCCCGCTCACCGCCGGGTAGTCCTGCAACACGATCTTGACGCCGAGGGTGTCATGGATTGCCGTCAGGTGGTCCACCACGAGGTTCGGTCGCGCCGAGTTGATCTGCACCATCACGGCAGCAAGCCGGTCCCCCACGGTTTCCAACGCCAGCCGGGATTCCTCAAGCGCGGGTCGTGTGTGCAGGCTCGCCACCCCGACGACCAGCGGCAGCGTCGTGCTCTCGACCACAACTTCCATCACGGTCTCGCGCTCGATGGCGGTCAGGCTTGCCGCCTCTCCAAAGACGCCGAGCACGGCGAGGCCTGTCGCCCCGATTCGTTCGTAGTGTTCGACGAGAGTGGCAAGGCTTTCCTCGTCGATGTCGAAGGTACTTCCCTGGAACGGCGTGGCAACGATTCCCCAGACCCCGGGGACAAGCCCTTCCGTGCGCTTCGTGGTCATGTTCAAACTCCTTGGTGTGCAACGTTCCGGTCGTTGCTTCACTTGCTTGCTTCGTTTGGTTGCTTCGACGCGCGGTTTCCGGCCTAGCGGCCGCTCCAAACCGGTTCCCGCCTCTCCTGAAAGGCCAGGACTCCCTCTTCCTGCTCCTCGCTCATGAGTGCGTCGGTGAGTGCCGGCACCAGGAGCGCACGGGCGTCGCGTGCCGACAGGTGCTCGGTACGGGTCACCATCTGCTTGACGGCACGAACCGAAGTGGGTGCGCAGCGCAGGATCTGCTGGACCCAGCGTTCGACGGCTTCGTCGAGCTCGGCGTACGGGACAACCTCGTTGACAAGCCCGTGACTGTGCAGCTCCTGCGCGCTGGCCTTGCGACCGGTGAGCAGCATGCCCATGGCCACGTTGTGCGGAATCTTGCGAACCAGAAGCGCGATCCCACCGTCAAGTGCGAGCCGCCCGACGTTGGGTTCCGTGAGCCCCAGACGAGCGTGCTCGGCGGCAACAACGATGTCCGCACCGAGCACAATTTCCATGCCGCCGCCAAGCGCGTAGCCGTTGACCCGGGCGATGACCGGCACGTCGAGGGTGTTGCGCAGGCTGAGGCCGCCGAACCCGTTGGGATCCATGTCCGCCCAGTACTCCAGGCCGGTCTTCCCGACCGCGGAGGGGGTCATGTCTGCCCCCACGCTGAATGCGCGGTCCCCCGCACCGGTCACCACGACCACGCGGACATCGCTGTCCGCCTCGATGCGATCCCAGATCTCGTTGAGTCGGCCGAAGGCGGGTCCGTCCACCGCGTTGAGTACCTGGGGCCGGTCGATCGTCACCCGGGCGATGTGGTTGGCGACTTCGAAGCTCACGCCGTCGCGCGTCTCGAATGGCATGCTCATCGCAGCACCCCGTCCGCGCGCAGCTTTTCGATGGTCGCGTCGTCCACGCCGTACTCACGGAGGATCTCGACGTTGTGTTCGCCGAGTTGGGGTGCGGCCCGGCGCACCTCGGGCGGGTTGGCCGAAAGCCTGATCGGCGCGTTCAACATCTTCACGGTGCCGACCACCGGGTGCTCGGCCTCGACGATCATGTTGTTGGCGGCGGTCTGTGGATCCGCAAGCGTCTGTTCAAGGGAATTGACCGGGGCGTTGAGCAGCCCTTCGTCCTCCAGCCGTTGGCACCAGTACGCGGTGGTGTTGGTGGCAAACTTCGCGGCGAAGATCTTCTGCAGCGACGGCTTTTGGGCGAACTGCTGTTCAAGCGTTGCGTACTCGGGGCGCTCGCTGAGGTCGTCCTCAAGGTCCAGTGCCCGGGACAGATGGTGCAACGGGTTTTGGGTGAATCCGCCGACCAGGCACAGGGCGCCGTCGGTGGTTTCGAAGACCCCGCTCAACGGCATTTCGGCCCAGTTGACCTCGTAGCCGCGGTTAAGCTGCATACAGGCTTCCTGCATCTGCATGTGCAGCATCGAGTCGTACATCGTGACTTCCACTTTCTGGCCCTGACCCGTGAGGTCGCGGGTGCGCAGGGCGAGCAGGATCCCCTGGGCCAGGTGCATTCCGGTGGTGTAGTCGCAGAGGGTCGTGGGGTACATGGACAGGGGGATCTCGGGCGATTCGCGGCGCCACATCACTCCGGAGTAGGCCTGCGCAATCGCATCCTGCCCGCCCTTGTGTGCGTACGGCCCTTCGTTGCCGAATCCTGTGCCGGAAGCCCAGATCAGGCCGCGGTTTTCACGCGCGAGTTCCTCGTAGCCGAAGCCCATGCGCTCAATGACACCGTGACGGAAGTTGCTGACCACTACGTCGGCCTCGGCGATGATGCGTCGCAGTACCGCGCGGCCTTCCTCCTCCCGGGTGTCGATCGAGAGGCTGCGCTTGTTCCGGTTGATCGAGAGGAAGATCGGGTTGTCCTGCCCGTCCTTGTCCGGGAAGGAGTTGCGGGCGATGTCGCCCAGGCCCGGGCGCTCGATCTTGATGATGTCGGCGCCGAAGTCTCCGAGCATCTGGGTGGCACTTGGCCCCATGAAGACCTGGGTGAAGTCGACAACGGTGATCCCGGCCAGCGGGAGCGGCAGGGCCGTTGCCCCTGGTTCGCTCAGGTCATTCGGACGGGTGTCGGTGATACTCATACCAGTGCCTCCTCGGGGGCGTCGATGGTTGCGTTCGTGGCAGGAACGTCGCCGGGGTCGGCTCCGTGCAATTTCATGCCTGCCTGAATGTCGGTTGCGGAAACATCCCGGACCAGGAGGTTCTTGTCCAGCGCGATGGCTGCGGCCACGCCGACGGCCTGTCCCATGGCCATGCACGGGGGGATTTCCCGCGAGGACTTCTGGGCGTCGGGAGTCGCCGAGTAGTGGCGGCCCGCGACGAGCAGCTGGTCGACTTCCTTGGGAAGTAAGGAGCGGTACGGGTAGTAGTAGTCGCGACCACGTGCTACCGAGTCGGCGAAGTGGCGGCGGGTGGTGACATCGTCCTTGGTCATCACGTATTCGCCCTGCAGCAGGCGCGTTTGGCGCACACCGATCTGTGGTGCGGCATCGACGATGTAGCTGTTCTCGAAGCCTGGCAAGTTCTCCCGCACATAGGACGCAGCCTCGGCGATCCGGTCGCGGGCCGCCAACTCGGCGCGGGTGAGATCGACGGGGTCAACGCCGTTGTAGCCAGTCATGTGCGGAGCGTTGCACCAGACCACGCCGGGCAGCGGGGTCTTCAGCCACCACAGTTCCCAGGCTCCGCCGAGCAGGCGCTTGATGATGCGGTTTATGGCGCGTGCTTCCTTGGGGTTTTCCTGTTCGAAGTGCTCCGCGGCATTCGTGTCCACGCCGCCGAGCCGGAACACCAGGGTGGTCAGGTAGCTGTCCTGGATGTGGCTGGCGCCCGCGCGGGAGGCAACGTCGATGTCGCCAGTGGTGTCGATGACGATGTCGGCGAGGTATGCCTGCGGGCCGGCCTTGGATTCGCAGATCACGCCCTTCATCACGCCGTTCTCAACGACGGGCTGGCTGAACCAGGTGTGGAGACGCAGGTCGACGCCGGCTTCCCGCACCATGTCGTTCGAGACCCGCTTCCAGCCATCGGGGTCGAACGCCGCTGCATAGCAGATCGGCTTTGGCTGCACATGCGAATGGAAGTCGAAGAGACCGTATCGGCCCCACTTGTTCCAGGTTTCGCGCGATGCGTAGCGGTCTTCCTCCGGTGCAACCACCACGAGGCCAAGCCGGTCCATGCGTTCGATGTACTCGGAGACGATGCCCGTGACGGAGATTTCCGACCCGTTGACCATGTCATCGAGTACCAGGACCATGCCGCCGGAGGCGAGCCCGCCGAGGTATGAGTACCTCTCCAGCAGAGTGACTTTGGCGCCGGAACGCGCTGCGGTGACCGCGGCGGACACACCGGCGGGTCCACCGCCCACGACGATGACGTCGGAGCGCGAAACTACGGGTGCTTTCAAGGTAGCGGGGGTGACTCGAAGGTCTAGTGCAGTCATTGTGGTTCTTCACTTTCCGATGTAGAGGCCGTTGGCACGGCGGGCAAGAATGTAGAAGACGATGCTGAGAATGAGGAGAACTGCTACATAGACCGGGAAGAGCCATGAAGCACCGACCGATTGCAGCCACACCAACAGATAGGAAGCGGTGCCTCCGAAGAGAGCGACGCCGACGCCGTAGCCCAGTGATACGCCGGCACCACGTGAAGCCTTGGGCATCAGGGAGCTGGAGACCACGTTGTAGAGGGTCAGGTTCAGTACGAGCACCACCGAACCGCCCAGAAGCACCACGGCAAATCCTCCGATGCCGGGCTCGGTGTATGCGAGCATGAGGAAAACGGAAGGGACCGCGAGTATCCGCGTCACGATGAACCAACGCGACATGGATCGGCCGTCAACGAGCTTTCCAATGATCCAGCTACCGGCCACCATGATCACGCCAAGAATCGTGGTCACGGCAAAGACCGAAGTCGGATTTTCCTTGAAGCCGCTGCGTGCGGCGCTGGGCAGGCCGGTGGTCCACGCGTAGCTGTAGGCCTGGACCGCACCGACAACAAAGACGATCGCGACAACGCTCAGCCAGTTCTTTCGTACACCGGCCCAAACAGACTTCGTCGTCGTTTCCGCCAGCTCTTCCGGCTTCATCGTTTCCGGGAGCGCGCGGCGCAGATAGAGAACCACGAACCCGAAGACTGCCCCGATGATGAACGGGATGCGCCAACCCCACGCGGTCATCTCATCACCGCTCAGAGCCAGGCTGCACAAAAAGCTGACCATCGACGCGAGCAAGACACCGATGTTGACGTAGAACGTCATGATGCCGGCGACGGCACCTTCGCGGCCTTCCGGCGCCAGTTCCAGAGCGTGTGCAGTGGACAATGGAGCCTCGATACCGGCCGAAATGCCCTGAACAACGCGGCACAGCAGCAGGATGACTCCTGCCCATGGACCGATCTGTGCGTAGGTGGGAGTGAGTGCGATGACCAATGTTGTAGCTGCCATCATCATGATCGACAGGAGCATCACGCGCCGGCGGCCGATCTGGTCGGCAAGGGTGCCAAGCAGGATGCCGCCAAGAGGGCGGAACGCGAACCCCACCGCAAACACGGCCAGGGCACCGAGGGTTGCGGTAACAGGATCGTGCGAGGGGAAGAAACTTGGCCCAATGAACGCCGACAAGAGACCGAAGATCATCCAGTCGTACCATTCGAGGGCGTTGCCAAGTCCGAGCCCGAACAGGCCTCGGCGAACCTCGGAAGAGAAGCGTGATGTGTTGCGTTTTGCCGCTGGGGAGACAACGGTTTCTACCATGATTTCCTTCTTTCACTTGCGCCGTCAGAGCGCATGAAGGATCGACTGAGGAACCGGTGGGCACAATGCACAACGGTTTAGAGCCAATCAGTGAGGGGAAACGCCTGCTAGGTGTAGCGAACTATTACCAGGTGGGTGGAGTATTCACCCAGATGGAGACGCAGGCTTCGTCGTATGGATTCATGTACCAATGGGGGACATCGGAGGCATAGGTGATCGAGTCGCCAGCCTCGAGAACGTACAACTCTCCGTCGAGGTAGACGTCCTTCTTCCCGGAGAGCACAACACCGAATTCTTCTCCGCCGTGGCGGAAGGGGGTGGCGCTGGTGTCGGACCCTGGAGGGCTGACAATCCAGTGCACCTCCAAGGATCCGTTGAGATTGGGGGTCAAAAGTTCGTAGACCTCTCCCCCGTCGGATTCTCGCGCAGTTCCTTTGAGGTTGCGCCGTTCATCCTTCCGCACGACCGGGGACGTGGATTCTTCTTGGGTAGGGAAGAACCGTCCAACGGGGATCCCCAGTCCGTGGGCGAGCTGAGCGAGTGTAGTAAATGACGGGTTCGCTAGTCCGCGTTCAATCTGGCTCACAATCGCGGGGCTCAGCCCCGTGAGTTCAGAAAGTTGCGAGAGCGTGAGACCCCGCTCCTTGCGCAATGCCTTGACCTGGATTCCGACGCTAACGAGGAGGGACTTCATGACAGCTGGCGATGTAGCATCAAGCGTCATTAGAAGTCCTTCCTGTGATGTGCGCTACGTTCAATATACTGAAAAAATTTACTAAGTCAACGATTTTGTGAAATTCGCAGAGCCACAGGCCGAATCCCCTCGGTTGCGGATATCCGCAGGCCAGTAAACACGTAAAAACGCATCGAACTTACGCGCGGAACCTGGCTCAATGAAGCAATCCCACGCCAAGCAGTTCCGCTGAGACGGTCATCTAGCCCTTGACCTGACTACCCGCAACGGGGACCCCACAACGCGCTTGCCTATTCGCTGAGATCCTGGCGGTCTCCATTCTCCGGGGCCCGCGGCATACGCAATCGAGAGGCAGATACGACCCCACGTCCAACTCTGGCCGCAACAAATCGGCGCCCCGCACCTCGTCCAGTACCGAGACCGTTCACCGGCAACCGTATCCGAACAGACGACACCATCGAGGAACAGCAGCCCACCACATAGCCGAGAAACGACTCCCGCTCTGCGTCGCGGATGACTACCTTCCCACGGCGCAGTCCGACTCTGGCGCTGTTACCCGATCCAGGATTTCTGTGCCGAGTCCGCTTTCGAAGAGCGAGACGCGCCGCGGGGTGCTTCTAGTCTGCAGGGGCAAGGTCTTCGTCGTTGGCGAAGATCAGTCGTCCGTCATCCAGTGCGATCGCCCAGCGATGTACCGGAGCCCAGTCCCGCCCTACCGACCCGGAGTCGATGACCATGTCCGCGTAGTCCTCGATCACCACACCCGTGCATGTCACAGCGCCATCAGCATCGGAGTCTGACACCGTGATTCGAACTCGGGCACCTACTGCGGCCACGTCTTTGCTTTTGCCGTTTTTGTCGGTCATCTGCCTGATTCTGACAGAGCAACTTCGTTCGGGCCCAGCGTCGCACACTCAGGAAACGCGCGGAGCCGAGTGTGCTGGATGCCGCTATCGCTCGCTGGAGCTGTCACCCGCGTCCATTCGAGACCCCTGTGGAGCATGGTCCTGTCGGTGCACGCTCCTACAGTCAGCTCGGGTATCAGTCCGGATCGAGTGCCAGGAGCAGGCGATGACGTTCGTGAGCGATGCCTCATTGCCACTGCCCGGCATGCCCGACAGCGCTCCCGCGCTGCCGGCGTTCCAGATGATGTTGATCGGGCAGCCCAGCCTGTACGCATTCCCGAACGTCTGTGGCGTTCCTGGCTCGACGATCCTGCCGTCGTGTCCCGCTGCGAATCCAAACGCTACCGACGGCGAGAGCAGTGCTGGCCGTGGATCGGCGGAGTGTCCTCGACCGGGCACGGATCTTTCCGTGCGGCGAGCCTGCCCGGGCTGTCACGACGCGGGACCGTGCCGGCGCATCTGTTCGCCTACCAGCCTGAATACGGCGTCGCATTGATGGCACAGCACCGCATCGTCGACTTCGCCGGCTGCACCAACCCGGCACACATGCAGTTGGGAACCAATCGCAGCAACCCGTGGCGAATACAAGCTCCGGCGACGCAACATCGCCAGCCCACTCGCCGACGTTCGCGGGCCCGCGGGTTGCACTCGTGCCATCGCCGCCGCGATCCGGACCGGGATCGAACAGAACGTAAAAAGCGACGTCATCGACGAGCGCATCGCCGCGGCCGAGGCTGCAGGACGTCCACTCCCACTCTGGTAGCGACACCGCGATGCACGTTCAATGCGAATGTATTTCGTTGCTGCACCGCACATTTCGCTCATTTTTGACAACGCTGCATATCAAGATTGGTCGTATTGTTCCGAGTTCGTGGGGAATGAGCCAGGCTGGGGGCGCGCCCGCAACGTCGGGTGTGGACCACTGGGCTGAGAGACTGACTCGGTGCGTCACCACGATTTGTCGAAGCGATTGTTGAGTGCCACGTGGTCTCCCTTGCTGGGGGTTCGGGTGGTGCACTCGGACTTGCCTGAGCCGTGGACGTTGGCTTTGTCTCGATTGGGCCGCGACCTGTGGGTGCGCCAGTACGGCAACGATATTGAACACGTCGATTGGGAGATCGACTACGACCCCGAGATCGACGGTGTGTTCCTGCTGAGCGCGGTGACGGTTGCCGGCGTCGATCCGGGCGAATTCGATGGTAGCTGGATCGGGACCCACGTCGACTCGGACGAAGAATTCGCGCTGTGGGCGATGGCTGATTCGGTCCAGGACGTTGTGGCCGACCTTGGTACCGCATGGCCGTGGGGTGACGGCGGCGGATTCATGAGCGCGCGACTCGTGGAGGGTGTCGCTGTGTGGAAGGACAGGAACGGTTGTACGACACGCATGGGAGGCCTGGGCGGCATCGTCTGACCAGCCCAGACCTCGACTCCAGCTAGGCACTGCGCCCTAATTCGTTCGACGGCTGGCTTTCGAATACTGCATAAACCGCGGTGCAGTTTCGCGGTGGCAGCTGGACTGCCACCGCAAGCGAAAGACGCTGCGGCACAATATATGCAGAAGTTAGCATGGCAAAATATAAGTTATCGGCAGTGAATTTTCGCACTTGGATCGCACACTCGAAGAACTATCTGGCATTTTGAACGTGGAAATTGGATATCATTTCATTGCTGCGGCGATTCTGAGTGGTCAGTTCGGCCGCGCAAGGCCTGCCCTCCGGCTGTGCACTCGCCGGGGGTGGGTCTCTCCAAACGCTCACGCCGCCACGTTGAACCGTAGGCACTATGGACGCGCTGGCGACGCGCCTGCCTGATACTTAAGTACCGTGTGCAACCGCCAAGCGCGGTTCGGCCCCATACTCGAGAAGTAGTATCCCTCGTGCACGTTCGCCTTTGCCGGCTCGGCGTGCGCGGCCCGCCTAGGTGTAACTGACGAACACTGTGGGCGGGCCATCCGGCGAATGGAGAACTCCGTCCACCCGGACAGGAATCGGCGGCCCTGCCAAGTCTCCGGCAGTCCGGCGCCGAATCTCGTCGAGAATCTGCTTGTTCGACAATTGCTGCAGCGACTTCCGTGTGGGCGACAACGGCCGGTTCTCCTCTTCCGTCATGAACCCGGTGGCGATCAACACTTCCTGCACAGGCGCATCGAACAACGCTGCGACGCGCCGCAGCACCTGCGGGGTCGGGGACCGCGAGATCCTTGTCCACTGACGCATCTGGGATGGATACACACCGAGCGCCCGAGCTGCTTCCTCTGGACTTTCATAGCCGCGGGCCACGATCTGGTCTCGAACCCAAGCTGCGAATCCTGAAGCCATGGGCGTTTTTTCCCACGGAATCTCTGACCATTCGCGCAGCGAAACAGTTCGAGAGTTTCGCGCTCGGATCAGTTATCCCCATGTGCTGTCCATGAATTGGGGATAGTTCAACACTCAAGTATCTGTGACTCCGCGAAGACTGGTATCGGAACCCTCGGATCCGTAGATTTTCCTCGGCGGCATCGCTCGAACCCCCAAACTTCGAGTATGGCGTAGCCCTGCCGACGCGATCCCCCCAGATAGCCGGCAGGGCACCACAAACGGTGCGCCGCTTCCGCCTCGGTTCTCGGCGCACCCCGGGCCGCCAGCGTGCTGATCACACACTCGCTGGTGGCCCTTCTAGCAACACCCCTGGATTTCGAAAATGCCCGACGAGACTGAGGTTTGGCAATTCCCCACATGCGGTGTACCGCTGCCGCGGCAGTTCGACGCCGGTAACACGTCGGCCACGCTGCCCAGTCCCGAGCTGGCAGCTCTCGCCTCGACTGCGCCGACAAGATCTTCCGCGGGTCGGGACCCGGACGCCGAGAGTCGTATTAGCTGATGAAAAACGGTGCGTACTGCACGCAATGCCGACGCTGCAGCAGCGTGGTTTACGACGGCCCATGGATCTCGCCGGCCGAACGGCTGAGACTGCAGCAAGATCACCGAAGTTCCTGCCCTGCGGATGTCATTCCGATCCGAGAGTCGCTCTCGACGTCGTCTCGGGTTGCCACTGCGAACTCACACATCACGCGCCCCGCCTAATTGCGACAGAGGGCGAAGTCGGAGATCAAAAGACCCGGGGGTTACGATACGGCTACCGTTGCAGGTATGGTCGGATTGTAAACGTATAGCGATACTGTTGTTCGTTTACCAGCCCTGACGGTCCCCTATCTTGTGTGGCCGTCAGGGCTGCCTTGCCACGGAGCACAGAAGGCCGAATCTAGTTACCCTCGGCAACTACCTGCGGCAGGAAGCCCGTCGTATCTAGCACACCTCGAAACGGAGATGTCGTGAAACGAAAAGCACTGTGCCTCATAACTGGAGCTCTCGTCATCGCCTTCGTAACCCGATCACTCGGTTCGGTGGCCACGACTCAGCCCTTCGGCGTACCTCTCGGGCACCGCCTCGTCCGCTGAAGACATAACAGAGCCCACCCACGCAGCTTCGGCCTGCCGAAAATCCTGCTGACCCTGATGAGGCCGATAGTGCGGTCGTATGTTGTCGAATCGTGCGTGCCTGCGGGGATGCTCGTTATATAGGCTGTCGGTGCTGAAATTCTTTGCCCCGGGTACCACCGAAAGAAGTGCCGCTTCGAACGGCCACTTGCCGAGAGGCGCACGACGGGCACCGACCCTGTGAAGTCGCTGGACACCCTTTTCGGTGACGGCGGCTACGTCACATCCGGGGCGGTCGGTGTCGCCCAGGGCCCGAATCGGGGTTCGCCGGGTAACCTGGGTCGTTCGGTGAGAGCGAAAGGAGCGCTGAGGGCTTCACCGCCCGGATACCTTCGGCGGATGCGATCGCCTGACTTCTGCGGCTCGTACCGTCGCTGTATCGACTCCGTATCGACGGTGGGCCGGCGCACCTGCTCAACTGCTACCTCTGGCTAGACTAAGACGGCGTGACGCTCGCCGATACAGGATGGCCGGACAGCGCCGCCCTGATCGGACCAGCGCTGTCCGCGCTCGGTAGGGACCGCACAGACGTGAAGCGGATCGTGCTTACTCATTTCCACGACGATCACGCAGGTTCCGCCGCTGAGATAGCGACATGGTCCACCGTCGAAGTTGTAGCAGGTGCAGATGATTCAGCATTCGTATCCGGTACCGAGAGCGGACCGATTCCCGAACTGACAGATCTTGAGCGAACGATTCACGCCGACAGCAACAAAGCACCGCACGGTCCTGCCTGTCGTGTGGACCATGAAGTCCGAGACGGGGACGAATGGGACTTCGCGGGCGGGGCCCGTGTCATCTCGGTACCAGGGCACACCCCGGGAAGTATTGCGCTGTACCTGCCAGAGCCCGATGCGGTGCTCACCGGTGACGCAGTGGCCGAGTTCCACGGACAGTGGCCGAGTTCCACGGAGAGGTGATCCTCGGCGTCTTCAACACCGATCGCGCACGTGCGGCCCGCTCGCTCTCGAAACTCGCCGCCACGAAAGCACACATCGCAGGATTCGGACACGGTGAAGCCGTACTCACAGACGCCTACAAACGGATACAGTCCGCGACCGATCCGTTCGCGGCGGACGTCATGTTGGAATGAGGGAAAGTGCTCCAACGCGCGACGGGCACCGACCCGGTGCAGCCGCTGGACGCCCTTTTCGGTGTCGGCGGCTTCGCCATATACAGGGGCGGTCAGTGGCGTCCGGGGAGGTCGACCTCGCGGATATACAGTATTCGCAAGGTGCTGTATTCCGGCCGACGATGGACACTCAATCATGCGCCAACGTAGTCAAGACCGAACTCAGTCGACAAAGATGCGAATGTCGTCGGAATCGACTCGACGTCGACGAGGGGTGAATCATGACTCAACCGGAAACGATGTGCGAGCCGATCGTGATCGGATTCCTCTCGCCGTTTCTGCACGAAGACGCGGCCGCGAGGTTCGCCCATGAACACCAAATTCGAGCAATGGTCGGCCCACGCGCGCACTCCCGAGACGCGGACACGCATCCGCCGCCTGGCCGTATTGGAGCGCATCTTTCATGTACTGGGCGTCGTCGGCGTGTGCGCGTTCGTCGTCATGCTGGCCATCAGCTGGTACATCACCATCTCCGGGGAGGGTCCGTGGTGGATCTGGTTCCTGGACATCGGAGTACTGCTGGCGTCGATCTTCCCCTACTTCATGACGCTGACCAGACTCGAGACGGCGATGTACGCCGACGGCGAGGAGTCGGTCGGCACCATCACCTCAGTGGTCATCGACCCACACAACATCTCCGACAGTGAAGCTAGCTACCACGTCACGATTACGGCGGAACACCCTGAAGGTGGCCACATTCGACGTGCCACAAGCGTGCCCACGAAACCCAGACGCGGGGACCGGGTCCGCTTCCGCCACAACACCCGAAAACCCGACGATCTCCACGACATCCTGTACATCGGATTCGAGGAAAACGATCCGTAGACTCGCTCCCGACGACCAACCGCGAGCAGCAACTGCGAATGCGGAACCCCATCTCGCTTCCACAAGGATCTCAAACCAGCACCCGAACCTAAAAGCGAATTCAGGTCGATCAGGCAGTCACGGACGTCACCGAGAAAATTGCTCCAGGGTTAATGCTGCATGGGACCGTTGACGTGGAGCGAGTACGGAGGAACCTTGATGCGGGCGCGGTTCAGGCCCAAGCTCGATAGAGCTTCTCGGCATTCGATGTACGGATGGTCGATGATCTCGGTTCCGTCGACGTCGAGGACGTCCCCGCGTTGAGCACACAGCACGGGACCCACTTTCCGCGCGGACCGGCTGGATGACTGACAGATCCACGATGATCTCGCCGGGTGGCACCGACAACCCAGCGCAGCATCGAACGCGAGTTCTGGCGAGGTAACGACGGACTTCACCTCGGAGTGCGCAGCTGAAACGGTGGGCGTGTCTCCTGCGGTCGGAGCCCATCGGTTCCGGCAGGGTGTCGGAATGGCGATGACCGAATTGCCCGATCCGGGTGGGCAGTACGTGCCGTGTCCTGAGCTGGAGCAGCTAGCGATTCCCGCGGCACAAGTGGTTTGCGTGCGTGAGATCGCGCGCAGTCTCGGCCGGGATCCGTCCACGATCTCGCGTGAACTGCGGCGCAATGCTGCCACACGAGACGCCAAGCTGGAGTACCGAGTGTCGGTGGCACAGTGGAAGGCTGAACTGCTGGCCTGGCGGTCATCCGAAACGGGTGACGCCATATCGTGGCCTCCCTGCAAAACTGGCTCGAACACAGGGTGTCTCGACATGTTAGGGCGATCAAGGTGACTGCTCCGATTCGCTACCAGTTTCTCATTGACGGTGACGTGTTGACACGGGTGAGCGGCATCTTTCCCAATATGCACGTGACACCAATCTCCAGCGGATGTACGAGCCTGCACGGTCCCATAGCCGACTACGTCGAAATGAGGAGCATTATGGCTCGATTGGACTCGCTGGGGCTGACCATCGCCGAATTACGCAAGCTCCCAGACTGATCGGCCCTCACTCGACTGACTGGTGAGCGTCCGACACCAAGTGTCGAAGCTATGGCATCGAGGCTTTTACCTTGTTCACGGAGGGCGCGAGCGAGTGCGGAGCGTGTGGGGGGGGTCATGACGGTGGGCGGCTTCGAGGCGGCGTGGGCGCGTTCGACGATCATGCGCCGTTCCATTTGGGCGAGAGCTGCCATGATGCGAAAGAGGAATTCGCCGCCTGCGGTGGCGGTGTCGAATCCTTCTGCGAGGAAACGGAATGCAATGCCGCGTTCACCGAGGTTGTGGACGGTGTCGATGACGTGGCGGACGGACCGTCCGAGGCGATCGAGTTTCCACCCGACGAGGACATCGCCGTCATTCTCGCGTAGGTAGTTCAGGCATTCGGCGAGCTGGGGACGCGGCGTATTGGAACCGGATTCGTGGTCGGTGGAGAAGCGGATCGCTCCGGCTCGTCGGAGTGCGTGCTGCTGCAGTTTGGGATTTTGTTCGAGATCGAGATTTTCCGATTCGAAATACGAGAATGATAAATTACCTTGTGGCGCAACTATTTCCAACTCGACGAGGACTTCGCACGCCACGTGCGGACATCACTAGTCACCCCGGAACCCCCGCCAGCACTCCTGACACACAGCGAACAGAAAGTACTGCCAAAGCTCACCTCTGGCGATACCACCGAAGCCATCGCCGCTGACCTGTTCGTCTCCGTCAACACCGTCAAAACCCACCTGCGCGGAATCTATCGAAAATTCGACGTCAACACCCGCCGTGATGCCGTCCTCGTGGCACGCCGATACGGCCTCGTCTGAACCGGACACCAGACCTCCACCCCACCTGCCGAACCACCACTACACCCATCGACTAAGCGCCCCGCACCGAGCAACACGCCCCCTCTAGTGCTGCTAGATTCCATGCCACACACACCTACCACGCGACTGAGAGTTCCTCCTCTCACACCTGCCCGTTCGGGCTAGGTCACATACCGCGCAATCGTCGACAGACCTCGACCACCGAACACATGATCTAGGCGGGCGTGATGTCACCAAGCTTCCACGTTCGATCGAAATATGGTTCGAGAGGTCCGTAGAAGCGGAAATACGAGAACCAGTGCCGACCCACAATGGTCTGAACCCAATTGGATTCCTTCCCTACCGGAGCAGTCGGTCCATAGAAAAGATCTACCGAACCGTCCTCGTTGACAACAAGATCGGCATCTCGCGAGCCACGGTCGCCTCGCCCTTGCTCGTTGTCGATCAGGCACCGCGTGTGTCGACCGAATAGACCGTCGCAGACCAGAACAGTTTTGCCGAGACATCGGCAGGTACGTGGAGTGTGTAGCTGTTTCCGCCGTCCAACCAGTGACCGTCAGCGTCGGAGTAACTACCCAGATATGCCTGACCGAGTCCAGGCGTCGTACTCTTCATCGCCTTGGAGAAGCTGACTGCCTCGTAGAACCACGACGCGCGTTCGTAGAACTCGTCGTAGTTGCCGCCTCGCTGAGCGGAGTTGTCCAGAACAATCGCCAAGTCCCACTGACGATCCGGCCAGTAGCGCGAACCGGGGAAGCGTTTGACAAAGGCATTCGCCTGAGCGAACACCACCCCCACTTCGACGGCCCGCTGCAAGATCTTCCGCAAGCGATCATCCGGGGCAAACGGTTTGCCCCTCTCTATCCCCAGCTGCCGAAGCCACGCCATCGGGAACCGGTCGCGCTCTTCGACAGGTTCGTCCTGCACGATGTCGTGTAAAAGTTCCCAGTACCGAAGGTCTCGCGGTTGAATTCCGCTCCAGGGCTTGCCGTCCGGTGAGACCAGACGCGTCGGAGTCGGATTCTCACGATCGGAGTAGGGGTACACCCGGACAGCGTCGACCAACGCGTCCGAGCGCGCCGGGTCCGGATCGAGCGTGCGGAAGCCGAACATGATGTGCATCATCGGGGAGCGGACAACCGTGTATTCACCTGTGTCCTCGGCACTCTGGCCTGGGCCGACTACCAGGGTCTTGCCGCCCTTGCCTGCATCGGGGCCCATCTCACCGAGCACCGCGAATTCTCGTTGCCAGAAATCTGCGATGCCCCCGGCGGTCGGCCCCGCCGGCAACTCGATTACCAACGGACCCGTTGTACCGAGATCGAAGAAGTTCAAGATGTACGGAGTCGTCGCGTTGGCGGTGATCAGGCCCAGTCGGTCACGATAGGAGCGGTAGACGACGATATCGGATGCAGTTGCTCCGAAGATGTTGGTATGCACGTCCATCCACTGCGCCCAGGATACGATGGGGATGGCCCACAAGTACGCCTGCACCGCAGTCTGGAAGTCGAGTTCGTCGAACACCGTCGCGATGTGGTCGCGAGCGGGAAGCTCTCCGTCCCTGGGGACAACTCCGGAGGAATACGTCAATTTGATGTCGGCCATACCCAGATGGTCCGGAAAAGAACCACGCCGCGAATCACCCACACCGGGTGAACCAGTAGTTCAGTGCGTCCAGTTCAGTGCCGGCATGGCAGCGTTCGGAGCCGAACAGCTTCTTCGCGGAGACAAAATAAGTTCTTCGGCAACCGCGCCCCGACGATCGAGGCGATCACCCGGTCCCAACAGCGCCAAGTTACTGCAGATCGAGGTGCAACCGCAGCGCATCCTCGAGCGCGGCGAAAGTCTCCGTCCCGACCTTGCCGACCGGTTCAGGATCCAGACGCCGAACCGATACCGACCGTACCTGCTCCGCTTGCGCTTTCGACGCTCGCGCCAAACCTGACTCGTCGGACTCGACAATCACCTGAAACGGAAACATGTGCGCGGTATTGGTAGTCAACGGAACCACGGTGATCACGCCCCTGCCGAGATTTTCTGCAGTAGCGTTGGCCCGGTCGTTGCTCACCACCACCGCCGGTCGTCGTTTCGCCGCTTCACTGCCCTGCGCGGGATCGAGATCCACCCAGTGAATGTGCGCGCGGCGAATCATTCCGTGTCTGCCGTGACAGCGTCCCACACTTCATCTACGTCACCTTCGGCAAAGGCTGCAGCGTAGTCACGTTCGAGTCCGGACGTCGAGAGTAGGCGGAGCGCGGCTCGAATTCCTGCCGACCGGCCACGAAGTCCGTGATCACGCACATACTCGTCGAGTAGATGTGCATCCTCGTCAGGCAGACTTATGGTAAATTTCATGGTCATACTTTAAGCGTACCAAAGTATGATCTGGTGGTCACCGCGAAAACGGCTACACCGCCCCGCCAGTAAGAAAGAGCCATTCAAAGGAAGCAACCACCCCGACGCGTCTCCGAACCTCATAGCCACCCGGAGATGCCGTGCTGATTTGATGTACCTTCGCGGTCAACAACCCTGCGATCTGGACGAGCACCGTCGACATCATTCAGGAGTGGTGACCCAGGACCAGATCGCTGGCGTTTCGGTGATAGCGATCCGCGACTGCGCTAGCGAGGTGGCAGAAGTTGATCCAGAAGAACCTTGGCACCGGTAAGCGACAACGCTCGATTCGCCCGGCGCAACTCACGTAACGCGGCCAAAGGTTGCTCCGAAGCAAAAATTCCCTCTGCCGCCAGTACGTCTACAGCCCAACGCCTTCCGGCTTGGACCGTTTCATGCTTGAAGGCTACCGCCCTTCTACCGGGAGCGCCTGACGCAAACTCCGCTCTTGCAGACTCGGCGCTCAACAAGTCTCAGCCAACCGACGGCACTTCGGTGATGGCGTCGGCGGTCACGAGCATGTCGATCTCGACGCTGTTGGTTCCGTCGCCATCGGTGACGCGCACAGTTACCCCTGCCAGAGCCATTGGTCGTCGTGCATTTCCGCCCAGAATTTCAATTCAGATAGCGACTTCCATCGAAAATGGTTGTTACACAGTCACTTAAGAAAGAGAACTGACACAACTTGAAAGTTACCGGTGAGATATTTCCACTGTTACCGATCGCCATCCGAGCAACAAACCACGGTCCATCGGATCCCCGTCGCATGACGAAAGACGTGCGGGCCGATCCACATGATCAACTGTCGGCGCCGCCTCGGATGTCGTCGCGGTGCAGGGACGCGAGTTCGGCGAGGTGAGTTCCGACCCGATCAACCGGGGACACCAACCGTGACGAGATCGCGAGAACCTCTCCCTGCGCCCATCCCACCGCATAGGTCGGCGGATGCACACAACGGCCTAACGTGCGACCGTCGACCACGTCCAGCGCTGTCGTCTCGACAGCAGGACCCACACCACCATCAAATGCCGAGAGCTGCGTGCATGGTGCGATATTGAGCGTCCTTTTCGCCCTTCCGGACTTACCCGTGGACGTGCAGACTCATACAGTTACTGTGGACGCGTAGTCACACTTAGTTTACTGTGGGCACGTCTGAGATAGATGCCACAAAGGAGCCCGAAATGCAGTTCCTAACACCTCGTCGCACGCGGCGTAACGCGCCATCTGTCCGCTCAACTACGGGGCGCAATACCGTCAACGAACATCGCGATTACCACGACACTCTGCGCACACTGTCCGAGGCATCCTCGACAGGGCTCCACTTCGAGGCGTTCAAAGACATCGCCTGGAATTCGCCCGAGTTCGCCGCCCCCGCGGACGACCCAAGATGGACACTCCCCGCGGTCGACCCCTTGTCCCACACCGACTGGTACCGCGCGCTCTCACCCCAGGAACAACGGCGGGTTGCCCGGATTCGGCTCGCATCTATAACAAAGACCGGCTCCCAGTTCGAGCAACTGCTCCTTCTCGGCGGTACCCAGTTCTTGATGGGCCTGGCGAACGAGAACCCCGAATTCCGCTACTTCATGCACGAACTCACCGAAGAGACACACCACATCCAGATGTTTCAGGAGTTCACCAACCGGGTGGCTCCGGAGGTCCACGGTGCCCCAACGTGGCTTGTCAAGGCCTTCCCCCTGGTCGGTTCGCTGGGATCGCTGTGGCCCAGTTTCTTCTTTCAGATCATCCTCGCTGGAGAGGAGCCGATCGACCACATCCAGAAGAGCATCATGCGCGGCGGTGGCATCCACCCGCTCACCGACCGCATCATGCAGATCCATCTCGCCGAGGAAGCACGTCACATCGGGTTCGCCCATGCATGGTTGCGCCATCACGCTCCGCGCATGAGCCGATTCAACCGCCTCGCACTCGGCCTCACCACGCCTGTAGTCATGCGCATAGGGTTTTGGTCCATCGTCGTCCCGAGCCGGCAGGACGCCACGTTGCTGGGTATTCCCCGCAATGTTCTGCGCGAGACCTACTCGATGCGCAACCCCGATTTCCGGCGACTCCTTACAGAGTCCTGCGCAGACGTCCGGAGCCTCGCCGACGCCAACGGAATGCGAACCCGGCTCACCCTCTGGTCCTGGCGGCTTACCGGAACCGACGGCCGACTGTCGCGTTACCGCAACGAGCCGTCGAGAGCCGCGGCTTGACGATCTGCAACCCACGACGCAACTGCCCCTCTCCCACTTCGGCAGACAGCTGCGTTACCCGCTCATCGCGGTCGAGGGACTGGCGCACAGATATCAGCGCGCCAACCACAGGCCCACACCCGAATCGCCCCATCGAATTGTAGGAAGCGCATCCATCGAGGCCGAACCGGTGACGTCAGTGCCGGCCGAGTCATCAGTGCCGGCGGAGACGCAACATTTCCGATGCCGTAGCGAATTCGCTTTTGCTACTGCAGGTTTGGGTACAACGTACTGCGAGCGATGTTCAGCACTTCCGCGATTCGGTCATGGATACGCCGTCGGCCTTCATCTTGGACCGGCAATAGAGTCACAGGCCGACCGCGCCGAGCAGAGCTTCTCCTGGATCGACGACGGCAACAACGGCCGCGACGAACAGCAGCGCCATCGCAATGGTCATCACAGCACCGAGCGATCCGAGGACGACGAACATCCGACGGTGGGCACCGTTTGTCGTGTCCGACGACCTGTAGCGTCGGAAGGCGATGACGGTTCCGGTTGCGACTACAGCGATCACCCCGG
The DNA here is from genome assembly GCF_040546695.1 of Rhodococcus sp. OAS809. Lineage (NCBI taxonomy): Bacteria > Bacillati > Actinomycetota > Actinomycetes > Mycobacteriales > Nocardiaceae > Rhodococcus > Rhodococcus sp. OAS809. The sequence continues at coordinate 427,093 of NZ_JBEPOI010000001.1, read as the reverse complement.
CGATAGCGACAATCGCCGCCCAGTTGTAGTGCTCGACCTGTGTGAGCAACTCGAGCAGTGGCGGCCTGGAGTCTCCGCTGCGCACACCGTTCTCGATCAGAGACTGCGCTGTCTGCCCGTCCGAGTTGTCCGCGGAGAGCATCGGAAGCAGCGCGACTACGGGTGCGACCGTCGACTGGATGTTGAGCACAGCCACAGACACCGAAAACAATGACAGCACAGTCGTAGTGGCCGCCGCGACCACGCAACCTACGCCGGCCGTCAGAGATCGCCGCCACAGGGTCGTCGCGAGCAGACCCAGAACCGCGGTCAGCAGCACCGAGATGACGATCTTGATCGCGTGCCACTCGAACCAGTAGTCCACCATCGCCGCCAAGCCGAGCGGATAGGTGCGGACTCCGCTACCCCAGTAGTCGACCAAGCCGCGGCCGAGCAGCTCACTCATGACGGATTGATCCTGGAACTGCGGATAGCGTCCGCGTAACAACGCGGCCGGGCCTAGAACGAACGCGGCCACCAATGCCGCTCCGGCGCATGACAACGCAACGATCGACCAGCCGTTTCGGTTGACGGACGTACTCATTGACGACTCCCTTCCGGGAGAGAGTCAATCAGCAGGTACGCGGCTGCACATCCATCTGCAGTACTACATCTGACGAACGAGGTACCAGCTCAGGATTCGATGCTCTATCGACAGCCGCGCCGGACTCTGGCAATCATCACGCACGGCCAGGATCAACCCTGCACCCGCGATGAAGTCGGATTCGGCAACCCCATATCTGCATCGACCACGTTGTTGTGCATCGTTTTTGCCTCCACGTCCCCACTGGACGCAAAACGTGAGTTGCTCCCGCCGCGCCCATCCATACCGCCGCAGGAGGCGACCGTGATGCGATTGAGTAAGCGCCAAGAAGAGATCATCGAACGGGTCGCCGAAGGCTATTCCGGTAAAGTAGTAGCACGCTTACTCGGAATTTCACCCGAAACCGTGAGTCCCACCTTCACGCATAATCGATCGAACGGTCTGCAGGAATGCAGGTTTGAAGCGATCAGCGCTATTTGCGAACATCGAGTTGACGGCCACCGTGCAGGACACTGAATGCGTCCCGACACTCGGAACTCGCCCGTCAATCGTTCCGTCACAGCCGCGGCCGACCATTTCTACCGAGCACTGGGCCACAGAGTTCCGAGAGTCACAGCGTCGATTCGGATCGATTCGTAGGCCGACTACGATCTTCATCTCAACAGGGCCAGCGCATCACTACTGGTGAGATGATGCATGATCGTGGATGGGTAGTAAGGCACTCAGGTTCTCGGTGAGGCACTAGAAGGTGATCTGGGATTTTCACCGCCGTGGAGAAATACTACGAGAGATCGGGCGGGTCCTCGGCCAAACGATCATGTGTTCTGTGAACCTTCCTGCTCAGGCAGCGACCGGTGCCGGGGGACGGTTCGCGAACTGTACGCCGCAGCCACACCCGCATGTAGTTCACTTAGTGCGGGTGTGGCTGTGGCGCAACTACATTCCGGGTCAGGGAGTGACGGTGATGCCGGGCGCGGAGTTGAACTTGAGCGCCCCGGTCATCTTCGCCGTTCCGGCTCCTGCTGCCGGGCAGGATGCGCTGCCCCCGTTGGAGGTGAAGTTCACCGTTCCGGTGTTGTTGGCGGTGACGGTATGTGTTGTGTTGCTGTAGGGCACGGGGCCGGCAGTGCTGGCGGTGACGTCGATGACGCAGCTACCAGCGACTACGTGAGCTCCACCGTTGGGGATTTTGATACTTCCCATCGGTGATCCACTGTCGGCGTTGACGTTCAGAGCCCAGGAACCGGCCGTGGTGATCGTTGCCGGCACACCTTCGAGGTCACATCCGGACAGTCCCACGCTCGCGATGTTGATGTTGATGCCGCCCGTTCCGGAGTTCACGTTACCGGGCGCTGCAGGGGTGGTTCCGGTTCCGCTGACGCTGGTGCAGTACAACTCGAGACCGCCAGTTGTCACGAAACTGAGCCCACTGCTGGTGGCCGTCACCGGAGTGGCTGTGGCGGGGCTGATCGTGGTGGACGCTGCTGCGATCCCGGATGCAGCGATGGTCAATGCGGCTGCTGCCCCGACGATCGCGGAGGCCTTGCCGAGCATTGTGCGTGATGACATGTGATGTGCCTTTCTGTCGAATACCTTTGGGGTGAACCGTCAGTCGAAAGAAATTCAGGCGGGTGTGATCTCTACCCGGCGGCTCCCATCTGCGCCACAGCTGCAGGTTCGGCTGCCTGCGCAGCGGAAGCTGCCGGCGGTCGTACCTTGCGCGCGGCGACGGTGTAGACGTCGCTGGAAGTGGTCAGAGAGTTCTTTCCGCTGGCCGAGGGGGTTCCTGCTCGCAGGTTCACCGCCCAGTTGAGTGCACCGAAGACCCCGCACCCGCTGGCGGCAGGAGCTGCGAAGAGATTGTCGGTGTGCTGAACGGCAGGGAACACTGCTCCGGGATATTCGCCAATGGGCTGCGAGGGCGGGTTACCGGTGGTCGTGAGGTGGAGGTTGATCGGGTTCGCCGTGGAGCCGAGATAGCAGTTGTTACCCAACAACGAGTTCGACAGTTTCAGTCGTACCGGCATCGTCAGCTCTTGATCGAGCACCTTGATGTTCGGTAGCCCAACAGCTTCGACTGTTGCGGTGATCTGGGTCAGATTCAGTGGAGTGTCGATTCCGATGGCGCCACCCGGGACGGAGATCGGGTTCGAGTACACCCCGTTTCGGCCGTCCGGCTTGGGGACGAAGGTTTCGACGAAGCTGCCGTCGGGTTGGGTGGCGTACTTGACTCCGCCGGCGATCTTGAGTCCGCCGTCGGGGACGGGCACGGTCAGTCCCCCGATTTTCATCGAACCGCCGCGCACCACGACGGTTGCGCAGGTCGCGACGTCGAGGTCTTCGACGGGGCATGACGACCACCCGTCGAACGTCAAAGGAGTAGCGGCGGGTGTACCGGACGAACCGAGCGAGGAATTCTCCTCAGCAGTAGCGACGCCTCCTCCTATCAATGCAAGGGCTGCAGCGATCGCCATCGTGGGGACAACTCGGGTTCTCAAGGCATTCTTGGACATTGGGCTCCTCAGGCATGGAATCGACGCACCGAAACACCACTCTTATCGGTGTGTCGCGAGTCACATCTATGTGCTCGGAGCGAAGGCTACCGACCAGTAGTACTCGAAGTCACACAAACCGGAGAAAGTTCAACCCTTTCGGGGATGCTCTCGTACTTTCGGTGGCGTTTCATCGGCGTTCAGCGGGGACTTTCGACTCTGTTCTGCCGTTGTGCGGGTACGAATGTTCCTTCTGTATGAGCGTTTTTCCCCGTGTGTAGAACCCTCGATCTGATTCCGGACACTGGCGTCGCCCTAGAGCTCAGGAGCGTTCGCCTTTGTCGGTGACGAACAGAACGACGCCGATGGTGCCGCTGAAGCGCTCAGGACTCGGTGCGGGTTGCGACGGTGTCACTGATCCGGGTGAACACCTCCATATCTTCCTGCAAGGAGGCATGGGTGGTTCCGGCGCACAGGGTCCATCCGAGACGGTGTGCGGTGGGTGTCGGTGAGTTCCCCTTCGGGGATGGCGGTCTTGACGATATCGCTGATGGCGTCCACCCGATGCGCAAAGTCGACGGTGGGGTCGAGGTGAGTTTCATGCCGTCCGCAGATTGGTGGGTTCTCGACGATCTGGTGCGCGAGGGGTGAAGAACGTTGCCAGCTGCTCCCCTGCTGCACTGCTCATGCCGGCCGTTGCTCCGCCGACGGTTTCGTTGACGGAGCGGTACCAGTCCAAGATGAAGTGTTCGACGATCGCTCCCTTGGATGGAAAGTGGAAGTAGACAGCGCTTTTGGCAAGGTCTGTACAGCCGCCGTTGCGGTGTCCTCGTTTCGTTCCTCTTCCGACAACTCAGCAATATTGTGGTCGTTCTTTTCGTGGGCGTGAGGGTCGCGGATCGGTTCCAGTTGACGGTCGGATCAGGGGCAACACTCTTGTGTTCCCACTCTCCGTGTCGTTTTCACGATCGAACGGTAAGCGGCTTAGTCCATTCCGACTTCCGTTACCAGATTGCGATTTCGTACGTGAATGCCAAGGACCACGGCCGGTGGTGTGATCGCTGTGGCCGCTGCAATAGCGGGCGTGGGGGTTGAACCCGAGACGTCCCCCACCGTCGAGGAACTCTTGTGCGGCGATTGATGCGCAACAGGAGTGGAACGCGTTTCCGCGGATGCGGATCACGACGACGACGGCGAGTGCGATGCAGAAACCCCGGTCCCATGTGTTCGCGTTGAGCTTGCTGACGGTGACGATGGCGAAGATTGCATTCACAAATTTCGGCGAAAGTTCGCCGTTCGTGGCGCACAGCCGATATCGATCCAGGCCTTCATGGAAAAATACTGGCCATGCGCACAGGATTCGGAGCGTGGATTCGCGGCCAGATCGATGCTCGGGGCTACGAGAGCACCGAGGAGGCTGCGCGGGCACTAGGGGTGTATCCGTCGTTGTTGCGTCATTGGGCAACGATCGTGCGGTCGCCATCCCCGCAAGTTCTTCGGCAAGTCGCAGTGCTGTTCGATGCGCCGATCCAAGAAGTGCTGATTGCCGCCGGCTACATGACCGAAGAAGAGAACCGTCCCCTTTCCCCTACCAGGATGTCGCTGCAACAAATGTCGAACAAGCAAATCCTGGACGAAATACGGCGCCGCACAGCAGGAGACACTGGAGGTACCCCAATTCCAGTGCGAGTGAACGGAGTACTTCACACGCCGGATGGCTAGGGCAGTACATCTCAGGTGTTCAACTTGTTCGAACGGGCCCTGCAGTGGACCGAATATCATCGAGCCGCGTAATCGAGCCACCCGCCAGACGCACTCGCTACGGGGAACCACGTGGAGAGTGGTTGGACAGCCTGGTGTCTTCGGCGACCGCAGTCCTACGTAATCGTCCCGCTCCCTAGGCACTCAGTCGCTGCAGAGTGAGGTTCAACTGCAGCGCCTCTCGATCGAGCGGAAGGTTTACGTAGCCCTCACCCAATTGGGCATCCCGCAACCTCGACGCCTGCTCCACACCAGGAAATTTACCGAACTCCGCGACAATCCGCTTCCGACACAGCCTGCCAGCTACCGAACTCAGGAGAACTCCTACGAGTTCGTGCGGAGAACCTTCTAGTCCGCGGCAGCAAGATTTTCGTCGTTGGCGAATATCAGTCGCCCGTCATCGAGTGCGATCGCCCACCGATGCACGGGAGCCCAATCTCGCCCCACCGATCCGGAATCGATGACCATGTCGGCGTAGTCCTCAATGACTACGCCCGTACATACCGCGCTCCCCTCGGTCTCGATTCCAGGCGCCGTAACACTGACCCTGGAACCGACACCTATCGCACCGCTGGTTTTCCCGTTGTTCTCGGTCATACATCTGATTCTCGCAGAGCAACTCCGCAGTAATTCACAGGGGCAAATATCCCGCGCGTGTCGACACAGTTGACGTAGACCAACATTTCCCTGTCCTGTTGCCCGAGAAGAAGGGACGTCTAGGTCGCCATTGCATCGACTCGTCCAGGATGCATTGCACCCTCTTCTCGGATATCGCTCACAGGCGCGTTGTCAGCCGAAGCTACTGCGGCGTCATCGGCGAAAACCGGCATCCTGGCCACTTCGCCTGTCGAGTGTCGTGGCGTCGAGCAGCATCGAAATTGATTCCGCACCAACGCTGATACTTGGCGTGCTGGAGCGGGCAACATTGCGGGAGCGACCATCGTTGTTTGCCGGTCGCCGCCCCCGAGATTGAACTGGTTGTTGATGGTATTCGAAAACCGTTTCGCGTTCGACCGGACAATCCGCCCACGCGACTCAGCCGCTGCACTTGCTTGGTAAACAGGTGACCTCGTCTGTCCTCGACTTCGTCAACACAACCTCCGAAACAACCGTCCCGCTTGAGTCGGCGGAAACGGCCTCAACGGACCCAATAGGTTCACGTTCGCCATCGACGGAAATGCGTTGTCCAGGATGGACATCCGCGCCTAATCTCCGAACGAGTAAACCCGCCCCGAGAACGCGGATCGATACACGCGCATCAGGTACAGAATCTTCCCGCGATACCCGCCGCGGGATGGGACGCGACCGAGCTACCGATAGCTACTCCTTCGGAACTTCCCCCAGGGCTCCGATGGGGACATGGAAGGTGACGAGCGCTCCGGCCGAGACGAGGAATGCCCTCTCGGCGCCATCGATCGTCGCACGAATCAAGCCGGATCCTTCCCCGTTCATGATGGTCTCAGCTTCCGACATCAGATGCTTCACCTCGGCGACAGACAGCTCGTAGCCGTCTGAACCGTATTGGAAAACGGCCTCAGTCAGCTCTGGTTTGTGATCGGGATTTCGGTGCTTCACGTTTCCTAGTCTGGCAACGCCAACTGAACAAGAGGTGGCCCAACCGGATCACGGCTGCCCAGGCCGTCCCGGTTGAGCCAAGCGTGCCCGATCTAGCCCACTCAGTCGGCACGCGGGACTCGGTGGTCCCTCGGGGCCCCACCGTTAGCCGGAGCGGAACGAGCGCACCGATTACGGCACGCGGACCAGATGCCCGCCAGCGCCGGAGCGCAACCGCAGCTCGGTGGGCGGCGCGCACGAACTGTCGGGGTCGGGCACGTAATCTTGGCGGTCCGCCGACATCACCTGTAAACACCCGTCGGCGGACCAAGCGTGTCGGGTCCGATGACAGTTCGACACGCAGATGCGCGGTCACCGGTGAGAACAGGTGGCGTTCATTCCGATGGACCACACCACTAATGCCCCACCCATTCACATTGCAAACATGGGAGGTCCGTCCGATCGCTCGTCAGTAACCACCGGACGGACCATGCGCACCCCTGCCGGACTAGGGGCACGCACTCAGGTGACCCGCGAACTTACATGGTGACGTCTGTCCGAAGGGCCGATACCGTGCTGCCCACAACTTCAGGGTATTAAACACGAGGGGCCCGCCGACCTGTGCCGCACAGTGTCGCGGGGCCGTGCCCCGCTCAATGCCTGGCAGGAAGTGCGCGCGATCACCGGCCCACCTGGCTGCTCGTCAGCAACATCCGGGGTTCGACTCGCGCCCGAACTCTACTGAGGGCAGTTCCCGCGTCGCGTCTGATGCACGTGACGGGCGGCCAGGAACTACGGTTCGCCCGCCGGCGCGGGACGAGACGCAACGCGTGTCGAACGCACAATCGCCCCGATGCTCACTGTCACGACCACAATGATGATTGCGATCGCCATTGCTCGCCCTCCCTCGACTACTACTCCATCACGTGCGGTGAGCGGACTGCGGACACTGATGGCGCGCTGCGGTCCACCTAGGCCGGAGGTTGCTTCGACTTATACCCTGCCCACAAAGCCACCTCATTCGGTTGCTGAATGTTAACAACGTGGCGTTAACTGCAGTGAGAAGAACCAGACGAAACCCCAACGTGGATCGACGATCGTCCCCGAGGTCGTCAGAAGGGGCTTGACCCGATGACGCAGGATCCCCAAGCCATAGTTGGGAACAACTCTGCCGAACCGTGCGCCTTACTGTGGCCACCGCGATGGGGAACGGAGAAACCTAACCTGGTGACTCGGTTCTGGGTTCCGACCATGCTCTTCGTCTCCGGTGCGTTCTTCGCGGGCTTGGGGGTGGCGACCGGCGTTGTAGCTTCCGTTCCGCCCACTTGTCGAGCGTGCGCACTAGATCGTGCAACTCATAGGCAAGGTCCATACCTACTAACTTAAGATGTCAAGTTAGTAGGCGCGACTGCACCGCGGTGACCCGTCGCACCTGAAGCGCAGACAAAATACTCGACAAGAGGGCGATCGAAGCAGCCGCGGGTCGGCCGCACCTACCTGCATTCGGCGATCGACGGGAACACCCATCCGGCGTACACCCAGCGCGCTTGCGCCGACCTCACCGAATCAACCCTTCGGCGAGCTCGGCGACGAATTCCATGATCACTTCCGCGATGCGCCTTCCGAAGCGGCGAAATCTACCACCATGCGGTCGAGTCATGTCGCCCCCTCAATCGAAAACGCGAAAGGCGCAGGAACATCAAATTTTGCAGGGTCGCAAACCGGATCCGTGAACCACCGTAAGCGGCACCCCTATATCCACTCCCGCAACTCGGCACCGGGTGCGTTCGGCGGAAGCGTGCTGCTACTTCCATGAAGAGCGATGAATCACACTCCCCGGCTTCACATACCAAAAACCACGACGGTTTCTCCGCGCCGAGGACGACACCAAGATCGTCCCGACTGATCAAGGAGCGGTTGAATCGGAAGTCGACACCGACGTACGTGCTTTCGCGGCCGCTAAATCGTTCGAGGCAAGCCACGCACCATCCGACCGTCACCACCTTCGCCCCAGGGGCGAGCACCGCCCGGATACCGGCATCTCATCCCCGCGCCGCGGGACGCTCACGTGCTATCACCGCGTTCACGCGATCGCGGGTGATCCTTTGCTGCGCCGAAGTCGAAATGCTCACATTCTCAGGCATTTTGGGTCCACTCCGTCTCTTGCCACTGCTCGCCGCAGCCACGGTGCCGAGTGGGTGCATCGTGCGGTACAGATGCTCCGACGCCGGGATGATCTCGACCATCGCATCGATCATTTCCTGCGGATCAGCCTGACCGACCAGGGAATCACCGAAGTCCGGCATCCGGCCTTGTCCGCGTCGTACCACTGCACGTAACTTTCCGCTCCGGTGTCGTTGAAGGCCGTTCCGAACACACCCGGATTCACCGTTGCGGCTTTGACCCCGAACGGCTCCAACTCCACCTTCGTCGAACCTGCGAGCGCTTCGATGGCATGCTTCGTCGCACAATAGACACCCAAGAGCGGAGCAACAAGGATGCCGCCCATCGACGACATCCACACGACCTTACCCGCACCACGGGCGAACATCTTCGGAACGATAGCCTGCACCAACTGCAGATGCTCGAAGACGTTGATATCGAACGACTCCCGCGCACGCTGCAACGGAATGTCCACAGTCGCACCGCCCTCCATCACACCGGCGTCGAGCACCAACACATCCGGATCGAAGGACCCCTCATGCTCGATAGCGATGCCTTCGAGCAAGTGGTGACGAGCGGAAGATCACTCCACGCCACCTTTCGACTCCGGGCCATACTGAATTGTTGTCACCACTGCAGCGCGACATGACTTCCGTTACTCCAGCGCGTCGTGGCTACTCAGTTGCGCCAGAACACCGCCAGCGCAATGACACCGAGTATGCCCCAGATGAGGGAGACCCATCCGATGACCACGCCAGCCTTCGCGATTCCCGCTCCGCCTTCTCCTGACGTTGCGATTTGGCGCTGCGCCTTTTTGCCGGCGACGATTCCGCCGATAGAGAGGATGAACACGAAGGTAACGAACGACAGGATGGAAGCCGCAAGACTGAGGACAGCCAGGGTGTTGGTTTTGGTCGGGGTGAGATTGGAGGTACTCATTGTGCTCACTTTCGGTTGAGTCGCATGGTGCATGTCGACCAATGTTCAGGTGCAGGTCAGCGGTAGTCGCACGTTGCCACGAGTCGTGAGTGGCGAGAAGTTTCCGCTTGAAGAGGATCGGCCCGCGGCAGCGCGGACGCTGGATCGGTCTGGCCCGCGGTGGGATGCGAACGGTAGCGGCGACCCGATGAATCGTGTCGGACTCCGCTTTGCCGGGCGAACTACTTTGGCAGGTTTGCAGAGAAATCAGAGTGCGCGTAGCCCGATGACCAGTCCGTCTTTCGTGCACGTGGAAGGAGTGGTGGTGTCTGGTTGGGAGTTGCAGCTCCAGCCGTCGATGGCGGCGACGTCGGTCGGTGCGATTGTGGTGACGTAGGCGGTGGCAACGGTGATGGCCTCGGTGCATCCGACTCGGCCGGCGGCGCCGCCGACGGCGATCACCTGTCGTGTGTTGCCGGCGGCGTCCGTGACTGGGCCGCAGTGGACGTCCTCGACGGTGTCGGCCGGCGCAGGGGCTGGGGGTTCGGTGCTGTTGGCCGGTTGTGGGGTCGAATTCGGGTCGAGTGTGCGGATCGCCGCCGGGGCGGGCGGCGGGGGGGAGGCGGGTGCAGCTTGGCCGCGGAGCCCTATCGTGAGGGCTCCGTTCGTGCAGATGTGCGGGATTGTGCTGTCGGGTTGTGGTTCGCAGGTCCAGCCGTCGACGACGGCGGAGTCGCCGGAATGTTGGGCGCTGACGTAGTCGCTGGTAACGGTGATGGCCTCGGTGCAGCCTGCTCTGCCGGCAGCGGAGGCGAAGGCGATCACGTTGGCGGTGGCGCCGTTGGATCCGGTGATGGTGCCGCAGTCGATGTCGCGCAGTGGCGCCGGGGCGGGAGTCGGGGGATGCGCAGGACTTGGGCTGGGGAGGGCGGCTGCATTGGGGCCGGTGAGGTTGACGGCAGGGGCTGCTGCGTGTGCTGTGGTGGTTGCTGGGGTGGTCGATGAAGAGGCATGCACGGAGGTAGTGGCCGGGGCAGCAGAATTGTCGGTGCTGCAACCTGTGACGGTGGCGGTCAGCAACGCTCCTGCCAGGAGGGCACTACGGTATGTCAGTTTCACGGGGGCTCCTGTTTCGATGGGAAAACATGGGACGGACCAGCTCGCGGCGAACATGTCGAGACCGGGATTCGGATGAAGGGTCGGGTGTTTGCTCAGGTTGTGAAGACGTCGTTGAGGGTGACCATCGCGAGATCGCGTTCTTTGATGATGTCCACGAGTTGGCCGTAAACGTGGGTCACAGGCGGGTGATTGGCGTGCCCGATGATGATCGACTGCGCCGTGAAGTACTTGTGGGCGCATTCGAGGAGGTATTGCTCGGTGATCAATCCAGAGTCGGAGAGCGACCCGTACCAGAGGGTGGGCACGGTGTAGCCGTGATCGGCGGCGATCGTGTCGACGGCGGAGTCGTGGTACCCGAAGGGAGGCCGATAGAAAGGGGCGCCGTCCACTCCGAAAGTGTTGAGTAGGAATGTTTTCGTGCGCGCGAATTGTGCGGCAGCCGCGGACGAGGACAGGGATGTCAGGTCCGGGTGGTCCCAGGTGTGGTTGCCCAGTTGGATCTGGCCGCTGTCGACGAGGGGTCGCAGCGACTGTTTGTGTACGGTCCACCCGTCGTAGATACCGGTAACGAAGAAGGTGAACCGGGCGCCGGTGTCTTCGGCGAACCTGATGTACGCGCCTACGACATCGGCGTCGGCGCCGTCGTCGACGGTGAGGGCGATGTTGTTGCCCCGACCGGGGATCGCGGTGAGGGCGCCGGGGGGGGACGGGCACACGCGCGGAAGGCAGCGGGGGCCCCGGCATAGCGGAGGTCAAGGGGGGCGGCGGCGCGATGAGTGCATCGGGCATCGCAGTTTCGGGTGCGATCGCGTCCCCACCGTACGCTCGCGAGCATCCTGTTGCCGCCACGGCTGTTCCCGCCGCAAGCATGGCCATGAATCGTCGTCTATCCATAGTGGGGCACCGCATTTCGAGAGTTGAGAAATGGTCGAAGATTCCTCGCAACGTCGGCGAGGGTGATCGTCGAGTGTGTCGGTTGGATCGCACCTGTTGCAGCAGCGGTTCCCGGGGCCGGGGCCCGATCCACCTCGCGGCTGTTGGCGGTGTATCGCTCACGCTCACCTCGCGGTGACAGGACAGAGTGTGCGCGTTCGCGTGCAGCTGACAGACGCAGTCCTGATCCTGTGAATCTCCCGCGAGACCAGGAGCGGAAATGTGCAGGTGGTCCCGCTGATTCGGCGATCACGTCTGCGCGCCGAGATGCACGAACCGAGTTCCCTTGTCACGGAGCGGCGCCAGCGCGGCACGCATCCCTGCCGCTGTGCCACCAGAGGGCTGATTCATGTGCGCTAGCACGATCGCTCCGTCCGGCGCAGTGGTCAGCTGGTGCGTGACCGCAGTACTGGTGGCGGTGGCACCGGCATCGGCGTTGACAGCGAATCCGGCCAGCTGGATTCCGCGGCTGTGCGCGATCTCTACGGCGACATCATCGTAGTGCGCAGTACCGGAACGGAACCAAGTACTGCGCACCCCGACGGCGTCGTACAGGTAGCGGCGATTGAACTCGATTTCCTCGGCCACAGCAGCAGCGGTGGCCGTGCCGGCGATGCCGTACGCGGCGCGGCCGGTGACCGAGAGTGGTACGTGACGCGTTCCGTGGTTTTCCAGCTGGAACAAGGGATCGGACGCGAGTTCGGCCGCTAGGGAAGGGTTCGACCTGATCCACCGTTCGTTGAGGAACAGCGTTGCCGGTACGGCAAATTCACGCAAGAGTTCGAGCAGTGGGTGATCGACTGCCGAACCGCGAGGTCCCCCACATGCATCGAACGTCAATGCGAGTGTGGGCCGGCCATAGTGCGTGGGGACGCTCGCGTGTATTCCCGGTAGGTGTGTGCCCCAGTCCGTCGGTGTCCGGTAGTCGTCGGCGGTGGTTTCGGGTGTGGTTGTGCGGCGATCACGTTGGTCATCGCCGAGGGTCTCGGCTGGGGGTGGATCGGTCGGGGAGGCGGATTGGTCCGGGCTAGCTCGATCCGTTGTTGTGCGTGATGTGTGCGCGCACGCCGACAGCGCCGCAACCGACAATGCGGCTGTTGCGAGGAATCCGCGGCGGGTCGCCGTGGCTGCGGTGTGAAGTGATCGAGGGTTCATGGCGGCTCAGGTTGTCCCGTCAGTTCCCGGCGCCGTGGTTGGGATTGGTGCAGATGGTGCCCTCGCAGGGCACGACTGCGTTTCCGCCCTGCGGGTCTTCGATCACTGTTCCGCCGTTCCCTTGCGGGTCGGTTCCTGCGCCGTGGTCGGGGTTGGTGCAGATGGTGCCCTCACACGGAACCGATGGGTTGTCCGCAGTGGGCGTTGCCGGTGATCCTCCGGCGCCGGGCTTGGTTCGCACAGCGGTGCTCGGCGAGGGCTGCGGTGACTCGGCACTGGACTGCGGGTGGGTACTAGTGACCGAGGTCGAGCTCGTGGTGGGCTGCGGTGACGTGTCCTCGTCGGAACATGCGGTCGAAAGCATCGCGACGGCGGCGATGAGCACGGTGGCAGCGATTGTTCGAAACACTGTGTACGGCCTTTCATTACGGGTTACGCGGACGATTCGGTGCCGTGTCTCATACCGGGCCTACTGCGACCGGAGGCAGGTGTTGCCAGTGAGTGAGCATCTCTGGATCTTGCATTTCCATCCACGCGGTCACGTCCGAATAGGTGGCGCAGTAGGTCTCCGGCAGACCGCACACCTCGGCCATGAAGTCGGCAGTCGCCGGATTGAAGGCGTTGCCGTTCCAGTCGTTGAAGTGGTTCGCGATCACCAACGGCGCGCGATTCCCGTTGTAGGCTTGCTCGAACATGTAATCGTATGTGCCCTTGGCGATATCGTGGCCGCGCCGGGTGGTGTGAGGTTCGTCCTTGGCGCCGTTGAGGGTGAACCAGAAGTTGTAGTCGAGTGCTGTCTGGTGCTTACCGAGCGGCGGTGAGTACACGTAAGGGATTGGGAATTCCCAGATTCCATCGATCAAGTACGGCCAGGAGATCCCCGGGTGGGAGGCCGGCTTCGATGAGTCCCACGTCATGCCGAATTCATGCCATGCCGGGATCATCTGATTCAAAGACCCTTCAAGGCACTGGGTTCGACCGCCTCGGACAGCTTCCGGACCGAACAGCAAATCAGGACCGTGGGTGATGTCATTGTTGGTGCGCCAGTTCGCCATGAGCGAGAAGAACTGATTCAACTCGTGCGTCCATTCGGAGCTCGTCCACTGATCGCCGTGTGACCCCGACCCCTTGCAGAAGTGCCCGACGTAGTGGGTGCCCATCTCGTGCCCTGCGAGCCAGGTGCGGTTGAGGTACTCGACCTGCTCGAGAACAGCCTCCTTGTCCCCGCCGAATGCGATCGCGGCTTTACCTGTGGGGTGTCCTGGCCCCTGGTAGCGGTCGGCGTTGTCGTCGGTGAGGAAGTACAAGCCGGTCATCAGTGCCGAGAACCGAGCATCGACGCGCTGTGCGGTGTCGAGAAACATGTCCCAGTTCGGGGTCAACCCGACACCGTCGAACGAAAACAAGACGAACTGCGGCGGTTTCTGGCCTGGCGCGAGTTTCGTCATCGGAACATTGGACTCAATACGCACAGGTTGAGGTGCGAGCGGGATCGCCGATGTAACATTCCCGCCGGGCACCTTCTGCTCGGCGACCGAAGTATCGATCGCGGGGACCGGATACCCGCTCTCGACGCGGGAACACCCCATCACGAGCAAGGCGGCTACAGTCGCCAAGACCGAGAAATGAAGGCGTCGGGACACAGTTCTATCCCTCCTGCACAATGCATTAGCGAGTTCATTCCACTCGACGTGACTGATCTCCGGGCCGGAATTTTCGGATGCGTTTGTAGTACTTCACGTCGACTGGTGATCTCCACGTTCTTTGATGCACGAAGTTGTCTGTAACTATTGATATCTGTAACTATGCCCAACAGCGCAGATGAATATCGTCTTTGTCGAGTTCCCTCTCGCCACTGGAACGATAACCGACGCGGTGAGCAGTTTGTCGCACGTACGGCTTTCATACAGGTGTGTCAGGAGCGATCCGCCATCCCGATGGCTTTGCAGATCGTGCCGTTGCCCCACATTTGCCCAGATGGAGGACGCTTTCCAGAAATTCCACAAGTCCTCCTTGTGGAATGCGCGGAATATTTTGTTGATTTCAGACATTCGCAATCCGATTTATCGCTCTTCCTGCGCAGACGCATGCCCTCCTCGCAGGAACTCCGGCAATGTAATGGGCTGTGGTCTGGCGCATCCTCGGTGTGCCCCGTCCAGTGTGTTGTTCGACGTGTTGTTCGACCCGCCACACACTTCCCGGCAACGATTTTCGACCGAGCGCGATTTCCGAAGTTGGCGCAGCGCACCGACCCTGCAGACGTCCTTGCCATCCGACCGTCCGATGATTGTCATGCATACGCTGATGATCGCGATTGTGTGGGTACTGGCGCCTGTTATCAAGTGTTCGCGCAGCGCATGGTGAGCTGCTGAACGAACACACGGAAAAGCACACATGGGGCTGACCAGGCGCTGGTCTCCGCCTCGGTGGCACCCGCGGTAATCGTCGGCAACGTGACTGCAGTACTAAGTCATGGACTCCGCCAACGACGATTCGATAATTGCCACTCGCGCGACAACGCTTCCTCCCGCTAATTTGCCGAAAAGACTGCCACATGAATGGCCTCGTCGACTTCGCGGTGTCTGCCGTGAATCTTCTCTGTCCTGCGACACGAATCAGCGTATTCGATTAACGCGCGACACACGCACTGTGTGGTGACCCCACGCGATACGTGCCAACTTGGTGTCGTGAATTGCGCGTTATCTTCATGACCCTCCAGCATCCGGCGCGGGCTCTAACCGTATTGTCGTGCCCGGGGAGCGTCGCATTGGTTGGACAACCCGCACTGGTGCATTGTGTCTGTCAATGCAACGGTTCCGCATACGGTAAGGACCGGGATGACGGCCTCGCAATTGGCGGTAACCTTCCGAGTCGGAGAGTTTCGTTAGTGCTGCGAACTCGTGTATGCGTGTGAGCGCGCCAGATCACCGATCTGTTCTCCCCACCACGCGGTCCCGCATCGAACGCTGCATCCACGATGCGGCATCGCACCACGGATTCCCCGACGAAGGAATGGCATGAGTAGTGAAGTACGCACCTCTGAACCTGCCTCTGCACAGGAGCCTGCTGCGCCTCTGTCTGCCGCAACGCCCAAGGACGATCACACGGTGCAGGCATTCCGCCGGGTAGTGCTGCGCTTCCCCCTGACGTTCGCTGTGGTCTGCGCGCTTTTGGTGATCGGTGTTGTGTCCCAGGGTTTGTGGAGGTCCGTCGAGGATGCTTCGTGGTTCGACTCGGTCGCCTACGGCGTGCCTGCCTTTCAGGAAGGTCGCTGGTGGACAGTTCTTCTCGGACCGTGGTTCGGGCTGACCCCGGCCCAGAACATTTCTCTCATACTTCTGGTCGGAGTGGGTCTCGGAGTTGGCGAATGGCGACTCGGTTCCCGAAGGACGGCGCTGACAGCCGCGGCTGGGCAGTTGGTCGGCGTCCTCGGAACGTGTGCATTTCTCGCGCTCGGTAAGTCAGTGGAGTGGGAATGGGCCGCCGAGGTGGCCGAGGCTTTGGACGTGGGATGCACAACTGCAGTGGTGGCGGTTCTGGCTGCGGCGACGGCTACGGTCAAGTCGCCGTGGCGATTACGCACAAGAATACTGCTGTGTAGCTATGTCATCGTCTCCTTTCTGTTCTTGGGTCGTTTTGCCGATCTGACGCATCTTTTCGCCTTCGTGACGTTTCTGCTCGCTGGTGAGAAGTGGTTCTCGCGCAGCGAGCGCGGTGTTCGTCCCCGGACCCGCCGGGAAGCGCGGCTGGTATCTGCATTTGGTGTGTGGTTGATCGCAGTCGTGCACATCGTGGTGTATTTCTTCCCTGGCAGTGGTCCTTTCGGACCCACATCTGCGCACCAGGTTTCGGCGTGGTCGACCGTGTTTTCAGTGGTGGTGGCGGGTGTGCTGGGGGAGTTTCTACGCCGCGGCCGCCGATGGGCTTGGCGCCTGACCGTGTTCTATGCGGTCTTCGTTGCGGTGCTCACTCTGGTGGTTCTGATTCTCGTTGTAGTCAACGATTTCGAGAGTGTCGGGGCGGTCACGGCCGGTACCGGGCTGCTGTGGGCTGGTGAGGCCGTACTGCTGATCGCAGGTCGGAGCGCCTTCACCGTGCCGTGGCGACGGCGAGTTGACGGCGCGCGGGGCGCGGGCGGCGACGTGATCGAAGATGTCAAGTCTTCGATACGTCGGCACGGCGGAAGCACGATGTCATGGATGATCACCTGGGACGGCATGAATTACTACTTCGGGGCCGAGAACAACGGGTTGATCGGCTACCGACGCCATGCCGGGACGATCATCGCTCTGGCGGACCCGGTCTCCTCCGATGTCGAGCAATCCGCGTTGATTGGGGACTTCGTTCGCTTTTGCGAGACCCAGGGGACGACGCCGTGTTTCTTCTCTGTGTCCGCCGCTGTCGCTGATCGCGTCCAGGAATTGGGTTGGCAGGTACTCCAGATCGCGGAAGACACCATCATCGATTTGCCGGACTTACAGCTCAAAGGCAAGAAATGGCAAAATGTTCGATCCGCACTCAACAAGGCGGAGAAAGCTGGCACGTCCTTCGTGCTCGGTAAGCTCGGTGAACAGTCCGATCAGTTGCGGACGCAGGTCCGTGAGATCTCCGAACAGTGGGTCGGCGAGAAAGAGCTACCCGAGATGGGGTTCACTCTCGGAACCGTGGAAGATGCGCTCGACCCGGATGTGCGCATCGCGCTCGCCGTTGATTCCTTCGGAATTGTCCAGGCAGTACTGTCGTGGCTGCCTGTGTACGGCGCGCAAGGATTCGTCCGCGGATGGACTCTTGATGTCATGCGTAAACGAAGCGGGCCGGGCGCGAACAACATGATCGAATTCTTGATCGCCCGCTCGGCTCTGTCATTCAAAGACGAAGGGGCTCAGTTTGTTTCACTTTCCGGCGCACCGTTGGCCCGAGCAACTGGCGATTCCGACATTCATGGACTCGACAGGGGGTTGGACATGCTCGGACAAGCCCTCGAACCGTTCTACGGATTCCGCTCGCTTCACCAGTTCAAGGCAAAATTCAACCCTCGATTCGAACCGGTCTTCCTGTGCTTCCGCGATGAGGCCGACCTGCCTCGCATCGGTCTGGCCATTTCCCGCGCATACCTACCGACCGCGACACCGCGACAACTCATCGCTCTGATGCGGAGCACTGGAGAATGACCGATTGGTTCGCGACAGCGATTGTCGGTCCAGGCCGACTTCCGCTGTTCTTCATGATGCTCGCATTCGCCACTGCGTTTGCGTTCATCCGGATCAGCACCCGAATGATCCGCGCGGACGTGCCATGGTGGCCTGGAAACGTCACTCCAGGTGGTCTCCACATTCATCATGTGGTGTTCGGGTTGGTCATGATGCTCGTGTCCGGCTTCGGATTCATCGCGCTCGCCAACTATCACACGCCGGCGGCGAACTGCGTGCTGGCAGCAGTCTTCGGTGTCGGTGCGGCGCTGGTACTCGATGAATTTGCTCTTGTCTTGCACCTTCGGGATGTGTACTGGACTGAGGAAGGTCGCACGAGTATCGATGCAGTCTTCGTCGCGTTCGCCATTACCGTGCTGTTCGTTCTGGGTGTGCATCCACTCGGGTTCAGCGGCGCCGACGTCGACACAGACGATGCGGCAACGACGATCGCGAGCATCGTGCTCCTCGTCGTTCAGTACGGCCTCGCGACGATCGTGTTGCTCAAAGGAAAGATTTGGACCGGCCTGTTCGGGCTGTTCTTTCCTCCCCTTCTCGTCATCGGCGCCGTCCGCTTGGGACGCCCCCGCTCCCCTTGGGCACGGTGGCGATACGGTTCTCGGCCAGAGAAGATGCGCCGCGCGAATCGCCGAGAAGACACACTGCGCGGTCCTGCCAATCGCGCGAAAATACGAGTCCAGGAAGCTCTGGCCGGTCGATTCGACGGCGATTCGACATCATGATCAGCGATGTAGGTATCCCCCACCCGCGGCGGTGCGGAACATTCCCGATGCGGCTTCGGCCACGGCACGAAAAGGGTTGATTGGTGAGCATTTTCATCGTGGTCGGGCTGTTTGTCGGTGTGATCGTCACCGTGACCTCAGGGTTGATCGCTCGATTGCGGCTCGCGGGCCCCTTGGCGATGGTGATCGCCGGGATCGGGGTTTCGGCGCTGATGGACGAAGACCTCACCAACCTGCTGTACGCGCAGTCCACCGAGCGTGCGGTTGAGTTGATTCTCGCGCTGCTGTTGTTCGTGGACGCTACCGAGGTGAAGAAGGGATTGTTCGGTGGTGAGCCGGCCGTCGCAGCACGATTGCTCCTCATTGCCCTTCCTTTGTCCGTGCTGAGTGCCGTGGCGTTGGGCATCTTCCTCTTGCCGGCGACATCTCTCGCGGTGCTGGTCGTCATCGCGTGCGTCGTCGTGCCGACCGATCTCGCACCGGCTGCGCAGTTGCTGCACGATCGTCGGATTCCTGCACGCGTACGACGTATCCTCAACGTCGAAAGTGGTTACAACGACGGAATAGTCGCACCGATTTTCGTCGTAGCGTTGGCCTTGGTCGACCACAATTACTCCGAGGACGGTGTGTGGAACGCGATCGCCGACGGCGTCGAATCGACGTTGATCGCCGGCGCAGTCGGGACCGCTGTCGGTGTCGGTGGCGCACGGTTGGCTCGGTGGGCACAAGACCGTGCTCTGACAACTTCCCAAGGTATGCGGATCGCTGTCGTCCTGCTTCCGGTACTCGCCTACAGCGGTGCCACCGTCTCCTCGGCCAACGGCTTCATCGCCGCTTTTGTCTGCGGCGTCACTTTCCACGCCGCACGCAATGCCAAGACGATCGATGCCTCTGAACTCGAGTTGGCCGAGGACGTGGCAACGCTGAGCAGTATGGCGATGTGGTTTCTTTTCGGGGCGACAGTGTCCTACTTGGTAGCAATCGGTTTACCGGGCTGGCAGGAGTTCGTCTTCGTACTCGCAGCATTGACGATCATCAGGGTAGTTCCTGTGGCCCTGTCGCTGATCGGTTCAGATCTGCCGAGACCAGACCGTCAGACCATTGCCCTTCTAGGGCCGCGCGGCACAGCTTCCATAGTCTTCGGTCTACTCGCATGGCGCAGGGTCACCACCACCGACGCCTCCGACGTCGAACTAGACGCAGGATCACTTGTCCTCTACGTGATGGTTGCGACCGTACTGGGAAGTGTTCTTGTGCACGGGTTTACCGCCGAACGGTTTGGTGCACGCTACGCTCGCCACGCAAGAGATGCAGAGAAGAAATAGTAGCGGATCCTACTTCTGGCCCCGCGATTCCTATCTAGGCGACGCACACCACACCCAATATTTTGCGAGTGGCTGCACGTGCGGTCTGTTTGAGGGTGCGGTTGTCGAACCGATCTCGTGGAAATTGGTATGGGAATGCTGGAGCCCAGGAGCCTTGACGTGTCGATTCACCATGTTCTTGTGCCGACGAGATGGTCCTGTCTCGAATTTGGTGGTGCGGTTTTAGCCAGTTTTCTGGGCAACATCGAGCCCAATTGCGTGCGCCCAGAGCCGTGTTAGCGTGGAGATCGCCACGTCCTCGTCGAAGTCGACACCGTGGATGTACCACATCTGGGTGAAATGTTCGACCATGCCGCCGAGTGCGGACGCCGCAATTTTGGCATCGAGTTCGGAGCCGATGATGCCTGACTCTTGCAGCCGACGAATTCCCATTTCATTGCGCCGTACGAAGAGATCGCGGAGTTGTAATTTCAAATCACGAAAGGTCGGGTCCCGGATCGCCATTTCGTCTATCACGGCAATCAGCCAGGCATTGCGTCCGGCAGCTGAAAAATATTGCCTATTTGCTGCCTCAATCCGTGCAATTGGATCGTCGGGGACATCTCGCCCCATTTGCGAGGCGCTGAACATCTCCCCCGCCACTGTAGTAAACAATTCGTGCAGCACTGCCTCTTTCGTTTCAAAATAGTGATAAAAGGTTCCATAAGATGTGCCGGACCGCTCCGCGATATCCGAAATCCGGGTTTCACGAAACCCTCGTTCCTCAAAAAGCTCACGGGAAGCGGCCACTAAAGCCCCCCGCGTCCGACGCCCTCGTTGAGTGGTTGGTGTTTCTTGCACGACAGGCCGACTCGGAGGCGGTGAGGTGACCGCCTCGATGGTCAGCTTGTTGTCGCTGTGAGGCGTCATTTGGTGCAACCCTCCAGGAAGGTCCGTATCGGATCAAGTATCACGCATTTCACATCCATATTACAGGGCTATTTTTCCGCGCACCGCATCCAGTAGTGCGACCTTCTTGATCTTCCCGGACGGGGTGAGGGGGAGCGAGTCCACGACGTGAAATTGAGCGGGGATCTTGTATCGCGCGAGTTTTTCCCCACATCGGGCGCGTACTGCTTCGATATTGACATCGCTATTTTGGGTCGCGACGATGTAGGCGTGACCTACTTCTCCGTAGATTGCGTCGGGAACCCCCACCACAGCGCACATCGCCACCGCAGGGTCTGCGGCAATGACGTTTTCGATTTCAACGGGGTAGACGTTGTATCCGCTTCGGACGTACATTTCTTTTCTCCGCCCGCACAGTTCAATTCGACCATCAGGACGTTGAACCGCCATGTCGCCAGATACCAGCCATCCGCCTGGTAGGAAGGCGCGCTCGGATTCCATGGGGTTTTCCCAATAGCCGCTGGCAACGCATCCGCCGCGGATGTGTAGCTCTCCCTGCTGCCCGAACGGGAGTGGTTGGTGGGCGTCGCCGGCTATCCGGATCTCGAAATCGCCAATTGCGACTCCGAGTGTCTCGACAAGAGTGTCCAGGTCGTCATTGGCTGCGGAAATGATACATCCGCCAGAGGTTTCGGAAAGGCCGTACAGGTTCGACAAGCGGGCGCCTTGGAAGGTGTCGAGAATTCTTCTGCCCATTGCCGGCTCGACGTTGGAGCCGCCGATGATGCAGGTACGGACAGAAGTGATATCCGCCGCGGGAAATTCCGGCAAGTCCATCATCATCGTGTACATGGTCGGCACGCCGATGAAGATCGTGACCTTCCGGAGGTCAACGGCTTCCAACGCAAGTTTGGGACTGTATCGGGGCAGGACGACGATTCGACCGTGTGTGAGCATGGTGGCGGCGACGGTACAGGTCATTCCTCCGACGTGGTTGAAGGGCATGTGGCCGATTGCGACGTCGTCACAGCTCAGGCTGAGGTGTTCAGCCTGAGCGCTGGCGGAGGCGAGAATGCTCGCGTGAGTGAGGGTGGCACCTTTCGGGTCGCCGGTGGTCCCGGAGGTGTACAAGATGACTGCCGGATCATCCGGCTCCACCACTGCTTCGAAGTCCGCGAGATCCGCAACTGCGCCGGGCAACAGGAGGTCTTCCCACCGATGACTACCGGCGAATCCTCCCTCACCGAGAAAGACGTAGTGACGGACTGTGGGGATCCGCTGGCGTAGGTTCTGGACGAAATCGACGAAGTCGAACTCGCCGTCCTGCTTCGAGCAGACGAGCATGACAGCTCCGGACTGGTTGAGCATGTAGTCGAATTCGCGCTCGCGATACGCGACGTTCAGGGTGACCAGGATTGCACCGATCTTCGTGACGGCGAACCAAGTGATGAGCCACTGGGCCGAGTTCGGCGCGGCTATGGCGATTCGGTCACCTTGTCGAATTCCTGTGGCTACCAGTCCCATAGCGAGCTCATCGACTGCGTGGGAAAACTCGCTGTACGTCCAGTCCCTGTCCGGGCACAGAAGATAGGATGCGTCAGGACCCGACGATGCATCCTTGAGGAGTCCGGGAAGAGTTGCGATCTGTGGGGCGATCGCGCAGCCAGGTTGGTCGTCGTTGTCCATGAGGGTTCTTCCTCTTCCATGTTGGGGTCGATGCAGCCGCTGTATGTGTCTCCGGATGGGTGTGTCTGCGCAGACGAAACTCAGAGTTCTCGGATTCGTAGCTGTCCGTTCAGCCGGACAATTCTCAGCGTCAAGATCATGGAACGAGATCGGGGTAGATGGCCCTGGAGGGCCGAAATCGCGTGAACTCGTAAGTTGCCACCCCATCGCGAGCGAAAGGGTCGTTCTGCATCAGGGCACGGATTTCCTCCTCGCTGTCGCCGTGGGCGATGATCAACCCTCCGGTGAAGGGTTGTCGAGGACCGGATGCGACGAATCGCCCCTGGTTATAGCAATGATCGACGAAAGCCAGGTGTTCGGTGACTACCGCTTCGCTAAGGTCGACGATCCGGGTATAAGTGCTCGAAATAATGAACATGGACTCTTCTCTCCCCATAGCGATATCAGCGGGCCGCGGCCTGGATATGCGCGAACTCGAAACCCTCGAAGTCGTCACTGGCGCTCTTCTGGATTTCCTGGAAGTACCCGGCGGCTCCACCGAAGTAAAAAAGAACGCGCCGTGGTTTACCTGGGATGTTGGCGCCGAGATACCAACTGTTGACGGATGCCCCGCTGGGCAGCAATGTCATGTTGAAGATTTCCTCCACATGCGAGGTCCACTTCTGGGTGGCATCGGCGCTCGGCTGCATGCGGTCGTATCCGCGTTCCTTCATGTGCGTCAGGGCCAACCCGAGCCACTCGACGACTTTTTCGATGACGACCGGGATATTTGCGTATGCGCTCTGTGGGCCGCAGATCATGAACATGTTGGGGAATCCGGGGGCGCCGATGCCCAGGTAGGTTTCCGGTCCGGCGGCCCAGCATTCGGAGAGCTTGATTCCCTGTTCGCCTCGGATGTCGATGTTGTTCAGGGCTCCGGTGACAGCGTCGAATCCGGTAGCGAAAATGATGACGTCGAACTCGTAGTCGTGATCGCGGGTGCGCAACCCGGTAGAAATGACGGACTCGATCGGATTGCTGCGGATGTCGACGAGATTGACGTTCTCACGGTTGAAGGTCTCGTAGTAGTTCGTACCCGAGGGCGGCCGTTTGGAGACATAGGGGTACCCGCGGGGGGTGAGTAGTTCTGCAGTGCGGGGGTCTTCGACGGTCTCGTGGATCTTCTTTCGGATGAATTCCGCCGCCGCATCGTTCGATCGCTGGTCAAGGATGAGGTCGTCGAAAGTCTCGAATACAAAATGGAAGCCACCGTTCTGCCATCCTTCTTCGAAGATACGATCGCGTTCGGCATCGGTATCGACATCGTCGAACATCCGGCCGGCAGGATCCATGGGGAAGCCGAAGACATGGCTTCGCGCTTTGGCCCAGACCTTGGCGTAGTCCGACTTGATCCTGCGCCGGAACTCCTCATCGAGATCGTGATTTTGTGCTGGCATCACATAATTCGGAGTGCGCTGGAAAACGGTCAAGTGGTCGGCGGCGGCGGCGACATGCGGGATGGTCTGGATTCCAGAGGCGCCCGTTCCCACTACAGCAACCCGCTTGCCGGTGAAGTCCACTTTCTCCTTCGGCCATCGGGAGGTCAGGTAGACCTCGCCGTTGAAGCCGTCCACCCCTTCGTACGGGGGTTCTTGGGGAACGGACAGGTGACCGAGGCCTGTGAAGAAGTAGGTGCAGGTGAAGTGTTTGCCATCGCCAGTGGCAATCGTCCATTTGTTGTCAGCCTCGTCGTAGGTGGCAGCTATGACACGTTGACCGAAGCGGATATCTCGGCGGATGTCGAAGCGGTCGGCGACGAATTTTATGTAGCTCTGCACTTCTTCCTGGCCGGGGTAGCGCTCGGACCAGTTCCATTCCTGTTCAACTTCGGGGAACGGGAAGCAGTACGACCAGCTTTCGCTGTCGGTTCGTGCGCCCGGATACCGGTTCCAGTACCAGGTTCCTCCGATGTCGGTTCCTGCTTCGAGCGCGATCGCGGACATTCCGAGTTTGCGCAGTTCGATCAGCATTCGGACTCCAGCGAAACCAGCGCCGATGACCAATGCGTCGGTGTGGTTGTACTCGGTGGCCGCCGGTGCCTGTTCTTGACTGGACATCCAGTTCACTCCTCGACTCGTATCGTTTCGTTCGTACATGACAGTGCTGTGGGTTGACAGGCCGCGAGGCCTCAATTCAATCCGAGACGCCGACGAAGCCATGTGCCCGCAGCATTGATGGAGTGGTCGGCTTCGGGAGCACGACCGGCCATAAAGGTGAAAACGTGTTGCTGGTCGGGGGCGATGCTGAAGTCGACGCTGACGCCTGCCCGTTCAGCTCGTTCGGCGAGCCGCTCGGCATCGCTGAGCAGGGCTTCCGCGTCGCCAGCGGTGACGAAGAGCGGCGGCAGGCCGGTGAAGTTTGCGTACAAAGGGTTTGCCAGTGGGTCGGTGGCTGAGCCACTGGCGCCCAGGAACATCTGCGACATCATTGTCACGACGTCCCTGCTGATGAGTGCGTCGGTGGCGGCGTTGGACTCGAGGGTCTTCCCACGATGTTCCATGTCCAGCCACGGGGAGAATGTGATGATCGCGGCGGGAAGCGCCTCCCCGAGGTCGCGCAGTTTGAGCACGGTGGTGATCGCCATGTTGCCGCCGGCGGAGTCCCCGGCTGTTGCCAGGCCCTCGGAGGGGAATCCTTGTGTACGTAGCCACCTGTACGCGGCGATTGCGTCATCGATCTGCGCGGGAAACGGGTGCTCCGGAGCCAGCCGATAGTCGAGGATCAGTGTACGGACACCGGCGGCCTTCGCCAGATGTGCTGCCATTTTGCGATGGCTGGCCGCGGTGTTGCCGATGAATCCTCCGCCGTGGGTATAGAGGATGGCTCGGTCTGTCGGAGCTCCGACGGGAAGAGCCCACAGCCCATGCACTTCCCCGGCCTCCACCTCGGCGTATGTGACGTCCTCCGGTTCCTTCGCGTTGACGGCGAGTTCTTCGAATATCGATCGCATCGCGGTCAGGCTCATTTCCGGATTAGCGGCCAGCCTCTCGGTGATCGACTGGAAGTGCGCTTTCAACACTTCCGATTCAGCACTGGACATCTGAGTCCTCCTTGACGCGTGTGTGAGCGATCCGACCTCGGGGCGTGGTGGGAAAACCGATTGCCGCCAGAGCGGTGCATCTTCCGAAGCCAGGGACCTGAGTTCCAGTCCATTACCTGACCCAACGTGATGGTAGTCACATCTTGATTGGTGAGTCAACTGTCAATGTCAAACGGCTATTCAGATTGTCAAATATTTCGATTTATACGGGTTGAACACCCTAAATTCATACTTGACTGACGAATCAGATTAGTGTTTCATCGAAGGCGATACCGACAATCACGTACCAAATGAGTCGAGTCTGGGCTCCGCGTCGGACCAGACAACCGCCCCACGAACTCGCCGGACCATGCCCTGCTCATGGGTGCGCAGTTACGTCCGTCGGAGACATCGGATGCGTTTCCAATTGCCAACCTCTCGCGGCATCACCACACGTTCTCCACGAGTCTGATCGAGGTGCACCAATGACGACCATTTCCACACGACTCGATTCCGGGTCCGAGCAGTTTCTGCTCGATCGCCAGACGATGCTCGACGCCCTGAAACCACTTGAGTCCCTGGCGAACCGCGTACTCGAAGCCGGCGGAGCCAAAACCGTCGAACGCCATCGGTCCCGAGGGAAGATGCTCCCGCGCGAAAGGGTCGATCTCCTACTCGACGAAGACGCCCCGTTCCTCGAACTCTCCTGTTACGCAGGCGCCCATGACCCTGACGAGCAGCCCGGCGGGCGGCTCATCACCGGCATCGGCCCTGTCTCCGGAGCGGAATGCATGATCATCGCCAACCAATCAACGGTCAAAGGCGGCTCACTCAACCCCGACGCGGTCACCAAACAGCTTCGGGCACTCGAAATTGCCGAACGGAATCGCCTGCCCGTAATCACCCTGGTCGAATCCGGCGGCGCTGACCTCCCCCGCCAAGCCGACATCTTCGTTCCCGGCGGCCAGACGTTTCGGGAGCTCACCCGCCTCACCGCAGCCGGAATCCCCACAATATCTCTAGTTTTCGGTAGTTCGACCGCCGGCGGCGCCTACCTGCCGGGAATGAGTCAATACACCGTGCTCGTCAAGGAGGCCGCCTCGGTGTACCTCGGCGGCCCGCCTCTGGTGAAGATGGCTATCAACGAAGACATCGACGACGAATCACTCGGCGGCGCAGAGATGCATGCACGGGTCTCGGGCCTGGCCGATTACCTCGCCCACGACGAACGCGATGCCCTGCGGCTGGGCCGGCAGATCGTATCGGCTCTGCAGTGGACCAAAGCCGGCCCGGGCCCGTCCGTACCAGCCGATGCCCCCCTCTACGACCAGGAAGAATTACTGGGCTGCGCGGCCGCCGACACCAAACGCCCCGTCGAGGTCCGTGAAATCCTTGCTCGGACACTGGACGGCTCCCGTTTCGACGAGTTCAAACCTCTCTTCGGCACCCAACTCGTGACCGGATGGGGTTCGATCGCCGGCTATCCCATCGGCGTTCTAGCCAACAACGGCATTCTGTTCTCCGACGAAGCGAACAAGGGCGCCCATTTCATTCAGCTCGCCAACACCCGTAATATCCCTCTCCTTTTCGTGCAAAACATCACCGGATTCATGGTCGGCTCCGCCGCCGAACGGGGCGGCATCATCAAGGACGGCGCCAAACTGATCAACGCCGTCTCGAATTCGACCGTCCCACATCTGACCCTCATGATCGGCGCCTCGTACGGCGCCGGAAATTATGCGATGTCCGGTCGTGCATATGACCCGCGTTTTGTCTTCACCTGGCCAAATCACCACATTGCCGTCATGGGTGGCACCCAGCTCGGAGGTGTCATGTCGATTATCAGAAAAGTCGCGGCGCAACGCTCCGGCTCGACGTTCAGCGATGCCGACGACGTCCAGGTACGCCGCGACATCGAAAAGATGATCGACCGCCAGTCGGGGGCGGTATACGCAACCGGTCGGGTGTGGGACGACGGGGTAATTGATCCCCGCGACACGCGCACCGTTCTCGGCTTGGCCCTCTCCGCTACTCATTCCGCACCCGTGACCGGCACGTCCCGGTTCGCCACCTTCCGAATGTGAGAAGCTCGTGAATCACCGTTCGATCAACACACTGCTCATAGCCAATCGCGGGGAAATCGCACGACGCGTCATCCGGACGGCCCGCGTGCTGGGAATCCGCACAGTTGCGGTGTACTCCGATCCCGACTCCCGGTCACCGCACGTATTCGATGCCGACTTCGCTGTCCCGATCGGCGGCGCAAGCAGCGCCGAGTCGTATCTGGTGTGGGAGAAGATCCTCGAGGCTGCCCGCCGGACGGGCGCGGATGCCATCCATCCCGGGTACGGATTTCTCTCCGAGAACGCCGAATTCGCCGAAGCATGTGAGTCCGCCGGCATTCTCTTCGTCGGGCCTAGCCCTGACTCGATTCGCGAAATGGGCCTCAAGGACCGGGCGAAGCAGTGGGCACGCAAAGCGGACGTCCCAGTCCTCCCGGACGCAGTCATCACCGGAGACGACACCGAGGCATGGCAAATCGCTGCTGCCGGTGTCGGTTTCCCGCTCTTGGTCAAGGCCGTTGCGGGCGGCGGTGGCAAGGGCATGCGCTTGATCGAATGCGCCGACGACGTGGTCGAATCGATAGCCTCGGCCCGCCGCGAAGGCGCCAACCTGTTCGGCAATTCCACGGTATTCCTCGAGCGATATCTGAAGTTCTCTCGACACATCGAAATTCAGGTTTTCGGCGACCACCACGGCAGCGCAGTACATCTGGGGGAACGGGAGTGCTCCATCCAGCGCCGCCATCAAAAAGTCCTCGAGGAAGCACCTTCATCCGTCGTCACCGACGAGATGCGCGAGAAGATGGGCTCGACAGCGGTGTCCTTGGTCCGTGAACTCGGATATGTCGGTGCCGGCACCGTCGAATTTCTCTTCGACGACGAAACGGGAGGCTTCTACTTCCTCGAAATGAACACCCGACTTCAGGTCGAACATCCAGTTACCGAGGAAGTTACAGGCCGGGATCTCGTGGCACTACAGTTGCGGGTCGCCCGCGGCGAACCTCTCGGATTCAGGCAGAGCGAGGTCCGCATCGCCGGGCACGCGATCGAGGTTCGCCTCTACGCAGAAGACCCCGCCAACGGCTACGTGCCCACCCCCGGAACTTTGCACCACTACACACACCCTGTGAGACCAGGTATCCGATACGAGGACGGTGTCTCCGCGCCTGCCGAAATCTCACCCTTCTACGACCCGATGATCGCGAAGATCATCTCCTACGCCGACAACCGCGCTGACGCGGCCTCCGCGCTGGCCTCCGCGATCGATGCCACACAGATCCACGGAGTGAAGACGAACCGTGATTTCCTGTCCTCCTTGCTACGCGATCCCGATTATCTAGCCGGAAAAACTCGCACCGACTTCCTCGAACACCGCCGGCACCTGCTCGATCCGCCGATGGCAACTGCCTGGCCCGTTCACCTGGCCGCCGCGATAGCCGTCTCGACCGCTCGGCGTGCCGATACCGATCCCGTCCGTGGACATGCCCGTCCCGGATTCCGACCCCTCGCCGCCAAACTGTTGACCCGTGCAACCTGGTACCGGGCGACCACCGAAGATGCGCTTCAGATCGGGTACAGACTCGGGTCCTGGGGCGGGGACACCGACCTGTTACTCGACGTCGACGGCGAGCTTCACGATTTCGCCCTCCGCGACCTCGACGACCACTCTGTGCGGATCCACTACGCAGGGGTGGACTATCCCTGTACCGTGCGGACGCACCCGGACGGCTCTGTATGGGTCAACGACGCCCGCAGCCAGTCCGGGTGGCTACCGCAGTCGCGGCTGCCAGATCCAGGTAAGGCGACCGCAGCGGCACGCGGTCCGATCAACGAGATCCCAGGAACAGTCGTCGACATCGCCGTCAACGTCGGTGACAGGGTGACCGCCGGCCAGAAGCTGGTTGTCATCGAGGCCATGAAGATGGAGCACCCGGCCACCGCAGCCATCGACGGAACGGTCGAGCAGATTCACGTCACAGTCGGACAGTACGTCACTGCGCATAGCATCCTGATCACCTTGGCGGCGGGAGAACAACCGTGAGCACCCCCCATTCACTACGAATCGCCAACTGTTCCGGTTTCTTCGGCGACCGCCTCGCTGCCGCACACGAAATGGTCGACGGAGGAGCCATCGACGTCCTGACCGGAGACTGGCTCGCAGAGCTCACCATGGGAGTCCTGGTCAAACAACGCAATCGTGCCCGCGATGCCGGCTTCGCTCGGACATTCGTTCACCAGCTCGACGAGGTACTCGCTACCTGCCTGGACCGGGATATCAAGATCATCTCGAACGCGGGCGGTCTCAACCCGCACGCCTGCGCCGCGCAGATCGTCGACATCGCCGAACGCATCGGTCGGACTGTCCGAATTGCCGTGGTCGACGGTGACGATGCCACCCAGGCATTCAGCGACGCCCGCCGAAGTGGTTGGGACGCTCCCCATCTCGATACCGGTCAATCGTTCTCCGAGTTGGGTCAGGACCCCGAGGTCGTGAACGCATACTTGGGGGGCTGGGGAATCAAGGAAGCCCTCGACGCCGGTGCCGATGTGGTGATCACCGGCCGGGTGACCGACGCCGCGATCATCCTCGGCCCCGCTGCATGGCATTTCGGCTGGTCCCGCACGGACTGGGACCCGCTCGCCGGTGCTGTCGCCGCCGGGCATGTGATCGAGTGCGGCGCCCAAGCCACTGGCGGGAACTTCTCCTTCTTCGGCGAGGTTGCCGAAATGGATCACGTCGGCTTTCCCATCGCCGAGATCTCCGCTGACGGCTCCTCGGTCATCACCAAACACCAGGGCACCGGCGGACAAGTCACCGTCGAGACAGTGACTGCGCAGTTGCTCTACGAAATCGACGGGCCCCAGTACGCCAATCCTGACGTGATCGCTCGTCTCGATACCATCCGACTCGAACAACTCGGCACCGATCGCGTCCAGATATCAAGTGTACGAGGAGAACCCGCCCCGGCTACTGTCAAGGTCGGCGCATTGGTTTCCGGTGGCTGGCGTAACGAGGTGACCTTCGTGCTCACCGGAACGAACATCGACGCCAAGGCCGATCTCGCCCAGCGCGCGTTGTGGGCGACGATCCCAGGAGGACAGCATTCCTTCCGACATGTCGTCACGCGCGTCTTGCGTGCTGACCGGCCCGATCCTTCAACGATGACCGAAGCCGTCGCCCTGTTGACGATCGCTGTGACCGATCCTTCTCGGGAAAAGGTCCACGCTTTTCCTCGCGCTGCTATCGAGACCGGCCTGGCCAGCTACCCCGGCCTGTACTTCACCGCACCTCCCACGCCCGGAAGCGAAATTACTGTATTCTGGCCCACCTTGATGGCCGCTGAGATCTTTCCCCAGCGGATTACCCTGTCGGGGAACATCATCGAAGTGCCTCCGGCCCCGACCTCACCCGACGCTTCACCCATCGCTCCGCCGACCTCGACACCAGTAGAGCCCATCCCCGGCCCGACAGCCCGACTTCCGCTGGGCACTGTTCTCGGTGCCCGATCCGGAGACAAGGCAGGCAACGCGACACTGGGTGTGTGGGCCCGCAGCGACGACGCCCACCGATGGCTTCGCTCGTGGTGGACCGAAGACACCCTGCGCGACATGATCCCTGAGGCAGCGGACTGCAACCTGCGAATGTGGGAGCTGCCGCATCTACGTGCCTGCGGAGTGACCATCGTGGGGCTGCTCGGGCGCGGGGTGGCCGCCAACCTCGACCTCGACTCCCAGGGCAAAGGGCTTGGAGAGTACCTGCGCGCCAAACACCTCGACATCCCCACCGCGTTGTTGCCGCCGCTCGAGGCACAGACACCGGCCAACCTCATTGCCACCGAAGCGGTGTGAAGGGTATGCACACTCTCCACACCACCACCCGCCTAGCGCACCTCACCGTCGATCGCGGAGTCTCCACAATCACACTCGACTCACCACACAACCGCAACGCACTGTCCGCACCGCTCCGAACACAGTTGCTTCAACTTCTCGAGAAAGCGCTCGCCGACAAATCGACACGCGCGATCGTATTGGCCCACACCGGACCGACGTTCTGCGCCGGCGCCGACCTGAAAGAGGCCCGCAATGCGGACACCACCAGATCCGCTGAGGAACTCGCCGCACTCCTCCACAATCTGATGACGTCGGAGAAACCAGTGGTTGCTCGCCTCACTGGCCCCGCCCGCGCCGGAGGCATCGGACTCATCGCCGCCTGCGACTTCGCGATCGCAGCAGACACCGTCACCTTCGCATTCCCTGAGGTACGGATCGGAGTAATCCCGTCGATGATCTCAATACCGCTGCGGCTGCGTGTACAGCCCTCAGCACTGCACCGGCTGTTCTTGACCGGAGAAACATTCGACGCGCGCTATGCAGCAAACATCGGCCTGGTCAGTGCGGTGGTCTCGGAAACACATCTCGACAGCACAGTCACCGAGCTCACCGATTCCCTCCAACTCGGCGCGCCCCAGGCCCTCACCGGCGTCAAACAACTTCTATCCCCGCCGGCGGAAATCTTGTCAGACCAGTTCGAGCAGATGCAGGCCCTCACCGCCCGCTATTTTGCCTCACCAGAAGCACGAGAAAGGATCCGCGCCTTTGCCGAAACGCCCTCCAACGTGACCCCGTCCGCCACACTCACATTTAGCGAAACATTCTGCCAAAGAATGGAATCAACGGAGATCTGACCGAGATACCTAGATCCGCCTGATCTCCCTCAAACAATAGCGCCACCGATTCGAGGCGACCTATTCAGCCATTCGGCCAAGACTCCAATCGCTACTACCGACTCGTCCAATCCAGGAGGTATTCCCGTGTCCACCGACAAGAACAAAGAAATCGTTTTGAACGCATGCGCCTACATCAGCGAACGCAACTTTCCCGCCCTCTTCGATCTCATCGACGATGAAGGATCGTGGACGCTACCGAACCGGCCAGACCGCTTCCAGTACGGCGGCCGAAACGACAAGGCCGGAACCAAAGCACTCCTCGAAGGATTCCTCAAGCCGTTCACCGACTTCCGATTCGACGTACTCACCATCACCGCGGAAGACGACCGAGTAGTCGTCGAAGCCACCACCCACGGCACAGGGCCGGGAAAAGCAACGTATAACAACAACTACCTCATCATGTTCAAACTTCGGAACGGAAAATTGGTGGAAGTGACAGAATCACTGGACCCGTTCCAAGTCCTTGCATACGTCGAACAGCTTCCTGCCTCCTAGTCCGCCCCAGGCGAACCAACAAGGCTGCACCGACGGAAATCCTCCACCGGGTGGGGGAGCCAGCGCTCGTTGTCTCCCCCACCACGCTCGCGCCGTCCTCGATCAAATCGATTCCACGGCAGATCATCCCGCAGCCATTGTCACCCCAGATGGGGACTCGCACCCCGGGGGTCGACTTCTCTGACCCTGTTGATGCGGTAGAACTTCTACCGTGCATCGGTTGCAACCGAACTTTTGCCTAGACCAGCCTTCTGTTCAACAGCGAGTTGCTCAACAGTACCGGATCGTCCACCACACGCCGGAAACCCACTCAACCCACATCGAAACCCTGTGTGATCAACTTGCTTGCGACAGAACTACTTACAGGACGTAGCCCACTTTTCGCACCCTATCTACTAAGCAACGTCCTTAACACGGAGGGCAGCGAGCATCTCGACCTGACGCTCGCGTCCAACAGTCTCATACCCGATCACCGTCACAAATGGCGCCAGCATTATCAACATCAGTGACATCGCAAACGGCGCTCCGATCACCGCAACTGCGACCGCCGAGACGAGAACTACCGCCGTAGTCGCAATCAATATGAGGTGGAGACGATCCCCCGACGACATCAACGCCGCGTGCAACGAGTACACGATCGCCAGGTACAAGGCAACGGGCACCGCCAGCGAAAGCACCACCGCCACCCCGCCGAGAACGCTGTGATGCTCGAGGTACAAGCCAGCAACGTGCAGGCCCGCCCCAGCCCCCGCCGTCCCGATGAACAGCGGGATGTGGCCGTATCCGAACAGATAACCGCGCCCGCGTCGACGCTCGAGCATCTCTCCGAACGGTGTGATGAAATACGCCCACCACAAGCCGAAGGTAAGGCCGACCCCCGCCACCACAACGGCGATGGTATTTACGGTCCATGTCATCCCGTCCGATCCCCCCAGCAATCCCGCCGACGACGCGACAGTGCCGACGACGCCCTCGCCGAGAGTGATGATGGCAAACAGTCCGTACCTTTCCGCGACATGATGCGGATGCCAGGGCGTGCCGCCCGCAGCACCTTGAGCGATTACGGGCAACAAGAGTTCCAGGGAACCGATCACGAAAAGCAGAGGAATGAGGACACCGTTCGGCAGTCCGGTGAAGGCGACAACCACCCAACCAACCTGAGCAATCACTATCCACCGGATGTTTGCCCATGCAGTGACTCTGTACTCGGTTGACGAGCGAGCAGCACGCCACCATTGGAGCACCATCGCCAACCGCATCACCACGTAACCCACGACCATGAGACGCATTTCGAGGTGTTCTCCGACCTCGACGGAGTGGAACATCGGCGGGATTCCCAACGCGAACACCACAACGCCGATCATCTGAATCATCGTCAGAGTGCGGTACAGCCAGTCATCGGTGTCGAATGCTGATCCGAACCAACTGAAGCTGATCCAGGCCACGCAGATTGCAAACATCGCCAGAACAAAGGCCGCCGTCGCCGAGAACACATGTCCTGCCGAGAGCATCTCGGCGAATTGCGACGCGGCAGTGCCGACCGCGACCACGAACGTCAAGTCGAACAACAACTCCAACGGAGACGAAGCACGCCCTTGCTCACTCGGGTCGCGGCCGGTCATAGCGATCAGACGCGACCGCATACCCTCCGCCTGCCCACTGCATAAATCGTCGGTACTCATTGTTGTCCTATTCCGTCGTTCGTCTTCTGCGGAGAAGTACGCCCGCCCTCGTCGGTATTCCTGATCGGCGGCCGACTCGAGGGCGCAACGGGTCAAGGCGTAATCCGGGGGTCCGTTCATTTGTGTTCGGGCCGTCCCGCGCTCTCGACACCGTTGATGCCAGACGCTCGCCCCAAAATTGTTGCAGTTCCGGGAATTGCGCATATATCTGTGAAAACTGGAATGTGGTCGGGTCCTCTCCGAATGCGAGCCCGACACCGCCGTACCGCTACTATCTCGATCGCGACCCGGGTTTCAGTATGACCATCAGACGCCCGCGGGGAACTGTGGGAAGTGAAGGTAGGCGTTGTGATTCGCATCCGCTGAGCTGAGCGTGCGCGCCGATTCCAGCTTGGGCAGCTATCGGTCGTCGCGGCCGAGCACGAGGCCACCTACGGCCGCGACGACAGATGCGGGAAGGAAGTTGGCCACCAGGATCGGAAGTTCCTCAGCCGCGGAGTAACCCTCGTGTACGCCCCATGCCATGTTTGCGATCGTCGTGATCGCCCACATACCCACAAATGCACCTGCTGCCCGGCGCACGCCAATTGCGGGGCTTCGTGCTCCGGCCGCCAGGAAGACCAAAGCTAGTAGAATGCCCACAGAAATTATCACCATAGTTCGCATGGTCACACTGTGACACACATTGCGCGAGATCGCCGAAAATCCTTTAACTACAGCATGTTACGGTCATCAACACGAATGAAACGTTAGTGTCCTGGCCGCCCTTTGGGTGGCCAGGACACTAACGCAACGGCCCTTTCGGTGAGCGTCTACGTGCACGCATCGAGAGGTGCAGGGCGAACTGTCACACAGTGGAACAACCGTCCCCGAATATGTCGTGTGCGCCCTCAGGCCCGAATGCTCATCTTCAACACCTTGTTTGCATCGGCAGTGAAGGTGAAGGTGCTCGGTCCGTTAAATCCATTGCCGCCCACTTGCGCGACGAGGACCACCCCGGAGCCCGTGACAGCGACATCTCGGACCTCCAAAGTGACTTGCTTGCCAAGGAACTCGGCATCACTCCATGCCCGGATCTCGTCTCGCCCGGTAAATTCGCGGCCCCAGTCGTCGACTATGCCGTCGAAAGTGAAGGCATCGAGAAAACACTCGACATCACCCGCGTTGGTGGCATCGATCAAGCGAGCAATAGGAGCGGACACTGTCTCGGTCATCGGATTACGCCTTCCCTGGCCCTGTCCTGGGCCTGTTGGATATTCGGATCCAAGTCAGCGGGTGGTGTAGCCGCCGTTGGCGAAGAGAGTCTGACCGGTGATCCACCATCCCTCGTCAGCGAGGAACCGGACGATCGGCGCGATGTCTTCGATCTGCGTGAGCTGATTCTTCATTGCCTGTGACTTGTGGAACTCCACTCGCTCCGGCGTTTCCTGACCGTAGAAGAAGGGGGTGTCCATCGGGCCGGGGGCAATGCTGTTCACCGAGATTCCGCGGGCGCCGAACTCTTTGGACGCAGCACGGGTGAAGTGCTCGACCGGGCTCTTACCACCTGCGTACGTCGAGTAGCCGTCGGTGAACGCCGCCAACAACGCGGTTACGATCGTGATGATCTTACCGTCGTCGTTGAGCCGTTTGCCAGCCTCCTTGATGAAGAAATAGGCAGCTTTCGCGTTGATATCGAGCATCGAGTCATACTCTGCTTCAGAGGTTTCCAGGATCGGCTTGCGCAGAACCTTACCTGCGGTGTTCACCGCGATGTCAACGCTGCCGAAAGCATCGATCGCGGTGTCGAACAACTTCTCCACGTTCGACACCTGTGTCAGATCCGCCTGAACCTTGACCGCTTTGGCGCCTGCGGCCTCGACTGCGGCGATAGTCCTGTCGGCGTCCGCTTCACTGCTGCCACTGTTGTAGTGCACTGCAACATTGACACCCTGCCCGGCCAACGTCGTACTGATCAAGCCGCCGAGGTTCTTGGCACCTCCGGCCACAATCGCGGACTTGCCCTGCAACGAATTCGACATATCTGGTCCCGTCCTTCGAGGTCGTGTGTACGCGAAGAGATCATCCTGACCGCCACACGCTATCTTACTTCAAAGTAAGATCGCTGATAATTTACTGAATACCTACAGTCGCCGTCACGAGATGTCGCGATGCAGGCCGACCCAACCGCGCTGGGTCATGACTCCAGGCGTCGAGTCCAGTTCACGCTACAGTGAGTACGCACAAGCCAAAAGCATCGCTTATTGGTGTTTCGACAACTATTGCTTGTGCTTACCTGGAATCGAAGGAGTGGTACGTGAGTGACATCGACGATCCATCAGAAACTGCCCGTGCCGCAAGTTCGATCGATTTTCGTCGTCTCTCGCAATTCGTCGCCGTTGCCGACAGCGGAAGCCTCACCCGGGCAGCACATTCGTTGTTCATGACACAACAAGCGATGAGTGCGGCGATGCGTCAACTCGAGAAGCAGATCGGCACAGCACTTTTCGCCCCTCACGGCCGCAGCCTCGTCCTCACCCCCGCCGGACACAAGCTTCGAGAAGGAGCACCCACTTTGCTCGCCGCAGCGGAAGCGCTCGCCACAGCTACGCGCCAAGCCGCACACGAGCGGGTACCAGCGTTCGTCGTAGCGCATACTCCCGCTATCACCGCCGAAGAAGCCTTCCATCTGATCACACCGGTTCGCCTTGCCTCGCCGGAAGTTTCCATCACGGTGCGACAAATGTTCCTCGATGACATCGAACGAGGATTGTTCGATCACACAGTGGACGTCGGACTGCGCCGGGGCGTGAGTACACCGTCCGATCTTGCTGCCGCTGTCCTCGGATACAACGAACTCCGCATTGCTGTCGACGCATCACATCCGCTCGCAGAACGTCCGGACCTCGCGCTTGCGGACATCGCGGATTACACCTTGATCGTCTGGGCACCGCCCATGCATTCCTTCTATACCGACTTCCTCATTTCATCGTGCCGTCGGGCAGGATTCGAACCCACACACACCGTGAACCCCATTCAAGGAACACCACCGGTCACAGCCGTCGCGGGAAACGACTACGTAGCCCTGGTCACCGCCACGCCCGGCCCAGCACTCGAAGGAAGGGTCGTCGTAAAGAGCTTGACCGACGCCCCCAAGGTACCGATGCAAGCAATCTGGCTGCCGCACACCATCTCCCAACCCCGCAATGCACTTCTGGAGACTCGGCCCGGACCGTTCACTCAGCCGATTTGACCCACGACGGTTCGCTCGGCGAACCCTGGCGCAAAGTTTCACCGTTGTGACGCTCATACCCGTCACAGGCGTCGTTGGCCCAAGAGGGCAAGGCTCAACCCTGACTACGTCCCGAGCTAAGGCTTCGGCTCCAGCAAATGTGCTACCGCTCCCACGATCCCACTGAAGACGAATTCTGATGCCAGTTGACCTCTGATGTCGTTGCCTGGCTCCTCGGTGAGTATCGATTGCCGGGCTCCGTAGATGCATGCGCCGACGGAGTATGCGGCAATCTCACGGGCGCGAGCGTTCGCATCGTGATGTCCTGCAGCGACGAGCGTTTGGCAGATCCGGATGGCATTACGTTCGACGACGGTATCGATAAATTCGGTGTGCCGTCCGAGCGGGCCGCCGGTATCGAACATCAGCCGAAAGCCGTCGGGGCGTTGGTCGGCGTAGTCGAAGAACGCTTGCACATGAGCGCGAATCTCGCTGCGGTTGGAGAGATCCGTCGCCGAATCGTAGGCTCGAAAAAGAAAGGTCTCCGCATGACGGAGTTCACGGTCGAGACAGGCGTTGAAGAGTCCTTGCTTGTCGGTGAAGTGCTTGTAGAGCGTGGGTTTGGTGGTGCCCGCGACAGCGGCGAGCCTATTTACCGTTGCAGCATCGAACCCCTCGTTCGCGAAGACGGTAGTGGCAGCGACAAGTATGTCGACGACGGCAATCTGAGTGCGTCCATGGCGACGGGGCGCCGGACTCCGCTCGTTGGTGGTGGCGTTCATCACTCGCGACTCTACTGACTTTCTGCCGATCCTCAATATCGGATTTACCGTTCGGTATATCTGTGGTAGACAGTACTCCCGTCAGCGAGTGTGATTCACGTCATCAAGGAAGCGGTGTTCGGCTTGTCATATCTTCGGCAGACAGTAGGAGCTCTTTTCCTCGCGGGCGCAGTGTTCGGGACGGGCGTGGCGCCGGCGCTCGCCACCGCCGATAGCGAACCCTCGACTGCGACCAGACATGAATGTTCGGCGCCCCCGTCGGCGCCCGACGGGTTCGAGCATGCCCGCCCAGAGCAAGTGGAGATGGACGGAGCTGCATTACAACGCGCAATCGACTTCGCCACCTCGCGTATGCGCACCAACATCCAGGTTTTTCGGTACAACTGCCTCGTCGGCGAGGGCCCGTTCAACGACATATCCGGAAACATCCCAGGAAACCTGATGAGTGGCACCAAAAGCGTCGTTTCGATGATCGCCGGTGTTGCGGTGACCCACGGGCTTCTCGACGTCGAAGCACCCATCGGCAACTACTTGCCCGAGGACGAAGGTGACACTGCGCACCGAGCGATCACGGTTCGAAGCCTGCTGACGCAAAGCTCGGGTCTCGACCAAGCAATCCTGTCAGAGGCGTTTCCCAGCCTCCTTGATATGACGGTCAATGCGCCGAAGACTGCGCTCGACGCGCCGATCCTTCATCCTCAAGGCGAAAGATTCCAATACTCACAACTCGGTCCAGACCTGCTCGGGTACGTACTGCAAAATGCGGTCGGAGAGGACTTGCAGAGCTTCGCACAAAGAGAATTGTTCGATCCGATCGGGATTGCTCCGAACGACTATTACTGGGCCCGCGATCGAACTGGGCACACCTACGGATTCGCGCTGTTGTTCTTGCCGCCCAACGATTTCGCGCGGCTGGGAATGCTGATGGCGAACAACGGGTCCTGGAATGGACGTGAGGTGATCTCAGCGGACTACATCGCCGCGCTGCGCGAACCTTCCGCCTCCAACCCGTGTTACGGATTTCTGTTCTGGCTGAACAAGACACCCTGCACGGGCCCCAGCGTTCCATCGACGAAGACAACAGACGTCGCACCGATGGCGGGCCTTCCCGACGACGGATACGCCATGGTCGGCTTCCTGCAGCAGAACAACTTCATCATCCCGAGCTTAGGACTCCAGGTCACATGGACAGGTCTTCTCGGTGACGTTTCGCCGGATCCCAGCACTGTATTGAGCGCCTCACTCGCCAGCGAGCTGTACTCGAATTTTTTCAATGCGTTGAGCGCGGCGCTGCCCCAGGAGGGCCTTATGGTTCCGCCGTACGTCCCGCAGATGAATCTCGACCTCGACCCGGACGGTCTGTTCGACATCGACATCTCCTCCCATGCACTCGGGCTCGGTCCGAACTCCGACGAAGCGGCACGCTCGCCGCTGTCCGCAGCGCCTCCTGGCTGCGTGCTGCTCGTGTGCGCCCCCATCAGCCCGCAGACGCCCCATCGAATCGGACAATAGCCCAAACAACCTTTCGCTGTGCATCCCGTTCTGGCGGCAAGTTTCTGTATTCAATGCCCATCGACGTCACCCACGACCGGAACGACGACAGTCCGTGTCGTAGGTGGTCACCCATGATGACGTCGAACGCATTTGAACGCCCAGACCTTCTATCTATATCTCGCTAGTTACCTTAGAGTTAGCCACCTCTCATACGACAAAAAGACAGGGCGGTGACAGCGTTGGACTCGACAACAGAACGGCGTCCAGTTGCCGAATCGGCAGCACTGCTCGCTCCTGGGCCGGCATCGCGCTCACCGCTTGACCTGCATCGAGTCACGCAGTTCGCGACAGTTGCCAAGCATCTGAACATCACCAGGGCGGCGAGCGAGCTCTACCTCACACAGCAAGCGGTGAGTGCGTCGATCAAATCCCTCGAACGGGACCTCGGGGTTAACCTGTTCACGAGAGCAGGAAAACGCCTCGAACTCACCTCGTCGGGTATCGTCCTCCGCGAGGGAGCCGCACCCCTTCTGGATGCAGCATCCGCGCTCACTCGACGAATCCACGCCGCCCAGACATCACAAAAGCAGCCGCTGACAGTAGCGTTCACCTCCGAGGTCATCGCCGATGACCTCGCCGACCTCAGCATCACCGCAGTGGAGGTTCTACCTGAAACAGCGATCGTCCTGCGGCAGATCGCATTCGAAGAACTCCACACCGAACTGCGCAGCGGCCGAGCCGACATCGCACTGACCCGAAGCAGAGCCGACGACGACCATCTGGCGTCGACGGTCATCGCACGAACTCCCATCACCGTCGCACTTGCCCGCGAGCACCGCCTTGCCGACTGCGACGGCATCGCTTTCAGCGAACTCGCCAACGACACCCTCATACTTCCCCGCGACGTCAACAGCCCCCATGCGCATTTCCTAGTCGCGATCTGTCACCAAGCGGGGCTCGAACCTTCCACCGCGACAGCAAACTTCCAAGGCATCACTCCGACCGCTGCGGTCATCGGAACCCCTTACTACGCACTCGTCACGGCCGCCCCCGGCCTCTATCATCGCGGACAAGTCGCAGTCATCACCGCTTCTCCGGCACCGCTCGCGCCACTGCAGGCACACTGGCTTCCCCACACACACAATCCACTACGACGCACACTCCTCGACGCTCACCGTGCCCGCCACAACAACGCCGAATCTTTCGGCTCGACCATCCCCTCCCGATGAGCACTGTGAACGAGAAGCACCACATGGGTCGATGATCGCTTGGTCTGATTTCATCGCCCAGACGTCGTCGGTCGCTGCATGCGATGCCCCCTCCTATGGGCGCCGTGATCGGGGCGCCGCTGAGAGAGTCACGCCGCGACGCGATTGCGACATAATTGCTCTGCGCGAATCAGATATGACCGATAAGGACACCACAGCCCCGCCTATGATCGCCGTCGGAACCCGAGTGCGACTTGCCTTGGACTCCAATGACTTCCGCGGGTGTGAGAACCAGCGCCACGAAGCGGTCGTAATCGAAGAATATGCGAACATGGCGATGGGTCCGAACTCTGTGGGGCTGGCGACTGAGCCTTCTCAAACGACGACAGGCACTTCTAACGACCAGAGTCACCGTAACTTGAGCGCTAGTATTGCTCTCTGCGTACGCCAATCGGGACCCCGATAATCGCTTCCAAAATTCCCGAGGAGTGGAATACGCTGGTCGCGTGTGTGAAAGTTCGGGTCGATGGCTCCGACCCCGACCCCG
Source organism: Rhodococcus sp. OAS809 (assembly GCF_040546695.1). Taxonomy (NCBI): domain Bacteria; kingdom Bacillati; phylum Actinomycetota; class Actinomycetes; order Mycobacteriales; family Nocardiaceae; genus Rhodococcus; species Rhodococcus sp. OAS809. The sequence continues at coordinate 385,317 of NZ_JBEPOI010000001.1, read as the reverse complement.
ACCCCGACCCCGACCATCGGGCCGTACCACGCTGCAACCTGCACTCGTGCCGTTTACCGCGAATACGCCGGAAGACCGCCAACCGAGATCGAAGCGGCCCTCCTCCGAGTCGTCCGCGGCTGATTAACGCGAAAGAATTGACCTTCACTCTTTACAACGCCATTGGTGATCGCCCTTTACCTACCGGCCACGAGGAAGGGCGATCCGAGACTGAGGACCTGCATGGTCTCGCTCGCACAGAATCCGGTTGACGCTGAGCGGTTTACGGCGCGCGACAAAAGTGCGCCAGCCCCGGAACTCCGCACGCAGTTCACCGAAATCAACTCCACAACCGTTGCCTGTGCTCCAAGAAATAGTCCAATCTTCGGCGACGCGTTCGTGACAGTCCGAGCACAGACGGTGCAGCCGCGCGAGTCGGTGAATGCCTTAGCACCGTTCGGCGGTACACCCGACGCTCCGGATCACGGTATGGAGACGCTGCTTGAGATCGCAGACGCTGTTATGCACCAGGCGAAACGCAAAGGGAAAACGGAACCATCGGGTGGCAAGTGATCGCTGCGGAGGACCGCCCGCAGCTCTCGGTGGGTCCTCCAGACCCGGCGGCCACTAGGTGGGACGAAGTTGACGGCGCCGCCCGTGCTCCCACGCACTCAGAGGAACCGGACAGTTCACGCGCCGCGTGCACAAGCTTCGCGTAAGCCGGCTCCGAGGAGCCCCCGCCTACCTTCCGTACGCGGTAACTGAGTTCGCCCACCCGAATATCGGGACTTCAGCCCTCCCCGACACTAGAACAGCAAAGGACTTTTCCCTTTGCGCCCGTCGCGGTCTCACGAACTCTAGCGACGTCGAGGAGAAGAACCACTGCGGCATTCCCGCAGACAATGATCGTTCGGAAAGATTCCCTCGCCTATTCTAGCGGTTCTTTGTTCAGATGCCCTTGTACTCGAGGACCGAACCGATGACCCGTTCCTGTTGTTCGGACGTGAGCATGGGCCACAGCGGGAGCCGAAGGATCGACGCGGAGAACTCGGCGCTACGCACACACGGCTCCGGTGTTCGTCCGTAGCGCACACCGGCCGCACTCGTATCGAGCGGAATGTAGTGGAACGGCGCCACGATTCCGTCGGAGGCGAGATGCCGAATCAAGCCGTCGCGGCTCTCTTCGGTAGGCATCTTGAGATAGAACAGGTGCGCGGTGTGCTCGCGATCTTCGGGAACCGCCATGGGAACGACACCGTTCTCGGACGCCCACTCGCCCAGACTCACGCTGTAGGCATCCCAGACGCGATGCCTGGCCGCCTGAATCGCGTCGAACTCCGAGAGTTGTGCGTCGAGGACAGCGGCATTGAGTTCACTGGGCAGATAGCTCGACCCGATGTCCTGCCACGAATACTTGTCGACCTGGCCGCGCAGGAAACGCGCACGGTCGGTCCCCTTCTCACGGATGATTTCGGCGCGGGTCATCAGTTGATCGTCGGAGAGCAACAGCGCGCCACCCTCGCCGCAGTGAACGTTCTTGGTGTCGTGAAAACTCTGCGTACCGATAGTTCCGATGGTGCCGAGCGCCCGCCCGCGCCACTTTCCGCCGAGCCCGTGAGCGTTGTCTTCGATCAACGCGACGCCGTGGAGTTCCGCGAGGTCGAGGAGGGGTTCCATGTCGGCGGCGACTCCGCCGTAATGCATGACCAGTACTGCTTTCGTTCGTTCCGTGATTGCCGCTGCGACGCAGTCGGGATCGATATTGCCGGTACTCGGATCGATGTCGACGAAAACAACAATGGCACCGCGCAACGCGACGGCGGTTGCCGCCGAACTGAACGCGAAGCTCGGAACTATTACCTCGTCGCCCGGGCCCAATTCGAGTAGCAGCGCACCCAATTCGAGTGCGTGCGTGCACGAGGTGGTCAGCAGAGCATGCGTGGATCCGGTGATCGCTTTGAGTGCTGCAGTCGCGGACTTGGTGAAACGTCCGTCACCGTGAATGTGATCGGACTCCAGAACCGTTGCCAGATTCGACAATTCGTTCGATGCCCGATAGGGGCGGGAGAAGATGATGCGATCAGTGCTCACAACAACCTACCAAGGAAAGGATACGATCGCGCGGAAAGCCATGCATCCCAGCCGAAGCCTTCGGCGTGTTGAGTGAGCTAGAAATGAACGACTCCGACCACTTGCTGGACGATTCGCAACATTTCCACCGGCAGGGTGAACAACGGTTTGACAACAACAGCCTGAAAAACTTCTGTGCTCGACACGCGAGACTCCTTGTCCGGGTACCACTACTGGCGCCCATTCGATTGCAATTATTGATCCTCCCGGGGGGAGGAATGGGGAATTCGTCACGCATCCGACAAACAGTCAAGTGCTCAACAAGGTCAACATGATCACCGACGCGTTCAGGAGTTCCGCCCCAGATAATGGTACTGCTCACTTACCCCTGTCTATCCCTTCCTTCTCGTTGACCACGAATTTCTCGCATACATGCCGGGCCCTGTGAACATGAGCGCCGCGCCTCGCCTCCGAGCACGCAAACACGCGGTTCACGCGCTTTCGGTCACCGCTAGCCGAAAGCTCTCCCGAAGTAACCGACAACGTGAAACCATTGCGCTGGCGGGATCTCAAGCCGATCGTGGCACAACACGGCCGACTCCGATCACACTGTCGGAACCGCTACTCTCCAACTCGCGCAGAAGCTCCCGAACCTCGCTCAACCGGTAGCGCCGATGCCCGCCCGACGTCGTCATCGTGCCGATCTTGCCGGCGCGTGCCCATCGCACGACAGTGCCCGAATTGACACCGAACATCGCCGCAACCTGGCCGGACGTCAGCCTCTACTCGACAATGGGCCTCTCAAATGACTCCATGACTCTCAGCTTCCTGACAACAGTCTCCGGCGTGCAAAAAATGGGATACCTGGCGTGCACCTCGTGCGAGTCAGGCTCACCCGCTTGGCAGTTCGGCTCGTCGACCATGCGCGGGCAGTGGTCGAATCCGTTCGGCATTGAGTTCTCTGCTCGGCCAGGCCCGCACCACCCTGCATTTGTTCACCGAAGCCCGCTCGCAGCAACAGCCCTCATCAGCACATCGGTGGGAATGTGGTGGCCGGACGGCTGTCAGTCGCATGGCTCGCGAGGTCAGCCGGGATAAACGCCGGCCACTAGTGCTCCCTTGAGCGTGGTCGAATCGATCTCGGTGAAGGTATCGGTGTCGTAGGCGGTCAAGACCGTGTCGAGATTCAACGGCGCCGCCGCGTACGCGTTCAACAATCCGTATGCGTCGACGGCGTCATGGAGGAAAGGAAGTTCGGGTACATTGCCCAAAACTCCTGAGGTCCCGTCAACGGAACTGACGTAAGTCTTGTCGCCCTCCGCCGAGAACCCCACGTACACGGGCGTGTTCTCGGTTGGGATCGTCCGGTTCGGCTCTCCCGTCTCGGTGTCGATGACGATGATTTCTTTGCCGAAGTAGTTGCACAGCCACAGTTCTTTCCCGTCCGGACTCAATGTCGCCGAGAGGGGGCCGTCGGTCAGCTCCATCGGCAGCACCTTTCTCACGGTCCAGCTCCGTGCGTCGATGGTGGTCAAGCCAGAGAAGAAGTTGACTGCATAGATGGTGTTGCCGTCGGCGCTGACTGCCCCCCAACCTGGCACAAACCCACCCAAAAACAGTGGCGGCGCCAACGGTGCCCCGGTGACGGCGTCGTACTTCGTGATGGTTCCTGCGGTGGAGAACGCGTACATCGTCGAATCGTCGGGAGACAACTCAAGGTGCGCCGGCGCAGGCGGCAACGCGATGGGCAACGTCCGCACGATCTGCAGCGACTGGGTGTCGATCACGTGCACTACCGATGCCCCGGTCGGTACGAACAGGTATCGCCCGTCGTGCGAGAGAATCGAGACGGCGTATGCCGGTCCGAGAGTTGGGATGCGGCTGATCACCGATTCCGTTTTCATGTCGATCACCGACACGTTCCAACTCAACGGCCCGAAGTTTCCCACGAACATTCTGGACTGATCCGGCAACATCTTGATCACCAGCGGGTGATCACCGACGGAAGGGATCTCCTTGACCTTGTCGAGGGTGTCCGGATCGAACCCGACTACCGAATTCGCGCCGTAGTTCGGCATCCAGATCAGTCCGTCCGGACCGCTCGTGCTTCCTGATATCGACGGGTTGGCTTGTGCGGCAACAGGAAAAGTCAGGATTGCACCGACCGTCACGGCGGCCGCCAACAGACGGGTCACCGTCGATCGTTGGGTCTTCTTCGATGGCATGGGGTGTCGTTTCTATGGGTAGTGCGGATTGGTGTGCGTGATCCGGCGTGGGGGCGTGCCGATCACGGAGTTTCGCAAGCGAGATCTGCGGAATTTCGGGGTTCAGTCAAGGTGCGGCACCCACGCTGGAATGCCGGGGCCGGGGGCAGTGGCGGTGGTGTCGAGGATGTGATCAGTGTCCGGATCGAACGTGATCAGCGTGCCGGGGCCGAGGAAACCAATCGTGATCAGATTCATGAACGTGATTGCCTCGCCAATCGGGCCGGGAACATTACGGGACGTCGGGCCCGAATCGGAGATGTATCCACGTGACCCATCGGCACTGAACGTCAGTCCGATCACATCCCCGGTTGTGGGAATGACGCCGAGGAGTTTGTCGTCGGTGGTGTCGAAGACCATCACACCGTTCTTACCGAAACGTGTCACGTACAGCTTTCGCCCGTCAGGGGAAATTTCGGACGTGAAGGCGCCCGGGTTCATCAACCCTCCGACTCCGTTCTCCTCGCTCGCTATCGTTTTTGTCAACTCCCATTTCTCGACGTCGATGACGCCGATCGAATTGACCGTGTCCGTATACAGTTTCTTCCCGTCCTGGGTGAAGCTGTACCAGAACGTTGCCAGTCCGCCCGCCCAGATCGGCGGCTTGACCGTCGCTCCGGTGACGGGATCGTAGGCACCGATCAACCCGCTCACGAACCCGACGTACATCAGCCCGTCGGGACCTGCCATAGCGCCTGCCGGAATATCATCGAAACGCAACCGCCGGACAATCGTATCGGTGGCGACGTCGAGAACCTCTACCACAAACCCCATCTCGGGAATGTAGATCTCTTTCCCGTCGCCAGATGTGAAGATTCCCAACGGGACCGACTCGACCGGCATGGTGACTGTGGTGTCGTTCGTGCGATCGATGATCGATATCGACGGTGACAACAATCCGAAATTGTCGGTGTAGATCTTGCTGCCGTCCGGCGTCTTCGCCAAGACAGCCGGATGTGACGGTCCTACAGGAACATCCAGCGGAATTCGCTCTGTGATGGTGTTCGTCGCCGTGTCCATGACCGCGACCGTGTCATTGTCGACCTCCGGAATGAACAGTTCGCCTTCCGGGCCGCCGACATACGGTTCGTCGAGCGCAGGAGAGGAACTCGTATCGAGCGAACCTTGCGCTGTCGCAGTCGAAGGCGTCGCCACCACGAGTGCAACGGCAACACTGACAACTGCAGCGCACGTGAAACGACGGGACACTACCGGCATGTCATACATCCTCAAAGTTGGATCGAGAAACGAACTCAGACATTGGTGCTGGACGGGATATTGCTGGGCAACAGGTACTCGTACGGTTGCCATCGGGACTGATTTCGTCGATGGATCTCGGCCTCGATATCCTGAAGCGAACTTCGGAAGCGTTGCAACGGACCGTCTTTGTCTGCGACCCGCGGATCGCCGAAGGACGGCGGAAATGGGAAAATATTCGTCCGGTAGTCACCCAGAGGGCGATAGTAGAGCGTTCCCAGAGTGTTGAGAAAATAGAACTGCGCCAACGAGGTCAGTAAGTTGGGCAGCATCTTGATCCAGTCCGCTTCGGTGTGGCCCTCGACGGTCGCCGGCGGTGGAGTCGACATCATCCCGGCAGAGGCAGGGGCGTACGTCATCAGATGGGCCTGTGGGTAGTTCACCGACGCGTGATACGCGCTCGCGGTGTAGATGGCCATGGTGATGACCTCGATCAACTGATCGACGGACGTGATCGGCCGAAACCCGTTTATTTTGCCTATCGAGGAGACTTCATGCACCCACGCTGCCAACTCCGTGTCTCCGAGGACGTCGCTGTCGGATTCGTAATAGATCCGAACGTAGTCCTCGACCCAGTCCTCGATGGCACTCCACACCAATAGGGCGTCATCACGATAGGGGAACTCGGACAACACGTTGGCATCGTCGACGCCGCGACGCGCGAAATCACGATGCGGCATACGCTCGTAGAAATGCCAGTCGAGCCGGTCCTGCCCGACAGAATCCAAGATGTCGGGAAGCGGAGCTGCGAGGATCATGTCGGCGAAAAGATTCGGGGGCAAGATGATGGTCGCTGCCAGGAAGTTGACGAAAAGGTCGCCCTCGTAGTGTGGTTTGAGAAGAACTGACAACGGGTGATTCGGTGCCAGCGTCCGGTTCGTCGCGAGTGCGAATGCTTCCGAGACTAAATGGGCACGACCGAGATGAGCCAACATCTCGTGATGGTTGAAGTCGGCGGTCTGCACCACCGTTTTCGCCATCTGCCAGCCCCAGTAGTGTTTCTGGTCATCAGGTGCGGGACGTACGAACATCGGAGCCGTTGCCGGATCCTGACCACATTGGATGGCTACCGGTTGTAGTTTGGTGCCGCCGGGCGCGATAGCGAAGACTGCTACGGGTGCCGAGTTGTATCCGTCGCCGGTCAGGATCTTGTAGGTGGCATGCTCCGGCGCCAGTTTCCCCAACTCGGCGTAGTCCGTGATGAACAATCTTCCGGCACCGATCGCCGCGTCGAGCGAATCATCTGCGCCCAACCCTTTTCTGTACTGCTCGTCGGTGAGAGGGAACTTGTCCGGCAACATGCCCTCGACACGCTCGATGACATTCGTGTTCGCACCGGCGATCCGCAAGTACGCGAAGAAGTTGTCGTCATGCAGGTTCTCCGCGGCACCAGGTATCGGCATCGTCTGCCAGATGGCGTTGTACCTCGCCAAACCGTCGTGCGTGCCGAAACTGCCGATGCTCTGATTCGTCTCGAGCAATGCCTGCACATTGGTCCGCAGGTTTCCCAACAGGATGAGAATCTGTTGAAACAGATCCATCGCCTCGGATTGAAGCATCGTCGCTTGAGCGGCTTCTTCCGCAGTCGCCGTCACGTACGCGTCCGAGGTGCGGTCCCCCAGCATGTTGTATTTGCCGTTGCCCAGCGAGGTGAACCTCGCGTTCAACTCCGCCGACCGTTGTTGCTTCGCCCGCAGGTCGTTTTGAGTATCGGCCAATGTTCCTGTCGCACCGGCGTTGAACTGAGGGATAATCGAGGCGACCAAGTTCACTGCCCATTCGAGCACGGTATCGAGGCCCTCGATCAGCCACTCGATGGTCGGCAGAGAGTCCAGCGGAACGAAATACGCCGCGGGGATTCCCGTCAGAAAGGGCAGATCCTCCGTCCAGGTATAAGCCGATTGAGCCTGAACGAGCGCAGCCTGACGCGCCCACGGAATGGGGTCGAACTGCGGCAGCAACGGCACCGGGAACCCGGGCGGCGCCGGCGCCGCCCCGGCAGTTCCCGTCAAGCCCAACGACGCCGCAGGGATGAGCGCCGACAAGCCCAGCAGGCGCCGACGATTCAAACTTGGTTGCTGCATATTGCACACTCCTCTACCGACCCCCGAATGCCCCGTTTCGCACGTGACAGGGAACGACATACCTTGAGATTGGACGAAACGGACACGTGATAGCGACTTACTCTGTGCCCCAACACTGTTCATATACCGAGTCGATCCGGATCAACATAGAAAGCGGTTGCCGCCGCAAGGCCTGACACTGCCGGGTTCGCGACGCGGTGCCACTTCTGCCGACCACCTCGACGCCAGCAACCACGAACTCAGTCATCCATCGATGCACCGGATCCCACCTGCCGGTGTTCGTCCACCCGTGAGTTCACAAACCGGACGAAACAGACTTATAGGATCGACTTCTACTGCAGTGCAACGTTATCCATATCTCTCTGTCGGTTCGGATCAGCATTTCGTTACAACGACAGTCGTCACAACGGTGCCGTTCACCAACAGCCACAAACTCAATCGATCCCCAACACGTATGCGACGTACCATGATTCGAGAGTTCGGCGTAACAGGCTTGAGGTACTCGATCACCGCGCGATGCGGGCCTGTCCTGATGTCCAGGTGGTCAGATAATTCATCCTCGACGACAGCCCAGTAGGCGCTGTTGTTCACATGCCCGAAAGGATCGAAGTCGGTAGCACGGATAACGTGCTCTCGCTCCTGGATCGCTTCGGTCCCGAGATGTGCGGCAGGCGCTCCCGGATTCATCGACTTCCACCGCAGCCTTGTCTCCGGCGCCCCGGCAGAGAGGTGCCGAAACCCTTCATCACTGATCCGCGCTGGGAACCCGGAAACATTGACATTGATCCAGAAGGATTCGGTTTCGATCACCCCAGCTCGACGGGGCGCGGGGTTGAAGGCATTGACCTCAGGTATCTCGACGATACGCACACGCATATTCGCCCACCGCGTCGACAATCCCGAGCACCAGCGCTCCAACGAAACGGTACCCGGCCACGTAATCGGCTCCAGCACGTCGATGATCGTGCGGCGCACGATCCAGTAGGGATCTGTCGATCCGAAACTCGACGCCGCCAGGTCGTCAGTCGCCACGTCCTGCAAAAACCTTGCGACGCTGTCGAACCGCAGTGTCAGATCGGGAGCTACATCACTGCCGCGAACCCGAAACTCCGCCTCGAAGGACGGGACTCCCGCACCCTTGACTGCCCATGAACTTTTCGAGTCCACAGCCGTGCGCGAATCTACTCTCGCCTCTGCCATCGCACGCATCGCCTCTCTTGCCCATTCGGGGGGTACTGAGTGCCTCAGCGGACGTCAACCGAGACGACCGCGCCCGCCGTTCGGACTTCCAGCACTTCTCCAGCAACGTATAGCAATGCTTCAGCTACCGCAATGCTGGGTTGCGCCCACCGTGTTCAGGCCGCTGAACGCATCATCGTCGTGGCGACAAAAGACCTGGCACCGCGGTTCGTACACGGGCAGAACTCGTTTCACAAAAGGTTTGTGTGGAACAAGTGGATTTGTTTGGGACAATCGCCTGGCCAACGTCGAGTTGCTGGACAATACTGGATGCTCCACACCCACACACATCCTCGGAAACCCGATCAACTCATTTGCGATGTGCGATCGATTTTGCTTCCGACAGAACTACTTAAGGCAAGTACGTGAACGCCGCAGGGACACACGTTTTCCGCACACACCTCAATGCTCTGTTTTCACGCTCGGAAGCCATACTCACTAATCATGATGTGGCGAAGGAGATTCGCCGGCGCGGTTGTCCACTGTCCGCTCCGTATCTCTCCCAACTACGCACAGGGGTACGCGTCAATCCGTCATACCTCGTAATCGACGCGCTCGCCGACTACTTCCGGGTCGCGCCTGACTTCTTCTTCGGCCCGCACCCGTCCGACGCTTCCGCATCGGACGAGGCAAACACGTCCGCGATCGTTCGCGATTTGCACAGCTTCGGTTTGAGTCGCCTACTGTCAGCCTGCGTGGGCCTTTCGACCGAGTCGATGGAGATACTGATCGAAATGTCCGATCGGCTCCGTCAAGCTGGCCAGCAGTAACCTGTCGGGTAGAGCGCGGTTCTCCCTCACCTGGCACAAGTACGGCAGCCACGCCTGGCCAGTTGTTCGTCGCCCGTCGCGGAGATCGCCGATGTGTTTAGCGATCTGGTCAGCAGCTTTTTCGTTGGCGGGGAGTCCCCCGCTGCGGGACTCCCTGAGAAACAGTCTCGGCATAGCAGGATCCCGTTACTTGAAATGTGCCCTTCACACACCTGCTGTCTGGTGTGCCGCCCCCGTCTCCCGTGCGAGAAGCACGGATTGCCTGGCACTCCATCGAAATGGCACCACGGAGCAGATTCAACGCGCCGAAGGGCGGCGACAACTATCTTTTGTCACATCACACCGTTTGTTTGTCGGCTTCGTTCGCAGGCTCATCATGTTTTTAGGGCATCAACTGACTTCGATCACGAACTACCCTCTTACTCCGTATCTTTCATGCCATGTTCGAGTCAGATCCTCCCACCCCGACGCAGCCGGACTGTCCTCCACGCCCTCGCCAAGACAGTGAGACGGCAGTATCGTGGCGGTAGAGGGTGCCTTCAGACAGCGAGGGCATCCAACTGGCCCCGTCGGTCCCCTTTCTTGTGTGGTCGTCGGGGCCACCAAATACGTTCAGGTTGCACAGTTACGAGCAGTCTCGATGCTATGTGCCGGTCAGCGACGCCTGTCCAACGATGTCTCTCGGAAGTCACGCATTGACGACACCGAGATCTTTGGCAGGCCGGTACGGGTCGCATGGGGCAATGCGGACCCGGCGATGCTGCGTCGGCGCTCGATCCGAGCCACGCGGGACCGAGCGTCGGCGAAGATTATCCGGTGGACGTGCGAGGCGATCGCCACAGCGACCCTCGTCGGCCTCCCGACCGGATCGCGCGAAGCCGAGTTGATAGCCGAGATCGCACAGAATCACGAGCATTGGATCGGAACACGCGACTATGCCAACCCCGAAGTTCGTTCGGCATGGGAACAGGACGGTACCTGGGTACGACGACCAATTCTTCTGGACCGCAGCGCGATCCACCCCGACCTCAGTGGACTGCAGGTAGTCGAAGGCCGCACCCGATTCGGGATTCTCCGAGGCCGCCACGCAGCAGGGATTGCTGTCGCACCAACCCATTCAGTGTGGGTAGGTCGACCGGTCCACTCCTCCGGCGGGAAGTGAGCCCGCGAGACGGCGGGGCGCCGACTCCGGGCTGAAGACAGTGTTATCCCGCGGGGTACATCACCGAGAGGCCGTGTTCGCCTGCCGGGACGGCGATTTCGAAGTCCCCAGAGGATCCCTGGTTCAGATCCACAAGGGCGGCGCAGGGATCCAGCGGGTCCACCTCACCCGGTGGGCACTGCGCGAGACCTGCAAGCCACTGGGAGACGGGCAGGCCAGTAGGGGTCGGGGCTACATGGATGAGCGGCGGTTCACCGCTCCCCTGGTCAGTGCGCGCAGGTGCGGCTGCTCCTGTACCGACCGCCAGGAGGGCTCCAGCCGTCGCCAACGCGAGAACACTCGTTGCAGCAACGGCTTTCAACGTGCGTGTCATGTGTCCTGCAACCTTCCATGTCCTCGAAGCGAAACTTTTTTCGCCTCTACCGCGGTACGGGATATGCCAAGTTCTACCAATGCCAGTAAACGGCAAACTGTTAATCATGAGCAACCAGACCCGGCGGTTTGAGAGTTACATCATAGGACCGAATCCTCTAGCCGCCCATTCACGCTCCGCCCACCACTGCGCGCCCCACACCCCATCGCGCGCACCACAGCCAACTTCGTACTCCGCCGAATATTTCTTGGCCGCAAACGAATACGGGTCCCTGGCCACGCCCGACCACGGCGCACTTTTGGACCGTAGCATCCCCCACGACCGCAAACGGAAGTGACGTCGTCACAACGGCCGTCACACCTCGATCGGAATCAACATCCAGTGGAAGGACACCACCATGCCCGAACAAACTGACAGCAACGCCGTCTTCCTCGCCCGTTTTCCCGAGCCCGGGCAAGCGAAAGAATTCCTGGACAACGTCGATCGAGTCATCGCAACAGCCGGAACATCCACCCTCGACGGCAACGACGTCACCTTCACCGCACCCACCATCGACACCACCCTGGGCGACATCATGTTGTCTGCCGGCTACTACGGCGGAGCAGGAACGAAACTGCGCATCAACAACGGCGACTTCCGCACCGTTGTCCGCGAATACTGACATCACCCCGGACATAGCACACGAGCCGGACGAAAGAGTATCTCCCAGAACAGAATCAACTGTCCCGGCCGCTGCCGTCCGGCTCGTACTCACCCTCAGAGCAACCCTCTGCAAAGAAAGCAATCGAAGTCGTTCACCCCTACCAGTCGGTGCAACCGCCTCGTCCCACCCCGCGAGAACACGGAAGCTCGGATCGCTCACCACGGGCGAATGTACAGATCCTCGATAATGTTGCCTACCGACTGATAGAGGTCGACACCGAAGACCGGGTCGATGTCGCGAAGTAACTGCAGCGAACGAACAACGAGAGCGGCGGTGACATTTTCGGATGTTGGCGGCCCCTCAGGCGAGATGGCTCTCAAGGTCAGTCCGTCCGTCATGGTTCGGCGCAGTGATGTCGACGGCATTTTCATTCCTTTCTCGTCGTGGCTCAGGCGAATCGTTCGCTGATTTGCGGGTCGCAGAGTCGGTAGCCGGGTGGGGCGTAGTGCGTGTCACAATTCGATCCCCAACCCGACTACAGGAAATCTGACCGCTACCGCACCGTGGTGACGAGTTCGTCTCCCATTGCCGCCAACACCAAACTACGATCGCCCAGATCGAAGACTGCAGTGACCGGTTTACCGTCCGCCACAGTGTCGACGGTGAGCGCTTCGACGCTGTGCCCGATGGCGGACACAGCAGATCCCTCGTCTGCGTCGAACACCGTCCATTTTCCGTATTCGGCTATGTACCGGGCGTTCTCGGCTTCACCTTCAGGATCTGCACCGGTGCCGACATCAGCAAACGGGTCGAGCCACGGGCCTTCCCGGCACACCAATTCTTCTCCGTCCGGACCTGCATCGAACACAAGAGGCGCCCTATCGCCGACGGTCACTTCGACGGGACCGTTCCGCGACTGAATCGTGTCTCCGAGAACGTAGTAGACGCGTCTGATCTTGGTGATCCGATCGCCGACAACGCTCCGTTGAACATCGGTGAGCGAAAGCTGTTCTGACACCCTAATTTCTCCCTCGAATCCAGCCGTCGAAGCGTGGGCGCGTCCAGTCGATCGTGGCGTGCCGGTGGGTATTTTCATCCGAGTGTTTCGGTGCTTCGGCGTTGCGCCTCGTACTGCGCGGCGTCGGCAGCGAAATGTTCAGCATCGGCACGAGAGAGGGCGGTGGTCTGCCCGCAATGTGCGAACGCCATGAAATCTTGTCCGTGCCCGAACGGGAAAATCGGGAGGAAGAACAGGGCGAACCACGTACGCCGGCGATGCAGCCGCTGCGCCGCAGTGACCCGGCACAGGTGACAGGTAAAGAACAGTGCCGCGATGAAGGTCGTCTTCGTAGGTGTTCCGAAGATCAGCATCCGATTTCTCCTCTGGTGAGCAGCGAACATGCTCCGCACCAGTACTTTTCAAGACCACCAAGCAGTGGTTACTACGCGTGCGTGTCCCCGGCGTCGGCGTCATCGGTGGTATCGACGACGTCGATGTCGAGCGCGCCGTCGGGACGGCGGCGAATGAGATCGACGGCAACGGAGGCGACGTCGTAGTCCACCAGTTCCCCTTTTTCGGTGCGGCAGTGCAGCGAGAAGTACACGATCCCGCCCACCACACGGTGTGTCTGGGCTTGGACGCGGAAGTCGCCGCCCAACACCAGCCCAGCGCGATACAAGGCTATCGGCCCGTCGGGAAGCCCCGGCAGCAGGGGGATTTCGTCGATACCGCCGTCTTGGAGCATCCCGTCGACGCCGTAGACGATCGGATGGTCGTCCGATTCCTTCGACACCACTGCCAGCGGCATCGACGCCACGTTGAACAAGATTCGGGGCGCACCACATAGAAGGGCGTCGAAGACAAGGGAATCACCTTCTGAGCCGAAGGAAACTCCGGTGACACGAATCTCCCGCCCCGTGACCAGCCGAGGCGCATGAACTTCCAGGTCGAGGGCAGGCATACTCGGCCAGGGCTTGCTTTCGACCAACATCAGTTCACTCCTAGGAAGCGTGCGCCTTTGTTCAACGCGTTTTGGTAGGCGTTGTCGCCCCGGATCTTCTTGATCAAAGACTGGGGTGCGCCTTCGAATTCTTGGGTGTTGAAGTTGTAGTAGTACTTCCCACCGCGATCGTCCTGCAAATGCAGTTGCCCAGCACGCTCCCCGGGAATGGGATTTTCGACGTCGATCCGATAAGACGGGCCATTCGGGGGGATTTCATGTGCTAAATTCTTGCTGATGTCTAGTCTTATTTCCCGTTGACCTAGAATTTTGGGCAAACCAGCCAGCTAGGCCAATTGCAGGAACGCCGCCGTCGACGCCATCCGCGGAAGTTTGGATAATCTACCCGATCCTGCGTGACCAGTTGCATCACACATTCGGCTGTCCGATCTGTTCGACATTGTCACTTGATTCGTCATTTTTCCTCATCCTGGACCGAGATCAAATTCACGCAATTGGTAAGCGGTCTCGTCAATGCGCCCATCAGTAACCCATGATAGAAATAAGTCGGCTGCTTCCGCGGCGTCAAATACTTCATTGGAATACACCGTCAATGTGTGTTTGCCGTTGTGGAACGGAATACGGACGTCAGGTTCGCCGTTTCGAAAACTTGGATGCCCAACAATATAAAGGCGGGAGGTGCCATCTTCGTCACGGCGCCTCACCTCGACAGACATTGCTTCTGCAGATCCTGCAGCTTGAATATAGTTCTCCGACATTGAAATCTTTTCGATGTCACTGAGGTCCTCGTAATAGCGGTCTTCTGGAATTTTACTCACGGTCAGGCTGGAGCGTTCGAGACCGTCGAATCTCTCGAGAGGTTGAGCAAACTGCCATCGCTGATCTATTCGATGCTCGATGACCTGTCGCTTTCCACTAAAGGTGAGTAGAAACATGATTCCTCTTTCTCATCAAAGTCGGGCGCTGCGTTCAGCCAGGTAGATCACGTACACCAACGATCTCGATTGTCCGCCCGTTTAGCGTAGCCCTAGCAGGGTTGTCAGGGCTGACAAGATTGTCGAAATCTCGCTGTTCGCGATTTTTGCTTCCAGTGTTGCTTTTGACTTCGTACCCGGTATAAGTCCCGTCTGGGTTCTCAGTCAGCCCGTCGTAAAACCGACCGTGTCCGACGCCTTGGACAGTTGCTCGAACTTGCTTACGTTCGATCGTAATGCCGCGATCAGCCTCTTCACTGTCGAGCGCAGCCTTTTCGGCCTCTTTGCCGCTAAGCCCGTCATTTCCGTCAGCATATTGACCGAGTATATCGCGCCCATCACCCCGATCGCGGGCCATGGCAGCAATTAACACACCCCCAGCAACGATCCCGAGCACAACCGCAGCGGGGATTCCCACACCTGTCTCTCCAGCCGCAAGAGCGCCGACGCCGATCACACCTGCCGCCTGATAGAGCGAATCGCCCCCCGCCGGCAGATCTTCATCGTCTGAAATGTCGCCAGTGGTACCACTCTCTTGTATGTCGCGCCGTTCCACGACGGCTGCGTCCGCCGCTGCTGCGGCTTCCTGGTTCGCGTGCTCCTGCTCAGCGGCCATCGTGTCCAGAGCCTGCGTGGTGGGCACGTTCGTGACCTCCAACCCTGCATCGGCCGAATCACCAGGTTTGGTGTAGTTGTTGGTGGTGCCGTCACCTTGATCGACGTTCATCGGGGCATCCGGCTTCATCGTCTCCTGGTTCGGCACATACGCCGAGTGCCCGTCATCCGGGGTGCCCACCACCGCGATACCGCCCGACTGTCCCGTGATCGCTTCCTGCCCGTTCGACAGTTCGACCGCAGAGATCTGATGCCCGGTAGCCTCGTTGGTTCCGCCGTCGAGGCCGTCCGCGAAGATCGGATACAGCACATCCGGACCGGGCTCGATGTGCTGAACCAAGGTGGTTCCATCGTCGGCGACCTCGTACCATGTCGGCAGCGGACGGCCCAGAGCGTCGTACGCCCACGGCGGAGCCTCGTGCGAGACCACGGCGCCGTTCACGTCGAGGATGTCAGCGGAGCCGTCTGCGTTGACACGCATATGACCACCCGGGGGAACCTTCTTCGGGAAGAAGTACTCACGAGGTGATTCCGGCCCGTTGAGAAGATCGAACGTCTGCTCCGCACCGCCAGGCCACACCACCGTCAATTCCTCGTACCCCGGACGGAAGATCCCACCCGATCCGAGACCGCTCATCGACGTCTGCGGTAGCGGAGTGACCTTCCCGCTCTCACGCGCACTGAACGGTCCGGGCCTCCCCCGTACTCCGATACCGGCGGCAGTGAAACCTGCGGCGCCGACCAACACAAGTTCGAGGTAGCGTTCGCGTCCGTTATCGTCGTCGAGCCCGGAGGTCGCCACCGTCGGAGTCGATTCAGGCTGTCCGGGAACAGCATTCGGTGACGCTGCAGGGACGGGTCCGAGGCCGCGATCGGGGGTGGTTCCCTCACCCGGGGTGGCGTTGAGCGTGGACGTGGGTGAGGGAACCTGCGGCGTCGACGCATCAGGGGGTGCGCCGGCACCGTTCTCCGAGGTCGGGGACTCGGAAGCAATAGGCGGAACCTCGATCGTCGGAACCGGGACGATGGGCGTGCCGTTGTAGGTGGGGAAATTCGTCGGAGCGTTCGCCCCGACGTTCGGGCCGCCGCCCGGAGCCTGCGCACCCGGCAACCCGACGGTCGTCGTCGGCGCAGCCGTCGCGGTCGTTGATGGTGCCGTTACGCACGGGTTGATGTACTCAGGCGGAATCGGTGCACCGGGCGGTAGTGAGGCGACCAGGTTCAGGTAGATCTGATGATCACGCGCCCGCACCGCCGCACAATCCTCCGCCGGCCCCGCAGCCGCAGTCCCTGCGGTCAATGCGATACCCGCACCGATCACACCAGCTGTCCCGGTCAGCAGTGCGCCGGCAGCGAGCACCCCCGCCAGCGACCTGCGCAGCCTCAGTGTGGCCGCGGGTGTCTGTGTGGGCTTCACCGGCGATCACCGACCGTGTTCGACTTTTTCTTGAATTCGGCGATGAGTGTGTCTGCGCCCCACCAGAACACCCGGCCCGCGATCGACATCCACAGAAAGAACGCCAGATACACCAGGATCGTCCCGTAATCCGCCGCCCACCCACCGAGGCGTCCGATCACCGCAAACGCCGCAACCAACAACGCGAGCCCGAACACGGTCGCGATCACAGCCTTCGACATCAGGCTCAATTCACTGTCGCGATCCCATTCCTGTTTCGAGGATTCGGTGCGAGAGCGGCCGGGGTCGGTGGACGAAGTTCGCCCAGATCCAGGCGGAACATAGGGCAACGCGTTCTCTGCCGTGAGGTCTCGGCGGGTGGGTGAGGTCATCGGGGCGTTCGGTGAGGTGGTCATCGGAGGTGAATGCCTTTCCCCGCCAACCCAAAAAGCGGGACTCGAGATACCCGTCACCAACCAAGGAACGGGCGGTCAACGGGAGGGGATGCAGTGATTGACAGGAAGAGAGTGCTGTTACCAGGGGCAGTTGATGTACGAAGTTGCTTGAGCAGCCCACTTCCCGCTCGGCGGAAGGTAGAACTGGAATGATGTGCACCCGTTCGGATATTGGGCAGCAATTGCCGTCCGACGCGCCAGGACATCAGCCGACGCATCGATGACATGCTCCCACCCCGGTACCGGGATCGTCACGTTCGCATTCGAGAGTGCGGCCACAATCCCACTGTCGCGGGCCGCGACCGTCACGGCGTGATTGAGGGGAACCTGCACCACCGGGGCACCCAACTCAGCCGGCCCGTGCTCGCGGCTGGGGCGGTAGCGAGCAGAATCCCGCCGACCGCGAGCGATGCCGCCGCGGTCGTTGCTGCGATCTTCTTCGTACGATTCAAAGACATGATGCTCCTTCGAGAAAGAGTGAATTTGGAAAGTGTTGGGTAGCAGGTGTCAACGGCTGTCCGGCACGTGAACCGAGATATGTGATTGCGGGCGCGGACTGCCGTTGACGACAGCCCCTGGATCAGAGCCAGGTGGGGTCGGAGTACACGAACACACTGTTATCCGAGACGGAGCTTTCCTACTCGGGCCCGAGCGGTCTCGACGGTCGTGGTGGCCATGGTCGGTCTCCCTGTGGGTGAGTAAAAAGTCCAGCAACCCGATCGATTGCCGAAGCTTAGCTGAACGTCTGACCGGGACGCTACAAGACGACACGGATGCGCGACCAGCCCCCGATATCCGACTCAGCCCACCAAAAGTCGTACCCGGCGTTACAGCAACATTTCCGGAACACTCGGACCAGGCGGTTTGTTCACATGCGCTGCGTGACGGGACTCACGATCACGAATTGGTGACGACTCAAACGAATTCAGTGACGTTCCGGCAACCGGTCCGCGGAACAGGCTTATGAGTGCCTGATCTGCGGCTGCGACTCGGAATGGCGAGACCGAAGGGCCGCTTCTGCCAACCGTACATAGGACGGTGAATCCGCAGGAACCCCCAGGCGGCCCTCGGAGAGGCGGAGCTTGGCCAGATCCGCCAGCAACTCCAGCGACGGCGCGGAGTGACCGTTCGCTGCCGGCAGCAGAGCTTTGTGCACCGTGTCGTCGAGGCGCTCGACAATCTCGGCATCCTCGACGTGAACATCACCGCCCGCGACAGAGGTGGTGAAAAAGTAGCCACGCGAGACACCGAAGAATGCCGCGAGCGCAGTCACGACCTCGTCGGACGGGCTCACGCGGTGCCCGTGACGTAGCTGAGGGACGTACGGCTTCGCGATCCGGCAACCGTGGTCGAGAAGGCCGCGCACAACTGCGGCGTTGGTGAGATTCGGGCCCGCATCGGCGAAAAGTTCATTCAGACGAGCGCGGAAAACACTCCCACTCGCCATCTGCCCCGCGGTCACCAAGACCTTCTCCTCATCCACAGGCGTCATATCCGCACCCTATGGGAGAAACACCAGAAACCTCGCAGGTCGATGATCACGGCGGCACCGAACGCTGATCAGCATCGCTCCTCGCCGTATTCGATGCTCATTCCTCGCCTCGTCGCGCTACCCCGGATCCACAAGGAGGGCTGGAGGTTTCGCTCCCCCAATTTTTAGGGCTACTTCCGGTTCTACTCCGTCAACCTCGCCCGCAATTCTCGTGACAGAAATGCCGGCTCCACGCTTCAAGCGTGTCCATGCCGCTGACGTCGACATCCGGGTTGAGGGTCCGGCGCCCTTGTCGGCACCATCTCCGTACGAAGGTGAGATCGCCATTGTGGGCGCCTCCAGAACGTCGGCCGCCGCCAAGAGAGCCTGGTGTAGTCGGTGGGCCCTGACGCTCGCAGTCCCCCAAACGAGCTGTTGTTTCGCCGCTCATGCGGCCGCGTGCCACAACAACACGGCATCAACCTGCGAAGGCTGAACTTCAATCTCTCCCGTCGGGACTCAGGCGAATCGTTCGAGGATCTGCGGGTCGTAGAGGCGGTAGCCGAGTGAGTGCATCGCGCCGATGATCTCGTTTGCATGCTCTCCTCGGAATTTGTAGCCGACGAACTCGACCAACTGCTCACCGATGGACACGTCGTAGGCCGGCGTTCCTTCGGGGTCAGACCCGGGCGGGCGCAGGAACTGCCCGTCCCACGTCCAGCCTGGGAGATCCTCCGCAAACAACCGCAAGACACGGTCGCGGTCCACCATGTCGACGCTGTCGACGTGTTGCTCGTCGTTCAGACGCGTGTAGACGCTGCCGGGGTCGAGATCATCGCCTCCGGCCCAGAACGCCAGGTTGTAGCTCATGGCGCCTAAGTATGCCTGCCGCCTACCGTCGGGGCGGTGTTGCCGAGAGTGCCGTCATATCCTTCTGACGTGAACGCGATGAATCTTCCAGGTGCCGGACAGCGGGTTGTCCGCACCGAGGTCGGTCACGCCCTACAGTTCGAAACTGACGCGCACGTTCGATACTTCGTCGAGGAGAACCCCGTCCTCACCCTTCCCGACGACACCGAAGTCACCATCAGCCTTCCGGCACGTGCATCCGGAACAGACATCGCAGCGGAACTGACCGGCGCGACAATCGAACTCAGCACCTGCACCGCAGACGGATCACTCGTCGTACTGTTCGACACCGGGACCGTACTGTCGGTGCCACCGTCGCCGGATTTCGAAAGTTGGAACGTCTCCGCGCACGGGAACGTGCTCGTCGTCTCGACACCTGGCGGCACGATCGCAGCGTGGAACTGGCCCAGCACCGACGGACATGGCTATCCATGAATACCGGGACCGACGCCCGAGCACTACTCCCGAGACCACAAATTTGTCGCACACTTCATCCCCGCCGGAAACTTCCTGACCGTCAATCGCGAGGACAAGACTCATGACTTCGGACAACCCGCACGATCCTTCACCCGAATCACCAGATCTTCACACTCTGATCCTCGAGGTAGCCGACGACTACGATCACGGCCGAACTTCCCTGCACGCCTTGGTAACCGTCTACGAATCGATCCTCGACAAGTACGAGCACGAACAACACGATCGCCACGAAGACCTACGCTGGGCATGGGGGCAGATCGAAATCATGAACGCTCTACGTCACGATGACCCGAGCCGCGCACCGCAAGACGAGGTCGAAGTGTGCGAAACCATCGATGCGTTCGTGACCACATTCCAGTCGCTGCATTCCACCTGAGCCGTCGCCGATAATGCTGGCGATCAGCAGGTTCGATAGACCGCAGGTACCTCGATGATCCGCAAGATTCAAGCCACAGACGGTGTCTGGCTCAACGAGGAGTGACCTATGGACTGCCGTCGACGATGCTTCCGTTGCCGGGCCTACTCGCCTGCAAGGGAACTCGGGGAATGATCTGCACTGACAGTTGCGGGTGCAGCCTGCAGAATGAGCGCAAGACGTCGACGGTGGACCGACTGGATTGTGTATGCGCGCACTCCGCAGGCTGCTTGCGGAACTGTACCCGGAGATGACTGCGTCTAATCTCTGCTGTTCGCAGTGGCAGTCGGCGGCCGAGCGCAGACGGCGATGCTTTTCGACGTCCTTCGACCGCAGAAAATGAGTAATGCGTGGGTGTTTTCTGTTGGAAGAACCCGCAGTTTGCAACAGCTGACGGCCGGTGGCGGAATCCACGCCGGGTTAGGAAGATACGGGTATGCGGGAAACGCTTCCCCTCACACCCGCTTTCGTATCAGTGTTGAATGTCGTGTCGTCTCAAACGGATCGAATTCAGTGCGCAGCGTCGAAGGCATCGAGTATCTCCGCTTTGACCCGTCCCCGCGGTGCCACGTCGTAGCCGTTCTTGACTGCCCAGTCCCGCACTGCCTGCAACTGCTCTTTCGAGCGACCTGAACCGGCATCCTTCGCCGTCACATCAGCTTTACTGCCGCGGCGTGCCTTTCCGACTTTCTCGGCGACCTTCACGAAAGGCTCGAGGGCGGCGTTGAACTTGTCGACGTTCGTCGGCCGCAGATCGATCAGGTAGTCCGACCCCTGATACGAGAATTGGATGCGTTCGCCGAATCCGTCGTCGATCGGCTTACCGTCGAGATCGTCGATAAGTTGGCGAATCACTCTCTCAGCCATGCAACATCGTCTCCAATTCGATAGGAATCTCTCCAATGACCGGGTAACCCTAGCAACCCTTGTGTCGGCACCGAGACGACCTCGAGACACCGAGAGTTACCCCTGCCCCGCCCCGACAGCACCGCCTGGCCAGGCCGGGAGGCAATAGTGCTTTACTCGACTGATGGGCCGGTCGGTGCGGAGATGGTATCAACGGAGACAGCGGCTGGTAGAACCACAGGGGTCGGGGCAGGTGCAGGTCGAGACGCCTGAGGTTCCCGCCGCGCGCACACAGTTCTACGAGCGTCAAGCCGTAGCGTGGGAGCAGGCGGAAGCCGAGTTCAATTCCCGCACATGGCCCTTCCTGATCGTGGGCGATGTGTCGCAGTGGGCGCGTACCTGGCTCCCAGCCGGCCTTGTAGACGCCTCGCCAGCGGAACTGGAAGCCGCGTACGTACGCGGCGAGATCCCACATATTCCGTTTGCTCCATCTGTTGAGCTTGCCGAAGTGGTGATCGCACAAGCAGTCGAGGACGGCATCGTGCTTCTCCCCACACCGGGACGACTGACGAGCACCTACGTGCATCGAGACCCCACCACCGAGATGGAGACTGCCAGGGGCTACGGACTGAAAGTCGCGGACAGCGCAGTGCTGGAGATCCAATCTGCCGCCGGCGTGATCTGCGAAGGGGAACTGGGCAGTTCGGAGGGTTCCCCGCTGCAGGGCGCGGCCGCGATCGAGCGAATAGTCCACCAAGTCATCGACACCTTCGCCCACGTGCGGCCCTTCCTCCACTACGCCTGGGACAAGGACCACCAACCCAGCAGGCGGCCACGTCAGCAATGAGTGGCCGAGAAGCGTGCCAGTCAATGCCGAACAGCGACAGGTAACTCGACGTCGCAGATGGAGGAAAAGTGGATCTGGAGCATGTTGCGAGATTTGTCGCCGCACCCGAGTTGATTGCACTCGACGACCTCACAATGCCGGACCGCCGACAGCTACCGGAGCACTGGCTGCACGCACTCGCCGGGGACCGTGCATGGCGCGTATCAGAAGTCTTGAAGCGGTGGAACCACTTCGGCCGATCGATCATGTCCGACACCTACACTACGATCACTGCCAGTCTCGCCGACGTCGCCTTGCTCAAATCGCGGGGTGAGTGGTTTCTCCTGTATCGGATGACAGTCGCCGACGGCGAAGGCATGTATTACCTCGGTGGGCGGCCGGTCACCGAGAACGACGACGTCCCGGCAGTGTGGCACCATTTTCCGGCAAGCCTCGCACGGTTCTACACCCACCTTCACAACGGCTGGTACTACATCGCTGGGAAAACCGTCGGGCCTCTGCCACTGCGCGAGATGTTTCGCATCGACGCCTTCGAATGGGGAATCCTGGACGGTCTCTCCCCCGACGAGTACCCCGACTCCTCCCGCTGCGTCGCAACATTCCGCTCCGGCGGCGGCGGATACCTCTGCCTGCACATCGACAGGGAGAAGATCAGAGGGGTGTGGTCGTCAGACGAGCCCCCGTACATCGTTGACTACTCCACCTACCTCGACATCTGGACCAACGTCGGACTCGGCGCATGAAACCACACAACACCCCGCCCAATCTGGGGGCGCCCGACAGGTAACCATGACATAACCCAGACGGTGCTCACCTGACCTCGACGACCTACGCTGGCCGTCGCGCGCTGGAAAATTCTTGAAGAACAAGAACGCTTTCAGTCTTGTGTGATTTCACTCTCGAACTTCACAAAATAATTGCTGAATATTCACAAATGGGCGTTGACTGTCGGTAACGAAACCCCGCGGCCCCTCAACCGGCTGCACCGGGGCGATCGCCGACAGAAGGAGCCCGCACATGCCGCGCGAACCCCATGTCCGCGAAACAGCAGCCACTGCCGGCGGCGGAACGACAATCGGATCGAGTCGCCGTAGCGGAGCCCGGCAGCGCTGCGCCTCCATCACACTCCCCCGCGTCCTCTGAATCCCTCACGGGCACCGACGACATGGCCACCTCACATCCCGGTCGACTGCGCCGCTTCGCAGAACGCATCGCCGAAACAGTCGTGGACTTCGTCGCCGACGTCGTCGGCGGCGTCATCGGATCGTTGTTCCGTTGACAATGAACATGATTGGACTCTGCCGTGGCCGTGCCCCAACTTGTCCTGCTTACCGCCGCCGGCACCGGATTAGTCTCTTTGGCGCTGCAGGTGACGTCGCTGGCTTTCACGGGACACCGGACGCTCACCGGCGCCGCCACCAGTACCGCAGTGCTCGCGCTCACGCTTCTGACGCTCGGCTTACTGATCTGACCACCACGCGAGGGCGCCCAGCGACGCACCGTCTGTGACAAACAGCCGTGCCGCCGACGACTCCGTGATAGCGAGTCCTCCCCCGATCCCCCAGCGAATGGAGAAACAGCCGTGCTGATCATCGCCGGGACGGTGGCTCTGCTCATCTACCTCGTCCGCAAAGGCTCCCGCCAAACGTATCGTCCCTCGATCCCCGATCGGTGGCCCGACCTCCCACCCACGCCTCTGGATCTAGCGCACGTGGGTGATTCGCTCCCTCCCACTTCGCCTCCGAACCATGAGGCCTGTACGACGCCAGTGCCGGTGCCGGACTTCGTCGCAGCCAGGATCCGGGGAGGATCCTTCGAAGGTGGCACGCCCAGCGAAAGAACTTCCCTCTCTTTGGGAAGTGGGGCGTTCCAGGTCTACGACGAGTCGATCTCGGATCGGCTTTCTGACTTGCTATCCCATTACTTCGATCACCCTCGCATGTACTGCTTCGCCCAGGACTGGCATGGCATCCAGTTCTTCATCCTCGACAAGTTGACTCAGAACAAACCTGAAACAATGGTTTACATTTACGATCCCGCCCGAGGTATCGCAGAGGAACTGCTACCGTACGGGCTTCTTCTGCTGAGAATCGCAGATGGAACCATCTTGAACGGCTGCGCACTGGACCGATTTGCCTTCTGGCTGCAGCGGGCCGGTTTGTCCAGCCTGGATGTCGGACAATGCATCACGCCGCGCGTCTTCGTGTTCTTAGGCGGGAACGAAGAGGACTACGACACCGATCCGCGATCCGCCCTGCCCTACGTGTATGCATCCTTGAAGATGAAAAAGAAGCTGAGAGATAGTGGACTCAAAGACGGGGACATCCTCACCGAGGAATTCTTCAACGGTCCCAACTGATTTGGATGAACCCGCGCTCGACGAGGATCTTTGCCGGCACTTCACGTGTTGAAGTCCTCCGCGCGGCCACAGCGTCAAGTCGCCCCACGCTCCGCCCAGAACTATCCTCTCGACATGCATCTGACATTCGCGGCAACATACGACCCTGACGCCGACGCTTCATACATCTATGTGGCCTCCGACCGGGCGACGGAGATGCGGTCCGCCAGCAGCACGTCTACTGCGACGGCTCTGACGGCCAGATCATCCTCGACTACGACAGAGACGGACGGCTCCTCGGTATCGAACTACTCGGAGCATCGTCCCTCCTGCGCGCGTCCGCTCTCTCCACGGTCGAGCAACCGGAGACCGGTCCCTAGATCACTTCGCAGCAGTTTGTCTGGATTGCGTTGATACTCTACGGCACCAACTAATTCACCAACTAATTCGCTACGCAATGTCACCGTCAGCGCTCCTCGCGAACTACGTGATCAGTTCGAATCAATGACAACCGGAGCCTTGTTGCACCACTGCTCGACGGTGTGAGTCGGATAGGCGCACCTACTGCCCCTCGGGAGGCGGCCAAATCGACGTTACGGTTGCCGCCCCGTCGGGCGATCACTCAGGGTGAAGAAATGAACCGGGCTCCGAAGCGAACTCACCGATCTCGTGGCCGAGTCAACCGCACTGCTCGCCGCACCGGTCGGCGTCAACAGCGCATCCACACTGCTCGTCACCACAGGCGACAATCACGAAAGACTACGCAGTGAAACATCGTTTGCTGCCCTGTGCGGATCTCTCCGATCGAGGCGCCCGCAGGAAAGCACACTCGCCACCGCCTCAACCGCGGCGGAGATCGTCATGCCAACAATGCGCTCTGGCGGATCGCGATCATCCACACTAGTAGCGACATGCGATAGCGCACCTACGTCGCACGTCGACCAGTGGAAAGGAAATCGCCGCCGAAGATCCACCGATGCCTCAAACATCACACTGCCCGTGAGATCTACATGTTGCTCGTCGATCCGCCGACAGCTTCGAGCATCGACGGTCTTCGGCCGCTCCGAATCTTCATCACAACAGAAAATGCGGGTCGGCTCGTCACCTATCGACGAGTCGACCCGCATATCAGGTTATTCCGCGCTGAACGAGGGAATCATCATGCTTCCCATCACCGCCAAGCCGCTGACATCTCGAAGCGAACCCAGAGCATTACTCAAGAAGGAAAAAAGCATTAGATACTCACCTCCTTAAGCCGCGAGTAATCGGATCGGAAGGTCATTCCTTCACCCATCCGTCACTCGACAATGCAGTCAGCATCTCGAAGAAGCTGACGTGGATCGCTGACAGTGACCCGGTGAAAAGACCGAAAACATCTTCCAAGGAACCCATTTTCACCCTCCTAAACTATTTGAACGGATTGAACGGGACGTCGAGACCGAAGTCCACAGAGAGCGCAACAGGCATCGTGATGATGGACTTGAAAGCAGTCAGCATCATGGGCAAGAGTGCCGAAACCGAACCCAGATCAGATGAATTCATCTCGCATCCTCCTATTCGCTCGAGATTCCAGTGAGCCCGTCGATGACGACCCCACCGGCATCGATTGACCCGTAGGCGAAATTCAGAATCGCCTGCAAGAACGGAACTAACATTTCCCACTCCTTCGCAACGGACAGTCGCATGTCGCCGGTAAGAATTTCCGTCACCCGAAGGACGGGATCTAGGGCCGAGCGATCACGATGTGGAAGTAACCGTAGACAGCGTTTTAGAACTCGTGCCAGTTTTCGCGATTTATCTCAATTGTTCCGACTTAAGTCGTAGTTTCGGCATCTCAACAAGGGGTGCGTTAGCACTTAAGTTCCACAGAAAACGCTCGACAACGACGCCTATCAGTACCGCGCACAAGCGAGATCCCCAATTTCGTTGCGTTCCATTGTCCACGGGTGCCGAGTTCAGAGGCAAACGAGGATCGACGAACAGTGGTTCGATTTCGACACACAGCTCCCCCACCTCACCGCCCAGTGCCATGGCCAGGTTCTTCGGCAAATGGAGCTGTCCCCGCCACTAAATTATCGCGAAACTCTCTGCACGTTCGTTTGTCGAGTACCTCTCACGAGTCGACACAATCCGCCAGCGGCACTACAACAGTCACCCAGTATCCACACGGTCGATTACCCACGCTCTCCACGAGCATTCGCGAAGACTCCATGGATCACCTACCCCGCTCAGGATTACTCAACCGTCCGGCGCGTGAACGGCAGCATCCGACATGTCCGCGCATCACCCCGCCTCGCCGACCGAAGCCGATGAATGCACCCACCGAACGAGAGAAACCTCGCCGACCGATCGGCGGTATGGCAGCATTCGCCACATGACTAGCGAACGGATCGAAGTACAGCGCACCATCCGTGCCGACCCCGCATCGATCTTCGCGGTCCTCTGCGACCCTCAGGGGCACGTCGCCATCGACGGATCCGGAATGCTGATGGGCGCAGATGGCGAACTCGTGACCGCGACCGGCGACGAATTCGTCGTCCACATGGATCGCGAAGCTCTGGGCGACCTACCCATGGGACAGTACGACGTCACAGTGACGATCAAAACCTTTGTTCCCCAACGCGAAATAACATGGACCATCCTCGGAACTGTCCGGCCTCCAATCGGGCACGTCTACGGATATCGGATCGAGCCGGCCGACGACGGCCACAGTTCCCTCGTGACCTCGTACTACGACTGGTCTGATATCGGCCCCACCTGGCGGCAAGCAGGAATCTTTCCCGTCATCGCCGAAGGATCTCTCAAAGCCACGCTCGGTATCCTTGCACGCACCGTAGCCAGAGGTTATCCGCGCTGACCCCGCCCGAAAGCCCAGCGTCGGGGCCGTGATGCTCCTCTTCCGCGAGCGCGCAGCCACCACCGTGACAATCGCAGCACTGATCGCCGGTGCCGTCGCAACCTCATGGATCTAGCTCAACGGAATCTTCTTCCCCACAACGTCTCCAGTGAGTGCAATGTCCTACGTTGCGCTCACAACCATCACGCCGGCGCTACCGCCTGTTATCTGATGGGGCGCCGAAGCCACGCTGACGCATCCCAGCCGCCACCTCACCTGAACTCGCGACGAGAGGCTGCCAAAGAGTGGTAGACGAACCTCCACTGCAGCCCAACACGCCCGGCTTCCCCGTCACGAGGCACGGGTCCATCAGTTCATGAAGACCACGCCGCCAGACCTACACTAGAATGCCGAGAAGTTTTCTGCGCGTTTACTTTTCGAGCACCGATCACGAATCGACTCGGCCCGCCAGCGACACTACATCAGCCACCCGATATCCACACGGCGAGCGCCTACGATCTCAGGCCTACACGCCCCTCCAGGCATGGGCCCGCACGATCCACCACGCCCGCCCTCACCCCCGCGGGATCGCGTACCGCGGTAAATTTCCCGGTGCACTGTGCGGGGCGCTGCTCGAACAAGCAGCAGACCCTTCCCACCCGTCCGGCGCCATTACTGCCACCGTCCCGTATTGAAATCGCACGCCGAATCGACAGCGCTGCAGTCGCACTGGGGTTTAACGCCGTCTGACCCGGCAGGGTTGATCGCTACAACATTCTTCGACCTCCACGACAGATCACAGATATCCGGAAGTTTCTTTTGCTCCGGAGACGACGCAGAACAACGGCAGCTTTCACGCAGGCGCCAGAAATCGGGCCCGATTCGCGCTACCGTTCTAGGCTATGGGGACCAGCTTCCACGGACCGAACCCGTGGCCACACATCACTCGCGCGATCCGCACGCGAGGCCCACGCTATGCCGCTGTCCCCTATCTCGGACACCTTGCGCCCGAACTACTTCCACTTCGCAGTGGAGACCTTCTGATCGTCAATGCTTCTACCGCGGCGATCCGCGCCCACGCCACTTCACCTGCCGTTCTTGCGCACTACCTCAGCAAGGGCGTTCGCATCCTGTCGTCGTCAACACTGCACGCCAAGGTCATCGTGACGAACCAACGAGCTGTAATCGGCTCGCCGAATGCTTCCGAAAATTCCACATTCACCCATGAAGCGGTCGTCATTTCCGATGACCCCCAAGTGGTTGCCGACAGTCGCGCGTTCATCAACAATATCGACGAAACCACTGCTGTAGACCAAATATTCATCGACAACGCCGCGCGCGAATGGGCGATCGGGCGTGCCGTACCCATACCTGGCATCACTGGCCGAATGCAGAACCTTGACAACGACTTTCCTCTTGCTCCGACCAACCGAGTATTTATCAGGCAAGTCAGCGATCACGAAACCCGTCCCTCCGTGCGCATCGCGCCTGTGAAACAGACTTCAACGAAGCATCTTTCGGTCAATCCGAGCGTGAGATATCGACTCGAAACACTCAGACTCGGAAAACCAAGCAGCATGGCACGTGGGGACGTCGTCATCCGCGTCTCCACGGACAACGAATTGTTATTGCCACCCGCTGTCGTGATATCCAACCAGGATCGAATACCGGATTCCCCCAGTCATTTTCAGTTCTTTCTCCGCGTTCGCAACGACCTGCTACCGCTTCCTGTGGCAGACACCGAGAGGTATCTCGTCGAGTTCGGGCACCCCAGCGCACAACTGTGGTCCGACCACTACGTTCGCTCGCTCAGTCTTCGGGCCGAACTGTTGGCGTTGTGGAACCTTTGAGTCCTGAGAAACGAATGTTGACGGAATGCGAAGCATTCCTTCGAGTGCGCGAACAGCGCACCGTCAATACGTCGATCCGAGCAATGTACTCACGGAAGTCGAACGACGCACGACTCTAATGTTCGAATCCGTGAACGAAATCCTCTGCGCAACTGCGATAAAGAGCATTCCGCGTGACAATATACGCGGATCGACCTCCCCCAACCGAAGTCCCTCACGATTCGCAGGCGAACACGAAGGCGCAAACCCTCCCCGCTGGAAACCTACGTTCGGCAGCTGACAGGTTAAGGTGCCTTTCCGGATCTTTCAGGTGCTCCTCTCGACACGTGACCCGAGCCATCGAGCTCGCAGACGCACCATCGACTGTCCACAGACCCCCGTCTCCATCCATCTCCAGGACACACGGCAGCAGCCTGCGGAAGCGCCGTCCAACACGCGGGTTACAAACCCCTCCCCCGCGTTCAGTCGCACATGAACCTCCCCGGCGTCTGACAGCATGAGAGCCAAGCATCTCCATCCGCTCCCGAAGAATCCAACCCGATTCCGACGCTAGACCCATCATCGAACCGCCGACCGCCAACGCACCCAAACTCCACCTTCAGCGAAGCCGCAGAGGTGGTCCATCAAGCCCCTCCCTGGTCGGGCCGGCGGCGGCCTGTGAGGCGGGCCGCCGCAAAATCCCTCAGAACTCCATGGCAACATCAACCACACGCGACACACCGAACAAGCGCGCCTACCCGTATCAGTTACAGATTGGTTCTAGTCTTTCCTCATGGCACAGCACAACAAGGGACCTCGCGGACACATCGCGACTCGTGCTCCCCTCAAGCAGCACAAGGTGTACGAGGATCGGGCCGCCGAACTCGGAATCCCTGCTGGGGATTACTCCGTGCTCATACTGGCCATCACCCATGGACTGGACATACCGGACTACATCATCGACAAACTGCATCCGGACCAGCTGAGACTGCTTGAGGTCGAGGCCGCTGGATCACTGCGCCGCATCGAGCAGCTTGCGGTCGGCGCATGAACTACCCCTAGACAGCGAACAACCCCCAGGGCTTGGCGGCATCGGGGGCTGTCCGTTTATGCGGTTGTGAGAGCTTCCCAGCTCCCTGACCACCACTAACCCAGTGAAGGAAGAGGCGGTGACCACCACTACCTCGAAAGGAAGAGGCGGTGCTTACTCGATGATATCGCAGAAACGCAATTCCGCCATACTCGCGGACGTATTCGCGGTGTCATTTTTGGCACGTCCAGATCACATTTCGGCTTTCGCGGCGCTCGGATCACACTTCTGCGTCCCGAATGTCCCATCCGAGCAAGCCAGCACCGTACCCATAGTGGTACCGATGTGCGGCCGCCGGATCGAACAGACCTTCCGAACAACCGCGGCCGTGACGCGCGTACAGCGGATCCGCAGACAGGGAGGCCGCCCCTAGCCGACAACGAACGAAGTGCCCCGATACCTAACTAAACAGCGCAGACCTCTTGAAAGCACAAAGGCCCCCGAAGGGGGTGATTGGGAGCGGACCGCATCGCGGCGAAATAAGGACTGGCAGGTCCTTGACGTCGACTGAGAACTGGCAGGTTCTCCGACATCTGTTCTCGAACATTCTCGAGAGGTGAGCTTCGAAAGTTAGCGCTTTCTCTGCTCGTACTGCATCCCCCTGGAAGGGACTTACCTATGGCAGGTATGTCTCAGGGTAGCGCATACCCTGAATACAGCCCAACTCATTCCATATCACCAACCTTCGGCGTGTCGCGCATCGGCGCCCAATCCGCTGTTCCTCAATCGACAGAAGTCGACGAATGGCAAGCGGCAGTCGACGATGCTCTCTCACGTATCGCGCGCCTCGAATCCGCTACACGGCAACTCAACGAGTCCACTTACCAGCGTGGACGCTCTTGGTCCCTACCTGTCGAACCAACGGAACAAGCACGCGTTCCAGTGTGGACATCACGCAGGGAATGGCTCCGCCAATTCCGGCATCACACCACCAGTCCGGCTGGCAAGGCGTTGTGCGCGCGCAACCTGATCAAGCCCGACAAGGCTTACGCAGTGGCACAAGCTCACGCACATTTCGCCGAATCGCACACCGGCCGCGGGGTCTCCGCAGCGAAATCAACGATCGCTGCCCGGGCCAAAGTCAGCGAATCCTCTGTCAATCGCGCCAGGCGAGTGCTCATCGCGCTGGGAATGGGCATCGAACACGTCCGGGGACGGAACCTCAAAACCCTGGAATTTCTGGCTGCTGAAGCCCATCACGGGGGTCAACAGCACCGCGCTGCATCGACATGGTCACTGTCATCCCCTCGAACAATCGTGGCAACGACACCTCACCGCAAACTCACCAAGACGCGACCGTCTCGCGCCTCTGAAAGAGCAACCCGCCTCAGAGCTCACAACTCTCTGAGGCCCGACGTCAATCGCGTCTATCAGCCCCACAGCAGTCGACCAGGGCCGATAGGAACTGACACCCTATCTAGTGTTGGTTCTTTATCTTTTGAAGTTCTTCCGTTAGGAAGAACTCACCAACGCGCGCACGCGCGAGCCCAGCTCACAACAAAAAAACGAAGCACTTCTCGGATCACACCGCGGCCTCTGGCACTTCAGAGGACTGCAGCCGAACTCGTCAACCATGCGCCGGCTCTCAGACCGACCGGACATATCGGCGCGATCTGTGATCTTCTCCGCGATGTCAAGATCGATACGACGCGATGGACAGGACGTGACATCGCACAGACGCTTTCCCGAGACACAGCAGACCGGGGGTGGATCTGGCCAACAAGATCAAGCCTGATCTCACCGTTGGCATACCTCAGACGCAGGCTCGATGGGATCGACTGGACCGGAGAATCGCCCAGTGAACAGCGTAAATCGGCCGACTTGGCGCGAAAGAGGGAACAAGAATTACTTGAAAGCTCACATGTTCAACGTACGAAAATGGCAGCGAACCCGGAGCATCGCGCCAAGATCCTAGCCAGCATTCGGGCACACCTGACATGCAAGCAGCAGCATTGAGGCTTTACTGGCCCCAATCCGGCCAAGCAATACACGTCCGAAAAACACGCCTCACGATGATCGACAAGCGTTGCCGAGAAGTGTGGCGATCCGAGGCACAGCACCCTGATCGCCACAGGTGTAAATACTCATGGCGACGTTGATCGGGACACAAAGAACCCGGAGGACAACATTTTGATCTAATACGCGGAGCTCCACAGCCATTTTCGGAGAACTGACCCCGCCCGAGCCAGTCAATGGCGGGCTGGCGGTCCGCTTCTCTGCGCTTGAAGAACGCCGCGCTGGTACGGGTTCAACATCCGAGAGGGGTTGAAACGACAGCCGTTTCCTCCAATGCAGACGCGCCCGTAGGTATTCGGATCGTCTATCGGTCTATCTCTCCGAGTCATGTACCTGACTGAGCATCGTTATTTGCGCAGGTAAACGGCTTTTTGTGCAGAGAAGCATGGTGCGATCACTGCGTGTGACGCATGCTTTGCGAGGCATCCTGGTCGCGCATGCCATACATGCAATGCGTGCGTTGCAAGGCATGCATTGCATGTATGGCAGCGCTGTTGCGTGAAACGGTGGTCCACCTTGCGTCGTTCGTAGCCGTCGGCACGGCAGCGCCGGCATCGTGCACGGGATACTTGTAGACGGGAAGCTGTCTCCATCCCCTCCCCCACTCGGTCGAGAAGTGCGTGTGTTTCGGCGTTGCGATTCATGCGTCGCTGTATTCGAAATGTGCCCACCCGAAAGTTCTGCTCGCAAAGCGGCGAAATCAAGCCTGACGGAACTGATTCTTCCCACCCCGTCCCCAAGGCCAATTTCGTCACTGTGACGTAAAGTTAGTGCCTGCTCGGACTCGCTTCGGTCATTCCGTCGCGGCCGAACTTCGACTGATCCGGATCTCCACACGTCCCTTCCCTTACACGTCCGGGTTCACACCGCGACCGACCTTTCGCACAGAATTTTCGTTTCACCGCGGGCCCCCGCTGTGTCCTGAAATGATTCCGCAATGTTGTTCGTGAGTTAGATGAGCACCCCGACTGGCAGTCAGTCGGCTGTATCTCTCAATAGAATTGGAACCCCCTCCCCTCGATCAGTGCGGTTGTTCGTCCCACGCATGTCTCAGTTTTGTCACCATCCGTGCGGTTCACGTGAGTCCTTCCTTCTGCCCTGGATGTTCGGACCCCGATGGAATGAAATATGTTCTGGCCTTCAAAGGGGTACAGGGTTCTATTGAAGTGCCCCCGGTGCGAACATCAGAAAGTTTCTGAAGCGGCAGGCTGTCTTGCCCGCCTCGTTGAGGTTGGCGCGTTCCTTCCATCCCCGCAAGGGCGGTGCATTGGCGGATGGCTGGGCAGGACCGCTCGCGACGGTTGAGCAATTTGTTCTGTGCGCACAGCGGAGATTGCTGAACACTATATTTCCGCCTTTAGTCAGTTGGCTGCCCAATAGCGTCCCTTCGACTTCCTTGACAATCTGATCGAGACGGACTGTCACACGTTTCGATTCATGTCTGGAACGCCTCGCTATCGGGTGATCGTGGCAGCCAAGCTGCTCTTGGTCGGTCGACCTTTTGCAACGGTGTGTGACACTCACGGCAGATGTTTTTCGATTCGTTCGATGGCAATGAGTGCATTGACCTGCTATTTTGCGCGTCCACGCAATGCGTGGTCGGCATGCATTGCATGCAGAACTGAAAGATGTGCGGTGCATGCAATGCATGTCCTGCTAGCAGCGCATGGCATGCGTGCAATCCTTGCATACCGCGTCATGCGTGCTCTGCGTGCGCTGCCAGCGTTGTATGGTGTGCATGCAGAGCACCGCGTGCGTGCGGAGGTAGCATCGCTAGCCGTGCGTGCGAAGCACGCCATGCGTTGTATGTGCGCAGTGCTTGGCTAGCGAGGAACGCATTGTGTGCAAAGCATGCGGGGTTTGCTAGCGAGGCATGGATAGCGGGTCGCGCATGACGTGCATGGGTTGCGGTGAACGCGTGACGAGCATTGCACGCGTTGAACGCAAGGGTTGCACTTGATGCGACTCGTGCATGACACGCGCAGAGTGCGAGGCTTGTACGTCACGCATGACATGCGTGTTATGCTACGCGCGCACGTAATGCACAGTGTGCGTGTGTAGCGAGTGAAGCAGACTTAGCGCGCAATGCATGCAGTGCTTGGATTGCCCGTCACGCACAGTCTGCATGCAGCCCACGTGCAGCGTGGATTGCGCACACAGCAAGCAATGCACATATTGCATGCAGCGCGTTGTTTACACGCAATGCACGCCTCGCAAATGTCAACGCCCTCGATGAAAGGTCCGCAATGCAGCCACGCAAAATCGCACTCGGCAACCAGAAGGGTGGCGTAGGCAAGACGGCCTCCACTCTCGGGCTTGCCAGCGCCATCACCGCGGTCGGCGGAAAAGTACTTGTCGTCGACATGGACCAACAGGGCAATACGACCGGCGGCCTCGGCGTCACTCTCGAAGAGGGCATGATGACGGCCTACCACCTCATGAACCAGACCAGAGAAGGCATTGCAGCCGAGGCGATCATTGCCACCCCATGGGATGGCGTCGACCTCATTCCCGCAGACGAAGAGCTCGGCAAAATCGAGTCGGATGGGTCGAATGACCTGGTGTTTCGCCTAGACGTTGCGTTCGAAGGGCTCGACCTTTCTCCTTATGACGCCGTGCTTTTCGACTGCCCTCCCAATATGGGCAAGGTGCTGTTCGCGGTTCTTATTGCAGCAGATGGCGTTGTCGCCATCACTGAACCCACAATCGACAGTGTCGGTGGCGTTCAGAAGCTCGAAGAGACAATCGACACCGTTCGTAAACGGGCGAATCCGAAGCTGGAATTCGACAAGATCGTGATCAGTCGTAAACGGTCTACCGGCGAACATGAGTTCAGAGAGAGCGAGCTACGGGAAACCTACGGCTCACTCGTCGCCAAGACATCGATCCCGGAACTCGCGGCCCGCCAGGACGCGCACTCGAATCGCACTCCGATTCACCAGTTCAAGGGTGGGAAAGCATTGACGCTGCAACTTGCCTACAGTGACTTGCTCGCTGAGTTGCCCATCGTGATCGGAGCCCCGGCATGAGCGTGAAGCGGGAACCTGCCATTCGTAAGACACATCCGGCTGAACTCATCCCGGAACGTCCGCCCAGGGGAGACGCGACCCCCGCGGCACCTGCAGCTACGCCACCAACGCCTTCAGCGGATCTCAGTGCCCGCAAAGATGAGGAGGAGAAGCTGTCGATGACCCACAACACGCGCATCAAACCTTCGACGAAGGATCGCCTTCGGCGTGGCGTCGACAAATTGCGGTACGAGACTGGCGATCGCGAAATCAGCGAGGCATCGATGACCGAGGCTGCGCTGGACGAATACTTGAAGGCCAGGGGACTATAAGAGATTCGCGTGCATGGCATGCACTGCGTGCACGCATGATGGATTGTCTTAATTCTTGATTGTGGAGTTCGGCCCCCGGGCGAGGGCATCTTGTGTTTCGGCTGGAAGACCTAATTAGAGGCGCCTGGCACGACAGCCGAGTAGGCACATGTGGGGGACATTCCAAGGACCTCGATATTGAGAACGGTTCTCGGGTGCGGGCGGGAGGCGAACCGCCGGGGCGGGAAGTCCTTGCTGCGCGCGCAATGCCATGTCCCTCTCATCTGCTGACTGTCCGTTCTGTAGAACTTGGAAGCCTTGGCAGCGCAAAGCCTGGAGCAAATTGCGTGAACAATCCGTTGCAGTCACGCAATTCTCACGCAAAATTGCAGACCACCCCACGTCACTCTGAGATCAACAGGCACGCAGCTGGAACGACATCCCCGACGTGCTTTGAGTGCGACGCAAAAAACATCAGTCGACTCTCGGATATGTCCGCTAGAAATCGCTGTCGACCCTCACCGCACGCAAAACGGACGAAACGCAGGAGTACGACCAGAAGAAATCTTCCGAAACCAGGAGGAGTCCCGCCGGCGGCAACCAGCGGGACTCCAGACCGAGAACACCCCTTTTAGGAAGGAAAACCCGATCATGGGTGATTTTAGTCTGCGCGCAGCGCGGATCCAGCTTGGAGCACTGATCGCCGCACTTCTCATCGCGATTTTGATCGCAATCGGGATCACCGCAGGCGCATTTGTCCTCTCCTTCGCGGTCCAACGGGACCTCGCGCGCCAAGGAACTATCCCCGAAAACCTCGCATGGATCTTTCCCGTCATCGTTGACAGTGCAATCTTCGGTTCCACCGTCGCCATCGTCATTCTGAGCAAACTGAAGATGCATCGACGCGACAAGTACTTCTACGTTGCTGTTGCTGTTGCGGTGGTCGCGATCAGCATCCTCGGGAACGCCTACCATGCGTTCCACTCCGCAACAGTTGCGCAACAGGCCGTTGCGGCAGGTCAGAGCATCGGCTACACGCCTCTCGACCCGGCCGTTGCTGCCATGATCGCGGTCATTCCGCCGGTGCTCGTACTCGCCTTCACGCACGGTCTGGGAATCCTGATCAAAGCAACGGGTATTGCATATTCCGACTACAAGATCGAGATCGACAATGCTGCCGCAGGTGTGGGTACGGTTGGTACGCAAAGCGTCGTCATGCGCAACGAAACAGCCGTAGGAGCCCAGCCTTCTTTAGGCGTCGTAGAAACGCATGACGCGCCGGAAAGCGCTCCGCGCCCGAGCCCCTCCGAACAAACGGGGTCTTCAGTGGACCCGGAGCCGTCGAACGCAGAGGCGGTGGCGCACGCCGAACTCGAATGGTTCATTGCCACATCGGACCTGCCCGACGCTGTCAAGGACACCGCACGACGCAAGCTTGCAGACCCGACTCTCACCTGGGAGCTGATCGCCCAGACGTCCAACCCTCCGGTTGCAACATCGACCTCGTGGCGCCGATACGAAAAGTTCGATACCGCGGCCCGAGCAGCTGGCTTCGACAATCCGCCGCTCATCGACATGCGAGCCTCCGATGTTCACTTCACCGACCAACTCGTCACTACAACGTGAGTAGCGCCGCAACCTGCCAACGCCAAGGTTCCCGAGCGCCAGGAATTGCATCATCATGGAGGGATTGACCACAGCAGAGTGCCCACAGACTGCAGGTAAGGAACCCGCATTGACCGACCCAGACGACCGACACCACTTGATCGTTCCGCCCGAACCGCGCCAGCGACCCCGACAACAGCGAGCGCACGAGACGAAGGCCAAGATCCTCAAGGCAGCTGCACGCTCATTCTCGATCGATGGGTACGCCGCTACCTCCATGAACGACATCGTTGCGGAGGCTGCCTCCACGAAAGGAGCCGTGTACTTCCACTTCGACTCCAAGGAAACGATCGCGCGAGAACTCATCAACCACTGGTTGACCGCGCTCGGCGGAACCCGGCAATCAACCGACGAATCAGCAATACCAGCGATCGAGAAGTTGGCTGTATTCTTCAACGGTTCAGCGGCGCTTATAGCCGACGATGCCCTGGCCCGAGCCGGCCTCAGGCTCACCATGGAAGCAGGTCTCGATACCGCCCAACCCGCGTTCCGTGAGTGGGTGGAACTCGTCAGCCGATTCGTCGATACTGCGATCGCAGACGGACAGCTTCCCGCCTCTGCCGCCCAGCGCCTGGCCGCGAATCTGTGCGCGGGATTTATCGGCGCAGTTCAAGTCATACAGGTGCTCGGCGACTCTGGAGATTTCACTTCACGCATTGACGACTTAGTGAACGCGTATTTGATTTCAGATGCGTAGTCCGCGCGCTGGCGAGGTCGTGAGTAGGGGAGAGGAACTGGACTCCTCGCGGTGACGTCGCCAACCGTGTGCACGGTGTACTGCTAATTCCTCGACGGTAGCGAGGCAGTTGCGTCGTCGAGAGGAGTGACAAAGTGCCTGACATCGAGAGCCGAATCCCCGGAGTGCTTTGTCTCATAGCGAATATTTCAGCGATCCGAGCCGTACCGATGTGGAGACGTCACCAGCGATGGGACCGTCACTGAGACTGAAGAACACCAGATAGAGATCGACCGATGAAGACAGCGGAAACCGTGTGCGTGGCAAGGTGTGCCGCGTCGGGCCGCTGAGTACTTCATCGGCCCTTGCCTCCCGTTGAAATGATCGGTTGCAGAACTCGCACGCGATGGTGGTACCAAATCGAATCCCACTTCGGTACCATCAGTATATGAGCACGCAGATCGCGGTACGA
The DNA here is from genome assembly GCF_040546695.1 of Rhodococcus sp. OAS809. Taxonomy (NCBI): domain Bacteria; kingdom Bacillati; phylum Actinomycetota; class Actinomycetes; order Mycobacteriales; family Nocardiaceae; genus Rhodococcus; species Rhodococcus sp. OAS809. The sequence goes on along the minus strand of NZ_JBEPOI010000001.1, from coordinate 346,869 downwards.
CTACCGGACGAGATCGTGGAATTTCTCGACGACGAAGTCAGGGAACATCGCGCCGCCTCGCGAGCCTCTCTAGTGTTGCGCGCTCTCGAACGGGAGCGTCGCCGTCAGATAGCTGCACGAGACGCGGAGATCCTCTCGGCCGCAACATCCGAACATGATCTGAGCCCCCTCGCTCACCACGCTGTGAATCGACTGCCAACAGGCTCGACCTGATGCGACCAATTCATGAAGCCAACCTCGACTCAGTTCGGCCGGTCCTCGTACTCACCCGAGAGATGGTCCGTCCACACCTCGGGACCGTCACGGTAGCGCCCATCACCGGCGAGATCCGAGGACTGTCCACTGAGGTGTCCGTCAGCGCCGCTAACGGACTATCCGCCGACGCCGTGGTCAGTTGCGACCACATCACGACCATTCCCGTCAGTGCACTCGGCAACATCATCGGTTATCTTCTTCCAGCGCAAGAGGAATCACTGTCCATAGCCGTGCGCGCCGCCTTCGATCTCGAATGATGACGACAGTGAACGGAAAGGATGAAACATGGCGCTGAAGAAAGGGGAGCAGTTCACGCTATTCGAGCTCGAGCCACCCGAATCCGCTACTCGTCCGGACGAAGTTCCCGAACCCGATCAGCCTTCTCTGTTCGACGTTGACGACACCGCTCGTCTCGAAACGGATTCCGGGGTTGCGGAGCACCCCCGGACCGACGACATCGTCGCCCCTCCGGATGAGCGCTCCAACGAAATGGAAACGGAACCCACCCAGGCGTCAGAACTCGACGCAACTGAACCGGCCGCCCTTCCTCCCGCCAGCGAGTCAGCAGACGGCCACGCCGTCATTGTCACAGCAGCCGGCACCTACACACCATCCGGCCACACACTCACCGGCCCAGTCGATTCCATCGAAAAACTCGACAAACTCATCAGATGGGCAACGCTCACCCCGCTGGGCGCACCGGCACAGATCTGGATAGTCGGAATCGAAGCCTGCGAAATGCTCGGATGGATCATCGACCCAGGCAGCGAAGACGATGTCGACGACATGGAAATCCTCCGCACCCGCGCTGCCGAAGAACTCACCGCGATCCTCCACGCCACGCTGACCCCCATGCTGACCGCAGGATGGGAACTCCGCGGAGAACCCGGCCACGTCGTTCACCTCTCCCGCACCACCGGGAACTTCACATCCATGGTCGACATTTTCATCGAACCCTACGTGTGGACCTACTGGAACAAAGACTTCGGATGGGGCAATCGCGTGGGGGACATGGGGATCCTCGGATCACCCACCGCCGGAACCTACCTCCCCGACGACGACCTCCCCGCTGCGCAGGAACTGGGACGCCGACTCGCCTGGTGCGCACAACACCTCGGCGTGCTACCCGGCCCCACCCCCGCACGCACCGGCGCCGCCATCGTCGACAAGATCAAACGCGACCGCACCCGCAGCGGTAGAGGAATCGTCGTCACTGTCGGTGGACCGGTCCCACCGCTGGACGGCGAACCCCGCGGAGATCTCGAACCTGCCGCCGGATGGACCCGCATCCCGGACCTCGAAGAACTTTCCGACGCAACACAACTGGTATCGATAGACCAACGAGCTGCGTACCTCGCTTCCGCTGGCATGCTCGAATTCGGCTACGGAAAACTTCGACATCTTCGCGGCGAGAATGCGCTCGACGCTGCGCGGCAATCGAAAACCCCGTTCGGACTCTGGCGTGTAACCCTCCCACCGGGTGACATGCTGGCGCTCCCACCCGCTCTACCGATGCCTCACCCACACATGCTCGCCGACCAACCTGTGCAGACCTGGATCACCACCGTCAGCCTCGATGCACTTCAAACGTCCATCGCCGATGGCGGAATCGGCGCAGAACTCGACGACCTCGACATCGCAGAAGCGTGGGTCTACCCCGAACAGGGTCGAGCCCTCGACAAGTGGGCGAAAATCTTGAGAGAGGCCCGCAAAGTTGCCGTCGACACAGGCGACACAGCAATGAAACGGTTCATCGGCGCCTGCTACAAGGGTTACATCGGCCGAATGGTCAACCCCGACATGTGGACCGCCAAACAAATGCAACACCACCACCAACCGCTCTGGCGAGCAGCGATCATCGCACACTGCCGCTGGCGAGGCCGCCGCGTCGCGATGCGCATCGCACGCGAAACCGGGCGTTGGCCACTGCGCACCGTCACCGACTCCTGGGTCTACCCCCTGCCCCCGGGCATCGACATCGCAGACAACAGTGACGCACTCGGGAAAATGACTCTGGAAAAGAGCGCCCCGCTCACCGAAAACATAACCGTCATGCTGACCGACGCACGCGACACCCACGAGATCAACCTCGCACTCAAAGCTGCGTTCACCGACGAAGATGAAGGAAACATATAGTGGCCCTGCATCTTCCGAAACCACGATCAACCAAACCCGCACAAAAGACCGTCGGCTTGGACGGACTCAACGTATCCGTCTCGACAGCAGCAACAAGCGGTATCGAAAAATCGAAATCGGTCAAAAGTGGGGGATTAGCCGGACTCACCAGCAAAGTCTCCGTACGCCAGATCCGTACCGAAATCGGCAAAGAAGGCCTACGGCAAGCAGCTGTCGACGCCGGAAGAAAGCCCCCCTCGGACCGAACACTGCGCCGCTGGGCGCAGCAAGGACGAATCCCGCACCCCGACGTCACCGAACGCGCACAACGGCGAGCCGCCATCGAACGCCTCGGCGGAATCGACGCTGTCGCAAAGAAAATCGGCCGTTCACGATCAGCGGTCTCTCGCTACCGTTCCGGCGAAACGAACGAACTGCGCGCTGACGCGAAAAAGAAACTCAAAAACGTCAAAGCACGCGACATCATGGACCGCGCCGGCGTCCTACGACCCGACGGACAACCCAAAAAGGCCACCATCCGAGTCCGCGGGGGAGTGTCCGTCCGCAACGGTTCCGAAGAAGGCTACGACTATCGAGTGCGTACCCTCGACTTCGCGAACTCCGACAGCCCCTTCAGTCTCGACGAAACACGAGAACTCGCCATGGCTTTGGCCAACGACGATCATGCCCGAGTGGTTGCCATCCTCGAACGTCACGCCACGATGGATTACCCGGAAAACAAGGGATTCGACCAGTACGGCGACACTTTCGGATTTCACTTCGATTCCATCGAATCCGTCCACATCGACTGGACATAGAACTCCCCCTGCTCCTCGACGCACCGGGCGGGACCAGGCATCGCGTTCGCAGACCCTCGTGCGAAACGCCGGTAGCGATCTCGGCACCAGAGGATATGTCGGCCAGGTTCGAAAATCGAATGGCGCCTCTCAGCCGGAGTTGTCAGGTTTGACGGGCAATTGGGAGTCGAGTTCGGAGACAGTGGCTTCCACAGCTGCCGCGATCTCGTCGTCGGTAGGGACGAGATCGCGAACCTGGGAGGGGAGAGTCTCATAGGTGTAGTCGGCTACGGCGAGGGGTGCAGTTGTCCCGGCAAGTGAATACCGGACGACGTTGTCGTTGCGGCCGGCGCAGAGCAAGATTCCCACAGTCGGGGCGTGGATGTCCTTGTTGCGGAGGTTGTCGTCGATCCACGAAACATAGAAGCCGAGCTTCCCGACATACTCCGGCTCAAACCTGCCTACCTTCAACTCGACGACGACGAACCTCGCTTGCACCCAGTTGAAGAACAGCAAGTCGATATAGAAATCCTGATCACCGACCTCGAAATGGTACTGGCGTCCAACAAAAGCGAACCCGTGTCCCAGTTCGAGGAGGAACTGCTCCAGCCGACGCATCAGCGCGGACTCCAGCTCCCGCTCCGCGACACGTTCGGTGATGTCGAGAAAATCGAAGACGTACGGGTCACGCACCAATTGCTGAGCGAGATCGGAATCCTCAGCCGGAAGATGGTCCTGAAAATTCGACGGTGCCGCACCGATCCTGCGCCGTAAACCGCTGTTGATCTGATTTTGCAGCACATTGCGCGACCACCCGTGTTCAGCAGCCGTTGATGCATACCAGTCGCGGTCGGACTGGTTATCCAGCTTGTCGAGCAATACCGTCACATGACCCCACGGCAATTGGCCAACAGGTTGTTGGCCAATTGCATCGCGCCCCCAGATGCTCGCCATCTGCCGCATGTACTTCAGATTGGTCCGCGACAACCCACGCATGTCGGGAAAGGCCGATCGAAGATCGACGGCGAGCCTGTCGATCACCTTTGAACCCCAGCCCTCGGCCTCTTGACGCTGCACAATCGCGTGCCCTATGTCCCAATACAGACTGAGCAGTTCGGTGTTGACGATTCGGGTGGCGCGAACTCGCGCTTGCCGAACTTGCGACTTGAGATGGTCGAGAAGCTGGGCGTAGTCGGCGGGCAGTTCGGCTGGAGCATTCACCCATCCATCTTTACCCAGCGCTGCTGGGAACGCCCACCGGACATGCCCCCACTGGACACCTCAGCCCGCAGGAACGGCGACTCGGGCATGCGCGCTAGACGCAGGATCACCCGGCCCTCGCACAGCTCAGTTCTTCACAGGGCGCATTGATCGGAGTGAATACGTCCAGCACCATAGCGGCCCTCACCTGAAATCGGGCGCGTCAGGCCTGTCCGCGCGCGGACAGGTACATCGTGTTTGCTGGTAGAGAAAGGTTCTCATGCCGTTCCTAGGTTCGACCATCCACCGTCCGGTATGCATGCTGATGACGGCAACAGTCGTCGCAGCCTCCATCGCTTTGATGTCGCCGGGCATCGCGTCCGCCCAATCAAACGGATGCTCGAAGACTTTCAACCTGTTCATCCCCGGAACCTGGGAAACCGCAGAAGACGCCGATCCCTCGATCCCGGTCGGTATGCTAAAACCGATCGCCCACAGCATCGCGGACACGAACGGTAGCGCGGCACAGGTCCACACTCTGCCGTACATGGCCCGAGCCTTCGACAACGGAAAAACCTACGCAGACAGCAAATCTGATGGTTTGACGAGGGCGAAGGACGTGATCGCCGAGATCGCAACGAAATGCTCCGACACCAAATTCACCATCACCGGCTATTCCCAGGGCGCGGACATCGCAGGTGATCTTGCCTCTGAAATCGGCAACGGCTCCGGCCCCATCAAGGCAGAGCAAGTCCTCGCGGTCGGGCTTCTCGCCGATCCCGGTTCCGGAACGAACGGCGAAGCAGTCATCGGCCCGAAGCCGTCAGGAAAGGGGATCGCCGATCCGCGGCCGCAGGGCATGGGGAAGCTCTCGGGCCGGGTCGCGTCGATCTGCGATCCGAAAGACCTCTACTGCTCGATCCAAAAAGGTTCGAGCCCGCTGCTCGGATCGCTGGGTTCAGTGCTCACCAAAGCTCCGAGTGCTGGAGTTGACGGCCAGGTAGGCGACAATTCACACCTGGCCACCGCGCTGGCGTCGGATTTCTCCCAAGCCGACCTTCCCAGCCTCGCCACAGCCACTGGCAATCTGACCAGTGAACTCTCGAAGACGGACGGCACAGTCGACCTCCAGAAGGTCGCCTCCAGCGCGAGAACGCTGGCGAACACCATCAGTCCGCTCGCGGAACTACTCGGCTCCGGTGCCGCCAATCCTGCGGCGAACGGGCAGCTCGCTGCAGCTCCCGCCGGAACAGCCGAAAATAATGCCGGCCACGTTCTAGACAAGGCCGGAGAATCTGATCTCAGCAGTGCGCTCTCGACAGTGACCGCGATCGCCGACACCGCGAGCACGCTCGCCAGCAAGGGCTCCACGACGCTGCCAGCTTCATCTCCGGACCTGACCTCCCTGTCGACCGCTGCTGGCACCCTCGACCGCCAGATCGCCCCACTCGCCACGACACCGAGTGACGTCCTCGGATCTGCCTCCGGAGTCCTCTCCTTACTCAAACCCACAGTGGTCGTCAACCAAGTCCTGGGCGTCGCCACCGGCTTCACCTCCCTGGATATGCCTGCGATCCTGGCGAACCTGAACCTTCTTCCGCAGAAGGTCGCAGCGCTCGACGCCCACGGTGCCCACAAGGTCGCAGGGGATCTGAACAACCAGTTCTACCCATTGGTGAAGATGGCCGCCGGCGTCGATCTGAAATGGGTCTCACAGGTCCTGTCGGCAATCCCGGATCCGTCCGGCTACTCACAGGTCGCCGCGCTCGTCGCGTCGATCCTGGGAGGAGTCGACATCATCAACCTGGCAAACCTCGTCGGCCGTGTGCAGGAAACCGCTTGGGCCGCAGTCGAGAAGCTGCTCCCACCGCCAGGACAGCTCCCCGACCCGCTCGGGGCCGGAGCCACCATGACCGGCCTCGTCCCAGTCGGACTCGAACTCGCCACGGTCGCGGTCAACATGCTCGCCGGCAAAGCTACGAAGACTGATCCGACATTGCTCGGCAAGCAGGCCTCGACGGCCGCGACCACCGATTCCGCTCAGACACAGAATCTGGAACTCTCAGCACTGGCTAATTCGTTGACCGCCATGGCCAGTGCACAAGGCGCCAACGACCTTGCATCCTTAATAGGGGAGGGGCTCGACGCAGCGTCCTTCTTCGCCTCCGGGGCACACCAGAACTACAACTCTCTCGTCGTCGACAACGCTGGCCGCAACGCGATCCAGTGGATCTCGGACTGGCTCAATCTGCAGATCGGACGCGCAGCATGAGCCGGTAACCCGCCCTCACTCCGACATTTCGAAGAAAAAAATCTAACGATCGACCCCTCCTGGAGGGGCGGGGCGGGCCCGCGTGGCCAGTCCCCACCGCCGATCGAACCCACCTCCCCAATATGACGAAGTAGCACATGTCCCAGATGGGGGAGATCGCGATACTGCCGAAGCGGGTGAGGTGTAGCGGCGGTGTGTACGAGTGCGATCTAGTCGCGATCTTGCAAACGCCGCCTCGTCAGATCGTGACGCTACCCGTTTGAGTAATCCGGAGCTGGGTAGGTGCTCGTCATGGAGTCTTCGCGAATCGATGCCGAGATCACGTTGATGGTAGACGGCAGCAGCCACACCCTGACGGTCGACACTCGAACCACGCTGCTCGACGCGCTGCGGGATCGCCTCGGCGTGACGTCCCCGAAGAAGGGTTGTGACCACGGGCAGTGCGGATCGTGCACGATCCTCCTCGACGGGCGGCGCGCCGTTACGTGTTTGACGTTCGCAGTGGCACAGGACGGCGCACAGATCACCACGGCAAACGGTTTGGCGGGCCACGACGGTCTGCATGCCGTACAACAAGCCTTTCTCGACCAGGATGCGCTCCAGTGCGGGTACTGCACCCCGGGACAGGTGTGCTCGGCAGTGGGGATGCTCGACGAGGTGAAGGCCGGGCACCCCAGTCATGTCACGGAGGACCTCGATGCTGACCCGGATCTGGACGACGCCGAGATTCGAGAACGCATGAGCGGGAATCTCTGTCGCTGTGCTGCGTACGGCAACATCGTCGCAGCGATTCGACAGGTAGTGCAGTCGTGATGCCGTTCGAGTACCGACGCGCCGAGGATGTCGACGGCGCGTTGGCCCTGGTGACTGAAAACCCCGGCGCCGCCTTTCTCGGAGGCGGTACGAATCTGGTCGACCGTATGAAACTCGGCGTGACCAACCCGCGCATGGTGATCGATGTAAGTCGGCTGCCCCTCGCCGGAGTGGAGATGCTTCCGGATGGAGGAGTCCGCATCGGCGCGACAGTTCGAAACAGCGATCTCGCAGCCCACCCCGTCATCCGCCGCCGATACGCGGTGCTTGCTCGCGCTCTCCTGGCCGGAGCTTCAGGGCAGCTTCGTAATGCCGCGACAACAGCCGGCAATCTGATGCAAGCTACCCGCTGCGTCTACTTCCAGGACGTGACAACTCCGTGCAACAAGCGGGAACCCGGATCTGGTTGCTCCGCCGTCGGCGGCCACGTGCGCTACCACGCAATCCTGGGGGCTTCCGACAAATGCATCGCCGTGCACCCGTCCGACATGGCGGTCGCGCTGGCTGCGTTGGACGCCGTGGTCGTCGTAAGGGACCGCCGTGGCGAGCACAACATTCCTGTCAACGAATTCTACCGTCTCCCTGGAGATTCACCGGAACATGACACAGTTCTGAAACCCGACCAGTTGATCGTTGCAGTGGAGCTGCCCGTGCCTGCACCGGCGGCGCTGTCGACGTACGTCAAGACACGCGATCGCGCCTCCTTCGCTTTCGCTCTGGTTTCGGTTGCCGCTGAGATCGAACTCGAAAACGGTATTGTCGCGGGCGCCCGAATCGCCATCGGAGGCGTGGCGCACCGCCCCTGGCGCGCGTACAAGGCGGAAGAGGTCTTGCTGGGATCCCCGCCTACCGAGGAAGTGTTCGTGCAAGCCGCAGATGCCGAGTTGGCGAACGCGAACCCACAGTCGGGCAATGCTTTCAAGATTCCCCTGACACGCGGCGTCATGGTTTCGGTGCTGAGGTCACTCACCACCGGAGGGCCGACGTGATGAGGATGATCGAACCGGGCTACCTGGGAAATCCGATGGAGCGTCTCGACGGGTCCGCGAAGGTCACGGGGACGGCGCTCTACGCGTTCGAACATCCCGTGGAGAATCCCACCTACCTGCACGCCGTCCAGGCGACGGTTGCGCGTGGCCGCGTTGTCAGCATGAAAACGGAACTGGCAGAGGCACTTCAGGGTGTCGTCGCCGTGATCACCGTTTTCGATGCCCCACGCTTGGCGGATACCGAAGACCGAGAGCTGTCCGTACTCCAGGACCCAGCCGTCCACTTTCGCGGACAATTCATCGGTGCTGTGATTGCCGAAACACCCGAGACAGCCCGTCATGCAGCCGGGTTGGTACAAGTCGAGTACGACGAACTCCCTCATGATTGTGAGCTACGAGCCGATCGCGACGACCTCTACGCCCCGAAGGACGTCAACGGATTCGCGACCGACACGACCGACGGCGATGTCGAGTCGGCATTCGTGGCTGCGGATGTGACGATAGATCAGACCTACACCACTCCACTCGAACACAACAATCCGATGGAACCGCACGCCTGCATTGCAATCTGGGAGGACGACGCCGAGGGTGGGCGGGCGTGCGTCACCCTGTACGACTCTACTCAGGGCGTTCATGTCGTTCGCGAGACCCTGGCGCCCATGTTCGGGCTCGAACTCGAGCAGATGCGAGTCGTGGCGCCACATGTCGGCGGAGGGTTCGGTTCGAAGGGATCACCTCACGCGCACAACGTATTAGCGATTCTTGCTGCCCGCAGGACGGCGGGGCGACCTGTCAAGTTCGCGCTCACGCGGCAGCAGATGTTCGCGATCGTCGGATACCGCACATCCACCATTCAGCACCTGCGCCTCGGTGCGAACTCCCACGGTCTTCTGACGGCGATGTCCCACGACGTAATCGAGCAAACGTCGAAGATCAAGGAATACGCGGAACAGACTGCTGTTGCCACCCGGATCATGTACGCCACGCCTAATCGCTCTACCTCTCACCGGGTTGCAGCCCTCGATGTTGCAGTCCCGTTCTGGATGCGTGCCCCGGGCGAGACTCCGGGTATGTATGCGGTCGAGGTAGCGATGGACGAGCTTGCCGTAGCTTGTGGCCTCGACCCGATCGAACTTCGTGTTCGGAACGAACCCGAAGTGGATCCGGAGAGCGGAAAACCTTGGTCAGGGCGGAATTTGATCGACTGCATGTACGCAGGCGCGGAGAGATTCGGGTGGAAAGATCGGAGTCGGCGTGATGGACGACGTCCGGTGCGTGGTGGTCTCAGTCCGGACGGCAACTGGATGGTGGGTACCGGCATGGCAGCGGCAACCTATCCGGCAATGACGAACCCCGGTTCGAAAGCGCGCATCGTCTTCGGAGCCGATCGAATTTACACTGTTCAGATCGGGGCGGCCGACATTGGCACGGGAACATGGACCGCTCTGACTCAGATCGCCGCCGATGCTCTCGAATGCCACATAGAGGAAGTTCGGCTCCAAATCGGCGACACCACATTCCCTTTCGCCACAGTTGCCGGCGGCTCCGCCGGTATCTCGTCGTGGGGCTCTACTATCGTCGCGGCTGCCCGTCAGTTCCGCGCGGAACACAGCGCCACTCCCCTTGCCGGCGTGGAGACGACAACTGAGACGCCGGAGAATCCGGACGAGGACGTTTACTCCATGCATTCATTCGGTGCTCATTTCGTGGAAGCGCGCGTACATCGCGAGACCGGCGAGATCAGGATCCCCCGGATGCTCGGTGCATTCTCGATCGGACGCGCAATCAATGCAAAAACGCTTCGCTCACAGCTCATCGGAGGAATGACGATGGGATTGTCGATGGCGTTGCACGAGGAAAGCTTCCGGGACAACAGGTTCGGCCACGTGATGACTCACGACTTGGCGAGCTACCACATCAGCACAAACGCGGATGTGCAAGACATCGAAGCCTTCTGGCTCGACGAGACTGACGCACACGTCAACCCGATGGGATCGCGGGGCGCCGGCGAGATCGGGATCGTCGGGGCAGCAGCCGCTGTTGTCAATGCTATCTACGATGCTACCGGTGTGCGGGTACGCGACTTGCCGGTAACAGCGGACAAGGTCCTGTTCAGATGAGTCTTCGGACGACCGTAGAAGGTTAAGGAGCAAGCAATTCTCGAGCATCCCCTCATTCAGCGATGTGAAAGCATAGGCTTGATCACAGCTCTGAAAGGCGCAGTCGCCGTAGTCATCGCGTGGGTGATCGCGAACAGCGTCTTTCACAGCCCTGAAGCATTTCTCGCTCCGTACGCTGCACTCTTCATCATCGGGAACACCGTGCGGAACTCGATGCGGGTGGCCGCCCGCCAGGTCAGTGTGGTCGTCCTCGGAGTTGTTGTGGCCGCCGTCGCGGCGGTGACCCTTCCGACCGTCGCTGCATTGGCCATCGCAACGGGTGCAGGAATACTCGTCGGCCGCATTCCGCGGTTGTCGCCTGACGGGATTTGGGTCGCCGTCACCGCCGTATTGGTCCTTCTGTACGGAACAGCAACCAACCCGTACTTGGTGATGCACCGCATTGGTGACGTAGTGCTCGGAGTATTCGTGGGCATCGCGGTCAATGCCGTGTTGGTGCCGCCGGACTATCTCTCCGACGCCAGAGACCTCTTGGTGGCACGTACGCATGAGGTCGCGGACATTCTCCGACAGATGGCCGCGGACGTGAAAGCCAGTGCTGGAAAACAGGGTTCATGGCGTCAACGCGCTCTGTCGATGAACAAATCCGTTGCCGCGGAGACCGCGGTGATGGACGGTGAAGCCAGCCTGGTCGGAAACTTTCGCAAACGTGGGTGGTTGCGTATAGGAGGATCCGAGTTGTTTCGCCCGGCCGCCGAAGCACTCGATCGAGCAGCGCTACATCTCATGGGCCTGATCCTTGCCGTCGAGGACGGCGATTTCAACGAGAACGGGAGTATGCAAAGTGCCGTCTCGGAGTTGCTCGAAGCGATGGCCATAGCCTTTGCCGATGCGGGAAGAGGTCCGGTGCACGACCCTACCGACCATCGTTCCGTCACGACCTTGCCCCTTGCCCGTGAAAGATTGACCGCACTCGAAAAGCTCGTGCAGCAGGGAACAGTCACAACGTCCGTCGCACCTTCGATAGTTCTCTCCAGCCGTGGGTTACTTGCGGCGCTCGCTGTCCTCGATCGAGAGGAGTACGGAAGCTAGGGGAGTCTCGACCGAGTTTCGACACCCGGCTCACTGGGTAGCAACTCGGGCATGGTGACACACACGGTTGATGCGGACGACGCGCGTAAGCCTTCCGATCCGACCGACCTGACGGCGCAGTCGTGGAAGTTCGTAGCACGACGTTCTGCCCGAGAGTTCACTCGCGATCAGTGCACCGATCTGGCGGCGGCTTTGACGTACTACGCTGTGCTGTCACTGTTCCCGGCGCTTCTGGCGCTGGTGTCCCTGCTGGGAGTTGTCGGCCAGGGGCGTGCCAGTGTGGACACGGTGATGGAACTGGTGGCCGCTGTCGGACCGGACTCGGCCGTGGACACGATGCGTGGCACCGTCGAACAACTGGTGGCGGCCCCTACCGCCGGTTTCGCATTGATCATCGGTCTCGCGGGTGCGTTGTGGTCGGCCTCCGGCTATGTCGGCGCATTCGGGCGAGCGATGAATCGTATGTACGAGGTGGAGGAAGGCAGGCCGGTCTGGAAACTTCGTCCTCTGCAACTGGTCGTCACCCTCGCAGGACTTCTGTTGGTTGCCGCGGTGATCTTGATGCTGGTCGTCAGCGGACCTGTAGCCAAGGCGCTGGGTGATCAGCTCGGCATCGGAGACGGCGCGGTGACGACGTGGAATATTGCGAAGTGGCCCGTCATTCTGATCTGTGTCGCGTTGGCGGTGGCGGTGCTGTATTACGTGACTCCCAATGTGCAACAGCCGAAATTTCGTTGGATCAGCGTCGGAGCAGCACTCGCTATTGCAGTGTGGATCGTGGCCTCAGTCGGATTCGCTTTCTATGTAAGTCATTTCGGTAGTTACAACAAGACGTACGGATCGTTGGCCGGGGCGGTCATCTTCCTCCTCTGGTTGTGGATCACCAATCTTGCGTTGTTGTTCGGAGCAGAAGTTGACGCGGAACTCGAACGCGGCCGGCAGTTACAGGCCGGAATCGAAGCCGAAGAATTCCTGCGGCTGCCTCCTCGGGACACCAGCGTTTCGGAAAAGAACGCTCGTCTGCACGCACACGATATCGCCGCCGGTCGCGAACTTCGCGAAACGCACGGCGGCGAAGACAACGAAGGGACGTCGACCATGACCGAGCGATCCGATAGCCGGGCAACCGTTCCGAGCACCGCGACGCCGAAAACTGTCGACACAGAGGGCGTAGACCCGCACGCACTGTCGACCGTACAACTCGTCGAGCGCCTCACCGAGCAGGTGTCCGACCTCGTACGGGCCGAAATGTCGCACGCAGTAGCCGAAGTCAAGACGAAGAGCACCCGGTTCGGTGTAGGGGTCGGTATCTCCGGCGCCGGTGCACTGCTGCTGCTGTACGGCTTCGCGGTACTTCTGGCGGCAGCAGTACTCGGATTGGCCACAACCCTCGAACCTTGGCTTGCAGCTCTGATCATCGCGGCAATCGTGATCGCCATCGGAGCAATAACCGCACTCGTGGGAGCCAAACGAGCGAAGTCCGCGGCGCCACCACTTCCGGAAGAGACCGTCGAAAGCGTCAAAGCTGACATCGCTACTGCCAAGAAGGGCGTGAAATGAGCACTACCGCAGACGGACCCGACGAGAATGTTCGAGCCCAACGTGAGGCTCTAGCCGCAACCGTAGGCGCACTCGCCGAAAAGGCCGACGTACCGGCCCGCGTCAAAGGTGAGGTGTTGCGTGACGTGGAACGGGTAAGGCAGCGGCCTGCAGCCGTCGCTGCGGCGTTCGGTCTCTTAGTGGTCTTCGTACTTGTCCTCCGCCGCCGCAAGCAGCGTTCCCGCCTCACCAAGCACAACTAGCGAGCGCCGTCGACGTTTGCGGCAACGATCGGCACAATGTTTCGGATTCGAATGAGGTTCTAACGATGAAGCCCCCTGCAGTTCTCCCATCCGAAGTTTCGACGAACATCTCCGTCTTCGATAGGTTCGCGACCTACGTCAGTGCACGCACCTCGCAGGCATGGTTCTTCGTAGTGTGCGTGGTGATAGTGGTGCTCTGGGCGCCGTCGTTCTTCCTTCTCGGCACCATCGACACCTGGCAACTGATCATCAACACCGTCACCACTATCGTCACGTTCCTCTTGGTGGCGTTGTTGCAGAACACACAGAAGCGATCCGACGACGCCGTACAGCACAAGTTGAACGCCATCGCCGACGGCCTGGCCGATCTGATGAAACAACTCGCCCAGCAGCACCCCGAACTCGATAAAGATCTGCGCGAACTGCGACTCGCTGTCGGACTGGAAGACCACGAGAGCGCTTCCTGAACGGAAGGAGTACTCATCATCCACAAACGAGTCCTGCGATCTCGACTCTCGGCCTACTGGCCTGGCACGCTGGGATCGGACACAGACCGTCTGGTTCGGCGATATCGCTGAATTTGCTGCCCGCCATGTAGCGACCCAGAGGGCGCCCTGGCTTGCCAGAAGGCTCGGTGATCCAGCGCAGACAATATGTTCTCATCGTCCGAAGGACTCGGACGCAATGCAATAGGAGCTGCAGTCTTGCAGGCACGGGTTTGCGCCGCCAGTGCCTATCGTCGGGGCGATCATCACGATTCGGAACACGAGGCACGATGCCCCCCATCGCGGCATCGAAAAGTTTGTGCGGTCGTGCACCGCGGAGGACCTGGTCGTATCCGGGTAGCTACGTTCTGACCACGCAAGCTGACAGACACATGCCGTCGTGCACTGGTGCAAATACCAAGTAGCCCAGTTGTAGCGGCCTTTTGCATGGAGAAACTTGGTGAGGCCAAACCGCTGGTGTGTGCAGACGGCATCGGACCAACGCTCATCCTTTGTGCCCACAGCAATGCACGTAGTGCGACCGGCGGGCACGCGTCCCAGGCGTTGTTCGCCCTGAATCCGCTGGTTGCACCGTCGTATCCTGCCACTTAAGCCCTCCCCGGCGCCGTCGAGCAGTGAACTGATCGTTGATCAGGTCTTTTCACCGAACTCCGGGACCTCAAGCGGCCGACCCCGCTCGGCGTTCTCGGTCAGTTCGCTCTCTCACGCACGAGACATGAGCGTTGTGGAACGACCTTCGCGTGTATCAGGCGCGGCCCGTTTCCCGAGTATGTGATCTGGGTAACAAGCGGGGAGTGATGGAGGAGATTGCGATGGATGTTGTGGTGTGGACGGAATCCGAAGAACGGGAGAGGTGGTGGCGCGAAATTGTGGGAATTTCAACCACCCGGAGCCACTGTGTGCCGCCGGATGTCGGAGAGCTGCCGCGTCCCAACCTCTCGACGACATCGAAAAGGAGCGAGTCGGTTGCTACCCATCTTCGGGCAGTAGCCGCGGCTTGACTGTCAGTTCTGGATCGAAGGGGTGGAGATACGATGTTCAACATTGTTCTGTTGCTTGTAGTGCTGAGTATCGGCATCGTTGTGGTGATGTGTCTGGACTTCCCATGGCAACGTTCGCTTTTACGTAGCGATCATCGCCAGATCACGCGTCATAGGCATGGAAGGACCACCGAGCCGTAGAGCTGCCTCCGCCTGACCGTTACACTCCGGCGAGGAGGAAAGACCCGGTCGGGTCGACGGCGACCTGGATGAGCGATCGGCTCTGTTTCCGGATGCGTCGAACCCGTTGGGCGATCACGCCGACGCTTCACGACCTTGCCGAGTTGCGCGGCCGAGCTTTCCGTGAATACCGCGGTCACTTGCCACAGAAGCAGTCGCGGACAGGCAATAAGGCCGCGCTGCCCCTCTCGGCGCGGACGTCGGCCGTGCCCCCCGCAGCGCGAGTGACCGGGGCACTCGTCAAGATGACACAAGGCCATCGCTCCGGGTCCAACATCGAGAAGGGCTGGCCCTGCATCGAAGAAGCCGATGGCCCTAACGCCTTTCGGGCGTTGTCAACGACCAGCGTTCCACTCTCGGTTGGGCGATCGCTTATCGCAACTACGGCGCCACGCGCGATTGCATCAGCTAAGAATTCGCCGCCGTGGGGCTCGGGACCGGTCACGGTTCACAAATGTCGCCAGGCTGCACATGACGAGAAACCTGGCGACTCTTGCTGACCACGAATTCCTCGGTTGCGTCGAATATCTCGGATGCGACTCTGAGATACGGGGCCAGAGCTCGGTTGATCGAGGTCCCTCGTCGACATCGCCCAAGGCCTGTCAGAGACGACGATCCTCCACAGTCGACGTCCGCTGGCTCATGACGGGACTCCACGGGAGATCGACGCGGCGTCCGTGGAGGCGTACCGCACCAGAAGCTTGATTCCGTGCTCTATCGTGGCGGCTAGGATGTCTTCCGGTTCGCCTGAGAACACTTGCTTTTCGGCGTGGACACTTCCGTGGTCGACGATCCCGAACCAGACGGTCCCCGGGGTCACGTCTTCTTGGGTCTGCGGCCCAGCTTCCCCGGTGACGGCGAGCGTCAGTGTGGTTCCCAACAGAGTGGCTGTGCTGTGCGCCATGGCTCGCGCTGATTCTTCGCTCACGACAGGGCCGTTCGGAACATGGAGGACCGACCGTTTCACTTCCCGGTTGTAGGCGACGATCCCACCGCTGAACCAAGAACCGGCATCCGGCGCCTTACCGAGGTGTGCGGCAATATTGCCCGCCGTCAGGGACTCTGCCGTTGACACCGACAAACCTCGGGCCACTGCGACACTTGCCAGGCGGTTGCATAGTTCGTCGAGGTCGGTTTCGGTCGGTAAATCGGGCCGGGGGTCGTTACTCATGTCCAGTCCTCTCCAATAGATGTCGAGCACTCGTATTGTGTCGCTTGATGTTCGAGCTGGTCAACGGGTCAGCGCTCGCGCGGCGCGAGCGCAGGACCGGTCCGCGCGGGATTGATCTCCCCGCCACGACTTCTGTAATCATCCTCCGTTCCTTGAGCATGGCTCCGGTCTTTCCGATGTCGCACATCGCGGACTGCAACAACAGGAGAGACCCTCCTGGGACGAGGAAGTTGGGCCGATGCGATGATCGGATCGAGTGGAACCCGACCGCCGGCGCCGGCGTACCAGGCTCTCTTGGGCTCTGAAGTCGGCAATTCGTCGATTTCCGACGGGACGTACGACGGGTTGAAACCACGAGGTCGAACATTTCTCAGTCAGCACCGCGGTGAGGTCTCCACGACGTGCCTCGACACGTGCTTTGTTGGGAACGCGGTTGAGCATGACGTTCACAATTGGCCGGCGCGAAATGTCTACCGCGAGAACGCGACCAACTCCAGCCTTCGCGGCGGCTATCGACAACGCACCGGTTCCGGCGCAGAGGTCGAGAACGCGAGTCGAGCCCATCACCTGCTGACGCCTCAATGCCTCGGTAAACAGCGACGTATCGTCCTGCGGTCGGTGCGCACCTGGCAATCTAACGATCATCGTCGACTCCTGAGTTCAGGGGTTCCAGTTCAGGGGGTTCG
Organism: Rhodococcus sp. OAS809; assembly: GCF_040546695.1. NCBI lineage: Bacteria > Bacillati > Actinomycetota > Actinomycetes > Mycobacteriales > Nocardiaceae > Rhodococcus > Rhodococcus sp. OAS809. The sequence goes on along the minus strand of NZ_JBEPOI010000001.1, from coordinate 329,831 downwards.
ATCCCGACAGTTTTTCTACCCGAATGTTCCTGAAAGCATGCGAGAGAGTGCATCGTTTCGGAATGGACGGCCACAGATTCGCGATGCGCGACTTTCGGTCTCCGACGACTATTTCGGTTCGGACAGCGAAGCACCCGCGGCAGCGACGAACGCCGACTTTGGCAGTAGCCGAGAAATGAGCGTCCAAAGGTATGCCGACGACGGTTGGCTTTTCGCAACCCTGTGCCGATTCGCTGCAGCGCTGGCGCTCGGGGTGGCTTCGGCAATTGGCAGTGCCGACCTAGCCCTTACACAACTTGGCGGGCCAGAAGAGCGACGGGACTTGCACCTCCCGCACGCCGTGTGGTGCGGATCCCACCATCTCGTCGAGCAGCGATTTGGAAATTGAAGGGAGGGAGGCAAAGTGGAGGACGTCCCGTGAAAAGCACCGCACGCGAATGCCCACACCGTAAGGAACACGGCCCTCTGCCCGCGGAGAATTCTGCACCATAGGCGCTCAAGTCCTCAGCGGTCACCGATCGCGGCGCCGCCTACTGACTCACGCACAGATACTGCAGATCCCGGTTGTGGCGCTCCACGCGCTCCCCTCGGAACGCCAACGACACGCGCGGTCGCTGCTGCCGGAAAAGTCGGCAATTGCGCCATTGCGATTCTCAACGGGCCCCGGCCCCTAGTGGCACTGCACGCGCCTGCTCACATCGCTAGAGTCCATTCATGGCCACACTGCGTGAACGCATCATCGAAGAACTCGGCACAAAGCCGACAATCGACGCCGCAGCGGAGGTTCGCGCGCGAGTCCAGTTCCTGAAGGACTACGTGCGCTCGACCCCCGCCCAAAGGGTTCGTTCTGGGAATCAGCGGCGGTCAGGACAGCACGCTCGCCGGAGCCCTCGCCCAACGCGCGGTCACGGAACTTCGTGAAGAAGGCCACGAGGCCGAGTTCGTCGCCGTTCGACTCCCCTATGGCGCGCAGGCCGACGAATCCGATGCTCAGATCGCGCTCGGCTTCATCAAGCCGGACCGCTCTCTCACGGTCAACGTCAAGCCTGGCGCCGACGCCACGGCCCGTGAGGCCTCCGAGGCGTTGGGGAACGGCGAACTACGCGACTTCGTCCGCGGCAACATCAAGGCGCGCGAACGAATGGTCATCCAGTATGCGATTGCCGGTCAGCTCGGCTACCTCGTGATCGGTACCGACCAAGCGGCAGAAGCGATTACCGGCTTCTTCACGAAGTTCGGTGACGGCGGCGTCGACATCACGCCGCTCACCGGCCTGAGCAAACGTCAAGGCGCTGCGCTACTGCAGGAATTGGGCGCACCCGAGAGCACGTGGCGCAAGGTGCCGACCGCCGACCTCGAGGACGACCGACCCGCGCTGCCCGACGAAGTTGCCCTCGGCGTCACGTACTCACAGATAGACGACTACCTCGAAGGAAAGGACGTTTCCTCCGAGGTAGCCGAAAAGCTCGAGAAGATGTTCATCAACACTCGTCACAAGCGCACGGTGCCGGTCACACCCTTCGATACCTGGTGGCACTGAACGCAACACGATGTCGCGCACAATTCGATCCGCAGCTGTCTAATCGGCGGATTGAATCGCGGCGATCCAGCGTCACCCCGCAATTGTTCGGGGCGCGACAGCTAGATCTACTCGAACCGCTATTGCGCGGCACCGAGCGGGTGAAACTACGAGGCAGGCCATGCGGCGCTACAGGTTTCGACGAGCATACCCCGGTAGCGAAGTTCGGAGAACGCGAGTGCCGTTCAGGACGAAACAGAGGTACTTGGCGCGATGTTGCAGTCACACGCACACTGATGCGCTCCTGCCGGTACGCCTGACGAAGGGTAGGCGTGCCGATCGAGAGAAGCGGTTCGGGTCCCACAAACTGGTGCCGACCCCAGAATGGCATGTCCGCGGAAAAGTCGCTCCCCGGTGCAAACAGCACGTGATTGCACGCAGGCTCCATATCATCCGATCACCGCGAGGTCGCTGGAGCCTCTTCGGCTCGTCCACGCCAACCGTACGGTTCCTGGGTGTGATGCCCTCCCTTGTTGCGGAGTTGACTGTTTCATCCGCGCAGGGCCGGGGTACGTGCGTTGCGAACGAACAACGAGGGCTGGTGAAACGTTGTCATGATTGCTGGAGGGAGTGTGTGTTGTGGCTGAGCCGAATGAAATCGACCCTGTCCATGTGGACAATGAACGCACGAATCGATCGCACGTCGGGGAGGCGATCACAGACGGGCGCAACTATCCCGGGTACCTGCTGATCGGCCTCGGATTGGCAACTCTCGGATTAACTTTGGTGGCAGCAGGTTACGGATTTCGTGGGTGGGCGGTCATCGCCGGATGTGTGTGCGTAATTTCTTTCGTCGTCGGTGCCCTGGCAATCTTGATGGAACATCGGCGGATCAAGCGATTGGAAGGCAGCGAACTTCTCGACCAAGAGGGTCATTGAGCGATCTTCCCGGGGCGCTGGTCGAGAAGTAGACCGCCGAAACAGAACCAAAGGCGTGGTCCGGATCGATTGGCACCGTACTCAGGGGACGCTGAGCGAGCTCTTCGTTCGTCCTCTAAGTGAATACCCGCGCTTCGTTTCGACTGAGCGGCCGGAGCGCCCCGTTCGGGGCTCATCGAACAATCCTCGTCGAACAATCTCAGTCGCCCGATGTTCGGGTCACGGCGATTGCCGTTGAGTGAGTGGACACACTGACGAAGCGGAAGAAAATTGCTCAGGTCGCATAAGACGGAGACGAGGAGGACACTAGTGGACTGGTTGACTATCGGTGAGGGAGAAGAGGCCGGAGTTCACCTATACCGCGGTGCTGTGGGGCATGATCGTTCGACGGCCATCGAGCACGTGATCCACCCGGGTCAGGCCATCGCTCACCGCGAGGACGGTTAGGTTGTCGACGTAGCCGGCGAGGTGGTCTTCGACGGCACACCGGCGATGTGATCGCATTCGGGTATCCCAGCGTCAGCGACGCCGAGCTTGGTCTTGAGATCGGTGTCCAGTTTCGGACAGTGTTTGGACCCATACGGGCATTCGGCTCGATCGGTGTTGATCACCGAGTGGGATGCCCCCAATGGGGTGAGTTGCGCAGGGTTAGGATGCATTTCAGTTCCGGTCGTTGCCGGGGCAACTGATCGTCTGTACGCCGTGCCCGGTGCATGGCGGTGTCGAGTACGGGTAGGACGGCATGCCTCTTACGAAGAAGTTTTCCGAGATGTACGACGACGCATTGACTGCACTGGCCGCGGCGTCCCAACGACCTGCCAACGTCGTGAATGTGGACGGCCACTACGCTATTCGCGTCGACCTCGAGTACAACCGCTACGTCCTGGCCACGAACACTCCGCGAGGACTATGGGACGAACCTGACGCCAGCGAATCCTGGTTGGTGCGTATCTTTCAAACCGGCGACGACGGTACGGACACGCTGCTCGGCGAGGCGAAGAAGCCGTGGCTCATCGACGCATTCGACTCCGCGGTCGAACAGCTTGAATCTGACGGAAACATCGTCGTTGCAGACGCGGAATTCGGCAGCATTCGTTACACCCGCGAACTGGGCTGAACAGTCTCGGGCGTGACTCCCGGTGGTGTGTCCACGGCCGTTTCGCTCAGCTGAGCGATCCGCTCAGCCAGGATCGCGTTCTCGGTTTCAAGTGAGAGAATGACACCGATTCCGGTCAAGTTGATTCCGTCGCCGATCAACGCGGTAATACGGCGCAGTTTGTCGAGGTCCGCCGCGCTGTAACGCCGCGTCCCGCCACTGGTGCGTGCGGGGGTCAACAGTCCGCGACGTTCGTAGAGTCTCAATGTCTGTGGGCCGACTCCGGACAGTTCCGACATCACGGAAATTCCGTAGACCCCTCGGTGGGCGTGCGCTGGATCCTTCAATGCCTCAGCACTCTCCTTTAACCCAGCCGAATATCTCTCGACCTTAACATGTTGGTGCGCCGTCCCCCCGCCCTCCCGCACCTAAAACCTGATCTCCGACGCCACAGATTTCATCTGACGTGCGAACCCGATCTCGCCGGGAAAGGAGCCGAAAAGATTCCGCGCATGCTGGTTTCGTGCATAAGTGGGCATGTCTGGGCCCGGAAGTCGTATTGCGGTCGGTCGATCACTGTTTCACCTGTTGCCTTTTATCTGCATCGGCTGATATAGATTTATGACAGTCAATTACTTAGATGCATGCTGGAGCACTTGCACTTCGGGAGCGCGAATGACCACTGCCATGGCCACCGCCCGCGGCGGCGACGGCATCACCTGTCCGGCGCTGGGGCCGCTCTGCGGGCCTGTGTTCGCGCGGGCCGCGGCGATGGTTTTCTGGAGCGTTCTGCCGATCAACACCCGAAAATGAAGGAGACGACGATGTCGGCAACACGATCTGTACGCCGTTCCGACAACACGACGGTGTCTTCACCTCAGCGAGGGGCCACTGTCCTTCGGCGCTCTGCCAGGGCGATGACAAGGGGGAAGGGGTTGGCATTCTCATGAGCACCCACACGCGAGACGCCGACTACACGCACCTTGCGGCCCTTTTCGAACAGATGGCTTCAATGCCGAATGACGACGAGCACCGCGAGCGTCTACGCGCGCAGATCATCGAGTCGTGTCTACCACTGACCCGGAACATCGCCTTGCGATACCGCGGTCGCGGACAAGCCCACGAGGACCTCGTACAGGCCGCCAGCGTCGGTCTGGTCAGTGCGGTGAACCGCTTCGATCTCGCCAAGGGCAAAGACTTCCTAGCCTTCGCGATTCCGACGATGGTGGGTGAAGTGCGCAAACATTTCCGGGACCGCGGCTGGGACGTCCGTGTTCCGCGCTCGTTGCAGGAAAACTATCTCGCGCTCAACAAGGCCCGCTCTTCCCTCACCCAAGCCCTCGGACGCGAACCCACCGTGCCGGAACTGGCAAAAGAACTCGAAGTGGAACCTGCCGAGATCGCGGAGATCGTCGCCGCCGGCGATTCCTATCACGCTGCGTCCCTCGATGCCGCAACCGTCAACGACGGACGGACGATCGCAGACACCTTGGGAGACTTCGACTCTGCCCTCGAAGGCATTGACAACCAACAAACGCTCCGACCGGCACTACTCGCACTTCCTCAACGAGAACGCGCAATCGTGCTCTACCGATTCTTCGGTGAACTGACCCAAGCGGAAATTGCCGAGAAGGTTGGTCTCTCGCAAATGCATGTCTCCCGACTGCTTGCACAATCGCTCAAAGCGCTCCGACGGACGCAGTCCCTCGCAGCCCTCGAGGCCGCCGTCGCAGCGTGAGCTGGATGCCAAGAAAAGTGGACTCGTGTTGATCCCGGTACAAAGCAACTCGTGATCGGACGCGTCGTCGGTTACGGCGACGAGACACACCAACTGTCCGGTGGCCGGCGCTTACTCGTTGCCCTCCTCCGCGCGCGGGATCAAGAATCTGCCTGCAAGACCTTGGTCAGTGTGATTGTCACAGCCCACTTCTCCTCGGGTGCGGTAGGCGGGAGCTCCTCGAGGACCACTTCGTCGGCCAGGGTCTCGAGGACGCGCCACCCGAAGGACGAAGTGCTCGTGGTGATCTGACCCGTTGTTGCCGCAGAGAGGATCACCTGCGCAGCGGCGGTATCGTCGCCGAACGTGCACGTCAGGGTGCTGGAGGGGAGGGCGTGGCCGATGAGGATGGTCGCTGCTTCGTCGGCGGCGAGTACGAGATCGGACAACGCGTCCAACGAGAGCGCATAGTGCGCGGCCACGGTTCGCACCAGCGATCGCAGCACCGGCAGTTGATCCGGTGATGCAGAGACGGACAGTGAAGGTGAAACGGCGACCGGGGAAACGATCGCCCGCGCGAAGGACGTCACGTGAGATTTGCTCCTGTACTTGATCGGATGCAGCCAACCCCATTGGTGGGATCTTGGTAGCCGCATTCGAGAAGGATGATCAGCACTCAGCTACCCAACTGAAGTGCCGCCAAACATCGAGCTTAACGCCGTTGTCAGAGACCCAGCAGGGCGTGGTCGGAGTGTGTTGGTACGGCGTCGGCCATGTGGAAGTCCGTTGCCAGCCCCGTGAGGAGCTTTTCTGCGACATCACGAACTTTCACGAGTGTTTCCTGCGAATGCCAGGTGAGGACGTTGAATGCCCGGTTCGCCGATTCCGTGACCGTGTCATCGATAGTTTCGGTGACATCGACGTAGAAGCCGGAACTGCCGATGATCTCGCCGGACTCGTCGACCAGTCGTTCGCCGACTATCACCACCGAGCGCGTCGTTCCTCTAGTGTCGACGATGCGGTGCCGGCTGCTGAACGAGCCGCCGGAAGTGCGGAGCGCTTCCAACGTCTCAGCGACATGAGGCCGATCGCCGGAATGTTTCTGGGAGAGACGCAATTCCGTGGCGGGGGTGATGGCGCCGGGTTCGTAGCGGTGTATCCGACTACTTCCACTGATCGTCGGCGCGGCGATAGAGGAATCCTCCCACCCGTTGTAGCGCAACGGATTTCGCCGTCGGACCCACGCCCATGTCGTCCGGTACAGCATGTCCCTTTCGTTCCTCGCCCAACCCTGGGCTCGATGCAGCGATGTTTGCCCGCCGAACTGCCTGGGCATCACCACCGAGCGCAGGCGCAGCGCGGATGCTGCGCGTCGGAGCTGGTGGGCTCGCCGTCGCGCATGGACCGGCACCCGGTCGCATGTCTGGGCTGTCATGCATAATCGGTGCCGGTCCGACCCGCCGCCAGTAACTCCTGAACTACGTTCTGTAGCACAAGATTTGACGATCCCAGGGTCACCCCGGATTGATGGACCGGATGGGCGGCGATACAGACATAGGGGACAAGCGCCCTGGGGCGATAGTGAGCGGTACTGGAAGAAGTTCCGGCGAGAGGACAATCAGATGAACGGCGGGAACGAGAAGGCAACGAGCGAGAACTCGTCGAGAAAGCGGACGTGATATTTCCATCCGAGGTATCGACGAAACTCTCCGTCTTCGACCGGTTCGCCACCTACGTCAGTGCACCTCACAGGCATGGTTTTCGTGATGTGCGTGATAATCGTGGTGCTCTGGGCTCCGTCGTTCTTCCTGTTGGGCACTATCGACACCTGGCAACTGACCATCAACACCGTCACATTCCTCGAATCTAGCGGATCCCAGGGGGCGCACGATCGAATCGGGAGCACGTCACACCATCACCCGAAAGCAATCGAGTGAGGAGTCGGTGGCATCGGGCACGGCCATACCCGCGCGCAGCCCGGACTGAAGGTAGCCGATGACGTCCGCGTCGAGGCGCTCTCCGGGCACCACGACCGGAATTCCGGGTGGGTACGGGGTGAGTTGCTCGGCGGCGATACGTCCCGCAGCGTGTGCACCCGGGACCATTTCTGTTCGGCCGAAAAACGCCTCGCGTGGCGATGACACAGTTTCGAGTTGAAGGCTCGCAGGAGAGGGTAGCTCGATGCGGGGGGTGTCGGGGAAACTTGGTGCTGCGCCGCAGAGAGCTTCGAGGCCGTCCAGCAGTCGTCGGGTGGTCTCGCGATCGTCTGCGGTGGAGACGGTCGCGAGAATGCGCCGGTGATCGCTCATGCCTACATCGATCGAGCGTTCGGCTCGGAGCCAATCCGCGCACTGATAGCCGGTGGCTCCCGTCCGTGAAACGTCGATCAGCACTTGCATTCTGTCGAGGTCGTGGGAAGCCTGGTGGCCCAGCAATTCAGAGTCGAGGACCTCGAGATCTGGGAGTTGTTTGATGTCGTCACGAAGCGAGGTGACCAGTGTCAGCGCTGTATCCAACAACTCGTGTCCGGTCTCGACCATCTGACGGCGCCATCCGTCGAGAGCTGAATAGATCATGACGTTGGGGCTCGTGGTCATCAACAGATCGGCGCACGCCGACAGGTGAGCAGTGTCGACAAGATCTCCCTGGACGTGGAAGACCGACCCCTGTTCGAAACCCATCCCCATCTTGTGCACACTGACCACGCAGACGTCCGCTCCTGCATCCATTGCCCAGGTGGGCAATCCTTCGTGAAAAGGGAGATGTGCACCCCACGCCTCGTCGACGATCAAGGGTTTACCCCTCCGATGGCACTCGTCTGCGATCGCGGCTAGGTCTGCACAGGTGCCGTACGGACTCGGGCTGACGATCAGCGCCCCCGCCGCGTCCGGGTTCTTTTCCCACGCGTCGCGCACTTGGGAAGGGGAAGGGGGATGCGAAATGTGGTGCGCAGCATCCCACTGCGGGGTTATCCATCGGGGAGTGATGCCGGCAAAGATCAGCCCCGCGACGATCGACTTGTGACTGTCTCGACTGAGCAGCAGCCCACCGGGATCGTTGCCCGCGACTGCCATCATTGCTGCCTTGACGGACAGTGAACTACCGCAGGTCGAGAAGAACGCATAGTCCGCGCCCACCGCATCGGCCATCAATCGTTCGGCATCTGCAAGGTAGTTGTTCGACGATCGGCGGTCGTCGAGGCCGGACGTAGCGAGAACGTCGTCGTGGAACGGCTCCCGCCCGAGTACATCGAGTACCCGCCGGTCCGTGCCGCGCCCTTGTCTGTGCCCCGGTGGGGTGAACCCGTATCGATCCAACCGACGGTACTGCTCGAGGGCCTCCAATAACGGTGCTCGGTTTTGATCCATGCGGCGGGACTACCCCGCACTCGATGGAAACAATCGAAACAAACGTCACACTGGGCTCCTTCTGCCTCGAGACCTGCCGCTCTAAAGATGACCCGAAGCCACTCAGCACGGGAGGCGGGGAGGAATCGTGATACCCGCGCCCCTGGCTCTATCTCGAGAATTGGCACGCGGGACTAAATTCGGCACAGTGAGTTGATCGATCCTGCCGAATCACCGGACAACCCACCGGAGTAGACAGACAATATGGTTCGTTTCTGCCTTGTTTTTAGTCGTCGCGGGCCGGTATCTGGACTTCACACACGGGAAACTGACTTCGTAGGCCGACATCTTGTGGACGAAATCACGTTCGTCTGCCATGGACCCGCTGCGGATCCTACGACCACGCCGAAACTATGTGCCTGACGCCAGTCTGTTTTGTAATCGCTGTGATCGGATCGAGTTACGACGGGCGGCCACCTCGGACCATCTGTGGACGAAGGAAAGTGCGTCGACCAGCCTGACTGCCGAATGTTCACTTCCGCGGCACGCCCTTCGACTCCACACGAAACAACGAGCCGTACAGGTGAGCTGTTCTTCACCAGCATCAGCATCCGTTGGCGAGCGCTCCCGGCACCAAGCGATTGTCACGGCGGCCGAGGCGAGTGCGATTTCGAGGGGGAGGCGCGTGCATGAAACGCGGCTTCGGGTGAGCCCAAATCGCAGGATGCTCTTCGCTTGTGTGAGTTACGCGAAAAATGGGTAACGCTAGGTCGACCCCGGGAAGTGTGCCCGTCGCGTTCAGGCGTGCGGCACGAAACACGTTCCGCCTCAACCCAATCCAACAGACGCATCTACGATATGGTGATGAGGTATCGCGGTTGAGGAACCAGCCGTTGAAGCGAGAAACAGCCGTCTTCTCGTCTCTTCGGCGCGAGCGCGCCCTGACCTGATGCAAGGAGTGAGATGAACGGGCAAGCACGTCCCGGCGATCGGTTGTCGACCGATTTTGATTTGTCTACACAAGTCGACGTGGTTCGAGTTGACGACGTGGCCGGAACTGCAGACGTGATTCGGGTTGCGTCTGTTCCTGCATCGCACGTGTACGTACGGCATCTGGCACCGCACATGGGAACGGACGGCGTCGTTCGTCTTGACGATCCGATCCCCGCAGATGGCCGCAAGGTTCCCGGCGGCTGGTGGCCTCCCGTGATGCTCGATCCGGGATGGATTCGCGAGCATCATCACCTTTTTGATCTTTTCCATGTTCACTTCGGTTTCGACGCGATCGCACCGCAGGTTATGGAGGACATCGTTCACGAGTTACACAGTCACGAAATCCCCTTGGTCTATACGGTGCATGACCTGCGAAATCCGCACCATCCCGATCCCGAGCCGCACCGCGAGATCCTGGACGTGTTGATCCCGGCGGCGGACTCCCTGATCACCTTGACACCGGGGGCGGCGGCATCGGTTGCGAATGATTGGGGGAGAGAATGCACAGTGCTGCCTCATCCTCATGTGATCGAATTGGACAAATTCGGTCTTGCGCGGCCTCCTGGAACACAATTCACCGTGGGAGTGCACGTGAAAAGCCTGCGTCCCAACATGGATCCCTTTCCGGTGTTGAACACTCTGTGCTCGACGATTGCGACGTTGCCCGGTGCGCGATTGGTGGTGAACATCCATGATGAGATCTTCGATCCCGACAATCACTGGTATGCACCGCAGGCGTCGAAGAAACTCTTGGAATACGAGGATCTACCGGGTGTCGAGGTCGTGGTACATCCGTATTTCACCGACGACGAGCTGTGGCGATATCTGATGTCTCTGTCGGTTTCGGTCTTGCCGTATCGATTTGGTACGCATTCTGGATGGCTGGAGGCATGTTACGACCTCGGGACATCCGTCATCGCTCCCAGCTGTGGGTTCTACTCACAACAACAGGACTGCAAAATCTACGGGTTCGACGAGCATCATTTCGACCCGGAGTCGCTGGATCGATGCGTTCGCGAATTGTATTCGGCAGAGCCCGTGCGTCTTTCCGTGGGAATGCGTGCCAGGCAGCGTCGTTTTCTTGCCTCTGCTCACCGCGAAATCTATGAAAAGGCTCTCGCATGAGCGCGTTACGCATAGCTCTGATCGCATCGAGTCGCTATCCCGTCACCCAACCGTTCGCCGGCGGTCTCGAAGCTCACGTATGGCACCTGGCCGCAGCTCTGCGAAAAGCCGGCCACGATGTCACGCTTTTCGCCGGGCATGGTTCGGATCCGGAACTCGCTTGCGAGCTGATCGATGTCCGTCCAGCCCGCATCAGCACGGCGGCCAGGACTGACATCTCCATGCCGGCAGAGTATTTCATGCAAGAACACCATGCCTATCTCGACCTGATGCTCCGCCTCTCGCGTGACTATACGGAGAGCTTCGACGTCATCCACAACCACAGCCTGCACTACCTCCCAGTGGCGATGGCTTCCACGCTGAGTGCTCCTGTGCTCACCACTTTGCACACGCCGCCGACTCCGTGGCTGGAATCAGCAATCGCGGCAGGGGGGTCACCTGGCCGGTTTGCTGCAGTGAGTCGTTTCACCGCCGATTCATGGAAACAGGCAGCCGGCGACGTCGAGGTCGTGCACAACGGAGTCGATACCGATCAATGGAGTGAGGGACCTGGCGGGCATCGACTGATCTGGTTTGGGCGCCTTGTTCCGGAAAAGGGTGCACACCATGCGATTGTGGCCGCCAGGGAAGCCGGTATGCCGTTGGTACTAGCCGGGCCGATCAGTGACCATACGTATTTCAGAGAGCGAATTGAACCACACCTCGGCGGCTCTGTTCGATACCTCGGTCATCTGATGACTGACGATCTTGTTGACGCGGTAGGGACGTCTGCAGTGGCACTTGTGACCCCGCAGTGGGACGAGCCCTACGGGTTGGTCGTCGCCGAGGCGCTTGCCTGCGGTACCCCGGTCGTGGCTTACAGTCGGGGTGGCATACCGGAAATACTCACGCCGGATTGCGGTCGGTTGGTCCCAGCCGACGATGTGGCTGCGCTGTCCGTCGCGATCGGCGAGGCTAAACAGCTGGCTCGACAGCACGCTCGGGCGCGAGCTGTGAACCACTGTTCGGAACGAAGAATGGTGGACCGGTATGTCGCACTGTACGACGAAATCTGCTCTGCTCCAATACAGTCCGATACACACCCAGCGGCACCCGCTGCCACAACGCGTCGAGCAAGCTGATGATCGGTTACTACATCCACCATCACGGGCGAGGCCATCTCACCCGTGCCGCGTCGATCGCGAGAAAACTGAGCCTCGACGTCACCGCGCTCACCAGTGCCCATTCAGTTGCAGTGGAGGCCTTCGACGACCATGTTCAGTTGCAACTCGACTACGGCGACGCGCACGAGGTTGACCCCACGGCCAACGATGCTCTTCATTGGGCACCGATCCACGAAACCGGGCTACGTTCTCGGATGGCCCGAGTCGCCCGTTGGGTAGCGACCGCGCGTCCCGATGCCGTTGTCGTGGATGTATCCGTCGAAATTGCAACATTCATTCGATTGATGGGTGTCCCCGTCATCGTAGTGGCGATGCCAGGCGACAGGACCGACGCCGCCCACCAGCTCGCGTATCGACTTGCTGATCACATCATCGCCGCCTGGCCCCACGAGGTCTACGACCCGACTTGGCTCCACCCCCATGCGCACAAGACGACTTACGTGGGAGGTATCAGCCGCTTCGAGGATCGGGAGTGCGTATCTCGGACCGTGGACACTTCCCTGTCTCCTCGAGTTGTGGTGTTGAGCGGCGCCGGCGGATCAGCGGTCTCGAACGCTGACGTTCAAGCTGCTGCGGCGCAGCATCGTTCCTTCCACTGGACAGGGATCGGATTGCCGGGAGGGACGTGGGTTGCAGATCCCTGGCCGGACATCTGCTCGAGCGATATCGTGGTCTCGCACGCAGGCCAGAACGCGGTGGCCGACATCGCGATCGCCGGTAAGCCTGCCATCGTGATCGCACAAGAACGTCCTTTCGGAGAACAGGTCGCGACCGCTGGAGCTCTGTCCATGCACAATCTCGCCGTGACGCTGAAGGAATGGCCGGCACTCGAATCCTGGCCCGATTTGATCGCGCAGGCGCAGGCTCTCGATCGCGCAGGCTGGTCCAAGTGGCGGACCACGGGTGCTGCTGACCGCGCGGCGCGAGTCATCGAGTCAGTCGCGAGACAGCACACGGCCCGCTGACGTGAGGACAGCGGTAATCACGATCGTGCACGGGCGCCACGAGCACTTGCGAATGCACCTGCGTGGCCTCGCTGCCAGTACGACCCTGCCGTACTCGCACGTCATCGTCGCGATGGGCGACGAGACGGTGAAAAACACAGTCGCGCAAGAGAGAAGCTCCGCCCACGTCGTGGAAATCGACGTTCCAGAAGGGGATCCTCTTCCGCTCGCCCGTGCCCGAAACATTGGAGCAGCGAAAGCTCGATGTCACGGAGCCGAGCTGCTTGTATTTCTCGACGTCGATTGCATTGCGGCGCCAACACTGCTCGCTCGATATCACGAGACGGCAAGTGAGGAGAATTCTACTGCCTCACTGTTCTGCGGACCGGTTACTTACTTGACGCAGCCGTTGTCGTCGCCGATTACTCCGGATGAGATGGCACTGCTGCACAATCCACATCCAGCAAGGCCAGCGCCCCCCGCCGGGACGGTCCTCCACGGGGACGACTTCAATCTCTTCTGGTCGTTATCGTTCGCGGTCACTGTACCGACATGGCTTGCCTTGCAAGGCTTCTGCGAGGAATACCGCGGGTACGGCGGAGAGGACACCGATTTCGCCTGGTCCGCCCGAGACAAGGGCGTGAAATTGACCTGGGTCGGAGGAGCTGATGCCTACCATCAATTCCACCACGTGTCCGATCCACCCATCGAGCACCTTGACGACATCTTGACCAATGCGCAGGTGTTTCATCAGCGTTGGGGGCAGTGGCCGATGCAAGGATGGATCGACGCATTCGAAGAGAGGGGTCTCGTGGAGTACCGACCAGACCTTCAAACCTGGGTGCGGATTCGGAACTAGAGCTTCGTGAACCACCGTGGTGCAGATCTACCACGACATCCCGACGGATGATTAAGAAAACATCGACTGGGGAAGCCGACCCGAATGGCTACATACAGAGTGATCAATCCTGCAGGCGACGTCACCGCGACGCGCGACATCGAAAGCGCCGACGACGCCCATGCCTGGTTTGTAGATGCCCGCGCCGACAACTCGGAACTGGGATGGCGTATGGAAGTTCACCATGATGGCGAATGGTCGTTCTTCGACGACACCGAGGGCGCATCCAGCTGAGCAGTCGCTCAACGGGTGTGACGAAGATGAGGAAGGACGTTCAAGCATGAGTCAATTACTCGCAGGGAAGAAAGTGGCATTCCTCGTGGCGACGGAGGGAGTCGAACAGATCGAGTTGACGGATCCCTGGGACGCTTTGGTTGCCGAACACGCTCAGCCGTCGATTGTTTCGACAGAATCCGGCACCATCCAGGCGTTCAACCATCTCGACAAAGCTGACGTCTTCGACGTGGACGCGGTGGTCGAGTCGGCGGAGTCGTCCGAATACGACGCTCTCGTCCTGCCGGGCGGTGTGGCCAACCCTGATTTTCTCCGCATGAATCCAGAGGCGGTGGCGTTCGCCCGGAGTTTTTTCGATGCCGGGAAGCCTGTCGCAGTGATCTGCCACGGACCGTGGACGCTGGTCGAAGCTGGCGTGGTGGCCGGTCGTACACTGACCTCGTGGCCTAGTTTGCGTACCGATATCACGAACGCCGGCGGCACGTGGGTAGACCAAGAAGTCGTGGTCTGTACTTCTGGCCCGAATACCTTGATATCGAGCCGCAAGCCCGATGATTTACCCGCGTTCTGCGCGAAACTCACCGATACACTTGCGACTGTCTGAGACCCTTGACATGGTGATCGGACGAAAAATCGCGATCATCACCTCGTGCGGCGAAGAGCGGACCGCCCGACGCGAGTACCGATGGAGTGCCGAAGACGCTCAAAGTGGTTGTGCCTTCAAAGTATCGTCAAAACATTAGGCGCCAGGAGTTGACCAATGCCCGAGAGTCGCCGCTCCTTCAGGAAATGGCTACCGCGCACTGCGACAATGACGACGGCGGCCGCCGTCGTCGGCTCAGTTGCATCGGGGAGACCAGCACAAAGCGCGTGGTTCGAGAAGCTGCGCAAGCCCTCATTTCAGCCGCCACCCGTTGCCTTCCCCGTCGTGTGGACTGTTTTGTACGCCGACATCGCAGTCAGCACGGCGCTGACTCTTGCGCGCCTCACCGAGAAGGGGGACGAGACCGCCGCTCGCGACTACACCCGAGTACTGGCGATCAACCTCCTCGTAAACGCCGGCTGGAGTTGGGTGTTCTTCCGCTCGCATCGACTTCGTACAGCAGCCGTCGTCGCAGCCATCCTGACTGTAAGCAGCGCAGAGTTGGCGCGACGAACACTTCCGATCAGACGAGCGGCGGGAGTGGCATTGGCGCCGTACCCGTTTTGGTGTGCATTTGCGACGGTCTTGTCCACAGCTGTTTGGCTTGAGAACCGGCGGTAATTGGGCTCATGGACGAGTCTCAGGGACCGATGATTGCCTTCAGCCGGGATCGGGTAGTTGTCCGGCATGGAGATATTGGTGATTCTTATTCTGGTCGGTGCAGTGGCGTTCGTAGTCGCGCGCAAACGATTCACAGGAAAGCGCGAGCCGTAACCGGCTCGACGTACCCCGTTCCAACCATGATGCGGAAGCAAGGATGACGAGATGGACCTCTATCGGGTCACGATGCCGGACGGTTCGACTCTCGACGAGTATTTCGGATCGGACAATGAGGCAATCCAGGAGGCCACGAAAGCCAATCACGGTGTGAGTGAAGGGGTCAAGGTCGAGCGATATGCTGGCGACGGAACGCTGTATCCGACAAAATTGCAGAATGGTGGGTATCGCGGAACTGTCCGAAAGCACCATGCCTGTTAGAGCGAGAGGCCGTGGAATGAGCTGAGGGCGATCCAGCTCACGAAGGTGAGAGATCTTCGGTTGCAGGACCTTCCAGAAGCTCACCGCTCGCGGTGAAGCGTGATCCGTGCAACGGACAATCCCAAGATCGTTCGGCATCGTTCCAACTCACGATGCCGCCGAGATGTGGGCATACCGCGGACACCTCCTGCGTCACTCCGCATACAGTGCTTCGGGCAACAGGCGTAAGCCCTTCCCATACGACCTGGCCATGGCTGTCGGATCCCGGGTTCTTGCGCGCGAGTCGATCGAACAAAGGCTTTACCCAGCCGCCCGCTAGGTGAACAGCCACTTCAGCATTGACCCGAACAGCATGGGGCACTCCCGATACTTGATTCCAATCCCACGGCGAATAGATTGCCGACCACTGCGCTCCGGTACCGAGGACGCTCGTGACCAGTGCCAGCGCGGCAGCGACCGAGTTGGTGATTCCCCACTTCGCGTAACCGGTGGCAATGAGAAGCGAGGGATCTCCCGGCAAAAGTTCCCCGACATAAGGGAGTTCGTTCACAGGCCGGTAGTCCTGTGCAGACCAGGAATGGGTCAGTTCGGCGCCGGGGAAGGTCTTGCCAGTCCAATCGATCAACTCTTGCAGACACTGTGACGGCGATGCTGCGCGCCCGACGGGATGCCCGTTACCACCGACGAGCAGCAAGTTGCTGTCATTGCGCGGAGCGTAACGAATTGACCGTTTCGGTTCGTCGACAGATAGGTACATTCCTCGTGGAATATCGCCGGGAACTGCGAAGGCAGCTGCGTAGCTGCGTTGTGGTTCCAAGCGGGCAAAGAATCCGCCTCGATCGAGTATTGGTGTTCCCGTGGCGATCACGACTCGAGCAGCGGTGACTACGCCGTGGTTCGTATGCACCGAACGTCGATGACGATTGCCGTGCACGGTCCTGACCCGGGTCCCTTCGTGCAAGGTCCCACCCCGCCGGACGAATTCCCGGATCAGCGCGTCGAGTGCCTGGACTGCGTCGAACTGCGCTTGATCATCCAAGCGGAGCGCGCCAACCACCGGGAACGGTATTTCGACCGCGTCGGTCCAGTGTGCATCGAGGCCCGCCGCACGCGCTGCATCCAATTCTTCCCGTAGGGAGACGGTTCCGTCGGTGCTGGTGGTGTACGTGAAAGCTGATTCACGTTGCACTGCTACAGAATTGTCGGCGCAGTAGCGCAGCAGCCACTGCTGTCCCTCCCGATTGGCCTCGACGTAGGAGCGCACCGCCGACGGTGAGTGCTTTTTTGCAATACTCGAAAGTCGAGTGCCTTGGAGTAAACTGATCTTGCCAGTCGTATTGCCGGTTGTGACAGCTCCGACGGTCCTGGATTCGAGTAACGCCACCTCATGACCGGCCCGTGCGAACAGCAAAGCCGTAACCACACCAGTCATACCGGCCCCGACGACAACGGTGTCGTATTCGCGCTCGGTGAATTCGGATGAGTACTCGGGGCGCGCCCCTTCGAGCCACAGGGAGGTCATGACCGACGGTTGCCCATCGCTACCGTATGAGAAACGTGGCCGCCGGCATCTCGTCGCAATTGCGGAGACTTCACCGAATCGGGCTGTCCGTGCGGCTTTCTCGCCGCGCGAGACGGGGAGTCAAGAATCCGAGTGCCACCATGCCTACCCCGAGTCCGAAGTGCAACCAGTTATCGGCATCGTTGACCGGAACAAAGTTGGCGGAACTGTCTTGGTCGATCAGCAGGCCGTAGATCCACAACGCCAAGTAGATGATTCCGCCGCCAATGAGATATGCCTGTGCGGTGCGAGCCATACGAGCCATCGCCACACCCGCCACACCGAAGACCAGATGAACCACGTTGTGTAAAACGGAGACTTCGAAAATCCCGAAAAGCTTCGCACCTGAATGATGACCCGCTCCGGCCAGCATGTCGTAATCGGTTGTCACACCGGGAATAAAGCCGAGGATTCCGACTAGTAAAAACACCGCACCCACGGCCGCCGCGGCTATCTGTACTGCTGAATAGGTGCGACGAAAATTTCGCTGTGCCATGATGTTCCTCTCGTTGTTTCGGTCCCGCTGTCGCCTACGACTTACGTTGTGACGCACGCTCCGTAGACGTGGCCGACTACGGTGGTTCGTGTCACCCTTTCGTGTGGCTGCCGTGGGACAATTCCCAATCACCGCGGGGCCTAAACAACTCTCGGCCGTGTGCAAGGCCGAGGAAGCACGTGTTGTATCGTCCTTGCTGTCTTGATTCTGTGGCGTCGAAGCTGTGAACTGAGGGGTAGGCGCACGCATCGAGAGCCGTACTCGAGAGCTTTCGCAGCGATCCGAAGGACATCCCTGAGAACGAGGATTTCGCGTTACTATCCGTCCTGCGTCGTGGATTGAGCAATGACGAGATCGACCAAGTGGTGGCGCTCTCTGTCGAGCGTGCTTCTGAAACTCCGGATTGGCACATCAATTGCGCGCGCGTCCGGGAAGTCGTAGTGGGCTCCATCCGCGAAGAACCGTCCGAGGAGGACATAGAGCGCGTGTCTTGTCGGCTCGACGAAGGTGGTTGGTCCTTGACGCCGTCTGACCCACGTGACGGAGTAGGCCGTGTTACCTATTTCAGCCGCCACATCTTCCACCCAAACTAGCTGTTGCGCAGTCTTTTCAAGCGCGGGATCCGAGTCCGGTCGCGATTTCGCGAAGCCTGGCGACAGGCCCGTCACCCGCGAGTGGGGGAGTGTGCCATCCAGCACCCGTTCTAAGCCCCTCGAAAAATTCCTGCAGAACGGCGCTGGGACTTCGAGTGGGTAGCCACCCCAGCTCGATACGTGCGCGCGAGCAATCCATCGTCGGAATCTGCATCACGGTGTCGAAGAGGCCCGGAGTAGATGGGACAGCGTGTGCATGCCATGCCGCCCAAAGGCCCGCCCGGATTACGGGCTCCGGAAGGTCGATCAAGCGTGCGTCGAACAAATCTGTGAGGGTGTTCATACCGACGGGCGGATCCGCTGCCAGGTTGAATGCGCCTTGCTGCTCGCCCAAAGTCGCTGCCACGTAGGCGTCGGCGACATCGGATGAATGAACCACCTGCACTGACAACGCAGGAAGCTGCGGCAAGACCGGTATCCAGAAACTACTGACAAGTGAGCCGGGCAGGAACGGACCTGCGAACAACCGTCGTTGAGCCGTGGCGGAACTCTTCTGGAATATGAATGCTGGACGCATGCGTACGACGCGGGTCCTGTGACGGTCTTCGAATATATCGAGACACCTTTCCAGGTAAGCCTTTTCGCGGGGGTAAGAAGCCCCAGGCCACCCGTGTGTCGGCCAGTCCTCCGATACCGCCGGTTGATTGCGCCCGGGCGAGTATGCTCCGACCGAGGATGCGTGGATCAATGCCGGGACACCCGTCTGGGCGACCGCACGAAACACTCGCAACGACCCTGAGACGTTGTTCTCCCAGGTGATTTCGGGACGTCGCGCCGGTTGAAACAGCCAGGCCAGGTGGATCACTACGTCCGCGCCCTCGAAGTGCGACTCGAGGTTGTCACGACGAACGTCCGAGACAGCGAACCGTGTTTTGGGTACAGTCCAGTCGGTAGGACGACGCGACAACCCTAAAACCGATTCGACGCCTTCTACCGCACTCAGTGCTTTGATGACACTGGTACCGACATTGCCCGTTGCACCCGTGACCACGACCCGTAATCCGCTCATAGATCGGGCAGTACCCGAGGTGGAACGTCGTAAACGACCTAACAGAGGGACAATCAGGCCCCGTCGGGGCGAATCGAGGCCGGGCTCGATGTTCCAGCGCCGGACGCCTGTTTCGTGTCCACAACTCGATGAGCACCTTGAAGTTCTCTATGTCGGTCTTGACGCCACGGAGCGAATTCCGACCTCTTCGGCGACGTCCTCCAGAATCGGTCGGGTCGATTCCATCCGTGCTGTCACCCGCGTCCGGCGATCGTCCAAACGGTGGAAGGTGATCACCTCAGCGTGGTTGGACCTGCGCCGGATTTCCATGGAACGGGCTCGGAAGGGTGCTGTCCGGCGATGAGGGCGTCGAATTCTCCCACTTGGCTTCATATCTCGACGATCCAATGTGTGACACATCGTCTTGACTCATCTCACGTACCCCTGAGATGAGGTGGGAATCGGCCCGAATATGGGTCACTGGTCGTACGCGGTACGCCCAGGAACGTTGACATCGACGAGATCTGTCACGGTACTGATGGGGTTCGGGCTACCCAATGGGGCGATAGCTGCATGCCAACCGTCTCACGGCCTCACGCTGCGATCGTGACCGAAAGCTGCGCTGCCCGTAGCCGGTTTACAAAGTCAGGATCGGGTATCGCTCATGAATGACCACCGAACCGACTCGGCACCGGCCACCGCCGGTCGAGTACTTCCCACCGCGCAACACTGTGTCGATGGACGAGTTGTTGCAGACATTGACACGTGTGGTTAATTCGCTGACCCACGCCGAGATCCCGTTCGCCGTTGCCGGAGGCTGCGCTGTTTACGCGCGGGGCGGACCGCCCTCGGGTCACGACGTTGATATTTTTCTGCGGCGGACCGACGTCGCCCCAGCACTTGCAGTACTGCAACAGAACGGCATGAGACGGGTGGACCCACCGGAGGACTGGCTGGTCAAAGCCTATGACGGAGACATTCTCGTTGACCTGATCTTCTCCGCGTCAGGACGTGAAATCACAGACGAATTGCTCGCGCGTGCGCCACGGATGCGAATAGGTTCAGCACACGCTCCGGTGGTTACCGCGACGGACCTGATGATCGACAAACTGAACGTCCTCGACGCTCACCGATGTGATTTTGTTCCGATGCTCCAAATCGCGAGGGACTTGCGTGAGCAGGTCGACTGGTCAGAGGTGGCAGACAAGACCGAATCGTCTCCGTATGCACGGGCGTTCCTGGGCCTGCTCGACGATCTGTCCATTGCCTCGCCGAAGTCCTCGTAGGACAGAGGCGTAACGAGCCGACTAGGAGGATGCGATGGAGTTCGAATCTCGGCTGCCTCAATATGTGGTGGCTCACATTCGACGAGTCTTCGCGGAGGACCCCCGAACCTCTGAACTTGGTGTGAGGGTATCGATTCGAGGAGAGACCGTTCATCTCAGTGGCGAAGTGAGCACGCAGCATCGTAAGCACGAACTCGAATCAATCGTCGCGGAGATTTATCCGGACGTGCAGGTGCACAACGACATCCACGTGGTGAGCTCTGCGGAACCCCAGCCTGAATGCGAGGACTTGACGTGATACGCATTGCGGCGGTCGGTGACATCCATCTCGGTGTGGACTCCCGGGGAGAGATGCGCCCGGCTCTCGAGAAGGTGTCGATTCATGCGGACGTGCTACTGCTCGCGGGCGATCTCACCCGTCACGGCGGAGCCGAGGAGGCTGAGGTCGTGGCTGACGAGTTCGGCGAACTCGACGTTCCTGTGATCGCCGTGCTCGGCAATCACGACTACCACAGTGATGCGGTTGAAGATGTCACAGCAGTTTTGGTGGGGCGAGGTATCACAGTTTTGGAGGGACAATCGGTCACGATGGATATCGATGGGCAGACATTGGGGATCGCCGGCACAAAGGGATTTGGTGGGGGATTCGCGGGAAAATGCGCCAGTGTGTTCGGCGAACCTCAGATGAAGAACTTCGCGGGGCATACCGTCGAGGTGGCGGACCGCTTCCGCTCGACCGTCTCCGAACTCGAAGCTGACGTCCGAATTGCCTTGTTGCACTACTCGCCGGTCAGTGACACCTTGCATGGAGAGCCGCCTGAAATCTATCCGTTCCTCGGGTCCTATCTACTTGGGGAGCCGATTGACGAGTTTCATCTGGATCTCGCCCTGCACGGTCACGCTCACGCGGGATGTGAGCGTGGAACGACGCCGGGAGGCGTACGGGTTCGCAATGTCGCGCAACCCGTCATCCGCGCCGCTTACACGGTATACGGACTTGGTCGGCCCGATTGACGTACTGGACCGTAATTTGTCGAGTCGAATATCCGAACAGGCACCCTTCGATCTGAATGGGAACACCAGGTCGGGGCCCCTGCGAAACCAGCCCTCTGACTGCTCGATTTCACGCGAAGTATCTACTCTCCCATGTGCTGAACCGAGCGCGACGTGAAGGACCACGAGCGGATATCCCGAGTGGCAACGAATCTGCCCGACTTCCGCCCGCCGATCCGATCGAAACTTTGCGGTAGCACGGCACTGGACGAGAGCGTGCTGAGGCGGTGGCACTGAGGGTTCTCGACCGTGGAGTTCCCGGTTGTCAACGAGAATATGTCGAAGAGATGGTTCCGTACGGCGTAGCCAGTCTTCTGTGCGAGCACGCACAGGTCTCGAAAGACCTCGAAAGGTACTGTGGAGCTCATCTTTCCAGCGAAGAGTAGCATTGGCGGAGCTGTGGAGATTGTCGAACTGCCCGTTTGCGAACGTGCTACGCACCCTTCGTCGAATGAGGACGGCTCGGCGTGTCTTCCCGTCTATCGAGAATGCAGTGCGGTGGACGCTGTCACCGCCGAGAAATATCAGTGCTCGATTCAAATCGCTGGTTGTCAGGACTACTCGGTGGAAAGCCCCGAAAC
Organism: Rhodococcus sp. OAS809; assembly: GCF_040546695.1. Taxonomy (NCBI): domain Bacteria; kingdom Bacillati; phylum Actinomycetota; class Actinomycetes; order Mycobacteriales; family Nocardiaceae; genus Rhodococcus; species Rhodococcus sp. OAS809. The sequence goes on along the minus strand of NZ_JBEPOI010000001.1, from coordinate 307,557 downwards.
GTGGCATCCGACGACGCCCGCTGTTTTGGCTTTGCCGAGCAAAGCCCCCCAGAGTTTCAAAAACGCAGAAGCCAACCGACTTGCAGTGTTTCGCGCGAGGTACCGGGATTCCCATTGCGCCGACCCACGCAAGTGCTACGTCAATCCCCGTGCCGTCGATGCATATGACGCGGACATCACAATTTCGCGCGCGGTCAACCGTCCGGACAGACTCGATGATTCGGTACGGCGTTCGCGGGCACCGACAACGCCCGAGCCCATCTCATCGAGTTGGTACGTCGCAAAATTCGCCGAAAATCGACGGATGGTCCGTCCGACTCGAACGTGCTACTTCTGTCTGTCAGCTGTGACGACTCCCAGCCGCGACGCGGTCTGTTGGCTCGTCGTGACCACTCTCTCTTGCGCAATGGGCGCAGCAAAATATCGTCTCGTCCACCTCGATGCCGTGCCCGAGTATGCGACAGCCGCAATGGGCGCATTGCGGAGCCAGGGCTTGTACCGCGCATTCAAAACTGTCGAATGTTGCGGTGCGATCTCCGCGTGTCACAGTGAAGGTTCGATCGTACTCATTGCCACAGGTTTCACATTTAGCCACGAAATTCTCCTTCTCTTTTACTGTCTCGCTTACCCCTCCTGGTCGGCTAGCCTGTAGGTCATTTTCACGACGGACAGGCAGGTGTAACCAAGTCATAGATCTGTTCAGCTTGAGCTTGCGTCGGTTCATTGCCGTTGTGTGCGGCGAGCGTTCGGATCTGCTCGGTGACTTGTTGCTCATCGGCTCCGGCTCCAATGGCATCGCATGATTGCAGGACTATGACTTTGATGCTCTCATCGTCACGCTCTTCCGCGAGTTCTGAATACCCGGTTCGGAATGCAACGACGAAGGAAGTCAGTTTCGCTTCATCAAGGGTCCCCAGATCGGCGGATCCGGACGTCGAAGTCTCCTCATCGGTGACTTGGCCGGTCGGCGGGGTCATGTTCTGAATCGACGCAGTGGCATTCGTATCTTCGTTGCCACCGTTGTTTCCGCAGGCTCCAGTCGATATCAGGGTGCCCGCGAGTATCGTTGCGCCAATTATCCTCTTCATGTCTGCTCCGTTCAAGCGGAATTGAGTTTCAGGCTTCGTGCGTTGCGGGTGGTCATGCCCCGGTGTTACCCCAAGCCATCGATTTCTACCCGTCGTTCGCGTGGCTCAATACTGGAAACAATGGAATCCTCGTAAACAGCTGAGACGCAGTTACTTTCGTAGGATCGAAGTCCGGCGCTCAACCGATTCTCGGCGATCGAACCCGCCATGCCCGGGAATTGTCGCGGGTTTGGCGAGGGTGCCATCGGGTAGGTACCAACCCATGACTACCAACGAAACCACGGCGACGACATCAGTAAGCGTGCCGACAGTGACTGGTATCCGGGCAGTGCGACTCTTGATGCAACTAGCGGGCCCGTCAGTGGTAGCCGGCGCCATCGCTCGCAGGCACTCGACGTTGCCGCTGCTGGAAAAGTGCAAGCCGATGCTTCGACTCCACGACTCGTATCGGGACTTCGCGAGGAATTCGGATCTGGCCTCCTGCTGCTCGATCTACCGGGTCGCCGAGTCGTAGTATTGCTCGACCGGGAGGACGCGAGTCGCGTCCTCGAGGAGACACCGGATCCGTTCTCCCCGGCAAACCGCGAAAAGGTCGCTGCACTCAGTTCTTTTCAACCTCATGGAGTTCTCGTAACTCGGGGCCGAATGCGGGTCGCTCGACGCGCTTTCAACGAATCCGTTCTCGAGACAGGCGAACCACTTCACTATCTCGCTGGAGCAATGACCGAAACCGTGGTCAGCGAAACCGGCGAACTCAACGAGCTCGCACGTGCGCGCGGGCATTTGGATGCGGGTAGTTTTCTGCCGGCCTGGTGGAATCTGGTCCGCTCGCTGGTGCTGGGGTCGTCCGCACGTGAGGACAATTCTGTCACCGACCAACTTTGGAGCCTGAGGTCGCAGGGCAACTGGTCCTACTTCCTTCCGCATCGTCGCCGATTGCGGGATCGGTTCATCGAGAGTCTCTATCAGTACGCAGCACGCGCTGAAATGCCCAGTCTCATCGCGGCAGTCAATCAGACATCCGCTGCACCCTCGGTCGACCCGATTGGGCAGGTGCCCCATTGGCTGTTCGCATTCGATGCGGCCGGCATCGTCACTATTCGAGCGCTGGCGCTCCTTGCGACCCACCCGCGACAACGGGCACGCGCACTGGAAGAAATCGACGAGACCGATCCCCGACACCCCAGCCGATACCCGTTCTTACGCGCGTGCGTCTTGGAATCCGCGCGGCTATGGCCGACCACGCCTGTAATTCTGCGTGATTCGATCGCTCCGACGACTTGGCCGACCGAACGCGGTGTCGCCGAAATTCCTACCGACAGTGCATTCATCATCCTGACCGTAGCATTTCACCGGGATCCGCAAAATGTGCCGTTTGCCGACGTGTTCACCCCTGACGCTTGGCTCGACGGCCGTGCTGATACGCAAGCGTTCATGCCCTTCAGCGGCGGACCTGCCGTATGTCCAGGGCAGAACTTCGCTCTCTTCGTCGCTACGACTGCACTGGCAAACCTGCTGCGCGGAAACACCTTCGAACTCGACCCGAGAACTGGTTTGACCGCAGACGCGGCTGTGCCGGCTACACTCAATCACTACAGTCTTCGTTTTCGTACGAAACCGGCAAGACGGCGCTAGCGTGGTCGACCACTGAATCGCTGTGGCTCTGGAACGAAACGCAGTGGCTCATGCTGACCATTGCGACGAGGGGGAGCCGAAGTTACTGGCCAGCGCAGAAGTTGGTCCGCGCCAGAGGATTTTGCAGACTTCGGTCTCACGACGCTGAAACCCTGGCCCGTCAATCCTCTACCGGATACGGTTGTTGGCGAAGGACTTTCGCGAGGTGCACGGCGTTACGCACGAGGGTGGAGTTGGCGGATGCTACGGCCGGGGGCACGCTTTCCAAGTCGTTGTAGTCCCCGGGTGTCATCGCCTCGCCATTCCAGTAGGTGCACCCCTGTGCCGGTATGGAAAAGCCACAATCGTTGAGAGCTTGAAAGAGTGAGGCAACTATGGCGTGTGCCCCGTCCTCATTACCGACTACTGCTGCTACTGCGACCTTGTCGAACATGCCAGGTCTGCCACGGTCGTCTGTCTCGGAGAGTTCGGCATCGAGACGCTCGAGAGCACGCTTGGCGACACTCGACATTTGACCAAGCCATGTGGGGGTCGAAACCAGCAAGATGTCTGCATTGTGTATTTGTGCCCGAATTCGAGGCCATTGATCGCCCCCGCCCATGTCGATTTCCACTCCGGGTCGGATGTCATGGTCCACGAGTCGAATTGAACTGCAGCTCACGCCCTCTTCGCGAAATTCGGAGAGGAGCTGCTCGGCAATGAGTTCGCTACTCGACCGTGCAGGCGAAGGTTTCAAGGAGCAAGTCAAAGCGAGAGCAGTCAAGGAGTTCATGACGGGCGACTACCCAGCCTCTGCTTTCTCCATACACTGGCGACAAATTTGTTGGTTCTGGCGGGTCGAAGTGTGGTTCTGCAGATATTTTGGCTTCGAACGATGTCGCAGGATTGCTGGATTACAGAAGACCGCGTCAGGGCATGCCTCGATAGCACAACCCGCCCGTCGAGAGAACCCGTTTTGTCAGTGGTGAAACCCGAAGGGAGCCAGGATGGATGACGGTGGTGCAGACAAATTCGTGCCGGACAGTCGGGACCTACGCAGACTCAAAGCCGCTGCGTCGAACTGTCGCGGCTGCGGCCTTTACCGCGAGGCCAACCAGACTGTGTTCGGGAATGGAAAGAAGGCGGCCACGTTGATGCTCGTCGGGGAACAGCCCGGTGACCAGGAAGACAACGCTGGTAAGCCGTTCGTGGGCCCCGCTGGCAAACTGCTGCAGGGGGCGCTCGACGCAGCGGACATCGATCGCAGCGAGGCGTATGTGACAAATGCGGTCAAACATTTCAAATTCGTACGGGCTGAGCGTGGAACGCGTCGTATTCACAAGAAGCCCGGGCGCGGCGAGATCGACGCATGCCGTCCTTGGCTCGTGGCAGAGATCGACGCGGTTGAACCCGATGTTGTTGTGTGCCTGGGGGCGACGGCGGCGCAGTCGCTGATTGCGCGAGACTTTCGTGTCACGGCACACCGCGGAGAAAGGCACCATCTGATGCCGGAACTGGGCGTGCACTGCGATCCGTTCGTCTTTGCGACCGTCCATCCTTCTTCGATTCTCCGGGGGGCACGTGATGAGCGTGAACGGGCTTTCGCCGACCTGGTGACCGACCTTCGAGCCGCGATGGTTTCGTGTCAGTCGCCGAGATAAAGGTTCGAAGCGGAGGGGGCGAAGAGAAACGGGACTGAATCACATCCTGGCACGGAGTACTTTTTCGGTCAATCGGGTAGCACCACGACTACGCAAGGAAAGGGCCTCGGGTCCGCCCGAACATAATCCCGTGGAGATGAGGAAAAGTGATCGCTACACCGCCAGAACCAGATCCCGCCAACACCCCTGACTTGGAGCCCGGCGGAGGTGTTGCGCCTGGGCGAACACCACCTGATGCTGCACAAACTTCCGGTTTGTCTTCTCCGGAACCCTCGCCCGCCGGAAAGTTCCCGTTGATGGGCATTGGGACGGTCATCGCAATCGGGGTTATTGTGCTTGTGTTCGTCGTCGTCGCCGTAGCGATACTCGTGTAGGGGGTTCAGACGCCACCGAGTTTCGGACACAGGCGCCTATGTCTCAGCAAGATTTCCCTCCATGCTGTCGATCGTGCAACGTCGCCCAGTTGGCGCTGTATAGGAACACGCTGCGGATTCATATCCGCATCGGACGACCACCCCCAGCCACGATCGACGCCCTCGGCTGTTCGCACAAGTTTGGCGAGCCGCGTAGCCAGGACATGGGTGCTGGGCCCCGCTAGCCAACCATCAGAAAACGCATGGATGCGAGCAGATAGATCATCATGAGCGTGAGCAGCCCCCACGCGACTCCTTGCCAGATCGGCCACGGGCGTTGGTTTTTCCATGCACGGTAAGCTCGAACCAGTGCCGACAAACCGCCGACAAGCAAAACCGCAGCAGGCACGATTGCCAGAGCAAATCGCTCTGTATCCGTGCATGCTGGAAGTTCGCGAACGTGACAGGGGTCCGGCCGGTTCGCCATCCAGACGAGTGCGAGCGCTGCGACGATTGCGGCGAAGGCAATGGACACGCCTGCGTGCACCAGCGCGCAACGTGACGTAGCTCTGGCGTTCGACCTTTTCTCGACGTCATTTGTCATTGTCATCCTCTTTCGTCTAAGGCGATTTCCACGGGATGATAAGCGCCCTCACAGAATTCGAGCTGGTAACGGGACGAGACCTCGTTAGCGAATGTGTGTGTCTGATTTTGCACTACCTGCGAAGGGTGTTCCGTGACCGTCGAACGTGCTCGTTCGCCGCATCCCCGCACCACCTGCACCCTAGTGCTCGGGTCGATACCGTGCAGCGCACTGCAATCCCAACCCGACTGAATGTTTCGAAACACTTGCAGGTACTCAGCCATTCAAAATGTTCAGCGTGTGGAGTCGAGAAGTGCGTCTACGCCCGGTAGGACGGTGATCGAGGCGCCGTCCAGGTGCGGCTTGGGGGTAAGTGCATGGAGGGGAAGTTCGTTTCGAAGGTCTGACACTGCCGAAAGATGTTGCAATATCACACCTTCTCGCAGCGCCCATGGGCTCACATCCACCTCGTCGATATCGAGTGCGGACAGGGTCTCGTAGGCGACGATCGCTCCCGCCACGATCTGGTGCGCGCGCGATCTGGCAATTCCTTGCAGTTTGGAACGTCGTTCAGTCGTCATCGCAGCCAGTCGTGGCACCCACCCGTGTAGATCCTTGCGGGACAATGTTCTTCGTACGAACGGGCCCTTTCTTTGCGGTGGTGCTCCGGTCAGGCGCGCCAACTGCTTAAAAGTTTTCGATGTGCCTACAACTCTCTGAGGCTTTCCCTCCCACTACAAGCGGTCCGCTGTCTCGCGTAGTGACGCTCGCACATACCGTCGTAACTCCTTTACTTGTTTGTGAGATGGGGGATCGGCGTCGAAGAATGTCCGCGTGAGCCGCCCTGCCCCCAGCGGCAGCGAAACAGCCAACTCCGGGGCAGCATCGCGGCCGAGGGTGATCTCCATAGTCGTACCGCCTATGTCGAGATCCAGGAGTCGACCCGCGCACCACCCGTACCAGCGATGCACCGCGAAATACGTCAAGCGCGCTTCTTGCAGTCCGGTGAGGAACTGGGGTCGCAATCCGCATTCGGACGCTACCTTGTCAAGAATCTCCTCTCGATTCGCTGCATCTCGGATCGCGGCCGTCACAAACACGTAGATTTGATCGACCTCGTACCGATGCGCTGACTGCAACGACTGCGTCACGGCTCGACAGACTCGATCTATCCCGCCGGCATCCAGGAACTGACTGGCGTCGATCGACTCACCCAGCCCAGTGGCAGCTTTCAGTGCGTGCAAGGGAAGCGGGGGCGCACCGGCAGTCGCTTCCACGATCTGCAACTGCGCCGAATTGGACCCGACATCCAACACACCTAGCCGCATAGACAGCGGGTACCCCAGGGCCGAGAACTAAACACTCACTTGGATGCCACAAGCCGCAGACGTCGAAAAGCTTTGTCCACGTTGGGTGTCGAGGCAGCGACAGAAGCCGAGTTTGGAGTTCTGGTTCCTGGGTAGCTGAAATATCGGGAACCGAATCTGGCTTGCGACCAGGACCAGTCGGACCGGCCGTTCTCCGAGCAGGTACAGGAGCGCAAACACGTGATGTCTTACGAACGGGCGATCGATACGTCAACTTCACCTTCTGCTTCATTGACCATCGACGCGTCTCCGGAGCACCTCGGCGTACTCCGAGCCCTCGTGCGGACCGCTGCCGCACACTATCCACTTACCCTGGATGCTTTGACCGACCTTGTGCTCGCTGCAGATGAAGCTGCAAGCACTCTCGTCAATTACGCGGCCCCGAGAAGCACCCTGATGTGCACGTTCGCCGTCGACACTGACCATCAGCTGCGAATCGGCCTGACGGCCACTACCTTGCGACCCATCAGTAACAGTTCCTCATCATTCGGGCGCATCGTTCTCCGAACGCTGGTCGACAACGTGGCAATTGAACAGGTACCCACACCGATCGATGGAGAATGGCTGGTCACCATCATGCTGGGAAAGGCGGTGCAACCCGGTTGACGACGCCTCAAGCCAGAGAAAGCAAAGACTACGCACACGTCATCGGCTTGTTCGCGGAGATGGCTGCTCTGCCGGAGGACGCCCCAGAACGTGAGCGCCTCCGAGTGCATATTATCGAGTCGTGTCTGCCCATTGCAGAGAACATCGCCACCCGGTACCGAGGGCGCGGTCAAAGCCACGAAGACCTCGTTCAAGTTGCCAGTGTCGGCCTTGTCAACGCCGTAAATCGATTCGACTTGGACAAGGGTAGAGACTTTCTGTCGTTTGCCATCCCGACGATGATGGGGGAGGTCCGCAAGCACTTCCGCGATCGGGGGTGGGACGTTCGGATTCCACGCTCGATGCAGGAAAATTATCTCGCACTGCAGAAAGCGGGGGCTGCCCTCACCCAAAGTCTCGGCCGTGAGCCAACCGTTCCCGAGCTCGCTGCGCAGATCGACGTCGAACCCGGTGAGATTGCCGCAATCATCGCGGCCGGTGACTCGTACCACGCCGCTTCGCTCGATGCCGCCTTCTCTGCTGACGGGGCGTCCCTCGCAGACAGTCTGGGGGACTTCGACGCAGCCTTGGACGGCATCGACACTCACGAAACACTTCGGCCGGCACTTCTTGCGCTGCCGGAGCGGGAGAGGACCATTCTCGTCTACCGATTCTTCGGTCAACTGACCCAAACCGAAATAGCCGAAAAAGTCGGAATCTCCCAGATGCATGTATCGCGGTTGCTTGCTCAATCTCTCGAAACACTGCGAAAGGCTCTCGGAGGAAACATCTCTCGATGAGGAACTACGGCTCGGCCAAGCGAGTTCGCAGGAAGGATGCGACCTCGCGCCCGACATACTCGATGGCGACACTCACCTCAACGGCGCCGCAACTCACATCATGCATCACTCGTACGTGCCCTTCCGGCGAGAGCACATAATCTTCGTACACTTCTGACGCCGGACCTGTTCCCTCCGCGTCGACGATCCTGAAACCCGCAGCGGTCAAGAGTTTCCCAATGCGGGTCACCACTTCCTGGAAGGGCACGTCAGTGATGCCGTCGCCGCAAACAGCAGGACGAACCGTCACGGTTTCGACCGCAACTCCCTTCCGCGTTGGAGCGCTGAAAGTCATTCGGCAACTCCGGCAAGTCGAGCTGCACGGCGTCCGGGCTGATACGAAGTCTCGAACGGGAGGCTGTTGCGCTTTGTCGAATCACACTCGACGGGCAACTGTAGTCGGACTACCAAAGATCGATGGCGGTGGCTGATCATCATGACTCCTGCGTGGAAAGTTCTGCCGGAAACATTTGGCAGCTACCCGGTGGACATGAAAAGTACACATTCCACGGCCGAGAATTGCTCGTGTACTTCATCGTTCGCTGGGTAGTCCCCGAGAAGCGAGCTACGGAAGAAGGTGATCGAATGCCGAACGTCGCGGACGGGATCGTCAACCGACTCCTGGCATGGAAGGTGCCGCGGATATTCGGATACCCAGGGGACGGAATCAACCCGATCATGGCTGCGCTGAGCCGCGCCACCGACCGAATCGAGCTGGTGACAGCCAGACACGAGGAAATGGCAGCGTTCATGGCAGTTGGTCATGCCAAGTACACCGGGGAAGTCGGCGTCTGTCTTGCCACCCAGGGGCCCGGCGCCGTCCATCTCCTCAACGGGCTGTACGACGCAAAGCTCGATCGTAAACCGGTGGTTGCAATCGTCGGTCAGGTCGCATTGACGGCGCGGGGCAGCAGCTACCAGCAAGAGATCGATTTGCCGACACTGTTCAAAGACGTGTGTGCGCGGTACTCGCAAACCCTTTCCACCCCGGAGCAACTGGAAGCAGTGCTGGACAACGCCTTCCGCACAGCCATAGCGACCTCCAGCCCTACCTGCGTCATAGTTCCGCACGATGTGCAACAACACGAGATAGAAAACAAACCGCACAGCCACGGCATCGTCCCAAGCGCTCCCGTTGTGACTTTTCCGCGCGTGGTTCCCACCGCAGCGGACGTGACTCGGGCGGCCGCGCTACTGAACGGTGGCGAACGCATCGCGATGCTGGTCGGGCAAGGCGCACGCGGAGCGCGCGCCGAAATCGCCGAGGCAGCACAACTACTCAGCTCAGGAGTGACAACATCGCTATTGGGAAAGCCAGTCGTCGACGAGACTTCACCATGGTCATGCGGTGTTATGGGCCATCTGGGGACCACAGCCGCAGCGGATCTCATGAGCGAATGCGACACGCTCCTGATCGTCGGAAGTAACGATCCATGGACTGAGTTCTATCCTGCTCCAGGGCAAGCTCGTGCGGTCCAAATCGACATAGACGCTTGCAATGTGGGTTCCAAATACGATATCGAAGTACCGATTGTCGGCGATGCGGCGGAGTCTCTCCGTATGTTGCTACCGCTTCTTCGTCACCGCGAGAAGCAATGGAGCAACGACGTTGCAACCATGATCGAAAACTGGAGAGCGATTTCGAACGATCGCCTGTCTCGAGACCGGACACCGTTGAATCCGCAGGCTGTTGTGGGAACGCTTGCTTCGTGCATTCCGCGAGACGCTCTTGTGGCGGTCGATGTCGGATCGGTGGTGTACTGGTATGCCCGATTCCTCCCCCTACCCGCGGAAGTTCCCGCCCACCTGTCGAGCACACTCGCGTCCATGGGATCGGCGATGCCTTACGGTTTGGCCGCGAAGTTCGCCCATCCGCACCGCCCGGTCGTCGCGCTGGCCGGCGACGGGGCGATGCTCATGAGTGGAAATTCCGAGTTGATCACGCTGGCACGTCACTGGCGGGAGTGGGCGGACCCACGATTCGTTGTGCTCATACTCAACAATGGTGATCTGGCTGAAGTCAGTTGGGAGCAAAGGGAGATGGAAGGAGACACTCGTTTCAGTCAGTCCCAGGAAGTTCCGTCTTTCAACTTCGCCGAGTACGCCGATTTACTCGGCCTGGGCGGAATCCGTTTACACAAGCGCGAGGACACCGAATCTGTGTGGAGGACGGCGCTGGAGGCGGAAAGACCGGTCGTCATCGAAGCCATGGTCGATCCGAATACTCCTCTGCTTCCTCCTCGCGCTTCGCAGGACAAAGCTCGAACAATGAGAGAAGCGCTTCGCCGCGAAGGCGCCGACTATGCTGTAGACGAATTGGACAGGCAGCGATCCGGTGAAGAGGAAGCCGAGTCCTGAGGAGCTGCACGAGACAAGAGCCCTAGCCGCATGCAACGCGCAGCACCTGTCGAACGCCGTGCCCGTCTAAATGGTCGAGCCGTCCAGCCTGGCACTGAGCAGTTTCTTGCCTTCCTTGCCGCCCTTTCGACTTTCCGTCTGTGCTCGCCGGAAGAAGTCCGCAAGTTCGTCATCGCCGTCACGTTCCGCGTCTCGAATGTAGGTCTCCATTCGTAGCGCGTTACTCAAGATGCTTCGACGAACCAAATCAGGTTGTAGTCTTTGTCTTTCGTGCCGGTCACCGTACCGGTTTCTTCGGTCATCGGTCCTCCTTGATCGAAGTGGGGATTCAGGGGTGGGTGACTCCTGCCCGCAGGACACGTACCCACGCGGGACTGGGCCAAACGAATATCGACGTCGTGGAAATGGCGCAGGCGTGTGTCACATCGGATTGCCCGGGGTAGAAGTAGTCCAAGGCACGGTAGACCCATGCGACCCCAGTTCGGTATCGCCGCGCCTGAGGCTTCCTCCGGTTGAGAAAACAGCCGAGGAAGCCGCCTCGAAATTGGTCTCACGCCACCGGCGAAATGCGGAAGGAAAGTGAATGAGCATCGAAGATGGTCCCGGCGACACGCTGAATGTCAGCGAAAGCGTCGACGACGAGGAGGTACCAGAAAAAGACGGCGACGACGTCGTAGATCCACCCGAGACGTGGAGCGAAGCCGACAGATTCGGCACGACGCCTCGGGAAGTGCGAGAGGGCGAATCGTTGGATCAGAAACTCGCGGAAGAAGAACCGGATGTGCTCGAGGGTCGTTGAATTGCCGCATGGGTGAGTGCCTGTCGTCCGGGATTCGATCGCGTGATTGACGATCGCAAGATGCGGGTAGGTCCGCTCCACAATGAAGCTTCTGGCAACAAGACTGCGCCGCCCTGGAATTAACGCCAGGGCGAGAAGTCGGACATCGAAGGGGAAAGAGAGTCGTGAATCAAAAACCGAATAATCCCTCCGAAGAACCGTACGATCCGTCGGATGATCCCGATGCGGATCCCCGTAACGTGCAGTCCGTCACCCGACAACCAGATCAAGCGGAAGGGGAAGACTATGACGAAACGAGCTGATGTGCCGTCTCCTTCACACGCCAATCGTCGAATACGTAACCTTCTCACGCACCCTGCAGACAGGGACTAGGCGCAGAGATGCCAAATCTCCCTGCCCGTCGTGTGCAGGCACCGCCACAGCCATTCGACGTCACCAAACGCCTGTCCGACGAACTTGTCCAGTGCACCGGGGTAGACGGAGCCGGTGTCGCGGTGTTCGCATCGGCGTCCATGCGCGATCTCGTGTACGCGACCGATACCGTCTCTGAGGAATTGGACGAAATTCAATTCACCCTCGGCGAGGGGCCGTGTCTCGACGCGTTCCGCTTTCAACACAGCGAACTCCACGACGACATAGCCAGCGGAGAAGCACGGAATCGGTGGCCAATTTTTTCGAGCCAAGTCTTGGCTTTAGGGGCGGCGAGCGTTTACGCGTACCCCTTGACCATCGGGGGTGAGCCGTTCGGGGTTCTGGAAATGTACGGGCGCTCCCCGGTGTCCCTGGCTTCGACCGAGGACGCGACATGCCGGTTGTATGCAGAGTCGATCGGCCATGCAGTACTGGCGGAACTCGACCCTGCGTACGCATTGATTTCCGGGACTGATCTAAAGGTTTTCAGACGCGGGAATGTACATGTTGCTTCCGGAATGTTGGCTGCACGGCTCGGTGTTCCAGTGGAAGAAGCGTTGGTACGTTTGCGATCTGCTGCGTTCTCCCAGCATCGTCGGATCACCGCCGTTGCGCTCGAGATCGTCCGAGGAGAGCGCCTCGATCTCGACAGCAGTCGGCACACTGGCATCCGCGGCGATACATGAATATCCCTTGGTTTCCGTCCTTCTGGCGCGGGGTAGCAACACAGGATGGCCGAACAAGACCGGATCGCTGAACCCTGGGGGGATCGGACACCGTACCGAGCGGGAGATCAATGGCCGGCGCGTCCCGATATCTGCCTGGCCCCGGGCATCGAGGTAGACGATGTGGAGACTTGGGTGCAATCTGCATCTCTGCTACACAGCAACGGCGACGCCATGGATATTGCGGTTCGGGACGCTCGGATCGTCGGTGTGCGTGGTCGCGTCGACGACAGGGTGAACCATGGTCGGCTCGGGCCCAAGGATTTGTTCGGTTGGCAAGCCAATTCGTCGAGTGAGCGTTTGACTGCGCCGCTGGTCCGCGTCGATGGGGATCTCGTCGAAACGGACTGGGACACAGCGATGAATCTCATTGTCGACCGAAGTCGAGAACTCCTCGACGAGCACGGGCCCAGCGCTCTCGGTTTCTACACCAGTGGCCAGTTGTTCCTTGAGGAGTACTACACCCTCGCCGCAATCGCGCACGGCGGCATCGGAACCAACCACCTCGACGGCAACACCCGATTGTGCACCGCAACTGCAGCCGAGGCGTTGAAGGAGTCCTTCGCGAGCGACGGCCAACCGGGAAGCTATACGGACGTCGACCACGCCGATGTGATTGCCTTGTTCGGCCACAACGTTGCCGAGACACAGACCGTGCTGTGGTCGCGAGTACTCGACCGGTTGGCTGGCGAAGATCCACCGAAGATCGTGGTTGTCGATCCGCGCCCCACTCCCGTGGCCCAAGTTGCGACTGTTCATCTGGCGCCGCTGCTGGGAACAAACCTCGCGCTTATGAATGGTTTGCTGCACGAGATTATTGCGCAAGGCTGGGTCGATCATACGTACGTCGACGATCACTCGGTCGGTTACGACGACCTTGTCGCCTGCGTTTCGGAGTACACACTCGAGCGCGTCGCGAAACTCTGCGGTGTCTCCGAAGAGGATGTACGTCGAGCAGCGCAACTATTGGGCACCGCCGAGCGCCTACTGTCGACAGTGTTGCAAGGGTTCTACCAATCGCACCAGGCGACGGCAGCGGCAGTGCAAGTGAACAACATCCACATCATCCGCGGCATGCTCGGTCGCCCCGGATGCGGGCTGCTGCAGATGAACGGGCAGCCCACGGCTGAGAACACACGAGAATGTGGCGCCAACGGAGACCTGGCGGGGTTTCGGGAACTGGGCGAACGACGAGCACGTCGCAGAACTCGCCAAACTGTGGAACCTGGACGTCCGGCGGATGCAGCACGACGGACCGCCGACGCACGCGATGAAGATATTCGAACATGCGGAACAAGGCGCGATTCGCATGCTGTGGATCAGTGCGACCAATCCGGCTGTCTCCCTACCCGAGCTGCATCGGATCAGATCAATCCTGGCGCAGCAACGTCTTCTTCTTGTTGTACAGGACATTTTTCTCACTGAAACCGCCGAACTCGCCGACGTGGTTCTTCCCGCAGCGACCTGGGGCGAGAAGACGGGAACCTTTACCAATGCCGATCGGACCGTACACATTTCGGACAAAGCTGTCGAGGCGCCAGGTGCAGCGAGAGCCGACCTCGAAATTTTCCTCGACTACGCGCGGCGTATGGCTTTCCGCGACAAGGACGGCGATCCATTTCCGCCCTGGCACGATCCGGAGTCTGCCTTCGAAGCATGGAAAAAATGCAGCGCCGGACGCCCGTGCGACTACACCGCGCTCACATACGAGCGTCTGCGAGGGGGAAGCGGCATTCAATGGCCGTGCGATGACGAGCACGCCGACGGGACCGAGCGTTTGTACACCGACGGACAGTTCTTTGCCGCGCCCGCCTACTGCGAAAGTTACGGCAAGAATCTGGTCACCGGCGCGCCAGTCGATGCGCAGGAATACCGCACCCGTAACCCACACGGCAAAGCGATGATCAAAGCAGCACAGTACGTTCCACCTCGCGAACACGTAGACGACGAGTACCCATACGCGCTCATCACGGGCCGGACTTTATACCACTTTCACACGCGAACCAAGACTGCCCGCGTTCCGCAATTGCAAGCCGCCGCACCGCAGGTATGGGTCGAGGTCTCAGCGGGTGATGCGCTCCGCAATCGCATCGACGAAGGCGATCTCGTCGCGGTCATGTCACGGCGGGGCATCATCGAAGGACAAGCGCGTATCACCGGTATCCGCGAAGGGGTGATCTTCGTGCCGTTCCACTACGGATACTGGGACACTCCGCGTTCGGAATCGGGTCGCCACGTACATCGGCGCGCGGCAAACGAGATGACGGTCACCGATTGGGATCCCGCTTCCAAGCAGCCCATTTTCAAGACTGCCGCTTGCCGTATCCAACGACTCGGTCCTCCGCTCTAGGTCGTCGGTCAACCTCCATGCGGCCGTGATTTCCTAGCGCGTCTCCACCGTCCGAGGCTCACTCCAACTCGGCGTGATCCAGGGCTCCCGGTCCGGCAAACCGAGGCAGAATCGCGCTGTTGGTGGAGTGGTTACAAACTCGAAGACGACAGCCCCGAAAGTTTGTGTCCGGCGGCCGAAGCGAGGAGTTACGCACAGTGGCGCGCTGCGGTCGGCGAGAATGCGTTGTGCAGACTCGCCGTCGCGAGCACTGACCGCGTGCGACGTCAGAAAATCCATCCGAATCTTGGAATCGGCGATCCGTCCCTCATCGGTCAGTTCTCGTTCGGCAACGAGATCGATATCGTCGTTCGACAGCGAATGATTGGTGTGCAGCACCATCCGCGAATCTGGCAGGGTACTGTCTCGAACCTTCGAGGCTGAACACTCCACACCGTGGAAACCCCGCGCGTCCGCCACCGCATAGTGCTGCCCGCTCGCGTGAGAGACGCGGCGTAAGAAGTCGACGGCACGATCGCGCGAAACCTGCGCAAGCGCCCCTCGGATGACCGTCGCCACAGGTAATCCGACCTCGTTGTGGCGCAACATGCCAAGCGCGTTGACGCAAACACCGACGCCCGCATCGTTGACGCCGGTCAGTCCGATCATTCCCGCCGAGCTCAGCACGAGCGCGTTGGGGCCATACTCCGGACTGACGTGCAGTATTACCTGCGATTCAGTCATGAAATCCGGCAGGTCCATGTTTTGGGCGAGGAACACGCCACCTTCGCCGACCTGCCCGAGAACACTGCAGCCGAGCTCGAGGTGCTCGCGGTGTATCCACCACTGTTGATCCATAAAGTTGTACGCAAGGACTTCGGGCAAGGGGACGGCGGCGGCCTCCGCGATCCCCCGCATCTCCTCGGCCAAATCCGGCACCGAGGCTTCGACGGTCGCCAACAGTCCGTTCGCGGTGAGGTGCTCCCGGCTGTGAGCGCTTGTACCTTCCCGCCATCGCGCGAGCGCAGCGTGGATCATCTCGCGTGCTTGCTCACCGTGGGCGCGCCCACGTGCCCGTCCGTTTCCCGCGCACTCGATGACCGTCATCGGATGGACTCCTCTCGACGCGAACCTCCCTGTAAAACAGACTGACAGAGAATGTTTCGTGGTGAAAGGCCTCACGGTCAACGTCCACAACTTCGAGGCGGTGGTGACAGTTGTTCAAGACGCGACGTCAACGGGTAGGCCTTGTACATGGACCAGTCGCAGGCACCTATTCTGGACGGGTTGCAGGAGTACCACCGACTCGACCGATACGGATTTTCCCCACCGGGACACCGGCAGGGTCGCGGTGCAGACCGTCGGGTCATTCGGGTACTGGGTCCCGACGTATTCCGTTCCGACGTACTGGCTTCCGGTGGTCTGGACGACCGCAAGTCCCGCCACGGGTACTTGTCCAAAGCCGAACAGTTGATGGCCGAGGCAGTGAGGGCAGAGCGTGCCTTTTTCTCGACCTGCGGTAGTTCGCTGTCGGTCAAAAGCGGCGATGCTGGCCGTGGCAGGAAATGATCCGGGAGGGCTGCTCGTCTCCCGTGATTCACACAAATCCATCGTCGCCGGCCTGATCTTCAGCGGGGTGACGCCTCGCTGGATCACACCACGATGGGACGAAGACATGCACTTCTCCCACCCGCCGTCGCCGGACGAGGTACTTGCGATGTGGAAGAAACACCCCGATGCGGCCGGTGCGTTGATCGTCAGCCCCAGCCCGTACGGGACGTGTGCGGATATCGAGGCCATCGCGAACGTGTGCCATGAGCGAGGTAAGCCACTCATCGTGGACGAGGCGTGGGGTGCGCATCTGCCCTTCCACGAGGACCTTCCGACATGGGCTATGGATGCCGGCGCCGATGTCTGTGTGGTCAGTGTCCACAAGATGGGGGCGGGGTTCGAACAAGGATCCGTCTATCACCTCCAGGGGGATCTCGTCGACGAATCTCACCTGTCGCAATGCGCAGATCTGCTGACGACAACAAGTCCAAACGTGATGTTGTACGCGGCCATCGACGGTTGGCGCAGACAGATGGTCGAACAAGGAAGGGATCTACTCGGCCGAGCTCTGACCCTCGCCCAACGCACCAGGGAACGGATCGCCGACATCGATGGCCTGAATGTGCTCGAAGGGCGACTGCTCGGAGAGGAAGCGTCACATGATCTGGACCGGCTGCAAATTCTTGTCGACGTCAGCGAGCTCGGGATATCCGGATTCCAGTGCACAGACTGGGTGCGCGAGCACTGTCACCTCGACCTGGGTATGCATGATCACCGACGCGTCATGGCCACGATGTCTATGGCCGACGACGAGAGCACTGCGGACCGACTCATCGCGTCCCTGTCGTCGATCGCACGTGTTGCGGGCGAGTTCGATCCGCCGCCGAAAATGTTCTTGCCAAACCCCGGCGAGTTGCAACTCGAGTCCGTGATGTCGCCGCGTGATGCCTTCTTCGGGCCCACTGAGATGATAGAGGCACGAAGAACGGATGGGCGTATTGCCGCCGAACAGCTGACGCCGTATCCGCCCGGTATTCCCGCCGTCGTGCCGGGAGAACGGCTCGGCCGGTCCGTAATCGACTACCTGCGAACGGGAGTCGACGCGGGGATGGAGATACCCGACGCCGCCGATGGTTCCCTCCGACACATCCGGGTGGTCCGAGAAGCCTGATTCGCCAGGCGATCTCGTTCGACATTCGTCAACATCCGCGACCCTACATCAATGGCGAGGACCTTCACCTTTTGTCGCAATTTATCGGTTTTTGAGGGTATGGTCGGTGTATCGGTGAAGCCAGCGCCGCCACTTTCGAGTGTGCGCAGGACCTGATTCCTGCGGGACAGGACGGTCATGACCCTTTCCGAAGATTCAGCTTCCGATACGTCGTTAGTAGATATCACTGCGGAGCGCCCGTACCACTCCGATGAGATTGCCGAGGCGCTGGAGCGTTTCGGTGCGCTACTGCGGACGTCGATGGATTTGTCGACGCTGTTGCAAGCAGTGTCTGCTCAGATTGTTGCGACGATTCCAGGTGCAGACATGGCTGGTGTGACGACATTGTCTGCGGATTCCGGCCAGCCGGAGACAGTGGCGTGCACCGACGAGCGAGCATTGGACGTTGATATCGATCAGTACCGCGCTCACGAGGGCCCGTGTTTGGAGTCTGCCCGCACTCGTCAAGTGGTGCGAGTGAGGGTAGAGGATGCGGCGCTGCGATGGCCGCAGTTCGCGGCGAATATTGCGGGGATGGGCGTGGCGAGTTTCCTGTCGGCTCCGTTGACAATCGACGAGCGTCATGTAGGTGCGCTGAATTTGTACGGTTTCGGTGATCACGGTTTCACGGAGATCGACGAGGTGTTGTTGCAGGTCTTTGTGGCCGCGGTCGAGGGCGCGGTGTGGAATGCGCGTCGGGCTGAGCAGTGGCGGTCCGAAGTCGACGGGCTCCGAGCGGCGATGAAGACGCGAGCCACGATCGATCAGGCGAAGGGGATGTTGATGGCGCTGCACGGGATTAGTGAGGATCGGGCATTCGAGGTTCTTGTGCAACAGTCCCAGCAGCGGAACATCCGGGTGGCCGTGCTCGCAGCAGAGGTCGTGAAATCGCTGACCACGCAGTGATCGGTGGGACATCGCCCTCCGGAGCGCGATGGAGCCGGCCCGCGACATGAGAGTGGCGATAATTCGCCCCGGCCGGTCTTGCCGGGCGACCTCCGCTTGATTCCCTCCCACGCGTGAAAGGGCCAGTCGGGGAGGCGTTGCTTCCGTCGACGAACTCAGCCAGTGCTGGGGATCATCGGAACCATTCGTCAGTCGGGCGCCCTGTCACCGGTGTCGATGGGTGGGCTGTCCTTGCGGTCGGCACGATTGCCCGGGACACCCTCCTGATGACGCTCCGCGGCCACCTGTTCCTCGAGATTGTCGACGAGTTCGCTGAGATCCTGGTCAATCGCTGCCTTCTCCGCAGGGGTCGAGCCGTCGTGCTGCTCGGATCGACTCGACGATGGGCGGAATGGGTCCTTCTTCGACTCGGACATCGAGGTTCCCCTTTCGTTGCGCACGCGGTGGTGCACTAACGGTTGACAGTGCGTGTAGAAGACTTCGGCTGCTCAGAAGTCTTCGTCGATGCATGCGAGCCGATTACCTGCCATGCCCGCCTCTCCCGACGCCGTCTTCGTCCGGTCGGCATGGATCACCACAGACCGCGCCTCACCTTCGCGGAACTTCCAGTCGACCGTGGCTGACGAGTGAGCACTACCGTTCGCATCGGTGGTGATGTCGAGCCAAACCTCGTTGGAAGGGTTGGCGTACGCGGAATCGGTCGATGGTGATTGGGCGGCTGCCGCCGGATCCACGTTGTTCTGATAATGCGGCCCGGAGTCCGCCGGGTTCGGGCCGCACGGCCGTGTATGCACGTGTACACCCAGATCGCGATCGGGGGCAAGCCCGCAGACCTCGAATGTGACGGTCGTGCGGCCACCCTCGTTCTCGGATTCGACGTGGACCGCAGACCCCACAGGAACGACAACCTCGTCGTAGGTGAAAGCGTCGTCGTCACTCGCCTGACCGGGTGCCCGAAACACGTCACCGTCGAGACCCGGAAGAAAGCTGGGAACCGTCGTTGTCAGGTCTAGCGGAGCGGGTGGTGTTTCGACAGTGGCATTGTCGTTGGTCGAGTCGTCACTACCGCCGCATCCGGCCGCGACCAGCGCGACGAGGAAGAGGCCTGTGACAATTGTCGAGCGGCGTAGATCCGTCCGTCGTGGTTGCATGATTTGGCAGTACCCGCTCGCGCCGCACCCATTCGTCGCCCGCGGTTTTCCCTCGCTGAGGATGCCGGCGCTTATTCGAACCGTACGTCGTCCGGACCCTTGTCCGGTCGCAGTCCGCGCCACGTCGGATGCCTGACCAGACCTGCCGTCGTCCATTCGGTGAACGCGATCTCGCCAACCAGCCGCGGCGTCACCCACACTGCGTCCTTTCGTTCGGCGGGTTTCAATTCGGCCGAGAAGGGGCTGGTTTTGCGCGACATGCGTTTCAACGTGCGGCTCAAGGTTTCGAGCGCCGATTCGGTGAATCCGGTACCGACCCGGCCGATGTAGCGCAGCCCGTCCTCGTCGGGGACACCCAACAACAACGAACCGAGGCTGTTGGCGCGAGCACCTTTGCCCGGCCGGTAGCCACCGACCAGGACTTCCTGGGTGCGCTGGTTCTTCACCTTGACCCAGGATCGTCCACGCTGGCCTGGCAGGTACGGGGAATCATTGCGTTTGGCGACGATTCCCTCCCAGCCGCGGCGGCGACTCTCGTCCAGGGCGTGTTCGCCATTGCCCTTCAGCCGAGCGGGCACGGTGAGCCCCTCGCACGAGGCGACGAGCTCGTCCAGTACTCGGCGCCGATCGACATACTTCTTCTTCATCAGTGAAGTTCCGTCGAGAAACAAGATGTCGAACGCGAAAAACTCCGCGGGGTACTTTTTCGCCGCACGTTCGATATCGGCTGCTCGTCGCAGGCCCATTCGGTTCTGCAGAGCAGCGAAACTCGTGACGTCGTGCGCGTCCAGTGTGACTATCTCACCATCGAGGACTGCGGCGTGTTCGCCGAGAGCCGGGCCGATCCAAGCGAGGTCGGGATAAGTGGATGTCAGGTCGAGCCCAGAACGGCTGTGCAGTCGAAGTTTTCCGTCGAATACTTCACCGACCGCCCGAATTCCGTCCCATTTGCCCTCGAAGGACCACTCGCCGGCGGCCAGGGTCTCCAGATAATCAGCAGGACGGAGGGTGGCGAGCATCGGCTGCAGACCGCGTGGTGGGGCACCGTGTTCGGTCGCCCCCTTCGACGGCTGTTCGCCATCGCCGGAAGGTATCGGCCGTTCGTCGGCCTTCTTGATCCTGTGCATCAACCATCGATCGGCCTTGGTATTGATCAGTGCATACTGCCCACGTATCCGGTCGCCGTGGAGTTCGAATACCAGCTTCCCCGTTTCCCACTTGATCGGGGCATAACTACCGGAATCGAAAATCTCGACCCGTCCACCTCCGTACTGGTCGTCAGGGATGGTTCCCGACAACATCCGGTAGTCGAGCGGGTGGTCTTCGGTCTGAACGGCGAGACGGTTGGTTCCCGGTTTGGCCGGGACCCCCTTCGGCACCGCCCACGAGACGAGAACACCGTCGTGTTCGAGTCGGAAGTCCCAGTGCAGGTTGGTCGCATGATGTTCCTGGATGACGAAGCTGGGTTCGTCGGGGGAATCCGACCCGTGCCCGTCGGTCGACTGTTCTGGCATCGGCTCGGGTGTCTGGCCTCGATGACGTTTGGATCGATAGGTGCGGAGCGAGTCCAGAGACTTCGGCAACAGGTCGCCGTCGCTTCGACATCGTTCGAGTACCTCGTCGAAACGTAACTGGCGCAGGCCTTTCTCTTCGAGTTCGGACCAATCCCGGGGCGCCGCGGCAGTCGGTTCGGCTCGACCCCGCAGCGAGTACGGTGCCACGGTCGTCTTAGCAGGGTTGTTCTGGCTCCAGTCGACGAATACATTGCCTGAACGTTCGGTTTTCGCCATGGTCGCGGTCACCAGCTCCGGCCAGTCCTTGGCGAGTTGCTTGGCGAGCTTCTGGGCGAACTGCGACGGTTCCGAGTCCAGAGTCGTGATCAGCTCGGCGTACACGTGAATGCCTTTGCTCCCACTGGTCACCGGATACGACGACAGCCCTACTGCTGTGAGATATTCTCGAACTGCGAGGGCAACGCGCGCGCAGTCATACAGTTCCACACCCTCGCCAGGGTCGAGATCGAAGATCAACCGGGTAACTGGGCCTGGCTTACCCTTGACGACTGTCCATTGCGGCACATGAAGTTCCAGCGCGGCGAGTTGGCCCATCAAAGCCAAGCCTGCAGTCGAATCGACAAGGGGGTAGTCGACAGTGCGGTCTTGGTGGTGCACAGAGAACCGCGGCACCCATTGCGGTATTGATGGCGGGGCTTGCCGTTCGAAGAAGTAGTCCGCGTCGACACCATCGGGCCAGCGTTTCCTTGTGACGGGACGTTGCGAGAGATGAGGCAACATTGCCGGTGCGATCTCTTTCAAATATTCGATCACCTGACCTTTACTCGTCCCGGTATCGGGGTACAGCACCTTGTCGAGATGGGTGAGGTTGAGTCTGTGTCCATCGATCGTTGTTGCCGGCATCGCGGAAATCTACCTCCTTGCGGTCCGCGGTTTCCTATGTGGAAGTGGTAGCCGATCCACGCACAACGAAACACGCTGGAAAGGTGCGAAAGTCGGTCATGCAGGCGTATGTTGCCCGCGTTTTACACTCGAAAGGCCCGGGCGCCAGGCGAGGAGATGGTGTGAAGGAGTGGCCAACGGGTCCCGATGATGTCGAACTTCTGGTGTGGACCGAGTCCGAGGATCGCGAAGCTCGAGGCGATATATTCTGGGGAAACGAGGTGCCCGCTACACATTTCGTCATTTTCCCGGTGAAAGGACTACGACGCAGAAAGGCGTCGGCGGCGAGGGGAATGTATCCCACGCGCCGAATGCCGCTGCTGATGCTGCCCGAACCTGTTCTGTCGCCTCCTGAACATCATCCTTGCGGAACTTCTGAAACATTGTCCGCTGCAGCGGAGTGCAGCGAGGTAAGCCACGGAACGGCGGGCGCGCCGCAACACGCAGACTGGGTGCATGCGGGGGGCTTCCCACATGCAGTGTGGCCATCGTCCTGGGGTGGACGGCGGGGTTACTGGGTGTAGCGCGCATGCCGATTGCGGATCTCATGGTCTGCAACGACTCTGGAGTTCGCTCCGCATTGCAAAGGATTAGTCGCGACGATGGAGCGGCACCAAATTCTCTCTGGTGATTGCGGATCGGCTCCGGTGTGAGCCATGTGTTCATGGGCCGGTCTGAAGGGCTTTCTCCATGATGATCGTGGCGGACAGCTCACCACCCCCGCTGGTGCCAGGTTTTTGGTCGAGTCCCACGTGGTCCACAAGCGCCTTCAGAACGAACCATTCGAATGAGGAAATGCTGGCATCGATTGGAAGGGTGATGTTGGCGCTGAGGGTGATTCGCAGCCTGGTGGGCTCTGCGACGTTCGCGAAGACGCACACCAGGACGCTCGACAGTCCTGCGTGGTTGATGAGGATGGTCGCGGCCTCATTGACGGCGAGGACCAGATCCGCCAGTGCGTCCAACGAAGGGCGACATTGGGTGGCGACCGTGCGCACGGTGGCTCGCAGGACCGGCAGTTGGTCAGCGGAGGCTGGAATCGCGAGAGAGGGGGAGAACAAAGGTGAAACCTTCGCCCGCTCGAAAGACGTCACGTGAACCATGCTCCTGTTACCTGAGAATAGGCGTTGCGGCTCCGCGATGGCGTGTAGCGCCCTGGAAATGGGACACGCAACCGCAGTTCAAATACCCGCAGGACGTCGGCGCCAAACTCGTGGACAGTGGGCCGGCATCGACTGAGTGGATACCCCCGAGCGCTGCGAGTGTCCCGGGTTCATTACTGCTCGGTAGGTTTGCGTGACGGTTCCTTCATGCTCACGTGTTGATCTCGCGCAGGCAGTCGGCCGGTATTGGCCGCGAGTACCCCCTGTGCAACTGTGTTTTTCATTGAGGTAGCCATTGGTAGGTCTGCCTGTACGAACTTCGTTTGCCGCAGTTCCAATCAGTGCGGGCGCACGGGGGATGGGTGAGGGGGTCGTATTTCGAGTCCGAGTCCGAGGGCGAGTGATCCGCCTACGCGGGACAAGATCCAATGACGACCCGATCTCAGCAAACAACGCAGACTCCGCGGTCCGCAAATGGCGGGAGCACGGTAGGAATTCACAGTGCTGCTAGGGAAGTCGACGTTGTTTGAGGAGTATGGCGAGCGGGTACGTCGCCCTCGATGGGGTGATCGGCTGAAGGAGGATGCCATGATCATTCTTGGAGTTGTGTTGTTGATCGTCGGCTTCTTGACGGGGATCTCGGTCTTGTGGACGATCGGCATCATTCTCGTTGTCGTCGGGGTCGTTCTGTTTGCGCTTGGTGCTGCCGGACATGCCGTAGGTGGTCGGCGGCACTACTACTGACCCTGCGGCGCTGGACGCCCGGGCCGATCTCGACATCCGATTGTCTGATTGTGAGCCGAAATCCTGGAAACGGCGCAGGATGGCGGGGTTGGAGGGCCCGCGGTTGTCGGGCATCCCATGTTCGTTGCGCATGTCACATGTCACGGGCGAGGAGTGGAACATGTTTGACCGGAAGGCATCCCGAGAAGAGCCCGAGGACGTTCGCGCCGACGAAGTGGACGGCCGAGAGCCCGTGACCGGAGCGGTTCACGATGTGAGACCGCCCGGTCGGATGTGGGTGCCGCGAAGCCGGGGTGCTGTCAGCGGCATCTTGCTGATTGTCCTCGGGGTCTGGGGAGCGCTCATTCCCTTTGTGGGACCGTACTTCTCGTTCTCTTTCGTGCCGGATGAAGCATGGACGTGGACCTCGGGTCGAGGTTGGCTCGAAATGCTTCCCGGTGTGGTCACCGTCATCGGCGGGATTTTGCTGTTGCTGAGTGCGAATCGCGTTGTCGCCAGCCTCGGGGCGTGGCTGGCGGTCGTGGGTGGCGCATGGTTCATCGTTGGCCCGACACTGGCGCCGGTGCTGCATCTCGGGGAGGTGGGGACGCCGTCGGCGACCGAGCCTGCGATGAGGGCTGTGCAGCAGTTGGCATTCTTCGAGGGCCTCGGTGCGGTGATCTTGTTCCTCGGGGCAGCGGCGGTCGGACGGTTGTCGCTGCGCAGTCATCGTGATGTCGAACGCGCACGGCAACCGGTGCCGTTCGGCAGCGCTGTCTCGGAATGAGTGCTCTGTAGAGGTTTCACTCCCGGCGTCCACCGGGCTCGGTGTCCCTTTTTGCGGTCCTTGTCCGGTAGAGGCAGCCAACAACAAGCGTCGTCATCCCCGCAGCATTACACGCGGGTGAAAGAAATGGAGCGGCAAAGACGATTTCGTGTCCGGTTCGGACTCGGTGCCTTTGGCTCTACCCGTCACCTAGTGCCGCGTTGACGGGTACGCAGGGACCGGCCGATGACCTCCGGCTGCCCTCTGTGGCAAGAGATGCTTCGTGCTCACGCGCGGGTGTATTAGGGAGTGACTTTCTGGGCATTGCTGTGGCTCAATACCTGAGTATCGACATCCCCACAGCGATCTTTCGCGGTCTTGTTCCCTTTCAAGGCAACGTAATTGATCAATCTTCCGTCGCGATCTTCAGGAGCGCGGGAGGTAAGCGCAAAACCGCTGCGATGGGCGCGTTCGAGGGCACACCACTAGGGCAACTCTTGAACACTTTTCTAGTCACTCGTGGAGAGTGGAGTGGTGCCCTGCGATTTTCGGATTTCGAAGGTATCTCGCAACGGCCTAGGTTCTGGCGTGCGCGGCAGTGTCTCTCGCGGCGGGCGGTACTTCGTCGTCGTGCCAGCGCAGGTCGCCGGGCTGGCAATCGAGTTCTTCGCAGAGCGCTGCCAATGTCGCGAACCGTATCGCCTTTGCGCGACCATTTTTGAGGACGGACAAGTTTGCCGCTGTGATGCCGATCCGTTCGGCGAGTACGCCGACAGGCATCTTGCGTTTGGCCAGCATAACGTCTATGTCGACGATGATCGGCATCAGAGGACCTCGTCGAGTTCGGATTGTAGCTGCTTGGCCTGCGAGTCGAGTGCAACAGCTTGAGCGAGCAACGTACGCAATACGTAGACGACGAGCGCGACACATGCGACCAAAGACAATCCGCAGATAGCCGACCAGTCCAGGTGCTACGACATCCGCAGGGGTGTTGTGGTTGGCGAACCGTGCTACGACACCGATCGCGCCGATGACACCATCGACATATCGGAACGCGGCGTCGAAGAAGACCGTTCCTCGGTGCGCCGTAGTCGATAGACGCCAGATGCAAACAGTGATCAGTTGGAGACGCACCGCGCCCGATGATCTGATCAGTGCCAGCGAGTTTCGAACACTGGCAGGAACGTCTTCGGAGTCAGATATCCAACAGCATCAACATCGCGATTTGCACGACCACAGACCCTGTCAGGGCGACAGCGATGATCACGCGCAGCGTCCGCACAACCCAATCTTTCATCAGATTCCTGTTCTGCGCCTCTCGATGCATTCGTCAAAGATGAGGGCACGACTAGGCGTGCGCGGGTTGCTACCGGGACGCCAAATGTTCCGCAGTGCGGTCGACACCGGAAAGTGCTCTGCTGAAACATGTCCAGCTTGAGTCGGGCATGTGTTCAGGTTGGTCTGTAAGCTGTGATCCCACAATGTAAGGCGGGTGTTTCGATGGTCGATGTGTTTGTCAGGTTTGGGGGTTCCGGTGTGGTTCCGGATGAAATTGCCTGCGCGGCATTACAACCTGTCCTTGACAGCATGTATCACCGTTGTTGCGGGGAACCGCTTCCGGCAGTGGAAAAAGAGCTTCGATACGCGGGAAGGGGTGCCTTCGTGCGTACAGGGATCGAAAAGTTCGCCAAATATATCTCCGCTGGTGATAGGCCGGTGTTGATCAGCCCGGGTACGTGACGAACGTCGACAACGACGAAGGATCTGGCCGATCGAAGGACCAGGCGGGACGGCGACGGGTTTGAGTAGTCAACACGTGTCGCACCAGTCGTTTTCAGTGGAATCGTTTTCAGTGGAATTCATGACGAACTCAACCGCGGGAACTCCTGAGTCGCATCCTGAGGCGTGCGTACGATGGATCCGGCACGAGGATGCGTCCTAGTCTGCCACCGCAGAGATCGTGTGAGACCTCCCGAGACGCCGGGGGCGTAATTACAGAAGCCCCGTCGATCGGAAGAAGTTGGTGACGGCATCGGCATCGGTCATACCGTAGACGTCGATGGTGAGTCCCGTCTCCATGTTGACGTAGCTTCCCGACACCTGCCCGGCCGAACCATCACTGATGTTGACTCCCGCTGTGCGGGCATCGTTTTCGACCAAGGTGTAGTTCCCGTAGTCGTATTCCCGGTAGCCGAGAAGCGTTTTCTTCGCTTCCTTCAGGTTAAGGCTGGCTGTGAAGCGATTGCCGTATTCGGAAAAGCTTTTGGCGAGTTGATTGGATTTTTTGATATCGCAGCTGATCACCAGGGCACCGTCGGTGGTGAAGGTGGATTGCCGGCAGTTTTCGGAGGCACTGCCCAAGGCTGTGGGGAGGGCAGCTTTGACGGCGTCGGCGTCAGTGACCGGTCCGGCAGCGGTGGTCGATGCGGGTGTGGTGCCGGCGGCGGCTGGATTGTCCACGCCCGGGTTGTCCGGTGACGGGCGCAGAACGATCACCGCTGCCACGATTGCTCCGATGACGACGAGAGCTCCGGCAGCTGCGAGGTACTTGATTCTTCTGGAGTTGGACGGCTTCGACGTGTGAGGACGTTGAGCGGCGGCGGCGCTCAGAGTGAAGGCAGGTTGCATCTGCTCAGGAGCGGGGCGGGTAGTCGGGCCTGTCCCGAAGCTAGGAGCAGCGAGCTGCGGGGTGGCGTAGTCACGTTGAATCCCGCCCCCGATTAACGCCCCCTGCGCGACCACTGTTTTCGGGTCGTCGAGTGTCGCGATCGGCCCGAGGGCAGCGAGACGTTGATGGACCAGCGGTATCCGCGACGAACCACCAGTCAGGTACAAGGCCGAGAGCTGACTCGGATGAGTGATGCCCGCATCGGTGAGTGTTTGTCGCGTCAACGCGACTGCGCGGTCGACCGCCGGGGCGATGAGGGATTCGAATTCCGGGCGAGTGATCGACAGCGTTTCCTGATGCCCGTTTCCGTTGACGGTGATCGTCGCTGACGGGCTCGAAGAGAGCAGTTCCTTGGCTCGTTGGATGGAGTCGTCGAGACTTCGGGTGACATGCAAGGGCGCGGAGGTGCGGATGAAGTGCAGCAAGTCGGGATTGCGATCGCTGAGCATGTGATCGACCCACCCCCGTAATACCGCGTCGAGGTTCTTGCCGCCGAGGCTGTTATCACCGCGGGCGGCGATGATGTCGAACGAATTGGCATCGGTTGCAGTCAGGACCGCGATGTCGAGCGTTCCGCCGCCGAAGTCGAACACCGCGATCTTCGTGCCGGCGGGCATGGTTTCGGTGCGTGAGTAGTAATGCGCGGCTGCCCGGGGTTCGGAGACAGTACTGACCCGTCCCGATCCGTAGCCGACCCTGGCTGCAGCGTCGAGCAGCACCCCCACCTCGCGGGGTGACCAACCCTCGGGATGCGTCAGGACCAGATGTGAAGGCGCTTGGTCGCGGTGGGCGGCGGTGGCACGCCCGATCACGGTGTGCAGGACAGCAGCGACAGGCAACGACGCGGGGATATCGTAGCCGTTGACGTGCACCATGCCTTGTGCGACGACGCGTTTGGGCGAGGGAATGAAGGCAGCAGGATTCGTCTCGGCCCGGTTCAGGGCGACATCCCCAACATCGATGGTCCCTGGCGATTCCACGAACACGGCCGAACTCATCAGGTTGCCCTGGTGGGTCAGAGACAGAGTTTCCACTGCTCCGGTCACAACACCGGTGTGCGCGGCGGCAGTATTCGATGTTCCGAAGTCGACGCTCAGCATCCAACCCGACATGATGTGTCTCTTTCCTGTGATTACTTCTCTGCCGCGCTGGGACAGTCTTGACGTGTGGTGTGGGCGTTATTGGTCGGTGACGGAACAGAACATCCACTGGCCGTCTTCGCGGACGTATTCGACCAGGACAACGCCTTCGTCGGTGGCGCCATCTTTATCTGTGATGATCCGAAGACGGACGGAGGCGTTGTCGCCGACGACGTTCGAGGAGATGAATTCCTTGACCGTGATCGTCACAGGCCCCGTCGCGGGGGCTTCGTCGGGGGTCGTTGTCACGGTGACGTAGCCGGCGCAACGCATAGATTCGACGGCGGCTTTGTCCTCTGCACTGACGGCGGCGAGGTATTCGGTTGTCCGGTCCTGGACCGCTGTGATGTCGTCAGCGGTGCCGGGCGCGGTGTTCACTGTCCGGATGGGCGAGGCGTTGTGCGTGGTGGTGTCGTTGTTCGACGAGGTCGACACCCAGACCGCTACCCCGACAGCGCAGAGTACGACGAGTACTCCTGCACCGACGAGGACACCACGTGAGCGGGACCACGACGACCGCGTCGCGAGGGCCGCTCCAGCCTCGAATGGCGAGGACTGCGAGCTGTGCGAATTGTGAGTGGGAACGCTGCCGGTACGGGCCGATTCCCCGAACAACGGCGCTCGTGTGGGCGCCTGCTCACCTGCACCTGCACCTGCACCTGCACCTGCACCTGCACCAGCGGAAGTGGTCGATGGAAATGGGCCGGCTGGTGCAGCAGACGATCGTGTCGTGGCGATCAGTGCGCCCTGAACGACCACTGTTTTCGGATCGTCGAGAGTTGCGATCGGCCCGAGTGCGGCGATCCGGCTCTGCACCAGCGGGATCCGGGACGAGCCGCCGGTCAGGTACAGCGCCGTCAACCCTTGTCGTCCGGTCAACCCTGCGTCCACCAGAGCGGCATGGGTCAAGGCGGCTGCGCGCTCGATCTCCGGAGCGATGATCGATTCGAACTCGGCGCGGGTCAGGCTGAGGGTTTCGCGGCGGTCGTGCCGGCTGTCCACTACGGAAATCGTCGCGGAGTCGGTGGAAGAGAGGAGTTCTTTGGCGCGGCGGATAGAGTCGTCGAGGGTCCGGAGGATGTGTGCCGGCGCAGCGGTGCGCAGAAAGTGCAGCAATTCTGGGTTCTCGTCCTGAAGTCGGCTATCGACCCAACGGCGCACGAGCGCATCGAGATTCTTTCCGCCGAGGCTGTTGTCACCGCGCGCAGCAATGACCTCGAACGTGTCGGCGCTGGTGGCGGTGAGGACGGCGACATCCAGGGTTCCACCGCCGAAGTCGAAGACCGCGATCTTCGCGCCTGACGCGAGGTGTTCGGTGCGGGTGTAGGAGTGGGCTGCCGCACGCGGCTCGGACACCGTTGCCACCGAGTCGTTCTGGTATCCCAGGGCTGCCGCCGCGTCGTGGAGAACCTCGATTTCGCGCGGCGCCCATCCTTCCGGATGAGTCAAGACCAGCCGGGTCGGTGTTTGGCCGCGGTGTACTCCGGTCGCTCGATCGAGGGCGAACCGCAGCACTGCCGCGACGGGTAACGAGGCGGGGATGTCGTAGCCGTTGACGTGCACCATGCCTTGTCCGACGACTCGTTTGGGGGAGGGGATAAACGCTGCTGGATTCGTTTCGGCCCGGTTCAGGGCGACGTCTCCGACGTCGATGGTGGTCGGCGATTCCACAAATACGGCCGAGCTCATCAGGTTGCCTTGGTGCGTCAGGGGCAGTGTTTCTGGTGATCCGGAGCGGATTCCGGTGTGCGCGGCAGCAGTATTGGAGGTTCCGAAGTCGACTGCCAGAACCCACCCTGGCGCCGGGGGTGGGTTGCGGTGTGGTGTGTTCATGCCTGCCTCCGCATGCTCGTGTAGGTGCGCACCAGTTCCGCCAAAGCTGCGTCCTCTGCTGCGGTGCGCGTGGAAATCGCCTGCCGCTGAACGTGAACCAGTCGTTCCCCGGCATGGTGGGCGAGCTGCCCGGGGCTGGTCTCGGGGTGCACGCCGAGGCGTTCGGCGTCGGTCCGGCCGGAGAGTAGTCGTGTCAGTTCGGTGACGACGGGCGCGTGCGGGTCAGCGAGTAGCATCCCGCGCAGTGCTCGATACAGCAGCACAGGGTGCATCGCCGGATCGTTGCGCACCCAGTCGGTGATGGTGCGGATGTGCTCGCGGGCAGGGTGATTGACGGCGAGAAGGTCGAATTCGGCGAGGATCCGATCGGCACGGTGCAGCGCCGCGAAATCCTGTAGTGCACTCTCGAGCAGATATTTCACCTGCGAGATCCCTGAATGTTCGGTGAGCCACTGATTCACCGCGTGCGCGCCCTGCCCAGCGACGGTGCGAGCGCCGAGGACGCCGTATTCACCGAGCAGATCGAGTAAGCGATCACGCATCACTGGCCCGAGCTGTTCGGGGCTTTCCGATTCGAGGAGATCCATCAACTCCAAGTTGTTCATCGATGCGAGGGTGTGCAGGGCGATTGCGTCGGCTTCGGTGACCTGCCCGGTGTGGCTGCTCTCTGCCAGAAGACCCGCAACCGGCACCACGGTGGCTACCGACTGCGCCAGTCGCTGCGCGAGCTTCTGTGCGTGTGCGTGTGCGTGTTCGATCGGGTTACGTTGCCCCAGTGCACCTTCGCCGAAACTGTCTGCTCGGGAGAGCACGCCGAGGGTGTTGAGCGGGGTGAACCCGAGTTGGCGCAGGAAATCCATCTCGTCGGCTCGTGGGGCGCTGTCGAAGAGGAACACGGCGCCGTCTGCGTCGACGGACGCGGCGCGGGTTTGGGCGAAGCCGTCGATCAACGCGGCCCTGGTGCGGTTTTCGTTCTCCACGGTCAGTGTCGCGAGGCCGGGAGTATCGACGAGGGTGAGGTTGGCCAGTGCCTGCGTGGGCAGGTGCCGGTGCACGTAGGCGATGTCCGCGGCGTCGACATCGAGGCTCACCGAGGTGCCGGCGGCGAGTGGGATCGGGCGGCGGTCACCGTCGAGGGTGACGAGTTCGGCCCGCGAGGGCGCCCCGGCCTGGTACACGGTGACGACGTTGGTGGCTTCCAACGCTGCGGTTTCAGCGACCGGTGCCCCGATCAGGGCGTTGACCAGTGTCGATTTACCTGCCTTGAGGCGGCCGACGATCACCACTCGCGGCGGTGACCACAAGATTGCACCGATACGGTTGGCGTGATCGACGAGATCCCCACCGAGTCCTGCGAGGGAGTGCAGGCCGCGGTCGAGAGCAGTGCGGACTGCTTGTTGCCGATCGAACTGCGCGGTATTCGGCGGGTACGACGCATTCATAGGGGCATCGGGTCCGTCGGAGCGACGTAGACCGCGACTTCGGCGAACCGGAGGATCCCGGCTGGGCCGACCCAGCCTGGCCGGACCAGGGTAGCGATGGTGCCGACCTGGTCCGGGGTGGCCGCGACCGCGCCGGAGACAGCCTTGTGATGTGCAGAGTCGAAGAGGGCACCAGGGGCGGCGTCGAGAATGTGGACGTTGACCTGCGCGAGGTCTTCGCGGATCCGTTCACGGGCGGAGGTGCCGCCGTCGAGGTCGTGGATACCGATCAGAGAGTTGATCAGGCGCCGATCCGCATCGACCGGCATCCCGTGTGGGACCGCAGCCGGTGCGGGCGCGGTGACAAGTGTGTCATATGGGGCACTGTCGTCATGTTCGGCGGCCGCGGGTGTTCGGGCGGTGCGCAGCATCCAGCCAGCGGCGATGCCGCCGGCACCCACCAGCACAATCAAGACGAGTGCGAGCGTTGAGTTCATGAGATCGTCGCCTTCTCCGAGTCGGACACGGCTGTGGCCGGTGTGGATGCTGATGGGGGCGTGGACAGTCGGGTGATGAGGTTCTCCACTTCCGAGGAGCGCGCCGTCACCACTCGCAAGTTGTTGTTGAGGCGCTTGAGCGTCGCATCACGCGTCGCGCCGTCCAGACGCGCCGCTTCCTTCGCGTCGGTCATCTGTTGCTGCACTTCGTCAATGCTGGTGCGCAGGTGTTCGCGGTAGCGGATCACAATCTCTGGCCGCGAGAGCGCCAACGCCGCCTCGAGCATCCGCGAAGTGCTCGCTTTTGCGGTCGCCACGGTCTCTCGCAGCCACGTCAGGAGGTTCGTCTTTCCTGCTCGCATCGCTTTGTAACCGAGGTTCACCCCGACCCACACAACGCCAGCGATCGCCCCGACTCCGATCAGAGCGCCGAGCATCGAGGTACCGATCATGCCCATTGTCAGCACACTCGGGTCGAGTAGGCCTTGCTTCTTGCTACCGACCTGACCGGTAGTGAGGGGGTCGGATTGCATGGAGGTGATGACATCGGCTTCGATGCTCCGCCATACGGTTTCGGAATCGAAGAGCGGAACCACGATGCCCCGCAGCTGATCGAGGAACACCTGCACCGCCGCGGTCATCGCCGCGAGGAGATCCGCTTCGATCTCGCTGGTGAACGCCTGTGGGTTCTTGCGCAGTACTTCCATGCCGGAGGAGTTGATCCGGTCTGTCCACTTCGATTTAACGCCGTCGAGTTGTTCCTCGAGGCTTGTCGAGGCAGCCTGTCGGGCGAAGACGAGATCTCGGCCGAGGTACTGCTCCCACTGCGTCGACTGCGCTTTCAGCTCGGTGAGCCGGTCCCGCTGCACCGCCAATTCCGGTAGCGCGCCGGCGCCTTCTTGGGTGACGGCGATGTCCGCGGTGATCTTCGCGTGCACTTTCCGCAGCCCTTCGAGTGCGGTCCGCAGGCCGTCGACCTGGGCGCGGTGGTCCGAATTTAGTGAGCTCTGGATGTGGGTGCGGAGAGCGGTGATCCCGGAGGCCTTCTCGGCGGCGCCTCGGCGTATCGGATCTGCAATGTCGGCGGCCGCGAGAGCACGCACACTCGAGACCCCGAGCACGGGGATGGTGCGGCGCAGATGAGTACGAAGCAGGCGACGGTTTTCTTCCACGATCGGTTTCCACCGGCGCAGATTCTTGTCCGTTTTCGTCACCACCACGATCACCGCTTCCACGGTCGCAGTGCAGGTTCGAATGAACTCCATCTCCGGTGCGGTCAGCGGGGAGGTGGCATCGCAGACGACCACGATGACACCGGCCTGCTGCGCCGACTGCACCGACAGTTGCGCACGGACTGCATCGAGTCCGCCGGATCCGGGGGTGTCGACTACGACGAGACCTTGCAGATGAGGGGAGGAAACGGGCACGATCGCCCTGGTCGGGAGTACCTCGCCCTGTGTGTCGGCGACATGGCGCCCCGTGGTGCTGACCCAGTCCGCGACCTCGTCGAATCCGATGCGGCGTACCGCGCCAGGGAACACCAGATCCGCCGAACCTGGCGGATATTCAGCCCCAGCTGGCACCAGCGAGACCGTCGCAGAGGTGGTGACATCGACATCGACAGGTGAGACACCCCGAACCCCGACGAGGGCGTTGACCAGTGAACTCTTACCTCGATTGACCTCCCCGACCACCACCACGGTCCGCTGATCGTGCCCGCCGGACGTTTTCGCGGCCGCGGCGTCGGCTGTCGCCGTGAAGCCGTAGGTGCGCAGGATTTTCGTCGCACCGGCCAAGACGGACTCTGTCTGGCTGCGCAGGTCGCTGCCAGGGTCCGCTGCGACAACGGCAGATTCGCCGGACTCCGTCACCTCTGTCCTCTCCATCGCTCGTCCCGCCTGGTGCACGACGTGCCGTCGCCCAACCACCCACTTCGGGAGGGGAGCTGTCCGACTCGCGGTCAAAACCCTATCCGAGGTGAGCACACAGTTTGTGCGGTGCATTCACAAGTCAGATGCGCACAGCGCGCAGAAAGTTCCCACGAGACCCGAACGAAATTCAGCAGCCACGTCCAGGCGAGTGATCGAAGACCCGATGAACGCGGATCACACTGGGAGCACCGCGGATCCTGCGCCTTGGATTCCAGGAGGCCCCGCGAGAGCGGTGGTCGCGTGCATCCACCGCAGCTGCGTCGATGGAAGATCTCTGCTGCATACTGCCGGTATGACCGATCGCTTCGACGAAGAGTTGGCAATGTTGGCTGAGGTCCGAGCGTATATCCGTACCGTGGAAGGCTCGGCTTTCCCCGTCTCGACATCTGTGATCGACCGGGTGCTCGACGAACGCAACAACGCCCACCTCGGATCCGCGGAATCCGATATCGGCTTGCCAGTCGACGATCGGTAGGGATGAACACCGCCCACGAGCGACACCATCGGAGCAGATGAACAAATTTCCAGGCCGTGGGAACAAAACCCGCCGCCATCCCATCTGATTGTCGAGGGATCCTTACCTGGTCGGTTCGGCCGGTTCAGGTCGAGCACCCGGAAATGAGTGAGGACATGACAGTACTGAGAGAGGGAAAGATGCGCGCGAAAACTTTTGCGCCGCTGGTGGCAGCCGTAGCGGCGATACTGCTGGTAACCGGATGCTCGAGCACCAGCGAAGGCCAGCCGAACGCCGAAAGTGAAAGCGGCGGTAGTGCGACCGTCGCTGCGCAAGGCGGCGCACCTGGGGAGATGGATTCCGGAACATACCGCACCACCCCGCAAGCCGACTTCGGGACCGTGACCAGTATCAACTCCGGCCGCTACGTCGAAGGACAGCGGATGGCCGAATTCGTCGTCCTCCCCACCGAACTCGACCCACTGCTGACGGGTCCTGCGGGGATGTCGACCTACGTCATCAAATCCGGCAGCGCTCTCTGAGCGTCCTGCTGACAGGTAAGTCACCGGACATTGCCGAACGCGAAGGCATGCTGACTGGGTTCTCCACTTCCCGCTCTTACAAGGACAAGAAAGCGGACAAGTCCATCGTGCACGCCGTGCTCCGGTTCCCGGACGCCGAATCAGCGCAACGGGCAGCGACGGACATGTCCGCCGACGACGCGCTCCCCAGCGAGTATTTGCCCGCGGGCGTACCTACGAGCATCGACATCCTGCCGGACACATTGACCACCACTCGCGAGAGCTCCGAGGGTACGTTCAGCTCCAATTCGTTCACACCACACGGGCAGTACATCATCTACACCTGGGCCAGCGCTCCGATCGCAGAAAAGGACTGGACCGCGCAGATCACCGCGAAAGCGCTCGAACAACAGGGACCGATGATCGACAAGTTCCCCGCCACCGCAGCCGACAAGTTCGCCGAACTGCCGATGGATATCGACAACGTCTTAGTGCTGACGATCCCGGAGGACGAAGGCAACCGCACCACCAGTTCCGACGCCGTCTACGGACCCCGCGGGGCGGCGCACTTCTCGACCAACCCGACACTGACACTGGACTTTATGGACAAATCCGACACAACGCTGATGGCACGTTCAGGAAGCAACGTTTACCGGTCCGAAAACGCCGACGGCGCAACGACACTGTTCGACCTGTTCAAGGGCGACATCGTCGACTCCGAAGGATTCACTCCATCCGCCAACCCACCCGGTGTCCCGAACGCGGCCTGCTTCACCAAAGACACCCCGCAAGGAACGTACAACTACTGCATCGTCCACCAAGGGCGATACCTCGGTGAGGTCAGCGCCCTCGACGACGAGACGAAGGCCCACCAAATGGCCACCGCACAGTACAAGATCCTCGAATCCGCGAAATAGTATCTACAGCAACAACGTCCGGCGTACACCTCCGAAGGTGTACGCCGGAACTCGTTTTCGCCCTTACGGAGGCATCGGCCGCAGTGACGTAGGCGTCGGACTCCACCTCCAAGTAGCGTCAAGTCCCGAGCAAGCGTCCGTTCCCGCCGGACACTCGGTGGGTGCCGAGCACAAACTCGACGGGCACAGCCTCGGCCGACCGGCGCCGACATCCGCGTTCAAAGGGCCTATCGTCCTTCAAGTTTCGCGGCATCCAAGGTGTCGATGAGAGTTCGGTCGGCACCGGCAGGGATTAAGGCGTCCCGAATCTATTGCGGGCCTGCAGCATTGCATCAACTGAGGGCCGCCTCGCGTCCTTGGATGGCTGAGACGACAAGATTGCTCTTGGGCAAACTCGTTCCGGAATCTACGGCGTCGACCCATGCGCTTGTTGTTGCGACGGCAGCGAAGTTCGAATGCAAAAGAATCATGAGGGTCTCGTGCAGGGACTGCGCCGATACCTGACCTGCTTCGTTGGCCAGATGGATCGCACCGCTGGCATCTGACAAAATCTCGGCGGCGAACCCGAGAGCTTCCGCTTCCACGGCGGTGCCGAGGTCGCAATTGTTGGTAATGTACCCGACGATCGTGATGGTGTCGATGTCTTTCGCGTGCAGCCAATCGGCTGTATCGGTGCCGGCGAAGACGCTCGCGTACTGCTTGTGGATGCGCTTGGTTTCCGGATCGAGGTGATCCTCGAGCGCTGGGTGAAGTGACCATCCGGGCGTACCTTCGACAAAGACCGGGGCGGCCTCGGGCATCCGATGTTGCACGACGACGACGGGAAGGTCATTCGCGCGAGCGACCTTGACGGCGCTGAGGATGTTGGCCAATGACTCCTCACGCGGTGGGTACTGGATCTGCAGTGGACCGTCGAAGTATTCCTGCTGTACGTCGACGACGATAAGGGCACGGCGAGGTGTAGGCACTTTCATCACTCCTGGAAGGTCGGTCGGGTTCGGTTTCGTATCGGCGATCCTGACGGTCGTCTTCCATTGTTCGGTAGGTGTCTATGCATCCGTGAGTGGCACGGGTGCATACTTTCGATGACTTTGCGCCATGATGTGGAAGAGACCAAATGCGAATCGCCGTCTATGCGTTCGACAGCATCACGATGTTTCATCTCGCAGCGCCGTTGATGGTGTTCGGTGAGGTGGGCAGGCTCGGGCTCGCACCTGACTGGGAAACCAGGTTGTGGTCCGATCGCGCGGGCGCGGTTCGGACCGTCGAGGGATACTCGGTCGGCGATGTGGCGGGACCGCGGACACTCGATTGGGCCGACATCGTGATCATCCCTTCCTGGCCGCTACCACTTTCACCGATCAGCGAGTCATTGCGAGCCAAGCTGTGCCGGGCGCACGCTCGCGGCACCCCGATCGTGGGGTTGTGTCTCGGCGCTTTTGCCGTCGCCGACGCCGGACTCCTCCATGGTCGCTCGGCCGTCACGCACTGGGAGATGATGCCCGCGCTCGCTAAAAACCATCCAAGTATCCGCTTGGACGAGTCGGTGCTCTATATCGACCACGGCGACGTGATGACGTCCGCGGGGACGGTGTCGTCGGTCGATGCTTGTCTGCACCTTGTGCGCAAGCACCTCGGATCCGCAGTTGCCACCCGCGTGGCGAGAAACCTGGTCGTCGCGCCGCATCGAGAGGGTGGTCAGGCCCAGTACATCGAGAGACCGCTTGCGGAACCTGCGGGCGACACAGCTGTTGCAGACGTGCTGGAATGGGCGCTCGGACGCCTGGACGAGCCGCTGTCTGTCGACCGCCTCGCAGGTCAGGCGCGGATGAGTCGACGAAACTTCATACGGCAGTTCCGTCTTGTCACGGGAACCACTCCGGCACGCTGGATTCTCCAGCAACGACTGAGCGAGGCGCGAGTTCTCCTGGAGACGACCGGTTGGAGCATTGACGCAATTGCGCTGGCGTGTGGGTTCGGAAGCACGGTGACCTTTCGACAGAACTTCACATCCGCGTTTGCGACCGCACCTTCCACCTACCGGAAGCAGTTCGCCGAGCACCCCCTTGACGGCACCAGATAACATGCGCCGGCGCGGTGGACCAAAGCTACTGCAACAAGGAATTGCGCCTGGATCTGACCAGTCATTCGCTCCCACTTCTGCGCGTCAACGGTAGACAAGACATCTTCCCGCCCCACAGTCCCGGGTCAAACGCACCGCCCGACCGCGATCCGCCGCGCCCAGAAGGACCTGGGTCTAGCGAAATCGTCAACCGGTGGGTGCGCCGAGTGCGGCGACGAGTTGCGTCCGGGCGCGACTGATCCGACTTTTCACAGTCTGGACCCCGACTCCTTGATGTGCGGCGATATCCGCGTAGGAGAGTTCCGCAAATTCGCGAAGCACGATTGCGACCCTGAAATCTTCCGGCAGCTGAGCGAGCGCTCTCCGGACCACGTCGACGTCAGCGACACGGTCCGCAGTCAGCGAGGCCGGATCGTGCAGTTCGACAAGATCATCCGGCGCAGTCGGGTCAGGGGTACGCCGCCGCATCGTTGCCAGGGCCGCGTTCGCCGCAATACGGTGCAGCCAGGTGCTGAATTTTGCATCTCCCCGGAAACGGTGCAGGTTCTGCCAGGCCGCGGTGAGGGCGTCCTGGAAGGCGTCCTCCGCGTCGTGATGGTGCCCGGTAATCTGCAGGCACACAGCCCACGCGTGGGCGCGATGTCTGCCGACTAATTCGCCGAAGGCCCGGCTGTCGCCTTCGCGGCACAGCTGCAGTAGCGCAGTGTCGTCCATCGGTCCCCTCGGTTGGTCAGCGGTCAGAATATATATGCCTCAGGTGCCCGCAGCACGTTGCGACCACTCGCCTGTCCGTTTTGTGTGGTTTCACGGCTGGTGAAATGCGGGGGGTGAGGCGGCGCTCGTTCACATGCCGTCGCCGAGATCGATGTCATCGGGGATGTCCCCGTCGTCACTGTCGTCGGGGACATCGACGTCTCCGAAGTGCTCGAGGATCGGATGAGCATCGCTGCTGCCACCGTTCACGGTGTCGTCCTCGCCGAGGGTCCCGACATCGTCGACATCGCCTGCCGGGCGGACGGTGTCGTCCATCAGGGGGGCGAGTGTGTC
The DNA here is from genome assembly GCF_040546695.1 of Rhodococcus sp. OAS809. Classification (NCBI taxonomy): domain Bacteria; kingdom Bacillati; phylum Actinomycetota; class Actinomycetes; order Mycobacteriales; family Nocardiaceae; genus Rhodococcus; species Rhodococcus sp. OAS809. Next base: position 268,468 of record NZ_JBEPOI010000001.1, on the reverse strand, counting down.
GTCGGCCGGGGCGCTGTCAGGATCAACCGCATGCGCGAGGGCCACGGACCACACGTCTTCGGGGGGTTCCGGCAGAAACGACTCGCGGGCAATGCCGAGTTCGTCGAACAGGCTGCCTTCGTCACCGGACATTGTGGATCTCACTTTCTCTGATCATTCGGCCGCCGCCTGCGTGCGGTGAGTCATCGATGGGTCAGGGTAATGATCGCCCATGGTCGCGGAGTCAACGCAGCGACGGTCGGATCGACCGTGGAGTCGGCAAGGTCGGCATCGGGAACGTCGGCGACGAGCATCTCATTTCCGGAGTCGGACCACGCGTCTTCGAACGTGTCGATGGGCACTTCGAGTTGATTGCCGTCGGGATGGCCGGGATCGGAGAGGATGACTACGCCGCGTTCGGTGTCGATGCCGGCGACCACGAGCGCGTGATCCGGGGTGTTGTCTTCGACGGTCTCCTCACCGGGATACCAGATTTCGCCGGAGTCGACCATCGTAACCACCCCGTACCCATCGGACAGCTTTTCCTCGAGATCACTGATCGAACTGGTTTCAAGATGGCACGGCACGCCCTGGTCCTCCATGAGGATTTCCATGCTCTTCGACGTCATCCCTTGCGAAGGATCACCGTTCGGGAACAATCCGAGCTCGAGTGCTCGATCGACGAGTTGCTGCGGATCACTGATGTCGAGGCCTGTGTATTCGGAGACGATCTGGGCAACGGACGACGGGCCGCAATAGCCGTCGACCTCCTGGTAAAACCAGTCCGCCGTCCATGCGGTGGGCGTTCCGTAGGTTCCGTCGGCGGGTGCCGTCGTGGCGTCGGGGTCTGGCATAGGTGCCTGGGCGGGATCGGGAGGCGGGGCATCGTCATGTGATGGGGTGGGCGCCGGCGGGCCGGGCGACGGATCGGCGTCTGTGTCGAGTTCAGGGAAAGACATGGTGGGCATGGCTGGCATCGCATTCGCACTTGGCGGCACGTCCGGAGCGTCGTCCCACATCGACGGCATCGCAGGCATGTCGATTCCTGCACTGTCTCCGAGGAAGTCGACTCCATCATCTGTCGGTGTCGGATCAGCGGCGTAATCGGTGTCGGCTAGGTCGGTGCCGAAGTTCTCATCCATGTGTTTCCCATCAAATGTCCGGCACCGAAGTGCGAATACCGAGTTGTCGTGCAGAACAGCGAAGCCGAATTCGGACTTCGATCAGAGATCTATTGCGTCGGGTGCGGATGCCGCCGCCGCCGTGTCAGGGATGTCGGCTGGATCAGCGACATCAGGTACCGGGTTCCAGTCACCGGTCTGACCGGGATCGGTGACGAACTCGTCGGCGAACCCGTCGCCGTCGCCGTCGATGCCCGCGAAGTCGAGAATTCCGTCGCCGTTTGTGTCCACGATGACAGTGTCGACTCGCCCGTCGCCATCGGAATCGAAATCCGCTTCGTCTGCGAGACCGTCGAAGTTGGTGTCGAGGACGACCCCGTCGATGCGGCCGTCGTTATCGACGTCGATCTGGGTGATGTCGGCGTACCCGTCTCCGTTGCTGTCGATGTCGACGACGTCGAAACGTCCGTCACCTGCGGTGGATGTTTCGACGACATCAGAGACGCCATCACCGTCGAGGTCATGCTTGATCTGATCGACGTCTCCGTCGCCGTCCAGATCGATCTCGATGGTGTCGACGATGCCGTCGCCATCGAGATCGCGAGCCGAACCGTAGCCGCCTTCGGTATCCGGACCCGGCACCGGACGGGAGGTCGGTGCGGCGGAGTCGGTGCCGGTGAACTGAGCATCCTCGGGATTGCCCGTGACCTGAGGGTTGGAGGAGATGCCGTCTGGAGTGGCCATCGCAGAAGTCCTTTCGCTGTGGTGACGCAGCGACCGTTCGCTGGTGTCGACAATGAGATGCTTCGGAACCGCTGAAAGTTCCCGAGCAGATGAAACTTGTTAATTTCTGCACGTATTGTCAACGCTGGATCGGGAAGCACTCCTTGGCTGGAGGCTCGTTCGGCTCGGGTAGCTCAACGGCGTGCCTTGCTGGGAAGGTTTGCGTCCCCTGGGTTTCGTGTGGCCCGCGCCTTGACCGAGGTGCTGGAGCCTCGGTGCTGAAGGAGTGACTGTGTCGACCTCATTGTGAGTCAGAGCCCCTGATGGTCTTACTGTTTGCCGACCAGTTCGAACATGTAGTCAGGTCCCAATGCTCGACACGTCAACAGCCAGCTGATGTTTGGCGCCGTGGGGCCGCGGGCAGTATGGCATTGGCCCCTCGGACAGACGTCACCATGTAGGTCTGAGGGGCCACCTGAGTCTGTGCCCGGCTCCCAGCGCACGGGTCCGTCCCGTCGCTACTGACGAGCGATCGGACTGACCATCCATGTTTGCAACGTGTTGGATGGGGCATCAGTGATGTGGGTCCGCCGGAACGAACCCCCATGTTTTCCGGCGGGCGCTCGTCTGTCTGTCGAACTGGTAGTTCGATCCGAGAGGCCCCTCATCTCTGTCGTAGCCGACGGATGATGTGGCCCCCGCGCTGACCCAGCCGATTTGTTGCCAGTGCCCGGCACCTTCGTTGGCTCTGTCGGAGGCAAATTCAATGGACAAGGATGCGGAAGTTGCAGTGAAGTATCAGGTGGACGTGCAGTGTGCCGCGCGATATCCCGAGTCGGGCGCGATCGCTCCTTGGGGCTCAGTCCTCGATCGTGCGCTGAAGTTGTGTCGCCTTCGTCGCGTCGAGTGCTTCGGTGGACTGCCGATACGACCAAGCGCGCGGGCAGCGGCGCGGCCAGCAGCTGCGCGTTGCTGGATGCGGGAAGCCGAATGATATTAGGGCGCAAAGTATTTGAAGATTAGCGCCCAGTAGGAAGTTTGGCGTGTCGATCGTTTCCGCCAATGACGTGAACGACACCCCACACACCTGGAGAGCTTCGACCCTCGCGGTCAGGTTCGTCTACGACCGTCCGAGCCGCACACGACCAACGGGTCGCGGCCCGACGGGGATCTCGCAAATTGTGCAGGCAGGTCCGATCCTTCTTCTCGGCGCTCGCAACGTCCCCCGACGTTCGGTCGGTGGCGGCCTTCGCGAAAATTCCGTCAGAAGTCGAAAATGACCGGAACGCAAAGCTGCAAATCGGTCCGAGTGCAGCCGCACTGTGTGCCGGTTCCGTCTACGCCCCAGGAAGTCCCGTGGAGGTTAAACCCGCGGCGCACAACGATGAAGGGTTCGATCAGCCCGCCACGAGGTCGGTGTAGGACACGACGAGGACGACGATCGATAGTGCGAGCATGCCGAGGCAATTGATCCAGAATTCCTGCTTCACGAAGTGTGCGCGGATGTGTGCGTACGCGGCACACACGAAGTAGGCAACAACACCCGCGGTGGCGGTGACGCCCACTCCGGGGAAGTGCAGTCCTGCGAGCAGTCCCGCGGCGGCGAGCAGCTTGACCACGACCAGCGTCCACCACCAGTCGCGCGGGTAGGCGACGCCATCGAGGCAGTTTTGTATGAAGGCGGGTGGGCGGATCGAGAGCAGGGCATCGGCCAGCAAGATTGCGGCCAGTGCCGCGGTCGGCCACCAGATGTGCGGTGTGGCGATCATGAAAGTTCTCCCTGGTTAGGTGATGTGGTGACGAAGTTGATGATGTCGAGGAAATGTTCGAAGTCAGATGCGGCGGCCGAGTCGCTGTCGTCGGCGCCGGCAGACATGAGCAGGCCGAGATATCCGAAGTAGATGACGTACGCACCGCGCTCGGCGCGTTCGTGGACCAGCCCCGCGCGGACGAGGGTCGCCTCGATCTCGGTGACCAGCGCGTGGCGGAGCTGCTTGAAAATCTGCGACTCGACCCGGCCACTGACGATGATCGCTGCGTAGGCACGGGATAGTCCGGGGTCCCGGGCGAAGTGGCGAACGAACGGTGTGAACAGGCTCAAGATCGCGTGGGGCGCGTCGGCAGCCGAGAGTGGGCTCGCGTCGTCGATGAGATCGGACTGGCGCTCACGGTGGACGGCGGAAATCCACTCGTCGTAGACAGTGACCAGCAACGATTCCTTGTCGCCGACAGCCATCACGGTGCCTGTGCTTACTTGAGCGAGCGCTGCGATATCCCGAATCGTCGTCGCGTCGAACCCCTGATCCCGGAACAACTGTTCTGCTGCCGCAAGCACACGCGCACGAGTCTTGGTACGTTTCTGCGCCCTTGAGTGAACCTGTTCACTGAACATGTTCACTACAATGGCCCAGATTGGAGGTGTCGTCAAGGTGAGCTACAGGCGGGCCGACGGTGTCGGAGGTGGGGCCGTGCTCTATCCGATCGGTTGGAGCCCACTCGAAAATGCAGCGACCCGGCGCATGACTCTGTCGATTGGTCATGAAATACACTGCGCTGCAACAGGATGCCCGGTGAAGGCGCAACTCCATGTTTGTAGCGTCCCGAGGAGGGGGGTGATCAATGCTGGGCAGCTAAATCCCAATTCAGCTCGCGGCAGTGATGGCGCGAGTGCACACCAAGGGTTCTCCCACGTCAGCGAGGGGGCTTTCGATATCAGGGCGCCCAGGTCCGGCGCAGTCGTTTTCGATGCGCGTGGTTGATGCGGATCGGGCTCGGAAACAGCCGGCCAGAACGCTACTGAGCATACTGAAGGAAGTGTTGGACACGGTTGTTCGCTGAGGCTCTCGGGGGTCCGAGGTCTGCCGACGGCTGCGACATCGACAACGACATATTCGATATTCGACTCGCCTCACCCGTGCCGAGCTTACCTTCATGGGAAAGGTCCCGGGCGCGAAGGGTTTCGGCCTTCGCGGATTTCGAATTGCCGAGACTTGCTGAAGGGGCCCATGCCAGTTGTTGGCCTACAAACCATCCTGCCCAACGGCGAGTGTCAATCGGCATGCAGACTGCGGTGACCAAACGAATCCGTATCGGGCGCGCTGGAACCACCTCAGGTCTTCAGGATTCCGACCAGGGTGTTCGCGAACTCGCGCGCGTGGTCGGAGGTGATGGTGGAGGCGGTCACACGAAGTGCCCGGTGGCACTGATCCGACGTCGCCGAGAACTGACTTCCGTCCCGCACGAGCCAGCCAGACTCGGCGAGTCGATCGACAATCGGTGCGGAATCCCGATCCAGCGGAACCCAGACATTGAGTCCGTCGAGGGTGTCAGGAACCTCGATATCATGTTCTGACAGTGCATTTTTCAGAAGGGTTCGACGTCGCTCGTAGACAGCGCGAGCATCGGCGAGGCCCTCGATCACCGTCGGATCACTGAGCAGTTCAGCACTCAAGCGCTGCTGCAGGTGACTGACCCAGTTGGCGCCCGACCGGAGATGAGTGCTCAGCCGAATGCCGGTGTCGAGGTCCGAGGCGACCACTGCCACGCGCAGGTCGGGCCCGAGAAATTTCGACACGGAACGAACAAGCGCCCACCGCGTCGTGCTCATCGGAGCGAGCCGACAGTACCGATTGCTGGACACGGCAGAGAAGTGATCGTCCTCGATTACCAGAACGTGAGGGAACTCGGCCAGGATGCTTCCGAGAATCGCCGCTCGGTCGGCGCTCATGCTGACCCCGGTGGGGTTGTGCGCACGAGGGGTGCAAATAATCGCGCGCACACCACTTTCGAGAGCACGCAGCAGCCCTTGCGGGGTAATACCCGAAGTGTCGATGTCCATCGGTACCGCTCGGAAGCTGTTGGCTTTGAGCGTTCCGATGCTCGCCAGGAAGCACGGATCCTCGATCGCGACGGCGTCACCTCGGGTCAAATGAGCGGTCAACAGTCGCTCGACCGCGTCAACGGCACCGTTGGTGATGGTGATCGAGCACGGCCTGAGAACCTCGTCCTCGATCGAGGAACGTGCCCAGGAATCGAGTAGAGGCTCGGTGGCTGCGGCGCCGTACAACCGGGGCGTGTAAGTGGTCCGGTCCAAGGCGGCTCTGAGATCGGGCAGCAATGCCGGATCAGGATTTCCGCTGGCGAGATCCACGCTGCCAGGAAGAGCGATACCGCCTTCTCCTTCCAGGAACGGTATGGCTCGCACGAAGCTGCCGCGCCGGCCCTGTGTCTCCACAACTCCCGCCGCCACGAGCAAGCGATAGGCTCCGGCAACTGTGTTCCGGTGAACCTCGAGATCGTCGGCCAAGGCCCGTATGGGCGGCAACGCATCCCCTGGAGCCAGTACCCCAGCACTGATGAGATTGCGGATGCCCTCGGAAATCTCGCCGGCGGTCCCGCGAACGATATCGAGGTTCACCCGGTCCGCCACAGAGTTGATCACCTGGTCATCTTATTGGCACGTGACAAAAATGGAAACCCGTGTTTGGATTGTCACGTGACAAGCGGCGCTGGATTGAGTGCACGAGTGCGGCGGATCGCCTGGCGAACACATCGCCGGAAGTAGTCACCGCGACCAGGAACGACAAGGAGTTTTCATGATCTTGCCCGGAAAGTTTCGTCTCTCGGATGAGGCGATCGATGCTTCGTTGCGGGCTGGAGGTTTCGGCCACCTGATCACCCCCGGCCCAGAATCCCTCGAAGTGACGTCGATCCCGTTGCGCTACAACGCGGAGAATCACTCGGTCGAAGGCCACATCGCGCGCGCGAATCCGCACTGGCGATATGCAAACGGGGGAGAGACCGTCATCGTCTTACCTGCCACTGACGCCTATGTGTCACCGGACTACTACCCGAGCAAGCGCGTGCACGGAAAGGTCGTCCCGACGTGGAACTACGAAGTTCTCTATATATACGGGCAATTGGTGACGCATGACGATGATCAATGGTTACGCGAGCATGTTACGGCGCTGACCACCCAGCACGAGTCCGGTAGGCAGAAGCAGTGGACGGTCACCGACGCACCGAAGGAGTTCATCGATGCGCAACTACGAGGAATTGTGGGGTTCGAACTGCAGATCGATCGCGTCTACGGTAAGGCGAAGATGAACCAGAACCGCTCCCCTGAAGATCGCTCCGGCGTCATCCGGGGATTGGAACAAGGCACACACTCCGAACGAGAGACCGCCGCAGCGATGATCGCCGCAGGTCTCGACGAGGCCTGAACATTTCGGGCGGCGGGCCGGCGAAGTCGCCCTCTCGCGCCGAGGTCCGGCCGTGCCCCAGGTTTTGCGTTGGTGCGCGCTGCGCAACGGGCCGACGACGCGTATGGCATGCGATGAAATACCTATCGAGTGCGACGAGCATGCTTAGGAAACCACTTTGGTGATGTCAACGTGCCGACGCGGCGCAGATCGTGTTGTGTACCCTCCCGCCCCGCCGTTAGAAGGACGCAGAAGTTTTCGCGGTCCTGACGATGAATCGACCCTTCATCGTCTGCGGCGACGGAGGGAGACGGGCGCATCTGCGCGGGTGAAGGTTTCGATGACAAACGTATGGAGCATCCGGGCTCGAATACGCGGTGGAAGTGCCGTCGAGGGCGGATCGCCAACGGCAGTGCCCCGTTTACCGTGGCCGTCGTGTACCCCCAGCCTTGGCCGGCCAACGGACGTCGCGTGCGGCAAATATCTGTGACCGGGAAGCTCTCCTGCCGCTCAGGGGCGGAGCGATCGATGACGGTGAAGCGGCGACTGCCGAGATTGAATGCGATCAGGTTCAGCACTATCGCACACAAGGCTGTCGCAGATTCGTACCATCGCCAGTATGTCACGTCTGTGGCGTCCCGAAGGGGCTCGCATGCCTCATCGTCGTTGGTGATGTAGGCGCATATCAGCGCTGCGCATTGTTGGACATGCGTTTCCGAGGACAAGAGCGGCTCCTTCGACGGCTAATCCGTCAGGCCGCCCGACCACACCATTGCTGACCTTCAGCAGTACCATTCTGGCAGTTGGCCGCGCGCCAGCTTCCGAGTATTGCTGACATTTGCTGCGCGTCTTTCTCCTGAAGATGCTGCTGAATAGTCTCGATCTTGAGCGCATACCCACGATTGTTTGAAGGCACGCAGATGAGGGAAGAAGCTCTAAATGGGTGCAGTTGATCAGGCTTGCCATCCGGGTCAGAAAAGGGCCGGACAGTGTTGCGATACATTGCCGACAACGTGCTGCTGCCCCCTGCCGCGATGGCACTTGGGAGGATGTGCATTCTGAAAGATGCCGTATTCCAATAGGTTTTGGAGAAAACTGCACCAACGCAACGCGAGCGGATTTACGCTCGGGAAAGTCCGTCGATGTCGATTTCGCTCTCTCCCTCGGGTTTTCCTCCGTCGGAGCCATTCGAGATGACGAAACAGCTCGTCAGTGAGCTCGTCCGCGAGACAGGGATCGACGGTGCCGGTGTCGCTGTTTTCGCGACCGCATCGACGCGAGATCTCGTGTACGCCAGCGACGGCGTCGCGGAGGAAATCGACGAAACGCAGTTCACTCTCGGGGAAGGCCCGTGCCTGGATGCTTTCCGCTTCGACAACCCCGAACTGCACGACGACATTTCAGGAGGCGCGGCGCGTGCGCGGTGGCCACTGTTCGCAGCCCAGGTGTTGGGGTTCGGTGCGGCGAGGGTCTATGCCTACCCGCTCGGGGGGGTGGTGGGTCACCGTTCGGGGTACTCGAGCTCTATGGAAGTTCCCCGGCCGTCCTTGCAGCGCATGAGGACGTGACGTGTCGGTTGTTCGCACACAAGATCGCCCGTGCAGTGCTCGCCGAACTCGCTCCAGGCAATGTATTGAGCTCGGGAAGCGATGCCGGGGTGTTCCGCCGTGGAAACGTGAATGTCGCCTGCGGAATACTTGCTGCGTACCACAAGATTTCGGTAGACGAGGCGATGGTGCGGCTTCGCGCGCGGGCGTTCTCGCGGCAACGCCGCATCACTGCGATCGCGCAGGGCGTTATCGCTGGTGATCGTTTCGACACTGACAAGTGACAGGGCGGGATGTCGCGCGATGTCGTCTGCGGTTGACAACGCGGCAACACCTGGTTGGAAAATGAGGAGGCAGAGTGGACTGGTTCGTGTCGGTTCGAGACGAGGACGCAGACGTTCTCGTATATCGCGGTGGTCGTGGGTTCGATCAGGGCTCCGTGATCGAACAGGTAATTGCTGCAGGTCAGGCCATTGCCTACCGCGAGGACGGTTCGGTTGTCGGAATTGTCGGGAAAGTGGTCATCGATGGTGTTTCACTGGATCCGATTCCGTTCGGAGACCTCAAGATCAATGCCGAGCAGATTCGTAGCTCGATCGCCACCCAACTCAATTCCCTACGCGACAGCGCTCCGGACGCTGACCAGTTTTCGGTCCGATGAGTTCGCCGCCGAGCTGAAGCGACAGCGGTGCTGCGCGTGTGCTAGCTGGTCAGTACTCGGAATCTAATGCCAGTGGTTCCCATCGACAAGAGCCGTTGGTTTTCAATGGATTTGGGCTCGTCTGACGGCAGTGTTCTAGACGATGAGTCTCGTGTGACGTCCAGAGAGGAATGTGTCCCGGGATCTTGGCGTGCGTATCACGCAGGGTTTTGGGTCGAGTAACGAGGAGCAGAACCGAACTGATGACTTTCACCAATGATGGGTATCCCACAAGAATCTCAACCGCCTCCGCCGAACTGGACCGGGCCGATCCCGTCGTCTGGAACCAACAGATGCGACTGAAACATCGCGATGTCGAGCAAGACGGGTTCACAGTGCGCGAGGGCGTCCTCAATCCGGACACCATCAGTAGATGCCTGAGTGAAGTCCAGCGACTGGGCGCCGAACCCGCCCTGATCGACGACAAACGAATCGTGCGTGAGAAGGCATCGACCTCGGTCCGCTCGATCTTCGATATCCTGAACTTGAGTCCGGTGGTCCACGCCGCAGTCGAGGAGTCCGGCGCGGTTGACCTCGCGCGCGAGATACTCGGTTCCGAGGTCTACGTTCACCAAAGCCGACTGAACTCAAAGCCCGGATTTCACGGCGGGGCTTTCTACTGGCATGCCGATTTTGAGACATGGCATGCGGAGGACGGCATGTCGACACCCCGTGCAGTGAGCGCGTCGATCGCATTGACCGATAATCACTCTTTCAACGGGCCCTTGATGGTGATGCCCGGGTCGCATCGAACATTTCTTCAATGCGCAGGCGCGACACCCGATCGATACTTCGAAGAGTCTTTGGTCGAAGAAGTCCCGCGTGTCGGTGTCCCGTCGGAGGAAATGATCACCATGCTCTACCACCGACATGGTATTGAGGTGCTGACTGGAGGAGCGGGGTCGATGACCCTGTTCGACAGTAACCTTCTTCATGCGTCGTCGGGAAACCTTTCTCCGGCGCCGAGGGCGAACATATTCGTCGTTTTCAACAGTGTCGAGAACGCACTCGGGAAGCCGTTCTCCGGGTCGGAGCCGCGACCGGACTTCCTAGCATTTCGGCCATAGTAATCTGCAGCGCAGAAGGTTTCACGGCCGAAAGGCACGGATGGTAGTAGTTGGGCGCACAGTTCCTGGCGGCGAAGCCGATGACAGACCGTATTAGCCCGAGACTGTTTTCTCAGCCGTGCTGTACGTAAGAACAGTGCGCACCGACGGCGTCAGGAAGGGCACTCCCCGAGGGTCTGTCGTCACCGAGAAATGGAGACGATCCGCGCCGTGTGTAGCCGATTCGTAGTGCGGTTACATGGAATTAGCGGGTCATCAACTCTCCCCCGATGCTGCAGTCAGGGGCTCGTCCGATCAGCGGCCGGTCTAGTCCTGGTCCTCGATCCACCTCACTACTCATCGGGGTACTGCCAGTCGAATGCCACTCGTGCGGGTGGGATCGCCTCCGCGACGCGGCTTTGCAATGACTCCTCGAAGGTAGAGCGCCACTTGTAGAATCCGCTGAAGATTACGGGATGCTGCGACACGACGTACACGTCGCGGGTCCCGTCGGCGTTCTCTTGTTTGAAGATGGTCACGTCACGTTCGAGTTGATTTTCCCTGATCGCTCGCTCGAACAACGTGTAGGCCAGTGCCGCATCTTCCGCTGCGAGGCTATACAAGCCGAAACGGATGTCGATGTTCACAGACATGACTGCAACTGTAATGCGCTCCGATCGACTCACCATCCGATAGCGGTGCGCATCGCTTTGTCGTGTGAGTGTTCGCGCCCTCGACCTAGCGAATGCTTCGTGCATCTAGTCCACCAGTTTGATCCGGCTACCTCGGGAGCGCTTGCCGCGTTACGGTGGTGCGCAGCAGGGATTCGACAGCTGGGTCTGGGCATGTCAGGGTTCGAAATGCTTCGATGGATATCATCACCCGGGTCTGGTGGGGCGAGCACTTTGCCGCGATACAACACCTATTTTTTCCACTACAGGTGTGGGAGTGCCGCGGTGAGGAAGATGATGCCGAAAGCGACACCGGCGATGCCGGTGAGGACTCCGGCGATTCCCTGACGGGCGTTGGGGTGCTGCCCGGGTGTCTTGGGTCGGCGCGCTGTCAGTGCCGTTCCGATGGCAGCGGCACCAAGGAGGATGCCGAGGCCGAACATCCAGAACGTCAGGATCGAGAGGGCGCCGAGCATCAACGCCATGTCGCTGTATTCGTCACTGGTGATCGGGCGGTGGTGATCCCACCAATCAGGCGAGGTGTGCGGGCGGGATTCGGTGTTGGCCGTGTTGTCGGATTGTTCGTGCGGAGGGAGGGTTGATGCAGTCATGGCAGCTAAGCGGTTCTCGTGCTGATTCTCTCGTGTGGAGGGTGTACCGGTCGGCCTACGGCTAAGTGGGTGGCGAACGGCGGGTGGGACCGAAAGGGCGGTGGAGTGAGCCCCGAGCACGCATGTCTTCGGAACCCACCCCACCGTGGAACGCTTGTCCGGCCAGTAGGATCAGGCTTCGACCTGCACCTGCGGTTTCGCTTCGATGGTTTCGGTACGTGAGGGCGGTCCGGAGGAGACCTCGATCCGCCGCGGTTTAGCCTTCTCCGCGATCGGCAACGTCACCGTCAACACGCCGTTGTCGTACGAGGCGACGATCTGTTCGGCGTCGATGTCGTCGCTGATGGACAGTTGCCGTCTGAAGGTTCCAGCGAAACGCTCACTCGCCAGCCAGCTCACACCCTCTTCGGAGAGGGCGGTGCGGTGCGCGGTCAACGTCAGGGTCGAGCCGTCGATGCGGACGTCCACTGATCCTGGGTCGACGCCGGGAAGATCGGCGTGCAGGACGTACTGGTCCTCGACCTTGTAGAGGTCCATCGGCATGAACCGTGGACTGCGTCCGTTGCCGGTTCCCGCGGCGAGTACGGACTTGGTGATCGCGTCGATGTCGGTGAAAGGATCGAAACGAAGCACAGCAACACACCTCCCATGTCGTGAAAAGAAAGGTCACCGCCACTGTGGCGGTTGACCGAACTTACTGTGCGAGAACATGATAACCACACGAATTAGCACTCTGCAACTGAGAGTGCCAATTCTGAGAGGTCTCCGTCACGGTCCCCCGTGCCATCAGGTCAGGCACGGGCGCATGGTGCTCTCCTCCACCCTGGTGGACGCAGGAGTGGGATGCGTGGCCGGATACTTGGCCCGCAAGCAACGCCTACCGTGATCGGACTTGCCGGAGTGGAATCATGTTGCTGCCCAGCAGAACAGGAATCTGAGCCTGACCCAGTGAGCCAGAGCGCCAGCCTTGGAATGGCGCCGCAACGTAGGCAGTGCACCGAATGTGGTTTGCGCACTGGAGCATCCGGGAGGGGTGCGTGCAACGATAGAGCATGAGCCCCCCACACCGACGAACCACTGCAACGACACATTGGAAGTCGAGGCCGCCTGATCGGCTTTCCGCCAACCGGATCCAAACGCCGCAACACTGGCCGCGGCCACCCGCCACTGCCTCCGATGCGGTGTCATCAGCTAGGTCTCCGCTCCTCACCCGTGGCGTGAACACCACGCTATGTCGCTACGCTGACGCGGCCGGCGTGTGTTGAATCTGGTTCGCGCATCACATGAGTTCGTCAACGCACTCCGTGCGCCCAGGGATTGCATCAACGGAACACATTTGCGCTCATCGCGTGCGGGATACCTCTGGTCCGACGTACTCGAAGCGTTTTCGGTGACGCATCCCGGCGACCTAACATCCGGCTGTCCACTCGCCGGGGTCATCCTCGAAAGATCGTCCTGCACGGACAGGCACTCACACCTCGACGCCGGTGAACCCACCATTTTCGGTTTTGGTGGCCGAAGGCCTGTGCATCCCTGTCGAGTTTTGTGGGAGTGGTATCCGGGCATTCGTCACTGGTGAGAACCGGGATTCGGTTCCTGCCCACGTTTTTGTCGTGTGCCATTCGTGGGATCGGATGAGGTGTGAGATGGATGTCGTGCGAAGCGCCGCGGGCGGTGATCGTTGGTTTCCTCCGCTCGATGCTGCTGCCGAAGCGTTACAAGATCTGTATCGGGCGCTGGATCCGGCCGAACACATCGAAAAGTACTTGCGGCGGTTGTGTGAGCATGCGGTGGAGTTGATCGAGGATGCCGATATGGCAGGGGTGACCGTCCTCGACGAAGAAGGAACACCCTCGACGGCGGCGCGGACGTCCCGCGAGGTCGCCATGGTGGACGAGCTTCAGTACAGGTCGTGGGAAGGTCCGTGTGTCGAGGCCGCAGAGAGCGCAGAGATCGTGGTGGCGGACCGTGTTGCGGCGAGCCAGCGGTGGCCGGGCCTGTCTTCGGAAGCGCGGCGGTTCGGGGTAGAAAGTTTCCTGTCGATCCCGCTGCCGCCGCTCGAGCCCGGAGTGCGTGCAGGGGCGGTGAACGTGTACGGAAGCCGTGCGGACGGGTTCGCTCGTTCGGAGGTGGCGTTGATGAATTTGTTCACCACCGCTGCCGGCTATGCGATCGGCAGCACCGAACGTTACCGGGGTGCCCGGCAACTGGCGTCGCAACTCGAGCGTGCGCTCGAGTCGCGGGCAGTGATCGATCAGGCGAAGGGGGTGTTGATGGCGGTGCATGGTGTCGATGCGGATGCGGCATTCGCAATGTTGGTCGACAAATCCCAACGTACCAACACGAAACTGTGGACGGTGGCAGAGGATTTGTTGGCGAATGTGCGTACCGTCGAGACGTGATGGCCCAAGAGTGTTGTGGCGAAGTACTTTTCCTGATTGTCTGTTCGAGTGCCGATTCGTCGGGCACAGCTCGTCCATGGAAATCCGCGGGCGCGGCAGAGGCGGTCGTGGTCGCCGAAGAAGTTATCGACAGGTAACAGCGGGGAACTCTTGCTCGTGACAGTCCGGCTCATCTGTGGGAAGGGGCAGTTGCGGACGTGATTCAAAACAGACTGATCGCAGACGCAGGACACTGCTCACGAGCGTGTACTTGAAAAATCGTACGCATCAGAACGATGGTGATCTTTCGCCCATCGGGGGCTTCCGTGGAACGCCGGTCATGGTGTCCTGGTTGCGCGATCTGAAGCCCCTAGGGGCGGTCGTCATCCGCCGAAATGATCGTCTGACGTGCAACGTCTCGTATGTGCCGAGATTCGCGACGCGCCTCAGCCTCCAATTCGGAAAAAGCGGTCTCGGGATCGGTGTCTCGGCGCACCATCAGAATTCCGACCGCTCGTTCGATCTCAGCGCGTGACGCGATTCCTCGGCGCAGCGCTGCGCCAGCGCGTTCGAGTCGATTGTCTGTTGCGATGGCGTCGAGTCCGGCTCCCAGGTACTCGGCAATGACAAGGACGAGATCGCGGTCCCGGTCCGTGTCCGCCACGGCAGAATGCGAATACATGTTCAACGACCCGACCGGCAATCCGGAGTTGAACAGCGGTACCGCAAGGAAACCGGTCAAACCGGCATTACGCGCAGCAACACCGAGAGCCGGCCATTGAATGCCTAATTGCTCGACCGACATACGTACCGAACGTCCCGTGCGCGACGCAGAAAGACACGGCCCGTCATCGAGAAGGTATTGCTTGCGATCGAAGTCCTCTACACGTTCATCGGTTGGGGCAACGGTGAACGGTTCACTATCCAAGGACGCTGTCACACCGGCGTGGTCAACACCGACAACCAAATCCACAGCCGCTACCGTGCATCGAGCCATCAACTCCACAACCCGATCGGGCGAACCCGCTGGTGTCGAGAGAGATCGTTCGAGACGATCGATGAGTTTAGGCTCGCGACCGCGCGCGCGTTCGAGCGCACCCGACGGGCGCGCGCGCGGATGAGAACTGTCGAAGTTCATGGTGTACGTGCCCGATCCGCGCGGTGGAAGTGGTCCACCAACCAAAAGTGGCACCGACGCGGCCGACTCGGCCGCGCGCCTGAGAAGTACCTCTATTCGGTAATCTCGACTTTACGCCGGACCGGATGACCGGGCGCCGTTTCTGTCCCGTGAAGGCAACTGAGGAGGTGCGTCCTGTGAATACGGATCCGAGAGGAAGCCAGGACACACCCGAATTTCCCAACGACGCCGACAGGGAGAGAGGCCGCCGCGCAGCGGTCGAATTGCCCACGACCGCGAACCTGTGTCGACAGTGTCTGAATCTGACTGACGTTCAAGGCGCGGCTGTCACGGTGCTGAACAGCGCGTCATCGCGTGAGCTGATGTATGCGACCGACTCGGTAGCCCAGCACCTCGACGAACTCCAGTTCACCGGCGGCGACGGTCCGTGTGTTGACGCATTCACCACCCAGCGTCCGACATTCTGTAACGACACATCCAGCGATTACGACCGTGACATCTGGCCAGGATTCGCCAGTGAGGCAGGCAAAGCCGGGGTCGGGTCCGTGTTCGCGTTTCCGCTGAAGGGTGGAAATGACGTTTTCGGCGTGCTCGAACTGTATCGCCTCGCTCCGCTGCCACTTGACGAAGAACAGGTCGAATTGGCCACTGCAACCGCAGCAGCCATTGCTGTGGCGCTCCTGGCCGAACTTCCTCTGATCGGCGATTTCGACACCGGGACGCTTGTCAACGCCTTTCACCGACCGGAAGTGAATCAGGCAGTCGGAATGATCGCCATCCAACTTCGTGTCTCGATCGACGAATCGCTTTCCCGGCTTCGAGCCGCCGCGTACTCCTCGGGAAGGCCGATCTGGGAGATCGCTGCAGATATCGTGAATCGGCGCACACGTTTCACGCATGGTAGTGAAAACGGATGACACCGCCTCTGGGGACGTCGCGCAACTTGTCAGCAGCACTTCAAGATGGGAGCACAGGATGAACACTTCCGCAATACAATTGAGCATTGCCGAGGTAACTCATCTTCTCACCACCGACTTCGATTCTCTTCGTGTGCTCGAGACGATAGTCGAGCGATCGAGACAGGATCTGAGCGGTGTGTGGTGCGTCCTCGTCGTGCGAAACGGGGAGCCAGATTATCTCGATGTGCTGGTGGAGTCGGCGAATGCAGACTTTATTCCCGACCGCACTCTCGCTATAGCGGGCCCCGCCGCGCTCAGCGCCGAGAGCGGGGCGGTTGTGATGGTCGACAATTTCGCAGACGTGGGGGAGCGGTGGCAGAAGTTCGGTCGCTCGGGGCTCGAACGGGGTCTCGGTGGGTGCCGTTGTTTCCCGATGAGATTGGGCCGCAAATCATTCGGCACACTCGTGGTTTTCACCCGCGATTCGTGGGATAGTGCCACGCGCAGTAATGCGTACGGGCAGTCCATGGCAGACTTGGCTGCCCTGACGTTGTCCACGGACAGCCGCCAAGATCGTCACTCGCACGTGGCGGTGGCTGTGAAGAAGTTGGTCACGGTCCGCGGCGAAGTGGAGCAGGCGGTCGGCATGATTGCCGAACTCGAGGGTCTTTCGATCGAACTCGCAACCGCACGGCTCGAAGAGAATGCTCGGCGACGAGGCATCAGCGCTGGCGCGTATTCGGCGTTGGTGTTGGCAAACCCTCACAACCGGTGAGGAGCGTGGTGCACGGTATGTGCAGTGAAGGTTCCATCGATTCTGCTTGGCAGTTTCCGTAATGCGGCCCAGCACGAGGCCCTCGAACTGTATCGTTGGCGGCGCGGTGGAACCCGCTGTCTGCCAACATCCACGTACAAACTTCGTCCGCGTGCACTCACGCGAATCCAAGTCGCAACGAAGCAATGGAAAGTCAAGGCATGGTGAGTCGAGTGGGAGGCCAACGAGCGCATCAACGGTATATCCCGCGCATCACCGAACCGTCAATCCGCTCCCTCGCTCGGAGAGCGATATGAGTATGAGATTCAAAAGGAACACGTTGCACGACAGCGCTTTCGATGAGTCCGGCAGATATTCAGGGATCTAGGTCAATGTTCGTGTGGCGGGTTTGAAGTCGATACCGACGACGTTTCGCGCGATCGTAGCCAGTCGGGACCGCGCGGCGAGACCACTACGTGGATGACTTCGTTCAATTTTTCACTGCGAACACGGCTTCAGTGGAGAAGAGCTCATCCAAGTCGACACATCTAGCTCGCCCCGGTCGACAGTCCTCTCGACTTACGCACCGACCATGGGACGTCAACGGCGCCAGCGGCGCCTTCTCCGCGGGGACCTTCTCGACTATGACGGGCCCACATCCCTTCATACCGCGAGTATTTGGCGACTATGCCCCCGCCTTAGCTACCTACCCGGTGAGCTCGCTGAGAGCGGGCAGTGCGATGTGGAGGTCGTCAACGGTTCGGTCGATGCCACCAGCGGACCGCGACATCGGCACGTTGGCCCACCGTATCGCAGTTGCGACGACATCTTGGAAAAGGCTGGGGTGCAACGCTGCCGGACCGCCAAGCGCTTCGGCGTGCCCGTACCGTGGTGAGCCAGTCCACGGTCGCTATATGCACAGTGACCGGCCGATCGACGACTCGGAGGACGATCCGGCGGCCGTCTGCGGTGGCCAAGACATCGAGAGAGCGGGAGCAAGCGAGGACTGATGTGCTTGAAATACAGGGGGCGCCTGTGGACCCCGGAGCGGGGCAAGGATCCAGCACCGACTTTATGCAGACTCGACCGAGGGCGCGGCATTGGCCGAACTCGATCCGGCACATGACTTGATTTCGCGACCGGGCGATGCCGTGGTTCGCAGTGGGAATGTTCAAGTCGCGGCGTTGCGCCGGTGACGCGGTGGGGATCGGTGTGAGGAGACGCTGATCCGGTGCGCGCCGAAGCATTCTCGTCGCAACATCTCATCACAGATCTCACCCGCGGCATCGTCGTGGACAAATATTTCCAGGTGGACGCGAGCTGACTATTCGAATGGTTTAAGTAGGGACCAGGTTTCGTCGTATCCATCCGTGGGCGGTAAAATCGCAGCCACGGTGAAGCCAGCGCCGCCACCTTTGGAGTGCGCGCAGGATGGTACCTGCGAGACAGGACCACGATGAACCGGAACGACCCCTCTGTTGCATGTGTCGGGTCTTTTTCGCTCTCTGGCGGAGCGTCGCTGGATTACGATTCCGCCGACATCGCTACCGCGCTCGAGCGTTTCGGGGCGTTACTGCGGACGCCTATGCAACTGTCGGTTTTTTTGCAATCGGTGTGCCAGCAGATCGTGGCGACAATGCTAGCCGCGGACATGGCTGCGGTGACGATCCTGCCGGCCCCTGGTAAGCAGCCGGAGACAATCGCGTGTACGGAAGAGCGTGCTTTCGATGTCGAAGCCCATCAATACCGGGCGAACGAAGGCCCGTGCCTGGAAGCTGCGCGCACTGGCAAGGTAGTGCGGGCGCGGATCGAGGATGCAGAGCAGCGATGGCCCGCATTCGCGGCAAAGGTTGCGGGGATGGGCGTGGCGAGTTACTTGTCTGTCCCGTTGCTCACCGGAGAGTCCGAGGTGGGAGCGCTGAATCTGTACGGGTTGGGCGATCGTGGGTTCAGCGAGACCGACGAGGTGCTGTTGCAAGTGTTCGTGGCTGCGGTCGAAGGTGCGGTGTGGAATGCGCGTCGTGCGGAGATGTGGAGGAGCGAGGTCGAAGGCATGCAGGCCGCGATGCGGACGCGGGGAGTGATCGAACGGGCGAAAGGAATGTTGATGGTGCTGCACGGGATTGGGGAGGATCGCGCGTTCGAGCTGCTCGTGCAGCAGTCTCAGCGCCTGAACGTCCGACTCGCGTCCGTGGCTACCGAGATAGTCGACACCCTCCCAAAGCGATGACCCAGGCAACGACGCAACTGCCCTGAGCACTCGGAAACTGGGGTGTTACCCGATGCCATCCGAGAAACCGCGTGGTAGTTCATCAATGGATCTTCCGGCGCAGACGCGCGACGCGTGCGAGGGTCTAGCCTGAACGAGGCTGTGCCTGCGCAGGATTGAGCCGAAATTGAAAGACCACCACCTAAGCGACCGGACTCGACTCTCGGCGAATTGCCGATTCGGCGCGTTGACGTCACCGCAAACCTCATTTCCGTCGAGGCCGTGGCCGCCGATGGTCTGCGTCATCTCTACTGAGTACGCGAGGGTGCGGTGCAGGACATGGATTCGATGACTGACCTGCATGCGGGCGAGACGGCGTTCGCAGCGGCGGAGGTGTCGGGGCCACGGATTCGGGCGGCTGTGTCTGATGTCCGCGACCTGGAGAGACCGGGGCAGATCGAGTTGGTTTCATACATTTTCCGCCCGGGGCATCCACTGTCCGTGGCCGTGTGGGTCCGACATGACCCCGTGAGCTCAGTGCTACATTTCGACGCGCTCGGCGGGTCGGTGGTGGTGCGTGAGGAGTCGATCGAGACTGACGAGCACACGTCGTCGTTCGGTGGCTGTTGGTGTTGACGGTGCAGGTCCACACCGCCGGCGCGAGAGGTTTTAAACGGCGGGGTTTGACCGACGGTTGGCGGGATTCCTGGTTGCATTCGTGCACCCCTTCCAGCGCGTAACCGCCCGTTGATGGTGAGCCGAAGTTTGCGGGTCGAGAGGCTCTACAGATTGCGAGTGCCGAAATTCTGCCGACCGAGATTCGTTGATGGCACTTCCCTGAGCGATCGTGCAGGCGCATGGTGCTCGCGAAGGCGATTCCGGCGGAGGTTTCATGACGGTGAGACATAGGCTGAAGATCGTGCACGATCAGTTGATTCGTCGATACCCGCAGGTCGCAAGTCGATAGTCCCGTCGGTAGATTCCGACTCTTTCGTTCGGTTCATCCACGAACTGAACGCGGTCTCAGGACCGGACTCTTGCGTTCACGAGGACGTTCGTGAGCGCGTGGACCTTACTGGTGGAACCGGTGCCTGACGGTTCGGGGATCGATCTCACGTGTGCAGAGATTTCGTTGCAGGAGAGCGTGATCGGTGGGATGTGCCTTCCGCTGCTGAGGGCCACGTACTTACCTGCTGGGTTCGCGGGCACCGGAAGGGGACGTACTTTCTTTTTGAGTTGGGTATGGGCGGCGGCCTACTTACACGACGTCGCCGATCAAGGAATCGCGGCAGTGACACTGATCGTGGTGGACGTCACGTACTCGCACAGTAGGCTTCTGGTACGGAGCGGTGTTCGGCGCCGGCAGGGCACAGAATGCTTTGTGAACTCAAGACGAACCAGCTCAAATCGAACCGTTGACAAACTATGGCTGCGAAACCGCAATGACTGCACCTCGACCCCGTCCATCGCTACCGTCAACACCACGGTCTCGTGTCACAGGCACTCTTTTTCGTGCGGAGATCGACGGCAAGAGTCCTCTTCCCTGGGTCGTCCAACGGGAGCATCTCAATTCTTTTCCGGCTCGTAGTGTGCGCAGTCATGTTCGGTTCATCGCAACAGGCGGCGTCGGCATGTCCAGATGCGAACTCGGTGCGTTGCGAGATTTCTACGACATACTTCGCGAATTCGATTCGGTGCTGGAATACGATCCACGGGTGCGCCCGCTCCCGGGTCTTTGCTTCGATGGAGGCTTCAGGTTGGTAACCCGTGTGTCTGCTGATCGTGACCTCGTCATTCGACTGAACGAATTCACGATCACGCAGGAATTGGACTCAAAACTGTGGGCGATACCGGGCCGCATGCCGACGTTCATGCGGTAAGGGAAGTGCATCCGCCGCCAATGGCCGGAGGAAATGTCCACGAGAACTGTCGTGGCGCCGTCCTCAGTCGTGCGGTAGTACGCGGGTTGGCAATTCGAACGATATAGCGGTGCTTGATGTTCCGAGACCAACTCAAAGTTGACGTCCCGGCGCCTACTCAAAAGGTCGAGTTGCCCATTGGTAAGGGCTGTGAGCGCGAGCTTGTGCCCCCAACAAGAGGGTATTGGCGGCGCGTGCGTTTGTGTGTGCAGTTCTGTTGATGTTAGATGCAGGAGACGTGGACCGTCAGGTCCCCCGGAGAGGATTCCGTGCTCATTTCCACAGCGCCTTCCGTTGCTCACACAGCCCTCCTGGGGCTGGGCGTCTACCGGCCCCGACGCAGTGTCCCCAATTCCGAAATCGTCGATCGTATCGACTCTTCCGACGAATGGATCCGCACCCGTTCGGGAATTGCTGCGCGGGGGTGGGCGGAACCGGACGAAACAATCGTGACGATGAGCGTCAGCGCCGCTCGCAGCGCTCTCGCCGCCGCCGGTATCGCCGCCGAACAGATCGATGCAGTCGTACTGGCGACATCGTCGCAAATGGTGCTGGGGCCATCCGCAGGCGCGGTCGTGGCGACCGAATTAGGATTGCACGACACCGCAGCGTTCGACGTCTCAGCCGGTTGTGCAGGTTTTTGCTACGCGCTCGGCAACGCCGCAGCCCTCGTCCGCGCGGGTCAGGCACGCCATGTTCTGGTGATCGGCGTGGAACGGCTTTCCGATCTGCTCGATCCGACCGACCGAACCTGTGCCTTCATTTTCGCGGACGGGGCTGGAGCAGTCGTGGTCGGCCCGTCCGAGTCCGAAGGTATCGGCCCGGTCGCTTGGGGATCGGATGGAAGCCAGACCTCTGCAATCAAGCAGGACAAGGACTTCACCCAGTACTTCGCCGAGGTCGCTGCGGCCGAGCAATCCGGCGAACGCAGTGAACGACCGTACATCCGAATGAACGGCCAGGCTGTATTTCGCTGGGCAATAACCTTTTTGGAGAAGGCCTGCCGCGACGCACTGGACAAAGCTGGAATCACGGCCCACGACCTCGACGCGTTCGTTCCACACCAAGCCAACAGTCGCATCACCGACGCGCTCGTACGAACGCTGGGACTGCCCGACACCGTCGCAGTTGCCCGCGACATCACCGAAAGCGGAAATACCAGCGCAGCATCGATTCCGATGGCCATGGAACAGCTTCTCCGTTCCGGCGAGGCCCGACACGGCGACATGGCGCTGCTGCTCGGATTCGGTGCCGGCCTGGCTTATGCGGGACAAGTCGTTCGCCTACCACCTTTGGCGTAATCCAGCAGATTCGGCGATCCGGCTACGACCCGTCGAGGGTCTTATGCCCGCCGTCCTCGCGGTGGCCCAACAAGAAACCAGCTGGGACCGGGCCGACGCACACAACTACGACGGTGAACAATTTCTTGGCGGCGTCAAGGTCTGGTGTTCAGGCGTTAGATGGTGGAGTGAACTTGTTCGGGTGACGCCCGCCGATTGACGCGTAGGCGACGACCGCGTCGGCTGGGGTCAAGTCGGAGGGGCTGGTTCTGGCTCACAGGTGGACTATCGGTCACCGGTGAGGAAGGTTTCGACGTCCGTGGCGGGTGGAAAGACGGTGCATGCCGCCGGTGTGAGGGGGACCGTCGGAGCGTCCGGTCAGGGTTTCCGCCTACGACGTCGAGTGCGCCGAGCTTGGGCGGAGATCTGGTCGCGTTCGACGCTCCGCGTGATCGCGCAGCGCTGAAAGTGATTCGGTGGTAACGGTTCACATACTCCGCACGTCAAACCTAACGGACTGTTTCAGGGTGTAGGCGCGGGGTCGAACAAGGAGCCCGGCGCGGAAAATGGGTCCCCGTGCTGTGTGCTCAACACGGGGACGTCTCACCCCGTGGAACCCGGCCGGCATCGGACGGTTGGGGTTCCACATCTATGCCGCGTTCAGATCTGTGGAGCCACTCAATCGCCTGTTCGCGCAACGCTCGAATTGGTGGGCCCATGAGCGACGATGGCGGTACGACGACGCAATGTGAGAAGGGGCGGCGTACGGCGAAGGCGTCTCACGGGCGGGTTCGCTGAACGGGTGTGATGATCGATTCCTAGATGTGTTCACGCTCGTGCAGGATTTCGTAGTCCACGTGGTCGAGATCTTTTCTGTCGATCGGTCCGGTCACGTGCAGAGCGGGTGGCCGGGACATCAGAGCCGCGATGTTCGCGTCTGGGGGACGATAAGTGGGTGGCGTCCAGTGGACACGAACCATCCTCATGGCCCCTCTCAGTCCGGATACGACGGCGTGCCGACAGGGCAGATGATGCCGTTTTCATTACCGGCGATCGGGTACTGCCGAACAATGGGACGCAGTCCGCTATGGGAGGGGCGATGGGCATTCTCTACAACGTGAGGAAACAACTTGACGCGCGTGTGGTCAAGGGTCTCAGGCACGGTGGGCGCAGAGGTATGAGCTCGCAGACCGTGACCATCAGCGTCGGCAGCGACGACATGGAAAGATTCTGGCGAGATCCCGAGAGGCTGTCGCAGGTCTTTGGCGATGTTGCAACTGTCAGCTCGCCTGAGAACGAAATCTTCGTGTGGACGCTGTCAATCGGCGCCGGTGAGGTACACACGTGGCGTACGCGACTTCACACCGCTGACGGCGAGTTACGGTTCGTCGCGGTCAGTGGTGATGACGCGAACTCGGACAGTAGTAACGACGCTACCGTGGTCGTCAGGTATCGCTCGGCTCCAGTTGATATGGGCACAGAAGTCACCCTGAAGGCCGCCACGCCGTTTCCGGACCTATTCACCCAAACAGTGCTGTTCAAAGTGCTCTATCGAGCCCGCGCGCTGTTACAGACCGGCGAGGCCCCCACGCTCTCCAACAATCCAAGTGCCCGCAAAGGTGCTCACTGATCGGAGGAGGTCTTCATGCGCGCACTGTGCTGGAACGGGGTCAACGATCTCGCCGTGGAAACGGTGGACGATCCGCGGATAACCAATCCCCACGACGTCATTGTCCAAGTGCGGCTTACCACGACTTGTGGATCCGATCTGCACTTCATCAATGGCTACCTGCCGGGAATGAAGGAAGGCGACGTCTTCGGACACGAGTTCATGGGTGAGGTAATCGAGACAGGCTCGGAGGTGACGCAGACAAGCGTCGGTGCCCGCGTCGTCGTGCCCTCGTTCATCGGCTGTAAATCGTGCTGGTACTGCGACCGCGACTTGTATTCGGTGTGCGATACCACCAATCCCAATGCCGAGTTACAGCAACCGGTCTTCGGCTATCCCACTGGCGGAATCTACGGCTACACACACCCATTCGGCGGATACCAAGGGTCCCATGCCGAATACATCCGCGTACCGTTCGGTGATGTCAATTGTTTTGCAGTTCCGGAGGGCATCACCGACGAGCAGGCGTTGTTCCTTTCGGACGCAGTTCCCACAGGACTGATGGGTGCGGAATTCTGTGATATCTCGCCCGGTGACACCGTTGCCGTCTGGGGTAGCGGCGGTGTCGGAGTGATGGCCGCCCATAGTGCGCGTCTGCTCGGTGCAGAACGCGTAATTGTCATCGACCGGTTTCCAGAGCGGCTTCAGCTGGCGCGCAACGTCGTTGGTGCCGAAACTATCGACTACTCGCGTGTCGACAGTGTGCAGGAGGCCTTACGTGAAGCGACGGGTGGACGCGGCCCCGACTCGTGCATCGACGCTGTGGGTATGGAAGGCCACGGTACAGGGATTCAACAACTTTACGACCGGGCCAAACAACTGCTGCGCCTGGAAACCGACCGCGCTACTTCGCTCCGCCAAGCTGTTCTCGCGTGCAGGAAGGGCGGCGTCGTGTCGGTCCTCGGCGTTTACGGCCTCACCGACAAGTTTCCGATGGGTCTGATCACGAACAAGAGTCTGACATTGCGTTCGGCGCAACAACATGGGCAGCGATATATGCCGCGCATGTTCGATTACGTACTGCAAGGAGACCTCGACCCGTCAGTCTTGATCACCCATGACATGCCACTCGCCGATGCCGTCCGCGGTTACGAACTGTTCAAGGAGAAAAAGGACGGATGCGTGCGTGCCGTCTTTCGACCGTGACTCCAGCGCACACCGAATACTTCTCGATTTTTTCGCCGATAGCGCATTGATCAACGGAGGACTGGGTACGTGTCTGATGGCTCAGGGCACTCATCGGTTCCGAAAGTGCCTGTGCCCCAGAAACGCACATACGGATCGGAAGGGGCAGCGCCTTCCGCTTCGTCGAGGAGTTGAATTCCCATGTCATCATCAATCCACGCTCCAATGCACACTCACCCCGACATCATGGCAATGCGGGAGCGCTACGACCGAGCGGCCCAACAACCAACCACTCAGATGGTGGAGGGGCTGATGTTGCTCTCTGGACTCTACGCAGCGGCGTCCGCATGGATCATCGGCTTCACCGCACAAACCAATCTGACCGCCACGAACTTGATATGTGGTGCTGCGATCGGATTGCTGGCAGTGGCGTTCGGATCCGCGTACGGCCGCACCCACGGCATGACATTCGTTGTCCCACTACTCGGGATCTGGCTGATTGTCTCTCCGTGGCTTGTTGCGGGCGTCGCTACGAGCACTTCCCTGATCTGGTCGAATGTGGTTGTAGGAGCACTCGTCTGCGTTCTAGGACTCGCTACCGCCGCGCTTGGTATGGGCCGCGGTCGTCAGCGACGCGGCCCGGGAGAGGAACCGAGATGACCGTCGATACGAGAATCTCTGGCACAGAAGGGTCCTGTACGGGCGATTTACGTGCCAGAGAAGTGAAGCGTGGTCTCGTCGAGTGGTTCAACTTCGAACACGGATTCGGGTTCATTCTGCCCGACGAAGGTGGCCCGAGCGTCTTCGTGCACTTCACCGAGATTGCGGGAAGCGGTATCTACCATTCCCTGCAAGACGGTGACGTCGTCACGTACGAACATGATCGGTCCGTGTACCCACCGCAGGCACGCAATGTCCGCATCGCAGATGTCGCCGGGTCAGGTCACAGTCGTCATCCGCACCGGATGAGGCCGCTCAGATATTTTCCCCCTTCCGCGGCAGGTAAGGCAGCAACCGTACGCCATCTGGGCGAAAACACGAGTGACGTACCGCACCGAGGCAGCACAAACTGACTACCCCGACGGCGATGCCGACACAGCGACAGAGCGAATCACATAGCGTCAGAACTGAATAGATTCGAACGGACGATTCGCGTCGATCCCCCCTGACATCTCACTAACTCCCGAGGGGGCGGCATTGTTGCGAATCGCGGCTCGGAAAAAAATCAGTTTCTTCCTACCTCGGTTGGGCGATAGGTTGCGCCGAAAAGCTCACCTGGTCCTTTTTAGAACCGAACTGATTGGGCGCCAAGGCATTCCTTCAGTGCGCGGACTTCGCACGCCCGCGATGCTCCGGCACTGTGGGCTATCGCGGTCAGACCTCGAATCAAGATGGGCGCGGAGATAACGCGACCGGTGCCCGGAAGCGATTCGCCATTGGTGCGCAGCGAAGTTCGTCATTCCGATGACGGCCTCGTCTCGTCTCACACCCAAGCCGAGGCACCACTGGCAGCGGTGACTGCGTCGGCGACGTGTCTTTCCAGTATCTACCCCGATGGTGCATACATCAGATCGATCATGAGGTTCGACGCGGTAGCAACCCCGACAACACGCGCGGCACAGCACCCTCCGTGTGCGGCCGTAGTCCCGCAATCGAACCGTGCCGTCGCCTCCGAACAAACCTACGACGTGACCCGGGAATACTTGTCTACCAACGACTTGGAACAACCTCGAAGCTGCGCAGGTTGCGCTGAGATGTCCTGCAGGGTTGTTCGAGGTTCGTTGTCGGTCGGGTGGCGGGATCTGCGGTGCACGGTGTTGGTGCCCCTGTTTGGCGATGGCTGATCGACGCCACGCGGGATCCGATGTGAAGGGTTCTCCTTCGGTGGAGCGGTGATCAAATGTGACGGAGGGAGTGTCGGTTGGTGTGCTGGCGGGTTTGTCCCTCATGTGTGTGGGTAGCCGCTCGGAGTCGTGTATCTACTCGCGTTGGGAGTGAAAGATGTTTGTTCACAACAAGGATTTGCAGTTCGATGTGCGTGTCAGTGGCCCGGATCCTCGTTTCGCTACATTGCTGCAGGAGCAGTTCGGAGGCGAGAACGGTGAACTGAAGGCGGCGATGCAGTACTTCACGCAAGCCTTTACGCTGCGTCGCAAGAACCCGAAGATGTACGACCTGTTCATGGATATCGCGACGGAGGAGTTTTCTCATCTCGAGATTGTGGGGTCGATGATCACGATGCTTCTCGACGGGCTCAACGATGACCTGAAGGAAGCCAACGAACGGTGTGACTGGATGCCGGCGATCGCGACCTCCGACGGACGTGAGCAGGTGATTCATCAGGCGGCGGTCTCGCCGCTGTTTTTCACGTTGAGTGGTGGTGGCCCGGATGTCGTCAATTCGGCGGGTGTGCCGTGGTCGGGGACGTTTGTCAACGCCAACGGTGAACCGTCGGTGGATATTCGGAGCAATTTGGCGGCGGAGTCCCGGGCGAAGATCGTCTACGAATATCTCAAGCAGTTCACCGATGATCCGGGGGTGCAGGACACGTTGACGTTTCTGATGACCCGGGAGGTGGCGCACTATCAGCAGTTCACCGCGGCGCTCAACGAGCTGCCGGTGAACTTTCCGCCCGGCAAACTTCCTGGTGACGATCGGTTTCAGAATGTTGCGTTCAACATGTCTGACGGTCAGTCGACGCGTGGCCCGTGGAACGAGGGGCAGGGGCCGTGGCCGGAGGGAATGCAGTGGCGGTATGTCGAGAAGCCGACCGAGCAGTGGCTGGGGGGAGAAGAGTCGGTGAATCGGGGTGGTGAGCTCAATCCTGAGGGGGCGCCGGCAGTGTCGGGTAGTAAGCCGTTCACGCACGAACAGCATGCTGGGACCGTGTGATCGCCATGTCCTCGTGTGCAGTGTCATGTTTGATCGAAATTCTGTGTGGCGGGCAGTTTCGGGAGGTGAGGTAGATGGATGCGTTGGCGTTCCTTCGCGCTGATCACGAAAGTGTGCTCGGCATGCTCGAGGCACTCGATGAGGTTCCGCGCGCCGGGGAGGGCGTGGGGCTCGGTGCCCGCAACGACATGGTGACCACGCTGGTGATCGCCGAATCTCAGCACGAGGCAGTGGAGGAGCAGTTCTTCTGGCCGGCAGTGCGCCGGACAGTGGAGGGCGGCGACGAGCTCGCTGACCACGGTGTTGCGCAGGAGGACGCGGCCAAACGTATCCTGCAGATGCTCGAGGACGGTGAGGCGGGCGATGCAGTGTTCGAGGAGGCTCTGGCCCGCTTTGTCGAGGCTGCACGCGAGCACATCGAGTTCGAGCAGGAGCAGGTGTGGCCGCGGCTGCGGGAGGCGATGACCCCGGCGGATCTCGAGGCGTTGGGGGAGAAGATGGCGCGGGCGAAGCCGATGGCCCCGACCCGACCGCATCCGGGGACCCCTTCGGATCCTGCTGTGCTCAACACTATGGGGATGGCTGCTGCTGCGGTGGACAAGGTTCGTGACAAAGTCAGCGGCCGTGATGCCAAGAAGCCGCCGCAAGCCCCACCGAATTGACCTTCCGTGTCTTGAGTTTTCGCACGTTGACGGTGCGGCCGGGGCTTCAGTGGAGGCTGGGCTCGCGCGAGGGGCGTGTGGACGATGCACGGCAGCGTCCCGGCTGCCAAGTCGCAGCCGAATAGATCGTTGTCGAGGCGCGCGTTTCACCGTCGATGCCCCGGATGTCGTCGGAAAAACAAGTGTCACCAGGATGGAAAAGTTTCGGGTACACGGCTTCGCGGCTTGTCACGTGCTGCTAGGTATTGGGCGGGATCGCCCTATGACGTCATCTCCGGCTTGCGTCATTGCCGACGGTTGTAGCGACACCCCGGACTTACCAGACCACTCCAACGGAGGAGCCGCGTTGAAAGAACATAGGGGACAGGGGCACCATCGCGTCAACTGGGACGATCCCGCCACGTTCCTGCAAGAGCTGATGAAGCTGGCAAATACTGCTCTCACCCGGATCGAGCCGATTCTTGCCACGTTCACCGAAGGACCGGAGCGCGCGGGTAGGTCATCGACTCCTGACGAACTACCCACGCCCAGCGCCTGCGTTTGGTGTCCGGTCTGCGCGCTTGCTGCTGCCGTCCACGGTGACCACCACAAGCTCCTTATGTTCGCCGGTGTACATGTGGCGGAGGCGTCGGCCGTGGTGCGTGAGTTCCTCGACGAGATGCTCGGGGGTGGGGGAGACGATCTACACCGAGATCACCACCGGCGGTAAAGGTCGTGAAAGCCAGCCAGACGGTTGCTCAGACGTCGCGGTGTCGGCACTCGGCCGCTCAGCCCCGCCCACTCGTCGCCAGTCAGTATTTGTTCCCATCGACGTGAACCTACGACGCTGATCAGAATCATCCAGACGGCAGGTCCAGGGGCTGAACCCGGTTGCGCGCGTGCCGCCGAGACGCTCGACCCCTGACTAGACCCCGTCTCGGGGGTAGCCACTTGGACGTCGTAAGAAAAAGGGGCACCGCCGGACGGATAGGTATCACGACAAAAGAGCAGGAATCGAGGCACGGTCCGGCGGACGATCCTAGCCGTGCCTTCATTGCCCGTGTGGCTTCGAAGCCGCGTGGCATCGGAAGAAGGACGGCACAAGGCATTGGAGTCCGTGTTCGTTTTGGCCGCCTCATCGGCCTAATCTCGATCCCTTCGTGGGGCGTTGCAATGCGGAGCGGATGAACAAACGATGGTGGACGCTTGTCCGAGTGGCATGAACACCGCGTGAGGGTGTACAACGAAATACGGCACGAAGTGATCTGCTTCACACTCACTGTGCCGGTCGGACACATAGAACCCCGCCTTGAGATCACAGGGCTTGTGCAGAACCCTTCGGGTTCGCATCGCAGCCAAGGGCGCGCCACGTACCGCGCGGCCCACTCAGGAAGGACGCCAAAACCCATGAATCGCCCCGCATTCGAACTACCCCCGCACGAATCTCGGGTGACACCAATGCGGTCGACGTCGGTGATCGCAGTCGGCTCGGCATTGTCGGCATCTGTTCCGGCGTTGATATTGACCGGATCCGTCGCCGTGAGTGTGGGAGTCGCGACGCTTGTCGTGATCTGTATCGGAATCGCTGCTCTCGTGATTTGACGGTTCGACCGAGCCGCTCCGAAGTTCGTCTCTATCAGCAAGGAATTTCACATGACCGTCTCGACTTCATCAAACTCGCGACCGACTGTGCGCAGCGGTTCCATGAGTACTACGGAGATCAAGTCTCGGATCGAGGCAATGTACGCCGACCGGGGCCCTATCGCCCCGAAAAAGGCCAGAGGAAAGGCCTGACGGCTACCTACCCGCTTCGGGGGTCGGACCTGTCCTTCGGTCTGCCGGTGACGATAGTTGCCCCATTGTCGAACACATCGTATGAGAGGATTTGGGACGTCCTCGGCGTAGCCAGGAGTA
Source organism: Rhodococcus sp. OAS809 (assembly GCF_040546695.1). Classification (NCBI taxonomy): domain Bacteria; kingdom Bacillati; phylum Actinomycetota; class Actinomycetes; order Mycobacteriales; family Nocardiaceae; genus Rhodococcus; species Rhodococcus sp. OAS809. Next base: position 238,048 of record NZ_JBEPOI010000001.1, on the reverse strand, counting down.
GCGAGATGCGGGGTCGGCGGGGCGATGCGACCCGTGGTCTCGGTACGCATCCAGCGGTTGGGTTCGTACGACCCGCGTCCTCAGTGTCCCGGCAACGTCTTCCGACTTCATTCGTCGCGGTGCGGCACAGCACGCGTTGGGCGGATGCGACGGCCGCGAGAGGCCGACCTCAAGCGCAATATTCCGTGCGCCGGGTCGATGATCGTTGCGTCGGGGCCGCCGGGCGGGGGTGCGCCGGATACCGTCGAATCGAACGGTCGCCCCGCCACAGCCTTCCGGCAGGGTACGAGACCGATTCGAGCGCGAGGTAATTGACGATCGGTTTGCGTACGTGCTGTTCGGGGAATGGGCGTGTGCATGGTGCCAGAACCGAGGAGTCGATGATGATCGTGCGTTTACCCGGTGTATATCCACCTCAACAGGACACATCCTTGCTCAACGATGCCCTCTTGGCGCATAGTCTGACACCGCGCACTCGGGTGTTGGATTTGTGCGCCGGTACAGGCGCGTTGTCGGTCGCCGCGGCCAAGGCGGGGGCCGGGCACGTTGTCGCCGTGGACATTGCTCGCCGGGCGTGTCTGAATGCGCGACTCAATGCGGTCGTTGCCGGAAAGCGTATCGATGTTCGGCGAGGTGATCTGACGGCGGCGGTGCAGGGCGAGTTGTTCGATGTCGTCGTTTCCAACCCGCCGTATGTTCCGGCGTGGGGCGATGAGTTGCCTACGACCGGTATCGAGCGTGCGTGGGACGCCGGGAAAGACGGGCGGGCATTACTTGACAGGATCGCGCTGTCTTGCGCTGAAGTGTTGGCTCCGGGTGGGACGTTACTGTTGCTGCAGTCAGCGCTGTGTGGTGTGCAGAAGACGGAGGCAATGTTGGAAGAATGCGGTTTGACGGTGACTGTGGTGGCCAGGAGTTTGGTTCCTTTCGGTCCCGTCATGCGTTCGCGGCGAGCGGTTCTCGAGCAACGGGGTTTGATCGTGGCTGGTCAGGCTACTGAGGAACTCGTGGTTTTCCGCGCCACCAAATCATCTCCTTCGACCAGCACGATGGGATGACGGCGAGGCATCGGGGTGCCGGGACGTCGACGTTGTCGCTCTGGAAATTTTCCGTTCCTGCAGCGGGTGCGAGCGGGACACGACGTCGGTGCAATGCCAGTAACTGGGGAAGGATGCGAACCGTATCCCCGGCAACGGCGTTGATTGCCTGCGGTATCGGGGCGTGGCAGCACAGTAGTTTCGTAGGTAATCGGGATGTCTGCAGTGGGTTTCGAGGCTCGGCGGTTTGCCAGTAAGGCGGTCCGTCGTTGCCGGTGGGAGGCGCAATTGTAAAGCGGGTGGTGCTCGTGCAGAAGTTGGCGCTTGCGCGGTGCGATGCAGGGGCCTTCGTAACCGACGCACACCCTCGGTACTGGGTTCGAAAGTAACCTCCGTTCGCCGATAGGGTTCCTTATTCTCGACGACGAGTCTTTGCCGTTACGAGGGCCGTCGGCGGTCACGATGAGGGCAGGAAGCCGTAGCGTTGCCCGCATCTGGTTGAGCGCCGCGACGTCTTCATCACTGACTTCTGTCGCGGTCACCCAGCAATACTGTCCGCGTAGTCGCCTCGACGGCGGTGACGGTCCTCAGGCGTGAGTGCCGAAGCGGCAGTGTGAGAGTCGGCGGTTCCTCTATCGCTGTAGTCGAATTGTGCGAGGTACGAGGCGAGGACGGCGACGTCACGGTGAAATTTACTCAATACTGCTGACTCGCTTCGACATAACCGCGTCCCAATCTCTGCGGCACCTCGAAGGCATCGTTGTCAGGCATGAGGACGTCCAAACTTCCATTCGGTCCCCACCTGAGGAAGACAGCGCAGTCCCGATTCAGGCGAACCTTAGCATCGCGCCAGGTCAGGCGCTATTGGGCGGGTGCTGGGGTGTGCCATCTTTCCGTCTGACCCAAAACTTACAGCGACTGACCTGGCCCCAAGCCCTCCTGGCGCAACGATAACTTCGGAGTGTCGTTAGCCGTCATATTATCGACCAAACTCCGAGGCCCAGGAGGTCGTCCGCAGCCAAGTGCCAGTCGAACCAACCGATCACTGCCCTAGAGGTTTACGGATAGACGGGTTCACCGGGGTGAGACAACAAACTGACGTTCCTTGGCTGCGTGCATCCCTCCACGGTGCGCCGGGCACACAGGTCGATCACGTCGGAGACGCTTCCCCGCCGTGCCAGTTCTCGACGTTGGACGATCGCGCCATTTCCGCGGGCAAGAACTCTGTTCACCGCGGCCGCGACACGGTCGAGCTCGCCGAGAGCGGTCAGTGTAGGCGCGACATGGTGCATCAGGCGACGGACAGCTTGGCGGGCGGTCACTAGACGGATGGATTTCAAATCGAGTGCCTTGCCATCGAGACCGTCACGAGCGGCCCGCCAGCATGCTGCGCGGAGTAAATCCTGGTCAACAGCCGGGACCGTTTCACCGCTGACCACTGCCTTGGTTGCCATGATGACCAAGGCGTGTACCAGCGTGGCCAGAGTGATCGTCTCCTCTACCGTCGCCGGCACGTCGCTGATCCGAATCTCTACCGTAGGAAGATGATCCGAAAGGCGTGCGTCCCAATAAACCATATGAGGATCAAGGATGAGCCCCGTCTCCAACATCGTTTCCACAACGTCCTCGTAGTGTAGGGCGGACTCGAACCGTGGAGGCGGACCCGCGCTCGGCCATCTGCCGAAAACGATATGCCGCCAGCTTGCGTAGCCGGTATCAACTCCGGCGCAAATAGGCGAATTCGCGGTCAATGCCAAGACTGTGGGCAACCAGGGACGTAGATGATTGATGACCTGAACGGCGCGTTCGCGGTCCTCGACCCCCACATGGATATGGCAACCGCAAATCACACTTGTGGTGAGCGCGCCGTACTGACCCGCCATACGCCGGTACCGCGACGTCGGTGTAATCGCGTCAGGCGGAGGGTCGTAAAACGCTGTCCCGACGGCCAGCAGCTGACAGCCCGCCTCGGCAGCAGCGGTAGCGGCGGCGGCGCGTGATTCGCACAGTTGAGCACGAAGATCGCGGATGTGGGCCCCTATAGACGTCGACGTTTCCACTTGGCAACGGGAAAGTTCACGTTGAAGGGAGACTCCGAGTCCGCGGCCAATGGATCCGACCTCGCTACTGCGCAAACTGGGCCGCCCCGTTCGGGGCTCGCAGAGTAAGAACTCCTCCTCCACCCCCAGCGTCGGTATGCCGGTCGAGAGCAGGTCGGAAGTGAGGTGTGTCATGGCAATCCCTCCGCTGCTTGCGTTTTCGGTGCGGTCGCGGCCCTGAGCCCGCGAATACTAGAAATCTCACCTTCCCGGACAGGGACCGGATCAAACATGGCTCCACCAAATGCCGGTTTGATTCTGCGTTGTCGTGGAAGCCGCTGCGGACCCGGTATCCCGCGGACAGACGAGGAGTGCTCGTCGATGTTGTCCGCACTGGCGATCGACTGTGTGGGGCACCGATGGCGCCCGCACCACGTCGAGCCATGACCATCACCCCCGTCCGTTGCTGCTTCCTTGTCACATTTCAACTCCTCAGTCTGAATGTGAATCTCGGGGAAGCGCCGAAACAGCATGAAAGCGGTCAACGCGACGAATGCACCAATCAGAAAGGAAGCACGCTGCCTGTCCGAGCGCGACTTCGCCCTTTCGTGCCGAAGGACATCAAGACGGTGATTCCTTTCAATCATGCCGGCGGCCGAAGATCCACTTTCTCTCTCCGCCAGTTACTTTCGACCGTGGCTGGCGACCCGCGTGTCGTGTTCTAACACGCCGTTCGGCGCCAGCCTTCGCGCCCTCGATCATGCCCTGCATGCCCGCGCGCGCCAGTGCTCGAAAATCCTGACGCGCCCACTTCTCGCTTCGCCGCGATCGCGACATCGACTGCTGTCTAAACTATTCGGAATCTCGCCACGGGGTTGGCGACTGGAACAGTGACACCGATTGCAGTCACCGACGTCGTCGAAGCCGCGTGGAGCAGATGAGGGGATCTTGGTGGCAGCAGGACCTGTCCGAGGCTCTCCAATTCGGCAAGGACCCGGCTGATCGGTTGCTGAGACTGTCCACGCCGGACATCCACTCGCCCAAGTGGAACATCAAGTTTCGTGCGCAGGATATGACACAGGCTGCCAGTCAACTAAAAGTCTTGCTAACCTCTGCGGCCGCGAAATCCACCCCTTATTACCCTGGCATGCGGTGGCGCGCAATATGCTGAACCGGCTTGTGGCGTTCGAGTCCTGATGTCGAAACGTACTGCGGTTGATGGAGTGAAGGCTGGGTATCAGAGCCCTATGGAGAAAGGGATTTTCACCTTTATTGGCAATGCGACTTTCCTGATCAGGTACGGGAACGTGACCATACTGACCGACCCCAACTTTCTGCACCGCGGCGAGTACGCCTATCTGGGCCATGGGCTCACCTCGAAAAGACTGCACGCGCCTGCATCGACCGTCGACCAACTTCCCCGCCTAGACGCAGTGGTTCTCTCGCACCTGCACGGCGATCACTGGGATCGACGTGCGCAGGCGGGTTTGGACCACGCGTTACCCGTCACCACTGAACACGCTGCGAAAAAGACGTCGTGGTTTCGAAAAAGCAGCCGGGTTGGCGATTTGGGAGTCACGCACGGTCACGGCGGACGGCGACTGGGTTCGCGTCACCGCCGTGCCTGGCCGGCACGGGCCGTCGTGGGCAACCACGGCGCGGATTTAACCGCCGGTGATGGGCAGCATCCTCGAATTCGGTTCCGGCACAGAGCCGCCGAAACTCTGCGTGTACGTCTCCGGGGACACGCTCGCGGTCGAGGATTTGGCGGAGATTCCACGGCGGTATCCGCGCATCCACAGTGGCGTTTTCCATCTGGGTGGGACGAGGCTGCCTTTCGGCGACAAAATACCGTGGGGTGTGACGGTGACCATGGATGGGATCGAGGGAGTGAAAGCGGTGAACTTGATTTCCCCTGACTACGCGATTCCTGTGCACTTCGACGACTACGGAGTGTTCGCATCGCCTTTGAGTGCATTTCTCGACGAAATGGAACAACAGGGGATGTCGGAACGGATTATTCATGTCCCTCGTGGGCAAAGTGTCGAATTCCCGCCCCGCCACGATAAATCCGATACAAAGCATTCCGCTCCTATAGTAATTTACGACCCAGATGGCGACTCTCACCGTCGACGGTTCTTTCGAATGGTGGTGGCTGATTCGCGATGCTCATCGCTTCTGAACTGTCCGCCCTACCTCGTGTGCTGCACATGTTCGTACAGCGGACAGTGCTACATGAGCATCGTGACCGGACGGCGGCGACCGCTGTCCCCGTTCTCTCGCAGCACGTCTCGCGGAGAAGCTCGACGAGACATTGGCACATCACTCAGAAAGTCGCCACACCGAACGCCGCTTACAAGGTCGATTCCAAAACGGATCGAGGACCTCCGCGACGGCGTCGGCGAAGCCAACGCGTAGCGGAAAGCCGACGATCATCTCGATCGACGCACTGCGGGGCGAATCCGGCCAGGACTGCCCGAAGCCGACCACGCCAAGGTCGACGTCGAAAAGCGCTCCTTACGGCCGACTCCGTATGCACGCCAAGAAGGCCAACACAACCGTTGACGACTTCCTGTTCAACGGACGAATCCCTGCCCGCGCCCGCTGAGAGAGTGCCACCCGCTTCAGGATTATGGGGCGAGCGTTCGCTGGAGCTAACGAGGAGCCAGATCGGCCCGCGCGATTCATACCAAATGAAATGGTGAGATCAATGATGTCGGAGGGTGTCGATCAGTTCGCTCTTCTTCAATTTCGAGTACCCGTGCAGGTCGAGTTCTTTGGCTCGCCTTTTCAATTCTTCGACCGTCCATTCTTCGTACGGTGAGGACTTGCCGCCGGATTTACCCACACTTGACCGTCCACGATTGGCAGCCGCGTTGGAAATCCGAGCCGCCTTCTGCTTCGAATCCCCCTTCTTTCGTAGTTCTTCATAGAGCTCTTGATCCTTGAGTTGAGGTTGTGAGTCTTGACGAGCCACGGTGGGTCCTTTCCACGTTGTCTTCCGGCACTGAAGTACCGGCCTCGTTCGAGTGCTACCCGTCGGGCAGGCGATCAAACCGGTAAACAAGGCCGTCACATGCCATCACTCGAAGGCAATGCGGTGGCATCGGGGCTCGGCATTCTTGAGCACAGTTTGAACTGGCGGTAGACGATGACTTCTGTGACGAGTGAGCGAAATTCCCGGTGGCGGTGGGAGTTGCGCGCCAGCGCTACCTCCGGCAGCGTGCGCCGGAACCCCTTCATTCGACTGGATACGCGTCGCGCAGCGTGAGACAATTTCGAGCTGAAGTGCTGCAGGCGTGGGAGGTTCGTTTGGCAGCATTCGTCCCTGTCATCGCCCGTCCAGACGCAGAACGGCGGTGGGTCCAGGGCTGGCCCGACTGCTTGAAGGCGGGCCGCGTCCGTGACAAGCCGGGAAGCTCTCGGTGCTCGACGCTGAAGTTGCCCCCTCGCTGATCCATTGTGAACTGAGCGTCGAGGGTGATCGCGGATATCGGCATGCGCGAAACTGGACTGCACGCTGCCTCTCCGGCAGATTCGGGGCTTTCCTTGCAGCACGGCCGCGATCGGCCCAACGTAGCGGAGAGACCGTCGCGAACCTTTGGGGAGGGGCTCCGCTTGTTCGGTCGGCAGACCAGCACGCATACGGGCGCCTCGGAAGTCCTCGCCGGCCGACGGAATGCTTGGATCAGCTGGACATCGATCGTTGCCACCCTGAACGGGGAGGTCTCCGCGCGGGGTAGGAGCCTTGTTCGTCGATCGGGAACTCGGGGCTGAGTAGGCGCAATTTCCAACATCGAGTAGCCAGGGAGGCTTACCGATGCGCAGCTGCGAGGGATTGTGGGGATCGAAATTGCACGTGGCCCGTGTCTACGGAAAAGCGAAGTTGAACCAAAACCGTTCCCCCGCTGATCGCTCCGGCGTCATCCGGGGTCTGGAGAAGGGCTCATTCTCCGAACGAGAGACTGCCGCAGCGATGGTCGCAGCCGGTCTCGACAACGGTTGACCGTTACGCCGTCGTCGTACGCCTTGTCTAGTCGCACATTCAGGTGAGCGGTTTTCCTCCCGTCACGCCGATGACTTCCCCAGTGGTGTAACTGGATTCGCTAGAGGCGAGAAATACATAGGCGGGGGCAAGCTCGGCCGGCTGACCTGCCCGCCCGAGCGGAACGTCGTCCCCGAACGTCTCGAACTTCTCCTTGGGCATTGTCGCCGGAATCAATGGCGTCCAAATCGGTCCAGGTGCAACGGCATTGACCCGGATTCCCTTTCGTGCGACATCGGCGGCCAGTCCCTTGGTGAAGTCGATGATGCCCGCCTTTGTCGTGGCGTAATCGAGCAGTTCGGGAGATGGGGACGCACCTTGGATGGACGAGGTATTCACGATCGTCGATCCGGGCTTCATCTGCGCGATCGCTGCTTTGGAGAGCCAGAAGAGTGCGTAGAGGTTGGTTTTCATCACACGGTCGAATTGTTCGGTGGTGATATCGGTGATGCCGCCCATCTGCACCATTTGAAACGCGGCGTTGTTCACCAAGATGTCGAGTCCGCCGAGTTCACGCACCGCGGTTTCGACCAAAGCAGAACAGTGTTCCTCGCTTCGGAGATCTCCCGGCACCGAGACGGCTTTGCGACCTGCCTCCTCGACCCAGCGAGCGGTTTCCCGAGCGTCCTGTTCTTCCTCGTCGAGATAACTCAGGACAACGTCCGCGCCTTCTCTGGCAAATGCAATCGCGACCGCACGTCCGATGCCCGAATCCGCTCCGGTGACAATCGCACGCCTTCCTTCGAGTCGACCGCTTCCTCGATAGGTGTTTTCACCGTGGTCGGGAGGAGAAATCATGTCTGCGGTGAGACCGGGGTGTGCGATCTCCGCCTGCCGCTCACGCGCAGGAGCGGGGAACCGCGTGGTCGGGTCCTGCATTGCGTACTGGTCCGGCATATCGATACTCCTCGGGTGACGCAGTTTCTCGTGGGCTTCTGGATGGATGCACTGCACATGCCTCCTTCCCGCCGAATAGAAATCGAAACCTCGGGGTGGCCGGGATCTCACTCGTCCTGGCGCCGACGATCTCGGTGCGTCGACCCCACTTGTTCGTTGTGGTTACTACGCGGTAGGTCGGGGTAGCCCGCGTAGCGGCGGTGGCTCCGCGACCCGCGGAGCACTCGTCGAGCAGAAGCTGAACATCACGTAAAGCACGCACCGACGAAGGGACGACCCCGATATGAGCAACTCCGAAACCACGTCCGCCTTGATCACCCAGTTACGCATCCTCCTCGGTCTGACGCACACCGAGATCCAGGTCGCCGAAACGCGCGTCGCACAGGCCAGAACCGAGTCTATTCGACGCGAACTCACGGAAAACGCAGAGAACGGCCGTGAAAGGGCGAGTTCCATCGAGTCCACTGTTCGCGATCTGGGGGGCGTGCCGGAATTGGTCGGTCCGTTCCTCGGACGCGCGACAGCCGGAGTGAAAGCGATGGTCGAACAGGCTCAGCCCTTCGACGAAGCGGTATTGGGAGACCTTGCGCTCGAACATCAACTCCTCGACCGCTCCCGCTACCTCAAGGCCCTGGCCACTGCCGGCGGCGATCAGACCGTCGCGGCGTTGGCCGACCGCCTCATCACTGCACACTCCGCGACCGTGGACTGGCTCACGACTGTCTTGGCCGAAGAGGCACTCGGTGGACCGGCAGCTTTGCGCCGCACACCGATGCAAGCTGCCACCGGCGCGGCGATACGGCTGGTCAACGTTCCGGTCTCCTGGTCGACCCGCAGTCTCGACCGTGCCATCGACGCTGTTCGCACCTCACCGCCGGTACTGGGTGAGCTGATCAGCTGGGGCGCATATGCCGGTGACGTGACTGTGAAAACACTCTCGGCCAGTAGGGATGCGGCCATCGCCACGGCTGAGAAGGTCACTCGCCGAGAAGGTGCTGACGGTGCCGCGGATGTCTTCCGTTCGGTACGGAAGTCGAGTGGGTTACTCGACCCCGCTGAACTTCCCATCGAAGACTTCGACGAACTCAACGTCACCCAAGCCGTCTCCGCGGTCAAGGAACTGACCGACGCCGCACAGGTACGAGACATCGTTGCGTACGAGGAAGCGCACAAGAACCGACACGGCGTCGTATCCGCTGCACAGGCAAGACTCGCAGCGATCGCCCAGGAAGTCGTCGGAATCAACTAGAGCGTCAATCGAGATAGTGGGAGTCTGACACCTGGAACCAGACCCGCGAGCCACGCCTACGGTACCGAACCGAAAGGCACGAAATCTCCATCAACGCGCCTAGCTTGGGTCTCGTCGGGCTCGCCACGAAGAGCTCGCCACGAAGAGAAAGCACGCCCGGTGTGGTGGTCGTGCGCACAGACTCGCTTTCGTGACAACGAGCGGATGAGCTTGAGTGTGTGTACCGATTCCTGTTGGTGGTTTGTCGAACGCATGTCGCGGCACCGCCTCGCCGTGAAGGGCGCCGTTTCTGTTCCGGCACAGCGAGGCGGGAAGCCGGGAAGAATCGAGGAGCACGTTCCACCAAACGGGCCCAACCTATTTCCCACTAGAGGAAGTGAGCGGTCTGGTTGGAGCATTCACCATCCATGACTATCCAACTCTGGTGCGACCGCCCATCGGACATGCCCTTTTGCCGACACCGGATCCGAAACGCCCCCCGCGTAGGTGCGTCTTCGACTTCACCCGTGAACGCGGGCCTGGTCACGGGCCCGCTTTGCGCACGCTCACACCAGCTCAACGCCGTCACCGTCGAGACGTTGTCGACCCGATCGGAAGCGGTCCACTGTCTTCTGCGGGGTAGTTGTACCCGATCTCTGGTGCAGCTACTGCTGGGCCAGTGCTCGGCTGAGTGCTTCGCGGCGGTAGCCATTGATTCGGGTGTTGAGCGCTGCCGCGGGGGCTAGGAGTTCGCCGGCGTGTATGCCGCCTGGATATACATGCATTTCCACTGGAACACCGGCGGCCATCAGGCGGTTGGCGAAAATGATGTCCTCGTCGCGAAAGAGGTCGAGCTCTCCGACATCCAGATAGGTCGGGGGCAGTCCCGAGAGGTCGGCAGCTCGCGCGGGAGCGGCGTACGCACTTACCTGCGCCTCGCCTGTATCCGTGGCGGTCTCGGATGTTTCGCCGAGCAGGTACCGCCACGCTTCGACGTTGAGGTCGCGGTCCCAGATCCCGATGTCGACGATCTCGCGGCTGCTCGGCGTCTCGTTTCGATCGTCGAGCATCGGATAGAGCAAAACCTGGAATGCGATCTCGGGCCCCTTTCTGTCTCAGGCCAGGAGCGCGAGCGCTGCTGCCAACCCACCGCCGGCGCTGCCGCCGTAGAAGGCGATGCGTGCACGGTCGATTTCGAGCCGTGAAGCGTTGTTCCACAACCAGACCAGCGCCGCGTAGCAATCTTCCACGGGTGTCGGATGGGTGTGTTCGGGCGCCAACCGGTATCCGACGGAGACGACGACAGCTCCACCCGTCACGACCTGGGTCAGCGGCGCCGCTTGGCGTTCGTCGGTTTCGATACTGCCGTGATTGAGTCCGCCTCCGTGGATGTACAGGATGGCAGGGCGTGGCGCGGAAGGTTCGTTGCCGGGGCGATACGTTCGGACGCGGATAGATTCACCGAGGTGGCCGGGAATGAACTCGTCGCTGTATGCAATGGACGAGTCAATGGGGTTGGCCGCCAATGCGGCTGCGTTGTTGTCTGCATACATCGTTCGGCGCTGGCTGAGGGTGTAGTTGCGGAAACCGCCTGGGCCGGTGACGGAGAGCGTCGCGTCGAGGCCGGTTCTGACTTCGGGATCGATCCGTGCTCGCAGCGCGCGCGTAGCAGAGTCCTGCGCGATATGTGGTTGCTGCACAACATTATTCATGTCATCTTCACTTTCGGAGAGGGCTGCGGAATCCATGTCGGCGTGCAGCTGACGTCGTGACGAGTGCCGCGACAACCAAAGCGAACGCGGCCCAGGGCAATGAACCCGCATCGGAGGATTCGAGCAGAAGCCCGCCAAGGATGGCGCCGCCGGCGATGCCGATGTTCCAACAGGTCACGACGAGCGATTGAGCGACGTCGCCCGCAACCCCCGCAGCCTCGGCCGATGCTGTTTGCAGAAGGGTGGCGGCGCCGCCGAACGCCAGTCCCCACACCGTCGCACCCACGAAGACGAGCCAAACGGTTTCGCCGACGACCCCCAGACAGAAGCAAGCACCGGCAAAGAGAGCACAACTGACGATCATGAGGGGGCGCAGACGACGATCGATCAGTACGCCGGTGATCGCGATGCTGATCAACGACGCGGCGCCGAACACCAACAGTACTGCGTCGACGTCGTCACGCATGTCGATGCGGGTGAGGAATGGAGCGATGTAGGTGTAGAGAACATTGTGGGCGAGAACGAATGTCAGCGTGACGAACAAGACCGGGACGACACCGGGCAGGCGCAGGGTTCGGCGAACGGGCACACCCGCATTGCGCTCTTGTCCTGGGAAGGCGGGAACGGATCTCATCACCCACACGACGAGCACGACACTGAGTATCGACATTAGCCCGAATGTGTAACGCCAGCCTACGATTTCGGCCAGAAAGGTACCGGCCGGGACACCGATCGCCAACGCCACCGGCGTCCCGACCATCGCCACGGCCATGGCTTTCCCGCGCTGTTCTGCGGGTACCATCCGTCGGGCGTATCCGGCCAGCAGTGCCCACAGCAGCCCTGCGACGACCCCGGCGACGAAGCGGGACAGCATCGTCCAGAAGTAGTCGGTCGAAATGGCGGTGACTGTATTCGCGAAGGCGAATCCGGCGATCGCGACCAGCAGTAGATGCCTTCTGGGCCATCCGAGAGTTGCGCTCGTCAGCGGCACTGCGGCGAGCGCGGAACCGATCGCGTAGATCGTAACTGTTTGTCCTGCAGCTGAACCTGAGACGCCGAGGTCGTGACTCATTCCGGGAAGTACTCCGGCGGGAAGCGCCTCGGTCATGATCGTGACGAACCCCGCCGTCCCCAGCGCCGCCAAGCCTGACAGCGGGAACCGTGTTGATGATTCCACGGTAGAAGCAGAGAGATCAGTGCGAGTCATGAGCGCTATCATTCCTCGTTGACATTGGTGTGAAGGTCAAGCGCCGGTGCACAGAAGTGACAGTGAGGTCAGCCACATGCTTATCGGAGAACTTGCGCAGGAGACGGATACACCCGCCCGATTGCTGCGCTACTACGAGGAACAAGGACTCATCGAACCGCGCCGCCTGGACAATGGGTACCGCGACTATGCCGACTACCTCGTCGATCGAGTCATCCAGATCCGCGGGCTCCTCGACGCAGGCCTGCCGACCCGCATCATCAAGCAGGTTCTGCCCTGCCTGGATAAGCCGCGGACCATCCATTTCTCCGATGCGACACCTGAGATGCTCGCTACCCTCGAACATGAGCGGACCCGCATGAACGAGCGAATCGAAGTGCTCACACGAAATCGGGATGCGATATCCGGCTACCTTCAGGCTGTGAAAGCCCTGGCATGAATATTTTCGCCGGGAGCATGCTTTGGCGGACGTTGTCGAGGACTGGTGGAAGACGGGTGTCAGCGGGAGGTGTGTTCGGAACGGTGCCGCGTGCTCCAGATCGTAGGGTCGGTCTTGTCGCTGTGTTCTCGACCCGGCCCCGAGACGATGGCGCCAGGGTCTTGTCGGTCTTTTGGTGAGTGTCGGCAGGGCCCACTCCCGTAATTCGGTTGATGGCCGCGCAGTGGTCGTGCAGACAGACTTCCGACCGTCGTCGGCATGGCAAGTATGTGCGCTAAAATTATGTACATGTTCGGATTGTATTGACTGTCAATCGATTTCGGTGCTTGTTTGCTGCGAAACTGGTATCACGGGTTGCGCGCGAGGCGCTGGCGGTGGACTGGTCGGACACTGTACTGGGCGGGGGGTGTGTGTCGTGGCTGTTCACTCATGGAGGTGCCGTGCGAGTTCGCGGTTGGCCCGATTTTGTATAGGGCTGTATGTGACATATCAAGGTTCTATGAGTTCGAGGGCGGATATCGTGGCCGAACGGCGGGTGATGTGGATAGTTGCCACATTGTCGGTACTTGCTGTGGCAGCGGGCATCTGCGCGGTGGTGACGTTCAGCATTGCTGTGCAGTCGATCTCCGGTGGTATGGGTCCTGCTGTCGAGGCGAGGGTGTTGGACGTGGAGGACGGTGCCACGCTGGGCCGTTGTGTGCATCCGCGCGCATATACGGTGGGATGGGTGCAGGACGACGTCGAACACATCGAATCGTTCGTCGAGTGCTCCAGCGCGCACGAATACGCTGTGGGGCAGACGGTCAGGTTGTGGCGGGGTTCGAGTGGTCATCTGATCACGTCGAGTCCAGTGCTGGTCGGCTTCTTGAGCGGTGTGTTGTCGCTGACGACAGGAGCGTTGGCGATTTTCGCCGGGCGGAAGGCAGTTCGGGCGGGTTCGCCATGATGCCGTCTATCGGGCTCGGGCCGCAGCGTTTCGCCACCATCGCTGCCGGCGGGAACGAGCAGCGACATCACCGCCCTACGTGCGATCTTCGAGTCTCCCCGCGCGACGGCCGGGCTCTCGGAGACCTTACCTTCGGCGGCATCGGCAGGGGTCGGTAGTTGTTTTTTTTCATGAGGTTGGCGCAGTGGAGGAAGGTCGTCGCTGCTTCTGCGGTTGGCAGACTACCTGCGGAGATGTCGATGTTGAGGCCCGTGATGGTGTCGACGTAGTGCACGGAGTTGACGGCGTCGCGGTATTCGACGCGCGCTGCTGCGGTGTGTGTATTGCTTTCGGTGACGAGTTCGAGTCGGTGCCCTTCGCGCCAGTCCTGGAGTGTTCGTTCGCCTTCGGCCTTGTTCACCCAGACGAGGTAGACGATGTTGCTGTCGGCGAGACCTCGATTCAATGGTGACGCGAAGGAGACGCTGCAGAACAGGTAGAGATCTCCGGCCTGGGTGTTCGACTTGTGAGCAGATGCTGTTCTGGGCCAATGCTGTTGGGAGCGTGGCTCTGACGGCGTCCATCGTGATGTGCGTTCCGCCAGTCAGCGGTGGAGTCGAGAAGTTCGGCGTGGACGGAGTATTTCCATCGATGGTTCCGGGGCCGCAGCTAGTGATGGCGAATGTCGCTGCGGCGAAGGCGATCAGATACCGGGCCCACGTTGTTTTCACAGTTTCCGCTGGCACTGAACAGGACGACATTTCTGCATTGCCCCCCACTAGGCCTTGAGGGTTGCTGAAGCGGCAACAAGCGGGCACGGTTCATATCGACCGTCGTCTGCTCAGAAGCGGTGAAATATTACGACCCACACACCACGGTGAATGTGGATTCGCTGAAGACCTCAACAGGGGCGTATTGGAGCGTCATTGGCGCACGTTTGCTTGGTTGTTCCGAGAGCGTCAAATAGCCACCTGCAACATTATGCTTCGGCGGCCCAGCGTCCGAGCGCGACGATTGCTCCGCGCAGGGCATGCCCACGGTCGGTGAGTGCGTAGGCCCGCGTGTTGTGCCGCAAGGGTAGACGGGTCAGTACGCCGGCCGTTTCGAGCTCGCGCAGGCGGGTTGCGAGCATGTTCGTCGGTACTCCGAGATCGCGCTGCAGATCACCATAGCGTTGCGGCCCGTCGAGCAGCCGCTCCACGATCAGCAGCGCCCACCGTGCTCCCACGACATCGAGGGCCGCGGCGAGGTCGCTCACGCGGTCGTATCGGTGTCCGGCTTCATCCAGAACGGCGAGTAGTGGTAGCCGTCGGGGTCGTCGAACTGGCGCTGGTACATGAAGGGGTAGTCGTCTGTGTCACCGATCCGCCCACCGGCGGCGCCGGCGCGGTCGACGAGCTCGTCGACCGCCTCGCGGCTGCCGAGGTCGAACGAGACCGTAACCTTCGACGGGGTATCGGGTTTGCCGACCAGTTCCTCGACGCCGCCGACGCTGGCGTACATGTCGCGGCTGCCGAGCATGACGTACTGCTCGGGCGCGATCGCGAAGCACGAGACGTTGTGATCGGACATCTCGGTGTTGAGGGTCCAGCCGAGGGCGGTGTAGAAGGTGGTCGCGCGCTCGACGCTCTCGACCGGGCAGGTGATGAACAGGCTCATGCGATCTACACTTGCAAAATGCAAGTGCGCTGTCAAGGGTCAGGTCTTGCGCTCCGGCTGGGGCGGTGCCGCTGGGGAGCGGCCGCCCCAGCAACATTGTCCTTAGGAGAAGGGCTGGGGGTGGCAGTCCCGGCCGCCCTCGAGGCGGCGCAAAGTCTGATCGCTCGCGAACTTCTCAAACGTCATGGCGGGCAAACACGCAAATCGATTCAACGCCTTCGGGAGGAATGAGGAATTCCTCCGTTGTCGACATTCAAGTCGCTGTCGCGTCGCTCCCTTCAGCTCGCTGTCGACGCGCCGGATGGCTTCGATCAGGCCGAGTGTTGCGCGCGATCCGAGCGGCGAAAGCGGTACTGGCGAGCCTAAGCCTGCTTCGACGGGATGCACTGTGTCGTAGGGATCAGACTCTACTGGCCAGAGTTTTCCGGGGATCGGGTGGCGAGTAAGAAGTTCACCGACAGCAAGACAGGGTCCAGAAGTGGCCCATCAGGGCGGGGTTAGGTGTCCGACCTGATGGGCCGTGCGCGCGGTGTCTGGGGAGACAGGCGCGCCGTACAGGGTGGCCACCGGATGTCGGCCCGCGCAGGACCGGTGTTCGGTGGGCCGAGCGCAACGCCACGTCGGGATGACGTTGCGTTGAACGATTATAGCGAATGCGTTGTCCCCCTACGGCTCCCGACTCCACTCTGCGCGGGCGTCTGCATCCGCGCACTCAGGAGAGACGCGATGCGACTGAATCCACCACTATTCAGGCGCGGCACCGGATCTGTTGTCGTGGTGTTGTTGAAGTTCGGCGTTGATGCGACGCGCTTCGGCGAGTTGGTCTTCGAGAATGATGATCCGGCACGCAGCCTCGAGTGGAGTGCCGGCGGCGACGAGTTCGTGTGCGCGGGCGGCCATACGCAGTTGATAGCGCGAGTAGCGGCGGTGCCCACCCGCGGAGCGTTGTGGGGTGAGCAGTTTCGCGGCATCGAGGCTGCGCAGGAACCCTTGCCGCACGCCGAGGAGTTCGGCGGCGTGGCCCATGCTGTAGGCGGGATAGTCTTCGTCGTCGAACTTGCCGGACAGGTCGCCGGCGGGTCTCTCTGCCGAGATGGCGGTCTACTTTCACTTCGAATGGACGGGGCCCCCGGCGCGGGGGTGCGCCGGGGGCCGAGACGGGTCGATCTCACTCACTGAACCAACAACTGCACTCTTCGAGCTTCCGAACGCACACACCATGTCCGGTAGCCCGTTTGAAGGGGGCGCCGGGACCTGAACTACACACTCACAACAACTTTCGGCCCCGGCACGTCCCTACCTTGCGGTACTGCTTGCGGGTAGTTCGTCTCTCCCGCACCTCTTGATTTCGTTCCTGCGAGAAAAAGATACAACACGCCATGTGAGAATGTCTACCCTCTCAGCGATAGATTTTTTCGTCTCGCGAGGTCACCTTCGTTGAACCAGAAAAGGCCTGGAAAACGGCGACTTCGACGAGCCCAGTTCAGCGGCACAGCACCTCAATTGCGTTGGGCTTTGAGTACTTGGATGAACTGAGTTCGGCGAAATCAGCGAACTTTGTCTGACGATCGTGGGGCTGTAAGCGGCAGCGAAATGCGCTCGTAGCGCTGAGCTGGGGCCGATCTCCGGACTTCTGAACTCGAGGACATGAACGGCGGTGCCTATGCGGATGCGTGAGGTGTCGACATTCCGGCCTAATGTTGGGTGCTTGGGTGCTGTGGTTGGTCGGGTTGTTTCTCAGGGCGCCCAAGGCGCAGCTGGCGTGCGAGGAAGAGCGGGTAGCAGCACCACACTGTGATTGCCAGAAGTACGGCGCAGCCGCCGGCGATCAGGCCTGTGGTTCTGTTGACTACTACGTCGAAAGTCAAGGTGAGAACGCCGGTCAGTGCGCCGCCGAGTAGGAGAAGGCCGGTGACGGCGAATCGTTGGCCCTGCTCGACGAGGACGGGGAGGGCGTGACGCCTGAAGAGTAGGCGGTGCATGGCGACAGGTGACACGAGCACGATCGTCGCTGCCGTCGACATTGCCAGCGTGATCAGGTACAAGTCCTTCTCGAAAGCTTGCAGAACCGAGAAGCGTTGTTGGAAAGGCAATGTCAGGAGGAAGCCGGTGAGGATCTGCATGCCGGTCTGGACTACCCGGAGCTCTTGGAGGATGTGGGACCAGTTGCGGTCGAGACGTTGGGTGGGTGTCTCGTGGCGGACGCGATAGTTCCATTCTGAATCAGCGTGTGGCGGTGAGGTGGCCTCGGGACGCGGCCGTAGCGGCCGGTTTCCGTCGCCGGCTGGTGCGTGTCCAATGCTCATCTGCGTGAGCTACCCGCTCAGTGCGTGGGGAAAACGGGCCTCGGTCGCCACGTGCGGCGTTGGGTACGCAGCGATGGGTGTGGTGAGCTGTTCGCAGGGATCGTTCGGCGTGTTGAGCTGACGGGCTTTCGCAAGCCTCCGACATGAATGTCGTTGCTCTGGTGATCCTACTAGGCAGCGCCCGGAAGACGAGTTTGCCCAGAGCCGAAGGAAGCCATCATGACGAAGCCTCCGCAGGATCGATGAGTCGGAAAATTGACGGCAGACCTGGCTGGCCGGATGTGGTCGGACGGCGAGCAAGAAGAGGGGCGGTGAGGCGATCATGGGTAGCAAGGCTGGGGGTGCCCGGGTGGGCGTGGAACAGGCGGTGATTGCTCCGTGTCGGTCACACGATCCGGAATGGTGGTTCTCTTCGGCGCGTGAGGAGCTGTCGAAGGCGATGTCGTTGTGTCGCAGTTGTTCTCACACGACGGAGTGTTTGGCGGGCGCTCTCGCCCGCGGGGAGGCGGCAGGGGTGTGGGGTGGCCGCTACCTGGTGGAGGGGCGGATTGCTGCTGTGCCGGGCCCATGGCTTCCCTCTCGTGGGAGCGTCCGGTTGTCCGTTTCCCGGAGCAGAAATGACGAGGGAAGAGGATAGAGCCTGGTCACGAAAAGAACCGTGTGGCCGCCCACAGCTAGGGGCGTGGCGAACCGGTCGGGCGCTTCTGGATCGGTGACTGTCGTCATGTGCGGGCGTTCGTGCTGCGCGTCAGGTTGGCTAAACATGGGGATTGGGGTTCGTCGATGTAGCTGGGCACTGTGTCCTGCGAGTACGGCGGGTTGAGGCGGTCGAAGATCTCGAAAGTTCCCTACCTCGCTGATAGTGGGGGTTGTCGGCATTCCCTGCTGGGCGCGAGGATCGAAACAAGCGGAACGCCATGGAACACGAAGCGGCTGCCCTCGACGTCGATGAGGAGGTCGGAGGGCAGCGTTCCGACGGATGTGTCAGCTGATCCCGATACCTCCGCCGAACGTGACGGACAGTCATTTGACGAAGGCTGCGAAGGCCACGTTGAAGTCGATTCCGGCCGAACCCATGATCCTCACCTCGCCTCACCTCGCACACATGTGGGGGTTTGCGCCCCCGCACTTGGTTCATCGGTTCGGTCCGGCCCCGTGTTAGCGGCTCGAAGTACTCACCACTGCAATGGTGCCCGCGCGCCTGGCAGGCTAGGCGGATATGTCACGTCCAGTGGGACGAAGCGTGCGGGTTCCGTGGCGGCAGATGGTATTTGCTTGTTCACGGTGTTGGGGGAGTTGCGTCGGTTTCGTGCTCGTAGTGGTCGCGGTCGATGACGGTGACCAATGCGGTGCGGAGCACTTTGTGCTCTCCGAAGGTGTAGCCGGGGCGTAGAACGGTGTCAACGACGAGGTCGGTTCCCGCGCCGGGTGGGGTGCCTGTTTCGTGCAGGGTGGGGTCGTATCGGTCGCCGTGTTCGCCGAATGCCGTCACGTCCATGTGCGTCAGGACTGTGCGGATCTTGTGGGCGATGCGGTGTAGCGGTTCGTGTGCGGTGTCGCCGTGTTCGCGGGCCCGGTCCAGGTCGTCGAGGATGTCGAGAAAGTGAGCCGCGGCAGTGGCTTTGGCGTTGTCGGCGATCATCGTGCGATCCCGCTCGACCCGTCGGCGGTAGTTGGCGTATTCGGCTTGCAGTTGGTGCAGGTCATTGGTCAGTTCGGCGACACGGTCGGCATCGCTGCTCGCGAAATCTACCGCCGATTTTGATGCTTTCCGTCGAGTTGTGTCGGCTGGTTGTCGGGGCGCCGGGTTGTCTACGTTTGACTTTCGCTTCCTCGCGGGTGGCGGGGGTGCATCGGTACGAACGTGGCCGGTGTCCGGGTCGATACGTCGGCGGTCGGTGATCGTGATCGGTTCGGGGCGCAGTGCCTGCGTGTCGCTGTATCCGCGATTCGCAGCTTCCCTCCTCTGATGGCCTGAAGAGTTGTTCATCGCTCTCTCCTCTGCAACGTGATCGCCGGTTGCGCCGACGGTCGGGTCGCTCCCGGGATCTGCCTGCATTTGCGGGTCGGCGGGGCGTTGCCCGCGCAGTCGGCGTGCGGATTCCCTGTGCGGCGGCCCTTTTCGGTCCCTTCAGTTGATTCAACGCCGGTCAGACGAAAGATATGCCGCCCTGAAAGAAGACCCACTGCGCAAAGCATCCAACCCCACCCGATAAACACCCAACACACCCTTGTCTGCTCATGTCTGCGCACCGAGTGAGCCCGTCGCTGTCAGCAGACCGCGAATGCGCTCGAAATAGACCGAATATACACTCGGAGAAAAGGATTCGCTCTAATTGTCGACCCTGGGTAGTCATCGGGTTCAGGGGAGAGTTGCTTTCGGCAGCGTTCGGGTGTGGCGTCGCGGCGCGGGCCACTGCTCTGCACCGGGTCCGTCACCGGCCGGGTTTGGGGCCAGTGCTAGCCCTAATTGTCGCGATGTGACTTTCGGGGGCGGGCGACCACTGGGGGCCTTTCTTCAGAAGCAGAGACCAGTGTGGGGCAAATGGCAGCCTCCCGAGCGCCCGGGAAACGCGATGACGATCGAACAAACGGTGGCGGCTCGGAAGAATTACGAATATCTGGTCCGCGAGCATGGGGCGGAGGAGGTGCGTCGGATCTGACAGACAGATTCCTGCCGTTCGGTGAGGACGATTATGCCGATACCGACAGTCTCGCGGAGTCGGGGTCACCCCGTTAGCCGAGTGTTTCCCGCCGCGGATCCGGGCGTTGACTCCGGCGCGGTAACCGGGGAAGTCCGCGGCCCTTCTCGTCCCGCCTGCCTGTTGGCGCAACACCGACTGAATGAGCACTAGGGCGGGAACTCAGCGGTCGTCGTCGAGGGGGACGGGTATCGATTGTTCGATCAGATCTTCTTCGGGCGGAGGCATTGTGATGTCGAGTTCGGTGGTGAGGGCCTCGGCGTCGACGGCATCCACCGCGACAGCGTCTGGGTCGGCTGGGATGGTTTGTTCGATGTAATCGGCGTCGGGTGTCGCGTCGCGTGCTGCGGGAATGTGGTCGTGTTCCATGACGGTGGTCCCTTCTCTGTCGAGCGATCACGGCCGTTTCTATGTGTCGTGTTTATTTTTCTGGCGTAGGTCGGCGTTATCCGCGCGTAGTCGGGTGTTGTCGCGGCGTAGTAACGCGGTGTTGTCTTCGAGTTCGAGGACTCGTTTGATGCCGACGAGGTTGATGCCGTCGGCAATCAGGTCCGCGATGCGGCCGAGGCGGGTGAGGTCGTCGTCGTTGTAGCGGCGTGTGCCGCCGCGGGTGCGGGTGGGAGTGATCAGGCCGTACTGTTCGTAGAGTCGCAGTGTGCCGGCGGTGAATCCGGAGAGTTCCGATGTCACTGAGATCGCGTACAGGCCAGGGGGTTCGGCGATGGCCGGGTTGCGCGTCATGATGATCCTTCCATCAGAAAATTTTCCGCCTTCACCGTGGATCTGTCAGAAAATACTCTTGATCCGATGTGTGTTGGATGATATACCAAATCTACAGCATCTACTGTAGAAGTTCGGTGGATGCGGTGGTGGTAGTCAGTGAACGGTTCCAGAGATTTTTCCTGGAGGTGACCGAAAATGTTGATGCGCACCGATCCTTTCCGTGACCTCGACCGCTTGACCCGGCAGCTGTTGGGTACTGCGTCGCAGCCGGCGGTGATGCCGATGGATGCCTGGCAGGAAGGTGAGCGGTTCGTCGTCGAGTTCGACCTTCCCGGCATGGATCCGGATTCGCTGGATCTCGATGTGGACCGGAACGTGTTGACGGTGCACGCGGAGCGGCCGGTCCGCGCCGGGGAGGAGGAGATGATTGCGGCCGAGCGTCCGCGGGGTGTGTTCAGTCGTCAACTGTTCCTGGGCGAGAACCTCGACACCGACAATATCGACGCCGGCTACGACGCTGGGGTGCTGAGGTTGACGATCCCGCTCGCAGAGCGGGCCAAGCCCCGCAAGATCGAGATCAGCAGCGCCGGGAACAGCAATGGGAGCAGCAAGGAGGTGGGATACAAGCAAGGGAGCAAGCAGATCGATGCGTGAACAGCATTTCAGAACAGCATGTTTGGTGAGGGTGCAGAGAAAATGGTACGGGTCGATGATGTCGAGAGCGCCCGCATCGCCGAGGACGAGCGTGAAGTAGTCGGCGGGGGCCGGCGCGACCACTCGGGGTGGGAGGGGCTGGATATCCGCCTCTGGCGCGATCTGGAATATGCTGCTGTGATGGGGGATTCGGATCGGATTCTCGCCGATGCGCTCACTCCGGCGGCGTGGGTGTTACTCACCCGGATCGAGGTGGGCGCCTGCGAGGGACCTGTGGGGCCGACCCCGCCGATGATGCTGCCCCGCTTTACGTATCGCGTTCCGGTGACGCGGCCCCGGGCTACCCAACGCTCCCCTCCGCAAGGTTAGGGGGCGTGGGCGGGTTCCTCGTTGTCCGGCCCCCGACGGCGAAGCGAGGAACCCTCGGCCCTAGGAACTCAGGCGCTTCCGCGCTTCCGTAGTGGTTGCCGAGACGCTTACACACTGTGACGTCCCTACGAATACCCGAGCAGTTGTGGGTACAGGCCTTCGACGGTGAAAAGTGCGAGAAGTGTGACCCGGCTCGGCAATCATCTTTTCCGTCGGCAGCGCGAAAGCGCACGTTGTCAGAGTTTTTGTCCGAACGCCATGTGTAGGAGTTATTTTCGACTGACGGTGAGGTCGTGTCATGGAGCGGTACAAGTTCACGTTCGCGGATGAATCGAGTGTCGAGGAATTCTTCGAGTCGGACAACGAGGCGATCGTCGCGGCCACGGCCGCCAACGGCGGCAGTAGTCGGGGGTTGTATGTCCAACGCTACGACCATCGCGGGTTGTTGTTGCCCACAAAACTTCCCCCCGGCGGGCACCGAGGAACACGGTGCCCGATGACCCCCGCTACGAGTGCAGTGCGGGAGCCGACCACCCGGGCGCCGGCGGTGGCCGAATCGGCTGCGGGACTGTAGGGGTGCGGGGCCGCTGCGTTTACAGGACCTGCGGGGCCGCTGCGTTTACAGGACCGCGAGATGGGTAACAGGCGGTGAGATGAGATGAAGGAGTAATCGCATGGATGTCAAAGACCTCGATGTGGTGGTCTGGCCGGAATCCGAGGAACGTGAAGCGTGGTGGCGCGAGATTGTCGGAGCGAGTCAAGATGCACTGTCGGCGACGATGACGCCGAAGCGGCATGTCGAGGACGCACCCCCACAGATTCAGCACGCGGCGTAGATTCGTCGACACCGCGCCGGCCTTGTATGGCGGTGCCGTACCGCTTGTCCCCTTGTGGAGGTTGAAAGTTCCCATCCGGGATGACGCGGCACCTTTAGAGGAGTTAGTTGTGCGTTCTTCCTGGCGGATAGGACGTGCAGGCCCGTCTGGTCGTTACTGACGAACGATTAGATCGATCCTCCGCGTTTCGTCGGAGTCCGCGGTTCTTGTCGGGCAGGATGTGCGAGTTAATTCAATTTCTTACGATGGGCGTTGGCCGTTGCCCGCTTTGACCTCAGGCAGCGCTGAGTGGCTGGGGTGCAGCAGGTCCGAACTTCCGGCGCACGCGGTAGGTCTCGGATAGATGCAGAGCGGCGTATCGATCGGTGAGAGGAGGCGGTAGGTGCGTCACGCGTTGAAGGCAGTATTGGACTGGCTTCGCAGTGGCTACCCGGAGGGTATTCCTGAGAAGGATCATTTCGCGGTGTTGGCTGTCTTACGCCGTCGGCTCAGTGACGCCGAGATCGATCAGGTGGTGGCGCTCTCTGTCGAGCATGCTCATGAGACTCCGGATCGCCACATCAACTACGAGCGTGTTGGTGAGCTGATCGCAGGAACCATTGGTGAGGAACCTTCCGAGGAGGACATCGAACGCGTTACTCGTCGACTCGACGAAGGGGGTGGTCTGTTGGCGCACTCCGAGACGCACGACGGCGAAGAAAGTCGTGCGGCGGATTCCATTTCCCACAACACGCTTCGGAAGTAGTTGTCGTGCAGCAGTTAATGCCGGGGTGCGCCCGCGAGCGGGTGGCTGCGCCTTTCAGCCGTGCGCCATCCACAGTCGGCGCCAAGGACTCGATGAATCTGCGATCCGACGGAATGTAGGTCGGCAATCAGGACCTCGCCGAGGAACGCGACCGGTTGCAGGCTCTGGACGAAATGAGCCGCTGCAAGGAGATACCGCTCGACATCGTGCTGGACGAATTGGACTGTCGGCAGGGAGCGTCGCCTGAGTGTCCCGGAGTTGCGGCGGGTGGAAATGTTCAGTGAGTCGATGCAGTCGAGAAGGCTTGAGTGGGGCGGGATTTGCGGTTAACGCCGCCGTCGGTACGGCCCGATCATCTGGCTGTAATCGCGGAAATTGGCGCGGGATGCCACCCGTAGACGGTTGGCTGTTGTGTGCCTTGGGCCTGGCGGTGATGCTGTGGTGTGGACGGTTCGCCAGCTGTTGGTGACGGCAGCCGGCGAGCGTGCGTATCCCGGTGCTCGGGTGCGTGGGATTCACGCAGACCGTTGCCGGGTGGTCGTGGCCGGGAGTGGGGCCTGTCGGCGACTCGTTGCGTGTGCAGCGCTGCGCCGTCAGGTTGATTACCCGGCTGCGGAGGCGGCGAAACTGGTGCGGTGGAGTGACGGGGCAGATGTGCGGCGCAGCTGTGCATGAGGGTTTTTTGCTGCCGTGTAATGCGAGTATCCGTGATGCTTGATGGTGCTACGTCGCGGGGGACCTGCTCGCCCGTTAGTTCGACGACGATCCTTGGGCCATTGTCGGTGAGGGGATGGGATCGTTCTCGAAATCAACCGATCCATCTGCACAGATGCGTCCGCGAAATGCTGGTTGTCAGACCAAGGCGTACATGGACGGTCCTGCGCATCTCAGTTGAGGATTTCGCCGCGTTCGGTGGAGAGGAGCGCGGTTAGCCGTTCTCTCCAAGTCTGGAGTTGTTCAGGTGTCAGTCGTGTCCACTCGGTGATCTCGTTGATGATGCGTAGTGGGGCGCGACTGCGGTAGGACCGGGTGGGGTTACCGGGGAACTTCTTGTCGGTCACATTCGGGTCGTTCTCGAACGACCCGGTCGGCATGACCGCGTACACCCGTGGGACCGCGTCGCTGTCCGAGAGTTCTGCAGCGATCTCGGCGGCGAGGCCGGCACCATCGACAAGAGCTGTGAAGTAAATGTGGTTCATCACTACCTCGGGGCGGTAGTTCGATGGACGGCCTGCGGTGAGGAATTCACCCACGCGGAGGTTGGCGATCGTGCCATGAAAAAACGGTCCCTCGTCGAGCAGTTCGGACACCTGCAATCCTCTCGTCTATCTGGCTGAGAGGAGTTAGTGTGCCGCATAACCGGGGCCTTGCCGCAAGCCCCTATCGCCGCGGTATTCTGAAGGTGACAAGTGCGGAGAAACTGTCTGCTTTTATTCGCCGGTGGAGGTCTGGCCGAGTTCGGCCGACGTGAACACTGCTTGGTCTGCGGCGGATTTGTATTCGCCGCAACATGTTCTGGTGGTCGAGAAGGACCTCTATCGCCGTCTCCGAAGTTGTCCAAGACTGCACTCCCACAGAATTATTCGAGTCGTTGCTACTCAATTCGGCCCGAGTTCGACATTGGCCTCTCGTGAACGAACGTGAGCGGCCGGTTGTGAACGAACCTGAGTTGCAGGCGATCCTTCCCGCCTTCGCATCCATATCGTCTTTAGCTCGTTGGATGACGCGTGATCGCCGACGCTGTGCGGATCTCCGGCAGTTGCGTTGACTCCGACCGAGGTGCTCCTCGGCGACGTCCGCTTCCGCGGCAACGCGCAGTGAGTATCTCCGATCGCATGACAGCGTTGGGGCTGCGAACCTTCGCACACGATTCGAAAATGACGTGCGCGTGCCGATTTCGCTGGGTGTGAGCTTGGCGGTCGGCGAGGTCGCTCAAGTGCGAGGCCACTGACGTTGGCGGAATGGCGGTGATCGTCGGGTTCGGATGTCAGAGAAGGGTTTCGGGTCGGGCTGGGAGTTGTCCGGTTTCGAGGAAGATGATGCGTCGTCCGATGTCTACGGTGTGGTCGCAGAACCGTTCGTAGAACCGACCGAGGAGGGTGACGTCGACTGCTGCTTGTACTCCGTGTGGCCACCGTGGGGCTTGGGTGACGGTGAACAGTCGCCGGTGCAGTTGGTCCATGACGGTGTCGGCGGCGACCAGTTTTTCGGCGCGTTCGTGGTCGAGGTGGCGGAGTGCCATTTGGGTTTCGGTGGCACGGGCTACCGCTGTCTTTCCGATGTCCTCTATGACTGGCTGTGCTTCGGGTGGGACCGCCGGTGTGGGGTGGCGTAGGCGCGCGATCTTGGCTACATGGGTGGCGAGTCCGCCCATGCGTTGCAGACTGGCGGCGATGTGCAGGCCGCCGACGGTGAATCGCAGGTCGTGGGCGACGGGGGCCTGTAGGGCGAGGAGTGAGAATGCCTGGTGTTCCCAGTCGGCGGCGGCTTGTCGAGGTCGGTGTTCGCGTCGAGTACTCGTTCGGCGGTGGGAAGGTCGGCGTCGAGGAGGGCTGTTGTTGCGTCGGCAATTGCTGTGACGGTCAGAGCGCACATTGAGGCGAGACCGGCAGCGAGGTCGTCGAGGCTGTCGGCGAAGTGTGTGCATCTGCTCACCTTAAGCGTGTCGAATGGTGTGCGACCACGACTGGCAGCAAGGTGCGCCGGCCGATATGGACCCGAACCGAGCCGAGTGCCGAGTCGAAGTCACCACAGGACCAGCGCTCCGGTGCTCGCGGCCATGAAGAACACACGCCGCGACCGCGTCGCAGCGTTGTGTCAGGTGGTGTGGAGCAGGAGATGATCGAAGCGTGTGCGTACAGCGGTGGGGACGTCGAGGTCGGTGGCTACGCGGGTGAGGAGTCCTTCGGCGATGTCGCGGAGTTTGGTGTTGGTGTGTTGGGAGTGCCAGACAAGGACGTCGAAGGCGCGGTCGGCGGGGATGCGGTAGATGAGCATGAGCATCCCTTTGGCTTGTTCGATCGCTCCGCGGGAGGCGGTGAGGTCGGCGACGACGTCGTCGACTGCTTCGGAGACTGTGCTGTCGATGGTGTCGGTGATGTCGATGTAGAAGCCGGAGCTGCCGATGACCTCACCGTGCTCGTCGAGGACGCGGTCGCCGACGACGACGACCGAGCGGGTGTGCCCGTGGGTGTCGATGATGCGGTGGCGGCTGCTGAATGCTCCGCCGGTGGTGCGGATGGTGTGCAGGGTGTGGGCGACGTGGGCTCTGTCGTCGGGGTGTTTGTGGGAGAGGAGCAGTTCGGTGGTTGGGATGACGGCGGTGGCGGGGTCGTATCCGTGCATGCGGGCGACGGTGTCGGACCATTCCCAGCGGTCGCCGTGGCGGTGGTAGAGGAATCCTCCGACTCTGTGTGGGGCACCGGCTTTCGCGATCGGCTCTAATGTTCTGTTGTCCTCTGTCGGCACTCGTACGCCCTTCCGATCTTGCCTGTCCTCAACTTGCTTGTTCGATGAAATTTATCGGATCGGGCGGAGGGCGGCGACGCTTGGTTCCAGTCAGGGAGAGGTAATAAACGAGGGCGACAGGGCGATCGTTATCGTCTGGTCGTGGGGTGTGTCCGGCCGGTCGAGCGGGGGAGGGAGGGAAGCGCGTGAGTGTTGGTGTGTGTCGGCAGAAGTTTCTGCGGGAGTTGAGGCAGCTTCGTGGGCGGTTTCCCGAGGACCGGGTGTTGATCGGGTCCTACGCGGCGGTCGTCGGCGGCGGCGACGATGTGGTGTTCGGTTTGTTGATCGGGTTGGTGGGCCCATCGGCGCCGGTGTGTGCTGATGAGTTGTGGGAGTGTGTGAGCGGGTTTCTTCGCGACTTGCGGCGGGTGGAGTTGTTCGGCGAGCCGATCCAGTTGAGAAGTCCTGCGCGGGGGCGTTGTTCGCGGTACACGCCGCCGTCGATACGTCCGGTCATCCGGCTGGATTGACGCCTTCACTTCCCCGAGAGTCTGCGCGGAGATCGCCGACCACCTCAAGTATCGCGGCTCCGTCGTCGAAACCAGCACCACGGCTACTGGCCAACCCATGTCATCTGCCAGAGTTAGAGTTGGGCGCGTTGTATTCCGGCGCAATTCAGATGAACTGAGGACCAGATGACCCCCGATCAGACCCCCGCTGAGGAGTACCGCGAACTCGCCGGTCGCTTCACCGAAATCGTCGAAGGTGTACCCGATCAGGCAGCCTGGAACAGGGCGGCGCCGGTCGAGGGTTGGACGGCCCGCGACGTTGTTCGTCACCTCGTCGAGTGGTTTCCGCCGTTCCTTCAGGAAGGTGCCGGCATCACTTTGCCTGCCGGTCCGGACGTCGATGACGATCCGGTAGCCGCGTGGCGCGTCTTCAGCGAGGGTGTCCAAGCCGTGCTCGATGATCCGTCTGCCGGGGACAAAGTTTTCTGCCACCCGAACACCGGTCAGGCACCGTTACCTCAGGCCGTGGCCCAGTTCTTCACCGCTGACGTGTTCATGCACAGCTGGGATCTGGCGCGCGCTACCGGTCAGGACGAGACGCTCGATCCTGAACGCTGCGCCGTGATGCTTGCGGGTATGGAGTCCTGGGATGAGGTGCTGCGTTCCAGCGGTCAGTACGGGCCACGGGTGGATGTGCCTGACGGCTCCGACGTTCAGACTCGATTTCTGGCGTTCATCGGACGAGACCCGCGACCGTGAGGTAATCCAGCGACTGGGGACGCTGGCCGTCCGGATCATGTTGCTCTGCACAAGGAACCGTACGAATTCTCGACCGCCGTGAACAAGTCCCCGGAAACAACAACCCGCGCGTGCTCGAACCTGTCCGCTGACGTCCCAGGCCCTGGTGTGACGTCCGAGATCGAGTTCGAGGATCAGAACCCGGAGGGATCACGGTCACGCCGGGCGCTGCGCGACCCTCGCCCAATTGAGTCAGCCGAGCGGCCCGCTCATCTCGACGGTGGGTTGTTGTGCGCTGTCGAGACGGAGGGCAGCTGCTGATCTCGCGAGCGAGCCCTCCCGTATGCCGTCACCCGAGTCACGTGCTTGTGCATCGCAACACGACGTCTGAGGATAAAATCCACAGGATCTGTGACTTCATCCCATGCACTCATCGTGCGTGTGGTGGATGCGGGTTGGTGTACCCGCTGATCAATGGTTGAAAGACACACACTTGACCGAGAAATCTGCACGCGAGAACGGTATCGACCTGTACGGCTGCGACCTCGAGGACTTCGAAGGGTACCCGTGGTGACCGACGACCGGGTTCTGCCTGCCTGGGCCGAGGCTCTGCACGGGCCGTCGAGATCCTCGACAGCCCCCGCCGTCGCCGATCAGATCGGCGACGAGCTCATCAACGTGGTTCCTCCGCTGCCGCAGGCGAATTCGGGATACGCGATGGTATATCACTGCACGCGGGTCGTCCTGTTCTGGGCGGGCAGCGTGATCGGGGGCGAACGCATTCCCCGCGGGCGCGCCGCCGAGTTCACCGCGACCGGGACGGTCGCGGGGTGCACACGGCGCTCGACGACGTCGTCGCCCGATTGCCGGTCTGGGTCGAGGTCGTCGTCACCGATGGCGTCCGGGACCGGGCCGCTGTCGGGTCGTCCCGTGCCGCGGCATTCGCGACCGCCACTCCGGAGTGGGTCCTCGGGTACCTGGTCCGGGAGCTGGGGCAACACCTCGGGCAGCTCGAGATCACGCGCGACGTCGTCGCGTCGGGGTTGTGAAGCCCTGCTCCAGTGCGAAGGTGGGTGCTCTACCGTCGAGGACTGCATGCACCTGTCCCCGTGCTGTTCGGCTGTGACATCGGCATTCGTCGACTCGCAGTAGTCGAGCTTTGTGCAGACGCCTGTGGATTTGGTGACTTTCGAGGTTTGAGCGCGTTGCTGACCAGGTCGCTGAATCGGTGGTGCGGGTTATGGAATTGCTTGGAAGTCGGGCAGAGCCCAGGATTTGTCGAAGAACGGTTTGGTGGCTGCGTACATGCGGAAGTAGACGAACCAGCCGTCTTCTGCGACTGTCTTCATCCAGTTGTTGTCAGCGCCGTGGGGTGCCGTCGGCCCGATGTACAGGTCGATGCTGCCGTCGTCGTTGAAGTCGAGGTTCTCGTCCCGGCTGTCGAGGCTCACGCTGCGGATATCGGTGCCGCCGTTCTCGTACGGGCGCCGGGTGTCCTCGCTGTAGAGGGTGAGCGACCAGAACTGGGCTACGGGGATCTCCGCTGGAACATGGAGGCGGTATGAGCGGTCTGCGCGAACCAGGCGGCCCTCGCTGTCCCGCTTGGAGGTCAGGTAGACCTGGCCGGTTCCTGGGGTGGGGTGGACCATGCCCTTGGTGGTCGTTACTGCCTCGTAGAACAAGGTGGCACGCTGGTCGATCTGCAGGATCGTGTCGGTTTCCTGTTCGATCTCGAAGTCGATGAGCTTGTACCAGCTCGTGCCCACCCAGAAGGGGCTCGTGTGTCTCGGGTTGACCTGCATGTTGCGGACCATCAATTCCCCGAGCGCGGCTCCTTCAACGAGAAGGCGTCGCTGGCGTTCGTCGGGTGCGAACGGCTCGCCCTTGACGATCCCGAGAGGCTCAAGCATCGCCATCAGGGCTTTGTCGACTTCACGGACGGATTCCTCGTCCACCACGGTCGCGAGATCCTCCCAGAAACCGAGACCGCGGGAGGGTGTTGCGCTCCACTCTGTGTCGACGCCTTCGATGAATCGGACTGGGGTGGGCGTGGATCCGGCCCGGCCGAGCGCGAGGCCACGCTTTGACGAGGCCATCAGGTTCGGGTCCTCGGTGAGGACTCGGAAGGCAATGAAGATGTTGAGTGTTTCCGAGCGCGCCACGTATCGACCGGATCCCTCGAAGGGGGTGGCGTCGTCGTCCGGCCCGAGGATGACGTAGCCGCCGCCTTTGCCTTGATCGGGTCCCGTGAGACCGAGGTCGACCACTGGTCGCTGCCAGAAGTCCAGGACCCCGCCCGCCGTGGGGCCGGCGGGGTAGTCGATGAGCACTGGGCCCGTCGGAGATGTTGGTGAAATTGATGATGTAGGGGGTGGTGAGGTTCGCGGTGACGATGCCCCGCTTCTCCCGCAGCGTGTCGTAGACGACGAAGTCGCCGAACTGGGTGGCGTCGAAGGTTTTCGCGGCGCGCTCACGCCAGGTGAGGAACCCGACGAGAGGAAGCGCCCACAGGTACGCCTGTGCGGCGCGTTGAGTATCGAGCTGATCGAAGAGCAGATCAGAGGAGTCGTCCGTGGGAAAGCCGTGTTCGAGGGTGATCGTGCCGAACGGGGTGTCGATGGACTCGTTGCCGGTCAACCGTGCATCGCGAAGGGTGGACATACTTCGTACCTTTCGTCCCGGTGGTCGGAACCGGGCAGATGCCCTGGTGACCACAGTGCGGACGCTACCTGCCGGAGAGGGCCGTCATGGGCAGAATCAACAGGGTCGAACTTCTTGGCTGTGAGTGCGCCTAGCTTGGCCCAAGACCGAACTGTCCGCGACCGTCCGCGTGATTGCGCCACGCTGGAGTGAAGTATTAGAACAGTAACGGTTTGCCTTCTTCGTAGACCAAACCTGACGGACTGTTTTACTGTGGAGATGCAGGGTTGAACAAAGAGCCCGGCGCGGAAAGTGGGTCCCCGTGCTGTGTGCTCAACACGGGGACGTCTCACCTCGTGGAGTCCCCGCCCAGCATCAGTCGGTGGGGACTCCACCTCGACAGTATGCCGAGTTGGTGTATATGCAGGTTACGTAAATATTCCAGGATGCGGAAGACGCCGGCTCCAGTCCGGGACCTCGATACTCGTCCTGCCTTTGTGGGTGGCGTTGTCGTCGACGACTACGACCGAGCGGGTGTGCCCGTGGGTGTCGATGATGCGGTGGCGGCAACGCGTGGTTCAGCGAACCGATCCATTTGGAGAAGCCATGCGCGGGGACGCTGTTCGCTGTACACACCGCCATCGGTGCGTCCGGTCGTCCGGCTGTCATCGGGAACATGAACGCGGGAGGCCAATTCCTGAACGATTGGCTGTTGTGTCTCGAGAGACCGCCGACACTCAGTGCAGTACGAATACCGGTTGTAGTGGGTCGTTGTGGTGAGCGGGTCGGTGTCGTTGTTCCCTGTTCCGCCCGCAAACGAGGGGTGTGAAGACCGTCAGTGAATTGTCATCGGCGAGGGGTATAGTGGCGTGCGGAGTCGGCGCCGATCAGCAGTGTTATCACTGCTAGGGCGCCGAAGCCGGTTGTGAGGGTGGCGAGGGCTGTCATGCCGGCGACGATGAGCGGTCCGCCTGCGTCGCCGAGTTCGCGGCCCAGTTCGGCGGCGCCCATCGTCTGTCCCATGCGTTCTTCGGGTGTTGAGGGGGCCAGTGCGGCGAAACCCAGTGGTGTGATGATGCCGTTGCCGATGCCGACAGCTATTGCGGCGGCGAGGATCCCGTCCAGGCCGGGGATCATGGCGAGTGCCAGTCCGGCAGCGGTGACGGACAATCCCCATGCCATGCCATGCCATGCCTCGCTCGACGGTGATTGTCCCAGCGTCGAGGGCTCGTCCGGCTCTGGGCTGGTGGGCGCCTGTGTGGGACTGACCCGAACCGTTCGCCGCGTGGGGCAGCTACCTCGGAGCCGGCGGCCTGAAACGTCGATTGTAGGGGCATTTCGCTAGTGGCTGTGAGGGACGTCTCTTCGTGGGTATTCACCGATCCGAACGAGCGAGGTCGGAAGCGGAGTGGACGGTGCAGG
Source organism: Rhodococcus sp. OAS809 (assembly GCF_040546695.1). Taxonomy (NCBI): domain Bacteria; kingdom Bacillati; phylum Actinomycetota; class Actinomycetes; order Mycobacteriales; family Nocardiaceae; genus Rhodococcus; species Rhodococcus sp. OAS809. The sequence continues at coordinate 205,769 of NZ_JBEPOI010000001.1, read as the reverse complement.
ATGCAGGGTTGAACAAGGCACCCGGCGCGGACAGTGGGTCCCCGTGCTGTGTGCTCAACACGGCGACGTCTCCGCTGAAGAAGTTGGACCGAGGGTCTCGTCCATGACGACACGGTTGCCGCCGAGTGCCTTACCTCGGTACATCGCGGCGTCCGCGCGGGCGATCAGATCGCTGACGTCCCCGCCGTCATGCAACGCGTGCGCACTGGACGTCGCGGCCATGCCCACGCTGGCGGTGACCGCTGGTTTGAGTGGTCCTAGGGCGATGGTGTCGCAGATCGCGTGGGCGACGTCTCGCGCGGAGTGCAGGTCGGCGTACAGATCGAGGACGAGGAACTCCTCGCCTCCCTGTCGGGCGACGATCGCGGCCGGTCCGCACGCATGGTGGACGGCGCGTGCGACGCGGATCAAAACCTCGTCCCCGACCTGATGACCTAGCGTGTCGTTGATGTTCTTGAAACGGTCGAGGTCGAGGACGATGACTGCTACCACCGGGGGTGGCGGGGCCAATCGCGCGTGTTGCTCCAACACGGACAGGCGCGCCCTCATGCCGCGGAGGTTGGACAGACCTGTCAGAGGATCGGTCAGGGACATGTCGGCATCGGTGCGGATGAGGTGTACCACCAGGTCGACGACCACCGGAAGGACCACCACCAACGTGACCAGCACTGTGGATTTCGCCGTCGCCTGCACCAGATCGTGATCGGGGTCGGACGCAACCTGGGAGGCGAGAACTGCGATGGCGACAGCGCTGCACACGATGTGCGCGAACATCATTCGCGTTCCCAACATCAAACTTGTGTACGTCCCTGTCAGAACGAGGAGTGCGGAACCGAGCAAGCCGGAGAGGGCATCCGAGTCAGCCAAGCAGACGAACATGATGGACAGGTCCGCGTAGACGAGGAATGCCACCGACTCCCGGAACGAAGGCCACTGCCAGACGCTCCATCGCACTGCCCACAGACAGCTCCCCACGACCATTCCCGCCACGATGGCTCTGCTGAACCGGTCGTCCGCTCCGGCCGGTGTCGCCAGCGATGCGGCGCCGACGAAGGCCGACAGAAGCGTCAGCACTGCGATGGAGCCGCGTGCATATCGGGCCAAGCCGCGCGATTCGATGAACAGGCGCAGTGACTGTGTGTCTCGCTGCGCGTTCCAGCAGTCCTTCAACAGGTTAAGTAGCGTCATGACCGTCGGTCGCCTGTATGAGTCATCGCCGCTATTCCTTCACGGCGACTGAGACCTCGCGGTGCGTCACAGCTTCCACCGCAGTTGGCGACAACGGACACTGTTCCTTGTCCATGCTGGACTCCTTCGTCGAATGTGCGGCCGGCGGCCCGGAGTGGCTCGGGCCCGTGGGAAAGCATCCGGAGAGGCGCTGCGCCGAGTTAGCCACGCTCGCGTCCAGGCGCTTTCCGGTGGCGTTCGAGCATAAGTTCCTCGACCTCACGGAAACTGAGCGGGAACAGAAAGTACAACCATACGCAGTGGTTGATGATCTCGACCGGGTAGCGGTGACCTTTGTGCGACGGTATGCCGATGCTCACTCCGCGAATTCTCCCAGTTTGCCGCGTTCAACAACGTGATAGTGCCTAAAAACGACCGATCGACGGCCCTCACTCAAGGAGCGTTGCCCGTCACTCGGCGTCCTCGGACTCGGCCTTTGGAGGCATTCCTTCTGGTCCGTACGTCGTTGATACGGAGGAATCGACGATGACGTTCAGGTCATGGCGTGGGAGCTGTCCAGCGTTGAAGTGGCCATTCTGGCGCGTTGAGCCCTGCCCATCGACCAGGTGGTGGGCGCAATGCTCTCCCAAAAGGTAGTCAACGATGCCCCGGAAAGTGCCCATAGCTCCCATATAGGAGCTATGGGCACTTGTCCTCGTTGCGAGGGCGCCCTGTCCGCTCCTGCCAGCGCCCTTACGGCAGGTCAGTGCGGTCGAGTGGGGTCGGATTGACCGGTGCAGGGACGGTGCCGCATGACACCTAGCCCTGACGCGAGGCCTCTGCGTACGCGAGAGAGATGCAGGCCCAAGACTCTCGTGGAGGGTTCGAGGACACCTATCTCGATCGGGGCAATCGCCGGAGGCCGTGTCGGTGGTAATCCCGGCGTCTTGCTACGGAACGGGGCCGAGGCGCGCGTTCCGGACTTTTTGTCCGGCGTCGGGAAATCGAACGTGGACGGTGACGGAAGCGCGGGATCAGCAAACGAGCCGTGCTGATCCCGCATCAGGGATGGACCCGCTCGCGGCTATTTTGGCCAGGGGCCCTGGATCGTCATGCCGCCGTCGGTGATGATTGCTTGGCCGGTGACGTAGCCGGCCCCGGGGGAGAGGAGAAAGGCGATGACTTCGGCAATCTCGGAAGGTTCGGCGAACCGGTTCATCGGTGTGCGAGTCTGAACTGGGCTTGGGTCCAGGAATCCGTCGTTGATCAACTGGGTGATTGCGGGTGTCTTGACCCACCCTGGTGCTACGGCGTTGACTCTGATCTGGTCGGGAGCCCATTCCACGGCGAGTGTTTTGACGACGGCCTCGATGCCTCCTTTGGCGGCGCAGTAGCCGAGCCGTTCGGGGATGCCTAGGTGGGCTCCCATTGAGGACATCGCAACGATGGCGCCGTTGTCACTAGCTTTCAGATGTGGATATGCCGCTCGGGTGATCCTGATTGTGCCCATCAGGTGAATGTCGAGGAGTCGTTCGATGGACTCGTCGGTTACCGAATGGGATGGGGAAGGATCGACGACGCCGGCGCATGCTGCCACTCCGTCGATTCTTTCGTATTTTCCCAATGTTGCTGCCACCAGGGTGTTTACGGATTCGGTTGACCGAACGTCCGCGCCGATTCCGAGGTGGTCACCTTCGGGTAGGCGTGCGGCGACCTCACAGGCTTTGTCTGGGTCGAGGTCGGCTACGACGATGCGGTTTCCGCGCTGCGCGAGTAGTTGGCAGGCAGCCGCGCCGATGCCGCTGGCGCCGCCGGTGACGATTATGACGTTGGGCATCTTAAATTGCATCCTTTTCGTCAACGAGGCTGCGTCCCTTGGTTTCAGGCGCCAGGAGGGAGGCGGTGAAGCTGACTGCCGCGAGCAGCGCTACGTAGGTAGCAATTGGCCACCAGTGGTGGATGGCCGCGCTCAACGCAGCGGCAATGAATGGCGCAATTCCTGCTCCGAGTAGTCCACCGAGTTCTTTTGAGGCGGTAATGCCGGACAGGCGATACCGGGATCCGAAGATCTCTGCCATCCAAGCCGATTCTACGGCGTACATGCCGAGGACGGCGGTGCCGAAGGCCAGGACGAATGCTATGACGATGAGAACAGTGTTGCCGGTGTTGACCATCATGACGCCTGGGAACGCGAAGAGCACCTGGAATCCCGACAGGACGCGGTAGACGGGGCGACGTCCGTACTTGTCGGTCAACCAGCCGATGAGCGGTATGGACAGATATGCGTAGAGCGATGCGATCACGAGTGCCATTGTGCCGACTGACTTCGAGACCCCCGGCAGTGTGGCGATGTACCCGACCAGGAAGACCTGGTAGATGATCGAGGTGCCGCCCTCGCCGATACGCAGGCCGAAGCAGGTGAAGAACGCGCGTCGTCCGGACCCGAATACGCCGCCGTAGATGTCTTTGATGTTCTTGTGCTGTTGGCGATCGGCAACCGAGGCGAAAGCGGGACTCTCGTCGAGATCGCGGCGCATCCACAGCCCCCATGCTGCGATACCGATGCTGGCTAGGAACGGAATACGCCAACCCCAGGAGAACAGTGCGTCATCGGGCATCATGACCACAAGCAACCACACGCCCGATGCGATCAACGTGCCGGTATTGGTGCCGATGCAGAGCAATGAACCGAAAAGGCCACGCTGTTTGGGTGGTGCCGATTCGACGAGAAGAGTTGAGGCACTGGCGAGCTCGGCACCGGCTCCGAAACCTTGGGCGACGCGAAGGAGGACTAGCAGCATGGGAGCCCACAGGCCGACTTGCTCGTATGTAGGTAACAGTCCGATGGCGAAAGAGGAAACTCCCATCAGGACAACCGTCGCGACAAGGATTTTCTTGCGCCCGACCCTGTCGCCCCACGCCGCCAGGACGAGGCCTCCGATCGGTCGTGCTGCGAATCCGACTGCGTACGTGGCGAAGCTCGCGAGCAACCCGACCGCCGGGCTGACGTCGGGGAAGAACAATTTGTTGAACACCACGGCGGCCGCGAGTCCGTAGAGCACGAAGTCGTAGTACTCGAGAGCCGTACCAATTGTGCCTGACATCGTGCTGCGGAACAGTTGCTTGTTACTCACGGCAACGGGTGCTACGTCCCGCTCTGGATCAGCCTGTGGTTGGGCTGTATTCATGTCGTCCCTCTTTCTCGAGACTGCTGTCGCTCGAAAACGTTCGACCGTAGTCAGATGAACACTGTTCGGGTGAATCGCGAACGGTGATGTGGTTCAGCACCCCTTGCCATGGGTTCACATCTTGGTCAGTGGGAGACAAGCGAATCCGGCAGTACCGGCGTCGCCTGCTGTGTATTTCCGATTGACTGCAAACGCGTTGCAGTCAGGGTTATTTCAGAAACGGTCGTTCGTCCGGGCATGGTTACCGCTGCCAAGCTGGCAGTCGCGACATCTTCCGGTTGAATGAACCAGGCACGGACCTCTGCCGGAGGCGGCACCGGCCTCTTGTCGAGGATTGGAGTATTGACGACGCCCGGAAGAATTGACGTGATCCGGACGCCGTTTCCGTGTTCGTCTCGTGCGGCGCCGCGAGCCATTGCTGTGACGCCGGCTTTCGATGCTTGGTAGGCAGCGCCGCTGTGGTCGGGCCAGAATGCGGCGACGCTGGAGATGATCACAACGTCGCCGGTGTTTTCACGCAACTGCGGCAATGTGGCGCGCAAGGCGTAGAAGACGCCGTTGAGATTCACCTTCATGAGGTCGTCGAACGCCTCGAAGGTGAGGTCGCCGAATGTACGAGGATTGACGTTGCGGCCGGCTGCCAGCACGAGAGTGTCGATGGGATCGGATACCGCGAGTTCGTCTGCCAATGCTTGAACGGCCGAGCCGTCCGCAACGTCGAGCGGATGGAGTATCAGGCGCCCGTCGTCGACGGCGTCGGGAGCGACCTCGTACATCGCGTCCTTCCTCCGCGCGACAGCGTGTACTCGTGCACCTGCGGCGAGGAATGTCTGCACAGTAGCAGCGCCGATGCCGCTACTCGCGCCGGTGATCAAGGCGGTACGGCCGGTGAGATCGCCGAGTGTGCGCTGGTGACTGTTCAATTTCACGGTGTGAACTCCGTCTATGTCGGGTGATGTGCGAATTTTCTGTGGTGTGGATCGTCCGCAGCGTTGCGATGTGATCCAACTCTCGCAAATGTTTATCATTTGGTGGACGCTATGTGCAAGAGGTGATAACTTTCTTCTCACATGGCATAGTCGAAGGGGAAAATATGGGAAACGGCAAAGACTTTGACGATGTGGGCGGCAAGGCTCAACCGACTCAGTTCTTGGGGAAGGTCGCAAGCCTGCTCGAGGTGTTGTCGACGCGAGAGGAGTTGACCAGCACGGAGATCGCCGAGCTGCTCGGCGAACCGCGCAGCAGCGTGTACAGGCTGCTGAAGAACCTTGCGGATGTCGGATGGATCGACACGGGAAGCTCGAAAGGTAGTTGGCGACTCGGATTGCATCTGTTTCGTATGAGTTCAGCTGCGGTGCAGCGACTCGACGAGCGCAAGATTGCGCGCCCGCACATGGAGCGACTCAACCGGGTGACCGAGCAGACGGTGTTCCTGTGCATCAGGCGTGATTGGGAGGCCATATGTATCGATCGAATCGAAGGGCTTCGCGTCGCCAATCTTGCTCTGCGACTAGGTGGTTCGCTACCATTGCATGTCGGTGCCGCTCCACAGACCTTGTTGGCCTATTCTGAACCCGCGGTATGGGATCAATGGAAGTCCTTGGCTCAAGGTTCCATTCTCGACACTGCGACCGCGAACGGAAAGCGCAGCACTGCAACCGTTCTCCAAAATCTTTCGGACATCTGCGAGCGAGGGTATGCCATCTCCGATGGTGACGTGACCCCCGGAATTGCCGCAGTCGGTGTCCCGGTCTTCGACCACACCGGGTCTATCTGCGCTGCTGTCTCCGTCAGCGGATTGCGCGAATCCGTACTCGGATCCGATCCCAGCGACCTCCGCAGTGAAGTTATCAACGCAACCGTGGCCGCAGGACGTGCTATCTCCCATTCTCTGGGGTACCGCGATCCGGCCGCGACAGAAAACATCATCCCCCTGAAATGAGGAACATATGCCCCCCGAAACTGTCGGTACCATAGCGGAACCGCCGCAGACAGGCGAAGTCGCACTTACCGCGAAAGAAATTGCGGCACTGGAAGAGAAAGCGATGTTCGTCCGGACCGAGACTGTGCGACTGATCTCCATCGCCAAGACCGGTCACTACGCATCGACCTTCTCCTGCGCCGAGATCTTCGCCAGCCTCTACTACGACGTCATGGACCTTCGCCGGGGCGAGCCCGACTGGGACGAGCGGGACCGATTCGTGATGGGCAAGGGCCACGCAGCGGTGGGCCTCTATCCGCTGCTCGCTGATTGGGACTTTTTCGACAAGTCGATCCTCGACGAGTACACCCGACTGGGAAACCCCCTGGGCGATCATCCAGACATGACGATCATCCCCGGAATCGACTTCTCCTCCGGCACCCTCGGTCACGCATTGTCGACAGGACTCGGCATGGCCATGGGATCGAAAATCACCGGGAAACCATTCGACGTCTTCGTTCTCCTCGGCGACGGCGAGCTACACGAGGGCCAGATTTGGGAAGCGGCGATGAGCGCAAGCCATCACCAAGCCTCCAACTTGATTGCCATCGTCGACCGAAATCAGTTCTCCTTGGACGGCAAGGTAGACGACATCATCGGCCTCGAGCCGCTCACCGATCGGTGGGCGTCATTCGGCTGGGAAGTGCACGAGGTCGACGGACACGACATTGCAGCACTGACAGCACTGCTCCGAACACTGAAGAACCGCCCTTCTGGCTCCAAACCCGTTGTCGTGATTGCACATACCGTAAAGGGCAAGGGGGTCGAGTTCATGGAATCGGAGTTGGGTTGGCATTTGGGATGGCTCGACGATGCCGACGAGGAAGCCGTATACGCAGAACTTGCAGAAGGACTGAAGAAATGACCCTCACTTCCTCCGCCGCCGTCGGATACCGCGGCAAGTCTTGGCAGCTGACGGATATGATCCACCAGGCTCCCGGTTTCCATGCTCTCTCGGACACCCTGACCGAACTCACGGAAGAAGGCCATCCGATTGTCGTCGGAACGGCCGATCTCAAGTACTCCAACGGACTGGTCACCTACCAGGAACGCTACCCAGACAGGTTCGTGCAGTTCGGTATTTCCGAGCAGAACATGGTCAGTGCCGCGGCAGGGCTGGCGACCACCGGACTCCAGCCGTTCGTTGCCACGTTCGCCAGCTTCATGTCGCTGTTGACCGTGGAACAGATGCGTACCGACACCGCCTACACCAACCTGCCGGTGCGGATGATCGGTCATCACGCGGGATTTATGCTCGGCTTTTACGGGACGTCCCACCACGCCACCGAAGACCTCGCAATAACGCGGTCGATGGCGAACATGACTGTCCTGGCGCCGGCGGATCCGAATCAGTTGTCTGCGCTGATCCGCGAAACTGTGTCGATCGAAGGACCCGTCTACATTCGTATTGCCCGTGGCCGTGACCCCGAGGTGTACACCAAGGACGACGCATCAACGATCAAGATCGGCAAGGCCGTAGTCCATTCGATCGGGTCCGATATCACGCTGATCGCGACCGGAACTATGGTTCATCCTTCGAAAGAAGCAGTGGCACAGCTCAACGCCCAGGGAATCAACGCAGGACTGATCGACATGCACACGATCAAACCTCTCGACCTCGACGCGATAATGACAGCGGCCAATGCGTCGACCGTGATCATGACAGTGGAAGAACATAATGTCATCGGAGGCCTCGGTGGCGCGGTGGCTGAAGTTCTCGCAGACAACGGGTCACCCGCCCGGCTCCTTCGGCACGGAGTGCAGGACGCCTACGTGCCTGTCGGTCCGCCGACACACCTCTACCGGCATCTGGGGCTCGACGCCGACGGTATTGCGGCCAAAGCCGCGAACGCTCTTCGCGCAGGGAAGTGACAGCATGAGCGCGATCACCCGCATCGACACCTACGCATGCCGAGTCCCACTCGACCACCCCATCAAATTCAAGTGGAACACGATCACACATCGCGACTACACGGTCGTGCGTGTCGAAACAGCCGACGGACTGACCGGCGCATCGATCGGACTCAGCCGCACCTCACCGATCGACGTCGCGATCAACGACCTGATCGCACCTGTCGCACTCGGAACAGACAGTCTCGAAATCGGTGCCTTTCACGAGTCGTTGCGCCAGCACACCGCGTCGTCGGATCAGTACGGAATCTTGGCACCGGCGCGCTCACTCCTAGACATCGCATTGTGGGACATACGCGGAAAAGCACTCGAGGCACCTGTCTGGAAACTCCTCGGTGGCAATTCTCAACCAGCCGAAGTGCTGCTCGTCGAAGGGTACGAGCTTCCCGGCGAGACAGACGAAGGATTCGCCCGACGCCTCGCAGAGCGAGCATCTGAAGGATATGTGGCGATCAAACTCGAGGCCGCAGGATACGAGGACCCCCAGATCCTGCGACGTCGACTGCAGCTCACGCGTGAATATGCAGGTGAGGATCTGAAGTTGATTGTCGACGTCAACGGCGCATGGCGTAGCGTCCGCGAGGCAGCGGAGACGATTGATGCGATATCTGATACGCAATTGGAGTGGGTCGAAGACCCCTTCCCGAGGCACCGCATCGCTGATGTCGCGAAACTTCGCGAACTGGTCGATGTGCCGCTCAGTGCAGGGGACGACATCACGGACCCCCGAGTATTGATGGATCTCGTACTCACCGATGCGGTCGACGTCCTCCGAGTTGACGTCACCACGCTCGGCGGATTCGCCCCTACGATCGACGTTATCGGCGTTGCACGACAGTTCGAAGTCCCAGTCTCCACCCACGCGCATCCAATTCTGCACCAGCACTTGAGCTTTGCCTGGCCGGAAGTCCGCTATGTCGAAGCGTTTCCCGACGACCGGCCATTCGAGCCGTCGTACAAGCTAGGGCAACGATCCACGTTCTCACGGATCGAAAACGGGCGACTGCCCGCCCCACTCGAACCCGGCCCTCGCCCTGGAACTCGATATGAAGGTCGTCGAATCGACGGCCCTACGGCATCAGAGCGCCACGTACTGAAAATCCTTCTCCCCGCATCGAAAGCGAAACCCCGATGGCTCTCTCCAGTCTCACCGAAGATTCGCTGCGAACGACCGTAGCGTCCGTTTCCGCTGTCCCCGTCGGACTGTTCACTGCCGGCCGATGGCACGGTTCCTCCAGCGATTCGACCTTCGCCGTACACGACCCCGCAACCGGCGAGGTACTCGCCGACGTCGCCGACGCTACCGTCAACGACGGGATTGCAGCGCTTGATTCGGCTGTCGCCGCCCAATCGGAATGGGCAGCAACGACGGGTCGAGAGCGGGCGGAGATCCTTCGGAAGACTTTCGACGCCATCATTGCCCGCACCGAGGACATCGCCTCGGTTTTGACTGCAGAGATGGGCAAACCACTTCAGGAATCCCGCGGAGAAGTCGCGTACGGCGCCGAATTCTTCCGCTGGTTTTCTGAGCAAGCCGCGCACGTCGCGGGAAGTTACGGTCCGGCTCCTACTGGCGGCTACCGGATCGTGACTACCGAACAACCTGTCGGTCCGTGTCTACTGATCACGCCGTGGAATTTTCCCCTTGCCATGGGCACGCGCAAGATTGGTGCAGCACTGGCCGCAGGTTGTTCGGTCATCATCAAACCGGCCGCACTCACACCTCTGACGATGACCATGTTGGTCGATATCCTGCACGAATCCGGGGTTCCTCCAGGCGTGGTAAACATCGTGACTACGTCACGATCGAGTGACCTGTCGGCGGCCCTCATGTCCGATCCTCGGCTTCGGAAAGTGAGCTTCACCGGGTCCACCGCGGTGGGCACCACGTTGTTGCGGCAGGCTGCGGAGAACGTCCTCACGGCATCGATGGAACTGGGCGGTAACGGACCGTTCGTCGTCTGCAGTGATGCAGACATTGATGCCGCCGTCGCCGGTGCGATGGTTGCAAAATTCCGAAATGGTGGCCAGTCCTGCGTTGCCGCAAACAGATTCATCGTCCACACCGACGTGCACGATGAGTTCGTGATGAAGTTGCAGCAGCGAGTCTCGGCACTGGTTCTCGGCCCAGGTACAGAACCTGGAGTCGACATCGGCCCAGTGGTCAGCGACAAACAGGCACGCACCTTGCAAGAGCTGGTCGACGGTGCCGTCGACGAAGGCGGTCGTCTACTGGTCGGTGGTTCACGGGTCGAGGGCACTGGATCTTTCTTCGAACCAACACTCCTCATCGACGTGCCACTGTCGTCACGCATCGCACGCGAGGAGATTTTCGGGCCGGTGGCTGTCGTCTACCGGGTGGATTCCGATGAGGACGCGCTGAACGCAGCAAACGACACCAACTTCGGTCTCGTCGGGTACGTGTTCTCCAAGACCCAGGCGCTGGCCTACGCGGAACGCCTCGAAACGGGCATGGTCGGCGTCAACCGGGGGCTCGTCTCGGACCCGGCTGGAGCATTCGGAGGGACCAAGGCCTCAGGGCTCGGTCGTGAAGGGGGTACGAGCGGAATCCACGAGTATCTCGAGACCAAGTACATGGCGGTTGAGGTATGACCGTCACAACGCTGGCGCGCTACGAGGTTGACGCAGAATCGCTCCAGGGAGTTCTCGATGATCTGCTTGTTGCAGCCAGGCTGACCAGAGCCGAGGTAGGAAATCTGTACTTCCACGCCTATGTCACGGATAACGACTCGATCGTGTTGCTCGAAGGGTGGGACTCGCACGCAAGTTTGGAAGAGCACCGGCGAACCAAGCATTTCAAAGATGTGATTCTGGGCGAAATTGCGCCGCGGTTAGTCTCGCGCGCTGTTGAAACGCTGCATCCCGCCTTTGAAGGCGAGTTCTCGTGAAAGCCGTTGTCCTGCATGGTGTCGACGATCTTCGAGTCGAGGACGTACCAGAGCCGGAGCTCGTGCCGGGTTCGGTGAGGATTCGTGTGGAGTTCGGCGGTATCTGTGGATCGGATCTGCATTACTGGAGACATGGTGGTGCCGGTACCTCGATTGTCCGCGAGCCCATTGTGCTCGGTCACGAAATCGCTGGCCGCATCGTCGACGTTGCAGGGGACGTATCCGACGTCGAACCGGGGGAGAAGGTCACCGTTCACCCCGCCACGTTTCCCTCCCCCTGCGCTATCTACAACGGAAACACCCTCCATCTCTCGCCGGACGTCGATCACCTCGGCAGTGCTGCACGCCTACCTCACAGCAATGGAGCGTTCAGTGAATACGTCGTCGTCAGCGCGTCACAGATACGAGTACTTCCGCCGCACCTCGATACCCAGACCGCGTCAGTATCCGAGCCTCTCGCCGTCGCGTTGCATGCGGTGCTACGAGCCGGCGACCTCCAGGGAAAGCGTGTGGTAGTCAACGGCGCCGGACCGATTGGCTGCCTCATCATCGTCAGTGCCCTTGCGGCCGGGGCTTCGGAAATCTGTGTCGGCGACATAACGGACCGCGCGCTCACCATCGCCGCGAAACTCGGGGCCCACCGCGTGGTGAACATTGCACGCGATGAATCTCTCACTCCGCATGCCGATGTCGTATTCGAAGCAACTGGTGTTCCGCAGGCGTTGAGACAGTGTTTCGACTGTGTCCGTCCCGGAGGGAAAATTGTGCAAGTCGGGATGCTTCCCGCGGGCGACATCACCCTCGACCTTGCACGCCTGGTTACGAGAGAGGTTGACTACCTCGGATCATTTCGATTCTTGGACGAAGTCACCGACGCAGTCAACCTTCTCGCCGCCGGGACTGACCTCACGCCAATGCTGACACACACCTTCGATGTAGCCGACGCAGAGTCCGCCTTTCGTACCGCATTCGACCGGACAATCTCGAACAAAGTAGTCTTGAAGTTGATCTAGTATCGACCTTTCAAGTTAGTAGATTGTGCGCGAATTAGATCAGAACCAATAAGCTGGTGCGTTCAAATCGTCTGCTCCCGTACCGAATTGGCGATCGACTGTCTACACGAGTGCCGTCACCGCGGAATTGACGGCACCGACAGTTAAGCGATCAACCAGATGAGCCTTGCGGACCTCAGTTCAAGCACGCACCCAGTATCCGCAAAGGTTGCCGCTACGTGGCCTGCTGATCTGGAAATCACAGACCAACCCGAGCATCATCGTTGACCAAGAGCTACCGAGGCCACGCGCCTTGTGGCGAGCGTCCTTGGTTATCAAGACGAGGCGGACGCAGGTCCGTCCGCGTCCGTCCCGTTGCGGCCATGCTGAAACGCTGCGGGAGGATGCGGAGGTTGTCACGCAAATCTGCGACCGGGAATCCCGCGACGCGGTCAGGTCTCCCAGTGGGTGGCCGTAGAGCAAAGTGAACGAGGGGTGTCTTTCTCGGCCCTCGCGAAGGCTCGGAAACCGCGGCATCTCGGTGAAGAGATAGCACCGAACTGTGGGAGCGATGGAACCCGCCCGCTGCCTGACAAGGCGTATCGATCCTTCCGTCCTAGTCGGCAATGAGGTGAGGACGACGTGGGTGGCGTCGGATGCATCTTCTTTTGGCTGCGCTGGAAGAGATTTCGGACTCTCCGGAGCGGATTCAGCGCTACATGCGCAGCCCGAAACCTACATGGCTCCAGGTTGTCCCACCTGGCGGTGGTCCAGTTCCGCGGTCAGCGTCGACAGGCTCGGTGAGAGGGACGCGCGGCTGCCGGGCAGGTCCCTAAGAGCCCTTGCCGTGAAGCGCAACGAAATTCTGATCGATATCCTCGGTGATGACAATTTGTTCGAGATTTGGGCTTGTCGACCAGTACCTTGGCGCTCTGGAGCCTCTCGCACAAATTAATTGAACGAAAGTTCAAAAAGTTGTATCTATATCGCACTGTGGTGGTAGCCTTCCCCCTGAAGTGATGCATGTCTCTCTTGGCATCGATGTCTCGGCCAGGCGTGGTTGCGTCTTTCATCGACTGTCGAACCGGGAGATCGTGTTCGACGACACGGTCGAATCCACGTAGTGCTCGCCGAACCGAAAGGATGCCCAGATGGTCATCGGTCCCATCACAACCGTGTGTTTGTGTTCACTCACGGTGACTCGTCCGTTCACTACTGGCGAAAGCGTCCGTCTGTTGGTTAGGCTCGGCGCACTTCCGGAGAAGCTCTACCTGTCCGCTCGCATCGTGACGACGACGGCAGGGATCGCGGCCTCCGCGGGCAACGACGTCCAGGTGTGCGACGGCCTTGTGGGCCAGATGTCGGATCCCCGCCTATTCCGGCCCTACTGTGGTGATTCACAGTTCCGGAATTCTCGGATTGGTAACCGAGTTGACGAGATAGTGGGCATTCGTAGGCGGAATCGACGATGCCTGTGTGCCGGCTCGCAGTTGACCACAATGGGCATCCGGTCGATGCGGGAGCTCTCTGCGTGGCGTTCGCCCTGTAATCCGGCGGGACCGAATCTTGCTGAGACTATCGAGCAGCTGCAGGAGGTAATCGATCAGGACAAATCTGCTGCGCCTGCGACGAAGCAACCGAAGCCCGACAATATATCGAAACGCCTCAAATCGAAGGAGCCAGTGCTATGACTACTGGACAAAAGCAAATGATCGGCGACAAAGAAAGCCGACAGATGATCGAGTTCGCATCACAGTGGGCACTGTACGGGGGTGGTTCGTCCGACGACATCTTCGTAAAATTCGGTGTGTCGAGTAAGGTCTTCTTCCAACGCCTTTCGTGGATGATCGAAAGCGGGGGCACGGTAGATCCCGATGAGCGACGAACCCTTCGAGAGCTGTGCGACAAGCGGATGCGTGGCTGATCGATAGCCTAGGGTTGGTGGTAACAGTTGTCGGAGCGATTTCCTGTATCCAAGTTGATGTGGCCCGATGACTTGCCGAATTTCGTAGCCCTATCCTGATGGGAAAGTCATGCATCCGGCCAGACGGTGACTCCACGGCTCCGGCACGCGTGAGGTGGAATCCCTAGAAGCGGAAATGTTGCGCACCTCCGTTCGGCGGCAGGCATCGACTATGAGGACGAGCGCCAATTCTCGTGAATCGAAGTTCATGAGTGCCGCAAGGCGCTATTGATATGGTGCACAGCGATTTTGGGTGATCTTGTCCTCATGGGAAGTGCGGAACGACCGCCTAGGCCTGCCATTGGATCCGCGCGGCAACGACGGGACCAGGACGGGACGAGTTCGTTGGTGCCGTGATCCCTACCGAAGCGGTGTGGGATGGCAGTCTGTGCGGGGCGACGATCCGGCTCTGCTCGAAGGTGATGTTCTATGAGCGCAGGAATGGCTAGGGTATGTTGATTATCTCGAATCAATTATCGCGCAACATCGTTCGATTGTATCGCCCATCCGAGGGGGCCACACCGCGGTCGATTTCAGTACGCTGTCGGCGGGACCTCTTTGCGTAGACCCTCTGGGATTGTCGGGGGAGATTGCCAAGGTCGAGACACCGTGACGTCCGACTACGCTGAGGCGAATGCATCCGAGAAGCGCAATGTTTCAGTATGTGGTTACTGGTGAGAGGCGAGGTATGTGTCAGAGCGGACGAGATGTCGGTGCTTTGACCCAATTGTCAATTCTGTGAACAACACGTCGTGTCAGCATCGCTTTTCGTGCTACTTGCCCATGACCGCCACTCTTGGCTGTTGCGGAGGATAGTATGAAGCTCAGCTCATTTGAGCGATTACTCCCAATTCTTATTCGATCTTGGACGCGAGGTTTGCGCTGAATCTAACTGCAGAAGTACTTGAGAGCTGAGGTTTTGCTATCGCCGCCCATCTTCGGACGATCAGCTCTGTCGGCGATGAGAATGAGCAGGATGTTGGTAGTCAGAGCCAAGGTGGTGCATGCGGTGGACACGCGTGAAGCGATTATGGCTGCGGCGGAGCAGTTATTCGCGGAACTAGGGGTGTTTGCAGTATCGAATCGCCAGGTGAGCGAGGCTGCAGGCCAAGGAAATAACGCTGCAGTCGGTTATCACTTCGGTACGAAGACTGATCTCGTTCGAGCGATCGTCTCAAAGCATGCGAAGAGGGTAGATGCTCTTCGGGAGTCCATGCTGAGCGAGGCCTCGGACTCGTTCGACCTGCGTGACTGGTTGTCGTGTCTGGTTCGTCCGTCGACGGATCACCTTGCAGAACTGGGTAATCCCACCTGGTATGGACGTTTCAGCGCGCAGATTCTCACGGACCCGTCGCTGCGTTCGATCGTGTTCGAGGGCGCGTTTGCTTCGCCGACGCTGAGAACTATTGTCGAGGGTCTGGAGAGGTGTCTGCCAGATCTCCCCGGTGGTGTTCGTGCCGCACGCGGCGACATGGCGCGAACCCTGATGATTCACGTAATAGCCGACCGAGAACGACTGTTCGCTGGTGAGGATGGTTCGATGGGGGCTAGCTGGGATGCGGTGAGCATGGATCTCGTGGACTGTCTGTACGGTCTGTGGATGGCGCCTGTCACTCGGTAGAAATCAGATCAAAATCCAGGTAAAGGCCGAGTTCGACATGTTCGGAATCGAATACGGCACGCCGCGTACGCTCGGAGCGGTTAGCCGAGACTATCGAGATCTTGAGACTCATGTTCACCGGTGAGGGCTTCAACTAGAGGGGTGCACATTTTCAACTCGCAGGTGCGTTCGGCCGTTCGACTTCCGTTCAGGCCAGAATGCTGATGCATATGGCGGTGCAGGAACTTCCTTGACGATGCCGCTGGTGGAAAAGAATGCGACTACTCGATCTAGCCCTCCGGCCACATTGAGGAGGAGGTGTACGACCAGACAAACAACCCCGCCCGCGGCGTGCCGCACGCGAGGGCGGGGTTGTGATTGACCGATCGGCAGGGATGGCAACAACGCCCGCCCGACCTTAGGGACGGGCGTGAAATGGCGGCTACCTGCCGCGCATCAGAAACGAACCGCAGCCTCTCAAATAGTCTCTCCCGCATCGGCGAGCAGAGTGCTCCCCGTCATAATCATCGACATATCGCTGACCGCGAAGAGTACGACGCGCGCTATGTCGTCGGGGGTGCCCCGACGGCCGATCAGGCTTTGGGTCATCACGTCCAGTTTGGGCAACTCGATCCCTGCCGCGGCAGCAACCTTGGCGGCTTCCTCTCCTGCTGCGATATTGCCCTCCGTAGGCACGAAGCTGGGAGCGACGCCGAGGACGCGGACGCCGAGCGGAGCGAGGTCGAGTGCAAGAGCCTTGGTTAATCCATGCGCTGCATGCTTGGAACTAGCGTAGGCCGCCATGCCGGGGAACGGTATCTGGAAACCGGCGGTCGAGATGACGTTGACAATGACGCCGCCGTCGCCGCTGTTGCCTGCGACCGTCATACGGCGTGCCGCCTCGCGTGAGCACAGGAACACCCCCCGCGCGTTGACGGCGAAGACTTGGTCCCACATCTCGTCTGGCATTTGCAGAACAGGCGTATTGGGGAAGATTCCGGCGTTGTTTATCCAGATGTCGATGCCCCCGAGTTCCGTCATCGCGCGGTCTGCGGCGGCGGAGATCGCGGCGGCGTCACTCACGTCGGCGCGGGCGCCGACTGCTTTGATCGTGTACTGGCTCGCCAGTTGGGCGGCAGCTCTTACGGCCGCATCTTCGTCGAGGTCGATGATCAGGAGATCTGCACCGGCCTCGGCGATGCGCGCTGCGATGGCTCTACCAAGCCCTTGGGCGGCACCCGTGACGACGGCGCGACGGCCAGTGAGGTTGAGAAGTTTGGCCAGCGCAGTGGTCGAGACATCAGGAAAGGGATAGGGCATATTCAACCTCCGGGTAGGTGTACGAGCATTACGGCGACTTTCCGTGGCACTAGCCTGAATGACTGCAGAATCGGTGGGTCGTTCTACCTCGCACGAACCACATCCATCATCGATCGAACGTCCACGAATTTCACCCGAGGGCGAGCAGCGACCTTGCCCGCTTCGCGTTCGGCCCGGTCGAGTAGGTTCCAGTCGTCGAAAGTCAACACGTCGGGATTCCGTTCGCGGATGAGCTCACGGGTGGCGTTCAGGGGGTGCAGCGAAGCTGTCAGTGCGCCCGCTGCGTAGTCCTGGAGCAGCATGTCCACGGTCTCGCCCGCGCACTTCTTGTTGGTGCCAATGACGCCGGTTGGGCCGCGTTTGATCCAGCCGGTCGCATAGACACCGGGGATCGGTGTTCTCGTGACCGGATCGATCACCCGCCCGTTCACATTTGGCACCACACCGCGATCGTCGTCGAATGGGAGTCCGGCGACAGGTAAGCCTCGATAACCAACCGATCGAAAGACGACGTCCGCACGCAGAGTCTCGACATCATCCGTCGGAACGGCGATCACACTGCCATCGCCGCCGAGCTTCAGCTGGTTTCGTACGAGTTGCACTCTCTCGACTGCTTCCAACCCGTCGATGGATGTCGGCGAGTGCTTGTATCGGAGCACCAGGCGTTTGCTGGCACCGCTAGATTCTCGGCCGGCGGCGGCTTGGGCAAAGCGAACCTTCGCACGCACGCTGGATTCGGTAGCTGCAGAATCGAGGAGTGCTTGCGTAACTTCGTCAGTGGCGACCTCGTCGGGTGCGAGAACGACCTCGATCTCTTTCATGGACAGCAAAGCCAGCATCTCGGGGTTTGTGTAGGCAGCTTGGGCGACTCCCCGTCGACCGACAACCGTGACCTCGCGAATATTGCTCTTGCGCAGTGCAACAAGGGCATGCTGGGCTATGTCGGTCGAGGAGAGGGACAGTGGATCGGTCAGAAGGATTCGAGCGACATCCAGCGCGACGTTGCCGTTGCCGATAATGACCGCCCGCTCGCCGGACAGATCGAATTGCCTGTCCGCGTAGTCTGGGTGGCCGTTGTACCATGCAACAAACTCGGTAGCCGCGTGCGATCCAGGTAGATCCTCGCCGACAATGTCGAGCCGTCGATCGGACGAGGCGCCGACGGCGTAGATCACCGCATCGTGGTGTTCCAGCAGCTCTGCGTGCGAAATGTGCTGTCCCACCTCGATACCGAGATTGAGGTTGAAATTTGCTTTCTTGCCCAACGACCGGAAGGTGTCGGTGACAGCCTTCGTCGATTGATGATCGGGAGCGACACCGAACCGGGCGAGACCGTACGGCGTCGGTAACCGTTCGAACATCTCGATACTTGCCTTTGTGCTCTGAAGATCGAGTGCGGCGTAGAAGGCAGCAGGGCCGGAACCGACAACTGCGACGCAAAGGCTTGAGAAGTCGGATTTGCGCCATGATTTACGCTCGGGGACAGCAGAATCCGTCTCCACGGGGTGGACGGCGAAGTACTCGGCGTTGAGGGTCAGGTATTCCTCATCGTCGTCGAACAAGTCCTCTTCCGCGCGGATGGCGTCAACCGGGCATTCATCGACACATGCTCCACAGTCGATACAGGTCTCAGGGTCGATATGGAGCATTTCAGCCCGCATGAAACCAGCTTCAGACGGTGTCGGATGTATGCAGTCTACGGGGCACACCGCTACGCACGACGCGTCGTTGCAGCACGACTGCAGAATGACGAATGACATCTCTTCCTTCAGGACCGGCCGCGAACCACGGGTTCGCCGAGTTGCTGCTCATCGACCACGGTCTGTAGTCGTTCTATGGTTTCGGCTAGTCCCGGACCCAATCTCTTTCCGGGAGTGAACGAGGCAGGTAGCTTGCGCATACCGTTGATCATGCCGATGGTTTGATAGTGCGCAGCTCCCTCGGGGTCGCAAACGTAGTCCGGAATGCGGTCGAGCACCTGAGTCAGCATGCGTTTGAATAGATTACGGGCGAGGTTCGAGCCGATACACCGGTGAATACCGAGACCGAAGCTCGCATGGCGGTTGCCACTCCGTTCCAGATCCACCTCGTGGGGATCGGGGAAGATATCCGCGTTCCGATTTGCCATGGCCCAGGACAGCCAGACTCGATCACCTTCGTCGAACTGGACACCGGCGATCTCGACGCCTTCGGATATGGTGCGGCCAGCTCCGGGAGCCGGCGTAAAAAACCGCAGGAACTCTTCGGTCGCCGAATCGAGCATGGTGTCGAGGTTATTGTGCAACCGCGTTCGCTCGTCCGGGTTCTCCGACAACCACTCGAGCGCGTGTGAGGTCAGCGCGGTTGTCGTGTCGAAGCCTCCGCCGATCAGCAGATTCAGGGTATCCATTACGTCCCGGTGGGTTGTCGGCTTGCCATCGATCACGGCGTTCTGCAGCGCGAGAACCAGTCCGGGGCGCGGATTCGGATCGACCTCCATAGCCTCGACTAGGGCAGACATGTGTGCCATCGCCTTCTGGAGGCGGCCAAGTACGCCAACGATCTCCGGCGATGTGTACGGCGTATATACGGCGGCATGAACGGGCTCGCAGTAGATGTCCCAGTCGGACAGCGGCATTCCGAGAAGGCCCATCGTGGCAACGGCGGGAACGATGTTGGCCAAATCGTCGATGAAATCGATACTTCCAGTCTCGATGTGCTCGTCGATGCACGCACGAGTCACCTCGTCGATGACCGGAATCCACCTAGCCACAGCTGCGGGCGACAGATACGGGTTGAGTGCCTTGCGATAGTCCTGTTGCTCCGGTGGGTCCATCTCCAGGAAGCCACTACGAGATTGGCGACCGGGATATGCCGGAATCACAACGCCCGTGTACCCCTTCCTCACGCCCTCGTAGTCGCTGTCATTCGATAGCACGTCTGAGCGCCGAGCAATCTCGAACAGCTCAGGCATATCGCTTGCGACCCAATGCCCGTCATACGTATCAGTCCATGCGACAGGGCATTTGCTCTGTAGCTCGTCGGTGATCTCGACGAATTGGTCGCGGTATGTCGGCGCATGCCGGTCGAAATGTACCGGGCACCCCTTCTGGCCCACTGCAGCTGGTGTGTCATCGAGTGTCATACAAGTCTCCTGTTTGTCATGCGGGCTATCTGGGTCATGGCGAGCTGTCAGGACTCGACGATTGCACGTTCCGGGCATGACCTGATCGCCTCGTGAACATTGGATATCTGGTCTGCGGGCGTGTCGCCGTCGACGGCCGATGCATGACCGTCTTCGTCGTCAAGGATGAAAATCTGTGGTGCGAGCATGGAACAAATTGTGTGGCCCTGGCATAGCTCGGGTTCGACGTGAACCTTCATGGTTGGTTCCTCGGGGTGGTCGGATCAAGGGACGAGCGAGTGCGATTCGATGGTGTAAGTTGCCGTCGATTCTGATGTGACTGTGCCGCAGATCACTAAATAAGGTACCCACATTCAAAATGTAAAACAATACAAATAGGAAAATGAACAAGTATTCACGCCTCATGCGACACGGCCTGGCCTAATCAAATGAACTGTGGTTCACTCTTCTGAGCGATCTGAAATATGGTTTCGATCACATGTTGCGTGGACCAGACGGGAGTTTGAAGTGTCCGAAGTGCACGTCAACGGAGGCAATGTGATCTACGAGTTTATCGGGCCGGCGGACGGCGAGGTGGTCGTGCTCACCCCGGGCGGGCGATTCGGCAAGGATCATGGTGGGGTTCGCGAACTGGGCGAAGCTCTGGCCGCAGGCGGCAAGAGAGTGCTCCTCTGGGATCGACCGAACTGCGGTGCATCGGATGTCCAATTATTCGGAAAGACCGAATCACACATGCGTGCAGAGACACTCGGAGCGATGCTCGATGTGCTCGGCACGGGTCCGGTCGTTGCCGCCGGTGGATCCGGCGGGGCGCGTGACATGATTGTTTTCGCAGACCTTTATCCACACCTCGTCACGAAACTCGCATTGTGGTCGGTGGTTGGAGGCACGTTCAGCACGATCAACCTTGCAGCCGTGTACGTGCTGTCGGAACTGCGCGCTGTGCAGAGCTCGGGAATCGACGGTGTGTTGAACGTGCCGGCGTGGGCGGAGTTGGTCCGAGTGAACGAACGAAACCGCGCCCGCCTTCACGACCTGGGAGCCGGAGAGTTCGAGCGGGTAATGAACCGCTGGTTGGACGCGTACGTTCCCAAAGCGAACGAAGTGATCCCGGGTGTTCGGGATTTCGAGGTCGGCCGAATCAAGGCTCCGGCGCTCATCATTCGTGGCGGGGAAGGCGACCTTCATCATCCGAAGCGGACGTCGTACGAACTGCACTCCGTGATGAAGACATCAGTTCTGGTGGACCCGCCATGGCCGGAGGATGCTTGGGAACGCGCACTTGCTGACGCCCAGTCGGGCAAAGGTAGCGTCTTCGATCCGTGGAGGCTGGCAGCACCTCTACTCCTCGACTTCATCGACGATCGGCCATTCGTGCACAAAGCAGTCGCAGAAACGATGTCGTGATGAAGCTCAAGATCTTGGAGGTTGATCGAATTGGCTGAAATCGAAGTCAACGGCGGAATTGTGGTCTACGAGTTCGTAGGCCCCGATGACGGCGATGTCGTCGTCCTCACTCCTGGTGGCAGATTCAGCAAGGACTTTCCTGGTGTTCGCGAGTTTGCTGTCGCCTTGGCCGAGGGTGGAAAGCGAGTGTTGATGTGGGACAGGCCGAACTGCGGAGCGTCGGACATACAGTTGTTCGGCCGATCCGAGTCGCACATGCGAGCCGACACGTTGGCAGTCATGGTCGACGAGTTGGTCGGTGGGCCGGTAGCAGCGTTCGGTGGATCCGGTGGAGCCCGCGACTCGATTGTCTTCGCGATCGAGTATCCGCACCTGGTGTCGAGTTTGGCGTTGTGGTCCATCGTCGGAGGAACTTTCAGCACTGTGTCCCTGGCCGGGGTCTATTCGACGGCCGAGCTGCGCACGGTTCGAGCGGCAGGTATAGAGGGAATTCTCGAGTTGGAAGGAAAGGCTGGGAGTTGGAGCGACCTGGTGAAGGTCAATCCCCGCAATCGTGAACGACTCCTGGCGCTGGGGCCTCTTAACTTTGAGGAAGTGATGACCCGCTGGTTCGACGCTTACATTCCGAAACCCAACGAGGCGATTCCTGGAGTGGCGGACTGGGAGTTCGGCGGCATCGACGTCCCCACGCTCATAATTCGTGGCGGGGAGAACGATCACGACCATCCCAAGCGGACATCGTTCGCGGTCCACTGCTTGATCAAAGGATCCCGGCTGATCGAGCCGCCGTGGCCGGAGGATGCCTGGGAGCAGGCGCAGCTGGCGATGAACCGTGGCGAGGGGAGCATCTTCGGCCCCTGGTTAAAGGCTGCGCCCACGCTACTGGACCATCTGAACCGCCTTGTGCTGTGACCCGGCACACAGTACTTTGAGAGAGATCAAATATTTGGTTCGAGTATTTCGCGCCGAGCAAAAATGACTCGCAGGCCCGATACCACCGAAAGTGCAACGGAGACATACATGGTCAGCAAGGACGAAACCTACGACTTCGTGATCGTGGGCAGCGGAGGTGGAGGGTTGGTCGCAGCTCTTGCAGCGGCCGAAGCGGGCCTCCGTCCCATCATCGTGGAAAAGCAATCGGTGATCGGCGGGTCGACGGCGATGTCGGGGGGTGTGATCTGGATGCCGAACAACCCGCTGATGCGCCGCGACGGCGTCCCGGACTCTTACGAGGAGGGGTTGACGTATTTCAATTCGGTCGTCGGAGAACCGGATGCCCCGTCTTCGCTCGAACGCCGCCACGCATTTCTGGCCGACGGTCCCGAGATGATTTCGTTCATTCAAGATCTCGGCGTCAAACTCGTTCGGTGCGAGGGTTATTCCGACTACTACGACAACGTCCCGGGCGGTAGTGCGCGCGGCCGGTCGGTCGAAGGCGTTCCTTGGGATGGTAAGCAGCTGGGCGCGTGGCATCCCCGTATAAACCCGGGAATGGCGCGTCGGATCGGCCTTGCGGTCAAGACCAACGAAGTCCGGAACATTCCCATGGTGTTCCGTTCCCTGAAAAGCTTCTCGTCCGCTGCGCGCGTCGTGCTACGGACGTACCTGTCGAAGATTCGACGTCAGGATTTGTTCACGAACGGGATGTCGCTGGTCGGCCAGCTGACGAAGATCATCGTCGACCGGGGCATCCCGATCAGCCTGGACACCGCAGTCGACGAGCTCATCGTCGAGAATGGCCGTGTCGTCGGCGTGCGAGCGACCAAGGATGGAGTCGCCACCGAGTTCCACGCGTCCAAGGGCGTCCTCCTGGCTGCGGGAGGATACGAGCACAACAGCGAGTTCCGATCGAAGGTATCCGAAAAGACTCAGCCGAATGACGGGCGCTGGAGCCTCGGCAATGCAGGCAACACAGGTGATGTACTGCAGGCGGCCATCGCGTTGGGTGCGCAGACCGACTACATGGACGAAGCGGTCTGGTTTCTGACGCCACGACTGGAAATGGCAGGCTCGACGCTCACTCTGGCACGGCAGTTCGCGCACACGATCTTCGTCAACCAAGAGGGTCAGCGGTTCGTCAACGAATCCAACTCGTACATCGAGGTCGGCCGGGCGATGTACGCGAACAACGGTGCACCGTGCTGGCTCATCTTCGACGATCGTTACCGCCGAAATGTTCCATGGTCCAGCGGTATGCCGAAGCTACGCGATCTTTGGTCCGCGCGCCCCGGCAACATGCCACAGGAGTGGGTGGAGAACGGCTTCATTTTGAAGGCGGACAGCATCGAGGGCCTCGCGGCGAAAATCGAGGTCGATCCGGCCGTACTGACCGAGACTGTCGATCGATTCAACACCCACGCCTCTGTCGGCAACGACCCGGAATTCCACCGGGGTGAGTCGCAGTACAACAAGGCTCTCGGTGATCCGGGCACGAAGCCGAACCCCGCGGTCGGAGACATTGCCACCGGGCCGTTCTACGCAACCCAGATTTTCCCGGGTGACGTAGGCACCGTCGGCGGTGTCGTCTGTAACGAGCGAGCGCAGGTGCTCGACGACACTGCCACACCGATACCCGGTCTCTACGCGACGGGAAACATGGCGGCCACCGTCGTCGGCCGGACGTACCCGGGCGCGGGCGCTTCCATCGCGTACACGATGGTTTTCGGTTACATCGCGGCCAACGAGGCAGCAAAGGCCTCGAAATCTGAAAAAAAATCTGAAGACGTTGGTAAATCATCCATTCCAGATCAACATTCGACGACGCGCGCAGTGTGAGAGGACCACGATAATGAGCGAAAGCACACTTTCGTCGCGGGCAGCGCTCGGTCGCAGCCTGTACACCAAAATGGCACTGGCCTTCACGGTCGACGAGCGACTCCGGAAGGGTATCGGTCGCGGCGAGTTCGCCACGGTGATCTGGCCCTCTCGAGGTCAAGAAGCGATCCCTGCAGGGATCGGAGAAGCTCTGACTGACGATGACCGGCTCGTGACGACCTACCGCGGCCTGCACGACCTCGTCTGCAAGGGCGTCCCGCTGACCGAGGTCATCGGCGAGGTCGTCGGTAGCAGTATCGGTGCCTCCGGAGGCAAGGGCGGCACCATGCACATCACCGCACCGGAGCAGGGCGTCATGCTGACGACCGGCATCGTAGGGGCCGGCGTTCCCGTCGGAGTCGGACTCGCACTCGCGGCCAAGCAGCAGGGCAGCGACAGGGTTGTCGTCGTGACATTCGGTGACGGAGCGACCAACACCGGCTCGTTCCACGAGGGTCTGAATCTGGCAGCAGTATGGAAGCTGCCCGTCATCTTCGTATGCCAGAACAACTTGTACGCGGAGCTGACGCCAGTCGAGGACACGATGAACATCACCGAGGTACGGGAGCGAGCCCTCGCTTACAACATCCCGGGAATTCGCATCGACGGCAACGATCCCGAAGCCGTGTTCGCGACGGTGACCGAGGCAGCGAATCGTGCCCGCGCCGGCGACGGACCCACTCTCATCGAGGCAGTGACGTTCAGATTCAAGGGCCACTATTTCGGGGACACAATGAAGTACATGCCGAAAGAGCAACTGGCGGAGGCCGAGTTGCGCGATCCGATGATCACCTACCGTCGTACCCTCATCGCCGGCGGACTGCTGACGGAAGCGGAACTGGACGAGATCGACCACGCCGCAGTCGCAGACGTGGAAGAGGCAGTCGCCGCCATCGCCGCAGCTGGTAGTCCCGGGGTCGAGGCACTAGAGAACGACCTGTACGCCGACATGAGAGGAGTGCCGGCATGACCGCCGCTACTGAAAGCATCACTGCGACAAAGACACTAGGCAATCTACAAGCGATCAACGAAGCCCTCGACGAAGCCCTGGCCGCAGATCCTCGGGTATTTCTCATCGGCGAGGACCTCGCGGATCCGGGTGGTGGCGTCAACGGGGCGACACGAGGCCTGTCCACCAAACATGGACCCGGTCGTGTCCTCGATACGCCGATCTCCGAGGCCGCGATCGTCGGTGCCGCAATCGGTGCCGCAATCGAAGGGCAGATCCCGGTCGCTGAGATCATGATCATGGACTTCATCGGGATCGCGATGGACCAGGTCGTCAATCACGCTGCGAAGGCACGGTTCATGTCCAACGGCCGAACCACGATCCCGTTGACATTGCGAACGGCAACATTTGGCGGTTTGGGCAGCGGTGCAACGCATTCGCAATCCCTCGAGAGCTGGTTCATGCACGTGCCAGGCCTCAAGGTGGTCATGCCGAGTACGCCCGCAGACATGAAGGGCCTACTGAAGGCGTCGATCTTCGATCCAGATCCGGTCATCTTCATCGAAACTGTCGCGTGCTACGGCGTGAAGGGCGAGGTTCCCACCGGCGCCGACCACTTCGTGCCGATCGGCAAGGCGGACATTAAACGACCCGGCACCGACGCGACGATCATCACCTATGGGCGGGGCGTCTTCGACTCATTGCAGGCCGCCGAATTACTCGCCGCAGATGGCATCGACGCAGAGGTTCTCGATCTCCGCACCCTGCTGCCACTCGACACGGAGAGCATTCTCGAGTCGGTAGGTCGTACCGGCAGGGCCGTTATCACCCACCACGCCGTCGAATTCGCGGGCCCGGGTGCGGAGGTCGCCGCCCAGATCAACGCCCACTTGTTCGGATCGCTACGTGCACCGGTGGAGCGAGTGGGCACTCGATTTCGGTCCATCCCGGCAGGCAAGCTCGAATCACACGTCTTGCCTTCGCCGTCGAAGATTGCATCCGCTGTCAAGAAATCAATGGAGTACAAGTGAGTAACACTGTGTCAGTACAGATCCCGAAGCTGAACATGGCGGCCACCGAGGCCACGTTCATCAGCTGGCTTGTCGAGGATGGAGCAACGGTCGTCGAAGAGCAAGCCATCTATACAGCTGCCACCGACAAAGTCGAGGTCGAAATCGAGGCGCCCGCCTCGGGCATTCTGCGGCACGGTACCGCCGAGGAAGACGAGGACTACGAGGTAGGGACCGAGATCGGGCAAATCGAGGTCGGATAAGCGATCCGGGCGGCGTCGTGACGGACGTGGTTTTGACGTACGAATGAGGGAGGTGCTCCGCGTGCAAATTCCGAACACCATCGGTGAAGTGACAGTCGGGTCCGTGGCATCGGACCTGGCTGAGGTCGTCACGATCCTGAAAGACCTGGACGAGCAGCGAATAGCGAAGAACGACGACATCGTGATCCGCAAAGCGGTACTGGCACTGCTCGAGGTTGTAGGTCGGCTGGAGGATCGGCTCGCTCGACTCGAACGTGCCGTCGACGAGACCGCAACGGTGGGTGAAACGCGATGACGTCCGTGCATATCGAAGGTTCCAACGTCGATATCGATGTGAAATCCCACGAGACTGTAGCCGAGGCAGCATGGCGACAGGGCTACTCCTGGCCGACCAAATGCTATGGCCAACTCGAATGTATGCAGTGCTTCGTGCGTATCAAGGACGGGGAGATCAACATCGTCCCCGCGAAAGAAGAAGAGACGACCGCTATGCGGACCCTGTTGCCGCCGCGTCTACGCAGTCGCATGGTTCGTTTGGCCTGCCGCGTCGAGGTATCTGGTCCCGGAGTGGTGTTGGAGAAGAAGGGCGTCACCGCCCCAAACCCTGCAGTCGTCATCGACAGCGGGATCGAAAATAGGAGTAAGGACCAACTGAAGTGAACGTGTCTTCGGGTCTTCTGGTCGATGCCAGCGCCCACATCTTCTTCGAGAACGACAAGGACCTGCGGAGTTATCTCCCCGAACCGGTCAAGAGTCGCGGGTGGCCTGCAGTCGACGTGGCACTCGCGGCACCCATCGGGCCGAAGTATGCAACTGGCACACAATGCTCTGATGGCAGGCATCCAGGCTCGGATCCGGAGCTCGCCGGAGCGCACTTGTTCGGCGAACGGGGCTTCGACCTCGCGGTCCTGCATCCGATGTCCGGTGCCACGAATGTGCCGGACTGGCATGTCGGCACGGCAATCCTGAACGCGACGAACAGGATGCTGGCCGAAAGATGGCTTGAGTCGGGCACCTACGCGCAACAGTTCCGCGGCACCATCAGGGTCAATCCCAACGATATCGACGGTGCAGTCCGCGAAATCGAGCATTGGAAGAACCATCCACGGATGGTCCAGATCGGGCTGCCTCTACAGACCCAGATGCCGTACGGCCGTCCGTACTACGATCCGATCTGGCGTGCGGCGTGCAACGCTGGTCTTCCGGTGGCCGTTCACTGGGAAATGGGAATGGGGATCACGCACCCGCCGACACCGTCGGGCCCCGCGCGTACGTACGCACACCATGGTGCGTACGTGCCCATGACCTTCGTGTGGCACCTGCTGAACATGATCCCCGAGGGTGTATTCGAGAAGTTCCCGGAGCTGAAGATGATCTGGGCGGATGGAGCCGCGGATATGCTCACGCCGTTTATGTGGAGGATGGACACGTTCGGTAGACCGCATCTCGAGCAGACTCCGTGGGCGCCTCGCATGCCGAGTGATTACCTGTTGTCGCACAACTACTTCGTCCACTCGTTGATGGATGGCCCAGGCGATGCCGATTTCGCCGGAGAGTGGCTACGCATGACAGGCAAAGAGGACATGCTCATGTTCGGTTCGAGCTATCCGGATTGGCAACTCGTCTCCCCTGAGGATCTGCCCACGGCATGGAGTGAGCAGCAACGGCGAAAGGTGCTGGGAGAAAACGCAATTTCTGTGTTCGGACTCGATCAGCTAACCCGGGTCTGAATTTCGCCCTGTAGACAGCCTAAAGGATTCTTCATCATGACCATCGCATTGAACCGGCGTCACGCCACCTTCGACCTGGCGACGACGACACCCGTCCGAGTCGTCGACACCGATGTCCACCCGTCACCGAAATTCGGGGAGCTTGCACCGTTCATTCCGGAACCGTTTCGGACGCGCTTTGCCAAGCGTGGAGAGGGCGCCGGCAGCGGCGTCTACTACGACGCACCGGATTTCGCACACGCGATGGCGATGCGGGTCGACAGCTACCCCGATGACGGCAACTTCGCCGGCTCGGATCCAGATCTGCTGTTCCAACAATTGATCATGGAGGCTGGTTCCGATATTGCTATTCTGGGGCCCACCAACGGTTCCCCGGGGCAAACGGAGGAGGAAGTCCACGCACTGGCGGTGGCAACCAATCTGTGGCAGGACGAATGCTGGTTGAGCACCGAGGTGAACTGGCATAGGCGGTTTCGAGGATCCATCGTCGCCGCCATTGAGGACCCTGCAGCGGCAGCCCGTGAGATCGAAACGTGGGCCGGACACGAGTACTTTTCGCAGGTATTGATCAACGCCGAGATGCGACCGGCGTGGGGTGACCCGCGCTACGATGTTGTATGGGCCGCGGCCGCAAGGCACGATATCCCGGTCGCATGCCATTTGAGTCGAGGTCGGTACAACGAGTTGCCGATGTCACCAGTCGGCTTCATGACTTACAACCACGACTTGATGGTCAGCTATTCGATGCTTGCCGCCAATCAGGTCATGAGCTTGATCTTCGACGGCGTGTTCGACAGGTTCCCCACTCTGAAGATTGTGTTCATCGAGCACGCGTTCAACTGGATTCTGCCGCTGATGTGGCGGATGGACGCAATGTATGCCAAGCATGGTGTGCCGGAGACGGGTCTGAAACGTAAGCCGTCGGACTACGTCAAGTCGAATATCTGGTTCACGACCCAGCCGTTGGACTATCCGGAGGACAAACTCGAGTTGACCAACGCTCTTGAATGGATGGAAGCGGACAAGGTGCTGCTGTTCTCGTCCGACTACCCACACTGGACATTCGACGACCCTCGGTGGGTGGCCAAGCACATGCCTGAACATATGCGCGAAGCGATCATGTTCCAGAACGCCATTGAGCTTTTCCACCTGCCCAAGGAAGTACCGGCCCTTCCAGGCCAGAAGCGAGCATTCTGATGACTGCGGAATCGGTAGCCGACCTTGTCCAGCCCGAACCCACTCCGCTGCCACTGAGTGGGCGCGAGCATGTCGTTGCGACGGTATCCGAGATCGAGCCCGGTGAACACAAAGTTGTTCCGATTGGCAGGCACGGGGTCGGGGTGTACAACGTCAACGGAAAGTTCTACGCGATTGCGAACTACTGCCCACACGAGGGGGGCCCTCTCTGCAGCGGGCGCACGCGCGGACAGACGGTCGCCGACGAGTCGCAGGCCGGCGGTCAGTCGGAAACTCGCCCGGGTGAATTCATCTACTGCCCCTGGCACCAATGGGGATTCGAACTCTCGACCGGCACTACAGCGGTCAAGCCCGAGTGGAGTATTCGTACCTATCCCGTCCGGATCGACGGCGACGACGTGATCGTCATCGCGTGACTGCTACAGAGAGAGGACTCCCGACATGACACTGTCGATCGGTACCCGTCTGAACCGTAATGTGCTGGTGTATAAGGGAATACAACCTCGAATCCTCGTTGATGGCAACAACTACGAGGATGCCTCGCTCTATCGCTCCCGCGGCGGTTACCGCGAGTTGGACGACGAGGTCGCGTTTCTGAATGACGTCAGTGCGTCGGGCTTGCGTGGACGCGGAGGCGCAGCGTTCCCAGTGGCTGTCAAACTCGCTAGCGTGCGCACCGCCGCCGGTGATTCGGTGGTGGTGGCGAATGGGGAAGAGGGTGAACCGACCTCGGTGAAAGACCGTTGGCTTCTGCGTCATCGTCCGCACCTGGTACTCGATGGGCTACGGCTTGCGGCGCAAGTGGTCGGGACCATGACTGCAGTTGTGTATCTGTCGGACAGTCCGGCACGGGACCGAGTGGAGAAGGCTTTGGAGGAGCTGAGGGGAGATGCATCCTTCGGCCTCCAAGTGACTGTCGTCCAAGTGGAACCCTCCTATGTCGCGGGCGAGGAGACCGCGGCTGTGCAGGCGATCAACGGCGGTCCAGCCCTGCCGACCGACAAGCCGCCGCGTCCATTCGAGGAAGGCGTCGCAGGTTTACCTACCCTCGTGAACAACGTGGAGACACTGGCCAACCTTGCACTGCTACATCAGCTCGGCCCGGAGGGCTATCGCCGCGTCGGGACCGACAATTCACCCGGAACCTTCCTGATGACGCTCTCGACCGCCGCCGGAGCAAGTCTGTGCGAGGTTCCGTTCGGAGTCACACTCCGCGAGGTTCTGAGCTGGTCGGGCATCGATCCCGATGGGGTGCGAGGTTTCCTGATGGGTGGATACTTTGCTGGCGTGATCGGTCCCCGTGCCCTCGACCTATCACTGGACTACGACGTGTATGCCTCTGCTGGAACAGGTTTAGGATGTGGTGCTGTCATCATCCTCGATGAAGAGACGTGTGCGGTCGCGACTTCGGCCGCCGTGATGACGTATTTCGGGCGTGAAAACGCGGCGCAGTGCGGTTCCTGCTTTAACGGGACATCGGCGATGGCCAATGTACTCGAATCGTTGCGAGATTCAGCCGCTGATCTCGCGGAACTCGATCGATTGAAGCGCTGGTCGACGTTCCTACGTGGACGCGGTGCATGCGGAACCCTTGACGGCGCAACCAATGTCGCAGCCAGTCTGCTACGGGAGTTTCCTGATTCCGTCGAAGTTCATTTGCGCGGAGCCTGCCCTTCGTGCGAAACCGGGAAATTCCCGTCCTACCCCCCGTACGGTGTCTCGTACGCCGCCGACGACGTGTGAGGAGCTAACCATGGAGATCAGATTGGATCGGACTCTGTGTGACGGGTTCGGAATGTGTGCAGAGTATGCGCCGCAAACATTTTCGGTCGACGAATGGGGTTATGTCTCACTGTATCCGGGCAAGAGTAACGTTGAAATCAGCGAGGAGGACGGTGTGCGCCGCGCACTACTGGACTGCCCCGTTCATGCGATCATCGACACGACGTCGAAGAACAAGTAGTTCGCTCGTCACGATAGAAGGCCGTATCTCCTGCCGCCAGAGGAGATACGGCCTTCTATCGTCTCCGCACACTGCTATTAAGCAGAAATGATCCGCACCTCAGCATTGAGCGCGGCCTCGAGCGCAGTGTGCAAACGGCTCTCAGCGACCTGGCCACGGGTTTCTTGGGACAAAGAGACGGTGAAGACTTCTTCGTCGCTCTCGATCGTGCGCACCACGGTGCCGGACACTCCGAACCTGGCGAGAACGCCACGGGCGTCGTTCTCGGTCCCACGACTGATGTATGTGATGACACCGAGTGCAGGCTTGACTCCGAACGCCGTCAGACACTCGGCGAGGTACTCATCGGTGGCAGGACCGCGTCCATCGTCGTCGACGATCAATTCAATCTCGTGGCGATGGGGATCGACCGAGATGCTCGGTGTGGCAACCACATCAAGTCCTTTGGACCTCAGATGGTGAAGACCGTTCCGGTAGTCGTCGTCCTTGAGTCGCCCGCTAGGGTCGACGACTACGCGGATCACTGCCGCTGGCATCAAATACTTCCGTTCATGAGTCGTAGTTCGATCGGTCCAGTTCACGGTATTCGCGGCGCCAATCCGGCCTCAGGTCCGGGTTCGACGGCGGAACCGGTCGAAAATTTTCCGCTACCGCTCTCAGCCTGAACCGGCGCGGTGGTCTTGTTTCGATCCCATAAGAGTGTTCGGGCCACGATCAGGACGACGACTGCGAAGCCGGCCGCGATCAGCAACCAGATGCGGAACCCATCCTCGGAATACTGAATACCGGAGGGAGTTATGGTGGCGTAACGTGCGAGTACCGCGAACATAACCACAGGGATCACGGCGCCGAAACCCGTCTGGCAGAGCTGTACTGCGCCGGAGGTCGAACCCTGGTCATCAGGGGGGGTGGCTCTGATCACGAGATTGGGCACCGATCCGTTGGCCAAACCCACTCCTGTTCCCAAGATTAGGGCCGCCATGACGAGGTCGACGAGCGTGTCGTTGCGAAATGCTAGCAACACGAGGCCGATCGGCCACAGAGTCATACTGAGCGCCATGAAAACTTGTGGATGGCGCCCCTTGGACACCAAGGTGCCCAAGACGGCGCCTGCCAACACAGTGCACAGTGCGAATGGTGTTGCAATGAAGGAGTATTGCGATGTGGTGAACCCGAGACCGTAACCCAGCGTGCCCTCGGGCGCAGTTGCCATCAACGGTAGAATCGTGCCAGCTGTCCCAGCGAGTGCGTACCCGGTGGCACCCGTGAGCGTCGCGAACTGAAGTTGCTTGCCGCGAAAGAGTCCCAAGTTGATGATCGGGTCGCTCGATCGTTTGGTGTGGCTGTAGAACAGAATCATTGACACGACACCTACCGCTGCGACAATCAGCGCCTGTGCTGACATCCATCCCCAGGTTCGGCTCATGCTCACCCAGACGAGCAAGGGAACGACACCTGCCGCCAGGAACAGCGCTCCGAGGAGATCCGGATTCGCATCACGGCGAAGTGGAGACTCTTTGGCGACGAGCAGGATTGCGACAGCGAGGGCACCCATCCAGGCCGTATCGAACCAGAACATCCCACGAAAACCCCAATTGTCGACGAGCCAACCAATCAATGATGGGGCGACGATGGAGAACGCGCCCATGCCTGTGACAGTGATGCTTGCGGCGATCGCGGCAGGTTTGGACGGAAACGTATCGCGAATCAGTGAATACGATAATGAGATCGACGCCATGATGACGCCTTGCAAGGCTCGGCCTGCGATGAGCATCGGGAAGTTGACGGCAAGAGCACAGATGACAGCTCCTGCACAGGAGGCCAATAGCGTCAGGAGCAGCACCTTGCGCTTGCCGTAGATATCGGAGAATTTGCCGAGTACCGGCGCGGCGACGGCTCCCGCGAGGTAATAGGTCGTCAGCAGCCAGCCGCCCTGATCTGTCGGAAATTCCTTCAGGATGCTCGGCAGCCCGATGGTTACCATGGAGGAGCCGAGAGCGAGAGCCTCCAGGACCATCGCCAGGAACAGTGTCGTCATGACGAGCTGTGAGGTCCACCCGCCGCTGTCCGATACAGGCGATGGTTTGGTGATCGAAATGTCTTCACGCATCAGGAAATATCCTTTGCTGTCATTGAAGATGCCTAGGTAGCCGGGCACGAGAACGCGGTTGAGCCGGATGTCTGTTCTCGAATGGCAGCTGCGGCGGCGCGGATCACAACAGAGGTCAAGGTGCGATCACGTATGCCTGTTTCGGTCGTCGTATTACTGTGGCACAACGTAAGTGGTGTTCCCGACGTGACCTCTACCCGGCGGGAAGATTCGCAGGATCGAGGTCACAGCGTGCGGAGTGTTGCGATCGATTCCCGTCGACAGTCAGCTGTGGGCAGCGATGACGCGGTCGATCTCTTCGTGCATATTGGTAATGGTGCTTTCCACGGTGGGGGACAGGCGATGACCCTCGTAAGACATGGATTTGAGACCGCGCTGCTGACGTTCGATATTCGAGAAGTCCTGACGGGGAATCAGTCCCCAGTTCTCTGTGTCATCCTTGTCGAATACGCCGCGAAGTTCGGCGCGTTCGGGTTCCTGACCGACAGGGTAGGTCATCAACGACCACACGTCGAAGATGCATTTCTCCGGATCGTCGAGGTGTGGCCGTACCCGGTAAGACAGGGCGTTGGCGAACATCGGAAAGATGAAGAAGTTCGGGAACACGAAAATTTCACCGCCCCAATTGATTTTCGGAGTTGGCGGAGTCATCGGAATGCCAGCTCCTGCTGCGTATTCGAAGAGTGCTCCGATAGCCGCAGCAACCTTCTCGGCTGTCGTTCCCTGCGCCTTGTTCCGCATCCCCTCGAAGATTTGCACCTCGCGATCGAGTGCCATCGCGTCCTGACCTTGCGCCAGTAGACGATTCGACTCGATGAAATCTTCGTAATCCCAATCGCTCGCGCGTTCGCCCCTGGGCGAGTGGAAACGGCCATGGCCGCCGCGGAACGCGGTGTATTCGGTTCCGTAGGTCTGGCGTAGGGCTTCTTCTTCGGTGCCACTCAGAATCAGCTGGGGATGAGTCTGCATGACATGGTAGCCCTCGAGAAACGCCTCCATTGCGATCTTCCAGTTCGCGTCGAGGACCACCTGCTTCCACCACTTCACACGGAGATTCCCGACGCCTGCCTCGTCCAGAATTTCCTTTGCCGGCGACAGTTCCTCGTGAAGCGGGCGAGCATTTCGATCGAAGTTGATGAAGACCATCCCTGCCCAAACCTCGACGAGGCATTCACGCAGTGCAAGTTCGGACTTTGCGAGAGTCCGCGCGTCGAACGCCGCGTCGCCGAACACGTATGACGACGATCCATCAAGGTTCCAACGCCAGCCGTGGAACGGGCACACGATCTGGCCGCCCGGAAGCCGGCCGCAGCCTTTCGCCAGTTCGGTTGCGCGATGGCGGCATGCGTTGTGCAGCGCTTTGATTGAACCGTCTGTCTGACGGATGATCAGTACGGAGTTGCCAACGATTTCGTACTCTGTGTAGTCGCCGGCTTCGGGTATTTCCTCCACACGAGCGGCCATCTGCCATGAATGCAACCACACTTTCCGCTCGGCTTCGTAGTGGTCTTTGTCGACGTAGCGATCTCGCGGAATCCGTAGCCCGTCGACCACGGGACACGGCACTTTCGCTTGTACTTCGGGTGGGTTCGCCCCGGATGCGTACTTGTCGGGTTCGAATTCTAGTTCGGTGGGGGTCAAGTCGGTCAGCGACATTCCGATTTGTTCCTCTCGGGCCAGGGTAGTCTTGGGCTGGTAGCGATGTAGGGCTGGTAGCGATGCACGAGCCGAAAAAGCGGGAACCAAAGGTTTGTTCCCAAGGTAGCGGCCTGTGATGTGGATTACAAGTGCAGTCGGGTGCAGGTATTCGGCTCGACGCCAGCAGGAGCGAGCGCTCACATGCGCAAACGTAGCTGGGTGCCTGTGTACAGTCTTCCGGAGGTGTAAAGGGTTCCCTGGAAGGGATGGTTGAAAGCGGATGATCGACGAATCTGTGGACCATGGCCGCGATTCGGCGCCTGCGTCCGGAGATCGAGCCCGTCGCGAGCAGATTCTCGATACCGCGGCTGGAGTCTTCGCACATTCCGGTTACGCCTCGACGGTGATGAAGGATATTGCGGACGCTTGCGGAATTTTGCCAGGCAGCCTGTATCACCATTTTGCCTCCAAGGAGGCGCTCATGGTCGAACTGTTGAGGCGCTTTCGGGCGGAAGCTGCCGATGTGGGGGCTCGGGCCATGGCGAAGGCCTACGCCGAGGGTCATCCGCCCGCAGCCGACCAGATAGTCGAACTCGCCTGCGCGGTGGCCGATCTGAGTGTCCGCCACCGCGCGGCGACTCACTTCACGCGTTACGAGCCGCCGACGAATGCCGGTGTCGAGTTCGCAACGCTGGCAAGCGGTCAACCGCCAGAAATCGGTCTGGCTATCACCGAAATTCTGGCGCAGGGGCGTGCGGCGGGGGACTTCGCGGCAGATATCGACCTCGCGGTTCTCGCGGAAGGGCTCTACATCTTCATGCAAGGCGTCGGCCTCGGTGTCTTGCACGAGAATGACGATCCAAGAGCAACAGCAGAAATTCTGGCCAACTTGGTGTTAGGCGGAATCGCAGTTCTCGACCAGCATGGCTCAGGATTGGATCGCTCGGCCGCAATGGCGGCGGCGAAGCGCGAAATCGCCTCTTGGAACGAAGCGGACGATGAGTCCGTCGGCGACAAGCTGAAGTTGATACAGAGTGCAGCGCGAACAGAGTTCGCCAGGCGCGGGTTCGAAGCCACGACTGTACGCGATATCGCCAGCGCGGCAGGGGTGGGCCCTGGCGCAATCTATCGCGTCATCGAGTCCAAGCACGGCCTGTTGCTGTCGATCATGAGCACTTACCAGGCGTGTGTCTCAAAGGCCTACGATGCGGTCGTCGAATCCGAGTCGACCGCAGTCGAGAAGATCGACGCACTCGCCTGGGTGAACGTCAATGTCGTCGAAACCTTCCGCGACGAATTTGAAATTCAGTCCTCTTATTTGAGAGTTATTGCACCTGCCTCGGGAAATGCCGAGTGGGTTCCACACGAGCGGAGAGCCAAGCAACTGCTCAAGGTTGTCACAAATGGGGTTCGTTCGGGGCAGTTGCACGCTGGAGGGATGGATCCGTCGCCGTCGTCTGCGTTATTGGCCAGATGTGTCCGAGACCTGATGTGGCCAGCTCACGTGGTGCATCGCTTCGGTAAGGAGGTGGCGATGGATCTCTGCCGAAAGGGTTTGATACAGGGGATTGCTCGGCAAGGGTAACGGTCATTCTCGCGATCTTGATGCGCAAAGCGAAGAATGTTACCGTCGGGAACAAATATTAGGTTTGCCGCGTACGGCAACCAAATTCGAGGGGACGGTGAGCACGCTGCACCGCAGACCCGGCGTGATTATCGCAGCGCTTGCGTTCGCAGGTATGGGCGCATCATTCATGCAGACGATCGTGATCCCGATCCAATCGGAGCTACCGGAGTTGTTGAACGCGGGTCGAGCCAGCACGGCTTGGGTTGTCACGATCACCCTGCTGGTCTCTGCGATCTGCACGCCGATTTCAGGCAAGCTCGGTGACATGTACGGAAAGCGTCGCGTGGCCATCGTGCTACTCACGCTGCTCGTCGCCGGATCCATCGTCGCCGCGCTCTCGTTCACCGTGGTGCCCTTGATTGTCGGGCGAGGCCTACAGGGAACCGGCATGGGTGTTATCCCGCTGGGTATCTCGATACTTCGCGACACCATTCCTCCGAAGCGACTCGGATCGGC
The DNA here is from genome assembly GCF_040546695.1 of Rhodococcus sp. OAS809. Taxonomy (NCBI): domain Bacteria; kingdom Bacillati; phylum Actinomycetota; class Actinomycetes; order Mycobacteriales; family Nocardiaceae; genus Rhodococcus; species Rhodococcus sp. OAS809. The sequence continues at coordinate 168,450 of NZ_JBEPOI010000001.1, read as the reverse complement.
CATCGCTCTCGTCAGTGCGACGCTGGGGGTAGGTGGCGCACTCGGGCTGCCGCTGAGCGCATTCGTGACCGAGCATTTCGACTGGCACGTGTTGTTCTGGGTGGCAACAGGTATCGGCGTCCTGTCGCTCGTTCTCGTCGTGGCAGTCGTTCCCCCCAGTGTGAAGGTGTCGGGCGGCAGGCTTGATCTGGTCGGCGTTCTTGGTTTGTCGGTGGGCCTGGTCGGGTTGTTGCTCGCAGTATCGAGGGGTAATGATTGGGGTTGGAATTCGGTCTACACGCTCGGCTGTCTGATCGGCGGTTCGTGTGTTCTTCTCGCGTGGGGCTGGTTCGAACTGCGGGTTGATAATCCTCTGGTCGACCTTCGTGTCAGCGCTCGTTCCCCGGTGCTGGTAACCAACTTGGCCTCCGTGGCAATGGGTTTCGCGCTGTTTTCTTCCAGTATCGTCTTTCCTCAGCTCCTACAGCTTCCGGTCGCAACCGGGGGCATGGGGCTCACTCTGCAACAGGCCAGTTTTGTGCTCATGCCGGCTGGTTTGGCGATGCTCGCAATGTCACCTGTCGCGGGTCGGCTGGAACGGAGAATCGGAGCCAAGCCGCTTCTGATTGCAGGTGGTGTGATCATTGCAGTGGGATACAGCGGCGCAGTGTTCTTCGACGTTGCTGTTTGGCATGTGGTCCTTGTCAATCTGCTGATCGGGGTGGGGATAGGCCTCGGATTCGCCGCCATGCCAACGCTCATCATGGCAGCAGTCCCCGAGACAGAAACCGGTGCGGCCAACGGTCTCAACACGCTGATGCGAGGTCTCGGAACAAGTTTCGCGGCAGCAGTCATCGCCATGATTCTGACCCGGTCCTCGACGACGGTCGCTGGCATCGCGGTGCCGAGTGCTGCCGGTTTCGATTTGGCCATCGGGTGCGGACTCGTCGCTGCCGTTACGTGCGCTGCCATTGTGCTGCGTTCATTCCAAAATCTGTAGCGCATCTCGAGGAGCACCCCGCTTTGCCTGACGAGGTACTACGGCAGGGCGTCGGGACGGGTGCAGGGTGACTCGGGCTCCGCACCGCCGATGATCAGGTCGATACCGGCCCGAAAGGCGCGGTCTCCGGTCATATCGAGATCGACGTCCCCGCCTGCGGTCAAAGCGGCCAGCGTTGACCAACCTTGCTCCTGCACACGGTTGCTGTCCTGAAGCCAGCCGAGGGGTGCGCCGTACCGAGCCCTCGCCCGCTCGGCGATGACAGCGGACTGCGTGAAATATAGTGCGGTGCAGAACAAGTACCATGCGGTCTCGTGTGAGAACCCGGCGCTGACCAAGTACTCGACGACCGTGTCCACGGCCGTGTAGGCGAGTGTCACCGCCTCGGATTCGTGTGGTGACGGGCGCATCAGCATGATGTCGGCGAGGACCGGGTTGTCGTTGTACACCGTGCGCAGACGATGGAAGTAGGAACTTAGGAACTGTCTCCACTCGTTCGGGTTCTCGTCGGTGGGTCGGATCATCAGACTGTCCAGGCGTGTCATGGCAGGCATGCTCATGGCGCGGATCAGGTCGTCCTTGGTGCGGTAGTGCCAGTAGAGGCCGGTTACGCCGACATCGAGATGATGTGCCAGATCGGGCATGGTGAGCGCGGGAAGGCCGTGCTCCTCGGCAAGTGCGTACGCGGCCGCGAGAACTCGCTCCTGAGTGAGAGAGCCTCGGCGCCGCCGGCGACTCGGCTGCATGGGTTCGATCGCGGACATGGCTGCAGTGTACGACGCGGCGATTTTCGGGGTGAAGTAGATTCTCGATTCCTTACTGAAATCGTTCAGTAAAGCTTAAGCTCGCAATCGGACTTCCCGGCCGGCGAGGTCCTAGGTGAAGCGAGAGGTGCACGAAAATGGCTGGACGAGTAGAGGGCAAAGTTGCATTCATTACCGGCGCGGCACGCGGTCAGGGCCGAAGTCATGCGGTTCGTCTGGCAGAGGAGGGCGCCGACATCATCGCGCTGGACCTGATGGAACCGCTTGCGCACGTGCCGTATCCGGGGGCCACCGAGGACGACCTGGCCGAGACCGTTCGACTGGTCGAGAGCCTCGATCGGCGAATCATCGCCCGTAAAGGCGATGTTCGCGATCTGGAGAGTGTCAAGAAAGTCGTAGATGAGGGCGTGGCCGAGTTCGGCCGTCTCGACATCGTGTGCGCCAACGCCGGAATCATGATCATGCACGAGTGGCAGAACGGCACGACAGACATCTGGAACGAGACCATCGCCACTAACATGACCGGCGTATGGAATACCGTGATGGCGACCGCCCAACACGTCATCAACAGCGGCGGCGGATCGATGATTCTCACCAGTTCTGCTGCAGGTCTCAAAGGGCAACCCTTCCTCAATCCGTACGTCGCTGCCAAACACGGCGTCGTCGGCATCATGCGCGCGTTCGCCACCGAATTGGCTGAGCACAACGTCCGGGTCAACACGCTGCACCCGACAGGCGTCGCCACGACCATGGTGACTGGGCTCGGCGAGTCGATGACCGACTTCATCGGTCGGCATCCACGCCTGGGGCCCATGACGATGAACCTTCTACCGATCGAGATCAGCGAGCCGATCGATCAATCGAATGCTGTCCTGTACCTGGCGAGCGACGAAGCGCGGTACGTCACGTCCACGACATTCGCCGTCGACGCCGGCACCACGCAGTACTGAGTCCGGAGAATAAATTGATGTCCGATAGTGAAGTAAGACAACCGGCTCCGATCGAGCATGAACGCCGAATGTTGATCGACGGGAAGCTACGAGACGCCGCGCAGGAAAGAGTGTTCGAGGTTCTGAACCCGGCAACGGGTGAGGTAGCGGGTGTCGTGGCCAACGCGTCGGCCGCCGACATGGATGATGCTATCGCTGCAGCCAGGAACGCGTTCGACACCGGTTCGTGGACAACCGATCGCAGCTTTCGCGAGCGCGCACTGCGTCAGCTCCGCGCCGCCCTGGACTGTGAGCGTGAAGAATTTCGACGCGAACTGATCGAGGAGGTCGGCGCCCCGCTGATGTCCACCTACGGTTCGCAATTGGATTGGCCCATCGACGACACACTGCCGTGGGTAGCAGACGAAATCGGACGGTTCGGCTTCGAACGTCGGATTGCCGACTCAAACACCCTCGGGTCGACCTCGCAACGGTGGGTCTTCAAGGAGCCTGTCGGAGTGGTTGGTGCGATCGTGCCCTGGAACTTCCCGTTCGAAATTCTCATCAGCAAGCTCGCACCTGCGTTGGCGACCGGCAACACCGTGGTGGTCAAGGCATCGCCCGAAACGCCATGGAACGCGACGCGCGTCGGACGGCTGATTGCCGAAAAGACGGACATTCCGCCGGGCGTGGTCAACATCGTGACGACCGATGACGTCACTGTTGCACAGACTTTGGTCTCGGATCCCCGCGTCGACATGATCTCGTTCACCGGTTCAACGGCGACGGGCCGGCTCATCGCCCGCGAGGGCGCGGCGACTATGAAGCGGACGCTGCTGGAATTGGGCGGAAAGAGTGCGGCGATCGTGCTCGACGACGCCGACCTCGCGATGGCGGCGCGCAGTGCGGCAGGTGCGTGCTTCCACGCCGGCCAGGTCTGCGCCGGTACGAGTCGGTTCCTGGTCCACAGGTCGATCTACGACGAGATGGTCGCCATGCTCGGTCACGTGTACGCGGCTCTGCCCGTCGGAGATCCACGAAAGGCCGATACCCTTTGTGGACCTGTGGCCAGCGCACGTCAACGCGACAACATCATGGCCATGATCGGTGCGGCGCGCTCAGCTGGTGCGGAACTCGTTGTGGGCGGTGGAGTTCCCGACGGGCTGGGCAGTGACTTCGACAAGGGCTTCTGGGTGCAGCCGACCTTGTTCGTCGGTGTCGACAATTCGTCGAAACTGGCGCAAGAGGAGGTTTTCGGTCCGGTTCTGGCCGTCACACCCTTCGATGACGACGCGGACGCGGTGCGCCTCGCCAATGACAGCCGCTACGGGCTATCGGGATCGGTCTTCACGGCGTCGGCGGGGCGTGCAATGTCGATCGCACGGTCGGTCCGCACCGGGACGTTGGCGATCAACGGCGGCAACTATTCGGGCGCCGACGCACCGTTCGGCGGATTCAAGGCGAGTGGCGTGGGACGGCAGGGCGGTCCAGAGGGTTTCGCGTCCTACCTCGAGACGAAAACGATCGGGTCCACGCTGCCGCTCGGCGCCGAAGTGACGGCGTAGCTGCACCGGAAGTCGATGTCGCTGCCTTTCGGGTGCCGCAACGCCAGATGTCCTGGCCAAGTCCGTGTTTGGCATATCTGGAGCAGCGAAGTTCGATGATGCGAAACGGGTTCATTGCCGGGTGGATGTGATAGCCTTCACACCAATGAACGTACGTTCATGAAACTGAGTACAGATACAGCGGACCCCAAACGGATCTGTCCGTCTCCCGGCCAGTCGCCGCCGAACGCGTAATCGGCGTCAATGTAGGCCTTTCCCAAGGCAATCGTCCGGCTGCACGGCAGCTGCACGGAAAGTGAGACAGAAGCACATGAACCAAGAAGCGGCGAAGACCTTTCAAGAGGTCATGGTCAGGCCGTTCGAGGACGCCGCCGACCCCTTCACCAGTGCGACGGAGAACTTCGTCTTCGGCGAGGTGTGGTCGCGTCCGGGCCTGAGTCGGCGAAACCGCCGGTGGGTGACCTTGACAAGTGTCGGCGCAGCCGATTCGTTGAAGCCGATCGACGACCATGTCTATGCCGCGCTTGCCAGCGGCGATATGACCATCGACGAGATGTTCGAGTTCGTGCTGCACTTCGCCGTCTACAACGGCTGGCCCAAGGCGTCGCACATCGAGGGCGTCATTCACCAGCAGTGGGCGCGCATCCACCAGGAGCGCGGCATCAAGGTGGAACCCTATTCCGTACCGAACAACGACCAGTTGGGGGCGAACGACTGGACCGAGCGCCTCGAACGCGGTGGCAAGAGTTTCGCCGAGGTGAACTGCATTCCGGCTCCGCCTCCGGTGACTCCGTACATTCACGCGGGCATTCTGAACTTCGTGTTCGGGCACGTCTGGCAGCGTCCAGGCCTGTCGCGACGCGACCGCCGGTTCATCACCGTGGCGTCAGTTGCGGTGTGCGACTCCGCACTTCCGATGAAGTCTCATGTCGGTTCGGCGCTCGAGTCCGGCGATATCACGCGGGAAGAAATGGAAGAACTGATCCTCCAGTTCTCGGTCTACTCGGGATTCGCCAAGGGCGAGGCGCTCCGGGTGACGGCAGATGAAGCCCTGGAACGCCTCGGTCAGCTCGCGATCAGCCAGTAATAGTTCACCCGCAATCATGCAGTAGCCGTCGAGAAACGATAACTGTAGAAACGGCAATATCTGCCGAGAAGGAGCTCGAAATGTCAGGATTGGAAGGACACGTCGCCTTCATCACCGGGGCCGCACGCGGCCAGGGGCGCGCGCACGCGGTTCGGCTCGCTAGTGAGGGCGTGGACATTATCGGAATCGACATCTGTGAAGATATCGAATCGATGGGCTACCCCAACGCCACCGAGACTGACCTGGAAGAAACCGTTCGTCAGGTCGAGAAGGAAGGCCGACGGATGGTGGCGCGCAAGGCAGACGTGCGCAACTACGAGCAGGTCACCACCGCATTCCAGGAAGGTCTCGCGGAATTCGGCCGAGTTGACATCATTCTGGCCAATGCCGGCATTGTGCGTATGGGCTCGGAGCCGGAGAACTTCCTCGAAGCGTGGCACGACGTCATCGACACCAATCTCACCGGCGTTTACCACACCCTGCGTGCAGCAGTGCCCGCCATGCGAGAGGGCAAGCGCGGTGGTTCCATCGTGATCACCAGCTCCTCGGCCGGGCTCAAGGGCTCGGCGGCGGTCAGTGCCGGTGGCAACGCCTACACGGCCGCCAAGCGCGGTGTGGTGGGTCTGATGCAGAACTTTGCACTCGAGCTCGCGCCGGAGATGATCCGCGTCAACACGATTCACCCGACCGGTGTCATCAGCGGTATGACTCAGAACGCCGCGATGGAACAGATGATGGCCGAGGCGGCCGCGGGTGGCAACAACGAGATCGCCGGAATGCAGAACGCGCTTCCGATTCCCATTCTGGAGGCAGAGGACATCGCGAACGCAGTCGCGTACCTCGTATCCGACCAGGCCAAGTTCATCACCGGCATCCAGTGGCCGCTCGATGCAGGCTTCGCCGTCAAATGACGTCGACAGTGCAGTCACTTGCTGCGACCGACAATGTTCCGACCGGATTGTTCATCGGTGGGGACTGGGTCACCGGATCGTCGGGCGGCACGCTGGAACATATATTCCCGGGCACCGGTTCGCCCAACGCGACCATCGAGATCGCCGGCGAGGCGGAGGTGGATCGAGCAGTCGAGTCTGCATGGGAAGCGCACCGGGAGTGGATCTCCTACACCCCCGAGCATCGTCGTGATCTGCTCCTGAATGTGGCTGATGCGTTGCGTGACGATGCCGAGCGTCTCGGCCGTTTGAACACGCACGACTTCGGAGTTCCGACAATGATGTCGGCGGCGCACGCCGGCTTAGCGGAGAAGTTCTTTCGCTACTACGCGGGCTACGTCGACAAGGCCAACGGTTCTAGTACCCCGGTGGCGGACAAGTTCGATGTCAATCTGATCGAGCACGAACCCTACGGAGTAGTGGGTATCATCGCTCCGTGGAACGGTCCACTCGTCGTCGTCGGCCTCAACGTCGCACCGGCCCTGGCCGCTGGAAACGCCGTAATTCTCAAGCCGTCGGAGATATCTCCCTTCACACCCTTGCGATTCGGTGAACTGTGCGTGCAGGCCGGTCTACCTGTTGGGCTCGTCAACGTGCTTCCGTCTGGCCCGGAAGGCGGGGAGGCGTTGGTCCGTCATCCCGGTGTCAAGAAGATCCACTTCACCGGCGGCGGCTCGACAGCGCAGAAGATCATCACCGCGGCAGCACACAACCTCACTCCGGTGGCAACCGAACTGGGCGGCAAGTCGGCGGCGTTGATCTTCGACGACGCGAACCTGGACGTCGCTGCTGTGACGATGTCGTTTCAGGGTCCCGTCGGACAGAGTGGCCAGAGTTGCGCGTGCTCGTCGCGCATCTTCGTCCAGAACACGGTCTACGACGCGTTCATGGAGCGTTTCATCGGCGCGGTGGAATCGGCGAAGATCGGCGATCCGTTCGATCCGTCGACCATCGTCGGGCCGGTCGTCAGCCAAGCGGCGACCAATCGAATTCTCGGCGTGATCGACCGCGCGGTCGATGAGAAGGCGGGCGAACTCGTCACCGGCGGAAAGCGACTCGGCGGGGATCTTGCGTCCGGGTACTATCTCGAACCGACGGTGTTCTCACGTGTGGACAACAAGTCCGCGCTGGCGCAGATCGAAACATTCGGTCCCGTGGTGTCGGTCATTCCGTTCGCCGACGAGGCAGAGGCGATCGCTCTGGCGAACGACAGCGTCTACGGCCTGAATGCGTTCATTCAGACGCAGAATGTCGGACGGGCGCACCGCGTCGCACGCAAGTTGGAAGCCGGATCGGTGTGGGTGAATCGCCACAGCGACCTGGGTCCGCAGAGCCCCTACGGCGGATACAAGCAGAGTGGCGCCGGTCGAGCAGGTGGCATCGAGGGACTCCACGAGTTCCAGCAGGTCAAGACGATCAGGATTGGAATGGACTTCTAAGTCCCTTCGAGAAGCGAAAGAACCCGCCGGGTACGGACCCGGCGGGTTCTTTGCTGTGTTCCATATAGGTTGGGCGACACATGGATTGGGCCACCGCGCCGGGGAATTTAGACGCGGTGGCCCAAGCTTGGGGCGGAAGGAACTCGCCTCGAACGTCAGGCCGAGGCCGGCGCGCGGTAGAACAGGGCGAGCTGAGCCAGCGCCGCGCCTGCTCCGAGGCCTGCGGCAACCGCAGCCGCTCGCCCACCCGTGATCAGGCCATTCACACCGAGCGCCTCATCGAGGCTCCACCGCCCCGGACCGAGTCCGGCCAGAGCGACCGCGGCGACAGACAAATTCATCACGTACTCCCATCCTTCGGAGGTGATGAAGAATCCGTTCTCGGCATGAACCGAGCGAGCGGCAACACCCATGACGCCGACTACGCTGGCTGCAGCAAGCGGTGTCGCGGCACCGGCGGCCAGCGCGACCCCTGCGCCGATCTCCACGACCGCACTCGCCCTGGCCTGCAACGTGGGACGTTCGAAACCGATGGAACCGAACCACCCCGCGGTGCCGTCGAGGCTGCGTGCGTGCTTGACGCCATGGGCGACCATCGTGCTACCGACTGCTGCGCGAAGCAGTAGCCGTGCGACCGAATGACCGACTCCCTCGCGAGCGATATGCTGAGCCATCGAGTACCTTTCGTCTGTTGTGAAAATCAGATATTGAACCGTAGTGCCCCGTCGATACGGATGACGGTGCCGTTCAAGTAGTCGTTCTCGATGATGTCTTGGGCAAGCCGCGCATATTCGTTCACGTGGCCCATTCTCTTTGGATTGGGAACGCCGACGCCATATTTGGCTTGTGCGTCTGCCTCCTCCATCTGGAAGGCCGGAGTGAAAAACGTGCCGGGTGCGATGCACATGACGCGCACACCCATGGGAGCGAGATCCCGCGCGGCCGTCAGCGTCAAGCCGATCACGCCGCCCTTGGCTGCCGAGTAGTCGGACTGGCCGACCTGGCCCTCGAACCCTGCGATACTCGCGGTCGAGACGATCACTCCACGCTGGTCGGAGTCGACGGGTTCGGTCTTGGCCATCGCGGCCGCTGCACGACTCATGACGTTGAATGTTCCGGTAAGGAAGATGTCGACCGTCCGACGGAACACTTCGAGTGGAATTGTTGCGCCCGAACGGCTTACGATGCGCCGAGCTGCCGCGGGTCCGCCGTGAACGATGACCGTCGATCTCAGAGGAGCTTCCTCACCGGCTGCGTCGACGGCCGCCTGGACCGAGTCCTCGCTCGTGACGTCGGTGCTCAGGAATCGTACCTTGCCGCCTAGCTCGGCTTCGAGGGCTTTGCCCTTCTCGTCGGCCAGATCGGCGATGACGACGTGTGCCCCGGCGCTGACCAACCGTCGCACCGTCGCTTCACCGAAACCCCCTGCGCCACCGCACACCAACGCGGACGTGTCTTTCAACTGCATGTTAACTCCTCTTGTAGATGGCGGATGGTCACGAGTGCTGGATGTACCACTGCATCACCGGGGGATTGCCGGTCATGTCCATAGTTGTCGTGAAGTCGATTCGGCCGGCTTTCACTGCATCCATCAGTAGGGAACCGGCTCGACTGACATCGGCATCGTCGACCTCGTACACAGCGAGAAACCTGCTGGTATCGGTTCCCTCCGGGTCTGACAGGCGGTATCGGGTCGCTCCGGTGATCGCGGGGACTGCCTCGCGAATCTGGGGGACATGCGTGTTGTCGTACCACTCGTCGAATTCTTGCTGCGATTCCGGGGAGGTCGGACTGGACCACGCAAGAAGTAGTGATTTGGCCATGAGATTCCTGTCTGGAAATTACGGGGTATCGATGATGGAGGTCAACGTACTTCGACGACGACTGCGCCGCCCTGGCCACCGCCTGCACACATTGCGGCGACTCCGATTCCGCCACCACGGCGACGAAGCTCGTGTGTCAGCGTTGCGAGCATGCGTGCGCCGCTTGCGGCGATCGGATGTCCGAGGCTGCAGCCGCTGCCGTAGATGTTGACGAGTTCTTCGTCGATGCCGAACTCCTGGCACGCGGCTACGGGAACAGAGGCGAAGGCTTCGTTGATCTCCCACAGGTGGACATCGCTGACCGACAGGTCGTTGCGGGACAGTATCTTGCGGATCGCCGCGAGGGCGCCGTCGCCGGTGTACTGCGGATTGACGCCGACCGACGTCCAGCCGCGCACCGTACCAAGGCTTTCGATGCCGTTCGCAGCAGCGTTCTCGGCGCTGGTGAGGGTCAACGCAGCAGCTGCGTCGTTCGATCCGCTCGCGTTGGCGGCGGTAATGGAGAATCCCTCGATCTCGGGATGGACGGGCTTCACGGCCGCGGCCTTTTCGAGGGACGTGATCCTACGGGGATGCTCGTCGACGGCGAAATCGACGACCGAACCGTCCGGAAGCGTCACCTTGATGGGGGCGATCTCGTCGTCGAACTTTCCTGCGTCGATTGCCGCGACCGCACGGTGGTGCGATCGAACGCCCCACGCATCCATCTGTTCGCGACTCAGGCCGTACTTCTGGGCGATGTTCCAGCCGACGGACAGGGTCGTGTCGTCCTTGGCGTCCTCGGTGTAGGGGAACGTCGGGGCGATACGGGTTTCGGTCTCTTCCGTACCTGGGATGCGCCAGGCGCTCTTCGGCATCATCGACGTCGACTGGACTCCGCCTGCCACCAGGACCGAGTCGATTCCGGCGCGAATCGATGCCGCAGCGATACCGACCGCCGACAGTGCACCTGTGCAGTGCCGGTTGATCGCGAGTCCCGGCACCGAAACCATGCCCGCGGCCACCGCAGCGTATCGCGCGAGGTCGCCTCCGCCGTACATCGATTCAGCGAAGATCACATCGTCCACGGCGTCGGGTTCGAAGCCCGATCGGCGCACGGCTTCGACGAGGATGTGCGTCGCGAGCGTCTCGGCGGGCGTGTTGCGCAAGGTCCCCTTCATTGCCGTGCCCACGGGTGTTCTGACTGCACTGACGATTACAGGTTCGTTCACGGTCCCTCTTTTCGATGCGGGCCGGAAGGCCGGGCCCGGGCATGGTTGCAGCAATTTGAACGGTAGTTCACCCAGCTCTGGCGAGCAATGCCGGGATATGTCTCGGACTGCTTGCCGAAAAAGCTTCTGAAACTACTCTTCATCTGATTGAATCAGAGTTCATAACTTACGAAGATACTCGAGAACGGGGCTTCTGGTGGCGGATTCACATCAATACACCTTGCGGCGCAATGATTACTCACTGGACGAACAACAACTGGCGGTGCAGGAGACGTTCGCGGACTTCTTCACGCGGCTATCACCCAGCTCGGTCGTCCGGGCGGCCGAGCCGACAGGCTTCGATAAGGCCCTGTGGCAAAAGGCGCAGGCAACCGGAGTCGTGACGATGGGAGTGCCGGAGAGCCGCGGCGGCGACGGCGCGACACTCGTCGATCTCGTCCTGGTATCAGAGGAATGCGGCAAGACGCTCGCGCCGATTCCCTTTGTCGAGGCCGCAGTCGCTGCACTGCTCCTCGCCGATCTCGACGGGGCGGTGGCCGAGGAGCTGCTGGCTCAGGTGCTCGAAGGGTCGAGTACCGGTACAGTCGCGCTGCACCCTGTCGAGAAGCAGCGCCATCAGCTGGTGCCCGCCGGTGCCGTCGCTGACCTCGTGTTGGCCCTCGATGGGGACCAGCTCGTCGTCATACGACGCTTGGGTGAGGTCCCGACCGAGCCGAACGTCGCCGGTGCGCCGGTGGGCCGATGGGACCTGCGGGCAGAGGACCGAACAGTCCTCGCTGAGGGACGCGAGGCAACGCGTGCCTATTCGCGAGCAGAACGCATCTGGAAGCTGCTGACCGCGGGCGCGTTAGCGGGGTCGGCCTCGTCGGCCGTACGGCTGGGCGTCGAGTTTGCGAGTAGCCGAGTTGCGTTCGGGCAGTTCATCGGCACCTTCCAGGCAATTTCCCACTCTCTGGTCGATGCTGCGACCCTCGCCGAGGCGTCGCGAAACCTGGTGCGCAAAGCCGCCTGGTTCGAGGAGTACGAACCCGAGTCCGCGCAGCCGCTGGTCTCAATGGCATTCGTTGCGGCATCGCGCGCGGCGGTGAAGGCATCCACGGTGGGCACACACGTGCAGGGCGGATTCGGATTCACCAACGAGTCGGACATGACGCTGCATTTCAGGCGGGCGAAGGGGTGGCCGCTGCTGGCCCAGCGCCCGATCGAAGACCTGCTGACCATCGCCGAGTCGTTGCCGGCGACTCCGCACATCTGAAACGAGGACCACTATGGATTTCGGAGTAATCGATCTCGACGCCGGACAGCTCGACTTCTGGAAGGAGGTCGACGCCTTCCTCGACGAGCACGTGACCAGGGCGGTGCACGAGGAGGAGGAGCGCACAGGATCCGGCCACAATCAGGCTGTGCACGAAGCGCTCGGACAGCGCGGATGGATCATGCCGAGATGGTCGAAGGCCGAAGGGGGTGCGGAACTGGACGAAGTGCGCGCACACATTCTGCAACTCGAACTCGATCGCCACAACTTGCCGAACGTGACCATCGCGACTACCGGAATGACCGTCGCGGTGGTGCGTGCGCACGGTAACGACTCTCTCAAAGCCAAGGTCCTTCCCGGCGTCGCCTCGGGACACACCAAGATCTGCCTGGGCTACACCGAACCGGACGGCGGTTCCGACCTGGCAGGTGTGCGGACTCGGGCGACGCGGGTCGAGGGTGGTTGGGTGATCAACGGCGCCAAGATGTTCACGACGGGTGCACACAACTGCCAGTACAGCATGCTGGTGACGCGCACCGATCCGGAAGCGCCCAAGCATCGGGGCATCACCGTATTCCTGGTGCCGTTGGACGGTCCGGGTATCGAGATTCAGCCGGTCCATACCCTCGGTGGTGAGCGCACCAACGCCGTGTTCTACGACAACGTGTTCATCGATGACGATCACCGACTCGGCCCGGTCAACGGTGGTTGGGCAGTGATGAGCGCGCCTTTGGATTCGGAGCACGGAGTCAAAGATGCAAACGGTTTGGCGGAGATCAGCGGCGGCACGCAGTACGGCATGACGCTGCGTAAGCTGCTGTGGCACGCGGCGAGGTGGGCCGACACACCGGACGCGGAAGGTGTGCGCCCGTTCGACGACCGCATCGTGCGAGCTCAGCTCGCCGAAATCGCATTGGATCTCGAGACGATACGCAACTCCAAAGGGCCGATGGGACGCGTCATCGCCTCGGAGAAGCTCATTGAGCGCGCGGCTGAACTTTTGGATCTGGTCGGCGTCGACGGCGTGCTGCCTAGAGGGGCGGAGGGCGCAATCGAGGATGGAGTCCTGGAGTGGGGGAACAGGTTCGCGCAGGGTACGGCTATCTACGGCGGTACGACGGACATTGCGCGGAACATCATTGCGCAGCACACGCTCGGCTTGCCGAGACCACCGAAGGTCGGATGAGACAGGTGCGGGGTCGGGTCGTTCGTTCGCGGCCTCCAGTTGACTGACGATGCTAGTGTTCATAAAAATGAACGATGACTCAATGTAATGACAGGTCCAGTAGGGCGCCGGAAAGGGGTTCGAATGACAACTGAGATGTATCCTGCTCCCGCCCCCTTCGCGGTCGATGTCGCAGGCGTGCCGATGTCCGGGATCGCGAACGATGTCGCACATCCACGTGCTGTTGTCATCGCGCTGCACGGCGGTGGCTCGACGCCTGACTACTTCGATGCACCCGGGTATCCCCAGCAGTCCCTACTGCGGATCGGTGCCCGCCTCGGATTCACTGTGGTGGCTCCTGATCGGCCCGGTTACGGCTCGTCGAGGGAGATGCTCGGTGAAGAAATCAGCCCGGCGGACCAGGTGGATCTCGCCTACGGTTTGATCGAGCAGGTGCTGGCCGGACGGGATCGGGGCGCCGGCACTTTTCTACTCGGGCACTCTCAGGGCTCCGTGCTGACCGCGAAGATGGCGGCGGACCCGCGCGCTGCGCACTTACTCGGTATCGAACTCTCCGGCACCGGGATTCGGCATCATGACCTTGCTCGCGAGCGGCTCGCGGTGCCGGTGACAGCGGGGATGTTGAGGTCGACTCTGCGCAGCCTGTTGTGGGAGCCTTCACGCTTGTATCCGAACCGTCGGCGGGTGCTCAGCCCGGCGCCGAAGTTCGAAGGTGTCGACGCCATGGTCTGGCCAAAGGATCTGACTACTTTGGCACCTCGGATCACTGTTCCGGTCCGCCTCAGCCTCGGAGACCACGAATATTGGTGGCAATCGGGGCCCCCCGGGTTGAACGGAATGGCAAAGCTCTTCACATCGTCGTCCCGAGTAGCTGTCGACGAGCAATTCGAATCCGGACACAACCTCAGCCTCGGCACATCTGCCTTGGCCTACCACTTGAAAGTTCTCGCATTCGTTGAGGAATGCGTGCTCATGCGCGAACGAAGCGCATCTGAAAGCTACGAAAAGGAGACAACCAATGCCTAATTACAAGACCGGTGAGCGTCTGCGGAGCAGGGTGTCTGCCGCACAGTTCGTCGTGGTTCGCGCGGAAGCCGACAGTCTCGATATCACCTGTGGTGGAACACCATTGGCCCGTGAGGGTGAAGATATCGCAGTCAGTGCCGATCAAGTCGGCGCTGATAGTTTCACAATCGAGATCGGCAAGCGGTACGAAGATGAGGCGGCCACGGTGGAGCTGCTGTGTGTCTCGGGCGGCGCGGGGAGCCTGGCTGTGGGAAGTGCACCCCTGCAACTCAAGGCGCCTAAACCGCTGCCTGCCTCGGACTGAGTGCGGCCCGGGACTTTCTGAAAGCCAGAACTGGAGAACAATGACGTGAACGTTGCAATGCTACTCGAGATGGCCGCATCCGCCTGGCCTACTGAGACGGCCGTGGTCGAGCGTTCGGATCAGGTCCGTCGCATCACTTACGGTGAACTCGGCGAAAAATCTTCCGGCGGTGCTGCCGTCGCCGACGATGAGTCCGCGGACGCCATCGTTTACGTCGGTGTGAACGGTGTCGCGATGCCGGTGGCCCTGTTCGCGGCCGCAAAAGCCGGAATACCGTTTGTGCCGCTCAACTATCGACTGGCGGACGATAAACTGGCTGCATTGATCGGCGAGTTCGACAATCCGTTGGTGATCGCGGACGATCCGTCGAGGATTCATGGCACGGCCACCGTGCGCACGCCGCAACGCTGGCTCGACGACGCGTCGACGACTCCGCCAGTCGTTGCGAAGGTAGTCGACCCGGAAGCCACGGCAGTCCTGCTGTACACGAGCGGAACCACCGCGGCTCCGAAAGCCGCAGTTCTGCGCAACCGTCATCTGGCCTCGTACATCCTCGGCACTGTCGAATTTGCATCCGCCGGAACAGAACAGGCGAATCTGGTCAGTGTCCCGCCGTATCACATCGCGGCCGTCGCTAACTTGTTGTCGAACGTCTACGCGGGCCGCCGACTGGTCTATCTCGATCGTTTCGACGCCGAGGGCTGGCTCGACATGGCCGACTCGGAGGGCGTAACCCACTCGATGGTGGTACCAACGATGTTGGCTCGAATCTGTGACTATCTCGCTGAACACGAGCAGAAGGCACCACCGGTGACGTCCATCTCTTACGGTGGCGCGAGAATGCCGGTGAGTGTGCTCGAACAGGCGCTCGACGCGTTCCCTAACACTGGATTCGTCAACGCCTACGGACTTACTGAAACTGCCTCCACCATCGCACTTCTCGGGCCGGATGACCATCGTGACGCGTTTGCCACGGACGATCCGGCTGTTCGCGCCCGTCTTGGTTCGGTGGGCAGGCCCGTGCCAGGAGTCACCATCGCAGTGTTCGACGACAACGGTGTCGAATGCGCCCCCCATGTGCGTGGCGAGTTGTGCGTGCGCGGTCCCCAGGTATCGGGCGAGTATCGCGGTGTGGGGAATTTACTCGGAGAAGACGGGTGGTTCCACACTCGTGATCAGGCCTATGTCGATGACGCCGGATATGTCTTCGTCGAAGGCCGAATGGACGACACGATCATCCGCGGCGGCGAGAACCTGGCCCCTGCCGAGATCGAAGAAGTCATCGTTGGCCACCCGTCGGTGGCTGACGCGGGCGTCGTGGGTGTTCAGGACGAGGAGTGGGGGCAGCGGATCGTCGCCCACGTCGTCACTTACCCCGGGAAAGAGTTGGCGGACAGCGACATCAAGGACTGGGTCCGGGCGGCCCTACGTTCCTCGAAGACTCCCGACGATGTGATCTTTCGCCCCGAACTTCCGCGTACCGACACCGGAAAGCTCATGCGCCGACTCCTGTAGGACCTTCTCGACCAGAAAAAGGACAAACCATGACATCGGCACCGACCCGTCCGATTCCCGTCGTCACACCTGAAACCGAGTTTTATTGGACTTCGGGTAGGAACGGAGAACTACAGCTGCAGTCGTGCGTCTCGTGCTCTGCACTGATACATCCGCCGCGACCCGTGTGCCCACATTGCCGGAGCAAGGACACGGCCGTCCGGACTGTGTCGGGCCTGGCAACCCTGTTCGGCTTCACGATCAACGAACGGTTCGCATTACCGGGCTTGAACCCGCCTTACGTCGTGGCCCAGGTGGCTCTGGTCGAGGATCCACGGGTTCGCCTCACGACCTCAGTGGTTGAGTGCGATCCGAACGACCTGGTTCTCGGAATGCAGATGGAGGTTCTCTTCGAAAACGTCGCGGACGTGTGGCTCCCGTTGTTCAGGCCTTCTGCCGATCAGCCCGCGCCCGCACCATTGCCCGAGGACGAGATCGACCCACGGGAATACTCGAAGTGGGTACGGCCGATGGTCACCACGGACAAATTCGAGGACAAGGTCGCGATCAGCGGAATAGGTGCCTCTACGCTGGGCCGGCGACTGATGGTTGATCCGCTGAGTTTGACCATTCAGGCGTGCGAGCGGGCTGTCGCCGACGCCGGATTGACGTTCGACGACATCGACGGGCTCTCGACGTACCCGGGCGGAGGCGGCGGTGACTCCGGATTCGGCGAAGGTGGTGTGACAGCGCTTGAATCAGCTCTTCGTATCCGCCCCACCTGGTACAACGGCGGAGGCGAGACGTTCGGGCCTGGTGGGTCCGTGATCGCGGCGATGCTTGCGGTTGCGGCGGGTCTGGCCAAGCACGTTTTGTGCTTCCGGACGGTGTGGCAGTCAACCCATGACGCCTTGGTCCGCGAGGGCGAAGTAGCTTCACCAGGCGGTGGGCGCATCGGCGGTCCGATGTTGTGGACGATTCCTTTCGGTGGAGTCTCCGCGGCGCACACGTTGGCTCAGAATGCGCAGCGCCACTTCCAGAAGTACGGGACTACTCGGGAAACCCTGGGGTGGATCGCAGTCAATCAGCGTGCGAACGCCGCACTGAATCCGACGGCGATCTACCGCGATCCGTTGACGATGGACGACTACATGAGCGCCCGAGCCATTACGACTCCTTTCGGGCTCAACGATTGCGACGTGCCGTGTGACGGCGCGGTCGCTGTGATCGTCTCGGCCGTCGACGCGGCACGCGATCTCGCCAAGCCCCCAGTGCTCGTCGAGGCGGTCGGTACACAACTGATCGAGCGGCTCGAATGGGACCAAAGTACGTCTACACACGAGCCGCAGGTGCTCGGACCTGCCGCGCACCTGTGGACGAGGACCGATCTGACGCCGGCGGACGTAGATGTAGCGCAGCTGTACGACGGGTTCACTTTCAACTGCGTCTCGTGGATCGAGGCACTCGGCTTCTGTGGAATCGGCGAAGCCAAGGACTTCCTTGACGGGGGCCACAACATCGCCCGTGACGGTGTGCTGCCGTTGAATACCAACGGTGGCCAGCTTTCCCACGGCCGCACGCACGGTATGGGTTTGCTCTACGAAGCGGTGGCGCAGCTACGCGGTGAAGCAGACGCTCGGCAGGTTGCCGACGCAAATGTCGCGGTCGTCAGTAGCGGCGGCCTGACCCCGAGCGGTGTAATGCTGCTGAGGGCCGATCGGTGAGCGTCTCGGTGCCGGGCAGTGCCCTGAGGGACTCGCATCCCGTCGAAATCATGACCGAATGGGACGTGGGGTTGTCGTCGGGTGATCCGTTGGGCTTCCCCGGGTACGACCTCCGGCGCGGTGATTCCGAAGCGGTGCGCACGGGCGTGGGATACGTCGACGATATTAGGTGCGCCGTCGTGGATAGCGACTATTCGGTTTTCGGTGGCAGCATGGGTTTGGCTGTGGGAGAAAAAGTCTCACGGGCCTTTCGGCGCGCGGCAGCCGAGCGTCTTCCTGTTGTCGCGTTCGTGCGCACCGGTGGAGCACGAATGCAGGAGGGCATGCTTTCGCTCGTGCAGATGCCGCGCGTGGTGGCGGCGATCAACGCACACGCGGCTTGCGGCAAGGTGTCGGTCGGGCTGCTGCAATCGCCGACCACGGGCGGCGTGTTCGCCTCGTGGGCGTCGTTGTTGGACCTCCGCGTTGCAGAAAGCGGCGCGACTATCGGGTTCGCCGGGCCACGGGTCGTCGCGGAGATGACCGGTGCGTACCCACCCGCGACGTCCCACAACGCAGAATCGGCCCTTGCCGCTGGCCTCGTGGACGCGGTCGTCGGACCCGGTCAGTTCCTACCTTGGCTGCGCGGCGTACTCGGATCCGGGACAGGCGTACTGGAGCTACCAGCCGGTCGCCCGGTGCTCGATGAAGCAGTCGACAGGCGGCACTCGCTGAGCCCTCCGTCAATCGGCGCGGTACGCGAGGTATCCCGCCCGTCGGGTCTGGAATGGGCAGCAGCGCTTTGTGAGAGCTGGTCTGAGATCAAAGGCTCGGATTCATCGCTGCGGGCCGGTCTCGCGACCGTCGGCGGTGTGCGGTGCGTAGTTGTCGCTATGGACCGGCACGCGTATTCCGACGGGCGGGCACGGCAGAGCCCTGCCGCGTATCGATTGGCGCAGCGAGCAGTCGAACTCGCCGAGAAGCTGTCCTTACCGGTTCTGACTCTCGTGGATACACCGGGTGCAGACCCGACGCCCGATTCCGAGGCCGGCGGTATCGCTCGCGAGATCGCGAGAACCCTACGGAGCTTCGACCTGCTGGGTACCGCGAGTGTGTCGCTGTGCGTCGGCGAGGGCGGAAGCGGGGGGGCCATAGCTATCGCCCACACCGATCTCATGCTCATGCTTGAGGATTCCGTGTTTTCTGTGATCGGCCCCGAGGCGGCGGCGGTGATCCTCTGGCACGACGCTACGCGTTCCAGTGAGGCGACATCTGCTTTACGGATCGATGCCCAAGCACTGCGTGAACTCGGCGTCTGCGACCGAGTGCTCTCGTCCGACACCTCTTCGCAGTCGCTGGTCGGAACTAGATCTGCGGTCGCAACCGCCTTGCTGGAGGCGACCCCGGGGCATCGTCATCGGCGAATCGACGACGCCACCGACCGGTGGTTGGTGGGCGGCATCAGTCCTGCAGTACAAGGGGAGGCGCGATGATGCCCAAGTGCGTTCATAGTAAGTTCATCTGCGAGAACCGTGGTTCAATTGCCGATAGCGGTCTGGCGGCGGGTGGGCTGGTAGACGTGACGTCCAGTAGTAGGAGGGTCGGCAGATGCCGAAAGAGGGAGCCAGCGCGGAGGGTGCCGCAGCGCCGGTCAGCAGGGCGACGCCTGTCAAGCGGGCTACGTCTGTCAATGCGGCCACCAGCAGGGCTGTCGCTGCCAAAACGACCGCGGCCAAGAAGAGCGCTGCTAAAACGACCGCGGCCAAAGCTGCCCCTGCGAAGCGATCAGCAGCATCGAGAAAGCCAGTGAAGCAGAGTCCACGCGAAGCTCGCCGCCTCCAGCGGATCGAGCTCTCGCGCGAACAGATTCTGGACACTGCCGAAGAACTGTTCGCGACACACGGGTACTACGACACTGGATTGAAGGATGTCGCGGCGAAGTGTGAATTCTCCGTCGGGTCGATCTACACGTTTTTCGAGAGCAAAGACGTTCTTTACGAACAGGTTTTGATGCGCCGGAGCATCGGTGTGGACGCGTTGCAGATACTTGCGCCCGATTCGATGCCAGCGGATGAGCGTCTTGTCCGTGTCGCCGAGGTCCTCATCAATCATTCGGTCGAACACCCGGCCTGGGGCGCCCTCACTGCGGAGGTCACACGCATCGCACGGTCGCCGGGCACGGCAATTCCCGAGGTATGGAGTCATCATGCCCAGCGCCTGCAGAAGTTTCTCGTGGATGTCGTGCGGCAGGGGCAGGAGGACGGTACGTTGCGCCCCGGCTCGCCGAAGAGTCTTGCTCGGCTCTATTGGGCAGTGGTTACATCGTTCATCGTCGTCAGCGCGATGGGCACGATGTATGGCACCGACCAGCCCGACGACCCGCAGGAATTCCTGACATTTCTGCACGATACGTTCTCCGCCCGTACGAGCGACGACTCGGACGGCGAGTAGGGGCGGGAATCCGAATAGGGTGCACAAGCGTCTTGGACTGCTCCCCAGAGGGTTGGACTGAGAGTTCAGTTCCGAAATTGAGGGGCAGTTCTATGTTGGTGCTCTTCTGTGTTCGGTGCCGACTCGATGTGCCGCTCGCATGCACGGGCGCTACGGACGACCGGTCGACAAGATCGCCCCGAACGCGCTCGGACGCGACTTCCCGGGCCATCGCGCCTAGTCGGCAGCGGGACACCGCCGTGGCTGAGTTCCGTCATCGTGACACTGTCCAGTGATGGAACCATTCGACTGACAGGTCATCGCTCACTCGGCTGGAATGTCACCGAACCTGAAGCTGACCAACAGTTTCGCTACGCGCCGTAACTTCGCCACTCGACGCCGGGTGTACGCCGCTGGCGTACTCGGATCGAGGGATTGACCGACGTCTTGTACGGGCGGCGTCAGCATCGCCGTCGCCGGTGCGATCCAGTCGGTGGCGAGTAGGGCAACTCTATTTGCCACCGCTGCGATCGAAGAATTTTTCGGCCACCTCGAGTGGGAGGACCTTCACCCTTCCTGGACTCCAATCGGTGGGCTGGTTGCGGCGCTGAACGGGGCCTCCCGCTGCACAACCACGAATGTATCTCCACAAGGCGCGAGAGCCGGAACCCGGCGAAATACCGAACCCTGACCCTCGCTGCCTTGTCCCCTTGTCGATAAGCCCGATACCGAGGGAACAGTTCATTTCTCGCTAGCTGTATGAGGCGCGGACGTTAGTTACGCGGTGCCGGCGGTAAGCGGCGGGCGGTCGTCCTCCGCGTGTTGAATGCGGTCGGTGATAATTGTAGTGAACATTCCATACCTCAACGGCAGTGCGACGCTGGGCTTCGCTGGTGTACTCGCGGGAGTACAACAACTCCTCGGCGAGGATACGGTTGTAGCGTTCGACCTTCCCGTTGTGTTTCGGCGTGTACGGCTTGATCCGGTAGTGCCGTGCCTCTCGCAGTGAAGATGTGAAATCTGCTGCCCGATAGCATGATCCGTTGTCGGTGATCACGCGCTCGATACAGGTGATTCCGTGTGCAGCGAAGAAGACGCGGGCGTTGTTCATGAAATCGATGGCTGTTGCAGCGGTTTCGTTGTCGCGTGCCTCGGTGTACGCCAAACGGGTGTTGCCGTCGATCGCGGAATGCAGGTAGGTGTAACCGATCCGAGGTTACTTCGCTCGGGTTTTCCGCCGTTGGGATCGTTTGGCCTGCTCGGACCCGCGGCCGTGGGCACGCCAGCCGCCGCCGTCCGGGATTCTTCCGACTTTCTTCACATCGACATGGACCATCTGACCAGATCGTTTCTTGGGCGATGACCTGGGGTTTTCGGGTGGTTTCGCCGTTCGGGTCGATGAACCGGCGACGATTCAGACCGAGGTCCCGCAAGATTCTCGTGACCGTTCGACGAGCAATGGGGATGCCGTCGGTGCGCAGCTCGAATGTGATCCGTGAGGGAAGACCATTTCCGGGTCCGTCGCATCGCTTCGATCTCGGTGACGACCTCTGCCGCTGTGGCGGCCGGGTGATGCTTCGGTGCGCTGGATCGGTCTTGTAATCCCAGGTCACCGTACTTGCGGTACCGGTTGACCCATGTGGAGGCGCATTGGCGGGAGATACCCATCTCGGCGGCGACATGGGCGATCGGACGGCTCTGGCGCCGCTCGATCAGGCGTCGTCTTCCCTCGACAGTCAAGGGGGCATTACGGTGTGTCACAGGGCTGGTCCTTCTTGGTCGAGAACGGTTGTGCCGCAACTCCCATTCTTACGCCGAGGACCAGCCCGTCTACTTCAGTCCCGCGTCATCAACGTCCATACCCACAACAGCTAGCCTGCCCTTCTGTATCAGGTCGAAAGATCAGGAGAAGGTATCTCCTTCGATCCGGCGAGTAGTCCATCGGAACGGAACGCCGTGAGTCGTGTCGGGCTGGCTGAGAATAGTGTCGTCGTTCCGGGTTTCGGTCTTGATGCCTTTGGACGCCAGGTACTTCTCCGCCACGTCTAGATCTTCGACGCGGAATGACACGGCATGGTGCATCTCGCCGTTGGCACTCATATCCCTGCCAGCGATGGTGTCCGACTCCGTCGGTAGCGACAGCTGCACCACGGCTTCGCCGACGCGGACGTAAACGTCCTGCGTTCCCGTCAGGGTCGAGGTCGAGCGTTCCAGAACGGTCCCGCCCAGGACGTCGGCGTAGATTCGAGTCGCACGATCGAGATCCTTGGTGATGACCGTGGTGTACGCGAGTCCGTGCAGACCGAGTGGGTGATTGTCGCGCCACCACAACGGGTCGTAATCCGGCTTCAGACGTGGGTCCAGATTGCGGAAATCCCTTGGCGGCTCCATCTCGAGCTGCGTGATGGTGTCTTTCGGGTGGGTCATCAGTGTCGCGTCGGGTGCCGGCGGTTGGTCGGTGGACGAACCAGCAGTGCCGAGTACACGAATGTTGTTGTCCACCAAATTCTTCCATACGACTCCATTGTCCTCGCAGTACCAGGCGATGGAGTGCCAATGGTTGCCGAACTTGTTGTAGAACCGTCCCAGTGGATACTTGTCCCAGCCGTCGACGCTGAACGACGGCGCGAGGGGTTCGATCACCGTGTCAGCCAACGTGACTAGGGAGGCGTCGCGCTGTTCCCATTCGAGGTAGTTGTGGTCCAGCCATCCCCTACGGACGGCGAACACGTCGTCGTACCAAGCTTCGAGACCCGGCAGGTCTCCGGTCATGTGGATCAGGTGGAATATCTTGCCAAGCGTCACTGAGGACGCTCCTTTCGATCGTCGCGAATTCTAGCTCGCCGTATGTGTGGGGGTCAGCGGAACAGTTCGACGGTGGCCGAACCAGGCGTCAGGATCGTCCCGTCCGAGTTCGAGATCCAGACGTCGAGGTCGACGAGCCGATGGCCGTCCTCGTCACGCACCGCAGTGACCGTGCCGCCCGCGGTGAGATGCATCCCCTTGGTGTTGGGACTGCGGAACTGGCAGCGAACTTCGAGGATGCGACCGTTCTCGCCGATCCACTCGCGGAGCATGCAGTGGAGGTAGGACCACAGGAGGTTTCCCATCCCGAAGGCGGAGTCGTATCCCGCAGCCCGACCCGCCTCGTCGTCCATGTGGATGTCTACGAATTCGTAGTTCACTGCAGCGAAGCGGTTCCAATTCTCCAAGCCTGTGGATCGCTCGAAAGGCAGCACCGATTGGCCTATTGCGATGTCGAATGTACTGGTAGTCATGATGTTCGCTCCTGCGCTTCAGTAGCGGATGATGGTCATCTTCTGTCGGCGGACTTCCGCCCCGGTCTGATTCGTCCACACGGTCTCGAGCGTTGTGAAGAGCATCAAACCGAGTCGCCCTGTGCGCTCGGACAGCGCGGACACCGACGCCGAGGAAGTGATCACATCGCCTGGTCTCATCGATTCGCCGTACGTGACTTCGAGTCCGCCATTGACCTGACGTTGCAGGCCTGGTCCGTCGACGCCGAGAGCCCTGAAATGGTCGTCCGGGTCGTAGTCTGCAGACGAAGTTTTCGGGCCCGACGCCGACATCCATGCGAACGGGTTGAAGTCCTCCGGGGCGACGATGCCTACACTCTCCGACGCGTCCCAGAACCTGCGCGGCGGCGGTTCCGGGTAATAAGTTGCCATCGCCCACCGGCGGATGTCAGATTCGGAAACGGGAAAGCTGGTAGATCTGGAATACTCCTTACCGATCACCGATCGCATCGAATCCGTGATATGTCCTTCGCTCACAACGCTCCTCGGCTTGATTCGCACCCATTTACCGCAACGCACACACCCGACGGATGCATGCGAATGAACCAGTATTATCACATCGTAGACACAAAACTCATCAAACTGAACCACAGTTCATAGTAGTCTGCGGTGAATCAGGAGGAGTACACCATGACCGAATTACCCACAGTGCATGCCACGGATGCGGAAGGCACCGACGATCTGCCGCGCGTCGGTTTCATAGGGCTTGGCAGTCAAGGAGGGCCGATGGCGCACGCCATTGCGCGCTCCCACTTTCCAACGACGTTGTGGGCCAGGCGCCCGGAGTCTCTCGAGCCGTATGGCGACACCGATGCCGCGACGGCCTCGACCCCGGCTGAACTAGCTTCACGAAGCGACCTCGTCTGCATCTGTGTCCTGGATGACGCGGGCGTGGAGGAAATTGTGCTGGGAGAGGAAGGCGTGTTGGCCGGGTTGGCCCCCGGCGGCGCAATCGCCATTCACAGCACGGTCCATCCGAGGACATGCCTTCGCCTCGCGGATGCCGCCAAGGCGCGTGGCATCGATATTATCGATGCGCCGGTGAGCGGCGGCGGAGCAGCCGCGACAACGAAGTCGCTGCTGGTGATGGTTGGCGGAGACGTCCAAGTTGTCGACCGCTTCAGGCCGGTGTTCGAGATCTTCGCCGACCCCATCGTCCACCTGGGGCCGCTCGGGTCTGGCCAGGTGACGAAGTTGCTGAACAACACCCTCTTTGCTGCTCATCTTGCGACTTCGGAGAGTGTGCTTGCCGTCGGGGCTGAACTCGGAGTTGATCCGCGAAAGCTCGGTGAGGTGATCGCCCGCGGTAGCGGTGCGAGTTTCGCGATGAATCTCGTCGGCCCGATGGGGGGCAATTTGGCAGCGATGGCGGGTACGGCCGGTCCACTACTTCGGAAGGATGTCGGTCTCCTCGCATCACTCATGGAGGAACGTTCCGGTGCGAACGGATTGGTCTGGACTGCGGCTGACGTTGGCCTCGACAAGCTGGATCATCCGCGATTGTAGGCACCGCCCATGGATGAACATTGATTCAATTGCATGAATCGATAGTGCAATTTGGTGAAAAGCTCTACAGTAGAGTGACGCACATCTCAGGGTGAGGTGGCGGAGAAACTTGAAACACATTCAGGAGTGAAGATGCCAGCCAGGCCAATGAGCGGTGTGCGGGTCGTAGAGGTCGCTCAGTTCACGTACGTACCAGTGTCGGGCGCAGTTCTCGCGGACTGGGGTGCTGATGTCATCAAGGTCGAGCACGCGGTCAAGGGTGACGCGCAGCGCGGGCTGGCCAACCTGGGCGGCACCGACGCAATCGGCGGGTTCGCGCCTCTGATGGAACATCCCAACCGCAGCAAGCGGGGCATCGGGCTCGCCCTCGAAAATCCGGAGGCTCTGGAAGTTCTGTACGAGATCGTTCGCAACAGCGATGTATTCGTGACGAACTTTCTTCCGGATGCACGGACTCGACTCAAGATCGATATCGAGCACATCCGGGCGATCAACCCCGACATCATTTACGTCCGCGGCTCGGCTCTCGGAGCCAGGGGACCGGAAGCGGAAAAGGGCGGCTACGACTCACCGATGTTCTGGTGCCGAGGCGGCAGCTCGTTCGGCGCCACACCACCGAGCTTGAAGGGTGCGCTGAACCAGCCGGGACCCGCCTGGGGAGACACCATTGGTGGCTTGAACATCGCCGGCGGTATCGCCGCAGCGTTGTTCGCGCGCGCACAGACGGGGGAGCCGTCAATCGTCGACGTCTCTCTGCTCGCAAGCGGTGCATGGGCCAACGCCATGTCCATCGACGTGGCGCTGGCCGGCGGACCTGTCTCGGGTGGCTCCGAGCCCAGGTCCGGAGTGCCAGGCAACCCGCTGGTCGGAATGTACGAAACATCGGACAGTCGGCACCTGAACCTGTGCATGCTGCAGCCGGGCCGTTACTGGGCGGACTTCGTCCAGCACCTCGATCGCCCCGAGCTTGTCGAAGACCCGCGTTTCGACTCCGCAGAGAATCTCATGCGGAACTGGGAACCCGCCACGGAAATCGTTGCGGCAGCTTTGGGTTCCCAGCCGCTCGCCCACTGGATCGAGAAGTTTAAGACACTCGAAGGACAGTGGGGTGCTGTGCAGAACGCATTGGAAGCGGGTCACGACGTTCAGCTCCGTTCCAATGGTTACATCGCAACGATCATCGACGTCAATGGCGTCAGCCGCGAACTCGTCACCTCGCCGGTGCAATTCGACGAGACGCCCGCGGCTCCGGGACGCGCACCACAATTCGCGGAGCACACCGACGAGATCCTCAAGGAGATCGGCGCGAGCGACGAGCGCATCATCGAGCTGAAAATCGCGGGCGCAGTCACCTAGCCGGATTTGAAGGACTCGAAGGGAGCAACTGCATGGTCATCGGTTTCGTCGGCGCGGGTCGAATGGGAGCCCCAATGGTGGCGCGGCTTGCTTTGATGAGGGAGACAGTCCGTGTGCATGCACGACCGAACGCCTTGCGGATCGGTTTCGACGGAGACGTCGAGATGGTCGCCACCATCGCGGCCACTGTCGCCGACGCCGATGCCGTAGTGGTGTGTGTGCACAACGACGCGCAGGTCCGGCACGTCTGTCATGACGGAGGATTGCTTTCCGCGATGCGTCCGAACTCGGTGTTGATAGTGCACACGACGGGACACCCGCAGACCGTTCGAGACATGGAAGATGTCCTCACTCACCGGGGTGTCGAGATCGTCGACGCCCCGGTGAGCGGCGGTCCTCAGGACATTGAAAAAGGCAGTATCACAACATTTGTGGGCGGTAGCGTCGGCGCATTCGCAGCAGCGAGCGAGGTACTCTGCCACTACTCCAATCCCAGCTTTCACACGGGCGATCTCGGTACGGGGCAGCTGACGAAGCTGGTCAACAACGCAGTGTTTGCGTCGAACATCGCCGTTCTTGATGCTGCGACGGGTATCGGACGCGGACTCGGAGTCGACGAGTCCGTGCTGCTGCAGTGCCTGCAACAAGGCAGTGCGTCGAGCATTGTGCTCGACAACGTTCTTCGCGCAGGCGGATCCGAAGTCTTCGCACTGGCCGTCGGCGAGTTTCTAGGCAAGGACGTGGAGGTCGTTCGGCAGGTTGCGGCCGACCTCGACGTGAACTTGGGAATTCTCGACGCGACCCTGACTAGATAACTTCGACGTCGAAGAGACCTCGACAGCAAAGGAATTGGTTCGAATGGCAAGACTCGACAATAAAGTTGCATTCATCACCGGCGTCGCCCGCGGTCAGGGACGGGCGCACGCGGTGCGTCTGGCACGAGAAGGCGCTGACATCGTCGGCATCGACCTCGCCGCTACCTTGCCCGGGGTGCCATATGACTCGGCGACCATGGCAGACCTGGCGGAGACCGCTGCTCTCGTCGAAGCCGAGGGGCGCAAAGCCTTTCTGGAGCAGGCTGACGTCCGTGACCTCGACGCGTTGAAGCGCGTCGTGGACGGTGGAGTGGAACGCTTCGGCGGCTTGGATGTCGTGGTGGCGAATGCCGGAATCTGCATACCCGCTACATGGGACGAGTCGACCCCGGAGATGTTCAAGGACACGATGGACATCAACGTCACAGGAGTGTGGAACACCGTCATGGCCACGGCGCCGCACCTGGTGACGCGCGGCGGTGGATCGATCGTGATGATCAGCTCGCTCGCAGGAATGAAGATGCAACCCTTCATGGTTCATTACACGACCAGCAAGCATGCAGTGACGGGCATGGCTCGCGCCTTCGCTGCAGAGCTGGGGCAGCACAGTATTCGCGTCAACAGTGTGCATCCCGGAGCGGTCGGAACGCCGATGGGTTCAGGAACAATGGTCGATCGCATCACCGAGACCGCAGCATCCTATCCGCGTCTGGCTCCGATGGGGACTCCGATGCTGCAGCAATGGCTGGCGGAACCGGAAGAGGTCGCCGCGGTTGTTGCGTTCCTTGCGTCTGACGAGTCGAAGTTCATGACCGCTGAGCACCTGTCCATCGACGGTGGCGCACACGCCTTCTGATCGTCGTGTCCGGCAGGCTCACTGCGCTGCGACGGCGTCGATCAGACCCCATCGCAGCGCGGTGTCGGCGTCGAGGCGAGCACCAGACAGCACCAGGTAGCAGGTGCGCCACCGACCCACGCGGCGTGTGACGCTGACGGTTCCACCCGCGCCGGGAATTAGCCCGAGCGTGAGCTCCGGCAGCCCGAAGATGCTGTCTGGATGCGCGGTGACAGTCCCGCAGAACGCGGCCATCTCCAGTCCGCTGCCGATGACGGCCCCGTGCACGTCGGCTCCGAGTGCGCTCCCGAGTCGGGTACGCAGAATCTCCAGAAGGGTTGCTGGACTGTGTAATCGCCGTGCCAAGTGCGAAGAAGTAGGGTCGGTGAACAAGCCGAACTCGCCCAAATCGCCGCCGCTACAGAATGAGGGTCCGTTGCCCTGCAGCGTGACGTCGGTGATCGTTGCATCCATGATCGCCACCTCCAGTCCGGCGATCAGCCCGGCCCGAAGCGAATCGCTGAAAGCATTATGCATGTAGGGACGGTCGAACACGATCTC
Organism: Rhodococcus sp. OAS809; assembly: GCF_040546695.1. Taxonomy (NCBI): domain Bacteria; kingdom Bacillati; phylum Actinomycetota; class Actinomycetes; order Mycobacteriales; family Nocardiaceae; genus Rhodococcus; species Rhodococcus sp. OAS809. The sequence continues at coordinate 139,915 of NZ_JBEPOI010000001.1, read as the reverse complement.
GAGACTGTCGTTGCGTCGTGCCAGTCGGACAGAATCGTCCTGGATGTGTCTGCGCCTCGGTTTCTGGACCGAAAGCCATTCCTGGAACTCCGGACCAGCTTGCAACGTCGAATAGGCGAGAGACTCGGTGACCAGACCTGCTTCGACGTCACCGTGGCAGTCGAAGGAACGCAGTACGTCGAGCAATACCGCAGACGCACTTGGTCGCGATGAGACGCGTTGGCGGCATAACTCCACCGTGTCCGCGATCGAATCGACCTGAATGAAGCGCCTGTTCACGGTATCCGCTTCGGTCAGATTGAAGTCCATCACGTCTGTGATTGCTCTGGCTGAATCTGTCAAAAGGCTCGGATCCGCGCTTACGCCGATCGTGACTTTGTCCGATGCGGAGAAATTCCCAATTTCCGAACCGGCGAATTCCGATGCAGGCAGGTCCAGGTCGATAACGGTCAGGGTGGCGGACACGTAGTATTCCTCTTCCGGCGATGAACCTTCGGGCTCGAGAAGAGATCGTATCGTCCACGAGGTGAATGAGATGCAGGCGCGTAAGGATTGGGCCGAGAGTGGAGCGCTCGCGCTCACCGGCAGGCCGGACGGACCGCCAGTTGTTCCGGTGGGGGACGCGCCCTTGTGGGCCCGGCGTTGGGCTGCATGGATTCTCGACTCCACGCCCGTCGGTGGAACGCCGCTGGACGGACTCGACGGCGCCGCGTTGTTGGGGGAGCGTGCTGCTTTTACCGGCCACACGCGACAAGGGCGAACATCGGTGGGCGGGCACGCCAGACTACTTCCGACTGCGGACGGCTGGGCGGCACTCTCATGTGCGAGACCGGACGACGTCGGCTTGTTAGGGGCCATGATCGGCAGCACAATCGATGGAGACCCGTGGCCGTTGGTGGAGAATTGGCTCGCTACCCGCATCGATGACGAGGTGAACGAGCGCACGGACCTGCTCGGAATCGCGGGCTGCTGTGTTCGGGGCGGCGAGGTCAGGCCACGAGATGTGGCGCTGTCCCCAGAGTTACCCCGCGCTGCTCGATCCGTCAGTGGAGCGGTGGTGGTCGACTTCAGCGCGCTGTGGGCAGGACCTTTGTGTGCTCACATCCTGGGCGCGGCGGGTGCGCGGGTGATCAAAGTCGAGACACCGACCAGACTCGACGGGGCGCGTTTGGGAAACAAGGACTTCTACGATCTGTTGCACGCCGGCCATGAGAGCGTGGTCCTCGACCCGAATAGACCCGGCGAGCGTGCCGCGCTTGCCGCCCTTGTCGCATCCGCAGACATTGTCATCGAGTCGTCGAGGCCCCGAGCACTCGCCCGCTTCGGACTCGACGCGCATGCCGAGGCCGCACGGGGATGCACCTGGGTGTCCATCACCGCCGACGGCAGATCCTCGAATCGCGTCGGGTTCGGTGACGACGTGGCGGCATCGGCCGGGCTCGTTGCATGGGAAAATGAAACCAACCCGCTCTTCGTGGGTGACGCGATCGCAGACCCTTTGACGGGGTTACGTGCTGCAGTCTGTGCGCTGGATGCCCGCAACGTCTCCGCAGGGCGAGTGTGGGACGTGTCGATGACGGAGGTGGTGTCCTCGACGCTGGCAGCCTCGACACTGACGTGTTCTGCCGACGAGAACGACACCGCCGATGCGAATGATGCTCCGACGGCACAACCACCCCGCGGCCGAACACCGGTCGGGCGCGCGCCCGTAAGCGGAACACATACCGCCGCCGTTCTCGCTGAGTTGGGCATCGCTCTCTAACATCTTGTGAATCACAGTTCATTCAACTGAAAATAAGTCCATGAACGCGATACACTTGGCCTGCGATCACAGGGGTCGCCCAGTTCAGCTCAGGAGATTTCATGTCGCTACCGTTGTTCGATCGTCCCGCGGATGCGCGAGATTCACTGTTCATCAACGGAAAATGGCGATCCGGGGCTTCGGAAGAATATCTGGACGTCACCAATCCGGCGACGGGTGAGGTACTGGCATCGATCGCCGCGGGGCAGCAGTCCGACGTCCGTGACGCAATCACTGCCGCCGACGAGGCGTTCCCTGTGTGGTCGGAGTCAACCGCATATCAGCGGGCCGAGTACCTCTACGCCGCGCACAAGTTGATGCTGGAGCGATCCGAGGATCTCGCCACGTTGATGACGCTCGAGCAAGGTAAACCGCTCAAAGCATCACGCACCGAAGTCAAATACGCTGCGGACTTCCTGATCTGGTTCGCGGAGGAAGCCAAGCGTGTCTACGGATCTACCATCCCGTCCGCCCGCGCAGACCAGCGCTTCGTCGTCCTTCAGCAGCCGGTTGGCGTCGTCGCGGCAATTACGCCTTGGAACTACCCGATTTCGATGATCACGCGCAAGGTCGCACCCGCCTTGGCTGCGGGGTGCACAGTCGTGCTCAAGCCGGCCAAACAGACACCACTGACAGCTCTCGCGGTGTTTCGAATCTTCGAGGAAGTCGGGATTCCGGCAGGCGTCGTCAACCTCGTCACGACGAAGAAACCGAACTTCTTCAGCGAGGAAGTGCTCGCGAGCAAGGCAGTTCGCAAGATCACCTTCACCGGTTCCACCGAAGTCGGCAAGATGATTGCGCGAGATGCTGCATCGACGGTCAAGCGCGTGTCGTTGGAATTGGGCGGCCATGCGCCGTTCATCGTCTTTCCCGACGCAGATCCCGAGCATGCCGCCAAGGGCGCCACTTTGGTCAAGTTCCTCAATACGGGGCAAGCGTGCATCAGTCCCAACCGCATCTTCGTGCACCGGTCCATTGCCGACAAATTTCTCGATACGTTGGTGGCTCGAACGAGTAAGTTGAAGGCGGGCAACGGAATGGACGCAGCCAGTGGCGTCGGCCCGTTGATCGACGAGGCCTCGGTCGGGCGGATGCAGCGGCAGGTCGACAATGCTGTGTCCGGCGGCGCGCACGTGCTGGCGGGAGGTGCGAGGTTGACGAATGCGCCGTACGACGCGGGATACTTCTACCCCCCAACGATTCTGACGGATGTGACCTCGGACATGGATATCTATCGAGAGGAGACGTTCGGGCCGATCGCCGCAGTCACGATCTTCGACACCGAAGACGAAGTGATCGCAATGGCCAACGACACCGACTATGGGTTGGCGTCGTACGTCTACACCCGGGATATCTCTCGTGCAATTCGTGTTGCCGAGAAGCTCCGGTTCGGAATGGTCGGCATCAATGACATTAACCCCACCTCCGCAGCTGCACCTTTCGGCGGGGTCAAGGAAAGTGGTTTGGGTAGAGAAGGATCCGCGGTAGGAATCGCGGAGTACCTCGACACCAAGCTGATCGGAATCAGCGTCTGATCTGCCGCCACAGCAGCGCTCGTCATCGGCCGCGCCACCATCGTGAGATGGTGGCGCGGCCGATGACGTTGGGGGAGTTGTATCCGAGCCATCGGTAGGTCACATCTGTTCGCGAAAATTACTGATGTACAAGCGAATCGGCACATCGGTTGTTCGTTGCGCTTGCATATCGGGGTGAATGCGACTTTAATGACGTGCGTCACAATCAATGACATCGGCTGCCCGCAAACCACCGCCGGCAAGCGGTATCGAAATCTTCGAACGTTAATTAATTCCACTGCAGTGCAACGAAAGTTGAGTGCCGATGCTTATCGACCTCTCGAAGAGACTTGGCCGAAGCGTCATAGTCGTGTTGCTGGTGACGGTCGCCGCGGTGGCCCTGCTGAGTCTCGCTCCCGGTTCTATCGCGCAGGTGATGCTCGGTGAGAACGCCACCCCCGAGGCGCTCGCGGCTCTCGACGCGAAACTGGGTCTGGACGACCCGATCTGGGTTCAGTACGGCGGTTGGCTTGGCAACGCGGTCCAAGGGGATCTCGGCGTCTCGCCTCTGACCGGCCAGTCGGTCACGGAGGCGATCGTCGAACGGTTGCCTGTCACAATGCAACTCGCGCTGATGGGACTGGCCATCTCGCTGGCCGTCGCCGTGGTTTTGGGAATTGCGTCGGCATCCAAGCCGGGAAGCGCACTCGATCGCGCTATCAATGGCGTCACCTCGGTATTCCTCTCGGTCCCCGCGTTCATCGCGGGCCCGGTATTGATCTACTTCTTCGCTATTCAAGTGAATTACTTCCCGGTCACCGGCTGGTCGCGTATGGCCGACGGGCTGGGCGACAACCTACGCAGCGCACTGCTGCCGGCCCTCGCGATCGCGCTTACCGAGATCGCAGCCTTTCATCGTCTGCTCCGAACCGACCTCATCGGCACGCTGCGAGAGGACTACGTGATTGCAGCGCGGGCGAAGGGAATGAGCAGCTCATACGTCATGCTTCGCCATGCCCTACGGCCATCGACCTTTTCACTGATCACGGTCGCGGGAATCAACCTCGGTCGTCTGATCGGTGGGACCGTCGTCGTCGAGACGCTATTCGGTCTGCCAGGCCTGGGCCAGCTGGTGGCGCTGTCCATTACATCAAGGGACGTCGTCATGGTGCAGGGAGTCGTCGTCTTCATCGCAATCACCTACGTCGGCATCAACGCCGTTGTCGATCTGAGTTACGGAATGATCGACCCCCGCGTCAGAAAGGCAGTGCGCGCATGACCGACACGACCACGAGCAGGCCATTAAGTCAGCCGATGCGCGAATCCATCGCTCCAGTCGCCCTTCCGGAGATACCACCGGTCAAGACCACGCGATCCGTACTCGTCTGTCTCGCAATTGGATGGCTGGCCGTCATTTTTTTCGCAGCTGTGTTCGCGAACGTACTTCCCTTGGCCTCGTACACAATTCCCGTCGGACTCCCTCGACTAGGTCCACAGTGGGGATCTTGGGACCTGCTACTCGGCACCGATTCGCTTGGTAGGTCGATGTTGTCGCGGGTCGTCTACGGAGCGCGGATCTCGCTCGTTGTCGGTTCCGTCGCCGCGATAATCGGTTTCTCGATCGGATCGTTGATCGGAATGGTGGCCGGCTACTTCGGCAAGGCAACCGACGCGGGAATCTCGCTCTTGACGGACGCAATGCTGGCGTTCCCGCCGCTGATTCTTCTGCTCGCGCTGTCCTCGATTCTCACGCCGACTGTCGGAACCATTCTGATTGGACTGAGCCTGATCGTAATTCCGTCATTCATCAGGCTCGCTCGTGCCAATACCTTGGTGTGGTCTGCGCGTGAGTTCGTCCGCGCAGCACGGAACATGGGCGCTGGGCAAGGAAGGATTCTTTTCAGAGAAATTATGCCCAATCTAGTTGCGCCACTTGCATCGTATCTCCCGATCGTCATGGCCGCCATGATCGTCGCCGAGGGTTCGCTGAGCTTCCTCGGCATGGGCGTTCCTCCGCCCGCACCCAGTTGGGGCGGAATGATCAACGACGGCAAGGACGCGATAGCAACGTCACCGCACCTCGTGTTCGTTCCGGCGTTGGCGATCTTCTTCACCGTCTTTGCCCTCAACCAGGTAGGCGACTATTTGCGCGGCAAGTTCGACAGTGCGTTGCGAGATTGAGCGCATGTCTCTTCGCTGCGAGATCACCGTCTCCGTGCGAGTTCATGAAAGAAAGGCAAACATGCTTCGTCGACGCGTTTTCAGCGGTCACAGTCTAGTTGTCGGTTGGCTCGCCTTCGCCACCGTGACGATGCTCGTTGGCGCTGGGTGCTCTGTGACGCCACCCCAACCGTCCACACCCGCCGTCGGTGCCACCGGTGATCCGATCATCGGTGGTTCTGCCCGGGCCGTTCAAGCGGCCGAACCCCGAGCACTCGACCCCGCAGCCTTGTCCAACACCTGGACAACCCAGGGTTTTCTCGGCAACGCCCTGTACGGAACATTGCTGATTAACGACGTCGTTACCACGGCCATCGAACCCTCGATGGCATTGAAGTACGACACCACGGACGGCGGTGCGACGTTCATCTTGAAATTGCGTCCGGGTCTGAAGTTCTCGGACGGATCACCGTTGGACGCGGCTGCGGTGAAGTTCAACTGGGACAGGCTGCGCGATCCAGTAACCGCATCCCAGTCGATCGCGCAAGCGGTCAATGTGGCATCCAACGAAGTCCTCGATCCGCTCACTCTGCGCTCGACGTTGCAAACACCCAATCCGCATTTCGCGCAGTCCATCGTGAATTCGTCGATGAATTGGATCGGGTCGCCGGCCGCGCTCGCTGGAAGCCCGGAAGCCTTCAACGCCAAACCAGTCGGCGCAGGACCGTTTCTCCTCGAATCCTGGACACGCCAGGACGTCACCGAGTTGGTGCGGAACCCGGACTATTGGGATGCCCCCAAGCCGTATCTGGACAAGATCAGTCTGCGCTCGGCCAACGACACCAACCAGCGCATCAACACGGTGATCGCGGGCGGGGCGGATGTGGTGATGGAATCGAATTGGGCGAGCCTGGCCAAGGCCAGGAACGCCGGTCTACCGGTCGACGTGGTTCCGATGAGCGGGGGCCAGTACATCGCGATGAACAGCGCACGAGCGCCGTTCGATGATATTCGGGCACGCCAGGCGGTTGCAATGGCAGTTAACGTCGAATCACTGAACCTCGCCGTCTACAACGGCGAGGGCGAAATCCCGGAGTCGTTGTTCAAGGACGGGACTCCCTACTACACCGACACGAAGCTGAGCCAGTACAACCCGGATGGTGCGCAGGCGCTGTTCGACGAGTTGGCAGCAGAGGGACGACCAGTCGAGTTCACCTTCACCGCCTTCTCCACGGTTGAGAATCGAGCAGGATCGGAAAGTGTGCAGGCACAGTTGAGCGCGTTCGACAACGTAAAAGTGAACGTCGAGACCGTCGACTTTCCCACTGGCCTGGCCAAAGCTGGGTCGAAGGACTTCCAGGTCATCATCAGTGCGTCGAACATCCAGGATCCGGACTACGGGCTGTGGTTGGCTTTTCAGAGCAAGTCCCGCGGAAACGTGAGCGGTATCTCGGATCCGGAACTCGATCGTGCGCTGGCCACCGGCCGATACAGCGAGTCGACGGAGGAACGGAAGGCTGCCTACGAGGTCGTCCAGGAGCGAGTGCTGGCGTTGACTCCCGGAATCTTCTACGTGCGTGCTTCACCCGCAGTCGTCAGCGGTCTCGACGTGGGCGGCGTTCACCAGTACGGAACGGGATCACTGTTACCGGAGGAACTATGGATCGCCGACTAGACCCGCAAACAGACATTTTCGAGGCTCGAGAGGCGTGGCACCGATGACTACCGAGGCACTGTTGGAAGTACGTAACCTCCGCGCCTACATCGGAACTCCGCGCGGAAACGTGCGCGCGGTGGACGACGTGACGTTCGCGCTCGGGCGAGGGGAGTCTCTGGGCGTCGTCGGAGAGTCCGGTTCTGGAAAGTCGGTGATGGCGAAAGCCCTGATGGGCCTCATGCCTCCACGATCCGGGCGGTCGGGCGAGGTGATCTTTGACGGACGAGACCTGTTGTCGCTGAGTAAGAAAGACAAACTCGAAATCTGGGGTAACCAGATATCGATGGTCTTCCAGGATCCCGGGCGTTCGCTGAATCCTGTTGTTCGCGTCGAGCGACAGCTGACCGAGGGAATGCGCAAGCACCTGGGAATGAACCGATCTGATGCCCATTCGCGCGCTTTGCAGCTTCTCGAGGAAGTCGGAGTTCCCGACCCCGAGCGTCGCCTCCGCAACTATCCACACGAGATGTCCGGTGGGATGCGGCAACGCGTCATGATCGCGATTGCACTCGCCTGTGAACCCGAATTGCTCATCGCGGACGAACCGACCACCGCGTTGGACGTGACCGTCCAGCGACAGATACTCGACCTACTGCGCAGGATCCAGCGGGACCGGGGCACGTCGATCATGTTGATCAGCCACGATTTGGCCGTCGTGGCAGGTCAGACCGATCGAGTCGCCGTCATGTATGCGGGGCGCCTCGCCGAAATGGGCTCGACGAGGGAGGTATTCGACTCTCCGCGCCATCGATATACGTATGCGCTGCTGGGGGCGACGCCCCGGATCGATCACCCTCGTCACACCCCACTCCGGCTGATCGACGGTGCTCTGCCGGACCCGGTCAGTCAACCAGACGGCTGCCGGTACGGCCCGCGATGCGAGGTGGCAGTCGCAGCGTGTTCGACGCCGGGTCCGATCTTCGAGTCTGTCGGTCCGGACCACGCGGTCGCGTGCGTTGTTCCGGTCGGTGCACCGGTATCTACTGGCGGACCCGTACCTGTCAACCCAGTCGCGCCAGTTGGCGCAGCAGCGTCGTCCGGAGGCAGTCATCATGGCAGGTAGTGGAACTGCGCATCTTCGCGGACCCGAGGCATTGCTCAGAGTGGAAAGTCTGGTAGTCGAATACCCGGCGAAATCGGGTGTGGTCCAGGCCGTCTCGGACATCAGTTTCGACGTTCTTCCCGGCGAAACCCTGGGGATCGTCGGAGAATCCGGCTGCGGCAAGTCGACGACCGGACGGGCTGTGCTGCGGCTGGACCGCGTAACCTCCGGGCGGATCGAGTTCAACGGAGAGTCAATCGGCGACGCGTCAGAGAGCCGTATGCGCACGCTCCGGCGAGACATGCAGATGATCTTCCAGGACCCCGTCGGATCGTTGAATCCGCGGCGGACCGTTCGGGACATCGTTGCCGAGGGACTCGCGATTGAAGGCAAACCGACAGCGGAGAGGGATGCGACGTCTTCGGCGGTGCTCGGCCAGGTTGGGCTGGGCGGCGAACGCTTTGCGGGGATGCTGCCGCGCCAACTGTCGGGTGGGCAGGCGCAGCGTGTGGCGATCGGTAGGGCATTGGCTGTGAAACCGACACTGCTGATCTGTGACGAACCAGTTTCTGCTCTTGATGTCTCGGTGCAGGCGCAGATCATCAACCTGCTGGAGAAACTGAAGGCGGAGTTCGACCTGACCGTCGTGTTCATCGCGCACGACCTCGGTGTCGTGCGCGCGGTGAGCGACAACGTCATGGTCATGTACCTCGGTAAGGTGTGCGAATTCGGCGACTCAGCGCAGGTGTATGAAAATCCGGCGCATCCGTATACACGTGCGCTTCTGGACTCGGTGCCGCTGACGGATCCGGACAAGGGCTTTGAGGGACCTGCTCTGGAAGGCGACGTCCCCTCACCCCTGAATCCGCCGTCGGGCTGTCGTTTTCGCAATCGGTGTCCGTCGGTGCAGGATGTTTGTGCGACGGAGGAACCCATGATGCGAGAGGTAGGCTCGGGGCAGTTCGCGGCATGTCACTTTCCGTTGAAGAACATCGCGAGGAAACTCGGTGCCGACGGACGTTCTGCGGTCCCGACAGCGCCAGTGTCCTGAAGCGTCATCGTCTGAAGACCACTTCGCCGCGGACGATGGTGGTGCGAACCAGGTCCGCCGACAGATCTGCGAGAACCGTTGAGGGCGTGGCAGCGAGGATGCAGAGATCAGCAGAATGTCCTGGTTGAAGAAGACGCAGCCTGGTCGGGGAGTCCGCGGCGCCCAGAAACATCTCGAGCGCCTGTCGGCTACCTATCCGTTCCGCGGCGCCGATGACCGCACCGGACGGGCTCGATCGAGTGCGGGCAGCGCGCATGCACGCCCAGGGATCGATGTCACCGAACGGGGCATCGGTCCCGCAGGCAGTCGATACTCCTGCGTGGACCAAGGAGGCCACCCGCCACAACTGGTGGTGACACGACGCGTCGATGTCGCGCAGATACTGCTCACCTCGTTCGGAGATAAAGTTCGGCGACGTGACGACAGTGACGCCGAGTTCCGCCAATTCCTCGAGCGCATCCGAGGGAACCATGGCGGCGTGTTCGATTCGGTCTCCTGGCCGGATTCCCGTGCTGCGCAGTGCGACCATGGTTAGGACCAGTTGAGCCACGGTCACACAGTGCACTGCGATCGACTGATCTGCGTCGTGTACGTCGCGTATCCATGCGACGAGGTCGTCGAGTACTAAATCGGTATCGTCGAGGATCCGCTTGACAGGTCCGAAGGTCACAGCGCGTGTGGTGTGGTCTCGCCGTGTTAAAAGGTGAACGTTCTGCCGAAAACGGCCGGTGCGGATTTCCTCGTCGAAGTAGTCGATCGTCGCCGATCCCATGTCAGGGGTCGCGTCCGTGCACCCCGTGACCCCGAGGGCGGACAACAGCTTTCCGATTGCGGTCAGATTCCCGCCAGTGTCGCCGGCGCGTCTGCCCACATCCGCGTCACGGCGGAACAACAGTCCGTCTGGATGCTCTGCCTGGTCGAGTTCATGTAAACCGGCAGAGTTGACGATCCAGAGGGCTCCGCTGCGGTGTTGTACTCGGACCGGGACATCGCTGCGCCAGTGGTCGAGGACGCCGCGGTCGAGGTGTCCGGCGACCGACTCGTGATAACCCACAGCCCGAACCCAGCCGTCGGCACGTGGATGCGCCGTTTGCACAGCTCTGACGGCCTGGGCGTGAGTCGAGATCACCGGTGGGCCGAGTTGGATCGAATCCAGCGACGCAGCAGCGGATCTCAGATGCACGTGGTGATCGTGAAGGCCAGGGATCACCGTGCAGCCCTTGGCATCGATGACCCTCTCGTCGGGATGAGCGGCGAGGCTAGGTGCACGCTCTGCGATCGATCCGTGTCGTAGACGCAGACTCAACGGCGCACCGTCCAGATCGAGACCGTTCGATATGAGCACGTCAGTGTCGGACCGTTCAGCGTTGACGGGCATCGACCGAGCATAGTTGCGTCCCGCGGTTCGCGTCGACGCAGCGCTTTCTCGGGTGGTGGGGAGACAGTCCGAACGTAGTCTCAAGACTATGAACCAAGTTTCACTTGTGTGAATGATCACTCGTCACTAAGGTTCAAGTGATCACCGACACTATTTCGAGGCGCCCGGTTCGGGCGGTACGGAGCGCAGTATGAAACTCGCACTACATCTGAACGACTACTCGCACCTTGGATCCCCCGCGGAGATGGGGCCGTCGCTGGTTCGCATCGCGAAGACGGCCGAGGAGGTTGGCTTCGCGCGATTGAGCGTGACGGATCACCTCTGGCAGATCAGCCTGGTCGGCGAAGAGGACGAGCCGATGCTGGAGGCGTACACCGTTCTGGCGTTCCTCGCGGGGTCAACATCGAAAATCGAACTGCAGACCCTCGTTACCGCGGCAACGTACCGGGCGCCGGGATTGCTGGCAAAGATAGTGACGACGTTGGACGTGCTTTCCGGCGGCCGCGCATGGTTGGGAATCGGGACGGGATGGAACGAGCAGGAAGCGACAGGGCTCGGACTGCCGTTCGACCACCACGACGGCCGGTTCCGCAGACTCGAAGAGACGTTGAAGATCGTCCTGCAGATGTGGAGCGACAACGACGGTGAGTACGTCACCGAGAACTACCAGCTCGGGCAGACGATGAGCATTCCCGCGCCCGTGTCCCGTCCGCGTCCGCGGATTCTGCTCGGGGGAGGCGGTGAGCTGCGAACCCTCAAGTTGGTCGCGAAGTACGCCGATGCCATGAACGTGTGGGGTGGCGAGGAAGCGCGTCAGAAGATCACCCGCCTGGCCGAGCGTTGCGACGAGATCGGCCGCAATCCGGACGAGATCGAGAAGACCGCGTTGATCAACTTCGACGTCAATGGCAAAGGTGGAGTTGACGCTTTGCTCGACGATCTGCGGCGACTTCACGATCTCGGGTTCACTACCGTCTACGGCGCTGTCCCGGATTTGGGTGACGTTGCTCCACTTGAACTTCTCGGATCGAAAGTCGTCACCGAAACCAACTCCTGGTAACTAGACCGCCGTCCCGGCGGACATTGGTCTATTTCACAAGCGAAAGGAACGCAATATGAAGATCGAAGACATGATCATGCTGAGTATCGACGACCACGTCGTGGAGCCGCCCGACATGTTCAAGAACCATGTGCCGGCCAAATGGAAAGACCAGGCGCCCAAGAGCATCGTCGACGAGAACGGCTACGAGCGCTGGTGGTTCCAGGGCAACTCGATGGGAACGATTGGTCTCAACGCTGTCGTCGGATGGCCCAACGAGGAGTGGGGCCTGAATCCGTCGACATTCGCCGAGATGCGTCCCGGGGCATACGACATTCACGAGCGCATCCGCGACATGAATCGCAACGGCATCGTTTCGTCCATGTGCTTCCCCTCCTTCGCCGGCTTCAGTGCCCGCTACTTCCAGGAGGCGAAGGACAAGGACATGGCTCTGATCATGCTCAAGGCCTACAATGACTGGCACATCGACGAGTGGTGCACGGCCTACCCCGGACGCATGATTCCATGCGCGATCCTCCCGGTCTGGGATCCTGTCGCGCTGGTGGAAGAAGTCCGCCGAGTTGCAGCCAAGGGTGTCAGGGCCGTCACGATGCCGGAGCTCCCGCACCTTCAGGGCCTGCCCAGCTACCACGATCTCGAGTACTGGGGTCCGTTCATGCAGACGATTTCCGAGCTACAGGTCGTCATGTGTCTGCACATCGGTCAAGGGTTCGGTGCGATCAACGGCGCACCGGATGCACCCTTGGACAACATGATCATCCTTGCCACTCAAGTTTCAACGTTCGCGGCTCAGGACCTGCTCTGGGGCGGCGCGATGACCAAGTACCCCGACCTCAAGATCGCCTGGTCCGAGGCCGGAATCGGTTGGATCCCTTTCTATCTCGATCGGTGCGATCGGCATTACACCAACCAGCGTTGGCTCGGTCACGACTTCAACGGCCTACTTCCGAGTGAAATCTTCAAACAGCACTCGCTGGCCTGCTACGTCACCGATCCGACTGCGCTCAAGGTGCGGCACGATATCGGCATGGACATCATCGCGTGGGAGTGCGACTACCCGCACTCGGATGCTATCTGGCCGAACGCACCGGAGTTCGTTCACGCCGAGATGGAGAAGGTCGGTGTTCCGGACGACGAGATGAACAAGATTCTTTACCAGAACTCTGCACGGTTCTTCGGTATCGATCCGTTTAAGCACATCTCGAAGGAAAACGCCACTGTCGGCGCACTTCGTGCGTCGTCGCCTGATGTCAGCACGGAGATTCGCTCGAAGCACGAATGGCGCAAGTTGTACGACCTCGCGCACGCGTCGAAGTAGCCGGTATTCATGTAAGGCCCTTGCTGCACGTGAGTGCGGCAAGGGCCTTTCCGTGTCCTCGGACGGTTGTGGCCACGGTCGACTCCTTGTGTATGCGGACTGAATCTGCCGCGCACCAAATATTTGTTCAGTCTGGGGTTCAAAAGGACTACGGCGGGGCCGAAACGAAGTACAGTGACGCCGAACACAAATTCAAATCCGTGAACTTAGTCTCGACACCGCGCTGGCGCGACTTGCAGAACAAGGGAAGCCAACGCCGAACGAGGCCATCAGCCCGTCGGTGCACCCCACGTGCCCGTCCCCATCACATCATGGAGATTGCCTTGCCATCACCAATTTCGAGCGGAAGCTCCGCAACCGCCGGCACGTTCCGCGGCGCGGGTTGGACGCCCCGTCTCGTCCTGTCCTTGATCAGCGTGGTTTTCCTCATCGAGGCGGTGACACTGTCGTACACCAAGGCCACGACGGCGCTGCCTTTCATCAGTAGTCATTTCCAGACGACGCAGGGTGCGTGGATCCTCACGGTCTACTCCCTGTCAGGCGCAGTCACCGCGCCCCTATTCGGAAAGCTGGCGGACAAATACGGCAAGCGGCGAATGCTGCTCATCATTGCCGTACTGTCCGTAGCCGGGTCGGTAATTGCTGCCACCTCACAGAGTTTCGAGATATTGCTGCTCGGACGTGCGCTCGAGGGCTGCCTAACCGGCGCAATGTTCTTGAGCTACTCACTCGTGCGTGACACTTATCCGGCCAAGATCGTTCCGTTCGCCGCCGCCGTCACAGTCACAGGTGCAGGCGCGCTGGCGGCCCTGATCCCGACAGTCGTCGGAACTATCATCGACAATTTCGGATGGCGCGGGGTATTCGTGCTCAGCTCGATCTGGGTGGGCACGATGTTCTTCGCGATTCTCTTCACCACGAAGGAATCCACGGTGCGCACGGAATCGCGCACAGATGGCCTGGGCGCATTCCTGTTCGCCGCCGCATTGGGAAGCTTCCTCACTGGTATCAGTATGGGGAACACGTGGGGATGGACGGACTTCAAGACCCTTGGGCTCATCGTCTTGGGCCTCGCTCTGGGTGTCCTCTACGTCGTTTCGTCGCTCCGTCGCACCGACCCCATTCTCAACGTACGGATGTTTACGCGCCGCGGAATTCTGATGGCTGCGACCGCGGCCGCTGTCATGTACGGCGTGTCCTCGCTGGCACTCACCTTGGTCTCGATCATCGGATTGACGCCCAGTATCCTGGGGGGCGGGTACGGTCTCGGTTTGTCGGCAACCGGTCTCGCTCAGATCACCACTACTCAGTCACTGACATCTGTCGTCGCCGGTTTGATCACCGGGTTAGTCGTCCGACGCGTCGGTCCATGGCACACGGCGCGCTTCGGGATGGTGTTCATCGGACTGGGGACTCTCTGGATTGCGTTGCGTCATGATTCCGTTCCCGACATGATCTTTGGTGTCCTGCTGATGGGCCTCGGGTCCGGCTCCTGTGCGGCCTCGGTCCCCAACCTCGTCATCGCAGCTTCGCCGAAGAAGGACCAGGCTTCGTTCTCATCCGGCATCCAGGTTGTCATATCCGGAATTGGTGGTGTCACACCGGTTCTCGGCTTCGTAGTTCTCGGCCGATCGGCGTTCTCGGGACCGGGCGGCGCGATTGTCTACTCGGATGCAGCGATTACTGCTGCATTGTTCGGCTGCGTTGCACTCGCGGCCACGGGTGCAGTCATCATGTCGACGGTTCTTCGCCCGCGCGTGAACAGCTTCGCTGCAGCGGACGACATGGACGAAGCGCAGGCCGAATTGCTGGCGGCTCAAGTGGGAGGTGCGCCAGAGGATTTGGTGCCCACGGTCGGTGACACGGAGGCGTTGGTTTCGCCGACCGAAGCCCCGAGTATCGATCGCAAGGACTAGTTCGACACTTTCGAGATCGTTTCCTACAGGTGAAACCATCACATATATCAAGGAGTCTTCGTGGGAAAGCTGGATGGCAAGGTCGTAATCATCACCGGTGTCGGGGCCGGGTTGGGAAGGCAGAATGCAGTTCGGATGGCGGCTGAGGGTGCCAGGATGGCCATTTCCGATCTCTGGGACGACAAGTTGGCCGAAACGGAGGCCTTGTGCAAAGCCGAGGGAGCAGAAGTATTCGCTATCAAGTGCGACGTGTCGAAGCCTGACGAACTCGAAGCAATGGTCGCAGGAACAGTCGAGCGATTCGGCACCATCGACGTGCTTGTCAACAATGCAAACTACCAGGCTGACCACCTCCCGTTCCTCGAGCAGAGCGAAGACCATCTCGACAAGGCACTCGCCGTCGGCGCCTATGCGGCATGGCGATTGATGAAATTGTGCTACCCGCACCTGAAGGGCAAATCGTCGTCGATCATCAATTTCGTGTCCGGGGTCTATCAAAGCGGAATGGCCGGCTATTCCTCGTACGCTCCGGACAAAGCAGCAATCCGGGCGCTGTCCATGGTGGTTGCTCGCGAGTGGGGAGTCGACGGAATTCGTGTCAACAACCTGAGCCCGGTCGCCTGGACCGACACAATCGAACACACACTCGCTCCCGAATACACGGATTTCGTCAAGGGGGAAATGTCGAAAGGGCCCTTGGGCAGATTGGGAGACCCGGCGCGGGACATCGCACCCGCGCTGATTTTCCTGGCCTCGGACGAAAGCAGATGGATCACGGGACAGAACATCAATGTCGATGGCGGAGCATCGATTCACACATGACGAAGCGGTGCGCCCGCTGCACGGTGTTTCGGAACCAACTTTGATCCACGATCGCCCGTGCACTGGGCCAACCGTCCCTGACGACACGAAAGTCATTGCGCTACATGATCACTGAAGTATCAGCATCGTCCGAGAATCATCCCTCCGCAGAGTCATTGGCCGGTTCGACCCGGCGACTTCCCCGTGTCCGCAAGATCATTGCCGAGCGCATGACCGAGTCGCTGAGATCTACTGCGCAATTGACCGCGGTGCAGGAAGCAGACGTGACGGAGCTGGGTCGGCTTCGGGACCGAGCGAAGGCTGCCTTCCGTGCAGAGGAAGGTGCGTCGCTGACCTATCTTGCATTCATCGCACGGGCGCTAGTCTCTGCTGCACAGGACTTTCCGGAGTTCAACGCTTCGATCGAACCCGATGGCAAGTCCGTCACCTATCACGGCGTCGTTCATCTCGGCATTGCTGTCGACACCCCGGCTGGCTTGGTGGTCGCGGTGTTGCGAAACGCGGAGAGTTTCACGCTGCGCGACTTTGCCTGCGAAATTTCCAAGGGAGCCAGTAAAATTCGTGAAGGAACGGCCTCGCCCGACGAGTTGTCCGGGAGCACCATCACGCTCTCGAACATCGGCGGTGCCGGATCGCTGACGGATACTCCGATCATCAATTATCCGGAAGTTGCCATTCTCGGCACGGGAGCGGTTGTGCGCAGGCCCAGGGTGCTGACGGGCGAGGACGGGACCGAACAGATTGTTCCGCGCTCTGTGTGTTCGCTACCTCTTACCTACGACCATCGGCTCATCGACGGAGCGGCAGCGGGCCGTTTCCTCACGGCCCTGCGCGGCTATCTGGCTGTCGAAAACTTCGAGGGGGAGCTGAGTCCGTACCTGGTTTAACGGCAGTCTTAACGGCGGTGCGGGCGCGCCCTTTTGGCGCGCCCGCACCGCCATATTCTGCACCGACCACTCAGCTGTGACTGTGGAGCGGCTTTCCTGCCAATGCGAGGATGGCTTCGCCCAATGCCTCATTCTGGGTCGGGTGCGCGTGAACTATGCGGGAGAGGCTCTCGGTTGTCGCGCCGAGAGCGACGATCAAGCTCGCCTCACCGGCCTGTTCACTGATACGCGAGCCGACCATGTGCACTCCGACGATCGACCCTGCCGGATCTTTGACGAGTTTAACCACCCCGGTGGTGTTGAGAATCTGACTCTTCCCATTTCCTGCCAAGCTGTATTCGTACGTCGTGACGGATTCACCGAATTGCTCGCGAGCTTGTAGCTCCGAGAGTCCAACACTTGCAAGTTCTGGATCCGAGTATGTGACCCTGGGGATGCTCGAGTCGTGCACGGGAAGTGGCGAAAGTCCGGCAATTTCTTCGGCTACGAAGATCCCGTGGGCGAAGCCCCGATGGGCAAGTTGCAGCCCTTCAACCACGTCGCCGACGGCGTAGACGTTCTCTATCGACGTCGACAACCTTTCATCGGTCCTGATCCACTCCTTTTGAAGATCGATGCCAGCTTCTTCCAGCCCGATACCAGCGGTGTTCGGGGCGCGGCCCACCGCGACCAAGACGTAGTCGGTTTCGATCGTGCTGTCGTCGTCGAGTGTGACCAGTACGTGGTCGTGGAACTCTTCGATCCCGGTAACCCGAGTTTTCTTTCGGAACAGGATCTTTCGCTTCCTGAATGCGCGTTCCAATTGCCGCGACAGTGCAGGGTCCTCCAGGGGAACGAGGTTCGCGAGGGTTTCAACGATGGTCACCTCGGTACCCAGTGACCTCCATGCGCTGGCGAATTCGACACCGATGACACTTCCGCCGATGATGACGGCGCGTTCCGGTATTTCGTTCAGGGCGAGAGCATCGCTGCTTGTGAGTACACGCTTTCCGGTCGACGTTCCCGGGATGGAGCGTGGCGAGGAACCTGTGGCCAGCACGAGGTGCCGCCCGGTGATGATCGTGCCATCGACATTCACCGAAAGCGGTCCTACCAGTCGGCCGGTGCCCTCGACATACGTTATTCCGGACGCCGACGAGACCAACCCCTCCAGGCCGCGGTGCAGACGATCGACGATTCCGGACTTGAAGCCCTGAATCACCTTCATGTCCAGGGCCTCTACGCCGCTCTTGATGCCGAGCAAGGAACTGCCCCGGACGGTGTCTGCGACTTCGGCAACGTGCAACAGGGCCTTCGTCGGGATGCAGCCCGAGTGTAGACAGGTTCCGCCAAGGCGATCCTGTTCGATGAGGGCCACGCTGAAGCCGAGCTGAGATGCGCGTAGTGCAGTGGCATATCCACCGCTGCCGCCGCCAAGAACAACTATGTCGAAATCCGTCATCGGCTGGTTCATCGAGCCCCTGTCATTTCGCGGAATGAAATCCCGATAATTAAACCAAATATTTGATCCGACTGGGACAGAGTTAGTGACGTGGTGTGAATGAGTAAGGCGCACAGCGAAAAGTGGATCAGCGATTCAGGCGCGCCATGAGTGAGCTGGCTTCCTGGGAAGCGTCTCCGCCCTCGGTCAGATGACGCTGCGCCTCGGGCAGTTCACGGCCGTGATGTGCCATGGCCTGCGCATACAGGCGGCCGGCGCGGTACGACGAGCGAACCAACGGACCGGCCATGACGCCGGCGAAGCCCATCTCTTCTGCAGCCTTCGAGTGTGCGACGAACTCCTCGGGCTTGACCCACCGCTCGACGGGGTGGTGCCGGGGCGAGGGGCGCAGGTACTGGGTGATGGTGAGGATGTCGCAACCGGCGGCGTGGAGATCTGCCATCGCCTCGGTGACCTCTTCAGGGGTTTCGCCCATGCCGAGGATCAGGTTGGACTTGGTGACCAGTCCGTAGTCGCGTGCTGCGGTGATGACGTCGAGGCTGCGCTGGTACCGGAATGCCGGACGGATCCGCTTGAAGATGCGGGGGACGGTCTCGAGGTTGTGTGCGAGTACCTCGGGGCGTGAGGCGAAGACCTCGTCGAGCAGTTCGGGCTTGCCGTTGAAGTCCGGAACCAGGTTCTCGACGCCGGTGCCCGGGTTGAGTTCGTGGATCTTGCGGACGGTCTCGGCGTAGAGCCAGGCGCCGCCGTCGGGGAGGTCGTCGCGGGCGACGCCGGTGATCGTGGAGTACCGAAGGCCCATGGCCTGAACGCTTTCCGCGACGCGACGGGGCTCGTCGCGGTCGAGGGCTTCGGGCTTGCCGGTGTCGATCTGGCAGAAGTCGCAGCGGCGTGTGCACTGCTCACCGCCGATCAGGAACGTGGCTTCGCGGTCTTCCCAGCACTCGTAGATGTTGGGGCAGCCCGCTTCCTCGCAGACGGTGTGCAAACCTTCACGCTTGACCAGGCCCTCGAAGCTCCGTGTACTCGGGGCCCATCTTTGCTCGGGTCTTGATCCAGTTGGGTTTGCGTTCGATGGGCGTCTCCGCGTTTCGGATCTCGAGACGGAGCAGCTTACGTCCTTCTGGGGCGATAGTCACGACAGTGATCCTACGCCCGGTGATTACTGCAACGGGGTTCGGGCGAGCCCGTCAGCTGTACTGAACGGTAGTGAAAGTCGGAGTAGGCGAGATGTTTTCGAGCGAAGCATTCGAGAATCGTTGCCCGACGGAAGTACATTTGGTGTCAGTCTCGGTGTTCCGTACCACCCCACGGTCGCGTAGACCTCGAAAACATCTGTGGCCGAGCCTCTTCGAGAGTCTCGGCCACAGGTGTCTTGCGGCTAACTGTTTTCGGGGAAGCCGAGGTTGATGCCGCCGTGGCTGGGGTCGAGCCAGCGACTGGTGACGGCTTTACCTCGCGTGAAGAAATGAACACCTTCTGTCCCGTGAGCGTGGGTGTCACCGAAGAGGCTGTTCTTCCAGCCGCCGAAGCTGTAGTAGGCCATGGGAACCGGGATGGGGACGTTGATGCCGATCATGCCGACCTCCACCTCGTTCTGGAAGCGTCGGGCAGCGCCGCCGTCGTTGGTGAAGATGGCGGTGCCGTTTCCGTACGGGTTGTTGTTGATCAGTTCGAGGGCTTGGTCGTAGGTATCGACGCGCACGACGGAGAGAACAGGCCCGAAGATTTCGTCGGTGTAGATCGACATGTCGGTGGTGACGTGGTCGATGAGGGTGGGTCCAAGCCAGAAGCCGTCCGGTCCACCATCGGCCTGGACTGTACGTCCGTCGACCACGATGGTGGCGCCGTCCTTCTCGCCTGCATCGACGTATGAGGCGACCTTGTCGCGGTGGGCCTTGGTGACGAGCGGACCCATGTCGGAGTTCTTGGTGCCGTCACCGGTGACGAGGGGAGTGGTCCGCTCGACGATCTTGGCGACCAGTTCGTCGGCGATGTCGCCGACTGCGACCAGAGCGGAGATCGCCATGCATCGTTCGCCCGCGGAGCCGAATCCCGCGTTGACCATTGCGTCGGCGGCGAGGTCGAGGTCGGCGTCCGGCAGAACGATGGCGTGGTTCTTGGCGCCGCCGAGTGCTTGCACGCGTTTGCCGTTGGCGGTGCCGGTGGCATAGACGTACTGGGCGATGGGGGTGGATCCGACAAACGAAATCGCTTTGACTGCTTTGTTTTCCAGAAGTTCATCGACGGCGAGCTTGTCACCTTGGAGGACGTTGAAGACGCCGGGGGGCAGACCGGCTTCGGCCCAGAGTTCGGCGAGCCAGATCGCCGCGGTGGGGTCCTTCTCCGAGGGTTTGAGAATCACGGTGTTCCCGGCGGCGATGGCGACCGGGAAGAACCACATCGGGACCGTCGCGGGAAAGTTGAAGGGGGAGATGATGCCTACGGGGCCGAGGGGTTGGCGGATGGAGTAGACGTCGACCTTGGTCGATGCATTCTCGGTGTATCCGCCCTTGAGGAGATGCGGTATTCCGCAGGCGAATTCGACTACTTCTTGTCCGCGGCTGATTTCGCCGAGGGCGTCGGAGAGAACCTTGCCGTGCTCGGCTGTGATGATCTCGGCGAGTTCACCTTTGCGAGCGTTGAGGAGTTCGCGGAAGCTGAACAGTATCTGTGTTCGCCGGGCCAGGGAGGTGTCACGCCAGGCGGGGAAGGCCGCCGCAGCAGCGTCGATGACGGTGCGAGCGTCCTCGAGGTTCGCCAGGGCGAGTCGGCCGGTGATCTGTCCGGTGGCGGGGTTGGTGACGGGGGCGGTGTTCTCGGATGTTCCGGCGAACGACTTGCCGTCCAACCAGTGTGCGATGACACGAGTATCAGTGCTGGTCATGGAATTTCCTGATCCTGTTGGTGATGTGCCGATTGGTCCGTTGAATGCTTGCCGTCAACTGGTATCGATGCGTGTTCAGTCGATTGTGGAAGTGAAGTAGTCCGACGTCGTCGCTATGGTCGTATCTCGGAACTGATGTCCTGAAATGAAGTGACCAATCGATTCGGCACCAAGAACCGTGTCGATCCGGTGCGCAGGTACAGCGCAGGCGTGTAGGCGGCGGTCAATGAACTATCCTCTTGATGACTGCCCTCCGCGCGGCACAGACTGCAAAGTTCGGTCACAAGAGCGGTTTCTGCTTCGGTAGTCGCTTCGACATCCAGCTTTAACCAACCAGGCGTAGCCTTGCCGAAGCAATCTGATGGGGTCCCCTCGATTTCGATGTATCTATATCTTTGTGCAGATTCCAGTGCGCGTCGGGCCTCTTCTGTAGCCACTTGGAGCTTGGAGTAAAGAACATTCTTGTCGGATACATTGGGGTGTTTCTGCGCTTCGGTTACCGAGATGAGGTGTGTTCTGACTTTTTTATTCGGTCGATCGTCTCAGAATTAAGGTATGCCGGTAACCCGGCGATCGTTGTGGCTAGGTGGACACGAAATCGGGACAAGGTTCACGCCTTTCATTGTTTGCAACGGACCGGTCGTCGATTCGAAGACTGCATGGCCAAGTACTTTCAATCGACAGATCGCACTCTGCCATGCCCGGGATGTGCAAAGTCGTTAGATATCACGGATGTGAACACCGTTCGGCTAACATTAAGCTAAGATGAAATCGGAGACTGCCGGCACATGAGTCGGCAGGACTGCCGCGCTGCTGGTCCTCGCTGAGTACGAACATGTCATGTTCTTGGATCAATGCCGAGTCCTCATCCTCATCTGGTCATCGTTGGATACTCGGGACAGTACCAGACCAAAAATTTGATCCGGACCGGAATGGGGATGTATGGATCGCAGGTTATCGTCCCGAAACGGCCCCGCCAGATGATCCATGCCGATGTCAACAAGGTCGGGAAGATCCTAGAAGGCGGCGGTTAGTGCGTCTCCACCGCGGGTCCGAGCAGGCCAAACGATCCCAGCGCAGCAAGATCCGAGCGAAGTAGTCGTGGATCGGCTACATGCACCTGCGCTTCGCGATCGACGGCAACATAGCGGTGGCGTACACCGAGTCCACGGACAACGAACTGTCGTGATCGCCATCGATTCATGAACAACGCCCGCGTCCTATTCGCCACATACGGCATCGCCCGGAGCGCGCGGGTGATCGCCGACAACGGACCACGCTATCGGACAGCAAATTTAATGTCTTCGCTGCGAGGTGGCGGCACTGCCGCACCCGGCCGTACAGCCCGAAACACCATGGGAAAGTAGAGCGCTACAAGCGCAAAATTGCCGAAGAACTGCTCCTCCCTCGAATACAGCAGCGAGCAACAACGACGTACGCCGTCGAGATCTGGAATGTTCACTACCACTATCATGGGCTGCATTCGACACGGCGACGGCGACAACCGTAGCTTACCTACGGGGTCGCGTCACCGACGTCCGTGCCCCATGCAGCTAACCCTCGACAACAGGCAATGCAGCTGCCCGGAGAATGTCGACCTGGATCGATTTACTCTTTATCGCACATTGTCCTAGAGAATAGTGTAATTCTATTTCGAGAAGAATTTTCTTCTTCGCCAATCGAACAGAAAGATCAATTGTGACTCGTTATAGCTATCGCCTCCCCGCGACAGTGTTGGCTGCAAGCTTGTTGACGGCGGGCTTGAATGCCGCCTCGGCCGGGTTGGTGCAAGCACAGACTCCTGTGCTGCCGCTGGTGACCGAATTATTCGATACCGGGTCCCTCGCGTTCGGCAGCGTGGACATTCCTGCAGTGGATGCACCGCGTTTGGCGAGCGTGCCCAATTTTCGTGATGTGGCAGGAACTGGCGCGGGCTACGTTGGCACCGGCGGAGCCCATCTGAACAAGGGTGTCCTCTACCGTGCTGACGCGATCGTGCCGGGCGATGCAGACCTCGCCGCACTCGAAAATCTGAATGTGTCGACCGTCTACGATCTTCGGACCGACGGGGAAGTCGCAGAGAAGCCAGATCGCTTGCCTGCAGGCGCCGAGTATGTCCGTATTCCGATCCTGTCCGGCAATGTCATCGACAGGGTCGATGACATCAGGACTGCCGAAGATGCCCGGAACATGATGCGTCACATCAATCGTGCCTTCGTTACGGGTGAGGGTGAACGCGCAGGGTTCAAGCAATTGCTCACCGGCATGGCCAACGCCGACGGAAGCCAGGTTTTCCATTGCACGGCAGGCAAGGACCGTACCGACTGGACGACGATGCTGCTGCAGAGCATCGCCGGCGTCGACGATGCCACGATCATGCAGGATTACCTGCTCACCAACGAATACAACAGGGAATGGGTGACCAAGACCCGGACCTATATTGCGGCCACGCAGGGTGAGCATGTTGCGCTGATGTTAGAGCCACTGTTCGGTGTCGAGGCCAGCTACCTTCAGGCCGGGGTAGATGAGCTAACGGCCATCTACGGTTCCGTCGAGAACTACCTCACCGACGGGCTCGGACTGAGCACTGCCACGATCCACGAACTCAAGACGAAACTGCTGCTCTGATCGCCTTGCGTCGCTTGCGGCGTCGAACGCGGTCTCGCAGTGCTACACACCACCGCTGGGGTCGTTCGTTCTCGGAAAGCCCCCTGATATGGAGTGTGAGCGCGGGTGTCGGCAGATTCTCGCTGAACGACTGTGAGGTGAGTGTTAGGTAATCTTGAGGGTGTCTCTGCTCCGATGTCGGGGGTCGTTCATCGGCCAGATCGATAATCAACTGCTTGAGTAGATGCGGTAGGCGGCGGTTGTATTTCCCTTCTGGTAACGATAGCCGTGAACAAGACGAAGCTCTTCGGATTAGTCAATCCAACAAATGTGCCGGTGCGAACTGCGCGCCAAATAGGCTCCACAGGGGCCCATTCGGAAGGGGTTTCGGCTATGGAGCGGGCATGGCGGATCGCCTGAACTCCCAGCCAGAGTAGGTATGCGATGCCGGCCCACTTGATCGCGTGAAGCAGAATTTCGGGCCGTTCGAGCAGAGAACCGAACCCGAACGCGATAATCACGCCGATCATGTAACAACCGATAGCGTTACCGATGACGCTCGCAATGGGTTCAGGGTGAAGTTGTGGCGGTACAGTGGCGGCGCACGAGACTGCGGGCAGAGGCGACGAGTCGTCGCCGTGGCGTTTCCTGACTCGTCAGTGCGGCACCGGGAGGGTGCGTGCTGGTCGTCCGGTAATGCCGTCGCGTAGTCGCGTAGTCGTGGTGTGCCGGTCGGCGGCGGTGTTGGTGGGGCATCTGGGCACAAGGATGCGGACGACGTGCAGCCTGGCGTTGAGAACGCCAGGGGTGGGGAGAAACGGCCCCACCGGCGGCGCCGTCGACCGTGCAGCGCGAAGAACTTCGGCGCCAGCACACAAAGAGGGGTGGCGTTGCTTTGAATATCCGGAGTGCAAGCTCATGTCAGGACGAATTGTTTTTCGATTCCTTGGGAGGGAATTGACGCACCCACACTGTCGCGTGTGCGACATACACGGAGATTCTCGTCGATCAGCCCGCCCCGGGGACTCGACGAGCAATAACCGGATCCTTTCAAAAAGGGTCAATTCTTAGCCACGTTCAGCGTCGGATCGAACCTTTGTCTCGGCAAAGAGCGCAAGCTGGTCGGCCAGGTCGCTGAGCGCACCGGCCGCATAGTGGCGTGGATCCCAACAGGCATGGATCGCAAGACGGATCGGTGATCCATGGAGGTCTTTGACAAAGACAGGATGAGCTCCAAATCGAACCAGATCTGTCGCAATCGCAATTCCGCGTCCTGTTGCCGCAAGAGCGAGGCGCATTGAAGGAGATGAGACGACTTCCTGTGGTCTAAGGATCAAGTCACCCGCAACGAGCGCTCGGTCAAATACTTGACGGGTCGGATCGTGGGGAGAGGGCAATATTAAGGGCTCGTCGATCAGTTCTTGGATGTTCACTGATGATCGGTCAGACAACTTATGGCCAGGGCTGACATAGGCACGCAATGGAACTTCGGTCAGTTGACGCCACGCAAGAACGTCGACAGGAGGGGGAGTAGCTGCGACACCCAGGTCATAGGCAGTGCGGACGGCAGTGTGAACAGTTTGAGGCGGAACCTCATCGACGCTGACAAACGTGTCGCCAGCATTTAATCCCGCGACAAACGGGGCAAGCACATACTCGATCGTAGTACTAGACGCTACCGCGTTCACTCGAGGCAGCTCACCGGTGGCGATATGGCGAGCCAGCATCCCAGCCTGGTCGGCGCGGCTCACGATATCAGCTGCGACATCTACCATCACTCGCCCCGCTGCCGTCAAAGACAACTTCGGGCCATGGCGATCGAAGAGAGAAATTCCGAGGGTTCGCTCCAGCGTCTGCAGTTGTCGCGAGATGGCAGGCTGCGCGATGTGGAGGCTCGCGGCAGCGGCCGTGACGGTCCCCAATTCAGCGACTGCGAGGAAGTACCGTAGATGTCGAAGATCCACTCCCTGATTATGCCGCAAAGGTATGGCTGAAGGCAGAGAATCGGTCTTGGACAGCGTGCTGTGACAGCAGCCACACTTCCTCTATGACCTCTTACAGCGCCCCACTTGAAGCGGACTCTGCAACATGGGCAACTCCCCCGTACCATCGCCATGGCCTCAACCGGGTTGATAATCTGATTCCATGCGCCGAGATAGCAAAAGGTGATGGAGACGAGCGCTCGCTGCAAACAGTCAATGATCAGGACTGGTGGGCATCGCTGCAAGTGCCGAGTGAAGAAGGTGCCCTTGTCGGTGCCGCTGAATTCCTCGACTTGACACGAACCGATTCAATTATTGTTCTTCAAGGAGAAAAGATCCTCCATGAGGAGTATCGCGGCGCAAGTGCGGCAAACTCGCGACATATCGTGATGTCCATTTCTAAATCCTTCTGTGGAATGCTTGCGGGCATCCTGGTCAGCGAGGGCGTGCTAAGCGTTGCCGACGTTGTTTCGACCATCGTTCCTGAACTGAAGGGCACGTCGTTCGGAAGTGCCTCAGTACGCCACCTTCTTGATATGTCGGCTGCGCCGAAGTACGACATGACCTACCTCGATACCCGCAGCGAAGTTAACGCTGCAGATCGGGCAGCGGGATGGAGGCCAAGGCTTGTCGGTGACGCTCGCGGAACCCGTGAATTCTTGACGAATCTTGAAGGCAATGGACGACACGGTGCACAGTTCCAATACTGTTCCGGAACAACGGATGTCCTCGCGTGGGTTCTTGAGCGAGCGGCCGGGGAGAAATACAGCCAGCTTCTCGAGACTCGCATCTGGTCACGGCTAGGGGCGGAGGCCAACGCATACATCACTGTCGACGCACACGGGGACCCTTACGCGTGTGCTGGAATGGGGATGCGACTCCGAGACCTAGCTCGCTTTGGTTTGTTGCTCCTCGGAGGTGGACGATACGCCGACGATACGGTCGTTCCGCTCTCGTGGATTGACCAAACGCGTGGCGGCGGGGACTTCCCTAACGGTAATCTCGGGGCTCCCGGTACCTATCGAAACCAATGGTGGGTGCCGGCTGACCGATCCAGCTTCTATGCTGTCGGTATCTATGGCCAGTACCTCTGGCTGGACCCAAAGAACAATGTGGTCATTGCAAAATTCTCGTCATGTGACAGTCCCGTAGACCACCGCCCAGACCATGAGCCGGCCCTCGGTGCAATTGCACAGGCGGTCGCTCCAGTTAGTGGTGTGAAAGGATGAAGGAAAACAAAGGTGAAGTTCGTCTTGAGCGTCACTCTATAGATCACATTCCATTGTCGGAAAGGCACGGCAAACCGCGAGATTTGTTTTTCGTCTGGTTCTCCAGCAATATGCAGATCACTGGGTTCGTCAATGGCGCGTTGGCTGTCTTGTTGGGGTTGAATCTATTTTTGGCGATCCTCGCAATCATAGTCGGCAATATGGTAGGCGCCTTGTTCATGGCTTATCACTCAGTCCAGGGTCCTCGCATGGGTGTCCCTCAAATGATTCAGAGCCGAGCACAATTCGGTTTCGTCGGCGCTGCGCTGCCTGCTGTGCTGGTAATCTGCATGTACATGGGATTTGCAGTGGAGGGTGGTGTCGTAAGCTCTCGTGCTATTGTCGAAAAGTTTGCAGTACCTCTTCCTGTAGCTGCATTGATCGTCACCTTTATTCCAGCATTCGTGGCGATTGTGGGATATAAGTTAATTCATATAGCTGCGCGGACTGTCACGTTTGTCAGCGTGGGACTATTTGCCATTTTAACTGTCGCTTTGTTTCGAAACCTGCCTGGTGAACTTCCAGTGGCATCCCCGGATGCGGGTTTAGGAACAGTTTTACTGGCAATAGCAATCTATGTCGCCTGGCAGTTGACGTGGGCGCCCTATGTTTCCGACTACTCCAGATATTTGCCAGAAGACACTCCTTCGAGTCAGACCTTCATCTGGACGTATGCGGGTGCTGTGCTGGGCGCAACTTGGGTGATGGTCTTGGGGGCGGTCGCAGCAACGATCAGTTCGGCGCAAGTGGCCGGAGATGCTATCGGAATGTTGAGTGACCAAGTACCCGGTGTCAGCTGGGTAATTCTGATTGCGCTACTTGTCGGAACGGTCCCTGCAGGTGCATTCGGAACTTATGGCATGTTTCTGACCGCGCTCAGTGCAGTGTCAGCGAAAGGGCACAATCGTGCAGCTCCGCGAGTTCGGGCTGTTTTCATCCTTTTGGCCAGCACGGTGATTGCTTTTGCAGTGGTCTTGGCGGATGGACAAATCCAGCATACTGTACTTAATATTACTCTATTCCTGTTGACTTTACTGGTTCCTTGGACCGCCATAAATTTGGCCGATTACTATTTTGTTCGCCGAGGTCATTACGATATTAAAGAGCTCTTCAAAGTGAATGGCATCTATGGCTTGGTGAGCTGGCCGGCGATCCTTGCTTATGTCGTAGCATTGTTCGCTCAAGTGCCATTCGTCAATACAGGCTTATATACCGGGCCGGCAGTGGAGAAATTTGGAGGCGCGGACATTTCGTGGATTGTAGGAATTGCGGTAGCGACATTGGTTTACTTGCCATTGGCTCGTAATAAACTACGAAGAAGTGCTATCGGTCGTGATCTCGCAGCAAAACCAGTCGACGCGGATTTACGTGTTGATGATCCGCGGTAGCCTCGGCGTCAAACAGCGGACTGTTTACAGCAGGGTCAAGTTTTATGTAAAAAACTGCTTGCTAATGCTCCAATTAACGGTCTTTATGTATGCTGCAAAAGCCTCAAGTAACTCGAAGAATATCTGCTTGAAGTCTACTTCTCAGATCGCAAAGGCCAAGTCGAAATGGTGCATGTCGAATTGTTTTTCTCCCGTCGTCCAAGTTCTTGACTGGAACAGTTGACGCTACTTCGAGGAATACCGGGCGATCCAGGCCGACGAGGTCGGGTGCGTAGGTGTCGCCGTGGTCATACTGCAAATCTGAGCCCACGCCTCAGGGGCCTGATCGCGTCACTGATCGCCGCGTTTCTCCATTTCTTCGCCCAGATGGGCTACGCACCCGAGTTCAGCGCGTCCGACAATTCTCCGATGCTGTGACGGCAGGCAGATTCTCTCCCACTCGCGTCGCTGCGCGGCTTAATCTCACAAATTTTTACCGTGTTTGCCGGGATTACTCAGGACAGAGTGTCTCGATGCAGGGTCGCGCACCAAGGTGGCGAGACATTTAGGTTCTCACGATGCGGGCGAGAGTGGCGGCGAAGTGGGTTGCGTTGTCGGAGGTGATGGTGGAAGCGGTCACACGCAGTGCCCGGTGGCACTGACCCGAGGTGACGCTGTCGCGATCGAGGATCCGTGCTTCCTGGCGAGCATCGGAACGCTCAAAGCCAACAGCTTCCGAGCGGTACCGATGGACATCGACGCTTCGGGTATTACCCCGCAAGGGCTGCTGCGTGCTCTCGAAAGTGGTGTGCGCGCGATTATTTGCACCCCTCGTGCGCACAACCCCACCGGGGTCAGCATGAGCGCCGACCGAGCGGCGATTCTCGGAAGCATCCTGGCCGAGTTCCCTCACGTTCTGGTAATCGAGGACGATCACTTCTCTGCCGTGTCCAGCAATCGGTATTGTCGGCTCGCTCCGATGAGCACGACGCGGTGGGCGCTTGTTCGTTCCGTGTCGAAATTTCTCGGGCCCGATCTGCGCGTGGCAGTGGTCGCCTCGGACCTCGACACCGGTATTCGGCTGAGCACTCATCTCCGGTCGGGCGCCAACTGGGTCAGTCACCTGCAGCAGCGCTTGAGTGCTGAACTGCTCAGTGATCCGAAGGTGTTCGACGGCCTCGCCGATGCTCGCGCTGTCTACGAGCGACGCCGAACCCTTCTGAAATCTGCACTGTCAGAACATGATATCGAGGTTCCTGACACTTTCGACGGACTCAATGTCTGGGTTCCGCTGGATCGGGATTCCGCACCGATTGTCGATCGACTCGCCGAGTCTGGCTGGCTCGTGCGGGACGGAAGTCAGTTCTCGGCGGCATCTGGCTCGATGACATCGGTGTGACCTTCCGCGTTGGAATTGGCGTCAGGCACAACGCACACAGCTCCGCGGCGACACTACATCGGCTTTGTTCATCTTGGACGCACTCGACCCGATCACGAATGACAGGCTCAAGCCAGCTGTGGACGACTTGGTCGGCAAGCTCACCAGACTAGGGGCGGATGCGCAGTTCGCATGCCGTCAAATCAGCTCCGAAGACAGTCGATCGGCAAATGCGAATTGAACTCCTCCAACCCCGTGGTGTCTCGTCGATCGTCGTTCGCAAGGTTCGCTACCTGGAGCAACTAAATGCAAAACGAAGACCCAAACTCCTTAGAGCAGCTGTCCTTGGATCAGTTGCGGCGTCGTACGAGCCAGAAGTGGAGCCCTCACAGTTGGGACTTACTTCCACCGTGGGTCGCGGAGATGAACGTACCGTTGGCACCTGCGGTGGCGAACGCCCTGCATCAGCCGTCGCTATCGGGGACACGGGGTACGCATTGAGGCACGGGTATGCCGAGGCCGTTGCAGGTTTCGCCTCAACACGATGGGACTGGCCCGATTTCCCGATCTCGGACACCCGGGTGCTGCCCGACGTGATGACCGGGATCATCGAGATACTTCGCGTCAGCACCGAACCTGGTAACACAGTCATCGTCACCACACCGGTCCATGCACCGTTCTTCTCATACATTTCGCATGCGGATCGCATCATCGCCGAGGCACCGCTCACCCCCCCCGGACGACTGAATATCGAATCCATCGGCGACGCTATCGCACGAGTGCAGGCATCAGGTCGTCGGTGCGTCGTCCTACTGTGCAACCCTCACAACCCCACGGGCACCGTGCGCACCCGGTCCGAGTTGGAGTCGCTCGCGCGAGTAGCACGAGACGCCGGCATCCGTGGGCTCTCCGACGAGATCCACGGACCGCTGGTGCTTGCCGGTGCGACGTTCATCCCTTATCTCACGGTAACGAATTCGGAGAAACACGAACGCGTTCACCTCAGCGTCCAAGGGGTGGAACCTTGCTGGGCTCAAGGCTGCGATTGCTATCGCAGGGCCTGACGCCGCCGATGATCTGCGCAGAGTTCCTGCGGAAATCGACTACGCGCCCATCCATCTCGGGGGCATTTCCCACACGGCCGCGTTTCAGCAGGGGGCTGCGTGGCTTGACGCCCTCCGGGCCGGTCTCGACGCTAACCGCACGCTGCTCGGTGAACTGAATCGGGATCATCTTCCGCACGTTTCCTGGATTCCACCGGAAGGGACTTACCTCGCCTGGCTTGATTGCATACGTCTGGGTGTAGAGCGTGTCACCGACAGCGAAACATTTGCCGTGGCAACTGACATCGATGGACCCGCAAAGCTTTTCCATGATTGCGCGCGGGTTGCGCTCAACTCGGGTCAAATCTTCGGCTCAGGGGGGAGGGGTCCGTCCGCTTCAATTTCGCGACGTCGCGAACGGTTTTGACGACGGCCCTGACCGTATGGGATAAGCGACTGCATCCACAGAGTACTGAAAATCAGCTGGTTGAGCAGCGACCAAGAGTCCCTCCGGCTCCGCCGCCCGTACGGCCGCAGTAGGAGGTGAGGTCACGCTATTTTCGGTGAGAACGTTGAGCAAAGCGATTTTGGGTGATGTTCGGTAGAACAGAGGTCCTGCTTAGGCAGTGGAGAACAGTGGCCCAATTCTCACGCCGGTTGGGTTTGGTATGACAAGAATTAGGGTCCGTCCCCCGACATTGCGACCGAGACACCAACCCCGATGATCGAGAGACCGCCGATACGTCCAAAGGTGACTATCGAGCTAGGCGACTTCGTTAACCAAGTCCTGGCGCGACCTGCCAGTAGGGCCCACGATGTGTCGGTGGCCAAGCCGATGAACAGGGGAACGACGCCTAGGAGAAGAATCTGTAGGGGAACGTTTCCCGCCTCCGGATCGATGAACTGCGGAACGATTGCCGTGAAGAGGACGAAGCTTTTCGGGTTCGTCAGTCCCACTACTATGCCAGCGCGAGCGGATCCCGAAATCGACTCTGTGCGAGCCAGTTCCGTGCTCGGCTCTGCCGAAAAACGGGCATAACGGAGTGCGTGAATTCCGAGCCAGAACAGATATGCGATGCCGACCCATTTGATTGTGTTAAACACGATTTCGGACCGTTCGAGTACGGTGCCGAATCCGAGCGCGATAACGGCGCCCACCATGTAGCACCCGACAGCGTTGCCGGCAACGCTCGCTAGAGCGCTCGAACGCCCATGAGTCAAGGCACGCCCGACAACGAACATCACACTCGGGCCGGGCACCGCGATCAATACGACGCAAGCCAATGCCATCGCGACTATCTGTGTAGCAGTGACCATTTGAGAATCCTACCGTAGCCGTTTTGCTTAAGCCGAGACGTGCAAGGGGTCCGATTCGATGTCGATTCTCCACGTCCAAGTTGAGTCTCTGAGTTCGAGCGCAGCCGCATCTGGCGTCACGTCCAGGACTGGATAGAGCCTAGGCGACGCGGCACTGGCATCGATTGACCATCAGGATGATGTGCATCCTCCTGATTGGAGATGGTCGCGTGCGCTGCGTTGTACTCCGCTCCGGGGTGCGTAGCGCCCCCGAGAATGGAGGAATCTTCGAATGACCGAATCCTTGACCCAGTTCACGATCACCGAGGTAGCAACGGGATACTGGAAGGTGACGTCCAGCAATCCGCCCGTGAACCTGTGCGACCCGGACACACTCCTCGAGCTCCGGCGAGTCGTCGATCTCATCGAGTCCAACGAAACATTGCAGGTCGTTGTATTCGACAGTGCTGACCCAGACTTCTTCATCAATCATTTCGACGTCTCCAAGGTGGCCGATTTCCCCTTGGTGCCCGGTCCGACTTTTCCGCCGACGTTCAT
The DNA here is from genome assembly GCF_040546695.1 of Rhodococcus sp. OAS809. NCBI lineage: Bacteria > Bacillati > Actinomycetota > Actinomycetes > Mycobacteriales > Nocardiaceae > Rhodococcus > Rhodococcus sp. OAS809. The sequence continues at coordinate 107,422 of NZ_JBEPOI010000001.1, read as the reverse complement.
CGACACCACGATACGGCTGGGCCGCCTCCCCGGTGGTCACCATCGCCTCCATCCGGGGGACTCGGGGCGGCGGATCTGAGATCGCCCTGGCATATGACATGCGATTCGCCAGTCTCAAGCGGGCGACCTTCGAGCAGATCGAAGGTCGGGGCAGGTGTCTTCCCAGGAGGTGGTGGAATCCAGCATCTGCCTCTGCTCGTCGGACGGGCACGGGCACGGGCACTCGAAATCGTCCTCGGCAGTGACGACTTCGACGCAGCAACTGCGGAGAAAGTACGGCGGGGTGAACCGAGCCTACCCCGACGCCGAGCTCGACGACTACGTTGACAACTTTGCCAGGCGCATCGCGTCGTTCGACAAGCCTGCGCTCGCTGAGACGAAGCGGTTGATCAACCGCAGAACATTGCCCTCTGCTGAGGGGCTGGTGGAAACACCAGACCGCACCAACTCGGCAACCAGGACATCCAGGTCGTCCACAATCACAGGCCCGAGCGTCCCTCGGTACTTTGCAGTATCCACTGCAGGCCCTCCAATGATCAGAAAGTCGCCAACAGCCGCGATATCTGCTTTTTCGAACTGAAACCGGAGGTCCGCGGGGCGGCCGACCAGAGATTCGTAAAGAGGTAACGCACTCTCGGTATCTTCGACGAAGAGTCGGGCGTAGGTCTTCAAGATTGTCATAGCTCGACCATAGGAAGGAATTCGATGGCGCAGAATTACGCACTTTCAAGTGAGAACCCAGACCTGGAGATCGACGACCGCGAGCAGCAGGCTCGCGCTGCCGCTCGTGCGGTGTTCGAAACCCTGACAAACAAATGGACCCTCCCGGTTCTGGAAGCCTGTGGCGACGATTGCCTCAGATTCACAGCCTTGCGTCGCGCACTCGACGGAGTCAGCCACAAGATGCTCACACAGACGTTGCGTTCTTTGGAACGCGAGGGATTGGTCGAGCGACACCGGACTGTTAACCCTCGCGTGGAATACAGTCTCTCCGCCGCCGGCCGCGATCTGCTGAGAACGGTGTACTCACTGTGCGGGTGGTCACGTCGACATCTCGAAGAACTCATGGATGGCATGTCTCCCGTATTTGCGGCCCCTTCAACACGCCCCGTTACCACTCGAACGGCCTAGACAGTCGCACAGCAACAGCTTGTGCGGATGACTGCATCGTGCAGGTCAGTTGACGATCCCTCTGGCTGGAGCTCGCGAGCATCTGGTCAGTTGTTCCAGAACTGTTCGAACTTGCCGACCGCAGCGCGGCCCACGCCGATTTGTGACGAGGAGGCGAACGAGCCAGTGAAGCTGTTGCGGGCCAGTTGCAATAGCTCGGCCTTTCCGATGCCCAGATGCGTGACGAGTGCTTCGAAGTTCTCGTTGACGTACCCGCTGAAATAGGATGGGTCGTCGGAGTTGACGCTGACGCTTACTCCTGCTTGGAGGTGGTGGGCGAGCGGGTAAGTGCTCAGGTCGTCGGAGATTCGAAGACGCTGATTGGACAGCGGGCACATCGTCAGAGGTATCCCTTCATCGACGCGTCGGGTCACGAGAAGGGGGCCTTGGAACGCAGTGTATCCGTGGTCTATTCGTTCGACCTTGCACTTGTTTATGTCGTCGGCGATGTAGGTGGCAGGTGCCTCTTCGCCGGCGTGGGCGGTGAGGCGATACCCCTCATCGCGTGCTCTGGCGTAGACGCGCGCGAACTTCGCTGGCGGGTTGTTCGTCTCGGGTCCGCCGAGCGAGATCCCATGGACCGAATCGCAGTGAGGGCGGATGAGGTCGAGCAGTTCGAGGCCCTCCGCCTCGCTACGGCGACGTTGCACGAGTACCAGAATTTCTGCGTCGATTCCCAGATCTTCGCGCGCGTGGGCAAGAGCGTCTAAATTGCCACCGATCTGTGGTCGACCGTGATACCTCTGGGAAGGAAATTCTGTGGTGCGTATAATATTTCGGCGCACACGACACCTTGAGCGTGAGCGCGCCGTAAGTACGCGAGCGTGAGGTCGTAAGAGTCTTCTCTCGTTGTCAACACCCGGCATCCCTGCCAGAACAGAGCGAGGAAGTCGCCGAGGTTCTTGTAGGTGTATGCGGCACAAAGTTCGTTCTCGGTACCCCACGTCAGATTGACCTCATTGCGCTGCGCGTACCTGAACATGTCCGCAACTTCGATGGCGCCCTCGAGATGAACATGAAGCTCAGCTTTCGGCATCGCGGTCATGAATTCGGCGAGCATGAAATCCGGCTCTGATCGGGGTGCCAACGATTTCGAGACGGTGGAACCTTTAAAATTGCGGGAGACCCATCGAGCGCATCGTCAGTTCCATCTTCTTGAATCCCGCGGGCTGTCCGTGACGCGAGTGGTGCGGTCGGTTCAGGGAAGACGCTATTGGTCATCACTCCCCTCAAGTGCTTATGCGATCATGCAGCCTTGTGGGAGCGCGCCCGACGCACGCGGGTCTCCGAGAAGGCTGCATGCAAGGGAACTGTTCGATCCAGTATGCATCTCTCGGTATGTCTGAGCGCAAGTGCCGACGAACCCGAGGCTTGGGCAGGCAAACATGTCCCCAATTTCGGTTCGATATGAATAATGTTTCCTATCAGTAGGTTTCAAAACCCTCAGGTTGCTCTTGTCTCGTCGAGTGCGGACACGTAGTGCCGCTCATATGTGCATACGAGCGCACACGCATTGCTCTTGGTCGACGTGGCTACGATCACGGCTCGCTGGGACAGACAGGACAAAATCGGTCTGCGCCAGCGGAGGAGATCAGCAACGCGCTGAATTGCCGGTGTCGGCCAGGAGCTCAAGTGGTTCCCACCAGCTCAAGTGGTCCTCCGCGGTAGGGATGCGGCACCGTTGAGCCTGCGCTCCACACCGGGGTCGCGGTCCCTCTGGTTATTCCACAAATCGCAGGGGGAAGAGTCTGGGGTTTTTCACTAGACGTCAACCGGCCCGATGAATGAACCTTAAGTCTCGGCGAATCGAACCGACGACGGCATTCGAATAGAGATCGAGTTGCACGTGAACGTTTACGGCCGGCACCCCGGAACCGGACGCCGGTGAATTCGTCGGTCGGTTTGCTCGTCATATCCGAGAGCTGATCGAACGAGGATCTGGAGAGGAACACCAGTGGGGAACACAGATACGAAAAACGGGGCGGTGGTTGCGGTGAATCCGCCGAGTTTGGCCGAGCCTGCCGGCCATTTTGATCGAGCGGTTCGAATCGGCGACTTTCTGCACATCTCGGGGACATCGGCGCTCACCAATCTCGCTGGCACAGTAGAGGAGCGCATCTTGCCTGAGAGCTTTCGAGAGCAGGCTGAGACTACCTTCGACAACATCGAGAAGGTACTGGTCTCTCAGGGCGGGACTCTTGCCGATATTTACGAGATCCGTGTCACGCTCAGTGATCGCGATCTGTTCGGCCCTTTGAACGAGATATTGAAAGAACGTATGCCCGCTCGCGGATTCATCGGATCGGGATATGTGGCCGGCTTCATGGCGCCGCATATGAAGATCGAGGTCGAGGCTCACGCGTACCTCGGCCTCACCACTGCAGGTTGATAACACTTCCGCCTATCGACTCCAAGCTCATCGCGTCGGCTCTTGCACCGACCCGCCGAAAGGAAACATTCTGTGACCGCGTTGTCATCCTTCGTGAAAAGTATCAGCACTGGCGCAATCGAAATCGTCGACCTCACCACCCCCCTCCACGCAGGCACTCCAACCGTGCCTGTCCCACCTCCGTTCGCGCCGACCGCCGGATTCTCGATGAATCAGGTAAGCAACTTCGACGAGAACGGACCAGGCTGGGCGTGGAGCGATATCACGTTGGGCGAGCATGTCGGAACTCACGTGGACGCCCCCCGTCACTGGATCAGTGGACGGGATGGATTGTCCGTCAACGAAATTCCCCCGGCACGGCTGGTAGGACCTGTAGCTGTCATCGACAAAACCGAAGAGGTACTGGCGAATCCGACCTTTTTGCTCGAGGCCAAGCATTTCGTCGAGTGGGAGGAGGAGAATGGATCGATCGAGCCAGGGTCGTGGGTCATTTTCCGTTCGGGGTGGAGCGCTTATGGTGATGACCCGCACCGTTTCTTGAATCCTAATGGCTGGCCCGGTCTTTCGCTCGATGGTGCAAAATGGCTCGCCGAGAATCCCGCGGTCAGTGGTTACGGAGTTGAAGCAGTGGGCATCGACAGCGTCAGTTCGGGCGATGATTCGGAACTGGAGCTTCCTGACGAGAGCGCAGATCCAGGCGAATTCGGCCCTGGGCACTACTACCTACTCGGCTCCGACAAGTACGGACTGACCTCACTTCGCAATGTCGACCGGCTCCCAGCGAAGGGCGCCACGATCGTGGTGGCGCCGCTTCCCATTGTCGGAGGCACCGCCGGCCCCGCACGTGTCTTCGCATTCGTCGAGCATTCGTAGTCAGGTCTGGGCAGAGTGAACTCTCGGTCCGGAGCACGCTCCCGCGGACCGATTCTGCATGAGGAAAGGACGCCAGTGATCAAACTTGTCTCGATGTGGCGGCACAACCCAGAGCTCGGCGCCCAGATGTCGGACGACCACTACTTCCAGCGACACACGCCGATGGCATTGAGTCTGCTCTCCGAGATTCCAGGGTTCCTGAAGTACACACAGAATTCCAGGGTTCCTGAAGTACACACAGAACAGCGTCGTGGCACATTCGGTGCATCGCGAGAACTCTCCCGAACCGGAAGAGCGCGATCCCGAATTCCACACCATGCTGGAGTTGTATTTCACCGACGAGGACGCAGTCAACCAACTGTTCAGCAACCCGGAGATGGCCCGACTGTTCGACGATCACCCGAATTTTCAGGACTACCAAGCAGACCCGAGCATGTCGGTGTACATCGTGAGGGAACGGGTCGCGCTCGAAAGGGGCATCGATGGCTCGTTGATGGTTCCGGCTTCGCCGAATTCGATTCTAGGACGTTCAGAGCCAGTGTAAGAACACATGCGTCTTCGGAGTGAAGAGCTGTGGCCCGCCGAAGGGGAAATCACTTTCGGCGGGCCACAGTCATTTCAGTGGATTGAACTGCCGCCCAACAGCAGTGGCCGTTCCGACGAGCACGGGTGCGATGGCGTCGGTGACGAGATTCTGCATCCAGAGTTCGATTTTGATCATCGACTATCAAGGTGAGCGCGCTCCGACGATTCGCTCGGCAAGGCTCAATTCAGCAAAGACGGTCGAATCATCCGAGTATGTCTACTCACGAATCCCTTCGATTCGGCATCCGATGATCGACCTGGCGAGACCGGAGAAGGTTCGAGGATCAGCACCGGTGAGCTCTTTCCACCTGTTCAGTCGGTAAGCAATCGAATTCGGGTGCAGGTGAAGTTCTTTCGCTGCTTGGGCTTGCGAGAATCCGAATTCTGCGAAGGCGAAAACCGCGGCGACGAGGTCGGGATGTTCGTGCCTGACTTTTTGCACTGTGTCGAAGAGCAGCGCCAAGCGTGGCTCACTGTCGAGCAAGGTCGATTCCAGCCAGGTGTCGAAAAAGAGCGCCGACTGCGCGCCGCGCATCTCGGCGACACGCAGCGTTCGCTCGGCGTCCACGATGCTCCAATGCGCTCCGTGGAGTCCCTCACGACGAAGGCCGATCCCGATGGGCACCTCGGTCCCACTGATTCCGTGCGCCGATCTGACTACTGCGTCCACATCGCTGTCTTGGACCAGCACGTACATTCCGGAAGCGCGCACTCCGCATTGCACGACCCCCGGGAGTCTGCGTGTTGCGCGCTGCAGGCTCTCCACTTCCGCATCGGGCCAGAACGAGCGCGGTGAACAGATGGCTTGAAACTGACCATGGATGTCGAAGGCCAATGCCCGAGCGGTTTCTGCCACGTACTCGCCGCGGGTTCGATCGCCGAGTTCACCGAAGAAGCGGCGTCGGACTTCCGCCTCTTGGGCATGGGTGGTGGGTGATTCGTCGACGAACGCGTCGACCACCGAGGCGGTCATTGCCTCGGTCCAACGACCCATCGGTTCGACGAGGGCAATAAGCACCGAGTCCGTGGCTTCGGGGGCCGATTGCAGGGCGTTCCAGAGTTCGCGGCTGACGATGTGAAAAGCCTTCAGTACGTCGTATGCCGATACACCCAGTTGTGCTCTGCGGCGTGCTGCCCGGCGGGTGAACTGGAGGGCTTCACCGGACGGCCCGACACCGGCAGCCATCCCTTCGAGAAGCTGACGCGTGAGATCTTGCACGGTCCGCCGGTGCTCGGCATCTGGAAGCTTCGTGTAGGAAGGCAACTCCGCCCGAACTCGAGACGAGAGATCGGGATCGGCATGCGCGAGCCGGTAGGCAACCGCTTCGCACAACGCGCGTGCATCGTCGTGGTTCATCCCCATAGCAAGGAACTGTTCATATGATCGGCGACCTCTCGTGATAGTTCTCCGGCGTGGTGTACAGCGTTCAGCGTTTCAGACAGTCTGGACGTCGTCGAGGTACGGGGAACATGGTTCCGGACGGTCGGTGAAAGCATTCTGTCGATGCGGATTGCGTGCCTGCCACGTGGAACCGCGAGGGGCGGACGAGGTGATTTACACCCATCGTGGCCCCGACCCGTGAGCCTCGTCGAGAAGTAGCCATGTCGTCTCGAACGCACTCCTTCAAGATTTTGCAGCTGTTCGAGCACGAGGCGCCTCAAGGTCGAGTTGTCCGGAGCGCGGACCAGAATCAAGACGTCGAAGTCAGCGCCGAGCAATGCGAAGTGGTCAACCCAGCACAGGCTCCGTAGTTGGTGTGCAAGTCCTCGCCATGACCCTTGCTCGATCGTCAGAGATACAAATGCCGAGGACCCGCAACCGGCCTTGGAGTGCTCGATCTGCGTGGTGAACCCTCTGATCACGCCCTCTCGCTGCAGTCGCTCCACCCGAACGTACGCGTGGGCGCGTGATATGTGAGTCTTCTCGGCCAAAGAGCGCATCGAGATTCGACTGTCGCGGACCAGCACATCGATCAGTCGGCGGTCCAGCGCATCGAGTGGATATTTCGTCTCGTCCCCAGTCCGGGAAGTCATCGGTCTTCCTCATTTCAGCCGCCACTCCGGATCGGAGTCGATCTGGGAAGTGGAAGGCTATCAGCGATTGCCGCTGGAGTCACGAGTCTGCTCGCACTGAAAGCTGAGGGAAGGTCTACCGCCACAGCATGATTGGACCTACATTGGCCAGAGTGCAGCTCTAGGGTGTGCACAGCAAACCATGGGCTGAACGAGTGAATCTGCACGGTCTGAAGTTCACCGTGTGAGTGCGTTGGTGGATGCACGAAAAACTCGCGTCTTGCGTTGTCGTTTCCCTGAAGATGTGTGCACATTCGCATTCTAAGGTTGATGTCGACAGTCAGGCGAGAGGTGTTCCGCGCACGTGCGAGAGGTGCGGGTCAGCGACGTCACAGGGGGACAGGATCATCGCGCTAACGGTGTCCCGGGTCTCAAATATTGCTTTGTTCAACAAAACTCGAGGAATTGTCATGCGGCTTGTGAACTTTGGTCCAGTGGGTATCGAGCAGCCAGGGGTGCTCGTCGACGACGATACGGTAGTCGCGTTGGTGCCGATTCTGGCGCGGGCAGGACTGCGATTGCACGACATGAAGGACATCCTCGCCCTGTGGTCCACCATCCGTACGATCGTCGAGCCTCAGCTGACGCTCGAACGTGACCGCATTTCCCTGGCGGATGTGCGAATTGGTCCTCCCATCCTCAGACCGAACAAGGTTATTGCTATCGGCTTCAATTATCCGCAGCATTCAACTGAAGTTCTCGGTCCGAGTGCAGAAGTCACTGAACCAGTCATCTTTCTAAAACCGTCGAATTGTGTTTCAGGGCCCAATGACCCGGTGGTGAAGCCGTTCGAGACCGCTATGCTGGACTACGAGATCGAACTCGGCGTAGTCATCGGCAAGCCGGGGCGGAGAATCTCGCAGGTCGACGCGCTCGATCATGTGGCGGGTTACGTTGTCGCCAATGACATCACCGCCCGTGACATCGCCCTGGGCGCAGGCCTCGATCATCCACTGCAGTTGCAAATCGCCAGGGGCAAGGGCTACGCGACCTTCTGCCCGCTGGGGCCGTGGTTGGCGACGGCCGACGAGGTGCCGGAGCCCGCCGATCTGCGCCTGACACTCAGCATCAATGGTGTTGTGCGACAAGATGGTAAGACCACCAGCATGCTCGCATCCATCCCCGAACTCATTGCATCCGTCAGCGCGAGCATGGAGCTCGAGCCGGGTGATGTGATTCTGACCGGCACCCCGGCTGGCTGCGGCTTCCAGCTCGACCCCCCAGCGTATTTGCAGCATGGCGATCGTGTCGAGGCCGGAATTACAGGGCTGGGAAAGATGACGTTCCAGGTTCAAAACGAACAGGTTTGACGGTTTCTCGATACACCGATCCGTGAGGAGCATCAATGGTCAACGTAACGTATGTACTTTCGGACGGATCACATCGATCTGTCGACGGTCAGATAGGGCAATCGGTCATGGAGACCGCTATCGGAGCAGATATCTACGGCATCACCGGCGAGTGTGGCGGCAACGTCATGTGCGCCACATGCCACGTCCATGTGCAGAATGCTGCCGACACCGTGCTGCCGACAATGCAGCTGGAAGAGGAGGAAATGCTGCAGTGCACCACATCTCCTCGCAGCAACGACAGCCGACTCAGCTGCCAGTTGGTTCTCGATGAAACCTTGAACGGACTTGTGGTTCGACTGCCACAGGAGCAGTGATCGGTGTGAGGAAACGGCACACTTCCGTGGTGATCCTGGGTGCCGGCCAGGCCGGGTTCCAAGCTGCCGACTCTCTGCGGGAGCGCGACTTCGAGGGGCGAATCATTCTCGTCGGTGACGAACCCGGACTGCCGTACCAACGGCCACCATTGTCGAAAGCTGCGCTCCTGACAGCGATCGGTGCGGATATGAGCACGCCCTTTCGGCCCGCCGCCTACTTCACAAAGCACGAGATCGACCTGAAGTACGGAACTGCCGCCCGGATCGATCGTGACCGTCGCGCCGTCGTTCTCGAGTCAGGTGAACGACTGGAGTTCGACTATCTGATCTTGGCGCTCGGCGCGAGAAACCGCATCCTCACCCTTCCCGGCGCGGATTTGGCCGGCGTACAACAGCTACGAACACTCGACGACGCGGAATGTATCCGCTCTGCTTTGGAAACGGCGACCCAGGTCGTCGCAGTCGGCGCTGGCTTCATCGGCATGGAAATAGCAGCGGCGGCAACGAAATTGGGAAAACAAACGTCAGTCATCGATCCACTCGATCGGCCTATGGCCCGCTCACTGTCGAGGCCAACATCGCATCACTTCGCACGGTTGCACACCGAACGTGGAACGCTACTGCACTTCGGGGAGCAGTGTTCGTCGTTTCTCGGCAGGGAATCGGTCGAAGGAGTGGAGTTTGTGAATGGTGAATCGGTCGCCGCGGACTTGGTGATCGTCGGCGTGGGAGTCGAACCACGTACCGAACTGGCAGAAGCGGCGGGCTTGGCAGTGGACAACGGGGTTGAGGTCGACGTCTACCTACGTACCAGCGACCCGGCAATCTTCGCAATCGGCGATTGCGCTCGCTTCCCCACTGGGAATGGAAGGGATCGCGTGAGGATCGAATCCGTCCAGAACGCCACGGATCAAGCCCGCTTCGTCGCTGCGCACATCATGGGAGCGGCAACGGAATACGCTGCAGTTCCATGGTTCTGGAGTCAGCAGTTCGATTCGAAACTGCAAATTGCGGGACTCTCCACCGGAAGCGACGTGGAACTTGTGCTCGGCGATCAGACATCGTCCGCCTTTTCCGTGCTGAGGTTCCGTGACAGCGAACTGACGTGCGTCGAGTCGGTCAACAAACCGGCGGACCATATCACTGCTCGGCGGATACTCGGCCACCCACGAGGGCTGCCCCTGGACGTTGCACGGCAAGGTAACTTCGATCTCAAATCGTATGCCCAGAATATGGTGCCCGCCTGAGTGACCCGGGTCCGCCTCGAGGAGCCGAACTGATTGCGGCAAAGGAGATTCGGAACCACATAAGTCATCTCTTCAGGACGTGAGAACGCTGCCCGGTAAAGCGCAAGGCGCCTTACCGGGCAGCGTTGCATCTCTGCTGCCCGTTGAAGCTCCGGACAGTAGTCGGACAGGGTCAGGGCCAGGTCGCGGACTGTTGAATCACCAAGAAACTCGTACTTCTTTTCAGGGATTACCCGGCGATCGAAAGTCTGCGAATCGATAACCTTGTCCAACATCGTGTGATGCCGGACACATTAAGGCGCGGCGCGCATGCTCAGAGAGGCCAACAATGCAATCTATCGCCACTTTCGATCCCACGGACCCCGACTTCTTGTCGAACAGGTTCCCGACATATCGCGACCTGCGCGACAATGCCCCGGTATCGCACACCGTCATCAACGGAAAGCCCATCACCGTGTTGAGTCGATACAGTGACGTCAGCCGCGTGTTCAAAACCCCGTCGGCCCGAGTGCAGCCAGTTCCGGGGGCGTTCCCCGAACACATCGGATCAGGGCCGGCATCGCAGTTCTACCGTTTGTCTCTTCCAGAGATGGACCCGCCGTCCCACACGCGACTGCGGAAGCTCGCTTCGTCGGCATTCTCGGGCCGCGCAATGAAGGCGATGCGGCCGTGGGTGGAAGAGATCATCACTGCCGGCATCGATCGTCTGGCCGCCCTCGACACGGACACTGACTTCGTATCGGAGTTCGCAACCAAAATCCCGGCTGAGATCGCATGCAGATTGCTTCATGCACCGGCGGCAGATGCCCACACCGTGCTCGAACGTATGCCCGCCCTCAATGCTGTGCTCAGTCACTCGGAAGTCGACCCCGAACGTCTCGCCGCCGCGGACGAGGCAGCACAGTTCTACTTCGATTACATCGGCGACATCATCGACTCACTGCGGGGCAAGCTCTCCAGCGACGACGCAGTCGGCGCACTGCTCGAGGCAGAGGAAGACGGAACGAAGCTGACTCGGGACGAACTCGTCATCACCCTCGTCGGATTCTTCGTCGCCAGTTACCACACCACGATGGTTGCGATGACAAATGCGGTTCACGCGCTCCTGAACCATCGAGACCAATTCCAGAAACTCGCAGACAACCCCGATCTCGCACCCCAAGCATGGGAAGAAGTGCTGCGGTTCAACTCGCCCGTGCACTTCCTGCAGCGATACGCCGGTGAGGACATGCACTTTCACGGAGAAGACATCACAGCGGGTACACACATGCTTCTCGCCATCGCCGCAGCGAACCGAGACGAACGCGCTTTCGAGGACCCGGATGCTCTCGACATCGAACGGAAATCGAACAGACACTTGGCTTTTGCGGCAGGAGGCCATTTCTGTCTCGGAGCACCGCTGTCGAGGATCGAAGGGGACATCTTTCTTCGCCTGCTGCCCAACCGAATACCTCACATAGAGCTCACGGAACCGCAGGCGGCATGGGGACAGGATTTGACGTTCCCGTCTCTACCGTCCTTGATCGTGAACGCAGTACTCCGACCGTAACCCCTGTAGCAAGGAAGCAGCGAATGAATAGAGCGGTGACGGGTTCACCCACGGTGAATCACTAGCTTCGTGCAAACCGGGATGCGGGTTGGCCCGACTCGCCAGTTCTGATCATTCGTCAGGGTTGTGCGCTGGGCGTGGCAAACATCATCCCGTACTCATGACGACTCAAAATCATGCCCAGGTGGACCGGAACCTACGCCTTTCGCGTACCTCGGATGGTCGGTTCGGCCAGACGTTCCGATAGTCAAATTGCCCTGTTGTCTCAGGAAACGCAGCCTCACGCAAGAATTACTCTGCAACAGGCACATTCGATCACGTCCATCCCTATGTGGTCCTTCTCCGATCTCCCGCCGTGGAGATTCATCCCCAGTTTGTCGAAAGGAAGTCATGCACACTCAACCCGTTCTGGATGCGAATCGATCGCAGACAACGCAGAGTTCGGGATCCCAGCGACGGGCATGGGGGATGACCGGACTGCTTCTGGCTTTGACAGTGATCAATCAAGCCGACCAGGCAGTGTTCGGAATCATCGCGCAGCCAGTGGCCAAAGAACTCGGCCTCAGTTCATCGCAACTGGGATTGGTCGGAAGTCTTTTCTACGCAGCGTTGTCCATCGGCGGCCTGATGGCAGGCGTGATCAACCGCTGGATCTCCTTGAAGTGGGCCCTGGTCATACTCGCGTTGATCTGGTCGATCACCGCGCTACCGCTCGTAGTGTCAGCAAGTCTGGCGACGTTGATCGCATTCCGACTGCTGCTGGGTTTGACCGAGGGGCCGAGCGTTCCCCTCATTTTCACCGCCGTCTACTCGTGGCATCCACCGGTCAGGCGTGGTGTGGCAGGAGCATGCCTACAGGCATCCTCTGCCTTCACGAAATTCGCCGTCATTCCGGCACTCGCCTACGTCAGCGTGACCTGGGGTTGGCGTACAGCGATCCTGTGCATCGCGGTTGCCGCGGTTCTCTGGTGTGGGATCTGGGTCGGCGGTTGGTCAGACGGCCCCCACGGTCACAGCACATCCTCTGATTCCGTTGAATCGGATATGTTTCCCGCTTCGATCCCTTGGTCGAAGATTCTCTGGAACCGTACCTTTGTCTTCTCCTGCCTTCTCTGCATGAGTGCCTTCGCGCTCGGCGCGACAGTGCTGACATGGTTGCCGTCTTACTTCGAAGTCGGTCTCGGCTACAGCCGGCTGCAAGCGGGAATGATCTTCGGACTCCCCGCGCTGGTCGGACTGGTCATCTCTCTGATCACCTCGGCAGTCAGCGATTTGCTCTTGCGCCGTGGGCGCTCCACCCGCCTCGCCCGCGTGATCCTGCCCGCAACTGCTTTGGTGGTCAGCGGCATCATCCTCGCGACTATCCCTGCAATCGACACCCCCGCGGTGGCAGTAGCAGCTCTATCGGTCGGATATGGGTTTTCGATGCCGTGCCTGCCACTCATCGAGGCTGCTATGGCCTCGATATGCCCACCACACCAGATCGCCGGCACGCTCGGTGTGCTGGTCGCAGTCTTCACGATCGGCGGCCTGGTCGCGCCCTTCGCGACCGGAGTCATCGTCGATGCGGCCAGCACTCCAGCCGCCGGGTACGCGTCGGCATTTCAGATTTTCGGGTTGGTCGCAATCGGTGCAGGCATCCTCGCTTCGATCATGGCCAATCCGGAGCGCGACAGCCCCGTGAAGGAACCGAAATATGTTGTCGCTCAGTCGAAATAACGACGGCAGCAAGGGTGCGAGATAACACGGAGAAACAGCTCTCGTCCCACCTCGACAAGCCGAGTTTCGAAAGGCGATGAAGCAACCCGCTTCGGCCCGACCTACAACAGTCTTCACCACCACCAGCACGTCGAAACACTCAGGAGAACATCCGATGACGGATACGTGGAAATTGACAACAGCAAGCGGAATGACCTTCGACATGCGCGCATGGGGACCGCAGGCTGGACGCCCTGTCCTTGCCCTGCACGGATTTCCACAGGGCGCAGTCAGCTGGGAAGGGTTAGGGCAGCTGTTGGCGAGATCCGGTATCCGCCTGCTCACCTTCGATCAACGCGGCTACTCACCCGGGGCGCGGCCTCCCCTCGAAACCTACACCGTCCCCAACTATGTCGACGATGTGCTCGCGATCGCCGACGCATCGCAACTCGAGTATTTCGATGTGATCGGATTCGGTATGGGCGGACTGCAATCCTGGGCTGTGGCAGCGGTCGCCCCTGAACGCGTGCGATCAGTTACTGCCCTCGTCTTCCCGCATCCGGCCGCATTCGCACACGCCATCGAGACCGTTCCCGCACAAACCGAAGCCTGGAATCGACTGGAGAAGATGAGCCCAGCAGAGCCAGCGGCGCGAGCGCTGCTCGCCGACAACGGAAACGGTCTCCGGACCTTTCTGCTCGACTCCGGAATGCCGGCCCCGGTCGTTGAAGACACCGTGGCACGCGTCGGGACGGAAGAAGTCCTGGTTCCGGCCATCGCATGGCATCTGGTTCCACTCGACGATATGGCAGCGATAGGTCGCGTCAACGTCCCCTCGCTGTACCTGTGGTCACACAGTCCCGCGTTGGTGCGTTCGACGAGCGAGAGCTGCGGGCAGTGGGTCGACGGTCCCTACCGCAGCATTGAACTCTCGGGCGTCGGGCACTGGATTCTCGAATCCTCCCCGGAATCGGTGGTCGAACCCCTACTCGCCCATCTCGCCTCGGCGCCTGCGGACGGTGTTGCCTCGTGAAGCTCCAGATTCGCGAATTCGGTCAAGGCGACAAACTGGCCGTGTTGATCCATGGGGGCGCTGTGGACGGTCGCGTCTGGCATGCGGTCGCTCCGGAGTTGAACAGGCGCGGATATCGTGTGCTGGCACCAGATTTGAGAGGACACGGACTCAGCGCCCGCGGCGGTTACACCGACCCCGATGCGTTCGTCGAGGACCTGTGCGACACCCTGCCCGTGGGTGCAGACCTCGCCATCGGCCACTCGCTCGGCGGCCTGTTCCTCTCGCTGGCCAGTGAGCACCTCAAACCACAGAATTTGGTATTGAGTGAACCGGGGTTCGATCAGGAAATTGTGCCCGGAGACTATTTCGACAAGCTGCGAGAGACGTTCCCGCCATCCGCTGCCGCGCTGAGCGAAAACTGCCCCCGCTGGAGCGATCAGGACATCGAGACGGCAGTCGCGGCCGGGCACATGCTCGACCTCGATCTCCTTACCGCGATGAAGCACTTTCGAGGCAGAAACTACCTACCCGAAGCCGCGCACGCTCATGCCCTGCTCCAGCTCGCGGGCCGTGGATCGATGGTCACACCGGAAACCGCCGCGATCCTGGAACAGCGCGGCTTCACCGTACGCGTGGTCGAAAATGCCGGCCATGTTCTGTTCAACGACGACTTCGACGACTTCTTCCGAACCCTCGACGGATTTGTGTGATCGGTTCGGAGGAGTTACATCCGCAGCCTCCCTTCGAAGCGAGGTGTCGCGCGATTCGCCGAGCACTACTTGCCAACCCACCTGAAAACTACTTCTAGTGAACTGAGAAGACCATGACAATGGATGTCAGAGATGACGATTCAGTCGGAACACGCGTCTTACCTTCGGAACCATCGAGCCGACGTGCATGGGGCATGACCTCACTGCTCCTTCTCCTCACGATCCTCAATTACTCGGATCAAGCTGTATTCGGAATCATCGCCCAACCGATTGCCGACGAACTGGGCTTGAGTTCGTCTCAGATCGGATTGGTCGGCAGCTTGTTCTATCTGACTCTGACGGCGGGCGGGCTGCTCACCGGACTGTTGAACCGATGGATGTCACTGCGTTGGGCAATGGTGCTCCTCGCGTTCGCGTGGTCTTTCACTGCCGTACCGCTCATCGCTGCAGCCAGTCTGGCGACACTTATCATCAGTCGGCTCCTGCTCGGACTCGCCGAGGGGCCAAGTGCCCCACTTATTTTCACTGCGACGTATTCCTGGCACCCTGCATCGCGGCGCGGATTCACCGGCGCGGTACTCACCAGTGCTGCCGCGTTTACTCAGTTCGCTGTGATCCCCGCCCTCGCGTTTGTCACCGTGAAGTTCGGCTGGCGAGCAGCACTCGTCTGTTTGGCCGTTGCCACCGCCGTCTGGTGTGTGGTGTGGCTCGCCAGATGGAAAGAGGGTCCGTACCTGGGGAAAAGTGCAGGTGAACCGAATGCTGACGAGGTCGGGACTGAGGAGATCGCGAAAGTGCCCTGGTCCAGGATTTTCCTGACGAAGACCTTTGTCACCAGTGCGGCACTCGGAATGAGTGTGTTCGCGCTCGGGTCAGCAGTTCTGACATGGCTACCGTCCTACTTCGAGGTGGGCTTGGGCTACAGTCGGCTCGAAGCAGGAACGCTGTCCGGACTTCCTGCCATTCTCGGGTTGGCAATCGCGCTGACCACCTCGGTTCTGAGCGATCGCCTGTTCCGCCGCGGTTCCACGACGCGTTTCGTTCGCATCATCATTCCCTCTGTCGGTGTTCTGATCAGTGGCGCCGTCCTGGTATCGATGCCGGCGATCACCACCCCGGCTGTGGCTGTGGCCGCCATTTCACTCGGGTATGGATTCTCCTTGCCGACTTTGCCTTTGGTGCAAGCCGCCATCGTGGAATTGTCTCCACCCAGGCAGACCGCGGGAACTCTCGGGGTACTGATCGCCATATTCACCACCGGTGGACTGATCGCACCGTATGCCACAGGCCTGATCGTCGACGCGGCCAGCACTCCCGCCGCAGGTTATACAGCGTCATTTCAGGTATTCGGGCTGATCGCGGCTGTATGCGCAGTCCTGACGATCAGTTTCGCGAAGCCGGAGAAAGACAGCCCTCGACCGTGAAGTCATGGTGAAGCCGTGTTTGTACGGTTCGCGCCGGCGCTGATCGCCACGACCCGACTGCTGTCGGTCCTGATCGAAAAGCGCAGCGCGCCTTCATTCACCGTGGCCGGGGCGCACAGAAGGTCAGTCGCCCAACTATTCACCGGTGGCGCCCGAACCGCCAGAGAAGGAGAACGTTCATGGAATTCGGAGTTGCGACGTTTGTGACAGATGAGGGAATTCGCCCCGACGAATTGGCCATTGCGGTCGAAGAGCGGGGCTTCGAATCCCTTCTCATCCCTGAGCATTCGCATATTCCAGTGGAGCGAGCCACACCGTACCCGGGAGGTGGGCAGCTTCCACACTCGTATTACCGATCTCTGGATCCGTTCGTCGCGCTCAGTTGCGCCGCCGCCGTTACCCAGCGCATCAAGATCGGTACCGGAATCTGCACAATATTTCAGCGAGACCCGATACACACCGCCAAAGAGGTGGCCACCATTGATCTCCTGAGCAATGGCCGGTTCCTGTTCGGCGTCGGTGCTGGTTGGCTACGCGAGGAAATGAAACAGCACGGAACAGACCCGTCCACACGGCTGTCGTTGATGGAAGAACGTCTCGAGCTGATGAAGCGGTTCTGGACCGAAGAAGTTGCGGAATTTCACGGAAATCACATCGACATCGCACCTAGCTACATGTGGCCGAAACCTCTGCAACGACCGCACCCCCCGATTCTCGTGGGTGGAATGGGTCCAACCGTGCTCGATCGAGTACTGAAATACGGTGACGCCTGGCTCCCGAACATGATCGGTCAGCAGCCTTCAACGCTTCGCGCAATGCTGGTCCAACTTCAGAACAAGGCAGCCGATGCAGCGCGACCGCCCATTCCCGTCACCGTGCTCGGCGCCCCGACCGATCCCGCGGTGATCGAGTCCTACGAGGCGCTCGGTGTCGAAAGATCGGTGTTCCTGATTCCCACAGTGTCGTCTTCCGAGACCCTCGGAATCTTGGACAAACTGAGATTCTTCACCGAAAACTATTCCCGCTGAGACTTTTTCGACTGTGTCGATCTATGCGAGTCCAATCACTCAATAACCAACACACGAGGAGATACGAACCTGATGACAGATGAATCATTCGACATGGTCGTGGTGGGCTGCGGGGCCGGAGGCTTGTCAGCAGCCCTCGGCTTCCTCGAAGAATCGGCAGAACGAGGAGCGAGCCCCTCGGTCGCAATCGTCGAGCGCAGTACCGAAACGGACCGCGGCGGAGCCACAAGGTGGTCCTGGGTCAACGTCATGGTCGACCCAGACGGGACCGTCGATCCCGCTATCATGGAACGAGTCCTGGACTCGGACCCCGCGTACGACCGCGAATACTTCTCTCTACTGCGCAAACTCGGACATGAGTCGGTTGACTGGTTGAAGGCCAACGGTGTGAGCGTCTCGCACGCCGCCCCACCGTTCGCCATGGAGTCCAACTACGGCGCCGTCGAGGGCGGAGGGCTCTCACTGATCGAGGCTTTCGCCGCTCGAATCGAAGGGCATCCGGGATCGCGCTTCCTGTACCAAACCGAGGCGGTGCGCCTCACACAAGATGACCAAGGACGCGTCAGCGGGGTCGTGGTGCGAGATGCTGATGGCCTCACGCGAACACTGGCGGCGAAGAAGGTCGTCCTTGCTTCAGGTGGCTTCGAAGGCAACTACGAAATGCTGACTCAATACGTCGGCCCACGGGCGAACGAGATCCGGCCTGTCGCTCCCGGCCTCAAATACAACCGTGGTGACGGGCTGCGCATGGTCACCGAAATCGGCGGCAGCACCGCCGGCCAATTCGACATGTTGCACGTCGAATTGGTCGATCCCCGGTCCACGAAGCCCGACCCCGGCGTGTTCGGCGCACCTTATGGGCTCATGATCAACGCAGATGCCGAGCGATTCATCGACGAGGGGAGTCGAACTTTCGAAGGTCTCAACGAGAAACTCGCGTGGACCGTGTGGCGCGATCACGACAACCTCGCCTACTTCGTATACGACGCCGAAACGGAAGCGCTGCCAGGATTCGAGTTCTTGAACCAAACTGACGTACCTCCTTTCGAAGGGGACACCATCGAAGAACTAGGCACGGCGATGAACATCGACGCCGCGAAGTTCTCAGATACCATCCACGAATTCAACAGGGCTGTCCAAGACGGCGAATTCGATCCGTCACGACCAGACGGCAAGCGCACCAACGGTCTTGCCATCGAAAAGTCGAACTGGGCGCGCCCGATACAGCAACCGCCCTTCAAGGCGGTTCCCGGATCCGCAGCGATCACATTCTGTTTCGGCGGTGTTCGCACAGACACGCACGCGCGAGTAGTCACAGGAAACGGCACACCGATCCCGAACCTCTATGCCGCCGGGGTTCTCACCGGAGTCTGGTACCAGGAGTACCCCGGAGCGCTCTCCGTCCTGCGCTCGGTGACTTTCGGCCGCATCGCAGGACGCGAAGCGGCTGGCGACCTATTCAGCTGATTCTCGCAAAACGGTGTGGGGTAGATGAATTGAGGGCCGGACCCGTGTACGCGGACCTTGTCTCGGAAGTTCGATACCCGGTTGAGAGACGGGCCCTAGACGTACCAGTGGTCCACGGTTGCAACCTAGAGTTCAGGTAGCGGACGGAGCTGCCCGGCCATTCCTCACCGGTCACAATGTACCGGTGATCGATAAAGCTTCCCCGTTGAGGGGCGTCGGCCTTCGCTACCGACCGCCTAAAGCTCCTTGATCACCCTCGCGCGCTGAGGTAAGTCTGCTGCGTGCCCAGGCTTCGCCAGCGCTGATGGCGATCAACCCGGTTTCGACTCGGCTGTGCCTGGATGTGGTCGGGGGAAGAGCGGCGTGGTCGATCACCATGACTCAGTCGTCGGGTGTGCCGGTTGATCTGGCGTTCGACAGTCGCACGGGTGTGCTCGTGCGACTGACCGGACCGGAGGACGCCGGCGGTTTCGAAGTCCTCCATCTCACCGAGCACGGCCAGTTGGGTGTGGAGTTGTTTCGGTGGGACGGGCCGTCGGTGGATGCACCGATGTCTGCTCGGCGCCGCCCTGCCGGAGGTCGCGAGCAGCAGGGCGCATCGCGGGTGGAGGAGCTCACTGCGCTGGTGGCGGCTCTCGATCGTCCCGTGGAGGTGCTCGAGGTGATCGTTACCTCAAAGGGGGGGAAGGGCTGCGCGTGAGGCGATCGCGGACCTTCTCAGTGTGTCGGCGGTCGGCGCGGAAGCGGTGGCCTCGATGGCGCTGATGGGGTTTCGGTCGGATGTGGCCCAGAGAGCGCGTGAGGAGCTGGCGGCGTTGCAGAGCTGTTCCCTCGGCGAGGGAGAGTAACGGCCAGACGTTGGGTGGCTCAACAGCGGCCGCCGATTGTGGTGCGGATCGGTACCATCTGTCGCGGATCGCCTTGTGACAGGCGCTGATCGGGTCGGCAGTGAACGCAAGGGCAACGATCGGCGGCGTCATGTGAGGTTCCGCGCGTAGCTCGTCTAGTCTGTTGGGCCGGGAGGTGGGCAGTGTCCGCTGGCTCCGGCTACCCACTTCGCCGGACGTGCGAAACTGGTGACGGTGGTGCTCTGGAGAAAACGCCTTTCGGCAATTTCGTGCCCCGGAAGCATGTCCAGGCAGACGGGTTCGCGTTCGAATAGAGGCTGTTCTTGGTGTAAAGCAATCTCCGATGCCGGACACGGATGGACAGCAGGGCGGTGTGTCCGGAGTGTCCGGAACACTGCGACCTGTTCCTGGTCGTAGGGTCGATTGCGTCGCCGTGTTCTCGACCCAACCCCGAGAGGATGGCGCCGGGACTTGTCGGCCTCGCACATGAGCGTCGACGGCCCTGTTCGGTGTGCTGGCATCTGTCGCGGTTGCCAACGCACCAGGGCTCCACCGGCGAAGTCTCACTCCCTTTTCGGTGGAGCCCCTTTTCATTCGGATCGCGTCTCGGACGATGATTCCTGCACTCGGGGCAAGGTTGGAGGCGGGGCCATCGCGGCGGGCAGGCTACGGTAAACGCAGAACCTGACTGATCAACGCCAATGGACGCACGGTCCCGTTCTGTGAGAATCTTGGCCGCAACCTGAGAAGTGAAACACGTTACCGAGTAGCGGTTTCCGATTGTCTGTGATTCACGGTCACGGCATCCCGGCCGAAGGGTGTGCAGTTGTCGGGGCGTCGGAAGGTGTACGTGGTGGCCGCCGGCTCTGCCGATTCGGCGGCCGGGGGAGTGGTGTGGGTGGCTCATCGGGTGGCGTGTGAGTGCTGCGCCGATGAGCCGTGTGCCCGTGCTTGGCAAGGAGTGAGCACCCGGACAGTATAACCGGCCGACCGTCCGTGCCGATCGGGCTGCCGCGGGATGGGATGAGAAGTGTTGTGCAGCCTGCGAAGTGAACGCGTCAACGTCGACGGTAGACCGAGTGGATTGAACTGCTGGTCAGTTCGCAGACTGCTTTTTCGACTGTACTCGTCTTGTGTGCTCGGATCGGTACGGGCGAGCCGCGATGGCTGGGATCGCCTCAGGTAGTGCGTGTTCGGTTTTCTTGTCGCTTTGATTCTCTTACTCGACGTTTCTGGAGAAAGTGATCTGAGTAACAAACCGGGGGTCGATGAGGCGGCAGTGATGGATGTAATTATGTGGACCGAATCCGAGGAACGTGAGCGGTGGTGGCGACAGGTGATGGGAGTCGCGCCTGCAGGTGAGCGTGGCGTGGATATTGAGGCTGGAGAGCTGACCACCAGTGGGTTTTCGGCGCCGTCGAGGATGCGCGAATCGGTAGTCCGACCGATTCGGGGTGTGATCGCAGCTTGAGCACAGCTGCTTAGCGCGCATGCCCAGCATGAATTTGAGCGTTGTGTCTTGTGCTGTGCGAGTCAGTAATTCGATACCAGAGGGAGCGGTGAGGCGATGGTGAACGTGGTTCTGTTGCTCGTGATACTGGGTGCCGGTCTGGTCGCGGTGATGTGTGTGGATTTCCCGTGGTTTCGGTTCTCCTGCGTGGTGAACGTCGGCGGCACGCTCGCCATGCACGTGTAGGACTCGGAAAGCCGTAGATCCCGTGGGCGTGAACCTTGTCGCTGGTGATCGGTCGTCAGTGTGGGTTCGCGTCCTCGGTCCCGTGGTTCAGCAGTCAGCACAGCATGGCGGGTTCAGGAGACGCACGGTCGTTTTGGGGGCGCCCCAGCCAGCATCACTATGGCCGCGAACCTCGGCGAAGCCTTTCGTCACCCCCATTGTCGTCAGCCGGTGCGCTACGTCCACGTGAGGCTAGGAAGCAGGGCCTACTCGATGTCAACGCCGAAGTGATCGGGCGAGTGAAGATGCCACTTCGGCAAGCGGAAAGCCGTCGGCCTTGGGTGGCACGTCGGCCACAGTGTCCGGAGACCGTGGCCGGCGAGCCATGCGCGCCGGAGAATGGAGGAACTTCTGCGCGCAGTCTGGTGCGGCTCACCGACCGGGCCGGTGAGCAGCCCGCGGATACACGGTCGGTGAGCCGGGCGTACCACCACCACAACAGCCACTCCGACGCCTCCGCGGCAACAACGACAGCGCCTGCTCCGGCAACAACGACTGTGGCACCTCCGGCAACCGGCGCTGCGGCGCCCCCGGCACTGTGGAATCACACGCGCACTCCCACGAGGGTCGGCGCAGACGTGGTCGTTACCGTTCCCTCCGGCACCAGTCGAATGTCGTTCCGCGTCCACGCCATTCAAGGCCCGTTCTACGTGTGCAACTACACCACCCGGACCGGCCTGCGCACGTTGAGCATCTCTTTACTCTCACGCCGAACACGACGTACAACTACACCACATCGCCTTCGACAGTATGATCGGCACTGGTCAGTTGCAGGCACCGCCAGCCGAGAAGACAGCCTCCCCGGCTCTGCATGATCGAGCCGGGGCGCTCGAACGTCGTCGGTGTTGAGCACACAACTCCGATGACCCACTGTCCGCGCGCAGTCGATCTCATGCCGACCGCACACCTCCAGCATAAACAGTACAATCGGTATGAAAAAGGGGGCCTATCTCTTTAACGGTGTTTCGGCGGTTTTCCATCAGTAAGTTTCCGATCCCGGCCAACGATCGGCGAACGTGATCGCAAACGCGTTTAGAGCGGGCTTCCACCTCGTTATCCATCGTGCCTGGCCCTTGCCTGTCGGGTGGAGCGAACGCGTCACCAAATACAGACACTTCAGCGCAGCCGCCTCGGTAGGGAAATGGCCACGAGCTTTCACCGCCCTCCGATAGCGGGCATTGAGGGACTCAATCGCGTTGGTAGAGAAGAGCACTCGCCGTATCTCTGTGTCGTAATCGAGGAACGGGATGAACTCCTGCCAGGCGTTGGTCCACAATCGGATGATCGCCGGATACTGCTTGCCCCAACGGTCTGCGAGATCGTCGAACGCTGCACTCGCGGCGGCCTCAGTCGGGGCAGTGTAGATCGACTTGAGATCGTGTTTGAGTGCGTCCCAGTGTTGACGTCCCGAGAGCCGAAAGGTATTGCGGATCAAATGGATTACACACGTTTGGACCGTGGTCGCCGGCCACACGTTCTAGGGCGGCCTCCGGTAGACCTTTCAATCCGTCGCAGACCAGGAAGAACACATCCCGGGTACCCCGATTGCGAATGTCCGTCAGCACGGACATCCAGAATTTGGGCCCTCACCGCCGGTGCCGGCCCACAATCCGAGCACGTCGCGCCGTCCGTCGAGACTGACGCCGATCGCGGCATAAATCGGTCGGTTCGCGACCTGCCCGTCCCGAACTTTGACGACGATCGCATCGACGAAAACTGCCGCGTACACCTCGTCGAGCGGACGGGCAGCCCAGTCCTGCATCTCCTCGAGGACCTTGTCGGTGATCCGCGAGATGGTCTCCTTCGAGACCGAGGCCCCGTAGATTTCAGCGAAATGCGAACTGATTTCACCGGTCGTTAATCCTTTGGCGTACAACGACAACACGATCTCATCGACCCCGTTGAGTCGCCGTTGGCGTTTCTTGACGATCTGCGGCTCGAACGTCCCTTCCCGATCACGAGGGACTTCGATTGGAACATGACCGGTCGCCTCGGTCAACACCGTTTTCGACCGAGTCCCGTTGCGGATATTCGTCGATTCCCGATCGGGTAGGGCTTGGTTCTTGTCGTGTCCGAGGTGCTCGTTCAGTGCGGTTTCCAGGACGGTTTTGGTGAACTGTTTGAGTAGACCGTCCGGCCCGGTCAGCGACAGACCCTGCTCCTTCGCCAACCTGACCAGCTCCGCGGCCGCCGCAGCTTCCGCGGAGGGCTCGGCCCTCTTCTTCGTCACATCTTCCAGTGTCGTCATCTCGGCACCTCCTCGCTGAGCGTTCACTCAGCTAGTCGGACCGAAACACCGATTTAGAGACAGTCCCTGGCACCCGAACGAACGCTGGGTGATTGCGCGGTTGCGGTAGAGGAAAGCGTCGATGTCGGCGCGCGGGGGTAGCGGGGGTGCCCGCCGAGAGTGGTGTTGGAGCCGATCTTTCCCGCATCGGTCCAGCGCGCGACGGTTGAGGTGGTGACGTGGAAAGGTTGGCAACCTCTCTGGGGGTCAAGAAGTCGGTTGGGGCCCCTGGGGATTCGGATGACGAGTGAGGAGCCGGTGCGGCGTGGGGGTGGGCAGCGATGTGCGTTCGGGGTTCATGGTCCCAATCTCTCTGGCGAGTATGTGGATCGGAACGAGAGATGTTGTTTTGCAACCGTTCTCATTCGTTGCTATCCGAATCTCTGGTACTGCGGTGGTGTGGCGTCGAGGAGCGATATGAAGTCCACTGTGGTCGGGGTGTTCATGTGCGGTCGATCGATTCCATGCTCGAACCCCATGAACCTTCCTGCGGCAACTAGCGTGTAGATCGATACTCCACACAACGGCTCCTCCGAAGCTGTCGCGCAGAAACACATTGGACAGAATGCTCTCAATCTTCTCCTCGAAGAATCGATCCCCCTCGACGAGGTCTCGCCGAGGGGGATCGAGCTCACCGCTCATGCGCTATCTCGCGGGAAGCGCCCCCATCTACTGACGTGTCACGATCAGACAAAAGTCTGAGACATCTCGCCGATACCGTCCGCCCAGCTGACGAGACAATCTCCGCGCTTCAGGAAAACACTTGGCGTGCGCCCGAAGCCGACACCGGAAGGTGTGCCAGTAAAAATAAGGTCGCCGGGCCACAGCGTGACAACTCGAGAAAGTCGGGCAATCAGAGCTGGGATTGAGAAGATCAAGTCACTTGTGTTGCCCGTTTGCATTTCGATCCCGTTCACAGCACATCCGATGTGGAGGTTGTCACGATCTCCAAACTCGTCGGGAGTGACGAGCAACGGGCCGATGGGTGAGAAACCAGGGAATGATTTGCCCAGACTGAATTGCGGGGACGGCCCTTCGGCCTGGATGCTCCGCTCGGACAGGTCTTGTCCGAGCGTGAGGCCAGCGACGTACGACCAACCCTTCGCTTCACGTACATGGGAAGCCGTGCGCCCAACCACTGCCACGATCTCGACTTCCCAGTCAGTCGTTCCTTGCGGCGGCAGAGTGACAATGGTCGTCGATCCAGTCAACGAGGATTGGAACTTTGTGAAAACGGTAGGCGACTCCGGCACAGCGAATCCTGCCTCGTCCGCGTGCTTTCTGTAGTTCAGTCCAATCGCGAAGATCTGTCTTGGCGCCGGAACGGGGGCGCCGAGGTCGGAGTCTGCGAAAGTAAACTCTTCGGAGACGATTTTTTGCTCAGCCCAGCCGACAAATTCATCCCATCTTTCGAAAACCAATTGGGGATCGAAGGAAAACCGTCCCTCGCTAGCCAAATTTACATCGATACCGGTGTTCGATCTTGTAACAATACAAAGGCGGCCGCGTACATTCGCGAGTTTCATAATCTACTTTCAACATTAGAGGAGAGATGTCAAGTAGCGGTCTGTAGCCCAAAGATCTGCAATCCTGGCAGAACGAACTACGTGAGCTGGCGCTTGAGGATCTTCCCTGTAGCTGTCAGTGGAAGACTGTCTACGAATTCGACGATCCGTGGGTACTTGTAGGCAGCCACTTGACTATTGGCCCAGGCGATGAGCTCGGTTTCAGATATAGTACTGCCCTTCGACCGAATCACATAGGCTTTGATTTCCTCGCCGTAGGTCGTATGTGGGACACCAATAACTGCTGCCAGAGAGACGTCCGGATGTGTCGTCAGGACTTCTTCGATCTCTCGTGGGTACACGTTGTATCCGCCACGAATTATCATGTCCTTGGATCGGTCGACGATGTAGTAATAACCATCCGAGTCTCTCCGCGCTAGGTCGCCCGATCGGAACCACCCGTCTCGTATTGCCTCTGCCGTCTCCTCGGGCCGATTGTAATAGCCTTTCATGACGTTGGGGCCCCGGATAGCAATCTCGGCGATCTCGTCATCGCTGGTGATCTCGCTCCAATCGGGTCGGATCAGTTTGCATTCGACGCCCCAAACCGGAGTGCCAACAGAGCCTGGTTTCGCCGGCCGTCCAGGTTGATTGAAGGTTGCTGCCGTTGTTACCTCGGACAGACCGTAACCCTCAAAGATGGTAACCCCCAGCTTCGATTTGATCTGGTTGATAATATCAACCGGCAGACTTGCTCCTCCTGACACGCCAACGCGAAGATTGCTGGCAATGTGTTCAGTATTTACGCCTGGGTGCAATGCATGCAACAGGTTCCACCACATAGTCGGCACGCCGGCGAAAAAGGTGACGTTTTCCTTTTCCATAATGTTGATAACATGCTCAGCGTCGAATCGTGGGATCAGGATCAACGTCGATGCCATGGAGAATCCGGACAGCATCTGCATTGTTGAACCAAACGCATGGAACAGGGGAAGGGAAACGATATGTGTGTCCAATCCGGGGCGGTTCTCTAGCATCATATTCATGGCGATGACATTCAACACGATGTTTGCGTGTGTAAGTTCAGCCCCTTTGGCTTCTCCGGTGGTGCCGGAGGTGTATATGATTGCCGCCGTGTGGGTAGGGCTGGTTGAAATCGGCTGAAAATCGTCACTTTGATCCTGCAGTGCCTCGGAGAGGAACTCCGCACCCTCGAACGTCGGACGGTCTTTCGATCCAGATTCGATAACAAAGAAGTGTTCGCACTTCTCCGCTAGTTCAAAACCCGAGAACCCTTCTTGTCCCGTCGGCAGTTCAGTGCTTCCCTCGAAGCAAAAATACGCCTTCGCTTCCGAATCTCGAAGATGGTAGGTCACTTCTCGCTGTTTGTGCAGAACATTCAGAGGTACAACTACTGCTCCTGCTTTGAGGATTCCGAAGTAGATAATCGGAAACTCTGCGATGTTTGGGCACGACAACGCGACTTTGTCGCCCGGTTTGACATTGCGACTGACAAGCAGATTAGCAATTCGATTCGCCGCCGAATTAACCGCCGCGTAAGACATTCGACGATCGCCCAAGATTAACGCGTGTCTGCTTCCATAATTTCGAGCTGAATCTTCAAGAAGGACCGACACGTTCAGCATTATATTGGATCTCTCTCTGTGGTGCACGTTCTGTGTGTGCAGTGTCGCTTTTATCGCTAATTTACAACTACGTCTATCGCTGTTTCGAGATATGTGTCATCGTCAGGCTGGTATTGCCAGAACGTGACGACTTCCTGATGTGGGTTCTTAAACCAAATCCCTTCGAAGTCTGGCGAGACTGCGAGCATGCGGAGTCGGTTTCGAGGTACATGGACAATGCAGGCACCGCGATCAAATCGTTTCACTCCGACGCCATCGAATTCGTAAGTGACCCAGCCCGATACGACGTATCCCACCTGCAATTTCAGGTCGTGCATGTGCCAATGGCCAGGAAGGGTATCGTAGTCCGGTGAGGCCCGAACCGCCTGCGCCGCAAGTAGACCATTCGTCAGTCCGGCAAGTCCGAGGTCTCGAACCTGCAGTCCTAGAGGTGGAACATTGACATAACTGTCACTAGTCAGCTCGACAAACATGCTCGGGTCAGCGAGATTGATGCTTTCGCCGTCTGACGGGACTGGCAAGTCGGGGCTGAGACGCTCTTCCATATTGTCGGCCTTTCTATCAGGATCACTATTAGCGCGAACAGTTTTGAGAACCCGAGTGAACGTGGGATGTCGATCACATAGATCGGCTGATGATTCCGGAATCGGCATTCGGTGCCATACGAACTGTGATCGTGCGAGAGAATTCGAATCACAAAGGGGCTGGTGACTTAACCTTGAGTGCGCTAGAGAATTACAGACCGCGGCAGGTAGGCACTGACAATCCAATTCGGCGTGTCGACGACCTCTGTGATCTTGAGGTCCACTACTGTGCTGCAAAGTAGGTATGCGTCGAGTGGGTCCAGTTTGTATTCCTTGCTCATGTGTTCGATCATCGCGCGAGCTGCATCGCGCGTGGCTGTCATGAGATCTGGTCCGACGCCCATTGTCGAGTAATAACCACGGTCTTCGATTCCTGGACGCAGTGGGCCGTTAGTGGTGAAGTGTGGGGACGTGATGGGTCTGTCCTTGTGGAGCGTCACACGTATTGCTCCGTGCATCGACGCTTCAATGGCACTGCCGCACACCTCTCCGTCGCCCTGTGTAGCGTGGGAATCACCCAAGCTGAGTAGTGCTCCCGGAACTTTGACTGGTAGGTACAGTTTCGTTCCAGTAATGAGATCGCGACAGTCGATGTTCCCCCCAAAGTCCCCTGGCGGGATTACGGATGTCGGAGTCTCGACATCGGGGCAGACGCCGACCAGACCACAGAAAGGTCGGATGGGAAGTCGAACGATGTCGTGAAAGTCGGCAAACTTGCCATTGGCGAGGTCCCATGCGTGGAAGTGTGGCCCGGGAAAGTCCTCCGGCAATAGCCCGAGTCCTGGGATGACTGCAGTCCATCCCCAGTCGGCGGTGTGCATGTCCAGAAATTCGATCTCCAACGTGTCGCCTGGGTCGGCGTCTTTTACATGCACAGGTCCGGTGAGGGGGTAGATGAGATCCCAATCCGCGGCCGCCACCGTGTCGGAAGTCGAATCCGGCGTGAATTGCCCACCGGAGGCTTCAATCGTTTCGAATTCGATCACTTCGCCGCTGCCCACCACTGCTGATGGCTCATGGGCTGGATTCCACAGTCTGTGCGAAGCCGTTATAGCATTGTGACGCATGGAGCAACTCTCTACGTGAAGGATTTTTTGGGGGACATGCTGAGCGGTTACTGCTCTGGTTTCCAGGCTGGCCTTGAGGGGCCATGAATCAAGTGAACTGGGCCAGTGTTGTAGTTGGGAAAATCGTCCATCGCCCTCTTCCCTTCGGGAGATGCGAACGCAGCAATCATTTCTTGCTCAGAATCGAATTCCGCCTCAAACATCGCAACGTACGGGGATGGGCCATCAATCGATGCGACGTCAAAAGTTATTTTTGCAGAACGGATGCCGGGAATTTTTTTAGCAATGGGAAGGTGTATCTTTTCGTAATATTCTCGGAATTTACGTATGTCGTCCTGCGGTCCGTACAGAACCGTTAGTGTGTGCACAATAATCCTAATCTTTTACGGAAAGATGTCGCCCCAAGGGGAAGTTCTACTTGTTATTGTCCTTCGACAATCAGATCGTAGTATTCTCCTTTTTCTTGATCGTAAAGATGTGCGGTAGTCTTGATGTTTGCCGGAAAGGTGATCTCGATTGCCTCAAAATCGTCGGATGAACCGAATTCCCGGTGCCGATTATTGGGAAGCTGCCATCCGGCCATCCCAGCCGTGTACCGGATGCGGCCTACTCCTTCGAACTCGTACTCTGCCCACCCGTTGATGACGTATCCCATGTGAAATCCGAGATCGTGGGAATGCCAGGGGATCTCGTGAGCCACCTCCTCGCCCTCGGACGCTTTTCTCGCGCGGAAGAGCTTGCCGCCGACTGCGCCCCCACTGAAGCGGGCGAACCCGAGGTCGCGCTCCTCCAACGGATATCCAGGAAGGGGGCGCCATTCGGCACCGGGTGAGCCCTCGAACTGGAAGTGTTCGGGTCGCGCGAGTTGCATCCCTGGGGAGAGGGCAGGCAACGGCGGGTCGATGCGATCAGGGCCTTGAGCGTTGGCCGACGTCTGGTCTTGCTTGTCGAGATCTGTCTGGGTCATGAATCCTCCGTTGGTACTTGATATTTGGGGGGCCGACGATGTCCAACGTCGTATCGACGAGTCGTGTCACGGGCTGTACGCATCCCGCCGGCCCGGAATTAGTGGGAATCCCTTTCCACTTATGTAAGGTAGCGCACGCTTGCGATATCTGGAAGGTGTTTTCCAGTTTTGGTTTCGGTCCGGCTTGGGGCTACTGCGACGAGGTCGGCTCAACTGATCGACAGCACCCGCTTCCCTCCATTGCCACCGCCGGCGTGAAGCGCATGATGGGCGGCGACGACGTCCTTCATGGCATACGTCTCTTCGACGACAGGGGTGAGGGCGCCACTGTCGGCGAGGGTCGCCAGATCTGTCAGCAGTTCGGTCGTCGGAGAGCCGCTGAAGAAGCGGATGCGGCGTGGCCCGAAGATCGCAGAGGTCAGCACGTACGCGAGGGAGGTCCAGTCGCCGAGCGCGACGGAGATCATCCGCCCACCAGGGGCGATAAGCTTCCTGAACTGACGCAGATCGGTGCCGACGGCGTCGAACACAACGTCGAACTTCCCGAGCTCCGCTGGGCTTGTGACGTTGTAGTCGTACGCAGTATCGGCGCCGAGCTTCGTCGCCAGAGATGTGGTGCGTGCACTCGACAAGGTCGTGACGTGTGCGTTCAGTGCACGCGCGTACTGAACTACGACAGTTCCGACTCCACCGGTTGCGCCGCGGACCAGGATTCGTTCCCCCTCCCTGAGCCCCACTTCATCGCGGAGCGCAGTGATCGCGGTGGTGCCACCTGCGAGAAGCGATACCGCCTCGGTCGCACTGAGCGTGGACGGGGCGGCCGAAATTCGGCCGGCGTCAACAGCAACGTACTCCGCAGCGGACCCCGTTCCCTTCTGGGCGATGCCAGGGAGCACCCCCCATACGCGGCTCCCCACCGCAGTCGCGGCGACGCGGCTCCCCGCCTTTACGACTTCGCCTACAAAGTCGACCCCGACCCCTTTGGGGAAGCTGCGGCCGGTCAAGGCTCGTAGGCGTCCTGACCGAACTGCAGTGTCGTGCGGATTAACGCCGGATGCTCGGACCTTGACCAACACTTGGCCCGGGTCCGGCACTGGCACAGGGACAGACCTGACGGCGAGAACCTCTGGCGCGCCGTACTGTTCGAATTGCACTGCTTGCATCGTCATTGCCCTACCTCACTAAGTGAAAGATGCCTTCCACTTCATGACAGTAGCGGATCACGGTGCCCAGCCGCTCAGCCCGTACGATCTGCGCATGGTTGAAGACTCGGTTTCGGTCACTCGCACTGCGGGCGCGCAGTCGCCCCGCATGAGGGCAGACGCACAGCACAATCGTGATCGAGCGATCGAAGCCGCACGCGTCGTCTTCGCCGAGCTCGGCGCCGAGGCGTCTATGTCCGAAGTCGCGCGCCGCGCAGGAATAGGTGTGGCGACTCTTTTCCGACGCTTCCCGACCAAAAATGATCTGCTACTGGAGGTGTTCGCAGCCGACATCGACGGATGTGTACGGGCGATGGATGAGGCACTCGCAGAAAAGGACTCATGGCGCGCACTTCAAAAATTATTGAGAGACGTCTGTACGAGGCAAGCCTCGGACAGGGCCCTCGCATCCGTGCTGATCGAACTCCTCGCCGGCGACATGATGGTCGACATCTCAGCTCACATCGAAGAAGGATGCGTCGAGCTCATAAAACGAGCGAAGGCCCAAGGTCAACTTCGTCCGGACCTCGACTACTCCGACGTCCTCCTGGTCCTGATGGCAAACGCGGGTGTGGTGAAAATGACGACTGAGTCAGTCTCGACTGCATCGAAACGAATAGTGGATCTATTCCTCATGTCCTTCGAAGCGTAGCGAACATGCTCAGCCCACATATCCGGTTGCGACGACGAGTCCATCATGACATCCAGTCACGTGAAAAACGAGCGCATGTTCGCTCAGGGTAGGCCGCGACACGATCTCCGAGCGGAGTCGACCTCGCATCTCCTGCTCTAACCCGACCACGTACCGAAAGCAGGCCAACCGGACATCTCTTCATCGAGAAGTCTCGCGGGCGACGGGCCGTTCCACTCGCCACCCGCCTCTGGTGCTCAGGGCGAGGAGCGGAAACCGCTCGACTGGTTCATCAAAATGATCCGAATATTTTGGCACATAAGCCTTTCGGCCCTACCAACGGCCAAGTCCATCGAGCACCCTTGTAAGGGAAGGCCACTCGCCCGACACGGCAACGTCGGCGGTGGTGCAACGAACGGTGACGGATCCAGGCTAGGACGCACCCGGATGAGCATCACTCGCACACCACGTGATCGTACGAACGCCCACGACATGGGCCCTGATCCGTATGCCGAGACGGTGGCACGGGAGTTCGCCGGGTCGTTTCCGAACCTGGCATCGAGATCGTCCTCGACGGATGTATCGAGGACTTGTCCGGAGTCTCGTCCGTATCGGCCGTGAACGCAGTGCAGCCTCCCAACCACTCGCCGTCGTCCGCCAAGGCCGACCATGACCGACACCGAGACGAAACCGAAATACCGTTTCGGATCAACACAATTCATCGTCAACATTGCCTTTGGGGTCCTCTACCTGGTGCTTGCAGTATTCGTCCTGACCATCGCCACCACCGCGCCCTGTCCTCGCGGTTACTCGCCGGAGCAGGGTCGCCGGAATCAACTGTGGTTCAGTGAATGTAGTGAGTCGATCAGGTTTACAAGTACGGGTAGGTCTAATCGGCGAGAGTGGGAGTAGATATTTATCGGGCGGGCATTCGCGTGGCGGCGATTCCGCCGTCGACGTGCAAGGTGATGCCGTGGATCGTCGACGCGTCGTCGGAGACCAGGAACAACACTGCGTTGGCGATGTCTTGGGGGTCGATGGGGACTCCTGCTGGAGTGTTGGCGGTCATGGCGTCGAGGATGGGCCGTGAATTCTCGTTGCCCGGGGTGAGTGTCGCGCCGGGTGCGACGGTGTTCACGCGCACACCGTGTGGACCGAATTCGGCTGGCCAGCTTCGTGTCAGCTGCTCGGCGGCTGCTTTGGTGGCGGTGTACATGGCGGCGAATGGACTGCCGACTGTTGCCATCCACGAGCCTATGTTCACGATCGCCCCCGTGCCCCGATGCGCCATCTTCGGTGCGAACTCTGCCACCAGAACGTGCGGCGCACGGATGTTGACGGCGAGCATGGTGTCGAGGTCGGCGTCGGGCAGATCCGCGGTGAGCGTCGCCGCCTCGACGCCCGCGTTGTTGACGAGGATGTCGAGGTGCCCGAGTCGGGATTCGGCTTCTGCCGCGAAGGATCTGAGTTGTTCGTAGCTGCCGCCGAGGGTGGCGTCGATGGCTTCGCCGATGCCGCTGGCCCGCTACCCCGTTCGAGCAGCTCCGCGCCCTGGCCGCGCTGACCCACCAATCCCCGGACTCGTTCATCGCACGCGAAGGCGACGAGGACCTCGACCTCCGAGATACCACGATGTGGTGCCACATCAGCAAAGCTGAGCAGCCGCGTGGGCGACCTCCGATCGCCGAATTCACCGCCGCGGCCGTCGAAGAATGTTCCGGCACCAACGATTACCGCTGTTCTGACATGCTCACAGGAAAGGGAAGCAGACGCGTCCCGGCGCGGCCAGGTTCTCAGCTGCTCGGCAACAGCCCGTACGCCTCGTCGGTGACCGGCGCGAGCCATTCGTTGCTGACATCTTGGCCCGGGGGTGATGAGGGCGAGGTGGGAGAACCATGCGGCGGCCTTCGCGCCGTGCCGCCCAGCTCGAATTCGAGTCTGGCCTCGATGCCGCCGCCGTCGGATCCGCAGGCCAGGTCGGACCCGCGCAGCGCCGGTCGGGCCGGAGCCCGCGCCGGTCAGCACGAATGTAGACATCACGCACTGCTGTCCCGGCCCAGCGAATTCTCGTCCCTGAGAGCGTCGATGACGAGGTCGCGCACCGTGAGGACCGGCGGCTCGGCCTCGGTTGTTCGCCAGGTGAGGAACAGTTCCACGGGCCGCGCCTCGATTCCGTCGATCTCGCGCAGTTCGACGCCGCGCACTTCCATGGCGGTCGCCGCGGCCGGCACGAGCGCGATTCCCAACCCTGCCTTGACCAACGCGAGGATCGTGTGGACCTGGCTGATGTGCTGCACGTAACGGGGTGCGATGTGCGCATCTAGGAATGTGCTGACCAGCAGCTCGTAGAAGTAGCGGGCTTCGGCGGGGGAGTACATGACCAGCGCCTCGCCGTCGAGGTCGGTGATGGTGGGATTTCGGGAACTGTCGGCGAGTCGATGGTCTACCGGAACTGCCAGCATCAGGGGTTCGCGTTGCAGCAGGCGGGTTTCTAATGCACCGGCGGGCACAGGTGGGCGCAGCAATCCGAGATCCAATGCGCCGGAGCGTAGTTCTTCGACCTGGGTTCCCGATACCCGTTCGCGCAGAACGAGGTCGATTCCCGGCAATCGAGCGCGGGTGGCTTCGACGATCGAGTCGAGCACCGAATGGGCCGCCGATCCGGTGAATCCGAGCTTTACCGTGCCCGTCTTGCCGGTGGGTACACGCCGGGCCGACAGTGCGGCCTGATCCGACATTCCGAGGATCTTGCGTGCGTCCCCGAGAAAGGCACGACCGGCTGGTGTGAGCTCCACGCCCCGCCCGGTCCGATCGATCAACTCCACGCCGAGCTCTTTCTCGAGGGCCTGTATGCGGCGCGACAACGGTGGCTGCGTGATCGACAGCCGGTCGGCGGCGTGGCCGTAATGCAACGTCTCGGCGACTGCAATGAAGCTCTCGAGTTGATTCAGCGTAAACATGATGCAAATTATGCATCGGTGGATACAAAATTGGTGTTGGACCGGCATTGAAAACGCTCGTACTGTGACGTCAGTCGCAATCCCTAGTTGAGGAGAACCTCTTGACAACATTTGCCCCAGACCATCTTGCCGGACACCTCGGATCTGGACTGCTGTCGTTCCCGGTTTCGCACTTCACCGAAAATCTCACGCTGGACGAGTCCTCTTACAGGGACAACATCGCGCGGCTGGCCGACTACGAGGTGGCTGGACTCTTCGCGGCAGGTGGAACAGGCGAGTTCTTCTCGCTCACCGGATCGGAGATCAGCACGTTGGTCCGTGCTGCTGTGGCCGGAGCGCCGGAGGGAACTCCGGTGCTCGCGCCGGCAGGCCTGGGAACCAAGCAGGCCATCGAGATGGCCCGGGATGCGCAGGCGGCCGGGGCCGATGGCCTTCTTCTCTTTCCTCCGTACCTGACCGAGGCGTCATCTGACGGGCTCCGCGACTACCTGAAGACAGTCTGCGACAGCACCGATCTCGGCGTTGTGGTCTACAACCGGGCCAACGCTGTCTACCGAGCAGAAGCCCTGGCCGCGGTCGCAGAGACCTGCCCGAACTTCATCGGGTTCAAGGACGGGGTGGGCGATCTGGAAGCGATCACCCGTATCCACGGTGCGCTCGGTGATCGACTGGTCTACATCGGTGGCCTGCCGACCGCGGAACTGTTCGCGCTGCCCTATCTCGAGTTGGGGGTGAGCACCTACAGCTCGGCCATCTTCAACTTCCTCCCCGAGTTCGCGCTCGCCTTCTACCGCGCCGTCCGCGCCAAGGACAGAGCAACGGTGCGCACTCTGCTCGACGAGGTCGTGCTTCCCTACACGGACATTCGCGACCGCAAGCAGGGATATGCGGTCAGCATCGTGAAGGCCGGGATGCGCCTCACCGGTCACTCTGCTGGTCCGGTCCGTCCCCCGCTGACCGATCTGACGGAGGCCGAGGACGCACTGCTCGCAGACATCATCAACGCCGCTCACCGCCTGACACCGGCCCTGACGGCTCCCGTCGGATCGTAGAAAGGAGCAAGCATGACGAGGACCGCACGCACCGTCGATGGCCGGAGCGCCGAAGATGGGCAGGCGTCGACCGGTAACGTACCTGTCGGTCGGATGCTGATCGGTGGCCGTCAGGTCATCGGTGAGGGGGAGGCCCTACATTCGGGCGACCCGGTCACCGGTAAAGACCTGCAGCCCGCATACCACTCGGCATCTGCTGCTCAGGTGGCGTACGCGTGTGCCTTGGCTGCCGACGCGTACACCGTCTATCGAGATCTCGCCGCGGAGCAGCGCGCGATCTTTCTCGAGTGCATAGCCGATGAGCTCGACCAAGCGCGTGACGAACTGGTCGACCGCGCTCACACCGAAACTGCACTTGCCCGGCCGCGCCTCGAGAGTGAGGTCGGCCGTACCAGCGGTCAGTTGCGTCTGTTCGCCACGGAGCTGCGCACAGGCCTGTGGCAGGGGGCGCGTGTCGACCCCGCGATCCCGGAGCGCGCCCCGGTGCCTCGCCCGGACATCCGTCAGCGAAGGATCGGCGTCGGTCCGGTCGCCGTATTCGGTGCAAGCAACTTCCCGTTGGCCTTCTCCACTGCCGGCGGTGACACGGCATCCGCGCTTGCCGCAGGCTGTCCGGTCATCGTGAAGGCGCACCCGGCTCATCTCGGCACAGCCGAGATCGCCGGACGGGCCGTCGCGAGGGCAGCCGCGGCCACGTCGATGCCACGTGGCGTGTTCGCGCAGTTAGTCGGTGGGATCGACGTGGGGCAGAGCCTCGTCGGCGATCCACGCATCTGCGCAGTAGGTTTCACCGGTTCACGGCACGGAGGCCTGGCGCTGGCCGCGACCGCTGCGTCCCGCCGAAGACCGATCCCTGTCTACGCGGAGATGAGCAGTATCAATCCCGTCGTCATCATGCCGGACGCGCTGAGAACCCACGGTGCGCGCCTTGCATCCGAGTTCGCCGCCTCACTGACCCTGGGCGCCGGACAGTTCTGCACCAACCCGGGACTCGTCCTTGCCCTCGACGGCCCCGGCTTCGACGAATTCGTCGACACCACATGCGAAGTCATCAACGGTTCGTCCGGTGCCACGATGCTCACCACCGGGATTGCCAACGCCTATCGGGCCGGCGGCGGCGAACTCGCAGCGCACGACGGCGTGACCGAACTGGCCGTAGGCAGCGCGCCCGACACCGCGGCCGGTGCCGCTGCCAGACTTCTGCGGGTGGACGCCGCGGATTTCGTCGCGAACCCCGAATTGCAGGCCGAAATCTTCGGCGCGACGTCACTGCTGGTGGTGTGCGCCGACCTCGACGAACTGCGCTCGACGTTGCAGTCGCTGGAAGGGCAATTGACGGCGACCGTTCACGCGGAGCCCGGCGATCACGAAGCGGTCGCCACCTTGCTTCCGACGCTGGAGAACCTGGTCGGCCGTATCGTTTTCAACGGCTGGCCCACCGGCGTCGAGGTCGGCCACGCCATGGTCCACGGTGGTCCTTTCCCTGCTACCACCGATGCCCGCACCACCTCTGTCGGCAGCGCCGCCATCGAGAGGTTTCTCCGCCCGGTCGCGTACCAGGACATGCCCGGCGACCTGCTGCCCGACGACCTCGCCGATCCGGCACCGGACGGTGTTCGTCGCCGCGTCGACGGGATGCTCACAGTCCCCGCCCCTTCAGGCAAGGAACAACAGCCATGACCGTTCCCGAACTCAACTCCAGGCACGGCGCCACTCCCGTCGTCGCGGCGCCGAGCGAGCAGGCACACGCCACCCGACGACCCCTGGTGCGCCGCGACTCGTTGGTTAGCGCCGCCAAGGCCGTCGTCGGAATCGTTGGGCTCCTCGCTCTCTGGCAGATCGCAGTGTGGGTGTTCCGTCCCGCCGAGTACATTCTCGTCGGACCGCTCGCGGCCTTCGACGAGTTGTTCACGCGACCGGAATACTTTGCCTCCAACGCCTGGGTCACGATCGGTGAAGCACTCGCCGGATTCGTAGGCGGTACGCTGCTCGGTGTGCTCTGCGGCGCACTACTGCACTATTGGCCGACTCTGCGCACCTTTCTCTACCCCGCGCTGGTCGCTATCGATACGATCCCGAAAGTGGCTCTGGCCCCGCTGTTCATCGTATGGTTCGGATTCGGTTTCGAGTCGAAGGCCTTCGTAGCCATGGCAATCGCGTTCTTTCCATTGGTCATCAACACCTTCGACGGACTGGGTTCGGTGCCGCACGAGCTCAAGGAACTGGCCCGGATCAACAAGGCATCGACGTGGAAGCGGCTCTCCAAGATCGAGTTCATCTATGCCCTTCCATCCATCTTCTCCGGAGCCAAGATTTCGATCTCACTCGCCGTCGGCGGTGCCGTAGTCGGCGAGTTCATCGCTGGATCGAAGGGACTCGGCTACGTGATCATGCTCGCCAACAGCCAGGTCGACCTGGCGTCGATGTTCGCCGCGTTCCTCGTCCTCGCTGCGATCGCACTCGTGCTGTTCTTCATCGTCGACTTCGCCGGCAAGAAGCTCATGCCGTGGAAGTCGCACGCGAAGTGACCCGGGAGACTGTCATGAAACGAACAAAGAGGTGGAGCCTTGCGCTCGCGGTGGCGCTCGTACTCCCGATCACCGCGGCGTGTGGGTCGTCGAACTCCGAGAACGCGATGACCGTCATGGTCGACGTCGGTTATCTGCCGAAGCACGCCCCGTTCTTCGCCGGCGTGGACCGGGGATTCTTCGCAGAGGAGGGACTCGATGTGACGATCATGCCGGGTTCCGGCTCCGGCAACACCGTTACGGCCGTGGACACGGGGAAGGTCGATGCCGGTTGGGCCGACTTCGGCGTCACCGTACTCAGTCAGGGTCGCGGCGCGGCCGTCAAACAGGTCAATCTGCTACAGGCCCGGTCCGCATACGCCGTCGTGGGTATGTCGGACGGGTCGATCCAGGGCTGGGACGATCTCAAAGGCAAGACCGTGGCCACCGAGGGAGCCGGTGCGATGACGGCGATGTGGCCGTACGCGCTGAGCCGGCTCGGCTTGTCCGACAGCGATGTCAAGGTCGTTCACGCGGCCAGCAGCGCCAAACTTCCCGGGCTGCTCGCCGGGCAGTGGGATGCCAATCTGGCCCTGTCGGTGTCGGACGGGCCTGCGATCCACGCGATCGGCAAGGAACCGGTGATTCTGAACTGGTCGGACATCGGTATCGACGTCTACGGCAACGGCATCGTGTTCTCCGACAAGCAGCTGGCCGAAAAGCCGGAACGCGTCAAGCGATTCAACCGGGCAATGCAGCGGGCTTACCTGTGGTCGTGCGAGAACCCGCAGGAGGCAGCCGAATCATTCCACAAGAACGTGCAGGGATACGAGACCGAGACCGTGGTCCTTGCGCTCGCCGAGCAGTGCGCGCTGAACTGGCGCCTCGGCCGGGAGAACGAATCTTTCGGGCTCATGACCGACGAGGGCATTCAGGAGATGATCGACGTGGCAAGCGAATTCCTGGGCCTCGATCCGTCTGTGGAGATGACTCCCGAGCGGGTGTACAGCAACGACTACCTCAGCGGGGTGCCGTCCGACAACATCCAGGCACCCAGCGTGCCCTGAACCCACCGACGAAACAGGCCAATCATGAACAGTCACAACGCTATTTCCGTCAACAATGTCGGCGTGACCTTTCGCTCCCGCGACGGGGACACCAACCCCGTCCTGAAAGGCGTGAACTTCGACGTCGAACATGGACAGTTCGTGTCGATCGTCGGCCAATCCGGCAGCGGCAAGACAACACTGCTCAAGACGATTTCGGGACTGCAACCGCCCACCGAGGGGGAGGTCCTCATCAAGGGCAGCCCCATCGCCCAGGGCGTCGAGGAGATCGGAATGGTCTTCCAAGGCCCGGTCCTGCTTCCGTGGCGGAACAACCTCGACAATGTGCTGCTGCCATTGGAGTTCCGTGGCACGCGAGACAAGAAGGCCGTGGCGTACGCCAAAGAGTTGCTCGCGATGGTCGGGCTCGAGGGCAAGGCGAAGCGCTACTCCTACGAGCTGTCCGGAGGTATGCAGCAACGCGTCGCCATCTGCCGCGCACTGGTCTCCGATCCGGAACTGCTCCTCATGGACGAGCCGTTCGGCGCACTCGACGCCATGACTCGCGACAGTATGAACTTCGAGATCCAGAGGATCTGGCAGCAGGCCGGTTGCAGCGTTCTGTTCGTCACCCACAGCATCTCCGAAGCCGTATGGCTGGGTGACCGCGTGATCGTGGTGGGAGGGCGGCCCGGGCATATCGTCGCCGACATCACCATCGACATTCCTCGCCCACGCGCCAAGGAGCACCGGTACTCACCCGAATTCGCCGAATACGTCAGCGAAGTCGAGTCACACATCGGGGTCACGGCCGGGATCAGCTGACCGCCGGCGCACATAGACCCATCCCCCCATATCGACGAAAGGACCGCAATGTTGCGCCTCTCCGCAGACCAGTCCGCCCTCGCGACCGAGTACGGTCTCTACCCGCAGCAGAGTCTGTTGTTCTCCGCCATCCGACGCGACTCCCATCCGCTGGTCTCGCCGTTGATCGCATCGCGTGACGGATCCGACCCGGTGCTGCTGGTACGTCAGCAAGAACAGGGCAACGTGCTCTCC
The DNA here is from genome assembly GCF_040546695.1 of Rhodococcus sp. OAS809. Classification (NCBI taxonomy): domain Bacteria; kingdom Bacillati; phylum Actinomycetota; class Actinomycetes; order Mycobacteriales; family Nocardiaceae; genus Rhodococcus; species Rhodococcus sp. OAS809. Next base: position 67,432 of record NZ_JBEPOI010000001.1, on the reverse strand, counting down.
GCCGGCGTGCCTGCCGAGCGCATCCGCTTCTACGCACCCTGGGTCACCCTCGATCCGCGTCCCGTGGCCGATGTCGAAGTCGCCTCCTCGTTGACGGCGCTGGTGTCCGACCTCAGTGACGATGGAACCGTGACCCTAGCCGCAGATGTGGTCTACGCCCACCAGCTCGCCCTGTCGACGACGTTGTCGGTCACCACCGAAAAGGCCGCTTCACAGCCTGTGCGTGTCCGCCGGATCCCGGTCGCCGAGATCGTCGACCGCTTCGTCGGATGGCGTCGGCACGGCGCCGAGGTGGCCACGAAGCTGATCTCCGGGATCGAGCACCTGAAGGGGCTCGAGGCCGAGTTCGGGGCACCCGACACCCGGTTCGCACGACTGGGCACCATCGCCGCAGAGAACCGGCTCGACGCGATGCTCGTCACCGCGCCGCCGAACTTCTCCGAGATCACAGGCCGCGCATCTACGGAACAAGCTTTCGCGCTGTGGATTCCGGGCGCCGAACACGTTCTCATCATCACCCCCGCCGACGCCGACCACCACGGCACCCCGGTGAGCGAGCATTCCTCCTTGGGTGAGGCGGTCGCCGAGCTCGCACTCGGTCGCCGTGTCGGTGTGGAAGAGGAGTTCATCTCGGTCGGCACTGCCCGAGAGTTCACCGATCGGGGTCTCGAGCTCGTACCGTCGTCGATGGAACTCGGCCACTGGCGCGATGTTCGCGACAACGAGGACCTGCCGTTTCAGGTGATCGCAGCGCGCGCCAGTGTCCACGCCATCGAAGATGCCCTGGAATGGGCGTCGAAAGAAATCGAGTCAGGAGCGGAATTCACCGAGCGCGATATCTATGCCCGGTATCTCGAATTTCTCGAGAAGTTCTTGAGCGACAACGAGATTCCGTTCGAGGTGAAGCCCTACTTCACCAATCTGCACTCGTCCAACCGCATGCTCTTCCCCGGCCCGCCGGTCGATTATCCGATCAGCGACGAGACTACGTGCATCCAGCTCGATGCCGGTGTTGCGGTATCCGTCGACGGCGTCGTGGTGGCCACCTCGGACATGGCGCGTTCGCTTCCGCGGACTGCCGCGGCCATGGAAGCCTACGAGTTCTTCTTCACCGTCGTACGGGAAGGCATCATCGGGCAGCTACGTCCGGGAGTCGTCTGCGAGGACGTCCACGAGGGCACTATGCGGTTCCTGGCCCCGCACCTGCGCCGCATGATCGAAATCGGGATGCTCGGCGAGCACACCGATTTCGACACGATCTACCGCCGTCGCAACGTCGGACACTTGATGGGTAAGCAGGAGTCGTTCGCCAACGAGCTTCGCCCGGGATACAAGCATGCCCTCGATATCGGGTCCTTCGGGGCAGCGGAGATCCCTTGGCGCTACAACGACGCCGCGATCGGCACGGAGGACCTCTGGTACATCGGCGCCGACCGTACCTACATCCTCTCCCAGCGTTGAGGAGGCAGAAACCGATGACCGACATCAACATCGAGAGTCCACACGCCCGGCTGGCCCGTCGCAATCTCGTTCTGCCGAAACCAGGCGCACCCGCCTACTCCTACGAGGCATTCACCCGGCACCGCGACACCCTCTACCTGTCCGGCCAGATATCGCGGGCTGCGGACAGCCGCGTCCTCAGTGGCCGGGTCGGCGTCGATGCCGGCGTCGACGAGGCAGCGGCAGCCGCCGAGATCGCCGCACTGAACCTGCTGGCCCGCCTGGACCAAGCGGTAGGACTCGATCGCGTACGCCAGTTACTGAAACTCAACGTGTGGGTCGCCAGTGGCGTCGACTTCACCGATCAACCGGCCGTCGCCGAGGCCGCGTCGACAATTCTGCGCGATGTCCTCGGCGACGCCGGGAGACATGCTCGGACCGCACTGCCTGCGCATGTCCTGCCCAAGAACGCTTTGGTCGAACTCGACGCCGTGGTCGCCGTCGAGGAATGACCCGGAGATCGTCCGCTGCAGCTGACCGGACGAGCCCGAGCGCCGGCATCGTCGACCCCGCTGGGGGCATACGATGTCGGCGCTTTTCTCCGGTCCAGCGCACGTCTGCCTAGGCTTTGACATTGAGAGGGGCGAGTTACCGACTCAGAAACACCGGAATCGATACGTTGCCGTCCGTGAGAGCGGGCAACGCGGCACAATGAACATCGGCGTGGACTAGTTTCCGTACGTCGGGAATGGACGAGGTTTCGACCGTCGTTCACATCATGAGACACCAATCGCCACATAGGCTACGACCAGATTGGAAACCTTCTGTGGCTGAGGTGGGTTGGCAACTCCTACGCATATGCAGGAGGGCCAGGGCCGCAGCGCTGAAACTGTGGGCTTGTGGCACGAAGTAGGTGCCTACCACCTGTCCCGTACATCCACCTCTTTCGCTGGTGCGGGTGTCCGCGTCCGGCATCGTGGCGTTTCCTGGTGCCGTCACCGCTTTGGCCGGGATCGAAACCTTGCTGATGAAAGCCGGCTGGCTCACTGTTGTAGGGTTTGGTCCGAAAATTTCTCTGAGGCAATGGATGTGAGCATCTTTTGCACGTCCTGGTGGCGGTAGCGGCGGTGTCCGCCTGCGGTTTGGGTGAATTGTATTTTGCCGTGGCGCGCCCATTTGGCCAGTGTTTCGGTGTCGATATCGAACGCTTCCGAAACTTGTCGAGGTGTCATCCGGATTGTCTCGTTGCGGGTGGGGTGTTCGTTGGTGTTGTTGGATGAATCGCTTGTTGTACGAGTCGAGTGCACCGTTCCGCAGCCTTTCGTTCGTGGGGCTTCCACTTGCGCAGGGCGAGTCGTGTGGCATTGGTCCGTACAGGCGATGGGGATGATCGTGATCTTGTCCCTTACGTGTTGCTAACCCTTGGTCGTGGCCATGGTTTTGGCCGGGAGCAGTGAGTTCATCGGGTAGGTGTTGTCTGCTCCCGAACCGGTCCGGAAGGCGAATGTCGTTCCTGTTGAGAGGAGCTCGCGAGTTCCTGTATTTCGCTGTTTGGTATCGGTGGTGCCCGCCGGGGGTTCTGGTGTAGCTGATTTTTCCCGCCTGTGCCCATCGGCGAGGTGGTTGAGCCGGGGAGTCGATCCGGCGAGGACTCGACGTTGCACGTGCGCAACTGCAGGCACGCTGGATCCGGGGGGACTATCTCCGAGCGGCCATTGCCTGCTTGGCTGCCTCGACCAGGTGTTCCGCTGCGCGGTTCATCTTCTTCAATTCCGCAGAAGTCAGGTCCTGGTGGGTGTAGGCAGCCTTGTTCTTCAAGTTCAGCAGTGTGTTCAGATGCCGTTCGGATCCATTGTCGGCACGTTTGAGTAGGGCAACGGCCTCGCTGTGGTTGCCGCTGTTCGAGTGCACACCGAGGCGCAGGCAGCAGAGTACGTCCGAGGCGGCGATACCCGCGTCGACGTACAAGTCCCCGGCGGCGTTGGGCATCTCCTCTCCGAGATGATCAGCAGCGTCGAAGAATTCGGTCGCTTTGGACATGCGCCCCACGGTGACAACGGAGTCGCAGTCGCGTTGTCCCGCCATCAGGATCTCCTCGCAGCAGGGCGCAACTGGGCGTTGAACCAGCTCCGTGTCCCCGCTACAGTCAGGCCCTGTGTCGCCACGTCTCGGAGCACGGGTTCGCCGGCAGCGGCCGCGGCACGGAATTCGTCCTCGGTGTACTCGACGATGCGGCCGTCGTTGCCGGTCCACGCGGTGACCAGTCGGGCGAGTTCGGTTACCCGTTCCTCCCACGCTTCGTTACCGTCGTGGCCGGTGTCAGCGGCGCGCACCAGGAACAGGTCGATGTCGCTCTCGAGCTTCATGTGCCCGGTCGCTGCCGATCCGAATACTGCGGCGTACCGCAGCGTCGTGTGCCACCCGTTCAGGTGCTTTTCGAGGCATTTGAGGAAGGTGTAGTTCAGCTGTGCAAGCGCCATAATGGGCTCGGCTGCGAGATGCTCGGTGTTGAGCCGATAGGTGTTGGTCCTACCTACCCGATCGTGGAGCACCACACCTTGCGCAACGAGGCGGTTGAGGACCTTGCGGATGCCTTCGCCTGAGCCCGTGGCGAGGATGCGCTGGACTTGGCTGATCGTGAACGTGACGTCCGCGCTCGCCAAGACAGCAAGCACGTCGCCGTCCAGGGTCGGCGTTACCGTGGCGAACGGCCTGTTCAGCTGCATGACAGACACCTCCTCAGTTCCAACTAAAGTGTGAATATAGCAACTATAGTTGGAGTAGTCCACGAAGAAGTCCAGGACACGCGAACGATAAGGCTTGCCCCCGTTCAGCAAGACTCCGGCAAGAGGACCGGGAATCTGCGCCGACGATCCCGCCGCCTTGTGGTTGGAACGTTTTCGCCGCCGATCGTCTGTCGGGAACTTGTCCTGGGGTTTAACTGCCACAAGAAGTGGGAATATCACCGCCGCGGCAGTTGATGTCGGGCAGATGATCGGCCGCACATGGCCAACCAACCGGGTGTTGACTCCCCGGGGGGTCGGCCGCCCGAGCTGCGTACCGCTTCGTCGCTTCGGATACACTCCGCGCCGCGAAACGACGAGGACATCAGATGGCGGCGATCCGATGATCGCGCGTGTGAGCAGGCAATCGATCTGATGTATTCCTCGGACAACGCCGAGCCGTTCACTCTGCCACGCACTGTGGTGATCATCTTCCGCGATCGAGCACCGCGGGCCGTTCGATCGCTCTCGTGGACTCGGCGATGCGCCGTCGCTTCGGATTTGTTCCGCTGCACCCGGCGCAGGAGCCCACGAAATCTTCTCCTGAGACGTTGGCTCACCGCCCGCACGTATCCGCAGCGTGTCGCGGACCTGCATCTTGCCTTGAACGCTGCGATCGACGATCCGGACGCACCTGTTCGGACCCACGTATTTCATGCGTCCGGCGGTCCACAGTGATGGGGGATTGGCGCAGATATTTCGGCAGCGCGATTATCCCGTTGCTCGAGGAATTTTCGCTTTGGTGACTCCCGCCGTGGATCTCGATGTCCGATACGGCCTTGCTGCTCTGGAGAAGAGCCTGACCACCGGTGAATGATCCAGTTACGGTGACCCTCTTCGAGCGGCCACGATGCGGTTACGGTTGCGCCGGCTGCCTGGTGTGCCTCCCGCAGGTGGCGTTGACGGCGGAGGGTGCTGCAGCGTTCGCGGCCACCGGTCTGGTCACGGTCACACCCACGATGACTCCCGGCGTGTTCGCATTGGCCGCCACCGAAGAAGATCGGTGCCGTGACCATCGGTGCTCTCACTGTGAGGGTGCAACCGAAAACACCGATCAGCCGCGTGATCTGGATGTTGGGCTACGCCGGTGACCCTGGGTGGTGGTCGCAGCACACCGCGCTCGCCGATACGGATACCGACCTGGTTGCGGTGTTGGCCGAGGCGTTCGTCGTGGCAGCCGAGCGCGCGACTGCCCGCGGGTTGCTTTCCGGCTACCGCGAAGTCGAAGACTCGGGCCCGGTCTTGCGTGGGCGGCTGCGCGCGGTGATCAGATCACCCGACGATTCTTCGCTCGCGCTGCCGGCGGGTGATCCGCCCGGCGGGTGATCCGCTACGACGAATACGACGAAGACATCGCCGAAAACCAGCTGCTGCTCACCGCCACCTTGATCCTGCTCGATTCCGCGGTAGTGCCGCCTCGTCTGCAGACGAGGCTGGCCAGGGGTCGCTGCGCTCTCGCCGACGTCACACCGCCCACCGCTGGCGCCGAACCGTCCCCGGCACGAACGAGATTGAACGAGCGCTACCACTGGGCATTGCAGTTGTCGGAGCTGATCACCGAGCATCGGTCCATCGAGCACCGCATCGGGAACGTCGTCGTGCGAGGCTTCGTCCTCGACATGTGGAAAGTGTTCGAGGATTTCCTGATGACCACCACCGCTGCTGCGATCGCCCGCCGCGGCGGCACCGGAGTGCGCCCCGGATCCGGCGCGACGCGGTATCTCGATCACGGCCTTCCCACACAGCGTCTGACCTACCACCGGGCTGGCCTCACTGGTGATCGGGGGGGGGCCTTGTGCCGCCGTAGTTGATCGATCCGGCCCCGATCGGTGAACAGGTCGAGCGGCACGGCTGAGGCATGGTGGGCGTTCAGAATGCCTGCGGTGTTGGTCATGTTCGGTCATTAACGTCCGTCGCTCGGCACTGCAAGCGGTGTGCAGATGGCGCTCACCCGCAATGCCAGCTCAAGCCGGACATACTGATTGGATGATCGACCCGAACCGACCCGCGCCCATCGTCATGCACATCAACATTGAAGAAATCGTCGATGGCGCATGGTGTCGTGACCACTCCCTGCTGCCTGCACTGTCCAGCAAGGGAGAGAGTCCATTTCCTGAGGAGGGCGGCGGACTAGAGACGTACCGACGGACCTACGAGGCGTACCTCCGTCGCTTCACCGAGAGTGTCAATCGTGTTGCAGCACGCGAAACACCCGGACAGGAAGTTCGCGTCGAGGCGGGTGACCTGCTTCGACCCTGGTATGAAAGTCCGAACAGCCCATTCAGTAATCCACTTTTCGATGAGGCTCTGGAACAGACTTTGCTGCCCACCCGAGACGAGATCACGAGGTTCTAGGTCATCGGGAGCGGACCCCAGACGGCTCCCTTGCTGTTCGGAATGACTGTGCTCAAGCACTACGACGGGAACCCGAACTCAATCAGCTTCCCTAGTGCAGTCGCAGATGGGTGGCCTTCGGCCTTGGTGAACTCGCGGTCACTGCGCCAACTTGGTGGTGGGGACGCTCAGTTGTTGTGCTGTTTGCCTAGCTACTGGACCTGTTCACGGGGATCCAGTCAACCTACAGGGGTACCTGTTTTCGCTTCCGTTTGGCAGGCAAGAAACGCCTGCCGGGGGCGTTCCGTTCCTACTGGTATGTAACTGGCAGGTCCCGATGAGGTGCACTATTTTTCGTACTGGACTGTCGGCGTTGCCGAACGTGCCGGGCCCCTGGTTGCGACTCCCATCCCAATCGGGGGCCTGTTCCGTCGGTTTCCGCTATCGCGACAACTGAGAAATGGAAGAAACTTCGGTTCGATTCCGGAGACGGTCGACCCTGGGCGCAGTTCCGAGCCCGCAGGGGAATGCGCACCGATCCAGCGACGTAGTATCGCCGGTGCGCGTTTGCCTTTGCCGGCTCGGCGCGCATGGCCTGCCTCGGTGTTACTGACGAACATCAGGCGGGCCACCTGAACTGCGTGCCACTGTTCGTGACAGTCGGTGGCGCGTACGGCCCGTCGCGTTGAACACCTAACCTCAACTCGGCGGGCCACCTTTCGTTTCTACTGAGTCGTGAGCTATCCCCAGATGCTGTGCACGAATTGGGGATAGTTCAACGCTCAAGTATCTGTGACTGCATGAAGACTGGTATCCGGCACTGAGTGCACATAATCTGCGGAGGCGACGCCGGACTTATCCGAGCTGCGGCGGAGCAGTGCCTCTCCGGAAACGCAAGTCACGCGGCTCCTTCCGGTGAGGCACCAAATACTGCGCGTCGACGGGAAATCAAGGGCTCGTTTGCGCGCACGGCCCACCGGACGCTGACACTCACATTCACTTCGGTGGGCCACCCCGAATGCGTGCTGGGTACCGCGAGGTGGCGGCTTCGGCGCGCATAGGCCCGCCGCGTTGGACCCCTATTCCGATGTGGCGGGTCACCAGAACTGCGTGCCTCATCCTTGGTCGGACCTGGGGCGCGCACGGCCCGTCGACACGGTGGAACAAGTCGACGGGCCATCTTTAACTTCGGCGGTCTGGCGGTTCCCGGCACCCCTGGTTCGAATCGCGGTGCGGTTCTATCGTTGATATGTCAGGCTGCGTAGGCAGTTCGACACGGTAAATCGGTCTCTGCATCGCGAAGTGGAGGCGTTCGACACCCCCGACCCAATCGGCTTCCCCGGTCGGGGGTTTGAGCGGGCGGCGGTATGGCTATCACCTGAGCGCGGCGGTTGATCTTTGGACGCGGGGTCTGCCGTACCGGCCCGCCTACCGGGTGTTGCGACCCCGGGGGTGGGTCGCTCGAAAACTGCGCACCGTCTAATGCAACGGTTCGGTGCGCACGGCTCACCGACAGTGCGCTCGCAGTCCCACTCGTCGGTGAGCCCCACAAACGACAACAAGCCCCCCGACCTCGCCGCTGGATGCGATGAGATCGGGGGCTTCGCCGTCTGGGGTTACCCGTCGCAACCGAAGATTTCCACCTTGGCTGTCGAATCGAACAACTAGCTACACCTCGCCCCGTGCTGCAGGGCCAGTTGCGCCGCATAGGTTTTCGCTTTCGCGAATGCCTCTTCGGCGGACTGGACCTGAATATTGATGGTTGTGGACCGGTCGACCGGGGCAGCGCCGACGCCGGCGTAAATCTGGTCCGGTCGATTGGTGGTGCCGACGTTGTACTGCGGCCAGGCTGTGAGACCGGGGGCAGCACCCGCCGACGGCACTGTGGCCTTCGGCGCCTCCTCGAACGCCTGTCAGTAGTAGCTGTTCGGTGGGAGTGCCCTTGAGCGCCGGCACCGAGACCGCGTTCACGATCGCGCGCGAATTACGCCGACGACCGGACGGCCTCGTCGGGCAGAGCGGTCAGGACATCGTGAGCGCGGGCGCGCAGGAACGACACGGTCTCCCGGGCGTGGGCGTCGGTGTCGCCGAGTACCACTCGGAACTGTTTCCAGAATCGCAGTTCCCGGCCGAGCGGGGATGCGAGCGTGCGTACCTGGGCGGTCACCGCTTCCAGTTCGGTGAGAGTGGCCTGCCTGACCGATGGATTCGAGAACCTGCCGCGACGCGCTCACCCGCACCTACTCGCGCCACGTATACCTGAGCTCCCGTCTAGGGTGAGGAAACCACCACCTATGGCAGCTCAGGTCTGGTTCCGTTCCTCCGCCTTCATGTCAGCGTTTCGGGAGGGCGAGGGCAGCAAGGGTGAAGGCGGTGGCGAATGCGGCCTGGACGATCATGGAGACGGCCAGGGCAGTGGTGTAGGCGCTCGTAACGGTTTCTGCTGGTCCGTTGGTGACGGTGATGAGGAACCCGCCGGCGATGGCGACGCCGAGGCCCATTGCTGCCTGCTGTGTTGTCTGAAGCACTCCGGAGGCGGCTCCGGCGTACGAGGGCGGCACGTCGGCGACCATCGCGCCGACGAGGGGTCCGAACATGAATGCTTGGCCGACCCCGACCCCGATCAGGAGTCCGGCGAGCGTCCACGAGTTCATGCCGGTGCCTTGGAGGAGCACGGACACGGCTGTTGCGAACAGCATGACCGCCTGGATGATGCCGCCGATGACAAGAAGCCGTCGGAACCCGAAACGGGGTGTGAGTTTCCCGGACCAGACGGAAACGGCGAAGAAGCTGAGGGCGAAGGGCAGTAGGACGAGCGCCGCGTGTAGTGGGGTCCAGCCCAGTCCGGTTTGAGTGGTGAGTGCATACACGAAGGTGAACGCGCCGAAGGCGGATTGCAGCATGAGGGCCATCACGAGGCCGAGGCGGTAGGAGGCGAGGCGCAACAGCGGCGGCGGGACGAGCGGGGCGGTGTCAGCGCGGTGGAGCTGCAGTTGCCGGACCCAAAAGAGGGCGAACAGGAATGGGGCCGCGACCAACAGCACCCAGCACCAGATCGGCCAGCCGAGAGCGGCCCCCTGGGAAACGGGGACGAGCAACGAGATCAATGCTGCTCCCAGCAGGAGCGTGCCAACCAGGTCGAGAGAGCGGTGTCCGGGAGAGTTGGTGGCGGGAACCCAGCGGAGTGCGGCAAGGAACGACAGGGCGCCCATGACAACGCTGACCGCGAAGACCGTGCGCCACCCGGCGCCGAACAGCGGGACCGAGAGCAGAACTCCACCGAGGACCTGCCCGATCGCCGTCGCGCCGCCGGCGGTGGCACCGAAGAGCCCGACGGCGCGGGCGCGTTCGCGTCCCTGGGTTGACGCGGTGATCGTGGCCAGTACCTGCGGGACCATCGCGGCGGCGGAGATGCCGGTCAGCGCGCGGGCTGTGATCAGCACCGTGATGTTCGGGGAGAAGGTCGCGGCGAGGGAGAAGAGGGTGAAGCCCGCCATACCGAGGAGGAACAGGCGGCGACGCCCGTAGAGGTCGCCGAGACGCCCGGCGAGCACCAGAGGAACCGCGAATCCGAGTGAGTACGCGGAGACGACCAGTGATTGCTCTGCTGCACTCGCGTGTAGGGATGCGCCGATGTCGGGAACGGCGATGCCCGTTGCCGAGAAGCTGACCACGGAGAGAAGGAGTGCGGAGAGCGTCGCGAGCAGCCCCGGAATCCCCAGCGGCACTGGTGGCGACGAAATTGCGGGGGTGGCGCCGGAGTTTGGCGTTGAAGTTTCGGTCACATCACTAGGGTGGATCGGGATTCATGCGGGTACCAGTAGCCTGTTTATAGGGGTACCAGCCGAACCTGGATACGGAGGACGTGATGTCGCAGCATGGAGGCATCAGTGACGAGGGCGGCGCAATCGCGCACCGGGAGCTGGGTGGCTTCCTTCGCAGCCGGAGGGAGAGGCTGTCGCCGGAGGACGTGGGCCTTCCCCCGACGGGACGCCGCCGCACACCGGGTTTGCGACGTGAAGAGGTAGCGGTGCTCGCCGGCGTCGGCGTCACCTGGTATTCCTGGCTCGAACAGGGACGTTCGATCAACGTCAGCACGCAGGTGATCTCGGCAGTCGGTCGGGCGCTGCAACTGGATGACTCGGAAACTCAGCATCTTCGTCGCCTCGCCGGAATGCAGCCCCCCATGCCCGAGGCACCCTCATCCGACCCGGCGCTCTTGAGCGCCATCCAACCCATACTGGACAAGCTGAACCCGTACCCCGCATGCTTGCAGACGTCGCTTTTCGATGTCGTGGCGCACAACCAGGCCTATCGATGGCTCTTCACCGGCATCGATCTGCTTCCGGCACCGGATCGAAACTGTGCAGTGCAGTTCTTCACAGACCCGCAATGGCGCGGCCGCTACCTCGACCCCGACATCGTCGCGACACGGATGGTAGCGAGGATGCGTGCCGCAGCAAGCACCACAGCGAGTCGGGGTACTCCCACGGTCGTCGACCGACTCAAGGAACAGTCCGACGAGTTCGCGCGGCTGTGGACCCGGCACGACGTGCTACTCGAGCACTACGAAGTCAAGCATCTCACCAGCCCACTCGTCGGGCGTCTCAATCTCAACTTCGTCTCCACGGCCATCCCTGAGACCAGTCACCGCATGACGGTGATGACACCAGCAGACAGTGAGACATCTGAGCGACTGGAGGAACTATCTGCGCTCCCCGCGTCAGCCCGGTAATTGCGCACGTGCCGAACGCCCCGTCGTTAGCAACTGAACGTCTTCCGACGGTACCAGCCTCGTCGCGTTCAGCTGTCCTGTAGGCGTTGCCACGGTGGACGAAAAGGATAGCGGCGCATCTGGTTTGAGACAGACTTTACGATACGTCGCGGGTCGTTCACTTTCGGGTGATCCGGATCGCGTGAGGGGCCGCCATCCTCGGGCGGTGGCCCTCCGGTAGGCCTGCCTCGCTCACGGGTCGTCGAGTCGGCTGCCGCTCGCGAAATTCATGACCGCCCTACGGAAGTTCTTCTTGCACGACCACGAACCACCGTTTGTTCGCGTGTACGGATCGGAGGGTCGACGGTGAGGCGCCGGCGAGCGCCGCCAGGCATCATCAGAAGGGAACCGTTTCCGGCAGTCCCGATCTGTGCCAGAACGGTTTCCGCTCTGACCATTCCGGAGCGTGGCAGGCATATGAATATCTTCTGATCGGGCTATGCGCCGAAAAGTTCTAGGATCTGGGTTTCGATCCGGATGATCTCTGCGGTCAGTGTTTCGGGGTGGTGACCAAACTGGTCGTGATCTGCCTATGAGCTTCTGCCTCGACGCCGTCGAGATGCCGCGCTCTACATGCCGATACAGCATCTCTACGGCGATGCCTCCGCTGGAGCCGACTGATCGGAGCCACCGCTCCAGGCGTGCCGGTGAGAGCCACGAAGCTTTGGTTGCGTTAGGGAATCGTCGCAGGAAGCCACTGTGATGGGGCTGTCGAGGCGGCGCAGCAGCCCGACCGCCCCGGGGGAATGCCAACTCGCGGTTCGCTCGGAGTTGGTTCGTCATCTGCACCCGAATCTCGACGAGACCCTTGCAAGTCCGGCACATCGTCCGTGGCGCTTTGGTTTCCGGATGATCCTCTCGTAGCAGCGGCCACCGGTGACCGTCGGTGCGTAGCGTGTCCGCAAGGACGTATGTGTCGAGACGGTCATCCTTGTTGCCTGCCGAGCCGTAACGGGCCGTGAGGCTTTGATCTGACGCGACGGGGCAACGAAACCGCGAGACCGGCATCGATCAATATCTTCAGCGACCGGTCCATAGCTGATTTCAATCGCTACCTTGGCCACCCCGGCCTTGCGGAGTCGGGAAACCAGTACACACAGTGCTTTGCTGTCAGGCGAGACATCGAATCGTTCGACCACTTTGCCGTCGGCGCCGAGGATACACTGCGTGAACCTCAGTGCCCCAATCGATCCCAGCCATGGAACTTGATTCCTGCATGCGCACCTTTTCGCGTCGTCGGGATGCTTCACCATGTGGTAGGCGTTGGTCCTGGTCGCTCACTGCACGGCGCTCGAAGCGCGTGACCCTCTGCCAGTTTCAACGCCGGGTCAGCCGCGCCCTGCGATACTTCTATCGGCCTCGACGGGCGAGCATCAACAGCGGTGGCCCAGCGGCCACCGGGTTCAGCACCAACCATCCTTCCCAGAAGGCAGACGTACGGCCATGGTTGTTCAGTGAGCGTCAACGCGTTGGCCGAAATCGCGATCGGTCTGTACAAGGCGTATGCAGCAGCGCGATGCATTCCGACGTTAACGCCTTTTCGGTCCGCATCTCGTCTTGCGCCGCTCATCGAATCCCGAAAGGCACATCGATGAACCTGACCTAACAGTCGCCGGGCCGAGTGATCGCAGGCCGTCGAAGAATTGAGTCTCGTGTTGCAGCACATGTCTGGGAGATGAAGCGGAAGTCGCGGTGAGATCGTCAACAGGAACCCGGCGACGAAGGCAAAACTGCACTGCCCATATCCGTGTAGAGTGATGCAAAACTATGGTTATTGGATGCAATAGGAGGTGCTATGTCAGCTTGGTCGACCAGCTCGCTGCCGACAGCCTGGGGCATGCTGGCTACGCCGTTCACCGCCGACCTGGCTGCGGTCGACCACGGTTCCCTGCGCGCTCTGGTCGAGTATCTGCGTGGGCAAGGCGTCGACGGCCTTATCGTGCTGGGGGTCATTGGCGAACCTGACATGCTTTCGATGCGCGAGAAGCGGCGTGTGCTGCATACTGTGATCGAGGCCGCTGGTCCCTGTCCTGTGATCGCAACCGCGATGCCGCTCTCGCGTCCGGTTCGTGAACTAGACCTGACGCTGTTCGGGACGGACCTCCGGCACGAACTCAGTGCGGTGATGATCCCAGTGACGTCATCCGACCCTGAGAAGCTGCGAGATGACGTCGACCATGCAGCACGCGTGAGTGGATTGCCGATCGTGATCCAAGACTATCCGCTGTCCACTGGGATTCACATCGCCCTGTCCGACTTGCTGAACGTGGTCACCGTAGACTCTCGGATCGTCGCTGTGAAGGCGGAGGCGCCACCCTCATTTCAACGAATTTCCGAGCTCCGGGCCACGTCCGCCGATCTGCATCTGATCGCGGGCGGGGGTGGGGTGGGAATCATCGAGGACCTTGCTGCTGGTGCTGATGCGATTGCCTGCCAGGCAACCCCGGTGGCGACTCTGCTCAGAGCCGCTGCGAGTGCGCGAGAGGGCCGAATCGACGCGGCCCGAGCGGAACTCGGCGTGGTGGCAGCTCTTGTCAACTACGAGGTTCAGCAACAGAGCAGTATTGCCATCCGCAAAGAGCACTGGCGCCGACTCGGTGTGATCTCGCACGCCGGCGTTCGCGGTAAGCGGATGAACTACTCATCCCAAATGTCGCTCATTACGGAGTCTTTTGGGCTCATGGAACTGAATATCGGAGGGGCGTCACCCGAATGAATCGGATAGGTCGAGCCAGAAATCACCACCACGCCCATCTCGTCCTGATGCTTGTCCTGACTTTCAGTACCGGGGTGATCGATGCGGTCGGCTTCCTCGGGTTCGATCGGGTCTTTACCGGCAATATGACCGGGAATGTGGTGATTCTTGGAATGGGTCTCGCGGGGGTGGACGATTTACCTGTCGCGGGTCCGGCGTTGGCGCTCGTCGGGTTTATGGTGGGGGCCGCGATCGCAGGCCGTGCGATGCGGCACAAGGTTCCTGGTTCCTGGGCGGTCTCAACGACAACAGTGTTCGGTACGGTCGGCGCAACAGTGCTCGCGACCGCGGTGTATGTGGCTGTTGTGGAGTCTTTTTCGTACGTGGTGACGATCGTGATCACCACTGTTCTCGGCACCGCGATGGGATTACAGGCGGCCGCAGCGCGCGTCATCGCGGTCAAAGACGTCACCACCGTCGTGGTCACCTCGAGTATCACCGGTCTGGCAGCGGACTCGTGGTTCGGTGCACGGAACCCAGGTGGAGGAGCGCGGCGGATCGCAGCGGTGGTGGTGCTGCTGGTCGGCGCCGGAGTCGGCGCGGCATCGGTCGTCAGGAATCCCGGTCTCGGACTACTCGTCGCTGCGATCGTGATACTCGCAGTAGCGCTCTTCGGTGCTTTCCCCGTACGGGAACCTGCGACGAATATGCCCGCCACGACGTCGGTCGTCTAGACGGCGCCTCTCTGCGTCAAGACGGGCCTGCGGCCGGGTTGTAGCGTGGAATGTGGTGGTTCGGGAAGTGATTAGTCCGACGTGTCGGCCTGCGGGGTGTCAGCCAGGGTGCGCAGGACCTGAGAGTCGCCCCGAGTGCCTCCCGGGCTCGCCGCCAGCTCTGTCTTCGAGTCGCGGAAAGTTTCCTACAGACGACATCCGACAGGTGCCTCTTCAAACAGCGCAACGCTTTTCAGAGGCTCTTCCCGGCAAGGTCACTTCCGCTGACAGTGCGTGCAGCCCGTTGTTTCTCGACCGATCCGGGTGGTAGTCCTGGTGTGCAGAATATAGTTCGGTTGCCGGTCTCCGTTCCGTGAGAGTCGCTGGCGGACAATGATACCGCGGGAGAATACGTCGGTGGGTGGTACCGGTGTAGCTCGCGAATGCGGCCCGCCGAGCGGAACCGATGAAGCGGGCCGGTCCGGTAGAAGATCCTGCTCGTGTTGCGGACTCCGATCTCGCACAGTTGAAGTCAGTGAGCTGCAGGACTGGCGGGCCGCTGCTTCGATGCCGCGGCGGTATCGGCATCCGCCGATCCAGTTGTCGGACTTCGGCGGCCAGATCGACTGCGAGGGTGCGCATAGTCGGGCCGGCAAGATCGCGGGGGCGGACCCGGTGCAAGTATCACGGCAGCCCGGCCGGCACAAACCCTTTGTGGGGTCCCGCAGAGATTGCATGGGTGAGCACGATATGGAGGCGGTTGACCGCACGGATGGCGGTGTTGACCAGGTCGTCGTAGTGCTCGGACGATCGCTCGCGGTGCGGTCCCCGTGGAATCCATTCGGGCGGTGCTCAGCCTCTGCGCTCTCAGTCTCGGCCCCGGCCGAGGCTGAGTCGTCGCACTTGCGAGTGTGGCCTGGTCGAGCGCAAGCCCTCGACTCCTCCCTCGTCGAACTGGCGCCGCCAGACGCAGTGGACCTGCTGCGCTGATGCCGTAACAGTGGCACTGGCGGCGACATTGCCACTGACTTCCTCGACGTGGCGCAGCACTACGATTTTTGTTTTGCTCGGCGTTCGATCTCTCGTGATGGCATGGGGTCTTCCTCTCATCAGAAGATCCCATGCCACCCCTCCATCAGGTTTGACGGAAAATCGCAGGCGGCCGAGCGTACCTAGTAGTTCAGCAGCTGCCGATACGTTTCTTGATCGCGGAGGCGACGAATTCGGGTTCCTGTTCGGGAAGCCAGTGCGATGCGCCCTCGACAATTGCCAGTTCATAGTCCGCGGTGACATGCTCTCCGCACCTCACGGCACCCGCATAGCCGAGAAACGCGTCGTCGGTGCTCCATATATAGGTGGTCGGAACCGTCACCGGACCGAGGTCGGCAAAGTCTCGGGTCATCGCGCGATACCAGTTCAGGCTGGCCGTCAGCGCCCCTGGTGAACTTTGCCGTGCTAGATACCGATCAATCACCTCGGGATTGACTGCGTCCCCGAAGAAGCTCCGAAATACGCTGCCGCCGTGTCCGAGTAGAGACTCCTCGGCCTCGATCGGGGTCCGGAAGAGGCGGAAGTAAGTCGACCGCTTCTGCTGATCGGCATCGTGAACTGCGGCCCAGCCGAATGCGGCAGGGTGCGGTGACGACACTGCTGTGAACGTGGTCAATTTGTCCGGATGCCGGGCAGCGAGGAACCACCCGACAACAGCGCCCCAGTCGTGGCCCACAAGATGAATTGTATTGATTTCCAACGCATTCAACAATCCAAGTACATCGTCAACCAGGTGGTCGATCCGGTAGTTGTCGATTCCGTTCGGGCGGGCTGCGGGGGAGTATCCCCGCTGGTTGGGGATGATCGTCTGGAAACCGGCGGAGTGTAGGTGGGACGCTACAGTCGCCCAGGACTCAGCGCTTTCGGGAAATCCGTGCAGGAGCATCACAGGTATGCCATCTCGCGGGCCGCTGATCGTGACCTCGAATGTCAGTGTTCCGACCGGGATGTCCACTGTGCGTGCGGAATAGGTCATGACATGAGAGTAATGCATTCGATCGCTGGAAGATAGGATGCAATGTTTCCTAGGTAGTGCCCTGTCCGCGCATTTGTTGATGATCTTCGGCCCAGCGTACGGTCGCGTCGATCGAATGCAAGATGTGGGCGGTCATGGCTTTTCGGGCGCCCCGGCTGTCGTGGGCTGTGATGGCATCGGAAATTGCCTTGTGCTCGGCCAGGTTGCGTCGGAGGAGTCGAGAATTCTGTGAGTAAGCGACAAAGGCCGTATTCTTGGGGTAGCGCCGGTGGATATCTTCGATCGCCAGTACGAGTTGTCGGTTGCCGGAGGCTTCCATGATGACATTGTGGAAATCATCGTTGGCGTGTGTCCATCGCTCGGTCTCTCTGGTTTGCGCGGCCGCCGACTGCTTTGTACGCGCCGTGATTTTGTCGATGATCTGCTGGTAGCCGTCCCAGGCGCTGTGCAGCCGCTGGAGTTGTTCGTCATTGATCCGTTCCGCCGCGAGCGCGGCAGCGAAACCCTCGAGTTCAGCGCGAATCTCGCCCAACTCCCGAATGTCCCGACTCGAGTGGCCGTTGACCTGGGCACCCCGATTGGGGACGATCGTGACGATTCCCCGCGACGCGAGCACGCGGAGGGCCTCCCGGATGGGAGTCCGGCTTGTTCCGAACTCTTCGGCGAGCGTTGAGTGTCGCAGCCAGGAACCCACGGGCGCCTCACCGACGAGGATTCGATGCTGAAGCGCTGAAACGATTTCATCGGCTGCGGAGCCCCCGCCGGCGTCATTGTCCGCTGCCGTCGATCGTGGTGCCACGGTGCACTCTGTCCTCTCGTCGTGCTTGTAGATCGCTCTACAGTCTTCCATCTGCATTCGCTTTGCTGCACGTCAACCCGATAAAGCGCAGGCGGCACCGGCCGGTCGGAATTCCCACGGTGACGTTCGGCTGTCCCAAACACAGATGCATGTTCTGATAGTTTGAATGCAGAATGCAAAAAATGGGATGCAATAGCGCTGAAAGAGGGATGTGAATGGTCACACCAAAGTTGCAAGCGCGACCGGATCTCACGGGCTCATTCGGTATGTGCGCGACGACGCATTGGACGGCGTCGTCAACGGCCCAAGCGGTATTGGAACGCGGTGGCAACGCGTTCGACGCGGCCACAGCAGCGGCCTTCGTTTTGCACATCGTCGAGCCGCACCTCAATGGCCCCGGTGGCGACCTGGTGGCCCTGATCGGGCGCGCAGGCGCACCGGTGCGTGTTCTGGTCGGGCAGGGGCCGGCACCGCAGATGGCATCGATCGACCACTTCCGCGCGGAGGGCCTGGACATGGTTCCCGGATCGGGTGCCCTTGCCGCGACAGTGCCTGGGGCGGTGGAGGCGTGGTTGCTGCTACTGCGCGATTACGGAACCTGGAAGCTCGGCGACATACTCGAGTTTGCGATCCACTACGCGGATCACGGCCACCCGATCCTGCCGCGGGCCGCCGGTGTCATTGACACCGTGGCTGATCTTTTTCGAAATCACTGGCCGACTTCTGCGGAGGTCTGGCTCTCGGCCGAGGGCAGTGCGCCTTCGGCGGGCGCCGTAGTACGTAATGGCTCGTACGCCGCGACCCTACGTGCGTTGATCGCAGCTACAGATAGCGCCGACCGCGTCATGCAGATCGATGCGGCGCGCCGCGAATGGTCGGAAGGATTTGTCGCGCGTGCCGTGATCGACTTCGTCGCCACGGTCAAACATCGCCACTCCACCGGATCAGATCATCATGGAATCCTGTCGTTGTCGGACCTTCAAGGGTTTCGTGCCTCTTTCGAAGAGCCGCTATATGCGAACTTCCGGGGCATCACGGTCGTCAAAGCCGGAACGTGGACCCAGGGTCCGGTGCTGTTGCAAACGCTGGCAATTCTCGCCGGATATCACGACCGCGACCTCGATCTCGAAACGCCGGCCGGGGTACACCGCGCGGTCGAAGCACTCAAACTCGCGATGGCCGACCGCGACTCGTACTACGGAGAACGAACTCCTCGCCGCCAGATCGCCACCCTGTTGTCGCCGAGTTATGCCGCAGCGAGGCGCGATCTGATCACAGATCGGGCGTCCGGTGTATTCCGGCCAGGTCTGATCGGCGCAAACCCGTACATGCCGCCTCTCGTTCTAGAGGACTGCTTGTCGCTCTCGCCTACCGTGGGTGAGCCGACTGTGTCGTTGAGTGGGCAAACCCGCGGTGACACATGTCATCTCGATGTTGTCGACAAGTGGGGAAATATGATCGCGGCCACTCCCTCGGGTGGTTGGTTGCAATCGTCGCCCGCCATTCCCGGCCTGGGATTCTGTCTCGGAACCCGGCTGCAGATGTCATGGCTCGATGAGGCCAGTCCATCGGCACTCGCGCCGGGGTGCCGACCGCGAACGACGCTGAGCCCCACAATGTTGGTTCGTGGGGGGCAAGTAATCTCCGCGCTCGGAACGCCAGGCGGCGATCAACAGGACCAGTGGCAATTGCTCTATCTCCTACGCACATTGATCGGCAACCACACTCCTCAGGAGGCCATCGAGGCGCCGGCGTTCCACACCACCAGCTTTCCTGCGAGCTTTTGGCCGCGGACGTGGACGCCGGCCGGTCTGGTTGCCGAGGATCGACTGGGTGACGAGGTCATCGATGAGTTACAGGAAAGAGGGCATCACGTCACTCGCGCAGGCGACTGGACTCTGGGACGGCTATCGAGTGTCACCCGGGACCCGTACAGCGGGTTGCTGGGCGCTGCGGCGAATCCTCGTGGGGCACAGGGTTATGCAGTAGGTCGATGACGGGTGCATAGGCAGTCTCGGATTAACGGGGTGTAAAACTTTTCCGAATCGCCGACAAATTGCATCCAATTGCGTAGATTTAGCATTCATAAGAGCTTCGCGCATCGTGGATTCGGTGAACAAGAAGGGTTGACATGAGCCAGACGAGAGTTGGTCCGGAGGACGCTTGTCGCACCAACGTAAAATCTAAAGAACGGTCACGCCTGACGCGTGCGCTCATCGATCGGCAGCTCGACTACTACCCGGTGGGTGCGGAGCGGAAGTTACGTCTCGCACTTGCGGTCGCAGCCACGGTCATTCTGTACTACCAGCAGTACACATTCGGAGCTGTCTCCTCGCAGACCAGTGCCGAATTCGGAATGTCATTCATGTTCTTGGCCGGGGGACTGGCGCTCTGCAATTGCGTCGGAGCGTTCGGGTCGCTCGCGGCCGGTGTCGCGGACCGATTCGGTCGAACCAACGTCGTGGTGTACGGCCTGATTATCCTGAGCTTGCTCACCGCGGTGGCCATGCCGCTGACCACCGACAAGTGGATGTACATCTTCTGGTCGTGCTGCATCGGACTGTTCGAGGGGATGCTGCTGGTCGCAACGCCCGCGCTGGTCCGAGACTTCAGTCCGCAGACAGGTAGAGCAACTGCGATGGGACTGTGGGCGGTCGGTCCGGCGGCCGGCTCGCTCTGCGCAACCGCTATCGCCGCGGCAACTCTGGGCGCGTTCAACGATGCGTGGCAAAGCCAGTTCATCCTCGCGGGCGTCATCGGTTTGGTACTGGTGCTCATCGCCCTGCCGTTCATGAAAGAACTCAGTCCGGCGCTGCGAGATCAGACCATCGTCTCGGAGAGCGACAGTGAACTCCTGGAGGTGCGGGCAGCGAGCGGTGAGGTCGAGGTCAGCAGATCCTGGAAGCCGCTGATGCGGCCGGCCATTCTCCTCCCTGCCATAGGGTATTCACTGGTCTTGTTGTTCTACTACACCATCGTCACCGTTGCGCCGCTGATGTTCGGTACCGGATTCGGGTTCACCTCGACACAGTCGAACACCATTGTCTCGGTTGCCTGGGCGTTCAACATCCTCATCGCGTTGTTCTTCGGGGCAATTGTCGATAAATACCTGGTGCGTAAGCCTTGGATCCTGTTGGGCGCCTTGATGTGTATCGTATTCCAGATCGTCTTGCTGTCGATGGTCGGAACCGATGCGAGCATCACTGTAGTGGGCATCGTGATGGCCTGTCTCGCGATGTCATGGTCGGTATTTCAGATCCCGTGGTTCGCGGCGTATACCGAGACGATCGAAGCTCACAGTCCCAGTCTGGTCGCGAGCGGAATGGCGATCTGGGCATGGGTGTTGAGAATTGTCGTGACGCTGTCCTTCCTCTTCGTTCCGCAGGTCGTCTCCTCTTTGACCACGCTCATCCAAAGTGATCCGACGGTCGCCGAGTTCGAGGCCGCAGAGGCCTCCGGGACCCCGGTGTCTGCTGAGCTCTCCGACAAGATGGCGGCGATCGCCACGGCTTCTGAGGACGTGATCGGTCAATGGCAGCTGTGGATGTGGATCGCAGTGGCCAGCGCGATCGTGTTCATCTTCACGATCCCGGCCCTCACTGGGCGGTGGACAATCGCGAAGGCTCGCGAAGATCGTGAGCAGCACGTAGCAACGCGGCAGCGGGAGTTGGCGCGACACCAATTGCACAAGCCTGACGAGGTCCCGCAGCTCGAGGAAAAGATCGAGCCACGCCACGACCTCATGACCTGATATCTCACTGACCCCGAACAGCAACAGAAAGGATTTTACGATGCGTGCTCTTGTCGTAGACCACTCAGCGCAAAATGGGATCGGCCTCGCCGACGTTCCCGAACCCATCCCTGCGGAGAACCAGGCGCTGATCAAAATCGAGGCGGCATCAGTCAATTTCGGCGAGGTGTCACTTGCGGCGGACCTCGTATCACATATGGACAGGCCACCGGCCGGATTCGTCCTCGGTGCCGATGCCGCCGGGGTGGTGGAACGCCGCGCCGCAGATGGTTCGGGACCACCGGCCGGTGCTCGGGTGGTAACGCTGGGTGCCGGGGGTGCCTGGGCAGAACGTCGCGCGGTGAACACAGACCTCCTCGCAGTAGTGCCGGATGCCGTCGACCTGGGTGAGGTCAGTACAGTGCCGATCGCTGGCCTGACGGCTCTGCGTGCGCTGCACAGGGTGGGAACATTGCTGGGTAGACGGATACTCGTCACCGGATCGACCGGCGGAGTCGGACGGTTCGCGATCCAGCTGGCCCGCCAGGCCGGTGCGTACGTGATCGCAGTAACCGGCGATCCAGACCGACAACGCGAAGGCCTGATAAAGATCGGGGCCCACGAGGTCGTGGACAGTGCGCGATCGGTGACCGAACCACTCCACGGGATCATCGACATGGTCGGTGGAGACGAGCTGGTCGCGGGGTTTGCGCGTTTGGCTGAGCACGGGACGCTGGTCGCTGTCGGCCATGCTGCCGGACAACCCGAAAACTTCTCCTACGGAGCACTGTTCGGTGACGATGGGGGGCACGATCGCTCGCTGGTGACATTCCATCTGACAGGCTGCACTGACCTGGCACCCGATCTGCGATGGCTCGCAGAGAGCGTGGGTCGAGGATCTCTCGATCCTCAGATCGCCTGGCGCGGCAAGCTCGATGAGGCAGATCAGGCATTCTCAGCCCTACTGAATCGGACGTTGCGCGGCAAGGCTGTCATCGACATCGTGTGAGCGCCGACTTCCCCTGTGGAGTCGCTAGAAGGACAAACATGACAAGGAGAGACCCTGTGAGTTCGTTCGAAGGAAAAGTCGCATTCATCACCGGTGGCGGTCGAGGGATGGGACGCGAAATCGCATTGGAGTTCGCCAGACAGGGCGGTGACGTCATCATCACCGACATCGCTTCCGATATCGAGGCTATTCCGTACTCCCTCGCCTCGAAGGAGGACCTGGACGAGACGAAGGCCCTCGTGGAAGCCGAAGGCGTCCGATGTATCGCACGTGTCGCCGACGTTCGAGACCAGCAAGCACTCGACGATGCGGTTGCCGCGGGTGTCGAGGTCTTCGGCCGAATCGACGTCTTGTCCGCGAACGCCGGTGTCTACGACTGGTCGAGTTCTCGGCTGTGGGAGACATCCGACGCCGCATGGTACGCCCAGATCGGAGTGTGCCTCGAGGGCGTGTGGCGGAGCGCGAAAGCTGTCGCACCGCAGATGATCAAGCAGGGTCGGGGCGGATCGATGGTCTTCACCTCGTCCAATGTTGGTGTGGAAGGGGCGCCCTGCTCGGCGCCCTACGTGGCTGCGAAACATGGTGTCATCGGACTTATGAAGACTGCAGCGCTCGAGTTGGGTGAGCTGGGAATCCGGGTCAACGCTGTGCTCCCGAGCACCACGGACACGAAGATCAACGATCATCCGGCCGGTTGGCGCCGGGCCAGCGGGAAACCAGATGGAACGCGAGATGACTACCTTGATGCGGTGCACCAGTGGAGCATTCTCCCTAACACGACAGCGCTACCGCCGCAGGCGACGGCCAAGGCAATCGTCTGGCTTGCCTCGGATTCGGCCGAATACATCACGGGTGTAGCACTTCCCGTCGACGCCGGACACCTGACGCTCCCGGGATTCAATCCGTGGCCTGTCCGCGACTGACAGAGGCCATCTGTAACTTCCAACCGACTTAAGGGGCAACCTTCATGACCGATCGTTCGATTCTCGACCTCTGGCCCGGCAACGCCCTGTGGTCTTCGCAGGTCGTCCGACTGGCGGCCCTGTCCTATTCGCGGGGAGCTGACCTATCCGAAGTGGTGTCCGCAGTTGCCGGCATTCGATCGGGAGACTCCGACGGTTGGTACAAGGCCTTCGACGACCTTGCCAACCGAACGCGTGATCAAAGCGAAGCCCTGGGTGCTGATCATCGGCTGTCGCGACGAGATCTACTCTGGCGAGCCAGCATGTACTACCGAAACGCCGGTGTGTTCCTGGCCCCGTCCGACCCGAGAGCGATGGAGGCCGCTGAGTCTCGACGACAGACGTTCGGCGCCGCAGCAGAAGCGCATCCCGAGCCGATAGAGCAAATAGAGGTGCCCTTCGGAGATACTTCACTGCCGGGGTGGTTCTGCACCGGTACAACGTCGGACGCCGGGCCGCGGCCGATCGTCATCGTGGTCGGCGGAACCGACGGTGTAGCCGAGGAGATGTACTTTGCGCTCGGTGGCGCATTGGTGGCACGTGGTTACAGCGTGCTGGTATTCGACGGTCCCGGGCAGGGTGAAGCTCTGCGCCGCGGAGTCCTGGCTCGGGCCGACTTCGAGGTGGCGATCTCGGCAGCGATCGATTTCGTCTCCGAGAGGCCGGATGTGAATGCAGACCGTGTCGGTCTCGTAGGACACAGCCTGGGCGGCCTCTATGCGGCGCGAGCCGCCGCATCGGATTCTCGACTCCGTGGAACTGTCATCGCAAGCGCTCCATTCGACCTACTCGCAAACCTCACAGGAGGAGACTCGTCGGATACCGATGAGACCGCCATGGGATTCTTCGTCGCGCTGTATTCGGAACTGACCGGTTCTCAGTCGCTGGACGAAGCACTACGCAAGCTCGCAGACTTCCATCTGCGCGACGCCGTCAAAAACATCCACACGCCATTGCTGGCTCTTTACGGCGCCGACGACGCACTTGTCGCGGTTGCCGACGGGGAGCGCATCCTCGCCGAGGCCCCAACCACGGACAAGACCTTGATCGTCTATCCCAGTGGTTCGCCGGGAAGTTCGCACTGTCAACAGGATTCGCTGCCAGTGGCACAGCTCGACCTGTGCAATTGGATCGAGAGTCACATCTAATTCGTCTGAAGTGCAACCGAAGGAGATTACCTATGAGTACCGATCCAGCCCCCGAAGGCACCTACTCTCCGGCGCCCGGTGACACCCTTATCTTCGAAAATGGCCGGGTGCGGGTATGGAGCATGACACTTCCACCGCACGGCATGTATGACTTCCATCAGCACCACCACGACCATGTGGTGATCTGGCCCGACGCGGGGCGCGCCGAGGCCCAAGAGCTGGGGGACCCTCACTGGTCCATCTCACAAACGGCCGAAGAAGGATTTGTCATCTTCAAAACCGTCGGGCACGGCGAACCACTCACCCCCCACCGGATCAGGAACCTCGAAGATCGTACTGTCACCCACTACATCGTCGAGCTAGTCAGCGAAAAGTCTCCGGAATCAACGGCGCTGCCGGCAGAAACCAATGCCCGAGGGAGATTCAACGACGCGCGCGCCGATACATGAAGCCCATACTTGCGCCTGGGTGGGGACTGTCCCTAGCTCCTCTGTCAAGCAGCTGCATCGATGAGCGTCAGTGACCGGTCCACGACCATGGCACGGAAGACGACAGCGGAAAGTCGACGCTTGAGAACCCGAAGGGCTTCCATCCCTCCGTCACCGTTCTTTCGGCGTCGGTCGAGCAATTCGCGGGCGGGTGTGTGGCACCGTGCTTGAGTCAGAGCAATCCTATGAATGCCGGCATTGATCTGCCGGTTCCCTGTGCGCGAGAGACGATGTCGAGCATGACTCGACGACCACACCGGTAACGGTGCGGCTGGCGTTGTGGCGGGCAAATGCCATCCTTGGAGTGGAACCGGCCGACCTGCGCGGTCTCACCGAGGATCTTCGCCGCGGTCAACGCGCCGCAGCCCGGGATCGCCAGCAAGGACGGCGCCAATACGGTGGTTCGGGAGGTGATCTCGGCGGCGAGTTCATCAAACTCGACCGTGAGACGGCGGAGATGGTCGACGAGTCGGGCCGCGAGGTCGGTCACCAGCCCGGCGAAGTCCGACACATGCGCCTCAACTTTGACAAAGGCGCTGGCCCGATCCATTTTCGCCGGCTGTGTCCACCCCGGATCGAGTTCGTGCAAATGCCAACGCAGCCGAGCGATGATGCTGCCGACAAGGTCTTCACGGTGATCGACGAGGAGCCTGATTTCGCGCTCGACGCCGTCGAGGCGGGCGACCGGCAGATCCGGCTCGCGCAGAGCGGCTCGGGCGACGGCAAGAGCGTCGATCGGATCTGATTTTCCGTAGCTGCGGGCTGAGTCTCGGGCGTGGGCCATCAACTTCGGTGGTACTCGCACTACCCGTTCTCCGGAAGCGATCAGGTTTCGCTCGAGTCGTCGGCTCAGGTGCCGGCAATCCTCGATTGCCCAGATGCACTCATCGTCTTTTCCGTCTCGCCCATTGCAGGAGCGTGAGGTGGTCTTTGCTTGTCGTGCCAACGGTTTTCGTCGATAGCTGTTGCCCCATCTGATCGGTGGCGACGCGGTGTGGGTGCGCTTGTGCGCGTCGATTCCGATGACGATCATGATTGTTGTGTCTCCTGCCTCGATACCGGGTTGGTGGCATGGGCCGGTCGATCGGCATATACCAGTCAGGGGCGACGCCACGCCCCTCTCGAGCCAGATCGCCGGGGTCCTTTCGGTGTCGGCTGGCCGCAGTAGGGACATTAGCCACGGAGGCGAAAAAACGGTGGAGCGAACCAGCCGACCTATCAATCGTGACACTGGTTTAATCAGTGTTTCGGCCTGAGACGCTGAGAGAATGCTCGGTGAGTGGTGTCGTGATGACGACGACACTGGATGATGTGAGGAAGAAGAGGGACGAGCCTTCTGCGGACCCCGCAGCGACAGCGGAACTGGCACGCCTAGCCCAGGAACAAAGCCTGTCGCTGCCCGGACCGGACGGGCAGTTCGAGCAGTTCACCAAAACCGTTCTGGAAAACGTGTTGAACGAGGAGATGTCCGAGTACCTCGGCGATGGCAAGAACCAGGCCCCGCCCGTCCACCTATCAGCTGATTTTCCAACGGCATACGCAGGGCCAGGGCAGTGTGTAGCACTGCGCGATCTTCCGAGGTGTTGACGTGCGCACCGGCCAGCATGGCATCCCGGTGTTCCTCCACCGCGGCCGTCCGGGCTAGGCCGTGGTCTCCCGGGTGACCCGGTGCTTGCTGTAGTCGATATAAAGGTCGGCAGCGGTGACCGCGAGGAGGTGGTCCTCGATCTGGGATTATCTGAGCTGAGTAAAGCGGCGCTGGAGTCGGAAGTGTGACGTGGGGCGGGTGGTTTCGAAGGATATTCGTATTCGTGATCCTAAGTTCCCGGTATTCGCGTCCCGTAATTTGGTGGGCTTCATTTATTGATTCTCCTGGTGGTGTGTCCGGGGAGTCGATATCGGAGGAATGCTTTGTCATGCATTGGGATTCGAGTGTTTTGGTGTGGCGCGAATGTGGGCGCGTTCGCCTTGCCTGCCGATGAGGCTGATGAACTCGACTGGTCCGGCGCTGGTGGCGCCGAACCAGTGTGGGGTGCGGGTGTCGAATTCCGCGGCTTCTCCGGCGGTGAGGAGGAGGTCGTGTTGACCGAGGACGAGCCGGAGGGTGCCGTCGAGGACGTAGGCCCAGTCGTATCCCTCGTGTGAACGGAGCTCTGGTTCGGTGTTGTCGTCTCCGGTGGGGAGGACGAATTTGTAGGCCTGGATGCCCCCTGGCCTGCGGGTGAGAGGGATGACGGTCGATCCGTCGGTGCAGGCGACGGGGCGAAGGTCGATGCGGGGGTTGGCTGTGCGTGGTGCATCAACGAGGGAGTCGAGGGTAACCCCGTAATACCTCGCCAGGGGTAGGAGTTGTTCGAGAGTCGGTCGGCGGTGCCCCGCTTCGAGTCGAGAGAGAGTGCTGGCGGAGATCCCCGTCTCGGTCGCGAGTTCGGTGAGGGTGATCTCGCGGCGTAAGCGTAGGC
Source organism: Rhodococcus sp. OAS809 (assembly GCF_040546695.1). Lineage (NCBI taxonomy): Bacteria > Bacillati > Actinomycetota > Actinomycetes > Mycobacteriales > Nocardiaceae > Rhodococcus > Rhodococcus sp. OAS809. The sequence continues at coordinate 40,069 of NZ_JBEPOI010000001.1, read as the reverse complement.
GCTTGAGTCTCTGTCCGACAGTGTCGAGGGTGTGATCGATCGTGCCATCCATTCTTCTCATTTTGCCATTCGGCAACATAGATTGCACTTTTGGGGTGTGGCGTTCCAGGCTGTTGTTCCATGGTTGTAACAGAGGAGATGTACGGGATGGGTGCAGGTCAAAACGGCCGAGTATGGGATGTGGTTGTTGTAGGAGGAAACTCTGCGGGGTCGAGTGCAGCATTGGCACTTGCGCGCGCGGCGATCAGTCGTCGTCGACGGCTGTCATCACGTAACGCCTCCGCTCAGGCTGAGCGCACTTTCCTCGGCGTTGAAAGGGGTAACCCTTTGACTCCGCGGAGTAGGGGTCGAGAGGAATCGTCAAGCGATGGGGTGCAGATCATCTCAACTCGAATCGTCCAATCTGCCGCGACGAACCACGGATTCGAGATCATCCGCACTGCCGCCGGTGTCCCGGTCACGACCAAAACTGTCACAGGGGTGGAGAAGGTCGATAATCAACTCACCTGTATGCGACTGCAGGGTGGCGAGTTTCTCGAGTTGGCTGCGTTGGCGGTTCCCTCACTGACTCGCCTACGAATCGGTGGATTCGATGAGGTGGGGCTGGAGATGAGTGCTCACGCGGCGGCAGCGGAGATTGTCGCGGATGTCTTCGGGCACAAGAGCGTCCCCGGTGGATGGAGCGGGGAAACACCCTCGATTCCGGCATGCAGGTCAGGAACTGCTGTGAGTGAGATGCGCGTGGTGATGACCACCAACACCGAGTTGATATTCAAAGATGCCGACCGCGCCGTGGAAGACAATGGAACGGCGGGACAGCAATGACCTCGCGGGACTTCGACAAAGACTACTGGGAATGCCATTGGACTCGCACTGATGGCGCCGGCAAACGTACCAACAGTCCGGTGAACCCCTACATTGACAGTGAGACAAAGCAATTGATTTCGGGCACTGCACTGGACGCCGGATGTGGATCAGGTGCAGAAGCGATTTGGCTGGCACGCAACGGCTGGAAGGTCACTGGAGTCGATACTTCTCGAACAGCCCTGGCTATGGCAGCAAAGTATGCGCGGGACGCCTCTATCGAAGACTTGTTGACATGGGTCGAAGCTGATCTGACCACGTGGGAGCCGCATGAGCGATGGGACCTGGTGGTCACCAACTACGCCCATCCAACGATCCCGCAGGTCGAGTTCTACCGGCGAATCGCCAGTTGGGTTACCCCAGGAGGCGCGTTGTTGATCGTGGGGCATCTCCACGATCCAGAGTCGGCCACATCCCATCAGCCGCGAGAAGTGTCCGCCACGCTGGGTGAGATCACCGAACTCTTCATCTCGCCGGCATGGGAGATCGAGACCGCGCGGCAGGAATCCCGCCTGGTCACTCACCACAGTGGCGCCGTGGTGACGCTGAGCGACGTCATCGTCCGCGCTCATCGAAATAGTTGAGCCCCAAGAATTCTCAGAACAGATGGTCCAAAAACTCGGCAGCGCCGTAGACGGGCGAACCACTGTCGTATTGATGCCACCCGCCCGCACCAGACCCGTAAGCCGGGCGTCGACTCGAAGGAACACATGAACGCCACCCCACCCGCAGATGTGAAAGCGGGCACCCCTGTCATCGAGGATCCTCGCAGACGCCGTGCGATCCTCATCGCTGTATGTATAGCACTGATGTCCGTAGTCGCTTCAGTTTCCGGGCTCAACGTCGCCCAGCCACAGCTCGCGGACACCTTCGCCGCATCACAGGGGCAGGTGCTGTGGATCATCAACGTCTACACCCTCACCCTGGCAGCTTTGCTGCTTCCACTCGGAGCTGTCGGCGACAGGTGGGGCCGCAAGCCGGTCCTGCTTCTCGGTCTCGCAGTGTTCGGCATCGCCAACATCGCTGCCGCCATCGCGCCCACCATCGAAATCATGGTCGCGGCTCGCGTCCTAGCCGGGGTGGGCGCGGCGATGATCATGCCGGTCACCCTCTCGGTGATTACCACATCCTTCCCCGACGAGGAGCGCTCCAAAGCGATCGGTGTGTGGACGGCGGTCGCCGGCGGAGGTGGCATTCTCGGCATGTATCTCTCGGCGCTTGTGGTCGATATCGCTATTTGGCGGTGGCTGTTCATCCTTCCTATCGCCCTCACGGGAGCAGCTGCGATGATCGCCGCACGCTCCGTTCCGAACTCCCACGAACGCACCACAGGCCGTTACGATTTCGTCGGTGGCGTCACTTCTGTCATCGCCGCGGTCGGGATCACCTACGCCCTTCACGAAGGGCCTTCCCTCGGCTGGGACGACCCTTCGATCTTGGGTATTCTCGGCGTGGCCGTCAGCGCCGCGATCATCTTCGTCGTATGGGAACTTCGTACCCCCACACCACTTCTGGACGTCCGACACTTCCAGAAGCGAGGTCTTTCCAGCGGGTCGACGCTGCTGCTGGTCCTGTTCGGAGTCCAGGCAGGCATTTCGCTCGTGCTCTACCCCTTCTTTCAGGTCGTCCTCGGCTGGAGCGGGCTTCTCTCCACCCTGGCGATGATGCCGATGGCTGTGTCGATGATGCTCGCGTCCGGTCTCGCACCCAGACTCGCGGCACGTGTCGGGAGGCGTGCCGCGATGGCGACCGGCCTCGTCATCGCCGGTATCGGACTTGCGCTCATGGCAGTCCTCGTCTCCGCCGATGGGGGCTACCTTCCCGTCCTGCCTGGGCTGATCGCGATGGGGCTGGGGGCCGGGCTCGCGATGACGCCGTCCACGGAAGCGATCACCTCCTCACTTCCGCGTGAGCAGCAGGGAGTCGCCTCCGCGCTTAACGATCTCACCCGGGAATTCGGCGCGGCGCTCGGTATCGCACTGCTCGGGGGGCTGCTCACCGCTGGATACCAAAGCGCGATCGATCAGCGTCTTGACGGCGTTTCTGACTCGATTGCCGATACCGCTCGTGAAGGGATCGCCAATGCCGTCACAGTGAGCAGCCAGGCCGGTTCCCAAGCAGAGCAGCTGATCAATGCTGCACGGGAATCTTTCATCACTGGATGGCAACAAGCGATGTGGGTCGGCGTGGGAGCCTTGGCTGCGCTGTTCATCTACGTCGTTCTCCGTGGCCCGAAGCCGGCGGCACCTCTCGACGATTCGAACGAAGACGCCGAGCTGACCACAACGTCCACCGCAGGTACGGGCGATGGAAGATGAACTGTCGGACTCCGAGCGCTGATCCACCTCGGCCAGTGTGAGCTGCCGACGGACGCGGCGGCTGTCCGTTCGCGGTCGGCGTTTGAAGTTCGATCCCGGTTGTGCTCGGCGCGGATTCCCGATCAGGCCTGCGCAAAACTCGGGGTACGTCAACTCGAGCCGCCACTTTGGTTGGGTGGACGGCAAGCCGGTCTTGCGTGGCATCGCCGTCAGCGGCGATTCGACTCGACGAAGCCGGAGGACGCTGTCTCTCAGGCACAGAAGATCGATGGCCGCGCGCGCTCATCGCATGCTTCTGGGACGTCAGCGATCATCGGCTTCATCGCGCTTGAGTGAAAATCTGGGGTGACCGGGGCATGAGGACGCTGGCGAGGATGAAGCGCCTGCGCGGTTCCAAGCTCGGATCTCTCGCACCGAAACCAGCGCCCCTGTATATCGACAACATGAGCCCATCATTGCGATCAGGCAATGTCAACGACCTGTCGGTGCCCGAAACATGCCCCTGTCCACGTGCTAGACGGCACCCGGCCACACATTCGTTCTGCATCGCGAGTTGAAGTGTGATCTTACCCGCGAACTGGACCCGGCTATGGCCGCCGATACCTCGACTGCGCTGCGCGGTCGAGGTATCGGCCCGCGCCCATCAAATTGTGACGGCAGTCCCGTACGCGCAGACTTCGACGCCGGAATCGGCGTATTCGTTGGTTTCGAACCGGAACGCGACCACGGCGTTTGCACCGACAGCTTCTGCTTCGACCTGCAGACGTTGCAGAGCTTCCTCTCGCGCGTCGTGCAACAACTGGGTGACGCCCTTGAGTTCGCCTCCCCGCACCGATTTGACGATCGATCCGAAGCTGGACCCGATGTTGCGTGATCGTACGGTGAGTCCGAACACTTGTCCGAAGACCTGGGTGATTCGTGCTCCCGGGATATCGTTGGTGGTGACAATGATCATTTTCTTCCAATCTTTGATACGTGTAGCCAACAGTCGGCGCTGTTGAGCGACGGGCGATTTGCGCGCCCTTCGAGAATGTTCGATCACCGTCGGCGCGGCCAGGCATGGTGTCAGAGGGATCACGGGGGTGATTGTGGACGGCTGTTTTCTATGATCGCGAATGCTCGTGCGAGGGCCTTCACCTGTGCAGGGTTGTAGAGATCGAGGATGGCGGTTTGAAGAGCAGATTCGGCGAACTGTCGATTCAATTTCGCCTTACCGAGGGAGTCTGTCATCCACGGGAATCGTTCCTGATCGCGCTGTATCTCCACAGCTAGATGCTGGGCGAGTTCCTCGATCACGTCGGCGTCAGCGTCGGTGGGGAGCGTGTCGAATTGTTGGTCGTTGTCATTGTGCTCGCCGAGGAGTGCCCGGAAGTCTTCGAGAGCATCGGGCTCGAAAACCCGGGACAGGACGGTGACGAGTTTGCGGTCCCTCTCGGATAGTGATCCGGCGACCAGCTGAAACGGGGTGGGCATGTCGACGGGCGCCCGGTACTTGAGGACGATTGCGAGTTCGGAGCGGATCCGTTGCAGCCGTTCGATGGTCGCTGCCAGGTCCGCGTCGAGCACTTCGATGGCCGCTTCCGGGTCGTCATCGGCCCGCTCCATCGCGCTGATTGCGGCGAGAGGGACGCCGAGCTCTTTCATGCGGGTGATCTGCAGTACGCGAACGAGGTGGCTGGTCTCGTACTGTTTGTAGCCGTTCGCGGCGCGATCCGGTTCGTCGAGAAGCCCGATCTGATGATAGTGGCGGATTGCCTTCACTGTTGTACCTGCGAGCTCGGCGAGTTGTCTGGTGCTCCAACCCATTTCGACACCTCCTGTCGCTAACCATGCGTTTGGCGATAGACGTCTTCATCCTCTTACGGTGATCCGCGTCCACTCCCGGATCTAGGGGCCGGGAGTGGTGTGGTCAGCCGATCTGGGCCGGCGAACGGGATTGTCCCGGTCTCGGGGGCGGTGCGGAGTGTTTCGCCTTCGACGTCGATGCGCGGCAGGATCCTGTCCAGCCAGGAGGGCATCCACCAGACCTTCTCGCCGAGAAGAGCCATAGTAGTGGGCATGATGATCATGCGGACCAAGAAGGCGTCGAAGACGATAGCGACGGCCATCGACAACCCCATGAGCTTGAGGAAGGTTTCGGGAGAGAGTGTGAAGCCGGCGAAGACGGAGATCATGATCACCGCCGCGGCGGTGATCACACGTGCACCGGCACTGTATCCGGTGCGGATCGCGTCGATCGGGGATGCACCGTGGTGGTATTCCTCTCGCATTCGGCTGACCAGGAACACTTGATAATCCATCGCGAGTCCGAAGACGATCCCGATGAGGAAGATCGGCATGAACACCATGATCGGGCCTTGGTCTTCGGGTTTGATCCAGCCCAGCCAACCGTCTTGGAAGAAACCGACAGTGACGCCGAAGGTCGCCGCGATCGACAGCAAGAATCCGAGCGAAGCGATGAGTGGGATGATCACCGAGCGGAACACGATCATCAGCAGGATGAACGCCAAACCCACGACCACACCTAGATACAACGGCAGCTTCCCAGTGAGAGTCGACGCGAAATCCGCATTGATGGCGGCGGCACCACCGACTCCGACGTAGGTTCCGGTCTCCCTCTTCACATCGAGTGCGGCCGAACGTATCTGATCGAGCAGCGCCCTCGTTTCCGGGGCTGCAGGGCCGTTCTGCGGGATCACAATGTACTGGGCAGCATTCCCCGTCACGTTCGGGATCGGCCCCACAACACCATGAGCGGCGATATGACCGAGTTCCTCAATTCGGTCACTGACCAACCTGGTCGCCTTCGCCGCACCTGCCTGGTCATCCGCGCTCACTACAACGATCAGAGGTGAGGACTTCCCGGCTCCGAACGCATCCTGCTCGATCTTCAACGCTGCCTTGTCCGACTGAGTCGCAGCATCGAGGCCGAGCTGGATATGTCCTAAGGGAAGTGCCGCCAGGACTAGCACTGCGGCCGAACCGATGAGGTAGGGCAGTGGACGTTTGGTGAGCTCGACACCCACGCGGTGTCCGACGGTGAGGCCAGTGCTGATCTCCGGTGTCCACAGCAATGGGATTCTGGGCTTGAACACGATCGACTTGAACAAGCCGAGCAGTGCCGGCAGTACCGTGAGCGCGACGAGCACAGCCATCGCCACCGTGACTGCTGCACCCAAGCCCATCTGGGTCAGGAAGGACATGCCCGTGAGGCCGAGTGCGACGAGCGCGATCACGACAGTCGCGCCGGCGAACACGACCGCCGAACCTGCCGTACCGACCGCAACCCCGGCAGCATGCGCTCGATCAGAGGTTTTGGTGGTTTCCTGTCGATACCGGGAAATGACGAACAGTGAGTAGTCAATTCCGACAGCGAGACCGATCATCGTCGCCAAGCCGGTTGTCGATGTCCCGAGAGTCAGGAATGCGGTGCCGATCGAGATGATCGACGTCGACAAGGCGATACCGACAATCGCAGAAACAAGCGGCATCGCCGCCGCCAGCAACGAGGCGAACGTGATGATCATGACGATGATAGCGACGCCTATGCCGATCAGCTCCGCCGGAGGCTCAGAGGCGTGCTCGTTCGCTGCGCCGGAGCTCTCGACGATCAGACCCGCCGAACGGCCGATCTGCTTGGCCGCGGTCACGGCTTCGATCGATTGTTGCGAGACCCCATTGTCTGCGCCACTCGGGGTGGCATCGACCATGAATTTGATCAGCGCCACCCTACCGTCGTCGCTCAGCCCCTCGGGAGCTGTCGTGCCGGTCGTCGGATTGACGATCGCCGCGCGCGCCTGCGTTGATAGCTGTGGCACTTCACGCAGCTTCGCGACCATCCGCTCGATCGTGGCCTGATGCTCCCCACTGTCCAGCCGTTTGCCGTCCGCTGATTGCACGACCACCGTAGCTGGTTGTCCTACTTCCTTCGCGGTTTCGGGGAAGGCCTTCTGGATCTCCTCCTGCGCTGTGACCGACGGACTGTCGGGAAGCTCGAATTTGTCCTCGAACGGTCTCGACAACGCAGACCCGAGTGCGCTCAGCGTGATCGCAGCGAGGATCCACACCGCAAGGACCGCCCACCACCGCCGGTAGGAGAACTTCCCCACCCGATACAAAAACGACGCCATGAACAACTTCCTCCGTGAGTGCGATCTCGCATCGCTGCGAGCGCGTGACGGAGCAAGTACAAACGATGCCCTTGGGGCACAGTCAACCCCGCGCGCACAGCTGTTACGAGCCGGCGCCCCAAATCTTGACCGTGCCACAAGGCCACGCCGTGCGCGTTGTCTCCATGAATTCTTCGGCACCGCCGTCGCTACCTCCGGCACACTTTGCGGGCTCGACCTCAGTTCGCGGGGGTATCCCTATCGTTTTCGTCAAGCCGCGCTCGCTGCGGGTGATCGGTAGGATGCGTGATTTTGAGCATGGCGTACAGGGCATCGCAGCGTCATCGGGTGAGGCAGATCAGGGCGGTGTTGCGCTCTCTTGCCGTCGCCACGTTTTCGGTCGAAATTGGCGCGACTACTTGGGTCGTGCAAGGCGGCGAAGTCCGAGAGGAATAGTGCGCGTTGGAGTTTGCTGTTCCCTGATCTGACGGGGTGCTCAGCCCTAATTGAGGTCCCAGGCCGGCGTGTTAAGGGAGCGATGAAATTCGTTCAGCGAATCATCATTCTCCGCAACGGAATACACCGACTGAAGCAATGCATCGGCGCATAGGCTTAGGCAGGTTGTGCAGTATTATGCCGATTCAGTCGACGACTGCGGTGGCCTCAACTTCGATGAGAAGGTCGGGATCGGCCAAAGCTGCTACACCGACACCCGTGAGCGGTGGCAACGGGGTGGCGATACCTAGTTTGGCGGACGCCCGGGCCACGCCTTCGACGAACCGGCCCATCTTGTCCGGGGTCCAGTCGACCAAATAGACGGACAGTTTCACGACGTCGTCGAACGAGGCCCCGGCTGCGGCCAGCGCGGTGGCGACATTGAGATAGCACTGCTCGGCCTGGGCGGCGAGATCGTCGGCACCGACGATGGCACCGCTTGCGTCGACCGCGACTTGGCCAGCCATGAAGACCAGCTTCGATCCGGTGGCTACCGACACCTGCCGGTAGAGATCTACCTCCGGTAGCCCTTCTGGATTCACGAGATTGATGGCCATCTGTACTCCTGGATCGACGGGCCCTGGACAACGTTGTTTTTGGGAGATGGGTTGTCCGAGGGAGCACTTGAACCGACAATACATAATATAGCACAGCTATGCTATGTATTCTTGCGTCATGGCGAGGATGAAAGACCCGGCGATCCGCACTCTGCTCCTCGAGCGTGCTGCGCACATGCTTCGCACTCGCGAGCCGATCACACTGCGTTCCTTGGTGGCGGGTACTGGGGTGTCGACGATGGCTGTCTACACCTACTTCGGAGGTATGGACGGCATGTGGAAGGCCCTGCGGCAGGAGGGGTTCACGAGGCTGGCAGCCCGATTCGCGGCGGTGCCGGTCTCTGCCGACCCGGTACAGGACCTGACTGCTCTGCTCGCTTCGTATGTCGGCAACGCTCTGGAGCACCCCGATCTGTACCGCGTCATGTTCGACGCCAGCGTCGACCTCGATGACCTCGCCGCCGCTGACGCAACCCTCGAGTATCTGGTTCAAGCCGTCCGACGAGCGCAGGACGCCGGGCGCTTCCGCGCCGAGCTCGGCCCGCTGGATCTGGCGACCCAGGCCTGGGCCATCGGCCACGGATTGGTGTCCTTGGTTGCCAATGGACCCTTGCCGCCTGGGACGCTCGACTACGGTGTTCCGATGCTGACCGCGCAGTTTGTTGGTGCGGGGGATCAACCGGACCAGTCTCGAGTTTCGGTTGCACGGGGGTGGGAGCAGATTGCACCGGCGGACATAGTGGGTAGGTGACGCATGGTTGCCAGCCGGGCTGTGGCTGTGACTACGAATATGTCAGCCCCCGTCCGCTGGGATGATCGCGCCGGTGACGTAATCGCTGAGGTTGTTCGCGAGAAATTCGATGACTCCGGCACAATCCTCGGGTGTTCCGTATCGGCCGAGGGGAATGTTCTCGAGCTGTGTGTCTCCCATCGCATTCAGCAGTGGAGCAAGTCGTCCAGTCGAGATGTATCCTGGTGCAACGCAATTCGCTGTGATCTCAAAGGGTCCGAGATCTCGTACCAGGTACTGGGTGTACTTGGCGACCGCAGCCTTCGCTGCGCCGTAATGCGCGTAGCCGCCGTTGCTTTCGATACGGTGACCCGCCTGGCTGCCGACGGTGATGATTTTGCCGGATCTCTGTACCTTCATCGGCGCGGCGACGGCTCGGCAGGTGTTGATTGTGCCGGTGAGATTGCGTGCGAGGACGATGCCGACAAGGTCCTCCTCGACGAGCGACGCGTGTCTCCTCGGGGGAGCCGACACCGCCACCTGCATTGCAGATCGCGATATCGAGCCGGCCCGACCTGTTGAACTGCCGTATCCAAGGCCGTCGCATCGGTGACATCGGCCTGGAAACCGAGTGCACGCATGCCAATCTCGCGAATCTCGTCTACTACGGTGTCTCCGCGCATCGATTCTGCCTCGAGACCCACCTGTTCTGACATGCCCATACGAAACGGAGAAGAGCCATGAAGCACCTGGCGCTCGACGAAATCCAGATCACCCCGCGGCCGACCAGGTATCGACGAGAATTGAGGACCCAGGCTGGCCGGTGATGCGACTGGGAAGCCTGGGTCCTCGTGCTGATCGACATCGTTGTGGTCGCTGCCCTTGCATGGATATTTACGCAGCCTCGCTATGTACCCCACGACCCAACCGTCGAATGCTGCGCCATCTTATTGGGCAGCGCCCAATTGCATTGCAGAACTGAATATTTCGAAGACCGCATGGGTACTTGGGTGCAGTTTACAGGGGCATGCCCTAGCCGACTTTTGTCAGTAATCCCGCATCGATCGGCAGGGTTACTCCGGTAATGTAGCGAGCCTCATCAGAGGCGAGGAACAGTAGGGCGTTGCTCATGTCGACCGGCTCAAGCCAAGGGATCGGTAGGATGTTCATGGTCTGCGACACCTTCGCCAAATCGTCACGATCAGGCTTCTCTAGATGAGGTCAGAATAGATCGTAGGTGGGCTGGTTCATTACGATTTCGGCGTCGGTGAACGCTGGATGAATACTGTTGACTCGGATCGTGTGATTCCCAAGTTCATTTGCCAGGGTTCTCATAATGCCGACCACGCCGTGTTTGGCGGCGTTGTAATGCACCATGTTTTGGTAGGCCGCGAGCCGGTAATCGTAAGGGGACATGATAGGTATGCAGCCCTCGCCGTGTGCTGACGTCGGCACCCGACCGCTTTCGGCTCTGGGGAGAGAGCAGGTTGCAAGTCCGCCGACCACGTCGGTCTTCTCGGGTATTGGCAGGACCATGGCAGTCCAGAACCAGCCGAGCGAGACCAGGTACCAACGATGCTGGGGTCGTTCAGTCATGCCAATGTCTTGTTGCGGCCGGCGAGGGAGCCGAAGGCGAGTTGCACGGCCAGCAGCACCAGCAACGCGATCAGCGGAGTCGTCCAGGAATCAACGGCATCGTGCAGTGCACCGAAAACGAGGGGACCGGTGGCCGCCAGAAGGTATCCGACGGACTGTGCCATACCCGAGAGTGCCGCTGCTTGACCGTGGTTGACAGTGCGTATTGCGAAGAAGGACAAGGCAATGACAATCGATCCGCCGATGCCGATGCCGAGGAATGCATTCCACAGCAGGGCCCAGGAGGGGAGGAGGAGTTGGCCGAGGACTGCCACTGCGGCGACCGACACCAGCCCGAGGACGGCTCCTCTCTGATCCTTGGGCAGTTTGTGCAGGAGCACTGCTGTGAGGAGGCTGCCGACGATCGAGAATATTTGCATGATGCCTTGATGCAGTCCGGCGGTAGCCGCGGTAGTGCCGTGTGATTCTTCAATGGTGGGCCACCATGTCAGAACGGTGTAGAAGAAGAGGGATTGGACGCCCATGAATATTGTGATCTGCCACCCGAGTGCTGAGCGCCAGGGGGAGCGATGGCCGCCTGGATGGGGATCCAAAGCCGCAGCGTGATCGTGTTTCGGAAGCGTGCGTCGGCGAAGTTGGGGAAGGAACACCCCAAATCCTATGAGAGCCATAGCAGCCCAGATTCCGAATGCGATCCGCCAACCGTGATCGGTGAGACCGGCGATCGGCACGGCAAGTCCGGATGCGGTTGCGGCGACGGCTGCAGAGACCGCCGAGAAGATGCCGGTCAAACGGCCGGCTTCGGTCGGGAAGTCTCGTTTGAGGAGCGCCGGCAGTAGAACGTTCATTGTTGCGATGGTCATGCCGAGCGATACGGTACCGATCCACAGCGCAGGCATCCACGGAACAGAGCGGATCACGATCGCTACGGCGAGCATGCCGAGTGCTGCTGCGAGTGTCCGTTCCATTCCCCACCGAGCTGCGATGACCGGGGCGACGGGGGAGAACACTGCGAAGCACAGCAGTGGAAGACTGATCAGCGCTGATGCTGTTGTCGACGAGATATCGAGATCGGTGCGTACCTCACCGAGTAGCGGGCCGACGACTGTGATTGAGGCTCGAAGATTGGCTGCGATGAGAAGAATGCCCGCGATAACGAGTCCTCGGCGCATTATCGGTATCGCGCTCGGGGCAGACGCCACGTTTTCGGTGTCGGAGATGACGTTAGCCATAGGTGTGCCCTTCTGAGATTGTCTGTGCGCTGAACCTCTTGTGTGTCAGCTACTTCGGCATGTTTTGCAGAAAGATGAATCGGCTGTGGTCCATCAGTCGGACCACTGCGGTGGCTGCGCCGTCCGGATCGCGGTCACGGATGGCCGCAAGCAGCTGCCGGTGTGGGTCGTCGTCGGCCCAAGGTCCGATGAACAGCTGTCGAGTCTCCTTGTCGGACTTACCTTGTGGGATACTCATGGTGTCGGAGCGATCCAGACTGCGGTAGATGTCCGTGATCAGTTGGTTCCCGCTCGCTGCGAACATCTCCAGGTGGAAGTCGAGGTCGTACTCGACGGATTTGGCGACATCGGGCTCAGCGTCTCGGCGATCCAAAGCCCGAGTCATTCGGTCGATGTCTTCGGGCAGGGCTCGTTCTGCAGCGAGTCGGGCAGCGTAGAGTTCTAAAGCTTCACGGGCTTCGAAGATTTCGAGCACGTTCTCCGCCGCTGCACGTCTTTGAAGTGCAATTTCGAGTTCTGAGCTCGCGCAGACGTAGGTTCCGTCTCCCGGGCGCGCTTCGAGGAGGCCGGCATGGACTAGGCCTCGAATGGCCTCCCGGACCGTATTGCGGCTCGCGCCGGTCATTTCGACGAGTTGATGCTCGCCGGGGATCTTCTCTCCCAATTCCCAGTTGCCGGAGGTGATCTGGGAGCGTAGTTGCTCCGCGATCTGCACTGAAAGTGGGATGTTGCGTGCGGTGGGTGCGATTCGAGGATCCGGCATGCGTCAAATGTAGGACATCTGGTGATTTCTGGATAGGCTTAGCTAAGTGATCTGCGACACCAATTTCCGCAACGGAGCGGTGGCGGCGGGACTGTGGATTGGGATTCCCGCATCCTTCAGTCATGTGGTACGGGAGCCGTGGGATATGGCGAGATCGGCATCGATCCCGGATCGGTCGCGCCGTCGGTATCGCGGTACAACTCGACCGTGTCACGGCGAAACTCCATGGGGAACGACTTCGGCGTGGCAGCATCCTTTCACCGCGAGGAGCGATCCTCACAGGTCAAGATGTCAACCAAACTGGGTGCAGTCCTGGCTGAACTGCGGGCGCCATTGACCACAGAGTTTTTTACTGTGCCGCGCCTGGTGGTGTAATGCGGGCCCATGTGAACAGCTCGAAGACAGACGTCACGATCTGGGGCAGTCTCTACCAAAAGCACTTCACGAACTGGGCAGCTACCGAGCGAGCGGCGACGATGGTTGCGACGGCGACACCGCTGAAATGATTGATACAGCGCGAGGTACCGAAGGTCGCCGCTACCAGGCGCATCGTCGTTGCGGCTGTCATACTCCAAGCCGCCCAACGCAACGACGAGGACCCGCATTGCCAACATCAGTCCGAACGCTCAGAACCAGTGACATCACCGCCATCGACTTCGGTGCTTCGTCGAGATCGCCGGAATCAACTGTGGTTCAGTGAATGTAGTGAGTCGATCAGGTTTACAAGTACGGGTAGGTCTAATCGGCGAGAGTGGGAGTAGATATTTATCGGGCGGGCATTCGCGTGGTGGCGATTCCGCCGTCGACGTGCAAGGTGGTGCCGTGGATCTTCGACGCGTCGTCGGAGACCAGGAACAACACTGCGTTGGCGATGTCTTGGGGGTCGATGGGGACTCCTGCTGGAGTGTTGGCGGTCATGGCGTCGAGGATGGGGCGTGAATTCTTGTTGCCCGGGGTGAGTGTCGCGCCGGGTGCGACGGTGTTCACGCGCACACCGTGTGGACCGAATTCGGCTGCCCAGCTTCGTGTCAGCTGCTCGGCGGCTGCTTTGGTGGCGGTGTAGATGGCGGCGAATGGACTGCCGACTGTTGCCATCCACGAGCCTATGTTCACGATCGCCCCCGTGCCCCGTTGCGCCATCTTCGGTGCGAACTCTGCCACTAGAACGTGCGGCGCACGGATGTTGACGGCGAGCATGGTGTCGAGGTCGGCGTCGGGCAGATCCGCGGTGCGCGTCGCCGGGTAGACGCCTGCGTTGTTGACGAGGATGTCGAGGTGCCCGAGTCGGGATTCGGCTTCTGCCGCGAAGGATCTGAGTTGTTCGTAGCTGCCGCCGAGGTCCGCGGCGAGGAACGACGCGGTTCCGCCGTCGTCAACGATTTTTTTCACGACGGCTTCTCCGCGGGCGGCGTCGCGTCCACAAACAACGACCGTGGCGCCGTGGGCGGCGAGGGTGGCGGCGATGGCTTCACCGATGCCGCTGGTCGATCCGGTGACGACGGCGGTGTGTCCTGCGAGGCGTTGAGTCTGTGCTGTCAGTGCTGTCATGATCTCTGGTCTACGCGGGCAGGGCAGGGGTCAACCAGATGTTGCTGAACCTGGTTCTGTCATGACCAGGACTGCGCAGCCAGGCGGCGCTAGCCTGGTAGCCATGACCCGAGATCGTGCCGCGCTGAGCGCATTCCTGCGCGACCGTCGCGACCGTGTGTCGCCGGCGTCCGTCGGGCTGACTGCCTATCCGGGTCGTCGGCGCGTTCCCGGCCTTCGGCGCGAGGAGCTCGCTCAGCTGGCGGGTGTGAGTCCGGATTATTACAGCAAGCTCGAACAGGGCCGTCAGGCCAACGTGTCGAAGGAAGTGTTGCAGGCGCTCGCCCGTGCGCTGCGGCTCGACGACGTCGAAGCGCGTCACCTGTTCGATCTCGCCTCGCCCGAGGCATCGCGTGAGGCGACTGCTCAGCCGCCAGGCCCGGACGTGCAGGTGCCGGACCCGGGGTTGCTGCAGGTGCTGGCCGCTCTCGATCATGTCCCGGCAATTCAGCTCGGCCGTTCCGGTGAAATCCTGGCCAGCAATGCTTTGGTGCGTGCGGTCCTGAGTCTCGCGCCCGACGACACGTCGATGTTCCATTATTTGTTCCGGAATCCCATCGCCCGTGAGAGGACGGTGAACTGGTCGCAGTTCGCCGCGGCAATGGTGGCAGGTTTGCGACGTAACGCCGGCAGGCGGCCGTGGGATACGACGCTGACTCGGCTGATCGAGGAGTTGCGAGGCTCGGAGCCCGATTTCTCTCACTGGTGGGATGACCACGATGTGCAGGAGTTCGGTCGGAGCGTCAAGGTGATCCAACACCCGGTGGCGGGGACGATGCAGTTCGGGATCGAATTTCTGTGCACCCCTGACAACCCCGATCAAAGCCTCATCGTCTACACCGTGGAGAGCGGGTCCTCGACAGAGCGGATCCTGCCGATCCTCGCCAGTTGGTAGGGGCTCCCCACTGTAGTGCTGCCGGGCGCGTGGTGGGCGATGACCGGCACTGGAGTGCGAGTGGTGATTTCGTTTTCGTCGTCGCTCGGAACGCGCGCGGTTCGTTCGTGTCGGCGTTTTGTGAGACAGCGGAAACGGAGAGTTTGGTGGAGCAATTTCGGGGAGCAGGCGACCCACCGCAGTGAGTGACCAGCGTGCTGGTGGGCGCCTGCTCGCGACTCACCCGAACCGTTCGCCGCGTGGGGTAGTTACCTCGGGGGCCGGCGGGTTGAAACATCGGCGATGGGTGCTCTTTCCGGTGGTGGGTGTGAGGGATGTCTTTTCGTGGGTATTCACGATCCGAACGAGTGCGGGTCGGAAAGGGAGCGCACGGTGCAGGATGTCAGGCGCGGGAGGGGAGCGATCAGGACCTGGCGACGGAGCGTTGTCGGTTGGAGGGGCTGGACGAGTTGAGTCGCTGTGAGGAGATGCGGCTCGAGATCGTGCAGGACGAGTTGGAGTGTCGGCGGGCGGGAGTGGTGTCGGCTGGTCGGCTCTGAGTGTTCGGTGGCCGGAGTTTGCCGTTGCGCGAAAGAACCTGCAGGGGTGAGCAGTCGATGGCTTCGGCTGCTCGACGATCGGAGCGGTCGAGTTTCTTTGCTGTGCGGGCGCCCAGCGGAGGCATGTGACGGGGGGAGTCTGCTCGGGTGTGGGTGTGGGCGGGTGTGGATCGTGCAGGTCACAAGCTAGCCGCGATCCCATAAGCGTGGTCATGCTTTCGGCGGCGAGTGCGCCCAGCTGCGTCGGAGGCGACGTAGTTCGCCATGCTCCGCGTGATCGCGCCACGCTGGAGTGAAGTGTGTTGGAACGGTAACGGTTTGCCTTCTTCGTAGACCAAACCTGACGGACTGTTTTACTGTGGAGATGCAGGGTTGAACAAAGAGCCCGGCGCGGAAAGTGGGTCCCCGTGCTGTGTGCTCAACACGGGGACGTCTCACCTCGTGGAGTCCCCGCCCAGCATCAGTCGGTGGGGGCTCCACTTCGACAGTATGCCGAGTTGGTGTATCTGCAGGTTACGGAAATAGTGCAGGATGCGGAAGACGCCCGCTCCAGTCCGAGATCTTGTTACTCGTCCTGCCTTTGTGGCTGGCGTTGGCGTGGCTTGCGTGAGCCAGCACGGGATGAATTGCAGAGGAGCGTGTGGCCGATCACGCGGTCGGTGGGCCCCGGCTGCATCACTTCATCACGCCCCTTCAGGTCGGCGCGAAGGGGCTCCTCCGGAAGCGCTCACGGGCGGCGTGGGTTTCAACCCAGAAGTCTCTGGGCCGATCTTCGGCAGGCTACGGGCCGGCGGCGGTATATCCACACGGTCGAATTTTGTGCATCCGCCATCGGCAGGCCCTGACACGTCCAGCGGTTTCAACGCGGCGGTGCCCAACGGTCGGTTCCTGGTCTCCACGTTGCCACGGCCCAGATGACTGCCACGTCGAGGGAGATGATGACAATCGCCCACACCGGGTAATACGGCATCCAGAGGAAATTGGCCACGATCGACAGGGCTGCGATCACGAATGCCATGCCCCGTGCCCACGCCATCCCGCCGAACAAACCGAATGAGACCAGCACGGCAATGATTCCGAGTATCAGATGAATCCAACCCCACGTGGTCAGGTCGAACCGGTAGGTGTATTCGATGCCGACTACGAACATTTCGTTCTCGGCGATCGCCGCGACCCCTTGTAGCAGTGCCACGATTCCCGCGACGAGCAGCAATGCCGCCGCCACGAGAGTGGTGCCTATCGCAAACCCCTGGCGGACGGGGTGGTCCGCGGTCCTCGTGTCCGGATTGTTCATGATGGCCTCTTCTCTCGGGGCTGGCAGCGAAAGCCCTGCGGTGTAGGAGTTTTCATCCGTGTCGGTGAGCGGTGCTGTGTCCTTTCTTCATCGAGGGGTGGGTTCGGGAGCAGCGGCCGCTGGGCGACGTCTCGGCCGACGGCCATGTCCCGTTCTGCGGCCGTCGGGCTCTGCAGGTGAGTTACTGCACCACAGGGTGTAACCATCCTCGAGTGTTCGAAACCTTGACCCCCCAAGGTGCGCCGCCTTACGGCAGCGGCATTTTTTGCGTCGACCCCGCATCAGGTTGTGTCGGCAGGTGGGACGTCGTTTCCGAGTGTTCTCTTCGCTGAGGGGGCGGATCGAGGCGATGTCGTGAGCGGGTGAATTCATCCGTGGTGGGCGAGGACAGCGGTTGGTCGGGCGATTAACGTCGCCTCTGACCTGATGATTCGAGAAGGGGTGCCCTGTGGCTGAGATCGTGACCCGAGAGAATTTCGTCGAGGCTGAAACTGCACATTATTTCCGGGAGCAGTTGGGCAAGGCTCCGGTCAACGAGTACTCCCACTCCAGGGCACCAGTGAACGTCGAGACGCAGGTGGTGATCCGGTCGAACGTGGACTTGATCTACTCCCTCGCTGTTGTCGACGTGACCGAAGAGGCAACTTTTTCGCTCGCGCCGTCGGACGAGTATCAGGTAGCGCAGATCATCGACGAGAACCATTACGTCGTCGGAGTGATCTACCCGGGTGAGACGTTGACGGTGCGCAAGTCCGATCTCTCTGCCGGCACCCATGTGTATGTTGCCGGCCGCACCGCGACTGTCGGCGGGTTCGAGCGCGCCCACGAGTTGCAGGACGCACGCCGCGTTACCGCAGCTACCTCCAACCCCTATCAGGGTCGGGAGTTCGACGAGGACACACGTAAGTCGGTCGGTGCCGAGTTGGAAACCCATGCCGCAGAAGCGGACTTTTCCCTGGGCTTCGGTACCCCAGCCAGCACAGACCCCTACCAGCACCTGTTGGGTGCGCGCCTGGGCTGGGGTGGTTTGCCGCCCGAGGATGCCCAGTATTTCCAGGCGCCGGCCACCTCGTCCGGTGCTGATGTGTGGACTTTCGATGTTCCACCGCTGGACTACGAGCACAACGGGTATTTCTCGGTGATCAAGTACGACGGGATGGGCTGGCTCGATGTCGACCGTCCTGGCCTGTCCGAGAGCGAACTGGTGCGCAACGGCGACGGCACCATCAGCGTTTGGTTCGGTGACGACCGGATAGCGGACATGCCGAATGTCATTCGCGCGACCGAGGGGCAGAAGTTCTATTACGGCATGCGCGTCTACCGTCCACGCGATGTCGAGGAAACTCGTCAGTTCATAGAAGCGGTTCGGTCGATGCCGCTCAGGCCGGTCGGCTGACGGCTAGAACGTCGTGCGGGACGTCGAAGCGATCCTTCGAGTCTGAATAAGGTCGGCGCTTTCCGAACCGGTGGTACGGACGAGTCCAGCTGATGAGGAATAGCGCACATTTCGAATGCTGCACATCCGCCACTCGACCTTCCCGGTCGCCACTGATCGGGAGCGACAACGCATTCGAGGAGGTTTTCAGATGATCGCAGGTGGTTGGATCTGGTGGCTTCCATTGCCGTGGGAATGGCGGATAGCTCTCTCCGAGGTGACTCCATGCGAGCTCGGCGGAACACAGTGTTACTGAAGCCCTGGTAGATATGGCGAAACCGCCGGCACCGACAAGGTGGCCAGCGGCTTCACAGGGTCGGTGCCCGTCTTGCGCTTCTCGGCATGTGACCGCTCGTAGCGGCATTTCTTTCGGTGGTACCCGGGGCAAAGAATACCCGAATGTGAGTGGACAGAAGGACAAGCCCGACCAGAGTCGCCATTATCACTGGGGAGTAGGTCAGCATGAGCTTCGGAACCTTCCCTCGTTGCCTCCTACATATGAGTCTGGAAATCGCGCACGCTCTGGGACTTGCGTTGGCGCTTGGCTTGCCATTTCGGGGATCCTCCACCGACAACACGATGACAGCATGCTGTTTTTAAGGCAGCATGCTGCTAAAGTTCTGCGTCAGTGCGACCCGTTGCGTGATCTGCCTCACGTATGCCGCCAATTCGAGTTCGCTTCGGCGGCTAACCACGCCCTCGGGTTGCACTGCACAAGGCAGCCTTCATGACTTCGTTCCGTGCGGATCTCGACCCCTTGCCCGCCCGCAGGTTGTGGTGGGTGGATCCTCTCGGAGCTTGATGACTGCGGCCGCACTGGGTGCCGCCGATACCCACTTCATGGATTGGAGAGAGATGCTTAGCGCGAAGAATGCCACGGCGATGAGGATCCGCCTGCTCAGCATTGCACTGTGTGCAGCGCTGGCGGGAACGGTCACTGGGTGCACGAACGCAACAACCACCGCCGACCCCGCTCCACTACGGTCGTGGCAACAAGAGGTCCTCGTTCCTGGATCGTCCTTCCATACTGTCAACGGACTAGCCCTCGACCGGAATGGCGAAGCTCTGATCGCCAGTGTGGCAAGTGAATCGATCTACAGGTTCGACCCCCACACGAAGACTGTGCAGGTCGCAGTTCCTGCACCTGAGGGGCTATCGGACGATATCGCTCTGTCGTCATCCGGCAATTTGTTTTGGACTGACCCTGTGGCAGGCGTTGTTCGAACCGAACACGACGACGGCACTGTGTCGGTCGTCGCCGAAAACTTGCCCGGGGTGAACTCGATAGCTTTTTCCCGCGATGGAAGACGGTTGTTCGTCGGACAGACCTTCTTTGCCGATTCCTTCTGGGAAATCGATCCCGAAGGCCGCCAACCTCCACGACTGGTCGCGAAGGACACCGAGGGGGTCAATGCGTTCGCGTTCGGTGCGGATGGCTTCATCTACGGTCCGATTGCCCATGACGGAACCGTTGTGCGTATGGACCCCGAGACCGGTGAGATGGAGGTCCTGGTGGGCGGCCTGAAGACGCCCGTGTCGGTCCGTTGGAGTGCAGATGAGCATTTGTACGTCCTGGCGGGGGCCACCGGTGAGGTTCTCGAGGTCGATCCGCATACGGGATCTACCAAGCTGGTGGCTCAGGTCGCTGCCCCGGTCGACAACATGGTGGTAGAAGACAACAGAACTATCTACGTCACGAACATGGCTGATAACGCAGTCATCGCCGTGGACATCGCGACAGGGGCTACCACGAGTCTCATCGACGGAGTGCTTGCCTTTCCCAAAGACGTCGCCTTGGTCTCGGAGGCGGGCCGCGATGTCTTGTACGTTGCCGACAGCACGGCCGTGCGAAGCGTCGACACCACCACCGGGGACGTCACCGACCTCGCCCGACGAATGACATCCGCCCTTCAATTTCCGTCAGGGATCGGAGTCGATCCCGCGCATATCTACCTTGTCAGTGAGGTGACGGGCTCCGTTCAGATCGTAGACAGGCGCACAAGTGAGTTCGTGGGCAAGGTCGACGGATTCGTCGAGCCTACCGATGTGGTCGGTCTCCCGGACGGGATCATGCTGGTGGCGGAGGGAAGCAGTGGCCGCATCGTTCGAGTCGACAGCACTGGCCGAACAGTAATTGCGGATGGACTCATCGCCCCGATGGCGCTGGTGTCCAGTGGGAATGGCAGCGTCTATCTCGCGGAGAGTACCGCTGGTCGAGTACTCGAGCTCGACGTCGATTCCGGTTCTCTGACAGAGGTAGCCGCCGGCTTCGGCATCGTCAGATCCATTGGCGTTCTACCGGATGGCAGGTTAGCTGTGCTTGATTCCGGTAGCGGTGATGTGCACATCGTGGATCCCCTGGCGGGGAAGAGCAACAAGATTGCGTCGACGCTACCCGTTGGATATCTCCAGGATCCATACCCCAGATCTGGTGGCATGGTGGTGGGCAGCGACGGCACCATCTATGTTGCAGCCGATCGGGACAACTCGATACTCAAGCTGACGGAGAACTGAGGATAATCGCTTCTCGCGGAAGAGTATTCGGGGTTCCCCCAGTGGCCGGGAGACCAGCTTTTCAGCGTAGGTGGTCCGTCCACTGGGGTGCCGACAGAAGTGCGCCGAACGGGGAACGCAACTCCGTGGAAAGCAACTGCGCATCCCGCGACATGCCGATGAGTGTGCTGCCCGGTTGGTAATTCGCACGTAGGGAACGGAAATGACTGGCCGCCGGATTCAACGCCCGGCAACACCGTGAACTACCCGAAATGCTCTTCGAAGCGAACGCCTACCAGTCCGTTGTGCGCGCTGCTCCACTCCGCAGCTCAGTCGCGGGTCAACCGAAGGTGCGGACGATGTCGGTGACAACTTCACGTGTGGATCGTCCTTCGACACTGGAACGCTCCCGCAAAATGCCGAAGATCGGATCCCACTCGATGACAGTGAGGTCGGAGACCTGCTCGTGCACGGTGTACGGATCGGTCTCGATGAACTGGTCCACTGAGTGGCGGTCGGGTAGGTCGATGATCAGAGTGGCAGTTCGCACGTGATCGGAGGTATTCGTCGGCCCGGACGCGAGGATAGTGCCCGCCTCGACATGATCAGCTATCCATTCCAGGTGTGGTTCGAGATAACGTGCCCACCCTTCTGCGTCCGGGTGGGTGTAGTGAACAACGAAGACGCTCATGCTAATCAGGCTTTCTTTCTTTTCCGGTAGCGATCGAGCTGTTTGCTCGACCCGTCGAGGAGGGCTCTCGGCCAGGGCCTGGTGGCCCGGCGAAAGCTTGTGCGATGTCGAGCCAGCGATCGGCTCCGGGACCGGTGGCTTTCAGATCGAGGTCGTCGCGGTGGGCACGTTTGGTTACCAGGAGGCAGAAGTCCAGGGCTGAGCCCATAACGCTTTCGGGTGCGTCCTCGGGTCCCCATGTCCAGACGCGCTCACCTGCGCTCTCGGTGGGCACTGTGAGTTCGACCCGGACGGATTCACGGGGTGGGGACAGTTGGTGGACAGTGAACGAGAAGGCTCGCGTTCGGATGCCGAGATCGGCGATGCTTCTCAATCGCGCTGTGGGCGTGCGGGTTACCCCCAGAGCGTCAGCGACATCGTGGCCGTGAGCCCAGGTTTCCATCAACCGTGCGGTGGTCATAGTGGTCGGTTTCATCGGCGGACCGAACCAGGCCAGCTTGGTTCCTGGAGGAACTCGGTGAAGTGCGTCGGAAAGACGCCGCTGGTGCATTCTCCATGTGCTGTGCAGGATCGCGGGGGGCAACTTCGAATAATTCTCGGCCGCGGTGTCGGCGAAATGCGGATCGCCCGATGATGCGGGAACGACGTACTGCGAGTGAAACGTCTCGGGTTGGGTCAGGGCGTGCAGCGCTGCCAGGTCGGTCCAGAGTAGATGTCCTATCTGGTGAGCTATGGTCCAGCCGGTGGCGGGCGTGGGGAGTGTCCACTGTCGAGCGGGCAGGTGTGCTACCAGCTGGTCGAGCGATTCGCTCTCTGCGTGCAGGTCGGCGAGTACTGCAGTGAGAGCGGCAGTCGCTGCTGTCGGTGAATGGAGCTGCGGATCAGTCATGGAAGGCGATGGTCAGTTCCGTGAGGCTGTGGCGTTCGGCGAAATGGTGTGCCTCGTCTGCTTCGGCCAGGTTTGTCGGATCTCGTTCGGAGATCAGGTCGGCAAAGACTGCACCTGGCATGGCCGTTGCTGCTGCGCTCAGAGCATGCGCAATTTCCGCGATCTCGTTTCCACTGTGTTCTCCGGTTGCCGATGGCACGCAGGTCGGCACGAGATGTCCGGGGCGGGTGAGATCTGCTGCGGTCGAAGTGGGGTCGGTGAGCACACGCGCGGTACGAGCGCGGTCGGCAGCCGAGATTCCGGTGCTGGTCCCTGCCGCGGCGTCGACTGCAACGCATTGGCCCGTGGCAGCCGGCCGTTGCTGACCTCTATTGTGCGCAGCTTCCGGAAGCTGAAGCCGTTCGCACACGTTCTCGGATAGCGCGACTTGGATGAACCCGCTGGTGTGGCGGATCAGGAATGCCATTTGTGCGGCATCGACGGTGTGGGCCACGCAGACCAGGACGCTGCGGTGGGCAACGATCACTACGACGGTGTGCCCGCGAGCTAGGGACGCCACCGCGCGATTCCACTGTTCCTCGCCGTGTTCGGCGTTCTCGAGGTGCTCGACGAGGACAGGCGGCAGTGTCACCGACATGGCTTCTCCGATCGAGTGGGTTTCAATGCCACGAGAATCGAGCGGACTGTGGCGTTGGTCCGTCCGCTGAGGGGACAGCTCCGACCGCGCGAGTGAAGCCCCGCCCGGGGATGCCGACGGTGTCGACGAGCCAGTTTGCCGTGGTGATCAAGCTGGTCAGGTCGATGCCGGTTTCGTGGCCCTGGAGTTCGAGTAGTTGTACGAGGTCTTCGGTACACATTCCTGCGCCGCGGCCGGTCAGTATTGCGGGATGTCCGCCGGAACCGGCAAGTGCAGCGTCGATGTTCTTGACGCCGAGCGAGATCAATTCGAGAACATTGGCGAGCCCGAGTCCGCGGTCGTCGTGGATCTGGACGGTGATGTCGTCGGGTTCGACCAGTGAGAGCGCGTAGGACACCGTTTCACGCATTTGGTGTGGCGCTGCATAGCCGGAGGAGTCGGCGAGAATCCATTTGGATACTCCCATACTCATCAAGGGATCGGTCAGTGTCGTCAGGTCGTCGGGGGTTCGTGGCCGCGAGGTTGGTCCGCCCCACGCGAAAATGAGATAGGTCCCGAGTGTGATCGATGCCGAGGACGCACGCTCCTGCATCCGTTCGAGTTCGTCGAGGGACTGGCGCATGGTGCGTCCGATGTTGTTTCGGGCGAAATCTTCGTCTGCGGACAGCAGGAACCACGCGGCGTCTGCACCGGCGTCGATTGCTCGTTCGAGGCCGCGCAGGTTTCCTACGCAGCATTCCAAGGAGACGCCAGGGCGACGGTCGACGCGGGCGAAGACCTCGTCTGCGTCGGCCAACCCGGGAATGAGATCGGGGCGAACGAAGGAGGACACCTCGATCGCCGGTACTCCCGCTGCGATGAGCTCGTTCACCAAGCGCACCTTGGTGTCGGTGTCGACGGCGGGATGCGCTTGGAAGCCCAAGCGTGGGGAGATGTCTTTGATGCGCACGGGGGTGGTGGTCATACGAGATGCTCCTTCAGGGGTGCCCAGCCGGGGCCGGTCATACGTTTCGGGTGGGACGATGACCGGCCGAGTGTGCGTCCCAGGTCGTTTCCGTTCGCCCGGTCTCGCGTAGATCTGCTTTGCGGATCTTGCCGGTAGGGGTTCGAGGTAGCTCTTCGACGGCACGATAGAACCGAGGAACCATGAAATGTGGCATCAGCGAATCGCAGTGCTCGAACAGGGCTTTGAAGTCGAACGAGTCCGGGTCGGGGACGTGGACGATAGCAAGGACTTCGTCTTCGCCGAGTTCGGATGGCGTGGCAACGGCCGCTGCCTCGATGACCCCCGGAAAGGATGCGAGCACGGTTTCGACTTCGTAGGAAGAAATGTTCTCGCCCCGCCGACGCAATGCGTCCTTCTTGCGGTCGATGAAGTAGAAGTAACCATCGGTGTCGACATATCCGAGATCACCTGTATGCCACCATAAATCGGTGATAGTGGCCAGGGTGGACGGGGCGTCACGATAGTACGATTTGAACATGATGTGTGGAAGTTTGGGACGGTAGACGATCTCCCCGATCTCGCCCGGACGTTGCCTGCGTCCGGATTCGTCGTGAATTTCCAGGAGAGTGGACGGTGTCGGTTGTCCGATGGACCCTACTTTTCGTGCGTGAATCGGGTTGTAGGTGACGTTCTTGATTTCGGTGGATCCGTAGCCCTCCACGATGTGAACACCGAAGCGTTCCTCGAAGGAGTACAGGACATCCGGAGGTGCTGGTGCGGCGAAGACACGCTCTACGTCGTGAGCGCGGTCCTGCTCGCTCGGGGGTTGTGCCAGCAGCATCGGCAGGATCGAGCCCAGCGCGTTGAATTCTGTGGCACCGCTCGCGCGGATCTCGTCCCAGAATTGGCTGGCACTGAACCTGGTCGAGAGGATCGTTGTCGCGCCCGCGTACACCGCGCGTAGAAAGATGTTGACCTGGGCGGCGCCGTGAAAGAGGGGCAGGCACGTGTAGAGCCGGTCGCGTCGGGTGGTCGTCATCGCCAGGGCACCTTCGCGGGCGGCGATGACGTTATGTAGATGCGGCACTACCACGCCTTTGCTCTTTCCCGTGGTGCCCGAGGTGAGCTGAATGGCGGTGATGTCGGAAGGTTCCACTGGGGGGAACTGATGGTCGCGGTCGCCGAGTGCTACCAGCTCATCCCAGGTCAGCACGGTCACCCCGGTGCGGCGAACTGAAGCAGGGATCGAGTCGACGAACACCACCGCATGCACGGTGTCAGCGAGCTGAGGAAGGGCAGCAGCGAGTGCCTCTCCCAACCTCGATTCAGTGACCAGAACTCGTACCTCGGTGTGTCCGAGGGCGTACTCGAGGAAGCCACCTTTGTACGCGGTATTGATGGGAACCTGGACGAGCCCCGCCTTCGCAGTGCCCATCCAGGTTTCGAGATACTCGAGTCGGTTGGACAGAAAGATCCCCACCGAATCACCGAATGTGCAGTTCAACGCCAACAGCGCTGAACCCACGACGGTAGCTGCACGGTCCATGTCGGTGTAGGTTCGCGATTGCTCGCCGCAGAGCACCGCGATTTTGTCCGGCATACTGGCAGCGCGCGTCGAGAGCAATCCACCTACGGTTCCTCCTCCGAGGTCGAAGAGGTCTCGAGAGGTCATACGTGTCTCCCTTTCATAGGAAGTGTTCCCACCATCACCACGCGTACTGTCCCCGCGTCGTGTCGGAAGAGATCTGGTCAGAGTTCTTTTTTGATGCGCAACGCCAGGTCCTCGAGAGAGGGATCCCAGGACGCTTCGGCGCCGGTGGTCAGCAGGAAGGTCGATACACCCAGGTCGACGTACTTCGACAACGCCTCCAGTATCCGATCTTCGGTACCTACGAGGGCGGCTGAATTGGCGAAGCCGCCCAGGAGCTTGACCAGCCCGGTCCAGAAGCAGTCGTCGTGGAGTTCTTCGTCGGTGAGTGCGAGCTGGCGCTCGCGGCCCGACCGACTTGTCCGTCGACGAGGAGCGTAGAAACTTGTTCGAACCCTGCGCTTCGAGGATCGTTCGTTCAACGGCACGGGCCGCTTCCCATGCTTCGTCGTCGGTATCACCGACGAAAAGACGGAGACTGAGCGAGAACTCGATGGAGCGGCCGTATCCTTGTGCTGCCGCTTTGACGCGTTCGATGCGTTCCTTCGTTCCCGCTACCGGCTCACCCCACAGCATGTAGAGATCGGCGTGGCGTGCTCCGAAGTCGACGGCGGCATCGCTTTCTCCTCCCATGAAGATAGGTACGTGCCCGTTCCGGGGTCGAACTAGTTGTTTGACGGCATCTGCGCGGTAGTACTTTCCGTCGTGGTCGAACGAATCGGGGTTGCTCCAGGCTGCCTTCATCACATCCAGGTATTCACTCGCCCGGTCGTAACGCTCTTCCTTGGGGGTGTAGTCGCCCTCGCGCCGTAGATCCTTGTCCGACCCTCCGGTCACCAGATTGATGGCGAGTCGTCCGCGAGCAAGCACATCGAGCGTGGCGAAGTAACGGGCTGCGGCGGTGGGATGCATCACTCCGGGTCGGTGCGCAACAATCGGCGAGAGTTTGTCGGTCAGCGCGGTCATGAACGGTGCCGTCGCGTGATTGTGCGGCCAGATGGAGGAGTAGCCGACCAGAACGCGGTCGATTGCGGCGGAGTCGTTCATCGCCGCTGCACGCTGCAGCAACTCGGTGGGGTCCGTTTCGCCGGGTTCGAGTGGCTGGAGGCCGGTGAAGATGTTGACCATGAGGAATTACCTTTCGGGGAATATGTGAATGTCGGAGTCGATCGGCGGATCAGGTCAGCTCGCGGAGGGGCCGATGCACCGGAAGTCGCCCTCGTGATACACCAGCGGGGATCGGGCAGTCACGTCGATTTCGACCGGCCGTGCCACGACGATCTTGTGGTCACCGACCTCGATCAGCCGTTCTACATTGCACCCCAGCCATCCCGCGGTATCGGAGATGCGAGGTGTGCCTGCGCTTTTCGACCATGAAATGGTTGTCAACTTGTCGTCGGACTTGGTTGCGCACAGCATGCCGATCCATTTCTGGTTCTCGGCTAGGAGATTGATGCCCAGCTTCCCGGTCGATTCGATCACGGGAAGCAATCGCGAGGTCAGATCCAGATTGACCAGTGCATACATCGGGTCCAGTGACAGGCTGCTGAAGGAACTGACGGTGGTCGCGTGTGGAATCGAGTCCTGCATTCCGGTCACGACCACGATGGGACCTGGCACATTGCGGAACAGGTCACGGTAGGACTGAGCGGTGACCGCCCCCACATTCGTAAGCATGCTTCCATTAAGGCAGCATGCTTACGATTTGTCAATCGGTGGTCTGGTCCTGGTGCCGGCCGGAATGGGCGTTCGATTGAGCGTCGAGCCACTGCTGGTGGCGGACGAAATGGTCTGCGCTGCGAGAGAGGAAAATCGCATGCGCCGTCGCGAGTACAGGCGCGCCGGGCGTGCGTAGAGCCATCGATCCCTCGACGAACCACTTTCGTCCGTCATGTCCTGCAATCCGGGAGGTGATGAGTAGGGGCCGTTCGATCGGGACGGGGCGCACGTATCGGACCGAGAGTTCTCCCGTGACCACTTTGGCGTCTGCTTGCAGAACCGCCACGGCGAGCGCATCATCGAAAATGGCCGAGATCCAACCCCCGTGCGCCACCGTCGGTCCGCCGCGATACTGCCGGTCGCAACTTACTTCGATATCTACCGAGCCGTCGGCCTGGTAGGTGACCCTAGTCATGCCCATTCGGCAGCGAGAGAGTTCGCGGCAGGCGTCACACAGCGGAAGCGCACCGCCTACGGGGTCTATCGAAAAGTCGTCTGTGCTTCCAACGCAAGACACGCCCATCTTCGCTCCATTCGATCTGCGGATTAATATTTCTTGTGCGTCGGCGCCCCTCTCCGGCACCAAAATCGCAGCTTGCTTCCCTATTAGAGGTGTTCGGGATTGGAAGATCGCTCATCAGCTGTTATCAGTCTCGACATGCGCACTGGCCAGCATGGGCAGCGGTGGTCACTGCGGCAGATAAGCTCGAGATCATGACGCTTGAGTCGGCTGCATCCGACGTCCCTGACATGGCCGACCCTATGTACTTGCTCGACGCTGTGTTCAGACTCGAGCGTGCGGTGACCCGTATCGGCAACAAGCGGCTCGCGAACTGGCACATGTCGCTGTCGGGGTATGCGGCGATGAAGACGCTGGAGAATCGGCCCAATTTGTCTCTCGCTCAACTGTCTCGGCGGTGCTTCGTGCGCCCCCAGACAATGACGCGACTGGTCGCGCAACTCGAAGAGCGCGACTTCGTTCAGCGCAGCCCGCACCCGGAGAGCGAGCGCGCAATTTCACTGTCGCTGACCGAATCAGGCAGGGCCGCACTGAACGACATGGACGCCGAAGTCCTCAAAATCAACGAGACGCTGACCGAGCAGCTCGATGATTCCGGCGTCACAGTTCTGGAACAATCGCTTCGCAAGTGCGCTCTGGCAGTCGAGACAGAGTTACGCGCCCTGAGCTGACGATGTCGAGCCGGCCGGCGCGATGCGGCCCGGGGGTGCGCCGAAGTGTGGGCACGTGCCGAGGCGCGTACGGATAGGTCCATCGGACGTCCTTTCGTTGTGATCTTCTCGCTCTCCTGTAGGTCGAGAGTTACCTCCAGAGTCTCTGCCTTCCAGGCAGGTTCGGAGAAACCTTCATCTGTGGCATGCACCTCTGAGTGGCCCGAGCAACGCACACGTCATCGCTGCCAAGCGTCGGGGTTGACGGCATGCGGTGGAAGTCTGGACTGCGCCATCGCCACCGCATTGGTCGCGCACAGCTCAGCCATTCTCGATCGCACGCTGGTGGTGGCACTACCTATGTGAGGGAGAAGCACGGCGTTGGGCAGCTCGATGAGCCCACTGGCCAATAAGGGTTCGTCCTCGTAGACATCGAGGCCGGCTGCGGCGATCACGCCCGATCGGAGCGCTTCGACAAGGGCGGCTTCATCCACGATGGCCCCCCTCGCGGTATTGACGAGAATTGCCGACGGCTGCATTGCCTCGAGAACCGATTGATCCACCAGATGGTGGGTTTGCTCGTTGAGCGGGAGGTGCAGAGACAGGTAATCGCTGGATACGACCAGGTCGTCCCAATCCGTGTGCCGAACACGCCCACCGAACTCGGTCAGCTCGTCTTCACTGACAGCCCGGTCATGCGGGGGTCTGGGACAGAACGCAACATTCATGCCGAACGCGAGTGCCCTACGGGCGGTGGCACGGGCGATACGTCCAAAGCCGGCGAGTCCGAGAGTTCTTCCGGCAAGATCTCGGCCGAGCAACAGAGTGGGGTGCCAACCTGTGAAGTGGCCTGCTCGAACGAAAGCGTCTGCTTCGACGATACGCCGCGACGTGGCCAGCATCAGCGCCAAAGCGATGTCGGCCGTCGCATCGGTGAGCACGTCCGGAGTGTTGGCGACCATGATGGAGTTTGCCGTGGCCGCGGGAATCTCGATGTTGTTGAATCCGACCGCATAGTTCGATATTCCGCGAATCCTTGCCGATGCCAACAGGTTCGACTCGAATCGATCGCTGAGTTGTGCCACGATCACGTCGAACTCGCCGGATGTGCAAGCGGCGTGGAGCTGAGCCGGGTTGGGAGGTTCATCGGGGATATGGACGTGCCCGGCTGCTCGTAAGAGTGCGAGGCCAGGCTCGGGGATCGGTGTTGTCATATAGAAGCGACATTGTCGGTCCGGCTCGACCGAACTCTCCATGTGTGCACCCGGCAGTAGCCACTTACTGCTTCGACGTTCCTGTGGATTCGACGTGTGCTTGAGAATCGTCATCGGTGAAGGGGCCGTCTTCGAAGGGCCCCGGTGCTGCCGGGGGGCGGGTTCACGTTGCGTTCCATGTCGGGGGCCTCTCTTTGCCGCGAAAAAAGTTTGATGAGAAAGAAAATTGGAAGGGCTGAACTCGTTCGACGACCTGCCGGATCGGTTCATGGGGTGAGGGTCATTGCAAGGCTGAACCGCTTGCAGGACAAGGGACTGAGCGGCCGAACCAGCTACCGAGTTTCCGTGAAGGGGAGGTCGAACATAAGCATGCTGCGGTTATAGCAGTGAGTTTGTTTTTGGTCAAAGAACATCAGCAAACGGCCCCTGGATCCGGCGTTCTCGATGATGGGCGACGCCAGGCCGGCGCGTTGGGAGAGATTGTGTGCGGACCGTCTGAGCTCCGCGAGAGTGCTCGGTCAGCGGATCAATCCTCTCCGACCACGTGTGCCGTCTGATCTGGCCAACCGCAGAGGGCAGTCATACCTTCTGCCTAAGTCGCTTCCAAAACATACGCTTGCTGTTCTAATGTAAGCACGCTTATAGTGGCGTAGGCCACAACACGCCCGCTGGGGATCGGGCGTTCACCCACAGAATCGCAAACCTAGGAGCACGGTGAACACATCTGCACCCCCGTCCATGACACCGCACGATCGACGCCTACTCAGGCGAGTGACAATTGCTGCGACAGTCGGTAACACCGTCGAAACCTACGACTACGCTGTGTACGGATTTCTGGCGACAGTCCTTGCGCACCTGTTCTTTCCAGAAGCCACGCCCGGAGTCGCGCTTCTGTCGACCTTTGCCATTTTCGGTGCCGCCTTCGTGGTCAGACCCCTCGGATCGTTCGTTTTCGGTCCCCTCGCCGACCGCATCGGACGCCGCAACACCCTGATCATCACTCTGATCCTGATGGCTATCGTCACCCCGCTCATCGGATTGCTACCCACAGCCGAAAGCATCGGAATCGCTGCACCCATACTGCTGGTGATCCTGCGCCTTCTCCAGGGACTGGCCGCCGGCGGCGAATTCAGCGCCGCTGTGATCTATGCGGCGGAGTTTTCTCCGCATAGTGTGCGCGGACGGATGGCCGGCCGAGTTCAGTTCGGCAGCATCGCGGGGTTCTTACTCGCCGCCCTCGTAGTGCTGGCCATCAATGCCACCTTGACCAGTGAACAACTGACATCGTGGGGGTGGCGTCTGCCCTTCCTTCTCGCCCTGCCCATGGGTTTGATCGGCCTGTACATGCGTTCCAAGCTCGGAGAAACACCAGAATTTTCAGCGCTCGAAAGTAAAGAGGAAACCTCCGAGACCCCGACCCGCGACGCCTTCACGCGCTTCTGGCCGCTCGTCGTGTTGATCTTCCTCATCGGCGCGCTGCACATGATCGGGATCTACATGGTCTACACCTACCTTCAGACCTACATAATCTCGCTCGAGTACACCCGCACTCAGGCAACATTCGTCACAGTCATCTCGCTCATCGTCGGTCTGAGCCTGATCCCCGTCGGCGGACGCATCACCGACCGTTGGGGCCGCTGGCGTCCACTGCTGACGATTTGTATCGCGGTCATGCTCGTGTCCTACCCCCTCTTCGCCGCGCTCGCTCACGCCGGCAGCATCGGCACGGTTCTCCTGTTCGCTGTACTGCTCTCGGTCGGACCCGTTCTCTATTCGTCAATCGTTCCGGTCACCTACGTCGAGGTCGTTCCCGCACAGGTACGCGGAACCATCTTCGCGGTCGGGTACGGACTCGTCGCTGCGATTCTGGGCGGAACCGCCTTGCCACTCAGTCAGTTCTTGGTCAACATCACCGGAAATGGGCAGGCGCCAGCGTTCATTCTGATCGCGTCAGCCGCGTTGAGCGCAGTCGCCGCTCTGTGGGTTCGGCGCGTACTGGCCGTCCAGCCACCGCTGATGGCCGCAGACCTTGCCACAACGGCCAAGAACGCCACCGCTCCATCGTGAACGAGCGCTGCCCATTCACATCAATCCCGCAACTCTTTGTCGAAAGCACGGCATGAAACTTACAATCTCCCAGGCACACGATCTCGCGCATCGCGCCATGACCTCATGCGGCCACAGCGAAACCGAAGCCGCAGTGATCGCCGACCACCTCCTCGACTGCGAGTTGCGTGGTTTGTCCTACGGCGGTCTCGCCAGAGCTCTCTCGATCATCGAACGCAAAAGGCAGATACCGCAGCCGCCGCGTCCCATCACGATAATCCGAGAAACCCCCGTATCCGCCAGCATCGACGGAGGAGATCAAGTCGGATACCTGGTGGCTCAACGCGCAACCGAGATCGCCCTCTCCAAAGCCCGCACCACTGGGATCGCCGCAGTCGGAGCAAATCAGACCTGGTACACCGGGATGTTCTCCTACTACCTCGAGCAGATCACCGCCGCTGGGCTGGTCGGCGTTATCGCCGGAAGCGGCCCCCACGTGGTTGCGCCACATGGAGGTACCGAAAGCAGGTTCGGCACCAACCCCATTGCTTTCGGGTTCCCGACAGCCGGGGCGCCCCTGATCTGGGACATCGGCACCTCGTCCATCACACTGGCAGAAGTGATGCTCCATGAACGTCTCGGACACCCCCTGAGCGGCGGACTGGCGTACAGCGCATCAGGTTCTCCCACCCTCGACCCCTCCGAGGCTCTCGCGGGTGCGTTCACAGTCTGGGGAGGACATCGTGGATCCGGTCTCGCGCTGACCGTCCAACTTCTGGGCATGCTCACCGGAGCCGCAGCGGCGCCGGTCGGTTTGTCCGACTGCGGCTTCTTCCTTTCGGTATGGGACCCCGCCCTATTCACAGACCCCGATGACTTCAAGCGCCGCGCAGCGGCTTACGCGGACAGCATCAGAACAACCCGCCCGTTGGATTCGACAGAGCCGGTGCGCGTGCCGTTCGAACGATCCAGCGCCCACCGGGATGCCCAGATCGCCCAAGGCGACATCGAAGTGCAAGAGACCGTGTACGACAAATTGACTGCCGTTCTCGTGTAAGCCCCGAGCGTCTCAGGTGCGAGCCCCTCACACGGCAGTGCCGCGCAAAAGGAGCGCACGATCGAGTGTCATGGCACATGATCCTGGTGTGCAGCCGTAACCCCAGAGCAATGGGGAGAAGAGATTCGACGAAGCGCGCCGGCGGCGCACTGAGGTCCCGTCATTTATGGGGCTGCGCGTCTACAAAACAGAGAAACGCTGCTCAATGGAGCGAGTCGTGTGCCACTGCACTGTCGCCAGCGCAGACGCTGCGAAATACCTCAGTGCAGTGCACATCGGCTCGAAACAGGTCACAGCGCGAAGGACTTGCATTGATCGGCCGAGACAAACAGGTCAAGCAGATGGGCATATGTTCGACGCCCGTTGCGGGGGCGCGTGGCACACAATGACTGAGCGCAGGACAGGATCAGAAGGACAAACAGAAGTGAATCCACAACAGCTCGAAGCGATCACAGGCCAGGACCAGCCAGCTGTTATCACAGCAGTCCGATATGAGTGGACCACTGTGCAATTCGCCCTGGTGGATCAGGCCGAGGTAGCGAAACACACCGACGCCTGGGCTTTGAGCGCGGACGACGGTGGAGAGTATCTCGGTGGGTGGTCGTCGGAGAACGGCAGATTGGGACGGATCTGGGTTCTACGACAATTCGACACGATCGACACACTGTTGGACGCTCGTCACCGGCAACGCCTCCACGGCCATCCGCTTTCCCAGGTACTTTCGGTGCGTTCACTGTCCGTCGAGACGTTCACAGCCTTCCCCTTCGTCCCGACCGTAACCGCCGGATCTCACGGTCCCGTCTACGAGATCCGCGACTACCGTCTGATCCCGGGTGGGCTGCCGGCGACCATCACGGGGTGGCGGACAGCGTTACCGCGTAGGCATTCCATCGATCCCGTCACCGTCGTCATGTATGCACTCGACGGCGTTGATCGGATCATCCACATTTGGCCGTTCGATAGTCCGAATGAGCGTTTGTCCAAACGCAAGCAAGCGTACGACGAGAAGGCATGGCCCCCGTCCGGAGCACCGCAAACGATTGCCGAAGCCGACTCGACGATGGCGTGGCCATTGCCGCAATCCCCGCTTCAGTAGTAGAGGGCAGGAGTGATGAGGGCTCTTGACACCTCTTCGGGTGCGAGGCGGACAAGGCAGAGCAACCGATGACTGTACCCGCGGGGACTGCATCGTCACCAGCCTGGTGGCAGCGGGCGCCGAACCTAGCGGAACAACGTCTCCCCGCAATCGAGTAACACGAGCGAGATCATGCCGAACCATACGAAGTTGCTCCCCATAACCAAGGCGTGGGGTTGGCGGCACGACGCAGAATGCAAATTCTTCGGGCCCGACTTTTTCTTCTCACGAGAAGACGAGACCAGGGAAGACAGAGTGCGCCGAGAGTCCCATGCGCGTCGAATCTGTGTCAGCTGCAAGGTAATCGAGGAATGTCGATCCCACGCTGAGGGTCACGGCGAGCAGTACGGAGTTTGGGGCGGGACCACCGAAACCGAACGCGCCCGCCTCCGATCTCGCAGTAAGCAATCGAGATCATCTTCCACAACCGGCAACGTCGGCGCAGTGCGCTCGGGATGCTGACACCGATCGAGTTCGAGAACGTACACGTCACACGTCAACCCGTAGCCTGAAGACAAATGTCACGATTCCACGAAACTCGGTGCACATCACTAGTTTTCGAATCGTCGTTCACACTCTTCCGTCTGAGGCTCCTAGTAAATCTGTTTTTCGGCTGCGAAGGCTGGTGTTGGGTTCGGTTGGTGTGGCACGCATTCATCGAAGTATTGCCTTTTCGTTCTCTGTCAGTATGCGAGTTACACGGTCTTCGTCGAGGTTCCAGACTTGTGTTAACTCTTGCCGTGCGAGTGCGATGTCCCAGGGATTTAGAGGTGAATTCCTTGATTTGGCAAATGGCCCGTCGGTTTCCAGAAGTACCCGATTCTGTGGAATCTTTGCTACAAGGTTCCTGCCTTTCGCGCCAGCAAGCATCGCGGGGCCGACACTGAACCAGCTGTCATTGTCGATGGCGCGTTTGAGTTCGGTTACCGTCCCCGAGAACCAATGAAAGACAGGGATATTCGAAGGATCGTACCGCTCGAGGCAATCCAATACCGCAGATGCGGCTCCGCGGCTGTGGATCGAGAGAATTCTTCCTCCAGCGCGATTGCACGCAGCGAGGATGTGTTCGAATACTTGAAGTTGGTCGTTCCTTGCGTGGCGGAGAGCGGGTGAGCCATCCAACCCGATCTCTCCGACAAATCGAGTCTCACTGAGGTACTTGTCGAACAAGTGGAGCTCATTTTTGCGCTCGTGAGCAAGTTGTGGGTGGAGGCCAAGTGCGGTCCGGATCGCTGGTCGTTGATGTGCCAGGCGGGAGGTTCCTGGCCAGGCTGAAGGTGTGGTCGTGACAGACAGAAGGCCGATGCCGCTGTGTTGCACTGCAATTGCCATATCCTGGGGGTCCGGGTACAGATCGAGGTGGCAGTGGAAGTCGATCATAAGATCGCGTAGTGCGTGTGAAGGGCGCTCAGTTCGTTGAGTCCGCGGTCGAGCATGTCCTGCAGTGCTTGGCGATTGGAAATCCGCGGCGAGCTCAGTGAGGGTCCCAACCAACGGCTGATTCCCTCATCCCGTGTTATGAGCCGGGCGATGGCCACTGAGCGCACATCGTCAAAGCCAGCGTGATCCTCATCGGTTCTTCCCAGATCTTCGTAAACGTATTTCGTCTCGTCGGTAAGTTCGGAGCCAAGGAAGGAGGCACGTCGAATCTGGCAGGGAATGCAACGTCCACAGTGGGTGTAGTTGAATCGTTGGTATCGTCCACAACTGGTCGAATTCGATGCCTCGGCTGCAAGTAGGTCCTGGTCGAGGCATCCACGGAGCATTTCACCCTTCGTCTTCTCGAGATAGGGGTTTCTGATCTCGATACGTAGGCCGAGTACGTCAAATATTTCTTGAATGCATCCGAGGAAGTGTGGATGTGCGGTTCGAGTGCTCAAACTTCCCACTCTCGCCCCCGTGAGAGGCGGGTTCATCGCGATGAACCCATTTTCGCAGATGTAGATAGGCACTGTTCCGCCGCTGTGATAGCGATCCGTAGCCGTAGCAGCAATAGTGGCGAACGCCAGAAAGAGCAACGAACGTGACCGCTGCGATGTTTCCTTGGCAAAGCGGGGTGTGTTTGCGTTGTGATTGAGCTGCAGATGCTCGCTTCCCGCCCCGGCCAAGGCTGCGAATCTTTTTTGCGTGGCACGGTCTCCTCGTACCGTCTGGCTTATCGGGAGGAGGCGTTTTCCTTGAGCACTCAGATCTATGGCGCCAACGAGGCTGTCAAGGCCACCGGAGAGTAGAGCGACCGCATCGGTAGCAGGAAACCTTGGTTTCTTCGGAGGATCTGGATGTTTGGCACCGCCGGTGAATGTCAACCGCCACCGGTCGGTTGTGAGAAACGCAAAGGCATCCGACAATGCCGATACTTGCTGCGTCCATATATCGAGATCGCTGACAGCGATCTGCATGTCGAATTCTCGTGTCCATCCGTCAGGACTTTCGTCGCGTTTGACTACACCGTCAGCGGCGACGATCGAGAGCGCGATCGACAGGAAGTCCCACGCCAGGGGAGACGGTAGCAATTCACGTCGACGGAAGGTCTCGCCGACGGAGGCCCCAGCGCTCACAACGTGAGGTAGAGAAGAACGTCCAAAAAGAACGACAGGTACGGCGCTATCGCCGGAATCGTTCGCACTCGACGACGATGGTCCGCTTGTGAACTTCATCTTAGATACTCCTCAAACACGCCGAGAGTTTCCCGAAGCGCTTCCTTGGTAAGCCTAGAGAGGCTGTGAGTTGTTGCAGGAAGTCCTTTTTCGCGAATCGATCTGAACGACGCGGCAACGTGCTCCGTGATGAACGCTCGGATTTGTTTCAACCTGTTCAAGGCTGTCGCGGCATCAGGAGCCTTGTGCATCAACGACTTCTGTAAGTCGAGACAAAATCGTCCGTAGACATCGAGAGCAGCGTAGCGCTCGATCACGAACTGACGCTGCATGTCATTTAACGTCAGCAAGTCAGCTGTTGGATAGCGATCCAGAAGATCGGAAAGAGCATCGCGCATCGCTTTGCGTGAGGCTTCGCTATCTTGTGTTCCATCGACAGGACGTACCGCCTCGACGATGGCGTCCATGACGACGTCGGCATTGGAACCGGTTGCTAGAGTCTCATCGCGAAGCGCGGTCCCGTCCGGTTGAATACCTGATGAAAGTACTTGGTTGAGACGGGCAGCATTGGCTGACGTGGCCCCGAGTCGGCGGGCCATGGTGCTGCTGCCGCCGTACCCCTGGCTAACGTAGTGGGCGAGCGCGCGCTCCAGATCGCGTCTGGCTCCTGTTCCCGCGAACCTGCCCAGACTCCGTCGCGCATCACGGAAACGGCGCGGTGGGGCCAATGGTGCCGGAGGTAGTTGTGCCGGATGTTCTTCCGCCGCTGAACTATCCCCGTCCAAACTTTCGACCTGCGACTGGGCGTCGTCCGCCCAGGGAGGTACCAGTGAGACTGATGAACCTGGCCCGCTACTGCTTTGCGACGTGCCCATTAAGCACCTCGATTTTCGATCGCGTTCTTCACAGGGCCACTGACATCTGCGGATTCCTTCCAATGCTTGAGAACATCGGAAGACCAGCTGAGACCGGTGATTCGAGGGACGATACTCGGTTGGATCTGAACTCCGGGACGTTCGATCAAGAAACCGGCTAGTGCTGAGCCTTGACCCGGGTCAACGTCTGCGACGGTGATGCAAGCGCGAAGGATATCGGGGGCTCCCCATTCCTGCTCTTGTCGTGCCTTTGCGAGCAAACGATCCATGATGATGCCGGTTTCCGCACGTGATACAGCCCGCAACTGATCTTTCAAAGCATCGCTTTCTCCCGGACTTTCGAGGAGAGCTGTCAAGATCCCTGCTGCGTCGGACGAGAGACGGTCGGCAGCGGTAATCATTGGAGCGTGTTCTCGACTGACGTAGAGCGCGCCCCGAAGGTCTACCTCAGCCAGACTGGGCGGCAATGTCAGCCATTCTCGGATGAAACCGTCGTCCCATCCGCCTTGCAAGCTCACAGATTCTCCAGCAGCGATTCGGCTCTCCCAGTCCGTCAGGAAGGTGGGTTTCCCATCGGGGTCCGCATTGACGGCGGTCGCCAGTTCGGTGTACAGCGCAGGCGGGGCGAGGCGTTCAAATAAAAGAAGCTTAGCTAAGACTGCTTCGTCCACCCCGACACCTTGAGCAGATGAGATGGACATCCGAATCGACAGAGCATTGAGGAATCGCTTTATCAGGCGAGGGTTCCCAGCAATTCTCTGAGCTGTTGTCATGAGCGGCGCGAGCCGTTCTGCGGTCTCCAACTTTGCAATCAGCGCAGGTGGCAATTCGAGATCCAACGAGGCAAGGTAAGCCCGATCGACGCGTTTCCCCCTCCACGACTCGCGCAGTCGGCCAGCTATCGCGTCTCGAATGACGTCCTTCTGTTGCTGATCGATACTGCTGTTTTCCACGAACAACATCATCATGTACGCGCGCACTTCCTGCGTCCCCAGGCCAGGAACTCGAATCGGAATTTGAATCAGCTTGTCAAAATAGTTGGTCACCAGAACGTCGTCCTCAAGACCCGCGAAGTGCCTCTTGACAGCGTGTTTGATCATCCCGTCGTCGGCGGCGATAACGAACGCAGTGTTCTCCATGAAGAGGAACAGGCGTATTGCTTCCAACGTAGAGATCGTAGTTCCCGGTAGACAGCGGTCAAGATCGTCTATGAGGACAACGAGAGTGATGCGCAACTCGGTAAGTGTGTTCTCGAAAGAATCACGAAGCGCTTGTATTTGTTGCGGAGGGGAGGAGATGATTCTCGGATCAAGTATCGAGCGGCCGGCTTCGGCGAGGTCAGCGCCTGTCGTCTCGGCCCGTTGCAGGCCCTCGGCATCAATCTCTCCATTCAGGCCAGCTGAGACCAGGCCAGTCACGTCTCCAACAAGCCCAACTGCAACTGCGGCGGTGGGAACCGCCAATGTCTTTGCCAGACGAAACCATCGAACCCGGTGAAGGAATTCTTTCGCCTTGTCCATACCGGTTTTCCGTGCTTGTGCTTCTTCGGCAAGTTTACTGGCGATTACCTCAAGCAAAGCGGCTCGGGCGTCATCAAATCCTTGATAAAGCCACGCGTTGAAATCGACGAAGACAAATTTTGATGGAGCAGGTTGTGTTGGCTGATGTTTCTTAAGCGAGGATTTCGTCAGCTTGATCAAGGATGATTTACCTACGCCCCAAGCGCCTGAGACACCGACCGATATCGGGCGGCCTTCAGCTTGCACGATCATCTCAGCGACGGTATCTGCAACCCCTTCGAAGTTCAGGAAGTCACGGTCGGTCTCGTTATCTGGCCACACTTCGGTATCGCCTTTCTGCACCACGAGATCGCGATGCTCACGGGGTAACTGTATGTGGAAGGCGCCATCAGCAAGCTGTCGGTCCAAATTGTGCGTCGTTCAGCCGTGGTCGTTTGCTGCCTTTGACGAGGTGCCTTCTCGTTGTTGGTGCCGCGCCGGTAGGCGATGGCTGCGGTTGGGGGGGCCGGCGGGTGTTCGGGTTGGGTGGTGTGGGGGAGTGGTGTCGGGTGGTGTGGGGGTGTTGTGAGGCTCGGTTTGGGTGTTTTTGAATGTTGTTGTGTGTCAGTGGGTTTCGGTATTCGGTTGGTGTTGGGTTTGTTTCGTGGGTTGTGCACGGTGGTGTTTTTATGAACGTCGAATGGTGTTGTGGTGGTGCGGATTTCGGTGTTTTGTGTTTTCGGGTTGTTTTGCGGTTTGGTGGGTGGGGGTGTATGATTGGGAGCATGATGATGACGAGGCAGTGGACGCGAGACGGGGCGCTTTTTGTGACCCTTCCCCTCCTCCCCAGCCTCGTTCGGGTGTCGGGTACTGGTTCAAACGTTGCGATGAATTCGTTTGGTGAGAACCAAGATTCGGAATTCAGAGGAGCGAAGCGACTCGATCGACGGCAACGGCACTCGACCCACTGCGAGCCGCGCAGCGGCTCCCTGGCGGGGAGCGAAGCGACTCGCTCCCGTCTCCCGACGCGAAGCGTCGG